>NZ_NGLK01000007.1:0-1010 GCF_002141235.1 Enterococcus sp. 3C7_DIV0644 | reverse complement strand
CTAAAATCCATTTTAAAGATTCATTTGGACATGCTGTTCATGGCTTTGATTCTATACATATTAATACTGAAAGTATGACTCTTTGGCTTGGGGAGTCTAAGATATACACAAGTGGAATAAATGGAGTTGATGCATTAGTACAAGATCTTTTTGAACACTTTAATACGGATTATTTTAATAGTGAATTTAATATAATATCCAAAAGAATAACTGATTCATATAAAATGCTGGATTCTATGGGATTTGATTCTGAACATTGGATTGAATTGTTGAATAGATATACAAGTCTCTCTGAGCAACTAAATAATATAGTAATTCCGATGTTTTGTGCATACGAAACATCGACACTGGATTCATATGAATTAGATTTCGAAAAATTTTCTAAAGAGTTTGAAGATGAAGTGTACAAATTAAAAAAAAGATTTGATGACAAAAGTAAGGAGCATCCTCTTATAAATAAACTAAATATTATAGTGATCTCTTATACACATCGAGATGTGTATAAGAGACAGAAAAAAAAGATTTGATGACAAAAGTAAGGAGCATCCTCTTATAAATAAACTAAATATTATAGTGATATTGATGCCTTTAAAAAGTAAAAAAGAAATTATATCAAAGTTGCATTCAAAATTAACTTTGATTCAAGCATTAGGAGGTTAAATAAAGGTGAATTGGGATATAGTAAATATTTATGAAGAGATGTGTATAAGAGACAGTTTTCATTCCTATCATATTGATTTTGATATTTGTGGAAAAGACATCTTGCAACAAAGGATTGATGATTTTGTACAAATCATGTGTGAAGAAATACCAAGTTTTGCTTTTGGCTTCCATAGAGGTGATAATGTCCCTCAAGATGAGATTTTAAATACTTTAGTTGAGGCAGCAAAATCAATATATAAGATAACTGAATACAGAGAAGTATCAGAAATGTAGATGTGTATAAGAGACAGGACCAGATTTTGACTATCCTAATTTGTTAATCATTGATAAATATTGAGTCTCTGAAA
>NZ_NGLK01000006.1:0-1015 GCF_002141235.1 Enterococcus sp. 3C7_DIV0644 | reverse complement strand
ATGGGGATTACCCGCAATGGGTCGTTGATTCAGAAGCCGATCAAGGCGGGTATTATGAAGACTTGCTCGTACCGAATTATCGCATCGTCTTACGCCTGTCTCTTATACACATCTAGATGTGTATAAGAGACAGGATCAAGGCGGGTATTATGAAGACTTGCTCGTACCGAATTATCGCATCGTCTTACGCTTTGTTCCACGATATACACATCTAGATGTGTATAAGAGACAGTTTGAGTATATAATTACCAAATAGTGGTCTATTTATGTAATAGTATAGAAAAGAATCTCTTGAAAAAGGAGTGGAGTGGATGAGAGAGCTGCAATTGGCCTTCATCAGCAACCGCACAACCTGTCTCTTATACACATCTAGATGTGTATAAGAGACAGATATTGTTCAACCTATTGATAAAGTTTCCAATCCTTACAAAAAATTTAGTAATCATTCTGAAAAACAATTTTTCTTTTGTAAGAAAGACACAGCTAAAAAGAATTTTATATTCTGTTATTGATAATCATCTTCACCTGAGAAGTGACGAAGAAATAATTTGGATAATTTGGATGTTCAAATCGTTAGGACTTTCTATGTCAATAGATTATATAAAAAAAATACTAAGATCTGAAAATTGGATAGCTATTATTATTTTGCTGGATATATTGGCTGAGAGAAAAAAAGAAATCGGTATTAAACGAGAATTATCAAAATTTAGAGAAAAATTCAAAGAAGAATACTTTGTTGGAGATGCTGAAGAAAATATGAATAGTGAAGTTTGGCTTATAGCGTATGAAATAGACTTTCATAGATGGTTAAACACTGGTGGAAATGAAAATGAAAAATTTGTTGAAGCTCGAAAAAGCCCTTTTTTTAAAGAGCTAAGAAAAAGAAATATTTCTTTTTATGATTCAAATTATCAGTATGAAATAATTGCTCAAGGTATTTTGCAAAATAACAATACACATCTAGATGTGTATAAGAGACAGCTTTCAAGGCTATTAAATATATATTGGGTATTTG
>NZ_NGLK01000005.1:0-1017 GCF_002141235.1 Enterococcus sp. 3C7_DIV0644 | reverse complement strand
TTTGAGTTTGCCAATTCGGATTTTGCTCTTTTATATCTGTCTCTTATACACATCTAGATGTGTATTGTTATTTTGCAAAATACCTTGAGCAATTATTTCATACTGATAATTTGAATCATAAAAAGAAATATTTCTTTTTCTTAGCTCTTTAAAAAAAGGGCTTTTTCGAGCTTCAACAAATTTTTCATTTTCATTTCCACCAGTGTTTAACCATCTATGAAAGTCTATTTCATACGCTATAAGCCAAACTTCACTATTCATATTTTCTTCAGCATCTCCAACAAAGTATTCTTCTTTGAATTTTTCTCTAAATTTTGATAATTCTCGTTTAATACCGATTTCTTTTTTTCTCTCAGCCAATATATCCAGCAAAATAATAATAGCTATCCAATTTTCAGATCTTAGTATTTTTTTTATATAATCTATTGACATAGAAAGTCCTAACGATTTGAACATCCAAATTATCCAAATTATTTCTTCGTCACTTCTCAGGTGAAGATGATTATCAATAACAGAATATAAAATTCTTTTTAGCTGTGTCTTTCTTACAAAAGAAAAATTGTTTTTCAGAATGATTACTAAATTTTTTGTAAGGATTGGAAACTTTATCAATAGGTTGAACAATATCTGTCTCTTATACACATCTAGATGTGTATAAGAGACAGGTTGTGCGGTTGCTGATGAAGGCCAATTGCAGCTCTCTCATCCACTCCACTCCTTTTTCAAGAGATTCTTTTCTATACTATTACATAAATAGACCACTATTTGGTAATTATATACTCAAACTGTCTCTTATACACATCTAGATGTGTATATCGTGGAACAAAGCGTAAGACGATGCGATAATTCGGTACGAGCAAGTCTTCATAATACCCGCCTTGATCCTGTCTCTTATACACATCTAGATGTGTATAAGAGACAGGCGTAAGACGATGCGATAATTCGGTACGAGCAAGTCTTCATAATACCCGCCTTGATCGGCTTCTGAATCAACGACCCATTGCGGGTAATCCCCAT
>NZ_NGLK01000004.1:0-2356 GCF_002141235.1 Enterococcus sp. 3C7_DIV0644 | reverse complement strand
CACTCTAGAGATAGAGCTTCCCCTTCGGGGGCAAAGTGACAGGTGGTGCATGGTTGTCGTCAGCTCGTGTCGTGAGATGTTGGGTTAAGTCCCGCAACGAGCGCAACCCTTATTGTTAGTTGCCATCATTTAGTTGGGCACTCTAGCGAGACTGCCGGTGACAAACCGGAGGAAGGTGGGGATGACGTCAAATCATCATGCCCCTTATGACCTGGGCTACACACGTGCTACAATGGGAAGTACAACGAGTTGCGAAGTCGCGAGGCTAAGCTAATCTCTTAAAGCTTCTCTCAGTTCGGATTGTAGGCTGCAACTCGCCTACATGAAGCCGGAATCGCTAGTAATCGCGGATCAGCACGCCGCGGTGAATACGTTCCCGGGCCTTGTACACACCGCCCGTCACACCACGAGAGTTTGTAACACCCGAAGTCGGTGAGGTAACCTTTTTGGAGCCAGCCGCCTAAGGTGGGATAGATGATTGGGGTGAAGTCGTAACAAGGTAGCCGTATCGGAAGGTGCGGCTGGATCACCTCCTTTCTAAGGAATATTTCGGAAGACTACACATCGTTTGCCTTTGTTCAGTTTTGAGAGGTCTACTCTCAAGTAAATACCCGGGGCCTTAGCTCAGCTGGGAGAGCGCCTGCTTTGCACGCAGGAGGTCAGCGGTTCGATCCCGCTAGGCTCCATTAACGACAATGGTCGTTATGCTTTGTTCATTGAAAACTGGATATCGAAGAAAAAATCAAAACAAGTAACACACACCGAGTTGAAATGTTAAAAGAGTTTTTTAATAAGTTCAACGCTTATTTTCTTGAGCAACCTTCTATCGCTAGAAGAAGTACTCAAAACCGACCGTAAGGTCAAAGGTTAAGTGAATAAGGGCGCACGGTGGATGCCTTGGCACTAGGAGCCGATGAAGGACGGGACTAACACCGATATGCTTTGGGGAGCTGTAAGTAAGCTATGATCCAGAGATTTCCGAATGGGGAAACCCAGCATCTTTTATAGGATGTTACGTCTGCGTGAATACATAGCGCAGTCGAGGTAGACGCAGAGAACTGAAACATCTAAGTACCTGCAGGAAGAGAAAGAAAATTCGATTCCCTGAGTAGCGGCGAGCGAAACGGGAAAAGCCCAAACCAACAAGCTTGCTTGTTGGGGTTGTAGGACTCCGATATGGTAGTCTATTCAGATAGTCGAAATACTTGGAAAAGTATGTCAAAGAGGGTAAAAACCCCGTAGGCGAAATTTGGATAACACCTAGGAGGATCCTGAGTACGGCGGAACACGAGGAATTCCGTCGGAATCCGGGAGGACCATCTCCCAAGGCTAAATACTCCCTAGTGACCGATAGTGAACCAGTACCGTGAGGGAAAGGTGAAAAGCACCCCGGAAGGGGAGTGAAATAGATCCTGAAACCGTGTGCCTACAACAAGTTAGAGCCCGTTAATGGGTGATAGCGTGCCTTTTGTAGAATGAACCGGCGAGTTACGATAGCATGCGAGGTTAAGTTGAAGAGACGGAGCCGCAGCGAAAGCGAGTCTGAATAGGGCGAATGAGTATGTTGTCGTAGACCCGAAACCATGTGATCTACCCATGTCCAGGTTGAAGGTGCGGTAAAACGCACTGGAGGACCGAACCCACGTACGTTGAAAAGTGCGGGGATGAGGTGTGGGTAGCGGAGAAATTCCAAACGAACTTGGAGATAGCTGGTTCTCTCCGAAATAGCTTTAGGGCTAGCCTCGGAATTGAGAATGATGGAGGTAGAGCACTGTTTGGACTAGGGGCCCATCTCGGGTTACCGAATTCAGATAAACTCCGAATGCCATTCATTCATATCCGGGAGTCAGACTGTGAGTGATAAGATCCATAGTCGAAAGGGAAACAGCCCAGACCACCAGCTAAGGTCCCCAAATAACTATTAAGTGGAAAAGGATGTGGGGTTGCACAGACAACTAGGATGTTGGCTTAGAAGCAGCCACCATTTAAAGAGTGCGTAATAGCTCACTAGTCGAGTGACCCTGCGCCGAAAATGTACCGGGGCTAAATAGTTTACCGAAGCTGTGGAGTGCACCATAAGGTGCATTGGTAGGAGAGCGTTCTAAGGGCGTTGAAGGTAGATCGTGAGGACTGCTGGAGCGCTTAGAAGTGAGAATGCCGGTATGAGTAGCGAAAGACAGGTGAGAATCCTGTCCACCGAATGACTAAGGTTTCCTGGGGAAGGCTCGTCCGCCCAGGGTTAGTCGGGACCTAAGCCGAGGCCGACAGGCGTAGGCGATGGACAACAGGTTGATATTCCTGTACCCGTTGTTTTTGTTTGAGCAATGGAGGGACGCAGGAGGCTAAGAAGTGCAGA
>NZ_NGLK01000003.1:0-3267 GCF_002141235.1 Enterococcus sp. 3C7_DIV0644 | reverse complement strand
AAAACTATTTTATCATCTTCAATAGAAATATAGTCTAAAGGTTCTAAAACTCCTAATAACTGACCTACCAACCTCCTAGGATCGCCTCCAGAAACCGTTACATTGCTACTAAAATCAATATCTTCTATATTTATGCTTTGGTTTTTTATATTTGAGTACAAATCGCCAATTGTCACTCTATTTTTAGCAACTTCTTCATTGGCTATTATATAGTACTTAAATACGTTTGTGTAAACCCAATTAGTTCCTTCATAAATAGACCCATAAACTAATAGCTGCATTAGGGTTCTGAGAGGAGCGTTCAATTGGTTGTTAGCTAACTCTTTTTTATAGCTATCATTTCGATCGTTCTTAGGATTAGGAAATTGAAACTTTTTGATAAATTCTCCTAAGACATAGTTTTGCTTACCATCTAAAATTAAATCAACATTATGCGATCCTTTGTAAAGTCCAAAATAAAATTCATATACTGGAAACCATCCATTTTTTGCATTTTCTAACGTCTGTTTTGGATGTTCCCAAACACCACTTTTTATGTACTTTGCCACAAACCCCATATTTTGGTACACTTGAGCAAACCTTAGATCATTTGTAAAATGATAATATAACATAATCTTATACTCCTTTTCCTTTTATAAATTTTAAAGTACTCATTTATTTTATAATCTTCGCATTATTACAAAAAAAAAGCAACATAGTTTCTAAACTATATTGCTTTTAGACATTTTGCCCATAATTGTATTATATAAGTCATTAATAGCTTGTGCTATAGCTTTAGCTAACTTAGGAGGAACTGCGTTTCCTATCATTTGATATGTAGCACCTTGAGATCCTATAAATTCAAAATCGTCATCAAATGTTTGCAACCGAGCAGCTTCTCTTGGCGTAATAGTTCTGCTCTGTTCAGAATCATAATGGATAAAACGATTACCATCCTTATAAAGATGAGCAATAATTGTAGTGCTTGGTTTATTAGGCCTCAGCACATGATATCGATGGATAGGACTCTTAGACCCTACTTTTTCTTCATAAAGATCACTTAACTTTTTACTATCCGAATATAAACCAGTGCCTTTTTCAATATCTTTTGCAAGCATATGAAATATTTCAATATCTCTTAAACTGTGATATCTCGGTTTATGCCAGCTGATCATTCTCCCTGAATTATTAATAGGTACATAAGCTTCTTTTTGTGAGTGACTTCCATTATCCCGTAAAGGTTTGAACTTCTGTAGATCCCCTATAGCTTCTTCAACAGTTATTTCTCTTTGCGATTTATACTTAGGTAGTATATTTATATAAAAATTTTTTAATTCATCCTGAATATTAATTTCTTTTGAAACAAATTTTTTATTTACTCCAATAATAATAACTCTTTTTCTTGATTGAGGAACTCCATAGTCTTTTGCATTAACAACTGCGTAGTTCTTTAGTGAGTCAACTATTTCATAGCCGATGCTAGAAAATCCCTCCGTTACTAATTCACTGATTAGCGGTCCTAAACCAGGTCTAGCACTCAACATTCCAGGCACATTTTCGAAAATGAAAAATTTGGGTTCATAACGTTTAACAACGCTTAAATAGTGTTCAAAAAGATAATTTCTGTAATCATCTCGCATTCCATTGCTATCTCTTACTCTCCCAGCAATCGAATATGCTTGACAAGGAGGGCCACCAATAACAATATCTATCCCATTTGCTTTTTCAACAAAATAATCCAATCCTTTTCCCATACCAAATTTTAAATCAGACCATCCATTAAATAATTCTTCTTCTCTCTGAATGTCAAAGTGCATAACTGTATTATCAGAATCAATACACCCCCATTTATCTTTAAGTCTTCTTCTCAATGTATCCACTTGAGGCTTTAACCATTCTACAGATGCTATATCTTTAAACATACTTGTTTGAAGAAATCCTTCAGATAATCCTCCCGCACCTGCAAATAAGTCTAAATATTTTAATTTATCCATTCATATTGCGCTCCTCATATATCTAAGATTTTTTTTACTTCTAATGCAACTGCTTTTCCTAATAATGGAGGAACTGCATTACCAACTTGCTTATATTGCTGAGATTTATTTCCATAAAAAATGAAGTCATCTGGGAATGATTGCAAGCGAGCACTTTCTCGAACAGTAGGTATTCGATTCCACTTATAGTGAAAATGCGACCGGTGTCCTGTGTTTATCGTTAGTGAAGGTCTTTTACTATGGTAACGAGTCAATGCTTCATTATATTTAAACATGGTATTAAATGGAGCTGGTAGAGAGCGAAAATTTTTCCCTTCAGGTACCATACTTATCAATTCAACAGTCTTCTGTTCGTGCTGTGTTCCAACATGATTGTATAATTCTTTTGAATTAGCCCTCATAAATTTTTGATATTCTGTAATAGGCTCGCTAATATACTTACATTTTTCATTTCCTAGATCTTCTTCAAGTGAAGGTAGGTCACTTATTGCGTCTTCACATGTTATAAAATTATCTTTTTCTAGAAAAGGATCTGGATACTTAAAATTCCCATATTTTGGAAGAACTCCAACAAAAAAAACACGTTTTCTAATCTGAGGTACTCCAAATTCTGGAGCATACAGAATTTTTTTGTCCATATTGTATCCCAAATCTTCAAAATCGTCTACTATACGGCGAGCACCTTTTCCATCGAATAACTTCAATAATCCAGGTACATTTTCTAATACAACTACTTTCGGTTTAGTCATTTTTGCAAGCTTTACCATTGCCTCGTATAATGTGTTTCTTTCATCATGTTCATCTCGAGGCCCTGCTAAAGAATAACCTTGACAAGGTGGTCCCCCAACTAAAACATCAATGTTAATCTCTCTCTCATATAAGTAGTCTGTTATAAATTTCAAATTTTCATGATTAAAAAGATCAAGTTTCATAATATCAGCATCTCCATGATTGGCTTTAAAAGTTTTTAAAGCAGCATCATCAAAATCAATACCTAATCTAACATTAAATCCGGCATCCATAAATCCACGAGATAATCCTCCTGCGCCAGAAAACAAATCAACTACATTTAATCTTTTATTAATTATTTTTTTGCTATCTGTTTCTTTTCTCTGTAATCCGTATTCAAGACATTCTCTAATTTTTTCCTGAGCAGTTTTTCCAGGAAAAAAAAGATCAAGCTGTTCCATTATATTATCTGAAACTTTAATTTTCATTTCTTTTCCTCTGATTGCTGATCTACCCGCGCCTGTTCTATTTCCACCACGAGACATGAATATCCTCCCTTTCATCC
>NZ_NGLK01000002.1:0-14679 GCF_002141235.1 Enterococcus sp. 3C7_DIV0644 | reverse complement strand
GTCTTTTTGGTTTCTTTTTTCATTTAAATGATTTACTGTTAAAATAAAGAAAAGAACAAATAAACCAAAGGGAGCGATTTTTATGTCAAAACGAGTCATTGTAATGAACTTTGATGCTAGTGCCAAAGCGTATCAAGCCTTTTCTGAAGTGAAACGGATGCATATGGAACGAAAGATCAAAGGAGAGCAAATGGCGGTTCTTACCCACACCAATGAAGGCGTGCATCAATTTAAAGTCGAGGATTTTCTTGATTTTACTGGAAACAATAAGACATCAACTGGTGGTTTGATCGGGATGCTCGTTGGTGTGTTAGGTGGGCCTTTGGGAATCATGTTGGGCTGGTTTGGCGGTAGTATGATCGGTGCTACTCGTGACGCAAAAGAGATCCAAAATGCGCAAATGCTCTTCGAACACGTCGGAAACCAAATTGGTGTAGGCGATACGGGGTTATTATTGATTGCCGATGAAGAGGACAATCGTCCTTTGAACCAACTGATCATGAATGAATTAGGCGGTGACATCACTCGTTTTGACTACGATGATGTCGAGGCAGAGATCGAGACGGCCAAAAAAGTCGAAGAATCCACCAAGGCACGTGTTCAAGAGGATTGGAAAAATTCCCATAACGATGAATCCGATAGCCAATCCGAGAAATAAAAACCGCAAGCTTCAATTGCAACTTGATTTCTTTTCCGCTAAAATTGGAAAGAGATGAAAGGAAAGAAGCTTATGGAATTAGAATTTTTAGGAACAGGTGCTGGAGTGCCTGCGAAACATCGAAACGTGACCAGCACTGCGTTACGATTATTAGATGAACGCAATGCCGTTTGGCTTTTTGATTGTGGCGAAGGGACACAAATGCAGATCTTGCATTCTACGATTAGACCGAGAAAGATTGAAAAAATCTTTATTACCCATCTTCATGGTGATCATATTTATGGATTGCCAGGATTGATCAGCAGCCGCTCCTTTCAAGGCGGAGACACACCTCTAGAGATTTATGGACCCAAGGGGATCAAAGCATACATTCAAACCGTTTTGCGGATTTCTCAGACGAAAGTCAGCTATCCATTGCATTTTTTTGAGATTGAAGAAGAAGGGATTCTTTTTAAAGATCAGCAATTTGAAGTATCTTGTCTGCGCCTTGATCACGGGATTGATAGTTTTGGCTATCGTATTGTCGAAGCAAGCCATCAAGGGGAGTTGCAAGTGCAAGCATTGCTTGAACTTGGGCTGAAACCTGGTCCTGTCTTCGGACGTTTGAAAAAAGGTGAAGTAGTTACCCTCGATGATGGTCGTCAAATCAATGGGGCAGATTTTTTAGGTCAAGCCAAAAAAGGACGGATCGTGACAATATTAGGTGACACCCGTAAATGTCAAAACGCCGTGCTTTTAGCGAAAGATGCGGATGTTTTGGTACATGAAAGTACCTTCAACAAAGAAGAAGCCAAGTTGGCTCGCGCTTATTTTCATTCGACGACGCGACAAGCTGCTGAAGTTGCCCAAGAAGCTCACGCCAAGCGTTTGCTATTGACCCATATCAGCGCGCGCTATGTTGGCAAAGATATTACAAATTTAGTAAATGAAGCAAAAGAAGTATTTCCGAATACGTTGATCGTCAAAGATTTTGATATTGTCGAGATCCCTTTTGCCGGAGAGGAAGAATCAGATGAACTTGGAGAATAAAGTTGTCGTTGTAACAGGTGGTTCTGCCGGACTTGGAGAACAAATCTGTTATGAAGCCGCAAAACGTGGTGCGATCGTCGTGACTTGTGCCCGGAGAACGAATTTGATCGGAAAAGTCAAAGAACAATGTATGGAATTAAGCGGCAAAGAAGCGTATGCGTTTCAATTGGACGTAGCAAATCCTGAAAGCGTGGAGCGCTTATTAGAAAAAATCAGTGAGAAAGTCGGAAAGATCGATGTCTTTGTCAATAATGCTGGCTACGGGATCTTTCAAGAGTTTACAGAGATGGATCCTGCGGTCATCCGTAATATGTTTGAAGTCAATGTACTTGGGATGATGGTTTTGACTCAGCAAGTTGCGATTCAAATGGCTGAACAAAAGCATGGTCATATCATAAACGTTGCTTCAATTGCGGGTAAGATAGCTACGCCGAAGACCGCAGTTTACTCTGCAACGAAATTTGCTGTACTTGGTTTTTCTAACGCCTTACGTTTAGAACTAAAACCACTGGGGATTAACGTAACAACGGTCAACCCAGGGCCGATCGAAACGGCATTCTTTGACCAAGCAGATCCTAGCGGTAGTTACTTATCATCGGTGGGCAGCCTTGTCCTTGAACCAAACAAATTGGCACAAACGATCGTCAAAGCCATGATTCATCCAAAACGAGAAATCAATCGCCCACATATTTTAGGGGCGGCAGCAAAACTGTATACACTGTTTCCTGCAATCGGGGATTATATGGCAGGAACGATGTTCAACAAAAAATAGGAGTTGAAACCCATGAAAAATCAATGGCGTGTTATCGTTGGTATTTTACTGATTTTAGTGATCGTTTTATTTGCGGTTGCAAACAATATGACTGTTCCGATCAATTTTGGCTTCACAACGATTCAATCGCCACTGATCTTAGTCATTATTGGTTCTGCTTTGTTAGGCGCATTGATTTTGTTGCTGGTTTCCACAAGTGCAATGTTCCGTCAAAAAAAAGAACTAAAACAATTGAGAAAAGAGCTCTCGGATTATCGCACGAATAACGAGAAAGTTCTGCAAGATGAACGAGAAGCCTTGGAACGAGAATATACCAACAAGCAGGCGGAGTTAGCAGCTAGGCAGCAACAACTCGACGATCAAGAAGCGCAACTTTCGTCACGTGCTGCAGGCGCCTCAACGCCGCCAACGATTGATGAAGAAATGAAGTCTTTTGAATCGCAAGCCTAGAATACATGAGAGCAATTAAGAAAAGAGTTTGCCGGCGCATCGTTCGCTGCAAGCTCTTTTTTGTGACATGAAAAAATAAATTGTTTCTTTCGTTGTTTTTCCTTTTTACATAAACTTTGCTATAATAACCTAGTTAGGAGTGATTTGGTGAAACGTGCAAATTTTCATTGGGTGCGACCGCAAGATAGCGAAGCTACCCCTGTATTTAAAGAATTGATCCAAGCAAGAAAGATTCCTGAGCGCATCGGCGCGTTGCTATGGCAAAGAAATATTCGAACAGCAGAAGCGCTAGACGCTTTTTTATCAACGGATCTGCAATACCTTCATGATCCGTTTCTCTTTCATGATATGGATAAGGCCGTGGAACGGATCCATGAAGCCATTTTAAATGGTGAGCGGATCTTGATTTATGGCGACTATGACGCAGATGGGATTACGAGCACCACCGTATTAAAAGAAACACTGGAGTTGCTAGGGGCTGAAGCTGAATATTATCTGCCCAATCGCTTTTCAGATGGGTATGGTCCCAACATAACTGTCTATCAAGATAAAATTGCGGCAGGGACTCAATTGATCATCACCGTTGATAATGGGGTATCTGGACATGAGGCAATTGCTTATGCTCAAGGGCAAGGGGTCGATGTGATCGTGACGGATCACCATGAACTTCCTGCAGAACTCCCAGAAGCCTTTGCCATCGTTCATCCCCGTCACCCTGAAGGAAACTATCCGTTTGGTGATTTAGCGGGAGTCGGTGTCGCATTTAAAGTGGCTTGTGCCCTATTAGAAGAAGTGCCCGTCGAACTGCTGGACCTTGTTGCAATTGGGACGATTGCTGATATGGTTTCTTTGACAGATGAGAATCGACTACTAGTCAGCAATGGCCTGAAAATGATCCAACAAACTGATCGGCTTGGTTTGAATGAGTTGTTGACGGTCAGTGGGTTGAAAAAACGAACAGTCAACGAAACCGATATTGGTTTTGCTGTTGGCCCCCGCCTCAATGCAATTGGTCGGTTGGAAGATCCTAATCCTGCTGTTCGTTTGTTAACCACATTTGATGAAGAAGAAGCAGTAACCTTAGCCAAGACATTAGATACGATCAATCAGCAGCGAAAAACTTTCGTTGAAGAAATCATGAAAGAAGCGCAAGAAAAAATCGACCCTGCCAATCATGTTCATCTGGTCGTAGGTGATAACTGGCACGAAGGGGTTTTAGGAATCGTAGCTGGACGTATCATGCAAAGTACCGGACAGCCCGTGATCGTTTTGACCAAAAAAGAAAATGGGTTAGCAAAAGGGTCAGGTAGAAGTGTCGCTGCGTTGAATCTATTTGAAATGTTGGCTACGATGAAAGACATGTTTACCAGTTTTGGTGGTCATCATGCGGCGGTCGGCTTAAGTATCCCGATTGATCATTTGGACATGTTACAAGCTCAGATGAATCGCTATGTGGAAGAAAATGGAATTGATCTTAGTCAGGGAATCCCCTTAGCGATCGATGAGGAACTGCCATTGGCGGAAGTATCGATCAACTTTATTGAGTCTTTAAACGTTTTAGCGCCTTTCGGAACGGACAATCCGTTACCGAAATTTCTGTTTTCCAATTTATCGACTCAAAATGCCCGCCAGATTGGTACCGAAAACCAGCACTTGAAGTTAGTGATGACAGATGAGTCCAATCTACAGCTAGATGTGATTGGCTTTGGTTTTGGAAAAGACTCAGTAGAGTTTGAAAATGATCGACTATCGATCGTTGGTCAGCTTTCAATCAATGAATGGAATGGCAACAAAAAACCGCAGCTGATGTTGGATGACTTTGCAGTGGAAGGGCTGCAGTTGTTTGATTATCGTTCGAAAAGGAGTCGGCAAGGTGTCTCTCTGGGAAATGAAACATTAGGGGTCGTTTTCAATAAGAAACTGCCTCGAGAGCTGCAAGGATTTTGTGGACAAACGATCTTATTCGACTCGGTGGCTGCTGTGAAAGATACATTTTGTGCTGGTCCGTTCCAAGAGATCGCGTTTTTAGATTGTCCTGCTGATATTGCTGTGATCAAAGAGGTCGTTCAAGCGCTTCATGCTTCAAGAATTGCGTTTGTGTTTTACTCGACGGAAGATGCCTATTTAGACGGGGTAGGCACCAGAGAGCAATATGGTCGGCTTTTTCAATTGATCAAGCAGCAGCCTCGTTTGGATATTCGCTACAAATTAAAGATGGTCGCTAACTATCTAAAAATTCCAGAAAAATTACTTATTTTTATGATTCAGGTGTTTTCTGAGCTGGAATTTGTTACAATACAAGATGGTGTTTTGAATAAAACGGCTGATCCTGTTTCTCGTCCGCTGACAGAGAGTCATTTGTATCAGCAACGACAAAAAATGATCAAAACAGAAGAATTTTTATTAATGAGTGATTTATCAACCCTACGTCAGTGGTTGACAGTCTAGGAGGAAAAAAAATGGATTTAAAAGAGTATATTGCTAGTATTCCGGATTATCCCCAAGAGGGAATTATTTTTCGGGACATCTCGCCGCTAATGGCTGATGGAGAAGCGTATCGTTATGCGACACAGCAGATCGTTGAGTATGCACAAGAAAAAGGCATCGATATGGTGGTAGGACCAGAAGCCCGCGGATTTATCGTTGGTTGCCCAGTTGCGTACCAGTTAGGTGTCGGCTTTGCCCCAGTACGTAAAAAAGGCAAATTGCCACGGGAAACCATTGAAGCAGAGTATGAAAAAGAGTATGGCGTGGATGTTTTGACGTTGCATGCCGATGCTATCAAACCAGGACAACGTGTCCTGATTTGTGACGATCTACTAGCAACTGGCGGAACGATCAAAGCAACGATTGAACTCGTAGAAAAACTAGGCGGTATCGTTGTGGGCTGTGCCTTTTTGATCGAACTAATGGATTTACATGGAAGAGATAAAATCCAAGGTGTTGAAATCAAGACGTTAATGGAATACTAAAAAAGAAGAAACAAAAAAGGACTCGCAGGAGTCCTTTTTTGTTTCTTCTGCCTTATGGCGTATGTAGGGGAAGGATCATGGTTCGTAACGATAAAAATCATGATCGTGATAATAATGGCGGTTACGTTTGCGCTCTGCTTGGCGGAATTTCTTTTCATCCCATAGCATGAACCAAAGCATCATTAGAGGACAAAAAATCAGAACAGCACTTAGAACGCCAAAATAGCCAATAACAATACCCATCAATAAAACCCATAACATAAAACCAAATCGACGAACTGCTTTCATCTCATTCACTCCTTAAATAATACGAACTTATGTTTGTATACTTATTATACGAATGTTTGTTCGGTTTGTAAAGAGGAAAGAAAAAAAATCTTCGTAAAAACGAAGATTTCCTAGTCAGCTCGTTGAGCATCAAAGCAGATGTCGATACAACCCAACAACCAATCCTAAAATCGTTACGTCAGGCAAAATGATTGGTTCTAAGTAATCATTTTCCGGTTGTAAACGAATGTAATTCTTTTCTTTATAGAATCGTTTGCAAGTAGCTTCATCTTCATCTGTCATAGCGATCACAATATCACCATTTTGCGCACTTTGTTGTTTGCGAACGATCACTTGATCGCCGTCAAGGATGCCAGCATTGATCATACTTTCTCCTCGGATCGTCAACATAAACAAACTACCGGTACTATTTGCTAAATCTGGCGGAATCGGAAAGAAATCGGATGCATCTTCCACTGCTAAAATCGGTTCTCCCGCAGTTACGACACCAAGCATCGGAATGGATGCTGGCTGAACATCGATTTTTTCAAGACCGGAAGAAGTTAATTCAATGGCTCTGGGTTTTGTAGGATCTCGCAAGATCAACCCCTTTTTTTCAAGTCGGGACAAATGGCCATGAACAGTTGAGGTAGAAGATAACTGAACGGCTTCGCCAATTTCGCGAACAGTCGGCGGATAGCCTTTTTCAGTGACACGGGTATGAATGAACTTAAGAATTTCGATTTGTCGATTTTCTGTTCGTTTTGCCAAAACTGACACCTTCTTTCATTTGATAACATTAGTGTACCATAGGTATATCGAATATTCAAACAAATGTTCGCTTTTTACACTATTGTTTTTATTCGCTAGTTTGTAGTAAAATCAAGAGGGAAAAGGAGGAACGAATATGCTATCTCAAGAAAAATTAGCTCGAATCAATGAACTTGCCAACAAGAAAAAAACAGAGGGTTTGACTGAGGCAGAAACGAACGAACAAAAAGTTCTACGTGACGAGTATTTAACCGCCTTTCGTGGAGGAATGCGTCACCATATCGAAGGAATGAAGATCGTTGATCCTGAAGGTGCTGATGTGACACCAGAGAAATTAAAAGATATTCAAAAGAAAAAAGGTCTCCACGGCAGATAATTGTGAATTCCTTTTCATTGCTATTGAAATAAGCATCTGAATCACGTATAATAAAAGATGTAATAAAGGTAAAAAAAACCTAAATTAGGAGGAACTACCATTGTTTGATAAAATCGATCAATTAGGAGTGAACACCCTTCGTACATTAAGTATCGAAGCCGTACAAAAAGCCAATTCAGGACATCCAGGATTACCGATGGGGGCAGCACCCATGGCCTATGCCTTGTGGACCAAACACTTGAAAGTCAATCCAACGACTTCTCGCAAGTGGGTGGATCGTGACCGTTTTGTTTTGTCTGCTGGACACGGTTCGGCGTTATTGTACAGCTTGTTGCATGTGTCTGGTTACGATGTGACCATTGAGGATCTAAAAAACTTCCGTCAATGGGATAGCCGCACGCCAGGACATCCAGAAGTCGATCACACAGACGGCGTGGAAGCAACCACTGGACCTTTAGGACAAGGGATCGCCATGGCAGTCGGTATGGCAATGGCCGAAGCCCACTTGGCTGCAACCTACAATCGCGACAAGTATCAAGTCATCGATCACTATACCTATGCCTTATGTGGCGATGGGGATTTGATGGAAGGTGTTTCGCAAGAAGCTGCATCCATGGCGGGTCACATGAAATTAGATAAACTGATCGTCTTGTACGATTCAAATGACATTTCCCTAGATGGTCCGACTTCAAAAGCCTTTACAGAAAATGTCGGTGCGCGTTTTGAAGCGTATGGCTGGCAACACATTCTCGTTGAAGACGGCAATGATTTAGAAGCAATCTCAAAAGCGATCGACGAAGCAAAAGCTGAAAGCGACAAACCAACCTTGATCGAAATCAAGACTGTGATCGGATACGGTGCGCCAAATCAAGGCACCTCTGCCGTTCATGGTGCGCCGATCGGTGCCGAAGGCATTTCTGCAGCTAAAGCGATTTATGGTTGGGAATACCCAGAATTTACTGTACCTGAAGAAGTTGCCGCGCGCTTCAAAGAAACCATGGTCGATGAAGGGCAAAAAGCTGAAGCCGCTTGGAACGAAACTTTCCGTGCTTATGAAGCAGCCTACCCAGAACTTGCTGCGCAATTCAAACAAGCCTTTGCGGGTGAATTGCCAGCAGATTGGGATGCAACATTACCAAGCTACGAAGTTGGCAGCTCACAAGCTAGTCGGGTTTCTAGCAAAGAGATGATCCAAGCCTTATCCAAAGCCGTCCCTAGTCTCTGGGGTGGATCGGCTGACCTTTCTGGCTCCAACAACACGATGGTGGCAGCAGAAAAAGACTTTGAACCTGGCCAATACGAAGGCCGCAACATTTGGTTTGGTGTCCGAGAATTTGCGATGGCGGCAGCCATGAACGGCATCCAATTGCATGGCGGTACGCGAATCTATGGCGGAACCTTCTTCGTCTTCGTTGATTACTTGCGTCCAGCGGTGCGCTTGTCTGCGATCCAGCATGCACCTGTGATCTATGTCTTGACGCATGACTCCGTGGCGGTGGGAGAAGATGGACCGACGCATGAGCCAATCGAGCAATTAGCCAGCGTCCGGTGCATGCCAAATGTCCAAGTGATTCGTCCAGCAGACGGCAATGAAACCCGTGCTGCCTGGAAATTGGCCATGACGACAACGGATAAACCAACGGTCTTAGTCTTAAGCCGACAAAATCTACCAGTGATCGAAGGCACGCAAACCGGTGCGGATGAAAATGTCGCAAAAGGTGGCTACGTGATTTCAAAACAAGCTGGTGAAACACCAGCGGGGATTTTGATCGCCACAGGTTCTGAAGTGAATCTTGCGGTTCAAGCACAAGCTAAATTGGCAGAAGAAGGCATCGATGTATCGGTGGTCTCCTTACCAAGCTTTGATCTGTTTGAAGCGCAAAGCTCAGAATACAAAGAAAGCGTCTTGCCAAAAGCAGTGAAGAAACGGGTAGCGATTGAAGCGGCTTCCCCATTTGGTTGGGAACGTTACACCGGTTGCCATGGAAAAGTGATCGCGATCGATCACTTCGGTGCATCAGCACCTGGCGACAAAGTATTAGCAGAATTCGGCTTTAGTGTTGAAAATGTTGTGAATACTTTTAAATCAATCGATTAATTGATCGACAATCAATCAAAGCTAGCACGTTCGAGAATCTTTTCGATTTTCGAGCGTGTTTTTTTCGAGTACTGCTCACTCTGAAAGTGCCAGAGTGACTTATTTAAGGTAGTAGTGGCTAAGATTTCTGAAAAATGGTTTCACCACAAGATATAGACTCTTTTAAATAGTAAGAGAGAAGCAATACAATTCCATTCTAATAGTTTTTTTAAAAACTTCTCAGTAATTAACAAACTGAGAGGGATGTCCAGAAAGTTTTTTAAAAGTCTTTTGTCGGGTCGGAAGTGAACATTGTTTGCACTGCTAGGCATTTTTCCGTATAATAGCTGTATTGATTTATTTGAAAAAACGTACAGTTACTGGAGGAAAAAGATGGGAAGTTATCAAACAAGAAGTGAAAGACATCATCAACCAAAGAAGACGATGAAAAGACCTAGTAAAAAGGCGGTGGTCTCTTTGATGGGTGCAGGAATGATGTTAGCGCCAATGACGGTCACTTTCGTTCCTCAACAGGTACAAGCTGCTGAGAATCAATATGCGACGCAGGACATCTCAGGGTTCATCGAACAAATTGGCTGGTCAGCACAAGATGTTGCTGCCAACAATGATCTATATGCTTCTGTGATGATCGCTCAAGCGATTTTGGAAAGCGGCTATGGTTCTTCCGCATTATCCAATGCCCCCTATTACAATTTATTTGGGGTCAAAGGCAGTTACAACGGACAAAGTGTGTATATGCCTACCCAAGAGTATTTGAATGGTCAGTGGGTAGAGATGAATGAACCGTTTCGTCAATATAACTCTTATTGGGAATCGTTTCAGGATCATGCGAACGTCTTGCGAAGTACAAGTTTCGCGACAGGGACTGCTCATTACAGTGGTGTCTGGAAAAGCCAAACAACCTCATTTTATGATGCAACGAATTACTTGACGGGACGTTATGCTACCGATCCAGGTTACGCACAAAAACTGAACTGGTTGATCGAAACCTATCAGCTTACACGGTTCGATACAGGAACGACACAAAATACAGCCTGGACAAACACAACTAGCACAACGACCAGCGAAACAACGACGACCACGTATTCAGGTAGTACATCTTCAGCACAGAGCTATCAAGTTGCTTCTGGGGATACGCTTTGGGATATCGCCAACCGATTTGGAACAACCGTTGATGCGTTGATGGCATCGAATGGATTATCCAGTGAGATCATCGTTATCGGACAAGAGTTGATCGTATAAGTAAGTTAAAAACCTTAAGATGGATTGCTACAATTGCAGCCAATCTTAAGGTTTTTTTGACGTGGCAATCAAACTCTGGTCAGTGGAAATAGAACAAAGTATAAAACTATATGAAAAAAAATTTGAAATTGCTTACTTTTTATTCGCAACTCCGAGGTATTTTAGGTAGAATGGAAGAATAAGAACGGGAGGGATTTTCAATGACAAAAATCTATCAATCGGTCAATGAATTAGTTGGTCATACGCCAATCGTCAAATTAAATCATATCGTAGAAGAAGGTTCTGCTGATGTGTATGTGAAATTAGAGTTTTTCAATCCTGGGGGTAGCGTAAAGGACAGAATTGCTTTAGCCATGATTGAAAAAGCCGAAAAAAGCGGCTTATTGAAAGCCGGCGATACGATTATCGAGCCAACCTCAGGAAATACGGGGATCGGTTTAGCCATGATCGGTACGGCAAAAGGCTATCGGGTTGTGTTGGTTATGCCAGAAACGATGAGTATCGAAAGACGGAAAATCGTACAAGCTTATGGTGCAGAGTTGATTTTGACGCCTGGGTCTGAAGGGATCACAGGATCCATTAACAAAGCAAAAGAATTAGCGGAGCAAGACGGCTACTATATGCCATTACAATTTGAAAATCCAGCTAACCCAGAAATTCATGAAAAAACGACAGGAAAAGAAATTGAGGATGCATTTGAATCAAAAGGTTTAGATGCTTTTGTCGCTGGAATCGGCACTGGTGGAACGATCACTGGAGCGGGCAAAGAACTGAAGCGCGTCTATCCTAATTTGAAAATAGTTGGTGTTGAGCCTGCTGAATCTGCGATTTTAGAAGGTGGTAAGCCAGGACCGCATAAGATTCAAGGGATCGGTACTGGATTTGTCCCTAAAGTATTAGATACCGAAATTTATGATCAAGTCATTGCAATTGCCAGTGACGATGCGATGAAAACTGCACGGCAAGTTGGGATGAAAGAAGGGATTTTAGTTGGAATCTCTTCAGGGGCTGCGATCCAAGCTGCTTTACAGGTAGCAAAAGAACTAGGCAAAGGCAAAAAAGTTTTAGCAATCGTGCCTGACAATGGCGAACGTTATTTGTCCACAGCACTGTATCAGTTTGAAGACTAACAATCGAGAGAAAGCAGGCATTGAAATGTCTGCTTTTCTTTCTCGAAAAAAGGGGACGGAAGCGGGCTGAAAAAAGCGTTTTGCCTTTGAAAAAATAAGGAAAGCTGTTTGAATTTTTAGGTTTTACATAGTATGATAGGTGAGATAAGAGAAATGGAGGAACTCCTGTGAGTACGATCTACGATGAAGCGATCAAACGATTAAAACATGAAAATATTCGTATTACACCGCAGCGAGTAGCGATATTAGAGTTTTTAGCCAGTCACGATGCCCATCCGACCGCTGAAGAGATTTATCGAGCGATTGAAGTTCATTTTCCTGGTATTAGTGTCGCAACGGTATACAATAACTTACGTTTGTTCACAGAAATTGGCTTTGTAAAAGAAATGAATTATGGAGATGCCTCCAGTCGTTTTGATTTTACAACGGAGCCTCATTATCATGCTATCTGCCAAAAGTGTGGAAAGATCGCTGATTTTTACTATCCAGGATTGGAAGATGTCGAAATGGCGGCTTCGAAATTAACTGGGTATCAAATAAATAACCATCGACTAGAAGTTTATGGTCTATGTCCCGAATGCCAAGTGAAAGAGGAGGAAACAAAATGAAGATAATTTCTACAGATCAAGCACCACAAGCAATCGGTCCTTATGTTCAAGCAAAAATCGCAAACGGCTTTTTGTTTGCTTCTGGTCAAGTGCCATTAGATCCTGTTTCGGGGGAAGTTGTCGGTACGACGATTGAAGTACAGACTCAGCAAGTATTGAAAAATATCAACGCGATTCTTGAAGCGGCGGAACTTACGCCAGATGACATCGTTAAGACGACATGTTTTTTAAAAAATATGAATGATTTCGTTCCTTTCAATAATACCTATAGCACATTGTTCAATGAAGAGTTACCTGCACGTTCTGCTGTAGAAGTTGCCCGCTTGCCAAAAGATGTTTTGGTTGAAGTTGAGATCATCGCAGCAGTCAAAGAAAAAGCGTAACCAAGAATGAATCGTGGGACGTCCGCCTTTGCGTCGTCCCCTTTTTATTGGATCGATCCTGGACCAAAGGATCATAGAGTTTCAGGTGAATCAAGGAGAAGAGGATACAGTATGGTTTCGTTAAAGGACTATTTAGCAAAAGGGCAAACAACGATATCAAATTTGCTTTTAGAAAATTACCATCATCTTGGATTGACAAATGACGAATTTTTGTTATGGCTGCAGTTGTATCGCAGTCATGAGCAAGGAAATGATTTCCCTGATTTACGTGAGATTGCCTCTGTGATGGGGAGTGATCAAAAAGAAATTTATCATTGGTTAAATCAATTACTTAAAAAAGATGTACTGCGAATGGAATCAAAAAAAGATGCTGCCGGAAAAATGGTTGATTATTATGATTTCACAGGAATCTATGACCGTTTAGAATTTCTCTTGACACAGCAATCGAAAAATGAGGCAGTAGAATCAAATGAAGAAAAAATCCGTGGGTTATATCGCTTGTTTGAAGGCGAGTTTGGTCGGCCATTGTCAGCAATCGAATACCAGCGGATCGGGCAGTGGTTGGATGAGGACCATTACGATCCGGAACTGATTCAGTTTGCTTTGCGAGAAGCGGTTTTGAATCAGGCTTATAGCTTAAATTACATCGATCGTATCTTACTTTCTTGGGAACGTAAGAATATCACGTCGAAAGCGCAAGTTGAGGAAGAACAAAAAAGAAGAAAAAAACAATTTCTTCAAAATGAGAATATTTCACAGGAAGAAGGGCCAATGCCCAAAATCCCTATGCATAATTGGTTAGAAGGAGAGTAACAGACAAGGAGTTCAAATAGTCCTATGATCAGCAAAGAAAAAACAATGATCGCCATCGAAACAATGTACGAGATGTTTCCCGAAGCGCATGGTGAATTGGTATCCAAAAATGCGTTTGAATTATTGATCGCAGTCATTTTAAGTGCGCAAGCAACAGATGTCTCGGTAAATAAAGTCACCCCGGCACTTTTTGAGGCTTATCCTACACCGCAAGCTTTGAGCGAAGCACCTTTAGAAGATGTGATTGCAAAAATCAAGTCGATCGGTCTGTATCGAAACAAGGCAAAAAATATCAAAGCTTGTGCTTCGGAACTATTGCTACGTTTTGGTGGTGAAGTGCCGAAAACAAGAGAAGATTTGGTTTCTTTGCCAGGTGTCGGCAGAAAAACTGCGAATGTGGTACTTGGTGATGCCTATGGGATACCGGCAATCGCTGTCGATACCCACGTCGAACGGGTGTCAAAAAGATTGCGCATTTGTAAATTAGATGCCAATGTACTAGAAGTTGAACAAACGTTGATGAAAAAGATTCCCGAACCATTATGGGTCAAAACCCACCATACGATGATTTTCTTTGGCCGTTATCATTGTACCGCGAGGGCGCCAAAGTGTGAGATTTGCCCGTTGTTGGCGATGTGCCAAGAAGGAAAACTTCGGATGAAGGGGAAGAAAACCATTTAATGGTGAACATAGACCAAAAGTATCTAGGATCAAGACGCTAAGCGAAATCGCTTAGCGTTTTTTTTTGCACAAATTGATAAAAGAACAGGTGATTAACGTAATACCCTTTATTGAAGCCCTTTCAAGTAACTGGAAAAACATAAGCTTACTGAATTTTTTTTTACACCACTCAAAATCAGGTGTTTTTTCACAAAGAGATCGTGTGGGGGGGATGCTCGATGCGAAATGAACCTTCCAATACGCCTTTTTTTGAAACTATTTGTAAGCTTAGTATGATGGGCTTCTTTCGCAAAATTTTTACCCTTTCTTTTTATAAAAATGCTTATTTTTAGTCACTGGAAAAACATAAGCTTACTGAATTTTTTTTTACACCACTCAAAATCAGGTGTTTTTTCACAAAGAGATCGTGTGGGGGGGATGCTCGATGCG
>NZ_NGLK01000001.1:3506354-3581309 GCF_002141235.1 Enterococcus sp. 3C7_DIV0644 | reverse complement strand
CCTTTGGTTTATTTGTTCTTTTCTTTATTTTAACAGTAAATCATTTAAATGAAAAAAGAAACCAAAAAGACTGCTGATCATTGATTTCTTAGAGAAAATCAATGATCGGCAGTCAAAACCAATTCAACTATGAAGGATTTTTTTAAAAAAATGATGTTCTTTTAAACGCTTATTCGACAAACTCAAATTCAAAATTACCGATACGCACAATATCACCGTCTTTGGCACCTCTCGCACGCAATGCTTCATCGACACCCAATCCACGTAATTGACGAGCAAAACGCATCACAGTCTCATCGTGATCAAAGTTCGTCATTTGGAATAGTTTTTCGATTTTCTCACCGCTCAAGATCCAAGTTGCATCAGGATCGCGATCGATTGCAAACTCCGGTTCATCCGATTGGAAGCCGTAATGAACCACATCTTCTTCGATTTCTTCATCGTACAAGAGGAACTCAGGAGTGACTTCCAATAGATCCGCTGTCGCATTCAGCAAGGCATCGATTCCCTTACGAGTGACACCAGAGATTGGGAAAATCATTGGTTCATCCGCGAACTCATCCGTTTTTTCTTTTGCCAGCTGCTCTTTGAAAAGGGCTAGGTTTTCTTCAGCATCCGGCATATCCATCTTATTGGCAACGATGATCTGTGGGCGCTCTAGTAAGCGCAAGTTATGGGTCGACAATTCATTGTTGATGGATAAATAGTCTTCATATGGATCGCGCCCTTCCATGCCGCTCATATCGATCACATGTAAAATGACCCGCGTCCGTTCGATATGACGTAAAAACTGAGTCCCTAAACCAACACCTTGCGAAGCACCTTCGATCAAGCCAGGCAGATCGGCTACTGCAAAACTACGACCATCAGTGGTCGTTACCATGCCTAAATTTGGCACCAGTGTTGTAAAATGATACGCGCCGATTTTTGGACGAGCAGACGAAATCACAGAGAGTAATGTTGACTTCCCAACTGAAGGGAAACCAACTAAACCAACATCTGCTAAGACTTTTAGTTCGAGCTCGATCTTTCTTTCTTGACCGGGTTCTCCGTTCTCTGCTAATTCTGGGGCTGGATTTTTTGGAGAAGCAAACCGAATGTTCCCACGGCCGCCCCGCCCGCCTTTTGCGATTACTAATGTTTGACCTTGCTCAATCAAATCACCTAATAAGGCACCTGTTTCAGCATCACGAACGGTGGTGCCTTGGGGTACTTTGATGTAAGTATCATCTGAGCCACGGCCGTGCATTCCTTTACTCATGCCATTTTCCCCGGGTTGCGCTTTAAAATGACGATTAAAGCGAAAATCCATTAATGTACGCAAACCTTCGTCTACGACTAAAATGACATCACCGCCACGTCCCCCGTCCCCACCTGCGGGTCCGCCGTCTGGGACATATTTCTCTCGGCGAAAAGCAACCATTCCGTCGCCGCCTTTTCCTGCTTTGACATCGATTGTCACTTGATCTAAAAACATGGACATTATTTGTCCTCCATTCTTTTTTTACTACCTTCTATACTTTTTGATTATCAGTTATCTCACTTTAAGTGGTTACTATTTCTCTAATAAGAAAGTCTATTTTATTGTAACGACCGAAACGCCTTTTGTCTATCTTTTCTCATGGGTTTCCGTAAGAAATCGCGAATTCTTAAGGGTTATTCTTTGACAGTCACAGGAAATCGTAGCAAACTTTTAAGTGTACCAGTACACAATCAAAGGAGGAAACAAGAAATGACAGTAAAAGTTGGAATCAATGGTTTTGGACGAATTGGACGTTTGGCTTTTCGTAGGATCAGAGAAGTTTCTGCCGATATTGAAGTTGTGGCAATCAATGATTTAACAAGCCCCGTAATGTTAGCACATCTATTGCAATTTGACTCGACCCACGGCACGTACACTGGAACTGTTACTGCAACGGATAATGCTATCGTTGTCGATGGCAAAGAGACCCGAGTGTACGCTGAACCAGACGCAAGCAAAATCCCCTGGGCAAAAGAAAATGGCGTCGATATCGTATTAGAATGTACGGGTTTTTACACTTCCGCAGAAAAAGCCCAGGCCCATCTTGATGCAGGTGTCAAACGAGTCGTTATCTCCGCACCAGCTGGTAATATGAAAACGATCGTTTACAATGTCAACTCAGACACGTTAACACCGGATGATACTATCATATCCGCAGGTTCTTGTACGACCAACTGCTTAGCTCCAATGGCCTACTTTTTAAATGAGGAATTCGGGATCGAAGTTGGTACGATGACGACGGTTCATGCGTATACTTCTACTCAAATGCTATTGGATGGTCCTGTAAAAGGCGGAAACTTAAGAGCCGCTCGTTCCGCTGCTGACAACACGATCCCTCACTCAACGGGTGCCGCCAAAGCAATCGGTTTGGTTATCCCAGAATTAAATGGCAAATTACAAGGCCACGCCCAACGGGTTCCGGTCGTCGATGGTTCTTTAACAGAGTTAGTCTCAATTTTGAAAACCAAAGTAACCGCCGATGAAGTCAATGAAGCGATCAGAAAACACACCGTCGATAATCCGTCATTCGGTTACGATGACCGTGAAATCGTCTCTGGAGATGTGATTGGTACCACTCAAGGGTCTATCTTTGATCCGACACAAACAGAAGTAACCACTGCTGGCGATTTCCAACTGGTGAAAACCGTCGCTTGGTATGATAATGAATACGGCTTTACTTGCCAAATGATTCGCTTGCTAGAAGAATTTGCTCGTTTATAAGCTAAAGGTCAAGCAAAAAGTGCCGGTTCTTTTTTAGAACCGGCACTTTTTTATTCACTTGCTGGATGATCGTATTTGTCCAAAAAAGCTGCAATGTTTTCTTTATAAAGGTCTGGATCTGTTTTGTAGCTTTTCGCATGCTCGGCACCTGAAACAACCCACTTTTCTTTTGGTGCGTCGGTCGCGTTATACAAAATATCCAGCATCGAATAAGGAACAAACGTATCCGCATCGCCATGGATAAAAAAGATCGGACGCGTATTCTTTTGCAGTTGTTTGACTGCATCTGCTTCACCGAAGAAATACCCCGCTCGGATTTTTGTGACAAGACTAGTGACATTCATCAATGGAAAGGCCGGTAGACCAAACAATTGATCGAGTTGATAACCCAATTCTTCATTGACGTTGGTATACCCACAATCTTCAATAATAGAAGTGACATTTTTCGGTAAGTCTTCCCCACTGGTCATCATTACCGTGGCAGCCCCCATACTGATGCCATACAAAGTGATCGTTTCTTCAGAACCATTTTTTGTGAGTACTTCATCGATCCATTGCAAATAATCCTTACGTTCGTGCCACCCAAAACCAATATAATCTCCTTCGCTTTGACCATGCCCTCGAGCGTCTGGAACCAAGACATTATAGCCTAAATCATGATACATCTTAGCGTAGTCCGCCATCGTTTCTGCGTTCCCCATATAGCCATGCGCGATGATCGCCGTTTTCCCGCGATTCTTCTCCTCCGCCGGTAGATAAATGGCGGATAATTTTAAATCATCTTCAGAAGTTAGCTGCCACATCTCACGATTTGCTGGATCTGTAAACCAATTTTGCGATTCATTTCCTGTCTGATTTTCATCCGTACCAGGGGTATCTCCTTCCAAAAAATCTTTTTCTGAAGGAACCACCGCATAATCGTAAAAATAGTTTCCTGCATACCCTAATCCTGCAATTGCTAATACAGCCACTCCGATGGCAATCTTCCAGCGCAATTTCACACTTGTCACGTCCTCTTGTTATGTAGTTTACATAATATTATTATGGTTTCGTCATTCCTCAAGGAAAGAACCCACTACATAAATTACCGTTTTTTGCTCATGTTTGTCAATCGCAAGCGCCCAAAAAGAAAACCATTGCCAACAATCTTTGTTGGCAATGGTTGATTTTCGTGGTAATTAGTTATTTTCGACCAATTTAAAACTTGACCAAGGTTTCAAAAATTCTAATAAGAATAGTTCCTCATCAGCGATCTTACCAACGACATTGACTCGACCATCATTTTTCATTGCTTTCAAGGCGATTTGCGTCTCCCCTTTGTATTGTCCATAGCCAGCATTATCGATCAAGACATCCCCTCTTACCATATCACGGGTATCATGAGGCGGAAATTCCTTGTCTTTATAATAGATCCGCGTCATCGTTGAACGCAAGATGTATTCCGAACGATCTCCTCGATAGCTGTGCAGATTATCGAAGAGACAAATTCGTTCATCTTCAGTGATTCCGTCAACGACATCGACTCTTAATGTCGGATAATCCGCGTGAAACGCTTCAGCCATTGCTGCCAATTCTTCTTCTGAAGCATAGGCATTTCCAACAGAGATATCATCGATCAAGCCAGTCAACACTAAATGTTTGACTTGCGTAGCTAGTGGCAGATCACGATGATCTTCCAAAGAGCATAAACCATCTTGTGTTGGCCATGGACCGAAATCAGCTTCGTGAGAATTCACGAAAGCCATCGTATTTAAATTGTATTTGCGGAATTTTTCCGAACAAAAAACGAAATGGTCGTAGCCCAACCCTGAATAGCGATGAGGATAGAAGTTATGCGAGCCTAGTAAATTTTCATTATTAGGCGAATAACTCATGATGTTATCCACGTAGCTCGTACCACTGCTCATATTGATTTCGATTTTAATCCCGTAAGGATTACGCGTCATTTTGGCTTCTTCTGAACCAGTAAAACCAATATCTAACCGAACACCGTAAGCCCCCATCTCATCAAAGAAGGATAAATCATCATAAGAAATACCTAGCTGTTCGAATAAACCAGGATTGATATCTACCATGACTTCCATTCCTAACTGATTGGCATAATCCACGACTTGTTTAAAGTCTGCCAAGACTTTTTCTTTGTCATCGTTGATTTGCAGCAAACTGGTAAATACCCGTTTAAAGCCGTATTTGTGTGCCAAGTCTAAATACGCTTTGTCCTTTTCAAACGTTGAGCGCTCTGGATAAATCGATATCCCTAATTTTCCCATCAAAAAAACCTCCTGTAAATTCTATCCGTTTATTATAATGAATCCTCTTTCATTATAGCAAACATCTAAAAAGTGGTCTACACCTTTCCGCCTGTTTCTTTCTCATTCCACAAAATCTGCGCTTTCTTCTATGTCTCTTTTTTGTTATGATTATCATTAAGAAAACTGGAAGGAATGAAAGAATGAAAAAAATCCTATTCACACTGACAGCAGCTGCTAGCCTTTTATTATTAGCTGCTTGTACAGGTTCAAGTACCACCGATCCCTCATCAAGCAATTCGGCAGAAAGCACGTCGACCTCAGAATCCGTTGACTTGAATGCCCTGGAATTGCCGCAATTATCAACGGATGTGCAAGAGAATGAAGCTTTAGTTGAAATGGTGACGGAAGAAGGCTCGATCAAAATCAAACTTTTCCCAGAGATCGCGCCCAAAGCAGTCGAAAACTTTTTGACCCATGCCAAAGATGGTTATTATGACGGCTTGACTTTCCATCGTGTCGTAGAAGAGTTTATGATCCAAGGGGGCGACCCTAATGGTGATGGCACTGGCGGAGAAAGCATATGGGGCGAAGGATTCGGCGAAGAATACTCGAACCAGCTTTATCACTTGCGAGGCGCATTGGCAATGGCAAAATCAAGTGCGCCAAACAGCCAAGGCAGTCAATTCTACATCGTTCAAAATGATCAAGACGTATCCGACGGTCTAGCGATCCAACACTATCCTGAAAAAATCATCGAAGCCTACAAAAATGGTGGAACACCACAATTGGACGGTAGCTATACCGTTTTTGGTCAAGTGATCGAAGGCATGGATGTCGTAGATAAAATTGCGCAAGCAGAAACCCAAGACTCTGGCAATGGTGAGAATTCTCAACCGGTTGAGCCAGTGAAGATCGAAACGATCAAGGTCTTACAAGAAGCCAAAGAATAAATAAAAAAAACCGCTGAAGTCTCCGATACTCGGGAATTTCAGCGGTTTTCTTTTACTTTTGGTCGCCTACGATAAAGGTAAATTCGCACTCAGCAGCTTTTTTGCCATCCACTGTCGCTACCGCATCAGCAGTTCCAACGGAGCCTTTGATTTTGGTGATCTCAAAAACAAGTTTCATAGTATCTCCCGGAACAACTTTTTGACGGAATTTGGCTTTGTTGATGCCGCCGATATACGCCGTTCTACCTTGGAATTCCTCGGATTTCAAGATCAGGATCGATCCTGCTTGTGCCAATGTTTCTAAAATCAAGGCACCCGGCATTACTGGATTTCCCGGAAAATGACCTTGGAAAAAGTCTTCGTTGATGGTAACATTTTTCGTTGCGATAATCTTTTTGCCAGACTCGATTTCATCGACATAATCAATATATATAATTGGGTAGCGATTTGGAATCAAATCCATGACTTCTGTTTCAGTCAATAGTTTTTTCATGGTTTCCCTTCCTTGCTTAAGAATTTATTATAGTTTGATTATCAAAGTATCATAGTTCAGCGGAATTCGCAACTAAATATTTATTAAGAAAAAAATAGTTTGACAATCAAACAATTATTATTGTTGAATTAATTAAGGAGTGGAATTATGAGTTTTTTAACCGGTAAAAAAGTTGTCGTCATGGGCGTTGCCAACAAACGCAGTATCGCTTGGGGCTGTGCACAAGCATTAAAAGCACAAGGAGCCGAAGTGATCTACACGTATCAAAACGACCGCATGAAGAAGCCTTTAGAGCGCTTATTGGAATCTGATGAATTTGTAGTGGAGTGTGACGTCGCTAATGACGAAAGCATTGCTGCCGCCTTTGATACAATCAAAGAATATGCTGGAGAGATCCATGGTGTCGTCCATGCCGTCGCTTATGCTAATAAAGAAGATCTTTCTGGCGACATTTTGAATATTTCTCGTGACGGTTATGCTTTGGCGCAAGACATCAGCAGTTATTCATTGATTGCCGTCACTAAATATGCCAAACCAATCTTAGCTGAAAATGCTGGAATCGTTACCCTTTCCTACTTAGGTGCCGAACGGGCAGTACCAAACTACAACATGATGGGTATTGCGAAAGCTGCTTTGGAATCAAGTGTTCGCTATTTAGCTGCCGAACTTTCACCGCAAAAGATCCGTGTCAATGCGATTTCAGCTGGCGCCATCAAGACGCTGGCAGTAACTGGTGTAAAAGACTATCAAAAACTGATCCAATTGTCAGAGGATCGAACACCAGATCATATTGGTGTAACGATCGAAGAAGTCGGCAATGCTTGTGCCTTCTTGATCAGTCCTTTATCAAGCGGGATTATCGGCGAAGTGATTTTTGTTGATAAAGGCGTTCATTTATCTTAATCAATGATAGTCATAGAAAAGTCTGCTATTTGCCTACCCGTTGGCTGAGCAGGCTTTTTCTGAAAAAAACAGGTATTTCAGAAAACCTCCTTTGCATTTCTATTTTATCTTCGTTAAAATAGATGCAGTAAGACTTGGAGGGATTTTATGAAACAACTGCTACTCGCAGCTAACACGACCGATTCAAGTGGTTCCAGCATTACTGAACCAGCAGCTGCTCAGCTCAATGCATTGCAAAAATGGTGGGCGTCCATCGACTGGGAATCGATCATTGGCCTACTGATTCAAAAAGCATTGATGTTGCTTTTTTTATGTATCCTATTCGGTATTTTATTGAAAATAAGCAATATGATCATCGATCGGATCTATCGTTCCTATGAAAAAAAAGCCAGTTTCAATGTGAGTCGAATCAACACGATCCATACCCTGATCCGCAATACGGTTCATTACACATTAGGCTTCTTTTTTGTCTATGCACTCCTTTCAACCATCGGCGTACCTGTAGGCTCTCTATTAGCAGGTGCCGGAGTCGTCGGTGTCGCACTTGGTTTAGGCGCCCAAGGTTTTATGAACGACTTGATTACTGGCTTCTTTATTATTACCGAGCAACAAATCAATGTTGGTGATTACGTCCGCTTGACCAATCTGACGCTTGAAGGTACGGTGACGGCAGTCGGTATTCGGACTGTTCAATTAAAATCCGTTGATGGAACCGTTCATTATATCCCAAATCGTAACATCACGACCATCAGTAATACATCAAGAGCCAATATGCAAGTCGTGGTCGACGTACGTATCTTACCATCTGAAGGCTTAGATGAAATACGTGCCATCATTGAAGAAGTCAATGAACAGATTGCTCAGCAGCATGAAGAAGAGATTCAAACGGCCCCTACGGTCTTCGGTTTAGTGGATCTGGGGAACAACAACTTTGCAATTCGTACGACCATGTATGTGACCAACGGTACGCAATGGAAAATCAAAGAGGAATTTTTGGCCGCATCGATCGATGCTTTAACTGCCAAAGGCTATACGATCCCCAATGCGCCGATCGTCGGTATTTAAAAAAGGTTATCCCGAAGCTGGGATAACCTTTTTTCTATACCACATGCAGTTCATCTGTCATCTTTGGGGCATCCTCTTTAGAAATCAGCAAATAGCGTCTTTCAATTTCGTGCGCCAAATGATTGACGGATTTTAAAATCTCTTTGCGGGTGATAATACCAACAAAGACATTGTCATCATCAACGATCGGCAAGAATGCTTGATCTACTAACAAATGCAGCATACTTTCCAACTCATCGTTTTCTTTGATGCAATTCACATTGACTTCCATGACATCTGCCACAGTCAGCCCTTCAATATTTTCCATACTGAAGCCAGTGAGATCCATCATGCGTTCTACGATGTTTGAGAGGCTGATTAAGCCGACTAAATGGTCCTCACTATCTAGTACAGGGATCTTTGAATAGCCCACTTTTGATAAAACAAGCAATGCGTGACTCAAAGGGTGGTTATAAAATACCGATGCCACATTTTCTGCCGGCACCAAGAAATTTTCTTGGTTCTCGAGTAATATTTTTTCTACGGTCTGTCCTATCAATCTAATTGCCTCCATTTCACAGCTACTCTTCTATTTTACTTGAAAATGAGAATAGAAAGTTGAAACCTGCAAAATTATAATGAAATTTTTACTTTTTGATTCCGCTTACTTAGCGTGTGAAAACAAAAGCTAGCTCAGGGACTTTATGAAAGGAACGATCATAGTATTGGATTGCCCATTGTTCTGGCGTACTTTCAATAATCGCAAAGCTTTTGATTTGAATTTGCCCTCGCGGTTGGGAAATACTGCCGGGATTCAAGAAAAGCCGATTCCCAACTTTCTCACAAGCAATTTGATGCGTGTGACCAAACAGTGCGATCGAGGCATCGGCTTGTTGCGCTTGCAGCCCTAATTTCGTTACACCAAAACGGACATCTGCTAAGTGGCCATGAGTCATATAGATGGTGTCCAGCGGCGTTTTGATGATACGCTCATTGGGAAAACCACCGCCATAATCGCAATTGCCGCAAACGACTTGAAAAGTATCCCACAAAGGGTCTGTGTCAGGTAGTTCGGAGTCCCCACAGTGCAGGAATAAATCGACTTGATTTTCGAATTCATTTTTAAGATCAACAAGAATCTCACGATCTGAATGATTGTCACTGACAACTAAATATTTCATGCATTTTCTCCTTCTAACCACTCCTGCCACTGTTCCTGCAGCTTTTTGATTGCTAGACCACGGTGGCTGACTCGGTTCTTTTCTTCTTGACTCATTTGGGCTGCGCTTTGCTCTGAACCATCAGGAATAAACAATGGATCGTAACCGAACCCATTTTCTCCACGGGGGATACGGCCGATTCTTCCCGGCCATTGAGCTTCAACCACCAAACTATCTTTTCCTGGCGCTGCGAAAACTAACGTACAGTGAAATTGAGCACTGCGCTTGTCATCTTCGACATCCGTCAATTCGTAAAGTAATTTTGCATTATTGGCAGCGTCACTTTTTTGCTCACCAGCAAATCGAGCAGAGTACACCCCTGGTCGACCCCCTAATGCATCTACTTTCAGTCCTGAGTCATCAGCTAACACCGGTCTTCCCAAAATTCTGGCGATGGTTTCCGCTTTAAGGCGGGCATTTTCTTCAAAGGTGGTGCCGGTTTCTTCAACATCCGGCAAGGAAGGATAGTCTTTTAAGGTGCGGACATCGTAACCTGCTGCGCCAAATACGGCTTTAAACTCCTTGGCTTTTCCTGGATTGCCTGTAGCAATGACAATCGTTTTTTCGGGAATCTCATAAGGGGGTTCATCTGGTAAAAACAGTGCCTCTTTTTGATAGGCAATCAATTCTTCGATAGCTGTTTTTCCGTAGATCAGCATCTCATTCAACTGCTGGCCATCAAAGGTTGCTTCTTCCCCAGTTCCTTGCAATTCGACAAATCGACCAGATTCCGTCATCACCAAATTCATGTCAACAGCAGCTGAAGAATCTTCTTGATAATCGAGATCAGTCACACAGGTACTATCTGGTAAGATCCCGACACTAATTGCTGCCAAATGCTCCTTGATTGGATCTTCCGTCAATGCTTTGTCACGCAACAAGGTATCGATAGCTAAACGCAACGCGACAAAAGCGCCGGTAATACTGGCTGTTCTGGTACCGCCATCCGCTTGGACGACATCACAATCGACGACGATACTACGTTCCCCTAATTTTTCTAAATCGACTACGGCTCGTAAGGAACGAGCGATCAGCCGTTGGATCTCCATCGTACGACCAGAAAGCTTGCCTTTGGCACTTTCTCGACGATTACGAGTGTTGGTCGCTCGTGGGAGCATACTGTATTCGGCTGTGACCCAGCCTTTTCCCGTATCTCGTAAAAACGGAGGGACCCGATCTTCAATCGTTGCCGAACAAATCACGGTTGTGTCACCAAAAGAGATCACAACCGATCCTTCGGGGTGTTTGTAGACGTTGGTTTGAATGTTGACTGGTCTTAACATTGTTTCTTTTCTGCCATCATGTCGCATTTAAAAGCCTCCTAAATCAGTGTGAATCGATGAGATCGTATCTAAATCAAGCCAATCATTGGCGATCTCATCAAATATTTTCGGTGAACCAGTAGTAAAGAATGCATGTTGCGGATGCGGATCGTCCTGACTCGTTGCTGCAATGGAAAAATAGTCCAACAAGGTACTGACTTCCCCCACCGTTTCTGCCCCTGAATCAATCAGCTGGATATGGGCGCCTAATTCATTTTGGATCAAAGGGCGCAATAAAGGATAATGAGTACAGCCCAGAATCACTGTATCTAACCGCTTGTTTTTCAATGGACGCAACGTTTCTGCCACGATTTTCTTGGCGACCGAGCTATGGTATTGTTTGCTTTCTACGATCGGCACAAACTTTGGGCAAGCCAAACTGACGACGGACGCATGGGGCGCTTTGCCATGAAGCGCGCGCTTGTAAGAGTCGCTTTTAATCGTTCCGTTTGTCCCGATGACACCGATTCGTTGGTTTTTGCTTGCTTTGACTGCTGCTCGACTGCCGGGCAGGATCACGCCGATCACTGGAATATCTAGTTGTTCTTTGATTTCTTCAAGGGCGACCGCTGTTGCTGTGTTACAGGCGATCACCAACATTTTAATGTTTTTTTCTAATAAAAAACGGGTCATTTGCCACGTATACTCGATGACTTGCTCAGCAGGTCTCGGACCATACGGGCATCTGGCTGTATCTCCCAGATAAAGAATCGATTCGTTGGGTAATTGCTTGATTGCTTCTTTGACGACCGTCAACCCACCAACACCAGAATCGATAAAACCAATTGGTCTGTTGTTTGTCATAGTTTCCATCCTTTACATGAAAGAAAGAGTTTGGTGCGTTTTTCTCTCTTATTCATTTTGGACTTTTTTTGACTATTTTTCAAGTATTCCTTTCGTTTGCTAAAAAAGCTTTCCCAAAAACCACGAAACGGTCAAAAAGAAAAAAGCCCCAACGATTGGCTTACACCCCACAAGTTGCACTTGCATGGGTGAAAGACCGATCGTGGGGATGTTTTTGTCGATTATTCTTTTTAGTAATCGTACTGACGTTTTTCCAAAAAGCCAGAAAGCAATGACAAGGCATAACAAACCAAAAAGTATAAAACAGTCATTGCTAAAAACATAGGTAAAACATAGTTTGTATTTTGCCCATAAATGATTCGAGCATGATGGGTCAGCTCTGGTAAAGAAATAATCACGGCTAATGACGTATCTTTGATCAAAGAGATCAACTGACTGACGATCGCTGGCAACATCGCTTTAAATGCCTGCGGCACGACGATGCTCCGCAGTACTTCGACATAGCTTAGCCCTGTAGACAAACCAGCTTCCATCTGCCCTTTTGGCACAGCATTCAAACCAGCACGAAAGATTTCAGAAAGCATCGCTGATTCAAAAATCGTCAACGCCACAACCGCTGACCAAAAAATATTAAAGCGGATACCGATCTGCGGCAATGCAAAGTAAGTGAAAAAGATGATCAAGAGCAAAGGCAAGTTACGAATAACATCGATCACGACACCTAATACTTTAGAAAAGACTGGGATCGAGCTGAAGCGCAAAATGCCGGCGATCCCTCCGATAATAAAGCTAAATAAAATCGATAGGATCGACACTTCAACTGTTACCCGCAAGCCATCGATCAAGAAGCGAATGTTAATCGCTGAAAAAGCTTCAAAAAAGTCCATAGTTCGTTAGCTCCTTTCTATGAGCGGACAGCCCAACGCCGTTCCAAGTAAACCATCAAATAAGACAATGGTAGGGTAATGATCAAATAGAAAAGACCAACAATGATATACGTATCAAATGTATTGAAGGTCTCACTTGCGATCAAATCCCCTTGATACATAATATCTAAGCCTGCGACCATCGCCAAAATTGATGAATTTTTGACAAGATTGATAAATTGATTGCCTAACGGCGGTACGACGATCTTAAATGCTTGAGGCAAAATAATGTAGCGCATCGCTTGGCTGTAAGTAAAACCAGAAGACAAGGAAGCTTCCATCTGGCCTTTAGGGACCGTTTGAATCCCTGAACGGATCGTCTCAGCGATAAATGCCGATGTATAGATCGTTAAGCCGATCGTTCCAGCTTGAAAGCCGTCAAAAGAAACCCAATACATTGGCACAACGACATAAAAGAACATCACGATGATCAATAAGGGAATATTTCTAAAAAACTCAACATACGCTTTGGCAATCCCTTTGATGAGGCGATTGTCTGACAACTGAAAAATTGCCATTAAGGTTCCGATCAAAAGACTAAAAAACAGTGCGATCAAACTCGCCATGACTGTGTATTTAAAGCCTTCAATAAACTGACCGGTATACGTTTGAAATAATTCAACCATTCAGTTTCCTCCTACTCTACTTTTCCTGATTCGTCTTCAGGGAACCACTTGTTGTAAATCTCATCATAGGTTCCATCTTCACGCATTTCCCGCAAGGCTTGATTCACTGCATCAAGAAACGGCTTTTGTCCTTTATTGATGGCAATCCCATAAGGTTCTTCTGTAAAAGTTTCGCCAACTAAATGGTAATTGGGATTTTCACTCGCCATCCCTAATAAGATCGCATTATCCGTGGTCATAGCATCCCCTTGACCAGATTGTAAAGCAGTAAAGGCTTCCGCATAATTCTCAAGTTCTAAAATTTGCGCTTCTGGTGCTGCTTCACGGATGTTCACAGCTGAGGTAGAGCCTTTAACGACCAATACAGTGGTGTCTGCGGTCAAATCTTCGATCCCTTGAATAGGACTGTCTTTGGCAACTAATAACGATTGACCTGCATCAAAGTAGACATCGGAAAAATCGACCTGTTTTTTACGTTCTTCTGTGATAGTCATCGTGGCGATGATTGCATCGATGTTGCCGTTTTTCAAAAGAGGAATCCGGGTTTTTGAGGTAACTTCAACAAAGATGGCATTGCCATCACGACCTAAAATTTTCTCAGTGATTGCACGAGCGATATCAATATCGAATCCCCGTACTTCTCTAGTCGCGATATCCATCAATCCAAAAAGACGGGTATCGTTTTTTACGCCCCAAACGATCTGATTCGTCTCTTTGCTGTTTTCTAAAATATCGATATCTGCGGCACTTTGTCCTTTACAACCTGAGAAAGTCACAAGGGCAAAGGCTAAGACTAGAAAGGAAAATATTTTCTTTCTCATAAGGGTTCCTCCTATTGCTTAATGATTTGTGACTTTACTCAAGAATTGTTTTGCACGTTCGTCTCTTGGTGCATCAAAGAATCCATCGACATCGCGCCGGTCTTCTAAGACTTGTCCTTCCGCCATAAAGACGATTCGATCTGCTACTTCACGGGCAAAGCTCATTTCATGGGTAACAACGATCATGGACATACCTTCACTGGCAATTTTTTTCATGACATCCAATACATCACCAATCATTTCTGGATCCAATGCTGACGTTGGCTCATCAAAAAGCAGCATCTCTGGTTTCATCGCAAGCCCTCTGGCAATTGCGACCCGCTGCTGTTGTCCGCCGGATAACATGGAAGGATAGGAATCTTTTTTATCTAACATCCCTACCCGATCAAGAAGTTTTTCCGCCAAATTGATGGCTTCTTGCTCATTTTGTTTTAATACTTTAATCGGTGCCAACGTAATATTTTCTAACACGGTTTTATTTGGATACAAGTTGAAATGTTGAAACACCATGCCGATGTTTTTTCTAATTTCTGTCATTTTGACATCTTTGTCAAACAAGTTCTTACCATTGACCAATAATTGACCACCTGAAATGGTTTCTAGACCATTAATCGTACGGAGCATTGTACTTTTACCAGATCCTGAAGGCCCGATAACAACAACGACCTCACCTTTTTCAAATTCAAGGTTGATGTTTTTTAATGCATGGAACTTTCCGTAATATTTCTCTACGTTCTTAAATTCGATCATTGCCATTGATTCACACTCCTAGCTTTTTTTAAAATTAAATGAGTAATTGGAAAGATTTGATTCATATTATAGCTCAATCTTTTTTCATTTGTAAAGGTTCTTTTCCAATGTTCCCCTCTTATTTCTGAAAAGACAAGTGCTATTTTACTTTGATGTGAGGTTTTTGTCCATGAAAATTTTTCTCACCCCATCAGATCACAAGGAGAACCGGTTGTTTCTTTTGCTAAAAAAAGGTAAGATAAACCATATAACAAAGGAAAAGGTGGAAAAAAAGTGAATACGATTTTAACTGGCGACCGCCCAACTGGCAAATTGCATCTTGGCCATTATGTGGGGTCTTTAAAAAAACGGGTCGAAATGCAAGCTGACCCTGAAAATCAGCTTTATATCATGGTCGCTGACATGCAGGCACTAACAGATAATGCGAAAACACCTGAGAAGGTCTCAGCGAATATTTTAGAAGTTGCTTTGGATTATTTAGCCGTTGGATTGGATCCAGCAAAAACAACGATGTTTATTCAATCGCAAATCCCTCAGCTCTCTGAATTGACGATGTATTATCTCAATCTAGTCAGTGTTGCTCGAGTACGACGCAATCCAACCGTTAAAGCCGAAATTGAACAAAAAAAATTTGGTGAAGGCGTTCCTTCTGGTTTCTTCATCTATCCTGTCTCTCAAGCAGCGGATATCACCGCTTTTAAAGCAAATTTAGTCCCAGTCGGCGAAGATCAAAAACCAATGCTGGAACAAACGCAAGAAATCGTGCATAGTTTTAATTCTACGTATAGTGAAGTATTAGTCGAACCAAAAGCGGTTTTACCGCCAAAAGGCATGGGACGTTTAGCGGGGATCGATGGGAACGGGAAAATGAGCAAATCATTGAACAACGGCATTTACTTAGCTGATCCAGCCGATGTATTACAAAAGAAAGTGATGAGCATGTACACGGACCCAAATCACATTCATGTCAACGACCCCGGACAAGTTGAAGGCAATATGGTCTTCACTTATCTTGATGTATTTGGTACCGAAAAAGAAAAAATTGCTGAATTAAAAGAACATTACACCCGTGGTGGATTAGGCGATGTCAAAATCAAACGCTATTTGATCGATGTTCTAGAAGCCGAATTTGCACCGATTCGTGAACGCCGTGAAGCTTTTGCAAAAGATCCCGGTGAAGTGATGAACTTACTAAAACTTGGTAGTGAAAAAGCTGAACAAGTTGCCGCTCAGACGTTAGCTGAAGTCAAAAATGCAATGGGCATCAATTACTTTGCTTAAAAAAACAAGCCTTTACGGCTTGTTTTTTTGTTTACAAATCGGAATGAATTCTTTCATGCAAAACCTATGTACAAACTCTGTGTTAGATTTCACGAGAACACTTCCTCCCCAGACTGACACTTTGTGTATTTTGATTTGATGCTGTTTCTTGCGCAAAAATCGAGGAGCTGTCCTAAAAAATAACTTCATAAAACGCTGATTAGAAAATGCATTTTTTCAGCCTAGCCAGTGTTTAAAAAAGGTTGTACCAAAAAAGCTGGAATGCCTTCTATAGAGAAATCTTTTAAGGCTTTCACTCAACTCCTAACATTCTTGTGTCATCTGAGCATCTATTATAATAGTAGAAAACGTTCCCCACCCAACTTCTTTGTATGGTGGAGAACGTTTTTCTACTTATTTGATTAGCGGATTTCTGCTTGAACGTTTTCTTCTAAGTTACGAGTAATTTTCGCTATTGCTTGATTGATCTCTTCATCCGTCAGGGTAGCTTCCGGATTGCTAAAGGTCAGACTGTACCCTAGAGATTTTTTACCTGATTCAATGTTTTTCCCTTGATAAACATCGAATAAACGAATATCACTTAAGAAGCGACCTGCACTTTCACGAATGATTTCCATCACGGATTGGTTATCGATCGTTTCATCGAGCAAGAGTGCCATATCTCGGGTCACTGATGGGAACTTAGAAACTGGTTGATAGACCAATTGTTCTGTTTTAGCTGCTAACAACTGATCTAAGTTCAATTCAGCAACATAGGTTTCACTCACTTCGTAGGCTTTGGCGATCGATGGGTGGACTTGTCCCAAGAAGCCGATTTCTAGGTCATCTAGCAAGATCATTGCCGTACGCCCAGGATGCATCTCTTTGATATCTGCCGTTTTTTGATAACGAATACGGTCGGTTAATGCCAACGAATCAAAAAGATTTTCTAAAATGCCTTTCAAATGGAAGAAATCAACTTTTTGAGCTTGAGTTTGCCAGTCTTTCTCATGGATATTTCCTGTCAATGCTAGCCCTAAGTGATTGACTTCTGTTGGCAGTTCGTGTTTACTGTCGCCCGTTTGATAGAAGACGCGACCAATTTCATATAAAGCAACACGATTGTTTTTACGTGCCAAATTGTACGCAACGTCGTCTAACAAACCTGAAATCAGATTCAAGCGCAAGACGGCACGCTCTTCGGTCATTGGCCAATCCAATCGAGTCACTTGGCTCGATTTATCCGTAAATTGTTGCGCCTTCTCTTCCGTTGTCAAAGCATAGCTGATGGCTTCACTGACCCCGTTGCCTTCCAAAAGAGTCCGAACTTCTCTAGTCAGACGTTGCGCTTTGGTTAAATGACCGGCAACCGTTTCTCCTTGCGGTAAAGTCGATGGCAAACGATCATAACCGTAAATACGCGCCACTTCTTCAATGATATCTGCTTCGATCGTAATATCCCAACGACGAGGTGGGACTGAAACAATATAGCTGTCTGCTTCTTGACGATGACCAAAGCCTAATGCATCAAAGATTTCTTGCACTTCTTCATCAGTGATTTCTGTGCCTAAATAGCTATTGATCCGTGCTAAAGTAATCGCAACCTCCACAGGTTCTACTGCTACTTGGGAACCTATTACTGCCTCTTTTAAGACCGTTCCGCCAGCAAGTTCCGCAATCAGTGCTGCTGCTGCATCACAAGCTTTTGCAACCGTTGCTTGGTTGATCCCTTTTTCAAAACGAGCGGATGATTCGCTTCTTAAATTGAATTTTTTCGAAGTCAAACGAATCGCTAATGGATCGAACAAGGCCGCTTCTAAAGCGACTGTGGTCGTCGTTTCCGTGATTTCAGAATCAAGACCTCCCATGACGCCTGCGAGCGCAACTGGTGTCGTTCCGTTGGTGATAACGATGTCTTCTGGGGAAAGCTGACGAGTTTCTCCATCTAAGGTAACCAGGCTTTCATTTTCTTTGCCGCGACGTACCAGTATTTCCTTGCTGTCTAGCTTTTGATAATCAAAAGCATGCAATGGTTGACCAAATAACAGTAAGATATAATTCGTCACGTCCACGACATTATTGATTGGACGAATGCCTTCATTCATCAAGCGATTTTGCAGCCATTGTGGACTTGGGGCGATCGTTACGCCATCAATGATTCGAATTTGGTAGGCGGGTGCATCCGTTACTTCAGTGACCTTCACCTGAATTTTATCGGCAGCAGCTACTTCACTTTCGGTAAGCGCAATTTCAGGAAACTTCGGTGTTTGCCGATAGATTGCACCGACTTCATAAGCAACCCCCCGCATGCTTAACGCATCCGCACGATTCGGAGTGATCGATAATTCGATAATGTGATCATCCATATCAAGATAAGGAAAAACCGGTGATCCTGGTTCTGCTTCTGCTGGTAAATAATAAATTCCTTCTGCGTATTCTTTGGGAATCACGCTATCGGCATATCCCAACTCTTGCAACGAACAAATCATGCCGTTGGAAACTTCTCCCCGCATCTTGCCCTTTTTGATTTTTACGTTGCCCGCGATTCGAGAGCCTGGTAATGCCACGATGACTTTGATGCCGCTTTTGACATTCGGCGCACCACAAACGATCTGTGAGTCTTCATCCTCGCCAATATTTACTTGGCAAATTGATAGATGATCAGAATCTGGATGTGGTCGGCAGTCGGTCACTTCTCCGACAACGATTTTTTTTAAACCCTCTTCAGGCACGTCAATACCTTCGACTTCGATCCCCGTCACTGACATTTTATCCGCCAGCTCTTTGGGTGTGATCTCAGACAGATCAAGGTATTCATTTAACCATTTGTATGATACTAACATTTATTGTTCCCCCTTGAACTGGCGAATGAAACGCACATCATTTTGATAGAATTGGCGAATGTCGTTCACGCCGTAGCGCAGCATTGCCACTCGATCAGGACCTAAACCAAAAGCAAATCCTGAATATTGGGTTGGATCGATCCCTGACATTTCTAAGACGTTAGGATGCACCATTCCAGCACCGAGGATCTCGATCCAGCCAGTTTGTTTACAAACATTACAACCGGCACCACCGCACTTGAAGCAGCTGACATCGACTTCGACCGATGGTTCTGTGAAAGGGAAATAGCTTGGTCGCAAGCGAATTTGGCGATCTTCCCCAAACATTTTTTGCATCATGACTTCTAAGGTTCCTTTTAAGTCACCCATCGTAATATTCTTATCGATTACCAATCCTTCAATTTGATGGAATTGGTGGCTATGGGTCGCATCATCTGTGTCACGACGGAAAACTTTCCCGGGTGAGATCATCCGCAGCGGCCCTTTAGAAAAATCATGAGTCTCCATTGTTCTCGCTTGCACTGGTGACGTATGGGTTCGAATCAGCACTTCCTCTGAAATATAAAAAGTATCTTGCATGTCTCTGGCTGGATGATCTTTTGGTAGATTCATCCGTTCGAAGTTGTAATGATCTTTTTCCACTTCGTAACCTTCGACTACTTGGTAGCCCATACCAACAAAGATATCTTCGATTTCTTCCATGATTTTCGTTAACACATGGCGTGTTCCTCGGTCCATCTTTTTACCAGGCAACGTCACGTCGATGGATTCTTCAGCAAGAGCTTTTTCCAAGTTTGCTGCTTCGATAGACGTCTTGGCTTCTTCGATCGCTTCTGTCAAGATATCACGAATCTCGTTGGCATAGCTCCCCACCTTCGGCCGTTCTTCCGCAGAAAGATCTTTCATCCCCCGTAGAACTTCTGTGATAGGGCCTTTTTTCCCAAGCACTTCCACTCGAATTTGATTCAAGTCATTCATGGTTGGACTTTCTTTGATTTTAAGCAATGTCGTTTCCTTCAATGCTTCTAATTTCTCTTGTAAAGACATGTGTTTCCTCCTTCTATGCTGTGAATAGTGCAAGAATAAAAAGACTGGATTGACTGAATAAAGTGAGTATCATTCGTATAAAGACAAAAAAAGACATCATCCCTTAAAAAGGAACGACGTCTCGTGTTACCATCCTCATTCGCGAAAAAAACCGCGCACTCACTTCGGCTAACGACAGCAAAACTGCCGACTGACTGTAATCAGCAAGCTCCAGAAGTGAAATTCATTTTTCGAATACAGGACTTGCTTTCAGTCTGTGACAAGTCTCCCTTTTTCTGATTCAGCCAAATTACTAGTTTCTATCAACGCTTTTTATCTATTCATTTAAGCTTAGTTTACCTAATTTCCGGTGAGAAATCAACTGCATTCTTCCTCACGCACCCAGGTTTCTGCCCAACGCTTCACACTCATCATACTCTTTTCAAGAGCAATACCTCTTGGCGTCAAGCAGTAAAGATTGTTTTCTTTGCAGACAATTTCTTCCCGCTCTAATTCTTTCAAGCGTTCGACTAACACCCGATCACTCACTTGAGGAATCTTGTTTGCTAACTCAACAAATCTTTGTTTGCCGTCTTCAAGAAGGACATCAATGATCAAGCCGTTCCACTTTTTGCCTAAAATAGAAAAAGCTTTTTCAAATTTAGGACAAAGGGCATAATCCGATTCTACTTTTATCATTCTCCATCACCTCTTTTACCTATTATAGCATATGACTTACGAATTGTAAGAAACTAGGATCGATCAGCTAGAATGCCACGATCATTTTAGGTTTTAACAGCACTAAATAGGTCTGTTTCACTGGTTTGCTCAATGCTTTCTCCAATGCTTGGCAGTAGAGTTTCAATTGACCATAATATCGTTCGCGCATTTTCTTTTCAATCTGAGCCTGACTGCCGAAAACATCATCTGTTTTAAAGTCATATAAAATGATTTCATCCGCCAATTCAATATAGCCGTCGATAATACCATGGATCAAAAGCGGCGCATCTGGTTCGTCAAACCCTTCAAAGATCGTATCAGCCTCTTTTAGCATCGAAAACGGCTGCTCCCGCTTCACCACATCAGAGGATCGGTTCAGCAGTTCACCTAGTTCAGTTTGATAAAACCACAAAATGCTCGATCGGTCAATTTTTTTGGCGATTTCTTCAGAAAAAAATTGCTTTTTCACGAGTTCAGCAATCAGGAGCTCCAAAGTATCTTGTGTTGGCGTCATTCCTAATGGAATCATTTGCAAAACCGTATGTGTTGCTGTCCCGATACTGCTGGCGAGAGGCTTCGTTTCCTGCAGAAATTTTGGTTTCGCCAATTCATCCTGTACGTAGCGATATTGCTGAGGATTCGTCTTCTCGGAAACCGACCGCCATTCCAACAAAGTGGTCTGTTGATCATCGGGATCGTTATAGAGTCTTTTCAATTCTGATACAGATTGATAACTAGTCGTTTGGGTCGCTTTTTGATAAGGATAGCGATATGCTAGGCGTTTCAAAAGATCATCGATATTGCTATCTGGCGCAAGCAATCGTTTAGACTCCTCGACTGGCACAAGGGTCTCTTGGACTTGTTGCGTGATCGTTTCTTGATTCCACCATGACAGACGAAAATGAGCAGGATGATCGATCGTCCGCTTGCGCTCTGACGCTTCAGAGAATACTGCTTCCATATCTGGATGGCGCATCAGGGTCCGTCCGACCCAATCCATCAAGCTCCCCCGGGCAACAAGCCGTAATGCAGGATCAAGAACCATCTCGGCTTGTGTCAGGCCAGATTGCCAAGTCTTAAAGGCATCCGCTTGATTTTTATAGGAGCCCACTAAGAAAAGCTTCTGCTCTGCTCGTGTCAATGCTACGTATAATTTTCGCATTTCTTCTGACAAGGCTTTTTTCAAACGAACTTGCTTGATGGCTTGAAACGGCAGTGTCTCAAATTTAAGGTTTTCTGCTGGATTCACATATTGGATCCCAGCTCCCAGCTGTTCTTCAAAGATATAGCGTTTTTGAAAATCTTGGTAGTTAAAGAATTTTGTTGTATCCAGTAAGAACACAACAGGGAATTCCAAGCCTTTACTTGCATGAACGGTCATCACTCGAACGGCATCTTCTACAGGAGTAGCCACAGGCTCCGCCAAATCTTTGTTTTTTTCTTGCATTTTTTCGATGAAGCGAATGAATTGGTACAAACCACGGAAACTGCTCTTTTCGTATTTTTCAGCTCTGTGTATCAATGCCACTAAATTTGCATAACGCTGCTGTCCTGCAGGAAGTCCCACAACATAATCCAAGTAAGCAGTATCTTCATAGATTTGCCATAATAAGGTTGGGATCGGTAATCTGCGTGCTTCTTCGCGCCATTGATTTAGTTTGGCTAAAAACCCATCCAACGTTTGCCACAAGGGTGACTCTTCTTGTTGAACATGATAATCCAATACTGCATCATAGTAGTCGCTGGAACGATTCGCTAAACGGATCTCAGCCAATTGATCTTCTGTTAGGCCGACGATTGGCGAACGCAAGACCGCCACAAGGGGGATATCTTGGTACGGATTGTCAATGATTTGCAGCAAAGAAACGACGGTTTGGATTTCCGTTGCCTGAAAATAGTTTTGAGCATCATTGACCGCCATCGGAATCCCAAACTGCTTAAAGACATCCAAAATGACAAGATTGTTTTTACGTGTAGGGGTCAATAAGACGATATCGTTGTAAGTGATTGGTCGATTTGTTTTGGCTTTTTTGTCATAGATCATGAATTTTGATTCAATCAACTCTCGAATCTTCAATGCAGTAATCTGCATTTCACCCTCTGTTTTGTCATCGATCAATTGTTCTTCGGATTCATGCTCTTTTTCATATAACAAGAGCTCTGTGGCAAAGGCGTCGCTTTCTGGAAAATGAGGAAAACCGGTAATCAAGGCTGCCGCCTCATCATAAGGGATTTGTCCAACCCGTTCATCCATCAGCTGTTGAAAAACTAGATTCGTAAAATCCAATACGTCGGAGCGAGAACGGAAATTTTCTGCTAAGACGATTCTCCGCCCACCATTCTCCGTTTCAAATGCCAAGTATTTTTCGATAAATAGCGTCGGATCTGCTAGTCGAAACGAATAGATCGACTGCTTTACATCCCCCACCATAAACATATTGCCGGGGTTATGATCGACTTGTCTCACCCAATATAAAATTGCCTCTTGCAGCCGATTGACGTCTTGATATTCATCAACTAAAACTTCTTCAAAGCGATCACGATAATAGGTCGACGCTTCACTTCCGCTACCGTCTCCTTGTAAAATCTGCAAGGTGAAATGTTCCAAATCATTAAAGTCTAAACGGCCTTTTGAAAGTTTCCTTTCTTGGAATGCTTTCATAAACGCTTCGGTCATAGCTGCCATTTTTTCAACGACAGGTGCGGACCGATGAAGCAGCTCCATCATTTCAGCCGGTGGGTATGGAAAGGCCGCTTTCAATTGCTCAACCAATTTTTTCGCATCATCTCGCAAAGGTTTAATTTCTTGAGAGAGTTCCTTTTGTTCTGGTTTGCGAAAAGCTGGGTAGCGAGCAAAACGCAACACTTGGATTTGCTCATAGAAGCCATCGACATCGTCTGCATCAAGCAGAGCCTTTAAGGTTTCCACCATTCCTAATTCGGTATCGATCAATAGTGCCGCTTTTTCCATCGCTTCATCAGAACGGGCATAGTCTTGCGCCGCCTGCAGCAAATGCGCCGCTGTTTTCAAGTTTTCTTGCAAAGTCGGCTTGATTTGCGATTGGTACAGGGTATTTTCAGCAAAGGTTTCTTTGCCGATATAGTGATCACTTAGATGAGCTAACCAGTTCACTGGATCCGGATTTGCTCGGGCAAAGTCATAAAGAGACAGGATCAGATCCCCGACGCCTTCATCGGAACGATCACTAGAAAAATTTTCCGTCAAACGAAAGAACGCTTCATCATTGGCTTCATATTGTTGATCTCTCAGCTGTGTCCAGATTTCTTCTTTCATCAATAAAATTTCGGTTTCATCAGTCATCATGCGGAAATTTGGATCTAAATCGATCAAATAATAAAAACGCCGAATCACAGTTAAACAAAACGCATGCAAGGTAGAAATGTTAGCTGTCGGCAATAGCTGCAGCTGACGGACGAAGTGCTGGCGCTTTTGCTCGTCACTTTCTTGATTGATGGCCTGCTGCAATGCCGCTTGAATCCGTTCTTTCATTTCTCGAGCAGCTGCTTCGGTAAAGGTCACGATCAGTAAAGAATCGATCGTCGTTCCTGCTTTTAGCTTTTCAATCACTCGCCGAACCAAAACGGTGGTTTTACCTGAACCCGCTGAAGCGGAAACGAGGATATTATCCCCTTTATCAAAAATGGCTTGCCATTGGGTATCCGTAAAGGTTTCATTTTGCGGTTTTAAAGGGATCTTACTCATCTTCTTCCTCCCTTAAGCGATGGATAATCTCATCTTTAGATAAGTTTTCTAAACGGTGGTACTCATTTTCTTTCAATAATACATCAAAGTCACAGATGCTGCGAAACGGACAAAACTCACACGCCCTTTTTTTGTCTTTTAATTTATAAGACGGGTTTAAGGCGATTTCACCGCTCAACAGCTTCTCACCACTTTGTTGCATATTTTTCCGATTGTGTTTTCTTAATAGTTCAAGCTCTTCTTCTGTATAAAACTTGTTTTTCGCCTGTGTTGTTTTTTGATAATTGCCGTTTTTGTCTTTCCGAACAGGAAATACCGGCGAATTTTTGCTGGCTTCAACTTCCTCATCGAGTAACGGGAAAACAGCCGGTTCGTCAATAAACAACCCGTCATACTTGAAACGTTTTAAACGTTCTTCTTCACTGGCTTCTTGTCCGTCCAAAAGCGGATTATGCACATGCAGATAATATGCCCCCGCTGGTCGAACCTTTGGCGAACCAACCAGTTGGACAGCATCCGTCAATGCGACGTCGAGATACGTGATCAACTGCATCGCAAGTCCGTAGTAGGCTTCAGAAAGGTCAAAATCTCGGCTGCTAGATTTATAGTCAACAACGGAAAGCCATTGCTCTTCTTCCGTTTTCGCCGTATCGACACGATCAATCTTCCCCCGCACATGTAGTTTCCCGCCAGAACTTAATGGTAATTCGATCCCGTTAATCCCATTTGAGCCAGCGATCTGGCCGAACAGCACCTCCGTCTTTTCAGGACTAAAATGCATTTTTTGTCCTTGTTTCGCTAATGCCCACGCTACTCGCTGAATCGTCTTGCCTAATTGATACCGAATAAAATTCATCCGAGCAGAACTCGTCAGTAAGCGATAACGGCTTTCGCCAAAAATTTCCTGCAAAACGACTTCCACAAATTGCACGCGTTGGTCAGCAGTTAACTGGGTCAAGGAAATATTTTCAGCAATTAGGACTTTGACAAAGCGGTCCAACGCATCATGGAAAAACTCACCGGTCATTGCTGGATTTAAGCCATAAACTTCCCGTTCTTTTAACCGTAATCCGTAGCTGACGAAATACTTGTATTCACACTGATAGAACGTCTCCATCTGAGAAATGGAGCTGTAGATCGACGGGCCATATAGCGCCGCAGCTTGTGCTTGAGACAAAGGAATCGGAATATTTTGATGGGTTTGGCTTTCAAATACTTGGGCAGCTAAATCTGTCCATTCCGAACGTAACAGCGCTTGTTTCAGTTGCTCCCACACTCGAGGCAAATTCTCTTTGTTTTTTTGCGCTTGCTGACTGAGATTATTGATTTGGTAGATCAGGACACGATAACTGCCAACATAGTCTCTCGGGTCACTGACTAGCGTCAAGATCCCCCGCTCTTGCAGTGGTACATCCAAATGCTTGACCACGCGGTCTAAATAAGGCGACATCTTGATGTTTTGCTGTGTATCAAAATTAACGGCATAGGACAGTGATAAGTGCTCTGTCGCTGAAAGCAAGACAGAATAAAAGGCAAATGGTTCTTTGACACTGCCTTCCACCACTGTATCTCTAAGGTATTTTTCACCATTGAATAACTGATTGAAATGCTGACGTTCTTCATTCGTCAACAATGTTTTATTTTCCATTTTTCTTGGCAAAGCCGTTTCATTCAATCCCGGTGCAAATGTGATCTTCGCTTGTTTCGGACGCGCCAAATCAAGGCGGTTGATGTTGACTTGGTCGATCGCTGTTGGGATCTTTCCGAATGTGACATTTTCTAAGCCAGTCAATAAGACATCTTCAAAGAGCGCAAAATCAAAGGGCTCATCTCCATAGATCGTGGCATACTCATCCAGCAGATCCATTAAAGCTTGCCATGCTTGTTCATGATTGCGGGCTTGATCTAATTTTCCTTGTTGGATTGCCTGGTCTCGCCAATGCCTCAGCTGTTGCTCGACACCCGCATTCAGTAAAAAGCGATACAGCAGTTCTACGGCATCTCGATTTGTTCTAGCTGCTGTCAGCCAATCGAGTGTATCCACGACATCTTGCTTGAAAGCCCTACGAAGCTGATTGGTGTACGCCGTCAAATCCACTTTGTCCACTGCTTCTTCTTCCGATTGTAAATACTCGATCAGTTCCCAATCTTCGTTTCTCGTCCAACTCGCTCCTTGGAAATCATGAGCCAGCGCTTTGTTCTCGGTAATATCCACCAACTTACGAAACTGGTCACGCCCAACAAGCCAATCTGCTTCGGAGCGATAGGCTGCCGGTAAGTAAAGTTCCGTTCTAAGCAACCGTAAAATATCATTTAAGCGAAAGCCATAGGATTGACAAGCAAAAAAAGCATTCAAAAACTCAACCAATGGATGTTGCGCCATCATCTGCTCTTCATCGATATAAAAAGGAATCTCAAACTCAGTAAAAATTTTAGGAATATACTGATGATAGACTTCTGGTTCGGCGATCAGTAATTGGATATCACGATACCGTAATGTTGGGTACCGTTTCTTATCACTCATCATCCCGCGGATCGACGCTGCGATTTGACGAATCTCTTCTTCGGGATTCCCAACTTTCCAGACAGCCAAGAAGTCTTTGACGGACGTCTGCTGATGATAATTGGCTTGTGATTGGGTCTGCCGCCAAAAAGTTTCTACTTCCTTGTATGCCTGCGGGATCGATCCCTCGTCTTCTTTGTCCACCTCTTGGTTGACGGAAAGTTTCTGATCTAAGTAAATGTTCACTTGATTGTCACGAGCAAAACTGATCAACTGATAATAGGTCCGTCCTGCTTCGTAAAATAAATTCAATGGCGTGGGCATCTCTTGTGGGTACCCGCGATCCAAAATAAGATCAATCACTACATGACTTCTCTTCATCAGTACTTGAATCAACTGTTGCTCTTGTGTTGAAAAAGCGGAGAAACCGCTGATAATAAATAAGGCGTGGGAAAGATCTGGCGCTTTGTTCAAAGAAACAGTGGTTGGCATTGCATGATCCACCGAGGAATCGCCCAGCAAGGAACCTTCCAGAAAGCGTGTCAGTAAGGTGATCGGTTGTTCGACTTGCAAGGCACGCTCTAGAAGTTCTTGTTCAAATCGTTGAAAAATTATCGCTAATTCACTGTATTTTTTTTCTTCGTCTTGGGTTGCGCTTGGTGCAGCACCACCTGCTAATAAATCTTCGATCCCCAATCGACTTGTATGCATTTCTTGATAGAAAGCCAACAATTGTTGGATAAAACCCGCTTTGTTGATCTCACCACGGTATAAGACGAGTTCTTCTTCTAGTTCCAAAAGCAGCTTACGCATGATCATGGAGGCACCATTTTCAGTGATGGCATTTTGAGAAAGCAAGCCGGTTTGCTGCAGATAAAACCAAGCCAAACGGTGAAAACTATACACTTGCGCGCGAATAGAAGCAAAATCTTCTACGCGATCCTCTTTCAGTAATTGAAGGATCTCGCGCTCTCGTTCAAATTTGTTGTAGTTAGGTACCAGAAAAAATACTTCTTGATGGTCTTTTTCTAACCAGCTTTTTGCATTTTCTATCACTGCTTGATCATGACGACAACGGCCATCGCCAAGAATAAATCGTAAACTCATGAAAGGACTCCTTCTCTCCATCGTCTTTTAAAAAAATCCACTAAAAAATCAGCGACACGCTTTTTCGAATGCGTCTTTATTTTTAAGAGACTCTCCTTAAAAACAAAATAACAATCGCAGAATTTCATTCTTTGCCTACCATACCAAAATCGGCAATTGGCCAGAAAACAAATTTTACATCCCCCAAAATTGTTGATTCATCGATCAGACCTAATTGACGACTATCTTTGGAAATTCGACGGTTATCCCCTAACACTAAAATTTGACCTTCAGGAATGACTTCAACACCAAATAACCCCATATCAAAATCACTAGTCAACGGAAAGCCATCTGCGACAGCTGCTTTGAATTCATCCAAGTAGGGTTCATCATATGCTTGTCCATTGATATAAAGGGTATCGTTTTGATAGGAAACCTGGTCGCCAGGTAATCCGATTACGCGTTTGATATAGTTTTTGCCTGCTTCATCCGGTGCTTCAAACGTTATGATATCGAAACGTTCGATCTCGGTATTTTTCAAAGCAATCACCCGCTCACCATCATGTAATGTGGGGTCCATCGAATCTCCTTTTACGATCACAGGGGTAAAGACATACTGTCTTAATAACAAGAGGAATAAAGTAAAGATCACGACAAATCCTACTGTTTTTAAAAGCTCTTTTACTTGTTGCACGCGTCCCTCACTCCTTGAATGTTTTAACTATATTTCCCAAGAATCGAACAAACATTCTTATTTTTCTATTCTACCATAAAATGAAAGGAGCAGGACATCTCCTCTCTGGTTCTTTATGAAAATTTGGGGAATCATTGGACTTGCGTATGAATTGTCATCTTATCTAATCCGTGCTACGGTTGAAATAGAACCCATTATTGAAAGGAAGTGCCAAAATGAACCAACAGTTACCACAAGTGCCCACGAAGTTATTGATTGACGGAAAATGGCTTGAAGGAACAAAAGAGTCGGTTTCGGTTACCAATCCTGCCACTAATGAAGAACTGGTAAAAGTCAGCCAAGGAGGCATCGATGAAACAAAACAAGCGATCGATGCCGCCGCGAAAGCCTTCACAGATTGGTCAAAACGTTCGCCTCGAGAACGAGCCGATTTGATGAACAAGATTGCTGATTTAATGGAACAAGAAAGCGACCGTTTGGCAAAAATTATGAGCATGGAACAAGGAAAACCATTAAAGGAGGCAGAGGCAGAAATCCAATCCAACGTAGACAATTTCCGTTGGAATGCCGCCGAAGCACAACGGGTCTACGGCGAAGTGATTCCAGCTCCTGCACACAATCATTGGCTGGTGCGAAAAGAAGCCATCGGTGTTGTTGGTGCGATCACGCCTTGGAACTTTCCTTCCAATATGATTGCTCGAAAAATCGCTCCTGCCATGGCAGTTGGCTGTACCCTTGTTATGAAACCATCTAAAGAAACACCCCTATCAGCATTGGCTTTAGGTGAACTTTTTCAACAAGCGGGCCTTCCTGACGGAGTCGTCAATATCGTCTTAGGGGATTCTTCTGAAATCGGGAAAGAATTGACTGAGAACAAACAAGTCAAAAAAATCACCTTTACCGGCTCCACGAAAGTTGGGATGAAATTATACGAACAAGCTGCACCAACTCTGAAAAAAGTTTCATTGGAGTTAGGCGGCCATGCCCCGTTTCTTGTTTTTGCTGATGCTGATTTAGATTTAGCTGCTGAAAAATTAATTGCAGCAAAATTCCGCAACAACGGTCAGGTCTGTACATCCCCCAATCGAATTTTTGTCGAAGAATCCATCAAAGAAGCCTTTACTAAAAAGCTATTAGGGCAAATGGAAGCCGTAACTGTTGGTAATGGTTTAGAGAACCCCACCGTTGGTCCTTTGATCAATCAAGCAAGCGTTAAAAAAATCATCGACCAGCTGGAAGACGCGGTAAATAAAGGGGCTAAAGTCTTATTCGGTGGGAAGAAGCTTACTGAAGGTGAATACGAAAAAGGCAACTTCTTTGCACCAACGGTCATCGACGGCATCACTCCTGACATGACTATTTACTATGAAGAAACCTTTGGACCCGTGATTCCATTGATCTCATTTACGGATCGACAAGCAGTCATCGCTGCGGCAAATGATACGGAATTTGGATTAGCCTCTTACTTCTTTTCAACGAATCTGCAAACAATCTCGGATGTAGCCCAAAACCTCCAATATGGGATGGTTGGGGTCAATGACATTGCGATCTCAAACCCGGCGGCTCCCTTCGGCGGCGTCAAACATTCCGGTTTTGGTCGTGAAAACGGCAAATATGGTCCTGAAGAATACGTGACTGTCAAATTTATCGCCATTGATGCCCAGTAAGAAAAAAAGTCAGGCGCGTTTGCCTGACTTTTTTCTTACAAAGCATTTTGTTTTACTAACATTAAGTAAGAATGTATACTTCATTCTATGACAATAGAAAAGGTGGAATACTATGACAAAATTTCTTGATACGATCAAACAGCGCCGTTCAATCTATGGATTAGGCAAAGATGTTTCACTCTCAGATACAGAAATCGAAGCCATCGTGAAAGAAGCAGTAAAAAACAGCCCAACTGCTTTTAACGCACAATCGCCACGTGCCGTGATTTTATTTGGCGATGCCCACGAAAAATTATGGACGTTAACGGAGGTTGCTTTAGAACCATTGACACCACCGGAGGCGTTTGAAGCAACGAAACAAAAACTTGCTGGCTTTAAAGCAGGTTATGGGACCGTTCTATTCTTTATTCACACAGATACCGTTAAGAACTTGCAAGACCAATTTGCCCTTTATGCAGATAACTTCCCGGTCTGGGCAGAACAATCGAATGGGATTGCCCAAGCGAATGTTTGGGTAGCTTTAGAAGAAGCCGGATTAGGCGCCAACTTACAACATTATAATCCAGTAATTGATGATGCTGTTGTAGCTGAATGGTCAATTCCTGAAAATTGGCAGCTGCGGGCCCAATTAGTTTTTGGTTCAAAACAAAGCGAACCAAATGAAAAAGAATTTTTAAATGATGACGAACGTTTCCGCGTTTTCCATTAAAAACGATTCCCGATTTTAAAAAAAAGACCCTTGATTACGGCCACATACGGCAGCAATCAAGGGTCTTTTAGTCATTTTTTCCTTGATCATGATCGACCAGAATATCGATCGGTGTTCCTTCATTCAAGTGCTCCGACAAAAAAACCACCAATTCAGCTAACGGTTGTTTGAATTTCATTAATGGTCCCCGCATCCCTTTTCGAAAATAGTTCATCTTGATGGGCTGCCCTTCCTTTTCTTGAAATAATACGACCCGATCAATGTCTTGGTACAGTACCCCTTTAATACTCATTGGATGGACAATAATTCGATCTAGGGCTAACCCGCGGCTGTCTAGCACAAAGCTTAAAAAGACAAAACCTGAAACGATTCCTCGCACCTGATTATCCAATTGGTCATCCATCATCAACATGGATAGGATAATCATTACTGAAAAGATCGTAATAGCGATTTTGCTTAGTTTGCGCTCAACAGCAATAAAGTGAATCTCTTTGCGTACCACCAATAAATAGAGGTACAAAACGATCGTAAAGGCACACATCAATAGCGTTAACCCACTCATAAAACTCTCCGTTCTGTTTTCTTTTCCCTATTTTACCAAAAAATGATCTGTTACAAAAGGCTTAGCCTATTTCCTAGGTTTTTTGATATCTATTTTCACCAGAATTCGGTACAATAAGAAAAAAAGGAGGAATTATCATGAATGCATTTTTTGATAAATTACAACGCTATGACTTGCTTCGTGCCGTCGTATATATCGTCTTCGGCTTCATTATCTTGATTGCACCACGATCTGTTTTCAACACGATCGTTTATCTCGTTGCCGGATACATCGCATGTCTAGGAATCATCAGCTTGTATACGAGCTACAAAGAAAAACAAAAGGGCTATCGCAATGTGCAGTCGGTCTCTGGTATCTTACTGTTGATTGCTGCAGCTGCGATTTTAGTTTTTGCTAAAGGATTACTTGCCATCGTGCCATTTTTCTTAGGGATTATGATCACCATCAGCGGATGCACCCGCTTAATGGCAAGCTTTAACCAAAAACGCATTGGTTTACCTTACATCACGAGCTTAATCATCAGTCTTTTGATTATTGCTGCTGGACTCGTTCTCGTATTGAATCCATTCGCCACTTGGCTACTGTTCTTCCAAATTTTTGGCGGTATCTTGATTTTCATGGGGGCATCCGACGCTATTAATCATTTTCAACGAAAAAGAGCCTAATAAATGAGAATGTTTTAAAATTTTCTACGAATCTAACATCTACATGTAGACTTTTCCCGCTATTCCTTTTAAAATAGGAGATATCAAACAGTCAGTCCATTGAGAGGCGGGAGGTGCGACATGAAGAAAATTAAGCAAGAAGCAAAACATCCAAATGATGTGCCGGTAATTTTTTTGACCGATGCAACTGGCAAAGTCGTACGAAAAATCTCGATCAATGAGTGGCGTGCGTTAAAAGCGAATCCAGAACAAATCGAAGAACTCGATATCAAATTGTATCGTGAAGCGATCAGTTTCTATCTTCAAGAAGACTATGCGAAAGCAAAAGATCTCTTGCACTTCTTGATCAATAAAACGGACTATAGTCATTACGAATATGTTGAACGATTAGCCAATATCTATCGCATCGAAAATCGTCCTGCTAAAGAAAAAGTCCTATTGCTGACTGCTTATCATGCAATCAAACCGTTAGAATCCTCTGAAGGAATTCTAAGAAGGATCGAAAATCGATTACAAAAAATCGATGCCTTTGATTTTCCAACTTCGACACAATTCAGTCATTAAAAAAGCAGCTATCTTTCGATAGCCGCTTTTTTTATGCTTCTGGCAGTTTACGCAAAAGACGTAACCCGTTAAACAATACGATCAATGTACTGCCTTCATGGGCAAATACCCCCAACCCAATGTTCATCAAGCCGAATAGATTCAAGCCGACTAATAACGCGACGATAAACATGGAGAAAAAAATATTTTGCCAAATGATCCGATCCATCTTCTTCGCTAAGCGATAGGCATATGCAAAACGCGAAAGATCATTCTTCATGATCACTGCGTCTCCTACTTCAATCGCAACATCTGACCCTTCCCCCATCGCAAAGCCGATGTCTGCTTGAACAAGTGCAGGGGCATCATTGATACCATCACCCACCATGGCGGTTTGTCCGTATGCTTCTTGGAGTGCTCGTACCGCTTCCGCTTTGTTCTCAGGCAAAACATTGGCAGCCACTTGGTCAACCTTTAAGCGCTGACCGATTGCTTCACCAGCAGAAGCACTGTCTCCGGTGATCATAACAGTATGGATACCTTCATTTTTCAAATAATGAATCACAGAAGCTGCCTGTTCGTTCGGCTCATCCATCAATGCGATGATCGCCGTAACCTCTTCGTTGATGGAAAACACGACCATTGTTTTTCCTTGCGCTTCCAATTGACGGTACTGTTGCTCCATCAAACCTGTTAACTGGGTGTTTTCGGTTCTTTTTCCTAATCGATAGGTTTTTGTTCCTGCGACGGCACATAAACCGGAACCAATCTCGTTTGTGACAGTCAACTGTTCGATTTCTCGTATTTTCTCTGTCTTCTCGAAATAAGTAACGATCGCATCTGCTAATGGGTGGTTGGCTTGCTTTTCCATCGAAACGATGACCGCTGCTGCCTCTGCTCGATCGATCGTATCAGCGAAAACGGCTTCCGTGACTGTAGGTTTTCCGACGGTCAAAGTTCCCGTTTTGTCAAAAGCCACCGCTTTGATCTGAGCGAAATTGGTCAAGTAATTGCTCCCTTTAAAAAGAATCCCTTTTTTCGCTAGATTCGAGATCGCCGATAAACTAGCAGGGACGGCGCTTGCCGCTAAAGCACAAGGAGAAGCCGCAATCATCATTACGATCCCACGATAAAAACTTGTATACCAATCCCAACCAAAGAGAAACGGTGCAGTCAAAATGAACAAAGGAACTGCAATGAAAACAACTGTTACATAGATTGGTTCGATTTTTTTGATTCGTGTTTCGGTCGGTGATTGATTTGATTGCGCCGCTTCCACCACTGAAAGAATTTTTGCGAAGACTGTTTCAGAGCTGTCTTTCGTGACTTCCATCAAAAATGTGCCGTTTCCATTAATCGTACTCCCATAGACTTCGTCTCCTGTAGTCTTTTCTCGAGGAATACTTTCCCCATTGATCGAAGCTTCATTGATGGCACTCGTTCCAGAAAGGATTACGCCATCTGTTGCTAACTGATCACCAGGTAGCACTTGCAAAATATCTCCTTTTTTTATCTCAGAAGCGGCAATTTTTTTAGCTTTCCCATCCGGACCCACCAAACGGGCTTCCGTGGGATTCAATTTGAGAAGATTGGTGATTTCTCGTCGACTTTGTCCCTCGGCGTATTCTTCTAAGAAGTGAGCGCCTGCAAAAATCAAAATCAACAAAGCTGCTTCATTAAAATTTCCTATGACCATGGAACCAATCGCTGCCAACAACATCAAAAGATGTACATTCGGTGTGAATCGCCGATTGGCTCTGGTACTCTTTATGGTATCCTCGATTCCTTCCCACGAAATGTGATAACCTGCTAATAAAACCGCAGCAAAATAAAACCCATCTTTCACCCATTGGTTCGGAACAAAAAGTGCCAGTATAAAGAGCAGTAAGCCTACAAAATAAATGTTACGTGGGAGAGTCCCATGATCGTGAGTATGAGAATGCCCCTCCGTTTTTGTGTGATCATGTTGACAAGTATGTTCAGCCATCATTAAAACCTCCTCTAGTCCATCTGTCATATGAACGATCAATCATATTTATAGACTTATTATATATGAATAAACAATCATATGTCAACCGAAAGAAGTTTTTCTTGTGAAATGTAAGCGTTTTGGGTTTTGTGATTCCTTATGGCATGCTAGAATAAACTTAGGAGAGAAAGGAGTGTTGGTTATGAGAACATTTACTGGCGGTATTTCACTAAGTCCCCCATTAAAAATGTTAAAAGAAAAATTAATGATCGAACAAGATGAAATTCTTACCTTTTCACCCACGATGGTCTTTATCCCTTTAGCACAACATATTGGTGCTCCGGTGGAACCGATTGTTTCCGTTGGTGATTACGTCAAGCAAGGGCAAGTGATCGCTGAGTCTGATGCGTTTGTATCTGCCAAAATTCATGCATCTGTTTCGGGTAAAATCGTCGACATGGTCGATTGGCCGAATCAAAACAATGAAGAAGGAAAAACCATCATCATTGAAAATGATTATGCTTATCAAAATGATTTTTTGTCAGCCCCCTTCGACTGGCAATCTGCTGCTAACGAAACCATCCTCAACAAAATCCGTCAAGGCGGCGTCGCCGGCAAAGGCGGTGCAACGTTTCCCACCCATGTCAAATTCAGTATTGATGAAACCAAAAAAATCCATACTTTGATCTTAAATGGTTCTGAATGTGAACCGTTCTTACGCAGTGATGCTTTCTTAATGCAAAAAGAAGCCCAGAAAATCATTCACGGTGCAAAGATTGCCCAAAAGTTACTGGATGGTCCAAAAATCATAATAGGCATCGAAGATGACAAACCAAGAGCCATTTCAGCCATGCAAGCCGCAAGTGCAGAGGATGACACGATAGAAGTCGTTACTGTCCCAACTGTTTATCCAACCGGTGGTGAAAAGCAGTTAGTAGAGTTATTGACCGATCAAGAGGTGCCGTTAGGTGGTTTGACTGCCGATATCGGTATCGTCTTGATCAATGTTGCCACCAGCTTTGCCATCGGCGAAGCGGTCTGTTATGACAAACCGTTGATTGAACGCTATACAACCGTTACCGGCGATGTTCAAAATCCCTGCATCGTCAAAAATCCGTTAGGAACACTCGCAGGAGAATTGATCGACTTTGCCGGCGGCTTTCAAGGAGCCCCCAGCAAATTGATTCTTGGTGGACCAATGATGGGAAAATCCGTCAAAACCTTGAAAGTTCCGGTCACCAAAGGCAGCAACGGCATCGTTGTTTTTAATGAAGAAACCGATTGGCTCTATGCCGAAAACCCCTGTATTCGCTGCAACAAATGTGTCGAAGCTTGTCCAATGCGCCTCATGCCAATGGAGATCGATCAGTTTTATCGAGCGGGGGATTATCAAAAGTGTGAAGAATTATTGGCAGAAGCATGTATCAATTGTGGTGCCTGTACCTTCGTCTGCCCAGCTAAACGTTCCTTAGCTGCCAATATCACTGCCGCAAAAGGCAAAGTTGCCCAGTTGCAAAAGGAGGCGAAGGAAAGTGCCTGATTATTACAAGGATTCCGATAGCGAACGTCTCTTTCAGCAAAGGAAAAATCAAGAAACACCCCCAAGCCCCCATATTCGCAGCAATGACGAGACCATTAAAATCATGGGGTGTGTGGTATTAGCCTTGCTGCCAGCAGTTTTATTCTCTGGCTACCTTTTTGGATTGAAAGTTTATGGCTTGTTTTTCATTGCACTAGCCACGGCGTTTGCTGCCGACGGACTTTGGTCCTATCTTGTCAAACGGCCGTTTCGCTTCGATTTAAGCATCGTCGTGACGGCCTTGCTTTTAACGATGAACCTCCCACCAACCGCACCTTGGTATTTTCCCGTGATTGGGGTGGCGTTTGCCGTAATCATCGTCAAAGAATTTTTTGGCGGTATTGGTTATAATTTTCTAAATCCAGCCCTTGGCGGTCGCGCCTTGTTGATTGGCTTGTTTTATAACCAGATGTTTTTGATCAGTTGGCCAGATCCACCTTTTGGCAGCATCGCTCCTGATGTGGTTTCGCAAGCTACAGCGAACGATGTCGTTTCCGGTGCTACGCCATTAGCTGTCATGAAGGCCGGGGACACCTTAAGCGGTTCTGATCTGTTGGATGCTTTTTTAGGATTTACTGGGGGACGAATCGGTGAAACCAGTGCCTTGCTTTTACTTCTGGGTGGAATTTTTCTTGTTTACAAGAAAATCATCTCCCCTCGTATCCCACTGATTATTTTTGCAACGATCGGGCTCTTTGCTTTTATCCTTGGTCCAGAAGGACTTTTTACAGGCAGTTGGCAAACGGTGATTGGGCATATCATCAGCGGTGGTGCCATGTTGGGTGCGATCTATATGGCGACTGATTATTCTTCGACTCCAGGAACAAAAGCAGGAGAAAATCTTTTTGCCTTAGGCGTGGGGCTTCTCGTTGTCCTCTTCCGTTTCTTTGGTTTCACAAACGAAGGCATGAGCTATGCCATCTTGATCATGAATTGTTTTACTCCACTCATCGATCGCTTCTTACGCCTTCGCATTTTAGGGGAAGGAAAAAAGACCCCGTTCAACCTTAAAATCATGAGCTAAAACGCAAGAAAGGAGCGTTCTCATATGATGATCGCCAATCGACTAGTGGTCTTCCTAGTCATTCTACTCACAAATTACGCCTGTCAAAATTTGGCGCCGACCGTCAAAGAAAAAAAACCGAACGTGACGACACGGGTGGTTTTCCTGTCAGGGATCATTGCAGTCGCATACTTGTTGAGCGGTTTAAGTTTTTATCTTTTGCTTCAAAATCGCTTTGTCTATGGCAATCAAGTGGTCACCAATTTGGTAAGTGCTGCCATCATCGCCTTGATTACTGCCAGTTTATGCTTACTGATCGTTCCAGCAAAAAAACGTTTCTTGACGAATGATCTAAAAAAGACGACCCTAGTCAGTGTCATCTTGCTGACGATCGCCACTGTGACCCAATTTCCCTATACCGATTATTTAACCAATTTATTTGTTGCTGTAGGCATGTATTTTCTCTTTTCCTGTGCTTTGTCAGGGGTTCATACACGAAATCAAATTGCCGCAATTCCGCCAATTCTGAAAGGCCTACCCCTGGACATCGTGACACTTTTTCTATTTTATCTGAGCTTTTCCTTTCTCAACGGTGTCTTCTTCAATTATTTATTCTAAACAAAAAGCAAGTCCCGCTTTGGCAGCGGAACTTGCTTATTTCTTGCGGAATATTTCTCTGAAGGAACCGATCAAAAAACCAGTCGAAAAAGCATTTTGTGCTTTTTGCTCTTTTTCAGCAGCGATTTTTTGTCGGGTTCGCAGCCCCTTATTGGCATTTTTGGACTTCTTCCCTTCACGGAGTTCTTTCGAAGCCTTTTGAAACTCATTTGAGAAACGATTATACCCAACCATGTCGTTTCCCTCCTTTCTTTGTGCTTGACCTATAATAACGAGGATTTATTATAGGAATTGCCTTTCTGATGCAAATCAGGTAACATAACAGACAGAAAGATGATTTATCCCAGGTTTATCAGAAAGGAAGATCCCATGAACGAAACCCACACTGGATTGTTAGTCAATAGCCGCGTTTTTCAAGAAACGCCAATGATGCTGACAGGTATCCAACTTTTAGAAGACCACAAAATCGTAAATTGCATTATTAAGGATCGCTACTTAGCCAGCTATGTCTTACGCCTTCCATTAAATAAATACCAATTAGAAGTTGAAGGAAAATGGAACAAGCGGGAACAGTTAGTGATCAAACATATGAAGATCAAGAATATCGATGAATTTATTAAAATCGTCGGTACGCCAGAATAACAGGACTCACGAAAAGCAAGTGCAGACAACTGCCCTTGCTTTTTTTCTGAAAAAATCCAGCTGATTTTTCCCGCGTGTTCCTCCGATGTTTATCGCGACATTCTGGTAAACCGATCGATCAAGGCTTTTTGCTCCTCTTTGATACCGATCGCCAACGGTTTGATCATTAATTTGACAGTGGACGAAGGTGTCTGAATCTGAACTTTTTTATTTACCACACCGCCTAGTTGTAATTTTGTGATCTCATGGATCATAATTGTCTGCATCCCTTTTTCATGAAATTGCAGATCTAACTGAATCAAGTGGATTTTTTCTTCGTCAACCACCACGATAAAATACTTTGGTGTTGGCAGGGCAATCATTTTGGCTTCCTCGGCATAACCAGCCAGTTTTCCATGGAACTTCGCACGGTAGCTTTCTAAATCATCTTTTTTCACGATCCATTTCATCAAAAGCCACATCCTTCCTTAGATACCTTAAGGATACCTGCAGAAAACGCTTTTGCACAACAATATGCCTGCTTGTTTCCTCACATAGCCCCATTCAACACGTTTGATCATCAAAGACTTTTCCTCTAGACATAGACGTTTTTGTCACCACGACTGCTGAGTCAAGCAAAAAGACAGCGAGGCGCTTAGTGCCCTTCGCTGTCTTTATTTGGATAGTAGTGTTGGAAAAGTCGCAGAAAAATCGGTGCCAGCATCAAATAAAAGATGCCATTCCCCGCTGCATGCAACGCATCAAAGCTCACTCCTTGAAAATAGTAAGCCCAAAAACTAGGAAACCCATAAAGCTTGACACTGATCCAAGATATCACAAAGCCATACGCAAAACCTGCAAATACACTATAAATGACTTGTAAATACAACTTTTTCATAAACAGTTTGCTTTTTGATAATAGATACATTCCAAAAATTACGACGGCATAGCTAATCAATTGGGCAATCGTCCATACCCCCATTCCCATGTAAAAATTGGTAATCAGCATCGAGAGCAGACAAACGATCAATCCACGACTAAGACCTAAATGGATGGTTACTAATAAAAAGATCACCGTCATTGGTTGAACATTGGGTAAAGGTTGAAAAAGTGTCCTGCCGACGACGGCTGCTGCTACAAGCAACCCTAAATAAGCAATTTCTTTTCCAGCAAATACAAGTGGTTTATTCGAATTTTTCATAGGTGAAAACCACTTTATCGTTGTTTCCTAAAAAGGTATCATCTGCCCCAGTCGTAATCATTTCATCATTGATCGTATATGTCCAATAATAGCCAGCTTTTTCATCTTGGGCTAAACCGTCGATGCTGGTGATCATCCCTTGATTTTCTTCCAAGTCAAAGTTCTCTTTCATGATAGTCATCAAAGAAACCCCTTCTTTAAAAGTGACCGTTTTGGTTTCGATCTCCTGGTCTTGCTCTTCACTTTTATTATTGAAGCTGATTTGGGCAGTGCGCTCTTCGGCATTTTGTTGGACTGACGAAGAGTCACTAGAGGAGTTACCCGCATCCATCGATGGTTTGGCACATCCGGCAAAAACCAGACTTAGTAAAAAAATATAACTAAAAATTACTGTTTTCTTCATAATAATGGCTCCTTTGATTTTTTTTACAACACCTTATTGTACTAAAAATAAATAAAAAAGGCGAAATTTTTTTGTTCCCCTCTATAGAAAGCATTGTAAATCCATGTGACTATGGGTATACTAGCTTCAATCATTCGTAAGAAGAAATGAAGGAGTGTTGGAAAGATGGATAGAAAAAAAGCGTCCTGTACCACTTTACTAGTAGGAAAAAAAGCATCGATTGACGGCTCGACCCTGATTGCCCGTAATGAAGATTCAGGGAGCGGTTCGGAACCGCAAAAATTCGTCGTCATCACTCCAGAACAGCAAGGAAATGAATTTTACGCCGTTTTAAGCGGCTGTCGAATCCGTTTACCTAAGGATCCCTTACGTTATACTTCGACACCTGAAGCAGATGAATCCCAAGGAGTCTGGGCAGCTTCAGGAATCAATGAAGTAAATATCGCCATGACTGCGACAGAAACGATTACGACCAATTCACGCGTTTTGGCCATTGATCCATATGTGGAAGATGGTATCGGGGAAGCTGATTTCGTCAGCATTGTACTGCCTTACATTCATTCCGCTAAAGAAGGTGTTCTTCGCCTAGGGGAACTCTTAGAAACCTATGGGACCTACGAAGCCAACGGGATCGCGTTTTCTGATGCCGAGGAAATTTGGTATATGGAAACCATCGGTGGACATCACTGGGCAGCTGTTCGCATACCAGATGATGCCTATGTCGTGGCACCCAATCGCTTAAACATTGATCACTTCGATTTCGCCTCAGAAATGACGTTGTGTTCGCAGGATCTCGAACAGTTGATTGAAGACTATCAATTAAATCCTGATTTTGAAGGCATTAATCTACGCCATATTTTTGGCAGCTCCTCAGAAAAAGATACCCGTTACAACAACCCGCGGGCATGGTACATTCAAAAACACTTTAGCGGAACAGTTGCTGAACCGATCGATCAAGAGCTCCCGTTTGTATGCTACCCAAAACAAAAGCTATCCGTGGAAGATGTAAAATGGGCATTGAGCTCCCACTTCCAAAATACGCCTTTTGACCCTTACGGTACAGGGACCGAGACACAAAAAACACAATTTCGATCGATTGCTCTCAATCGCAACCAGCAAGTCCATATTTTGCAGATCCGCAACCACGTGCCTGCAGCAATCGCTGGCATTCATTGGCTCGCCTTTGGCCCCAATACCTTCAACGGCGTTGTGCCCTTTTATGCAGCTATCACTAAGACCCCACTTGGCTATTGTGATACGACAAAGACCTACGATCCAACAAATAGCTATTGGTTAGGACGCACCTTGGCGTTGATTGGGGACAGCGACTACGATCGCTATAGTGATCTTGCCAACCGTTTTGAAATGGAAACGATGGCGGCTTGTCGCCGCATCCAACAAGAAACTGATCGTAAAGCTTCCGCTGAAAAGGAGCCTACTCGTCTGCTTGAAGAAGCCAACGCTGAGATGGCCGAACTGTATTTAAAAAATGCAACAACGTTACTAGGAAAAATGGTGGAGTCTGGCAGTAATAAAATGGCCTTGCGTTTTTCTTTAGCCGATTAGTCAATCGTTGAAAATAAAAGGATTAACAAAAACTTTACATGGAATTGCAGCAATCTAAACATTGCTCTCCTATACTAAAGATACCAATTCGTTTTCTTTTTCCTTGCTGGTACAAATCAAGCAATTGATTTGTACTGGTCCCCCTATTGAAGACCAGTTGGGAAAAAACGTTGGGAGGAATGAGCATGACTGCAAGTATTTATCGGACTGTCACCAACGAAATTGTTAAAGGTGAAATCATCAAGAGCCAGAGTCAGCAAGATATGCTGATCATTCAAGACAAAAAAGGCTATTTCCATGTCGTTGAACCAATCCCCGCTACTACTACATCAACTCCCCACAGGACCAAAGACTAAAAAATCCACTGGCGATCAGAAAGAATACAGGATCTTTCTGATTGCTCAGTGGGTTCTTTTTTGTTATGTCAAACTCAATGTGAATCGGTTCAATCCATCAATGAGTTTTTCTCGCGAACAGCCAACGTTTAGGCGTAAAAAATTTCTCCCTTCATTCCCATAGATTTCCCCTGACATAATCGCGACTTTTCCCTTACGAATCATTCGTTGCTGCAATTCCACCATCGTTAAATCCAGTGCTGTACAATCAATCCACATAAGATACGTGGCTTCGCTTTTCGTGACCACGAGTTCTGGATGATATTCCTGTAAATAAGCAATCACATAAGCAATGTTATCATCCAGATAGTCATTGAGCTTATCCACCCACTTACTTTCATTATCGTAGGCAGCAATCGTTGCGGTCATGCCAAAAATACTGGTGGAGCTCAACCCATCGGCTTCTTTCAACTGAGTTAAGAAGCGATCACGCAACTTGGAATCAGGAATAATTCCATAAGAATAAATCAACCCTGGGAAATTAAACGTTTTGCTTCCCGAAGTAACAAGGGCTACATTTTTTTGCAACAATTCAATGATTGGTTGATGCCTTTGTCCTTTTCTTACAATATCCATATGAATCTCATCAGAGATGATAAATACATCATGGATTCTCGCCAATTCGATCATTCGTTGCAACTCATCTTTTTGCCAGACTCTCCCAGTTGGGTTATGAGGACTACATAAGAGAAGAACTTTGTTTTCAGGCTGTGCCATCAATCTTGTTAGCTCTTCAAAATCAATGCGATACGAGTTGGCATCATAGATGAGTGCATTAGGTACGATTTTTCTTTTGTTCTCTTTGATCATTTTATAAAACGCATCATACGCTGGCGTCTGAATAATGATCCCATCTCCTGGATTGCTGAGTAAGGTGACGAGTAGTTTGATGCTATACATGACGGAAGGACTGTAGACCAGCCAATCGCTGTCGATCCTACTTTTAAAGCGTTCAGAATACCATTTGCAGACCGCTTGCTTGAATTCATTATGATTCCAACGTGTATACCCAAATACCGGGTGCTGCATCCGCTTGATAAGTGCCGCTTCAACTGCAGCTGGCACCTTGAAATCCGTATCGGAAATCGTAAATGGCAACAAGTTTTTTTCACCAAAACGGTCTTCCACATAATCCCACTGGGTACAATGGGTTCCTTTACGATTGATTGGCTCATCAAAAAACATTTTCTTCACTCCTACTACTTGACAATTTTGCTAAAGAATCGCATCAAGTTGATTTCTGACTGTTGTTACTTTCGTTCCAATGATTACTTGAACGTTCGTATCATCTAAGTGAACGACCCCAAGCGCACCTAGTTTTTTTAGCCGTTCATCATCAACCAATGTACCATCGTTTAGAACGAGGCGTAGCCGTGTAATGCAATTGTCTAAAGAATCAATATTGCTTGCTCCCCCTAAAGCTGCCAAAATACCATGGGCATCGTAGCCACTCTTTCCAGAATAGGTCATTTCCTCTTCCAACTCATTCGTTTGATCGTTGTTCTCTTCTCTACCAGGTGTCTTCAAGTTCTTGCGAAGGATCACTGTTTTAAAAACAAAGTAATACAGGGCAAACCAGCAAGCTCCTACGATCAGAACGAGCCACCATTTTGTATATGCGCCTTGCATCACGCCAAAGATAAGAAAATCAAGCACGCCCCCATCGGTATTTCCAATCGTGACACCCAATAGACTCATTACCATAAATCCAGCACCTGTCATGATGACATGAAAAATCCATAATAAAGGGCTGATGAATAAGAATAAAAATTCGATTGGTTCAGTAATTCCTGTCACAAAAGTTGCAATGACGCCTGAAATCAACAAGCCTTTTATCTTTGAACGATTCTCAGGTTTTGCTGTCTGGTACATAGCTAATGCTGCTGCCGGTAAGCCAAACATAAAGGTTGGCATTTTCCCTTGAGACAAGAACGCCGTTGCACTTGGTGAGATGCTTAAACCGTTTTGTAATTCCGCATAAAAAATATTTAACGCCCCAAAGACTTGCTGACCATCGATCAGCTGACTTCCCCCTGCTTCGGTAAAGCGAATCATGGAAACCAAAATATGGTGTAACCCAAATGGCAGTAATAAGCGCTCACCTGAACCAAATAAGAACGGACCGAAAGGACCAGCTTGTTGGATCAAATGTCCGATTCCTGTGATGATCATAGCAAACAATGGCCAAATCATCGGAATGATCACCCCGACCACAGCTAAAGTAAGCGAGGTGATGATTGGAACAAACCGGGCTCCTGAAAAGAAGGCAAAACTATCTGGCAATTGAAAATGGTAGAAGCGCGTATGCAATTTATAAACGATCAATCCTGCGATAATACCACCTAGAACACCCATTGATAATGTTTGAATGCCAAAAACGATCTCTTGTCCTGCTTCTCGAAGTTGATCTGCAGTAGCTAATTGATTCGTTTCTTGTAAATAAAAATTGATGGATAAATGCATCACGACATAGCCCACAAAGCCTGAAAATGCCGCAACTCCCTTCTCTTTTCGTGCTAGACCTAAAGGAATCGCCATCGCAAACATGACGGGTAAGTAACTAAAGGCAAACCCACCGATCGTTGACATGAAACGAAAAACCACTTGAAGCCAAGAGGCACCTAAAAATGGGAAAACGTCGATCGTTGAAGAAGATGAAAATGAACTACCAATCCCTAAAAATAAACCCATGAATGCGAGTAAAGCGACTGGCAACATAAATGTTTTCCCAAGTCCTTGAAAAATTTCCATCCAGCTTGCTTTCTTTCCTTTTTGCATATCATTTCCTCCTAACACTTTTATCTCTTAAAATGTAAACGATATCAAGAAGGCTTACAATACAGTTACCAAAACAAGAATGACCATTCACAAAATGGAATGGTCATTCCGGAGCAAGTACTTCTTCGATTTGATTGGCGTATTGAATAATTAAAATATCCAGTAACGCTGCTAAAGAGATCCGTGGGCTCAAATCGACTTCATGATGATAAATCGTTGTCATTTCAACAGAAAAAGAGAAGGTGACAAGCTTTTCCAACGTGCTTGTTGATTGACCAATACAGGCTAAAATCGGCACACCTCTTTGTTTCAACCGGTTAGCATAATTTAGCATCCCGATTGTTTCCCCACTATGACTAATAAAAATAGCCATATCTTTTTTTGATAGTTGATTAGCGATGGTTGTCAATTCATCCCAATCCGTTGAAGCGCCAACCGTTTTTCCTAAGAACCGCAACTTTCGACTCGCAGATAATGCAACCGGCGCACTTTGCCCTAAAGCAAAAAATTCGATTCGTTGTGCTTGCTGCAACATTTCCACGGCACGCTGAAAGTCAGCCTCTTCAATCATTGATAAGGATGTCGTCAGCTGGTCAATCATTTGCTTGATCAGTGGGGATAAGCCAAGAGAAGCTTGAGTAGATGATTTTCTTTCAAGAGTTTGATAATTCTTCAGTGAAAATTTGAATTCTTGAAAACCGGTAAAGCCAAGCTTTTTTGCCATTCTGCTGATCGTCGCTTGACTGGTGTACGTTTGGGAAGCTAACTCATCGGCCGTCATTTCTGAAACTTTCTCGGGCGCCCTTAAACAATAGTTAAGGACCGTTCTTTCTACTCGGTTCAGCTCTGGAATTTTGTATTGGATTCGTTTATATAAATGATTCATCACCTGCTTCTCCTCCCTACTATTGCTTCATTCTTCCGTCTCCACTATGCTTCATTTACTCATTATACCTTCCCTCAACAAAAGTACAAACTGATGATGAATGGCTTGAAATAAAAAAAGGACTCACCCTTTGAGGAGTGAGCCATCTTTGTTATTTTCTTTGCATCGGTCATCTGTAGACAGTCACTTCAGTAAACTCTTGCCCGTTGCCGTAATCATTTTCTTTCGTTTGACGCTTTCCATCAATTCGTTGTTTGCAACTGGCAAGTCCATTTTCGACATAGTTCACTGTATTTGCAACGATCCTTATTATAGTTGCTAGACCTTTCATCAAGGGATCATTTGATTCCATCCTCTATTCCCCCATTTCTATCACGCTTAAGCCGCTACTGGCTTTTTCTTATAACAAGTATAAAAGAAGTACCTTAAACGAAACTAAAAGAGAAGAACTTCGACAAAAAGAAAAGCAGACTAGTTTCTCTTTTTGGTAAAATATGGTAAATGTAATAGGAAAGGATGATCAGTCTCATGATAAAAACTTTAGTGGTAGCCAGCCATCCGGATTTCCACAATTCGCTTTCCCAACGATTCTTTAGTGAAAGTGCCAAGCTTCCTAACGTCACCATGCATTTCCTTGATGATCTTTCTGATTTTTCTCTCGCCAATGAACGGATGCTGTTGCAAACATGCGATCGTTTGATTCTACAATTCCCCCTATATTGGTACAGCGTTCCAGCAAAAATGAAAGCTTGGATCGATACGGTTTGGGAAAAATGTGCCCCTGCATTGGTGGGCAAGGAAATCAGTTTCGCCGTTTCTACCGGCGTTGCCGCCAAAGAATTTCAGCTAGGCGGCCGAGAAAATACGACCTTCAATGAAATTTTGCACCCACTGGTACTCATGGCAAAAAAACACCAAATGACGGTACTCCCCATCGTTGTCCTCGATCAACTGATGTATAAATCAGAACAAGAGAAACGAGCCTTTGTCATTGCCTATCAGCAACTTTTATCAATGCCGGCTCCCTTTACATTTGATCAAAAGCAACAATGGTTTAGCGAAAAGCTGGCGCGTTTGGTTTCTGAAAAACCGCAGCTTGCTCCTTTGCTATCCTTGTTGCAGGAAAACCATGAAACGTTGATCGAATTAGATGACGCTTTAACTGAGTTGGAGGTGCTGTGATGGATCACGAATGGCTGAAGCCACTGATAGAGCAGTCAATAAAAGAAACAGCTGACTATCACGAAAAAGCATTTTTGCAAGAACTAGAGAAGTTGCTTCATCAGCAAGAAATTCGAATCGAATTGAAACAAGGAGAACTTGACGGAAAATTGTGGAATCCTAGTGAATGGTAAAATCTGCACTTGTATCCAAGAAAAAACTTTGGTCCACCTAGCTATAAAACATGCTGGGTGGGCCAAAGTTTTTTTGAATCGTTTCTTTTGCTTGTTAACTAGGATTCGCACATACTCTTTGTAGCAGCGATATAGGCTGCTTGCAAACGTTTCGTGATCGAACCCAATGTACCATTGCCAACTGATTTCCCATCTACTTTGACGATAGGCACAATTTCCCAGACAGAATTGGTCAAAAAACATTCTTGCGCGTTGTTTAGTACCTCAACAGGGACAGGTTCTTCTCGATAAGGAATTTCTAATTGCTGACACAACTGTAGCACCTTCATTTTCGTGATACCTGGTAATACCAAGCGTCCATCCGGATGTGTATAGACGATACCATCAATGACAAACCAGAGATTTGATGCCGAAGCTTCCGTGAAACATCCATCTCGTTGCAGGAGTGCATCATCGAACCCCGCTTCGATCGCTTGATCTAGCGCTAACAGATTTCCTAACAAGCTCAATGATTTGATATCACAATGCAACCAACGCTCATCTGGAAGAACGGTCGCAGATAGCCCTGCATGCTGCATTTCCAGAGGTCGTTCAAAGGGGATCACATTTGCGGTCACGACTCCTTTGACTGCTCCAGCAGACGGAAACTCGTGATTGCGGGGAGAGGCGATTCCTCTGGTGATTTGAAGATAGATCTCTCCTTCTGTGATTCCTTCGGTTTTAACCAGTAACTTAAGGTTTTCAGTTAATTGGGGAATTGTATAAGGCAACGTCAGTTTAATTTTTTGCGCACTACTTTCTAAGCGAGTCATATGCTCCCCTAACATAAAGCAGCGACCATTATAGATTCGAATCACTTCATAGATTCCGTCACCATACTGATAACCGCGATCTTCAATGTCAATTTTCACCGCTTCTCGATCAACGATTTGATCGTTCCATAAAACCTTCATTTCCTCACTCCTATCGTCCTTCTCGTTTCAATAAGTATAGCATTTGTCTTGAGGCCTTGCTACGTAGTGCTTAAAAACAAAAAAACCTGCTGATGGAGACCACTCCAACAGCAAGGTAGAACATTTTCGTTATAATGAATCTTTATCAATTACAGATCGTTCTAATTTTCGTTCTTGAAAAAAACGCAACAATGTACCAGACATTGCCATCACGATCGAATACACTGGCAGTGCCACGATCATGCCTACAAATCCAAGCAAGTTGCCGGCAATCAATAATAAGAAAACCGCAATGATTGGATGGATATGCAATACTTTTTTCATCACTAATGGTGAAACAAGATAAGATTCACCTAACTGAATGATCGTGATTCCGACAATCAGAAAAATAGCTGTTCGAATGTCTTGACTTAACGCAAATAAAAAGGCTGGTGCTGCTCCGATAAAGGGGCCGAAATAAGGAATAATGTCCAGAACGCCGCAAATTAATCCTAATAGTAAGGCATTTTGTAAGCCTAGCAAAGAAAAAATGAAATAGCTTGAAACCGCAACATAAGAACAAACCAGCAATTTCCCACCGATGTACGCTGACGCTGCTTGATGAAAATCACTACAAAGTTGTCGCATTAAGCCTTGATAGTTTTTCGGTGTCTTACTTGCCAAAAAATCAGGAACTTTCTCACCGTCTTTAAACATATACACTAATAACAGTGGGATCGTAAACAAGACGATCGCTGAATGAGAAACGATGGAGATCAAACTCGTCAGACTATTGGTTGCCCCGGTAATAAACTGTAAGGCAAAGTTGCTAGCTTGGGAAATATCAATCGAATCAATAAAAGGACCAAATAATTCTTCTAAATAAGAATGATCAATAGTATCGATCACCAAATTGATGATGATGGGAATTTGATTGATAAAACGCCCCATCTCATAGGCTAATGCTGGTCCAATCACCTGAACGATCAAATACGCTGCAAAAACGATCAGCAGCAATGTCGAATATAGCGCAATGCTTTTCTTTTTCGTTCTTTTTTTTACCCAATTAAAGAAAGGTAAAAAGATGTAAAAAATAAAAATCGAAATCAATACTGGTAAAAAGACACTAGAAAAAATGGCTTCCAGTGGTCGAAAGACAAACAGTATATTTGAATAGATCCAGACCGCGATCCCTAAGAGACAGACGATCACTAGACCTGCAAAAATTTTTGATTTTTTAAGAAACTCCAATAATAAATCCTCCTGATTCTAGAAAGTAATTCAACTTCTTTCAGTTTAGCATAATTTTAAAAACGAAGGATGATTTCAAGAAGAATTTTTCAAAAATCCATGTTTTTCATAGCAAACTTTCAATTAATTTAATTTTTTTCATCTCTATATCTCGAATCTAATCAATTTTGATGAGCTGAAAACGGCAACGGAATATGCAACCGTCTGACAAAGTAGACTGCTGAAGCAAACTGGAGCAACCCTAGCAAAAAGAAAATCACATGCAAGACATTCCATTCTTGTAATAAGATGACCTGCACGATGATCCAGACAACTAAACTCATGCCTAAAAGCATTACCCCGTGGTACCCTTTGTTAAGCCGCAAGAGGAAAACAACAATCAGATTACCCAAACCTAAGATAGCGAACAAAAACAAGCCGGGAATTAAGAAGGTCGTGAAGGGTGTTCCTTGCAGCATGGCCGCTTCCAAACCAGCAAATGTCTCCCCTTTGCTTAACGGCTCAATGCTTTTAAACGCCAATAGACTTCCTCCACAAGCGCCAACACCAATAAAGAGACACAAAAAAAGTAACGCAAAGCGCATCTTCATTTTTCTCCACTCCTTCTTAAAACCCAACGCAACTAAAAAAATATTCTCAGTGACACATCGATTTTCTTATTCCTTATTCGCTTTTTGCTGAATAGATAAATGCGGCAATTTGCTGCTCTTCCACAGAGGAAAAGCCACACGCCTCATAAAAATGACGCGTTTTTTCTGTGTTGTCCGTAATCAAAACCTTTTGCCGTATTGATGGATGATTCGCCAGCATTTTTTTGAGTAATCGCTGACCAATTTTTTGACCTTGAAACTCAGATGCTACTAATAGATCTTGAATATAAAGAATGGTTTGTCCATCGGTTATGCAACGGATAAGCCCCACTAGCTGCTCTTCAACATAGGCCGTGATCACCTCTGAGTGGGCTAACGCTTTTAAAAGACGCTCGGGATCTTTAGTATAGGCGCTCCAGCCAACTCCCTCATACAAAGCGAGTACTTGATTTGAATCAGATGGTAATTGGTCTTTAAAGACGATCTTCATACTTTTCCTCCTTGTAAAAACTTAGCGACAGGGTGGAACAATAGAAATAGAGTTGACAGCTCTTTTCCAAACAAACTCTTGTTATTAAGCCGTAATGCATTGCTTGACTAAAGAGTATCCTGAGGAAAAGCGGCTGTCAACTCTAATTACGAAATACTTGAAGAACAAAATTGAACTGGTTCTGTTTCTAAGCCAGGACGTTAATCAATCAATAACTCATTTTTTAAACGTTGGCTCGTCGTCTGTTGCTCTTCAGGCGTTACTTCTTGATAGGAAATTCCATATTCTCCTCTGAAGCCATCGCCGGTGAACCCACTGCCAGCCATTTGGTAAGACTCGACAGTCCCTAATGCTGATTGATATTGGATAAATAATTGACTCATTTGCGAAAAAGTTAGATCGGTTTCGCCATTTTCTCCAATGATCGTTAGCAGATCCTGAATCCGCATCACGCTGGAAAGTGAAACTAACTCTTTTGCCAGAATCTCAGTCACTTCTCTCTGACGGCGCTGACGGCCATAGTCACCTTCTGGATCATCCTTTCGCATACGAGTATACTGAAGCGCCTCCCAGCCATCTAAATCGAGGATCCCCTCTGGGTAATCGATTTTCTCAGCAGTAAAAGCAAATTCATTTTCAACCGTGATGCCACCAATTGCATCAACAAGATCTGCCATCCCATCCATGTTTAAGGAGAAATAATGATGGATCGGTATATCAAGATATTGTTCGACGGTTTCAATCATCATCTTTGCCCCACCAAAAGAATGGGCATGATTGATTTTATCATGGTACCCTTGTCCCACGATTTCCACATAAGCATCTCTAGGAATACTCGTGAGGGTGGTTTTTCTTGTGGCAGGGTTCAACGTTGCTACCATGATGGTGTTGGCGCGAAAATCGGTTTTGCGACGAGAGTCATTGGCGATCCCTAACAAAAGAAGGCTTAGAGGCTCGGCATTTTCGATGACTTCCGCCTCTTCTCGTCCTTCGATTGGACGATGGATCGAGTGGGCAACATCCTCTACTTGAAAATACACCCTAACCGCATAGACAGTTCCTGCTGAGATAATTCCGGTCAGCAATATCAGGAAAATGATTATTAGTTTTTTTGCTGTACTCAATTTATCTCCCCCTAAGTACATATTTTTTGATTGAAAAGACGAAAGCATAGGTGATATAACTGATCCCACTTGCCAATAAAATACTTGCTAGCAAGTCGCTGGGATAGTGAACCCCAAATAGCAACCGACTCATCATAATCAGCAACAAATAGATCAATCCTAGAAATAGGGCCATGTTTTGGATAAAGTGACGCTTGCCTCTTTTGGCAGGAACTGTTTGCCCCAAGAAAAAGAGGAGAGAAATAATCAACGTGGTCGCTAATAATGTATGTCCACTCGGAAAACTTGCTGATGCCCGTTCCATACTGTCAGCAAAATCCGGTCTCGGTCGATCAACTACTTTCTTGATCACTTGACCAACACCACTGATCACAATCATATTCCCCATCAACCAAAGACTTTCTAACCGCTGCTTGCGCATAAATAAAAAACTTGCTAACAGGAAATGAACGAAAGCTATGGGAATGATCGTGGCCGTACTGGCAAGTGGGAGAAAAAGCGATTCCACAGCAGGTGTCCGCCATTGAGGCAACTGGGAAAAAAGGTTGTCAATACTTTGGAACCAGCGTGGTTCTAATGCAACGAGGAAAAACAGCCATGCAAAACAGCTGCAGAGTATTCCGCCTATCACTCCTTTTTTTGCTGTTTTACTCATGTTAAGCCCCTACTTTCTTTTAATGTATACGACCTATTTTTGGCTTTTATCGGAAATTTGTCTAACCCAAAGATAATTCCCATAGCAATGCTGATCGCAATCAGAGAGGTTCCTCCTTGACTTAAGAATGGTAAGGGAATGCCGGTTAAAGGCAGCAAACCGATCGCCGCTCCGATGTTTTCAAAAATTTGAAAAACCAAACCAAACACATAGGTAATCGCAATATAGACCGATGCTTTGTTATTTGTTTTTAAAGCAGCAAAAATGATTTGATAGATCAGATAGAAATAAAGGAAGATGACTAAAGTACTTCCTAAAAAGCCATACGTTTCTCCAATGACTGTAAAGATCATATCTGACTCCCGAACCGGCACATACACCGTTGTATGGGTATCAGGTGCCCCCAATAAGCCGCCAGAACCAATCGCCCACATACTGCGGACTTGTTGGAAAGCGATGGAATCTTGGTACGCGAGTGGATCTGCCCAGGCTCTCACCCGATCCAATTGATATTGTGAAAAGTGAAGGCGAAACAACACACGATTGCCCCATTCCGTGAATACGAGTAGCAACAAAATAGCACCAAGAGCGGCAATCAAACCGATCACGACGGTCAGTATTTTCCAATGAACACCGGAAATGATGAATAAGGCACCTAACATCACGATAAACACCAAACTCGTTCCAAAGTCCCGCTGCATAAACATCAATAAAAATGTGGGTAAGCTGTATAGCAGGATCTTAGTAACATAGATCAAATCGGATTTGATTGTTCGTTCTGCTTTACGTTTCTCATAGACTAAAGTGAGATAGACCATAAAGAGCATAAAGGCCACTTTCATAAACTCAGAAGGCTGAATCGTAAACGCACCAAATCTGATCCACCGTTTGGTGTGCGTTTGTTCAAACATCGTTTGATCGTAAAACCAATGAAGAGAGGCCATCAAACCAAGTGATAGTAAGTACAAAAGACCAGAAAAGCGGAGGAGTAAATTCGTAGGAATCAAACTCGTTACAAAAAGAGCAATCGCCGAAAGGATACAAAAGAGGATCTGCCGAAAAACAATCCCTGAAGGATCATTGCCATCCATCACAGAAGCCTGATGTTGTACCCAGATACTTAACAAAAACAGCAGGAAAATCGGCAGCAATAAAGCATAGTTTGCTTCATGTCGTTTGAGGAACTTCATTAAGTATACCCTCCTCTCGTTCTAGTTTCAGGCATAAACTGAAGGCAAATGAAAGAATAAAGTAACTGGAGCCACCATAACTAATGAATGGCAAAGGTACCCCCGTCATCGGCATCAACCCTAAAATACTGGCAATATTGATACTTGTTTGTAATAACAGCAACGTGCTGGTTCCCAATAATATTAAGCCAATCTGAGGATTTGCGATTGCCGCTGATCGTATAAACAGACGTAAAATGATTACGAATAATAAAGCGATGACAAAAATGCCGAAAATCAACCCTAATTCCTCTACTAAAACGGAGAAAATAAAATCAGTCTCTGCTACTGGTAAAAAGCCTTTCTTGGTGATGCTATTTCCTAAACCAAGGCCCGTAAGACCACCATTGAACAAAGCATAGTAGGAATGGATCATTTGGAATCCTTGATTATATGGGTCGGAAAATGGATCTCCCACTAATCGAATTCGGTTATACACATGCATAAACATGTGGGGCAATAAATCATTGTTTCCTAAAAAGAGGATCAACATAGCAACCAAGAACAGACTGATTAATAACCCGCCAAACAAAAGAGCCGTGAGTTTAACGGGTACCTGAACCGTGGTAATCATGATAAAAGCCAAGAAAAGTAAAATCATCACGCCGGCTACTTTTGGTTGAATGAGGATCAACACACAGCACAAAAATAAAACGAAAAGCGGACGTTTCATTTCCTGCAAGGTAGTTTTTGCTGATTGAAAGTAATGAGCAAGGTATAAGACCATGCCCACATTCACGATCTCTGAGGGCTGAAATTGTATCCCTACAATCGAGACCCATCGTTGCGCTCCATTGACAGAAACACCGAAAAACGGCAAACGTGCCAATAGTAAAGTAAAGACGCCAAATGCCAACAGACCGATCGCTAAATATTTACTGAGCAGAATCTCACGCCGTGTTCGCTGAATAATGAAAAGGAGCACCCAGCTGAGTAACAGAAAGACAAGCTGACGCATAAATAAGCTTGCTGGCGGCTGATCTCTCGTTAATAAACGATAAGAACTTGCACTATAAATCATTAAAAGACCGATAAGGCTCAATAGCAAATAAGCTATGATCAGCAGCCAATCGATCTTCTTTTTTTCTATCATTGCTTCCACTCCTCTTGCCTTGGAGTAGGTGTTCAGACGGTACCAGTTATTATGCCCTTTGAGCTTAGTCATCCATCAAAGAGAAAAGCAAAAAAGTCTCACTTCTCTTAGGACGTCAGACTTTGCTAGCAATCTCATCGTCCGAGTTTTAGCACTATACAACGTAAAGAAAGTTGTTCCCTTTCTTAGCTATTTTATGAAAAGCCTTAATCCGACAATTCCTGTTTTACACATTGGCGTCTTTCGACGTTTCTGCGCAATAGCTTATGTTTGTATAGGAGCCTCACCTAACAAGGTTATATGTTATTTTCAATCCACTATGAATGGTACCCTTCCTCGTATAAAGATACAACCCATTCTTTGTTATTTTTATTTTTCTTTAACTTTTCTTAAAGAATTTAGATATTTCGAGTAATTTCCGATATTTAAAGAAAAATCAATGGAAATCATTCGACCATCACTGGATTCCCTTCGATCATACACGTTATTAAAAAACGGTCATTTTCAAAAAAAGACAGCTCTTTTTCTAAAACTCGAAAAAGAGCTGCTTTCTTGATTTTATACTCCCGCTCTAAATATATCTGTGCCGATCAATCCAATGATCGTTTGGCCTGACGCTCTTGCGCTGCTTTTCGTAACTGCTTTTGCGCTTTTTTAGACCCACGTTCAATATCTCGGGTAAATTTACGTTGGTCAAAATCGGAAAATAATTGATCTAGATCATAGCCGGCTGGATAGAGTGCTTCTCGTTTGGTGAGCAGTTGCAATCGCCGAGCAGCAACAACGAAACATTGTTTCTCAATATAAATCTTCGCTTGTCCCTGTTCCAAGTATTCATAAAAAACTCCCCGTTTTTCATGCTCTGCTGAAAAGACCTGGTCTCCCTTTTGAAAAATGTGCTCAGACTTTGTTTCCTGAGGATCGGTTCGTTTTCTGGATGTCTCAAAAGGCTGCTTCTCAAAAGAATAAGATTTATTCTTTAAATAGTCCTTTGCCGTTTGCACGACCTCAGCAGGAATCGCCATTTTTTCGGCGATCCAAAACGCATTACTTTCACCGACCGCATTGGTCAACAAGCGGTATTTCGGCGTCAGGGTCTTGGCATCAAAAGCCATCGCCGCTGTTTCAAAATCTTGGTGATCAAGAGCAAACTGCTTGATTTCACCATAATGAGTCGTGGCGATCATTAACGCCCCCGATCGATAGATCGATTCCATAATGGCGATCGCTAAAGCTGCCCCTTCATTTGGTTCAGTCCCGCTGCCAATTTCATCTAACAAAACGATACTGTTCCGGCTGGCATTCGTCATGATCTGTGCAATATTCGACATGTGTCCAGAAAAGGTACTTAAAGAATTTTCTAGACTTTGCTGATCCCCGATATCCATCCAAAGACTTTTTAAAAACGGCACGCTGCTGTTGCCATTATGCGCTGGAAACAAGCCGTAATGTGCCATCGCACAAACGAGTCCGACGGTTTTTAAGACAACCGTCTTACCACCAGCATTCGGACCTGTGATGACCATACATCGGTTCTCTTCTCCTAGTTTTAAAGATAGAGGAACAGCATCAGTGCCCAGTAAAGGATGCCGGACTTGATCAAGAAGCAAAACTTCTTCTTCAGTAATTGCTATCGGTTGACCATTGATTTCCCGACAATACTTTCCACGAGCAAAAATAATATCTAGTACCACTAAAATATCAAGACAGGCAAATACTGCATTCATTTGTTCGGCGATTGCCCCGGTCAATTCTGATAAAACTTGGTATTGGGCGGCCGTTTCTTCCGCCTGTGCCAAAATCAATCGATCATTCAGACGGGCAGCTGCCTCTGGTTCAATAAAAACAGTCGCGCGTTTATTAGAACGTTCGATGATCGTCCCTTTAATTTGCTGTTGAAATTCAGCACGTACCGGCAGCGTATAACGGTCGTTCTTTTTGATCACACGGTTTTCTTGCAGATAGCGACTTTCTTTAAAAAACTTTGCAAAAACTTTTTTTAAATCGGCCTCATATTTCTCGATTGTGCCACGAATTTTCCGTAATTCTCGGCTGGCGTTACTATCTACCTGACCATTGCGAATTTTTTGGAAAATCATTTCGGCGATTTCAGAAAAGTCGGCCAACCCCTGAGCATAGTGATGCAATCTTTGGGCAATTGATTGATTTTTTTCAAACAATTGACGGATGATTCGAAAAGACCGTAAAAAGTCTCCGTATTCAATCAATTCCTGCGGCTCCAATACAAAGCCTTTTTCAATCTTCTCCGTATGATGTAAGACATGCTGCAGCCCCATGAAAGGGACTTGACGTCCGGCGTCTAATAGCGCCATCGCTTCAGTTGTCTCAGACACTCGTTTTTGGGCGGAATGGATCGTAGCTGCTGGTTTTTCATTGGCAAAACGTGCTTTACCATAATCGCTGATTATTTTTTTACTTACTTGTTCTTTAATTTGTTCAAATTCAGTTGCTTGAGGTATCTTCATGAGTGATCCTTTCTTGTGCCTGAGGATCCCGGTAACATCCCCGTCCAAAAAAGTGTACAAAAAAAGCGAAAGTCTCCCATCACCTGATTCATCAATAACGATTTTTATCGGTATCTACAGGCACAACAAATAAACAGTCTGTTTTTGCTTATTTGTTTTAATTAGCTGATTAGATACCTACGACACTCATTAATATACCTCTTTCTTTTTTGAACGAGTTTTTTTCATTGTAATATAGAAACTGTCCTTCTGTCAACTTCCTTCAAATCTCCTTCCCCTCAAAGAAAAAACGTCTCAGAAGCTGCTAGAAGCTCCTGAGACGTTTCTGATCTAGATCAAATAATAAGCTACTTACCTACTTACGAGCGAATCAGGTAATCAAACGCACCTAATGCAGCAGTGGCACCTGAACCCATTGAAGTGATGATCTGTTTGTATACACTATCGGTACAATCTCCCGCTGCAAAGACCCCTTCAATGTTGGTTGCGCCATGTTTGTCCACCACGATCTCATTGCGTTCATTTAAGACGACACGATCTTTTAACCATTCAGTATTCGGCATCAAGCCAATCAAAATGAAGACACCCTCCACAGCTAAAGTGAATTCACCATTCGTTTCACGATCAACGTAGGTCAATTGTTCGACATGATCGGATCCAACAATTTCCTTCGTTGCCGCATTCGTAATAACAGTCACATTATCTAACGTGTTCAAACGGTTTTGTAGCACAAGGTCCGCTTTTAGTTCTGGTAAAAATTCAAGAACATAGACATGTTTCGCCATGCCAGCTAAATCGATTGCTGCTTCGATCCCAGAGTTTCCGCCACCAATGACGGCAACTTCTTTCCCAGCAAATAACGGACCGTCACAATGCGGACAATAGGCAACACCTTTATTTTTGAATTCTTTTTCTCCCGGAACATTGATGTTGCGCCAGCGAGCGCCAGTTGCTAAAATGGCCGTTTTGGTTTTTAATACTGCACCATTTTCTAATTCAACTTCGATGACGTCATTGCGGCGAATATCTTTCGCACGCTGACCTTTCATCACGTCTACATTGTATTCGTTGATATGCTCTTCTACCTGACGCATTAATTTTGGACCTTCGGTATAAGGGGTACCGATCATATTTTCGATCCCCAGGGTTTCCATTACTTGTCCACCCATTGTTTCGACGACCATCCCAGTATTGATACCTTTACGCGCTGCATAAATCGCTGCGCTTCCGCCTGCAGGTCCGCCACCGACAACTAATACATCGAAAAGCTCTTTTTCAGCAAAGTCATCTTTACTCGTCGGACCAGCTGCTTTTTCCAACAACTGCTCGATCGTTTGTCGGCCGCTTGCAAATTCTTCACCGTCTAAAAAGACGGTTGGCACAGCCATAATTTTTTTCTTGTCAATTTCTTCTTTGAACATCCCACCTTCAATCATGGTGTGGCTGATGGAAGGATTTAGCACTGCCATGATATTTATCGCTTGAACAACATCAGGACAGTTATGGCAGGTCAAACTGACATAGGTTTCAAAATGTAATGGCTTATCGATCGCTTTGATACGCTTTTGTAGTGCTTCATCAATTTTCGGCGGACGACCGCTTACTTGAAGCAACGCTAAAATAAATGAAGTGAACTCATGTCCTAACGGTAAACCAGCAAAAGCGATGCCGCTTTCTTCACCGGGACGATTGATCGAAAAGCTTGGTGTCCGTTCACTTGCTACAGCTTGAATCGTGATTTTTGACGACATTTCTGCGATTTCTTCTAAGAATTCACGTACTTTCGTTGAAGAATCATCCTCACCTAAAGTCGCCGCAAAAACAACCTCTGATTCTAGCATCGCTAGATATTGCGTCAGTTGGTCTTTGATTGCCTTATCTAATGCCATGAGAGCCTCCTAAATCTTGCCTACAAGGTCTAAGCTTGGCGTTAAAGTTTCTTCGCCTTCTTTCCATTTTGCAGGACATACTTCACCTGGATGGGTACGGACATATTGTGCGGCACGGATTTTATCGATCAAACCACTAGCATCACGACCGATACCATCCGCATTGATTTCAACCGTTTGTACCACACCATCCGGATCGATGATAAATGTACCACGTTGAGACAAACCTGATGCTTCGTCTAATACATCAAAGATTTCTGAGATCACATGAGAAGGATCAGCAATCATGATATATTCGATTTTATTGATGGCATCAGAGTGGTCATGCCACGCTTTATGTGTGTAGTGGGTGTCAGTTGATACAGAATAAACTTCTGCGCCTAATTCTTTTAATGATGCATATTGGTCTTGCAAATCCTCAAGTTCTGTCGGACAAACAAATGAGAAATCTGCAGGATAAAAACAAACAACGTTCCATTTTCCTTTAAAATCTTCTGATGAAACATCGATAAATTTTCCATTGTGGTAAGCTTTCGCTTCGAATGAACCAATCTCTTTTCCAATTAATGACATATCATTTCCTCCAATTAGAATAATTATTTGAGAATAATCTCTATTAATTATTAGTATATCTAACTACAAAATGCAATAGTTTATTCAGAAATAGTCAAAAAAAATGTTATCATCCTCAGAAATGAGCATATTTATTTTTTATCGAAAGCAAATGGAGTATAGTAATAAGTTTGGCTAATCATTTCTAAGCAAAGTTCCTACCTGTTAGATTCTCAATTACATCTCTTATTCTCAATTAAACAAAAAAAGATTGCCTCTTCCTATGATTCCTCACAATGGAAAGTGAGTCATAAAAAAAGACAATTTTTTTATTTAGTATTGAAATAGTTGAACAATCCACCGATCGTTCGCTCCTTCAATGTAATCCGCTTGCCGTCTAGAAAAACTTCTTCGACTGGGTAATGATCTTGAAAAGGTGGAACTTCCAAGTATTGACTTGCGAGAAAGCGCTCTGGGGATTCAATTGTTGTTATTTCTTTGCTACCATTTTTCAGATAATGAATTTCTAACATATCCATTGCCTCTTTTCTTGTATTCTGAACTTTTGAAAAAGCATTGAGAGGATCTTATTTCTCGCTGTTCTTTTTGCTTGGTTCAGTTACAAGCCGTATTATAGTCTTCCTTTTTTTAAAAGTAAAGAAACCACTCTCGGTTGAAACATCTCTTATTTTTTGGCTTTTGTCTGACCGATAAAGTAGTCCTCTAAGACACCACCAATCACAAAAATGACCCAAGAGTATGCCCATGCATGAAACATGAAGGACCAAAGCATATAAACGACCAAAATCACTGGCCAGTAGACTGTTCGAAAAAAGGTAACTCTACCAGCGGATTCGCCATATTTATGACGTGTTGCTCGATCACCAAGATTCTCTTCGTCACGAATAAAATACGTCTCAGTTGCCAGCTTCGCAAAGCCTGTACGAATAATACTTACATAAATAATAAAGAACACACCCACTGCAACTGTCAAGAAAAACAAGGAAATACCAAACTCAACAGAATAATAAAACAATTCACTTAAAAGTACAGGCGCAATTGATAAAATACAGGCACCAATTCCTAAAACAAGACCAATACGAAAACTTTTTTCATAATTTGCTAGTTGCTGAGCGGCTTCTCGTTTGGCATCCCTTTTGATTGGTCGATCATCTAACTGCTTACGAGCACCGGAAAAGTGCAAACTGCTAGAGATGATAAAACCAACCCCGATGGCGATGAAAAGAAACATCACCATTATTCCAAAGGTCTCAGCATAAACACTAACAAAGAGCATTAGGGCTGCTAGGGAGGCGATACAAAAGCCGATTCCTATCGACAACGAAAAAGCAAAGTGCCGCACAGTTCCCCAATAATCAAACGCATCGTCTTCTGTGATGGCATCGGACCAATCATCAATCGGCTCTTCTTCTTTTGAAACATCTAACTCTTGCAGCAGTTCATCCACCGAACCAAACTCGCTGATCACCGCACCGATGGCTTCATGCTCACTTTTCCCTTGGTGAATCAGTTCCAAGTAATGGTCTTCCATAATCGCTAAAAGATCTTCTTTTGCCTTCTTCGTTTCCGGTGTGATGGGTACTGATAAAAATAAGCTGTCTAGATAGTCATGAATGGTTTTCATTTGTCTCCTCCTTGTAAGAACTGGTCAACGACGATCTTCGTCTGCTGCCACTCCAATAGTTTCTCCGAAAGGCTTGCTTTTCCGTCTGCAGTTATCTGGTAATAGGTCCGCTTTTTGCCATGTGTCACTTCTCCGGGATACGAACGGATCAATCCTTGTTTTTCTAACCGAGTAAAAGCGGAATACAACGTCGTTTCTTTGATCACATATAAAGCATCTGTTCCTTCACGAATACGCTTGGATATTTCATATCCATAAGAGTCTTCTTTCGAAAGAATGGATAAAATGATTGCGTCGTTATAGCCGCGAATTCCGTCACTCGAGATCACGCAATCGCCTCCTAAATTACTTCATCTGTCGTACTAATTATAAATCAATTACTACGACAGGTAAAGTAAAGCTGGATAACTTGTCAAAAATCAGTCGCAGGTCCTAGAAACAGTTTGAATAAAAAGACACGCTTTCTCAGTAAACTGATAAGCGTGTCCCTTATTACTTAATTTTTTTCACCTATTTATTCAACGGCTGGCTTGACATCATCCATCATCAATTGGATCGACTCCAATCCGGAACCAGCTAAATACCAAACCGCAGCATCCAATTCAATCACTTGATCGTTTTGCCCTGCATTTGTTTCTTGAACAATTTCATTTGCAACAAATTCACTTTCGCTTTCATTGCCACCGATCGCTTTTGTCCGATCGATCACGAAAATGACATCAGGATTTTTTTCAAGCAAGTACTCATAAGAAATACTTTGTCCATGTGTCGACGCCTCTAATTCCTCATCTACTGCTGGGAAACCAAACGTGTCATACAAGATACTGTAACGAGAACCTGGACCAAAAGCAGAAAGATTGCCTTCATTTACCATAACAACCAAGGCTTTCTCGTCAGCATTTTGCGCTTGCTCCTTCAAGGTATCAATCTGACCTTGTAACGATGCTAGTTGTTCTTGCGCTTCCTCTTCCTTACCAAAAATTTGACCAATGGTCGTAATGTTGGCTTCGATCGATGCCCAAGTATCACTATTGTCAACGCTTAAGAAAACGGTTGGCGCGATTGCAGACAATTCCTCTTGGAAATCACGTTGTCGACCAGAAATAATGATTAGGTCTGGCTGCAGTTGATTGATTTTTTCTAAATCAGGCTCTTTGATTCCCCCTGCTGATTCAACATCCGCATACGCTGATAAATAATCTGGCAAATTGCTGGTTGCGGCAGCAACGATTCGATCCCCAAGGCCAAGTGCATCCATCGTATCTAATGCACTGTTGTCAAAGACAACAACTTTTTCCGGCGCATAAGGAACAGTGACAGTCCCATTGCTGTCCGTAATCTCGACTTCTGTCGGCGTTTGTGTACTTTCTTCTACTTGGGTTTGAGCTGCACCCGTTGAATCTGTTGTCCCTGTATTATTCGAGCCGCAAGCGGTCAACCCCGCTAATACGAAAATACTCATAAAACTTACTGCTATTTTTTTCATTTTTTCCTCCTTTGAAACATATTTTTTATTGGAAGGTGTAGCAAAATTGCCGCCCATCCACTTGTACCAGTTTGATTGGAATCTCATACAATGATTCTAATAGTTGTTCTTGAATCACTGCCTCTGTGTCAGCCGCTTTAAAAATCTGACCATCTTTCATCGCGACGATGTGATCGGCATACCGTGCTGCAAAATTAATGTCGTGCAAAACGATCACAACAGTTTTCTGATAGTCTTCCACCAAGGTTGTCAATAGCTTCATCAGCTGGTTGGCGTGTTTTAAATCTAAATTGTTTAACGGTTCGTCCAAGAGTAGATAATCTGTATCTTGGGCTAAAATCATCGCCAAGTAAACTCGTTGTAACTGACCACCAGAAAGTTCATGAATCGATTGATCACTATATTCGGTTAGAGATAACTTAGACAAAGCGTCATCAATGATCCCATCATCTGCTGCCGATTGTCGCCCCCGGTTATACGGATAGCGACCAAATGCCACCAGTTCTCTTACAGTCAGATTGACGGCATAGCGATTGCTTTGCTGCAAAAAAGCCATTTTTTTTGCTAGCTCTTTGGACTTCCATTGACGAATCTCCGTTCCATCCAGATAAATATCACCGGTGCGTTGATCCAACATCCGACTGACTAAAGAAAGCAAGGTACTTTTTCCGGCACCATTGGGCCCGATGAAGGCAATCATTTTCTGTTCCGGCAACGCTATGGAACATTCCGTCAAAACTTGTGTTTTTGCATAATTCTTGGATACATTTTTGGTTTCGATCATGATTTTTTCCTTTCCAGCAGCAATTTGCTTATAAAGAAGATACCGCCTAATAATTGGATCACGGTGCCGATGGTCGTTTGCCATTGAAAGACCTGTTCCACTAGGAATTGACCTCCTACCAACAGGAGAAAACCAATCAAACTCCCACCGAAAAACAACCAGCCGTGACGATAAGTTGGGAAAAGCTGATAGGTGATCGTTGCCACCACAAAGCCTAGAAAAACTGCTGGACCAACTAAAGCAGTGGCGGTGCCTGTCAGTAAAGCAATCAAAAATAAGACACCTTTATGAAGCCATTGAACAGATACACCTAAACTTTTGGCTTGCCCACTTCCTAAATGGAGCAAATTCAATTCTGGAATCAGCAGAACCAGACAGATACTCCCTAGCAAAATGATCGCGGCAGCAATCAGTAGATGCTGGGTATTGATATTGCCAAAGCTGGCAAACAAACGACCTTGTAGTAAATCATATTCATTTGGATCCATCAACACTTGCAGAAAGGTGCTGAGACTACCGAACATCGTGCCACAGACCATCCCTGCCATCAATAACAAAAACAACCCAGCGACTGCTTTTTGATAGAAAAAACCAATTAAGAAGCTACCTAGAACGGCAGTTAAGCCGACAGAAAACAAAAACATCGTTGCTGTTTCTTGGCTCAGCATCTGAATTCCGCCGATAAAAAAGAAACAAAGGGTTTGAACAAGAACATACAGTTGGTCCAAGCCTAAAATTCCAGGGGTCAGATAGCGATTGCTTGTCAGTGTCTGTAAGGTGATGGTACTAAAGGAGATGGCGATTGCAACTAAGGCAAAAGCCAAGATTCGGCGTCCCCTTAATGCAAAAGCAAATGACCAGTTTCCATAGGTGTTATAGGTCAGATAGGCACCACATGCACAAAGGATCAGAAACAACAAAAGAAAGAGTTTTTTCTTCATCGAAATTTCCTCCCCAGAAGCAAAATCAAGAAACAGCAGCCACCCAGTACGCCGGCAACAACACTGACTGGCATTTCATAAGGTGCGATGACGATTCTCGCCAATACATCACACAATAGCAAGAACGCGCTTCCGGCAAAGCTGATCAAAAGCAGATTGTTTTTCAAATGATCCCCAAAAACCATGCCGATCATATTTGGGATAACGATCCCTAAAAAAGGAATTTGCCCCACAGTCAATAAAACGATACTGCTAGCAAACGCCACCAGCGCAAATACAGCAAAACGCAAGAACAAGTAATTGATTCCCAGACTCTTAGCCGCACTTTCTCCTAAACCGGCGATCGTGATCTCATAAGCCAAGAAATACAATAGACCGAAAACGGGAATCGTCAAATACAAAAGTTCATACTGTCCAACTATAATGGTGGCAAAATTTCCTTGCAGCCAAGAAGAAACGTTTTGAACCAATTGGAAGCGATAGGCTAAGAAGCTACTGATAGCGCCGATGATATTACCGAACATCACCCCTGTTAAAGGCAGCATCATTGGATCTTTCTTTGGTAGAAATTGGCTTAAAAATAAAAAGAACAACACACCTGCGTAGGCAAACACAAATGCTGCTGTAGTGCGAATCAAATTTGAGGCATTTGGTAGAAAGAGCATAACCAGCAAAATTCCTAAACGGGCGCTATCCGTCAGTCCAATCGACTCCGAGGCCACAAATTTATTTTGCATCATGTGTTGCATAATTTTTCCACAGATACTAATGATCCCACCTGCAATGATCAAACTGATCGTCCGTGGAAGCCTAACTTTTACCAAAACAAGCCAATGATTCGGATCACCCTGCTGTAAACCTGATAAAGACAATTCATGGGTGCCTGCCAACAAGGAGCAACCCACTAGAAGAACAAAGATCAGCAGTAATCCGATTTTTTTAAACATGCCCCGCCCTCCTTATTGAGAATGATTCTCACTCTCTTTAATAGGGTAACGTATTTCACTTAAAATCACAAGAATTTTTTTAAAAAAATCCCTTTCCTATCGCAATTTCGAAAAAATGAGTGTGTAAAGAAAAGGATTATGTGATGTTTTTCTCTTATATCCTTGCGAGAAAACTTATTTTTACCTCAATATTGTCTATTTTATTGCTTTAATTATAAAATGCTCGCTCATACTATATTCATTTTATGAGGATCATTCAATAACAGATCACTTAGATTTGCAATTATTTTCATCTATTGAAACCCTTGTAAAGCCAGCACTTACTGATGCAATGGTGATGTAACTTTTCAGATAAAAGCAAATGACGCGCCGTCTCCTCCACCTAAACACCATTCGTCTATCGATAAGAATTTGTGAGTAAAAACAGTTTAGTCGTGGAACGAGTTTTATAGTTTTCGTTTTGAGTTTCTTCTTCCAAAAAATCATGATACCAGTTGAATTCAATTTCCGACAAAAGCCTACCTGTTTTCAATACGCGATACCAGTCACTGATTGTAATCGATAGTCTTTCCCGATTATCTGTAATTAAAAAAAATAAACCTACGATCATCGCAGGTTTATCAAGAGTTATTATTTTACTTTAACAAGCCATCAAGGGCTAATTGATTCAAAAAGTGCAAAGGGAAAGAAATGGTTGGATTGAAAAAGTAATCCATTGTCGCTAGTTGGTGCAAGGTCGTCTTGCTATTGATCAAGGTTGAGATCGTATTGATGATCTCCAAACTTCCACGATCACTCGTAATGATTTGTCCCCCCATAATCACTTTCGTTTGCTGATCAAAAATCAGTTTTAACGTTACTTCAAAATCCTCATCTGTCGCGAAAAATGTCCGAGAATGAAATGTCTGCGTCACTGAATCTACTTCAAAGCCGTAATACGGTGCCTCGGTCTCATTAATACCTGAACTGCTGACGAAATAGCCAAACAGTTTACTAACGACGGTCCGTTGCATATTTGGAAAAGGAATTTTCGTCGTTCCCCGTTCATTTGCCAATAAATTGGTGGCAGCAACGATCCCCGTCCGATAAGCATTAGTCACTAAAGGGATATACAAAGAGCTATCCGAATGATTGAAAGGAATCGAAACCAGGTCACCAATTGCATAAATCGCTGGGTCAGACGTTTGTAAATATTCATTTGTAAATACCGTGCCATCGAGATTTAGTTTTAAAAAGTCTTCAACCAATGCGACATTCGGTCGCGGATTTACGGCATAAACGACCACGTCAGCTCGAATCTTGGTTCCGTTTGAAAGCTCGATTCCCTGATATTCACCCTTCTCGTCTTTGATCGTATGGGCGACATTGCTGTTAAGATAGATTTGTAAGTTCTCTGGAAAGCGCGCCATCAAAATTTCAGCAATTTCTTGATCAAAATAACGGAACAAAAGGGTATCCATTCGATCAATCAAATGAACGGCTTTTTGCTGGCCACTTAAAGATTCCGCCAATTCAAACCCAATCAGACCCGCCCCAACGATCGCCACGGTTTGCGCACTTTCGATTTTTTCTAACGCTTGCTTTGATTGACCAATGGTTTTGTAGGTCGTTATATGTGCTTCGACATCTGAGGCAAACTCCGAACGGAAAGTACTCGATCCCATCGCCAAAATCAAGCCATCATAACTCACTTCGTCTTCTTGCTGATAAGATTCCGTTGATGTGACAAAATGAACCGTTTGTTCTTGCGGAAAGATTTTTGTGACTTCACTGTTTAACATCACATTGATTCCTTCAGAAAGAAGCTCACTCGCAGTTGCCGTTCGGGAATCTTCCAATCGTTGAATGTAGCCTTCCAGCACTAAATTCAAACTGCTAGCAACATAACCCAGAACGCTTGATTTTTCAATAATTATCACATCGACTTTTGGGTCAACTTTTTTTAAATGACGGGCAGCAGCAATTCCTGCATGAGAGCCTCCAATAATCACTATTCTCATATCTTTTCCAACTCGCTTTCAAGGTTCTCATTGCGTATTTCATCCACGATTTGATGAAGCCGCTCTTCTTCAAATGGGGTTGCCCCACCTGTTAAAATCAATCGTTTTTTATAACGATAGCCTTCCGAGATCTCAGAATGGTCAACGATCAATAAATCATAATCCTTCTCCTTCGTCCCCTCAAAATGAATATTCGGATAGCCAGCCAATTCTTTGATCAAAAAACGCCGCAAAAAGCCACTGCGTAATCGTGATTGAGTCAACAAAATGCCGACCGTAAATGCTTTTTCCTGTTTTACTTGAATCCATTGACGGATCAAAAGCAATTCATTGGTCAAATGCTGCTTTTTCTCAAGAGAAAAGGACTGGTTTACGTTTTTCTCCAACTGTTCGATTGCTTGCTGTGCCACTTCAATCAAGCTCTCATTCGCAACACTTTGCGGCTGAAATTCAGCAAAGGCAATAATGCCGCCATGAATATACAACGCTTGGATCGTCACACTCGTCAAGAAGACGCATAATTCCGTAGAAGTTTCTGTAGTCTTTCTCTCACTATCACCAATTGCCTGCAGCAGCTCCCCATTTAACGCATCGATCTCTTGGAAGAAAAGTGATTTTTGCAAGGAGTCATCCAGTGAAGGGCGAATCAAGCCTTCAGCTAATAAAAATAAATAGAAATAAACCGTTTCATAATCGCTCCAGGATACGGCAAAACGACTGAGATAGCGTCCTAATATATTCCGCAAAAGCTGGAACATCGCTTCATTTTCCAATGACTTCAACAATGGATACGATGCTTCATGCTGCTGCGAGCCACGATAATCAAAACGGGCTTCCATAATACCTAACCACAGCCCGACTTTCCAGCGTTCGGATTGACTAAACGTTGTCTGTAGCTGTTTTTCGATTACTCGAATCAAATTGTTGATGGCTGGTGCATTCAAGCGAGCGATCAATTCTTCATTGGGATAACTTTGTGAAAAAAACTGATAATAGAAAAAGCGAATCTGTTTTTCATCCCCAAGCAATTTTTTATTTTTTAATTGGATGTCGAATTCTTTCAATAACTGATTGATGGCTTTGAATCGACGAAACAATGAAGCTTCACTCAACATCAGTTCTAACATCATTTTCGTCGTTGACTCATCTCGATGAAAAAACAAATACGACAATATCTGAAAATCGATTGCTTCTGAAAGATACGCATAAAAGAATTTTTTTAGTGAGAAATCAAGCGGAAGTGTTAACTGTACTTGATCATTTTCTAAATAAGTCAACGCCGCATCCTCATGGAAAGCGACTAAATTTTGATGAAGATTTTGAAGTTCTTTTTGCAAAGTGGGTGCGGAAATGGATAATGTTTTTGCAAGTTTCTTGTAAGAGATTTCTGAGCCGTTCTGAAAAAAAACAGCTAAAATTTGAAAATGAACCTGCTGATTTTTTTCAAGCAGCTGCATAACATTCATTTTTGAACCTCCTTCACCTTTCACATACTAATTTCCCAATTAATGGGTCGTTTGTCAACTATAAAAATTGCCTGAATGCCTTTGAGTTATATAGAAAAAGCGTTATTTATTGTTCCTAAAGCGCGGGAATGGTAAAATTCTTGAGAAGAAAGGTGGTGAACTATGGGAAAACGAATGTTAGCATTTTTTCGAACGGATCGATTATTTTCGATTTCCCTGTTACTAGCACTCATTGCGTGTTTTTTCGGCACCTTCCGTTGGTCATTTATTGACTTTAAAGTGATTTTATCACTGTTTGGGTTGATGTTAGTAATCAATGGGTTAGAAGAAGCTGGTCTTTTACGAGCATTTGGACAAAAATTAGTGGAAAAAAGTCGCAATCTGCGTGACTTGATCCGTTCAATCGTCTTGCTAAGCTTCTTCAGTTCGATGTTTTTAACAAACGACGTGGCTATCTTAACATTATTGCCCATCTACTTACTCTTAACGAGGAAAGAACAACAGCGCACCAGTGTCTTATTAGGCGCTGTCTATTTGATCGTGGCAGCCAATTTAGGAAGCAGCCTGTTTCCATTTGGAAATCCGCAAAATCTATTTTTATTTTCTTACTATCAGATTTCGCTGCCACAATTCATGTGGACTACCGGCACCTTTGTGGGACTTTCTTTGCTATTACTCCTTGTTTCGATCCAGCTCATCCCAAAGACTCCATTGGAAATCGCCCTGCAAGAAGAGCCCTTTGAAAAAAAGCCAGCGCTGCTCAATGCAGGATTATTTGTCCTTATGATTCTTGGTATTTTTAGTGTTCTACCTATTTCAATCGCTGTGCTCGTCGTCGCAGCCGTGGTTTGGTTTAGCAACAAACGATTATTCGCAAAAGTTGATTATCGGTTACTACTTACCTTCCTCTGCTTCTTCTTGATCGTTGGGAATATTCAAGACCAACCTCTGGTCACCGATCACATTCGACCATATTTTCAAGAAACACATCGCGCTTTTTTAGGTAGTATTTTACTCTCTCAAGGAATATCTAACGTTCCTGCAGCGATTTTGATTGCTCCTTTCACCGATTTAGAAAAAGCCGTTCTTTTGGGCGTCAATGTGGGTGGTTTGGGTACATTGATTGCTTCTTTGGCGAATTTGATTGGGTACAAATTACTGAAACAAGCCAGACCCAAAGAAGCGGGAATGTTTCAAAAGCTATTTTTTATCGTTAACGTCGTTTTTTTACTGTTATTAGGCAGTATCGTCTACCTTTTATTGTAGTAAATTCACTGTAAAACGAGATTCCAGCATAAGATGTTTCCAGTCAGCAGTCAACAGAACCCTACTTGCTGTACCTGTTTCTTGATCTTATGTCAGAATCTCGTTTTTTGATGTCTATTGTGTGATTTCTCCTAGGCTAAGAGAAGCTCAAAGGTGATTTTCGTTTGGCTTTCGACAGCCAATGCCTCACCAAAGACATGTTGAACCATTTCTTGCCGCTGTTCCAATGAATACTCCTCCTCAAAATAAAGATGAAATAATTCTTGATCGATCTCTTCCTTCAAAATATACTCGAATTGCCGACTCTGCCAATCGATCGCTTCTTCTGTAAACCACTTCTTGTAACAAGTATTTAGGTTCAGATCGTTCTTCGCTGAATGATTTTTTTCATAAGGCTGAAACACGTTCTCTTCTTCTGCGATCATTCTTAGAATAATTAATTGATGGGCCTTTCTTTGAAACTGAAGCAAAGTTTCTTTGTCTCTGACTGCTGGATTCATTGCCATAAAAATACAGGGCCAGTGCTGGTCTGCAGATAAAAAGTCTTTTTGGCTCTGCTGAACCAGATGGAGCTTGCTCATCGGATCTTCCATCGTTTCTTCGATGATTTTTAACATTTCTTTTGAAAAATCAATTGCGTAATACTCATCTACAAAAGGATAAAAAGCTGAAATGTAGCGACCAGTGCCCGCAGCAAAGTCAACGAAGGTCGATATCGGAAACACTTTCTGCTCCACCAAAAAAGCTGCTGCCTCTTCGGCGATTTTCAATTGGGATTCTCTTTGAATTTGCGCATATTCTTGCGCGAATTCATCCCAAAACAGCATCGCTTCCTCTTCTTCCATTTAGCGGACGCCTCCAGTGATCACTGTCTTTCCTTTCGTTCCTTGCTCAACCGCTTTTGTAGCGTGCTTTAAGGTCTCGATGGTAATTCCTCCATCAAACGTTTGGACCGCAGTCGTATGGATCTTTTTGTCAGCGAGCAACGAGGCGATCCGTTGCAAAATGCCCCCTTGTGTTTCAATCATCAACTGAGCATCTGTTTTTGTGAACATATACTCCCAATAAAAATCGATGCCGAGGTTTTTAAATGGATTTAAATCTAGCGCTTCTTTCGTATTCACGATCATTCCGACTTTGCCAAATGGCAAGATTGCTTTTGTTAATTGTGGCAAATAGGCAGATGCGTCATAAAAAAGTGCAACGGCTGAAAAAGGTTCAGTGATTTGTTCAGCTAACGGCAAGCGGTGATTCAGTACCTGATCCACTTGATTGTCTTTAAGCCACTGATCGTTCTTAGGACTCGCAGTGCCATAGACTGTCAATCCTGCCCATTTTGCTAGTTGCGCCGCAATCGAGCCAACACCACCGCTGGCATTGACCAATAAAATTGATCCTTCATTCGCGTTCTCTTCAGGCACATACCCAAATTTTTCAAAAAGCAATTCCCATGCCGTAATACTCGTTAATGGCATAGCTGCAAGATCACCGTCAGAAAAGCCGGCTGGCGCCTTTGCTGCGATTCGAAAATCAACGACTTGAAACCTTTGATTCGCACCAGGTCGTTGTGTGGTTCCAGCATAAAACACCCGATCACCAACGGCAAAGCCATTAACTGCTGAGCCGATTTCATGTACTATACCTACTGCATCATATCCCTGGATATGGAATTTCTCACTTAAAGTGGTTGTTTGGCGGCGTTTCGTGTCAATTGGATTCACAGAAACAGCTTGCACTTCCACCAATAGATCGTTTGCCTGACAAGTTGGCATTGGAAATTCCTTTTCAATAAATACTTCTGGATCATCTAAAGATCGTCCTTCATAAAAACCTAGTGCTTTATTTATCATCATACTGCTCCTTCCAAAAAAAGTGCTGAATAGTTATAAAAACCATTCTAGCACTTTTAACCAATTTAGAACATTTATTCTTCACCTTGAACGACAAGCGGAACCAAAAACGGATAACTTGTGAAGAAATCCAATAAAGATCGCTTCCATTGATCCGAGTCAATCGTGAGTAACGTTGATTCTGTGTACAAATGAATCGTCAAACGCTGATTTTTATCAAGCAGAACAAGGATCTCGCCTTTGTTTTCTGTGATAAAATCATACGACTGATTCTCCATCGTGATGATGAAAATTTGGTCAAGGACTTCCGCTGCAACAGGAAAATCTGTTTCCATATCGACAGCTAAGGTTTGGGTATTGTCGATCAAACTTGGCGAGACAGTAAAATCCAATTCTTTTAAATGAGCCAGTATCAAATTTACATCGTAATTAAACAGTGAAAGTTGATTGACTGAGAAAATATTATCGGCATGCCATTGACTGATCAGATGTAAAATCTGTTCATCGTTGACCACCACCGACTGGGAATTTGAATTGATTGTCAACAACGGCAAATAGTTTGATTGGTAACTTGAATTGACCGGATTTAACTTAAAACTAAACTCTAGTTCTTTTGTTTCTGTTAAACGAAAGCGGACATTGAAGTGCTTTGTCTTCCAGGTATCGTAATTGTCGGTAGCTGTTAAATGAATCACTTTTAATGGTTTCAAGAATTCATAGGCATAGTACTCAAGCAAGGTTTTTTTTGCAATGACAGAGATTTCTTGTTCTGTTAAGATCAAATGACGATAATGGTTGAGCAACCCGGAGAAATCAGCCTCCATGATTGATTTTCGCAATTTTAAATCAGCTAGTTCATTTTCGGCTTGTTCAATAAGGGACTCGATGCGCTGATGATCTTGTGCTTTTACAGCATAGTAATCATCTTCATATTCCGCTTCCTCTTCCTCTTCCACTAATTTGAAAGAATCATCCTCTACATTGTCTTCTACTAAAGAGCGATCATCAACTGTGGTAGACGCATTGGTTGCTGAATTTTCGTCGACCTCATTGACTTCTTCTGGTTGAACTTCTAGAGTCTCTTCCTGATCCATCAGTTGTGGTTCAAGAGGATTTTTCTGTGTTTCTTTCGTCAATTTCAATCAGCTCCTTTCCCGTATACTGAGCTAAGAAAGCCAATAATTTAGTATTGAATTCTTCAAAAGAACCAAAAAAAGTATCAATTTGTCGGAATTCTTTTTCTACGATTGCTTTCTTTAAACGCAATGTTTGATATTGCTGCTGCAGGCGTTCTTTTTCAGCAAAAACTTCTTCATTATTATTTGAATATCTTTCCCATTCTCTACGTTTGGCTTCTAGAGCTTTCCGGTCAGAAGTCAAACGCTCTAGTTCTTCATCGATTTTTGTCCGATTGAAAAAGCCCTTTGATTCCGTCAATTCATTTTCGGCTTCCGTAAGTTTATCGATCTGATTTTGGATTTCCTTCACTTCTGATAACGCAGTGATCCGTTTGGCTTCCAGCTTGTCCATCTGCTGTTCGATTGCTGTCAGCATCTCACGATTGCCTCGTTGGAACTTTTCCCATTCTTCATCTATCTCAGGGATAACAAAAATTTCGGGAATACTCGCATCGATACCAATCGTCGCTCGCTCATGATAATAGGTTCCTAACTTATAGTAATGCACCGTAGGAGATATTTTGGCACAATGCATCATAAATGGGAAAGCTTGGGTAAAGTTATCGTGGAACTTCCTTGATAACAATTCATCAATCTCATGATTTTGATTTGATGTTTCTTTTAACTGTTTGTGTAATCGACCATTATATATACGATAAATTTCAGGAATATCCTCTTTTTCGATCGCGACTTCAAAATCTTGCAGGTCTTGCAGCATCTGACCTATATTTTTTGAGGCCACTTGTTTTATATCGCCAAAGGATACTTCTTCATTCGTTGAAACTGAAACAACGTCTTGATCTTGAACAACATTTTGTTCTTTTTTGGCATCGTCAGTCATATGATCCCTCCTAAAAATACTTCACTACTAGTGTATCATTTTTTTCCATAAAAAGTTATTTTAAGTGATTGTTTTTAGTAAAATGATACATCGTTGTAATAACAAAAAAACACATGTCAATGAAGACATGTGTTTGACTGCGTGGCGACGTCCTACTCTCACAAAGGGAAACCCTTCACTACAATCGGCGCTAAGAAGCTTAACTTCTGTGTTCGGCATGGTTACAGGTGTATCCTTCTTGCTATCGCCACCACACTATTCAATTGAGTAAGTGTTGCTCACTCAAAACTGGATCGAAGAAATCAAAACGCTACGAGTTTACGTGCTTTTTCTTTTTGGTTAAGTCCTCGATCGATTAGTATCAGTCCGCTCCAACCATCACTGGCCTTCCACTTCTGACCTATCTACCTGATCATCTCTCAGGGATCTTACTTTCTTAAAGAAATGGGAAATCTCATCTTGAGGTGGGCTTCACACTTAGATGCTTTCAGCGTTTATCCCTTCCCTACATAGCTACCCAGCGATGCCTCTGGCGAGACAACTGGTACACCAGCGGTAAGTCCATCCCGGTCCTCTCGTACTAAGGACAGCTCCTCTCAAATTTCCAACGCCCGCGACGGATAGGGACCGAACTGTCTCACGACGTTCTGAACCCAGCTCGCGTGCCGCTTTAATGGGCGAACAGCCCAACCCTTGGGACCGACTACAGCCCCAGGATGCGACGAGCCGACATCGAGGTGCCAAACCTCCCCGTCGATGTGGACTCTTGGGGGAGATAAGCCTGTTATCCCCAGGGTAGCTTTTATCCGTTGAGCGATGGCCCTTCCATGCGGAACCACCGGATCACTAAGCCCGACTTTCGTCCCTGCTCGAGTTGTAGCTCTCGCAGTCAAGCTCCCTTCTGCCTTTACACTCTTCGAATGATTTCCAACCATTCTGAGGGAACCTTTGGGCGCCTCCGTTACCTTTTAGGAGGCGACCGCCCCAGTCAAACTGCCCATCTGACACTGTCTCCCAGCCCGATAAGGGC
>NZ_NGLK01000001.1:3468864-3504828 GCF_002141235.1 Enterococcus sp. 3C7_DIV0644 | reverse complement strand
ATCTCACGACACGAGCTGACGACAACCATGCACCACCTGTCACTTTGCCCCCGAAGGGGAAGCTCTATCTCTAGAGTGGTCAAAGGATGTCAAGACCTGGTAAGGTTCTTCGCGTTGCTTCGAATTAAACCACATGCTCCACCGCTTGTGCGGGCCCCCGTCAATTCCTTTGAGTTTCAACCTTGCGGTCGTACTCCCCAGGCGGAGTGCTTAATGCGTTTGCTGCAGCACTGAAGGGCGGAAACCCTCCAACACTTAGCACTCATCGTTTACGGCGTGGACTACCAGGGTATCTAATCCTGTTCGCTCCCCACGCTTTCGAGCCTCAGCGTCAGTTACAGACCAGAGAGCCGCCTTCGCCACTGGTGTTCCTCCATATATCTACGCATTTCACCGCTACACATGGAATTCCACTCTCCTCTTCTGCACTCAAGTCTCCCAGTTTCCAATGACCCTCCCCGGTTGAGCCGGGGGCTTTCACATCAGACTTAAGAAACCGCCTGCGCTCGCTTTACGCCCAATAAATCCGGACAACGCTTGCCACCTACGTATTACCGCGGCTGCTGGCACGTAGTTAGCCGTGGCTTTCTGGTTAGATACCGTCAAGGGATGAACGTTTTACTCTCATCCTTGTTCTTCTCTAACAACAGAGTTTTACGATCCGAAAACCTTCTTCACTCACGCGGCGTTGCTCGGTCAGACTTTCGTCCATTGCCGAAGATTCCCTACTGCTGCCTCCCGTAGGAGTCTGGGCCGTGTCTCAGTCCCAGTGTGGCCGATCACCCTCTCAGGTCGGCTATGCATCGTTGCCTTGGTGAGCCGTTACCTCACCAACTAGCTAATGCACCGCGGGTCCATCCATCAGTGACGCAAAAGCGCCTTTCAACTTTCTTCCATGCGGAAAATAGTGTTATACGGTATTAGCACCTGTTTCCAAGTGTTATCCCCTTCTGATGGGCAGGTTACCCACGTGTTACTCACCCGTTCGCCACTCTTTTTCTTTCGGTGGAGCAAGCTCCGGTGAAAGAAAAAGCGTTCGACTTGCATGTATTAGGCACGCCGCCAGCGTTCGTCCTGAGCCAGGATCAAACTCTCATAATGATTTGTTTGAATGACCATACGGTCATTAAGCTCATAAAAATTAACTTTGCTAGCTATTGCTTGCATGTATTTGTTTCAATAAATTGAAACGTCCTACACATTGGTTCGTTTGCTTGCTTTGTTCAGTTTTCAAAGGTCTACAGTGCTGCGTTAGCAACTTTTATATCATATCAGAGCGACAATTGATTGTCAACTCTTTTTTAAAAGTTTTTTTCGCTCGTTGTTTTTCAACTTCGCAGCGGCTGTCTCAGCGACTTCATTAGAATAACAAATGATTTGTTATTTGTCAACAACTTTTTTAAATAATTTTGTTGATTTATCAACATCGATTAACCGTTTTATTATTGCGACCTTGTTATAATATCATCTGTTTCATTTTTGGTCAAGTCTTTTTTAAAGTTTTTTTCAAAAGCTTTTTTGACCTGCTGGCTCAATTGCCAACGTTGAATACTTTATCATTCTAAGAATGAAAGAGCAAGCTTTTTTCTGAAATATTTTCAACTAAGTCGAGATAAACAAAAAAACTACCCAAAATAGGTAGTTTAATCAATATCGATCGTACGAAAACGGATCTGGTTTTGATCGTCTCGTTTTAAGGTTGTTTCTTCTTTCAGATAAGAAAACTTCTTCTCATTGATCGCTGGATTCTCAAGCATTTCTTCATAACCCGCAAAAATATCATGGATATATTTTTTATACGCTTTTTTCTTTTTGACTCTTTTCTTCATTTGGCACCGTCCTTTACGTGCTTATCTTAGCAAGCCGAAAGGATTCTGACAACCATTATCCGCATTTTCATACCAAAAATTCACTTTGACACAACTATTCCATTAATTCAGCTAAGTGACACTCATGGAATAGAATGTTCAGCTTGCGGTCAAACGTTTTTGAAAAGCCAATCGCTCTCCGTTCGGAAAAGGGAATGTTACCTCTCCTTTGTATTGATAGCCAGCTGCTTGGATATTCTTTTGCATACCAATATTGGCTTTATACGTATCGATACGTAAATCAACGATTCCTTGCTCTAATGCAACCACTTCAAGAGCTTGCAGCAATTTGGCGCTTAACTTTTGCCCTTTAAAATGAGAACTGACAACGACGCGATGAATGGATAGATATGGACCGTTTCCATCCCACCCTGCGCCGGTAATTGCGTTGTAGACAGGATCTTCACCGGATACTAACGCTGCCGATGCCGCAATTTTTCCATCTATCACCAACACATAGCTCTCATCGTTTGCAATATCTGCTTTGATTTGATTTTCTTTAGGACCGTATCCATCTTGCCATTGCGGAGATCCTTGTGCTTTTAAGAAAGCAATGCCTTCTTCAAAAAGCGCCATCAACTCAACCAGATCATCCTCCGTTGTTTTACGAAACTTCTCCATTAAAAACCACCTTTCTTCTATAAAAAGAAGCGGATAGTAAAGCATTCAAAGTCGTTCTTAATCAATCGTTTTTAATTTCCCCTGGAACTCACTGATTGATTGATACCCTTTTTCTTTCATGATCGCTGCTAATTCTTTCGTCAATCGTTCAAAGATCACCGGTCCTTCTTTTTGCAGCTCTGTGCCGATCTGCAACATAGAAGCGCCACATAACAAATGTTCGTACGCATCTTGACCATTACGAATCCCACCAGTACCGATAATTTTGATTTCTGGCTTGAGACGTGTATAGAAAGCCCGCACATTGGCTAATGCCGTTGGTTTCACATATTCGCCTCCCAAACCGCCAAAACCATCTTTTGGTTTGATAACTACTGAGTCAGTAGCAGGATCAATGAATAAAGCATTCCCAATACTATTGATTGAATTGATATAAGTTAACGGATACTTGTTCAATATCTTAGCCATCTCATCAAAGTGCGCCAAATCAAAGTATGGCGGCAATTTTACACCTAAAGGTTTTGTGAAAAAACCAAAGACTGTTTCCAGAATTTGATCGGTCAAAGGAAAATCATAGGCAACTTGGGGTTTTCCTGGCACGTTTGGACAAGAAAGATTTAACTCTGTGATTCCTTCAAAATCACTTTCTTGGATTTTCTTCAATAACTCAATGTTTTCAGCCACGCTCATACCAGCGACAGAGAAAAAGAAGGGCGCTTGCTGGGTCATTTCCTGCTGTTTTTTGATAGCATAGTCTAAGTAGTAGTCCACCCCTAGATTTGGTAATCCCATCGAATTGATGCTTCCTAACGGTAAATCGGTATAACGTGGTTCTGGATTTCCCGCACGTGCTTCTAGCGTTGCACTCTTCGTGACAAATGCCCCAGCTGCTGATGCCGCTAATTCATCTAATTCCTCGATCGTCATACAATGGACTCCTGAGGCGTTCATAAACGGATTTTTGTATGTATATTTCCCAAAATTCGTAGCTAACATTGATTCATTCCTCCAATCTTTTCAACTAGTTTACCGTTTCATTTCTGAAAATGCAATGCAATCTTCGCAAACTTTCTGCAAGCACTGACTAAGAGCAAGATAGTTAAAGACACGCATCCAACTTAAATCCAAAAAGACTCTTCTATCAACTTTATTCAGCTGATAAAAGAGTCTAAGACATTTATTTTCTACGATAAAATCCTTAACGAATCCCCAAAGCAATCCGTGCATAACGACTCATTTTATCAGTCGTCCATGCGGGATACCAGACTAGTTTTACTTCTGGATTTTTGACTTCTGGAATATCGCTTAATGCTTCGTGTATCGATTCAGTCAATACGTCGGCTAAGGGACAGCCCATTGTTGTTAAGGTCATTTTGATTACGGTATTGCCTGTTTCTGCATCAAATTCGACTTCATAAACTAAGCCTAGATTCACTATATCAATCCCCAACTCAGGGTCAATCACGGTTTCCAAGGCAGCCAAGACACGCTCTTTGATTGCTTCTGCTTCTACTTCAGTATATGCCACGGTTGAAGACCTCCTTTAATTCTTGTTTCAAATAATACCTTCTTTTGCAAGATTTGTAAATGGACGATCCTGGATTATGGACGGCTTTTCTTGTGTATTTTCAGTTCTGGGAAGACCCCTGTCGTTTTAAAGGTCCGTTGTTCATCATCTGTCGCAAAACGACCTGTGATCGATTGGGTCGGCACAAAGTTAATAAACGCATTGCCGTCTGCTTCTAAAACGGCTTGTTCTAAATCGTAGATCTCGTAGCGGGTCACGACCATCATGATCATATTGCCTGGTACGCCTGAATACCCTCCGACTGAGGGGAACAAAGTCATGCCACGAAACACATGCTTAGAAATATTTTTCCCAACAGCTTCCGCATTGGTCGTAATAATCATCGCCGTTACCTTTTGATGACTTGTGTGCAGCATGTCCACCACGTAGCTCATTGCGAAAATCGAAATGATCGTGTACAAGGCACTTTCCCAAGAAAAGACGAAACCTGAGACCATGACAATGATGCCGTTTAAAATAAACATATATTTACCGACCGTTTTTCCAGTCGTTTTTGATAATATCAACGAAAGGATATCCATTCCGCCGGTGGTAAAACCCATTTTCAGTGAAAACGCAACGCCGACGCCTAACAGTACGCCACCGAGCAAAGCGTTAACCAAAATATTGTCAGTGATTGCTCCTTGTGGAAGGATTATCGTTAAGACAGAAACGACAACGACATTGATAAAGCTCAATAGTGTCGATGATTTCCCGAGTTTGATGAACCCGAGAACAAAGATAGGCAAGTTTAAGAGGAAAATAAACAGCCCTGTACTAAGGTGAACGCCAAAATGTTCCAAGGCAAGTGCCACGATCAATTGGGCGACCCCGTTCATCCCAGCAGAAAGAACGTTTGCGGGAATCAAAAAGAAATTTAAAGCAATGGCTGCGGTGATACCTGACAGCAAAATAACCCCTATTTTTTTCAATCGTTCTGATTGTTCGTGCTTCGTTAATAACTTACTCACAATGATCTAGCTCCTTCACTAAAAATCTCCTTCCAAAGAATAGCAGTTTGTGTGAAAAAATGAAACAATTATTTGCAAAAATTTACTTTTGATTCCCGAATCGTTCGCCTCCATGTTAAAATCATAGGTAAGAGATGAGAGGAGTGATTGATTTTGGCAAAAGAAGCAAGTTTTGATGTCGTATCTGAGATCAACACGGAAGAAGTGAAAAACGCCATTCAACAGGCGGAAAAAGAATTGAAAAACCGATTTGATTTTAAAGGCTCCACGGTAGAAATCAAGATGACTGAGGGCAAACTGACGATCGTTGGAGATGACGAATTTAAGTTGGAGCAAATCAAAGATGTGCTCTTTGCGAAGCTGATCAAACGGAATGTACCAACGAAAAATATTCAATTTGGCGAAACGGAGCATGCCTTGGGGGCAAAAGCTCGTCAAACGGCAGAATTGATCAATGGGATCGATAAAGAAAACGCCAAAAAAATAACGACAGCGATCAAAAACGCCAAGCTAAAAGTTAAAACTCAAATTCAAGACAATCAAATTCGGGTAACCGGCAAAAGTCGTGACGATCTGCAAGAAGTGATCCAATTGTTGCGTAAACTGCCCCTGACGATCGATTTACAGTTTACAAATTATCGCTAATCAAAAAAAACTAGAACAGAGTCTAACGTGATGGTTAGGCAAAATCGGCCTTACCCGCTGATTTTGCACAACCTCTCCTGAAAGCTCTGCTTCTAGTTTTTTTCTTGCCAAAAATGAGTCAATGCCTTTGATAACTCTTGCGGCCGACGAATGTTTAAGGCATGCTGCCAGTGCAGTGGGAAAAGTTCTTGGTAACGCGGTGTCCGAAAACGTTGATCCAGCAATAACACCACGCCGCGATCGCTGACATCCCGGATCACTCGACCGGCTGCTTGCAGGACTTTATTCATCCCGGGCAGCTGATAGGCATACGCAAAGCCAGCTGCCTTTTTCTCATCGTAATATTCCCGAATCAATTCTTGCTCGTGATTGATTTGCGGCAGTCCGACTCCTACCACTGCCGCACCGATCAAGCGATCGCCTTTCAAGTCGATCCCTTCAGAAAAAATTCCACCAAGGACACAAAATGCCACTAATGTTTTTGGCTGGCTCTCTTGTCCGTCTTGACTTGTTTCTAGCAAGGATGATCGTTGCCGCTCAAGAGATTGAAACTGTGCAAGAAACGCCTCGCGCTCTACTTCGTTCATGGCTGTCCCCTGAATCAAGACCTCCACCTCTGGCGCCTGTTGGGAAAATGCTGCCGCCACATCATCCAAGTAACGATAAGAAGGGAAAAAGACCATATAGTTTCCCGCTTTCGCTGCAGTCATTTGCTGGATTGCATCAACGATTGCAGGAATGCTGGCTTCACGTTGGCGATACGTTGTTTGGATATAGTCTGCAATAAAAATCCCCTGATTTTTCGGATCAAAAGGACTTGGCAGGCGATAGCGCAAAGCTTCATTGCCGCCTCCTAACACCTCTTGATAATAGGACAAAGGAGTAAAGCTCGCAGAAAACAACAGGCTGGCCTTGCCCTTATCTAACACAGATTCCAAAAACGGCGCTGGTTCGATGCAAAATTGCCGTAGTTTGATATCATAGCGGTCGATCTCCACCGTCGTTTCGTAGTGATCATCATAAAATTCACTGATCTTCAAATAATGATTAGCTTCAAAATACACTTGCAGCACTTCTTCTTGCAATTCATGCTCAGGATTTGCCGGCAACCATTCCTTCATCAATTCAGCTACTTTGTAGAGCTGATTGACCATCGTTTCATGGGGAGCTGCTTGATGGTGGTATTCCCACTCTTCCTCTTTTGCTATTTGAGCAATAGCCGCAAATTCTTTGTCAACTTTGTTTAGGGCGCGTTTTAATTTTTGCTGGTCATTGGATAGTTTCTTCTTTAATTCCTTAAATGGCTGCCGGGTAATGGTTGCCGAATACATTTCTTTGGAACGGTTGACTAAGTTATGGGCCTCATCCACTAGAAAGAAATATTCTTCATCCGGCTCCTCAAAAAATCTTCGCAAATAAACGGTGGGATCAAACAAATAATTATAATCACCAATAATGACATCGCAAAAGACACTGACATCCAGTGAAAGCTCGAAGGGACAGACCGTATGTTTCTTTCCGTAGGTCTCGATCACTTCTCGGGTTATTTGGTTCTCGTGATGCAACAGATCCCATAATGCTTCATTGATTCGATTGTAATAGCCTTGCGCATACGCACAGTGTTCTGGCGTACAGTTTCGTTCATCTAAAAAACAGATTTTGTCTTTGGCGGTAATCGTGACACTTTTGGTTTCACTACCGTTGTCTGCTAACTTGCTCAGTGCATCTTCGGCCACTTGTCTGGTGATCGTCTTCGCCGTCAGATAAAAGACCCGATCAGCCCCTTCTTCCCCTAGCACTTTTAATGCGGGAAACAGCGTTGACATGGTTTTTCCAGTTCCAGTTGGCGCTTCCGCAAAAAGTCGCTTGCCATTTTTTAGTGTTTTATACGCCGCTGCTGCTAACTCTCGCTGCCCTTTGCGAAAGGTTTCAAAGGGAAAAGACAGCAGCTGCAAAGACGTATTGCGGACACGGCGCCAATTCTCTTGAAAAACTAACCATTTATGATATTCCTGAAGTAATTCTTCATAAAAAACAGCTAATTCTGAAAACTGAAATGTTCTTCTCGTACGGGTGGTCAGCTTTTCAGTGGTTTGATAATAAGTCAATTGTACGGCGATTCGATCGATGGGTCTCTTCGGATCATTACCTTCAGCAGTAGGTTCTGCTTCTGGTTTCTCTTGATTTTCACTGTCACTAAGCGCTGCTTGTTCATTTTCTTGTAGTAAAAACAAATAAGCATAAACCATTCCCTGGGCAAAAAACAAATCGATTTGATCTTCAGGGATATCTTCGAACGCTGGTTCTGAAGTTTTGATCTCATCGATCACCCAAGAATTAACAGTTGCATCAAAAAAGAGACCATCGGCACGTCCTTCGACAGTGATCGAATCTTTCTCAATTTGGCTTTCTCGTTTGAAAAAGACTTCTTTTTGATACGCATCCCCAGCCTCTTTTTGTAGTTGGCGATGGATACGGGCGCCTTCTTGCGCGGTATGATTACTGACTTTACGGCTATCAATATCGCCTCGGCGCAAAATAAATTCTACGATTTTTCTAACCGCAACTTTTCCTTTATACACGTGTTCACCTTCTCGTTTGCCATTATAGCGGATAGATTACTTTTGGAAAAGCGAACAGAAACAGCTTTTCATCCTCTGCGGAGAGTATCCTATCCAAACAGGTTTTATCACCATGAAAAAACCACTTGCAACAAAACACCTACTCATCAGATAATTGACTTCATTTTTTCTTCCAGAAAATGGGTTTGGCGAAGGATTTACAAAAAAGCCTACTCTACTCACCTAAGCAAGTAAAGCAGGGCTATTTTTTGAAAGATATTTATTGATCGACTTGAATATCATAACTGACACCATTTTGGTCAAAAGCTTGTTGATTGTCTAGATCTAAGGTGAACTCAAAGGTCCGTCCATCTGCTTTGATCGTCAAATGCTTCCCTTCAACCGTGTATGATGCATCTTGATAGGTGATCTCATAAATTTGATAAGGGTCGTTGGACAACTGTACCTCTGAATGGGAAAAATGACGCTGAAAATCACTTTCGATTTGTCCTTCATACAAGGCAACATCACTAAAGCTGGCTGAACTATCTTCTAAATCTGCCATCGGCAAATACTGCTTAACGATCGTCAACTCATTCTCATGAAAATCATAAACCCCTTGGCTTTGCGGAAAGATGACACTCTCATCTTGGATCAGCATCAAATCAAGGTCGCCATTTTCAACCGTTTTTGAGGCGGAAGTAACAGTTTCAGAAACTTCTTTCGAATCGTTGATGGTTAGCTCCTCTTGGCCACAGCTCACTAAAGCGAGCGCGGCGAAGCATAGAGTGAAAAAAAATTGCAGGGATTTTTTCATAAAAACACCTTCTTACAAAGAGTTGAGGTATACCAATCAAAACTAACGCAAGATACAGATCACACACTTTCCTCGAAGTTGGTCACGAAGAATGTTCATGCTTTCGTCGAAAACTAGACCCGTTTCAAACGAATCAACGCTTTCTTATTTTAATTAGTATAACAGCAGTTTTTTGCTAATGCAGTTTCTTAGAAAAATTTTCGAATTCCCACAATAATTCTAAGCTTTTCTCTCATCAAACTATTGGTTATCCTTATCACCTGCCTGCCAAAGGTTGATCACAGCATCTTCACGAAGTAAAGCCTATCCGTGCCAAGCACAGGTGTATCCGTAAGCACAGCAAACGGTTCGAAGCCGACTGCTTGGTAGAATTGCGGCGCTTGGTAGTCTTGGGTGGTAACCGTCACGGAACGACACCCCGCTTTTTTACCGTGATCAAAAAGTGCTTTTATCAATTGTTTCCCGATCCCCTGATTCTGATGGCTTGGATCAACTGCTAACAATTGAATATGGATCGTATTGCCTGTCCGTTTTCCAATCACCCCACCAAGTTGATCCTGATTGTCAAAAAAAGCAAATGAAAGCTGCTCTTGATCGGAAAAGGCACTCACTGCCTCTGTTTTTTTCGTTGAATGATTTAGCCATTGACAGACTGCCTGACGATTGTCTTCTGCGTTTATCGTTTTTATCATTAATTTTTCACTCCTAAAAACCTTTCTTTGTTTCCTCTTATACTTTAAGCTATACTTATAGTCAGACACAAGTATTTGTGATCCTAGGAGGTTTTAGCATGAAAATCATTGGTTTAGTGACAGGACCCGTTCAAGAAAATTGTTACCTAATTTGGAAAGAAGATGTTTTGTTGATTATTGATCCTGGAGCAGAAGCAGCGAGATTGATCGCTGAGATCGAAAAAACAGGCGCAAAACCAGCAGCGATTTTATTGACCCACACTCATTATGACCATATCGGCGCAGTTGACCATTTGCGGGATTATTATCAGATCCCCGTTTACGTGAGTCCGCTTGAGCAAGGATGGCTAAGTGATCCTATGAAAAACCTTTCTGGCCGTCATCCTGAATTAGGAACCATCACCGCACGTCCAGCTGAATTCGAGCTAGAGTTGAAAGAGCACGAGATAGCTGGCATGTCCTTTAAGGTTGTTGCAACCCCGGGTCATTCCATTGGCAGCGTCAGTTTTATTTTTGACAATTTTGTCGTTTCCGGAGACGCCTTATTTAAAGGTAGCATTGGTCGGACAGACCTGCCAACCGGAAATTTGGAACAATTGTTGACCAGCATCCAAACGCAACTCTTTGTTTTACCGAATCAAATGGCGGTCTATCCTGGCCACGGAGAACCAACAACGATCGAAATTGAGAAACGGACCAATCCGTTTTTTAACGCATAAACGTATGACGAATCAAAAGGAGGAATAACTAGTTATGGCAAAGACGGAATTGTATGTCGTGCGTCACGGAAAAACAATGTTTAACACATTGCAGCGGGTGCAAGGCTGGTGTGACACACCATTGACTCGAACCGGTGAACAAGGCATCCACTATTTAGGCCTTGGGTTACGCGATGTGGATTTTGTAGAAGCAGTATCCAGTGACAGCGGTCGAGCGATTGAAACCATGCGTCTGATACTGGGTGAACATGTCAGAGGACCGGAGATCCCTTATCACATCGACAAACGGATTCGTGAATGGTGCTTTGGCTCCCTTGAAGGGGCCTATGATGCAGAAATGTGGGGCGTTCTGCCGCGGATTCTTGATTTTCCTGATTATGATGAGATGATTGCTAATCATGTCACGTTTGAGGCGATCGCCAATGCGATCTACCACGCCGATACAGCCAATTGGGCGGAAACCTTTGATGTTTTGACCGAACGTGTCAAAACAGGGTTTGAAGATATCGCCTATCGCGTTGAGAAAAAAGGCGGCGGCAATGCGTTAGTTGTGTCTCACGGCTTAACGATCGCTTTTCTTTTGCATCTGATCAATGATGAGAACAATGTTCGTATGGATATTGAAAATGGTTCGGTCACTCGACTGATCTACGAAGACGGCAGCTTTACCATCGCCGAAATTGGTAACACAGAATACATCAAAAAAGGCTTAGCGCTCTCTCAAGAGCTTTTGTCCTAAGAGAAACCTCTGACGGCTAATCAATTTCTTCAAGAAAGGAGCAGTTTTTGTTTTAAAAACTGCCCTCTTTTTTTAGGAAAAAGATTGGTATTCGAATCAGGAAACGGTATACTAAGAGTTGTATTTTGTCATAGAAAGGACTGGACCAATGTTTTTTACAAATTTTATAAAAGCGATTTTATTTGGGATCATTGAAGGGATCACGGAATGGCTGCCAATTAGCAGCACTGGTCACTTGATTCTTGCCGACGAATTTATCGGTTTGAATGTTACCCCCGAATTTATGACGATGTTCAATGTTGTCATTCAATTGGGCGCGATACTAGCAGTCGTCTACTTATATTTCCATAAACTGAACCCTTTTTCCCCACAAAAAAATGAAATAGAGAAAAAAGATACGTGGACGTTATGGTTTAAAGTTATTGTTGCGGTCTTGCCATCGGTTATTATCGGATTGCCGTTAGATGATTGGTTAGATGCGCACTTCTACAACTTTTTCTCCGTTTCGATCGTCTTGATCGTTTATGGGATCGGCTTTATCGTAGTTGAAAAACGAAACAAGAATAAAGCACCGAAATGTACCGATTTGAACAAATTCACCTACAAAGCGGCCTTGATTGTCGGCATGTTCCAGGTATTGGCATTGATCCCAGGAACTTCTCGTTCTGGTGCTACTATCTTAGGTGCTATCATGATCGGCGCTTCTCGTTATGTTGCTGCTGAATTTTCATTTTTCTTAGGTATTCCCACCATGTTTGGTGCCAGTGCCTTGAAAATCTTCAAGTTTTTGAAAGATGGCAATGCCTTTGATTTCCAAGGAACCGTCATCTTATTAACAGGAACCATCGTCTCATTCATCGTTTCGATCATCGCGATCCGTTTCTTGATGAACTACATCAAGCGTAACGATTTTACCGTATTTGGATGGTATCGTATCGTTTTAGGAATCATTTTGATCGGCTATTGGCTGATCCAATTATAAGCAAAAAGAGCAACTCTTGTGGCACTTACCTGCCCAAGAGTTGCTCTTTTTTTGTTTGAAAGGTCTCTAGTTCCTCACGTGTTTTTGATTACCATACCGTCAATAATATCCACCGCACTTTCGGTGTCGTTGATAATTGATTCAAAACGATCATAAACATCTTTCCATTTAATGATTTCAAGAACGTCCGTTTCGTCTGTGAATAACGCTTTTTTCATTTTTGAATACAAACGGTCTGCTTCTGATTCAATCGTATTCACATCATTAATCATTTGACGCAATGTTTTTGAATTTTTGAACTTAGGAAATTCTTTTAAGGCCGTTTCAACGCCTTGTGTCGCTTGAACGATCATTCCAGCAAATAAGTTGGTTTCAGGGCGGATCTTCGTAATGACCAAATTCTCAAATAAATAAGTCAGTCCCATAATGCCATCCAAAATATCATCTAGACGCTCTGAAATGACTAGGATGTCCTCGCGATCGATAGGGGTGATAAATGAATCATATAACTCATTGGTTAGCTCAGCGATCACTTTATCCCCTTCTTTTTCCAAAGCATGAATCTCAGCTGCTGCTTCGGTCAATGCTCGTTCAGAATAATCGTTGATCAAAAGCGAAAAACGTTTGGCAGCTAAATGGCCGTTCGTCGCCAACTGCTCCATTGCTGCAAAATAATCGAATCCTTTTTTTCGTGCCATTACTTTCTCTCCTCACAAAATTAGCAATAAAAATTTGACCATTAGAAACGCAATCAATCCACAGCCAGGAAAGGTTAAAATCCAAGCATAGATCATTTCTTTTACAATGCGCCAATCAACGCTAGAAAAACGCCGAGACGCTCCAACGCCCATGATAGCGGTCGTTTTCGTGTGCGTTGTTGAAACTGGGATACCAAATACGGAAGACAAGAACAAACAGATTGCTGCAGTAACATCTGCAGAAAAGCCTTGGTATTTTTCCAGTTTTACCATATCCATCCCCACTGATTTAATGATCTTCATCCCACCGACCGATGTACCGATCCCCATGGTCAAGGAACAAAGAACCATCACCCACAGTGGGATGGCAAAGCCATTGCCGGTCTTTTCAGCAAGATTGTTGTAAAAAAGGCCTAACATGAACACACCCATGAATTTTTGTCCATCTTGGGCACCATGCAAGAAGGCATTGGCACCAGCCGCGATGGCTTGACCAACCGTAAAAATTTTGTTGGCTTTTCGCCGTTGGGTATCGCGAAAGAGCCATACGATCAGTTTCGTGATCAAAAATCCACCAATAAACCCCATTAACGTAGACACAACGAGACCGATTAAGACTTTCATCCATTCTTCACCGTTGACTGCATGTAAACCACCCAGAGCCATGGCAGCCCCTGTCAATCCCGCAATCAATGCGTGAGATTCACTGGTTGGGATCCCAAAATACCAAGCTGCGACCGTCCAAACAACAATTGAAAACAAGGCAGCGGCTAATGCGATCTGTGAGACCCGAAAACTCCCGCCTGAGTCAAAAGTCACAATATTACTGATGGTTTCTGCAACTTGCGCATTAAAATACGTCATCACCAGCACACCTAAGAAATTCATGACGACTGCCATGCCAATGGCGATATTCGGGCGTAAGACTCTCGTGGAGACAGCGGTTGCAATAGCATTCGGCGCATCCGTCCACCCGTTGACGAAAATCACCCCTAATGACAAGACAATCGTTAGAAATAAAGCGATATTCACATAGATTCCCCCATTTAAAAATTCCGAAGTAATCATAGCATAGAAAGCTCTTTCTGTGTAAACTTTTTATAACTATTCAGTAAAAAATGTGCAAAGAAGCATTTTTTAAAACCATAAAGCAAAAAATAGCACGGTCAAAAAACAAATTTTTGTGTTAAGTAAAATTTCTTTACAACTTTTATTGCAATCACTCTTGGCATTAGGTATAATGACTAGTGTTGATTTATACGTTTTCTAAACGTAATTGAACTTTTTTTTCGGAGGTGAAATACATGCCAAACATTGAATCTGCAATCAAACGTGTTCGCACAAGCGAAGCGGCTAATGCTAAGAATTCATCTCAAGTAAGCACAATGCGTACAGCAATCAAAAAATTTGATCAAGCTGTTGAAGCTGGTGCTGATAACGTAGATGCGTTATATAAAGATGCTGTTAAAGCAATCGATATGGCTGAGACTAAAGGATTGATCCACAAGAACAAAGCTAGTCGCGACAAATCTCGTTTAAGTAAAAAAATTGCAAAATAAGCAAATTAAGAAAGGCGCAGCAATTATCGATTGCTGCGCCTTTCTTTTTGACTTACTGTTTGCCATGTTTTAAAACAAATAGCTGGAACAAATACTCTTTGTCCATCTGGCCACTTTTTACTAAGTAATCATTTTCGATCAATTCGTTATAGAGTGCCGCTAATTGCTTTTCTCCAAAGCCTCGCGCTTGCTGCATCGCTAACTTCACTCGGTACGGATGAATCCCCAACGTTTCTGCGATATTGGCTTGCTGGTAGCCAATTTTCATCAAAATCGCTGCCTGTAACAGTAGACGGACTTGGCTGATCAAAATAGCATTGATCTTGATCGTCTCTTCCCCTTGCAATAATAGATCGTCATACAAGCGCAACGCATCCGATACGTTCCCCTTTAAGACATCACTGGTTAATTCAAAGACATTATGTTCCAACGTCTTAGGGATCAACTGCAAGACGATCTCTTTCGTGATTTTATTGCCGTTTCCTGCATACAATCGTAGTTTCTGTAACTCCTGCATCGCTTTTGATAGTTGCAGATCCGTTAACCGTAAAAACAAATCAAACGCCTCTCGGCTCATCTCGATGCCATCATTGGCCAACGACTGTTGGAGATACTGACGCACGTCGGCTTCTTTCATAGGTGCGACATCAATCACAACTGCGGCTTTCTTCAGCTGCTTAGTAATTTTTTTCCGTTCATCTAATTTATCGACATCTGCAAAAATCACCATTACCGATGATTCCAATGGGTCTTTGATGTAATTCAAAAAATCATCTAGGTCATGCTCAGGTGCATTGCTCTTTTTTTCAGCCGTTAAGAAAAATGGCCGCTCAACGAAAAGTAATCGCTGATCGCCAAAAAAAGGCAACGATTGGGCTTCTTGGATCACCATATCAAGGGGATCTTTCTCCATGTCAAAGGAAGCAAAATTCAGATCATCTTTCCCAACGGAAAAACGCTCCAAAAAGGCCGTGCGAACTTGCTCTTGTAAAAACATTTCACTGCCGATGACTAGATAAATCGATTGCAACTCCTTGGTTCGAATTGCTTGCAACGCTTTTTGTAATTCCATCGTTCCCCCCGCTTTCATTCTTATCCTACCATTAGTCAATCGGATAGTCTAGCAGCGTTTTTATCAAAAATGATTGTTGTTTTTCAGACCAAATAAATTGGATCATGCCTTGCTGATCGGTTCGCAAAACGGTCTGATTTACCAACGTTTCAAGCACCTCTTCATGAGGATGCCCGTACCGATTGTTCCGTCCACTTGAAACGATCCCGAATTGGGGATCGATTGCCGCAACAAACTCAGGTGCCGTCGAGGTTCGACTGCCATGATGCCCTAGTTTCAATACATCAACTTTAAGATTCGGATAATCATGAATCAACTTTTTTTCCCCTGCTTGTTCGAGATCGCCAGTAAATAAAAATGTTTTATCCCCTACCTTGGTTTTAATCACCAGCGAATCTTCGTTTTGCCCTGCACCTGATTCTGGTGCCAATACTTGCAACTGAAGGAAATCACCCACTACTTGGCCAACCGTCGTCCAAACAACGCTTGTCTGCTTAGGCAGTTCGTTTAAAAGCTTGGCGATGCGGTGATCTTGTTCACTTCCTGGTACGAGATATAACGTTTCAACGGGGATCGCCTTCATCAATGCTAGCGCATCTCCCATATGGTCCGTGTCCCCATGAGTTAGAAACAACCCGGTGATTTTCCTGACTCCCTCCCCTTTCAAAAAAGGAATCAATGTAGATTCCGCGGCAGCTTGTCGTTTGCGCTCTTGCCAGTTTTCTTTCGGAAAAGACAGAGAACCTCCAGTATCGATCACATAAACTTCGCGATTTTTTTCTGCCTGTAAAACGATACTATCGCCTTGACCAACGTCGACATAACTAATGGTGGGTAAAACGCGATTCTTCTGAAAGACGATTGGTACAACAAGCGAAAAACAGATCACCAGCAGCCACCGTTTCTTTTGGTAACAGAGCAAGCTGAGCAAACAACAACTAGCAGCCAATCCTGCAGGAACGGCACCCACCGTTATCGACACGCCTCCTACAGCGCCCACGACAACTTCCATAAGCAGCAAAAGCCCTTCAAAAAGGGCAATCAGCCCACTGATGGTTGGGAAAAGTGTCCCAGCAATGAACATTACGAAACAGGCTGGTAGCAAAACCAATTGAAAAAACGGTAAAAAGACAAACGTCAAAAAGCCCCCAAATAATGGGAATTCATAAAAGAGCGAGACAATGACAGGCGCAGCCAGCACCGTGAGGAACTGACAGCGCCAAAACCACGTCAATCCGATTGGTCGCTGCATTACTATCAAGAAGGTCATCAAAAGACTTAGTTGCCCCGATGTTTGAAGCAATACTTTGGGATCAACGAATAAAAGAGCCGTTAAGACGATCCCATAATGATCACTTGCCGATAGCCGTTGTTGATAAAGAGTGGTCACTTGAGTAACCGACAATGCCAAGACAGCACGCCAGACACTAATGCCGCCGCCACAAATCCCAATTACGACCAAGAAAAAGACCCCCATTGGCAACAGCATTTCTTTTTGCGTAAACCCCAATCGGCAGAAGCATCCGCGAAACCATTTGAAAAATAAGACAACATGCATTCCTGAGATCGTAAAAAAATGCAATAAGCCACTCGCACGATACATTTGACGTACTTCTTGAAAGTCATGGTCTTTAAAACCAAAGAGCAACGCATTGATATAGGCTGCTGAGCGTTCAGGAAAGATTCGTTGCACAGAAGAAATAACCTCTGCTCGAACTTTTGCAAGCGAAAAGCCTGAGTCTGCTTCTTCCATTCCTACAATTTTCTCAATATGGACTGTGCCAATAATCGATCGACTGGCCAAATAGGCAGAATAGTCAAAGCTATGGCGATTTCGTGGTTTTTCAGGAAGAGAAAAAAATCCTTTCACCAGCAGCTTTCTTCCCCAAACGGATCGATCCTGCCATTGCTGTTTTTCAGTCTCTGAATAAACCGTGTAACGGCCAATCACTTTACCTGCAGAGGATTTTGCTTCAAATGTAAGTAGATCGCCATTGACTTTGATCGTGTCTGGCAGCACATTGACTACCCCTTGATACTCACCTTCTTGTATGTTCCCAGTCCGAGAAAGAGAAACGCGGACACTTAACAGCAACAGTCCGACAAAACAAATCATGCACAAAAATGCTTGTCGTTTTAAGACAAGCATCCCGAAATAATAAAGTGCAATGAGTCCCAGTAAGATGGACTGCCGATAGTAAGCAGTCACCGAACAAGCAAAAATAATACTAAGAAATAAAAATGAATCAGTTCTTTTTTGTTGGTTGTGCATCATTCAGCACACCAAACGAAAGTTTTTCAAAATACACCGGATCGAGTTCAACTTGGTGGACGGAAGCACCTACTTGTTGAATCAGTTCCATTGCATACTGATTGTTGCGATAGTCATTCAAATAATGGATCTTTTTGACCCCTGCTTGCAAAATTGCTTTCGTACAGGGAAGACAGGGAAAATGCGTCACATAGATTTCCGCATTGTCTGTTGACACCCCTAATTTTGCACATTGCAATAAGGCATTCATTTCTGCATGAATCGTCCGAATACAATGGTCATCGACAACATAACAGCCATCGTCAATGCAGTGTACATCGCCACTGACGGACCCGTTGTAGCCTCCAGCGATGATTCGGCGATCTTTGACTAATGTAGCGCCGACTTCAAGTCGGGAACACGTACTGCGTAAAGACAGTAATACAGCTTGTGCCATAAAATACTGGTCCCATGGGATTCTCGTATTGCTCATTCGTTTGCTCCTTTGTCATTGATTAGTTCTATTCTAATCGAATTTCTTGAATTTTCAACCGTCATTTCTTAGTATTTCTTACATTTATTTGGTTCAGTCCGCCACTGTAATCATCTCTTTCAAGGACTCAAAGGTCTTCTCTCCGATGCCTGTGATCTTTTTTAGGTCATCAATCTGTTTAAAAAAGCCATATTCTTCTCGGTAAGCGATGATTGCTTCTGCTTTTTTGGCACCCACACCTGGCAGTTCTTGCAGTTGCTGTGCATTGGCTTGATTCAGATTGATTTGTGTCACTGCTGTTTGGCTGCCACCTACTCCTGAAGCATTCATCTCCATAAACGCTTGATCCTCTTTATGAGGGACGATCACCATCTGTTGATCTTGTAGCACTTGTGCTAAGTTTATGGCTGTTTCTAACGCCTCTTCTGTCAGACCACCTGCTTGTTCGATCAATTCATACATCCGCGCACCTGATTTCAAGCGATAAATTCCCGGTTGGTGCACTTCCCCTTTGACATCGATAACGATCTCATACTCTTCATCGTGAAGACTATCTTCTTGAAGGGCTCCACCTTCCCCCATTTCAGACGATTGACCTGCTGCATCTGCCATTGAATGCCAGTTTGTTTCTTTTTTTTGCGAGAACGGTACAAACCAGATGATCAGCAACACCATCAAAACAGCACCACCAACTGCAAATCGCCAATAGTCTTTGAACAGCTTCCATCGATCCATTTTCACCACCTCATAGATGAAATACGCAGATAATTCAGTATTATTTGGAAAACGGAAAAATAAAGACGATCTTTTTGCAGCAAAAAAATGACGGAACCAATCATAGTGCCATTTTCATAGAATGCAAATTCTTAGACAAAATGACAATGTATTGCAGAATTAGGGTGCTGTTAAGGCAAATCTTCAAAAAGCGCTTGAATCAGATTGAAACTATTGATACACTATTTGATAAAAAATCACAGGGAAATGTTGGATGTCTAAAGTAACCCAGCGTCTCAAAGTCCATGGATAAGAATGCTGCCAATGATAATCACCCTTGTGATAAATTGAACATTTCATTTGAAATTTTTCACAAAAAAAGGAGGCCGACTTGATTAAATCGTATAGATGGCAAATGATGCATATCTTACTGGGGAGTTTCTACCTAATCTTGATGATTTATTTCACTCACACTATTTATCAAACTACATATTTAGGCATTCGGGCTTACCAAATAAATGACGAATGGTTTATAAAACGTATTTATGATGGTGGTCTGGGAGCGGATACTTCGCTGCAAATCAATGATCAGCTAGTAGAGCTCGATGGAAATTTGCCAAAAGAGAATAAACAATTAACAAATTGGCTAGTTGTCGAGCAAATCAATTCACTCACGATCCAAAGAGAGCAGCAACGAATCACTTATCGCTTTGATTCGCCCAAAACATTTCTGCCGATATTTTTTACACTTTTAGCTTTTAGTGGATCGTTAGTTTTATTCTTGCTCTTTTTTTATCGAAAACAGCTTCTTTCAAAAAGATCACGGCTTTTTTATTTATGGCTCTTTGTATTTGCGTTTATTTTTTTAGCGGCGTTTCCTTCAAGTATTGGGAATACGTTAGGTAGAGTGATTTTGATTATCTCCTTATCCACTTTTCCATTTTTCTTGAATTCATTTTTGAAGATCAACAGCTCATATAAAATAAGCAATATAGGAATCTTTCCAGCACTGCTCCTCCTATTAAATCTAGCAGCAACCTGTTATGCCGCTTTTTTTCAGATTGGCTATGTACTCGCTGAATATTTAGCAGTCGGTTTTGTTTACAGCTTGATGCTACTGATGCTTGGCGAATATTGCTTCTCTTTTTTTAATAAAAGTCACAAAAAACATAGAACAGCTACCAAAGTCAACCTTCCAGTAATTCTATTTGTAAGTATTGCCCCTTTTCTTTATTTATATGCATTCCCTATTGGATGGAGTGCACCTTACTATATGCTGGTATTTTTTATCTTTCTGCCTTTTATAGGAATTTTCCATCGCTTAGCAATTGATCGCGTCTTGAAATTTCGGTACCGTATCACAACCAGATCGATCTATCTGATACTCTCACTATTTTTAACGGTAATCGTCATTTTTATCAGCCAACTTAACGCTTACGTTCCTAATCTACTAATTATTCTTTATCTCTTCCTTTTAATATATACTCTTTTGCCGCTTCTACAAGAATTATTCTATTTAGCAAGTCGCCATAATGAACCAATGAATTCACTAGATGTATTTTTAGCAGTTGAAAAAGAACGAGAGACAATTTCAAGCTATATTCACGATGGGATCATTCAAGAGATCATCCACTTGTTACGTCAAATTGAAAATGATAGACAAACAGTGCCAAAAGAAAAAATCATCCAGCAGCTTGATGAATTGATTTATGATTTAAGAGAACTTTGCTCAGATATATATCCTCTGCTTCTGCAAGAAATAGGATTAGAAAAAACATTGGCTTCTCTTTTCGTTCAAATACAGCAAAACCACCCTGTGCTCATACATTTTGCCTATGACCGAACCATCCATTCAGATTCACCTGAAATCAACAACTTCATCTTGCGCTCAGTCAAAGAATTGCTCAATAACAGTATTTTGCATGGACATGCAACAGAACTGATAATCACAAATGCAGTTGAGGATGATACAGTAGTATTCGAAATTAGTGATAACGGAACTTTTGGACAAGACTCTCTTAGTAAAGGTCCTCATTTCGGATTAAATGTAATTAAAGAAAAGCTTTCGTTATTGTCGGGTAGATTTGTCATTCACTACTCACCTACAACCATTCAGCTTAGAATTCCAAAAAATATTTTCGAAGGAGCAAACTATGCCGATTAAACTTGCATTGTTAGACGACCACGAACTCGTCCTTGAAGGAATCAAAAATACGCTGCAAAAAGAGCCCTCATTTTCGATTATAGGCGCATTTACAAAACCAACAGATTTTTTTCAAGCTATGGCAAACCAGTCAATTGATATTGTCCTCCTCGATATGATGCTAAAGGGCACGCATGCCTTTGAGCTGATTCCTCGTATTCATACCTTAACTGATGATACTTTGCCAAAAATAATTATGCTGTCGGGTTTTTATGAACCACTTCTTCATAAGCGTGCCTTTGAACTTGGTATATGGGCTTTTTTGAGAAAAGAAGCTTCGTATGATGAATTGATCACAACGATAAAAACGGTCTACCATGGCAATAAAGTTTCCCCTGAACACCTTTTTCTTGAAAAAGACATGCGTCTCTTAAGTGAGATAGAACGGCAAGTATTAGAATTGATTTCGCAGGAACAAACCAATGAAAAAATCGCAAAAAAACTATTTATCAGTCGCAGAACCGTCGAAAACCACGTTTCATCTATCTGCAATAAGTTGAAAGTACAAACAAGGATCGGTGCTGTTCGAGAAGGAATCAAACTGAATTTAATCAAATGATGAACTCCGCAAAAAAACATTCGGATAATACGGATGTTTTTTTGTTTTTGCTTTATTAAGATAACAGTACATACAAGAAAACTTTAGGAGGATCAAAATGATCGAATTGAAACATATCAATAAATTTTATGGTGAAAATAATCGTAAAATCATTGCATTAAATGATGTGAGCCTCACGATCAATAAGGGTGAATTCACCATCATTTTAGGGCCATCAGGCTCAGGAAAAAGCACTCTTTTAAACCTATTAGGCGGTATGGATCGTCCAAGCCAAGGAGAGTTTCGCATGGGAGAAAAAGAAATCTCTCATCTTTCTGATGAACAGCTTTCAGATTATCGGCGTGACGTCGTCGGTTTTGTCTTCCAGTTCTACAACTTGATTCCTAGCTTAGCCGCTTTAGAAAATGTCGGCATTGCACAACAACTGAGTACAAATAATGAACCAGCCTCTCACTACCTTGAATCTGTAGGGTTATCCCATAGAAAAAATAACTTCCCTAACCAATTATCTGGCGGAGAAATGCAGCGAGTATCGATTGCACGTGCTTTGGCAAAAGCCCCAAAACTCTTACTTTGCGACGAACCAACTGGCGCTTTAGATTCACATACAGGGAAAAAAATATTATTTTTATTAAAAAAAGCTGCGGTGAATGTGGATACTGCTGTGGTGATGGTCACACATAATGCAGAGTTCGCTCAATATGCGGATAAAATTATTCATTTGCATGACGGAAAAATCAAGTCGATTGAACAAAATAAGCCTCTGAAGGTAAAAACAAAGGAGTCTTGATATGAAATTTCTGTCTATAAAACTGGTTAGAGATCTTAAAAGAAATTGGACGCAATTCTTCTCCGTCTTCTTAATGGCGTTTCTAAGTGTCCTTGTATTTGTTGGGTTACAAGGTGTTTGGGGCGGTTTGGAAAAAAGCCTGGACAACTTTATTGATGCAAATGGTCTGGCAGATGCTTGGGTTTATGGTACTGGCTTTACTGAAAACGATATCCAATCAATCCAAGCACTAGATGGGATAGAAAAGACATTCTCTCAGTACGAATTTACAGTTTCTGATTTGACTAATCAAGCGCCTTCCTCATCATCAGAACGCACTTTGACTCTTAGTGCACCACTTGGAAAACCTATCGCAGAGCCTTATTTCGTTCAAGGTACTACATTCCATGAATCCCCTGGCTTTGTTTGGATCAATCACGACTACGCACAGGCGAATGATCTTACCTTAAATCAATCACTGAGGATTATGGTTGACGGTCGCGAAATTGAATTGACCATAGCAGGGATGATTTTAACAACTGATAAGCTTTTCTTCACTGGTACACAAGAGTATATTGCCCCCGACCCGAAACGCTATGGCTACGGGATTTTATCAGAAGCGACTTTAGAAATGATGCTGGAGACATCCGTTTTACCTAACGTCGTCGAAGTCTCTGGGACTAACTCTCGCTTAAGAACCGAAATTGAATCGATTATGGGGGAACGCCATATTGCGTACTATGATCAAGCAACCTTGACGGAAGTTTCTGAAGCCTTGGGCCGCGTCACTCAAATTCGAAATCTATCCTTTATGTTTTCGTTCTTGTTTATCTTACTAGCAATTCTTGCAATGTATACAACGATCAAACGGTTGATTGATACCCAAACAAAAGAAATCGCAGTCCTTCAAGCGTTGGGGTTTTCAAATAGAACAATCGGGTTTCATTTCACTAGCTTCGGCTTGATCATCGGCAGCTTTGGCATCGCCGCTGGCTTGGCAGCAGCGCCCTTGCTTTCGCATTTTGTTTTAGAAACGCAAAAGAATATTCTATCTCTCCCACACTGGACAGTTTCCTACAATTCCCTTTCATTAATCGTTTGTCTGCTCGTGTTAATCATTTGTATGGCTTCTGCTTATTTTGCTTCTGATCAAGCATGTACTGGCCTGCCAGCGGACTTCCTTAGAGGGAATACAAAAGGCAAGAGTGCCCATTTGTTACTAGAAAAGCTTTCGTTCTTCTGGAACCCGTTAAGTTATGAAGCCAAATGGGGGTTTCGCGATGCTGCTTCTAACAAAATGAGAGTTTTAATGGGGATCATCGGAGTTGCTGGTGGTATGATGCTGATCACAGCCGGACTAGGCATGCCCCAATCCATCAACCACTTAGTTAACAAAGCTTATACAGAGGATTTTACTTATCATCAACGAATAAATACTAGTGATTCAGCATTTTTGGAAGAATCCTTTGGACAAGAGGTGCAAATTTTGCCTACCCGTTTTGCACCTGATGACGGCTACAATCGCTTACTGATGATCATTGATCAAGGGGATTTTGTTCATATGAAAACAACTGACAATGAGTTGATCACTCCTGGCGGTATTTATCTAACAGAAGGTTTTGCTAACAGAGCGGGCATTCAAAAAGGCGATCAAATAGAAGTCTTTCCTGCATTTCATGAAAGCTCATTTCGCTTTGAAGTATCTGGGATCATAACTAGTGAAACGAACCAAGGTGCTTATTTGTTAAAAAAAACTTGGCTGGAAGCTGGTGGGACTTTTCTGCCTCAGACGCTTTTAGTAGACGAGGAAACTGCTGAAGCATTGTCCGGCAATCCTGCAATCACATCAACGATTGCGCGACAAGATCAAATGGACAATGCGTATGAATTTGTTGATAGTCTAGGAGGGATCTTTACAATGATCATTGCTTTTGCAGTTTTGTTAGTCATCGTTGTCCTATACAATTTAGGGACGCTAAATTTTGTTGAACGAACTCGTGACTATACGACATTAAGCGTCCTTGGCTTTAGAAAAAAAGAACTTCGCCGAATCACCATGATTGAAAATGCTGCAACAACGATGGTTGGCTGGCTGATTGGAATTCCTGCAGGAAGTTGGTTCCTTTCACAGTATGTAAGCACCTTTTCAACCATTACGATTGAATACACCGCCCACTTCACCTGGATTAATGTCGCAATCGCCTCTATGATTGTTTGGCTTAGTTCGTTAAGTACAACATTTCTTGTCAGCCAACGGCTTAAAAAACTAGACTTGGTTTCTGCATTGAAAAATGTTGATTGATTCTCTGCAAAAGGAGGCACATCTATGATTGGTTTCTACGATTACACCGTCTTTCTAACCTATTTAAAGTTTTTTTGGAGGTATCGGTATTTATAGCACTTCAGTTTTCTGCATCTCTTTTTTCTTCTCTGTTCATTGACCACGATTGCTGCTTTTTTAATCGAAAAAGTGAATTGGGGTCTCTTTGGTACTTTCGGTATGTACTGGCTCGGACTAATTTGTGACTCATCACTAATTTTTTTCGTCATTGACAGTCTCATTCGGATATCTGGGAATATAGGAACGATCAACATTTCTGAAAAAGGAAAGCTGCTGATTGGTATAGGGTCGATCGTTTTAATCATAAGCTACTTGATTTATGGGATTGTGTCAGCAAATCGTATTGTCCATACGACGTATGAAGTAAAAATTGAGCTTGATGCTGCTAACGCAACAATCTCAAATGAGCAGTGTTTTTTAACTAATCAGTTTCAAGCAATTCAGGAATTCACGACGCCGATCCTCGGTGATACAACGTTGTATAATATGGCTGTTCGCTGGTATCGATCGCAATACCGATCCCGAGAAATTGATACTCATCGTTTAGAATCGTTGCCCGATGTCCCTCTGAATTCATTAAACCTTGATGGGCGTAAATACTGCTGGCTTGGCCAAATGCCAAATTCTCCCCTGCAGCAGTGAAGCTGATCCCGTCTTCTTGCATCCGATCAAATGGAGTCGATCCATCTAACCCAATATGGTCAAAATATCGATGTTCTGCCATGTCTTGGCTATGCTTCACGGCAGTCTCACTGGTTGCTTCACTGAATCCAAGGGGCGACAAACCAAATTTCACTCGGGTGGCATTCGTTAATTCAAATAACTGTGTTCGTAAGCCGCTTAAAATGGCGGCTTGATTTTGGCGAAAATCATTCGCATGGCGTGTTTCTAACGAGCGATTGATGATTTGAATCGCAGTCACTGTATCTTCGGCATGAACATCATAGAAAAAAGTAATCAATTGATCGTCTTGTAGGAACAGATCATAGTCGGTATCGGAATCGATGCGATACCGTCTTGATCCTCGTTGTAGACTTTCTTGGCGCGTACCCATCTGATTACGAACGCTGGCTTTTGAAGACCCGATACCTAGCGTGTCATCGATAAGAATCGTGTCTTGATTCGTATAGATCCCTTGCGCAATATCATGTTCATCGTACATCACCATCATGAAGTTACGAAAATCATCGTGATAGGAAGTCCAGTTCAGTCCATATCGATTCGCTGATTCATTGATCGCTTCTCCAAAGGTTTCTTCGATCACTTGTCGTGATTCATTATATAAATATGTCTGGGCAGGTGTTTCTGCCGATGGCCTGGCTGAAGTGTCTTGTGAAGGAGAAAATTGGGACGAGAGAGATTGAGTGATCTCGTTGAGTCGAGCATCCCAAAATGCCAAGCGCCCGTCTTGCCATGTAATCATCTGGCTTACAAAATAAAGAAGCCCGATGAGAAAAATGCTTTTGATTAAGAATTTTATTTTTTTCATATGACACCTCCGTCAATGAATCATTATGTGTTAGCTGTAGCGCGATCGTTTATCCACTCATTCATCCCTAGATTGGATCGCTGATAAACCGTCCTGCCTTTTCTAAAGACTATCATTCCTGTGGAAAATTGACCAGCTGCAGCATGAAACTTCTTAGATGGTCTATGTCTTTTTAAGCTCCTGTTAAGAAACTTTTTTACTCACGAAAACTTTGCAGCGCCATCGAACGCTCCATCAAAGGATTGGCAATTTTAGCTAAGGTATGACGATCGTATTCTTCTGGTCGCTTGATAGTGAGGTAAAGAATAAACTGTGGATCATCCGTTGGATAGATCGAGACCGCCGAATAAATATAATCAAACTCTCCTGTCATGTAACCTTGACCATTCTCATTGGCGATCTGAGCAGTCCCAGTTTTGACAGAAATCTCATGGTTCGTCAGTTGGTATACATCATAAGCGGTTCCATAGCGTTCATCCGTCACTACATCGGTCATGTATTCCAATACAGCATCAGCCGCTGTTTGTGAAATAGGCTGAGAAACGACTTCTGGAAAAACTTGGGTCTCTTCTCCCACTTGCCGAATCAATTGCGGACGAATCATCTCGCCACCATTGGCAAATGCGCTAAATAACTGCATCATCTGCATCTGATTGACCCCAATCGCATGGCCATAAGAACTCATGGCATAATCCACCCGATTTCTTGAAGGTAAGATACCAGGCACCTCACCGGGAAGCTCACTTCCTGTAACTTTCCCTAGTCCAAAATCAGTTAAATACTGCGCCCATGCATCAAAACCGATCCGTTGCTGAAGTCGAACCATCCCAGTGTTGCTTGACCAAGCTAACGCTTGTCGCATCGTCAACTCACCATTTGCTCCTGAGTCGTGGTCGTTGATGATTCGATCTTCAATCTGCATACTCACAGGATTGTAGCGTTCCGTCGGATCAAAAACACCTTCATCAATCGCTGCCGCAACGGTTGCCAGCTTCAAGGTCGAACCTGGTTCATACATCTCTTCCGTAAAAAGATTACGCCAAATAAAGTGCTCATCCGCAATTCCTTCTTGGGTCTCTGGATGAAAACTAGGTCTTTGAGCCATCGTTAAAATCTCTCCAGTTTTCGCATCCATTAATAAAGCCGTCAGATTCTCTGGTCGTGTTTGTTCCATAACTTCATCCATCACTGATTCAGTGAATAACTGCAGATGAGCATCTAATGTCGTCCAAACATCGTTCCCATCTACGCCTTCTTCTACCATTTGATTGGTTGCAGGAACAGGATTCCCTGAAGCATTGACTTGAAAAGACTCTCGCCCATTTTGATTCTTCAAAAAGTCGTTCAGTACATATTCTAATCCAGAAACTCCGACTCGAATTTCATCATCATCTGACGTTGTCCCTATCAAATGTGAAGAAAAGATGCCATTCGGATAGCTGCGACTTGAACGAGCATCGAAATAGATACCATTGATTCCAGCTGCATCAAACGCCGCTTCGATTTGATTTCGAGTGGTCACACTTAGACCACTGCCAACATTGCCAAATTCCACTTGAAAGACAGGCGGGTCTATTTGATTCGCACCGTCTGTCAAGATAGACAAAACTTGCTCGTTAGAAATAGGTAAATACTCCGAAAGAATCGTTGCGGTCTCCTCAAAGCGCGCTCTGTCTAAATACATGGGTCGTCCATTATCAATGTAATCTTCAGAAAGAACCGCTCGAACAGTATAGGAAAGAATATCCTGTGCGATCACTGTCCCCTGCCGATCAAAAATTGCCCCTCGACTTGTTTCGATGGATCGTGAACTATAATACAAATTTTCTATTCTTTCAGACAAAGAGACGCCAGCAATCACGCCGACTTGAACAATGTAAATCAAACGTGCAGAAAACCCCATAAAAAGCGCAAGACTGATTATGTATAACCAATGACCGACTAGCTTACGATTTTTCTTCGCTTTTTTCTTTTTGACTATATGATAGTCATACATCGCCAAAGCGCCCCTTTCGATCGAATATACCTCTATAGTATTGGGTATTTGTGATGATCTTGTGAGGGAAAGAACAATTATTTTTCAAAGAGTCATTTTCTTATTAATTCAGCGATTATGCTGTGATATACTTTAAAAAATATAAATTATTTTTAAGGATGTGAATAAAATTGCAAAAAATATTGATTGTCGATGATGACACTCATATGCGTGCCCTAGTGAAAACTTATGCGGAGATCGAAGGGTATCTATGTTTTGAAGCATCAGATGGAAAAGAAACTTTGGAAAAATTAACCAATCATTCATTCGATTTGATTCTCCTAGATGTCATGATGCCGGGAAAAGATGGCTTTCAGACGCTTTCGGAAATCAGAGGTAGCTGTAACACGCCAGTCATCATGATTACCGCTCGAAAGGAAGAGTATGACAAACTCTTTGGCTTCAATCTTGGTGCCGATGATTACATCGCCAAGCCATTTAGCCCTAAAGAGCTGATGGCTCGCATCAAAGCTGTGCTGAAACGAAGTAGTCAATTTCAGTTCGAAAAGATCGTTTATGGCGATCTCGAAGTCAATGTTTTTTCTCATACTGTAACGATCAAAGGGAATCCTCTGCCGCTTACGCCAAAAGAATTCGATCTGCTGGTCTATTTGACAAAAAATAATCATATTGCTTTGAGCCGAGAATCAATTTTAGAAGGTGTCTGGGGCTTCGATTATTTCGGTGATACCAGAACAGTGGATACACACATCAAGTCCTTGCGAGAGCGTCTAGGGGATTACCGAGAGTTGATCCAAACGGTTTGGGGCGTTGGGTATAAATTTGATTATGAAGACTAGTCGGTTAGGTTTTACTTACATCAAAAGTAAATTACTCGTGCGGCTTTGGTCCGCCAATATGCTGCTGGTCGTCATTGGCATTGCTTTTTTATGGACTGTTCAAATTTTGCTCTTTGAACCAAATTATATCAATGTAACAAAAGAATCACTTTTAGAAACAGTTCAAGAAACAGCTGCCGCTGTTGAAGAAATGGCAGTAGATCCAGATGATTTACCAGAAGATCCATTGCTTTTCCTCAGTAAAACGATCGTTGGGACTCTTTTTTTAGTCGACGAGTATGGCGAAATTCTGGCGGCATTTAACAATGGACAACAATTAAACATAGATGGGTTGAGCAACGAATACAGCTGGTTGTTATCTCATGCACCCACTGTCCTTAACGGTGAGAGCCTTAGTGCTGTAGAAGACTTTGAAAAGTCTTCTGCCATTCTTATTGGCGTTCCTACGACTCTTTTCCAACGCCCAGCTGCCCTTTTGCTCTCCAATACGATCACTCAAATCGAAGCGCTTCAAAGCATGAATCGACAGCAACTCTTTCTATTCACCATCATATTAACAATTTTTGCATCAACGATCTCCTTTTTTTTAGCACAGCATTTTATTCGCCCGATCAAAACCATCAAAGAAGCCATCATCCGCTTAACCAACGGAGAGCTTTATTCCGTACCCAAACTAAACCGTGGCGATGAATTAGGTACACTTTCTGAATCTGTTGCGGACTTAAGCACAGAACTTCAGCGAGTAGACGTGTTGCGAAAAGAAGTGATTGCCAATGTTTCTCATGAACTACGATCCCCCCTCGCGTTGATCACGGGTTATGGGGAGATGGTACGTGATGTTTCTGGAAGTGACGAACGCCTTCGAAAAGAACATATGGAACTAATTATCAGCGAAGCCCACCGTATGAGTGCCATGGTTGATGACATCATGGATTTCTCTATCATGCAAGCAGGCTACACACAACTTAAAAATGAAATCTGGAATACATACGAGGTGGTTTCCTCCGTCGTTGCCTACGCAAGAGGGATCGCCAATCAATATGACATCACTGTCGATTTTGAAGCAGATAGTAAGAATGGAATTGCTCTTTTTGATCGCATCAAAATGGAACAGGTTTTGCGTAATTTAATAAACAATGGCATCAACCATACACCTAAAAACGAGCGTCTTTTGATCAAATTAACGAATACATCTACAAGAACAAAAGTTGCTGTCATCAATCCCGGAAAAGATATCCCTCCAGAACAACTCGAACTCATTTGGGAAAGATACCAACGCGTCCAACATCAAGCAGGACATAAAGAAGGAACCGGCATCGGCTTAGCGATCGTGAAAACCATTTTGACTTCTCACGCCTTCGATTATGGCGCTGAGTCGAAAAATGGCGTGACTTCTTTTTGGTTTGTTGTGCCGAGACTAGAAGACCAATGAGAACCACGTTTATACCGTTCATCATAAGTAATGAATGTCTTACTTTCTTTGCACAAAAAAAGCCTTGATTTCTCAAGACTTAATGATTTCTTGTATTTCAGCCATGGATTGGACGGTATGGTCGGCGGATACATCTTTTAAGAGACCTTCTATATCATAAAATATCGTCTTGACACCTGCTCCTTGTCCTGCAAAAACATCCATCGTACGATCGCCGATCATGACGGTCTGATCTTTGTCTAAATGATATTTTTCGACAAGATAAATCAATGAAGTTGGATCAGGTTTACGGGGAAAGTTGTTTTCCGGTCCTACGATCTCAACGATCAGGTCTGCCATCTGTTCTTTTTCTAACAGCTCTTTTGTTGAAACGACATCGCGGTGGGTCAAAATGTAGTTCTTGCCACCAGCAGCAACCACGGCTTCTAATGTTTCTTTGGTTCCTACAAAGGAAAGCGGCAAACGATCATCCAGCGCTTCATTTGCTTTGAATGCTTTAGTGAACTCTTGAAAATCTAAGTTGTATTTTTCAGCAACTTTTTTGGAAGATGAATCTTTCAATATATAATAAATCTCTGCTGGATCTGGATCGAAGCCATACTCCTTCAATGTCTTAATAAAAGCTTTTAACATGATTGGGTAGCTGTCGTAAAGTGTTCCGTCAAAATCCCATATGTAAGATTGGTACATGATATCCCTCGTTTTCTCCCTTTTTCAAATGAATGAAAGTTCCATTCATTTTCTGTAACTCTAAAAAGTTTACCACACTTTGTTTGGTTTGTCTTATTTATCAAGGGATTTCCTCCACAAGAAAAAAGCCATTAACCTTGTAACAATTCCATTTGCACAAACCAAAATACAAAGGAATATGTTACAGGTTAATGAACGTTCATCTTTACTAAAAAAGCATTTGAAATAATTACCAGCTACCAGAAACACCGCCACCGCTGCTACTTCCTCCGCTAAAACCGCCAAAATCATTCGAAGAACTTTGTGTATCGGCAATGACTTGTTCTTGATGGGACACGTGATTATTCATCATCACAAAGAACAACGCCATATTCATCCCATGCGGGTCATACTCTTGGCGAGCATTATTTAAAACTGCTGCTCGATCAGAAGCATCAAATGAGGATAATTTGTTTGCTAAATCTGGGTGATTTTGATAAACCTGTTTCAAGTCAACTTGGAACAAGGCATCTGTTTTCACTTCCGCTAGAACATTAGAAACTTCTTTCGGAATGGCTTGTACCATCTCAGGATAGGTCGCTTTTTCCGTCACAAGTTGAGCTAAGTATCGCCCTTGCTCATTGCGTCTTCTGATCTCTTCTTTAGCTTGCTTGGCTATTTCTGCTCGATAAGCATCTGCTAAAGGCAGATTTTCGGGTAACACCGCATCAGTCAAATCGTAGTCTGCCATCCGTTCAGTCACTTCCCTGCCTAATTGGGCTTCATAGGTTTTTAAGGTGTCATGTTGTGTAAGGATCACCTGACCGAAATGTTTGACCGTGGTTTTTTTCTTCATCAGCAAGTTTGAAAAATAAGATCCAATTGCTGGATTCGTCAAGGCATGTTGGATAACTCGTTTATCCGCAGTCGACAATCCGGTGATCGAGCTCAATTTCGCTGGCACGTAAGTACTCGTCACATACTGCGTAAATGCTTGTTGACAATCTTTTGCTGTCTGATACTGATGGTAACGCTGATAGTTCTTTCTATTGCTAGCCCATTTCAAGAAATCTTTCTGTTGGAAGTGACTATCTTCTAACAGATGTTTCGGCAACGGCAGGTGCTCTTCAAATCGCCGTTTGGTTTTAAGATGGCGAAAACTGATGAACCCGACAAGGCTTGCAGCTGCTGCCGCTACGACACCACTGACGATTTTTCCAATAGTGAACCACATTTGCTTAGTGGCTTCTGCTTCTTGTGCCTGTTTTTCTGCTAACATTTGATTGCCATCTTGATAAATCGTCCCTAATCCAATCGTTTCATCCGCTTCTTTCATTCGCTGATAGACTTCATTAGAAGCTGCCAATATCGCTGTATCATAATCTTCATCTCGTAATGCGTCTTTGGCATCTTCATCCACTAAATCATCTTCCGATAGCTCACTGAAGACATAGGATAGTCCATCGCCATAACCCAGACGAAACTCACGATCATCAATGGCAAAGAGAAACAATAGTCCATTATTGTCCTCTGGATTCCCTAAACCATATTCATTGAACAGTTCCAAATTACGCTCTTCAATCGATTGCCCATCTAAGTAAGGGATCGTGATCACAGCATATTCTGGCGCGCCAGTCAATGATTGGAACCCCTCTTTATTCAAGGCATCGATCTGTTCGATCGTCTCTTGTGAAAGGACCCCGGCATCATCGCGAACAAATGTCTGTCCAAAGGCAATTGATGGTTGAAGGACAAAAAATCCCATCAAACCAACAAAAACCAACATCCCAAGTTGGAAGATTTTCTTCATTTTACCACCCCTTTTTATCGTGTTATCTTTCATTGTATTCGATTCCAAACAAAAAAACATCCGCCTTAGGAATGAAAAAAATAGTAACAGGACCAAAAAACCTTTAAAAGACAGCATTCTGATTAGTCTTTTAAAGGTCACTTTATCATATTTTCTTACAAAATGAACACGAGCTAGTTTTTAAATGAATGGATCGGTGCGGGAATACGGCCGCCACGCAAAATGAAATCAGTAGACTTCGCAGGATTGGTTTTCATCACTGGCGCTGTCCCTAATAAACCACCAAACTCGATGCGATCGCCGATTTCTTTGCCTTTCGCTGGAATGATTCGGACAGCTGTCGTCTTGTGGTTGATGACACCGATCGCTGCTTCATCCGCGATCATTGCGGCGATCGTCTCAGCCGAAGTATCTCCCGGAATCGCAATCATATCTAAGCCGACAGAGCAGATCGCCGTCATGGCTTCAAGTTTTTCTAAATTCAATAAACCAGCTTCTACTGCTTTGATCATTCCTGCATCTTCAGAAACGGGGATAAAAGCACCCGACAGACCACCAACATGGTTGCAGGCCATTACGCCGCCTTTTTTGACTGCATCATTTAACAAGGCCAAAGCAGCTGTCGTTCCGTGGGTACCGACAGATTCTAAGCCCATTTCTTCTAAAATCAATGCCACACTATCGCCGACTGCAGGAGTTGGTGCCAGCGAAAGATCGACGATCCCAAATGGAACGCCCAAGCGCTCTGAAGCCACGCGCCCGACTAATTGCCCCATCCGCGTGATCTTGAAAGCTGTTTTTTTGACTGTTTCCGCCACGACATCAAAGGACTCGCCTTTGACTTTTTCCAAGGCACGTTTGACGACACCAGGTCCGCTGACACCGACGTTAATTTCCACATCAGCTTCACCGACCCCATGAAAAGCCCCCGCCATAAAGGGATTGTCTTCCACAGCATTGGCAAAAACGACCAGCTTCGCACAGCCCATATCTGATGCTTCGGCAGTCTTCTTGACTGTTTCTCCCATCAGACGCACTGCATCCATGTTGATCCCAGCTTTCGTTGATCCAATATTGACCGACGAACAGACAAAATTGGTTTGTGCCAAGGCTTCTGGAATCGATTCGATCAATGCAAGGTCACCGCCTTGATAGCCTTTTTCTACTAGCGCACTATAGCCGCCGATGAAATTGACCCCGACTTCTTGCGCCGCTCGATCCAAGGTCTTCGCAACTTTGATACAGTCTCGAGGTGTCGGCTGGCAAGCTGCTACTACGATTGCTACAGGCGTAACCGAAATCCGCTTGTTTATGATCGGAATACCATACTCACTTTCGATTTCTTCACCAACTTTGACGAGGTCTTTGGCTTTTGTCGTGATTTTTTGAAAAATTTTCTCACAGGTACGATCAATATCGGCGTCGATACAATCCAATAATGAAATCCCCATCGTGATCGTACGAATATCTAAGTTTTCTTCTTCCACCATGCGAATGGTTTCAAGTATTTGATTTGTCTCCATAGTGCCTCCTATAATTTATGCATGGTATCAAAAATCTCTTGATTTTGAATGCTGATTTTCACACCTAATGCCTGACCTATTTGGTGAAGCTCCTCACGAACACCGTCAAAATCCTGATTGGCATCCATGTTTAAAAGCATCATCATCGTGAAGTAATCTTCCATGATCGTTTGGGACACATCTAAAATATTGATTTCTAATTCTGCTAATTTCTGGCTGACACCAGCGATGATCCCAACCTTGTCTTTTCCAATAACGGTTAATACGGCTTTCATATTCTCCCGCCTTTCATTAAATTTTTCTTATTATAGCACAACAAAACCACATTTTCGATGTAACATCAAACGAAAATGTGGTTTATTCTTTAAATGTTCGTTATTACGCCCGTTCAATCAAGTTTGCTTGGCTATCAAACTCATAAATGATAGGCTGTGCGTTAGGAATATCGATCGTATCCATGTCATCTTTGGGCACGTCCTCCAAGTATTTGACTAACGCCCGCAAACTGTTCCCATGACCAGTAATGAGAATATTCTTATGATCTTTAAGTAACGGAACCACCTGATCTTGCCAAAATGGAACCACTCGGGCCACGACCATTCCCAGATTTTCTCCCTTAGGAATCAAGCGAGGATCCAAAGAATCGTAGCGTCGATCGAAATCATTTTCCTCCACATATAAAGGCGGTTCATCATATCCTCGACGCCATTTTTGCACCTGTTCTTTTCCATATTGTGCCACCATCACATCTTTATTGACCCCAACCAGTTGCCCATAATGACGCTCGTTTAAGCGCCATGTTTTGTGTACAGGGACCCAAAGCTGATTGCTAGCTTCCAAAACGGCATCACACGTGATGATCGTTCGTTGAAGCACAGATGCAAAGGCAAAATCAAAAGTAATCCCCATTGCTTTGATCTGTTCCCCTGCTACCCATGCTTGTTGCCGGCCTTTCTCGGTCAGCGAAACATCCAGCCATCCTGTCCAATAATTTTCGAAATTTGCTTCACTTTCTCCGTGTCGAATCAATACGACCTTCATCCTACCGCCTCCTCTTCACTTTTATTATCGCAAGAAATCAAAAAAATGTCTTATGTTTCGTTTTTTTTGGCTTCTTCTGAGACCATTTTCCATTTGTTCATTCAGTGTGGTCACATTTCTTTATTATCGGTTTTTTTCAAAGTGAAAGATCGAATATATATGTTTAGAAAAAAGACGCTGTGCCTTCTTCACATTGCTCTTGGTTGGATTGCAAAAAAATTGAATAAATGGTTTTACGCTCTACAACATTTTTTGACTTTTTTTCTCTGACTTATTGACTTCAACTGATGTTATGCTATGATAGTTTCTATCACTTATATGTAT
>NZ_NGLK01000001.1:3234237-3468764 GCF_002141235.1 Enterococcus sp. 3C7_DIV0644 | reverse complement strand
CACTTATATGTATTTTTATACATTTATTAGTTATTATTTGCATTTTTAATAGATGCGCAGAAAAAGTTAAAGGGGCGTTTACATGAAAAGGTTTAGTAAGGGTACTGTTTTATTAGGGATCATCACAGCATTGCTGCCGTTTTTCTTTGTCGGACAAGCACATGCAGAAGAAACTGATCCAATCTATGAAAAAGTCAAAGAAAATGGTGTATTAGTCGTGGGTTTATCTGCCGATTATGCACCTTATGAATTCCGTGCCAATGTTGACGGAAAAAATGAAATCGTGGGAATCGATATTTCCATTGCCCAAAAGATTGCAGATGACTTAGGGGTCGATCTGAAAATCGAGGAACTTGGATTTGATGCGTTGTTAGGGGCGTTAAAAACAGGCAAAATTGATGTCGTCATCTCTGGGATGGCTGCTACGGATGAGCGCCGCAAAGAAGTCAATTTCACTGACACCTATATGGAAGTCCAACAAACTGTTCTGGTTCGAGCGGAAGACGCGGATCGTTTCCAATCGACGGCTGATTTTGATGGTGTGGCTGTCGGTGCACAACGACAAACCACCCAAGAAGAGCTGGCAAATACAGAATTGACTGGCGCGACTGTCACCTCTTTGCAAAGGGTGCCTGATTTGATCACCAATCTAAAATCACGCAAGATCGATGCGATCGTGATGGAAGGTCCCGTTGCCGAAGCATATGTGACGGCGAATGATACATTGGCATTAGCCGAAAATGTCACGTTTGAAAACGGTGTGAAGGAGACCGCCATCGCCATCTCGAAAGAAGCGCCAGTTTTACTGGAAAAACTCAACTCCTCCATTGAAACCATCATTAGTAATGATCTTTTAAGCCAATACAAAGAAGATGCCTATCGATTGATGTTTACCGAAGATGGCACGATCGATGAAGAGCAAAGCTTTTGGGAAAAATATCTGCCTTTTTATATCACCGGAACTGGCTATACCATCTTCCTAGCCTTGGTTGGGGTATTATTCGGCTCTATCGGTGGCAGTTTGTTAGCCTTTATGAAGCTTTCTAAATCAAAAGCACTGAAAGTCATTGCCGCTGTCTATATTGAATATGTTCGAGGAACACCTTTGTTAGTACAAATATTTATTGTATACTTTGGAACAGGCGTGTTAGGCTTAGAGCTTTCGAAATTAGCTGCCGGCTGTATTGCCTTAGCACTAAACAGTGCCGCCTATGTGGCAGAAATCATTCGTGCCGGGATCAATGCCGTCAACAAAGGACAGCTGGAAGCCGCTCGTTCATTAGGAATGAATCAGATCCAAGCGATGCGCTTCATCATTTTCCCGCAAGCCATCAAAAACATCTTGCCTGCTCTAGGAAATGAATTTGTCACGGTCATTAAAGAGTCTTCGGTCGTATCGGTGATCGGTGTGTCTGAACTGATTTTCCAAACAGGTGTCGTTCAAGGGGCCAGCTTCAAACCGTTTTTACCATACGTTATCGTATCATTGATCTACTTTGTATTGACCTTCGCCCTCTCACGTCTCTTGGGTGTTGCTGAAAGGAGAATGAAAACTAGTGATTAAAGTTGAAAAATTAGTGAAAACATTTGGCGAGAATACCGTCTTAAAAGAAATCGATCTTGAAGTGACACCTGGTGAAGTCGTTGTGATCATCGGACCATCAGGAAGTGGAAAAAGTACTTTCTTACGCTGCTTGAACCTTCTTGAACAGCCGACCGGCGGGAAAATCACCTTCGAAGGCAATGATTTATTGGCAAAAGGTGTGAAAATCGATCAGATTCGTCAAAAAATGGGAATGGTTTTTCAAAGCTTCAATCTATTCCCTCATAAAACGGTGTTAGAAAATCTGACTATCAGCCCGATCAAAGTCAAACAGCAAGAGCAAGCCGCTGCCGAAGAGACAGCGAAAGGATTGCTGGAGCAAGTTGGCTTAGCTGAAAAAGCGGATAGTTACCCCTCTAGCCTTTCTGGCGGGCAGCAGCAACGGGTCGCTATTGCTAGAGCGTTGGCAATGGATCCTGATGTAATGCTCTTTGACGAACCAACATCGGCTTTGGACCCAGAAATGGTCGGAGAAGTGTTGACGGTCATGCAAGCTTTAGCAGAAAAAGGCATGACGATGGTGGTCGTTACCCACGAAATGGGCTTCGCTAAAGAAGTTGCCGATCGTGTCATCTTTATGGCTGACGGTATCATTCAAGAACAAGGAACACCCGAACAAATCTTTGAGCATCCGCAAAATGCGCGGACACAGGATTTTTTAAGCAAAGTTTTATAGAAATTGGAGATGACAAAATGAACCGTCCGTTGATTGCAGAACGTTTTTTACAACCAGAAGAAAATCTTTTAATGGAGATCGCCACTCTTGCGAAGAAAACCCCAAATTTGATTGATTTGTCGATTGGTGATCCTGATTTGATTACAGATGCGACGATCATTGAAGCAGCTTTTGCTGACGTCAAAGCGGGTCATACAAAATACACCGCTTCAGACGGTAGTGCTGATTTTATCCAAACTGTCGTTGATTTTTATCAAAAGCAATACCAGCTTACTTTTTCTCCTAGCCAAGTACGAGGAACTGTCGGTGCATTGCATGGCATGTACTTAGCTTTGGCTGCCATCATTGATCCTGGTGATGAAGTGATTATTCATGAACCATACTTTTCACCTTATAAACAACAAGTCGAACTAGTCGGTGGTGTGCCGGTCTTTATCCCGACCTTTGAAAAAGATGGCTTTCAAATCGATGTCGAGGTCTTAAAATCCGCCATCACTGAGAAAACTCGGGCGATCATCATCAATTCACCAAACAATCCTACCGGTGCTGTTTTTTCTCCAGAAACTTTTGAAAAAATCGCAGCAGTTGCCATTGACCATGACTTGCTGGTCCTCTCGGATGAAGTCTATGAAGCCTTTTGCTTTGATGATACCTTTGTACCGATGGCAGCCTTCGCACCTGAGAACACCATCACATTCAGCAGTTTCTCAAAAGCCTTTGCCATGACTGGCTGGCGGATCGGCTACATGATCGCACCTGAATCGATCAATCTTACGGCAAAACTGATCAATGAGGCGATCGCCTATTCGGCACCAACCCCTTCACAACGGGCAGGTATTTACGCATTGAATCACTATGATACCCTCGTGCCGCAAGTGGTTGCTGTCTTTAAGGAACGACTGACTTACATTGAACAACGGGTTGCTGAGATCCCATTCCTTTCCTTATCCCCTGTCAAAGGAAGCATGTATGCCTTCATCAACATTGAACAAACAGGGTTGGACTCTGTCAGCTTTGTAGAGAAATTATTAAAAGAAACCAGTGTGCTGATGATCCCTGGGAAAGCCTTTGGAGAAACGACCGGCGATGGCTATGTTCGCTTAGCTGCCACCCAATCGTTGGACTTGTTAAAAGAAGCTTTCGACCGGATTGCCGCGTGCTCATTTGAATAAAGAAAATCCCACTCACTAATAGTGTGTGGGATTTTTATTGTTGATGGACACGACCAACATTTAGCAGCTGTTTCGCTAAATCACAAGTTTCATGTAGAAAAAGGGACAGAAGAATCCGATTTGATTCTTCCATCCCATGACTATCTACTCGTTTTTACTTTTTTGCTTCTTCAAGCAGTTTTGCCATCGCTTCTTTTTGATAAGCTTCTGTCAATTCAGCGATTTTTGCTTTTTGGGCTGCCTCGTCCATAGTTGGATCAGCCATTAATGCAGCTTGCATTTTTTCTTGGACATACGCTTGTCCTTGTGTTTTCATGGTGTCAGCTTGTTCTTTCGCTAAAGAAGCCAGTTTTTTTGCTTGATCCACACTCAAGACTTCCCATGAATCTGGTAATGAGAACGTATTGGTACGGCTGACATATTGGCCATCGTTATCAGCGATTCCGAACAAGAAGCGTGATAGGTCACTTTTATAAACCCAGCGCGTCGTTTTTGTTTCTAATTGAGCTGAATCAGCCCCTGTTTCCACGACATTGGTCACTTTATCAGTACCGGTTTGTTTTGGTTCCTCTTGATCAGTATCCGTTTTATACAGGTAGATTTTTTCCGTACCATCTCCTAATGGCTGATACAATAGTAAATCAAAATTCTCGTTATCGGCACTAGAAACCAGTGCTGTTGTTTTAGCAGTCGTTTCTTTTTCCATTCCAAAATGGTAAGTCAAATTGGCCATCAATGCGACGACACTTGCTACGAAGACTAGACCTAAGACCAATGATAAACCTGTTTGCAGCTTGTTTTTGGCAAAAACATTCAGTACCGCAAACCCTAACACGCTAAGAACGATCAAAAGCAAGATCATTTGTCCGCACCTCCTTCAAGAACCGTCAATCGTGGTTCTTTTTTCTTTAAGGAGAAGGCGATCAAGAATCCTAAGAAGCTAAAGACCGCTGCCACATAAAAAGCGGCATGGTAGCCAGATAAAGTCGCTTCGATTGCTTGTTCTTTGTATGCCAAAGGCGTTGCATCCAGCAAAGAATCACTTGGCAAGTTGCCTTTGGTGACGTTTGTCAAGACACTGATCAAGATAGCCGTACCAATTGAGCTGGCTACTTGACGGAACGTATTGTTTACTGCGGTACCATGACTGATCAGATTACCAGGCAATGCATTCATTCCTGAAGTCGTTACTGGCATCATCACCATTGAGATCCCGAACATCCGAATCCCATAAAGAATGATGATATGCAAAATCGGTGTATCTTTTGTTAAGAAAGCAAATGGTAAGGTTGCGGCGGTCAAGATAAACATCCCGGTGATAGCTAAACGTTTTGCACCATACTTATCAAAGATCGCACCAGTGATCGGCATCATGATCCCCATAATCAACGCACCTGGTAATAACATCAATCCTGAATGGAACGCTGATTCACCACGAATGTTTTGGATATACAATGGGAGAACCATTTCAGCACCGATCATCGCCATATTCGTGACCCCGGAAAGGATCGATGCCAAGGTAAAGGTTGTTGATTTGAACACGCGCAACTCTAAGAAAGGATGCTCGATGTGCAATTGACGCCATGCAAAGAAAGCAATGAAAAAGACACCGGCTGCTAGAAAACCGATTACTTCAATACTGCCCCACCCTTTGTCACCGACACTTGAAAAGCCATAGAGCAATGTACCAAAACCAAGCGTTGATAAAATCGCTGAGAAAAGATCGATTTTCGGATGCGACAATTCAATCACACTCTTCATTAGAAAGAGCGCTAAGACTAAGACTAAAACGACGATCGGAATGACCATTCCGAACAAATAACGCCAGTCATAATGATCAATGATCCAACCAGATAACGTTGGGCCTAAGGCTGGTGCCAACCCAATAACGATTCCAGACATGCCCATAGCTGAACCGCGTTTTTCTGGTGGGAAGATCGACAACATGATATTTTGCAAAAGCGGCATGGAGATCCCTACACCAGCAGCTTGCACTAAGCGGCCAATCAATAATGTAGAAAAGTTCGGTGCTGCAAAACAAGCGATCGTTCCAGCCAGGAAGATGCTCATTGCCGTTAAGTAAAGATTTCTTGAGCTGAACTTGTTGATCAGCCATGCGGTGATCGGGATCATGATCCCATTGACCAGCAAGAAACCGGTGGTTAGCCATTGGACATCAGATGCAGAGATGTCAAAGGCATCCATCAAAGTTGGAAAAGCCGTTGTTAACAATGTTTGGTTCAAAACAGTACAAAACGTACCGATCAGCAAAACCATAACCAGTAAGGAACGATTGTAAGGTTTGCCGTAGATATCTAAAGGACGACTCGTTGACATATTTCACACTCTTTTCAGTATATTTTTCATAAAACCTTCTTTACTTTAAATCTTTCCCTAACATTTGTCAACCTACTTGACATAAAAGTAAAACAAGTTACAATGTTAACAAATACCTTTACAAGAATGGAGTCCGTATGTCTCATCTTTTTCGAAAACTCGTTGATAATGAAAACTTGTTGGTCGGCATCAGCGAACTTAGCCAAATGTGTGATATCTCCCCTCGCCAATTGCGTTATTGGGAACAAAAAGGATTTATTCAATCGGTCCCACAAGAAGAAAATGCCCCACGAAAATACCGACTGCCCACGGTCGTCAAAGTGGAAATGATCAAAACGTTTTTAGATGAAGGCTTTACGTTAGCCAAGGCTGTTGAAAAAGCAGACAAAAAAATCAAGACCGCCCATCATATTCGCAAAGTGTTTTCTGGAGTTTTACAGAATTTAGAAGTCATCAATGAACGGTTTACGATCATCAGTCTGGGACCAGTAGACGAAGACGGAAAAATCCTCCATATCATTCACGATGAAGAAACAGAACGATTGCAATACGAAGTGCTGTCTGCTAATCAAACGATCGATTTTGAGAAGTTCAAGCAATGCACGTCAAAACAAGCAGAATAAAAAATCTGCCTAGCCTATTCGTTACGTGCAGCAAGTATCCATGACAGTGATGCTTGCTGCACGTTTTTTGAATGTCTTGCCTTTGATTCAAAGAGGTGTTGATTCATTTACAAGCAAAAAACCTCATGATATAGTCGAAGGGAGAAACGAACCTTTATCAGAATGGGAAGTGTCATATAAATGGAAAAAGAAGTCTTTACCCAACAAATCAAGGGCGGGTTGATTGTTTCTTGTCAAGCATTGCCTGGAGAACCCTTGTATACCGAAAAAGGCGGTGTCATGCCCCTATTGGCAAAAGCAGCTCAAGAAGCTGGAGCTGTTGGCATCCGTGCCAATTCCGTTCGCGATATTCGCGAGATCCAAGCCGCTGTTGATTTGCCGATCATCGGAATCATCAAAAAAGACTATCCACCGGAAGAACCATTTATCACAGCAACCATCAAAGAGGTACACGAATTAGCAGCTTTACATATTGCGGTGATCGCCTTGGACTGCACCTTGCGCAAACGTCATGATGGCTTGACGGTCAATGCCTTTATCAAGCAAATCAAAACTCTTTATCCCCATCAACTACTCATGGCAGATATCGCCACCTATGAGGAAGGCATCAATGCCTTTGAAGCGGGCGTCGATTTTGTTGGTACAACTTTGTCAGGCTACACGGCGAACAGTCCTACCAATGACGAACCGGACTATCAGTTGATCCAGCAATTGGTTGCGGCGAAGGTTCCGGTAATAGCCGAAGGCAAGATCCACACACCGGAACAAGCAAAAAAAATTCAGGATATGGGTGTGACCGGTATCGTGGTTGGTGGTGCCATCACCCGACCAAAAGAGATCGCCAGTCGATTCGTGCAAGAGCTTCGCAACTGAGTCGTTCATTTCCTAAAATAAGTCTTTCTATGCGCCTTGTGACAGAAGGCGCATTCTTTGTTGTCTTTTTGAGAAACGTTTATACTTAAAAGAGAACGAATGACAACAGAGAAAGCGAGTGAAGAAAATGACAAAAATCAATGCTGGTACAGCAATGATCAAGGTTTTTGAAGCGTGGGGCATCGACCATATCTATGGAATCCCCGGTGGATCTTTCAACTCAACGATGGATGCTTTGTACCATGAACGGCAATCGGTCAAGTATATTCAAGTACGTCATGAAGAAGCAGGTGCGCTGGCAGCAGCGGCTGATGCCAAGCTAACGGGAAAAGTCGGTGCGGTTTTTGGTTCTGCTGGTCCGGGTGCCACCCATTTGATCAATGGCTTATACGATGCTCAAATGGATAATGTGCCCGTCGTTGCCTTGTTAGGACAAGTAGCTTCGAGCTCGATGAACTACAATGATTTTCAAGAAATGAATGAAAATCCGATGTTCGCTGATGTCAGTATCTACAATCGCACGGTCATGTCCCCTGAAAGTTTGCCCCACGTGGTGGACGAAGCCATTAAAGCAGCCTACAAATTTAAAGGAGTCGCTGTGGTAACGATCCCGGTCGATTACGGGTTTGCAGAAATCGACGAACAGGAGATTGCAACCGCAAAAAATCATAAGACAGGTGTTCTCCAGCCTGATGAAGAGGGTTTACAGGCTGCCCTTCCTTATTTTGAACAAGCAAAAAAACCCGTCCTTTATATCGGACAAGGTCTCTTTGGTCATTTTGATGCCATCGATGCTTTTTCTAAGCATTTCTCGATGCCTATCGCAGCTTCTGTCTTAGCCAAAGGCATCGTGCCTGATCTTTATGAAAACTTTCTTGGATTTGCTGGACGGGTTGCGACAAAACCTGCCAATGAAGCTTTGGCAGAAGCCGATCTCATCGTTTTTGTCGGCAGTGACTTCCCTTTTGGCCGCCGCTTTTTCAATCCTGGTGCCAACTTTGTCCAAGTTGATATCGACGCCTCGAAATTTGGTCGTCGTCATCAGACGGATGTCTCCGTTTTAGGAGATGGTGCGACCGCTCTTAGAAAATGGACAGAGATGGCAGCCCCTCGTCCTGCAGATGCTTGGTTAAAAGCCAATCAAGAAAACTGTCGCAATTGGCATGCATGGCGCCATCATTTTTACCATGATTCGCAAGTTCCTTTGCGTCCTGAACCTGTCTATCGAGAAATCAACCGGATTGCAGCTCCTGATGCCCTGTTTGTCACGGATGTCGGTAATGTGACGATCCACAGTATCCGTCATTTAGAAATGACGGGTGAACAGCGTTTTATAACGTCTGGCTGGTTTGCGACAATGGGTAATGGTGTACCTGGTGGGATCGCAGCTCAATTGAGCTATCCGAATCGCCAAGTATTTACCTTTAGTGGGGATGGCGGTTTTGCGATGCAAATGCAAGACATCATCACCCAAGTGAAATATGATTTACCAATCATCAACGTGGTCTTTTCCAATGACTCATTCGGCTTCATCGAAGCGGAGCAAGAAGATACCGAGCAAACCAAGTTCGGTGTCCAACTAGCCGGTGCTGATTTTGGTAAAGTTGGGGAAGCATTAGGTGCGAAAGGCTTCACGGTAACGAAGGAAGATGAATTAGCATCCGTCTTTACACAAGCTAAAGAAATCAACGGACCTGTGGTGATCGATGTCAAGATCGCTAACGAACGACCTCTTCCTGTCGAAGAACTGAAACTTGATCCGAACCGCTTCAGCGCTGAAGAAATCGCAGCGTTTAAAGCAAAATACCAAGTCCATGATCTGCCAGCTTTGAGTGAGTTGTACGTGAATTCTGAGGAATAAAAAAAAAGAGAGAAAGACAGCAACCCTGTCCTTCTCTCTTTTTTTAATCGCTCATTTCGTATTAATAATCCATCGCCTTACTTATTATAAATTTTCGGGCCTTTACGCATGTTTTTCCGATCATTTTTTGGGGATTCCATCTTTTTTGAACGGCCGCCGCCTTGTTTTTTCTTGATTAGTTCTAACATTTTTTCTTTTTGATCCATCGATTCCACCTCTATTTCTTAGCAATACGATCTGTCGGTTGAAAAGAAGTGTTCCTGACTTCTTTTATGTTTGCGAACAACTACTTTATTTCGATTGGGTTAAAAAACAAACGCTGCCTATTGACGTGTCTAGAGTCAGCAGTTCCTTTTGACATTTTTACTACCCTGATTTAATCTACTTTGATTTTGATTGTTTGTCAATGGCTCTTGAAAAAATCATGTGCTTTTGTTGCCTTCTCCCAAATAACAAACCACCATTTATTATATTATTTTATCATTTTATCTAATTAAATCGAATATTTTTATTATTTATTGGTATAATTATAACAGAATCTCTGTTCCTTTCTTTTGCTTCCTTCGTTCTTCTTACGATTGTCTCCTAACTTTCGTCGTTCTCACAAATCACGCTATTTGAAAGGAGGTGGATATGTGCTGCACACTTATGCACCTGAGCAAATTTATTTGTATGTTTTGATTGGCTGTGCTGTTTTAGCCTTTTTGCTGCTTCTGTTTGGGGATATCTTCGATTTCGACGGACCAGTCGATCCGATGTTAATTATTCCATGGTTTGCCTTTACAAGTCTCTTCGGTTACTTAGGAGAAACTTTTCTGTCTGGCTATTCGCTCCTACTTTTCGTCATTAGCGGCTGCCTTGCTACAGGGCTCGTTTTTCTCTTGAATTTTTACGTGCTGATTCCCATGCGAAATGCGGAAGCGACACTGTCAAGTTCTGAGAAAGATTTTGAAGGTCGCATCGCAACGGTGCTGACGCCGATTCCTTGTGAAGGAATGGGCGAAATTCAACTCACAAGTGTCACTGGTTCAAGCAATCGACCAGCTACGGCTTTCCAACCAATCGATGAACCATTAGCAGCTGGATCGAAGGTTTTGATTATTGAAGTCAAAGAACGAGTTTGCTACGTCGTTCCTTACACAAAAAAATTTTTGGATAACTAAACTAAATCACTAAAGAGGTGTATCTATGGATATTCTATTATCACCAATCGTTTTCCCGATCGCCATCGTGGCATTCATTTTATTAATGCTTTTGATCGTCTTTGTCACGAAATATCAAACAGCCAAGCCCGATGAAGCATTGATCATCAGCGGAAGCTATCTAGGTAGCAAAAATGTACACGCCGATGAAAGCAACAACAAAATTAAAATCGTGCGTGGTGGCGGAGCCTTTGTTTTGCCAGTGTTTCAACGATCGAATCGAATCAGTTTGCTCTCCAGCAAGCTGGATGTCTCAACGCCGGAAGTCTACACTGAACAAGGGGTTCCCGTGATGTGTGACGGAACTTCCATTATTAAGATCGGCTCATCCGTGGAAGAAATTGCAACGGCAGCGGAACAATTTCTAGGAAAAACCCGTGAAGAATTAGAAAATGAAGCGCGGGAAGTGCTAGAAGGCCATTTGCGTTCGATCCTTGGTTCGATGACTGTGGAAGAAATTTATCAAAATCGCGACAAATTCAGCCAAAGTGTGCAAGAAGTAGCCTCTGTCGATCTAGCGAAAATGGGCTTGATCATTGTCTCCTTTACGATCAAAGAAGTACGAGACAAAAACGGCTATTTGGATTCTCTTGGAAAGCCTAGAATCGCCCAAGTCAAACGGGATGCTGAAATTGCGGAAGCTGAAGCACTGAAAGAAACCCGCATCAAAAAAGCCCAATCGGAACAAGAATCGCAAACAGCGGAATCAAAACGCATGACCGAAATCGCTGAAGCATTGAAGGAAAAAGAATTGAAGCTGGCGCTTTATAAGAAAGAACAAGACATCGCCAAAGCCGATGCCGATCAAGCCTATCATCTACAAAGTGCCATCATGAAACAAAAAGTCCGAGAACAAGAGATTGAAGTCGAAGTCGTTGAACGACAAAAACAAATCGAATTGGAAGAAAAAGAAATCTTGCGTCGTGAGAAGCAATTTGATTCAGAGATCAAGAAAAAAGCCGATGCGGATCGTTATGCGCTTGAACAAGAAGCGCTAGCCAAAAAAGCATCTGCCTTAGCTACCACTGAAGCCGAGCAATTTCGAACAGAGTCCTTGGCAAAAGCCGAAGCCGATAAGATTCGTTTGATCGGTTTGGCAGAAGCCGAAACCACTTTGGCGAAAGGAACGGCAGAAGCCGAAACGAAAGAAAAAGTCGCTGAAGCCTTCAAGAAATACGATGAAGCAGCCATTCTGAGCATGATCGTCGAGATCCTGCCACAATTAGTCAAAGAAGCAGCCGCACCATTAGGCAATATCGATAAAATTTCAGTCGTTGATACAGGATCAGGTGAAGGTGGCGGTGCCAATCGTGTCACCAATTACGCCACCAATCTCTTATCGACCACACAAGAAACGTTGAAAGAAACCCTCGGTCTTGATGTGAAATCGTTGATTGAAAACTTCGCCGGTTCCACTACGAGCGAGCCGCCTCAAGAATAAGAAAACTGCTGTTAGTCTTCATCGCTTTACAAGCGACAAGGCGAACAGCAGTTTTTTTCTTACTCATTGCTATTATGCTTACTCAGTAACCTCTTTGACATATTTTGCAGGTACACCAGCCACGATCGTGCGCTCAGCGACATCTTTGGTCACCACCGACCCAGCAGCAATGATCGCATGGTCACCGATGGTCACACCGGCAACGATCGTTGCATTTGAGCCAATCCAGACATTCTTCCCAATCGTAATGGGGGCTGGATAAAGCGTGCTACGATCTTCAGGGTGAAGGCCATGATTCAAGGTAGCTAGAACAACGTTATGCCCAATTAGGGTATCATCACCGATCGTGATCCCTCCTTGGTCTTGAAAATGACAACCCGCATTGATAAAGACATCTTTGCCAATGCTGATATTCTTGCCATAATCTGTATAAAAGGGTGGAAACAGCGAAAAAGTCGGCTCAACTGGTTTTCCTGTTAATTGGGCAAAAAGTTCTTGTAACTCATCAGACTCATGGTAGACTGTATTGATTTTCATCGTGATTTTTCTCGCCTTAGCACTCAGAGCTACCATTTGTTTGGAAGCTTGCGAACCGGCAAGTAAGGGTTCGCCACTTGCCATGAGTTTGTTTAATTGATCGATCGTCATGTGTTTTTCTCCTATTCATTTGTTATTCACGAGGATTTCTTAACGAAAAAATAACCTCTACGTCTTCCGCCCCAAGTACTTCTTTTAACCCCGTCGGATCTTCAATGACACCGATACGATTATAACCACCATAAGAATTGGTAAAGGTCTGATAAAACAGCACCAACGTATGACTATTCCAGCTCATGATTTCTCCTTCGTGAATGATCTCCGGCCGTTCTGTAGTCATTTCTGGCAAATTCTCAGAAAAACGATAATATTTCTCGTTGTTGTTCAAATCACTCATTGTCACCGTAAAGGGCATTTGATTCATTAGGTGCTCAGACACCTCATTTTCATAAAACTTCGCTAGAAAATCCTGTTGACCAACCGTAATGACGACAGCTGTTGCTGCTGAAAACTGCTGGACATTCTCTTGGCTAGCTTCCGATGAAGTTTCGTTAGCGGATTGCATATTGGTTCTCTCTGTTTCGCTTGTCCCACAGGCACTTAATAAGAACAGCAAAATAGCGGATATCAATTTTATAAGCATCTCTTCGCTCCTTTCTGGTGATGATTCTATGTAGAAGCGGGCAACTGAATGCGTATTTTCAAAAAAACACGACTGCTCAGCAGAGGCAGAGTGACCGAACAGTCGTGAAGATCGTTGTGGCTATTTAGTTCAAATGTTCTTGGAAGAATTGGGTCATTTGATCAAAAGGAATTACGTCTGTTTGATCATATAGATCAACGTGCGAAGCATTAGGAATGACCGTCAACTCTTTGTTATCGCCTTGTAATTGTTCAAAGGCGTCTTGACTGAAGTAAAGAGAGTGGGCTTCTTCCCCATGTAGTAATAAAACGGCGCTTTGGATCTCATCGATATACGACAAGAGCGGCATATTTAAGAACGACAGCGATGATGTCACGTTCCAACCGTCATTAGAATTTAACGAACGTTCATGATAGCCGCGTTCCGTTTTGTAGTAATCGAAATAATCTTGCATAAAGACCGGTGCATCCTCCGGTAGTGTATCTGGCACTCCACCTGCTCTTTCGTAGCTACCGTTAGCAAAATCGACTGTCCGCTGGGCGTTCAGCTGTTGGCGCAATTCATGACGTCCTTCAGCCCCCATCTCATCAAAATACCCCTGAGCATTGACTCTCGACATGTCATACATCGTGGCGGAAACCGTCGCTCTCACACGGGTATCAATGGCTGCGGCATTCAATGCCATCCCGCCCCAACCGCAAATTCCGATCAAGCCGATTCTTTCTTCATCTACATTTTCTTGGACTGACAAAAAATCGACTGCTGCCTGAAAGTCTTCTGTATTGATATCTGGTGATGACACATAGCGTGGTTCCCCACCGCTTTCGCCTGTGTATGAAGGATCAAAAGCGATCGTAACAAAACCTCGTTCAGCCATCGTTTGGGCATATAGACCAGATGTCTGTTCTTTGACTGCCCCAAAGGGTCCGCTAACCGCGATTGCTGGAAGTGGTCCTTGCGCATCAATTGGTTCATAAAGATCAGCAACTAAAGTGATGCCGTAGCGATTTTCAAAAGTTACTTTTCGGTGATTCACCGTGTCACTTTCTGGGAAAACTTTGTCCCATTCATCTGTAAATGAAACATTTTCTGTCATCGTTTCTCCTCCTGAACTGGCTTGTGTTGCTTCGTTTGCCGCCTCGTTATTGCTGCTGCAAGCACCTAAAATAAGTGGTGCTAGCATCAATAGTGATACAAGTGCCTTTTTTTGCCAATTTTTCATTTCATTCGCCTTCTTTCATGGTCAATCATCCTGTACCTTAGGGCGACATATACAACTCCTTTTCTCTTTTGATCTTTTGTTTGTTACCAGCAACTCATAGATCAAAAGAGTGATTCTCGGATTAAATCTATTGTACTTCGCGGTCTTTTACATGTAAAATATCAATATCAAATACCTAACTATTCATTATACGAATAACAAGAGGAGCATTTTAAATGGAATTAAAAAATCTGACCACCTTTTTAGCAGTTGCAGAAAAAGAGACAATTTCGGCTGCCGCAAAACATCTGCATCTTTCTCAACCTTCCTTGTCCCGACAATTGATGGAGCTAGAAAAAGAATTAGGCGTGACGTTGTTCACCCGAGGCAATCGCAAAATCACACTAACAGAAGACGGACTGTTGTTTCGTAAACGGGCGGAAGAAATCGTAGAATTATTAGAAAAGACCCGCTCAGAATTTTTGTCGCCTCGAGATACGATCGCCGGCAATGTATCGATCGGAGCTGGAGAAACTTATGTGATTCAGTTGCTAGGAGCAATCATCAAAGAAATCCAAGCTGAATACCCCAACATCAAATTTCACTTTTATAGCGGCAACGCCGATGAGGTCAAAGAACGATTGGATAAAGGATTGTTGGATTTTGGTGTCGTAATCAGTCCAGCAGACGTCAAAAAATACCATTCCTTACGCTTGCCTGCCAAAGATACCTGGGGCGTGTTGATGCGAAAAGACAGTCCTCTAGCTCTCAAAGAAGTCATTACCCCAAAAGATCTCTGGGACGTTCCCCTGATTACTTCGCGACAAAGTTTGGTCAGCAGTGAACTTTCTAAATGGTTGAAAAAAGACCTGAAAAAATTGACGGTCGTCGCCACATATAACCTTGTTTACAATGCATCAAAACTGGTAGAAGAAGGTGTCGGCTACGGCTTGACTCTAGATAAATTAGTCAACTTCGCCCCCGATAGCCAATTGTGTTTTAGAGAATTGAGTCCTGCACTGGAATCAAACCTTGACGTTATCTGGAAAAACACCCAAGTTTTTTCAAAAGCTTCTGGACTTTTCTTGGAGCGGATGAAGGAACGCTTTACAGTAGAATGATTTCAAATAAAAAAAGATTTATCTCAAAACAACTATGAGATAAATCTTTCTTTACGTTTTTTTCTGATTCATTTTGAATGTTAACTCTTTAGACACCGCCATCCTCCAAGCTTAGCAAATTTCCTTCTGGATCGCGGAAATAAGCAATATGAAAAGCTTGGTCCCCTTCCCCCAAAACGGTTTTACTTACTTCAAACACTACACCAGCATTGTTCATTCTCGTATAATCTTCTTCAAAATCCGTAGTATGAAATGTTGCCGAAAGCGTATCAGATGAAATCCGATTCTCTGAAATCGGGTAGCCCTCCATTTGATCGATCACGGCATCCACTTGGAACATACCAAAAAAAGGCGCCTCCTCTTTCTTCGATGCAAAGCTTGTATAAGGACCTGACTCATCGCCATAAGTTGGTACCAAGCCGACTTTTTCCGTATAAAATTCATAACACTTCTGATAGTCTCCTTTGACTTGAACGCAAGCTGTGATTCGTTGAATGGTCAATTTGTCTTTTCTCCTTTTCGAATGTGTCTTTCATCTATTTAAAGTAATTAAAGCATATGTTAACCATAATAGCATATTTATCGAATAAAATTTATTGTATTGTGAATTCCCTTCGATAATCTAATCAAAATTAGCGTTGGTTTTCCCAATAGTTACTTATATTAAGAATCAATCAGATGAAATGTAATAAACTTAAAGTCTTCTGATTGACTTTTACTTTTCTAAACCTAAAAATGGGTAAACTATAACAAAGATTCCTTTTTGATAGATGCAATAAAATCAGACTATCCAAGTTAAATAAATCTTACTCTTACTTTATTTATTTTTTTTGAACACGATCAATTCGGTGATATCTTCAAAGAGTGATGGATTAGCGACATCAAAAATCACAGAAAAAAACTTCATTTTCGTGCCATTGGTCGGCGCCTTATGAATCCTTTCTTTTGTGTCATCACTGATTGGTAGAGACAATAACTGTGTTCGGACTTTCTCGCTAAAGTGAAAGGAGACTTTGAAGAAGCCCTCCCACATCGAGAGCCAAAAAATTGGTTTCACTTTATTCGTTCCACGAGTCGTTGTCCATTTGTATTCGCCTTTGGATAACCACGCTTTCCCATCTTGGTAATAGCGCCAATCCATAAGAGAGATTCCCTCGTTTTTAAGCGTTTCGACAAAACGTTGATAAATGGCATATTCCTCTCCCAATGATTCAGCAATCAGCTGCTCTGTTGGTTTCACGTTTTTGTCTCGAAACAATTGCTCTTTGCCTTCCATCCTCCCACTCAACTCCTTGCGCTTTTTTTAGGTTTTTGCTACGTTACAATTTAATTTTGTTGATATCATCAGTGATGACCCAATCGTCCATATTTTTTTCACGATTGTACTGAAATGGCGTTATTTCTTCTAATTCAGCGATTTCATAGACCGCTAGATACTTTTTCCCTGCCCAACGATCGACTTGCTTTTTCGATAGATTCAACTCTTTTTCATAGCGTTCTACAAAATCTATGGATTCTTCTTTCGTCATCTTTTCAGATTCAGTCACATTGGCAATGATGCCCCGATGAGTGATGGTCAAATCGCCGCCGGTCTCCACAAAATAAACAAGATCGTTGATTTTGGCTCTTCCTCCTAAGGGTGATTTTCTGCCAGCTGCCCCCCGAATGATCATTGTTTTGTCGCCATGAATCAGTTTCTCAAGCTCTTTGGCTTCCTTATTTAAATAGACCAAATGTTCTGCCCGCCCAGCTTTTCCTTGATACCATTCTGCTGTTTTTGTCATAAGAAGTTCCTCTTTTCATATGAATTGTTTTTTAGCGTTGTCCATTCCATACTGAATGGTTATTGGAACATTTTTTCAATCGTGTATAGGTGAGAGCTGCAACTGTTTCGATTGATGAATGAATAAAAACATTTGTGCAAAGGCATCTGGGATACCGCATTGGTCAAATGTTTCCGCATCTTCTTTCGTTTCGAACTTGGTGATGTCAGCCCAAATTTCTCAATCTACTAATCATTCAAAAGAAAGGTATCCTCTTTGTTTGAAAATGTATTCACGGTTGAATTGTTCAACGACTGGAACAAATTCTGCTGTTGAAGCACCTTTTATTAATTTGTATAAGTTATGAAATGCAACCTGTCCCATCGTGTGTTCCTCCTTTCCGATTCCCTCAAGAAACAGAGCATTTAAACAACTAATAGTCGTCGATTCAACATTCGAATGACTTTTTAACATCCCGTTGTATTTTTCCCTATAATTTCTAAACAGTTGCAACAAAAAGTCCGTTCATCTGAAGAGCATCCGATACTAAAACGATCACTCAATCACTTCCCCTAAAAGCTTGTCGTGGGGAACGATCAAACATTTCTCGATTGCTTTCCAATAGCTTTCATACAGCCTTTTTTGGGCTTTGCCATAGTTTTCTTCGGTATCAAACTCCCAATAGTGGGCATATTTCACACATTTTATGACTCTTGTCAATGGATCAGGCAGGCGTCCTTCCTTGATGGTGCTCATTTCTTTAATGTAATGGGTTCGTTTCATTAATCGAAAGAACAAAGCCCCCTCCATGGCCTTCATTGCCTCTGTTACTTCCTGCATGATTGCTTCAAAGGTATCGACTTCACTTGGTTTTACTTGATAAATACTGATTTCTGAAAACACTCCGACCGCTCCTTTCACTTGTGATTTTCTTCTCAATTATAGTATACCAAGTTTACGCCGTTGATAGTTTGGTCATTTTATTCATTTCTCATTTATCTTCCGTTTATTATTGATTTGGCCTCCTATATGCGGGATCAAATTGCTAGATTTTAAATTCATAAAAGACTAGCAGCCAAGCTTTATCCGTAGTCACCTGCTTGCCATAGTCATTAAAAGGATCATAAAGCTTTCACCTACAAAAAAAGCAATCAACTTTTGACAGTAGACTGCTTTTTCTTAACGCTCATTATTGCAAAAAGAACGGTTTTAGCTCTGTCTCGATAAAGTCGATTCGATCAAAGACAGTTGGCTTAAAATAAGCCGTAATAGCAATGACGCAATCTGATTCGGGATCAATATAAAGGACATTTCCGCTATTACCGATGGCGGCATAGGTGCTTTTCTCAGTATCCAAAATCCACCACAAATATCCATAACTCATGTTTTGAAATTTCTCTATGTTTGTCTCTAGCGGATTGACCATTTCAGTGAGCCATTGTGAGGAAATCACTTGTTTCCCTTGATGGATGCCTTGGTTCAAGCATAGCTCACCGATTTTGGCTAAATCTTTTGCTGAAAGGCATAGCCCGTAACCTGCCGCCCCAATATTTAAAGGATCGCAAAACCAAACTGGTTTTTTTGGTGCCTTGCTCATTGTAAAGTGCTTATGTTCTTGTGCCGTTTTCGCATAATAATTGGTTATTTCGGCTACACCAAGAGGGCGAAATAAATAATGGTTCGCATAATCAACGGTCGTCATTCCAGAAGCTTTCGCTAACAAACCAGTGAGGATCTGCAGACAAACGGTTTGATAATTGAATTCATTTGTCACTCCTTTTCTTCCTCCCAATAAATCAAGGGAGGCGCTGGTCCAGTCGTCACTCGAACAAACTTTTGTCCATGGATCACCTTTGCATTTATACGGGGCTCGCATCGTTAATAGGTGTTTGATGGTAATATCGTGAATCGTTTTTTCGCCCCGTTTTACGGAATAGTCTGGAAAATAATCGAGTACTTTGTCATTGACACTCCTGATGAGGCCTTGATCTATCGCTATTCCGACTAGTAGAGAAACGATACTTTTCGTAGCGGACATAAGGTGGCAAGTATCGTCTGGCTTATACTCATGCCATTCATCCGAGTAAACTTCCTTTCCATTTTGGTAGGCAGAAATTTGGCAAATATTGGGCTGGTTTTTACTGATACATGCATGCAGTTCTTGTCTGTTCATTTGTGAAGCCTCCCTTCAAAGATAAGCATAGTACCATTAAAAATTGTTTTCAATGTTATTTTTAAAATTGTTTTTGAAAGGACTTTTAAAAGACTACTTCAGAGGAACAAACAAAAAAGGCCCTCAATGATAGAGGTACCTTACATAAAACTTTCGAATATCGATTTTTGATTTCTATCCAGTTTTTTTGCGAGGATCGTTATCAACAATTCTTCTAATGCCGAAATAGTGGCGATGGTCCCCAAAATCAAGACAACAATTCTTTCATGGAATACGATGAGCAGCAATGGAAAAATACATAAAAGAAATCCGACTGCTTTGTTGAGCCATGTATGCAGACTGCTAAAAGACTGAAATTTTACATAGCCAATCAGATAACTGACGAAGCGGATGATAGCGATCACCAAGATCCAAACCATGATCGTTTGGGTTTCCAAAAGCTGCGGTAGAAAAGAAAGAAAAACTGCGAGAAAAAAGCTGACATCTGCGAAACTGTCTAGTAAGGCACCCACCTCACTCGTAAGATTCATCCTTCTTGCAAGCAGCCCATCGACGAGGTCGCTTAAAAAACAATAGGAATAGAGCAGCCAAAACCAGCCAGACATTGGCTGAAGGAATAGTAAAAGTGGTGCGAGAATCAGTCGAGAAGTAGTAATGATATTGGGTAATTGCTTCATTTGTTTCCCCCTGAGATACATTTTCTGAATACCTAAGATTGTTGCAAGTTTTTTAAAGAAGCTCAGAAACGTTTAAATGTTCTTTCTTATAAGCATTTCGGCGATGCCCCCTATTGAAGTTTCACAGCTAGTCCCTAATGCTCCTATAAAAATCGTATCCGTTCTGTACTATCTGGTATCTGATTCCGAACTTTTATCCATCGTCCTGTTCGGTAAACCTCGTATTCTTCAAAGCGACAAGGCAGCCCTTTTGCATGGGCGATATCGTTACTGTCCATCACTTGAAAATGCAAATGAGGTGAAGTCGAATTGCCGGAATGCCCGACATTGCCAATCACCATCCCTTTGGTGATTTTTTGTCCTACGGAAACTTTGATGGATCCTTTTTGCAAATGGACGAATGCCATATATACGCCCTCAGAAGCTTTTATCACAATGTAGTTGCCAGCTATTTGTTGATACTCATCTTTTTGTTCATTAAAAAACAAGCCATTTTTTAAAGCGATCGAAAAATCGACAACCCAATGAACGACTTTGCGTTCCTGATAGCCCTCTCTTACAACAATCACTTCACCATCACAGGGCGCATAGATTTCTTTGCCCCAACAATAACAGTTCTCAAGGGGAACTCCTAAGAAGAAATAGCGCAGAAAGCTTCGGTCGTGAAAAGCTTTTGTTTTCCCCTCAAAATCGACTTGTAAAAAATCAAACGCATAACGTAACCCCATTCGATCGGTGCCATGACTAGGAATCTTCTTGGCTGGTGTAGTCGGCGCAAGCCACTCACCTCTTAAGGGAAATTCAATGGTTATCGGCTGCTCTTTCATAGGACTTTCTCCTTTTTGGATCACATGATCTCTTTTATTTGGAAATGACTATCAGCCTCGCGGCAATCTATACCTGTGCTTTACTCCTTTTCACTATAGGTCACCTAAGCCTTTTTTTCAACTCTAAAAAAGTGGGCTAATAGGAGTAGCTAAAAAAAAACACCTCAATCATATAGTGATTCCAAAAAGTTAGATCAAAAATTCTAACTTCTAGAAGTCGCTTCATGGATGAGGCGTTCTCACATTCTATTTTACTGTAGGTCCTGTCGGTGACGACTCGTTCGACTAACTTTTTTTAACGGCTATTGTTTTCGCTCCACAAGTCGGTAGTAGACTCTTGCAGTGATGAAATACACCATTAAATAGATCATTGTAAACAGCAGAACAGAGATAATCGATACCGTGATCAATAAGTTGCGATCTGTCAGACCAAAAAGAAGCAACAACTTCCGAATCATCGGCAAAGCAAATGCGAGATGGATGATCGCTGCCGCCAATGGAAATGAGAAAATCATCAAGACTTGCTGCTGGATCACTTGTTTGACTTCCTTATGGCTTAACCCAACTTTTTGCAAGATCTCGAAGCGTTCTTTGTCCTCCATCCCTTCGGAAACTTGTTTATAATAAATGATCAATGCGGCAGCTAAAATAAAGACCACACCAAAAATCAAGCCTAAGAAGAAGAAGCCGCCGGTAAAGGTTTTGGTCTCACCTTCAAAAAGATCTTTTGACTGAACGCTCGCATGAGCATCTGCTGCCAGAAGTTCGCTGCGAATCTCTTTTGCGATCGCTTCGCGATCGCTTGCTTCTGCTGCTTGAAAATTAAAGACTGTTGTTGTCATTGGTTGCTGGTAAAGTTGAAAATCTTCTTTTTGATACCAAGAGCTTAGCTTTTCAGTAAGCCACTGATCATCCGCCACAAGAACAAGATGCTGAACCGGGTTTTCTGTTTTCGTGAATGTTGGCAGTTCCTTCAATTCCCGCAAACGAAATTGACGATCATCGATCGTGGTCTTTTCTGGTAATGCTTGTTGGGTCCAAGTTGCGGGAAAAACAAATAATTCATCTTCAGCAGGTCCTGTTTTCCCGCTGATTTCATGGTATTCAGACCTGGTAAGAAAAGTAAGGTACACGGCTTTATCTAAACTATCACTATTTTCTTCAAAAGTGGTTGAAGGAACAAAGTTTAGGCCCTCAAAGGTAAAAAGCAATGGTCTTGTTGTAGTGACTTGCTGGCGCTCTTTGATCGTTAGCTTCTCTTCAAGTCCATCAATCACTGTGTTGATTTGCTGGGAATCAGCCGCTGACTCAATTTGAACATCGTATGGAAAACGAGTTTCGATCACATTCTTTTGTCCAAAGTAAAGACTGGCGGTCGTAGCAACTGTCACTAAAACCATCGTTGATAAAATACAAATACTTGCTAAACCAGCCGCATTTTGCTTCATCCGATACAGCATGGTAGAGATATTGATAAAATGGGTCGTTTGATAATAATAGGTCGTTCGTTTTCTTAAAAACTGCAATGCTTTGATACTACCAGCAATAAACAACAGATAGGTAGCCAAGATTACGAGGATGACAGCGACAAAGAACAGGCCTAAGGCACTGATGGGAGACTTGATCGTCACAGAGATCGTATAGCCCGCCACTAAACAAAGGACACCTAATAGTGCTAAAATGCCTTTCGCGCGAGGCTCTTTTTCATTACGCTTGCTTCCCTGTAGTAATTGAAGTGGATTGGTTTTGCGTACTTGCAACAGGTCAAATAAAAATAGACAACCAAACACGCACATAAAATAGAGGATCACAAATCCAATGCTCTCAAATGAAAGTTTAAAAACAAAGAATTCACCTACGGCTAAGATTTTCTTCAGAATCAAAAATCCTAATCGTGCAAACAATAAGCCACTGATCAACCCGGCCGCAAGACTAATAAGAAAACTGTAAAAGAGTTCCCAAAAGACCACGAAGGCTATCTCGCGTTTTCCTAGTCCCAAAACATTGTAGAGACCAAATTCTTTTTTTCGCTGCTTGATCAAAAAGTTATTGGTGTAAAAGGAAAAGATCGCCGCAAAGATCATCAGGATGATATTTCCTAAATGAAACATGAAAATGGCGCTTTGACTACTAGGAAGTTCCTTCATCCCCGGATTGTTCACGATGATTTGCGTCATCATCAAAACAGCTACCAAGAAACTCATGGATACTAAAAAGGGTGTGTAGGCTTTGGCATTTTTACGTAAATTGGAGAAGGCGATTTTTTGAAAGAACATTCGTTACTCCTCCTTCGCAAAAACAGCAGTCATTGTTTCGGCGATTGCTTCTAGAAAAGCGGTATCACTCCGTTCTCCTCGATACAACTGGTGAAATACATACCCGTCTTTGATAAACAAGACGCGTTGTGCGCGACTGGCTGCGATCGAACTGTGGGTGACCATCACGATCGTCTGTCCGTTTTGATTGATCTGCTGAAATAATGTCAGTAGTTGATCAGAGGTTTTCGAATCCAGCGCTCCGGTTGGCTCATCTGCTAATAGCAGTTCTGGTTTTGTGATGATCGCTCGTGCGACGGCAACACGTTGCTTTTGTCCGCCAGACAATTCATACGGGTAATGCTGCAATAAATCGGCGATCCCTAAAGTTTGTACAATAGGCTGAAGCTGCAATTCCATTTGTTTGACGGAAACTTTCGATAAAACTAATGGCAATAAAATATTGTCCTTTACCGTAAAAGTGTCCAATAAATTAAAGTCTTGAAAGACAAAGCCTAAGTGATCCCGTCGAAAACTTGCTGCATCTTTTTCTTTGATGGTGGTCAAATCGATGCCATTCAGCTGCATCTCACCCGCTGTCGGTTGGTCTAACGTCGCCATCAAGTTCAGTAGCGTACTCTTCCCCGAACCTGATTCCCCCATGATGGCTACATATTCCCCTTCTTCTACCTTAAAGGTTATATTCTTCAACGCTTCGACGGGTTGCCCATTCAGCTGGCTTTGATAGATTTTTTTTACTTGTTGAATGTTTAAAAGTGTCATCTTGTTCCCTCCTTCCTTTTTAGAATAAGCTGACTGGCAGAAAAAAGCGACTTACAATAAAAACCGCAAACTTACAGTGTTGAAAGTTTGCGGCTATCGGTTATTTGTGGTGGGAAAATGAAGTGTGACGATGGTTCCCTGTCCCACTTCAGAATCAATCGCTAAACGGCAGCCGATTTTTTCAGCCGCTTGTTGACTCATATATAAGCCTAGCCCGCTCGCTCGTTGCTGAAAGCGACCATTTTGTCCCGTATATCCTTTCTCAAACACCCTTGGCAAGTCTTCCTTACGAATACCAATGCCGCTATCTTGAATCACTAAGGCATTGTCTTTAGTGAAAACATTAATGCCACCGGTTTCAGTATACTTCAAGCTGTTGAAAAGAACCTGTTCAAAAATAAAAATGAGCCACTTTCGATCAGATGTCACCGTCAAATCCACTGCCATATCCAGTTGCAGATTCTTTTTCGAGAAAAACAAGGCATACTTTTTGATTGTTTGACGAACAAGGGGCTCTAAAGCAATCGACTCAAAGACAAAATCATCATTCGCTAAATTTTGTCGCAAATAATTCAACATCATTTGCAAGTAATCGTTCACCTTAAATAATTCCGCTTTGACCTCCGTCGGTGACAGGGTATCGCTTTGAACCAAAAGATCCAACGCCGCTAGAGGCGTTTTGATTTGATGAAGCCACAAGCCGAAATCTTCATAAATTTCTTCATTTTTCACGGTCGCTTTGTATTCAGACAGAGTTTTTTCTTTTGCCATCTGCCTAAGAAGCGTTTGATACTCGTCTTCTAGCCGATTTCGAGTGGTCGGCAAGAACGCCAACGCCGCTTCCGTCATACGTTCTTTTCTTAATAAATGCTGTAGCTGCTTTCTTTTTTGTGCGTAACGAAAATAATGAAAAAGGGAAAGACCTCCTAAAATCACCCCTGAAAAAACCGCATAGTCAATGAAGGGTTCTAATGGAAGGCTGTGAAGAAAGAATAACCCTAGTAGACCCGCACTAAATAGCAGGTAAACGAGATAAAACTTTCCATACAACACGAAATATTCTTTCACATTAGTCATAGGCGTGTTCCTTTTCTATCAAATAGCCTTTATTCTTTACCGTTTGGATCAAATCGGATAGTTCGATCTGGCTCAATTTTTTTCGCAAACGAGTCATATTGACTGCTAATGTATTGTTATCGATGAACTCTTCACTATTCCAGAGCATTTCAATGATGGTCTCTTTGGCTACGATCTTCCCTCGATGCTGCAAAAGCAAGGAAAGAATCCGAGCTTCATTTGGAGAAAGCGGCAACTGTTCCCCCTGATTTTTTAATATATTTTCTGTTGGATAAAAGGTTACTTGCCCTATGTCAAAGGTCAGCGCTTGTTGGTGGCTATACTGATAGCTGCGCCGCAGCAACGCTTGGATTTTTGCCAAAACGAAGGCTAAATCAAAGGGTTTTGTTAAATAATCATCCGCCCCCATGTTCATCGCCATGATTTGATTCATCTGCTGATCCATCGACGAAAGAAAAATGATCGGTACTTCTGACGCCTTGCGAATTTCTTGGCACCAATGATACCCATTGTAATAAGGCAAGGAGATATCTAAAAGAACGAGATCAGGTTTGATGTCGTGAAACTCTTGCAAGAGTTCAGCAAAATTCTTGGCCGAATGGCATTCGTATCCCCACTGCTGCAAATAATCGGCTAAAACAGAGACGATCGTCGCATCATCTTCAACCAGATAGATTTTTTGCATGTCTTTCTCCCCTCTGTTGATTATTCGGTCGGTTCTTTAGAGACAGTGTACCAGAAAAGAAAAAGAATCGTCTAGATGGAGGAACATTCCAAAGGACTGTTTTTTCCTTAATCTTCTGCTAAGTGAGCAAGGATTTCTTGGTACCGTCGGGTGGCGAAGGAACTAATTTGTCCTTTTTTACAAAAATTCAGTTTCCCCAGTTTTGGTACAACCCGTTCTACAATAACATTGCCATTTTTAACTTTCGATTCAAACTGCTGCAAAGCCTCCAGAAACCGTGCGTCTTTTCTGGCAGAAGGATAAAAAGACAAGACATACAGATAATAAAAAAGATTGTACCCTCTAAAGGGGTATTCTGTCTGCATAAACAATGTGCCCATTCCGTAATGACAGGGACTGATTGGCTGACGAATCTCCCAATGAGCAAGCAAGCATTCGATTGCTTGATTAAGTGTTTCCATCTGTTCACGATCATGAGTATATCGAAAGGCATCAAGGACCGTTAACGTCGTCATCGGGGTTGAATAGCGGGTCTCCGGGCCGCGACCAAAACTGTATTTATTGCACTTCCAGCCGCCATCTGTTTCCTGAGTAGCAAGAAAATAGTGAAAGGTCTGTTGTAGCCGCGGGTCCCTTGCGTAACCAAGAGCACACAGCGTTCGCAAAGCCAGCGCTGTATGACAGGGATAAATCCCCCCTGATGGCGAAATTTTAAATCTGCCATCTTCTCTCCATCCTTGAAAGATCAATGCAGCGGTCTCTTTTAATAAGTTCTCCTCAGGCGACATACCAAGTTCAAGCAAATAATGAGGACACTCTAAGGTTGTAAAGGGTGCTCCTTTCAGTAATTTATGGTCTGGCGTCGACCATAAATCGGCGCCATGATCATATTGACGGGAAATGATCGCTTCGATATCTTGCTGAACCGTCTGATCCATATTGTTCCTCCTCCATTTCTTAAGTGCCCTGCAATCAACGCAACAATCCTTATTGACCCACAATGCTACAGCTTCTAGAAAGATAAAATCGACGTTTTTCAACACATGAGTTAGATTTTTGTATTCGAATTGTCCAAATAAATTTTAGGAACCAACGAGTTTTCCAGGATGGACGTACTTAAAACAAGAGTGTTCAGATTTTCCTGATGACAGGTTCTAAAAAAGTTTCTCTCTAAACTCGCCTGATTATGCTAGCCCCTTAATGAAAGATCACCTTAATAAGAACGCGCTCACGCAATAATTTAATGCCACACTCTTCTAGTTAAAGGAATCAGGCATAATGAAATAGTTCAAAACGAATGCCTTCTGGGCTTTCAAAGAATAAGGCATAGTAGTTAGGAGCGATGCGCTCTTTGTACTCCATTGGTCGATCGTGAAGGATCTTTACCCCTAAGGCTTTTATTTTGGGAAAGATCGCATCTACTACTTCGCGGCTTTCCGCCTTAAACGCCATGTGCTGAACCGAGCCAGGTTTTCTTGAATCGATTTTCTCCTTCTTCCATTCTTTTCGTGGGGAACAAATACCGAAATCAAATGAATCCCCTATATATTCTACTACTTCCATATCGGCATGTTCTAAATACCCAGAATATTTCTTCTGAAGGTCGAAACCTAATAGTGCAAATAATTGATCATAAAAACCTTCTGCTTTTTTTACATCATTGACTGTGATTTGGATATGGTGAAACTGAATGTTCATAATCGCTCCTTTCTGGCTAACAAAATAAGTGTTTCAGGAAGAAAAGCCGCTTGCGGAAGTTTGATTCAATGGGATTAGCCAGGAAGCTCATTTAATGTAGAAATCACATTTCCCATTGCCTTTGCTACCTCTTTAGGCAACTTATTATAGCCATCATTTTCTGTTTCTTGAGCCAAAATAAAGTCCAGCCGTCCTTGCATCCGCTCTCTTAAATGAGCAACATAGGAGGCATCTTGAAAATCGACTTCGAACCCTGTTACTGGCAAGTAACTCATTTCTGTGATTTCACCAAACCTCTTAAAATTGGCCTCGCCTTTCACAATTTTTTCAATCGATGTCAGCGTGACTTCAGGTGTGACCTTCTTGTCTTTGTAAAAGCCTGTATTTAGAATATAACAAGCCGTTTGGTTTTCTTTGAATAAGTTCATGAAATGGGCAAAATCTTCTTTTAAAGGATAGACTCTAAATGGATTGGCATAAGGCTCGATGACCAGTTTATCTATATCCGTGGTCTCGACAACATGTTCAGCTGTCGTGCGCTTCGTAGCTAAGGTCAAACCAAAAACAGCGGCTAAAATCGGATCGTCAATTTTTACTACAGGAGGTAGCGTGTCATCTTTCATGATCCAAAATACTGCATCGATCGGCGAATCTAAATGATCCACCCGGTTAGGTGTGACATACCGTGACTTGACGGTTCGACCATTCCCGTTACGAATATCTTGGGTCACAAGCACCTTCTTTCCTTCCTCGTCTAAAGTAACCCCAACATTTTGACAGGTGATAAAGTAGCGGACATTTGGGTTGGTTAATGGATAATCCTGCGTTTTATCAAAATAAGAAGGCTCCAGAGCAGTGGACGCACCGTTTGTTTGATTGATCACAAACGCATCGTCATGCAGAACCTTGATATCATATTTGCCATCATGTTCTGCCAATGTAATGGTCGATTTTCCTGATCCTGAAAGACCAAAAGCAGCCATCGTAAATGTTCGATTCGGTAGCTGATATTGCTTCATTCCTCCATGACACGCCACAAAGCCATTGCGATGCGCGGTAGCCCAAGCCAAAGTTAATGTCGCTTTTTTCAATTCACCAAAATAGTTTAAGCCTAAGACTGCCGCAACATTGTGTTCAGGATCAAAGAGAGATAGCCCATAGGGAAAATCAGGATGTGTCCAGTCCGGATCAGCGTACAAGAATATATCTGTCTCTGGATAGTTCTTGGAGTGTTGATACCTTTCCTGCCATGATTTCGTCAGCATTTGAAAATTCAACAAATAAGAATAAAAATTGGTTTCATAGTACTCTGGTAGCAACAGGTGTGCTTTGACCATAAACGCTTCGTCTAACCCTACAACAACTTCACCGCCATAGAATTTTTTACGTGTCCCTTGAAATAAAGCATCTCTTAAAATCCCTTCATACAATTTTCGATCAATCCCGGGATGTCCGATGATGCGTCGAGCTGCCGCTGTCCGTCCAACAACTTTTCCGTCATTAAACACGATGACTTTAGCATCCTCTGGTAGTCCTAACTCCTTGGTGTGTGTGACCCGCATATCCGTAAGAATAGCACCAGAAGATTCTTTTGCTAAGCAATAGGCCGTGGCTAGATCATGAATCCAAGTGACATTGTTCCCATAAAAAGCTGACTCTATCAACACTTTAAAACTCGACAAATGCGTATTCTGCGGTGTAATCTCTTTGTGTGAAAATGCACGAATCGTTGCCATGTGTAATCCCTCCTAACAAAAATTTTCTATTCACTACGTTTATTATAATACTTTCTAATCACCACACGCCATATTTTTATACACATTAACTATAAATTGCCGACAAACCATTTTGTTAAAGGATTTGGCTGTCTGCATATTTGTAGCTTCACTGCTTTTTGCATTGATTTTGTCCCCGCTCATCATTAGTGAGAAAGAACAAAAAAACTGGAACAAAAAAGAATGTCTTTCTGTTCCAGTTTCTGGTTTTATATTTCATCCATTCTAAACGTCACAATCGACGTAACTAGATAGACAGATGGGTTTTAGTTGCTTATTTCTCAATTGACTTGCTTTCTCTAGTAACTTTGCTATCGTAAGATTTTATGACATTTACCATAAAAAGAATTCAAAATCAAAATTGCTGAAAAAAACTTGTTGTTTCTTAACCACGTTCTAACAACACGACACACTCCACATGGGTCGTTTGTGGGAACAAATCTACAGGTTGAACTTCTTTTGTCACATACCCTTCTTCCGCAAACAACGCGAGATCACGAGCCAAGGTTGCTGGATTGCAGGAAATGTAAACGATGCGCTCTGGTTTAACCGCAGCAGTCGTTTCGATAAAGCTAGCATCTAAACCTTTGCGAGGTGGATCAACGAAGACGACTGTCGGTTGAATGCCTTCGCGTAGCCATTGCGGCATGATTTTTTCGGCTTTACCGATAAAGTAATGCACGTTTTCGACACCATTTCTTTTGGCATTGGCTTTGGCATCGTTCACTGCTTCAGGAATGACTTCCATCCCTAACACTTCTTTCACGCGATCAGCCAAACTAATCCCGATCGTTCCGATTCCTGCATAAGCATCCACAACGACATCATTTTCAGACAGTTGCGCCATCTCGAAGGCGGTTTGATACAAGACTTCTGTTTGCGCTGTGTTGACTTGGTAGAAAGATTTCGCTGAGATTTGGAAGGTTTTACCTAATAATTGATCATCGATCGATGACTTGCCATACAACACACGCTCGAATTCCCCCATGATCACATTGGTTTTTTCTTCATTGATGTTTTGAATGACAGAAACAACTTCTGGAATCTCTTCGTGGATCACTTCCGCGATTTCTTCTCCTTTGAAGAATTTCGGTTTACGTGTCACTAATACGACCATCATTTCACCTGAGTGATGCCCACGACGAACGACAATGTGGCGTAAGAACCCTTCATGGGCTTCTTCATTGTAGGCTTTGACATTGAACCGCTGCAAAATATCTCTGACTTTGATGATTGCTTGATCGATGTTTGGATCTTGAATATAAAAGTCTTCGATCGGTACCAGAGTATGGCTGTTTTTGCGGTAAAATCCAGTCGTTAATTCCCCATGGATTTTTTGCACAGGGATTTGCGCTTTGTTGCGGTAACCAAATGGTTTTTCCATTCCGATTGGCGCATTGACTGTGATTTCAGGCAATTTGGCGATTTTAGCCAAAACATTCTCTACTTGCTGCTGTTTGAAGGCTAATTGTTTGTCATAGCTCAAATGACTCAATGGAGCGATCCCGGTGCGCAACAATGCTTCATTCGGCAATTCTTGCCGATCAGGACTTGCTTGCAACAATTTCATCACTTTGGCAAAACCAAATTTGTTGCCGACTTTCAACACTTTGACTAAGGCACGTTCATTTGGCAGGGTGTTTTCAATAAATAATAAGTACCCATCGACTTTGGCGATCCCATTTCCTTCATGGGAAAGATCCAAAATATCAACTTCAAGTTCCTGATTCTTTTTAACAGGATAATTTTTCATAGATTTCTCCTTTGTGCTTGCTTTCTTCATTTTAAAAAGGAATGGCCGAAATTGCAAGCGGTGCTTATTCTAACGGTTCAACTTGACTTCGAGCAAAAAAGAACCGAAGGAGGGAAATCGGCTGATTGCTTTTTCTGGGTCCTGCGGCGAAGAGCCGCTGCAACACAGGAGCAATCCCTTTTCCATCCTTCGGAAAATCGAACAGATCAGAAGTGTTTAAAACTTTTGATCACTGTTTTAGTTATCAGTTATTTTTCTTTTTCTGTGATTTTTCCCGTTCGCTCTTGTTCAAGATTTGTTTTCTTAAACGAATGCTTTCTGGTGTTACTTCACAGTATTCATCATCATTCAAGAATTCCAGTGATTCTTCCAAAGAAAGAATACGAGGTTTCTTGATAACTGAGGTTTGGTCTTTGTTTGCTGAACGGACGTTGGTCATTTGTTTTGCTTTCGTGATATTGACCGTTAAGTCTTTGTCACGAGAGTTTTCACCAATGATCATTCCTTCGTACACTTCGGTACCTGGTTCAACGAAGACCGTTCCACGTTCTTCAATACTCATGATCGAGTAAGTCGTTGCTTTTCCTGTATCGATCGATACAAGTGCACCTTGATGACGGCCACCAATTTGTCCTTGGATCATTGGCAAATATTGATCGAAGGTGTGGTGCATGATGCCGTAGCCGCGAGTCATTGATAGGAATTCTGTCGTGTAACCGATTAAGCCACGAGCTGGTGCCAAGAAAATGATCCGTACTTGTCCATTCCCTGTATTGATCATATCTTGCATTTCTGCTTTACGCATTCCCAATGATTCGATTACTGATCCCATGTATTCTTCTGGGGTATCGATTTGCACCCGTTCAAATGGTTCGCATTTCACGCCATCGATTTCGCGTTCGATAACTTCTGGACGAGAAACTTGCAATTCAAAGCCTTCACGACGCATATTTTCGATCAAAATTGACAAATGAAGTTCGCCACGTCCAGAAACGATCCATGAATCAGGTCCGATTGGATCCACACGCAATGAAACGTCTGTTTGCAATTGCGCCATTAAGCGTTCTTCAATTTTACGAGCGGTTACGAATTTTCCTTCGCGACCCGCAAATGGTGAATTGTTCACGATAAAGGTCATTTGCAAAGTTGGTTCATCAATGTGTAAAACAGGTAATGAATCTTGATGATCGATTGGTGTAACAGTTTCACCAACGAAGATATCTTCCATCCCAGAAACGGCAATCAAATCACCGGCTTTGGCTTCTTGGATTTCTAAACGTTTCAAACCGAAGAAACCGAAAAGTTTCGTCACACGGAATTTTTTAACTTCTCCGTTTAATTTCATCAATGCAACTTGGTCGCCGACTTTGATTGATCCGCGGAAGACACGGCCAATACCGATACGTCCAACGTAGTCATTGTAATCAAGCAATGATACTTGGAATTGCAATGGTTCGTCGCTGTTGTCGATTGGCGCTGGAATATGTTCGATGATCGTATCAAACAATGGTGCCATCGTTTTTTGTTGATCAGCAGGATCATCTGATTCACTTGAAGTTCCGTTAATCGCAGAAGCGTAGATCACTGGGAAGTCCAATTGGTCATCGTCGGCACCTAATTCGATAAATAGTTCTAAGACTTCATCGACAACATGCTCAGGACGAGCAGATGGTTTGTCGATTTTGTTGACAACTACGATTGGCACTAAGTGTTGTTCCAACGCTTTTTTCAATACGAAACGTGTTTGAGGCATCGTTCCTTCATAAGCATCAACAACCAAAACAACACCATCGACCATTTTCATGATCCGCTCTACTTCACCACCAAAGTCCGCGTGTCCTGGGGTATCCATGATATTGATTTTTGTACCGTTGTATTCAACCGCTGTATTTTTCGCTAAGATCGTGATGCCACGTTCTTTTTCGATCGCATTTGAATCCATCGCCCGTTCTTGTAATTGGGTATGGCTATCTAACGTTTGGGATTGTTTCAATAATTCATCAACTAATGTAGTTTTTCCGTGGTCAACGTGGGCAATAATAGCGACGTTGCGGATATCATTTCTAATATTCAATTTATAAACTCCTTTTTTGGTGACATTGCACTCGACAAGCCATTATACCAGAATTTCTTTCTGAAATATAGTGCAAAGTTTTCATTTTTACAGAAAAAGCAGACATCTTAGCGATATCTGCTCCAATTTATCCTCGTTTTGGCATAGAATGCCTTACGGGAAACAGCAATTTCAGTTCAAACCAGCCATCTTCTGTTTGGATCACCATCGTTCCTTTGTATTTATTCACCGTTTCGCGGACACTTTTTAATCCATACCCATGAAAATGTTTGTCTTTCTTGGTAGTGATCGGCAAGCCGTTTTCAAACGTTAAGGGTTCTTCGTAGCGATTTTCTAGGCAGATCAAAAGCATCTCCCCTTTACGGCTGATTTTCAATTGAATCAAGCGATTATCTTCTTTGGTGATTTTGCGGACACTTTCAATGGCATTGTCGATAATATTACCAAAAAGCGTACTGATATCCACTGAATTCATAAAAGAAAGGCTTGCCCCATCTGCAATCACGGTGAAGGTGATTTTTTCTTTCTGACAAAAGATTTGTTTTCCTGTCAAAACAATATCTAACACACTATTGCCAGTGTCCATCCTTAAGTCATACGAGTTGATTTCTTTTTCCATGACAGCCAAATAATCCTGTGTCTCCTGCGAGAGAGGATCATTTTTCAAAATATTGATCAAGTGTTTCAGGTCGTGATACTTTTGATTAATGATCTCAATGCTTCTTTCCGAGGTTTGATAATTGATCATTTGATTTTTTAGCAAGCTTTCTAACTTCTGAACCTCAAATTTTTGTTTCATTTCATTCAATTGAACGTGGTAGGCAAACAGCAGCGCCACTCCCCCAAAATCCACCATCGTTCGAATATTAAAAATATCTCTAGCCATGCTGCCACTAAAAGGAGTATTTTGATACACATAGCTGATATTGCTCATGGTGAAAACAACGATCACGATAATCATCACCGAAGTGATTTCTCGATAGGTGATCACTTGTTCGGCACTTTCGATCACAAATCGTTTTTCCAATTTGTACAAAAGGCCTAACAGCATACTGCATCCCAAAAAAATAAACGCATAGGTCCCGATATAATCGAAGGAAACTTTGAAATCCAGTACAAGGAAATAGTAGATTTGATACGTGAGTGATGCAGCAAATTCACCTACGATAAATGCCCGTGCAGTGAAATACAAGGCATTTTTCCACGGAATCTCAGCAGTGGTAAAAAGAAATAGAAACATTATAAGTGCTGAAATTATAATGATCGGAATAAAATAGACTTGTGAGACATCGGCATTGATGATTTCCATATGCAGATACAAGATCAAAAGGAATACAAAGACCCGCCCAATTTTTTTCTTGGTTAGCTTCTCTGTTTTCGTCAGTAATACGAAAAGTAAGGTACTCATCCAATAAGCGATCGCATAAAAAATACCTGGAGTTTCTGATAGTTGATACGGGGACAAAATTGCTTCACCTCATCTAATAGTCATTTAGACATGCCATTGTTTCGCCAGTGTATCCATGATCAATTTGCGTTTTCCTCGGCTGATAGGCAACTCTGCTTCTCCAACGATCACAGTCGAATGATTAATACCCGTGATATGCCTCAGATTGACAATAAACCCACGATGGATCCGTAAAAAACGATCTGGTTGTAACTGCTGTTCCAATTCCCGCATGACACCGATCGATTCTAATTCTTGATCCGTTAATTTAAAAATCAATTTATGTCCTTGGCTTTCCACGTACTGAATCGCGTCTTGATTGACGCGATAATAATTCTGTCCGGCTTTAATACGCAGAAAACTGTCTTCTTTCATCTTCAGTCGCTTGATTGTTTTTTTTAAATACTCCGACAACGAATAATAATTAAAGGGTTTAAGGATATAGCCAATTGCATTGACATCATAGCCTTTGACTGCATATTGCGCCGTACTGGTAATAAAAATGACGAAGACATCGGAATCCCGCTTGCGAATTTCCTCGATCGCTGACATTCCATCGATCAATGGTAGATGGATATCCATCAACAGCAAATCAAATTCCGAGTCATAACGCTCTACGAAATCATACCCATCATGAAAGGTTTCTACTTGAAAAACGACTCCTTCTTTTTCTTGAAAAGTTTGTAAATAAGACAAGAGCTGTTGCCGATATTCTTCTTGATCTTCCACGATTCCAACACGGATCATGCGCTCACCAGCCCGCTGCGTTTTTTTATAGTCATAGTATTCAATCTCCCTCCTCATAAAAAGTAAAGCGTTTTTTTTGTCGTTTTTCTTTTTTTATTTTAACATAGTTCGTTATTTGTGAATCGATTGTTTTTACGCAGGAAAAGCATAGAGAACGAACGCTTTCACGTCATCTCTATGCTTTATTTTTTATCGCTTTAACCAGTAACTGTTTTCTTCTGTCCAACATCGAAAAAGGCTGCGATGACAGAGATCAACCAAGTGGCTACGAAGATAACGATGATCATGATGGCTTGTGAGCCCGCATCGAACGCCGCTTCATTGTTCATTTCAAGGTTAGAGCCGAAAATATAGCCAAAGGATTCAAGTCGCATGCTGATGAAGCGCACTCCACCTAAGATAATCAATAAACTAGCTACGATACGGCTGATATCAGCTGCCATTAACAGTGATTTGGTTTTTGCATGAAAGGATAACCCAATCGTCAAAAGCAGGAATACTAGCGCTGCTGCTAACAAATACAAAACATTGACTTGCATGTCTTGATAATACGCTTTATTAACGTTGGAGATATACAAGAAGACCAAACTCGTCGTAAGGACGAAAACCAGCAGATAGATATACAAACTGATTTTTTGTTTCTTTAGCATTGTCATCATTGTTCCGCTCCCTTCTTCTTCATTGAAATAAAGACATAGCCACCAAAGCTAATAACTGCTACTGCAAGGCCGCCATAGATTCCGACGGTCATGGCTGTCTCCCACCATGGCGTAATTCGGATCGTCTGAACATTTTGGGCGGCACTTTGGGCATAGGCATATAATTGATACTTCATGTTTTCTCTCGCTTGTTCAACAAATTGCGCATCTTGGGCTGCCAAATCAACGGTCAGATAAGGCCAAGCCTCTATGACATTCGCCATCGTCTCATTTGAGGCAAAATCTGCCATCATCGTAACGCCTGCCATAATAATGGATTCTGGACGGAAGTAGCCGTTGTTGTTGACCATATCTGTCGTCAATAAGCCATTAAAGCCCCACTCTTCTCGTAAAATATTGATCAACATTGGGACAGAATTATTCCCATTCGTTGCACCGATCCGACTGAAGGTCACCATTGCACCTAACGCGCCCGCATCCTCAAATGATCCTTGGAAGGCACGTAAATCGCCTTCACGGGCTTTTTGCTCCGTCATATAAGGCGCGATGCCACTTCGTTGTGTTTCTTGATCATTAAATGCCAGATGTTTTGGACCGATTATGATTCCGTAGTCCAAGGCACCTTTGACTGTATTTGCCGACATATAATTAGACAACATTGGGTCTTCCGAATAGTATTCATGGTTTCTTCCGTTGTAAGGGGTCCGATGAATATTAGCTGCTGTCCCCCAAATCAAGTAATTTCCACTCCATAGACCGTCATTACCAAGTAAGTTGCCCCATTCTTCTGCCAGCTCATGACTAAAGGTGCTGCCGATGATCGTAGCATTTGCCATCGTTCCTAGATGGTAATCAGCATTTTCATCATCTTCATTTAACCCTCGACCACTTAGCGTTGTGCCGAAACCATTCGGACCGTCATTTTGATAAACGAGTGGCGAATTGATTTCTTCAATGACATCACTCGTACTTCCACCTTTAGCGATTCGCGGTATCAAAATGTCTAAAGGAATCTGATTGACTAGCTGATCCCAACGAATATCATCGATGTCAGTGACCCCTGCCATATCAGAAAACATCAATGGGTCTTCGATTCCATCTACATTGGCTTCCCCATTTTCCGTAAATTGATAGTTTTCATTCGCAAGGTTTTGGACCCATTCTTCCACTTTGTCACCGTCGATCGTCAAATCGTCATAGGTTCGAGGAAAAGTTCCTGCCCAATCTTGTCGAGTAAGATAGGTGGCATAGTCTGGTTTGTAGTAGTTGATGTCGGCATCTTCCAGCTGATTCACGATCGCCGTGCCATTTTCAGAATAAGCAAATGTTTCTTCGTCAACGGTTCCTTCTTCACCGATCGCCACACTCACTACCTGAGCTTCATTTCCATCGGTATCATGCCCTTTAGCTGCCAATACTGCATTGACGGCTTCGTGTGCTCCATCACCAACAGCAAAATAATAATCGCCGCCATCTAAAATATACCCGCCTAATCCGTCTTTCGCTGTCGAATCCCAGCTAGCCATATATTTCATGTCAACTTCGATCGTAACTGTTTGCGATTCAGAAGGCTCTAATAGCTCTGTTTTCTCAAATCCGATGAGATTGACAGCTGCCTTTTCGATGTTTTGCTCACGATTATAGTCCGTGTATGGCGCATTAAAGTATAGCTGACTAGCAAATTTACCGCTTACATTTCCTGTATTGGTAACAGTCACTGTCGCAGTTACTTTATTGTTTTCTTCGTCGATATCGATCGCATCTAAACGCTGGTCAAAGGTCGTATAAGAAAGACCAAACCCAAAATCATAGGTCACTTCATTGGCATAATCCCAAACGTCTGCCCCATCGATCGCACCGACGTTGCTATCGGCTTGTCCAGCACCGACCACTGTATCATAATAGCGGGTTTCATAATATTTATAACCGGTATAAATTCCTTCGGCTTGGATCAAGTAGTGGTCGGCAGCTAATGACGCATCCCCACCAAAGCTTCCTAAAGGAGAAGTTGCTGGCAGTTCCCCCATCAAGGATTCCTCAAAACGAATTTGAGATAGATCATCCAACTCAATTTTACCAAAATTCTGCATCGCAGGGGAATTCGCAGTTGCAACAGCATAGGTGTCCGTCAAGCGTCCTGAAGGATTGACTGCTCCCGTCAAAATATCGGCAACACCTAAGAAGCCATAAGCACCAGGGAACCCAACGTACAAAATAGCATCGATGGCATCGTCTTTTTCCAGCTCGTCGATTTCCATCGTCGAACTGCTGTTGATCATAACGATCACGCGATCGAAGTTTTCTTTCGCAAGCTCAATCAAGGCTTTCTCATTTTCAACTAGACCTAGCGGCGTATCCGTACCATAAACTTCTTGATCGATGCCTTTTTCTCCAGGATAGTAATCACTGCCCTCAGAGCCTGGTCGTGAAATCACCACAATGGCGGCATCATTATACTCAGCAAAGCTTTCTGTAAAGTCGGAATCATCATTTTGTGCCGTCTCATAAAGATCTGTTGCTGGTTCAGATGGTTCATAAGGGGTTGAAAAATTAGCTGGACGATGCCCGTAGATCGGAACGGTATTCCCAAAACGCTCAAAAGAGCCGGTCTGGATCTCCCCCAGACCATTGTAGATCTCCGTCATCGTAGGATTTAATTCAAATCCTCGTTCCTCTAAAGCTTCTTGGAGATTGATTTGGGAATCGCCAACAACGGTACTCCCCATTGTCCCACCTAAAAATGGATAAGCACTCCCCATCCCCAACAAGGTGACCCGATTCTCTGTTTCCGCTAGGGGCAACGCTTGATTTTGATTTTTTAATAAAACGGTCCCTTCTGCTGACATTCGTTCACCCAGGTCACGATGTGCTTGGATCAGCTCCGCACTAGTTTCGTAATCAGAAGTGAATTTGTCATCATTGATGATTTTGGTACTTGAAGTCCCAAGGGCACCATCAATGATCGGGCGCCACTGATCTGCAACGCCGGTCAAGCCCATCAAAGCACCTGACATCGATAATGACAGTGCAGTCATCCCTCTGCATAGTCGTGATAGATTTTGATTCATGTAGATTTCCTCCTTTTTTCAACTCATGTTTTCCCTTTGGATATGTTTCTTGAATGGTATTTTCTTATCTACTCCCTCCTTTAGGTTTTCATCGCTTCTTGCGATTGTTTTGCCCGTTGTTCTTCTAAAATCAATCGTTCTTGGGGATCGATCCATTCTCCGCCAGATTGGAGAACCTTTTCCTTCTGACTAGCTAAGATCAGCGCCTGATCTTCTTTCGTGTGCTTTTCTACGGTTAGAAAAAGGAGCAAGATCGCAATACCCGCATAACAAATCAACTCAAACCCTAAAAATGCCCAAACAAGAACGGACGAAACTTGTGCGTTTTGGGTGACAGCAGTCGGGTCATAGCCGCTGAGCGTCAGCAAACTGTTGACTAAGGCATTCCCAACCCCTGTCAGACCTACCATGATCGAACCGTAAACAGACATCGTAAACCCATCGCTACGAAAGCCATTTTTGGCTTCTAAGTGATCCAGCACATCTGAAAGTAGCGCTAGTGTCACAAACATCGCAGGCACAGCACCGATCCCTTTTAAAACCAAACCGATGGCAACCGTTGTGAAATCATGGACATCGATAAAACTGATCAGGCCACCTACCACAGCAAAAACGATCCCTAGCAAAACGGAATTGCGTTTACCCAGTTTGTTTGCCAGCGGCCATGCCACCAACATCCCAATTGCGGTCGGTAAACCAGCGATCAAACCTAGTGAGCCCATTGCGACACCGGCAGAGGCTTCGTCGACCACGGAACTAAACATCCAGCGAGCGTAATACCCCATCGATCCGTTTTTTACGAGCCCACCGAACTGGAACAAGAAGAAGTAAGAGATGATCAACCACCAATACTTATCCGAAATACAGGCGGAGAACTGCTTTTTCAAAGAAATCTTCTCTTCTTTGATCGCTAGTTTGGCGTTTTCTTCAGTGATTCGTTCTCGGGTAAAGTAATACTCTAAGAAAATGGCTAGAAACGTCGTGACACATAAAAAGATCATCATCACGCGCCAGTTGTTATAGCTAGCTGCTCGATCGATCACACCCTCCGTCGAAACGAAAAGATAGCTTTGTAACAAGATCGGCACTAAGATACTTCCGCCTAACCCGACAGCCGCTACACCCGAGGCATTAGAAAATGTCGCTAATTTGCCGCGCTGATTACTATCTCGTGTGGATAAGGCGACCATGGAACTATGTGCTGTGTAAAAGAATGGATAGGCTACGGCGTAATAAAAATTATAGGAAAACGCCAGCCAGATCATCTGTAACGTCGGGGATGCGTTCGTTGGTGTAATGAATAGAAATACGATCGCTATCACCAATAACGGTGCAGAAATCAACATATACGGTCGAGCTTTTCCCTGGCTGGTTCGCGTATTATCGATTAATCGACCAACGAATAAGTTACCCAAAATGACAAAGACCACTGAGATTAATGGTAATAAGGCTGAAAAATGCCCGAACTGATTTGTATCTGTCCAACCAATCACATCTGAATAATAACGGTTCAAATAGGCACCGAAGATCGCATTGGAAAGCAATGCCAAAAAAGGCCCAATAAAATATCCTAGAAAAACTTCTTTCTTTTCGACTTTTGCGGTGGTGATTTTAGTCTTGAAGGCGGGCGCTTCAAAGAGTGTTTTGACTTTCATGCGCTGCTTCCTCCTATTGCTTCTGAAAAATGATACTGTCCGTTGGTCAACTGATGGCGCTGACCACTAGGCATTTGTAAATAAGCGGTCGTCCCGATAGGTACCTGCACTTCAATCGAAAAGTAACCATCAGCGATCTGCCAATTGCTGATAATTTCGCCATAACTACACCTTACTTTCGTCTTGGCAAAGGTCAGATCACCACCAATGATCGGTCGCACAGTGAACGCTTGATAGCCGCCTTTGATCGGTTCGATCCCGGCGATCCGCCGATAGAAAAAGTCGCCGACTGCCCCGCTGGCATAATGATTGAAGGAAACCATTCCATTGGTTCCATCATCGGCACCCGTATTACTAGTACCGTCTTCTCTCAAGGCATCCCAGCGTTCCCAAATCGTTGTGCCGCCAGCTTTTACTTGAAAAAGCCAAGATGGGCAGGTATCTGTTAAAAGCATTCGATAGGCTTCTTCTACATACCCATTATCTGCCAATGCAAACAAAATATACGGGGTACCAGGAAAACCGGTGCCGATATGATATTCGTTTTCTCGTACCAAACGTGCCAGGTTGGCTGCCGCTTTTTTCGCATCTGTCTCTGAAAGCATTTGGTAATAAAGCGGTAAGACATACGCAGTTTGAAATTCTTTTTTCACACGGGCATCTTTGTCCATCAGTAATTGGCGATAAGCAGTGGATGTTTCATGAAAAATTTTCTGATAGTACGTGCTATCTTCAGAATAGCCCAAGATCGTTGCAATCTGTGCTAAAAGATTGCTGGTGTTGGCAAGGCTAGCCGTGCCTGTCCATTTGCCCCGCAGCATCCACGTCCAAAGTTTGCCTTCAGGGGCGACCCAATCGCCATAATGATGCAGCAAACGCCAAATTCGTCGGTGCTTGCCAAAGGAAAACAGTTGTGCCCAAAACAGACACGCTTTGTGGTATTTCTTCATCGCATGGTATGTGGTGCGCAGGATTTCTGGATCACCACTACTTAAGTACTCCGCCCATGGAACCAAAATCACGGCATCTCCCCAGTGATCAACGGCCATTGGGATCATGATCTCCCATTGAAAAGGCACGACCACCAGCGGTACGGTTACTGGAATTCCGCCACTTTTTCTTTGTTCTGAACGGACATCTTGAAGCCACTTCTCATAAAAACGACGCATATCAAAGTTAGTAGAAGCCGTTCGAGCAAACAAAGCAATATCCCCGGTCCAGCCCATTCGTTCATCCCGTTGGGGGCAATCGGTGGGAATATCGACAAAATTAGATTTTGCTCCCCACAAAATGTTGCTTTGCAGCTGATTCAACTGAGGATTAGAACAAGTAAAAGAGCCGGTTTCCCTTACGTCAGAATACAAAGCGATTCCTTCAATGGTGATTGCTTCTGGATCGATTCCTTCGACACTCAGATAGCGAAAGCCCATGTAGGTCAACCGTGGCTGATAGACTTGCTTTCCCTCCTTGCAGGTGTAAATAATTGCTTGCTTCGCAGTCCTGAGCGGTTCGGTAAACAGTTTGCCATCCATCAAAATTTCAGCATGTCTGATCGTTAGTTTCTGACCTTCATTTCCTTGAATGGTCAGCTTGACAATACCGGCAAAATTTTGCCCCATGTCATAGAGCCATTTTCCACTCGGTGATCGTGTCATTGACGTTGGCTCAAAAACCTCATGCTCTCGCACAGGTACACCAATTTGGGCAATGATCCGCGGCTTGATTTTGACTGTTTCAAGGGAAGCTGGTTGCCACGAGCGTTGCGTTTCATGGAACCGTGCATCGTAAATTTCGCCGTTGTAAAATTCCGCCTCTTTTAACGGACCCTCCATTGCTGTTTGCCAGTTTGTATCAGTAACGATCTTCTCAAAAGACCCATCACTGTATTCAATGTGAACCTCCGCTAAAAAGGCTTGTCTTTTGGCATAGACGCGGTTGCGTCGTGCGTAGGTAAACGCACCAGAAGCCCATCCTCCTGCCACGACAACTTCCATTTCGTTGCTCTTTGCCAACTGTTTTGTGATGTCATACGTTTGATACTGCAACTGATGTTTATAAGAGGTGAAACCTGGAGCAAAATAGTCGCGACCAATTTTTTCTCCATTCAGGGTCATCTCATAGATCCCTAACGCTGTGGCATAAATCCGTGCCTTGACAACTGACTTTTCACAGGAAAAGGTATGTTTGAAGTACATCGGTTTTGGCGATGCTTTCTTCTCCGTAAAACGATAACTTCCATTGGTGATCCATGATGCTGAAAATGAACCGTCCATCTTCCCCGTCTCAAAATCGCAACTGGCTGCTGCTTGATTTCCTTGATCATCTTCTACTGTCAAATGGACGGTATAGGTGGCGAAAGGCTCCAATGGCGGACCATCGTAATAATGATGGTTCCCACTGGTCGCATCGCACGTCCATTCCCCCAGCGTTAAGACTGCTTTTTTGATCGTTGTATTTTGTCTTTGACTGGCAACGGTATAGGAAAAACAAGGATTGGACTTATCAGTGACGCATTCTTTTTCTAAATCTTCAACAGTAAAACGCGTAATCTCTAGCATACATCCTCCTTCATTTCGTGTCATTGCTTTTTTTCACTACTTCGTTTATCTGAATGGCTGTACGCTCAGACCTACTTCCGTCAGCTGCCATCAGTTCGATTTCGTTTGCTTCAGAATCAGCTTGCACGATCGCTAGTGCTTCGCCATAATAGGTTTTCGTTTTCGAACCAGTATAGCCTTCTGGGTTGTAAGGACAAGCATGACCTAACCCTAATAGCTTACCGCCTTTGACAGAAACCGCGACTTCATGGTTTTCCATCGGCTTTAAAATGCCGTTGCGATCGGTATACCGCAAACGAATAAAGGCCAGCCCTCGAGGAGAAACAGTACTACTTTCAGGTTCAAGCGTTAACTGAGTTTCTTTTTGTGCGGTCACTAAAGAACTACGGCTAATTTCTTGCTCATTTTCGTCATAGGAAACAACGGTCAATGTGCCACTTTGATAAGTGGTCTTGACGACGGTTCGACAATCATTTTTCATTTTTTTCTTAACGACGAGCTGATCATTCAAATAAAGAGCGATTTGAGCCGCTCGAGCATAGACTTCTACTTCGGCTTTCTGACCTTCGCAGCCCGGCCATGTCCAAGAAGACATCGCATCCGTCAATTTCCATGCGGATGGTGAATGTTTGCCTTTTTGATAAACAGGCTTCACCGCTAAAAGGGGCGTTGTGGTTTTTTCGAATGCCACTTTTGTGTAAAGGGTTTCGCCACCTGCTGCACCGGTGATATCCAAGCGACCGCTTCCAGCGGTCAACCAACCAGCTGGACTGGCATTTTTAGGATAGGCATCTTCATAAACCCACGAACCAATACCGGCTTCACCGATATAGTCCATGCCTGCCCACACGAAATCCCCAATAATACGAGGGTGTTTTTTTGCCAGTTCCAAGAAATAAAAAGCATCCTTACAGAAAGTTTCTGTGCCTAAAATCAGGCGCTTTGGATATTTTTTCAGGTCTTTTTTATAGCGTAAAATGCCGTAATTGTAGCCGGCTATGTCCATATTGGCAAATGATTCATAGGTCGTGCGGTCACTTCCTCTGAGGGTGGCCCCCAACTTCATGGTTTTATCGCCCAACAAACCAGCCAGCTTATTATAAAACTCACTTCCGACAGCTTTTTTCTTTTCTTTTTGGGCTTTTTCATCAGTATAGACCCCAAAGCCTAATGAGCTTAGATAATTGAAAAAGATGTTGACACCACATGTTACCGGTCGCGTTGGGTCCAACCCATGCAAGTGTTCCGTTAACTCTTTCGTCAGCTCGATCCCCCGTGGTTCGGCTGTTTCCGAGACTTCATTCCCCGTCGAATAGAGGATCACGCTAGGATGATTAAAATCTTTGTCCACCATATCAGCAAGATCCTGACGCCACCAATCACTAAAATCATTGGCATAATCGTAACGGGTTTTATGGGTGTACCACATGTCGACATATTCATCCATGACCAGCATTCCCAACTCGTCACAAGCATCAAGTAGTGCTTTTGAGCAAGGATTATGGGCTGAACGAATCGCATTATAGCCAGCTTCTTGCAAGAGCTTGACTTTTCGTCTTTCGGCATCTGGAAAAGCAGCGGCGCCTAACAAGCCGTTGTCATGATGTATACAGGCCCCTTTTAAGATGCGACGAACCCCATTGATCAAAAGCCCCGCTTCCGAATCCCAAGTCAAGGTCCTCAGACCAAAACGTGTCTGGTATTGACTCCCTTCGTACTCAACTTGACACTCGTATAAGTTCGGCTCTTCTGGTGACCATGCCTTTGCATTGGGCAGCGGTAGGTTGATCTGTGCTGATCCGTCGATCGAGACATTCGTCCTTGCGATCACTTCCTCCCCATCGACAATCGAGACCCGCGCTTCGCCTTTACTGTTGGATTTTAAAGTCAATGAAATCACTGGTGGTTTTGTTGATACAGTAGTGATTTTTATGCCATTTAGCAAAAGATGCTTTTTCGGTAAAACCAGCAGATTGACGGGACGGTAAATCCCTGTGCCAGTGTACCAGCGACTATTTGGCTGATCGGCATTTCGGGCAATGACCTCAATGGTATTTTCCGATCCAAAGTGCAAAAACGCATCCGCTTCGACATAAAAGTTGGTGTATCCGTATGGACGAAAACCAGCCTTTTTTCCATTGATGATCACTTCGGCGTTGCGATAGACTCCTTCAAATTCAAAAACGACTTTTTTATCTTGGTAGTCCTCAGGCACGAAAAATGTTTTCTTATAGAGGTAATCAAGTCCTTCATACCAGCCGATGTTGGCAGCGCCTAAACTCGATTCGCTTCGTGGCTCTTCGCGCATTGCATCATGTGGGATGGAAACAGGTTTCTGATTGTTTGTGCCTAAAACACCACAGACCCAACCTTCATTAAAATTTATGATCTCCAAAAGAATCCCTCTTTCTTCCTCAATTCTTTACGAAACCAATTATAGCGTGCACAACACGCAAAAAAACGCTTTCTCACGAATGGTCGACTTTTTTGCACGAACGGTTATGATCTCCAAAAAAAAGACAAACCTCATTGATTCATAAGGTTTGTCCACTGTCTTGAAATAATCTTATCTGAATTGATTTCCTTCAATTAAAGCCATAAAATTTTTGAGCAAGGTGGTAAAAGCCTAACGAAGCTTTTCGCCCGATGGCACCTGGGAAATGGACGCCGTGTCCTAAGAGACCGAACCGTAAACGAAAATACAGCAGCTGATCACGAGAGCGAATCAACTTCCACAGCTCCTTTTTCTTTAGCAAGCTTTCTTTCGACCCTTCTTTGATCAACAAAATCGTTGAAACAGTTGTGATTGCTTCTAAATATCGACGCATATAACGAGTGAGTTCTTTGCCGGTTTGATCCAGTGAAAGATAGTAATCGATCATTGTCCGGTTGACTTTCAATTGCTGGTCGATACGACTGATCATCACTTTTTCATTGACGGACTGATCCGATCGACCAATATAATAGCGATAAAAATCGACATTTAAGTAGACCATTTTTTTGACGTAGGGCAATGGTTCATAGACATACAGATTATCTACATAAAAGGTATGTTTGGGCAACTGCAAGTTTGCTTTTTCTAATACGCTTTTGCGATAGATCACCGAGTGCATCAATAGGTACTTACTGAACGGAAATCGCACGTCCCCCCAGCCGAATGGTTCATTTTCTGGCAAGAAGCGCTGATAATGAATGCAACGCTTGTTTTTCTTCCACTGGGTTTCATAGACGTAATTACTAATAACCATATCGACCGAATTTGCCTGTGGATCGCTTGTCAAAAAGATCAAAATTTGTTGATAGGCCTTTTCATCTACCCAATCGTCGCTATCTACGATTTTGATGAAGATCCCACTAGCAGCTTGTAAGCCCGTATTGATCGCTTGACCATGACCGCCGTTTTCTTGATGGACTGCTTTGATTTGCCTTGGGTAAGATCGCTGATAGCGTTCAGCGATCGCTCCGGTTTGATCATGGGACCCGTCATTTACAATAATGATCTCAACGGTCTCTCCCCCTACTAATAATGAATCAATACAGCGTTCCATATAATCTTGCGAATTGTAGCATGGAACAATTATACTTAAAGTTTTCACACTTGATCCCTTCCCCACATTTAACTTTTCTGCTTCTTTCCCCAAAGTGTTGCAGCAGATTTATTTTTGTCTTTTGAAAAACATGTAACGATCAGTGAAGCTGCGATAGTTGTTTATTGTACTTTCTTTGAAGCTTTTTGTTGCGGATAAATGCCCGACAAAGCCCGAAGCTTCCTTTGAAGAAATGCCCATTACACATAACCAACAATTGGTCGATCATTGCCATGCTGACCATCCCATTGGTCATTTTGGCGATGCCACGAAACGGCATGTTCCAAATGAACAATAAGTTTAGATCCAATTTTCCTTTTTTTTCGTTGCGCTTCCTCATGGTATTCAAGACAAGAAAAACCAAACGACCTAGAGGACTTTTTGCCTGCTGCAACTCTGCAATGGTACTGTTTTTGGCTAATGGCTGACCGCTTGATTCTTGCGGTAATGGCTGGTTCAAAAACTGTGCAAAATCATGTAACGTTGCTTGTTCGATCCGCTCAGGATAAATAACTTGTTCGCTTACCGTTCTTGGTCGTAAAGTGGCGGCTTTCTGATCGATCAAAAGCGTGCCTTGAAGTTGGCTCTCTTCACAATTCCCACCAATAAACAGGGTATATTCTCCTGCCTCAACTGCCCAGCAATTTTGTTGGCTGTCATAAACACGAAAGGTCTTATCATCAAAAGGCAATCTGATCGTGCGTTTTTCACCACTGGCTAAGGCTACTTTTTTGAATCCTTTTAATTCTTTTTTCGGTCGCATCAGTTGACTGTCTTTCAAACCAACATACAACTGGACCACTTCTTCACCGTCTCGATTCCCAACATTTTCAATTGTAAATTTTACTTGATTTTCTTCAATGATTAAACCACTATAAGCAAATTCCGTATAACTTAGACCGTAGCCAAATGGAAACAAAACTGGTTTTTTAAACGTGTCATAATAGCGATAACCGACAAACAGTCGCTCTTTGTAATAAGCAAAACGACCTCTTGCTGGGAATTCTTCACCAAACAAAACATCATCATAGGAAGAGGGATAACTTTCTGCTAGTTTTCCGCTCGGATTATACCGACCGAAGATCACATCCAGCATCGCGGAAGCACCGGCTTGTCCACCTAAGTAGCCATGAAGCACACCAACAGCTTTATCTAGCCAGGGCATTTCAACAACCCCTCCCGCAGACAAAACAACGATTACTTTTGCAGTCGTCTGACAAAGTTTTTCGATCAACTGATTTTGATTTGCGGGCATCGCCAACGTCTCACGGTCGATCCCTTCGCTTTCATAGCTCTCATCAAGTCCGGCAAAAACCAGCACAACCTCACAGTCAGCTGCTAAAGAAACAGCTTCTTCGATCAATGCTGCTTGTTCTGTTGCTGTTTTACTACTACTTTTTCGGACATAGCCTTGTGCATAACCTGCCATTTCAGGAGTATAATCTCCAATCTTTTCTAAAATCGACTCGACTTGTTTCGCATTTACCATCGAAGACCCCGCACCTTGGTACCGAGGTGTTTGAGCAAAATCTCCAATAATTCCGACCTTTTGCTTAGGATTTAAAGGCAAGCAGTTGTCATCATTTTTAAGCAGAACCACGCTGCTTCTGGCTGCTTCTCTTGCGACTGTATGATGCTGTGCCCAATCGATCGCATCTTTCCCAGTTTGTTTCTTCGTCTCTGAGAAGACCACTGCTAGCTCAGCAACCCGTACATCAAGCTCCGCCTCAGCCAAACGATTCCTTTCAATTGCATCAATAATTTCTTGTGCGCCAGCGATCCCTTGCCCTGGCATCGCCAAATGGCAGCCATTTCTGACCCCTTCGACATGGTCATTATCCCCGCCCCAGTCGGAGACAACAAAGCCAGCAAATCCCCATTCATCTCGGAGAATCTCTTGTAATAAGCGTTTGTTTTCATTGGCGTAAATGCCATTGATCAAATTATAGGCGCTCATGATACTTTTCGGTTTTCCTTCAGTGACGGCGATTTCAAAATTTGTTAAATACATTTCTCGTAATGTCCGCTCATCAACGATGGAATCCGAGGCCATTCGTCTCGTTTCTTGACTATTGACAGCAAAATGCTTCGGGCAGGCAATCGTCCCGTTTTCTTGAATACCTCTGATATTTGCAGCCGCCATTTCCCCTGACAAATAAGGGTCCTCACTGAAATACTCAAAATTGCGCCCGCCTTTAGGATTTCGCTTGATGTTCAGACCTGGACCCAAAACGACATCAACCTCTAACGCTTTTGCTTCTGATCCAATACATTCACCAACCTTCGCAGCAAGTTCACAGTCCCAGCTGTTTGCAATTGTTGCCGCCGGCGGAAAACAAGTTGCTGGAACGCTTTCATTCAGCCCCAGGTGATCTGCTTCTCCCACTTGCTTACGAATACCGTGCGGACCATCTGCCATAAAAATCGATGGACAGATCGCTGGTAGCTCATGTGTCTCCCAAGTATTTTTTCCTGAAACAAACAATGCCTTTTGTAAAAGTGTTAATTCTGCAATTTTTTCTTGGCTATTCATCTAAACCCAACTTTCTGCTATGTATAAATCATAAGTCTATAAATCTACTAGCAGTAGTTTATCATGGAAACGCCAAGCAATGAGCGTCCTTTCATGAACGGTCGCTTTTTGCTCATGAATAACCAGCCAATTATAAAGATTCTTTGACTCTTTTAGAAAACGCTTGCTTTGCTCGGTGGCAGCCTTTATCTTAGAATTTGTATATCATAAACAAAAGCTGAGAGGAGCGAACACATGAAGACTGGCAACTACCAGTACTTGATCGTTGGTGCGGGCTTATTCGGGTCGATCTTTGCCCATGAAGCAGCCAGAAAAGGGCATCGTTGTCTGGTGATCGATAAGCGTGACCACATCGGAGGCAACTTGTATACTTATCAAGAAGACGGCATCACGGTTCATCAATACGGCGCCCATATTTTCCACACGGATAGCAAAGAGATTTGGGCTTATATGAATCGCTTTGCTGACTTCATTCCTTTTACCAATCAAGTCTTGGCGAACTACCAAGACCAACTCTATAACTTGCCTTTTAATATGAATACCTTTTATCAACTGTGGGGCGTGCGAACGCCTGCAGAAGCGCAAGAAGAGATTAAACAGCAAATTGAAAGTGCCGGTATAACAGGAAAGCCTAAAAACCTTGAAGAACAGGCGATCCAATTAGTGGGAACCGATATTTATCGTAAGCTGATAGCCGGTTATACGCAGAAGCAATGGGGAAAGCCCCCTAGCGAGTTGCCGAGCTTTATCATTCGTCGACTGCCGATTCGTTTCACCTATGATAACAATTATTTCAACCATCGGTTTCAAGGAATTCCCGAAGGTGGCTATACGCCGATTTTCCAGAAATTATTAGATGATGATCGGATCGATGTTTGTTTGAAAACGGACTTTGAAGCTGAAAAAGCAGCCTATTTAGCACGTTTTCCTAAAATAATCTATACAGGACCGATCGATGCCTTTTTCGACCAAAGATACGGTCCTCTAGAATATCGTTCGTTACGTTTTGAAACAACCAAACATCCATCACCAAACCTTCAAGGAAATCCCGTAATCAATTACACGGATGAAAAGATTCCCTTTACCCGCAGCATGGAATGGAAACACTTCGATAAGCAAGGTGAGTCAGATACAACCATTCTTACCAAAGAATATCCAGCCCCATTCACGATTGGTGCTGAACCCTATTATCCTATCAATGACGAAAAAAATAACCAGCTGTATAAAAAATACAAACAGCTGGCTGCGAAACAGCCGCAAGTCCTGTTCGGAGGACGTCTCGGCTCGTATCGGTATTTAGATATGGATCAAATCGTCAGTGAAGCATTAAAGCTAGCACAAAAAGAACTTACTGCGAACTAAAAAGGCTGGGCTGCCGTTTTCGCTACTTAGGGACAGCGTTGACTACCACCAGGTCCAACTAGTGGGAAACGGAGCCAGCCTTTTTTTCTATGAGCGTCAGTTCATCGGTTATCAGATAGTAGGCATGCTTTCTTATTGATTGACGATCGCCAATAATTCTTCAAAAGCTTTCGGTGTACCGCCGATAAACAATTCCCGTCCATTCAAGGATAGCGGCTCTCCTTTGATGTTTGCCATTTTTAATCCAAGGGTTTCTAACAAAACGCCCCATGGCGCATAATCCCATGGCGCAAGATGAGAAAGATAGCCTGCTCTTTGTCCTTTAGCGAGGGCGATCAACTCTACCCCAGCACATCCAGTCATACGAATGCCTAATGCTTTGGCACTGACTTCAGTTTCGTGGTGGCGGTTATGGATCAACATGGGTGAATTCAAGCCAACGAGACCCTCGGATAAGGCAATATCTTTCGGCGGTTCGATCTTCTTGCCATTGTTATAAACACCAATCTCTGGACCCCCCCATAAGAATTCATCTTTCATGACATTATAGACAAAACCAAAGCGCCCTTTGCCCTCTTCGTAGATCGCGATCATGATACAAAAGTTTTCTTTTTCCAACACGAAATTCATGGTTCCATCGATCGGATCAATGATGAAGACCCGTCCACTCATGTCGGCAAGTGTGTCCAGTCCGTTTTCTTCACCTAAAATTTTGGCATCCGGATCATAGGATTGGATCTTACCAATCAGAAAATCTTGCGTGGCTTTATCCAATTCTGTCACTAAGTCTTTCCGTCCTGATTTTGTCTCGACCACCAAGTCTTCTTTATTTAAATTGCCTTTGATCCTTTCGCCTGCAGCGATCATCCACTGGCGAACTTCATTAACGATTTCATGCATTCGTTGATCTACCCTTTCATTTTTAGTTTTCCCTCAGTCTTTTTCGCTGCCTGCACGGCATGGTATAACGAATAGCCTGATAGTTCTTCAAATTCTCTACCTAAACGGCGTTCCTCGCCAATGCTGGGAACGACTTTCTTAAAGGCTTGATACGCCTCAAGAAACGTGCTGCTAGGAAGGCCTTTTTCATAGGCTTGTTCTAACCGTTCCCACATCTTCATGACGACGACCATTTCATCCGTCGACCAATCTAAGTCCAGAGGATATTGATAATCCCGCATATTACCACTCCTATTCATCTTATTCAGTGTACCACAAAATTGAAAATAGGTCAGAGCCTCCGCTGCAAAAAAGGTACATTCTGGCAATGAATGTACCTCTGGTTTACAAACTATTTGGATTTCTAGAAGCTGAACTCCATGAATCTCAAATAAGAAGGAAATTCCTTTGTTCTTTCAACGAGATCGCTTATTAAAAGATGACCGATTTCAAAAAGGTTCGTCTAGAAAAGCCCGCAAAAACAAAAAATTTTTAATGATAGCAATTGATTTCCACCACTGTTTACTAATGAAAAACTCTGGGTAATCTGTTCCCCATTGCCATGGAATGACAAATGATCCGTCTGCTTGTTGGTGTTCTAAAATTTCTTCGGCTTCTTTTTTACATATTTCTTCACTAAAAATCCCAAGCAGCTGCTCTCTTGTAAAGAAAAAATTTGAAGGTTTGCTGACATAAGATGTGAACCACTCTTCTGGCTCATTTGAGACTGCATGGCGAATTTGCCAGAATAAGATCTCGCGAAAGCGTTCATTTGCTAAAACAGGCTGATACTGGATTTCTTCACAGTCTTGTAATAATTCTAGATAGACGACTAATGTGTGCATTTCACTGGTTGGCTCCTTAAGAAAACTTGCAACTGCTGTTTCGGCGATTTCTTGTGCTTTTTGATAGAGGGTCGTTTCCCCTGTTCTTAAGATCGTACCAGCTAGACTGACCGTTGGGTTGTCTGCTGGCACGCCCACAGGACTCTCCCACCAAATCGCATGCGGATAGGATACCGTTGACGGCACTTGGTTGAGCCATTTCCCTTCAGAAAATTCTTTTCCACTAGCTAAATACCTTAGAATCCCTTGGACTTGTGGATTTGACGAATGAAGGCATTCAAGCTCTCGTAAAATTCGACATGCCTCCCACACTGCAATCGGTGTACTATTGGGATTCCAATAATCAGGTTCCAAACCATGCCCATAACCACCATCTTCATTTTGGTAGACTTGTAACGCCTGTAATACAGCCTCGCGAGATCCATTTTCAAAATGGTACTGCCAACGAGCAAGGTCTAAAGGGCGCGCGTTTTTGTAAATAAATTTTCGTGCTTTTTCGAATGCTTCCATATCTTCGCCTCCTTTGGCTTTCTTTTATTATCGCTTACTCCCCTAATGATTACAACGCTTACATCAATATCATTTCTCTGAACGACCATTCTCAGAATAGCTTCTTGGCATTTTTCAGGAAGCATACTTTTGGTGTTTCCCTTGGCATGATGTTACAGTAAGAATAACAAGAAAAAGGAGGAATTCTCTTGCGTTTAGAAAACAAAAAAATCATTGCCTTAGTCGACAATGATTTCGAAGATTTAGAACTTTGGTATCCGGTCCATCGGTTACGGGAAGAAGGCGCACAAGTCGATTTAGTCGGTGAAGAAGCGCATAAAACGTATATTGGCAAATATGGTGTACCCGCAGAATCAGCCTATGCTTTTTCTGATATTCACGCCGATGACTACGATGCCATCTTAGTTCCGGGTGGTTGGGCACCTGATAAATTACGGCGTTTCCCAGAGGTCATCTCTTTCGTCCGAACGATGGACAAAGACCAAAAAATCATTGGACAAATCTGTCATGCAGGCTGGGTCTTGATTTCTGCGAATATCCTGCAAGGTAAGACGGTTACCAGTACACCAGGCATCAAAGATGATATGACAAATGCTGGAGCCACATGGGTCGATACACCTGTGGTTACGGATGGTCATATCGTTTCCAGCCGCCGTCCCCCAGATCTACCAGACTATATGCGGGAATTTATTGCTGTTTTAGAAAAGAAATAGTACCCATTGATCAGATTCAAAAGAGTTGCGACCGAAGGAAATACGGCCGCAACTCTTTTTTCTACCTATCGATCATTCGCTTATGATCGCTAATTTTTTGTTGCTTTTAGGGATTTTTTTCACACCGATAAAGGTCAATGCAGCACCCAGAACGGCAAACCCAGTCCCAATCAAAAGCATTTCCCAGACACCAAAGCTTTGGATCAGCATCCCCCCTAAAAGGTTGCCGATCACGCCACCGATCGTGGTAGCGATAATGATAATCGTTTGTCCAAAAACCCGGTCTTCATCTGCCAAACTATGGTTGAACAAATAAGCAGAAGCAGGAATAAACAAGGCAAAACTAACCCCTTGCATCAAATGGCTCATTTCCATCAGGATGATGGAGCTGATCAACAGCATCAGCACCCCACGAATGGCAAAGGCAACACTGGACAGCAACAGCCAAAAACGGCTAGACCGTATCCTCACTAACTGTTCAAAGAAAATCATGCCCGGCAATTCGCATAACGCCGCAATCATCAGGGCGATGCCAACTTCCTTACTGCCACCGCCAATATCGGCAAAAATTTGTGCCAAAAAACTGTTGATCATCGTGTGGAAGCTGAAGAGAAAGCTAAATCCGACAAAGAGAAAGAGTAAAAAAGGATATTTTTTCAAAAAGGCACCTGAATGACTTTGTTCTGTATGCATCACGGGCATTTCTGGCTTCTTGATCGCTGGCAGCAAAAGCAAAATAATGAGAAACAAAACGGCTTGCCCGATAGCGATCATTGGTAAAAGGGCTGCCGAAAACTCCTCTAAGAGCTGCCCCAGTAAAAAGGAGGTACCCGCAAATCCTAGTGACCCACCGGCACGGGAAAAGCCAAAATTGATTTTGTTGCCGCTATTTGTGTATTCAAACGCCAAGGCGTTGAGAAAGGACTGCATGGAAACGAGCAAAATCCCTCCTAAAACATAGGTCAGTATTGATAATCCAGGGACCATCACACCTGCTAAGAGCACCGCGACCACGCCGATTGTCATCGTTTTCAAGACAACGATCAGTGGTACTTTGCTTTTTTTGATAATGACTTGACTGATGAAGGGCTGCAAAATCGTAGACGCAATATTGACTAGGGCTAAAATACCGCCAATTTTTGCTGGATCGACCTTGAAATAAATCAAAAAGAGTGTCGCAAAGCCATAGATTGAGCAAAACATCATCCAATAAAGAAATTGCAAACTTGTGTAGTAAAACCGAATCCTCTTGTCACTTGCATGATTACGCATACATCCCCCACCTTATCCATATTCCTTAGCAACTAAATATAGCATAGAACCGATGGATTTACTATCCTTCTATAAACAGAAACCGCAGTTTTATTTGAAACACTAACCCACAACAAAAAAGCGCAGCATAGTATCCTGCGCTTTTCCTACTGCTTCAACTATTTAGAGCTGTTGGAAGGCTTGCGTGAGATCTTCCAATAGATCGTCGATGTTTTCCAATCCAATGGATAGGCGAATCGTCTCTGGACGAATTTTGGCTGCTGCAAGTTCTTCTACGCTAAGCTGAGAATGGGTCGTCGAAGCTGGATGGATGATCAAGGACTTTGCATCGCCAACGTTCGCCAGTAGCGAGAATAGCTTAGTTGCGCCACAAAAGGTTTTGCTTGCTTCTGCCCCACCCTTTAATCCGAAGGAAAAGACCGAACTGGTCCCTTTGGGGAAATACTCCTGCGCCCGCTTAAAATAAGGACTGTCCGGCAGGGTTGGGAAATGAACCCAAGAAACTTCCGGGTGCTTGGCTAAAAATTCAGCAACTTGTTGCGCATTTTCTACATGACGTTCCATCCGCAACGAGAGGGTCTCGATGCCTAAAAGCAACACCCATGAATTGAAGGGAGAAATCGCAGCACCTGTATCCCGTAAAAGAATCGTTCGGGCCCGAGTGATATAGGCAGCGTTACCAGCGGCTTCTACCCATGAGATCCCATGGTAACTATGATCGGGATCGACCAGCTTGGGAAATTTGCCGTTTGTCCAATCAAAGTTGCCACTATCAATAATAGCCCCTCCTAAAGCAGCCCCGTGACCACCGAGGTATTTTGTCGTGGAATAAACGATGATGTCCGCACCATGCTCAAACCCTCGAAAAAGATAGGGAGTCGCAAAGGTGTTGTCAATGATGAGGGGAATCCCGGCTTCATGAGCGATCGCTGCAATCTTTTTAAAGTCGGCAATATCAATATCTGGATTGCCTAAAGACTCTAGAAAAACTGCTTTGGTATTTTCTTGGATGGCTGCTTTTAGTGCTGCCAGATCTTCACTATCGACAAAGCTTGTGGTGATGCCAAAATCTGGCAATGTATGGGCGAACAAATTATAGGTACCGCCATAAATTGAAGCGGCAGAAACGATATGATCTCCTGCTTGCGCGAGATTTAAAATTGCATAGGTGATCGCTGCTGAGCCAGAAGCCGTAGCTAACGCACCGACACCACCTTCTAATAGGGCTAATCGTTCTTCTAGAACCGCGGTCGTCGGATTGGTAATACGGGTATAGATATTGCCGCTCTCACTAAGACTAAATCTCGCTGCCGCTTGGTCAGCATCATCAAACACATAGGATGTGGTTTGATAAATGGGTACGGCGCGACTTCCTGTGGTAGGATCTGGTATTTGTCCTCCGTGTAATTGAATCGTCTCAAATCTTTCTGTCATACTATTCCTCCTTAATAATGCAAATAAAAAAGCCCTCTGATATCGAGATATCAAAGGACGTGTTTACGTGTTACCACCTTTATTCAAGCAGACTTTCCAGCATGCTTCTCAGCAAGTACGCGACAAATTAACGTCGTTATACTCTGACGCGATAGCGGGCGCACCCGGATCTCCTTATCTTTCGTACAAGTTCAGAAGATCACCTCTGAGGCCATTTTCGATTGATCCTACAAGTTCTTCTTGCACCTTACGAAGACTCTCTACGCTTGCCAAATCAATTTACTTTCCTCATCAACGGTTGAAATATTAAGAGCATCGTATCATTTCCAGAAGATTCTGTCAATAGGCCAGATCGTTTTATTTTTGGTGATAAAAAAACTCGTTCACCAAATGATGAACGAGTTTCACAAAGCTTAAATGTGGATTGGTAATCCTAGAGCTAACTCAGCAGCATCCATTGTGATCTCACCTAGAGATGGATGTGGATGGATCGTTAGCGCGATATCTTCTGCGTTCATGCCAGATTCAATAGCAAGAGCAAGTTCTGAAACCATATCGCTTGCTCCTAGACCAGCAATTTGCGCACCGATGATCACATTGTCTTCAACCGTTGTTACTAAGCGGATGAATCCTTCAGTTTTTCCTAGAGATAACGCACGACCGTTACCTGAGAATGGGAATTTGAATGCTTTTGCTTCAATTCCAGCATCTTTGGCATCTTTAATCGTCATACCGACAGAAGCCAATTCTGGATCAGTAAAGGCAACTGCTGGCATTGCTTTGTAATCAACGGAAACTTTTTTACCAGAGATTGCTTCAGCAGCGATTTTTGCTTCATAGCTAGCTTTATGTGCTAATGCAGCACCAGGTACGATATCACCAATTGCGTAGATGTTTGATACGTTGGTACGGCCTTGTTTGTCAACCGTGATCAATCCGCGTTCGCCTACTTCAACACCTGCTTGTTCTAAGCCCATGTCATCAGTATTTGGACGACGACCAACAGTAACCATCACGTAATCAGCAGTAACTGATTCTTCTTTACCATCTACGGCATATTTGACAGTTACGCTATCGCCATTGTCAATTGCTTCTTTCGCCATTGCGTTCGTAACGACTGTTACACCTTTTTTCGCAAAGTCTTCTTCAACCAATTTGACCATGTCTTTTTCATAGGTTGGCAAGATTTGAGGAGAGCCTTCAAGGATCGTTACTTCTGCCCCTAGGTTTGCATAAGCTGCACCTAGTTCAGAACCGATGACACCGCCACCGATAACAACGAATTTTTTAGGAACTTCTTTTAATGCCAATCCGCCAGTTGAATCAAGAACACGTCCGCCGAATTTGAAACCAGGGATTTCAATTGGGCGAGAACCTGTTGCGATGATTGCATTGTTGAAAGAGTATGTTTGTGCTGAATCTGGGTGGATGACACGCAATGTGTGATCATCAACGAAGAAAGCTTCTCCTTCAATCGTTTCTACTTTGTGTTTTTTCAATAGGAAACCAACACCTGAAGTTAACGTTTTAACGACTTTGTTGTCTTTCCATTCTTGTGTTTTGGTAAAATCAAGGGAAACATTTTCACTTGTTACACCAAACATTGTTGAATCCAAAGATTCTTGATAATGATGACCTGCAGCGATCAAGGCTTTTGAAGGGATACAACCAACGTTCAAACAAACGCCGCCGATGTATTCTCTTTCAATGATTGCTACTTTTTGTCCCATTTCAGCAGCGCGGATGGCAGCTACATAGCCGCCAGGTCCCGCACCGATTACAACTGTATCTAATTCAACAGCAAAATCTCCAACTACCATTTGTTAATCATCCTTCCATCATTAATAGCTCTGGATCAGCTAATAGACGTTTGATATTATTCATTGCTTGTTGCGCTGTTGCGCCATCAACGATACGGTGGTCGAAGCTTAATGAAAGTTTCATCACACGTCCGACAACGATTTCGCCTTCAGCGTTTACGATTGGTTGTTGCGCGATTGTACCTACACCCAAAATAGCTACTTCAGGGTAGTTGATTACTGGAGTGAACCAGCCGCCACCAACTGAACCGATGTTACTGATTGTGATGGTACCATTACGCATATCATCTGCAGCCAATTTGCCGTCATGAGCAAGTTTTGCTTTTTCGTTGATTTCATCAGCGATAGCAAACATGCCTTTACGATCTGCATCTTTTACGTTTGGTACATACAACCCATGGTCAGTATCTGTTGCGATACCGATGTTGTAATAGTTTTTGTATACGATCTCTTGTTTTGCATCATCGATCGACGCATTCAAGATAGGGAATTTTTTCACTGTTGCAGTCAATGCTTTTACAACATATGGTAAGAAAGTAAGTTTTGTGCCGTTTGCAGCAGCAACTTCTTTGAATTTCTTACGATTATCCCATAGGTTTGTTACTTCAACTTCATCATGCAAGGTTACATGAGGTGCTGTTTGTTTGCTGTTTACCATCGCTTTAGCGATTGCTTTACGTGTAGGTGTTAAGGCAACACGTTCTTCTAAATCACCTAAGTTTGATTTGAAGGCTTTTGCTGGAGCTGCTGGTTTGCTTTCAGTTGCTGCAGCTTTTGTTTCTTCTTTCACAGGAGCTTGAGTTTCAGCTTTTGCAGCTTGTCCGCCACCTGATAGGAAGTTTTCGATGTCTTCTTTTGTTACACGTCCGCCTTTACCTGTTGCAGATACTTGGGAAATATCCACATCTTTTTCGCGTGCGAATTGACGGACAGAAGGCATAGCCAAGACACGTTTGTTAGGATCTGCTGCTTCAACAACACTTGCTGAACCAGAAGTTTCCACTTTTTCTTTTGGTGCTTCTGCAGGTGCGCTTGATGAAGCAGGCGCACTGTTGTGACCAGGTGCGTCGATTTCAACTAAAACATCACCAACATTTGCAATTGTTCCTTCAGCAACAACGATGTTTTTCACTGTTCCTGTTACTGGAGATGGGATTTCTTCGACTGATTTGTCGTTTTGAACTTCAAGCAACGTATCGTCTTCATTGATGGTATCTCCTGCTTTAACGAACCATTTTACGATTTCGCCTTCTGCAATTCCTTCACCGATATCCGGTAATTTAAATTGAAATGCCATTTTCTATTCTTCCCTTCTTCAACTATTAAAAGTTCACGATTTCTTTCACTTTGTCTTCGATGTCTTTTGCATTTGGCAACCAAATGTTTTCAGCTTGACCGAATGGGAAGATCGTATCTGGTGCAGACACGCGTCCGATTGGAGCTTCTAGTGATAGAACCGCACGTTCAGAAATTTCAGAAACGACTTGAGCGCCAACACCTGCTTGTTTTTGTGCTTCTTGAACGACAACCACACGACCAGTTTTTTCAACTGATTTGATGATCGTTTCAACATCAAGAGGAGCAACTGTACGCAAGTCGATAATTTCAGCGTTGATGTTTTCTTTCGCTAAGTTGTCAGCAGCTTTGATTGCTTCACGAACCATTGCACCATAAGTGATGATTGAAACATCAGAACCTTCACGAGTTACTGCTGCTTTGTCTAAAGGAACTTCGTATGCTTCTTCTGGCACTTCTTCACGGAATGAACGGTAAAGTTTCATGTGCTCTAAGAAAACAACTGGGTCATTGCTGCGGATAGAAGCAATCAATAATCCTTTTGCATCATATGGGTTTGATGGAATAACGACACGGATACCAGGTGATTGAGCGATCAATCCTTCCAAGTTATCTGAGTGCAATTCTGGTGTGTGCACACCGCCACCAAATGGTGAACGAATAGTGATTGGTAAATTACGTGTACCACCCATACGGTAACGAGTACGCGCCATTTGACCAACGATTTCGTCAAATGTTTCAAATACGAAACCAAAGAATTGGATTTCTGGAACTGGACGGAAACCTTCTAATGCTAAACCGAAAGCCAAGCCGCCGATACCAGATTCAGCAAGAGGGGTATCGAAGACACGATCTTCGCCGAATTTTTCTTGTAAACCTTCTGTTGCACGGAAAACCCCGCCGTTTTTACCGACATCTTCACCAAAGACTAAAATCTCTTTGTCATTTTCCATTTCAACAGCTAAGGCATCTGTAATTGCTTGAATCATTGTTTTTTGTGCCATGACTATTTCGACTCCTTCGCTTCGTAAGTTGCAATTTGTTCTTTAATGTTTTGTGGTTGTACTTCAAACATGTTTTTCAAGAAATCTGAAACTTTTTGTTTTGGCACGCGGTCCGCTTCAGCGATCGCTGCTTTGATTTCTTCTTTTGTTTGTTCAATGACTTGTTCTTCTTTTTCTTCAGACCAAAGTCCTTTTTCAGTTAGGTAAGTACGGAAACGTACCAATGGATCTTTTTGTTGCCATTCGCTGTCCATGTCTTTTGAACGGTAACGGGTTGGATCATCACCAGACAATGTATGTGGACCGTAACGGTAAGTCAAGGTTTCAATCAATACAGGACCGTTGCCGTTTGCTGCCCATTCACGAGCTGCTTTAGAAACATAGTACACTGCCAATGGATCCATACCGTCAACTTGGATACCAGGGATCCCAGCTGCTGCAGCTTTTTGTGCCAATGTTGGTGCCGCACTTTGTACTTCACGAGGTGTAGAGATCGCAAAACCATTGTTTTGGATATAGAATACAGCGTTTGCATGGTAAGCCCCTGCAAAGTTGATTGCTTCATAGAAGTCCCCTTGTGAAGAACCGCCATCACCTGTATAAGTGAATACAACATTTTTCTTGTTGCGTTTTTTCAATCCTAAAGCAACGCCGGCTGCTTGGACGTATTGTGCACCAATAATGATTTGTGGTGGCAATGCTTTTAAATCTTCTGGATAAAGGTTCCCAGCAACGTGGCCACGTGACCATAAGAAAGCTTCTTTCAATGGCAGACCGTGTTGGATCAATTGTGGTACATCACGGTAACCAGGTAATAAAACGTCTTCTTTTTCAAAAGCAAATTGACTTGCTAATTGGCTTGCTTCTTGTCCAGCAGTTGGCGCGAAGAAACCTAGACGACCTTGACGGTTTAACGCAGTTGAGCGTTGGTCTAATACACGAGACCATACCATACGAGTCATCAATTCAACTAATTCGTCGTCACTTAAATCTGGTACTAACTCTTGATTTACAATTTTCCCGTCTTTGTCCAAAGCTTGGTAAGTTGGAAAATCCGCATTGACTTGCTCCAAAATCGCTTGGAAATCAAGTGCTTTTTGTTTTTTTGCCATCTTGACACACTTTCCTCTCTGATATAAAAATTCACTTTCGTATGTAACAGGGTTTAAATCTGTACTATCGAAATTTCATTTACTCTTATAAATTATCATTTAACTTCGAAAATGACAAGTGAAAAGGGTATTTTTTTTAATAAAAGAATTCCCACTGTAGCAACTCTTAAGAAAACATTAGTGAAATTAATCACATTAAAGCAATCGCTTTCTTCAATTTTTTCTTTTCAGATTCTTTTTTTTATTTAAGAATAGTACAGCATCCACCATTCCGCTAAACAGATTTATCATTAACCTCCTTTTATCACTTGTGAAGGATTCGACTTGAATCAAAGCGAAATTTCTTAATATGAGAAAAAAATAATACAGAGAACGGATAAAAAGAAACAGATCGGCGATTCTCCCCCTGTTAGGAAGAACGCCGACCTGTTTTTTTAAATCCATTCTCTCGTGACATGAATGTAAATGCGTTTCGCAAACTCAACTGTTACTAAATAAGCTAGATTGATACCGACATACCATGGCCAGTAACTTGATGGCAGTGCTGCAAAATCAAAGACGGTATGCAATGGCGTCAAGATGACCAAGAAGCCAACTGCAATCGCTAGAACACTTGAAATCAAAACTGCAGGTGATGCGATACTTTTGATAAATGGTAATTTTCTCGTTCTGATCATGTGAACGACTAAGGTTTGTGTCGTCAAGCCAATCATAAACCATCCTGCTTGGAACAAGGCTTGCTCTTGGATGGTATTTGCACTAAAGACATGCCACATCATAAAGAAAGTCAAAATATCGAAGATGCTGCTGACAGGTCCAATGCCGACGGTAAACTTCAATAGTCCACCCACTTGCCATTTAACTGGTTTTTCTAACTCTTCTTTATCTACGTTGTCCCATGGGATCGTCAATTGGGCCATATCGTACACCAAGTTTTGAACCAACAGTTGAATGGACAACATTGGTAAGAAAGGTAAAAAGGCACTAGCAACTAAGATCGAGAACACATTCCCGAAATTCGAACTCAACGTCATTTTGATGTACTTCATCATATTGGTAAATACTTTGCGGCCTTCGATGACCCCTTTATCAAGGACATTCAAACTTTTTTCTAATAAAATGATCGAGCTGGCATCTTTGGTGATATCTGCTGCGGTATCAACCGAGATACCAACATCTGCTGTACGTAAAGCAGGCGCGTCGTTGATGCCATCTCCCATAAAGCCGACCGTATGGCCTGCCGCTTGAATGGTTTCAATGATTCGGGATTTTTGCATTGGATTTAATTTTGCAAACAGATTAGTTTTTGCAGCTTTCTCTGCTAACTCTTCATCTGACAGATGATCTATATCGGTTCCTAACAAGTATTCATCTGCATCAATACCAACATCTCGACAAACTTTTTGCGCAACGATCGCATTATCTCCCGTTAACACTTTGACATTGATGCCATGACCGTGTAAAGAAGCAATCGCTGTTTTTGCTGTTTCTTTTGCTGGATCTAAGAAGCCCATAAAGCCAATCATGATCATATCTTGTTCATCTTCTACAGAATAAACGGCATCTGCGTGGGCATCTCGTTTTACAGCAACAGTCAACACGCGCATTCCTTGTTTATTCAAGCGCAAATTCACTTGACGCAATTGTTTTCTCAATTGAGGAGTCAATTCCATCACTTTGCCATCAACTTCTACGTACTTGCAGACTTGTTCCATTTCCTCGGCGGCACCTTTAGTGACCATCAGTTGATGACCATCTGCATTGACAACAACCGTCAAGCGGCGACGTGAGAAGTCAAACGGAATCTCATCGATTTTTGTCACATCGTTAAATGGCGCTGCCAAGCCTTCTTCTTCATAGTAGTTTAAGACAGCAATATCCATCAGGTTTTTCCACCCTGTTTGATAGTAAGAATTTAAATACGTCATATCAAGGACTTGTTTATCTTCTACGCCAAATGGGTTTAAATGCTGTACCAGTACAACACGATCTTCGGTGATCGTACCCGTTTTATCGGTACATAGTACATCCATTGCACCTAAGTTTTGAATCGAAGGCAATTCTTTGACGATCACTTTTTCTTTTGATAAAGAGATCGCCCCTTTGGCTAAGTTACTGGTGACGATCATTGGTAGCATTTCTGGCGTCAAACCAACTGCTACTGCAATCGCGAAGAACAACGCTTCGCCCCAATCACCCTTGGTCAAACCATTGATCAATAAAACGATTGGGAAAAGAACCATGACCATTCGCAACAATAGCTTGCTAACTTTTGTTAAGCCATCTTCAAAGGTTGTTTTGCCCCGTTTCGTGGTCGCATTTTTGGCAATATCACCGAAGAAAGTACTTTGACCGGTTTTCAAAATAATGGCTTTTCCTTGACCACTTAAGACATCGGTACCCATGAAAACAAGATCTTGCATATCTAGTGCAGAAATTTGTTCATCGCTTTCTTTGATCCCAGCATCGACAAATTTTTCAACTGGCATTGATTCGCCTGTTAATGAAGATTGATTGATAAATAAATCTTTGGTCCAAATCAAGATCGCATCCGCAGGAATCATGTCGCCGGTTGCTAAGGTGACGATGTCTCCTGGAACGACTTCATCCATCGGAATTTCTCTCGTGATTCCATCTCGGGTTACGGAACAAGTATTTTCAATAAGTTCTTTTAACGCTAAGCTTGCTTTTTGGGAACGGTATTCTTGGACGAAAGTAATCATGACACTGGCTAAAATCATGATTCCCATCACGATCACTGCTTCAATATCGCCTGTTACAAAAGAAATAACCATTAATAATGCCAAAACTAACACAAAAGGATCTTTGAAAGCACCTAGGATCATCAACCAAGCAGGTGTTGGTTTTTGCGCATCCACTTTGTTTGGACCGTACTCTGCCAAACGTTCTGCAGCATCTTCTTCCGATAGCCCTTGGAAGGATGTCCGCATTTCCATCAGCAGTTCTCTTTCGGTCAATTTTGCCAGTAATTTTAGTTCTTGATCTTTCGATAGTTTTTTTAACATCTTTTTTTCCTCCTAGCACTTAGGAGTTGCTTACGCCACCCCTAGCGATTCGATAATTACTCCGCTGTTTCATCTGGGGACTGGGGTATTCCATGTGAATCTTCCTTTCTTTTTATTAGGTAAGTCACTGTGGAACATGCGTAAAAGACACAAAAAAACGCACGCTCCCAATAAGCATGCGTAAAAAACTCATGATCATTGTAGAGCTTTAGCACTATAGGGCGTAGATAGCAAATCTGCTATCAGCTACTTTGGGTTTAACCTTCACGATTAGACCTGTCCTACCAACTAAGTATCTCTCGATACTTTTGCGGCAGCAGCTTGTGTCCATATAGGAGCCTCACCTAACAATTATTTGTATAAAATGTCAGTTCGCCGGAAGTCTATCTTCCAACTACCCACATAATAACTGCTATCCTAGCCAATGTCAACCGCAACAATGGAAAATAGCACCCTTTTTTCATAGATTTTCGTTGGTTTTCAAATGAAAGGTCTTACAATAAAATAACAACGTTAAAGAACTGCTGTGATTTTATATGTGACAAAACTTCTTTTACACGAATAGATAGAGAGAAATCCTCTCAGGGCAAAACCCAGAATCCATCAAGTCACTTCGGCTATCTCATTGAAGGAGAGAATGTAATAAATTTCCAAACTCGAATAAAAAATAGACAGCCATTTAAATAAACAGCTGCCTATTTCTCTTTCATATCCGATTCTGAAAAATGATTTTTTCTATATTCTTTCGATCCAGCTCTCACGAAAAATGATCTGCTAAAATTTTCAAGATTCGCCGACTAGCTTTCCCATCGCCATAGGGATTTTCTGCATGTGCCATGGCATTGTAAGCTTCTGGATCCTCTAGTAGTCGCTTCGTTTCTTGATAAACCGCAGCTTCAGACGTACCGATCAGTTTTAACGTACCTGCAGCAATTCCTTCTGGGCGCTCTGTTGTATCTCGCAAGACCAAAACAGGAACGCCTAACGACGGTGCTTCTTCTTGGACACCACCAGAATCCGTCAAAATCAATGTGCTTTGATTGGCAACATTGTGAAAATCAATGACATCTAAAGGCTCAATCAGCGTGACATTTTCTAGTTCCCCAAGTATCTCCATAGCAATCCCTCGGACTTGAGGATTTTTATGCATAGGAAAAACCACTTTGATGGTTGGTTTCTCCTTAGCGATCTTCGCTAAAGCGCGGAAGACTTGCTTCATCGGAACACCTAAGTTCTCGCGACGGTGCATTGTCAGAAGAATCATGGTTTGATCTGCTGCAGAAAGTTCTGGATGCTGATAGTCCTCCGAGATCGTATAACGCATCGCATCAATGGCGGTATTTCCCGTTACAAAAATTGCAGCTTTATTGCGATTTTCCGCTAATAAATTTTCTTTGCTTTGGACAGTTGGCGCAAAATAAAAATCCGCTAATACATCGATCAGCTGACGATTGGCTTCCTCCGGATAAGGAGATTTTTTGTTCCATGTACGCAAACCGGCTTCCACATGCCCCACAGGAATCTGCTGATAGAAAGCTGCCGTCGCGGCTGCATAAGCTGTGGTCGTATCCCCGTGAACGAGTACGATATCAGGGGTTTCTTTTTGCAAGATAGGTTCCAGATCCAGCAAAACTTTGGTAGTGATTCCTGTCAAAGTTTGCCCTAAAGTCATAATATCCAGATCATAATCTGGTATGATTTCAAAAACCGTTAAAACTTGATCCAACATTTCTCGATGCTGCGCCGTCACCACAACGATCGATTCAAAACGCGGGTCGTTTTCCAATTCCTTTACTAGTGGCGCCATTTTGATGGCTTCCGGTCTGGTACCGAACACAGACATCACTTTGATTGTCATTTGGTCACCCGCTCCTCTACTTCTCATTGCTTCTATTATAACGAAGAAAACAGAAAAACAAAATGGTTGTTCCAACAAAAAAAAGAAACGACCGCTAAAAGGCCGTTTCTTCAGTATCCAGCTTAAATAGTATCTCCATTGAAAATCGAATTTTTCACGATTACGTAATCCACTTTACGAATCGATTCTAAATCTTTTCCACCTGCATAAGAGATCGATGACTGCAAGTCTTGCTGCATTTCAACTAACGTATCTTTTAAAGAACCTTTGTATTGAATCCAAATTTTCTTTCCTTCTACGTTTTTCTTTTCACCTTTTTGAAATTCTGATGCAGAACCAAAGTATTCTTTCATTACAACGCCATTTTCTACCTTGGTTTCTCCTGGTGATTCTTCATGCCCAGCAAACAATGAACCGATCATGACCATGGTTGCACCAAAGCGGACAGATTTAGCGATATCGCCGTGTGTCCGAATGCCACCATCTGCAATGATTGGTTTGCGAGCAGCTTTGGCACACCAGCGTAATGCTGCCAATTGCCATCCTCCAGTCCCGAAACCAGTTTTGATTTTTGTGATACAAACTTTCCCTGGTCCAATACCGACTTTTGTTGCATCGGCGCCAGCGTTTTCCAATTCACGAACTGCTTCTGGCGTTCCAACATTTCCAGCGATCACAAACGTTTCTGGTAAATGCTTCTTGATGTGTTGAATCATATTGATCACGGCGTTTGAGTGACCATGGGCAATATCGATCGTGATAAAATCAGGAACAAGCTCTTTCTCAGCTAGTTCTTCTACAAAGGCATATTCATTTTCTTTGACACCCACGCTGATTGAACTAATCAAGCCGCGGCTTTTCATTTTTTTGATGAATGGAATCCGTGCTTCTTCATCAAAGCGGTGCATAATATAAAAATAGCCATTTTCAGCTAAAAATTCTGCGATTGAATCATCAATAATTGTTTGCATATTTGCAGGAACAACAGGCATTTTAAACGAGTGTCCGCCTAATGTCACCGTGGTATCACATTCTGAACGGCTGTTCACGATACACTTGTTAGGAATCAGTTGTATATCTTCGTAATCAAAAACTTTCATGTCAAACATAAAAATATCCTCCAAATCTTACTAAGAGTGAAGCAAGCATCAAATGGCATCAGCCTATTTTTAACGCCCACAACAATTTAAACCACCTGGAAATGAAATACAAGCTTTTTAGAAATACTTTTTGAAAAAAAAGGATGAATGTTCGTCTTTTACGAACATTCATCCTTATAAGTACTGAAAAAAACGGAATTTACGTATAAATTACGGCAAGATGTTCCCTGCTGCTTTATACACCTCATACCATTCATGGCGGGTCAATACGATCGAAGATGCTTGCGCGATTTCTTCGATCCGATGTGGGGTCATCGTTCCAGCAATCACTTGCATGTTTGCAGGGTGACGTAAGATCCACGCAGAAGCAATACCTGTCGGTGTCGTTTGATACTTGTCCGCTAGTTCGGTCAATTTTTCGTTCAACTCTGGGAATTTCTCGTTACCGATAAAGACCCCTTCAAAGAAACCATACTGATACGGAGACCAAGCTTGGATCGTCATCTCATGCAAGCGAGAATATTCTAGAATTTCTCCATCATGATCGACACTACCAGCATCCGTCATGTTGACATGAATTCCTTGATCGATCATTCCCGTATGCATGATCCCGAATTGCAGCTGATTCGCTACTAAAGGTTGGGAAACATATTTTTTCAACAATTCGATTTGACCAGGTTTTTGATTGCTGACACCGAAGTATTTCACTTTACCGTCTTTTTCTAATTGGTCAAAGGCTGCTGCCACTTCTTCTGGTTCAAACAAAGTGTCAGGGCGATGCAATAATAACGCATCTAAATGATCAGTTTTCAATCGTTGCAAACTACCTTCCACAGAAGAGATAATATGCTCTTTCGAAAAATCAAACATTTCACCTGGAACGATGCCGCATTTTGATTGAATAAATAAATCTTCTCTTTTAGCTGCCGTTTTTGCTAACGCTTCTGCAAAAATCGTTTCACATTCACCGCGACCATAAATATCCGCATGGTCAAAGAAGGTAATGTCATTTTCAATCGCAGTCGTCAAGACCTTCACAGGATCTTTGGCATTGTTGATGCGCATCAAGCCTAAAATCACGCTGGATACTTCTAAATCAGTGGGACCGAATTTAATTTTTTTCACGTAAAGTTCCTCCTTATTTAAACTACATTCCTATTTTATCACAACAAGATGAAAACGCTATACAAACGTCAAAAAAACCTCCCATAAAACGAAAACCACCAGCACAACCGATTGGTTCTACTGGCAGCCCTCCTTTTTTTCAGGTTGTGTTATGCACAGAAATATTCTTTACTTCATCGCCTTTGATGAGTTGCTATATTGCAAGGCTTTATCGCCGATATCGTTTCGGTAATATAAGCCAGATAAAGACAACCTGCTGATTGCTTCATAGACGTTCTTTTGTGCAGCAGCTAAATTCTCAGCTGATGCTTCCACAAGAAAAACGCGCCCACCAGCTGCCGTCAAACCACCTTGGTCGGCAGCTTCATCCACTCCTGCATAAAAGAATTGCGTTCCTTCTCCTTCTGGGCTTGGGACAGGCATTCCTTGCTGATACTTGCCTGGATATCCTTGAGAGGCAATCACGACACCGATCGAAGCCGATTGATTCCATTGGATCGTAGGTACTTGGTCCTGTAAGAGATCATCAATGATCTGGGCTAGACTGCTTTCTAAGCGACTTAGCACGACTTGTGTTTCTGGATCGCCAAAACGCGCATTGAATTCGATGACTTTCGGTCCATCATTGGTAGCAATCAGACCTGCATAGAGAATCCCCGTAAACGGTGTATTGTTGCGAATCATCCCTTTTGCTGCAGGAAGTAAAACTTCTGCTACCGCTTGATCGACCATTTCTTGCGGAATCTGCGGTACCGGCGTATAAGCCCCCATACCTCCTGTATTCGGACCTAAATCGCCATCGAAGGCACGTTTATGGTCTTGGGCAATGACCATTGGATAGACGGCTTCGCCCTTCACAAATGCCAATAGCGAAAACTCCTCGCCAGCCAAAAACTCTTCGATCACCACTTTTGCACCACTTTCACCGAAAGCATTTTGCTCCAGCATCGCTTCGACTGCTGCGTTTGCTTCTTCAATGGTTTCCGCGACAACCACGCCTTTGCCCGCCGCTAAACCATCTGCTTTGATGACGATTGGCGCACCTTTACGTTGGATATAGGCTTTTGCCTGGGCACTATCTGTAAAGCTTTGATAGTCTGCTGTTGGAATGTGATTGGTTCGCATCAATTCTTTGGCAAACTCTTTTGATCCTTCAATCATCGCTGCTTGGCGATTGGGGCCAAAAATTTCCAAGCCCGCCCCCTGAAAATCATCTACGATGCCATTTAGCAACGGAACTTCCGGACCAACGAAGGTCCAATCAACCTCCTGCTCTTGAGCAAAAGCAATTAGACTTTCATGATCGGACTCTTCAATTGCGACTGTCTTGATCCCGTCTTTTCGCATACCGGGATTGCCCTTCGCACAAAAGACTGTTTCCACTTGAGGATCCTGCAGAAACTTTTTTGCGACGGCATGCTCTCTACCGCCACTACCAATAACAAGTATTTTCATCGTCTTCTCCTATTTCTTAGTGTTTAAAATGACGAACACCAGTAAAGACCATCGCCACACCGTATTTATCTGCCATGTCGATCGACTCTTGATCTTTGATACTGCCACCAGGTTGAATAATCGCTTTGATTCCTTGTTGCGCTGCATATTCAACACTGTCATCCATTGGGAAAAAGGCGTCGCTTGCCAGCACTGAACCAGCCAGTTTATTGTTTTCACGGGCTTGTTCGACGGCGATTTTCACCGAACCCACGCGGTTCATTTGACCAGCGCCGATCCCGACGGTTTGCTGTTGATTGGCTAAAACGATGGCATTAGATTTCACGTGTTTCACCGCTTTCCAAGCAAAAACCAAAGCTGCGCTTTCTTCTGTTGTTGGCTTTCTCTTTGTCACCACGGTCCAATCTTCTGGTGTTTCCATTTGATCATCTGGTTCTTGCACCAATAAGCCCCCAAGGACAGAGACAACTTCTGGCTGTTTGGCTGCTTTTTCGAAATCAACAACCAGCAGGCGCAGATTTTTTTTCTTCGTTAAGATTTCTAGTGCTTCTTCTTCAAATGCAGGTGCAATGATGATCTCAAGAAAAATCCGCTGCAGTTGCTCCGCAGTTGCCACTTCAACTGGACGATTCAAAACAATGATCCCGCCAAAAATCGACACTGGGTCTGCTTCGTAAGCTTCTTGGAAAGCTTCAGCAATCGTTGCTCCACTTCCGATTCCACAGGGATTCATGTGCTTTAGGGCTACCGCAGTTGGCTCTGTAAATTCTTCTGCGATCCGCAAGGCAGCGTCAGCATCTTTAATGTTGTTGTAAGACAATTCTTTGCCGTGGATTTGTTTTGCGCTGGCAATCGAATAGGGCACGGGTAATGCATCTTGATAGAAGGAAGCTTTCTGATGACTATTTTCACCATAACGCAATGTTTGTTTCAAAACATAAGTTTTCGTCAAGGTCTCTGTTTCTGTTTCAGCCACCGCTTTGGTCAAGTATTCACCAATCAAGGCATCGTAAGCGGCGGTATGGCGGAAGACTTTGGCAGCTAATTTCTTTCTTGATGCCAACGTCGTATTGCCTTCCTTCAGCTCAGCTAAAACCCAGTCGTAATCGTTGGGATCAACGACAACAGTTACTGAGGCATGATTTTTCGCCGCAGAACGTAGCATGCTTGGTCCGCCGATGTCGATATTTTCGATTGCGTCGGCTTCTGTGACGTCAAGCTTACTGATGGTTTCTTTAAATGGATAAAGATTGACGACAACAAGGTCGATCGGTAAAATGCCATGCTCAGCCATTGCCTCCATATGAGAAGGCAGATCACGCCGTCCTAACAGACCACCATGCACCCTTGGATGTAGCGTCTTGACCCTACCATCCATCATTTCAGGAAATTCTGTGACCGCTTCGATGCCGATCGGTTGAAGCCCCGCTTGTTCCAAGGCCGTTTTTGTCCCGCCAGTTGAGATAATCTCAAATCCTAAATTGGTCAATTCTTGGACAAATGGTACGACTCCTTCTTTGTCAGACACACTGATTAATGCACGTTTATTCACGATTCGATAGCCCCTTTTCCACGATTTCAGCTAAAACAGCTGGATAGATTTGATGTTCTACTTGATGAATTTTTTCTGTCACATTTGCTAATGTATCGTCGGTGTCGATCCGAACGATTTCTTGGGCAATGATTGGCCCTGTGTCAATGCCGGCATCGACATAATGAACCGTCACTCCCGTCACTTTCACGCCGTAAGCGAAGGCATCGGCGATCCCAGATTTACCTGGGAAACTCGGCAACAAGGAGGGATGGATATTGATGACTCTGCCTTCATAAGCGGATAATAGAGTGTTGCCGATGATTCGCATATACCCTGCTAAAACAATAAAATCGATGGCATGATCCTGCAATTCTTCGATCAATTTATTTTCAAAGGCTGCTTTTGATGCAAATGCCGCTGGCTCTATGACAAGCGTTTCATAGTCTCTCGCGCGGGCTTTTTCTATTACTGGCGCTGTAGGTTTATCGGAAAAGACCAACCCGATCTGCGCTCCTTTGATTTTATTTGCTTGGATCGCATCGGCGATTGCTGTAAAATTGCTGCCCGTTCCAGAAGCAAAGACGGCGATCCTCATCGGACTGCCTCTTTGAAGCAAACGGCTTCGTTGTTACGTTTGGTCACTTTACCGATCCGGTATGCTTGTTCTTCATTGGCGGATAGAAGTGCCATCACAGCCGCAACATTTTCTGGCGCAACGGCTAAGACCATACCGATACCCATATTGAAAATCTCGAACATTTCTTGATGAGGAATCGCGCCATGAGTAGCGATCATATCAAATATTGGCAACTGCGGCCAAGTGTCTAAGGCGATTTCTGCCGCCAGACCTTCAGGCAGCATCCGTGGGATATTTTCAACAAAGCCGCCACCAGTGATATGAGAAATTCCAGCTAACAATCCTTCTGTCAATAAAGGTTTCAGTGCATCAACGTAAATTCTCGTTGGCGTCAATAAACTTTCTGCAAGCGTTTGGTTACCAAGTTCCGCAAACGTTTCTGCTCCTGTATAGCCATGCTGTTCAAAAAAGATTTTTCTGACTAAAGAGTACCCATTGGAGTGAATGCCTGAAGAAGGCAAACCAATCAGCTCATCGCCTTCTTTAATGGTTTCTCCAGTGATCAAGCGACTTTTTTCGACGATCCCTACGGCGAAACCAGCAAGATCATATTCTTCTGGCTGATACATCCCCGGCATCTCAGCGGTTTCCCCACCAATCAGGGCAGCCCCCGCTTGCACACAGCCCTCTGCGACACCAGCAATGATTTGTTCGATCTTTGCCGGATCGTTTTTACCAACTGCAACATAGTCAAGGAAGTAGATAGGTTCTGCCCCTTGAGCGACGATATCATTCACGCACATCGCGACGCAATCAATGCCGATCGTTGTGTGCTGTTCTTGTTGGATCGCCAACAAAAGCTTGGTTCCTACACCATCTGTCCCAGAAACGAGTACCGGTTCTTTCAATTGGTACGATGATAAGTCAAAACAGCCACCAAAGCCCCCGATTGCCCCCATCACGCCTAGCCGTTCTGTTCGTTTCACATGCTTTTTGATCCGTTCGACTACTTCATAACCGGCTTCGACATCGACACCGGCTTTTGCATATGCATTTGCCACGTTCGTTCCTCCTCAATCATTCATCCGCTTTTCTTCATTCAGCTCATTCGTCGTTAACGCAAGTAAACCAGCGGTCCTTCACTGCTTCGTTTGAAAAACCATTTTTGCCTACTATTTATTCAGCTTATTCAGCTAAAGACGCGAGATAGTTTTCTTCATAATCATACAAAGGGGTTGGATAATCGCCATTGAAATAGGCCATACACAATCCTGAGTAAGGTGCGTCGAAATCTAAACCGATCGCTTCGATCAACCCGTCTTCACTTAAAAAGGCCAAAGAATCTGCTTCGATTTTTTCACAAATCTCAGCTTCCGTATATTTGGCTGCGATCAATTCTTTTCTCGTTTGAATGTCGATCCCGTAAAAACATGGATAGCGCAAAGGCGGCGAACCGATACGCACATGAACTTCTTTGGCACCTGCCTCTTTTAGCAGTTGCACGATACGGCGGCTGGTGGTTCCTCGGACGATCGAATCGTCGACTAGAATCACTCGTTTGCCTTCGACTACGCCACGAACAGCTGAGAGCTTCATTCGCACGCCTTGCTCTCTTAACTCCTGTGTCGGTTGAATAAACGTTCGTGCAATGTATTGATTTTTTACTAAGCCCAATTCATAAGGAATACCTGAAGCTTCTGCGTACCCGCTGGCAGCAGATAAGGATGAATTCGGTACACCAATGACCATATCCGCTTCGATCGGCGCCTCTTTTGCCAAGCGACGGCCCATATTTTTACGGGCACGATGAACATTGACGCCAGCGATGTTGGAATCAGGACGGGCAAAATAAATAAACTCCATCGAACAAATCGCCGGTTGTACTTCTTGGGTATACTGCTCGATTTGAATGCCTGCATCATCAATGATCACGACTTCGCCCGGTCGGACATCACGAATAAATTCCGCACCGATGACTTCCAACGCACAGGTTTCTGAAGCCACCACATAAGCACCATTGACCATTTTCCCGATTGACAATGGCCGAAAGCCATTGGGGTCTAGTGCTGCGATCATGGCATTTTCCGTCAGTAAAAGGTACGCAAATCCACCTTTAACTTGATTTAATGCCTCCTTGACCCGATCCATAAAAAGCGGTTCTTCGCTGCGACGGATCAAGTGCATGAGAATCTCTGTATCGGAATTCGAGTGGAAAATCGCACCAGCCTCTTCTAATGATTTCCGTAGACTTTTCGCATTCGTCAAGTTGCCGTTATGAGCTAAGCCAATCTGCTGATCAAAAAATTTGAATAAAAATGGTTGAATATTATCAACGCTACCATTACCAGCAGTTGCGTAACGAACGTGACCAATGGCAGCATCTCCTGTCAGACGCTGGAGGACACGTTCATCCGAAAACACTTCCGCTAGCAAACCTAAATCACGGTGACCATTGAGTTTTCCCGCATCATTCGTGACGATCCCAGCACCTTCTTGGCCGCGATGTTGCAAACTGTGTAGTCCGAAGTAGGTGACACGAGCGGCATCTGGATGACCCCAAACACCAAAAACCCCACATTCCTCGTTGAGGCTCTTTACTTCATTAAACATGGAATGGCTTCCTCCCATTTCAATTTCGCCTCAGTAAGGGGCATCTCGATCGTATCATCTTGTGCTTGCATGCGAATCTGGCCATCAGCAGTCACTTCCCCGATCGCTATTGCAGCAGCACCTACCAGTGCTTCAAAAGCTGCTTGCTTATCAGGTGCGACTGAAAGCACAAAACGGGATTGGGTTTCTGAAAACAATTGTGCTGCTGGCAATGACACGGTCACATTTAGACCAAAGCCCTTGTCAAAAGCGGATTCGGCTAAAGCGATCGCTAAACCACCTTCGGCACAGTCGTGGGCACTTTGAACAAGACCTGCTTGGATCGCTGCGGTAACCAAATGTTGGTTCGTTTTTTCTGTTTCAAGATCAAAGGACATTAAACGCCCAGCGATCTTTCCTGTCTGCAGTTTTTGCAATTCAGACCCATTGAAATCAGCATGGGTTTCCCCTAGGACATAGATCACATCCCCTGCTGCTTGGAAATGCTGCGTCGTGATATGCGCCAGCTCTTCGATCAATCCGACCATCCCAATTACAGGCGTTGGATAGACCGATTGTCCGTCCGTTTCGTTGTATAAGGAGACGTTCCCAGAGATTACTGGTGTCTCTAGTACACAACAAGCTTCTGAGATCCCGTCAGCAGCCGTAGATAACTCCCAGAATCCTTCTGGTTTATCTGGCGAGCCGAAGTTAAGGCAGTCAGTGATCGCCAATGGACGCCCACCGGAAGCGACGATATTTCGAGCAGCTTCTGCAACTGCGATCTGTCCGCCGACTTCAGGATCTAAGTAAAGGTAACGAGCATTACAGTCAGTCGTCATCGCCAAGGCTTTATTGGTTCCCTTGATTCGTAAAACGGCCGCATCACTGCCGGGTCCTACCACGGTATTGGTACGAACTTGCGAATCGTAGGTTTCAAAAATCGAGCGTTTCGAAGCGATCGTCGGCTGCTGCAGCAGATCCGCAAATACAGACGTTGCTGAATGAATCACTGGAACAAAGTCCGGTGTTTCCTTAAACACTTTGATCCGTGCTGGTTCTGCCATCTCTTTGTAGTAAGTCGGTGCATCTTCAGCTAACGCATCCACTGGTAAATTAGCGACTTCCTGTCCATGATGGAACAAACGATAGTTGCCATCATCCGTCACTTCACCGATCACGACTGCTTCTAGATCGTATTTCTTAAAGAGGGCTTCCACTTCAGCTTCATGCCCTTTTTTGACACAGATCAGCATCCGCTCTTGGGATTCTGACAACATCATTTCATAAGGCGTCATATTGGTTTCTCGTTGTGGAACATCATCTAACGTTAAACGCAACCCTGATCCGGCTTTTGATGCCATCTCGGCACTAGAAGAAACCAATCCAGCAGCACCCATATCTTGAATTCCGACTAAAATGTCCGAATGATCCACGATCAATTCCAAACAAGCTTCCAACAAAAGTTTTTCCATAAAAGGATCACCGACTTGTACGGCGGAACGTTGTTGTTCTTCTCCTTCGACAAATTCTTCCGATGCAAAAGTCGCCCCGTGTATCCCGTCGCGTCCTGTTTTTGCGCCGACATACATGATGGTGTTTCCAACACCTTTGGCTTGCCCTTTTTGAATATCCTTGTGAGCAATGATCCCTACACACATGGCATTGACTAATGGATTGCCTTCATAACAAGGATCAAATGCCACTTCACCACCGACGGTCGGAATCCCAATACAGTTGCCATAGCCACTGATCCCAGCAACGACTTCTTCCAAAAGATATTTCGTTCTTGGATTATCTAACTCACCAAATCGTAAGGAGTCTAAAACAGCAATCGGTCTTGCTCCCATACTGAAGATGTCGCGGATGATTCCACCAACACCAGTTGCTGCTCCTTCATAAGGTTCCACCGCAGAAGGATGATTATGGCTTTCCGCTTTAAATACGACAGCTAGATCATCGCCGATATCCACGATACCCGCACCTTCTCCCGGACCTTGCAGTACTTGCGGCCCATCTGTCGGGAATTTCCGCAAAACAGGTTTGGAATTTTTGTAAGAACAATGTTCACTCCACATCACTGAAAAGAGTCCAGTTTCGGTATAGTTTGGTAAACGTCCCAAAATATCTTCTGAGATCATCCGATATTCTTCTTGGGTCAATCCCCATTGCTCGTATAATTTCGTGTCTTTGATTTCTTGTGGTGTAGGTTCTTTTACGATCATTTTATCCATTTACCGGCACCTTCCCAAAATTTTTCAATAATGAAGCAAAAAACTTCTTGCCATCTTCTGAGCCTAATAAACTTTCCATCGCTCGTTCTGGATGAGGCATCATGCCTAGGACATTGCCTGCTTTGTTGCAGATACCAGCGATATTGTGTAGACTGCCGTTGACGTTATCTTCATAACGGAAAACGATTTGATTGTTGGCAACCAATTCCTGATAAGTCGTTTCATCACAATAATAATTGCCCTCACCATGAGCGACAGGAAGCGTAATGACTTGATCCGTTTCATATTCAGAAGTAAAAGCTGTTCGATTATTCACTTGCAGACGGACCGGCTTGCAAATAAAATGCAATGATTCATTTCTTTGTAAAACCCCTGGTAACAAGCCCGCTTCCGTTAAAATTTGAAACCCATTGCAGGTACCAAAGACAGGTTTGCCTTCATTTGCCAAACGAATGACCTCTGACATGATCGTAGAAAAACGGGCAATCGCTCCGCATCTTAAGTAATCACCATAAGAAAATCCTCCTGGAAGCAAAACACCGTCAAAACCGGCTAAGCTTTCTGCATCATGGCGCACATATTCTGCTTCTACCCCCATGATATCTTTGATTGCCCACATCAAATCAACATCACAATTTGATCCAGGAAAGACGATCACTGCAAATTTCATAGGGCTGCTTCCTCCATTTGAACTATTTCATAACGGTAGGTTTCCATATTGACGTTTGCTAAAAGTTTGTCACAGATCGCTTCAATCTCCTCTGCTACTGCTGCTTGTGTTTGATTGTTGGAAGGTGTCACTTTGATTTCAAAGTATTTCCCGATGCGAATATCACTGACATCTTGATATCCTAAGCGATGAACAGCTCCTTTGACGGCTTCTCCTTGAGGGTCCAAAACAGATTCCTTATAAGTGACGTAAACTTTGACTAAATACATGTTGAATTCTCCTTTTCTAAACGATTTAAAACTTCTTCATAAACAGGAACGATGTCCCCTAAATCACGACGATAGACATCTTTATCAAGATGTTCATTTGTACCCATATCCCATAAGCGGCAAGTATCTGGTGAGATCTCATCAGCCAGGAGCAACTCGCCCTTCTTGGTTTTGCCGATCTCGATTTTAAAATCGATCAGTTGAATCTGGATACTTGCAAAGATTTCCAGTAACGCAGCGTTGACTTGTAGTGCCAGTTTTTTGATCAGGTCCAGTTCCTCTTTTGTGGCAAGACCCAAATAGAACACATGATCGTCATTGATAAACGGATCATCTAAGCGATCCTCTTTGTAGTAAAACTCCACGATCGGCTTTGGCAGTTTGGTTCCTTCTTCGATGCCCAAGCGCTTTGAAAAACTACCAGCAGCCGTATTGCGAACAACGACTTCTAAAGGAATCATGGTGACAGCTCGAATTAATTGTTCGTGTTTAGACACTAATTGAAGAAAGTGACTTGGGACATTTTTATCAGCTAAACGCTGAAAAAGATGCGCAGTGATCTGATTGTTTAGGGCACCCTTCCCTGCGACTGCATCTTTCTTTAAACCGTTCAGCGCAGTTGCTTGGTCCAGATAAAGGACTCTCAACACATCTTCTTCGTTGGTTTTAAACAATTTCTTGGCTTTTCCTTCATAAAGAAGCACTTCTAATTCCATAATCCACCTCAGTTAAGTATTATTTTTCACATAGCGATGACACACATCTTTATTTGTTTATTATTCTAACAACGCTGAAAAAGCGGGTCAACGATTATCTGTACATTTACACATTAATAAACACGAATGTTCGCCTTTTATCCCGTCAAGCAAGTTTACCTCTCCCGTTTGACTGGCGAAGGGTTTTATAAAGCGTTTACAACATTCTATTTTCATGCTATATTTAGGTCGTATTGTAGCTACATTCAAGGAGGAGTACTATATGTGGTCGCTAAAGAATCGTGCTGAACTTTTTTTAGCTCATTTATCAGACAAAGAAAAACAACAGCTCCATAACGAATTATTGGCCGTGCAGCAAATCCTTTCCATCAACCAACAAACAAGTTTCTATGTATTCAGTCCCTTCAAAAAAGGGGCACGTCCTCACTATGCGGAAGAACAAAAAAGAGTCTTACAATTTCAAAATGGCCGCAATGACGAATTGATCATTCACCAGATTCATCGTCAAAGCTTATTTAAACATACGTATTCTTTCCGTATTTATTTTAACTTAGAAGAAATGGATTTTTCTTTCTTGGATGATCTTCTGCATCTTTTGAAGGAACAAAGCCTTGCCCCTACCTTTAACTTAAGTCCCGCTGCGAATTAGCTAGTGATCACTAAATAAAAAAAAGATAAAAAAAACAAAAGCCCGAAATTTTACGGGCTTTTTTTGTTATACTGTTTTCAGACAAAAGAAAGGACACGATTATGCTATTTACAAAACAGTCATTTGATGTTTTTGCTTTAGAAACATTAGAAGAAAGAATGGAAAAAATCCGTTCAGAGATCCAGCCAATTTTCCAAACCATCGGCGAGGCAGCGATCCCATTATTTGAAGAAAGCTGTCACGAACCTTTTTATTTGCATATTGCTCAGCATCGGCGTAGAACCGTCTACCCTCCTGCCGAAACGTGGGCGGGGATCGGCCCTAACAAGCGTGGTTATAAAATGGATGCCCACTTTCAAATTGGGATCAATCAAGCGTATGTCTTTGTTTGGCTCAGTGTGATCGATCAACCGAAAAATCAAGCAACGATCGCGGAATCTTGGCTGGCTCAAAAAGAATTATTTGATCAATTGCCAGCAGACTTTACGCTATCTCCTGATCATACCAAGTATGACCACTCTCCAATCGCTAAATGGCCAACCTACTTAGAACGATTACAGAAAGTCAAAAAAAGTGAACTTCAGATTGGCAAGATTTTTCCGAAAAAAATGATCGAAGACGTTGAGATGGCGGATATTTTAGCAGTTTATCAAACGCTGTTGCCGCTTTATCACGCCCGTTTGTCGGCACTAAAGGAGGAACAATAATATGTCAGAAAACCGGCGCTCTCGCAAAGAAAAACCAGCGAAAAAACCTAAGCGTTTCGTCTGGCTGGCACTCCCTGCCGCCTTATTAGTACTTGGTGGCGGTTATTATGGCTATACAGTCTATCAAAATCGACAAGAAGAAGCAGCAGCAAAAAAAGTCCTCAATTCCTTTATCGGTGCTATATCTGATCAGAAGTACAGCAATCTATCTGCTTTACTGACCGAAGAAAGTTTGGAATCAAACGGCTTTACCGCAGACGAAGTCTCAGCAAAATACGAAGCGATTTTCACTGGTATCGGTGCCGAATCATTTAAAGCTTCAGGAATTGAGGTAACGCCCGATGATAAGGATTCCGATCAATTCAATTTCCAATACAACGGTTCCTTAACCACCTCGTTAGGTGAATTAACCGAGCTGTCTTATAGTGGCACGATTACTCTGGCTGATGACCAAGCCAAGATCGATTGGTCGCCTCAATTGATTTTTCCGGGAATGGAAGGACAAGACAAAGTTAGTATCTCTGTAGATAATGCCACACGTGGAGAAATCTTAGACCGAAACAACGAACCGCTAGCAGAAAATGGCACGCTCTATCAACTAGGCGTCATTCCAGGACAGCTGGGTACGGGAGACGAAAAAACCGCCAATATCAAAGCAATCGCGGAGCGTTTTGACCTAACAGAAGATGCGATCGATCAAGCATTGGCTCAATCGTGGGTCCAAGATGAGTTGTTCGTTCCCTTGAAGATTATCGAACCAACCGATGAAATGCCAACTGGAACAAGTTTAAAAGAAACGACGGGACGGACTTATCCTCTTGGAGAAGCCGCTGCCCAGTTGATTGGTTATCTAGGGAACGTGACTGCAGAAGATATCGAAAAGGATGAAACGCTAGCAAGCAACGGACAAATTGGTCGTAGTGGTCTGGAAGCTGCCTTTGACAAAGAGTTGCGGGGCGAAAATGGCGGAAAAATCGCCATCACAGATGAAGACGGTGCTGAAAAATCGGTTCTTTTAGAAAAAGAACGGGCAGATGGTAAAGATATCCAACTGACCATTGACGCACAAGCCCAAAAGACAGCTTTTGACGCCTTACAAAATCAGGCGGGGTCCACGGTCGTCACAGAACCAAAAACCGGTGATCTGCTGGTATTAGCCAGCTCACCGAGTTATGATCCCAATAAAATGACCCAAGGGATCTCCCAAGAAGACTACGATGCGTATGAACAAAACGAAGACTTGCCTTTCATCAGCCGCTTTGCTACGGCCTATGCACCAGGTTCGACCTTTAAGACCATCACGGCAGCGATTGGCTTAGAAAATGGTACGATCGACCCTACCCAAAGTATTGCGATCGATGGATTGAAGTGGCAAAAAGACAGCTCGTGGGGGGACTACTTTGTCACCAGAGTCAGCGACGTAGCTTCTGTCAATCTAAAAGATGCACTGGTTTACTCTGATAACATCTATATGGCACAACAAACCTTAGCTATGGGTGAAGATGCTTTTCGTAACGGTTTGTCGAAATTGATTTTTGGTGAAACGTTGGATTTACCGATTGCGATGAATCCTGCTCAAATTTCCAATGAAGACTCCTTCAACTCAGAGATTTTACTGGCAGATACCGGCTATGGACAAGGAGAACTGTTACTGAATCCCATTCAGCAAGCTGCTGCTTATTCGGTCTTTGCCAATCAAGGAAAACTGGTTTATCCTCGTTTATTGAAAGAGGCAGAGCAAAAAGACAAAGAAGTCTTTAAACCAGAGACGATTGAGCAAATCAATCAAGATTTGACAGCTGTTGTCTCAGATGCCAACGGAACGGCACACTCTTTGGCAGCGCTGAACATTCCGCTAGCTGCCAAAACAGGAACTGCTGAAATCAAAGAAAAGCAAGATGAAAAAGGCCAAGAAAACAGCTTCTTATTCGCCTTCGATTCGCAAGATCAAGGATTTCTGATGGTTTCCATGTTAGAAGATCGCCAGGAAAACCAATCAGCAACTGGTTTAGCACCTGATCTATTGACCTACTTAGCTGAAAATTATTAAAAAAGCCGCAACCTTAAGACGGAGGTCTCAAGGTTGCAGCTTTTTTTATTCGGCTAAACCGACACGTTCAAAGATCGTGTCAACTTGTTTTAAATGATGGTTGTAATCAAACGCATCATCCAAATCAGCTTTGGTCAAAACATCCGTGATTGCTGGATCAGCTTCTAACAATGGGCGGAAATCCGTTTGTTCATCCCAAGCTTGCGCTGTTTTCGGCTGAACCAAGTCATAGGCTTGCTCTCTGGTCATCCCGTGATCGATCAATTTCAACATCACCCGTTGGCTGTAGATCAATCCAAAGGTCGCATTCATATTGCGCTTCATATTCTCTGGGAAAACGGTCAGATTTTTGACGATATTGCCAAAGCGATTCAGCATGTAATCGATCAAAATCGTCGTATCCGGAATAATGATCCGTTCTGCCGATGAATGTGAGATATCCCGTTCATGCCAAAGGGAGACATTTTCATAAGCCGTCACCATATGACCGCGAACGACTCTTGCAAGTCCGGCCATATTTTCAGAACCGATTGGGTTACGCTTATGGGGCATGGCAGAAGAACCTTTTTGTCCTTTGGCGAAGAATTCTTCAACTTCCCGCGTTTCTGATTTTTGTAGTCCACGGATCTCGGTGGCGAATTTCTCAATGCTGGTTGCGATCAATGCCATTGCTGAAAAATATTCTGCATGTAGGTCACGAGGCAATACTTGCGTGGAAATATCTTGCGCACGAATCCCTAGTTTTTCACAGACATACTCTTCGACAAATGGAGGGATATTTGCAAAGGTTCCAACAGCACCACTGATCTTTCCAGCTTCGATCCCTTTTGCTGCCCGCTCAAAACGTTCAACATTGCGTTTCATTTCTGAATACCACAAGGCTAATTTCAAGCCAAAGGTCGTTGGTTCCGCATGAACACCATGGGTACGTCCCATCATCACGGTATGCTTGTATTCTTTGGCTTTTTCACCAATGATCGTCACGAAACGGTTCAAATCTTCCCGAATCAAATCGTTGGCCTGTTTCATCAAGTAACCATACGCCGTATCAACAACATCCGTCGACGTCAAGCCGTAGTGGACCCATTTACTTTCATCACCCAAAGATTCAGAGACTGCTCGGGTAAAAGCAACCACATCATGTCGCGTTTGCGCTTCGATCTCTAAGATACGGTCGATATCAAAGGATGCTTTTTCACGAATCAATGCAACATCCTCTTTCGGTATCTCTCCTAATTCCGCCCAAGCTTCGTCAGCTAAAATCTCGACTTCTAGCCACGCTTGGTAGCGATTTTGATCGGTCCAAATAGCACCCATTTCTGGTCTTGTATAACGCTCTAACATGTTTTTATCTCCTTTAATCCCAAATATTGGTTTGATAGATTTCTTCAGTGGTTTCTGCAATGTCTTCCGTCAAAATAGTGATATGTCCCATTTTGCGACCGGTTTTTGCTTCTTCTTTGCCATAGTAATGAAATTGCCAAGCAGGTTTTGTGGCAATCAGATCATAGGTTTCTGTCAATTCATCTCCTAAGACATTGACCATGACTGCTGGTGAAAGCAAAGAAACTTCCGGCAACGGCCAGCCACAGATGCCGCGGATATGAGCGTCAAACTGACTCATGGAGCAAGCTTCGATCGAATAGTGACCCGAATTATGCGGACGTGGCGCCAATTCATTGACATACAAGCCGCCGCTTTTGGTCAGGAACATTTCGATGGCTAAAACGCCTTGCAGATCCAAAGCTTTTGCAATAATGTGAGCGATCCGTTTGGCTTCTTCGGCAACTTCTGGATCAATGTGCGCAGGAGCGATCGTTTGATGCAAAATATTGTTACGGTGGATGTTTTCTACCACTGGGAAAGTGGTAAAGGTTTCTCCATTACCGGCAACTAAAATCGATAATTCTTTTTCAAAAGGAATCCATGCTTCTAATTCGCAAGTTCCTTCGCGAAGTAAATTCATGGAAGGCGCCAAATCAGCCGTACTGTAAAGCACGTGCTGTCCTTTTCCGTCATAGCCGCCTCTGGTGGTTTTTAATACACAAGGGTAACCAATGCTATCGATGGCATCTTGGATGTCTGTCGGGCTGATGATCGTGGCATAAGGTGCAATCACGATATTGTTTGCCTCTAAAAATGACTTCTCTAACAAACGATCTTGAGTGATTGCTAACAGATCGGTGCCTTGAGGGATATGTGAGTAAGGCAAAATAGAGTTCAATGCTTCAACACTGACATTTTCAAATTCATAGGTGATTACATCGGCACGTCGAGCCATTTCTTCTAAAGCAAACACATCATCATAGGCAGCAACAATATGCCAATCAGCGACTTGGGCTGTTGGACAATTGGCAGTAGGGTCTAAAACGCCAACCCGAAAGCCCATTTCTTTGGCACTCATTGCCATCATACGACCTAGCTGTCCTCCGCCAACGATTCCGATCGTTGCGTTGGGCATTAAAGGTTTAATCAAGTTGATCACTACTTTCCAATACGATTTCTTTTAATGTATTTCTTCGTGCGTCTAATTTCTCCGCTATCTCTAAATCATACATGGAAAGCATCTGGGCTGCAAGTAGTCCTGCGTTAGTTGCGCCAGCTTTTCCGATCGCCGTTGTTGCTACTGGTACACCACCCGGCATTTGCACGATCGATAAAAGGGAATCCAAACCGTTTAATGCGCGTGATTGGACGGGAACACCAATGACCGGCAATGTTGTTTTAGCTGCCACCATTCCCGGCAAATGGGCAGCGCCACCCGCTCCTGCAACAATGACTTTAATCCCTTTTTCTCGGGCTGTTTCTGCAAATTCGAACATCAAATCTGGTGTACGATGTGCCGAAATGACTTTTTTCTGATAAGGTATCGCTAACTCATCTAAAATCAAGCAGCACTCCTTCATTGTTTCCCAATCTGATTGACTTCCCATAATCACTGCAACTGCTGGTTTCATTCAATTTTCCCTCCAACGATTCTTTACGATTCTCTTCTGAATAAACCTCAGAAGTATTTTTCTTACGAAAATCATTTTGTTAGCAACCTTTTGTCGCTACGTCTGAGATATCCCGAAGTCACATGGCTCTGCTAACAATCACTTTCACCTCTAAATAGTAACGAGTAGCCCGTGCAATGTCAAAATATTTTCGAACTATTAACAAATTTTACTTTTCATTGTTCGCTTTTATCTCAAAGATATGTATTCAACACGTCAGATAACCGATAATAAGACAAATAAAGGAACAATACAAAAAATCCAGACGAATCCTCGTCTGGATCAAATAAACTTACTGTTGCAAGCGCAATTCCGTCACTTCGTCTGTTTCTTTCGGCAGCCCATTAAAGAACAGATTCAAAACAATGGCAGTCAAACTACTCATGACGATCCCATTGCCTGTAAACATTTGAACGGTTTCAGGCATTTGACTGAATAAAGTGGGCATCATATTGAACCCTAAACCAAAACCGATTGATACTGCAATCACTAACAAGTTCTTGTCATTCATAAAATCAACTTTGCTCAGCATTCTCATCCCTTGAACAGCCACCATGCCAAACATCACTAACATGCCGCCGCCAAGCACTGCCTCTGGAATGATCTGTGCGATGGCACCGACTTTTGGAAACAACCCTAATACGATCAAAAAGATTGCTGAAAAGAAAATCGGACGGCGCGTCTTAATGCCTGAAAGTTGAACCAAACCTACGTTTTGTGAAAATCCAGTATAAGGAAACGTATTGAAGATCCCACCAAGGATCACCGCCAAGCCCTCCGCACGATAGCCGCGCTTTAAGTCATTGCCTGTAATCGGTTTTTCAGTAATGTCTCCCAGTGCAAAATAAACGCCTGTGGATTCTACCAAACTAACGATGGAAATAATGATCATCAAGACGATCGACCACAGATCAAAGGTTGGTAAACCGAAATAAAAAGGCTGTGGCAAATGAAACACAGGTGCATGAGTGATGGCAGAAAGATCAACCAAGCCTAATAATGCTGCTAAAATAGTCCCACCGATCAAACCGATCAGTACGGCAATCGAGCGAATAAAGCCTTTGCCAAACACTTGCACGCCAATGATCAGCGCAATCGTCACAAAGCCTAACAATAAATTCGTTGGATCACCAAAGTTAGCAGCTGCGGCATCCCCTCCACCGATTTTGGTGATGGCGACTGGAATCAAGGTCAAGCCGATGACGGTAATCACCGTTCCTGTCACCAATGGAGGGAACAAAACTTTGATTTTCGAAAAAATGCCGGCGATCAAGACAATGAAAATCCCAGCAGCAATGATCGCTCCGTAAATCGCACTGATTCCTGATTTGGTGCCAATCAAAATCAATGGGGAGACAGCTTGGATGGCACAACCTAAAACGACTGGTAGGCCGATCCCAAAAAAGCGGGTGACGACTAATTGCAAAAGCGTAGCGATTCCGCACATGAAAATATCGATCGAGATCAAATACGTCATCTGCGCTTCATTAAAGCCGAGGCCTGTTCCAATCAACAAAGGGACGGCAACAGCTCCTGCATACATCGCTAGCAAATGCTGCAAGCCTAAAACTGCTGAACGGCTATTCGTCTCTTTCATTAGGCATCTCCTTCTAAAAAGCTAACTTGGCCTTCCGACAATGAGGCGATTCGTGCTAAGGAAACAACGGGGATTCCCATTTCTTCAAGCAATTGTCGACCAGTTTGGAATGATTTTTCAATGACGATCCCAATGCCAACGACTTTTGCTCCTGCTTGCTGACACAATTCGATCAATCCTTTTGCAGCTTGTCCGTTTGCTAAGAAATCATCAATTATTAATACCGTATCATCTGAAGATAAGAATTTCTTAGAAATCGATACTTGGCTGGTCACTTGCTTAGTAAAGGAATAGACCGATGCGGTCAACAACTCTTCATCCATCGTCAGACTCTTTGCTTTTCGAGCAAAGATCATTGGTACCTGCAACTTTTCTGCAGTATAAAGTGCTGGTGCGATCCCTGAAGCTTCGATGGTCACTACTTTGGTGATCCCACTTTCTTGAAATCGTTCTGCAAAAACTGTACCGATTTCTCTCATCAACTCATAATCCACTTGGTGGGTCAAAAACTGGTCCACTTTGAGAACCCCTTCACCCAAGACGTTCCCGTGTGTTTTGATACGCTCAACTAATTTATCCATCCTAGCTCTCCTCGTTCCTTTCTATTCCATCCTGAAAAAAAAGACACTCTTTTTGCCAAAGCAAAAAAAGTGTCTAACAGGCACGATTTTTACTTATAGTCCGATATTTACGGTATCGGGTAGAGACTGTCGACCATATTTCGACGATATACAAGTAATTTTTAAATGATAGATTCGATTATGCCTGTCTTTGATTAAAAACACAAGCATGGAATGCCCTTTATAAATAAAAATATTCTCATTTGTGGATCATTTGCTACTCTGGTTTCTCCATATCACGATAGTGCTCCATCTTTTTACTGAAAAGCTCCCCGTTGGAAGGCGGCGTGTAAGTGATCGCATTCGCACCTGCTTCAATCGTTTCTAAGATGCTCTCCTCAGTTGGACCACCCGTTGCAATGATCGGCAGCTTCGGATATTTTTTACGGAAGAAAGCCACGGTATCCGCTGTGTCCTTGCCGGCACTGATATTGATGACCTTCACACCAGCTTCAAGTTTGGCATCAATTTCAGTATACTTACTCGTTACGGTACTGATAACGGGAATATCCACGACTTTACAGACTTGCTCCACAGTTTTCAATGGCGTGGGTCCGTTTAAGACGACCCCGATCGATCCCTGAGCTTCAGCAAACATGCTCATATAAGAAGAGCGGAATCCTTGGGTCAAGCCGCCGCCGACACCAGAAAACACTGGAATATCCGCTGCTTCGATAATTGCTTTCGTAATTGCTGGGTGCGGTGTAAAAGGATAGACCGCTATCACAGCGTCCGCATTTGTATTACGGATGATCGCAATATCCGTAGTAAAAATAATGGAGCGGATTTGTTTCCCAAATATTTGAATGCCGCTAGCCTCTCGAATAACTTTAGGCACTTTGACGATATCTTTGCGTAAATCAGTGGTGATTTTTGGCATATATTTTTCTTCCATAAGCAGCCAACTCTCTTTTCTTATTGATCAAATCGATTCAATTGGTAGGTTTCAATGACTTGAATGATTTTGCTGGCATAATCTGGATCCGTTGCATATCCTGCATCTTGTAAGGCTTGTGCGGCACTGCGGTAGTCGTTTGCTGTCAAGACATCTACATAAAGCGCAGGATTCCAATCAACACCATTTACAAACAACATCGTATGATCATCCATTGATTCTTCCCAAGTATCATAGACACGAAAATCTCCTTGAATCGTGACCCATTCTCCATTATAAAACTCTTGGGTATCTAATGTCACCTTTTTTGAATGACCAAATGACTTGATGCCAAATAAATTATTGTATTTGCTGGCTAGAGAACTCTGGCCCCAATCTGATTCAAGAATCGCCTGACCTATAATGATACTTGGTAAAATCCCATAGCCTTTTTGCAGTTCTTGCGCGTAAGGAGCAATGCGATCGATAAATTCTTCATGAGAGATCGCTTCAGTATTTGTTTCTTCCTCTTTCGGAAGAGGATCCGCCAAACTATTTAAGGAAAAAATAAAAGCAATCCCAATTAAGAATAACCCTAGAAAGACTAATGGGAAACGAGTCTTCTGTTTTTTTCGTCTTGCGCTCATTTTTTCACTTCCTTTGTCTGACTAAACACGTTCTTAGCGAACAAATCGCCTCCACTCATCAACAACTCTTCTTGTGCTCGTTGACTATTTTCTTGATTTCTAGTAAGAGAATTAGTAAAGATCCAGTCCTCCTGCAAAGGATCTGCCACTTCGTGATACGACAGTTCTGCTTCTTTACGAGTGATGTGTTCTTTTGCCTCATCAAGAAACTCTTCGAATGTTACCTCATGTTCTTCAATATATGTCGCCACTTCGACGCCTACATAGCGTAAATGCCATGGTTCATAATCGATTTGGGTAATGTCATGTTTCCCTTTCGGATAACGGATGATGAACCCATACTCTCTCGCATGGGCTTGTAGCCATTTTCCACCGTCTGTAACGCCGAATCCCTCATTGAGAAGTTCGCCTGTATGATTTTGATACCAGTCTTCATCGATTACGTCAATCGCAAGACCGGTATGGTGCTCACTATATCCCGGTTCAGTAAAGGTCAGTTTCGTGATACGAATTGCTTCTTCTTTTGTATTCCCTTGGCGGATCAAGCTATTGACATTGGCATCGAATATTTCCTGTTGATACTCTACCGAACGGTAAGCAGAGACCATGACTAAAGGATATCCAGCCACCTTTGCTGCGTCAGCTAGTTCTTCGTATGCCGAAACGATTCGCTTGTCCACAAGGTAGCCATTTGATAATTTCCCCAAATCTTCTTGCGCGATTTCGCTGACGATTTTATTTTTTGGTCCTACCAGAGCCAATGACCAATCATCCAATGAGACAGTTGGGAAATCATCTTCGTTCACTTCATCACTAACAGCTGCTTGTTCTTGCGCATCCTCTGAGTATTCCGTCGAAGTTTGACTGCTGGATTCAGTTGTTGCGCTCGTCACTGTTTGAGTAGTAGAACGAGCGATACTTAGATTCTTTATTGGGGTGACTGCGGTCACTCGGTTCACTTGAATGGTTAAAAGAACCAGAAACAAGAATCCTGCTGCCGCAGCCATTCCATAATACTTTTTCAAAAAATACCCTACCTTTAATTATAAGTTTCTTCCAGATTTTCTTTAACCCACTCTAACAACTCGATTTTTTCATTGCGGATCTGCTGCTGAACAACAGCGGGCAATCGGAAGTTTAATATATCATCATAACCCCACTCATCATACGTAATACTGACTCTCAAATCAAGGTATTGGGCTGTTTCTTCAGATTCTGTTAACAATTCGACTTTTGCTAAATCGCTACCTAGCCACGTTCTGGCGATTTGGGTTTTCATTTTTTTGAACTCGACGACCGCTTGATTGCGTTTTTCTGGATAAATGACGGTCTGGCGAATGATTTTTTGGATCAGCATCCATTCATAATCCGAAAACAGCAGTTTCACTTTCTGATTTTCAGCAGGCGATAAACTCATTGTGCCGCTTTTCCAAGCTTCCCATTGCTCCTCAGTGATTCCTAAATGTGTCTCATAAAACTGTTTTTCTGATGTATATTGCTCGATAATCGTATTTAAAATAATGGCTATTGATACATTATGCATATGTTATCCCTCCTCTTCTATATTTTACTGAAAGTCAGCCGTAATGGAAACTTTTTGCGATTGTTTTTGATTATTTTAAAGAATTCATTTCTTTTGTTATACTAAATATGAAGGAGATGATCAATGATGAAAAAATACCGTTGGGGAATGATTGGACTTGGAGACATCGCGACACAATTTGCCGCTGGTTTTTCCAATGAAGCAAGTGAACTGTATGGAGTCAGCGCCCGCAGTTTGCCAAAAGTCCAGGCCTTTGCCGAAAAATACGCTATCCCCCATGCTTATGAAAGCACAGATGCTATGCTGGAAGATCCGCAAATTGATATTGTGTACATTGCAGTACCTAATGATCTTCATCACGAATTTATTATGAAAGCTCTAATGGCCGGAAAACATGTCCTCTGTGAAAAAGCCATTACGACCAGTGCCGATGAATTAGCTGAAGAATTGACCTTAGCCAAAGAAAAAAATCTGATCTTAGAAGAAGCTATGACGATCTTCAATATGCCGGTTTATGCACGTTTGAAAGAAGAGATCGATGCTGGACGCTTAGGAAAATTAAAAATGATCCAAGCACCATTTGGCAGCTATAAAGATCCTGATCCCACCAATCGTTTCTTCAACCCAGATTTAGGTGGCGGTGCGTTACTGGATATTGGCACATATGCCGTTTCATTTGCTCGCTTTTTCATGACGGATACGCCAGAAGTGGCGTTTAGCAGCATGAAGCCCTTCTCTACTGGTGTAGACGAACAATCTGTAACGATCCTCCAAAATCCAGCTGATGAAATGGCTAGTGTCACGCTGACTTTTCAAGCGAAAATGCCTAAAACCGGTATCGTCGCTTTCGAAGAAGGATACATTACCGTAGATGAATACCCTCGTGCGGACAAAGCCGTGATCCATTTCCGAGATGGAACAAATGAAGTGATTGAAGCTGGCGACAGCAGTCAAGCCCTTAATTATGAAATTGCCAATATGATCAAAGCCATCGATGGCGAGATCGAAGGATCGATCCATTTGACCACCGATGTCATTGACGTTCTTGATCAAATGCAAGCTTTTTGGGAACAACAGTAAAAGTGAAAAGACTCCTTTGCAGGAGTCTTTTTTTTAGCGCTCCATCGTCTGAATCTGTTCAGAAAAGTCGGCTTTGATTTCAATAAAACTTTTAAAGGTTTGCAGAAACTGAAACAGCTGGGCCCGATTTTCAAATTCTGCTCTTGTTTGCGGCAATGGTTTTTGTCGATAATCTTCGTATAAAGCTGCAATTTTTGCCAAGATCTCTTTTCCATCGTTATTTTCATGAAAGGACTGGGCGGTAAAGGATAGCAGCTCTTGAAACGCATTTGTATAGGCTTCTTCTACCCAAAACAATTGTAATAGATCAACCATTTCCAAGAGTAAGCGCGCTTGACTTTGCCGCATGGTGAAATACTCTTCATAATAAGAGGCTTCTCCTCGCCACTGGTTTTCACTATGAACCATCGCTTGCTGTTTGCCTTGCTTGATTTCTCCTAACAATGCTTGGCAAACATGAGGGAGCGTCGCCTTTTCTTTTTCTGTTAACGCGATCGACATGTCTTTTAAAAGACTTTTAAACGTTTCTTCCACCAACTGCTGTTTTTCTTTCAATGCCCGTTCGCCGTCTGGCATATACAAGTTAAATAAAAGTGCAAAGCCGATGCCAATACTCATCAACAAAAAAGCATTTCCAATCAATGGCCAAGCAAAAGAACGTTCCATCATATAATGGGTCACCAAGACCGAATTGACCACGATCCCATCGGTTAATTTGAAATAGACTGCCGTCGGAATAAATAGGAAGAGAAAAAGAACAAAGCCCAGCGGACCAAAGCCTAAAAGATGAAAGCTGACAAAAGCTAGGAGCGTCGCGATCGCCAAGGAAACCAAGCGACCGATTCCTGTAAAGAGCGAGGTTTTCTTTGTATTCCCAACACTCAAAATTGCGATGATCCCTGCGGCTGGTGCATACAATAGACCGATCTGCTGAGCAAGAAACATGGACAAACCGGCAGCAACTGCTGTCTTCACTGTTCTCAATCCAATTTTCATTTTTGTCACCTCCTTTGAAAAGTATACTAAATTGTGAGGAATAAGACTAGAATTTCTCAACAGCATTGGGTATGATTAAGTAAAGGGGGCATTCTACCATGAAACTGGGGCGTTTTCGCTTAGGTATGCGAACGATAAAAACAGCCATCGCTGTCATGCTTTGTATTCTGCTCTTTCATTTCCTTGATCGCGGCCAGCCTTTGATTGCTGCCTTGTCTGCTGTCTTTTCATTGCGACAAGACCTGACAACAACAATCTCTTTTGGGAAATCACGGGTACTAGGAAATACGATCGGCGGCGGTACAGCCATTTTTTATTTTTTGACGAAGCAATATTTTCAAAATGATTTTCTGATCGAATTGTTTGTCCTGCCCGCACTGGTCATCTTTGTCATCGTTTTTTCAGATGGCATCAATAACAATTCTGGCATCATCTCTGCCATTGCGACGATGCTGTTGATCACTTCCAGTGTCCCACAAGGGGAATCGATCATCTTTGCATTGGACCGTGTGCTTGATACCTTTATCGGTACCTTAGTTGCCCTGTCAATCAATTTTGTTATTCGACCACCTGAGGAAGAGAAAAAAGATGAGATTCAAGAAGATTTGGTCGTGCTAAGGCAAAAAGAGCTTGAACTAAAAGCCATGCTAGAAGAAGTCCAAGGGGAAATCTCTGAGCAAGAAAAACAAGAAAAATAAAAACAGCCTTTTTCCAGAATGCTTCTGAAAAAAGGCTGTTTTTGTTACTCATTGGCTTTCAAGGCATCGATCATATTGACATGTTTCAACTTGAAATACATCGCGATCCCTACCACGCCTGAAAACAAGCAGGTCAATCCCGCTGCATACACATAGCTCATTGGTTCGACTGTCGGTGAAAACATGGCGATATCAACTTCGATGGTCTGTAAGACAAATTGATGCTGAAGCACCCCTAATAACAAGCCAAAACCAATACCGAAAATCGTTAAAAAGATATTCTCACGAAAGACGTACATCGTCACTTCTCGATCATAAAAGCCTAATACTTTGATAGTCGACAACTCGCGGATCCGTTCCGCTATATTGATATTGTTCAAGTTGTACAACACGATAAAGGCTAATGCTCCTGCTGACGTGATCAAGATCCAAATGACGATGTTCAAGGTTGCTGTCGTGTCATCTAAGGCATCCGCTGAAGCTGAGAGGAAGGAAACATTGATGACATTATCTTGTGCCATCAGGTCAGCTGCGATCGCTTCTTCATCTGTTTTGCTTAAGCGCTGATTGAATTTCAATAACTCACTATTGTAAGCAGGCGTTTCCTGAAAGATCTTTTCGTACGTTTCAGGTGTCAAATAAGCAAAATGGCCCGTGTAGTTTTCTGCGATGGCAGCTACCTTCAGTTGAAATTCCTCGCCGCTTTCATTCGTCAACGTTATCGTATCACCCACCGATAATCCAAACAACTTAGCAAGCTTTTCATTGATGATGGCACCCTCTCCTTCTAGCTCGTAAGCTTCTCCTGAAACCCGATCATTCAAGTGGACAAATCTCGATAAAGCCGCAGGATCTTCTGGCACGGTGACGGTTACTTCTTGCTGCGTGACCCCCGATTGAGCCAACGTCAGACTTTCCGTATGCAAGAATAACCCTGCTTCAAAGCCTTCAATATCTTCTGCGGCGGCTTTTGTTTCACTCATTGCTTCCGAATCCTCGTCATCAAAGGTAATCACCGCCTGATATTGCCAGATTTTCTCAAACTGCAAAGGAATGATATTGCTGATGGAATCTCTCAGGCCAAACCCAGTTAAAATCATCGACGTGCAACCAGCGATTCCTAAGATGGTCATGAGCATTCTTGACTTGTAGCGAAACAGGTTTCGCATTGTAACTTTTTGAATAAAACTTAAGTGCCGCCAAAAAAAAGTGATTCTTTCTAAGAGAATTCGTTTCCCTGTTTTTGGGGCCTTTGGTCTCAACAAGGAAGCCGATGACTGTCTTAAATCAAATCGTAAAACCAGCAGCGCAATTCCGATGGTGCAAAGCAAGCTAACACCCACAGCAATCAATGAAAGCCGTAAATACCATGGGGTGTCATACTCCGTGAGATTGTAAAGCGGTCCATAAGCTTGAATGATGATTGCTGGAAAAAAGGAAAAGCCTACTGCTAGGCCCAATACAGCACCTGTGATGCCTGCTGCAGAGGAATAAAGCAAAAATTTCTGTCCAATCTCCCAGTTGCGATAGCCTAGTGCTTTCAACGTTCCGATCTCACTGCGTTTTTCATCGATCATCCGCGTCATAGTGGTTAGACTCACTAAGGCTGCGATCAAAAAGAAAATGACTGGAAAAATCGTCGCTAACGAAGAAACGCGTTCCGCATTGTCTTGGTATTCTGAATAACCAGGATTCGCATCGCGGTTCGCGACACGATAAACTGCCGGTTTTAGCTCCAACAATTCCTGCTCTTTTTCCGCAACTTCTTTTTTGACATCTTCAAGCTTTTCGCGTTCTTTTGGTGCTCTTTCTTTAAATTCGGCTAGCTTTTCTTGAAGGGTTGCTTCGTTTTCTCGGTATTCCAGCCAGCCCTTGTCTAGCAAAGACTGACCATTAGCTTCCTCAGAAGCTAAAGTCTCACGAGCAACACTCAGCTGCGATTCTCCTTGAGTGATCTGGGTCTGAGCCTGTGCCAATTCTTGGCGTCCGGCACTGACCTGGCTCCAGCCAGCGTTGACTTGCTGTTGCGCCCGTTGAAGTTGCACTTCTTGTTCATTGATTGCAGCCAGTTGTCCGCTTAATTGGGCACGTTGTTGCTCACCTTCAGCAATGAGTGGATTCAATGTATCTTCAGCTGCCGTCAGCATAGTAGCAATCATCGTTTCATCGATTTCCTCCAGATCAGGAATCGGACCAAGGACATCTGTCGGTAGGTTCAACTGTGCCAGAGCGGCTGTTACTTGTGCATAGACGGTAGGCAGCTGGGCCATTTGCTCCTCTGCAGAAAGTTGACCCACACTTCTGATTTGATCCATGCCTTGGTATGCCAGCGCAAGTTGCTCCTCCACTTGTTGGGTGCCACTTTGTAGTTCTGACTTTTGTGCCGAAATGGGCGCTAACTGGGCTTGGGCTGATTTTACTTGGGCTTCTTGCTGAAGCAACGCTTGTTCGCTTTGATCCAGCAGTCGTTGGTTTTCCGCCAACGCTTGCTTACCCTCAGCTATTTTTTGTGCTTCACTATTCAACTGCTCTTGGGCAGCTTGAATTTCTGTTTGGAAAGCTGCTTCTTGTTCCGTCAGTTCCCGGTGCGCCTGCGCTAATTTTTCTTGTGCGTCGTCGAGTTCCCTTTGTGCTTCTTGCAGAGCCGTTTCTCCGTTGCGGATCTGTTCTTTGGCTTCGTCAATGGCTGGTTGTGCTTCATCGATCAGCTCTTGTCTGCGTCCTTGCGCCCGAGGAGCCAACTTTTTCTCAACTTCAGCACTTATTTGATCTCTTTTCGTCTGATACGCCACTGAATAGCTTTCCATTTGAGATAAGTCATCAAAGCGAACTAAAAATCGGGCGTACGCACTTTCTTTAAAATCCTCCTCAGGAATCACCGCAAAGTAATCCACTGTCCCATTACCAACGGTACTGTTCCCCCGATGAAAGTTCTCAATATATTCAGGACTATTGACAAAGCCCACGATCGTGAAGGTATGGGTTTTTAATTGATTTTCGCCACTTTCTGGCAACTCAAAGGATTCATCTAATTCGAAACCACCACTATTTTGTGCCGCTTGATCTAAGGCGATTTCCCCTGATTTTTGCGGCAATCGACCAGAAGTCACCTCATATTGATTGACAGGTCGATCAGTTGAAAGAGAGAAGACACGAATCACAGCACGATGATTTTCGGCATTGATATCAGCGATCTGCTCCGTCTCAACCGCTGTGACGCCAGGCATTTCCTCAATGATTTGCCGATCGGTATCCGACAACCCCAAAGTTGAAGCAATTGTAAGGTCGGCTAATTGTTGGCGAGAAAAGTAATCTTCAGCAGCTTGTTTCATATTAGGGCCGGTGGCGCTGATCCCGACAAAAAAAGCGACTCCTAAAAAGATAATGCCTAAAATGGACAAAAATCGCCCGGGTGCTTGCCTAATTTCACGTAAACTGGAACGTAATAATGTTTTTTTCATAGGCATTTACCAAGAAATAGAGGCAATTGGAATCGGATGAGTATTTTTTTCCATCTTGCGAACCTTTGCGTCATTGATATGGATCACGCGATCCGCCATGGGAGCCAATGCACTGTTGTGTGTAATGATCAAAACGGTCGTCCCAGTCTCGCGAGCTGTTTTTTCTAAAATAGCCAAAATCTGTTTTCCCGTTTCATAGTCAAGTGCCCCAGTTGGTTCATCACAAAGCAGCAGTTTGGGCTTCTTGGCTATGGCACGAGCAATCGTGACCCTTTGCTGTTCACCGCCAGACAATTGTGCAGGAAAGTGATCCAAACGATCACCTAATCCAACTTGGGTCAAAATCTCAGCTGCATCAAGTGCTTCGGGTACGATTTGTGCCGACAGTTCCACATTTTCTCTAGCCGTCAAGTTCGGCACCAAATTGTAAAATTGAAAGACAAATCCGACGTCTTTGCGACGATAGGTCGTTAGTTGTTTAGCATCAAAACCAGCAATATCCGTTCCATCGACAATCACTTGGCCGCTGTCACATTGATCCATCCCGCCTAGTATGTTCAAAACGGTGGACTTACCGGCGCCACTAGGACCAAGGATCAGCGCGATCTCGCCTTTCTCTACGGAAAAAGAGACGCCATCATTGGCAGCAATCATCGTATCGCCCATTGTGTATTTCTTCACTTCTTTCACTACTTCAATATAACTCATTTTATTCCTCCAAGAATTCCAGCGCCGCATGCGCTTTCTCGCTTAACAGTGTATCACACTTTTTCCCTTGAAAGAAACCGCAAAAAAGCAGCACAAGGTCGTGCTGCTAAAAAACAAGTCATTTATTCAAAGTGATCCAGATTGGCAAAAGCAAAACAAATCATTTTGTGTGGTCCGCAATTCTTTGTTGCGTTTCTTGCCATAGTTTCTGTGCTTGTTGCTGCTCCTTCGGGATCTCGGTTAGGACTGCTTGACGATCAACAAAGTAGCGGCCACTGATATCCGCAACGTCTGGACTTAGCGCTAAGTAAATCGCTGTATCTGCCCCTTCTTCGGCTGTTTTAAAAAAAGGCGTCAACATTTTATAAATAGATTGACCAAATCCTGTTTGTCGACTGACCCCTAAGCTGGTCGCCACAGCTCCCGGATGCAAGGAATTAGCAGTAACGGTCGTATTGCGTAGCTGGAACGCAAGCGCATCCGTAAATAAAATCAGGGCTTTTTTTGAGCGGCCATATTCCCGCCAAGGGAAAAAATCCGGTACATCGAAAAAGCGCTGATCCTTTTTCTTTACAAATTTGTAGGCGCCGGATGACACATTGACGATCCTGCCGGCATCGGCACGTTTTATTAGCGGCAATAACTGACGGGTCAGTTCAAAATGCCCCACGTAGTTTACGCCCAGCATTTGTTCAAATCCATCGGCTGTTCGCTCTTTTTTTAAATTGACGATGCCCGCATTATTGATCAGTACATCCAATTTCTCAAAGCGGGCGTTGATTTCAGCGGCTGACTTGCGTACGCTAGCCAACGACCCCAAATCACCGATCACTAGATCGATGCTTGGATTGCCTGTCTCTTCCTTCAAACGTTGCTGTGCTGCCTGCCCTCGTTCAGCAGAACGGCAATACAAAATCACATGCATCCCCAATTCTGCCAATTGTTTGGCTGTTGCAAAGCCCATACCGGCATTGGCGCCGGTAACTAAAATCGTCTTCAAATCCCCATCATCTCCTTCATAGGATGTCGTTTTCTTTCATCATAACTGAAAACAAAAAAATCTGCTCAAAAAACAGATCAAGAGAAGCTCTCTTCTTGTTTCTTTAAGCAGATTGTTTTATTTTACGCCTGGTAGCGGCAGACGCCATCTAAATAGGTGGCTGTTACATTCATTTCTTGATCCAAAACAATAAAGTCAGCTGGGCGACCTTGTTTGATCATGCCGCAAGCATGGTCAATTTTACAGCTGATTGCTGGAATCAAGCTGGCCATCATGACCGCTTCTTGAGGGGTAGCGATTCCCCAGTCTACTACATTTTTCACAGCTTCTTTTAGTTTCAAAATACTACCAGCAAGATTGCCAGTTTCCATTCGAGCCGTTCCGTCTTTCACCACTACTGGAAATTCACCTAAAATATAATCACCATCTGGCATGCCGCCAGCCATCATACAGTCAGTGATCAAGGCAACATGGTCGTGACCAGCTTTTTCCATCAAAATCTCAGCTGCTTGAGGATGCACATGGTGGCCATCACAAATCAACTCTGAAAAAACTTCTTTTAATGAAAGTAGGGCACCAACCATTCCAGGCTCGCGATGGTTTAATCCGCGCATACCGTTGAATGCATGAACAAAAACGCTAGCACCAGCTTCAACTGCTGTTTGCGCTTCTTGTAATGTACCGTTACTATGGCCTAGAGCAACCACTACGCCTTCTTCCGTCACTTGCGAAACAAACTCACTCACACCTTCTCGTTCAGGAGCCAAGGCGATTTTTTTGATAATTCCACCAGAAGCTTCTTGCCATTCATGGAAGGTATCGATATCAGGATCACCAAAATAAATTGGATTTTGTGCACCTTTATGTTCTTCAGTAAAGAATGGGCCTTCAAAATAGATCCCTTGGATTTTTGCTCCTGTAACTTCGTCTTTGACTTTCCCAACGGTTTCAGCAACATCCCGCAACCGTTCTTTGCTGGATGTTAAGGTTGTTGGCAAGAAGGAAGTCACACCACATGATAAAAGGCCTTCCGACATGGCTTTAATGCCTTCTGCATCGTTGTCCATCACATCATGGTTCATAAATCCGTGGATATGAGTATCCACAAGACCCGGTGCTACCCATTTGCCTGAATAATCTTCTACGTCTGCACCAGAAGGGACTTCATCGACGATCGCTCCGAATTTCCCCTCTTTGACCTCCAGGTAACCAGGGCCATGAACCGCTGATTTTAGAAAGAATTTGTCTGCGTAAATATATTTATTCATCTTGATCGCTCCTCTATTTCTTTTCTTCCTTAAAAGTACTCTTATTTAGGGAAGAAGTCAAGAAAGGTCTACACCACTTTGTCAGATTGGCGAATATCCATGACAGCACGATACAGCTGAAAACTTTTTTCGGCTGCATTTTCTTCTTTCAGTCTATAAAGTAAGTGTCCCTTCAGTTCAAACAATTCTTCTAGAAAATACAAACTGTTCTTTTCTCTGGCTAAGGAAATGCCTTCGTTCGTTACCTTTAGCGCGAGGCAATCTTCTTGTTGCTCCTTTAAAAAGACCGCATAATTGTAGTAAATTTTGGTCAATGATGTGGAGAGACGTTCCGGTGGCAATGCGTGCATGGCATCGTATGCTTTTTCTAAGTAAAAACGAGCTTCACCCAGTTGCAGCAAATCACTATAGACGCGACCCATGCAGCTCAGGATACGAATTTCCATCACCGACACATTGGTCTTATCCTGTTGATAGGAGTAGGCCAATCCTTTTTTCAGCGCCTCAAGGGCGGCATCATAGTTTTGATCGAGGAAATAATCACAGCTGCCTAGATAGTAGTAATACATTTGCATATCTGAATCCAGATACAAATAATCCTTGATCGCCTTATCTTCCATTTTTTCCCGCATTTCTTGAAACTGCTTATGGACAAAATGTGATTCGATTTCGGCAAAGATTTGATTGGTTTTGTTGATCTCTTCCGAATGAAGCATCATTACTTGATCTAAGGTGACTCCTAAGCGTTGGCAGATTTGATACATCACCCAGACATTCGGCAACTCTTCGTTGTTTTCAATACGGCTTAAAACACTTTGCGAACAAATATCTTCCGCTAACATCTTCTGTGTCATCTTTCGTTTCAACCGAATCGAACGGATATTTTGACCAAAAGATTCTTCTTTTTCCTTCATAATCGTCCTCCAGGGGGAATTCTTATAAAAACCGAACGTTTCTTGTCAAAAATGCGAATTCGCATTTTTAATTTTCTTTATTTTAGCACATAATGACAAAAAGGAAAGCAATTTCAAGAATGTCTTGTTATTTTTCCACAATTTCAAATGAGGTGTTAAGATGACGATCGACAGTACGATCTTTTTTACATGGGATGGCAAGAAGTATCAAGGGATCATCGAACGAGAATATGAGAACTCTGTTCTGGTTCAAGTCACCGATCCTAGTGCTGAAATGCTGGATAAATTTACCAATCGAATGATTGTGAGCAAAAAAATTTGTCAACCAGTTGCCGAATAAAAACATAAGCACCACTCCCTCACGGTTGTTGAAGGAGCGGTGCTTTTTTATATTCTTATTTCTGACGATAGGACGCCAAAAATTCTGTCATTTTTTTAGCAGTCGTTTTTAAGTCTTCCATATTAGGAAGATAAACGATTCGGAAATGATCTGGCTGTTGCCAGTTGAACCCACCGCCGTGAACCAGCAAGATGTGGTGCTCGTGTAAAAAGTCTAAAACAAATTGTTCATCATTGGTGATATTAAAGCGTTGAATATCAATTTTAGGGAAAATATAAAAGGCGGCTTTCGGTTTCACCGCTGACAATCCCGGAATGTCATTGATTGCCTTGTGGATAAACGCTCTTTGTTCATAAATACGACCACCTGGTAATAGTAACTCATCAGAACTTTGATAGCCTCCTAATGCGGTCTGAACGATTTGTTGCGATAAGACATTCGAACACAGTCGCATCGAAGATAGCATATTCAAGCCTTCGATATAGTCTTTCACATGGGACTTGTCGCCACTGAGGACCATCCAGCCCACACGGAAACCTGCCACTCGATGAGACTTAGACAAGCCACCTAGCGTCACAACGAATCGATCTGGCGCTAATGTAGCAATCGGCACATGGACATAATCATCCATGACTAATCGGTCATAGATCTCATCAGAGAAAATGATCAAGTCATGCTCACGAGCAACGTCGACGATTTGCTCCAAAATTTCTTTTGGATAAACGGCTCCTGTTGGATTGTTCGGATTAATAATGACGATCGCTTTGGTTTTGCTGGTGACCTTGGCTTTGATGTCCTCGATATCAGGATTCCAATCTGCTTGTTCATCACAAATATAATGGACGGGCTTTCCGCCAGCTAATGAGATCGAAGCAGTCCACAAAGGATAGTCAGGCATCGGCACGAGCACTTCGTCCCCATTGTTGCACAAACCTTGCATGCACATCGTGATCAGCTCGGAAACACCATTACCTGTGTAAATATCATTGATGGTCACATCAGGAAATTTCTGTAATTGATAATATTGTTCGATCGCTTTACGGGCAGAAAAAATCCCTTTCGAATCAGAATATCCTTCCGATTCTCGCACGTTCATAATCAGGTCTCTAACGATCTCATTTGGGGCTTCGAACCCAAAAGGCGCGGGATTCCCCGTATTTAATTTCAAGATACTGATGCCTTCTTCTTGCATCCGATCGGCTTCTTCTAAAACTGGGCCGCGCACATCATAACTGACCCCTTCAAGTTTTGACGACTTCGAAAATTTCTTCATATTCCATTTCTCCTTTAACCATAGGTCAACGTCAGGTTATTGGTTCTCGTCGTTGATCTCTTTTCAGATTGAACCTATTATAGCAAAAAACTTTTACCTATGGCGAAATTTTTTTGCTTCTCCTTCATCTGTGCTTGTCCCGCTCTCATCTCGTAAATAGTGCGACAGTCAGTAATTTTCAGGAAAATACGTCAAATACAATTCATTTAGTGCCAAGTGCCCCACAGAAAAATCAGTGATCCCTGCAGCGATAAACCGTTGCGGTAGCTGAGGATCGCTGATTTCTATCAGATAGATCCGTCCTTGCAGATCGATGGTCACCGTCGTTAATTCTGGAAAAGCCACCAAAAAATCTACCGAGTCCGTTTTTAAGTACAACGGTTGATTGACTAACGACTTGCGACCAAAGTATTCGTGAATGATCTTGCCGTCTTTTAAAAACAAGACCCGATCCGCGTAGGAATCCAAATTCGTCAAAATATGCGAAGCAATCACGATCGCTTTCTTTTGCGCTCGCAAGGCTTTTAATACGTTAGAGATCAATTCCACATTGGTCGGATCCAAGCCATTCATGACTTCATCCATCAGCATATAAGGCGTATCCGTCACGATCTGCATCGCAAAACAAAGACGTTGCCGCATGCCCAGCGAATAGGTACCCACAGGACGTTTGATATAGTCACTCATCCGCAAACGATCAATCGTTTCTTCCACTAAGTGTTCCTCTGAACGCCACATTCGCTGATACAGCTTGAGATGCTCGAAACCACTCAAATCATTGTACAAATCATTTTGGTCAGGAAAAAACGAAATTTGTTGATGCGCTGCCACTTCTGATTTTTTGGTCACATATACTTGACTGCCATTCAAAAATACTGCGCCTTCATTCGGCTGGATGAAATTCATCGCCACATTCAATAGCGTGGATTTCCCGGTGCCGTTAGGGGCGACTAACCCGACGATTTCCCCGGGAGAAAAGGCAATGGAAAGCTGATCCAATACTTTTCTCGTATACGTGACCGTCACATTTTTCAGTTCTAACATATCGTTCCTCCTATGCCAAATGAAATTTTTTGCGTTGGATCGTCACGAAGAAACACATTTCGATCAGAAGCCAAACGCCTCCTAATAAAAGCAACCCTTTTTCCATCGTAAACCCTGCAGAACCAAAATAAAAACGTGTCCAGCCTGAAAGGACTTGTCCCACATTTTGATACAGATAGACATACAGCGTTTTATCAAGGTAAGCACTGAACCAACGTCTTTGGAAAATATAGGGTGAAAGCAAGCAAAAACCAGCCAAAAGCAAATTAACCAGTTCTGAGCGAAACAGGGCACTGAACAACAAGATGCCGCGACAATAAATAAACTGCAAAAAAAGCGTCGCAAGAAAACATTGGCCTATAAAAAGACCGATGGCTTGTGTTTCAAAAGCGTTGAAATCTGTGATCGGGTAGCGGGCATCAAAGGTCGGTGATAAAATCGTGACCGGTAGTTCCAGGGAACCAAAGCCGAATTGAATGCCAGAACCCAACCAGAGAAAGAACATGGTCCCAAGCGTTGCAATTGCAGAACCGACCATCAATACTGCCGTTTTGCTCCAAAGGATCTCTTCTGCCGATAATGGCAGTGAAAGAAATAGGGATTTATGTCTTCGTTCTTTTGGCAAACAATCGATCGCCAAAAATAAAGAAACAGCAAGCAATAGAATCGGTAAATATCCAGTAAAACTTCGCTGCAATGCCTGTATCCCCGTTTTTTGCTCCATGACTGCTTGCGAGAGTTTCTTATTCGGCAACTGGCTGAAGGCTTCCATAAGCTTAGCGGTTGAAGCATAACCAAAGCGACCGTCATAGGCAGCGTAGTAATTTTGAAACGTATAATAATCCGGTGTATAAAAAACATTTCGTTCATCGGTAAACTGCAACGCCAACTGGTACCACGTAGTTGTTCCTCGTGCATAAGCTTGCCAGTTTTCATCAGCTAGTGCATCTAATCGTTGTTTTTCCGCTTCGTTCCATGGGGTAAACATTTCAACTGCTAAGCTTGCCGACCAATGGTCAGAAGGATTGGCTGCTTGTTGATCAAGAAAATCTTGTCGCACAGTATAGCGTTGTTGCATTTCTGTTTTATCTACTCGTTCAATCGGGCGAAAATCTTTTTGCCAAAAACTGTAAACGCCGCTATAGATAAGAAGCAAGCAAAAAAGACCAATAGTTTTCTTGCTCTTTAAGAGTTGTCGTAATTCAAATAAAAAATAGTCTTTCATCCTTTGCCTCCTCTCAACAAGCGATTCTGTTTATCCGCAACGAGCATCAAAGCTATACAAAGGAAGATCCACACCACCGTCAGCAGCCAACTAGCATAGACTCCCCAAGAAGTACCAGAACCCGATGCAAAGGCGCCCGAATAAAATTTATCCATAGCAGCTATATGAACTGGTAACAGTGGGATCTTTTGCAGCATCGGAATCAAGCCGAGCCCATAAAAAAGCACCAGCAAAAAGAAAGAGACGTATCGATTGGCTGCGATCATGTTCATGACAAAACCTAAGCATTCGATCAAACCAATCAGCAAGCCAAAAGAAACCAGGCTATATAAAACGCTCTGCCAAAAAGGTAAGGCTACCCAATCCCCATTGAGATAGACGGCTACTGGATACTGCCAATCCCCGAACTCCCCCAGAAGGCTCATTGAAAGAAAGACGCCTAAGAAGAACACAATCAAAACGCCTAAATTTGTAATCCCTTTAACCACAATTTTACTTAACATCCGAATCGGAAAAATCTGCGGGTACGAGCGAATCAAAGAGAAGTGTTCTCTTTCTTCTATCAAATTGTCACTGGCAAAAAAAGCCCAAAAGAAGAAGCCAAAATTCAGCAAAAACGTTATTGCCAAAGCGACAGCGGTCTGGGCATTGGCAGCAGTGAGGACCGGCTCTTTTTCTTGCTCGACTAAAGCTTGATAGACCTTCTGATCTTGTTCGATTGCCCATAAAGGTGGCAAAAATCCTTTGTCATCAACTTCTGACGCCCAAATCTGCTTTTTTAGTTCTGCAATTTGAATACTCGTTTGATTAAATCGTTCGTATTCTTCCATAATCAAGTTGGATAACTGTCGCGAAGTCAGTGTATTGTTTTCAAGCAAAAGTTGATACACCTCTTGTTCAGCAGGTGAACCCGACTGATTGGCTTGGTAGCGATCAACAAGCCGTGAGGCTTCCGCTTTTTCTGCAGTGATCGTGGCGGGTAAGTTGATGGGTTCCATCAGCTTCAAATAAATGGAAAAACAGCAACCTAAACTAAAGGCACCAATGAGCAGGAAGAGGAACGTTTTCTGTTTGACAGATTTAGCTAACTGGTTTTTAAAGTAGTTCATTTGCTCTCCTCTCAAAAAAATAATTATTCATTCTTTTAGCATACCTTTTATGGAAAAAAATGCAATCTAAAGTCTGAAAATTCTTTCAAATAGCATTAGGAAAAGTTATTGACAAACCTGTTGAAAATCAGGTAAGATATTTTCTAGACGCGGCGTGACAGAACTACCTCAGCCTGCGTTTCCTTCTATAGTATTTGCGGAAATGACGGAATGGCAGACGTGCAAGATTGAGGGTCTTGTGAGCAATCGCTCGTGTGGGTTCAAATCCCATTTTCCGCATCCTTACAGCTTCCCCATTATGGGAAGCTGTTTTTTTGTTTGCTCAAAAGATTCCCCATGGCGATCCTTCGATGAATTCTTTCGATCGCTTTGATCTTGAGCGTCTACTCCTAGAAAGTTGATACGAAGCTTCCTTTCCCAAATGTAAAAATCGATAAAAACTCTTTTATCATTGCATTTCACACTATTTTTCACATAAAATGAATAATATAACAATTATTCTCAAAAGCTGGTTCGATGCTCCGCTTTTTCTTATTGGCGGATCAGAAACAGTTTCCTGAATTTACTGGTGATGAAAAATCTTTTCAGCATTTTTCCCATTCACCTTCTCTCCTCCTTCCCCCAGATAAACAAACCTCTTCCGACCGTTTTCTCAGTTACTTTCGATAGAAAGAAGGAGCCTAATGAAAAAAAGAGTACTGATCACCCTATTGTCATTCGTTATTTTACTTATCGGTTGCGCAAAGGCAGATGAAGAACTGTCAGAGACCGTTGCACTTGGCATCGACGCACGACTGGAATATACAAACCAATCCGGAACGGGCTGGGCCTATTATCACCCAGCAACCTTAGAGTTGTTGATTGCCGGCAGTCAAGCCGAATTGGCTATTTTGGAAGAGCTTGATTCTTCCGACGAAGATCTTTATCAGTTAATCAGCCACACAATTGATTTGATGGCAACCGCTGAACGAGCGTTAGTGGAGCGTCGGATCGATGTCCCTGCTTGGTTTGCTGCCCGCATTGGTTATAGCCAGGCTCTGGCTGCGATTCATGAACGGAGCCCTATCATTCTCAGTAATCATGACAACCTCAACAGTCTACTAGAGGTAGCAAACGAAACGATTCCTGAAGCCGATCCACGGGAAAAGCTGGGGCTTTTGGCAGACGATATCGAGCAGCTTCAGCAGCTCACAGAAGATGCGCTTACTCTTCATCGCACAATCGAACTTGACGATGGACTCACTGCCACTGTTTACCACACAAGCGAAACGAATGTTGACGTCTTCGTTTTTTCGAAGCCCGAAGAGGAGTACGCATCTGGATTTACTGTTCTTAATCGGGAAACTGCCGACGAGCAAAAAGCTGCATTCTATGAAACGATTTTACGAGGGCTGGTCGTAAATATTCCTCGTGAATCGTTGATGTTTATGAATCGATTCGATCAATCTTCAGATGAATATCAGCTGGCGGTGATGACCTATGGCTTTGATCATGACATTGATCAAGACATGGTCACTACCGTGTATCAACAGCTTCAAGAAGCAAACGCAAAACAAGAAGCAGCTACGGCTTTGCAGCAAGAGCAAAGCCAGCAAAACCAGGACGAACAAACTCAGACCGAGAATGAAGGAGCTTCAGAACAAAGACGAACGATCGCTCGTGCCGAATCCTATACGAACCTCATGGCTTTCTCACGTGCACGATTGATACAACAATTAGAATTTGAAGGGTTTACCCATAATGATGCACAATGGGCAGTTGATCAGCTCACGATTGATTGGAACGAGCAGGCGTTGAAGAAAGCAAATAGTTACCATTCCTTGATGAGTCTTCCTCCTGACAACATTCGCCGGTTATTAACTTTTGAAGACTTTTCAGAAGAACAAATCGACTACGCGATGACAAACATAGGTAACTAAAAGCTAGCGAAGAAAAGGGCATCGCGATGCCCATATGCTGTTGTAGTGACCCCAAAAAGTTAGGTTTTTTGGTCTAACTTTGGGGGTCAGTTGATGTCCCTTATATTGTGACTATGTTTATACTCAAGAAAGTGCTCGATCTGATGCGTTCATTCGTACAAATTGGCGAGGTTTACTAGAGTCTCACGAGGAGGAGAAAAATGAAAAAACAAGTTTTGTTGCCTTTATTACTAATACTGTCCCTGCTTTCAGGATGTGGGACGATAAATTCAGCAAGTCCTGAGGAACTTTCTGAGCGCATCGGTGCAGCTTTAGATGCTGGTTGGGAACATACCTATCATGCAGAAAATCTGACTTATGAGTTAAGTATTGAAAATCTCGAACTGATGATTCGAGGCAAAGAAGCAGAATTGGCCTTTCTAGACCAGGTCAATAGCAACTCAAAACACAAGGCGGCATTCATTGAAAACACGGAAACAATGATCGCACTCGCTCAAGAAGCGATCGAAGCTCGCTATCTGGATATGCCCAGTTGGGTTGCCGCTCGCAATGGCCGTATCGAAGCCTTACTTGCCATCCATGAAGAGAGCCCGATCATCGTCAGTAGACGAGCAAAATTGCAAGAATTATTCAACGAATACGAAGAGGATTTGGCACTAGTGACCGCTGGAGCAAACAATCCTCTTGCCGATGAAGAAGGAATTAATGAAGATACACGAGAAAAGCTTGGTTTGACACCTGATACACTTGAACACTTACACCAACAAAGCGAAGACCAAGAAATCGAGTGGCAGAGTGCTATTGATTTGGCGAACGGTGTGACCATGAATGTCTTTTCAACAAAACATGAGCCAGTGGAGATTCTCACATTTACGAATGCTGGCGAAAAATACCCTGCCGCAATCACTTTGTTTAATGGGCAAATGACGGAAATCGTTCCCGAGATAATGACTCCTTACGAAGCCGTTTCCGCTTATTTTTACGAAATTGCCGATGCAGTTTATGAAACGATTCCAGTCGGTTATCGATTTCTGGTTGAATCCCTATGGCTTGAACTGGAAAACGACAATCGTTTTCAATTTAGAACCTACGTGTTTGATAACGAAGTGACCGAGGAAACGATTTTAGCAGGGTTTCATTTCGCCCCGACTGTAGCAGCACGCTATGAGCGCGAAAACAATGCGACAGAACGAGAACGTGAAGCCTTTTTCCTCGTTAGAGCGCAAGGAAATCGTCGCTTTTATTCAAAACAAGAGATGGCAGAACTGTTAGAAACAGAAGGTTTCACTGCGGAGGAAACACAATGGGCACTAGAGACCCTTGACGTAGATTGGTATCGCCATGCTTTAGGGCGCGCCAATCAATCCCGCCGGGTGTTAGGGATCCGTCAAAGAAATATGGCCGCTCATCTTGAAGGGAACGGCTTCTTACCTGATGAGATCGAATTTGCGATTGAAAACATGGAAAATTAGTATGTAGTGGACGAGACAGATCCCATTCCCCATTTTTTCTTAGCGTAAACAAAAAACCGACCAATCTTCCTGTTTAAGATTGGCCGGTTTCTTTATTTTTTGGTTTTGATTGGTACCATGGCTTTGCGCCGATGCTGTTTCATTATTGCTTGAAGACCATAGACACCAACTCCGATAATTCCTGCAAAAGCCGAAAAAGCAATAAAAATCACAGGAGACGCCCCACTTTCTATTAATTGTTTCCCTTGGACAAAGAAAAATAAGCCCATGCTGATCAATAATGCTAGAAATAGTGATTGTCCCGCCCCGTTTTTTTTCATGCTTGCTCTCCTTTTACTTGATTATAGGTTATTCTCTCATTTCATGAATGAAAAAACCTCCATCTTAAGGCTGATTCTTTCTTTCGATGATCAGATTGATCCCATTCGGATCAGTCAAATGCAAGCGGCTGTCTGTTTCTAACTCATAAGAAACGCCACTTGCCTTTAGATGACTTCGTAACGTAGAAAAAGCAAAAGCTGGCAAAACGATCGTAAAGTACGCTAAGCCTAGATCCTTTTCCTCCATAGCTGGAACATTTCTTCCCATCCAAATATTCGATCCGATATGGTGATGATACGAACCAGCAGCAAAAAACTTTGCTTGGCTACCAAAATCTGAAGTCAAACGCATGCCTAAAACTTCGGTGTAGAATTCTTCTGTTTTTGCCAGATCCGCCACTTTCAAATGGACATGCCCCACCGTGGTGCCAACTGGAAAAGTCGTTTGTGATCGGTCAGCGGCTCCCAGCACGCCTTGCGCGTCCATTTCGATAGTAACGCCCACGATCTCACCGTCTGCTCGAATATCCCATTCACTCTTCGGTTTGTCACGATACACTTCGATCCCGTTTCCTTCTGGATCGGTCAGGTATAACGCTTCACTATACCCATGATCGCTAGCACCATCCAGAGGGGCTTTGGCCTCCAAATAATGAATCAGCATATTTCCTAGGTCTTTACGGCTAGGCAAAAGAAACGCCGTATGGAAAAGGCCTGTTTTCCGTGTCAAAGGCAACGGATCACTTACCTTCTCTAGGACTAAAAGCTCTTGTGTCCCCACGCCCAATCGCGCGTGATCTACACTTTGCTCCAATAAAGTTAGGCCAATCACGTCCGAATAAAACCGGCTCATTTTTTCCATATTCGCTACTTTTAAAACGACTTTGCCAATTGCGGCTGTTGCATCGATTTGATAGGTTGATTGAATCATTGTCATCGCTATTTCCTCTTTTCTAAACAGTTAAGTTCACTTGTACCTTTAAGTATAACACTAACTTTTAGTAAGTAAATAAATCTGCTTGTTGAGGAAAGGATTCCTTGATCTCCCGTGACTCCTTGTAACAAAGCTTTTCCTCATCAGTCACAATCAAAGACAGCTCGCTCACCTTTGCAATGCTTCAATCAGTGAAATGGCCGGCTGCATCGCTTCTTCGGTCGTCCCTTCTAACACAACATAACAAAATGGCTTGTATTCAGCGGTGATGGCCAATAGTTGTTGATAATCAATCCTTCCTTCTCCCAATGGCACTACCTTGATTTTACCATCGATTACTTGATAGTCCTTCAAGTGCAAGCAAACGATGGCATCATCAAAGCGGGAAAAAGCTTCCCTTGTCAAAGCGACTTGCTCTTGATAGTTCTTCGCCGTAATCAGATTGGTTGGATCAAAGATGATCCCTAAATAGTCAGACGGTACTCGTTCCAGCAATTCTTCGATTCGATCGATCGATGATAGTGGATGATTCAAGCCCGCTTCAATCCCTAGCATCACTTGATGTCTCTTAGCCACTTGGGCCAAACGCTTGATCACCTGAACCAAATCATCGAAAACGACGTCACTGAAATTTTCCTCGGTATACCCCATATTTGGCAAAACCGAACCAGTTTCACTTGCAACCATAGCTGCATCAAAGTATTTGGCATGTGCGAGATAGGTCTCGAATCTGGATAAAATCGCTTCCCGTTTTTCCAGATCAGGATGGATCAGATTACTATAACAACTCAATAAAGCGACCTGAACATAAGATTGACCAAAAACACGTTTGAAAAAGCGGCCTAAACCAGGGCTTAATTGCTCTGGCTCTGCCCATTGCGGGAAGGATTTATTTAATGCAAATTGAATGTTATGAATGTTTTTGGCGGCAATTTTTTGCGCTAATTCTTCTGGGGACCCATAATTCTTTAAATCATGCCCCCGAACAGTTAGTTGAAACATAGCTTCTCCTTTCTTCACTGCTTTTGAAGCAAAAAGAAGACCAAGCAGCGAATCACTTCAACTGGTCTTGGTCTTCCAATCATTCAGCAGTAGCGGCTCCTCACTTCATCCATTCCTTCTCAACAGATGATCAGAACCTTTTGTGACCTTTATTGTTGTGAACGATAATCTTCCGTGAACTCATCAATGATTTGCTGTCCACCATTTCTTAAGAAGGTTTCGATCGCTGTATCAAACCCATCGATCTCGATTTCCCCAGTCATATATTGGTAGTAAGCGTCTGAGATTCCTTCAATCAAGCTTGACCATGAACGATCATAGGTTTCAGAGGTCAGCGATTGTGCAGGATTGATCACCGCAAACTCTTCATTTTCCCGAATCTTTTCATTGGCTAAGTTGACATATGGGTTGCTTGAAGGGAAAACTGTTACTAATTCTGATGGACGAGACGAAGAAAATGGTTGTACTTCTTGTTGCCACTTCGTATCATCTAAACGGACATAGACACCCTCATCATCAATTTCATAATGGACCCCTTCGATCCCTTGCGTCATCAAGGTAAACGGCTCTTCGTCCATCAAATCGTTGATAAATTTCAAAACAACACGTAAGTCTTCTTCGGTTTCAACATTGTTTTTCGGAATGGCTAACCAACCGCCCATTCCACCATTGGTATCAGAAAGGATACGACGTTCCACATTTTCATGGACGATATCATTGATCAAGACCCATTCCATATGCTCTTCATCAGTACCAGCTGCATCATCAATGTAGTTACGTACTTCTTGCAAACCACTCAATACAATCCCACCACGACCTTGAACGATATAGTTCTTCTGATCATTTTTCGCCATTACCGCAAAATCAGAATTCATCCAGCCGTTATCATAGATATTACGGAACCATTCCATTGCTTCTTTGTATTCTGGTTGCATAAAGGATGGCATCACTTCATCATCATCCGTGATCGTAAACCAATTGTCTGCACCAAAGTAACCTGAAAGTGAACGGAACCCAACATTAAAGGACTCATCACGTTCAACGAATCCGACCGTGTCATCTACCCCATTGCCATCTGGGTCTCCTTCTGTAAAGGCTTGTGCCACAGCTGATAATTCTTCTAAAGTCGATGGCACGTCCAACCCTAAATTGTCTAACCAATCTTTTCTTACGAGGACACCATAACGAGCGATCGGTTTTAGAAACGGTACACCATAGATATGACCATCGATCCGAGAAGATTCTAAGCGATCCTCAGAAATTTCTGCCAGATTCGGAAACTCTTCTAAATAGGGTTCCACATCCCAGAACATTCCAGATGCTAGCGAACTACGGACGGTTGTGTTATTGATTTCTGTCAAACTTACGATATCTGCTAAAGAATTTGACGCTAATGCTGCATTCAAGCGTTCTGTTTTTGATGCGTCTGGCACCCATGTAAAGTCGATCTCGACCCCTGTATATTCTTCTAACTGTTGTGTTACATCCCCAGACGGAGGTGAAGCAGTATGCAGCATCGCCATCCAAGAAATACTTGTTTTTTCATCACTTTCTGGTCCATCAGATGAACCTCCGCCATCGCCGCAGCCTGCTAAAAACAGTCCTGCACATAATAATAAACTTGCTACTTTCAACTTTTTCATTCGTTACCCTTCTTTCTCTATTTTTAGGGAATCATCATCGAGCGGATCTTTCCCTTGATACTTAAAGTACGTAAAATCGGCATAGCTTCCAGCAAAGTGATCTAGATCATGGGCACTGATTCCAATGAAATTCCCTGTAAAACCACCAGACAAGAACTGGATGTTTTGCTTTTTAAAGGGATGCCACGTTTGTGATTGCCGATAGAACCATTCTGCTTCTAGATAAGAACCGACTACTTTCAATCCGATCGGCTCACTTGAAGCAGCGAGGGGCAATTTATCTGGGAACAAGTGAAATTCTCCTTCACAACACCGAATCAGACGAAGGATCTTGCCGTCTTTTTCATCATAAGTCACATAGAAAAACAAATAGTTTTCTTCGTTTAAGAACAGCGACAATCCAGCCATCTGATTAAACGATTGGGGGTGGTATTCCATCACTGTTTCAGCTTCAAAACAAAAGTCTTGTTGACGAATCGCCAATAAGTGCTTATGAAAGTTCGATTGCATCGATTCTCCGCCGATCAATCGCAAATACCCTGGTCGCTTACTCAGATTGCACCACTCTTCATTGGGCAGCAATCGCCTACCGTTCCATGCTTTTTGCAATGATCCTTTAAAATCATCCATAAAAACAGCAGGTGATGCCCTTTGCTTCTGAGCGTCGCTAGCGAGTCTGATGGTTTGATCTGGGATCGTATCATCATTGCTAAGACGCAGCCATCCTTCGTGATCCCAATAGACGGTTTGGAGTGCCGTCTCTCGTCCAAGGATCGCTGCCTCTTCTACTGGCCGAGTCATCAAATAGCTCATGACCCATTCTCCTGATGGTGCAATCGTCAAACTGCCATGACCTGTACATTGAAAAGGGGAATCTTCGCGCTGATAGGCACGCATCATGGGAAAATGCGGATCTACTTCATAAGGCCCAGTGATGGTTTTACTACGACAAACCGTTACCGCATGACCTGCACCCGTTCCTCCTTCTGCCGTCAGTAAGTAATAACACTCATTGTGGTAATAAAGATGCGGTGCTTCAGTCTTCGCCAGCTGGGTTCCAGAAAAAATTGGCACTCTGTCACCGATCAATCGGCCTTGTACTTCAGAGTATTCTTGGAGCACGATCCCCACCGATTTATTTGGTGTATCCTTACGATAATCCCAAAGCGCATTCAATAACCAGATACGCCCCTCTTGATCATGAAACAAGGACGGATCAAAGCCACTACCATTTAAGTAAATGGGCTCACTCCATGGCCCATGAATCGTAGGAGCCGTGATGAGATAGTTTCGACAGTCTTTGAAGGGACGTGTCGTGTTTCGAACATTTGTATAGACACAATAGTATTGTCCGTTTGCGTAACTGATTTGCGGTGCCCAAATGCTGCAATTTGCTGTGTTACCTAATAAATCCACCTGATTGGTCAGAATATCTGTTTCATGGGACCAATTGACTAGATCTCGAGAACAGTAGACCCGAATTCCTGGCAACCACTCAAAGGAAGAAACCGCTAAATAATAAGTATCCTCGACTTTTAAAATACTCGGATCAGGATGAAACCCTCTTAAAATCGGATTATTGATCATTGCCTTCATGCAACCCCTCCTTGTTTGCTGACTGTGTCCGTTGTTTTTTTGTTGTGTCGGTCATCGCGATGGAGAAAACAAAAACCCGCCGCTAAAAAGAAACAAAAGGCAATCGGAAAAGCGATCATTTGACTACCAATCAATGTCACGACACCAGTCAAAAAATAAATAGCACAAGATTGCTTTCGATAATTACGATAGCGAACAAGCATCGTCGCCACTGAAACCAATATCAGGAGTGCCAACAGCGTGAAGCCAAACCAAGCACCGAGTGTTTGAAATTGCACCAATGCTGCTTCTGCCGTCATTTGCTTCAGTACAGTGGGAAACACACGTTGAAAGATCTCTTCGAACTGCTGGACAGTCATTTGATTGATCGCCAAGGAAAAGCCGCCCATCAACACCAGAGCGAGAACCATCCCGATCCAGCCAGACCATTTTGCCTTGCTCATTTTTCTATCACTCCTTCGATAGTCACCCATTCAGGACGTTTGGGGCTTGTTTGGTAACAACACATTCGCTCCGTGAACGCGACCGTTTGGTGGCTTGCTGTTTTTCCCCAATCAGACCATCCGCAAGGGGCGAGCTGTTGATCAAAGCAGCAGGATAAAAAGGTGACTTTGGCGTCATTACGCCAAGGACGGCCTAAATAATAGGCTTTGTCCCCTGTCACTCGGCACCGATCGAAGGTTAACCCGCTTGCTTGTTTGCTGGTTGAGGCAGCAGTAACGTAGTTCGTTTGTGGTGTATTTTTACAATGCAAGCGACACTCTTCAAAGGTGGCGGAACCACCGCCAAAAATAAAATCGACTGTTCCACTGATCCTGCAATGCAAAAACAAACTCTGTTGTTGGTCAAAGATTGTCTTTCGCCAAGGACTGATCATTGGTTCACCTTCTTTGGTATATTTTGGCAATGGACCCAGACACAAGGTATCTTGAAAAGCATCGAGATGACAGCGTTCGAAGCGAATGTCATCCCCTTCGATATAGACGGCAACTGCTTGCCCGACTGCTTGCCCATACCCTGCGTCATTGATGATGGTCAGGTTTTTTACAAAGACTTCTCGGCTATTGATAAAGAGCGTCGCTGTTTGAAAGGTTCCTCTTTTTTGCCCATTTTCATCGGTTTGCTCGGCAGCCAAGTGGTAGCATAAGAACGTGTTAGGTTCCGCGATCAACGTAAGCTGGTTTTTATAGATTTTCACCTGTTCTTGATACACGCCAGAGGCGATCGTGATCTCACAAGGTGCGTTTAAGGCTTCAGCAGCCAACACGGCTGCTTGGATACTCGTAAAATCACCCTTTTGCGGCTCTTTACTAACCTTTAGCTTGATAGGAGGTGTTGTTTTAGAAATTCGATCCACTGCGCTCTCATCTCCTTGGTTTCTTCATGACCACCTGGCAAGCAACACGCCTGCCAATGCTCCTTGTAGCCTATTGCTTCATAATGCTGCCCGACCTGCTGATCCAAACGAGCGACACCGCTTGAGGGGCAGCCACGATCCTCTTTGCCAACCAAACTCAAACGCGGGCGTGGTGCGATCTGTTTTTGGATCGCCGCAGTCGTAAAGTCTTTCAACACATTAGGAACATAATAGTAAAACCCATGTTTGCTTAGACGGTCCTCTTCGATCAATGCTTGATAGTCCACTTGTGCTGCCATGTCCACCACCACTGATATCCGTTCATCTAGCGCTGCCAACCACCAGCTCATCAAGCCCCCCATAGAAAGTCCCAATGTGGCGATAGCGGAATGTTTCACTTCTTTACGGGAAGCAAGATAGGTTAAAAACTGTTGATTGTCATAGATTCGTTGTCCCCATAATGTTTTGCCTTGCAACAGAAACCGCTTGTAGCTATCATTCTCACCGTTTTTTCGTTCGCCAAAGCCCCACATGTCGATCACTCCAACGGTGACGCCCAGCTTCATAAATGCAGCGAATAGGCTTTCTTTTTGCATATACGGTGGACTTTGTCGCAGTTCTTCTTTCCCCATCGTGAAGTCGCCGCCATGAGAATGATTGAACAAAACGAGTGGAGCAGGTTGCTGAGAGCTGGGATAAGCAAAGTATGCAGGGACATCCTCTTCTTGATTTAATCGTAGAAGTAAATGTTCCAAGGTATAATTTTGCACCTGCTCTTTTGTTTGCTGAACCACTTGTGGTGCAACTTTCATATCAGGACCTAGCAGCTGAAGTAACTGAGGATCCCTCACAAAAAATCTCCTTGAAATGCCAGAGGCTGACGATTCTCAAATGACTGTGTGACGGTGATTTCCCGGCTATTCTCGATATGGAACGCTTCAGTTACACCTTCCAAATTGATACGATCAAACTGAATATTCCGTCCACAGCCAATATAAAAACCTTGTTTTGTCATCTCTTCGATACCTGTCATCATCGCAGGCTTTCCTGGAATTGGGTGCTCAGCCATAGAGACGGCAATATCTTGGAAAGTGATATCTGAAATAAATTGTTCAGCCAAGCCATAAACAAACCCAGCGGCCGCATGGACATTCCGAGCCGAGATATTTGCAAAATGAATTCTCCGGAAATGAGGGGTTTCCTCGGTGATCGGGTACGGATTTTTATCCCAAACATACTTTTCTTTGCCTTTCGGTCCACAGAAATAGTAAAGATTTAAAGTGAATGGACAGATGACATTATCCATCACAATGTTATTCACTCGAATATCTTCGATCGTTCCGCCACGTCCACGACGTGATTTCAAACGAACCCCACGATCGGTATCTTGAAAAATACAATTACTAATAGTGACATTACGAATATCGCCGCTCATTTCACTCCCTAGAACGACGGCCCCATGCCCATGAAGCATATGGCAATTTACGATCGTGATATTCTCACAAGCGACCCGTTCTTTAGTGTCCTCCGTTCCTGATTTGATGGCGATGCAATCATCACCAACATCGATATGACAGTTACTGATGCGGACATTTTTACAAGATTCAGGATCGATCCCATCCGTATTTGGCGAATCCGCTGGATTTTTGATGCGAAGATTATCGATCGTTAGATTTTGACAAAGAATCGGATTGACGGTCCAACTGGGTGAATCGACAAGACGGATATCTTTCAACGTAATTTGCTGGCAAGAGTCAAAACTGATTAATTTTGGTCGTGGATAAGCAAGCTGTTCACGATTTTCCCGAAAGGTCTTCCACCATCTTTGCCCTTGCCCATCAAGCATTCCTAGTCCTGTGACAGCGATATTTTCCGCATTCTCGGCATATAAACAAGAGGCATAAACTTCCCGTTTGACCCCTTCCCAGCGAGACACGACGACGGGATAGTCTTTGGGATCATCAGAAAATACTAAGGTCGCCCCCAATAGTAGGTGCAGTTCAATGTTACTTTTTAAAAAGAGCGCACCCGTCGGATAGCGTCCTGCTGAAAAAGTGATTCTGCCTCCTCCTTGTTGATGCAATTCATCAATTTTTTCTTGAATCGCTTCTGTCAACAGACCTTCTTTTCCTTGTAAATCAGCTGTAGTCAATTGGATATTCATTTCTTGCTTCCTTCCTCCGTTAATGGTTGCAGCAGTAAACTCGCTTGTAAAAAGGCACCGTATCCTTTGAAATCATTCGTGATAACGGGTTCACTGATATAGTAAACAAACGTACCATCCCGATTATCTGGTCCACCAAGACCAGCAACTTCACAGTTTCTGATCAGATTCAACCAACCTTCTTTTGTTAAAAAGACAAACTCATCCAGCAATCCTTGATAGGTCTCTTGGGCAAACACTTGCCATTTTTGATCGATGATCCCTGCTTTGACCGCTTTCGCTGTTGCGTAACAAATCATTGAAGAAGCGGATGCTTCTAAATAATTCCCACGCTCCCTGCCTTTATCTAAGACTTGATACCACACTTTTTTCTGGGGATCTCTTACTTTAGCAAGAGGTTCTAGACAGGAGACAAACATGTTTTCTAATGGATTCTTCAGCTCTGATTCCCCTAATAGCACCATCGTATCTGTGAGAGCCATCATGAACCATCCCATTGACCGTCCCCAGAAATTTTTTGAACAACCGGTCTTGGGATCTGCCCACGGCTGGACTTTTTGTTCATCCCACGCGTGATACAAAAGACCCGTTTTTGGATCTAGGGTATGCGTAAAGCATAAGGTGAATTGCTTGATTACATCTGCCAATGCTTCTTCTTTATCAAATGTCAGTGCGTATTCTGTCAAAAATGGGGCCCCCATATATAAGCCATCTAACCACATTTGATACGGATAGATTTTTTTATGCCAGAACCCGCCTTCGCTCGTTCTTGGCATCTGCTGTAATTGTTGATACAGCGTGTCCAAGGCGATCTTGTATTTTGACGCTCCTGTTTCTTTGTATAGCAAGAATAAACATTTGCCATTATTGATGTAATCGATATTCATCGCATCCATCTGATAGTTTTTGATACGACCGTCTTCGTCAATATAAACATCCATCGTGTTTTGGATATAGTCGAAATAGCGTTTGTCACCAGTCTGTTCATAGGCTTCTTTCACGCCTTGCAAAACGACCCCGATGTCATAGGACCATTTTCCGTGATAAATTTTTTCTTTGCATAAGTAGTCATAGCGCTCAAATAATGTGTTCAAAGCAATTTCCGAATAGTTCTTCATGTACGATACTTCCTTTTATTGTAGTCTCCTCAATTCATAGAGCTGTTTCAATGAATCCGTTTTACTGGCTGTATTTCATGAGGGTTCAACTTGTTTTGCTATTTTTCAGGTGTTCTCTAGTGACCGTTTTGTTCACGGACTAGTAAAAGTCTTTGAGCCGTTTTCTTTAGATAATGACCTCATCTCCTTTACTGGCAACGGTTTGCTCCGTAGTCGATGCCGTTTTTGAAACCACCTGATCTGTATCAATTGGGTGGATATCTTGAAGAATTTTTTTACCAGCAAGGGCAAAAACACCACCAACTAAGCTGCTCCCCATCAAAATGAGGCCGATCAAGAAATAGCTGCCAAGAACTAAATAGCCAACGATCAAAATCGACCAACTAATGATCGAATAATGCAGATAGCCTAAACCTAACAACGCACTCCCTCGCAGGATCTCAAACACGGTCACAAAGTTAGTGGCTGCCATGACGGTATACACGTGCATGAATAAAAAGAGAAACGCAATCAAAAAGAGGACATTCGCTACTTGGATAAACCATGGAAATGGCGCAAATATGTTGGTGATCACGATCGCTGCAATGATGAGAAACAACCAACTGATCAGCACCGATTGTCGGAACCGTTCTTTACTATAGTAGAAAAAAATTTTGATCAAAGGCGGTCGTTCGTGAAGACGAAGCCAGCGATCATAATATTTCATCATGGCATACGAGGCTGGTCCGATTCCCAAAAAGATTCCCCCCAGAAGTGTCACACTTAGCCAAAGAAAATGAAGGGCGATCAGGGTCAAAAACGCGGTTAGCCCATCGTTGATTTTCGTGATTTTCTCAATCGTCATATGATCCCCTCTTTCTTAATAGATACCATCTTCCCCAATTTTTTTCGCCAAACGATTCGCAAAGACAACGAGGATCAAACCTACAAGACCTTTAAACAGCCCAACAGCTGTCGAGTAACTCAATTGACCATTTTGAATCCCAGCGGTATAGACAAAGGTATCAAAGATTTGGGCAACCTCACGGTTCATTGAGTTCATTAATAGGAACATATGCTCAAAGCCCATATCTAAGATCGAACCGATTTTTAAAATCATTAAGGTCACAATCGTCGGACGAATACACGGCAACGTGATGTGCCACATTTTACGTAGTTTGCCAGCCCCATCCATATCCGCAGCTTCATAAAGCTGTTCATCAACATTGGTAATAGCGGCTAGATAGACGATCGTCCCCCAACCGGCACCTTTCCAAAGATCTTGGAAAATGTACATTGGACGTAGCCAAGTACGGCTAGTTAAGAATGGGATACGTTCCCCACCAAGACTTTCGATCATGTTATTGATCACACCGCCTTCAGTCGTCAACAGGACGTAGAAGATTGAAACTACGATCACCCACGACATAAAATGAGGCAAATAAATAATCGTCTGGATACTTTTTTTCAAGCGACGGTTATTTACTTCATTTAACATAAGCGCCAATAAAATAGGAAAAGGGAAGGAAATCGTGATATTTAAGAAAAACATGATCAGCGTGTTGCGCATCAACATCACAAAAGTATCTTCAGTAAAGAGCCGAATAAAATGAGTAAACCCAACAAAGGGACTGCCTAAGATCCCTAAGAATGGCTGGTAGTCTTGAAAAGCGATGACTAAACCGCCCATTGGAATGTAACGAAAGATAATAAAATATAAAATACCTGGCAATACCATAATATAGAGCGCACGATTTTTTCTGATTTGCGCCCATTTTTTCTTTTTCAACCGCAGTCGCTGTTCTTCTTCAGTAAGTGGTGAGAAGTAATTATCAACTTTTGTTTCCATACTTGTTCCTCCGAGTTTTTTTGATTTGATAGTCCCATGGTAGCGTGTAAGAAAGATAACGTATATAATCATTTTCTCAGCATTGGAAAGGCATACATTTTTTAGGATTATTTCTCAGTCGAATTGGAAAACCATTGATTTATCAACGTTTATCATGATTGTGATTTTTTTAACATGTAAAAGTGATTATATACGTTGTCCCCGCCTCATGATACGTTGGAAATACCTATTTAAGTAAAAAAAGATGGAGGTTTTTCCTATGCAACAAACCCTAAAAAAAACGAACCGCCCGAAGAGTGAACGGGTTGTTCAAGGATTTATTATCGGTTTTCTACTACTCTTTACCTTAATGTGTCTCTTGCCTTTTCTGAACATTCTCGGAAGCTCCTTTGCTTCTTCTTCTGAGATTGCGACACGAACATTTATCATTATCCCACGTGAATTTAGCTTAAATGCTTACCGGTATATTCTCTCGACTCCCACGATTTTTACGAGTATTGGTGTTTCCCTTTTTGTGACCATCGTCGGAACGGTTCTTTCAATGATCTTGACCTCTTTTATGGCCTATGCTCTTTCAAGAAAATATTTGCATGGACGTGGCATCTTCAATTTTATTGTCGTATTTACGATGTTGTTTAGCGGAGGGATGATCCCAAGTTTTATTTTGGTACAAAGCCTCGGCTTGATCGATTCTCTCTGGGCACTGATCTTACCGAGCGCCATCAGTGCATATAATATGATCATTATGAGAAACTTTTTCCAAGGGATTCCTGATAGTTTAGAGGAATCAGCAAAAATGGATGGTTGCTCTGATTGGGGCGTCTTTTTCCGTATCATCTTACCTCTTTCCTTACCATCGATTGCGACGATCTCTTTGTTCTACGCTGTTAGTTATTGGAATACTTATCAATCAGCGATTTTGTACATCAATGATTCAGCGAAATGGCCGATCCAAGTGCTCCTTCGACAAATCGTGATTGTCTCCAGCGGGATGAACGCCGATGCCGCTAGTGTCGATGTTGTCCCCCCAGCACAATCCGTGAAAATGGCCGTGATCGTCGTTGCGACTTTGCCAATGTTGATCGCCTATCCATTTGTCCAGAAGTATTTCGTGAAAGGTGCCATGGTTGGTTCCGTCAAAGGGTAACCAACAGGCAGCAAAGAAAAAAAGCGTTTTTTGATCAACGATCAAAAAACGCTTTTTTTCTTTTAATCTTTGGATCGTTTGCGATACTCTCCGGGTGTCATCTGTTCTTTCTTTTTGAAAAAGCGGATGAAGTTTTGAGAGTTGGTATATTGTAGGTTGGCGGCGATTTCTTTGATGGTCAAATCGGTTTCTCTTAACCACTTTTTCGCGACTTGCAATCGATAGTTTTGTAAGTAATCGGCAAAATTGATGGATAATTCCTTTTTAAACACATTACTTAAGTAATTGGCATTATAATGCAACTGTTCAGCAATGCTATCTAAGGAGAGATCTTGGTCGTATTGTTGGTGTACGATCAAGACCATCTTTTCAGACAAGGAGCGAATTTCTCGATCTGTTTTGGCTTGTGTCGTTTCAACGATAGGTAAAACTAACTCTTGATAGATGATTTGCTCAACTTTGAACAAACTGGTTTGGTTGAGCACGGATTGATAGACTTTACGACTATTCTGCAAGCTAGTATGATCTGCTCCTAGGAGTTGTCCTAGCTGAACGATACTGTTGATCAACTTAAACAAGGCACTTTCAATCGTCAACGGATTTTTGTTTTCATGAATGATTTCGCGTACGACTTCTGTGTAACTCGTTTTGATGGTCGCTAGATCCCCACTACGCATTGCATCCAAAAAGGTGCTTTCTGCTTCTCTAGGGTACTGAACGATCGCGTTATTGTCTAATTGTGCCGCAATGTCGTCAAAAAAGATAATGACTTCTTCCCCTAAATTCATTCGATAGTGCAAGGCTTCTTTAGCGTTATCAACCGCTAATTTGGTTTCTACGAGGCGGTCGTAGGATTGTGAGACCCCACAACTTATTTTGATTTTCAAGTAATCTTTTGCCGCTTGATGGATCTTTTGACAATAGGTCAATACTTGTTTTTGGTCAACTGATTCAGGAAGCTTTAAAATTGTTCCTTGGGTTTCTTGACTGGAGATGATTGGCTGAAAACGCAAATTGGCCGGAATGATTTCAGAAACGAGATTCTCGATGGCAAGCAAGAAAATATCAATAGTCGCTGTTTCTCGTCCACACAAATCATCGATTTGAATCAGTAATACGGCAAAGTGTTCCGTTTCGGATACTTCATACCCAAATTGTGACAGTTTTAAGTGACTATCTGCTTCTGAGATACAGCCGCGAAACAAGTTTAATAGAAACAAGGATTCTAACTCGGGCTTTTGATGTTCAACTTTAACAGCAAGATCGTGGTTTTGATGTAAGACCTGGTCGATATCGGAAATCAACTGATTAACTTCTAATTTCTGACCTTGTTTTTTTGGCTTTAAAAGCTCACCGATCCGATTGATGGGTGAGGTAGCCACGATCGCAATGCGATAGGATACTAATAAAAAGAGGATGATCAAAAGACTGCCAATCACGATCAAACCGCTTCTTAATTCACGGATTGCTTGCGAAACGCTAGCAGGCGCCAGACGGATCACATGATACCACTGATTGTAATCCGATTGTGTGACCACATACTTATTGTTTTCTTTGTCAGTGAAGATGCCATCGCCGTGGGCAGCTGCAATCATTGTTTCTTGTAAGGCAGAATCGATCACTTCACCATTATCGAAAAGCAGTTGTCCGTCCGCATGAAAAATATTCAAAAAGGAATCGTCATGATCTGCCACCAACTGCGCAATGGTATGGTCTTGGATTTCAGCGATCCCCAAAGCAGTGGTTTCCTGTCGAAAAACAGGCAGCGTCATCACCATTTTTAAATAGCCATCTTCTGGCAACCAATACAAGTAGCGTTGGTTGTCAATCAACGCTTGAAAAGCAGCGAATTCAGTATCATCGATCTGTTTTAAGGAGCCTTCTTCGATTTTCCAATGCTGATTCAAATTCACCAATTGGTAGCTGGCGTTTTCGATTCCCATCACACCAATGTAAGCCAGTTGCGAATTGATCTCGCGCACTTGTCGATAATTCGTCACGGAAAACGGCTGTTCCATCGTATCGGAAAAGCTTTGCGTGCTGCTATATGTAGAAAAGGCATACTCCACCATCTGAATTTTTTGATCCAGATTTTCTTTGACTTGGTTGACCAAATTATGTTGACTTTGCAAAAACGTTTCTTGAATGTTTTGATACGTTCGATGATAAATGACCCCACTAAACCCAATGATTAAAGCGCTACCAATCAGAAAAATCAAAATAAATATTTTATAAAACAAGTTGGACGTTTGATGATAGCTTAAAAAGAATTTCATAGACTCCCTCCCATTACCTAACTATCTTCTTTTATACTAGCACATCCCAGAAAAAGTTCCTATGTTATTTTGAAAAATGTTTCACGTGTGCATCCTTGGTGTATTGACATTCTCGTGGGAACAAGCTATGCTTGAATCAAGCAAAAAGGAAGAAGGTTTTCTATGGTCACGATCAAAGATATCGCCAAAGTCGCTGGTGTTTCACATACAACTGTTTCTCGTGCGTTAAACGATAGCCCATTAATCAAGCCAGAAACAAAAAAGAAGATTGCAGCCATCGCTGAATCTTTACACTATGTGCCCAATGTCAATGCCAAAAGTCTGGTGAATCAAAAATCCTATATCATTGGACTTTATTTTTCTCATCTATCCATTGGTACTTCCGATAGCTTTTTAGTCGAAGTGATCAAAGGAATCAGTGATACCCTACCATCCGAATATACTTTGGCGGTTCATGAATTATTGCAATCCGATACATTTGATGAAGAGCCGAATCGCCTCGATGGAGCGATCGTGATGAGTCAAAGTGATCGTGATGACGGCTTTATCGCTGCTCTTTCAAAGAAAAACATTCCCATCGTCGTTTTGAATCGTCAATTGCAGGATGCAACCTTGATGAATGTCACTAGTAATGATGCCCAAGGGGTCTATCAAATGATCACCTATGTGCTTGAACAAGGCTTTCGAAAGATCGCCATGATCGAAGGGATCGCTTCCTTTGGTTCCGCTAGAGAGCGTCGCAAAGGATTTATGAAAGCGATTCAAGAAAAGCAGCTTGTCTGCCCGAAAGAATACTTCGTTGCTGGCGACTTCTCTTTGGAAAGTGGTCAGCTGGGTGCCCAGCAACTACTCGCTTTACCTGAACCACCTGAAGTGATTTTTTGCGCCAATGATGATATGGCGATCGGTGCGATCAATGCCTGTCATCAAGCAGGACGAAAGATCCCAGAGGAGATCGGTATCATCGGTTTTGATGATAGTTCTTTTTCTCCCTATACGTATCCCCCATTAACAACGATCCGCAAACCAGTCTATGAAATGAGTCAATTGGCAGCAACTCTGCTGTTGCAAGCATTTGCCAATCAAGTAGTTGAGAAACAACATTTCTTTGATACCTCGTTAATCATTCGTCAATCGCTGTAAGCCTCTTGTTTTCAAGAGCGCTTATGCAAAAATGTTAACGTGTGCATAACTATTTTTTAAGGAGGATTCTATGAAAAAAATTACCGAACAACCCCATCAAACCTATCCAGCCCGAGTGATTCAATTCGGGGAAGGCAATTTTATGCGGGGCTTTTTTAACTGGCAGCTGCAGCAAATGAACAAACAAGGGCTTTTTAATGGCAGTGCCGTTGTGGTACAGCCGATTGATCACGGCTTGAAAGAGCTGTTGGCACAACAAGAAAATCTCTACACCGTTATCTTAGAAGGACTTGTCGATGGCGCTCCTTCTCAAACATTTGAAGTCGTCTCCACCATTGATCAAGTGCTGAATCCTTATCAGCAATGGGAAGACTATCTTGCTTTAGCCGAAGATGAGCAACTCGAGATCATCGTTTCTAATACGACGGAAGCAGGTATAGCGTTTCACCCAGAGGATACCTTACACGATACCCCTCCCCACAGTTTCCCTGCAAAACTGACCGCTCTTTTGTATCGTCGTTTTCAACGACAAAAACCGGGATTTTTGATCATTCCTTGTGAATTAATCGATCGGAATGGTGAAAAACTAAAAGAGATCGTCTTACAATATGCCGCATTATGGTCTTTGGAGTCAGACTTCGTCAACTGGTTAGAAAAAGAAAACACCTTCTGCTGCAGCTTAGTCGATCGGATCGTTCCAGGATATCCTCGCGATAAAGTGGCACAATACCAAGAGATTCTTGGCTATGAGGATGCCGTAATGGTCACTGCGGAACCCTTTATGCTCTGGGTGATCGAAGGAAGCGGCGTAGCCGAAAAGCTTCCCTTGCAAGAAGCTGGGTTGAATGTGATCGTGACAGAAGATATGACCCCCTATCGTGAACAAAAAGTACATTTATTAAATGGTCCTCATACGGCGATAGTTCCACTCGGTCTTTTAGCTGGTTTAGAAACCGTTGAAGAAGTAATGAACGACCGTGATTTTGCAGCCTTTTTGGATGGTCTTTTTCTGGAAGAGTTGATTCCAATGCTTGATTTGCCTAAAGCGCAGCTTGCAGCTTATGCGGAACAAATCAAAGAGCGCTTCAGAAATCCTTATGTGAAGCATCAGCTGCAATCGATCGCTTTAAACAGCGTCTCAAAATTCCGTGCGCGTCTTCAACCAGTCTTAACTCGTTATGTCCAACAAAACCAGCAGTTACCAAAACGAATCACTGCCGCACTGGCAGGGTTGCTGACTTTCTATCTCACTCGACCTTTTCAAGATGATGACCTAGTGACAACCATATTTCAGCAAGTGAAACAATTACCAGCAGAAGAACAGATCGCCACTCTATTAAAAAAAGAGCAACTCTGGCATGCAGACCTGAGCTTTATGACAGCGACAATCAATGAAATGTGCGCATATCTAAAACAAGACGGACCCCGCCAGTTACTTGCGTCGATTGACACCCCTGAGCCAAGTTTGAAATAAAGGAGAATCTTTATGTCCAGCATATTAACAGAAACACCCGCGCAACTATTGAAATTGCACCCTAATGATAATGTCGCAGTCGCATTAAAACCACTAGCTGCTAAAACGACCCTTTCATTTGAAGACCAAACGATCACCCTTTTTGAGGATATTCCACAAGGACACAAAATCGCCCTCAAAGATCTAGCACAATCACAAGACGTGATCAAATATGGCTATCCCATTGGACATCTCTTAGCTGACGTGAAAACTGGCCAATGGTTGCATACCCACAATGTCAAAACCAACCTTTCTGGTACCTTAGCATACACCTATGCCCCCGATTTGCATCCCGTCCGTTATCCAAAAAGGGCTGCGACGTTCCAAGGGTACCGTCGAGCAAACGGCAAAGTTGGAATTCGTAATGATTTACTGATCGTGCCAACAGTTGGTTGTATCAATGGTATCGCTGAGATCATTGTTGAAAACTTCAAGAAGAATCATCCAGATCTTGGCACCTTTGATCATATTACGATCCTTAAACATCCCTACGGCTGCTCCCAGTTAGGCCAAGATCATCAAAACACCCGTCAAATTTTAATTGATGCGGTGCATCATCCAAATGCCGGTGGCGTCTTGGTCTTTGGCTTAGGTTGTGAGAACAACACCGTTCCCGAGTTTAAGAAAAACCTGGGTGACTACGATCCAAAGCGCGTCAAATTTATGGTGGCACAGGAAAGTGACGATGAAATTGCGGTCGGCGAAAGCTTATTAGAAGAATTACTGGAAGCAGCAAAAGAGGATCAACGAGAAGCCGTTCCCTTGAGTGAGCTAAAGATCGGGTTAAAATGTGGGGGTTCTGACGGGTTTTCTGGGATCACCGCCAACCCTTTGTTAGGGGCATTTTCTGACTTTTTAGTTTCTCAAGGTGGCAGCACGGTCTTGACGGAAGTACCCGAAATGTTTGGCGCTGAACAAGTCTTGATGGCGCGTGCACAAGATGAAGCAACCTTTGAAAAAATCCTCCATCTAATCAACGACTTTAAAGATTATTTTCTTGCTTACGGTGAACCAGTCTATGAAAATCCTTCTCCTGGCAATAAGGCAGGCGGTATCACTACGCTAGAAGATAAGTCATTAGGCTGTACCCAAAAATCTGGGACTTCCGCTGTGGTCGATGTCTTAAAATATGGGGAGAAACTCCGAAAGCCAGGCTTGAGCCTGCTGGAAGGTCCTGGAAACGACCTTGTTGCCGCTTCTGCACTGGCTTCTGCCGATTGCCAACTCGTCTTATTTACCACTGGTCGGGGCACGCCATTTGGTGCCTATGTGCCGACCATGAAAGTTGCCACGAATCAAGAGATTTATCATAAGAAACCCCACTGGATGGATTTCAACGCTGGTCGCTTGTTGGAAGAGCCGATGGAGGTCGTGCTGGAAGACTTTATTCAAGCGATCATCGATACTGCCAGTGGAAAACCGACTCGTAATGAAGCCAACAACGTTCGTGAGATCGCCATCTTTAAAAATGGTGTGACACTATAACCAAAGAAAAGAGGTTCGACATGTTTTTAAATGAAAACTATTTACTGCCAAATGAAATTGCTCAAACCCTTTACCATGAATATGCCAAAGATCTGCCGATCATTGATTACCACTGCCACTTAGACCCGAAAGAAATCTATGAGGATCGGCCCTTTAAAACTATCACCGAGGCATGGCTAAGTGGCGATCATTACAAGTGGCGATTGATGCGCGCTTGTGGCGTACCCGAAGAAGCGATTACGGGCAATGCCAGTGATTATGAAAAATTTTTGGCATGGTGTCAAACAGTGCCAAAATTGGTGGGAAATCCCCTTTACAGTTGGACCCATTTAGAGTTAAAGCGATTTTTTGCGATCGATCTTCCCGTTACTGAAGAAAATGCCGAAACTTTGTGGAGGCTATGCAACGAAAAATTGCAGCAAAAAGACTTTACCCGAAGAGCTTTGATTGCTCGCAGTAAAGTCGAGATCGTTTGCACCACAGATGATCCAGTCGATGATCTTCACTATCATCACCAATTAAGCCAAACAGAGCAACGTTTTCGGGTCTTGCCGACCTTTCGACCTGACAAAGCGTTACAAATCGACCATCCGAATTTTCTTACCTATGTTACCAAACTCGAAAAGAGTGTCGAAAACGCGATCACTACCTACGATGCTTTCTTGACAGCCTTGCGGGACCGTGTAAGCTATTTTCACCAGCATCACTGCCGCTTGTCTGACCATGCGCTGGATACTTTAGTGTATGCTACAGACGAACAGTTATCCCTTGAAGCAATTTTTGCCAAAGCATTAGCTGGAGAATCTTTGGAGGAAAAAGAAGTCTCGTTCTTCAAAACCAATGTTCTAGTTGAACTGATGCAGCTGTATCACGAACATGGTTGGACGATGCAACTGCATGTCCATGCGTACCGTAACTGCAACCAACGAATGTTTGAGCGCTTGGGACCAGATACTGGCTACGATGGCATCAATGATCAACCACTGACTCAAAACTTGCAGAAATTATTGAACGCTGCTGATGCGCAAGACCATTTGCCTCAAACGATTCTCTACTCCTTAAATCCCAATGACTATGATGCACTCGTCGCTTTGATGGGGTGCTTCCAGCAAGAAGGCAATAATAAATTGCAGTTAGGATCTGGTTGGTGGTATAACGACACCCGCGCAGGCATGCGTCACCAATTGACGAAATTCGCAGACGGCAGTGTGATCTTTAACTTTGTCGGCATGCTGACGGATTCAAGAAGCTTTCTGTCTTACACCCGTCATGAATATTTCCGACGCGTCTTTTGTGAATGGCTTGCTGAGATCGTTGTACGTGGTGAAGCACCTGCTGATCTTCGTCAGCTAAAACCATTAGTAGAAAATGTCTGTTATCAAAACGCCAAAAACTACTTCAAATTTCAGGAGAAAGACAATGGAAAAAATCGTCATCGTCGGTGATTCCACCGCATCGATCAAAGAGCCTAGCGCTCGTCCAGAAACGGGCTGGGGAGAAAAAATCTCACGGTATCTACCCCAGCATCAAATCGTCAACTTGGCAAAAAATGGGCGTTCCTCCAAGAGCTTCATTGAAGAAGGACGCTTGTTGCAGGCAGAAAAAGAACTACATGCTGGTGATTATCTCTTGATTCAATTTGGACACAATGATCAAAAAACAGATAGTCGCGGCACGACACCTGTTGAATATCAGCATAATTTAGCAACCTACGTGCAAACGGCACGCCAGCAGCAAGCGACACCGATCCTATTGACCTCGATCACTCGTTTGCATTACGTGGACCAACAACAACTTGATCCTTTGGCAGTCGGTCCTTACCCAGAAGCAATGCGTGCTTTGGCTACCTCCTTGGATGTGGTCTGTCTGGATCTTTTTGCCGCAACACAACGGTTCTTTTCAGCGCTGGAACCACAACAGGCGAAAACCTATTTTCTTCATTTAGAAAAAAATCAGCACCCCAATTATCCAGCCGGCATTACGGATAACACGCATTTAAATGACCAGGGTGCTACAGCCGTTGCCAAATTAGTTGCAGAATGTTTGAAAAATTCTCCATTACCGCTTGCACAACAAGTTTTGTTAGATTGAAACTCATTGTTCGTGTTTAATCTTCCCCTAACATAAATACGCTACCTGATTTTAAAAAGAGCAACTCAAGCAAAACGCTGCGAAGAACATTTTCCTTCACAGCGTTTTGCTTTTCCTTCTTTTTAAAAGATTTGTTTGCAATTGCTTTGCTTCAACCCATTTATCGCCAAGCTACCTTTTAAAGCCCTGCATTTATTAGGTGTTGCACCATAAAAATGGGAACGATTGCAATCGTCCCCATCCTTACTACTGATTGTTTTATTCAGGTTGTTTCCCGATATACGCCAAGATACCGCCATCTACATATAAGACATGGCCATTGACAAAGTTTGATGCCTCAGAAGCTAAGAAAACAGTTGGTCCTGCTAAATCTTCTGGCTCACCCCAACGGGCAGCAGGTGTTTTCGCTACGATAAATTGATCAAAGGGGTGACGAGAACCGTCTGGTTGGATCTCTCGTAATGGTGCAGTTTGCGGTGTTGCAATATAACCAGGTCCGATCCCATTACATTGGATGTTTGCTGAACCAAATTCGGCACAAATGTTTTTCGTCAACATTTTCAAGCCGCCTTTAGCCGCTGCGTATCCAGCTACCGTTTCTCTTCCCAATTCACTCATCATTGAGCAAATGTTGATGATTTTTCCATGTCCTTTTTTGATCATTGACGGTAAGACTGCTTTTGAAACGATAAATGGAGCGTTCAAGTCCACGTCAACGACTTGGCGGAAGTCTTCAGCAGACATCTCCAACATCGGGATTCGTTTGATGATCCCAGCATTATTGACTAAGATATCGATCACGCCAACTTCTTCTTCAATCTGCTTGACCATTTCGTTGACTGCTTTTTCATCCGTTACATCGCAGACATAACCGTGGGCTTCGATCCCTGCTTCACGATAGTTTGCTAATCCTTTATCCACTGATTCTTGATCCAAGTTGTTAAAAACGATCGTTGCTCCTGCTGCTGCTAGTGACCGAGCGATCGTAAAACCGATCCCATAGACAGCGCCTGTCACTAATGCGATCTTACCATCTAAACGAAATTGATCCATTGAAAAATCCATAATTGATAAACCCTCTTTCTTTTTATTTTAAGTCGTCCATTGCCACCATATCCATGTCGGTATAGGTGATATTTTCGCCACACATTGCCCAGATAAAGGAGTAGTTACTTGTTCCAACACCCGAATGGATCGACCAGCTTGGAGAAATAACGGCTTGTTCTCCACTAACGACTAAATGCTTCGTTTCATCTGGTTTGCCCATCATATGGAACACTTTTGTGTCTTCGTTGGCAAAATCAAAATACACATATGCTTCCATCCGACGTTCATGGGTATGACTTGGCATCGTATTCCAAGCACTGCCTGGTTCTAAGATCGTATACCCCATTTGTAATTGACAGCTTTCGCAAACGTTTGGGTGAATATATTGATAAATTTTCCGTTCATTTAATGTCAAGCCTTCGCCAGTCTCCATTGGTGTGACTTGATCAATACTGATTTTTACATTTGGGTATTTCTTATGTGCTGGCACGCAAGATAGATAGAATTTCGCTGGATTTGCTGGATCATCTGAGTGGAACAAGACTTGTTTGGTTTCCTTGCCGATATAGTAGCCGTCTTGTTTTTTCATTGGTTCTTTTTGGCCATCGATCGTGATCGCACCAGGTCCTCCAATATTGATGACGCCTAATTCGCGACGTTCTAAGAAGTATTCCACCCCTAATTCGCTGCTTAATTGCACTTCTAACGCTTCTTCTGTCGGTGTCACTCCGCCAAAGATCATCCGATCATTGTGGGTATAGGTCAGCATGATTTGTCCTGGTGTGAAAATTTTTTCTACCAAAAATTCTCTGCGTAATTCCTCGGTACTATAGTGACGAATATCAAGTGGACTATGGGTATAGCGTGTTTCCATGTGTTGCATGTTTTATTCCTCCTATCGAATAATTTTTCCTGAACCTGTTGCAATAAATTCTTGTATCTCATTGGCGCTAAACTGATTACAGTCGCCATGGATCGTATGTTTCAAAGCAGATGCGGCTGTGGCAAAATCAACGATTTCTTGGTCTTGTTTCTTCGTGACAACACCATGTAGGATACCAGCTGAAAAGGCATCGCCGCCTCCGACGCGATCAACGATTGGATTGATCTCATGGGTAGCAGAAACGACATAATTGCCGTTATGCCATAGGCTTCCTGTCAATTGATTGTGACTTGCTGAGAGCACCTGACGACTAGTTGAATAAAAGAGCTGGATATTTGGGTATTTCCGATGCATTTCTTGATAATAGTAGTCATCTTCGACTTCCTCTGTTGGAGCTGATACATCCATAAAGACTTGGGCATCTAACTGTCCTGCCGAGCAATAATCGACATAGGGGAGCACTTCTTGCAAAAAGACGCGTGCTTCAGCGGTCGTCCACAGCTTTCCACGATAATTGATATCGAAACTGATTTTACAACCAGCTGCTTTCGCTTCTTTGATCAACGTCAGCAAAAGTGTCTTCCAAGTCGTTGAAAGAGCGGGCGTGATCCCTGAAAGGTGAACAATATCAACCCCATCAAAAAGGTCAGATTGCCACTCATTTTCTTTCATTTGAGCAAAGCTAGAGCCTGCGCGATCATAAACCACTCGCGCTGCTCGTTCCCCGATACCGGTTTCAATATAGTAAGTACCTAGTCGGGAACCGCCACGAAGCACGTGGCGACAATCGACGCCATAGCTTCGTAAATGATGAAAAACGGCATCTCCTAAAGCATTCTCAGGCACTTTACTAGCAAAAGAAACGCGATGACCAAAATTCGCTAAGGAGATCGCAACATTGGCTTCTCCACCGCCATAATGGGCAGCAAACATCGAACTATGGGCGATTCGTTCGCCTAACGTTGTCGATAGACGCAACATGATTTCTCCTAGTGTCAGAATGTTTGCCATCTTACTTTCCTCGAATCTCTTTTAATTTTGCCGCATATTGTTTCGCTACTTCTGTTACTTTGTCAAAATCCCCACTTGCTGCTGGCGCTAACAAATTCCCCCCTACACCAACGGCTACAACACCCGCTGCAAACCATTCTTGCATGTTGTCTAAGCTGACACCACCGGTCGGCATAATGTTTAATTGTGGCAATGGCGCTTTGAAGGCCGAGATGATACTTGGTCCATACGCACTACCCGGGAATAGTTTAATGATATCTGCGCCTGCTTTTAAGGCGTCCTTCATTTCTGAAATGGTCATGCAACCAGGCAGATACGGGATTTGATATAAATTACATAATTCAGCCGTTTCTTGATCAAAGGTTGGGCTGACGACATATTCTGCTCCTGCCATGATCGCTAAGCGGGCGGTCACTGCATCAAGAACGGTCCCCGCACCAACAACTACCTCTGGATTCTCTTTGAAGATTGCTACTAATTCAGCGATTACATCCGCCGCTTGAGGCACTGTAAAAGTCAACTCAATGCCGGTGATCCCCCCTGCAACGATCGCTTTACTTGCTTGTAGTGCTTCTTCTTTTGAAGCGCCACGTACAACAGCGATCACACCGCTTTCCTTTAGTTTCATTAAATTCGCTACTTTTTTCATTAAGACCCTCCACTTATTTCCTATTTGGAAAATGGTATTTATTATAAAGAAACTTACACGTTCATTATACCGTTCTCGTTTTTATTTGCAAGGGCTTTCCATTAAAAAGTTTACAACGCTTGCTCAATTTGTTGTTTTGTCGCAATAATCGCATCGATCAATGTCGTTTTGTATTTTGGGGTCAAGCGGTATTTCGGTAGGCTGATAGAAAACGCCCCAACGATCTCCTGATCTTTTGTCAGTGAGGCGCCGATGCAATAGATTTCTTGTTCCATTTCTTCATCATCAAAGGCTACTTGGTTCGCTTTTGCCTGTTCCAATTCTTTCTTCAACTTCAACTGATTTGTAATGGTATTTTCGGTATAAGCGGTTAAAGGCGTTGCTGCCAAGTACTCCTCTACTTGAGGGGCATCAAACTCCGCTAAAACGGCTTTCCCCATGGCAGAGCTATACAACGGTCTTGTGATTCCTACTTTTGAAGACATGCGGATCGTTTGATTCTGAGGCTCCAATTTATTGACATAAAGAATCTCATTGGCGGTCAAGACCCCTAAGTGGATCGTTTCATCCGCCGTTTTCTGCAATGCTTCCAAGTATGGCAAGCTGATTTCCACTAAATCAAGCTCTTGAATGTTTTGATTCGCATACTTGATCAGCTTAGACCCTAAGCGATAATTCTTCTCTTTGTCGCGTTTGACATAGCCGATCATTTGTAGCGTTTCCAATATTTTCAAAGCTGTGGATGGGGTCAGTTTCGTTGCTTCTGAAATTTCTTGCAATGGTTTACTTGGCGCTTCTGCGAGGTAATCTAAAATGGTTGCTGCTTTTAGTAGTACGGTTCCATATGGTTTTTGTGTCATCATTTCTCCACCTTTATTTTCTATATAAGAAATTATAATATCTTTTTAGGAAATGCACAATCTTTTTCCTCTATAAAAGCATGACGCGATTCCTATTTTACTTTCTGTCGTTATTCATTGTATGATGAAGGCAAGACAAAGGAGTGCCGAACAATGGACTTAAATGTATTGATCAAAGGAAAAAAATTGACTGACAATGAGCTGCAAATTCTTGATTATTTGCTTGCAAATACCGCTGCGATCGATGGACTGCCCTTAAGAGAAATCGCTAAAACGATCTACACTTCCCCAGCAACCATCGTGCGGCTTGCGCAAAAACTAGGTTTTTCTGGCTATCTAGAGCTGCTTTACTTCTTAAAGAATCGCTTGAAAAATCAGACGATCACTGAAGCCGCCATCGATTACCAAATTGACGCTGCCAGTATTGCAGATACGATCGAAGCGATCAAAGAAATCTATGGACAAAACAAGAACAAGTTTATTACGATTTATGCCACAGGTTTTTCGGGGATCGTGGCAGAATACCTCCACAAAAAAATGCTTGTCAACGGCATCAAAACCTTATTAGTCAGTGCTTCTGACTCAGGTGGGATCATTAGTAACAACATTGAGAACATCAGTATGTTGATCACCATTTCTAAATCTGGCGAAACACAAAAAGTGCTGGAAAAGATGGCATTAGCCAATGAACATCACATACCAACTGTTTTGTTTTGTGGTAACGGTGAGCATCGCGCCAATCAACTAGCGACCTTTTCCTTTGAAGTGACAGATGAACGTCCCTACGACACCCAAAACATCCAGTACACCAGTTTCTTTGGCAAACTGCTCTTATTGATGGAATATATCGTTGACGCTTTCACGTGTGTTGAAAAAGAAAACCAGCAACCCTAGTGGATTGCTGGTTTTTGCTTATGCATGAAAATACGTTTTTGCCAGTTCTTGATAAAGCGCGTGGTTCTGCAGATCAGGAACAAATTTTTCATCTGGCTGATCTTGCCGCACAACAGAGCTTTTGTACAAATCATACAAGCCGAATATCGGTTCATTTTCATCGGAAAGATAACAGGTTAGCCCCAACACATCCGCGGTCATTTGACCTAATAGTTTTGTTTGAAAGAAACCACCACTTACAGTGACTGCCCCTTCCAACTGCGCCATTTGCTTTAATAAATCGATGTTCATCAGCATGCCTTCGAGGACTGCCCGTAACATATCTGAGCGATTGTGTTTCAGGGTCAAGCCAGAAAAGCCACCTGTGATTTCATTCGTCCAAAAGGGTGCCCGCTCGCCATTTAAATAGGGGAAAAAACGTAAACCGTTGCTGCCGATCGGTGATTCCTCCATGACTTGCGGCAGATAATGATAAAACCCATCAGGATCTTCTGATAAGGTCTCTTTTGCCCAAGCAAGCACACAACCGCCATTATTCGAAGGTGCCCCTACGACATAGAGGTCTTCTTGCAGATAGTAGCAAAAATTTTGTTTTTGGCGATCAAAGACCGTGGTCTCACTTACTTTACGAACCGCCGCACTGGTTCCGATCGTCAAGCTGTTGCGGATCCCTGTAGAAATATAGCCAGCATATGCTGCCAAACACCCATCGCTAGCCCCACACATCACTTCTACCTCAGGCTTCAAGCCACACCGCTGCGCCATCTCCTTGGTAATCAAAAAACGATCAGTCGGTGCACATAAAGGCGCTAATTGGGCTTTTGAAAGGGATAAATAGTTGAGAATCTTTTGACTCCATTGCTTTTCTTTCAAAGAAAAAAGACCGGTCGCTGATGCGGTACTATAATCGATCCGTGCTTGTCCGGTAAACAACGCCATTGCTAGTTCTTTTAAGCCTAACCATTTCGTCTCTTTGGAATATGAACCACTTGTTTGAAAATAAGCCAGTTTCGCAAAGGGAGACATCGCATGGATTGGTGTCCCTGTCTCTTCATAAAACGTTGCCGCCAGATCCGTTTGACGAAAGGCCGTCATCGTTTGATTCGCTTGATTGTCTGACCAAATGTAAATCTCTTCTGCTGTCTCACCAGCCACTGGCATCAAACTGTGCATGGCGGTACTGAACCCGATCACTGTGATTGCCGCTTTTAATTGAGCGGGAATCGTTGTGACACCACTGATTAATTGGCTACTGATCTGGGTCGCTGATTGGGTCTGTTTTAACCCGTGGCTATGGGTTTTGATTGGTAATGACTGTGAGTAAATGATTTTCCGATCTTCAATGACCCCAAATTTTATGGCTGTTGTGCCGATATCAATCCCTAAAAACATCGCATTGCTCCCTCTCATCTGATTCAATTAGCTTTATTCTACCATAGTTAGTGGCATATTCTAGCATACCTGTCTGATCGTTTTGTTGAGAAGACGTTTAGTGGTGATTTTCTTCAGAGAAGTATCCTTCCACAGCAAAAATAAAAAAAGAAAGATTCTCGGAGAATCTTCCTCTTTCCAGTTAGCCAATCAGCAAATGTTTCGCAAATGTGAAACAAATCAAGACAATCCTGGCCAGTAATCACCATTTTCCGAGACCAAATCATCGAGTAACTCTTTGGCTACTTTTGCGCTAGGAATCGTTTTGGAAAGGCTTAACGCTTGCCACATTTTTTGATAGCTCTTTTCCACATATACTTCGACCACTAATTTTTCCACAGTCACCTGTTGGAACATGAGCGCTTGTTGGAAGGCAGGAATTTTTCCTTGAGCGAGGGCTTCTGGTCCATCAGAACCGACGATACATGGCACTTCCACCATGGCATCATCCGGGAAGTTCGCAATCGCGCCGTTGTTTTCCACAATCATGACCATTCGCTCATGCGTATTAAAAGCGATGGCGCGTGCCAAATCAACGATAAAGGTTGCATGGGCATCAATCTCAAAAGCGATCCCTTCAGCAGATCCTTGTGCAGTGATCTTTTTGGCATGATCGAACACTCGTCTTTCCCGTCCTTCCATCACTTCATTGGAACGCGTATACTCCGGGTGTTCTTTCATGTGTTCGTAGACGTAATCTGGGTATAAATAATACTTCAAGTACGTATTTGGCAGATATTCTGGTGTGAGAGCCAAGAGGTCTTTGGCTTTTTTGTGGGTGTCTTGCCAACTTGGGTCTGTATGTTGAGTATCCACTTCGATCTGCGTCAAATAGCCATGTTCTGCAACATAGTCACGTATGGTTTGAATGTACTCCGTGCCTTCTTTGTCTTTGACACTAGTCCACCAGCCAAAATGATTCAAGCCAAAGTAGCGAACTTCTAGTTCCTCTGGCTGTTTGCCAATGATTTGCGACATGCGCCGCAACGTGCCCACGGGCATGTCACAGATATTCAGAACTTTTGATTTAGGACGCAAGACTCGACATGCTTCAGCTACGATTGCAGCCGGATTGGAATAATTCAGCATCCAACAATCGGGGGAATACTTTTCCATGTAATCAATGATCTCCAGCATACCAGTGATGCTGCGCATCCCATAAGCGATCCCTCCTGGACCACAGGTTTCTTGACCAAAGACGCCATGACGCAAGGGAACTTTTTCATCTTTTTCCCGCATATCATACTTTCCTACTCGGATATGCGCCATACAGAAATCGATATCGCTGAAGGCTTCCTCAGGATCCGTCGTAAATGAAAATTCGATTTGCGGTGCTTGTTCTTTTAATAAGATCGCTAGGGCTTCACCGAGGATCGCTTGGCGTGCTTCATCATTGTCGTATAGTTTCAGCTTTCTTAAAGGAAAGCGTTCTTGATTATCAAGCAGCATCATAACGATTCCCGGGGTAAAGGTACTGCCGCCCCCTGCGATCACTACTGAAAAATTTTTCATCATTCAATCTCTCCTTCTCTTCCAAGATAATTTTCTAATTCTTCCCGCACTTTCGGCACAGTCAACCCGTAAACGACATGGACATTTTCACCATTTTTGATCACGCCTTTGGCTTGTGTTTCGTCTTTTAGTAGCGCTTCATCCACGAGTTCAGGATCCTTTAGTTTTAAACGTAAGCGGGTATAGCAGTTGTCGATGGTTTTGATATTGTCATCGCCACCTAGCGCTTTGGTGATGATTGCTGAGATACTTGTTTCACCAGTCGGACTAATGGCGGCTTGGTCACTCGCCATGACCCCGACACCTGCTCCAGCAAGTTGTTTTTCTTTGTACTCTTTCTTCGAATACAGTTTGGTCTCTGTCCCATCTTCTTCACGCCCGACCGTTTTCAAATTCAGTTTCGTGATCAAAAAGCGGAACAAGAAGTAATAAAGAAAGAAGAAGACGACTCCGACGATCAAGTACACTGGCCAGCGAGTTTTCTCGATCCCTAAGGGCAAGTTGTACAAAAGAAAGTCGATGAAGCCATTCGGTCCGATGGCGCGAGAACCAAAGAGATTTAACGCCACCATGCTCAAGCCGCTAAGTGCAGAATGAATGACGAACAAAACAGGTGCCACGAACATAAAAGAAAATTCGATTGGTTCAGTCACACCTGCAATAAAGGAAGTGACGACAGCTGGAATCAAAATGGCTTTGACTTTGACTTTATTTTCTGGTTTTGCCGTTTGATACATCGCCAAACAGGCACCGATCAGTCCAAACATTTTTGAGATCCCACGAGCGTCCCAAATGACACTTTGCGATAATACGCGGACTGCTGGGTCAGCAATTTCCGCAAAATAAATGTTTCGTGCCCCTTCAAAGACTTGACCGCCAACTTCTGCGACACCGCCTAATGAGGTATACAAAAACGGCGTGTAGATCAAGTGATGCAAGCCAGTTGGAATCAATAAGCGTTCCAACATACCGTACAAGAAGATGCCAAAGTTGCCCGTTTGTTGAATGATGCCGCCTAAACCGTCGATGCCAGTTTGTATTACTGGCCATATAAACGTGAAAACGATGGCTAATAACACGACGACCGGAATCAAGACAATAAAGACGAAGCGCGCGCCGCCATAAACTTGAAAGGCGTTGTTAAAGGTCGTATCGATAAAACGATTATGGATCAATGCTACGACGATCCCTAAAATGATCCCCAGAAAGACCCCCATATCCAACACTTGGATTCCTAAAACGATCGCTTGTCCTGAACCTTGAAGGGCATCGGCTGGAACCAACATCCCCCGAAGTTCCATGAATTTATTCATGGCATTCAAGAAGACGAAATAACCTAACAACGCGGTAAATCCCGCTTCAGCTTTTTTCTTATTAGCTAACCCTAGAGCAATCCCGACACAAAAAATAATGCCCAAATTGGTTAAAATCGGTAATAAGGAAGCGGATAAGATACTACCAAAACCGGTGGTTATCGGATTATCCAAAAAGGGAAACTGCTCAAGCAAGCGGACATTTGTAAACACATTCCCAACGGCAATCAATATCCCTGCGATCGGCAAAATCAAGACGGGCACAAACATTGCCTTGGAGAATTTCTGCATCGCATCCATCACTTTTTCTTTCATTGAGGAAACTCCTTTGTAATTGATTTGTAGGTTCATTATAGGAAACATTTGTTACTAATAGAATAGCAAACGTTTTCAATTCAATGCGTTTCAAAGATTGGAATGTGTTTCATCCTGTTTACTTCCTTGCTAGTGGTGAATACAAGCAACAAAAAAAGAGTGAATCAAGATTGATCCACTCTTTTTAGATGCAACACTTTTTGATAGAAATACAAGGGCCCAGACAGACAAAATAGATAGAAGATACCTGGTGCTGATTGCCATGTGAAGAAATAGCCGATCGCTGCTAGGACTAAGATTCCGATCCCTTTATGGTAGTGCATCATCGTAAAGAAAAAACTACTACGAAAAAGGTCAAACAAGTTTTGCCGATCTTGCATTTTTGATTGCATCACATACAGGTTAATGTTGTAAGACAACAAAAAAGTAAGAAAAATGATGGTCAAAAAAGAGAAAAACAATGAATTCGTCAAAGTAGCAGAACGCCACAAGCTGAGTCCGCATAAAAATGAGAAGAGATTGAAGACCCCTAGTGGCAGAGTCTTCAATAACGCGCTTTTGCTATTTTTCAAAAAGGGTTTTAGCAGTTTTGCTTCAGGATGTTCGTAAGCATCGACCACTGCTCGCAAAGCGGCTGGAAACGTGATGATCGGAAACGATACCACTAAAAACAAGAGATTCAATACCAGCATACGAAAAACGATTTCGCAAAGACGATAAAAACGACTCTCTAAAGCAAACATCACACTCACACACCTTTAGTTTAATTTTTCAATATTTTCAGCGATTTTCTCATTTCGGTAATCAACGATTGCTGACCATCCATTGTTTTCTCGTTCTTTTAGGTAGTCTTCCCAAATCTGACGGCCCGCTTCTTCCGAGTCTGCTTGAATAAAGTTGACCAACGCTTGCACTCTTGCTGTGTTGATGGAAGTGAGGTTTCTTGCTTCAGAACCGGTGCGAGGATCAATGTCTTCGATCTCAAAACGCGGCGCCAATTTGTCTTGCGACCATTCCACCATCTGCCGAATCGATGTTGCTGGTTTTTGTCCCATTTGAATGGCGTAATTGTCATTGCCAACAAACCAATAAGAACCTAAACCAATTTCCTTATCAAAGCGAGCAATATCAGAATTTCGTAACGCTTCTGTTTCTTCTGAGTACTCAACCACGCCATCCACAAGATTGTATGTTTCCCCTTCGATACCAAAGGTAGTGACCATCGTGCCATACTCACTTGCTAAATACGTCAAAAGTTCCATGGCTTTTTGGGGTTCTTTTGTCGACGTCGTGATGAAGGTTTGTGTCCATCCACCAATATTTCCGCCAGTAAAAGTGGAATCATCGCCATTCGAATTTTTCGGACCATCGACGGCAATATAGGTTTGCTCAGGATTACGGGCATTATTATCGGACATAAACTCATTGAGTCCCTTCGTATTCGTATGCAGGTAAGCAAAATAACGCCCTTGTCCTAGTTTTTCCTTCATCGTGTTGTCATTGTCTGAAAACTGGTCATTGTTGATGTATCCCTCATTGTACGCTTTTCTAAATGTCTCGATCCAAGTGATGTACTCCTCATCAGCGTCACGATCATTGAATTGACCGTCTACACTTGGTGCGATACTGAGAAAGTCTTGCAAAGTACCACCATAGGCGCCATCCCCACCATTGGAAATATCTAGTGCAGTCGAAGCAAATGGGACTAGAGCTGCACCATCATCTGCTGTCGGAAATGCTTCTTTTGCCCGTTTTAACGCATCTAAAAATCCTTCTGGCGTCGACATATCGGGTTCACCTAACGCTTCGTAAATATCTTTGCGGACAATGAAAACTTGGTCTCCCACTACATTGCCGTCCTCATAATCTTGTGCAGTCGTGGAAAAGCTCGGGTATCCATAAATGTTGCCATCTTCTAAAGTAAACCATTGAACAGATTCCGGTTTCGCTGCATGTTCTAAGAAGTAAGGGTCATATTTTTCTGCCAAAAGATTCAATGGCAAGGCAAATTTTGTCGCTTCATTTGCAGCAGACAGGTTTTTATCGAAGGTCATGATATCTGGAAGATCGCCACCAGCTAGCATCGTATTAAGGTTCTCGTCATTTCCTGAAATAAATTCGACATTGATATTCATGTCTTCTTTGATTTTTCGCGTCACAGTGTCTTTGCCCCACCCCGGCTGAGCATACCAATCAAAATTGACATACCATTTTAAGGTAGCTTCATGGTCGGTGTCTTTTTGCCAGCTTGGTGTATCTTTGTCTGCTTCAAAGCGAGCTTCTGGCAGATCTTCTACCTCAGCAGCTCCTTTTGACTCGCTGCTGGAATTACCACAGGCACTTAATACCATGACTGATGTACATACGAGACCGATCCCTAAAAATAATTTGCTTGCTTTCATTTTTTTCTCTCCTTTTGTCTATTCTTTTACTGATCCAAGAGTCATCCCTTGAATAAAGTACTTTTGTAAAAATGGGTAGATCACGACGACAGGAACCGTCGTTACCACCATGGTTGCTAATTGCAATGACTGTGAAGTTGTATTTCTGACAACATTGGTTCCGGTCGCCACTGCGGGCGATAGATTTTCCGAAACGATCCGAAATAGTAGCATTTGTAAAGGATATAAACTACGATCATCCACATAGATATTGGCGGTCATGTAGTCGTTCCACTGAAAGACGCCGTGGAATAATGCAATGGTTGCCAAAACTGGAAGGGACAATGGCAAAATGATTTTCACGAAAATAATAAAAGGATTGGCGCCATCCATCATGGCAGATTCTTCCAGCGAAAATGGAATGCTCCGGAAAAAATTCATCAAAATCACCATATCGTAAAAAGAAAATAAGACAGGAATGATGTAAACCCAAAAATTATTTAACAATCCTAATTCTTTGAATAAGAGAAAGGTTGGGATCATTCCTCCGGAAACGAACATCGTTAAAATCCCCATGTTCATGTAGATTTTCCGTCCCATTAAGTTTCTGCGACTCATCCCATAGGCGACCATCGCCGTTAATGCCGTATGCAAAACAACGCCAATCACTGTTTTTGCAACTGAGATAACAAAAGCTTTATAGATCGCAGAATCTTCAAAAACGGTGTAGTAACTTTCTAGTGAAAATTCCCGTGGCCAGAAATAGATCCCCCCTCTTGCGGCATCGGTTGCATCATTGAACGACAAAGCGACGATATTCCATAATGGCAACGCAATGATGGCTAAAAAGAATACCATGAAAATCACATTGGCGGTATTGAAGATCTTCTCATCTTTTGAAAATGTTTGTTTCATACTTTTCCTCCTCTAAAAGACTGATTCATCACTGATTTTTTTGGTCAAAAGATGACTTCCTACTACGAGGATCAAAGAAACAACCGACACAAACAGGCCAACGGCGGTCGCATAGGAGAAGTCTCCTTGTTGGATCCCCATTTTATAGACAAATGAATTAATGACTTCACTGGACTGATAATTGACAGGGTTTTGTAAGACGAGTGTCTGATCGAGGTTTGAACCCAATAACCCACCCACTGACAAAACAAATGTCAAGGCGATAATATGACGGATCGAAGGAATCGTGATCCGCGTGATCTGCTGGAACTTCGTGGCGCCATCCATTCTAGCTGCTTCATAAAGAGCTGGATTGATCCCCGTCATAGCAGCGATGTATAAAATCGTATTCCAGCCAACTTCTTTCCAAATATCGGAAATGACTGCAATCGCCCAATATTTTTCGGGATCGGTCAAGAAGCGGATCGGTTCATCGATCAACCCAAAACCTAACAGTAAATTATTGACCAGACCGGTATCAGACAACCACGTAATAAACATGCCACCTAAGATGACCCAAGAAAGAAAGTGCGGCAAATAAGACACCGTTTGAACGACCTTCTTCAAGCGCACATGAACGATTTCATTGATCAATACCGCTAAACCAATCGCCGCTGGAAAGCCAATCAGTAGTTTAAAAAAGCTGATGCCCAATGTATTACTCATCACCGTCCAAAACATTGAATCACTAAAAAATTCTTGAAAATATTGAGTACCGACCCACTCCGCATTTGCGATCGAATCAAGAACTGAGTAATCTTTAAACGCGATAACGATCCCATACAATGGGATAAAATTAAAAATAATCATCAAGATAATACCTGGCCAAACCATCGCTTGATAAAAGCTTTGGCTTTTTAGTTTTTGCAAAAATGACCTTTTCTGTGGGGTTGCTTTTAGTATGACACCTTTTGATTCCATTTTTCCACCCTTTCTAAAACGCTTACTTTTTCACCCAAAGGAAATACATGCTTTCCTTTATTGGTTCATCAATTGATAGACCGCACCAATCATACCAGCATCATTTTTTAATTTTGCTCGTTGAATCGGTGCAATCGTGCGACCTTCTAAATAACCAATACTTTCATGGCGAGCTTTTAGCTGGCTCATGGTCTCTTCAAGCCTTGTCATGAAACCATCATTTTCACTGACCCCACCACCAACCAAAATCAGCTCGGGATCAAATGTACTGATCAAATTCAGTAAGCCCACTGATAAATCTTGGAAAAATTGAGCAATCACTTGGTTCGCTACTACTTCTCCTTGTTCTCCTCTCTGGAAGATCTCGACTGCATCTTGAGGCAGATCACTTCGCCCTTGTTGCTGAAGTGCCAGTTGATACTGATGGCAAAGACCACCCACGATGGCTGCTCGTTGATTCAAGGAAACTGACTCTAGATTTCCCTGTTCAGGCAATGTGTCGATCAGCATCCACCCAAATTCACCTGCCATGCCATGACTGCCTCGATAGAGCTGATTGTTGACGATGATCCCGCCACCAATACCAGTTCCCACAACAAGACAAAGATAGTTCTCACAAGCCTGTGCATGCCCAAGCCATTTTTCAGCAATCGCTGCAGCATTGGCATCATTTTCAACAAGGACTGGCAGCTTGACACGTTTCTCTAATTCCAACTTTAGGTTGATTCCATAAAGCGGTTTGATTGATCCTGCCGTGATCATCGTGCCATCTTTTTGGATGATGCCCGGTGCGCTAATACCGACACCTTCGATCACTGCATCTTGCTGCAGCGATTCGATCAATGCTGTGATGGATTGCAAAAATTTTTCTTTTTCATGAATGGTTGGCATCTGTCCTTTCTTCACAATTTCACCCGTTCTCAAAATCACACCATATTTGATAGCCGTTCCTCCAACATCAATTCCAATAAACATTGCTTCACCCTCATTATTCATTTACTTGTTTTGTCGATTGCTTAATACTCAATTCTCCTGGTAAAACGTAGGAGACACCACATGCATTTTCCTCAATCATTTCGATCAAGTGGTTTACTGCCGTGACCCCTTGCAATTGGATTGGATTTTTCACAGTCGTCAACCGAGGCATGAAATAGTCCAAGAGATCGATGCCATCAAAGCCAATTACGCTGAAATCATCCGGCACCCGCCACTTGGTCTCATGGATCGCCTTGACCGTTCCTATCGCACTAAGATCATTTCCCGCCAGAAACGCTGTGGGTAAATCTTTCTGCTCTAGCAAAAACTGTTGCACGCGGACTCTCGTTCGTTCTTCTTCAAAGAACCCCTGCAATTGATAGTCCGACCGTTTAGAAACCCCTGCCTCATTTAATGCTTCTAAATACCCTCTTAAACGCTCATCACTATCATAAACACCAGTAATACCACTGATAAAGGCAATTTTTTTGTGGCCAAGTGACAAAAGATACTCGGTGGCTGCTTTCCCTTTTTCGAAAGAATCAAAGACTACACTGCCGAAGTTCTTCTCTTGAATGTTTCGATCGATAAAGACGGCTTTGATTTGTTCTCGTTCCATCGCAGCCAAATCCTGCTTCGTTAAAAAATCTTCAAATCCAATAATGCCATCAACAACACCACCTAAAATACTATTGAGGACAACGCGCTTATCTGCAGATAAAAACACGTTGACTGCATACCCATGTTTTTCTGCCTCTCTGGCAATGGCTTCAACTAGTACGCTAAAGTAGGGGCCCTTAATGCTGGTGGTGTAAAAACCAAGCATCTTGGTTTTCGTGTTTTTTAATTGTTTGCCCATCAAATTTGGGACATAATGCAACCGCTGCGCGGCGGCCATCACACGTTCTTTCGTTGCGGGCCGAACAACATCGACACCGTTTAATGCTTTAGACACGGTCGCAATCGACACGTTTGCCTCCTTTGCCACTTCCCGAATCGTGATTCGATTTGTCAAATGATTCTCCCCTCCTGAAGGATTCTTCCCAAAAATAAAAACGTTTTTATTTTTCTGAAAAAATCAACGACCACTCTAAGGTTGGCCATCCGATAAACCAACTATATATAAAAACGTTTTCACCCACAATGGTTCTAGGACTAGTTGGCGCATGTACCAGCACCTTGAAACCTGTGCCACTTTGGTACAAGTTGTACCCGAAAAAAAAAGCCTCGAAAGGCTTTTAAATCGTGAGCGTACCAATCAACTTCGCTGAGGCAGCAGCAAAGCCAAGGTATAAGGAAATCGTACCAGGATCACTTTCTGTCGAGAAATCGGAATGAACATAAGCAAAATCCTCTGGTGTAACATAGAATGAATGCTGCCTTTCTTCGGCTGCAGCAAGATGGATTTTTTGCCATTGTTTCAATTCCCTCATCGGTCGTGCTACTTCCGTAACATCGTCTCTGCTATAGAGTTGCAATGTCGTTGTATGCGGCACATCGCCCTCATTTTTCAGTGTGCAACTGATCTCAAATGGCGCACCCTTTTCCTGAGGAATAATGATTTGGGTGTGGGTAATCGTGCATTTACTATAGCCTATCCCCGAGCCAAAAGAAAACAACGGCTCATTTTTTTCATCCATATAGCGCGAAATATATTTTTGATCACTATTCTCTTCTGTCAGTGGCCGACCTGTAGAGAGTTGAGCATAAGTCAACGGCAACTGTCCTTCTGCCCTTGGAAAACTCATAGCTAAACGTCCTTGCGGTTCAGATTCGCCCATCAACAAATCTGCCAATGCATTACCGCCTTCTGATCCAGGGAACCAGGCAATCATGATTGCTTGACAAAGAGGCTCGATGGCGGTCAAAACCAGTGGTCTGCCACAGAAAAGAATCGTTGCGATCCTAGGATTGACCTGACTTACTGCTTCAATCAATGCTTCTTGCTTTCTTGATAAAGAAAGTTTGGTCAGACTTGCCGCTTCTCCCGCTTCCTCGCTGGTTTCCCCCAGAGCCAATAAAACGACCTCAGCTCCTTTAGCGACTTTACACGCCTCATCAAGAAAGGCGCTCGTCAACATTTCCCCATCAGGGTACGGTAAGACAGTTAAGTCAATTTCTTTTTGAGAAAGACCTTCCGCTAAGGAGACCGCAGCCTCTGGTTTGCCGATCCACGACCAAGCCCCCAAAAGATCCTTTGAATCTGCTTTGGGACCGATCAGCGCGACCTTTTGTTTTTTCTGCAAAGGCAACAGTGCCTGGTTTTTCAGAAGAACCGTTGTTTGCTTTGCTGCTTCTCGTGAAAGAAGACGGGTTTCCTTTAGGAGTCTAGGCGTTAAGTTTTCCGGTGCTAACCCTCTATAAGGGTCTTCAAAAAGGCCTAGCTTGTTCTTTAAATGTAGCACATGAAAAACCGCCTTATTCAACTGCTCTTTCATAGCAGGATCTGCCTGAATGATTTGCTCTAGTGCGTTCAAATAGCAATCACTCATCATATCCATTTCGACACCTGCAGTAAAAGCTTTCTGTGCGGCTTCCTTTCGATCAGCAGCTACACGATGCGCCATCAATTCCGCCACCGCTGCCCAATCTGAGATGATCAAGCCATCAAACCCAAGCTTTTCTCGCAATACTTCCTGCAACAATGGTTGATTGGCTGTGGCCGGCACACCATGGATCGTATTAAAAGAAGTCATGACCAATTCTGCACCAGCTTCAATCGCCGCCTGAAACGCGGGCAGATAATTTTGGTAGAGCTCCAGATCAGACAAATCGACAGTATGGTAATCCCGGCCGCCTTCTGCAGCGCCATAGCCGATAAAGTGTTTGACACAAGCAGCAATTCGCTGTTTATTTTCTGCAAGGGAAGCAGTTCCTTGATACCCTCGTACATAAGCAGCCGTCAACACCGCAGATAAGGTCGGATCTTCCCCATTACTTTCCAAGACCCTCCCCCAGCGCGCGTCTTTAACATGATCCGCCATCGGTGAAAACGTGACATGGACACCAGCTTCTGCCGCTTCTTTTGCTGAAGCTTTAGCAACCTCTTCCACTAACTGCGCATCAAAGGAAGATGCTAAGGCCAGTGGAATTGGGAAAATCGTTTCATACCCATGGATAACATCTGCCATAAAAACAAGAGGAATCTTTAAGCGACTTTTCTGAAGATAAGACGTTTGGATGGCATACACTTGTTCCGCAGTATGAGTGCCCAACACAGAACCAATCGAAAATAATTGGTCTTCACTCATGTGCCATTGTTGCATCGGACCGGTGATTTCTCCTCCTTGCGCAAAAAAATCTGGCGTCAGTTGGACCAACTGGCCCACTTTTTCAGCTACAGTCATTTGGTCAATCAGTTCTTTTAGTTTTACGGTTTGCACTATTATTCTCTCCAATCATTAGGCTCTCTTCTTTTGCTTATCGAACTTGCGGCATTTGCTCCTTCTTAGCAGAAGCAACATGTTGCCGATTCCTTTCATTCAGTATAATTAAAAACGTTTTCAAAAAAAGACGATCTTCATACTTTGGTGCAACTCATGGCAAAAAGGAAAAATCTTCATCATGGTACAAGGTGTACCATAAATAATGGATAACACCAAATCCCCTGATACATCCGACATTGTGTCTTCTCCGATGCTAACAAAAAGAAGCTGCAAATCGCTGCAGCTTCTTTTTGTTTATTGTTAAGGAACAAATGAAAGTTCCCAAAGAATGGTTGCTGAATATCTCGTGGCTTGAGGAGTCGCACTAATTGGCACCTCAAGTTTGACACTTTGATCCATTGTTTCTCGATCGCCAAAGCGCTGGACCCAAGTGCCTCTGCCTTGGTTGGCACCTGCTTGTGCGATTATCTCCGCATTTCCAACAGTCAGTGCTGCTTGCTGTTTGTGAGTAGGTGGCTCAGACACGTTTTCTCGAGTCGTTACTACATCGATATTGTCTAATAAAATTCTAGCACCAGTCAGTTGATGCCCTTCATCACTTTCAAAAGGCTCTCGTAAGGTTGCACGGAGGGTCCAACCGGAATTTTCCCGCCTCCGATCTGAAACCTGCACATAATTAGGGCGTAGATTATCATTTGGATCAGCCGGCTGAAGCAGTTTCTGCGGCAGGGCATCGTAGGTCGTCGTTTCTGACCGAATGCCAACTGTCCCAAACTGGAATTGGGAAACAAAATCCAAGCTGACAAACCCTTGTTCTGCATCAATCTCAGGCGGATTCTCAGGATTTACTTGCGTATCCGGATCAAGAGGGTCTACTGGTTGCGGAGTACTTTCCAAACCATAAACCAGCCAGTATTCTTGTTCATCTCGGGTGACTCTTGTTTCCAGCGGCTGACCGTCCCGCTCGTAAAGATATTGGTAATAAGGAATCTCCTCAGGAAGGATATCGACCGATTCATTTACGAATTCTCCTTGATAGGTTGGTTCCCTCAATGCTACCCCTTCTTCATCTATGTGATTGATCTTGATGTTCGATGGCACGCGATCAAATAAAAAAGTAACATTCTGATGGAAAGGCTGCGGCATAATAGCAAATGTACCTGGGTCAAAGTGTTCTGTGACATACTCAACCCCGTAATAGTCATACCCTAACTGATAGGGTTCATCGCTCTCTCGGTGCTCTCTCGGTTCTTGGGGTCAAGGGTATGAAGGAAACGTAATGGTAGTTCTAATGTTTCAGTTGGTAGAATATCCTCCCCTGTCTCTCGATCCAGATAGTTTACATGGACGGTTCCAGTACCAATGTGATATTCCATCCAATCAAAAGTAAAGGTATGGCGATCACTCCTTGCACCTGTACTTCCAGTAATAAGAAAAGCCATCGCAGAAACATCCTCAGGTTGCCAATCACTAATATCTCTACGCCATGTCCGATTGTCATAATCGACTTGAAACCATCTCCCATTTTCATCCGGCTGATATTGAATAAGTACATCCAAATCATGTCCCAAGCGATTTCCAGCTCTTTGCGGTAATGCATCATTGCCGGTATAGGTCGCCATCGTTCGCGGACCTGTATGATAGATGAATCCAGCGAATGGCGCACCGCCAACAGACATTGGATCTCTAATCACCTCAAATCGATTCGTGAATTCTTCAAAAACACTAGGTGTAGTGTTATAATTATTGTCCAATTTAAACCCAAAGCCATCGATCAAACCGCCAATACCAAACGCATTTCCTGGATACCCGACTTCATCTGTAGCCGAATTGTGAAAGCCAAAAGCAATGCCATCGGCTCCGTCTAATCTCGTTCCGATATTTGCTTTGCCTTTTAGCGTAAATGGACGATCCAAACTGAGCCTTTCTTTTAAAGTAACATTACCAACGTGATCTGATAGATTGGGCGTTAACAGCACTTCTCCTGTTTGCTCGTTATAAGTAGCATCGATAGGGTGTCCTTGCAAATCAAAATGATCTAAGAAATCTGCTCGCTCAATTCGAATTTTAGCTGTAGTATCACTTCTATCATCTACTTCTGCCTCTCTTCCTACTTCATCCGCAGCCTCATCTGCTTGATCTACTTCCGCAGAGTCATTCTCTTCTTCCGTCGAATCAGTGTCTTCGGCATCCGTATGATCTAAGATCAGCAGGCGCTGCGTAGCAGTCTCGGCAACGATGATCTCATATTCTCCGATCGTATCCACAAGAATCGGTAAGACAAAAGTCGTTTGTGGGGTCTCGCTGTTCAGCTGCCACACACCTTCGTGGTCTGTTGCTACCACCGTTAGTTCATCGTTCAAAGCTTCCTGATCAATGATTATTTCCTGAGGCAACGCGATGTCCACCGTTTCGAGGGCAACTTCTGAGTAGAAAATAAAATCTATTACGTGCTCGACCTCTCCTTGGATCAGTTCCTCCGCAAAGGAGATTTCTCCACTCACTTCATCGTCGGCCTTCTCCTCGTGTTCTTCCTCTGGTGTCCACGAAAAAATCGTCTCGGCATTCATGATTGTTAATGTTGTAATCAGTGGGAGTAAGGCAAGTAGAACCAGCAACCACTTATTTTTTTTGCGAAAAAATGAGTTCATCGCATTCACTCCTAAATGTCATTTCTCTTATTTTCCCCATGGGATCTAGCCCCACTTAGGGAATGTTGATTTCCCTTTTTTGATAAGTTGTTTTACTACGTATATGTTAAGTGCGGTGATCAGCAAGAGACTTCCAAGAATCACCCAATCCAACCGTTGAATGAAGTTTGTCTGGGGCAGCTGCCCGCCGGGTTTACCCGTGTCTTGCGGTGGACGCGGAACAGGACCGGTTGGTGGAGATGGTTCTGGTTGATCCAAAGGCTCATAAATCCCGGTAAACCCCACTGTCCCCTCCGTTTCCGTTGAACGTCTCTCCTCGCCAAAACTCGTTCTTGTAAACCCGAAAGCGAACAATAAGACCAAACATACTTTCAAAGCCCTTCCTCTAATAGATGCACCGTTGATATCCATTCTCCCTCCTCCTTGTGAGTTGTTCATTTCGAAAACGATCGTTTTTGAGACGTGTTATTTTATTAAAGCCAATCTCTTTACAAAAGCCTAAATAGTACTGTTTATATGGAATTCATTCTATCTTGATCGTAGTCGTACTTGATATCTCAAAAACCATGGTTTTCAAACATGTCATACTAATTATATCGATGTTCTACTTAGAATAAAATTCACGATATTCCTCGATCGATGAATATCCTGCATGAAGTTAAAAAAAACATACGTTTCATTCATATGTTATTGTTGCAACTATTTTAGAAACTTGCCATCTCCCTTTTATACAACAAAAAGCTCAATGATCTTAAATTACGTTATTCCTTTAATCCTCGACACCTTGAATCGACGCTTCATGTCAGGCGTCCCTCTCATTTTCTATCAACAAGACTGAACCGTAATTAGCTTGCTAAAATGCAAAAAAAACAGGTCCAAAAGTTATCAAAAGAAAAGTCTCTTGATCCATTAAACCTGTTTGTTTTTTTCATTTATTAAAGGAAAAATGTAGCTTATTCCCCTGCGGATAAAGAAAACTGACGAACCGTCTCCGACAACGCTTCGACTAAGAAAAGGCAAGGAATTTGCGTCGTCAAATCTTCATACTTGTTGATGCGTTTCACATCAACTGAATAGTCTAAGACATAATCGGACATTCGCCCCAGTGTGCTGTTGGCGTCACTGGTGATTGCTACAGTGGTGAAGTCAGGATTATTACGAAAGCCATTGACCACTTCAATGATCTCGGTGGTCGTTCCGGTGATTGAAAGGACCACGATCATATTGTCTGAAGTATGTTTCAGCTTCGCAAAGATTGGATAGGTATTATCCACCAAAGCATAACTGTTAAATCCGATCGTGGCAAAACGGCGGGCAGCATATTCACACATTGAACCTGACGCACCGATGCCATAAAAAATAATATTCTCACATTCCAGCATTCGTTCAGCGATTCGCCGGATTTTTCCTTCGACGTCTCGCGGGAAGCGTTCCGGATCCAAAACGGTCATACTGCTAAAAAAACTGACAGCATCTAACTCAGGTGCTTTGAACTGGGTACGAAATTCTGTAAAGCTCTCATACCCTAATTTACGGATAAAGCGCATAACAGAAGAAGCTGAGGTGTGGGATTCAAGCGCGATCTCCCGGACACGCATGTAAGGAATCTTATCACTTTGGCTCGACATATAATGATAAATCGCACGATCGGTCTCTGATAACTCATTGAAATCGATTTTTCCAAAAAAAGACATAGTAAACGCTCCTATTTTCTCATTCTCCTATCAATGTACCACAAGCTAGCAAAAACATCACAACTGTTTGATAAGAAATAATTCCATCGGCTGTTCAAATCCAGGACTTGTCAAAAGTAACCCACCGGCATCTTGGTAACCAAGGTTGCGATAGAAATGCTGTGCCTGCTCGTCGACTTGCGTGGAAGTCAAACAAAGAGCATGGCCGGCTGCTTTTTGCTGTTGTTCCCAATAAGTAACCAACCGTTTCCCAAGTCCCTTGCCTTGATGCGCTTCTGCGATCACTAACATGGTACAAAAAGGAATCGTGTCCCAGAAAAAATTGTAGCGCAGTAACCCTACTGGCTGTTCGTCTGCAACTATCACATAAGCAGTTTTTTCCATTATCTTTTTGGCGAAGACTTCCTTTGGTAAGTGAGTATCCAAAGAAAACCAAAACGCTTGATCTGCAGCTATTGCCGGTCGAATCGTAATCACTGATTTTTCGTCCCTTCCTGCTGTTTTTTTGTCTTATCGTAGAGAAAATGGTCTTTTTTAATCACTTTCCGTCTTTTCGTATTCAGAAAGCAATGCTAAAAAGGCATCGCCATACTTATCCAATTTGTTTTGGCCAACCCCTTTGATCTGTAAAAAATCGATCGGCGTTTTTGGCTGAACTTCCGCCAATTCTCGCAGTGTTTTATCAGAAAAAACGACATACGGCGGCAAATTTTGTTCTTGTGCGAGATTCAATCGTAAGGTGCGCAGTTGATCGAACAGTTCATCATCAACCACTAACTGTTTGACTTTGGTTTGTTTTCTATAAACTTTTGCTTTTCCAAGCAACACATCAATCCCCGCATTGGTCACACTTAACAAAGGGTATTGCCCTTCTGACGGCAAAAGATACCCTGATGCTGTTAAATAATCGATCAGCTGATTGACTTCCTTTTGAGACCAATCTTTCATTAATCCATAAGTTGGTAACTTTTCAAAGCCCCACTGTTTGACTTTTTGGTCGCCAGAGCCCGTTAGCACTTTCCCCACCAAGGCTTTCCCGAAGCGTTCGCCCATTCGTTTCACACATGACAACACTTTTTGTGTATCCACTGTGATATCCACTTGTTCTCTTTCATCAAGGCAATTGCTGCAACGACCGCAATCGGGTCCATCTTCTCCAAAATAACGCAAAATATAGCGCTGTAAGCACAGTTGGGTATGTCCGTATTGGCTCATCTCCCGCAATTTCAAGTATTCGTTTTGGCGATAAAGAATATCTGATTCGGATTGATCGATAAAGAATTGCTGAATCTGCATGTCTTGTGGAGCATAAAGTAAGATCGCATCACTAGGTTCGCCGTCTCGTCCGGCACGCCCGGCTTCCTGATAATAAGACTCCAAATTTCCAGGTATCTGGGCATGGATCACGAAACGGACATTGCTTTTGTTGATTCCCATCCCGAATGCATTGGTAGCTACCATCACTTGCAGGCGGTCATAAAGAAATTCTTCTTGGAAAAATGAGCGCTCTTCTTCTGAAAGTCCGCCATGGTAATACCCGACGGACACGCGTTCATGTTTCAACAGGTGATAGATCCGTTCCACTTCCTTGCGGGTACTGGCGTAAATGATACCTGATTGTCCTTGGTTCATTTTCAAATACGTTGTGATGTAGGTATCTTTTTGATCCTTGACGACTTGAAAAGCCAAATTTTCCCGAGCAAACCCGGTTTTGACTTGATTTTCTGCCGGAATTGAAAGTAAGTTTTCGATGTCTTCGGCAACTTTGGGTGTAGCTGTCGCGGTAAGGGCAACGATCGTTGGCTTCTGCTCCCAGTTTTCGATCGTTTCGGCGAGTCGCAGATAGCTCGGGCGAAAATCATGTCCCCATTGGGAAATACAGTGGGCTTCATCAACGGCCAATAAAGCGATCGGCATCTGCCGCAATGAGTAGCGGAAAGATTCTGAGTCTAAGCGTTCTGGCGAAACATACAGCAGTTTGATTCGCCCTTGGCGTGCTTCTTGCAAGCGTTGATTGATCTGTGCTCCTGTCAAGGAAGAATTGATATACGCTGCTGGGATCCCCATATCAACGAGGCTATCTACTTGGTCTTTCATTAATGAAATCAAAGGGGAGATGACCAAGGTCACTCCATCCAGCAAGAGCGCTGGCAATTGATAACAAATGGATTTCCCTCCACCTGTGGGCATGATTCCCAAAACATTTTGTTGTGTTAAAATAGATTGAATAATCGTTTCTTGACCTTCACGAAACTGTGAATAGCCAAAATGTTCTTTTAAGACTGTTTGAATAGTTTGCATAATACCCTCTTTTCCATTTCCTTATTATACGCAATTAAGTACGCAAAGAAAACGGCATTAAGAGAACTTTCGCTTTTTATTCGCTTTTCAATGAAATCAAACAAAGGAGTCTTCTACTATGAAAAAAGTTATGATTATCGGCGGTGGGATCATCGGTTTGACCCTCGCCAATTATCTTGATAAAACCAAATTTGACGTGACTGTCATTGATTCCCTCATCGGTCAAGCAACATCTGCCAGCGCTGGCATCATTTCCCCTTGGCTATCCAAACGCCGCAATAAAAAATGGTACCAGTTAGCACAAGACGGAGCCGCTTTCTTCCCGAAATTGGTACGGGATTTTGCTTTAGATGAATCCATCTATGCCCCATGTGGCACTTTGGTAGTGCGACCAGAAAAGGCGCTTCAAGAACTGGCAGAATTAGCTGAAAATCGACGTAAGGCGGCACCAGGAATCGGCGAAATCGACTTACTGACGGGCTCACAAACCAAAGAGGTATTGCCATTACTAAAAGAAATGCCCTCTTTACGAATCACAGGCGGTGGCCGCTTAGATGGTCAGGCTTATCTTGCCCACTTAAAAGCAAACGCTCAGCAGCAGCAAGTGACTTTTATTGAAGAAAAAGCTGAGATCGTCAGAACCGGCCACCATTGGCAAATCAAAACCAAGGATCACTTTCTTGAGACCGAGATTCTTTGCCTGACAGCTGGACCGGGATTACTAGACTTGTTATCACCTTTAGGGTATCAAGTCGATATCCGTCCGCAAAAAGGCCAGTTGCTCTCTTTTGCCACCAACCTGCCGACAAACAGTTGGCCGGTCGCCATGCTAGAAGGCGAAGGCGACTTGATTCCCTTCTCTAATGGTCAAATTTTATTAGGCGCTACTCATGAAAATGATGCTGGTTGGGATTTGACACCTACTGAAGCAGCCCAACAGCAATTGATGACAGGAATCGGTGCTTTTCTTGAAGACCCCGAAGCACTCTTTGCTGCCCCAATGACTATGCGAGTCGGCACACGCGCTTACACCTCTGATTTTGCGCCTTTCTTTGGGGAAGTGCCTGATGAAACGAATTTGTTCGCCGCCAGCGGGCTAGGTTCTTCCGGTTTAACGACGGGACCTTACATCGGTTATCTTCTAGCAAATCGGATCAATGAGGTACATGCGCAACCAACAGACTTCTCGTCCTACACCAAACCGATGACAGAGTATATCAAAAAGCGCCTTTGATAGGAAACCACTAAAAAACCACCAGAACCGTTACGGCCTGGTGGTTGTGCTGTTTGATTCTTGTAAAATTACGGACAATTTCCTAACTACTAGTTAAACATATTCTCCTGTTTCCCAATAATCGAGTAAAACTTCATTGATGATCTCACGATCCAGTGGTTCACGGATATCATCATCAAAGGCATCTTCGATCGGGACATCGCCCACAGCTTTGATACAAACCGGGACGACCGGATTCGGATGATCCTCTGCTGTCAACACTTTTTCAATCTTGATCTTATGTGTCCAATCTGCCCCCATATCATAAATATAGGTCATGGACTTACAATACTGAAAATCTTGGTCAATAGCGGACGCATCCGTTGGAACGGAATTGCCTAAGCCGATCGATTTCGAGCCGGCAATAAACAAATACAAATGTTGATTCATCCACTCAAAGGCAATCTGGATCAAAATATGTAGCTGTTCATAGGTCAGCCCTGCAGGAATAATCAAACGACGCCAAATTGGCGGACGGTATCCTTCTAAATCAATACGGACCTGATAGGCGACCGGCGTATCTGCTGCGTCATCAAAGGCCGTATGTTTTGTTGGAAATGGGACGATTTTTGGCGAGATTGCAGCAATCCGTGGGTCATCAACGGGCAATAGATCATGTTCTTCGGGATCGGTGTCTTTAATCATTGCTAACATCGCTTCTTTCTTTTCAGCTGACCAAAACTGTGGTTTGGACATCCGAGCGAAAAAGATAGGTTGTTTTTCAGCCAATACAAAGGCAATTTCTAGGTATTGCGATTTGGTAATATGCTTTTCTTTATACATGCAGTAATAAAAGTCTTCAATGGCTGTTTTGGCAAACGGAAGAAAATTTAGACTGTACGGTACTTCTTGAGGCAGCATTTCAGTATATACCCATTCAACAAAGACTTTGTCTTTTAGTTTGGTCATGCCGCCATCTGTTTCCGCGCAAAAGATCAAGTAAAAAACAGGATCTAAGTAATGCTCAAGATCGTCGTCACTAACCACACTGGGTCCGCCATACAAATCAACGTGATCCATCATCCGGTCAATCACTTTCGCTAATTTCTTCAATGTTTTTTCCAAAAAAATCTCGCTCCTTCCTATCAAGTTTACTTTGACGAAAAGAGCGAGGATTGTCAATCTTTTTTTTAATGGGAGAGCATTTCCTGTGCAATTTCTAATCCGCTCATCCCCGTTGGGTAATAGGTCGGCCAATGCTCCATTTCCTCTAGTAACGCTTCATGACTCTCGTTGCCAAAGTAGATATGGAAATGATGTGAAGCACCTGGTGCGATCATATGGTCGCTAAATTGGATATATTTGAACGCCGCATCTTCATCGGTGCTTTCAAATAAGAAGCGTACGCCACGATTACCAGCTGAGTAGTTCAAAACCTCTTTGCCAGTATACACATACTTAGCTTCTTTCTCAGTACCATCATCAAAAATAAATGTCATTGTATTGTCTGTGATCTTGATCTGAGCAACATCCGTTTGATACCCTGTCGTATAATACTCTTTGTATTCGTCAGCTGTCATTTTCTTGTCCATTTTTGCTTTATAATCAAACACTTGATCCAATGTTCCGTCTTGTAAAAATGGGTAAACGGATTGCCAGTATCCTGCCCAGTCAGATAAAGGACGGTCTTGTACATCGGCATCCTCAAAGTAGCCGTTATAAACTGTTTTTTCTTTTTCGGCTTCAGCCATTTCTTTGTCATTTGCTACATCGGTGGTTTTTCTCAAGGCATCGCGGTTTTGCTCCATAATTGAAATGTAGTCTTCCCCGTTATCCATCTGCTCTTGGGTCAAGCCTTCTAATGGGTTCAAAACAGCTAATTCAACTCCTGCTTCTGACGCTAACGTCCGGGCAATGCTGTCTTTGGCATTTTCTTCAAAATAGATCGTCTGAATACCTGTTTCTTGAACGAACTCTTTTAGTTCTGCGATCCGTGAAGCGGAAGGCTCTTCACTTGGTGAAAGACCGGAGATCGGAACTTGGGTCAATCCGTATTCTAAAGCTAAATAACCAAAAGCGGCGTGCTGCGTTACAAAATGATTTTGCGCCGGATTGCTAAATGCTTCTTCATACGATTCATGAAGATCTTGTAATTGTGCTAAATAATTTGCCGCATTTTCAGCAAAGGCTGTCGCTTTCGCTGGATAAGCCTCACTCAGCTGGTCACGGATCGCCTCTACTTGTTTCATGGCTAAGCTTGGGGCTAACCAGACATGGGGATCTAATTCATGAGAATGACCATCATCGCCGTGGTCATGATCGTGATCGTGGTCGTGGTCATCGTCACCGGGTAACAGGACCATTCCTTCTGTGGCTTTAACCACTGTCACATCCCCGTCATTTAACGTGGCTTCAATCGAAGGAACCCACATTTCCATGTTCTCATTGTTGTAGACGAAAACATCCGCATCTTGGATCTTTGCCATATCTTTTGCAGAAGGTTCATAATCGTGGGAATCAGTGCCTGCGGGCATCAATAATTCAACCTCCCCTTCATCCCCTACAACTTGACGAGCAAAATCATACATCGGATAAAACGTAGCCATGACCTGGATTTGTTCATTATCAGAAGCAGCGTTGCCTGATTGTTCAGTTGCATCAGAGCCTCCTTGTCCACAGGCCGCCAAAGCTAGGGCTACTGTTGATAACATCGTTATTTTAAAAAACTTCTTCATTTTCAAAATACACTCCTTTTTATTTTTCCATATTTCCTTTTCCTCGGCAAAACACTGATAAATCAATTACGATTTACAAAAACAAAACGTAATGTTTACGTTTTACCATCGGTTTTCTACTTTACACAACTATTTACTCCTTGTCAACAGCTTTTCAAGATGTTTTTTTATATGTAAAAACTTTCATATGTACCACTGCTGATATCATTATTAACTTACTGAATGGATCGGTTGATTCGGCAACAATCGGCAAATGACGAAAATCGCTATCTATTGTCCTTTGTCGCCTCCTGTGCTACACTCGAGGGGTAATTGAATACAAGATTATCCACTAGGGGCGCTTTATGCTGAGATAGACGTATGTCTGGTCCCTTAGAACCTGATTTGGTTAGTACCAACGTAGGGAAGTGGCAGCGCATGATTTTTCGCGTTCCCATTTTTTCTGTCTACGTGTGGATAGAAAAAGGAGGAACGCTTTTTTTGTAGACAGAAAAACCATCGAGAGGAGAAGAGAAAAATGACAAATGAACCAATCGCCTGTGCGGCAGATGGGATCGATATCACGGGGTGCCGAGTTAGCTTGTACCCAATGAAAGACCATTTCGCGCAACAAATTTTAACAAGTATCGAAAAAACGAATACGAGCGCTGTTTGGCAGCAGACCGATCTGTTCAGTACCCTTTTTCGAGGGGAAGCGCCTAATGTCATAGACGCAGCAGAGGCGCTATTTATCAACGCCTACGAATCAAAGACACACCTCGTGGGTGAGTTTACTTTTTCCAAAGGCTGTCCCGGAGACACTGCGGGTGACACATTCTTGAATGGCGAACAGGCGCAACCCAATAAAGGAAAGAACCTAGCGAATGGTGACTTTTTGGTTGATTGCAAATATTCGTTTTACGTATTTGGCGAAAATCATTATATGGAAGAAATCGCCACGATCGTCCAGCTGGCAGAGACTCATGGCTTGAGCCCTCGTTCTGCTCACTATGTGACGATGCTGACCGGATCAGCAAGCCAACTCTTTGCTTATTTTGAAGCCGCATTAGCTTATGCCCATGACCATCTCCCCCACTATGTTCTGGAAGCGACTGTTTCGGTCAACAGCCCTTCAAAAAAGGAGGCGATGCCACGTGACTAAGTGGGCTTTGAAAGATGTCATCATGGTAGGAATTGCTTCGTTGATTTTTGGCGTGATCTATCTTGGGGCTGTCCATTTCGGATTGTTGTTAGGTACGCTTCTAACGCCCTTTGGTTTATCTGTCTTAGCCAATGAGTTTATCTTTGGTGTTTGGTTCATGGCGGCAGCTTTTGCCGGATATGTGCTACGTAAGCCGGGAGCAGCTACGATCACTGAAATGATTGCGGCTCTTTTAGAAGTGTTTATGGGAAATTTTTATGGACCTATCATTTTTATTAGCGGTTTTGTACAGGGGATCGGAACAGAAGCCGGTTTTGCATTAGGCCGCTACCGACGATACGGGTGGTTCCCTTTAGTTACTGGAGCCGTGGGCGCCACGATCACGAGTTTTCTTTGGGGAATCATTCGGTCAAATTTCATTAACCTACAATGGCAGTTGCTGTTGGCGATCTTTCTTATTCGCTTGCTTTCTTCGTTATTCTTTTCAGCCTTTTTAGTGAAGATCGTCTGTGACCACTTGACACGGATGGGGGTCCTCAACAGTTACCCCATCGCTGAAGATCAAACGGTCATCGTCAAACGGAAAACCGCATGAGCCTGTCGGTAAAAAACGGCAGTTTTTTGGTGGATCAAAAGCGACTTGAATTGACTCTGTCTTTGGCCCCTGGTGAAACAAAAGGGATTTATGGTGCTTCAGGAACAGGAAAAAGCACCCTTTTCCATCTCTTAGCGGGACTAAATGAGAAGGGGTTTGATGGAGGGACGTATACGATTGACGGCCAAACGATGAACCAGCTTTCCATCCGGGAAAGAAGCACGTCCGTCAGCTTATTGTTTCAAAATCCTGATATGCAATTTTGCATGGCAACACCGCGAGAAGAGTTGCTTTTCTGTTTAGAGAATCAATGTATTTCCCAAAAAGACATGCCAAACAAAGTGGCTGAAGCTTTGGCATTTTGCGAGATTACCCACCTTGCTGATCAACCTTTCACGACCTTGTCTGGTGGTGAAAAACAGCTAGCCGCATTGGCTTGTTGTCTGATATTAAAAAGTCGTTACTTGCTTTTGGACGAACCCTTTGCCAATTTGGATTCGGACACAAGTCAAAAAGTCATACGAAAACTGCAGCAAATCCAACACAAAAATGCTCTTGGTATTTTATTGATCGATCATCAAATCAAAGAGACCGCTAACTGGGTCGATGAGTGGCTGCTGATTGAAGAGGAATTCAGAAAGATCAATCAAGCAGCGCTCCGCCAACTTGATCAGCACCTACGCAAGTCGCTGCCGCTTGTGAACATTAAATCGACTTCTAACGAAAAACGGCTTTCATTTCAAAATTTCCGATTACCCATCCGAAACCATGAAATTGTTTTCCCAGATCTTGCCTTTGATAAGGGCTCACTGATTGGGATCACTGGACGTAGCGGCAGCGGCAAGTCTTCGTTTTTAAAAGCTATTTTACAGCAGCAGGCCTATAAGGGGGATATTCTTTTGGCAGGTAAACCAATCAAGAAGTATCCGTCACCTTTTCGCTCCATCAGTTGGATCATGCAAAATCCGCAAGACCAATTTTTGGCAGCTACCGTTGCGCAAGAGCTTAGCCAAGGAAGCGCCCCGACCGAGAGCGACAAACTACTCGAAAAATTGCGTCTGCAAAACAAGAGTGCCCTGTCGCCTTTTCTACTGAGTCAAGGACAGCAACGGCGCTTGGCTGTTGCCTCCTTACTGCAGCGCCCGGTAGACCTACTGCTAGTAGACGAGCCGACATATGGTCAAGATGTCACACAAGCTTGGCAGATCATGGAACTATTAGCTGCTAAAGCAACCACTGGCACGTTAGTTTTGATCGTTAGTCACGATGTCTTATTGTTGCAACAGTTTTGCTCGCAAATCATTGATTTCAATTGCTATCAAAAGGAGGTCGCAGATGCGTACACTCAATCCCACAGTCAAGTTATTCGCCATTTTAGGACTCGCCTTAGTGGTTTCTTTTCAAAATAATTTCAGATTGAATTTATTGCTCTCTGTCCTATTCTTCGTTATTACTGTAAAAGAGCGCTCCTTGAAAAAAAGTCTTTTGCTCTTCTCTGCATTAACACTGGCAGCTGTAGGGGTCTTTTTCACTGGTCTCCTTTACTATCAAGACCATCAAGGCGCTCCCTCCTCAACGGCAGCTATTCACTATGGGCTTGACATGGCGAGCCGAATCTACTGCTTCGGTATTCTGGGCAGTTCTTTCAGTGTGACGACCACGATCAATGAATTGATTTATTCGCTGCAGCAACAGCTGCACCTGCCTGCCGTTTTTGCGTACGGTCTGCTCGCTGCGTTTCAAATTGCTCCGATCATTCCAGCAGAGTATCAAAACATCCGCAATAGCATGCGTTCCAGAGGAATCTCAGTCAATTCGTTTTCTTTCAAAATGTTGATTCCTTTACTCGTCAAATCCATTCGCTGGTCCGAACTTTTGGCGACGGCAATGCTTTCAAGAGGTTTCGACGGTGAAGGAACGCGAACTTATGCCAAGACATTTCAAATCACTTTTATGGATACGCTGTTTTTATCCTTATGTTTGATGGTGGGACTTGGCGGAACACTCATCCTATAAAGGGGAAAGAGACAAAAAGACAAAGAAACGTATGGGTTTCTTTGTCTTTTTTCATTGATTTATTAAGAAGTGATCGTCTTTTTTACTGAGCCAGATTTGATTTGGTAAAACGTAACAAACATCGTCGTTGCTAATATATACAAGGCGAAAAGAAGATACATGTTTTTAAACAGCTGGATCGTCGTTTGGTTCAACCAGGCCCCTACTTTGGGAATATAAAATATCGGCTGGCCAATCAATTGACTTTTTTGAATTTCGTTTGGTTCCATCTGATTTTGATTGTCGCCAATGGTGTAGAGCACCGATTGATTTTCCCCAACCGCAACGATTCGCCGCGTCCGCATCTGTCTACCTTGATCAACATAATACGTTACTTCGTTGCCAACCACTAAATTATCTTCAGAAGCTTTTTTTACAAAAAGGAGTGTCCCTTCAGAATATGTCGGTTCCATTGCATCACTAGCAACAATAGCCATTGTGAAACCAAACGCATGTGGGATCACCACAATTAGTACAGACAGCAGCATGAACATCAGTACAAAAAGTGAGAGCATGATACTTTGTTTTGGAAAAAGCTTCATTTTCTATTCTCCTTCTAAACCTCAGTTTCTTTTATGATTCTATAACATAACTCTATTTTTTTCAAATATTTAAAAACGTTTCATTGAATTTTTATACGAAGATTACTCGATTATTATTTGACTTTATTTAATTATTTATATTATGCTAAAGGCGATTAAAAAACAGAGGAGAAAAAGTATGCCTTTTTTAAATAACAAGTTTTTTTTAAAGCGTTGGATTCCCTTCATCCTTCTGGTCCTATTTTTACTGGGAAGTATTGTCTTTTTTCTCGTTCTTTTTTTATTCCCAACTTCTGATATCCATGCAGTGGAGAAAAAGGAAGACTGGATTTTCTATGCTGAGGACAATCCCGAATCTACTTTCATTAGCCGTTATGTGAAACATTTACCTAGTGTAAAAGCCAATGATCGTTTTGTGATGAAGCGAAAAATGACCAACGATTATAAATACCCTACAATGTTACTAATTGGCGATCATCAACACATGACTGTCTATCTCGATGACCAAGAAATTTACACCAACGATGAGCCCAATGATCCACTGACTCTCAATCATCCAGGCAAAACATTGTCTTTTATCACCTTGCCTGAGGATTATGTTGGTAAAACCTTGAAAATATACGTGACTAGTCCTTTTGACACCTATTCTGGCTTCCCAGCAGAAGTCTTTTTTGGCCCTGCAAATGCACTGATCGGCTATGTCTTCAGTCTGTCAATTTTAAATATTTACATTCTTTTATTTACTGGTTTTATTTGTATCATCAATTTATTTTATATCTTAGTTTCTTTTATCAATCAACGAAGGCTGAAAATATCTTCTCTCTTATTCAGCGGCTTTGCCTTAACAGCAGGCTTGGAAGCGGGCTTCAGCGATATGCTTGGTGGACTACTGTTTCCCCCAATCGTCAACTCTGTAATGTTAAATATTCTTTCTATTATTACACCAATGTTTTTGATCGGCTTTTACTGCACGAATATGCATTTTATTCGCAAGTACTACCAGAAATGGTTATACTTCCACTATTCATTCGGTCTGTTAGCGATACTTTTCGCACTTTTCCAAGCACAAAGTTTGCCCGTCATCATGAATTATATGTTCTTGTTGAATATTACCAGTACCTTCGTTACTTCTTTTGCAGCAATTTATGAAGCATTGAAAAAAAATCCTTTTTATGTCATTTGTGCGCCTTGGATCGTGATTGCGGCTATTGGTCATTGTTTCTTGTATATTCAGGATATTTTAGTTTTGCCACAATCTGATATCAATTGGCGTTCGATCATCTTTTTCTTATTAATTATCATTTTTACTTGCTACGGCTTCCTTGAACTCTTTTTTGCCAGCGAGGGTAAAAATAAGCAGATCGATACGGCAGATATCAAAGTGCGTTTATATGAGAACCAACAAGCGATCAGCCCTGAACAAACGTTAAAATGGCAGCAAGTTTTACGAACCATCAAACAAAGAACCCATACCGTCAAGGATATGTTAGAAGATCAGCAGTTGGCAGCGGCCTATGAAGGCCTTAGTGAGATTGAAGAACAGATCAAGCAGCAGTTAACGAGTCCTTCCGTTGAAAAAGAATCACTCACGACGATGCTGCTTGCTAATTATAAACACACAGCTGCTCAAAAAAGGATCACCTTTGCCTGTGATGGCATCATAGAACCACTGGAACAATTGGCGGAAAATGATCGTCTATCCTTGATCGCTCATTGCCTAGAGTACGCCATCCGATACACTTGTGCGGTCACTGATCCTCAAAAGCGAAGACTCGCGTTGAGGGTGAATGACACGAAGGGCCAGTTGCATATCGACTGCCAAATGCCGCTTCTCTCAAATGAAGAAGCAGAAAAACTACAGAACAATGAAACCAAACGACAGGCGATGCAGGCTGACATGCAAATGCTAGAACAACTTTGTTTAGCCTACCAAGGAAGTATCCGGATTGAAGAAACTGACGGGCTTCACCTCTTGCATTTGACACTTAGGGCGAAAATAGATCCGCTGTCTTTCGACTGACCGTCTTGCTACATTAGTTTTAAAGGAGCGATTTTAAGAAAAAGCGAAAAAACTCTTGCTTTTTTCGCTTTTTCGCTTTAGCATGATAAAGAACAGCAACAAGCATTGGAATAGTAGTTTTATGATGGTCTTAGAGAGTCGATGGCAGCTGAAAAATCGACACCCACTGATAAAATGAACCTACCCAATGGCAATGACCGCAAAACGGTCGGTGGAAAGGCCTTATCCTTTACGAGTTGGATTATCCCGATAGATAATCAACAAAGGTGGTACCGCGAAATCCAAGCATTTCGTCCTTTTTTAGGACGAGATGCTTTTTTATTTTTTTAAGGAGGAAAAAGAATGACACAAAAAAATGATTTTACAGAATGGTATATCCAAACGATCCAAAAAGCCGAATTGATGGCTTACTCCCCAGTGAAAGGCTCCATTATTTTCCGTCCTGACGGCTTCGAACTTTGGGAGCATATCCAAGAAGAGTTCAATCGATTCTTGAAAAAAGAGGGCATTCGCAATGCGTACTTCCCAATGCTGATTCCGCAAAATTTCTTTATGAAAGAAGCCGATCATATTGAAGGTTTTGCGCCTGAATTGCCATGGGTCACAGAAGTCGGCAATGAAAAATTGGAAGAACCTTTGGCCTTGCGTCCAACCTCAGAAACCATGATTGGCTCTGCCTTTTCTGATTGGATCAACTCCTACCGTGACCTGCCTTATGAAATCAATCAATGGGCAAACGTCTTTCGTTGGGAAAAGAAAACATTGCCTTTCTTGCGTACCTCAGAGTTTTTATGGCAAGAAGGCCATACCGCTCATGAAAACGAAGAAGATGCACGTCAACGCACCATGAAAATCTTGGATGAATATGCCCGCCTTTGCGAAGAATTCCTAGCGATCCCTGTTTATCGCGGAAAAAAAACCCCTTCTGAGCGTTTTGCTGGAGCAGTTGATACTTATTCGATCGAAGCGATGATGAAAGACGGCAAAGCAGTCCAAGCAGGAACCAGCCACTACATGGGGACAAAATTTGCTGAAGCATTTGATATTACGTATTTAACGAAAGAAAACAAGCATGTCCATGCCCACACAACCTCTTGGGGTGTCTCTACCCGCTTGTTGGGGGCCTTGATCATGACCCATGGCGATGAAAATGGGTTAGTTTTCCCACCAACCATTGCACCAACCCAAGTTGTGTTGTTACCAGTCGGTCCATGGAAAAAGAATCCAGCCATCTTAGAAAAATTAGAAGAACTGTATGCCAACTTTAAAGCCAAGGGCATTCGTGTTCGATTGGATGATTCTGATAACTCACCTGGCTATAAGTTCAATGAATGGGAACTAAAAGGCGCTTGCTTGCGAATCGAATGTGGCCCAAGAGATTTAGAAGCTGGCAAAGTGATGGTCAAAGTCCGCGACTTGGCTGACAAGCAAACAGTCGCCCTTGAGGACTTGGAAGCCTTCGTTGATCAAGAACTGCAAGCAATGACCCCACGCTTATTGGCAGCTGCGAAGGAACGTAACAAAGATAATGAGTACACCAACATCGATACATTGGATGAACTAAAAGCCCATATCGAAACGTGCAAACAAGAAGACAAAGTGACTGGCTTTGTTTTGATCGGTTGGGACGGCTCGGAAGAAACGGAAGCGAAAATCAAAGAAGAAACCGGCTTTACTACCCGAAACATTCCGTTTGAAGCACCAATGGAAAAAACAGTCGATATCGTCAGTGGCAAACCTGCCAAGCATACCGTTTGGATCGCCCGCGCATACTAATAGAAAAAACGAAGCAGCCAGATTGAAAAGGCTGCTTCGTTTTTTGATTAATAAATCAATGAAAGAAAATCTTCAGGCGTGATGTTGCCAAAATATTTTTTAACATCAATGTTGGCGATGACTTGTGCCAAATCTTCCTTGGCATAACGAGTTCCGATCAGGGCTTGTTCGACATCTGCAATGTCCCCTAGTCCGAAAAAGTCGCCAAAGATTTTTGCATCCGTGATTTTTCCTTCTGCCACATTCAAACGAACTTCGATGGAGCCGATTGGGAAGCGATGACGGCGTTCAATATCAAAAGCTGGAGATTTACCGTAATTCCAATCCCAGTTGCGATAATACTTATCGGAAATCTCATTGATCTTGACCCAATCCTCTTCAGTCAGTTCATAGGTTTTGACTTCTTCCACGGAATCGACACCAAAAATCTTCAATAAGATTTCTTGACGGAACTCTTCAGTCGTCATGTCTTGCTTCTCTTTTGGCAAGAATGGTTTGATGTTGGTCACTCTTGAGCGGATCGATTTGATGCCTTTTGATTCGATTTTGTCTTTGCGGACTTTCAAGGCGTTGACCACTTCATTGATGTCACTGTCAAACATGATCGTCCCATGAGCAAACATCCGGCCATTCGTTGCGTACATCGCATTCCCAGAAAACTTCATGTCATTGATCACAAGGTCGTTGCGCCCTTTTAGTTGCGCCCCTTCAACACCCATCTCATGCAAGGCTTGGACGATTGGTTTGGTCAGTTTTTCAAAATCTCTGAAAGAATTGCCATCGTCAGGCATAATAAAGCTGAAATTCAAGTTTCCGAAATCATGATAGACTGCTCCGCCGCCGCTGAAACGACGAACGACATGAATACCATGTTCATCCACATATTCCTTATTGATCTCTTCGATCGTATTTTGATTGCGTCCAATGATAATCGATGGTTCATTAATGTAAAAAAGTAAGATTGGTTCATCCACTTTCATTTCTTGAAGAAGAAAAATCTCGATGGCTAAATTGATGCGTGGGTCGTTCAGTTCATTCGGTACAAAAAGCATACTATTCGTTCCTCCTAATTAGATGATTTCTACTATTTTTTGAACAGCCGCCAACTCAACAGGGATTCCATTGGCAGCTAGCGCAGCCTCTTCTCGTAACTGTTCTAAGTCACCGTGTTGCGGCAAATGCGTCAACATTAATTTTTTCACCTGCGCTGCATGGGCGATCTCCCCTGCTTCTTTTGAAGTAAAATGAGCCTTGTGCCGCTCATTTCCTGCAAAAAGATAGGTATCTGCCAAGAATAAGTCAGCCCCTTCAGCAAACGCAACGAAAGATTCTAAATAGCCAGAGTCTCCAGTAAAAACAAAGACCTTGCCCGTACTTTTCTCAACAAATCGCATGGCATAGCAAGTGACTGGATGGATCGTTTTCATAAAGGTAATGGTGAACGGGCCCAATTCCAACGACTTAGACTGAAGGTAATCAAATCCTTGAGTCACTCCCGGCATCGTCAGACTTTCAAAATGAACCCTGTCCTCCCCATGACCGTAGATCGGCAAAACCTGCCGTTCTTCGTTTTCGGGATATAATTGCCAATAGTATTGTAATACCCCCAGATCCGCAATATGATCGTGATGGTAATGTGTCAAAATCACTGCATCTAAGTCTAAGGGATCAAGGATCTTTTCTAATTGGACCAAGGTGGTACTTCCCGCATCAAGCAGCAAATGAAAGCCATCTGACTCTACTAAATAGCCAGTAGTCCCTTCACCATTATACGGATAGGCACCTAAACAGCCTAAGACAGTTATTTTCACATGTGTTTCCTCCTCTTTGGCTCCAGCTGATTTTCTACTTCTTTTATGCTATCACATCTCAGCTGATTTGACTAAAATCCGACCATTTTTTTGCGAAAAAGGATCAAGAAAATGAGAAAAAAACGACGTCTATTGATGAATCCCTTGAATGAGTGTTCAACTCTATCCTTAAGGAACCATTCCAATGGTACGTCGTCTTTTTTTGCTTATCTGATCAGCGCTCGTTGTTCATTGATCAATTCTTCATAGAATGCTGCGTTGACCGCATACGCATAGGCGTTTGCCCACAACATCCCGATCAAAAGCGCCAAGAAACCCAGAATAAACCAACCAATCAGTGATAACTGCAGCCAAATGTATTGCCCCAGATGCGGCCGTAAGAGAGCAAAGGCTACTTTGATAGACTGAAGAACCCCTAATTCCGGTTGATCATAGCGCAGATAGATTGCTAATTGGATCACACCAGTAACGACTTGTGACAAAAAGAAGAACAAAATGATGGAGAGAAAGGTCCCAATCACAAAAGCGACCGAACCATTAAACATAGCCACATCAACAGAGATTCCCCGATTAAAATTTAATACCAAGTCCAAATACTGATTGAGTCCTGATAAGACAAACTGCGGCAAGAAAATCGCAAAACTCAAAAGATAATTTAAAAGCGCGCTCACTAAATTTAATAGCAAAAACGGTACATACAGACGCTTATCAAAGACTAGAAAAATATCCGCCACCTGGATTCCTCTGCCACGAACCAGATAGAGTGCCATGATACTCAATGCTACCGAAAACGCAAAGAAGACAAAATTATCCAAGATCAGATCGATCCAGCTCCCTGCATTGTTTGCACCAAAAGAAGTCCCAATACTACTAAAAAGCGAGCTGACCACCGCTTGAACGGCAACCGTCGCTAAAATACTTAAGACGAACGTTCCCCAGAATCCTCGCAAGGAGTTTTTAGCCGTCTCACGAATCATTGTGTTTGATCTCATAGGCTCACCTTAATAACTGCGCAATGCTTTAACGGTTTTATCATCTAAGCGGCGGACCACTTCCGTTACAAGCTTAACTGTATTAAAGTAATCATCCTCATGAATGACGGAAGTATGCGAGTGCAAGTAACGAACGGGCACTGTAATAGCGATCGAAGGAACCCCATCACGAGTCAAATGCATTTGTCCGGCATCAGTTCCTCCACCAGTGATTACGGTATATTGGAAGGGAATCTCCATCTCTTCGGCGACATCGATCACAAAATTCAATAATTTCTTGTGAGGAATCATGGAAGCATCGAAAATCAAGACTTGTGGGCCTTTGCCTAACACAGAATCCGCTTCTTTTGGTGTCATTCCAGGTGTGTCCCCAGCGGTACCAGTATCTAGTGCGATAGCGATATCAGGATTCACTAAGTGAGTGCTTGTTCGCGCACCTCGTAGTCCAACTTCTTCCATCACGTCACTGCCGGCAAACAAGCAGTTTGGATGTCCTTCTGCTGCCAAGGTTTCTAATACCCGCAGTGATACCGCCGTACCGATTCGATTGTCCCATGCTTTTGCTAGCAAAAATTTGCTGTCGTTCATCCGTTTGTATTGGATATAGGGAGTGATCATGTCTCCAGGACGGATGCCCCAACCTTTGGCTTCTTCTTCGCTTGACGCGCCAATATCGATGAACATATCTTTGATATCGTAAGGTTTGTTTCGAGTCTCTGGACTCAACACATGGGGTGGTTTTGAGCCGACGACACCGTGGATCACTTTGCCTTCATTGGTTTTGATCTCCACTTGCTGTGCCAGCATCACTTGCCCCCACCAGCCCCCAAGGGTTTGAAATTCAATAAAGCCTTTTTCTGTGATTTTTGTTACCATAAAGCCGACTTCATCCATATGTCCCGAAATAAAAATTTTCGGACCGCCGCCATCACCAACATGTTTGGCAATGACACTTCCTAAACCATCAAAAAAGATATCTTCAGCAAAGTCTTTGGCATATTCTTTAAAGACTTCACGCACTTCCTCCTCATTCCCAGGAACCCCACGTGCAGTCGTTAGGTCTATTAAAAGCTGTTCTTCTTTTTTCTCCATTTCGCTTCCTCCTTTGTCTCGTTGATTATGATTATACCATTCTCTTAATCTGGTACCAGAGGGAAATACAAAAAGATTGGTTAAATGAAAAAAACGCTCCTCGTTTTGTAGTGATCCTCAAGGTTAGATTTTTTGGTCTAACCTTTAAGGTTCGCTTCAATTCTAGGGATCGTTTTAGAAAGAATTCAATCAAGTTTCAATAATCCGCAGACACAGCTTGACGGTAATCAAATAGGCAAACAGATAGACGACTGCTGCCACTGCTGCAAACAAATGAGCAACCCAATACCCGGGACTATCGATGATCTGTGTGAAAGTATTGATGGCAAATACCGCATGCAAAATCGCCAATAAGGTGCCAGGCATAAAAATCCAAATGTTTTGCCAGTACACCAACTTGCGCACTTCATTACGGGTGTAGCCTAATTTTGTCAATAGTCGGTAATTGTACTTTTCCCGCTCCGTGTTAGAAAATTGCCGAACGATCAAACTACTAGACGTGGTGATCAAAACGATCACCCCAACAAATAGCGATACGAACAAAATGATTCCTGCTTGTCGTCGCACCCCGCGCATTGTTGTAAAGCGATTGGCTAACGTTAGCCGATATGCGGTCGTCTGACCACTATCACTACTTGAATCCCGAGCGGTCTCTGGATAAAAGCGTACGTTTTTTTGGTCGTCGCTAAATTCATAGGTCAATGGATGCGCCCACTCGATTGGCAGCTCTTCATCCAACAACTGTGTCAGCGCGTCTGTTTGCACCTTTTCGGTCTGTAAATAAGCAATGGTATAGGTGAATCCTTTGATTTGTTGGTACGCCTCATCTTGAATGACAAGGACATTGGGTAAAGAATAGCGTAAAGCACTATCACCAAAATAATCTTGTTCGGCTTGAATGAGTTTAAAATTATGCTGACTGCCGACTTTGACTTCATCGCGATATGTGATAAATGAGCGAGTTACGTCGTATTGACTGTCAAAAAGTACAGCTTGCTTATCAGTACTCAGTCGAATCTCAGGAGCACCCGGAACCAGTTTTCGCAGACGCTGATAATCCGAAAGTGCCACCAGATTCACCATCATATTTTCGACACTTTCATCTTGCAACTCTCCTAGGTAGCGTGTCTGCACCGTCATATTGGTCATTTTGTAGGGAATTGCTTGTTCCGCTGTAATTGGCACATCCGACTTTTCTAAAAGGGTACGCAAGGCCCCTGCCTGCTCTCCTGACACCTGAAAGGAAGTTGGATAGATACGGTTCGTTGCTTGGTAATTCAAAGAGATGACCCCCATTGTTCCCCCTATCAATGAAATCGCGATTGCAGTGATAATCGTCAAAAGGGCGTAGCTTTTCCACGTCCTTTGCAAGTAAGCACGCACGTTATTGTAAGCAATCAACTTCGCCCCTTTGATAAGGCGTTTTTTTGGTTTACTCAAAAAATACAACAGTGCTGGCAAGGAACAATCAAAAAAGAGATAGGTTGCCGTTATACAGCAAAATAGAATCAGTAAAGGGATCCATAGAATCGCTGAAAAATCTTGCGTATACGTGATATAGTTGGTCCATGTTTCCCTTAGGGTCAATGACAGATAATACCCTACCCCAAGTAAAATCAGACCTAGGACCCCCATCAATGTACGAAACGGAGTCATTTTCATTTTTTTGATCGGTAAGCGGTATTCGGTCTTGATCAATTCACTCATTGGGGTACGCCAAACAAAAAGGATCACTTGAATACTCAATATAATCATTGCGGCGATAAAGACAAAGACCGTCGAAAAAATCGATTGCGGTGAATTAAAGAAATGACTGGTCAAATTTAGGCCCATCGCCCGAATCAAAATCATTGAGAAGAATTTTGAAAAAATAATTCCCATAAAGATACCGGTCACTAGAGAGAAAAAATTTAGTAAAAACGTTTCCCGTAGCAACAGCCAAGCAAGACGACCTTGCCGCAACCCCAAAAGCTGGTAAACACTGATTTCTTTTTGTCGCTGACTAAGAAAAAAATGATTGGCACTCAGCATAAAAAACAAGACGACAAAGGCAACCACACTGCTGCCGAATCCTAAAACCCCTTCAATGCGGATGTCTTGCTGGACCCGTTGATTCAGCAGACGATCATTCATCAAGGCGTTAAAGGAATAAAAAATCATCACGGCGGTCATCATACAAATAAAATACACCATATAATTGCGAAACTGCCGCAAAAAACTCCGCCAGCCGATTTTAAACAACATGGCGCGGACCGCCTCCAATCGTAGCCTGCATATCGATGATTTTTTCGAAAAATTCCTGACGGCTGCCTTTTTTGACAACTTCCGCAAAGAAGACACCATCGCGAATGAACAGAATCCGATTGCAGTAGCTGGCGGTAAAAGGATCGTGGGTGACCATCAAGATCGTCGTTTTTTCTTGTTGATTGATTTGCGCTAAATACCGTAACAATTCTGTTGCCGCTTTTGAATCAAGGGCTCCCGTGGGTTCATCAGCAAAAAGGACCGCCGGACGACTGATGATCGCCCGAGCAGCAGCGACCCTTTGTTTTTGCCCTACAGACAATTCTTCTGGGTAGCGATCCAACAAGTGTTCGATCCCTAACAAATTGGCCGTCTCCTCGATACGTACTTGGGTTTCCTTCACGGGCAAGCGATCAATCGCTAAAGGCAGCAAAATATTGTCTCTGGCTGTCAATGTCTCTAAAAGATTAAAATCTTGAAAGATGAAGCCAATCTGCTGACGGCGAAAATCGCTGAGGGCTTTTTCCGACATTCGGGTAATGTCTTTGCCATCGATATAGATCGAGCCTAAGCTAGGTCGCATGATTGAAGACAAAAGATTCATCAAGGTCGTTTTCCCAGCACCGCTTGGCCCCATGACCCCAACAAATTCTCCTTGATCCACTGCAAAAGAAAGGTTATCTAATACTTTGGTTTGATTGAAACGGGTGCCGTAACTTTTTGTCAGATGCTTCACATCGATCATATTTTTCACACAGAACCCTCCTTTAAAAAAATTCTCTCCTTATGTTAGCATACTTTATCATTGAATACTTCTGCTTCAAAACAGAGAAAAAATAAATTTAAAAAAGTTTTTATTCATTATGTGAAACATGGAACAACCAAATCCTTAATCTTATCAAGTTTTCTCGGAAACACCTAAATGAATATACACCATATATTGTGTATATCCAAAACACAAACCCTTTTCGACTACTATATATAGTTGCTCATTTCTACAATTTGTTTTATTATATTGTGGAAGATAAGGAGTGGTAGAAATGATGAACATTAAGAGAAATCCTGAGCAAGGGTTGGAAAGACAGTCCGCTTTGCGTCAGTTAAAAATCGTAAAACGTGATGGACGGCTTGTCGATTTTGATGATCAAAAAATTTATGATGCGTTAGTGAAAGCCCTGAGAAAAATCAACGGTGAGCTTTCTCCCATCGACCACGAAAAAATCACCGAGATCGTTGACAGTGTCGATCACGAGATCGCGGAACGTTTTCGTACAAATGTAAAAATCTATGAGATCCAAAATATCGTCGAGCATATCTTGTTAGCAAAGAACGAGTATGCCTTGGCTGAAGAATATATCAACTACCGGACCCATCGTGATTTCGAACGCAGCAAAGCAACAGACATCAACTTTACGATCAATAAATTGATGAATAAAGATCAATCGGTCGTCAATGAAAATGCCAATAAGGATAGTAACGTGTTCAACACACAACGTGATTTGACCGCTGGGATCGTAGGAAAATCGATTGGTTTGAAAATGCTGCCTCCTCACGTGGCAAATGCCCACCAAAAAGGCGACATTCATTACCATGACTTGGATTATCATCCATATACCCCAATGACTAACTGCTGCCTAATCGATTTTAAAGGCATGCTAAATAATGGGTTTAAAATTGGGAACGCCGAAGTGGAATCGCCAAAATCGATCCAAACGGCCACCGCTCAAATCTCACAAATCATTGCAAATGTAGCATCGAGTCAATATGGTGGCTGTTCTGCTGATCGAACAGATGAATTATTGGCTCCTTTTGCTGAGTTGAATTACCAAAAACATTTAAAAGATGCCGAAGAATGGATTGAGACACCCGAACGTCGGGAAGCTTACGCGAAGAGCAAAACCCGCAAAGATATCTACGATGCAATGCAAAGTCTAGAATACGAAATCAATACGTTATTCACCTCTAACGGACAAACGCCGTTTACTTCCCTTGGCTTTGGTTTAGGAACCAACTGGTTCGAACGGGAAATTCAACGAGCGATTCTCCAAATTCGCATCAACGGGTTAGGCAGTGAAAAGCGTACTGCTATTTTCCCGAAATTGATTTTTAGTATTCGCCGTGGGGTCAACTTGGCACCTACCGATCCGAACTATGATATTAAAGAACTGGCTTTAGAATGTGCCACTAAACGGATGTATCCGGATATTTTGAATTATGATAAATTGGTTGAATTGACTGGCAGCTTTAAAGTGCCGATGGGCTGTCGTTCTTTCTTGCAAGGCTGGAAAAACGAACGTGGTGAAGAAATCAATGTCGGTCGGATGAATCTAGGTGTCGTGACATTGAATATTCCACGGATCGCCTTAGAAGCAAATGGCGATCAAGAAAAATTCTGGTCACTGCTGGAGGACCGTCTGCAAATCGTTAAAGATGCCCTTGTCTATCGAGTGGAACGCTGTAAAGAAGCGAGTCCCGCCAATGCGCCGATCCTTTATATGTATGGGGCTTTCGGTGAACGTTTGGATCGCAAAGACAATGTCAACGAATTATTCAAAAACAAACGTGCCACTGTTTCGCTTGGTTACATTGGTTTATACGAAGCTGCTTCGGCTTTTTACGGTGGAACTTGGGAACAAGACCCAGAAGCAAAGGCCTTTACGATGGCGATCGTGAAAGAATTGAAAGCTCATGCCGATGCCTGGGGCGATGAATACGGCTATCATTTCAGTGTGTACTCGACCCCTAGTGAAAGCTTGACCGATCGTTTCTGTCGCTTAGATACCGAAAAATTCGGTGAAGTTGAAAATATTACCGACAAAGAATATTATACCAATAGCTTCCACTATGATGTGCGGAAAAATCCGACACCATTTGAGAAACTTGATTTTGAAAAGGACTATCCAAAATACTGTTCTGGTGGCTTTATTCATTACTGTGAATATCCAGTCTTGCAGCAAAATCCAAAAGCGTTAGAAGCAGTTTGGGATTACGCATATGATCGGGTCGCTTATCTTGGAACAAATACCCCTATCGACCACTGTTACGAGTGCGGATATGAAGGAGACTTTAATCCAACCGAACGAGGCTTTGAATGTCCACAATGTGGCAATCACGATCCAAAAAGTTGTGATGTTGTCAAAAGAACCTGCGGGTATCTTGGAAATCCTCAAGCTCGCCCGATGGTCAACGGTCGTCACAAAGAAATCTCTGCTCGGGTCAAACATTTGCAAGAATAATCATAAAAGGAGTGTTAGATTTCTTCTACACTCCTTTTATCGAACAACCCCTGTAATTCACAATAGAAAGAAGTTTTCTTATGAGAAATCCTAAGCCCCAAGAATGGAAAGCAAACGAGTACAGTCAAAATTATATCGCTGATTACAAAGCCTTCAACTTTGTGGACGGTGAAGGCATCCGAAATAGTTTATATGTGAGCGGCTGCCTGTTTGCTTGTGAAGGCTGTTTCAACAAAGCCGTCCAAAACTTTCGCTACGGCACACCTTTTACCCAAGAGCTAGAGGATCGAATCATTGAGGATCTGCGACATGACTATGTTCAAGGACTGACCCTCCTAGGCGGCGAACCTTTTTTGAACACGACGGTCTGTCTGAAAGTTGTTGATCGCGTTCGCGCCGAATTTGGTCATAGCAAGGACATTTGGAGCTGGTCAGGCTACACTTACGAAGAACTGCTCTTGGAAACCCCTGACAAACTAGAACTTTTATCCAAAATTGATATTTTGGTGGACGGCCGTTTTGAACTCAGCAAGCGAAACCTAAACTTGCAGTTTCGTGGTAGCAGCAATCAACGAATCATTGATCTTGCTGCATCTCGAGAACAAGGAAAAGCGGTTATCTGGGCAAAGTGCAAAGATGCTGAAGCAAGTTACGAACAAATCAAAAAACAAATTTAACGACTCAAAACACCGTGCATCTTGAGATGACCCCAAAAGTTAGACCAAAAAATCGAACTTTTGGGGTCACCACATCTTCCTTCAAAGATGATGCACGGTGTTTTTTTTGTTATATAAAAATCAGTGACCAAGCTTTTAAAGGTACTTACTTGCTTCACGAACCGTCAAAGGCGCCAGACTTTTTTGATGGCGTAGAAGAAAATCTTGGACCCACAGAGGATTCGTCTTGGCATAGTCTCGCAAGCTCCAGCCAATGGCTTTGTTGATAAAGAATTCAGAACTCCCCAAATTGTTGACAAGGATCTCTTCAAGTAATGGTCGATCCATCTGTTCTTTTTGCAACAATTGGTGAAGAATCGCCACTCGCCGTAGCCAAAGATTATCCTCAAGACTCCAACGAAGCATCTCAGCCTTTAACGCTGGCAGTCGGCGAACAAGCTTTCTGACGACCTCACTTAGTGCGTCCACGCTATCCCACCAAGATTTCGTTATGACTAACTGTTCAATTTTTCCTAGATCAACGGCTGATAAAAAGGGCTCCAGCGCCACTAAATAATCAATCGCAAGGTACTGGTGTTCTCGATAGCTGCTTTGCCAACATTGATCGATAAATTCCCAATCGATTCGTTTCATTTGTTTTGCTGCTTTAAAGGCTGCTTTTTCCTGCTGACGGCGCAACGGTGTAGGGATGCCTAAAAACTCAAACTGATGCCGCATATAGGCGGCCATTTTTTCCCTTCGTTCTTCATCAGCCAAAGCAATCATCGTTTCATATACTTGATAGATCGTCATATTGGTCCTCCTTTTTAGGTCTACTGATCGTCAGATGTTTGCCATAAAGGCAGTACGATATTTTCATAGGTCAGAGGATCGAGATTTGTGACGGTGATTCCCAAAAGACGAATGCCTTTTTCAAGACCTAAAATCTCTTCCCAAATGAGACTGGCTTCTGAAAATAACTGTTCTTTTTTATGAACGTAAATCGGCAAAGTCACTCGTTTAGTGATCGTAGAGTAATCACTGTAACGGACTTTCAACACGACTGTTTTGCCATGTTTCTGTGTGCGCTTTAGTGATCTCTCAACTTCTTCTGCGATGGCGCGTAATTGACTTAAAACTTGTTCTTCACTCGTTAATGGATTGCCGTATGTATGCTCCTTACCGACTGATTTTCGTTCTCTGGTCACACTGACTGGTGAATCATGGATTCCTCTAACTTTGCGATACAAAGAATACCCCATTTTGCCAAATTCGCGGATCAACGCCATCTCACTCCAAGCGTATAGATCTGCTCCTGTAAAAATGCCTAACTCATGCATCCTGGGGACAGTTTTCTTCCCGATCCCATGAAATTTATCGATGGGTAGTTGTTGTAAAAAGGCCACTGCCTCATCCGGCATCACCACTGTTAACCCTCGTGGTTTATGATAATCCGAGGACAATTTTGCCAAAAACTTGTTGTAACTGACGCCTGCCGAACAAGTCAAATGGGTCTCATGCCAGATGTCTCGCTGAATCAGACGAGCGATCTTAATTGCTGAAGGACAGTTGATTTTGTTCACTGTGACGTCCAGATACGCTTCATCAATTGAAACTGGTTCGATGATGTCGGTGTATCGGTGAAAAATTTCTCTGACTTGCTGGGACACTTCACGATACTTTTGATGATTCCCCGGTTTAAAAATCGCTTGCGGACAAAGCTCGTAGGCTTTTTGTGCGCTCATTGCCGAATGGATGCCATATTGTCGCGCCAGATAATTCGCTGTCGTGACCACTCCTCGGCCGCCGGTATCACTTGGGTGACGGGCAATGACAAGGGGATGCTTGGCCAGCTCAGGATCATCCCGTTCTTCCACCGAAGCAAAAAAAGCATCCATATCAATATGAATAATTTTGCGGCTCGTATCATTTTTTAAGGGAAATTGCAGTTCCGACATCGTTGCTCACCTCGCTTCTTATTATAAACGAACAGAAGTTCCCTATCAAGCAAGGAATCGAGGGAAGCACGCAAAAAGGACCAATCTTCATTGGTCCTTCCTTCTACATTCACTGCTTTTGCGGCCCTCTTCATGGTCCAAGAAGTTCTACTATAAGGCAGCTTCCCCTCGTTCATTAGTGCGAATCCGAATCGCTTCTTCCAAAGGGTAGACGAATATTTTGCCATCACCGACTTCATCTGTCCGACAGATCGATACAATCAGCTCAATCACGGCATCGACTTTTTCATCTGCCAAAACAAAGCGGACATTTACTTTCGGTAAAAGAGTCGTGATCACTTCTTGGCCACGAATAAACTCTTTTAACCCTTTTTGATTGCCACACCCGAGAACTTGACTGACCGTCATCCCACTGATCAGATCCGATTGATCCAAAGCGGCTTTTAGCTCCTCTAATTTTTCTTGGCGAATAATCGCTTCAACTTTTTTCATGACTGCTCCTCCACTCTTAAGAATCTAACCCCATAAAGGTAGGATAGGCCGTTTCATCATGTTCGATCCGATCCATCCCCACCGCTTCTTCTTGCTGAGATACGCGAATCGGCATCACCCATTTAATCAAGGTAATTATGACAAAGGATAGGATACCAGCGAACAAAATCGTAAATACGATACTTTCGGCTTGTGCGATAAAAAGATCAACACCGCCATAAAGCAATCCTGAATGTCCACCAACAGCGGGATCGGCAAAGATCCCGGTCATCAAACCACCGAAGATTCCGCCTACCCCGTGACAACCAAAGGCATCCAATGCATCATCTAACCCTAATCGATGTTTGATGACGGAAATAAAGAAGTAACAAAACGGACTGACTAAAGCGCCAATGATAAAGGAAGACCAAAGGGAGACAAACCCCGCCCCTGGTGTGATGGCAACTAAGCCCACAACTGCACCTGTACAAGCACCGACGATTGTCGGTTTTCCCACGACGATTTTTTCGATCAGCATCCAAGAAAGCATCGCACTGGCTGCTGCTGTATTCGTGGTCATTAGGGCGTGGATCGCTAGACCATCAGCTGCTAACGCAGAGCCAGCATTAAAGCCAAACCAGCCAAACCATAAAAGACCGGCACCTAGTACAACAAAGGGAATATTATGAGGACGATATTCGGTTTGATGAAATTCTCGTCGCTTACCGACAACGATCGCTAAGACTAGCCCACTGATTCCCGAACTGATGTGAACGACATTGCCTCCTGCAAAGTCGATCGAGCCGATCGCATCTAAGAAGCCACCGCCCCACACCATATGCGCCATTGGAAAATACACGAAAACCAGCCAGAAGCCAATAAATAGAAAAATAGCAGAGAACCGCATTCTTCCAACGACTGATCCAGTGATAATCGCCGTTGTGATCAAAGCAAACATCATTTGAAAGGCAGCAAACAACCCTTCTGGAATTCCCTCTCCTTCTGACATCGAAACATGATTGAAAAAGACTTTGTCTAAATTGCCAATAAATGATCCTGTCCCGCTAAAGGATAATGTATACCCTAGAGCGACCCAGAGGACGGACGCCAAGCCCATCGTACAAATCACCATCATCATGGTATTGAGGATGTTTTTGCGTCGTTCCAATCCTCCATAAAAAAATGCCAATGCTGGAGTCATTAGAAAAACCATACCGCTACAAATTAAAATAAATGCAATATTCCCTGTATCCATTTTACACGCCTCCCTTTCTATATGTTAGCTATCCTAACACCATATTTTCGAATAATCTAGATTTTTCTGAGAAAAACATGAATTTTCTGAAAATAGCTGACTTTATATGTTAGGTAATATCACATAAGTGAGCGTGTAGTACAAAAAAATACCGAGAGAAGTCTCGGTATGATTACTCTTCTATTTGGTGATACGCTTGATAGACAAGCTGTTTCTTTACTTGATTACGTTTAGCCACTTCTTTGATTGCTTCTTTTGAGGACATTTCGGCCTCTTCCATCAAGGCAGCTACTTGTTCTGAGTAACTTCCTTCATAAACAATTTCATGTATTTCAGAAGAGCCTTCCACCAACAGACAGCATTCTCCTTTGATTGGCTGCTGCTCTAAATAGTCGATCAATTCAGAAAAGGTCCCTCGCAAGTATTCTTCATGGATTTTTGTCAATTCTCGGCAAATGACTGCCTGACGTTCACCAAATACCTCTAGCATTGTTTCAATCGTCGCTGCGATTCGATAGGGTGACTCATAAAAAATCATCGTTGCTTTCTGGGTCGCTAATTCACTCAAGGCTTGTTTTTGTTCTTTTTTCTTACGAGGTAAAAAGCCATAAAAAAGATTTGGTTGCGGCGATAAGCCTGAAGCAATCAACGCTGTCAAACCTGCCGTAGGTCCCGGAAGCGCAATCACCGCGATTCCTTCAGCTAGACAGGCCTTGACTAATTCATGCCCCGGATCACTGATGGAGGGCATACCAGCATCGCTGCATTGGGCAATGGTCTTGCCCATCTGCAGCTGTTCTACCAAATGCGGAACTCGCTCTTTATAATTGTGTTCATGTAAGCTTTTTTGCGGTGTCGAGATCTCAAAATGATTCAACAATTTCTGGGTATTGCGAGTATCTTCACTTGCAATCAGGTCCGCTTCTTTTAAAATTTTGACACAACGGACCGTCATATCTTCCAAGTTCCCGATCGGTGTCGGAACAAGATACAGTTTTCCAGTGTCTTGTTTATAACTTTGTTGCTTTTGCATGTACTGCTCCTTTCGAAAAAAAGACCAGTGGAAACTGATCTTTTTTCTAACGAACCTATTAGACTGTCAGTCAGTTATTTGCCGCTTTCACGATAGATCACTTCTAGACAAAATGCACAAGGTTCATCATGTTCTCTGCGAGAACCGTATAAGTCATAACAAACATGAAATCCTTCTTCGTAAATCTTTTCTAAATTCATTCGTGATTTAGAAAGTTCTTGTTTGACCGATTCAGCGGGTGCATCTGCCACTTGGTTCAACTCACGAATGTGTTCACGTAAGCGTTGATTTTCCAATTCTAATGTCGTATTTTTTTCGACGATTTCTTGCAAAGACTGCTTCATTTCCGCTAGATTATTTAAGGAATTTTGCAACTCCGATTCTAACTGATTCAATCCGTCATATATTGATCGTTTGTCCATGCTCATTATGGTCACCTACTTATTTTGTCACTAGTTCTTCATAATCATATTCGATTGGTGTTTGCCGATCATGCAAACGGACTTTGATCACTCGGCTCAACAGATCCAGCCCAACCACACGTCCTTTGCCATCTGGCGTTTCAACTTCCTTGCCGCGATCCGGCAATTCTTTTTTCGCCCGCTCATATTCTTCACTTTCATACTTAAGACAGCACATCAAACGACCGCATAATCCTGAGATTTTCGCAGGATTCAAGGAAAGTCCTTGATCTTTAGCCATCTTGATGGATACAGGGATAAAATCCCCTAAAAACGTCGCACAGCATAGTTTGCGACCACAGGGCCCAACTCCGCCTAGTGCCTTCGCTTCATCCCTGACACCGATTTGGCGCAGTTCAATCCGGGTATGAAATTCACTTGCCAAGTCTTTGACTAATTCGCGAAAGTCAACACGGCTTTCTGCAGTAAACGAAAAAATCAGTTTTGTCCGCTCAAAGGTATAGGCTACTCGAATCAGTTTCATTGGCAACTGATGTGCGCGGATTTTTTCTTTTCCAATTTTTAACGCTTCATCTGCCGCCTTTTGATTGGCTGCTGCCTGTTCCAAATCTTTCTTCGTCGCCCGACGTAAGATAGGTTTGACTACCTGAGGCAAATCGCTCTCATTCATTTCTCTGCTTTTGGTGACGACTGTGGCAAGACATTTAGCATCTTGTGCTTCCACGATGACTTGGTCATTTATAGTATAGGTCTGTTTTTTCGGTGTGTAAAAATAAATCTGGCCTACGTCATGATAACGCACTCCGACAACTTCGATCATCTCTGGTCTCCTTTTCCGGCTGCTGCGTTTTATCCATAGATGATTTTCACGGAAAATTGTTCTGCCACACCTTGGAAAGACACATTGGCTTGCAACTTTTTTTGTGCTTGCAATGCGGCTTCAATGGCACGATTGATCTCTTTTCCCCATAAACCTTGCCCCAACAATCGATCCCGCTCCTCTTGAAAGTAAAATAACAAGAGCAAAAAGATTTCTGATTGCTGATTTTTTTCTTTTGCTAGACCCAATAATTTTTTCTGAACAAAAATAAATGCTTGCGGGTCTTTCTTCAAAAGGTAATTCACCCAACGCTTAACAGCATCCTTAGTTTCATTAAACCATTCATCTTGCGAGATTTCAACTGCTTTATGATAACTATTGGTCAAGTGGCTTAGAAGTCGGCTTGTCTCTTTAGAAAGTCCCTCTTCTTGTAACTTTTCTTGCAGTTTTTCTTTTGACAAAGGAGAGAAATGAATGATCTGACAGCGAGACTGGATGGTTGGCAAAATACGACCAAGGCTCTCCGTTTCTAAGATCGCCAGAAAGTTTCCCACTGGTTCTTCTAAAAACTTTAGTAAACTGTTGGCAGCGCTGTTGTTCATTTTGTCAGCTTGAGACAAAATAAAGATTTTCAAACGGCTTTCAAAGCCGCTTTTTGAGAACTCCTCTTGCAGCTGTCGAATCTGGTCGACTTTGATCATCTGCCCATCAGGTTCAATTTGGATAACGTCAGGATGCTCTCCTTGGGCGATCCGTAGACAATTGCTGCATGCACCACATGGCGCTTCTTCTTGTACATTGGCACAAAAAAGGCGTTTTGCGAGCCATAGACTTAGTTCATGCTTGCCAGTCCCCTTGTCCCCTTCAAAAAGATAAGCATGAGCAATGCGCCCATGCTTGATACTTTTTTTTAGTTGGGCAAAAACAAGAGGCTGGTATTCTTGTAGAAATAACTCCTCCATGAAATGCTCCTTTTTTAATATTGATGGAATCCGTCAACTGGCAGCACGAATACGGTGGCGCCACCGACTTCGACTTCGACTGGATAAGGAACTTGACCATCTAAGGATATATCTAGTGACATCGGTGTCGAGACATATTGCTTTCTTGATTGACAGGTTTTTTTAATCAATTCTAACGCATCTTGCACACGGTCATCTTCAATACCAATGATAAACGTACTATTACCAGCCTTTAAAAAACCACCCGTTGATGACAATTTTGTAGCACGGATATTGGCATCAATAAACTCATTTGCCAAACGATTACTGTCTTTGTCTTGTACGATTGCCATAATTAATTTCATGGGACCATCTCCTTTGTGTTATCCAACCTACCCTAGATTGATTTGAAGTAAGCAGGATACGATTCAACGATTGCTGAATAGCTGGATTCAACAACTTCTTGTAACCCCATTCTAGCATCAATCTTATGAATGCGTACAGGATTTTCTTCCGCTAGCTTTAGATACGCATGACGAACCCGTTGATGAAACTCCAATCCTTCCGAATCTAGTCGGTCATATTGATGTGCACGATTTTCTTGGATGCGACGCAAGCCAGTATCAGAGTCAACATCTAGATACAAGGTAAAATCAGGGGTCGTTCCTTCCGTCGCAAACTCGTTGATCCGTGCGATCTCAGGAATCCCGATGCGACGTCCAGCTCCTTGATAGGCAAGCGAACTGTCAACAAAGCGGTCACAGATCACGATGTGTCCGGCGTTCAATGCCGGCAGGACAACCTCAATCAAGTGTTGGCGGCGTGCCGCTGCATAAAGTAAGGCTTCGGTCCGCTCATCCATTTCTTCATTTCGCGGATCTAAAATAATTTTACGAATTTTTTCAGCGATTTTAACTCCGCCAGGTTCTCTTGTTTTAACGATTTTTCTTGTTGCTTCAAGCTGTAACCGAGGATACAATTCTTCGATCACACTGGTTTTTCCAGCACCATCCGGTCCTTCGATGGTTATAAACAATCCATTCACCCTAATTGCCTCCAATATCTTTATAATTCTCGGCGACCTTCTACTGCTTTTAGCAAGGTCACTTCATCCGCGTATTCAATATCGCTGCCCACAGATAAGCCATGAGCCAAACGCGTGACTTTAATACCGGCAGGCTTGATCAAACGCGACATATACATCGCCGTCGCTTCGCCTTCCGTGGTCGCATTGGTCGCAATGATCACTTCTTTGACCTGATCATCATGCAGCCGCTGTATCAGGGATGCAATGTTGATATCTTCTGGACCTGTCCCTTCCATCGGGGATAACACGCCATGCAGCACATGATAAAGTCCATGATACTCGCGGACTTTTTCTAATGCCATGACATCTTTAGGCTCTTCAACTACTAAAATCGTTTCTTTGTCTCTTGTGGGATCACTGCAGATTTCACAAGGATCTTCTTCCGTTATATTTCCGCAAATACTGCAAAAGTGCAAATCTCGTTTAACACTAAGCAACGATTTAGCAAACTCATTGACGACTTCTTCTTTCATATCAATCGTATAAAATGCCAAACGTGTTGCGGTTTTTTGTCCAATTCCCGGCAGTTTCATGTAACTGTCGATCAATCGGGCGATCGGTTCAGGATATTGCACCGTCATTTCTCCTTTTATAGACCCGGAATGTTTCTTGTATATTTGCCCATTGTTTGTTCCGATTCTTTTTCAATTTTCTTTAATCCGTCATTGATGGCTAAAATGATCATATCTTGCAGCATTTCCACATCGTCAGCATCAACGATTGCTTCATTGATAGCAATGTCTTGTAACGTCTTATCGCCAGTAAAGGTCGCTTTGACATAGCCATTTGTCGATTCGCCGATAAATTCTTTGCTGTTTAGTGCTTCTTGTTCTTTCATCATTTCTTTTTGCATTTTTTGCATTTGTTTCATCATGCCTTGCATATTTCCCATGCCTCGCATCATTATTCATCACTCCATATTCATTAATTTTCTTCAATGCTGGTTAATTCACCAAATAACTCTTGCGCTTTTGTTACTAAGTCGTCATTTTCTGGTTCGACAGGAGCGGCTTCGGTCTCTTCTTGCTCTACTTCAATTTCTGACTCTTCCGTTGCTTGACCGCCAGCCAAAAACTCTTGTCGTAGCGTCGGCCAACTTTCTTTTGTAATAAAGACAGCCTGTGGGGCGTAGTCTTTGATCATACGGGACAATTGATTATGGATCATCAATTGAAACTCTTGGTCGTTACTTGCTCGCTGACATAAGATCTCATAGTCAAAAGCGATCACGACGCCCGATTCGCTGGCAGCTTTAGCTTCACTGGAGTGCAGCATAGCTCTTTGCGTCACGGAAAGAGACATCAAAAGATCGTCCCAAACATTACGAACATTTGCCAAGTCTTTCTTCGTTGCACTTTTCAGTACTTGGAACACGCGTTCCTTTGGTAAACGGAACGTAGTGGTCGCCTTGGTTTTCTTCACTGGCGCGGTGGTTTCAGCAACGGCACCTGTCGGTCGATTCTCTTGCAGTCGTTGCACCTCTGCCTGAAGTTTTTGCAGTGCTTGACGTAACTGCGCCACTTCTTGACTATTGTCAGCTGAATTGCTGGCAACAGCAGCACTTTCTGGATCATTGGCTAATTTGACCACAGCCACTTCCAAATAGATCGTAGGATTGTTCGTAAATCGTACTTCATTTTGCGTATCGTTTAAGACCGTGATCCAGTGATAGATTTTTGATGGCGGGGTAATTTTTGCCAGTGTTTGAAACGCTTCAGTCAACTGCAGAGACTTTTCAGATAGCAGCTGCGGCGCTTGTTGATACATCAGCAAGTCTCGACAATAAACCAACAAGTTTTCCAATAAACGGCGGGCTTCTTTACCAGAGGCTAATAACTCCCGCAAGGTCGCTAACGCATCGGCAACTTCTTTTTCCCCACAAGCCTGCATCAGACGGTCCATCATTTCATAGGACAAGCTGCCCGTCACTTCTAAAGCATCTTGGGTCGTTACGGTTCCATCACTAAAAGCGATCGCCTGGTCGGTGATACTCAAGGCATCCCGCATACCGCCTTCTGCGGCTCGCGCAATGATCTGTAAAGCTTCTGCTTCGTAATTGATCTCGCTAGTAGTAAGGACCGTTTCCAAATGACCCACGATGTCTTGCGTATTGATCCGTTTGAAATCAAATCGTTGGGTTCGGGAAATAATCGTTGCTGGAATCTTATGGGGCTCTGTTGTTGCCAAAATAAAGACAACATTTTTCCGTGGTTCTTCCAATGTTTTTAGTAATGCATTAAATGCGCCTGTTGACAGCATGTGCACTTCATCAATGATATAAACTTTGTATTCTGCTTGGGTCGGTGCATAGTTCGCACGATCACGAATAAAGCGAATTTCTTCTACACCGTTGTTACTTGCCGCATCGATTTCGATCACGTCTTCTTGCGTTCCAGCTGTGATTGAGCGACACATGTCACACTCATTGCAAGGCTCGCCATTGACTTGGTTCGGACAATTGATGGCTTTGGCAAAAATTTTCGCTGCACTTGTTTTCCCGGTTCCTCGAGGGCCCGTAAACAAGTAAGCATGCGAGATTTGATTTTGATCGATTGCATTTTTTAAGGTTTGGGTAATTGCTTTTTGTCCGACAACATCATCAAAACGCTGAGAACGCCAAACACGATATAATGCTTGATAGGCCATAGTTTTCCACACTCATTTCAAAATTCGCTACCTTCTATTATACGTAATATCAGCTAAAAAAACCACCGTTTGCGTGGTGGAATCTCAAAAGAAATGGAAATTTAATTCGAAGAGCCATTCCGCGCGCTTTCACTCACTATATCCTTTTATTCCTCCCTATTTTCAAGAAAAAAGACCATTCCTCTTCTCCAACTTTAGACTGATAACGTAAATCTCACCTCCTATGGTATAATGAATCTACGTTCATCTATTGTGATGAAAACAATTTAAAGGAGGACTGAAAATGGGTATTATCAAAGCGGCAACAAGCGCAATTGGCGGCGGATTAGCAGATCAATGGCTAGAGGTGATCGAGCCTGACAATATGAGCGATTCGACAGTAATGACAAAAGGTGTCAAAGTGCGGCGTAATGACAAACGCGGTTCTAACAGAAAAGGCACGGAAGATGTCATCACTGATGGGTCAGTGATCCATGTCTATCCGAATATGATGATGTTATTGGTTGATGGCGGGCGAATCATCGATTATACCGCTGAAGAAGGCTACTATACCGTCAAAAATGAATTAGCGCCTTCGATGTTGAACGGTTCATTGAAAGATGCGATTTCTGAAACCTTCGACCGCTTTAAGTTTGGCGGCGTTACACCACAAAAACAACAAGTTTTTTATATCAATCTTCAAGAAATCAAAGGAATTCGCTTCGGTACTTCATCGCCTTTGAACTATTTTGACAACTTTTATAACGCAGAACTATTCTTACGGGCGCACGGAAACTATTCCTTACGAATCACCGATCCAATTTTGTTCTATACGAATGCGATCCCAAAAAACAAAAGTCAAGTCGATATCAACGACATCAATGAGCAGTACTTAGCTGAATTTTTGACCGCCCTACAAACAGCGATCAACAAAATGTCCGCTGATGGCGAACGAATTTCTTACGTTCCATCTAAGAGCATGGAATTAAGCAAATATATGGGAACGGTTCTTGATGACAGCTGGCGAGAACTCCGCGGCATGGAAATCGTTTCTGTTGCCGTCGCAAGCATCTCTTATACGGATGATTCCGTAAAACTGATCAACATGCGGAACCAAGGGGCAATGTTAGGCGACCCTTCGATTCGTGAAGGCTATGTTCAAGGTTCGGTTGCTCGTGGTATGGAATCTGCCGGTAGCAATGCCGCTGGGGCTACGACTGGGTTTGTTGGCATGGGCATGGGGATGAACGCTGGTGGCGGTTATTTGAACCAAGCGTCACAAAACAACCAACAGCAAATGCAGCAACAGGCTTCTGCACAAAACAACGCAGATCATTGGGACTGTCCACAATGCGGCACCTCTAATACTGGTAAATTCTGCAGCAATTGCGGGACGCCAAAACCAACGAGCGATGGACCAAGCCTGAAAATGAAATGCAGCGATTGTGGTGAAGTGATCGATTTAGCCAACGGCATTCCAAAATTCTGTCCGAATTGCGGCAAACCTTTCAAAGGTGTCCCAGTAGACTAATTGAGGAGGATTGCTGATGGATGTTATCACACATAAGTGCCCCAATTGTGGGGGCGCTTTAACCTTTGAACCTGGTGATCAAAAATTTCATTGTCCATTTTGTCTGAGTATTTTTACTGAAGACGAAGTCACTGCCTTCGAAGAAAAGCAAAAAGAAGCGCAGATGGCCGATACTCCTGTCTCAGATACTTCTGCAGCGACCGAGACTGAACCGTCCCTTCAAGAAGAAGTTAGAGAGCAAGCCGATGCACAAGCGGGGCAGATGGACCTTTTCACCTGCCCCAGCTGCGGTGCTGAAATCGTGACGGATGCGACTACAGCCGCAACCTATTGCTACTTTTGCCATAACCCGGTCGTTTTGTCGGGACGGCTTTCAGGAGAATTTTTACCTAACAAAGTCCTCCCTTTTGCCATCGAAAAGGAAGAAGCAACTGCGAAATTCTTAGAATGGGCGCAAAAGAAAAAATTTGTGCCACGGGATTTCTTCGATCAAGCACAAGTAGAGAAATTGACTGGTGTGTACTTCCCTTATTGGGTCGTCGATGCTGAGATGAATGGCTCGCTTTCAGGTATGGGTACCTCTTTGCGTATTTGGCGCGTTGGTGATATTGAATATACTGAGCACAAACAATACGATGTCTTGCGACGAGGAAAAATCAAGGTGAATGAATTGCTCAAGCATGCGCTGTCAAAAAACGTTCAGCAAAAAATGGTGACTGGCGTTCAGCCGTTTCCCCTTGAAAAAGCTGTTAATTTTCGCAGTCAATATTTAGCCGGCTTCCAAGCAGAAAAAAGAGACATTGAATACATTGATCTTTCTGACGAAGTCAAAAACGAATTATCGGGTTATGCTGAAAATCTGCTAGCAGGTACCGTCAATGGCTATACTAGTTTTAAACGCAACAATCGTTCCATCAATCTAACAAAAGAAGAAAACAACTACGTTTTGCTTCCTGTATGGCTAGTGACCTATCGAGCCGATGATGAAAACAAGAGTGCCTTTTATTATGCGATGAATGGGCAAACCGGAAAAGTCAGCGGTGTTTTACCGATTAGTTACAAGCGCTTGGGAATCGTCAGTGGCGCAATTTTCGCGGCAACGACCATCCTCGCATTGATTGGAGCGTATTTCTTATGAAAAAACTATCTTATTTGTTGTTACTGCTGGTTGGTTTTTTCTTAACCGCCCTGCCCGCCTTCGCAGCCGAAGAGACAGTCGCAGACCACGCTGGACTCTTTACCGAACAAGAGATCCAGAAGTTGAACGAAGAAGCAGAAGCGCTGAATGCAAAGATCAAGGGCGAAGTTTTTATTCAAACAACAAACAGCAATACGGGAGATATCGAGTTGTACACTGATCGATATCTTTCAAGACGGATCGGCAACGACAACAACGGTTCGGCATTGGTGATCGATATGGCGCAACGGAAATTTCACGTTTCGACTTCCGGAAATATGATCGATTATCTTACCGATTCACGTCTAGATAAGCTACTTGATTCGGTATTTGACCAGATGGCAGAGGGAAATTATTATCAAGCTGCATTGGTCTATCTGCAAAAAGCAGAGGGTTTTGTGGAAGCAGGTGTTCCAGCCGATCATTATCGTATCGATCGTGATACCGGAAAAATTACTTATTACAAAGTGATAACGCCACTAGAAATTGCTATTTGCTTAGCGATCGCGGCAGTGATCAGTATCGCTTTTTTCATCATTGTTAAATCCCGTTACCAATTAAAAATGGGCGGCTACAAATTTAACTATCTAGAAAAATCAAGTATTGATCTGACCCAAAAAGAAGATCGCTTAGTCAATTCCTTTGTCACAACCAGACGCATCCCCCGTCCTTCGAATAATGGTGGAGGCGGTGGTGGCGGTTTTTCTGGCGGCGGCGGTGGCAGTACGACCCACTCTTCTGGTGGCGGAACATTCGGCGGCGGCGGACGCAGCTTTTGATTTTTCAAGAGTTCCTTTAATCAGGAACTCTTTTTTTATTGACAATTTTCATAAAAACATCTACCATTTAGGAAAATATAGGAAATAAGTTGATTTTATGTTTGAAATTATTAGAAACAATAAACTTTTTATCAGTTTGAGTAGTTTGCTAGTTTTTTTGACTGTCCTGACAAACCTCGCTTTCCCTTTGCTTCTACAAGAAGATCACGCACTGCGCTTTGATCATCTCGTCGGCTTATTAGCGTTCATATTAAGTATCACTTATTGCGCGCAATTCTTATTGATTTTGATGAAAGAGCGCTATGCAGCTTCGATGAATGTTCGCCATCTCTTAGAATTGTTAAAAAAAATGAAAAGGAAGAGTTATGTAGAACTCTCTGAAAAGGAGCCCACTTATCTATTAAACCGCATCTTTGGCGTTGTTGATTCCTTATACTTGTTTATTTGCGGTAGTTTTAGCGAATCCATTCGCTGCTTTTTCTTATTGCTGATCCCACTTTTTTTGTGTTTCCAATTGCATTATTTACTGGGTTTCATTTTACTATCGCTATTTCCCATCAATGTTTTTGGGTTTCGATGGATCAATCAACAGTTGAGTATTAAGATGAAAAATATGCAAGAAGCATTTGCTCTTAGCAATAAGGAAATGTTAACAACATTGTCCCATATTGATACAATGAAGCAATGGAGTGACGCTGTTCTTGAGCAGCTGTTTTCCTCTCAATTGACATCGATGTATCAAACATTAGCAAACACCAATACTTTTGCCCAAACGACTAGTTTAGTCCTTAATGCGATCAATCAGATCGCCCAGATCGGCGTCTATTTGTTTATGATTCAAGGAATATTACAAGATGAACTGCCAACCTCTGCGTTGATTTTGATTGGCGTGCTATTACCCATTTACTTTTCTGCATTAAGTGGTTTAACGAAAATCAATCTTGATACAGCTACTCTGAGGACCAATCAACGTTTTGTTAACGAAGAATTGGCTGCTCCCGATGACCGCTGGAACCAAACGTGTGAAGCTACTCTGAGTCTTACTTTCGACCACCCTGTCGTATCCATTGGCAACCACAGCTTTTCCTTTCCCATTGAAGAAACCTTGAAACCTGGTGAACATATTTACTTGGCTGGCGCTTCAGGAAAAGGAAAATCAACGTTTTTAAAGGCAATTGCTGGCCTTTATCCATCAGAAGGAATTTCGCTTTCAACGAAGAGTAAACGCATCAAGCCAAGAAACCCTGAAACAGATAAAACCCTCTACCTTGCTCAAGACCCTACGATTCTCTCTCGGACAATTGAAGAAAATCTTGTATGGGGAAGAAAAATGACGAGAGAAGAAAAAATAATTATCGAAACCTCTGGTATTTTAGCGCCCATTTTTCAACAGCGCTCATGGACTAGCAGGCTTACGGAAAATGGTGCCGACTTGTCTGGAGGAGAAAAGCAAAGAATCGCTCTAGCTCGCATATTATTAAGTGATGCCGAAATCATTCTTTTAGACGAAGCTACCAGCAGCCTTGATGATGAAGCTGCCGAAAAGATTATGAAGTATTTAAAAAAACATGCAGAAAAACGCATGATCATCTATACTAGTCATAAGAAAGAGGAGCAACGCTTTTGTGATCGTACAATCGCTTTGTAGGAGGAACCGATGAAAGATTATTATACCGTTGAAGAAGTCGCTGAAAAACTGGGCGTAACGACTCGAACCATCCGAAATTATCAAAAGACCAACCAACTTAAAGGGACAAAAATTGGCGGGCAGTGGCGCTTTTCTTACAAAGATGTGGCTTCGTTGATGGGCGAACCATTTGAAGATCCCCTGCTTTCTTTTGCTTCAATACGTTCAGAAAAACAGATACCCGAAAGCTTACTTGCCATTGATTTCTTTATTGAATCAGAGGAATTGCTACAACAGCAAAAAAAAATCGTTATTGATGAGTTCAATGCACTTTACTCAGGGGAAAGTCGGCGTTTTTACTTTGAAAAAATCAACCCAACGATGGCACGATTTACATTGATCGGACCGTTGAAATATGTAACAACCTTTGGACAGTGGATCGAAACAATACTTTCTCTCCCAAAGTAATCATCTGAGCGCCTGCTTTGAATTTAAAAGAAGAGACCCAATTAGGAGAATGTCTAATCAGGTCTCTTCTTTCTTTTTTTAAAGGCTTGTTGCACTCAGATGATTTCCTTAAACACAGAGAAATCAATATTGCCGCCGGAGACCAATGCCACAGTTTTCTTTCCTCGAAGCAAATGATCGATCTGTCCGCTTAAAATCGCCGCCGTACTTAATGCACCAGCCCCTTCTGCGATGACTTTTTCCCTCAATGCTAAGTAATGGATCGCTTGTTCGATATCGGATTCTTCAACTAAGACCGTTTCATCGATACGGGTCTTTAAAACATCATAGGTCAGTTCCCCTGCCAAAGCAACATCACAGCCATCGGCGATCGTTCTACTGCGGCGATTGGCTACTAGCTTTTGCTGCCAAAGTGAGGCGATCATGCCATAAACGCCATAGGATTGAACGCCGATGATTTTGACTTCTGGACGAAGTTCTTTTAAGGCTAAAGCAATCCCAGCAATCAACCCACCACCGCCGATGGGAATAATGACATTATCAACATCTGGAAGATCCTCCAACAGTTCGATCGCAATCGTTCCTTGCCCCTCCATTACTGCACGATCATCAAAGGGAGAGACAAATACTTCGCCACTATCTTTCATGGCGTCTAGTGTCAGTTGTTTGGTTTCATCAAACGTCTCTCCTGCTAAAACGACTTGTGCGCCATAACTTCTTGTCGCCTCTATTTTTGTTTTGGCAGCCGTTAATGGCATAAAGATTCGGACATTGATCCCCAGTAACGATCCGGCGAGAGCAACACCTTGCGCATGATTTCCTGCAGAACAGGCAATGACACCGCGAAGTTTTTCTGCATCAGTCAATGACGCGAGTTTGTTATACGCCCCCCGCGCTTTAAAGGAGCCGGTACGCTGTAGATTTTCTAATTTCAAAAATATCGTGCCCTCTTTTTCTTTGCCTAAAATATTACTTGGTGCAAGTGGTGTATGGATCATGATTGGTTTCAATCGTCGATACGCAGCAGCGATCCCCAGACTGTCCGTCAACACTTCCTCAATCACAAACGTTCCCCCTTTTTTGTTTTTTTATACTCTCATTGAAGCACAGAACTTGTAGAAAAACAATCTGGGGAACTCGTACAAGCAAAGATCGGTTCCCCTTTCTTTACACGTCACTGTCACCAAATATTCTTACAGAAGAATTTTCAGAAAATAATGACATTTCTTTTCTGAAGTGCTATACTTAGAAAAATTAAAAAAGGGTGTGAACGAATGACAATCGATTGGTCAAATTTAGGGTTTTCTTATATCAAAACGCCATGGCGTTTTTTGGCAACATGGAAAGACGGTTCTTGGAATGAAGGCGAACTTACCGAGGATAATTATCTGCATATCCACGAGGGATCAACCGCTCTTCATTATGGACAGCAATGTTTTGAAGGACTAAAAGCCTACCGAAGAAAAGATGGCGGCATCAATTTGTTCCGTCCAGACGAAAATAGCAAACGGATGAACCGCAGTGCCTATCGCCTGCGTATGCCAGAGGTTCCTGAGGCCTTTTTCTTAGATGCGGTAAAACAAGTAGTAAAAGCAAATCAGGAATATGTTCCGCCTTATGGCAGCGGCGCCACCTTGTATATTCGTCCTCTATTGATTGGCGTCGGAGAAAATATCGGTGTCAGCCCAGCACCAGAGTATATTTTTACGGTTTTTTGTATGCCGGTCGGACCTTACTTTAAGGGCGGATTGACACCAACCAATTTCATTGTTTCTGATTATGATCGCGCGGCACCAAATGGTACTGGCGCAGCCAAAGTTGGTGGAAATTATGCGGCGAGTTTGTTACCTGGATACGAAGCCCATCAACGGAAATTTTCCGATTGCATCTACCTTGATCCAGAAACGCATACCAAAATCGAAGAAGTCGGTTCTGCCAACTTTTTCGGGATCACGGCTGCTAATGAATTTGTGACACCAAAATCTCCTTCTATTTTACCAAGTATCACAAAATATTCATTGCTGCATCTAGCGCAACATTCATTAGGATTAACCCCTGTGGAAGGTGATGTTTATCTCAATGAGCTGGATCGTTTTGTCGAAGCGGGTGCCTGCGGAACAGCTGCTGTTATTTCCCCGATCGGCGGGATCCAAAACGGCGAGGATTTCCATGTGTTCTATAGCGAAACGGAAGTTGGTCCACAAACAAAAGCATTGTATGACCAATTGACCGGCATTCAATTCGGCGATATTTCGGCACCAACCGGTTGGATCTTTGATGTTCCATTGGATTAAGCGAACCGGGCTACATCCTCTTCAACCGAACGATCACTACGGACCGTTCGGTTTTTCTCTTTCTATCGATCAATTTATCATCACTGCATCAGAATTGATTGCCACAACTCTTTTGACTTGTTACAATCATAGCAAAGGGAGGCGTAATGATGGGCAAACGATTCGGCTATTCTTTGCTAGCAACAGCCTTGTATTTGGTGGTTTCCAATATTGGTAATCTCGTTTTTGGTATTAACCGCAGCTTTAGTTGGACCACAACGTTGTGGGAAGCATTTTTCTTTTTTATTTTCGTGTTCTTATTCCAACAATTTCGAAAAAAATAAGCAGCGATCCTCGCTCATAAAAAAACGAGGATCGCTGCTTATTACTTTTTAGGAATCTCAGCCTCTAACAAAAAAAGCGCCAAACCCCTTCATACGAAAAGATTTGACACTAAGAAAAATTATTTAACTGTTACTGAAGCGCCAACTTCTTCTAAAGCTGCTTTCAATGCTTCAGCTTCGTCTTTAGAGATGCCTTCTTTAACTGCTGAAGGAGCTCCGTCAACGACTGCTTTTGCTTCTTTCAAGCCTAAGCCAGTTGCTTCACGAACTGCTTTGATAACTTTAACTTTTTGATCGCCAGCTGCAGTCAATTCTACAGTGAATTCAGTTTGTTCTTCAGCAGCACCAGCATCGCCAGCTCCACCAGCTACAGCTACAGGAGCTGCAGCAGATACGCCAAATTCTTCTTCGATAGCTTTAATTAAATCGTTTAATTCTAAGATTGTCGCGCCTTTTAGCTCTTCGACAATGTTTTCAATGTTCAATGCCATTTTGTTTTCCTCCATTTAAGTAAGTAGTTTAGTTTTTAATACTGAAAAATTATGCGGCAATTATGCTGCATCTTCTTCTTTTTCTGCCACTGCTTTGACAGCGTAAGCCACGTTGCGGATAGGTGCTTGTAGCACAGATAGCAACATAGAAAGAAGTCCTTCGCGGTTTGGCAATTTCGCCAATGCAGTAATTTCTTCCAATGAAGAAACTTTGCCTTCGATGATACCGCCTTTGATTTCTAAAGCTTTTGCGTCTTTTGCGAAATCGTTAATGATTTTTGCAGGTGCAACAACGTCTTCGTTACTGAATGCTACGGCAGTAGGGCCAGTGAATACTTCACCTAAACCTTCTAGACCAGCTTTTTCAGCAGCACGAGAAAGAATTGAGTTTTTGATAACTTTCATCTCAACGTTTGCATCACGCAATTGTTTACGTAAGCGAGTTACTTCATCAACAGTTAGTCCACGGTAGTCAACAACGACTACAGATGCGGCTGCAGAGAATTTTGCACTCACTTCATCAACGATCGCGGATTTTTTAGCGATAGCTGCTTCACTCATTTATATTTCACCTCCTGATTTTGATGGAAGAGTTTCTTCGAAACAAACTGTTCCTTTGTCCTATAAAGGACAATAAAAAAACTCTATGCCACCGTAGACATAGAGGGACTATTGAAGATTCTCAATAAACGTCCTCGGTAGGAAATTAAGGCAAATGCCACCTACTGTCTTCGGTACAGTTAAACTTTTAACCTTGACTACCTTACCACAGATAAGGTAGTCAAGTCAATAAAAGTTTTGAATTTTTGTATTAAATTAGAAAGAAGCTTGTTCTACATGGATCCCAGGACCAAATGTTGTTGTAACTGAGATATTTTTCATGTATTGCCCTTTTGCTGCTGAAGGCTTAGCTTTCAACAATGTTTCATGGATCGTTTTGAAGTTTTCAATCAATTTGTCATCTTCAAAAGAAACTTTTCCGATTGGTACGTGGATGTTCCCAGCTTTGTCAACACGGTAAGTAACTTTACCAGCTTTTACTTCGTTAACTGCTTTTGTTACGTCCATTGTTACTGTACCAGTTTTAGGGTTAGGCATCAAACCTTTAGGGCCTAATACACGACCTAATTTACCAACAGTAGCCATCATGTCAGGCGTTGCAACAACAACGTCAAAATCGAACCAGCCACCTTGGATTTTTTGAACCATATCGTCGTCACCAACGAAATCAGCACCAGCTGCTTCTGCTTCTTTGGCTTTATCGCCTTTAGCAAAAACTAAAACTGTTTGTGTTTTACCAGTACCGTTTGGTAATACTACCGCGCCACGGATTTGTTGATCCGCTTTTTTAGGGTCTACGTTTAATTTGTAAGCAACTTCAACCGTTGCGTCGAATTTTGCAATATTTGTTTCTTTTGCCAAAGCTACTGCTTCTTCAACTGAATAAGCTTTTGTAGCATCAACTTTTTTCAATGCTTCTTGCATTTTTTTGCTTTTTTTAGCCATTTTGTTTCCTCCTTGATGTGGTTATAACGGTAGAACCTCCCACGTGTCCCATATTTTTCAATATGAAGCCGACTGAGAAGCTACTTCCTTAGGGCTGTAATTATTCTACAGTGATCCCCATGCTTCGTGCAGTTCCTTCAACCATGCGCATTGCTGCTTCAACGTCAGCTGCGTTTAGGTCTTCCATTTTCAATTCAGCGATTTCTTTTACTTGATCGCGTGAAACTTTTGCAACTTTTGTTTTGTTTGGTTCGCCTGAACCTTTTTCAACGTTTGCTGCTTTTTTCAACAATACTGCTGCTGGTGGTGTTTTTGTAACGAAAGTAAATGAACGGTCTTCGTATACAGAGATCACTACTGGAATGATCAAACCTGCTTGATCAGCTGTACGAGCATTGAATTCTTTAGTGAATCCCATGATGTTGATACCCGCTTGACCTAGCGCAGGACCTACCGGCGGAGCTGGTGTTGCTTTACCTGCAGGAATTTGCAATTTAACGATTTTTTCTACTTTTTTTGCCACGAGACATACCTCCTTGAGTCCGTGATGTGGTTAATTGGAGATCCAAATTTCTCCTCCCACTTTGGTGATTCATGTGCACACACAAAAAACGTGTGACGAAAGCACACTGGAATATTATAGCATCTTTATGGAATAATTCAAGGTTTTTCAGCTGATTTTTTTGAAAAAATGCTCACCAGCGCTTTTCGTTAGTCCATCGCTAAAAAAAGAAATAAAAATAACTTGCTTTTGGTCTGCTTTTTTCATTCTCTCATTTTTTTATGCTACACTACTACTGGAATTCTTCCCTATTCGTTTACTACTATCGAGGTGAAAAAAATGGAACAATTAAAATACCGCAGTGTATTTGACATAATCGGACCCATCATGGTGGGTCCCAGCAGTTCTCATACCGCCGGTGCTGCCCGGATCGGAAAAATCGTTCGCAGTATTTTTGGCGAACAGCCAGACAGTGTAGATATCCTGTTGTATGAATCGTTTGCTAAAACCTATCGCGGTCATGGAACCGATATTGCGTTAGTTGGCGGTCTCTTAGGCATGGAGCCAGATGATACTCGCCTAGCGGACTCTTTAAAAATCGCTTATGAGAAAGGGATCGAAGTCTTATTCGTCCCTAAAAAAGAAAAAGCGGAACATCCGAATATGGTCAAGATGATTTTGACAAAAGGTAGCCACAAACTATCTGTCACTGGCATCTCGATAGGTGGTGGCAACATTCAAATCTCAGAGCTTAACGGCTTCAAAATTTCTCTGACACTGGGTACCCCTACTTATGTGATCGTCCATCAAGATGTTCCGGGAATGATTGCGAAAGTAACCAATTTACTATCAGAGGCTCAAATCAATATCGGTACGATGACCGTTACGAGAGAAGCTGTCGGTGATAAAGCAATCATGATCATCGAAGTCGATCAGCGCAATGATCAGCTGGCGCAACAAATCAAAGTTTTGCCGCACGTTTACAGCGCTGCGTATTTTGATTAAAGGAGATAAGCACATGTTCTATACAATAGAAGAGTTAGTAATAGAAAGTAAAAATTATCCTTCCGTTGCAGAGATGATGATTGCGATCGAAGCAGAAAATACTGGTCGTAGTCGCGAACAGATCCTTGCAATCATGGAAAAGAATTTAGTTGTTATGGAACAATCAGTCGCTGAAGGTGTCGCTGGGGTAAAATCGGTGACTGGATTGACTGGCGGCGATGCGACTCGCATGAACGACTACCTTGCTGCCGGTGATTTTTTAAGCGGAGAAACCATTCTACAAGCGGTCCAAAATGCCATTGCAGTCAACGAAGTCAATGCGAAAATGGGCTTGATCTGTGCAACACCGACTGCCGGTAGTGCGGGTGTTGTTTCTGGTGTATTGATGGCCGTACGTGAGCGTTTGGCACTGACTCGAGCGCAACAAGTCGACTTTTTGTTTACAGCCGGCGCCTTTGGCCTGGTGATTGCCAACAATGCCTCGATTTCCGGTGCCGAAGGAGGTTGTCAAGCAGAGATCGGTTCTGCTAGCGCAATGGCAGCGGCGGCTTTGGTTTGTGCAAAAGGTGGCACCCCTCACCAAGCGGCTCAAGCGGTGGCGATCACCTTAAAAAATATGATGGGCTTGATTTGTGACCCTGTCGCGGGCTTAGTCGAGGTCCCCTGCGTGAAACGCAATGCCCTGGGATCTTCCCAGGCCTTTATCTCTGCCGACATGGCATTAGCAGGAATCGAAAGTGTCATCCCACCTGATGAAGTGGTCTTAGCGATGTATCAAGTAGGACGACAAATGCCTAGCATTTTCAAGGAAACGGCTGAAGGTGGTCTAGCCATGACGCCGACTGCCCAACGCCTACAGGCAGAAATCTTAGAAGCCAATCGTTGATGTTTTTTTAGAAATGAACACGAATAAAAACCAACCAAGAACAACCAATCTTTGCTTGTTCTTGGTTGGTTTTCATTTTCCCATTATTTCCAACGACGAAAAGGCAAGCACTCCCTACTTGTTAAACAAGTAACAAATGACATTGGCGGTTTTTCTACTCCCACTCGCCTACCCTATAGTGTTTCTTTTGGGCAACGGGTTTTAATACCTTCACAGGCTCGGAAAATTTAGGTTTTCCTTCTGTTTGATCCAATGGGACCAATGGCTGCTCGCTTTCTTGTGCTTTCAAGTCCATTTGTGGTTTTTCATCCTTGGTAGCTTGCGCCTGATCGGCTGATTTTTGCCAAAGCTGTTTGCTGAGATCCAATAAGGGAATGATCATCATGGCGACTAGCCCGCCAGAAAAACCATTGTTATACAGATTCAAACCTCCATGTAAGAAATCAATATTCAGTACCATTGAGGCGTGCACAAAACCGACCACCAAGCCGCCTTTCCAGCCATAGGCATTTGTTACTGCACAGAGCATCATCGCAAAAATCGCTGACGTGACTGTAACCGTCTCGTTGATGGTGTATACGCTCAATAGATTGGCAATCGTCACCCCTGCCAATAAAGGCAGCGAGTTAAAGACATGAGAGCCACAAGCAGAAAAGCCGATGACGCAAAAGATCGCACCGATAACTGGTCCATTTAAAACCGCACCAATACTGACGACATATGCCACAAGCAAAAACGTCATCAATCCCATGTTGATCATCGTATTATAAACGCCGGTATCACGTAAGATATCTCGTTCGATTTTGCCACTATGAGACCAAATCGCTCGCATATTCAATCGTTTTTTCTTGATTGCCATCAGCGACCCATAGCCTACGAACACACTTCCTAAAACCAGCATCATGAGAATCAAACGCGGCTGCTGTTCTTGCGACACCAATGTTCTTAGCTCAATCGTTAGGCCAAACATCCGACAGATAGCGGCGACTAATGTACACAACATTCCTGAAGTGAATCCAGCACTGTATAAACTGACGCTTTGAAAAAGTCCTTGAAAATATAAGGCCATGGGAACCATCAAAAAACCGGTAAAAATTCCAATACCGTACCCCATCACCAAGCTAAAATAAGGCGGTAGTGAGTCATTGAATGCAAAATAGCTGACGATTGGAGAAACCGACGATCCATACAATGCAATCAACAGAAATTTTTTCAATGGTTCATTCATAAAATACGAATACAGACGGACGCCTAAAAATATCGGGATAAAATTTAGTAGATTTTTCCCAAAAAAACCATACCCAGTCACCATAAAGATAGCAGACACCGCGCCTCCTGTGATCGGCACCCGATAATGATAGCAAATCGAGATCGCTACAAACGTCATCAAACTGCTGTTTAATAAAGCCGACCCTACAGAAGTCATAGCAATATAATCTGTCACAAGATGACTTTCCGAAAATAAAATCAACTTGAGCTCTTCGACTGCCACCCTTGGATCGAAAAACAACATGGCAAAGAAAAACAGCAGCAAATTAAAAAGAAACAACAAGCTATACCCATTATGTACAGAGATCATCCCTTTAGTATGGGGATGAAAATCATTGTGAAACTTTACTCTAAAAAAAGCAAATAATTTTGACATAAGACCCCTTCCTCTTATAAAGCGCTTACTCATTTTGAGAAAAAAAAGTGGGCCAACGAATTGGTCCACTTTATTCTCATTACTGTTATTTTACCGTAAATGAGCCGTTCATGCTAGTCTATCCGGCAGTTAAATTTTATCTACTTGCTCAAAATCAAGTTCTGTACTCGTTTCACGACCGAACATATCGATGTTCACTTTTAGTTTTTGTTTTTCTTCATCGATTTCTGCTACTTGACCTTCTAAACCAGAGAACGCACCTTCGATGATCTTGACGGTTTCGCCAATTTCTACTTCCAGTTCAACTGTCCGAGTACTCATACCGATCGAACGTAAAATTGAATTGATTTCTTCTTGTAATAAAGGCGCTGGCTTGCTTCCTGCACCATGGGAACCAACGAAACCTGTTACCCCAGGAGTATTACGTACAACGTACCAAGATTCATCCGTCATGACCATTTCAACTAATACATAGCCAGGAAATGTTTTATGAACGATTTCTTTGGTTTTGCCGTTTTTTTCTTCTGTTTCTACTTCTTCGGGAACGACGACACGGAAAATATAATCACCCATCCCCATGCTTTGTGCACGTGACTCTAGGTTCGCTTTTACTTTGTTTTCATAGCCAGAATACGTATGCAGTACATACCAATTTTTTTCAAAAGATTCCATTTTTTTCGGACTCCCCATCTTTTTTGTAAAATAAAAAAACCTCAGCTGCACCGAAGTTTTTCCTCAAAGCGATTATAGCACGATTTGTGATAAATGACTAGCGCTATCAGTAAGAAGTGTTACTTTAGGATCCAATTGAAGACCGTTTGAATCAGTGTGTCCATCACAAAGAACATCAATGCAAAAATAATGGTTGTTTGAATCACCACAAATGTATCTTTGCGTAATTGTTTTTTTGATGGCCAAGAAACGTTTTTCATTTCTTCAACAACATTTTTCAAAAATTTCATTCGATTCCCTCCTTACTTCGTTTCACGATGCAAAGTATATTGATTGCAATACTTGCAAAATTTGTTGATTTCAAGGCGTTCGCCTTTTTTACCTTCACTGACTGATTTTGAATAGTTGCGGGATCCGCAGACAGAACAAGCCAAAGCAGCTTTTTTCGTTGCCATCTTAGTGTCCTCCCCCTTTTTATAAAGTTTTCCAACACTAAAAATACCATTTATTTAAGATTGTGTCAATTTTTGATTTTCTGTCGTATAAATATAGTTTCTGCTGATTTTGTGGTATGATAATGGTGTTAAATGGGTATTTGGGAGGGAAAATTATGTTATTAAAAACAATGGTTTACAAAAAACGCGATTTAACAACGGTAAAGGAAACAGCTACCTTAGAAGAAGCGCTGGCAATTTTAGAAGAGTCTGGTTATCGTTGTGTGCCTATCCTAGATGAATCAGGAAAGATTTTTAGAGGAAATATTTATAAAATGCACATCTATCGCCATAAAGCAAATGGCGGTGACATGACTTTACCCGTCACCTATCTGCTAAAAAATGCGACGAAGTTCATTTATGTCAACTCTTCATTTTTTAAGGTTTTCTTCACAATCAAAGAATTGCCTTATATTGCGGTACTAGATGAAAACAATCAATTTTACGGCATCTTGACTCATAGTTCCTTATTGAATATGTTGTCACAATCATGGAGCGTCGAACAAGGAAGCTATGTGTTGACGATCGCATCAACAGGACAACAAGGCGACTTAGCGGTTATCTCAAAAATAATCGCAAAATACAGCAGTATCGCTAGCTGTATCACTCTCGACATCGGTAAAGACGAATTTATTCGTCGTACGATGATCACTTTACCAGCAAACACATCAAAAGAATTATGCGACAAGATCGTTGCGCAACTAGAAGCGAAAAACTTCAAAGTTGTGGAGATCGAAGACTTAAAAGCAGAATAAAATAAAAGATCATTCCTTCATTTCTTAGGAATGATCTTTTTTCTTGTTTTTTGAGAACCATCAAAGCAAAAAACAAGCTTTTTTTACACGCGCTTATCGAAGCGAACGGCACGATTGATGATATACATCACCGGTGCCGTAATCGTCATTACAATAAATTCACTCAATGCCGTTGTTGCAAATGTTGGCCAGAAAGGCAATGCTAAGGTGATATTTAGCATAATCGCAATCAGGAACATACTTAATGAAAAAACAATGGTATTAAATGCCAGTCTTACGAAAACATTTGGAATCTTCTTATATACCAATGCAGTTGCTCCTAAAGCCAAGAAGCTTCCGAAACCGCCGAATACGACATCCAAGATCCCCATTCCAAAGAACATGTTATACACTACAACCCCGCCAACGACACCCCACATCAATTTTCTGTTGAAAACGACCAAGTGATTCAATCCTTCAGATATCCTAAATTGAATCGCTCCTGAGGCAACGGGTGAGACTAGAACCGTTACAGCAACATAAAGTGCCATAATGATCCCATTGGCTGCGACGACACGCAAACGTTGATTGGTTAGATTTGTTGATTTTTCCATTTGATCCCTACTTTCTCCGAGTTTTGATTACGCGGGATGGTTGATGAACCGCGGTGCGCTTCGCACAAGTACTTATTATACACAAGAATATTGTTTTATCAACCTTTCCATGCACATTGTTCTCTTTTTGTTTTCCGTTTATTGTATTAATTTGGAGAAACTGTGTGGATGTTTTGTGGACGAATAAATTAAAAATGGCGTTATTTAATTTCTCCCCCTCTTTTCCTAGTGGAACACTATCAGTTTTTGTTTACAAAGTAAGAACCTTTTCTGTTACAATAATTTTATAAAATTAACGAGAGAGGGTTTGAAATGAAAAAAATAGTTTTGTTGGGATTAGGGATAGTTTTTCTTTCTGGTTGTACATCTAATAATAATGAGACGAGCGATTCTTCTTCACAAGAAAAAGATAGTGTTAGCAGTTCTGACTCAGTTGCTGCTCCTGTTACTGAGTCATCGCCAGAAGCTGAAGCATCAGGAGTTTCTTTTGAAAACACTACTCTTACAACTCCTGAAGGTATATTTACTTTGACTGGATCTAAAAGTAATGAGAGTGAAGATGGAGACAAGTCTATTTTTGTTACTTTTGATTACGAGAATACAACTGAAGAAAATCAAAATTTGGAGTTTCTTATTTGGGATTATTTCGATGCAAAACAAATTTTTCCAGATACAACAGAAACCTTAAGTCCATTAATGTATATGGATGACTTTGAATATTATGATTTGTACGATAAAACTCAAGTTGAAATTAACCCTGGCGCAACCGTTCAAGCCGGTTATGGATATCTACTTAAAGATGCTGATTATCCTTTAGTTATTGATTTTATGGAAGATCCTTCAACTCCAATAGGAAGAATAGAATACGACTATTAAAATTTCAAAGCTCCTACCTTATTTGGTAGAGAGCTTTTTTTTATTTTCTGTTCGCTTTACAAAACGAACGTTCGTTCGTATAATTCTTGCAAGGAGTGATTGATATGCAAATACCACTTGCGCACCAACGGACATATGCACTAGAACGCTACTACTACGAGTTTATTGAGAGGATGGGTCCAGCGCACCTGCTATATGAACAGTTTGTTCGGACGATGGAGAATTTCGGGAAACCTTACTTTACGATACCCTGCAGCTACAGCGGATATCCGGAAGAGCTAGCGTTTGTATTCAAGGTAGAGGGTGAAAATTATTTGTTTGATCATGTCAGAACACAATATAAGATACTTAGGAAGTACAATCCTGATGAAAAATATAGACCTGGCGGTAACTGATATGAATTTAATAGCCATGTACGAGCAAGGCTACCTGCCTTTTTCTGAGTTTAGAAATGAATTTCCTGACTCCATTTCTGAATCTCAGGAAGCTTTGTACGGTTCAAAATGTGTCGAGTTTTACGTTGCTGTCACTTTAGGTAAAACGGATTGTTGCTATTATGTACAAGCTTACGGAGGCGATTGTTATGAAATCGATGAAAGGCTATGTATCGAAGGTACGTGTATTGAAGATGAGCAAGACCCCTTTGGTGCGGTTTTCACTTAACGAAGTTAACTGCTTGATTGCTGCACACAGTTTGAACTTCCTAGCTGATGTGGACGAAGGAATGCAAATTGTTGTGTCTGGTGAGTATAATAGTAGGAAACAATTTGTTGTGAAAAAGTATACGGTGATTGGCAAACCGAAGATTATGATTGAATTCGAAGCAATGAAAAATGCCCCCTACTCTAATTGAGTAAGGAGTTTCTCTATTGTGTCATGAATTTACAATTATAATATGCTGAAAAACATAAAAATATTTTAGACGATATTCTAAACAAGAATATCTATTAAATAATAACCATGATAAAATAAATACGAAGAGTACTGGTCGCAGTCCAGAAAAACTTCCCCAAGTTTCCTGTGCCAGTACTCTTCTTAGATTAATGCATGTTGCACGATAAAGTCTAAGGTATAATTCAATTTAATACAAGCTAAATTACTTTCAAAATAATAAATAAGCTCCCTACTCTAATTTGAGTATGGAGCTTTTTATCTGTAACGAATCAGTTATTAATAATCCGGCTTACGATTCAAAACATTCGCAAGGCGGTTATAATAAGGCGCAGCGTCTGTCCAGTTTGTTAAGAATGGGACCTCTTTTCCTGTATTCGCATGATACACTTGTCGAATTGCTCTCATTTCATCTTCGTGTCCAATTGCATATGCATGCTGACCATTAAACCAACGCACAGGCGCATTTTTATTTGCTTGATAAAATACCCACATCAATATTTCCTCACTTTCATTTTCTGTATTGTCATTTACTGGTGTTAAAAACAAATCTGTTTCAAGTTGTCTTCGCGTCACAAGCCCCGGTATCACAGAGCCATTTCCATTTACATATTTTTTCATTTCGTTAGCTGCTGCTTGCCAATTTTTTGAATTAATATAAGTTAACAGTGTAGAACCCTGTAAAATATTTACACCCAAATTAAAGTGAAAACTTGCTAGGGCATCAAACTGGTTTTGGTTCAATTCTACCGTAACGTATTTATAAATACCGGGTAAATGGTTGGTTATATCCTGCTTCAGAAAATTGTTTGCTTGTTCTAAAGTAATAGTCATTCCAGCATATACACCTTGTGTATGACCATATCCTATTGTCCAAACGCCGACAACATCTTGGTACGCAGTCAAACTTAACCCTTCAAAACTTTTAATCAACTCAAAACCATTCTGAGATAGTTTCATATTTTCATTAGCCATTCTTTCTCCTCCTCCTGATGATTTTAGAAATCAGGTGTTCGATTCAAGACATTGGCCAAACGATTATGATAAGGAGTTGCATCAGTCCAATTTGTCAAAAATGGAACATCTTTACCTGTGTTCGCTTTATAAATTTGCTGAATTGCTTTCATCTCATCAGCGTGACCGATAGCATATGCATGCTCTCCATTGAACCAACGAACTGGTACATTTTTGTTTGCTTGGTAAAATACCCACATTAACATTTCCTCGCTTTCTGTATCTGGCATATTTTCATCATCTGCATTATTCAATCTATAATATTCAGTTGGTTCTGGGCCCATACGTCCATCTGCTACAGTTGTTCGAATGTTATCATCATATGCATTGCAATGAATGATTGTGCCGTTATCTAAAAAGACTCCCGTATGCCCATCATTTGCCCAATACTTTGATAGGAAAATGTCACCTCTGCGACATTCCGCTCGTGAAATTTTTTTTGCGATAGGCGGTAAAGTTGTATCGTGTAACGATCCGGTCCACCCCATACTTCCCACTGGGATAAATCCACCAGCAATCAAAGCGAAATACACTGCGGAACTACAGTCATAACTATTAGGTCCCAAACGTCCATCTTGGCTGTAGTTTACTTTACCTTCTCGGTCTTTAAACCACTGAATCATATTATTTATACTACCCAAATTTAAAGCCTCCTTTGGAAATATATTTCGTGCGTCCACGAGTTCGAAACATGTTCCCTATCTCCACTTATAGTATAAATCGAAGTATGAATCAAAAGAGGTCAAACCGATAACCAGCCTAACCTCTTTGCAATTTCATTAATAAATTCCGCATCTCTTCTCTTAATAGTAGACTCGCTTAGAAAAGTTTCCGCAGATACAACCGCTATACATTTTTTCGAATGACCATTGTAGTACTTCACATAAAATATATCTCTTACATCAAGTGTTGAATCTTCTAGAACACCATTGACCACTCTTAAAAATGATTTGTAAAATAAAATTTGATTCATTGTCCAGCTTGGATTTTCTTCACCTAATGGATACTCCATATAAGGGTTCCTATCTGTTGCAATAATATCTGAGAACTCTTTAAATGTTTTTTCGATCTTTTTATATTGCCATAGTATGCTGCGAATGTGTGCCCTAGTTTCATTAGTCATGCTGACAACTCCTATCAATGGTTTGCAAATATATACAAAATAGTTCTAAGGTAATTTGTTAATATTCAATGCTTTTTGCAATGCAGATACCACGTTTGAAACTGGACTGATAATACCATCTTGCTTAGTACCCAATCGCTTTTGTAATGCTTTGATTGTGGCTTGACCCATTAATCCATCTTGAGAGACTCCTAACAATTTCTGCAAAGCACGTATTACATTAGATCCTCTCAGTGTTTGATCAAATTGTGCGGCATAAATATTCTGATTAAATTTCTGCTTATACTGATGACTGATGACACCGTCTTGTGTGGTCCCAAAATATTGCTGCAACCGTCTTGCAGTAGCTGGACCAAACTTGCCATCTACTGATAAGGTAATATAACTTGGCTTACTAGCTGGCGTGCTTGGCTTTTCTGATGAAGTGTTGTTATTACTAGAATTCCCATTCGAGCCAAAGACTGCATCTTTAAATCGTTCTAATTCGCTTGGCTTTGCTACCCAAGGAGCCGGACAATTCTTACCTGTTACGTCAAAGTGTCGCCAAATCTTTTCTCTTGTAATATTAGGATAGATAGCGATCAATTCTTTAACAGTCTTAACAGTGTTTTGGAAAGTTTTTTCAGTAATGTTTCCCTTCTTATCCAAACACATTTCAACCCCAATCGTGGAGTAGTTAGCATTTCCTAAGATACTTCTAAGTGGATAGTACGGTTGGCCACTTACATATTTTTGGATGTCATTCGCATGATAAGCAACTTCATTCAACGGAATAATGCAGATTGCTTCAATATCATCAACGAACAATTGAGCCGAAGCATAGACACTACTCAAATTATTAAAATATGTTTTATGGTTTCGGGCTGTGCCACCATTGTTTGCAGTATAATGCATGATGATGCCTTTAATACCGCTGTTCCTGATACCTGGGCGAGAAAAATTGTTCATATTGATATACTCGTACTTAATAAAACTCATTTAAATCATCCTTTCTAAAATAAAAAGAGCGGCTTATTCAGCCACTCCTTGATTGATAATCCTGGTAAATGTTTGATGCAACCCTGTAGACGCTAGCCCACTAACTGCACCATAAACAATAGATTCAACCGTTAGACCGTTCATTAGAAGCCCTAATACTGCGCCTAGTACTCCGACGATCAATGGGATATAATCATTTACCTTATTAGTTAAAACTGGCGTGTTCTTAATAATATAGCCAACGACTAAACATGCAATTACAATCACTGGTACAAAGTTTTCTGTTACTACTGATAAATCCATTTAAATTCCACCTTTCAAATTTCGTAATTCTTTCTCTGTATTTATTAGTTTCGTTGACAATTCTTCGTTTTCATCCTCTAGTCTTTCAACTTCAGATTGATAAAATGCTATTTCTTTTTCGTACTTGGTTTTCATGATTTCAATTTGGTGTTCTAAACGATCAACTTTCGCTTCCAATCCTTTATTTAGTTCTTCGTACTTCTGATAAAGCTGAGTTGCATTTTTGATATTCGTTTCAGCTAAGTTCGTTTTATTCGTAGTCTTAGTAGCCGCATAGGTAATTAATCCAGTTACTAACGAAGGCAATATAACTATCCACATTTGCTCTGTCATATCTAACCCTCTTTCAGAGCGATTCCAAACGCTAAAAGCGCCATCGCTAAAGAGAATATCCAAACAGTATTTGCTGGCGGACTAATTAAGAATGAGATAGCAAAAACCATCCATAAAAATGATAAAGTTGTCAGTGAAAATCGTTTGAGAACTTTTTTGTTCAATACCACACCGAGCAACTTCATTAATCCCAGAATAACGAATGTTAAACTGATTAATTTCTGATCAAACATCCCATCTATCAAACGATAAACTTTATAGCTCTGAAGAATATTTGGATACAACAGAAGTTGAACTCCATATATTATAGACACTAGTGACAAAATCAAACTATCCCACTTTAAAGCCAACACTTTCCACATATGCCACCTGCTTTCTAAAAGGAAAAGGAGCAAGCTTACGCTTGCCCCTCAACTTCTTGTAATAAATCATCTTCAACTGTCCAAACCTTATCTTGGAAATCTTCGACATCCTTGCGGCATTCTACGCGATTTTGTCGATACAAATCTTGATTCTCAATCTGTTGATTGATATTCGTATTGCCAGCTGAATCTGTCGTTACAGTTGCCGAAAAATAAATTACACGCTGACCGTTTATTCTCGAATCTCCAGTAATACTAATTGCTTTCTTTACTTCTAATGCCATGATAGTTTCCTCCAATATTTTTTATTTAATAAGGACACTGATTACTCAGTATCCTTTTTTTCAAATTCATCAAGTAATCGATCATAAACTTCTGCATCTTTTCCTGATAGCATGCCATCGTAATCATCCAAGATTCGAGGAATTTCGTCAAAATTTCGGGCATACATGCCGCCTTCAATAACAACTTCTTCCTCCATGAGGATCGCTTGTTCCTTGTTAAATCCAGCTACATCTTTCGCATCCTGATCCTCGCCATCTTTTAGTTGCCCATTTTCATCCAACAAACTGAATTTTTCCATGAGCACCTTTTCTTCATCTGACAATTCTTTGAACGCTTCTCTAATCCGCTTAACTAATTTTGTACGATGACGACTGTCCTTATTTGCTTTGAGAGTCATACCTTCTAAGAAATTGATTGCTGGCGCTAACTCGTTGTTCTTCAATGTGATTTTCATTTGAATTCCTCCATAAAATAAGAGCTAAAAGCTATGCAGCCTCTAACTCTATTACTTTGTTTTTTAATTGATCGACTTCGTTTTTTAGAGACTGAATTTCTCGCTCGTGATCACTAAGGATAACATTTTGATACATGGTTAAACGATCATAAGCTAAACCCTCTACTTGACCAGAAGAGCCATACAAAACAACTTCTTTTAATCCTTTTAAATCAAAATCATCAGCCACAAACCCATAATACCTTTGCGCTTTGCCCCCACGAGCAATCTCAGCTTTGTCGTACCAAGAAGAAGGCAAAATAGACAAAAGTCGTTTTGCTTTAGAAATGACTTCCTCGGCCACTTGAATATCTTCTTTATACTTTCTTGCAGATGTTGACCGACCTATAGTTCCAGCACTTGTGATAAACATATTTGACGCACTAGAATATGTTCGATTATAAATGGCCATACTCCAAATTCTTGGCGTACTATCCATTCCTAGTGTTACACCTGCAGGTGCGTTAGAATAATAACTATCTCCGCCATTGTTTAGCTCCAATCGATCAGTTTTCAAAGTCATGTTCGCACCCGATGTGACGTTCAAATTAATAGTAGTGGTCGTTGCAATTTTTGTATTGTTGTATCTTGCTTCAATTGGTGTATATAGTGTTCCACTTTGATTATGTTTTATCCGAACTCCGTATTCTCCTTCTATAGATAAATAGTTATTCCCATCCATTTGCATGACATAACTATCTTTGTTACCTGTAACAATTCTTTTTGCTTCCACGGTATTCGTACTAACAAATCTAAGTTTTGCGTTTACTGTGTTGTTGAAATTTACTATGGCGTCCACATTCCCCAAACCATACATTTTCCACTCCATATTCGTTCTTGAAGACGTATCTGGAATTTGAAAGATTGGCATAGAAGTTGTATCAGTTGCTGAGCCGGTATTTATTGAAAATACCTCTCCTGGCATCTGTACAATAGCTAATCCCACAGGTTCTTTCGAAATATAAATAGGCTGAATTCTAGCTAATTCGTTTGTGCTTCTTCTAAAGTAGATGCTTCCTTTTAAAAGTTCCATACTATATTCACCGGAATCCGACTGAGTGATTTTCCCACCAGTCAAATCAATTGCATTTAAAGTGCCCGACACAATACTATTCGCATTCAAGTTGATAATGTTCACATTCGCTGCATTAAGCGTTCCTGTGGTAATCTTAGTCGCTGAAAGACTACCGATTTTAGCATCAGTAATCGCTGCATCTGCAATCTGTGCAGTGCTAACTGCGAGATTTGCTATCTGCGCTCTACCGATAACACCATCTTCAATATACGTTTGGCCAGTAATTTGGACTTTGTTACCTGCAATCAAAACACCATCTGTCGAGATATTTATTTGATTTACTACATCATCTTTTGATACTTTTAAGTTAATGGTGTCAGACAACTGAGTAATCTGTGATTGGTTAGAATTAGTAATATCAAACACTTCAAATTTTGCAACATACCATCGGAATGGAGCTTCAGGTGTAGGATTATCACCAGCAACTGATTGAATATACTGGAATCCAAACGTACTAAATGTTCCACCAGTACCACACTGTACTAAATAAGCATACTCAGACCATGTTCCAGTACCTTGTCTAGGCGTTAACCAACGAACTGAACTGCCATCACCTATTTGATTATGTGCATGATACAGAGTTCTACCATTTGGGATATTTGCTATAAATCTAATTATGAACTTAGCATTTACACGTGCATCTAGCCGATAATAGAATCCACCAAGTGCTGGACTTGAAGGGCCTTTTGTTTCTATCATCATTCGATAGGCACTGCCAGTGGGTTGAGTTCCACCTGAAGATAATGGTATATTCTGGCGTGTAAGAACAACCGAACCTCCCGCAGTGTTGTTGTACGGGATTAGGTTATTTGATCCTTTAAGGAATGTGGGATCCGCTGATAGTTGTAACGCTCCTGCCACTCTGCCTTTCCAATCCGTATTCACAGCGGTAGTATTCATTTCGGATACAGTAGAGGTCAATCCATTAGCCGTTGCTTCAACTTGTGTCGCTTTAGTCAAAGCAGAATTGGCCGTTGTCTCAACGCTAGAAATAGTTGTTTTCAGGCCATTCGCAGTTGTTTCGACTTGCGTTGCTTTAGTAAGGGCTGAATCGGCGGTGTTCTTGACACTAGCTACGGTTTGAATAGTTCCCTCAACTGTTGACTCAATTTGATTGACTTTTGTTGTTTGAGCTTTATCTTCAGGTGCTGGAGACCAGTCTGATAGTGCAACTCCTTCTTCGATTTGTGCACGCCATACTGTGAAATCTAATGAATCAGTATTAACTGGTCGATATAATACAAATTGCATTGCTGCTAAATTCACATTATGGTGAGCTTTCATAACAATTCTTTTAGTCTCACCAGGTTCAACAACAACTGATTGACTTAGATTATTATTAAAAGTTACTCGTTTATCGCCATTATTTTTTACATACATTGAGTGAACATAATCAGTATTGTCTTTAACATACGTAATTATATTACCTGGGAGTGTACCACAGATAGTTCCAGTACCACCAGTTACTACATGTCGAACTGCATTCGTTGCATTCCACTCAGGTACTGAAACTGTTGTATAGGTAATAACAGCACTTTGATATGCTCTGAATTTTGGAGCCTCAGATTCACTAACCCAGTTTCTAGCTCCAATATAGAAATCATTCTGCCATTCTTCCACACTTGTCAACGTCTGCTTAACACCATCAACGGTGGATTCCAGAACATTCGCCTTACTCAAAGCGCTGTTTGCTGTTAACGTCACAGTTGCTATTGTTTGTTTTTGGCCATCGACTGTTACTACCAATTCATTCAGTTTCTTCGTTGTACTTGTGGCAGTCGATTCAACATCCGTGATCCTTCCAGTTAAACCAGTGACTGAGGTTTCAAGCGTTGCTGTCCTACTTTCGACAGCATTCGCCTTATTATAGGCTTCGTTAGCTTTACTACTAATAGAATTAACTGTCCCATTGATCGTAGTAACATCAGAAACAAGCCCATTGACATCAATCTGGATTTTATCGGCTTTAGCCTGTGCAGACTGTGCATCAGCTATCGCTTGATCAGCAGCTTCTTGAGCATTTTCTCCGGCTTGTTTTGCCTGTTCGATTTCTTTCACCAGATCTGGATCTGTTGTGGTGGATACTTTAAACACCCAGTCCATCTCTCCAGAACTATTTTTCTCGTAAACCCAAATCTCTGTATCTACACCATTTGGCTTAAACCAAATATCGCCTTCTTTTGGATCTATAGGCTCTGTTTGATTGTAGTAATTGCTGTTCCATTTATTGGCACTTAGAAGAGATTCAACATAATCCACTCGTTGACTTAAAGGTCCACGGTATCTATAAGTTGCCTGTGAACTTGAATTGGTATTTGCTTTTGATTCTGCAGACATTCCACCATTAAAAGTGATATTGTAAGACAGATTAGGGACAGAATATCTAGTACCGTCTTTATCAACAATATAGATCCAGTCTCCTGCTTCCAAAATGGGACTTCCACGCCACTTCAATTCGTAAGGAAAATAATTAAGTGTCTTGACTAGCTCCCACATTTGATTCAAATGTGTTTGAGTCATCACTTTATTTTCAAGCTCAACTTGTGATCCATTGGTAGAACCAACGCGAATGACATCCGTTTCTTCTTCACCAGTTTTTACCGTGATGCCACCAATTCGATAACTGTTCTCATTTTTAGTAAATCCCTTTAACATATATGAGTCTGGAGTGATTTCAAAGTTTGTGGGTGCTAGTCTTTTTATTGTTAATTCACCCTTGCGGTTAAAACTTGCAAAACCACCTTCAAACTGAGCAATCAAACCGATTGCTTGGCGAAACGTATATCCTACAGGTTTCTGAACCCACTCAGTTCCAAGCGAGGCAAAGGATGCTTGATCGATTTCAACACCTGCTAAATTGGCTATTTCTAACGCAACTTCCCGATATGGCTTAGGATAGGTTAATTTTGATTCATATATTCCTTCCATGTAAATCATTTTGTCATTTGCAGTAATCGTAGTCTTATTACTGTTTCTATCACGCTCAAAGTCCGTTATAAAAAAATGACCTAATTTAGTGAACTGATATTCACCATTAATTAAAATCCCCAACTCTGGTTCAATTTCTAAATCTTCTTTCACTGTTTCTATAATTGTCGGAAAAACTATCTGAACTGAGTTCAGGGGGGTTGAGCCAATTTGGAAAACTTCACCCGAAATACTGCCAGAATCAAAAGAGAGTGAGGTAATATCCTCACTCCCATACGTAACGTCATTCATTTTTACTCTAATAGATAGCTGTCTTGAGGGACTTAACCAAGCTGCTATTACGTCATCCGTTGTGACTAACAAAATTACCTCACCTACCTTTCAATAAAACTCATCGTTAGCCCTTCCCATTTAGGCAATTTGTCGTGCCAGGAATATGCTGGAGCTGATCGATCGCCGACATAGAATGTTTTTGTAACAATGGCACCTTCCATCGGATCAGGATAAGTGACTTCAAAAAAAGGAGACATCACCGCTTTTAAAATTGGTGAAATCTCCGCATCTGTTAAGGCACCCCATTCAAGGTCCATTTTTCGTTTTGTAGCGATATAATCACGAGTCATATCGCCTTTCGCATTACGACCAGAATCACCATCAACTGCTTGTATACTTGCAGTAAACTTTTTAGGAGTCTTGATCGTAACTCCATTAATTTTCAAATATCCAACCATCAGATCAATCCTCCTAAATGTTTAATTCTGTATAACCAAGCTGCTGATGGTATTTGTTGATTTCTTTAACTGCAATACGACCGAATTCTTTACCGCCAATATTAATGACAATATCTCCATTTGGTGCTTGTGTTGGTGTTGCACCCAATGTAGAAATAGCATTCATCAATGTTGTTACCATAGATGAAGTGAAGTCTTTCATGCCGCCACCTTCATAATTCATTTGGTTATTGTTACTAAACGTACTATTCGACGGTGTGAATGTTGGTGTTTGGAACATTTCTGGCAACATTATGCTTGAGTTGAACATATCAAGTCCAAGATACTCAACAGCTTGTTGGATCAATTCAGCAGCACGTTGAGGCTTCTCAAGTGGAATGACCATCTCTTTCTTGTTGCCTTCTCCCATACGATATAAACCGTCTTGAGTTACCAAACCGCCATTCTCATATCCAACGCCTCGATAAGCTGCAGCAAGTGATCCATAACGACTTAATGCGTATCTCATAGATGCCAAAATATTCGACATTGGGTCCCAAATATTTTTGTTGTACGGGCTTCTTGCATAGGCTCTAAATGTTGGATCAATGACCTGCATCAATCCTTTAGAAGGGGTTCCGTTCTTAGCGTTGATATCCCAATTATTGATGGCGTTAGGGTTACCATTTGATTCAGTCTTCATTTGGTAAAGCGTGCGATTTGCATTGGCTAGTGAATAAATGCCTAGTTTGTTCAATGCGCTATTGACAGTCGATCGCCATCTTTCTACTGATGAACCATACTGACCAGCAACTGCTGCACCTCCAGATGCGCCAAACGAAGCATTCTTGTCTATGTCGCTTGCTCCGAGTGAGCCGTTGATATGCAAATGATCGTAGTGGTCATTTTGCGGCCATCTCACCCAACTTCCACTCGATCCAGTACCAGACATTCCTTTGCGGTCTCGAACTTTACCTTGGGTGATAACGTAAGCTACTTTTGAGGCAAAGTTATCAAACACCCAGTTCGCTGGGGCAAAGTATTTCGAAGATCCGTTCATACTTGCTGGATACGCAACGTCAATCGCTTGATGCTTCCCATGGGAATGTGGATCACCTGGTCTAAAGCCAGAAGTGATTCTCATACCAGGATATCGATCAACGGTTTTTCTAGCGATATCATATAGGTATTTGTATACACCCCAACTTCCCATTGATCCATCAAACGAACTATTTTGTGCTTCATATCCTGCATCGAACTTCGATTTAAACCATTCATAAGAACCTTCTGCGATCGTTCCAACGGAACCTTTCGCCATTGATAGAGCTGGTTCAACAGCGCCTTTCAAATTAACAAATTTAGAAATTGCTGCATTCAAAAGCTTCTTAGGATTTGATGCATAAGACCAAATATCCGATGCAATCTCTTTTGCGCCATCCCATTTCTCTTTTAGCCATTCGCCTACCCCATTTGCGTATGCTGGTACACCATACATTGCGGCAGTCTTTGGACCACTCAAGACGGATGTTCCTTTTGGAAGGTTAACCATCAGATTTCTTTGCGCTGGAAAGATACCAGTACGTCCATCAGGTGTCCGGTAAGCTTCTTGATAATTAGATCCTAACCCATCATTTACTAAAGCGGGTCCGCCCGGATGATAGCCGGTACCTTTAGCATAAGTAGGAATGGTCCATTTCTTCAGAGCGCTGTCTCCTGCTCCGACTTTACTTAGTACCCAGTTGATACCGCTGATAACACCATTGACACCTTTTCCGATAACGCCGACCATGCCATTGAAAATTTTACCTACTCCTTCTTTAACTTTCTTAGCGCCATTGCCAAGCCCTTTCCCTATTTTTTCTCCTAGTTCATTAGCCCAACCGGTAATCTTTCCGAAAGCTTCAGAAGCATTTGTCTTCATAGTATCAAACGAGCCACTCATGCTCGTTTTTAAATTACTAAATGCAGTACTTGCTTTTTCTTTAGCTGAATTAGCTGAAGTTGAAACCTTATCACGAATTTCATTCCATTTATCAACGGTATTATTTTTGACATTATTCCATCGATCAGAAACGTTATTCCGAAGTTCTTGTAATCGGTTTGATGCATTATCTTTTGCTGTTCTTGCTTTGTTTGATACATCTGTGGAAAAAGTATCCCAAGTTTCCTTTGTATTCTTCTTAATATCACTCCATCGTCCGCTAACATTATTCCAGATATCAGAAGCTTTCTCAGTAACTGTTTTCTTAGCATTATTCCAAGTGTCACTGGTCCATTTTTGGACATTGCCCCAAGTATCTGAAACGGTCTTCATTATTTTGCCAAAGCGATCATCGATAACATCTTTAAGTTCACCAATCGCTTTTTTAGGATTCTTAACTGCGTTAGCAACTTTTTCTAACACACTAGCAAGAAATTCTAACCCTTTTGTCAAAAGTTCAATTTGTCCAATAATCAGGAATTTAGCCACCTGAGTAAGAGGAACAATAACGACGTCCCAGAACCATTTAAAGATTGGTTTGAAAATCTCAATCACTTGGTTCAAGACCTTCAATGCTGCTGAGAACATATCAAAATACTTAGGCACATAGTCTTCAATGAAAAAGCTTGCCAAAGGTAGTAGAACGTTTTTATACAACCACTCAAGTCCATCGCCAACATTTTTCAGGATAGGACGAATCGATTTGAATAATCCATCTATCGCTTTAAGTAATGGCGTGAAATCAAGGTTTTTTGCCCATTCTTCTGTGGCTTTGGTCATACTGTTGATATTACCTAACAAATCATCTACAGCATCGAGTATCGTTCCGAAGATTGATTCTCCAACTCTTCCTTCTTTCCACGCCTTTTTAAGTTGCTCAGCAATGTTGCCGATCGTATTGAAGATATTCGTATAGATTTCAAGAATATTGGCAGCTATACTTTCTCCACGACCATCGTTCCATGCGTTTCGAAAAGCAACAGCAATTTCATGAAGTAATTCAAGAATTCGATTCCACATATCAAAGAACGATTGAATCAGCCTTGTTCCTCGCCCATCATCTTCCCATGCACGTCTGAACGCACCAGCAATATCACCAATTATGCCAAGTACATCTGCTAATAAAATCAGGATATTCTCAATGAATAATTGACCCGTTCCGTTTGTCCAAACTTCCATAAATGACTTGCCGATAGCAGAAGCTAAACCTATTACCTCACCTAATGCATACTTCCAAGCATCGATCACTCGTTGTCCTTGATTTTCCCATGCATCTTGGAAAGGCTTGAAGAAATCCTTCAACAAGTTTTGGATGTCTTTCATCCATTTAGGCGTTGAATAAGTGCCTGTCGCTGAACCAAAATCAATGCCAGGAGTTGTGGAATCTTCCTTCTTTTCATCATCCGTATCCATCGTTAGCTTGTTAATTTGGTCAAATCCCATGAGAGATTTTTGTAGTTTTTTCACTTTCTCATTGGCTTTATTTGCAGAAGACCCAGTATCGTTTAGCGCTTGGATATTGTCATACAATCCACTCGCGCCTTGTTTTGCTGCATCATAGGTTGTCCCGAATAACATTGCAATAAATGAAGCAAGCTGCCCCGTGAGTTGGGCTACTGTACTCATTAACGCATTCAACGCTGGTAAGATTGCCGTGTATAATGGATAGAATGCCGTCATAAGATTGACTTTAATCTGATTCAACGAAGCGCTGAATTGATCGTTCGTTTTCAACGCTGACATCATACCGCTAGCTAGTTTGGTAATTGCGCCACCTAACAGCTGATAAACAACCAATGAAGGTAACAGATATTTCATTGACTGACCAAAAGCATTCGTGCTTCCTGTCATTCGATTTGTTCCAGCTGTAACTTTGTTGGAGTTACTAGAAAATAGACTTCCGAACTTTCCAATAAATCCAAGAGAGTTCCTTAAGCCATTTCCGACGCTCCCGAATCCGTGTGAAACAGCATTGGACATGCGGTTGAATACACCGCCGTATTTAGAAACAGCTCGCTCAGATTGCTTCAGTCCTGTCCCCGTCATACTAGCACCGCTAGAAGCGTTGCCTGTTTGAATGGATGATTGTCCCAAAGCAGAGTTAACTCGTTGCAGAGCCTTTCTCAACGCATCTGCTCTGTCTTCTGTTTGTGCGTATTCTTTTTGCAAACGATCATTGTCACTTATAAGCTTATTCATTTTGATCGATTGTTTTTGAATCTCACCAGACGTTTTCAGAGATTGAGGAGTATCTTCATAGTTCTTGAATCCAGATGTAAAGCTGCCAGTTGGCACACGTTGATCGTTATATTCTGCCTTTAATGTTCGAATTCGTTTTCTCATCGCTTCAATTTGGGCTTCGTTTTGGCTCATGCCTTTTGTTATATTTTCTAAGGAAGACGGAACAGCGTCTAATTCACGCTTGATTGTATTACCCATACCTTTTGCCTGATCTTGGAATTTTGTCATCTGAGCTTGCGCTCGGGCGATTTGTTCATCGTATTTAACGACTTTCCCTGTATCTCCTTGACTGGATGCTGTTTGCCTTTGCGATTTCAGATAAGCAACCTTTTCTTGTGCTGCTTTTGCTTGTCCCATCTTGGCATTGATCTCATTCACCATCGCATCGATTTCCTTAGTCACTTTCGGACGAGCTTTACGTACACCTTTTGAAAAGTTATCGCCAGCAGATTCAGACGATTGCTTTGTCGATCGCTCGAAGTTTGCTAACGTCTTTTCTAGTGCTTGATTCATTTTTTCTAGTTGTTTCGTGAAATTGCTAGCGCCCTTTTCAATATCCATATTTTTCTCTGTACGATCCATTGAGTTACCGGACATTTGTTGGATTCTACTCATTGCACCCTCAATTTTTGGCAATACACTCTCTAGGGATTGCTCAACTCGAGCAGTGTTGATATCTAACAAGACTTCAAGTGTTTCTAATTCCATGCTTTCTCACCTACCTTTCTTCTATGAGTTTTCTTCTTTCTCTTGTTGCTTTGATAGCCTGTGCTTGGGCCAAGAACATTTCTTGCTCACGCTGCATAGCTTCTTGCTTTGTTTCTTCCTCCGTTTTCGCTTCTTCAACGGCTTGTTCAATTTGTTTGAGAAATGGATAAGCATCTTCAAATTTTGGAAACTTCTTCGGATCATTGAATGCAAAAACGGCTAACCTTTGCTGAGAATAGTCGAATAATGCTTTTTCTTTCAACTCATTCTCCTTGATTTTCTTGTTGACTTGAACTTGTATCATGATTTCTTCAAGCGTCATTCCCCAATATTCAGTGGCAGGGATTCCTGATTCGACAGCTTGCGGGTACATAAATTCAAGCATTTCGGATAGATTATCGAAGTTTTTTACAGAAGACTGTCTTCGCTGTTCGTTTGATCCAAAGATTCCCCATCTGTCGCTTCGTTCGCCGTTTCTTTCTTTCCGAAAAAACCAGCTTCATCCAAGAAGTCATTGATTTCGCCAAATAGATCCATCGTTGTTTTTCCTGATTCAATGTATTGCTCGAACGCATCAACGATTGCTTTATCTGTCACGCCGCTTGTTTTATTGGCACCTTGTAAGATAATCAATAAACTGTTGGCTGGTGGTAATTTGATTTCGCCTTGTTTTTTAACAAAAAGACCCATAATCCCTTCATCTAAGCGCTTTTCGATTGCTAAAATCGATTTACCATCTAATCGAAGTTGTAAAGTTAAGTCTCCTAATTGAAATGATTTAGTATTTGGCATTTGTACTACGTTACTTTTTGTCATGTATGTTTCCTCCTAATTTATAAAAATAGAGACTAAGGATTATCCCTCAGTCTCTGGTTCGTTCGTATTTTCCCCTGTGTTATCTTCAGGGGTTGTTACTCCCCCGATGGTGCAGGTGCGGGAATCATCTCTGGACCATCGCTCACAACTACACCTAGGTTAAAGCCGACCACTTGGTTAACTTCTACACCGTCGAATTTGTAGTAAGGCTCTCCCGTAAATTCTGATGTCATTCCATCTGGGAAGGTAATTGTCCAATCAACAGATTTTCCAGTTTCAACTAGTGCATGAATATCACGGAAGTTATCTCCTTGATAAACAATTGCAAATTCCAAGTTGTCAGTATCTTCGATACCTTTGATATAAGCTTTCTTTTCTGATCCCAAGTGTGTAACATCAACTTTTTCTGGGTCACTGCCCAATGCTGGGATAGATTTAACTGCTGCTACAGTTTTAGTTGTTGCACCATCTTTGTAGGTTAAGACGGTACCCTTTGATAATAGTCCTGCAAAATCCATGTGTAATTCCTCCTATTTTTTGTAAACATATTTCGTAACATTATCAACTACAGCTGTTACTTCAACGATGATTCGCTTTAGATCAGCCGTGTTAGCATCTTTAGCGGTACCAGAAAAACCAATACTACCGAATGTGCTTAAAACACTTTCAGCAATACTGGTCTGGCTTTTGTCTCCGTATAATTCAACTGTGATTGTCCAATCTGTTTGTAACTCATTACCCAACGAATCGATCTGATGTGGTTTGTTGGCAGTTCGATAAATAGCCAATGGGAATGTATTCCAAGTTGAAGGATAGTCCGTGGCAATCTTCTTGATGTCAGTAACGGATTGTAATACTTCAACAGTGACTGTCTTCATATTCACTCGTTCCATCACTTCAACTCCCTTAACTTGCGTTGTACATGTTCTTTGTAGATTTCAGGTGCTTCACCGATCAAATCTACTAAAGAAGGATACAAGAACGGTCGTGCTGGCTGTCCTTTGGTAATATAGAAGTCTGTACCTTGAACAGTCACACGAGGAATACCGTATATAGCTTCCAAATCCACAGCAACATCTTTTGCTGGGATAAACCATGCTGTTTGTGAGTAAACTGGTGTAAATCCTTCTGGTAGGTCTTTTTGACTAGCTTCACCGACAGGACCAGTACCAACTTCACGAAATAGCGCTTCTTGCTTGTCGGACCAGACACGCCCAACAATTTGGTTTTGTGCATTGATCACAACTTCATTCTTCAAACTTCCCAATAATTCACCACTAGAATATTTCATGCTAGACGATAATCGCAATTCAGCGGCTTGTTTAATCAACTCGGTAATTTCAAAAGTTGCATCCCACATCGCATCATCTAAGATTTGCGGTATTGCTTTGACTTTTCGCCGTAAACTTTCAAGGCCTTTGATTTCAACTCCCACGATTATCATTCCTTTCCAGCATAATATTCTTGTGTGTCGAAAATGTCTGGATAGATTTAATCGTGAAGTCTGGCTCCTCATTTTTGCCGACGTAGACGCAAATACCGTCTAACTCGTTTTGTCCTTCGTTGATCTTGTCGCCTTGGTACTTGCAAGCTTTCATTGTTTCAAGCTTGCTACCGTAAATTTGGACGTTTACCGAACCGCTTGCAGCTTGTACATTCATACGTAACTCAATTGGTGCAAATGGGTATGTGATTATTTCTTCTGCTTCTTCGTCATGAGTGACTTTTCGCTTTTTTAGGTAGACTGTTTGCAGGTCTCGTTCTCTAAGTCTCATCTGAACGACCTCACTTTAGCCACTCTGTAGCGATTGAGTTTTGATTGGATCTTTGCAGGCACACCAATTTCAAACGATTGAGATACGCCGCCCTCAGTACGAGCGGTTTCTCCTTCATTTCCTTCAGTATTTCTGCGAAAGATATACAAATCTTTAACAGAAGACGACATATTGCCCACAAGTACATCTCGATTGCAATAATCCAATGCATCATACATTGCATCTTTGATATCATCTTTCAAAACTTCTACGGCCGTTGGATCCGTGATAGAAAACTTACGCCCTAGTTCGACAGCAAGCTTATCTAGGACGATTTGATTTTGTTCGTTCATAAGCTATCACTCCTTTGAGTTAGCTTTTTTCTTCTGTTGTACTTCTTCAAAGAGAGTTGAGTTAAAATACTTCTTGTCGATTTGAAGTGTTTCTCCTGATTTATACCGGTGTCCATCATAGAACACCGGGGTATCTTTAACTTTTACCTTCATAAGCTAGACCTAAATCGGTTGTGCTTGGAACACTTCATCAGCAGCTGCAAATGAAGGTAATGCAGTTGCAACAGCTTTTGTCCAAGTTCCAACTGGATCACGAGTTTCGTCATATACAGAAGCTAAGACGTTTCCGACTAAGCTGGTATCGACAGCCGAATCACGAGTCAACCGAGTTTCTTCTGCGGTTGGCCCATATAATGTTTCACCCAGCAAGTCGTCATTGAACATTGCAAATTTGTTTTCTGGGAAGTATTTCTTAGTAGTGTATGTTCCATTAGCTTCCTGTACTTTGTATTTTTCATCGTAAGTACGGATCACTGGATAACTATGAGTTTCCATAAATGCATCCAGATCAGCTTGAGAAACTACACGACCAGAATCTTTGCCAAAGATTGCAGCAATGATTTTTGGATGGGTAGCCAGCGCTCGATAGATTTTCCGAGACGTTAATGCACGAGTTGGCTTAGTATCCAATGCATCAATCCAGCGCTCGATATCAGCCAATGGATCAGAATTTTCGTTCGTCCAAACGTTCGTACCAGTCAAGGCTTCTTTGTGTTCAGTAGGAACATGGTAATCAAGCGTGAAGTTCAATCCATTTTCTTTAACCGTAACTTGACCAGAGGCTAATACTTCCATACGCATAGCTTCCACACGAGCACGTACACCAGCTACTAATTGATCAATGTCATTGTAAACTTGGCCAACTAGATACGCTTGTTCTGCAGGCGTGCGTGGATTTTCCAATGCAATAATGTCGGTTTCTTTTAATTGCATTTTGCGTTTGATCAAGCTCAGTTCCAACTCTTGCTTGTTAGCAATACGGCTTCCAATTTCAGCCTCAGTATCGAAGTCGTGGATAGACGCTGCGATAGGAATACGGCTACCACCGCTTAATTGGTCCAATTTCAAAGAGGGTTGTTTGCGCTCAGGAAAAAGTGTTTCACCTAGCAAAGGTTTATATTCGCGATCACGAACATAGTTTAAAACTTCATTTTGTGTAAATAATTCCATAATTGTTGGCATGTTTGTTTCCTCCTGCTTTCTTTTATTCTCCGCCTCCAGCGGCTACTTTGGGTTTTTTATTAGCATCTAAGAAAGTGATATTCTTCAATGCAGTGATTGCAGCATCCGTGGGTGCTTCTGGCAAACGATCAGCCAATACATAACCACCTACAAGAATTGCTACTGGTTGCGAGCCTGTGTCAGCATCTACAGATACTGAATTGAATACAATACCTAAAGCTGTACCGTCATTAGCTGGATAAATTTCACCAGCTTTAAAAGATTTGTCAGCTTGGTAGGTAAAGTTTTGGAACGTTGCGCTAGCTAAGAAGTTTAACTGCTCAGCCGTTTTGATTGGTTTTACATACATTTGTGTTTCCTCCTATTTTTTTATTTCCAAAAAGCGTCATTGTCTGCTTTTGTACGACTATTTGCACTTTTGGCATATTGACTACCAATTGATTCTGCATCTGAATTGCCGCCGTTCCCTGCTGGGTTATCAGCTGATCCAGCAAGGCGAATATTAACCGCTTGTTCAACTGCTTCACGAAACGCTTTAGATACATTGCCATAAGCTTCATCCAAATTCTTTTCGTCTCCACCAAATAAAGGTGTTAATACAGTTGAGAGAGAGTCGGGTAATTTATCAGTGGATAAGCGTTTGATTACGCCCGCTTCATCTTTGTCACGTTTCAAAGCCACACGGTCAGCTTCTAATTGCTCACGCTCTTGCTGTAACTCGTATTGTGCCTTTTCTTCAGCGGACATCTGTCCTTTTTTCTCAGCATCTTGAATACGTTTTTCGGCTTCTGTTTGCCATTTGGACTGTGCTGTTTCAATGGCTTTAGAAATACGTTTGTCCACAACTGAATCGAATTCAGATTGACTGGCAAAAGAAATAGGCTGGCTTTCTCCATCATCCGTGCCACCGTCTGCATCGTCACCCGCGTCACCTTCAGCAAAGAATTGCAGTTTCATTTTCATCAACCGATTGCCATATTTCTGTTCTACAAATTGGTTCATTAACAATTTATTTTCTTTCATATCTTTCTCCTTTACCCATGCACACTCAAAACAGGCATAACAAAAAGCACCCCACCCACGCTTTCGCCCAGATACAGTGCTTTACATTTGATATTCTATTTTGAACCCACACACGTTATTAGATTTTACTTAGCTTTTATTGCCATCAAAGTTTGGGCATAAAAATAGCACCCGCTCAAACAAATGATTGGATGCTATTATTTTTCAATTATTGATTCTATTTCGTGTTCAAAGAAAGCAACAGATCGATCTTTTAGCTTTCCAGATTGCGGTTTGATAACCAAATATTCTCCTTCATCGTCATTGTCTTCACTAGTAGTGTAGTCAATTATTCTACCTGACAATATAACACCATCCAAGAATGTTACTCGGACTTCTTTTCCTAGATAGCTTTCTAAATCCATCTTAACTCTCTCCTTTCCACGGTACTAAATGGGTTCTATTTGCTGAATGATGAATCTTAAATCCTTTTACCTCTGAACCCGATCGATAATCAAAGCCCAAAAATGAATCAGTCATAATTTTTTCTTTGTTCATTCGACCGTTTTTATTAGTTTCGACAATCCCAGTACCAGCATACTTATCAAATAGCCCTTGAATATCGACATCATCATTGAAAAAACTTTTGCCTGGTTTAGCAGTATTTTTCATGTGAGGCGCTTGTTTGTCTGCATTTATAACAGAACCATATCTTCCGTCTTTCAGACGAGATTTAACAAAGTAATGATCTCTCAAAGAATCCCATTCATTACCCTTATTATACTTGATATTCTGGTACTTATCCAATGTCTGAGGTGCATTCTTATCACCTATTACATTTTTTAAGTTTCTGTATTCAGCATTATCTTTTGTAGCATTTTTTATCTTCTTTTTTTGCAACGCTATTTCATCATCCGAATACTTTTCCTTCAGCTTATCCATCCAATCATTATAGGTTGTGTCACCTCTGATTGGAATGACTATACCACTGATAGGATCTAAAGCGTTCCTAGGTAGCTTAAGAGTGCGTTTACTGTACATAACCGCTATTGTTCTACACCAAGGATGAAACGGCGGATACGTTCCGCTAGCACCGTTTACCTTAGCTTCAGAAACTGGATAAATTTTATGATCTTTGCCCTTGCAGATTTCAGACGTCCGCAAGTCCAACACAGCAACAAGCATGTATTCTTTAACACCGTTATCTTGCCACGCCTTGAGCTTTGCTTGGTTAGCCATGTAATTAGCTTCCGTTCGAATCAAACGCCTAGCGACACCAATAGAGCGGTCAAACTCATTTGCTATTGCCTTAGCCATTTCAAATTCTGACATACCGGTCATAGACTCCACGGCGAACAGCTCTTCTAACCTTGCTGCTAAAGCTTCAGTATCGCCCCACAGCCGTTTAGAATAATTTGATTCATGCCAATGGCTATCAAGAATGTTTTTCGTATACCTGGTAGATAATTCTTTGAACTGATAATCCTTTTTATTCCACACCTCTATGACTACACCATTCTTGGCATTCTCTTGCGCCTTACGAATGACTGATTCAGCAGTAGCCTCACGATATGACTCATGAATAGCATCTAAATAGAACTCTGTCTGCTTTTCTAGCTGAACATCAGCAACTTGCTTAGAAACTAAAAAAGACTTGGCTTTCAAGTCTTCTGCACGAGTGATACGCTCTTTAAATGCTAATGCTTGCAATCTGTTTTTTGCTGAAGATTGTAATTCTGGATCTTTCATCTGCTTGGATAGCTTTCTCAATTCTGCTAATTCTTCAACTGATGTTGTTTGATTCAGTATCCGTTTAGCTTCATCCTCAGATAGTCCAGAACGTTGCTGAGAGCGAGCGAATAACTTTCTAACCTTTTGGGTTAAGTAGGTCTGTGCTTGTCTGTATGCCTTGGCTACAGCTTCTTCGACTTTGATTGCGCCATCGTTTATCTTTTGTTCAGCATCAACATTGCGGCGCTCCCAGTAGGATAGCTTACGTTTCTTTTGAGCCATTTAATCAGCTCCTTATTTCACCCCACCAGTTAAAATGCTGATAGAAAATTTTAAAGCTTGCTCTTCGTTAAATCCCTCTTCTAAACATTTATCAAACAAATATTTCCCTTGCTTGGCTATATAATCTAAACCTTTTTGCATTTCAAAGAAAGTGGCCTCAAGTGTTTGGTTGTTCTCATTCATCTTCATTAGTTCGTTTAGCTGCTTTTCATTCATCTTCTTTGCCCTCCCCTAGCTCGTTGTCCAATTCCGAATGACTGTCTTCAGCTTGTACACCCAATGCTTTGGCTTGAAGCTTCATATTTTCCTCTTTTTGCTGATTCAACATTTCAACTACTTCTTGCGGATTGTCAATGTCATCCAACCATCCCAGGCTAATCAACAACGGGATAAACTCTTGTGACTCCTTGATTTGATTGATGATATCCGATCGGTTGATTGGCAAGTTAGGTTTGAACTTGATTGTTGTTCCTTCGACATCAACGTTATGGCCTTTTACATTTAAAATGTTTTGCAACAATTCCAACCGCTGCATGATTCCATCTTCTAAGTATCCAATTTTAATTGATAACACAAGTAGCAATCCAAACAACTTGTACTTCATAGCTTCACCTGACTGGGTTCCAGCAAAATTTTCATCATTTAAATTTGGCACATAAGTCGTCTTGTGGAAATCATCAAGTAAAGAGTCAGCCAACTTTTGTACCTGAGTTTCATCGAATGTGTTAGTAGCATACTGAAAATCTCCGCCCTCTTGTTTTGACGGGGCTTCAATGGCCATCGTCCCGTTTATCTCATCTGGTTTTTCATCTGGAAGACCAAATCCAAACATGATCATAATCGCTTTGACAAAATTCTTCTTGTCTTTGATACGATCAGTCTGTAAGACGTTGTACCCATCTATCTGGGACAATTGCTGCTCATAGTCGCCTTGTTTTTCTTCGTTATTCCTAAATTCGACCACAGGCACATCCTTGTAGTAATGTGGTTTAACTTTAGGATTCGGCGATTTATTGATTAAGCTTGTAGGGTCTAATCGCTTCGTTTTAGATAAATAAGTGATTACCCACTTTGAAGTGTAAACTGTTATCTCCCAGAATGTTCTTCTTTTCAAGTCACGCTTCTTGACCATACGAACAGCAAATAGCTTCGTTCGGTCGATAGTATCATCAACCACTAAAAACATACCTCTTGGATCAATCCAAGCAATCTTAGGTATGGTTTCAGGAACATCGTTTCCTTCGGTACCGGGTTTAATAGCAAGGTAATGTAACTCAAGTCCCATGCCCATTGTTGATAGACCTTTTTCTAATTCTTTATCGTGCTTCTTAATTTTCATCTTTTCTAACGCATCCGTAACAGGCGTAATGTCTTTATCCTTTGCTGGTGCATAAGATACAGGAGCGCCGACAGTGAATCCCACCATCATATCCGTTACATATTTAGCGTTGTTGACAAAGATTTCATCCATATCGTGTGGTGTTCGAATCTTCGTTTGTCCGATCTTATGTGGTTTACCTTCGTAGTAATCAAACAACATATCCAGCCGTGGTATTTCTTTTTTATGCTCATCCATGCAGAAATTAATTACTTCCATACTAGGGTTATTAATATCACCAGCTAATTCACGATCAATAGCAATTGCCATTCTTTCACCTTCTTTATTCCATCCATGTAGGACGATTAGTAATTTTAACTTTATTGCTCTTGAAGATAATCGTGTAAACGAAATATCTTACAGCATCCATTGCGTGGTCATTTTGCTTTATTGGCTTATCCTCCCCACGATCCATTGCTTTAGAATCCCATATATATGAACTAAATTCCTTAAGGGTATTCACACAAGAGGAATTAAACGCTATTTTTTCTTCGTTAAGGAGAGTACTAACAAAACGAATGCCATCTAGCACATCATTTTTTGCTTTTCTTATTTTGAAGTTTCGCTTCTTTAATTCGGCAATAAAAGAAGCAGCAGACGGATCCACAATCACTTCTTTGATTCGTATACCTTCTGTAAACTTCTGTAGTTCATCAGCAAATTCACTGTCTGTTTTTTGTTTCTTGCTATCACGTCCAGAATAATAGAACTCCTTCACGCAATACCAAATGCCATCTTTACCTTTTTGCCACAATAAAAATACGGTAGCGTTCTGCGTACCGTAGTCAATGCTTATATAATTATCGCCAAAAATAAAATCAATTAGTTTATTGTAGACATGCTTTGACTGATCAAACATATCGTAAATAACGCCTTCAGCAACTGTCCACAAACCAAGAATATATCGTTTGTAGAAGACTCCTGAATACATGCTGCGATATCTCTTCTTGATTGATTCATCTAAACTAAGGTTGTCATCCATCGTAAAGTGAAGATACACCAGATTTTTTTCTTTGATCTTGTCAATCCAATTCAGTTTGAACCAATGATATGGGCCATCTGGGTTGCAGTTGAACCAAAACTTTGAACCTTTCTCGGAACAACGTCCAGTCGCTTGGTTTACAAAAGATTCTGGCATAAGCGCTACTTCATCAAAGAACATGCCAGCTAATGTAATTCCTTGAATCAAGTCTTGCGATCGTTCATCTTTACCGCCGAAAACATAAAAGTAATTGGTTTTGCCTTTTTTGGTAACTTCTAGCATATTATCAGCACGGTGATCTTTGTAGCGATATCCTCGCGATAAAAGCATTAGCTTTAACCAAAAAAGCACGTTCCGCCGAAACGAACCAATAGTTTTACCTGCCATACCAAGGTTCTTGCTGTCAAATGTTGACATTGCCCACATGACATAAGATAAACACATTGAAATAGTTTTGCCTGAACGAATAGCGCCATCGGCTATGATTCCGTCTTTATCCTTAACGGCAGACTTCTTTGTCCACCAAGTAAGAATCATCTTCTGTTTTTTACTGAAAGGTTTGAACTTAAATACTGCCTGTTTTACTCTTCTGGCCATAGTTCTTCACCTTCAGATTCCAAAGCTTCCAGGAAACCATCATCTTCCATGTCAAACTCTTCGCTACCATCTTTATTCTTAGCAATAGCAGCAGTAATCTGCGCTTCTCTTAACCGATCGCCGCCAAGATATTTCATGAGTTCTGACATAGCTTTATGTTTGTCATACAGCTTGACTGAAACGCCGTCTTTACCTTTCTTCACTTCTTGAATAAGGGAACCATCAACTGAATCCGAATCTTTTAATCGTACAAAAGAAACTGGGCCCTCGCTACCATCACTGAACTGAACTATTTCTTGTCCAAACTCTGTAAAATCAGTGATATCAGAAAAGGCTTGTTTCATATACTCTTGTATCAAATCCTTAGCATCAAGAAAAACATCTTGCTGTAATTCAGCTTTAAGACGATACAATTCTTCTTTTATTACCACATTTGACAACATACGATAACCATGAGAATTTGCTGTTGTGTAATCGCATTGGTAAGCTTTCTGATATGCCTTAGTAGCATTGAAACACTCTAGGTAGTAAAGGCAAAACAGTTTTTGCTGCTCTGTTAGTTCATCATTATCTATTACTGGTTGCACCTCTTTTTTGTGTGCAACCTTTTCTTTTTTGGTTGCACCCTTTATTTCAGGAGGTGCATTCCACTTTCTAGACTTCCAAGACTTAACTGTATTGATAGATACATCATGTTTAGCGGCTATGTCTTTGTACTTCATGCCGTTTTGATAATCTATGTATGCTAACTCCCATTTCTGCACATTAACGCCGCCGCCTTTCTATAAAAATCTGTTCAACCTCTCAACAATATGCGAATCACTCTTCCAACCATGCCCAACATATATCAACCTATTCCGATCGATATACTCGTCACTAAACTGACCATAGCATTCAAGCAATGTGTGCTTAGATTTCAACTCCGCTTGTCGGATGTTCTTATGATTTAGTATTCCTACTGACAGCTGAATGTAATAGTAATATCTCGGCTTAGATGTCATATGTCACCCTCAACCTTTCGCTATCATATTCAAACAGCTGCAGCACCTTCTTGCCCATCGTCCAACCGTTCTCTATCTCGTAGCTGTCATTCGGCTTAATGGTCCCTAGCTGACGATGGATCACACCTTGATAATCGTTTGTCTGTTGTGTGTGGAAATGACCAGTGATTATCTCCCGTGTAGTTGCCTTACTCCATATATCGCTAAACTCAGTAGCAAACAACATCGGCAAAACCTTCCGCTTGCCATACTGCCCATGAGTAATCATGATCGCCACGTTATCCAGCATGAATGCTTGTCGATATTTGTTGTGTGCGTGCACTTGGATATCCGGATACTTGGCTTCTAGGTATAGGAGAAACATATACTCGATTGATCCGCTATGGTTCCCTTCAGCGTGTTCCACAGTCACTTGCTTCGAATGTCTCACACACTCAGTAATCAACACGTCAAAAAAGGAGCGAGCGTCTTTAATCGCTTGCTCCATGTCCACATCATCTAATTGTGTGCCAGCCATCGTGACCGACTTCTTAATCTGACTGCTATGGAATAAATCTCCTAGCTGACCAATAACAATCTGCTTATAGCCTTTTGAGATAACTTCAATCATTCTCGCTAGCTTATCTTGTAAATCCTCTAGCTTAGTGATACCAAAATGCCAGTCAGCCAATCCGATGAATAAGTTTCTGTCACCAGTCTTGATTGAGGTTAGCTTTACTGGCTCGATCGATTCGGTAAAAGATACTAAGTTAAATCCTTTAGGTTTCGGTCTAACAACTATCTTTGATTGATACAGCTGTATAAGCCCGTCTACTTGGTTGTTCTGTTCCCAGATGTTGTTAGTCGCTTGAACCAATTCCCAATTTTCTGGATCATAACCATGTGCTTTTAATACATAATCAGGATTCTTTGACTGTTCTTCAGTCATACGCAGTTTAATAAGGTTTGTCTGAGTACCATCTGATTTGATTTCTGTAGACACTACATTCCTCTTTGCCTTACCAGGTTGCTTAACACGCATATTCTTTTCGCTCGGTGGCAACTTCAACCTGGCACGTTTACTTCTAACGCTTGGCCATGAGAACTCTTTGCCGAACTCCTCTGACAGTATAGGCGCTATCTCTATATTTGTTAGTCCTCCATTTGCCAATTCCGACAATCGTTTGACCTGCTGTTCCGTCCATTTAGTAATGTCTGCCACCTCGCTTTTCTGCAATATAAAAAAGACCACTTCTATTATTGTGGTCTTAAAAAATATTAGTGTTACTAATTACTTATTTCGGATTTGAATTATCATTTTCCTTAGCATTATCGTTGATATTACAAAATAAACTACACCAAAAAACGACAGGCTCTTTTGCAAAAAAATCAAATAACCAATAAATAGATTAAAACCAAAAAACAAAATAGATACTTCAATTAGAATAGCTAACACAAAATAAGCTAGACCAAAATAAACTGGACTATAGTATTTATCAATATATCCTGCTGCATCCTTAATCTTCAATTCTTTTCTTGAAGTAAATTCTACAAGATTACCTAACATAGTATATAAAAATCCAGAAAAGATGGTATTTATGGTTAACAAATTATATAATTCATCTTTGCTATAATTATTATTAACGATATTAACAAAACCTAGAATATCAAATATAAAAGCGAACGATATGGAGAGTAATGAAAAAATAAAGACAATCATGGTAAGAGTATTATTTTTGAAATATTCTTTCATGTTAATCAGACCCTCCAAACTTTATTTTTAAACTTCAAAACCAATATAACTTAAAATATCTTGCTTATTCTGTTGTGTTTTTAACCATAATTGTTCTTCTATTGAACTTTGCAAGCGATTAATATTCGAAAAATTAGTATCATCATAATTAAAGTTAACCTTTTTTGTAAATGGATTTTCTACTAATTTAAAGTCTTGCATGAACTCATCTTTTTCATCTTTAGCTTTTACCTTTAGATCTACCCCCTTTTTCAACATGTTGGTAAAGAAATTGTTCGCATCTTCCTCTTCTTCAAATACTGAAGTTTTTCGTCGTGCTGCTTGTAATGTAACTGCCACTCGGATTCCCTTTTGGTTTTGTAACAAATCATATTCTTTTTCGCTAAGTTTTAACAGACTTTTGGTGTACTCCGGAGGTA
>NZ_NGLK01000001.1:3088821-3232037 GCF_002141235.1 Enterococcus sp. 3C7_DIV0644 | reverse complement strand
CAGAATAATTTTTACGTATCAAAAGGAGGTTGAATGCCGTTGTGCGTTTCTGCTTGTGGGCGATATCTGATAATACTATTTTACCCCTCTTGACACAGGGAAAACTACACGTTTCTTTCCCAAATTAATTGATTTCACCGATCTTTCTGCCAAAGTCGAGTAAAACTTTTTGTCTAATACGATAGATTGGCGTTCTCGCATATCCATGCTTCTTGCCGAAGCTTACCCAATCCATCCAACTGTCTTCTCCCCAATACTTAGTTTCAATCAAAACTCTAATATCCGCACTTTGATCGCTCAGAGTTTCTTTGACTGCCTTTTTCCACAGTTCTCGATTCATAATGTATGGATCAGACATTTCTTTTATTATTTGCGACTCAATCGGATTGCTCATGATATTACTTCGACTGCCACCGATATTTTCATCGACTTCTCGAAGCTTCAGCTCCTCTTTTCGAATAGCAATCTCTTTGTTATATGCATGGTAGTTAGCAAACTTTCTATCTAGCTCATTGATTAATGAATCATTCTTACTCAATCACTTGCCCTCCTCGGTTAATTTTGTCCCGCACATAGGACAGAAGGTAATCTCAAACTCTGCTGTGTAACCCGCATTATCAACTTCAGCTGTAACATGCATTGTATTGCCATTCACTCCAACTTCCACACAGTCGGTACGTCCTGACCACAGATAATCAGATCTATACAAAGTTTCCCTATTCCTTGGATCGGGTTTGCAGTACTCACACATTTACTTGCCCTCCTCATTGTCTTCCTTACCAAAAATCACACTTGCAACCACTGTCGCTACGACTGCGAGAAAAATCGCTACTGCAAAGTCCATCATTTATCCTCCACTTTCCATAGCATCTCTCACCAGCGGATCGTTAATAATAATCTTGTACTTCATCTGCTCATGCTGCAGCTGTTGTTCTAGCTGCTCAATTTGTTCCTGTTGATCAACTATTGTATAGGATAACCAACTCAAGCCAACCATTGTCAACAGTATTGATGCAATAGCTAGTACTGTATAATGATTAACTTTCATTGGCTTTCTCCAGTTCACTTAATACATAGTTGCTAAATACTGAAATAACTAGAGCAAACTCTTCATCTTCGATCTCAGGGCCATCATCCCGTGCAAAATAATCTTGTAAAGCTAGATAATAAGGATAGCCTTGATCCACTTTATGATTATGATAGAGTGTTACTAATAAACCTAAATGCCAATGTTGAGAGTCGTTTAAAGTTCCTTTTTTCGGTATTGGATCTTGCTTATTCATCTTATCCCTCCTGTTCTATTCTCATGTTTGGAAAATGATCGGCATATAATTCTGTTTCTCCGAATACATTTTGTTTGTCAACGGTCCTTATTGCACTTGTGTAGTAAGCGCCTGTTCCCGATGTTAAGAAAATCCACTTTGCAAAATCAGCTGATACCTTTAGGACTATAATTCTGTTCTTATGCTTCACACCACAATTCAGTAGGATCGGCACGTTCCCATTCTTATCCTTATGAGAATCTATATAGTCAGTAGCTAAGATTTTTATCACCTCTCTGACAATCAGCTATCGCTGACGATTGACAAATTAAAGTTTAAATATTAGATAAAAAAATAGTCAAAATGAAATAAATCAAGACAACATTTTTTAACTATTTATAGTAGAGACAGTTGATGTTAGCCAACTTTGAGTCTATTTGTTAAAATAAATTAAATGTTTAAAAAATAATTTTCTGAAAGGAAGTTTTATATTGGAAATACTGGTCAGTCTTTTTTCTTTAATAATATCTTTTGTTCTAGCTTACAGAGTTTTTTATCAAGAACGAGCTTCTATCACCGTTATTCAAGATCATAGAGCCGCAAGAAGTTTTTCTTTTTCATTTGATGGATGGTCGTATACAAACACCAAGCGTTCTCCAAAGTATCCCGATCCATTCTCTGGTAATCAGTATAGAATACTATCAGAAGTGCTAATTACAAATAATAGTTCTCTCCCCATTTCAATAATCAGTTTCACACTAAATGATGCTTTGTCCTATGATTCATATGTGGATGGCGGAAACTATTATTTAGTTACAACTAGCGAAACCTCTAAAACATCTTTAGGTAGCCCAGATTCTCCAATAAATTACTTAAAACCGAACTTTACTATCGATCCATATACAAGTGTAAGAGGAAATATTTTTTTCAATCTTAGTTATTCAGAAGATTTCTTTAAAATGGATAATCATGATCTTAAGATCCATACTTCTAGAGGCGTTTTTAATTTTGAATTAAAAGTTCCAAATCATATAGAATCAATCAGTCCTTATAATCCTTTTCAAGATGAAGAATTTGGTTAAAATTAATTTCTTTATCATTTATTATCAAATCAGATTGTTCAATAATTCTGATTATGCACTTCCTTGTTCATTATCTTCTTTATGGTATAATTTAGACAGGAGGTAATCACTTAAAACTACAGAGATGTAAGTCCAGTGATTGAGATTAAAAATGTTACAAGCATTTTTGTATATCTCAGATTCTTGTTGATTTCTTTAAAGAATCGTACAGCAATCTCCTGAGAAGCCTTCATGGCTTCTTTTTTTCTTTAATCCTTTATCTTGGTGGATAGCAAACTAATTAAAAAAACTTACTAAATTTACATTAAATAATCAGCGTTTTTATATATCATTAAAATAACGTTGATGTTAAGATTAATTTATTAAATATAAATAAATTGATAAGGGTCAAAAAATCAATGACAAAGCTTCCGATAGTGACCGTCAATGATATTTTTAACAACAAAAATTGTATTCTTGACCTTAAGAATTCCATACGCAAAAATAATATTAAGGATATTGAATATTTTTACTCGAAATTGTTTCCGTATGGCGAAAAAAACATTTGTGATCTATTTAACGATTCTTCGATTTTTATTCCTCCAATAAGCAAAAGTCCCTGTATTTATCCTAAACATATTGAATTTTATGATCAGCAGTTCGAGTATAATATGCCTGAGAAGTTTAGTAATTGATTATGGTTAGCCAAAATTGATTTTGTATTTCTGTCATTAACCGAATAATTCTGGTGATTTTTTCTTTATGAAGTTTATATATTTTTCTGCTTCTTCATCAGTCAGTTTTTGGTATTCGTCTTGTGTATAGATTTTTCCGCACTCGTCGCATACCAGTAAATGTTCCGATTTTAATACCTCACCGTCACACTCAAAGCAAAAGGGCGGTTGATAATCTTCTGGTGGCATGTGACCCCTCCTAGTTTGCTATTTCTTCCGCTTACTGACTAGCTGCCGCTAACGTATTTTCTGAGGCTGTGCAGTCCTTTACCACGTCTTTTTGTTTTACGATCAATCCAAGTACCAGTTGTTCCCCAATAATCAATCATCCCTTTTGGCGTATTGATCGCAAATTGATGATTATTTGGATAATGGGTAAATTCAAAGCCCAAAGCCTTGATGTTTTTTATCGCTGAATCGCCCATGCGCTTAACATGCTGCGTTCTGCGCTCTTTCAGGTAAGGCTTCACATCTTTCCAGTATTCAGCCATTTCTCCCATGAAATAATCTCCTTCTTCCGATTACTGGCTCCATATCTCGACCGTTGCACCTGCGAAATTGCCTTTCTTCAAAGGTATCTGCAATCTGCACGCTCGATCCAATGTCCATTTATTCAGCCCTGACATCTCTGCGGCTTCACGCTGTGTGCTGAATTCTTTGACTTCACCATCTGGAAAAGTAAATCTGACTGGCGTTGAGTTGTATCTATTCTGCTTCGGTCGATCGTAACTCTTTCCCCACAAAGCCTTTCTCAAAACTCTGATTTCGTCTTCGTCAGCACCTGGCGTATTAACTAACCTTTCCAACCGATACAAATCTTCTTTGTTAGACATCATTCCACCCTCTTCATATCTCGCAATCTAACAACTGTCCGATCGCTGCCAAATGTCACAATAGCTGAGTTCTCAAGCACTTTGACACACACTGCTTTGAAAGGTGTTTTAAAACGTTCGGTCACGCACCAATACTCGATGCCTGCTTTTACTCTACGTTGCTTTCTGACTACTCGTGGCGGTGGGCTGTACTTACCGTCTTGCACGCCTATTACTGTGTCTGCTAATTTCATTTGACTTCCTCCACTATTCCGCCGATTTCATCCGCTACTTTTAGTGCTTTAGATTTGTCATCGAATTTAAAAGCATGTTTTTTTGCGTCCAGGCCATCATCGGGTATTGCAATCAAATCGCCACAGTAGTTGTCAAAATCTCTAAAATAAGTTTTCCCTAGTTTGACTATCCACAATACGCTCTCCACTTCATATCCAAACATCCACGCTTTAGCAGTCAGTTCATCGTTTTCGTTATCTGCAACCCAACTTTGAAAATCTTCCGAGCTAACAACTTCACCATTTGAGATTTCATAATATCCATCCAGGCAATCAGCAAGTGTAGCTTTTTCTTGACATTGTTTGATCCATATAGCTACAAACTTAGGCACCGTCACTTTTTGTTTTCCGTCTAACTGCTCAATCAACTCTCTAACCTTATCAATTTTTACGTATCGATCTTTTTCACCAGTGTTATGGTCGGTACACCACGCACCCCAAGCTTTTACACTATTAATCAATTCTTGTTTGTTCATCTTTACTTCTCCGTTCCATTTCTTCGGCTAGCCATTCTTGTTGCTTAAGCAATCTCTCGACATGGCTGTCTATTACTTTCTTTCTCCATACTAGGTCCTTATCCGACATGTTTCTGATTTGGATTTGTGTTGGCGTCATCTGCTCACCTCTCAAAATGGTAAATCGTCATCGCTGATATCAATTGACGAGTTTCCAAATGGGTCTGCCGTTGCGCTGTTTACGTTTTGTCGGTTGCGAGTGTTATTATTCGTTTGATTATTTGAAGCACCGCTTCCTTGTGTATTTTGGCTAGAATCGGCTTTTTTGCTTTCTAACAACTGGAAGTTGTCCGCAATCACTTCGGTGACATAGACTTTTTGCCCTTGTTGGTTATCGTAAGAACGAGTTTGAATCCGCCCTGTTACTCCGATCAACACGCCTTTTTTCGCATAGTTCGTCAATGTTTCAGCTGGCTTTCTCCAAATCACGCAGTTGATGAAATCCGCTTCCCGAGTCCCATCAGCACTTGTGAAGTTTCGATTAACTGCTAATGTAAAGGTTGCAACTCCTGTACCACTGGTCGTGTATCTCAAATCTGGATCTTTCGTCAGCCTTCCGACAAGTACAACATTGTTTATCATTTTTCTTCCTCCGTTAAATTGGCCATATTGTGATACATGAATAATGTGCTTGATTTAGCTAATTTCTGTTTTATTTTTTTGTACTCTTTAGAATCAATTTGAATCCTAGTACCACTTTCCAGAACAACAAAGTGCTTTCCTTGTACTTTTGATACAGTAATGACTTCTTCCTTCATTTTTGTTTCTCCAATTCAATTTCAATCCTCGGGCAATCCTTATCCACTTCAAACCGATGCTCAAAGTTGGCAATCTCGCCCCATCCATCATTTGCGATTACTCTTGCCTCAATCATTCCGTCCAAGATAAACTTGATCCCGAACGCAATGTTGTCTTTATCCTTGCGCTTGTTTTTGCAGTACCAAGTGATTTTCAAGTTGATTGGCGTTGTCACTCTCAGGCCTGCCGCTTTCGCCATCAAGAATGCATAACAACATTTTTCCGTATTCTCCTTTTTCAACTTGGCGCCTGCATATCTGTTTGTTCGTTGGCTATTGATGAATTTATTTAAGTCTGTTAACTCTCCTGGTATCGTGATCAGAACATTCCCCTCGCTTTCAAGTATCGTTGTGCGATTTGTTCTTTCGTTTCATTGCCCTGCATGATCGGATGTCCTTTTTTCTTTTCTTCTTCTGCGACTTCGATTGCTACCCATTTTGCTTCCTCGGCCTTATCTAGCATTCCGCATTGTTCAAAAGTCTTGACTTGCGATTCAATTGTTCGAACCAATTCCGATCGCACATGGCCGTTTTCTTTGAAGATAGCCAGATATGTTTGTCCGTCCATCTAACCTCTCCATTCGTCAAAGTCTACTGAGAAATCCATAAACTTCTTGTCAAAGATAAATGGCGCAACTCCTGTCATACCTTCTCTGTTTTTGGCTACATCGCATCGAATTTTGCGACTGTCTTTATCGTCAGCTGAAAGCAAGAGTGTGACATTCGCATCTTGTTCTAATGATCCAGACTCTTTCAAATCACTGAGCATTGGGCGCTTGTCTTGTCGCTGCTCGACTGCCCTGCTTAACTGTGCTAGCAACACAATGGTGATTCCGTAGTCTGTTGTGAGCTTCTTCAACTCTCGTGTGACTTCGTTCATCACTTGACGCTCATTTTTGCGAGTATCGTTAACTGTTATCAGCCCTGCATAGTCTACAAACACGACATACTTCTTATCACTCAAACGCTGCTTAATTGCATATTTAATATCGTTTAAGTTTGAGTACTCGGATGTATAGACGCGTAGATCGAATGTATTTTTCATTTCTTCATAAGCTTTGCGCGCCTTGATTTTATTTTCCTGTGACAGCTTGTTCTTACCCACAAATAGAAGTGAGTTGATATGTGTCTCTTTTGAAACCAGTCGAGTCATTAGCTCGTTTTGGCCCATTTCAAAAGTGAAAAAGTCGCACTGTACATTTTCATTATCTGTAAACAATTTGTGCATGATGTTTAAAGCAAACGCCGTTTTCCCTGTAGCTGGTCTTCCTGCTAAGACAATCAACTTGCCACCAGTTAGCCCACCACCAAGAAATGCATCTAGCGGTTTGTATGTCGTTAGAACATCGCTTGGCTTATCCAAGTTCTCCGAGAATTCAGAGAATGCTTTGTCCAACTTGCCATCAGACTTAATATGGTTCACGTCACGCTTTTCTTCTAGCAAGCGTGTTAACTTATCGCCATCTGTCTTAGAAAGCGTCTCAGCGTATTTTATGGACGCTGAATGCAACTTGCGATCAAGATAATCATTGTGTATGATCCGTGCTAGTTCTCTTTCGATTCCAAGCTGATTAGCAGAATTCTTCAAGATGTCTAATTCATCTGCTGTCCCTGCTTTGAAGTAGTCAATGGTTCGCATTTCTCGATGGACCTGTTCGGTGGTGTATTTCATTCCTCGCAGTCTCGTCATTGACTCTACAATCAATTTGCACTGAGAACTTTCGAACCATTCTGAATCGATATCAATGTTGGTAATGATTGATGGATTGTTTAGCATTTCAGCCACTAGTTTTAACTCATTGTTCATAGGCTTCAGACAACCTCCTTTGAGATTCAGCAATTTCATCGGAGATTGAAGAATTAACTTGTGGGCGATATTCATTCAAATAATCATCAAACTTATTTCCAAAGAGTGTTGCTGGTCTTAGGTACTTATTCATTTCTTGGTTGTTCAACCATTGGTTTGTTTTCACATCAATTACTTTTTTGAAATCATCTAATCGTTGACCTTCGTTCCATCTTGCTTTGATTAGGTCTTTCCATTTCTGAGTAACTTTGAATGATTTACTTGTTGCTTCGTTCAAGTATTTGATGATGTCGCTATATGGTATTTTCTCTTTATCTATATCTCTTTCTTTATCTAATTCTTTATCTATATCTGTTGCGTTACTCTCCGTTACTTCCGCGTTACCACTAACGTTAGCGGTAACGTTACCTAACGTTAGTTGTCTTTGTTTCTCTTTGTGTCTAGCCTGACGTATTCTATTCTGTTCCCTTACCTTCTCCAAACCCTCAATAGACTGGTATTCTTCCCAATTCTTGATAAACAAAATATCTTGATATCTTGTTATCATTGAGTATTTTTCAAGAGTAATTAAGGCAAATTGAACAAATTCAATATTGAAATCAAAGTCTGCAGCTAAGTCTTCCTCTTGATAAGGCATAGTATCCGTTAGGAATATCCCTCCGCTTTGGTTGCTCTCTCCGGCTCTAGCTAAGAGGAACACCCAAAACAAGATAACCTTGTCGCCTTCTGGAAGCTTTCTGATACGCTTAATCTTTTTGTTGTCTGGCAAACCAGTGCTAAGCTTAATCCAACTTATTTCAGCCACGTTATCCCTCCTTTACATCAACTGTCACAATGTATTGAACTTGTCTTATTGGTTTTTGATCAACTAACTTGGTTGTGCTTATTTTTTCAATATTCGCAGCTGTGCCCTTGCCGTTGGTAGCTAAAAAAGCATATGTCATAACTTCAAGAAAAAGCTTATTGTTTGGTGATAGCTTACGGTGCAAAGCGCTATATTTACTGGCTATTTCTAATGATTTTTCACGCAAATTGTTGCCCCTCCTCTATTGCTTTCTTGAATAGCTCTTCTGTTTCGTACTTTTCATCAAAGCGCATTATTTGAGCGTTACTCATAATGCCAATCTTGATTAAAGCTTCTTTATCCAAATAAACCGGCTTGATCTGATATCTCTTTAGAAATTCCTCTTGCCCAAGTTGGTGAGCAATATTGTGTGTTTTCCAATCCAAAGCCACGAATGGAAATAGCCGATGGTCAACGTTATTTCTATGACGATTTCCAACTGCCGTGACATGATGTATTTGCGCTCCTGGTCTACCAGAAACTGCACACTTTCGATATTTGCAGCAATAGTAGAAAAAGCTATCATGTTCTATTAGATATGAGTATCTTTGGTTAAGTTGGACTCCTTCTCTTATGACAAATTGAATGAGTTTCGTTATCCAAATATTGCCTTCGTTCATACTTGCTACGGCGTGCGAGAAGGGTTCGTCTTCTGTGTACTTATAATCGTATTTGAGCATTTCTTCTACGTGTTCTGGATCATCAACATACCAATTAGCTATGTCACGAATTAAAGCGTGAGAAAGAGCATTCTGTTTCGTTGAAAGTGGTTCGTTGTCTATTAGTTTTACTTTGACCAGATTCTCTTTCTCACGTGCCAAGGTTTTTAAATACTCGGCATTTATTTCATCCTCAAATTCTATCGTTAGCTTTTTTCCATCATGTTTGATTATTTTTCCTAAGCGTTGCATTTGCATCACTTCTTACTTTTTTTCTTTTCATATCCATTAACCCATCCGGTTAAAGTGTTCATCACTAACCCAAAATCATATCCGGTGAACTCTTCAGGAGTTTTCTTTGCATTTACACCATTTGTCATCTTTGCTTGTTCCAAGAAAGCAAGTTTCGGTTGCTCTGTTAATTCTTCTAACTTTCCTAATTGAATGTGTATGGCTTCGATTTGTTCAGGACTTGCTGGAATACGTTTTAAAATTTCTTTTTGAAATACATCGGGATCAACGTCATCTGCAGGAATATTAAACTCTTTCATGAAAAAAGTTTTTTCTGCGTACGTTAAAGCTTGTCCGTATGCATACGATGAATTTTCATCATCAGCAATTGCCGAAAATGTTACCTCTTCTCTTTCAGATGGATTGTCACCGTTGATCCACGTATACTTCATATCAAGTGTTACAAGATAACTAAAAATATCCTTCTTAGTTTTCTCGTTCACACCAATTTTTTGTCTTTCAATAGTTTTATTCACCACTTCTGTTTTAAGATAAATATTCAATTCGTTCATATGAGTGTTGAACTCTGTTAATACTGTTTCAGAACTTACGACTGAAAATTTGATATACTGCTTTTGTTCTTTCTTGATATAAGGAACTTTTTTTCGTAGTTTGATCAACTTCTCAACTAAGGTAGTTTCGCTCACTTAAATTCCTCCATTCTTTGATCTAACCAATCTGCTCCGCTGACAATCCGTAATTCGTTCATAAGTATTGATGATGGTCCGAATTCCTCGACCATACTTAGAAAGTTTTCTTGCTGTAAGACAAACTTAGTACGTGTCAGCCCATTCTTTCTGTAGCCTATAAACAACCAGTCCGCTGAGTGTACGGGCGTTTCGTTGTCGTCTTCGTTCCAATGCGCCGATGGATCAACTTCTTCTTGTGATTCCTCAGAATGGATATTTGGGAACACATGACTACTTTCGTCTTGCATCAGTTTGTCGTAATTTGTTGCGATATAATCTGACATCTTCCCACTCCTCTCGATTTGTGGTAAACTTAGGTAAATATTTTTCGTAAGACTCTATGCTTGCCGGCCGGAGTCTTTTTTTGCGTCCATTTTTGCTTGTGCTTCATAGTAAATTTCTTTCCAATCAAGTGTGCGATAGTATAGATCAAGCACTTCCGCCCTAGTCATTTCTTCACCGTCCTTGATCGTAATTCAAATACTGCGTCGTCATAGATCATTAGCAGTAACATTGCGACACAAGGGAATCCGATGACTAGCCACGTTGGTGGTTCTGATGAAATCAATGCTCCCAATGCGAAGATGACAAGAATAAATGTTGTACGTCTAATCCAGTAAATTTTCTTCATGCTGACTCCTCCTTGAAGTATCGATCGATCAAAGCAAGTGCTTCTTCTTTTGTTGAGACGGTATGCTGCATTGTCGTTCCGTTTGTTTCTATTGAGATAGTGATTTTCATGCGGTTCCTCCTATTCATTCGGAAAACTAGCAAATAGTCTTTTCAAAAAAGGTCTTATTTTTTCAGCATCAACAATCCATTTTGACTTAGTATTTCCCCCAGCCTTCTTAGCGATTCCATTTTTCTGAACGTATGGATCATTAATGATATGTTCCATGATCCATTTTCTTTCGTGTCTCGTAATTTCTTCCAAATCAGGAATTGTAAGCCATTCTGGTTTCAAACGTTCATCATATAATTGCTGCAAATATTCTTTGGCAAATTTCTCAAGCCAATCATTATCTGCAATGATTTCAATTCGAGGTTGTTCAATCATTACTTAACCTCCCCATTCGAATTCTTCATCTCTTCTAATTCAGCGAGTGATATCCCTAGATCTTCAGCGATAATTTGGCGATACTTTCTAGCATTTTCACCGTTTTGAATACCTGCAATTACTTGCTTCGTGTAAACAATTGATTTACCGCCGATCAGATCCGCCAAGTACTTTAAAGTCTTTCCTTCGCGGTTTCGTTTGATTTCTACAATTTCAGCAAAATCCGTGATAATCATAGTGTTCTCCTTCCTAAATAATTTTTAAGCTAATATCAAAGAAAGTAGTTGACGCTAGTTAACTTTTAAGCTATCATAAGTACATAGTTAAATAAGCGCACAAATAGCTCTACATTAATGATTCAAAGTTTGGCGACCACCAATAATTAATTAATATGAGTTTTTTCGTTGTACTTGTTAGCTTTAATATTAGCTTATGAACATAGTATAATAGCTTTTAAGTTAATTGTCAAACAAAAATAGCTTAAAAGTTAATATATTTTTTCGTAAGCACTAGAAAGGTTGATATAAGTGAGTTTAGTACAAAATATCAAACGACTTGCAGACGAGAAAAATGTTACTTTTGCTGAAATCGAAAGAAAAGTTGGTCTCTCTAATGGACAAATCAGAAGGTGGGATAACGCTTCTCCTAAAGTTGAGAATGTACAAAAAGTTGCTGATTTTTTTGGAGCATCTATTGATGATTTATTGGAAAGGAAGGATATTACAAAAGAAGAGACTGAATTAAGAGCCGCTTTAAAAAATGTGCTTTCGTTTGACGGCGAAGAAATGACCGAAAGCGATAAAGAAGCAATAATTGCTTATATGATGGGCCGTAAAGGTAAATAATGAGGTGATTTTGTGAACGAGCTGCGAAGCCAATTGGATGAACTCGGGGTCAAAATAGTAGTTAAAGAAATGGAAAAAAATGGATATTATGTTCCTGCGTGGAAAATCATTTTTGTAAATCAGAAATTATCTGATGATGAAATGAAAAGAGTGATAGTTCACGAGATGAAACATGTAATTGACCACGAAGACTACGTCGCTCTATATAAGAATTTTGTTGCTCATTCTAAGATGGAAAACGAAGCAAACAATTTTATGGTCAACTATATAATTAATGAGAATGATGGTTTTTATAATTATAGTCAGGTTATAGAAACTTTTGATATTGGAATGGGATACGACATTAATTATTTCAAATAGCCCTTATCGAAGCGCCACTTCAATAAGAGCATTAGATAAATATTTTCACAATATTATTTTATCAAAGAATCGAGGAAAAGAAATGAAAAAAATGTTATATGGGTTACTTTTTGGATCTATCTTACTAACTGGCTGCAGTCAATCGAATACTGTTGACAACACAGGAAAAACTAATGAGAAAGACTCGTCTGCAGTAGTTGCTGAGAGCACCACACAATCTTCTAGCGATCCTCAAGAGGTCACAGGCGGTAAACTTTTAGAAGTTGGACAATGGACTAAAGATACAAATGACGAAACTGGTAAAGTAGAGTTAATGGGAATATCAAATGCGCAAACTGAGATTCCCCTGGGAGAAGTTAAAATACTGATTACTGATATTAAGATTTTAAAATATAGTGATTACACTGATCCTGAAATGGCTGGTTACTACGGTGCCGACAATCACAAAGACGCCGACGGAAACTTTTATGGACTTCAAGTAAGTTTCAAAGTTAAAAACGATTCTGATAATGATTATGGCTACAACGGATTAGAATACGCCATTTTAGATAACGGTCAACAAATTGACTTCAACGCTGACGATGTTGGTTACTCTATGACAACAACTGAATTCTTCAAAAAGACTGAAAGCAAAGAATTTTTCCGACTATCGTATTTAGACCCTTCAAAAGTTAATGAAATTACGAAGGTTACTATTAAAACGGGACCTTTATATAATTCATCAGATTACAGTACAGTGGCTGAAAGTGCTGAACAAACCTTCAATATATAATAGTAAAAAATGCACGCCCCTCTTTCTTGGCGGTCAGAAGGCGTGCAGAGCAATAAACGTATAGGCTTATTTGCTATGCCTATTTTATCAAATATAAGGAGTTGGTACAATATGGCAAACATTAAAGAAGTAGCTAAAGACAATTGGCGCTACCGCGTTCGCTATAAGAAAAATGGAGTTTATAAAGAAGTTGCCAAGCAAGGTTTTAAAACAGAAAAAGAAGCATTAGCAGCATCGATCGAGGTTGAAAATCGGATAAAAAAGGGAAAAGCCTTATACAATGAATCTATGCTTGTGGGCGACTATTTAAAGATGTGGATTGATCTAAAAGCACGGACTGTCAAACAGTCAACTTTATATAGAATAAAAAAATCTATTCGTTTATACATTCTTCCACGATTCGAGTTTTACAAACTTACTGAAATCACAAGACTTGAATGTATAACATGGATCAACGAACTTTGTGATCACTTAAATGTAGATTCTGTCAAATCATATGTTGCCCCATTTAATAGCGCGCTCGAGGATGCTGTTGTAGAATACCAGCTACTAGAATCGAATCCGATGAAAAACATAAAGTATCCTAAATTACACAAAAACAAAAAAGAAATCAAATTCTTTGAAAAAGATGATTTAGTTTATTTTTTAGACATCAGCAAAAGTCACGCGGAAGAAAATGATTTTATGGACTACCTGTATTTTGTACTATCTACACTCTTATCGCGAACTGGTTTGCGACTAGGAGAAGCTTCTGCATTAAAATGGGATGATTGGAACAGAAATAAAATAGAAATCAACAAAACTTTGTATCGAGAGGGAAAAACTGACTATATAAACCCTCCAAAAACTCAATCAAGCTATAGAACAATTGTAATTGACAGATACTTAATCGAATTATTGAAGAATTTCAAAATCAAGAAAAACGAGCTAGCCCTCGCTTCATCCAGAAGCATACCTAATCAAGAGTATATTTTTACAGATGAACGCGGGAACTTTATCAAGCAGTCGAATTATAGAACCTACTTTTATAAAATGTGCGATTTAGCCGAGCTACCTCGTCTCTCGCCTCATGCACTAAGACATTCTCATGCAGTACACTTACTTGAAAGTGGGTCAAACATTAAATATGTCTCGGAACGTTTAGGACACTCTTCGATAAATATGACCGCAAACGTGTATCTTCATGTTTCTAAGAAAATGGAAACTGAAGCTATATCTATGTATGAACGTTATTTCTAAAATAAATTCTATTTTCATGTGGATGTTTTGTGGATGAAAAAGTTAAAAAGGAGCTTTTTATGTTGGTTTGAACGGTTTTAATGGAATATAAACGTTTTGGTTGATGAACCGCGGTGCGCTTCGCACAAGTACTTATTATACACATTAATAGCCATATATCAATGTTAAACCGGCCATTTAATCATCAAATCATCTAGAATTCACCTGACAAAACTTTATGCAGATGGAATTGCTTCCTCTATTCCTTCATCCGTTGATTCAAAGAAACACTTCGCAGCTTTCATTTTCTAGCCCTATTCGACTATCAATGAATCATCCATCGTCAGATTTCCTAATGGCTTGTGATTCAATCTTTACCCTTGAAAGAGATGGGAAAAATATTATTTTTACGCCTACCGAAGAAATGAACGATGAAGATGGTGGCTTTGTGTTGAAACCTCGCTAAATCAAGGCGCATCTCGTGATGAAAGGTTAAGTGCTGAATTACTTTAAGATTCGTCGGATCTACGCACAGAAATCATCTTGAATACGTAAAACATCCCTTTTCGCTAACGGAAAGGGATGTTTAGAATGAATCAGACGATTCAGTTACTTTTTGATCAAAAATAGCTTTCTTCTCGTTGCCTCGTTACCTTTTTGGTAAAGCAATTTCTCATAGATGTTTACTCAGCGAATGCCTGCCACACCTCTATTTAGCTGGTCGAAAGCCCGCTTTGTAGGCTTCCACCTCTGTCTTGAACATCCGAATTGGACTGGTCGTTTTATTATAATATTGACTCCCCGGTATATGATAAATCTTTTGTTTGGAGCCTTTGATCAGCCCTTTGCCCCGTTTGTCTACATATTTTTTCAGTCCATCTCTAAATGCATCATTCGTCGTTCCAGGTGCTTTCCCACCTTTTTTCACCAGTTTGACCTGGATTGCTTCCAGTTGAAAACCAAAGCCAGACGTTCCTGAAGACTGTCCGTTTTTCGCCCACCCCATCCAGCCAAATTGTTGTGCATTGACTCGATAATAGACATCGTAAAACTTAGCGATCTCACCGGTGAGTTTGATTTGGATCGCCTCCAACCGTTGTCCTTTTCCACTTGTACCAGACAGAGTCCCATTTTTTCTAAACGATTTTTCCCAGCCTTGTTTCTGAATGGAGGTTTTATATTCAATATTCCCTTTGTATTTTTCGTTAGTAATTTTTATCTTGATTGCTTCAAGTCGCTTGGCTTTCCCTGTGGTCCCTGACGTCTGACCGTTTGTTTTCCATGATTGCCACCCTTGAGACTGGATATTTGTTTGATAGCTCACACTTGGTGAAGATGCAGCAAAAACTGTCATCGGAAAAACAACAAAGCCAAGTAAAAGAACAAATAGTATTGACACTTTTTTCATTTTAAACCCTCCTTATTTTGATTATCTCAATATAATATCTAAAAAACAAACTTTTTATGAACAATAAATATTTTTTTATCAAAACACTTATTTAAACGTTGAACAGACTGAGAAATAAAAAAAGGAGTCTTAAGCGATGGCAACGAAAGTCAATTCATTTAGGGTTGGGGTCACTTATTGTATTCCTTTCAACACTCAAAGTTGAAAATTGCATGGTATCAAGCTAGCTTCTCGACGACTGATAAAATTTGCCTGTCAACGTACGATGAAAGAATCGTTGTTCATTTTTCTGAAAATCTAAGCAATTGACCGTCTGCAATGTGGTATAATCGACTTCGTTGAAATTTGTTTTGAGAGGATGGCATGATTGAACTTATTTGGATTGACCTTTGGCTTAAGAAATGTAAAAACTGGAATCAGTGTATTCCTCTGTATTTTGATTAGTGTTCTTTTGAATCGTGAAACCTACGTCGTATCAACGATCACAGCTGTTTTCACATTAAGAGAAGATCATGAGAATACCGTCAAATACGGGAAACATCGGATTGCCGGTAACAGCTTCGGCGCAATCGCTTCTGTATTTTGTATTGCGATATTTAACTTTTTCGGACATTCGTCCTTTATTCAAATGATTGCAATCCCTTTAGTGATCATGTTAATGATCGCTTTATTGGTCAAATTTGATTACTCCGAGGGAACAGTTGGTGCTTGTGCCACACTATTGACGATTTTATTTATGATTCCTCAAACTGAATCTTACTTGTATGCTTTTAATCGAATTGTTGATAGTTTTATCGGCATGACGATTGCAATATTGGTGAACCGCTTTTTTCCATTTCCGAATAAAAGTACCGCAGGGACGAAGACGACAACAAATGAGAGTGATTCATTTTAAAAATGAAAAAGAAAAAAACCATCTCAAAACAGCTTTGAGATGGTTTTTTAAGAATGGATCAGTTACTGAAAAGAACTTGTTGGTCTTCAATTAATGGATAAGAAATCGGTACATTACCTTCCAAATCTTCTTTATTCATATCAACTGCAACGATTTGACTATTTTCATACGTACGATAGTAATAGATTCCTTTATCTGTATTGCAGCAAGAAGAATAAATCGTGTACTCATAGCGCTCATTGCCTATGTCACAAAGTCCTTTTTGTTGCTCAACCGAACCTAAAATATGGAAGAACTGACTAATGCTTTCGGATTCAGATTCTCCAGAAACGGAATTCAATCGGGTAAAAGCTACTTTGACAAAGCGAGACATCGAAGAAAGATCTCCTGGCAGACCTAAGCCGCCCATTCCACGACTATATTCATCAAAATCCACCTTGTCAGAAAAATGAGTTTCCGGAGTTTTCGATGATAACACACGGTAATTATTCAAATTGAACAATTGATAGTCAAATGGTGGATTATTTGTCAAAACTCCCACCGGATTTTCATGAATATGAAGGCCATCACTCATACTTTCCACAACGATGGCACTTTTTTTATCAGCAATCATCCAATGCAAAGGCGATAGAGGCAAATCTTCACTAAAATTGATCCGAACGAGATTGACATTGGCTAATAGCCCTTTTACCTCTTCGACAGTAGCGCATTGTCCTAAGAGCCATGGGATGAACTCAAAAGGCGTAACATTCTCTTTTCCTTCTTGAAATTCATTGTAGACAGCATTTTCTGGAAAATTCAATCCAGCGATACCTAAACCTTTTTCATTGACCGCATCATAATACAGTGGATACTCAGCGACACCAGCAGCAATCCCAATCATTGCGTAATGGTGATCTATTTCACTTACTTTGCGAAATTTGAATGGATAATTTCTCGGAGTAATGGTCACTACTTCTTTATAAGAAACATCATAATCAAAATTTCTGCCAAAATAATGATCTTTCGTTACATAAGTTAACGCAGTACACATAATACTTCCTCCTAAAATAAGTTTTTTTACACTTCTAATTTACTCCTATCGCTTTTTTTTAACAAGGAAAAAGCAATAAATAATAATAAAAATACAATTAAATGATTTAAAATCATTTTAATGTACCATATAAAGAAAGATGAATCTAGTTGGACTTTCCATGGCTATCCTTACCTTCTCACAGATTCATTTTGTTTACAACTCCTTCAGAAGAGCTTATCATGATCAGCGATGATCAAAATTTTCTCCTTTCTCCTTTACCTTTTATTTAAACTATTTAAATTTATCTAAAAGACAACTACCAAATCATGTAAGCGATTGCTAAAAGAGAAAAATGTGCTATACTATAAGTGTAAGGAGCAAGGATTCCCAGTAAAGCAGACGAAGCAGGTTCTGCAAGAAAAGAATTGTTGTCAACTTAGAATAAAAGACAAAGGATGTGGGAATTTGAGTTACTCCTTACTAATTGAATAGGATTCGGCGATGGGCATCATTACCTGAGGATCAAAGTGGACATAAGAACCTTTGAAAACCCAGAAAGCACAATCGTCGAATCTATTTTTTTGCTCTTTTTTCAGGCATCGTCTCCCCGCCTTCTGTCGAAACATGCTATAATTAACCGCATTGAACGAAAAAACGATATGGAGCTATTCATAAAATGAACTATTATTATCACTTCCTCGTAAACCCTGCTTCAGGTAGTGGACGAGGAAAAAAAGCGGCGGAACGTGTGCAAAGAATCGTAAAAAAACATCGTTTCCCCCATCAAATCTACCTAACCAAATCACCCGGCGACGAACGGTACATCACCAGAAAACTCTTAAAAGAACGCCTTTTGCCTTGGGATGATGTCTATTTAGAAAATGGCGAGATGCTTTATCCATTATTGGTGGTTATCGGCGGTGATGGAACGCTGCACCAAGTAGTATCAGAGTTACAACTTGAACAACAACAAATTCCCGTTGCTTACATCCCCGCTGGCTCGGGAAACGATTTTGCGCGAAGTATCGATCTGCCACGAGAGCCGGAAAAAGCGTTTTGGAAAATTGCCGGTACTACTAAGCCCCAAGAATTGGCCATTATCCGCTATGAAGAGCAGATCCAAGAGGAAAACGGCATCGCTCTTAATAATGTGGGTATTGGTCTTGATGCGGCAATCGTCTATACCACCAATCACTCTGTGGCAAAAAGCAGTCTTAATAAGTTCAACCTCGGCTCCTTTTCCTATATCGCTGCAATTATCCGCGTTTTGTTTCTTCAAAGAGGTTTTCCGATCTTAGTCGAGTGTAATGGGCAACAATTCAGTTATAAAAAAGCTTTTTTGTGCACCACGACCAATCATCCTTACTTTGGCGGCGGTGTTGCAATCGCCCCAACCGCTTCAGTCAGAGAGAAAAAGTTTGATTTCGTACTCGTTGAGCGTGTGTCGATTTTCAAGATTTTCTGGCTGATCGGTTTACTGATGCGTAAGAAACACATGAATTCACGCTACTTTCATCATCTCTCCACGTCGAAGCTGAGAATTATCTCTACCGTGCCCCAACATGGACAAGAAGATGGCGAAGAAATGGGCCAACGTCCCTTTGATATTACCTTTACTACTGCCAATCAATTATTTTGGTGCCCATAAAGAAAACGATACAAATCAGCAACGATTTGTATCGTTTTTTTCTGTGTACCTGTTAGTTTTTCGCTGAGTTGTACTGCCAACGAGGACTGCCTTCTTTTCCCAAAACAAAATGAATCATTGAAAATACTGCTGCAAATGCAACCAAGACAAAGCCATTGAACCAAAACGATTCAGGAAACCCTTGATTGTACGTGAGGGTCTCGCTAATCAAGGTATTGTTTTGAACAAACCAATACGTTGGTGTAAACGCCGCGATTTTATTGACGATATCTGGCAGGAAATTAGCTGATACAAAGACACCACCGATAAAACAGCTGCCGGTTATAAAGATATTGCTGATCCCGCCGATTGCTTCTGAATTTTTCACCAGGGAAGTGACACACGCCGAGAAGCTGATGACTGGTAATAAAAACAAGAACGTGTTCAAAATGTGGTACCAAGCTGCTGTATCCCAAGACGTGCGGATCACTAATAACACCATCAGTAATAAAAAGCCGAAAGTTAAGAGCAGCGAATAACTGATCAAGCTTAACAGGATTTTCCGCTGTAAGACACGTTTAGCAAGAGGGGCGCTCTGGTTTCGCTTGCTGATTGCTTTGCGATTAAAGGCCATATTGATCACGCCAAACCCGCTAAATATTGATAGAAAGAGACCATATGACAATAAGTTAAAGGTCATGCCTGTTAACATTTTTTTCATTCGTTGACTATATTCTGTACTGAGTTCAACTTGCCCAGTGACGGCTAGCGCTGTTTGTGCTTGTTCTATCGCCTCACTAACTGTTTTACCTTCTTCTTTAAAAAGCAAAAGCGTCTGTAAGTACGTGTTCACTTGCTGGGTGACAATGGTTTTAGAGAAAGCATCTGGCCGGCTTTGAATCTCGATTGCTGGCATCTGGCCGGCCTCCACCTGTTCCGTGAAATCTACTGGTAAATGCAAGACGATGTTTATGCGATTAAAATAAAGGGCATCATCAATTTCTTTTTGTGAGGTACCCTCCAAAGTGACCAAGGTCTGCTTCTCCTTCAAGTAGTCCCGAAGACCGTCAACGACTGGCGACTCCTCTTCACTGATCAAAGCAATGTTGGCTTCTTGTAAAGAGGTGTTTTCGACGTCGATGCTTTGTGCATAAAAGAATGTAACTCCCACAGTGATCAGTACTCCAATTAGTAAATTCGACTTATTGGCCTTCAGTAAAGTCCAAATCGTTTTATAAAGCGTCATAGCGCACCCCTCTTTCGATCCAAGTATTTCCAATTGCGAAAAGGACGATAAAGCCAGTCAACCATAAAAGATTGGTATAAAAGCTAGCCAGATCTGTATAGTAGTATAATTGATAGAGACTTTCACTGATCAAATTGACGAGATTTATTTGCCCCAGTATCGGCACATGTAGATCAAGCCAATACTTGATTTGTTCCGAGCCCATCATCCCGGCAAAAAAGCTCATCGCCATCGTCACGGAAATCAAAATGCCATCCTTTTGCACCAGATTCATTTTTGGCGTCAGATTTCCAATCAATGTTCCTAGCAAAATCGCACACAATGATCCCAACGCGGCAACCAGTAGTAGCCACTGCCATCGTTCACCAAAGTCTACTTGATAGACAAAACGAAAAACCGCTAAAATAATGTAGACTTCTACTAACACAATCGTAAAACTCGCCGCTAAATTCGCACTTGAAACCAATGTGCGTTTTCTTGGTATCAAGGAAAGCCGAATCCCATTCGCGGATTGATTGGCTTGCTGATCCTGAACATTGCGAACACCCCACATCGTCCCATAGAGGATCGCCATCCCAATCAAAGTAAAGAAATAAAAACTTTTAACACTCATGTCACGATCAGCATTCACTTCTTGAAAAGTCGCTTCCTGTTCAAACGCGGCCATAATTGGTGCAAGATCAAGCGTTTCAAGTTCTGCTGCTTTACTAGAAATAATCGCTGTACGTTGTAAAAATTGATCCATTACATTTTTCATCAACGTCTGACTCATGCCCGCTTGCCCCACATGGAGTGAAATCGTTTCGTCAGCTATCAGATAAAACCCAGCTAAATCACCCGCATTCAGCTCTTCAACTGCCTCTGCTTCTGATAGTTCCTTAAGATCAAATAATGGTTTTTCATTGATTTCCACTTGTTCAAGGACCGCGGAAAAATTTTCCGAAAGCGCTGATTGATCCCCGTTTTTTACGATTCCCGTCGTGATTGTCTCTAAATTTCCTGCTTGATCGATCTCCCCAAAGGCCGCCATAAACATTAGGCCTAAGAGAATGGGAAACGCCAACGTCCAAAACAGCATGGATTTATTTCGCAACAGCACTTTTGTGCGATATTTGTAAAAATGCCAAAACATGTTTTCCCCTCCTTTAGTCTCTCAATTCCTTGCCCGTGATCTCTAAAAAGACATCATTTAAGGTCGCTTCTTTGGTTGCAATTTTTCCGTAACTGATTTTCTCTGCTTGTAAGAGCGTCAAAATGGGGAGCAAGACCGTATTGAGTTCCGTCGTTGTTACTTGGAGCTGTCCCTCTTTATAAACGATCCCGTCAGCAGTAATGGTGGTTTGAATTGTAGCCAATACATGGTCTGGCAGTAAGGGGATGTCGATGGTCAAACGATCTGCCGTGCGTACCATGTCTTTCAGAGATTCCTTGGTCCCTTTGGCAATCACCTGTCCCTGATCCATAATCACGATCTGGTCACAAAGAATTTCCACTTCTTCCATGTAATGGGTCGTATAAACGATCGTTGCTCCTTGGCGATTCAGCTCTTTGATGCTTTCCAAAATTTTATTACGACTTTGGGGATCGACGGCGACTGTTGGTTCATCTAAAAAAATCAAGCGTGGCTTATGAGCGATCCCACAGGCAATATTCAACCGTCGTTTCAAGCCACCACTCAGCTCACCTGGATGGAAAGTCACGAAATTTTCCAATCCCACTAATTGTATGACTTCTTCGATCAATGCTTGCCGTTTCTCTTTGTCAGCAACATATAAACCACAAAAATAATCGATATTTTCTTGTACACTTAGTTCTTCAAAGACGGCAACATCTTGAGGAACGACGCCGATCATTGCTTTAACGGCATAGTTTTCAGGGGTCATGGTTGATCCAAACAGTTTAATGGTGCCTTTGTCATAATTTAGCAAAGAGAGCATACAATTGATAGCAGTCGATTTCCCACTACCGTTTGGTCCCAATAATCCTAAAACTTCCCCTTCTTGTACTTGCAGATCAAAATGATTCAATGCCACAAAATCACCATAGCGTTTAACTAATTTATCAATTTCAATAATCATGATGAAAAACTCCTTCCAAATTTCTTGTTAATCTGACTATAATAAAGTTTAAGAAAAGAAACTAGTGACGATTGACCAAATCAACTATGACATTTGTCACAATGAAGGAGTCTGCCATGTCCAAATCTCGACTACTCAGCGAAGCTGGCTTTCTACTCGCAATCTCGTTGCTTCTATTGGTAAATCAAGGATTTGTTGCCGTACAAGTCATTTTTTTGCTGATCGCTATTTTCTTCACTGGTGTCAGTTATTTATTGCCTAGGAAAGCAAGCTGGTTTTTTCAAGTTATTCTATTGCTTCTATGTACTTTTTGGCCAGAGCTTGCCCTCTTTCTGCCTGCAATGATGCGGGTGATCGCTCCTGAAGAAAGAAAAGATGACATTCTATCTTTATTAGGATTTTTATTGATCGCAACAGTTGGCAATCAATCCCCCTCCAAGATCGCCTTTGTCATCCTTTTGTTGCTTTTTGCTTTTTACTTACGTAAAAAAGAACAGCGAATGTCTGCTCTTGAGAAAAAGTACATCGCTTCAAAAGATACTCATTGGGAAAAACAGCAGCAATTATCGCAGCAAAACAAAGTACTAGCCTTATCACAAGAAACAAAATTGGCCTTACAAATTGCCGAAGAACGAAATCGAATCGCGCGAGATATCCATGACAATGTTGGCCATCTGCTGTCGAGTGCCATTTTGCAGATTGGCGCACTTGAAATGATCAATCAAGAACCAAAACTGAATGATCCCTTAGCAAATTTGAGTGCTACGGTTCACACTGGGATGGATCGTATCCGCCAAAGCGTTCATGATCTCCATGAGACATCGATTACTTTCCAACAGTCCTTAGAGTTTCTGATTGCTGATTTTCCATCTTCAGTCACGATTGAAGGAACCTTATTTGAAGGATTGAACGAAGCCCAGCAAAATTGTTTCTTAATGGTGATCAAAGAAGCCTTGACCAACAGCATCAAACACAGTCATGCCAAAACCGTTGTCTTGCATTTTCGGACACTGCCTGCTTTTTTCCGCTTGCAAATCACCAATGATGGCGTCCGCGGATCTCAAATTGCTAAAACTGGAATCGGTCTGAAAACGATGCGTCAACGGGTCCAAGAACAACAAGGACAAGTTCATATCTTACAAGAAAACCAACGCTTTCAGTTGACGATCATTTTACCAAAGGAGGAACACCAATGATTACTGTAGTTATTATTGACGATGATCCGTTTGTGACGACCTCGTTGCAAACCATTTTAGAAAGCACAGAAGAAATTCGTGTATTAGGCATCGGTCATTGTGCCAAAGACGCCATTGACCTCTATGAAACTCATCGTCCTGACGTTTTGCTGACGGACATCCGCATGCCGGAACAAACTGGGATCGATGCTGCTAAAGAAATACTGGCTAAATTTCCCCACGCGATCCTTTTGCTATTGACTACCTTCAAAGATGAAGAATACATTCGAGAAGCCTTTTCCATCGGTGTGAAAGGTTATTTGATCAAACAGAATTTACAGGCAATCATCCCTTCTGTCAAAGCCTCTTATAATGGCCAAGTTGTCTTTGGGAATGAAATCGTTGAGACCTTCACGCAGCTAATGAAGAACGAACCATCAATTGACAATCAAACTTCCTTTAGCGAACGTGAATTTGCGATCATCAAAGAAGTAGCAGCGGGTAAAAACAATAAAGAAATCGCCGATGCCTTGTATTTGAGTGATGGAACCGTTCGTAATTACATCAGCCAATTACTAGAAAAGCTGGGGTTACGGGATCGCACGCAATTAGCAATCTATTTTTATCACCATTTACAGTGAGTCTCGTTAGACACAAAAAACCTGAAGAAATGCGCCTTTGCATTCTTCAGGTTTCTTTCTATTCGATTATTCAACAGTTGGTTTCTTCTTGGTAGAAAATCATGGATTTCCAGGACTGCCAGGATTCGTTGGGTTATTTGGTGTGTTAGGCGGGAAAATCGGCGCCTTATCTAACGTTTTTTCTAATCCTGATTCTTCCCGTTCGCCTCGTTCTGCATCAGGGCTTTCATCTAATTTAAATTCTTTTTCCATCTCATCCAATTTCTTAAAGTCGTTGCCAGATTCTTTTGCGAGTTTTGCTAATTTATCTTCAGTTTCTTTCGCCATAATGTAACGCCTCCTTTTGATTTCAGCTTAGCATAAGAAGCTGAAAAACCAAAAGAAAGCGCTCACTAACAACCCATTTTTAGCATTTTCTCATCGTTATAATCCCTCGTTTTTTACGGGCATAAAGTCGTACGGAGAACAGTCCTTCATCCCAATCATTGGATCTACTAAATGCTTTTTGACCATCGTTAAGGTCAGCACACCATCGTTTTGCGTTTCTTCGATGAGTGCTTCTTCCCCCGTAGTCCCTTCACTTAGGACCTTATCCCCTGACAGAGGCTTGGCCGTTTCTGTCTGATTTGATGCCGACGGCTCAGGCTCGGCAAAAGCAAACAAGTCCAACCCACTATCTGGTGACTTTTCTGTCGCTTGCTGGTTAGCAGCAGCTTCAGTGCTGGGATTTTCCTTTGGCTTCGAAGCTACCATTTTTGCCTTCGTGTTCTCAGAGGAATCATTATAAAACGGATCATCGGCTTCCTCAAACTGAGCCAATTTCGCCCGTTGCAGCGGCGTCATTTCTTCCGTGCCATTGATACGTTCTTTTAATGTCGTTAAGCGAGTGGCAGATTCGTGACTGACACAGGTTTGGTAGGCTTGCAGTTCACCAAGTAAAATCAGCATCTCTTTGCTGCGAGTCACAGCGGTATATAGCAAATTGCGCTGCAGCATACGCTGGTATTGATGAACCATCGGCAAAATAACCATTTGAAATTCACTACCTTGGGATTTATGGATCGAACAACAGTAGGATAATGTGATCTTGTTCCATTCATTACGCTTATAGGTCACTTCATTGGCATCAAATTGAATGACCAGTTCGTCAACCTTGTCTTCCGACTGTTTGGCTAGAGTGATCCCAACGATTTGGCCCATATCGCCATTAAACACGTTATCTTCAGGAGAGTTTACCAACTGCAAGACCTTATCGCCGATACGATACACCGTATCATTGAAGGTGACCTCTTTTTTGGTTCCATCGTTGGGGTTAAAAATCTCTTGCATCATTTTATTCAGAGCATCGATCCCAGCTGCCCCACGATACATCGGCGCCAACACTTGAATATCTTGCGGCGTATAACCTTTGTCTTTCGCCCGTTTCACGATCTGAGCGATCAACGGTTCGATCTTGTACGCATCACACGCAAAGAAAGAACGATCTTTTTGGTTTTGTGTAAAATCAGCAGGCAGCTGCCCGTTTTTGATGGCGTGGGCCAGTGGAATAATACTTGATCCATCTCCTTGACGATAGATTTCCGTCAATTCTTGTTTCGGAATCGCATCGATCGCTAGCAAATCATGAAGGACTTGTCCTGGTCCCACAGAAGGAAGCTGATCTTTATCCCCCACAAAAATCACTTGCATGTTTGTAGGGATCGACTTAAAGAGCGTATTCGCCAACCACGTATCGACCATTGACATCTCATCGACGATCAGTAAACCGCCTTCTAACTCTTTGGGACTAATCGATGGTGCTTTTTCACGGCCATTCAATCCTAACAAACGATGGATCGTACCACTTGGCAAACCAGTCGTTTCGTTCATCCGTTTGGCGGCTCGACCAGTCGGTGCTGCCAAGAGAATCGGAAAGGTTTCGTCGCTGTATTTTGATGGTTCTAAGTCCAAATCGTTCAACTCAGCAAATAATTGTACGATCCCATTGATCACTGTTGTTTTCCCAGTACCTGGGCCACCTGTCAAAATAAACAATGGCGATCGGATTGCTTCTTTGATCGCTTCTTCTTGCGAGGAACCATAGGTGATGCCTAAGTGCTTTTCTATTTTACGTAACGTTTTACTGATTTTTTTCTCAGGATAGACGATTTCTTTTTTGCGGGAAAGCAAGCGTTCGATGGAACTGGCAATTCCCCATTCAGAAAAGTACAAACTATTTTCATATAAACGGGTTTCTTCTTGTTGGATCTTTCCTTCTTCCACTAGATGAATGATCGTTGATGCCAAATCGTCAGGCGCAATCTCAATGGGGCGGCTCGTTTCTAATAGGCGCAGTGTCTGCTCTAACAAATCTTGGGCGTGGATAAAGGTATTGCCCGTCTGCAAGGACTGGGCGAAGATTTGATGCAAGACCGCCGCTCGAAACCGTTGCGGTGACGAAGCTTCGATACCCAGCTGTTCAGCGATGCCATCTGCGCGTTTAAAGCCAATGCCTTCAATGTCTTCCACCAGCTGATATGGATTCTCCTCAATAATGGATAGCGCCTCATTTTTGTAGGCTTGATAGATAGCAAAAGATAGCTGGCTACCAAAGCCATAGCGACTCAAGCCAACGATTACTTGATCCATCCCATGGTTTTGCCGAACGGTATCTAAAATCATTTTTTGCTTACTTTCATTTAACCCTGGAATCTGCTCCAACAATGCCGGTTCTTCCAGCATCCGGTCGATCGCTTCTTCTCCTAAAAGATCAACGATTTTTTCAGCGGTCTTCTTGCCGATCCCAGGAAATTTTTCTCCAGAAAGGTAGGCGATCAACCCTTGTTCAGAGGTCGGTTGTTCTTGTTGGTAGCTTTCGGCCTTCAACTGGACGCCATACTTGGGATGATTGACCAGCTCACCAAAAAACCGATACTTTTCCTCTTCTTGGATTTCGCCGAAACTACCAGTAACGACGATCTCCGAGTCTTTGTAGTCGGCATTATTCTCAGTGACTTTAACTAATAGTACTTTATAAAAATTGCTGGGATTCTGGAAAAAGATGGCGGCAACATGGCCGACAAAAAACGTTCTTTCTGGAATCATGGTGCCGCTCCTTTCATGGTTTACAATAAAGCGTCTAATCCTGCCTGATTGCTTAAAAAGCTTGCTTCATTCCAAACTTTTAGTTCAAAAGGCAATACTTTTTGTTCATTCGTCTCTAATAAGCTAACGCTGTTATTGACTAATCCACCTTGCTCTCTTAATTCGGCTAATGGTTTGCCTGCAAGCCACTGGATAGCAGCCGTAAAGGATGCCCCATGACCGACGAACAATAATGGGCCTTCATGCTGCATCACCGCATCCATGACGACGGTCTCGATCCGGCTCAATGTTTCTTGGATCGGCTCTCCCTTAAAGGCACTGGGATCGTAGCGATCAAGATGATTACGCAGATCAGTCAATTGTTGAGGATACTTCTCATGCATTTCATCGATAGAACGTCCTTCTAATTCACCAAGTCCGATCTCACGCAGGTTCTCATTATAAATAATTTCAACAGGGTGATGGAGCCTTGTTTGGATCTCTTGGGCAGTTACTTTTGCTCGTAAAGACGTGCTTGAATAAATCTTCTCAAAAGGAATAGCAGCCAGATGATCACCGAGCAGTTTGATCTCTTCATGACTTTCCGGCAATAACGGTGAATCCCCTAGCATCCCTTGAAAGCGGCGCGCTTGGTTCCACTCTGTTTTTCCGTGACGGGTAAAGTATAATTGCATCGAACAAGCCTCGTTTCTTAATCTAGTTTGTCGTTCTCATAATGGTGTGTCAATTCCAGATGTGGGAAGCCTTGCTGCCGCAAAACTTCATAAATGATCAAAGCAGCCGTATTTGATAGATTTAGGGAACGAACATGCTCATCATTCATCGGAATGCGTAGGCATTTTTCGGCATGCTCACGCATAAAGCTTTCCGGAAGCCCCGTCGTTTCTTTCCCAAAAATAAAGAACTGATCATCATCTGCGGTGTAATCGACGTCAGAATACACGCGATTGGCAAATTTCGAGATCAGGTACAACGGACGCTCTCCTAAAAAGTCCATAAAAGTAGCCAAATCTTTGTGATAGGTGATATTGACATCATGCCAATAATCAAGTCCTGCCCGCTTCAATTGCTTGTCATCCGTTGAAAAGCCTAGTGGCTCTATTAAGTGTAAATGAGTATTTGTTGCTGCACAAGTACGTGCAATGTTCCCCGTATTGGCCGGGATCTGAGGTTCAAAAAGAACGATGTGATTCATAGATAAAAACTCCTTTCGATCGGATATTGCCGATCGGTTCTCGCATTGATTTGTGTTTTTACACCTTACGTTTTCCATTTCATTCTCAATAGCTTCTTCAATAACTTCTATAGTACCATATTTTGGCACACTTGTTTTTCTAGAAACAACATTTTTTGTGTGCTTTTTTGGGCATAAAAAAAACGTACCAACTCGGTGTCGATCACTGCGAGTCGTTACGTTAGTGAAGCTCTTTTCACTAACTTTTATCAGAACAGGAACCTGATAAAAACCAATGAAAAATGACTTGAGAACAATATATCACTCCCATGGCATGATTGCAAGAGTAAATAACAAAAAAGTTCAAAATATTTTCAGGAAATTTTCGCAATCAACACCTCAACATCAACAGTTATCTGTGCCAAAGGGGTTTGACGCAGCTTTTCTTTCCTTTCCTCCGAAGCCCCCCACTCTAACGGCGACATGGCAAGTAAATCTTGCCGATATTCTTCAGGAATCGCAAAAACATGCGTTACTCTTTGACGGGATGCGGTGGGATAGTGTTCAAAAAATTTGCTAACGACCCGTTCATTCGAATACTGCTGTTTTGTTTCGTCATCAGGATAAAAAGCGGCTCGTAGTTCTTTTAAATAATCCGCTGCTGGGACGACTTTGATCAACTGGCCACCCTTTTTTAGAATGCGGTTGAACTCCCCGTAATTTGACGGTGAAAACAGATTGAAAATCGTATCAAAGCTCGCTTCAGCAAACGGTAACTTAGTCAGATCCGCCACACACCAAAAAGCGGGTACGTTTTGATTGGTAGCTAGATAGACCCCGTCTTTGGCTATATCAAAACCGACAGCCGCTTGGGTCTTTTCATTGACCATCTGTGCAAGGAAACTGCCTTCACCGCAACCGACATCTAAAAGATACTCAGCATCCCCCAAAGCTGCTTTGATGGTCTCAAGGACTGGTGCATACATGCCGCTAGCGATCATACGTTGACGCGGCAAAAACAGTGCTTGATCATAATCTGCTTTAACTTGATGATCCAAAAAGAAAAGTGTGCCTTTCTTTGATAAGTCAAATCGATGACGATTTGGACAAACTAAGCCATTTTCGGTCGGGAAAAATGCTTGGCGGCACAACGGACATTCAAATAAGTGATAATGGGCGTTTAAAAAAAGGCGCCCGCGATCGATTTTTTTTAACATTCAACTTCCCTCATCTCTGCTCTACTTTAGCATATTCTTGTGGTAGAATGCTAGTGGATAGAATAACAAATCAATTGAACACCCATCTATTGGAGGTAAATCATGTTAAAAGAATTTTGTGCAGAAAATTATACCAATATTCCCTTAGCAATCGCCCGAGGTGCCCAACGCATCGAACTCTGTGATAATTTAGCAGTCGGCGGAACAACACCAAGTACCGGCGTGCAAGAAGAAGTCCTGCAATATGCTGGCGAAAAAGGAATACCCGTTATGACGATCATTCGACCTCGAGGCGGTGATTTTGTTTACAATGATACAGAATTGAAAATCATGCATACCGACTTGATCGAAGCAAAAAAATTAGGAACAGACGGCGTTGTTCTAGGTTGCTTAACACCTAGCGGTTGGTTGGACGAAGAAGCATTGGAGCTATTGTTAGAAACTGCAGAAGGCTTGCAGGTTACTTTTCACATGGCATTCGACGCGATTCCTGCAGCGCGTCAATTCAAGGCGATCGATTGGTTAGCTGAGCATGGCGTACAGCGGATTTTGACCCATGGTGGTACTGCAGGCACCCCTATCGAAGCATATTTCGATCGTCTGAAAGAATTGATCGCCTATGCTGGTGAGCGTTTAACGATCTTACCTGGCGGTGGCATTTCCTATGAAAATGCCCAACAAGTTGCTGATATACTAGGTGTAAAAGAAGTTCATGGAACCAGAATCGTTGACCTTAACGATTGAGATTGAGGGACACAAAAGAATCACGCAAAGAAACCCCCACAAACGATGGTAACGCATCATTTGTGGGGATTCTTTTTATATGGCTTGCAGTAAGTCGTATTGTGATTGATACAAATGGTGGTACAAGCCTTTTTGTGCCATTAGCTGATCATGGTTACCAGATTCAGCGATCGTTCCCCCCGCCACGTAAAAGATTCGATCAGAATTTTTGATCGTGGACAGCCGGTGAGCAATGATAAAGGAGGTTCTGCCTTCTAACAGCTTCAACAATCCTTCTTGCAGCAATTCTTCTGTCTTCGTATCGATACTTGAGGTCGCTTCATCTAAGATCAAAATTTTTGGATCAGCCAACAACGCTCGGGCAAAGGAAATCAGTTGCCGTTGCCCTGCAGATAAAGTGCTTCCTCGTTCTTCGACGACGGTTTGATAGCCGTCTTTCAACTCCGTGATAAAGTCGTGAGCACGGACGATTTTCGCTGCTTCGATGATCTCTTCTTCTGTTGCATCTAATTTTCCATAGCGAATATTCTCTATGATCGTTCCTGAGAAAATAAAAGTATCTTGCAGCATGACCCCCATTTGTGAACGCAGCGATTCCAGCGTCACGTCACGAACGTCCATCCCATCTACTTTAACACTGCCTTCATTGACATCATAAAAGCGGCTCAGCAAATTGATGATCGTGGTCTTCCCTGCACCAGTAGGGCCAACCAAGGCAATGCTTTCCCCGGGTTCGATGTGGAAATTGACATCAGAAAGAATGTTTTTGCCTTCTTCGTATCGGAAGGTCACGTGTTCAAAATCAACGGTCCCTTTCATCGTCGGCAATACTTTTGCATCTGGTTTGTCTTCGATATCTGGGACTTCATCCATCGTTTCAAAAATCCGTTCAAGATAGGCTGTTGCTGTAATCAAAGAATTATAAAAATTCCCGATATTGATGACTGGATTCCAGAAATTATTGATATAACTGATAAAAGCGATCAGAGTACCTGTGCTGACAGCGACACCAATTTGGCGAATGCCGACAAAATAAATCAAACAAGTCGTAATGACTGAAATGTTTTGCACCCCAGGCCACATGAGAAACTGAATTTTGACAGCTTTCATCCAGGAAGTCCGATAATCATTGCTGACTTCTTGGAAAATCTCTGCATTTTCTTCTTCCCGTGCGAAGGATTGGGTAATCTTGATGCCGGCAATACTTTCATGAATGTAAGCATTTAAATTGGACTGTTTATTACTCAACTCCTGATAGGCTTTGCGCTGGTTATTTTTGATTACCATCACCATGATGAACAAAATTGGCAGCAACGCAAGGGAATATAGGGTCAATTTGAAGTCGATCGCAAACATAAAGATCAAGGTGATGATGACGTTGAAAACATCGGAAATCAAATTGATCAGGCCATTACTCAACAGGTCACTCAGTGTATTGATGTAGTTTACGATGCGGATCAAGATCTTGCCATGGGGCCTTGTATCAAAATAAGAAAACGGCAGCCGCTGCAGATGTTCAAAAATATCAAAGCGCATATCCTTCAAAACATCTTGCCCAATATTCGTGATATGGTAAATACGATAACGCATGCAGACGCCAATAACGATCAAGGTCACTAAAAAGGCAGCTCCTAAAAGCAGCAATTGATTAACATTTTTCTCAGGAATCGATGAGTCGATAGCGATCTTAGTGAAAACGGGCGCCAGCATTCCTGCTAAGTTTGCTAGGATGATCGTAAATAGTACTTTTCCAATACTTTTTTTATACGGTACGACGTATTGGGACAAACGCTTGAAATCCTTCCAGCTAAATTCCTGGTCTAATTCCTCATCCACATCAAATTTATTTCTCGCCATCGTCTTCACCTCCTGACAAACCTAATTGTTTTTGATACACTTCATAGTATTTACCTCGCAGTTTGACAAGTTCTTCGTGGGTGCCTTGTTCAACGACCCGCCCTTTTTCCATCATCAAGATCTGATCGGCTTCTCGAACGGAGGAGATGCGATGCGCAATGATGAACGTCGTTTTCTCTCCTGTTAATTTTGTCAGCTCTTGTTGGATCTTCGATTCTGTCTCCATATCGACGGCAGACGTCGTGTCATCCAAAATCAAGATCGATGGATCTTTGGCTAAGGCCCTCGCAAGAGAGATCCGTTGTTTTTGTCCGCCAGAAAGTCCGACGCCTCGTTCACCGACAATCGTCTCGTAGCCTTGAGGCATTCGAGAAATAAAGGTATCTGCATCGGCGACTACGGCCATTTGCCGAATAAAGCCTTCATCTGCTAAAGGATTTCCAAAAGCAATATTGTCAGAGATGGTATTAGAAAACAAGAAGACATCTTGCATCACCATTGAAATGTTTTCCCGCATTTGGCGCACAGGATACTCTTTGGCATTTTTTCCATCAATCAATACTTCCCCTTCAGTCGGGTCATAAAAACGTCCGACTAAATTCACTAAGGTCGTTTTTCCTGAGCCGGTTTCGCCTAAAATCCCTAACGTTTGTCCCGGCCCGATGGTGAAGTTGATGTTTTCCAACACATTTTGATCCGGGTCATCTGAAAAGTGGAACGAGACATCTTTGAATTCCACAAACCCATTGATCGGTTCTAATTTTTCTTGTTTGTGAACCGGTATTTTCGATTCTTGTGCTAGCATTTGTCGAATTTTGATACAAGCTGCAGAAAATCGCTGAACATCGTTGATCAACCAACCGCTCATACGCATAGGGTTATTCAACATCCATAGATAGCCATTAAATGCAACGAGATCACCTAATGTCATCTCCCCATTGATTACGAAAATTCCGCCTAAGACTAAGGCAATGACTGACAAACTTCCTGCTAAGCCATCAAGCCATGGCAGATAAGTGCGGGAAACTTTGGCAGATGCCATGTTGCGGGTCTTAAAATCTTCGTTGTACGAGCGAAATTTTTCGATCTCAAAATTTTCACGAGCAAAAGCTTTCACCACCCGATTGCCGCCAATATTTTCTTCTACCATTGAGTTCAAGCGCGAAAAGCTCTCACGAATATCAAAAAACAGTGGGTGTGCTTTTTTAGACATGCGATTCGTCAACAGAAAAATGATCGGTGTGACAGCCACCAATGTCAACATCAATTTCCAATCAATAAAGCTCATGACCACCACCGCAGAAAAGAACCACAAGATACATTCAGCGATATTATAGGTCACCCAAGAAACAAAGTGGCGTATGGCATCAGTATCCCCGGTCATTCGTGCCATAATATCTCCAACCCGTGTGTGATTAAAAAAGTCGAAATCCAATTCCTGCAGTTTCTGATACAAGTCTTCCCGTAAATCGTATAGCGTATTTTGTCCGACCCGTTCAAATAAAATTTGATAACTATAGCGGACAATGGTGCGAATGACGGTCGTTGCGATCATGATCAACAGTAATGGAATCAATAAGTGCGTTTTTTGCTGATTGATGACATCATCGATCACCATTCCTCCCAAGTACGGATTAACAATGATCAGCGCTGCATTGATCACTAAAAACAGGATCGCCAATATGATTTTTCCGCGGTTCTTTTTGGCATAGCGCCAGATCCATTGTGTATTACTCATCTAATTCCCCCTCTCGTTGTTAAGCTTAGCGTTTTGAAAAGCGATTTGAATGGTTTTTCTTACTCATTTTGATGTAAAATATTAGTAAGAAGCACCATTCCCTTTTTTTATCGGAGATGGGCACCCAATTGGAGTGAATCAGCCATGAATTTAGTTAACCCTCGAACCTTCAATCCCGAAATCATCTATCTCTTTGACCCATGGACGCAAGCAGAAAGTCATGGAGAAATGCACCATCATGACTTTTTAGAAATCAGCGTCTTGTTAGAAGGAGAAAGTACGTATTATTTTGAAAAAGAACCAGCGAAGAAAATTCGTGCTGGCAGTGTCATGCTTTTTAATCCTGGTGTCGACCACTGCGAGTTACAGCCTAAAGGCACTCGCTCCCACCAGTTGCATATTGGACTGAAGAATATTTCCTTGGAAGGATTCAAGCGAAATTTTTTCCCCAACAAGCACCCATTGTTAGAATTAGGCAAATACCATCATCAAGTTTTGGAAAAAGCGTGGCAGTTGGTGCGAGAAAGCAGTGAAGAGCGGGATGAGTTTCAGTTGATGCAAAAAGCTGTCTTGATGGAGATGCTCGTCTATATTTTACGCGGACTAAATGAAGACCACATCAATGTCGTTCCTTACCTTTCCAAAAGCCAAAGAAGACAACAACAAATCGTCAACTATACCGTCTATTATTTGGAAAATCATTATAAAGAAGAAATCACCTTGGAAAAACTGGCACAAGATCAATTTCTCAGCCCGACGTACCTTTCCAAGATTTTTAAAGAAGCGACAGGGGTCAGCCCCATTAACTATTTGATAGAAATCCGCCTAAAACGCGCCAAAGACATGCTAAAAAATGACAACCTCACGATCAAGGAAGTCGCCTCTGCAGTTGGCTATCAAGATGCCTATCACTTTAGCAAGTCTTTTAAAAAACTTTATGGCGTCTCTCCTTCTGGGGTGTTGCCAAAACCAAAAAATTAAAAAGCAAGCCAATGATTCTTCACTCGAAGAAAAATCATCGGCTTGCTTTTATTTTTTATTCATTGAATAAAATAGTTCATAAAAAGACTGGCAATATTGAAATAGATCAAAACACTGGTCAAATCACTGAGGGTCGTAATAAACGGACCGCTCGCCACTGCCGGATCAAACCCAAGCTTATCCATTAGCATCGGAATCAAACTTCCCGCTAAGTTGGCTACTGTGATGGCACACATCATAGCCATCCCGATCACAAACCCTAGAATCGGATTTTGTTTCCAGACAGCCACAATAGCAAAAATCGTCAATCCGGTAATAGCTCCTGTGAAAAGTCCTGTAAGCACCTCACCGACCACTGTTTTCATAAAGCTATTTTCTTTATCATCATTGATCGCCAAGCGGCGTACGGCTACCGCTAAAGATTGGGTACCGGCATTGCCGGCAGTTCCGGTGATCAGTGAGATAAAGACGGCGAGAATACTTGCTTCACTAACTAACTCTTCATAATGGCTGATTAAACTGGCGGTTGCCATTCCGAGAAAGAGTAAGGTGATGAGCCAAGGTAACCTTCTCGAAGAAGCTTTGACCGGGTTTTCACTGACTTCTTCTACATTGACCCCTGCCAAACCCGAGTAATCACTGGCTGCTTCATCATCGATAACGTCGATGATATCATCGACGGTCACGATCCCTAATAGGTGATCGTCATAATCGGTGACTGGCAATGCGAGAAAGTCATAATCCCGGAAGGTCTGAGCGACATCCTCTTGGTCATCTCCAACATGAACCGACATCACCCGCTCGTTCAAAATATCAGCAATCATGGTATCTTCATCATTGATGATCAAGTCTCTTAAAGAAATAACGCCCACAAGTTTGTTGTCGGTATCCACGACGTAAATATAATAAATCGTCTCAGCAACATCTGCGGCATTTTTTAAGACATACATCGCTGAACGAACCGTTTGGTTGGCAACAATGGAAACAAACTCGGTTGTCATCAATGATCCAGCTGTTTCATCTTCATAATGCAATAGTTCTTTGATCTCGCTAGCGGCTTCAGCAGTCATCAGACTCAAATATTTGGCCGTTTGTTTCTTGTCCAATGTATTCAGTAGATCGACAGCATTATCGGTATACATCTCTGCTAACATCGTTGCAGCATATGCCGGCCGCATTTCTGAAAGATAGTCCACCATGTTTTCATCGTCTTCTTCAATGACGTCAAACATGTCTGCCAATTCTTTCGGCGATAGATACGTATAGACGATTTGTCGATCGTCTGCTTCTAGAGATTGGTAGAATTGACCCTGCTCGTAGATATGCAGATCCAAGAATGCCTCACGAAATCCCTGGATATCATTGTCTTTTAGTGCTTGATTCAGTTGATCAAATCGTTCGGTTAATTCTTGATTTTCATCCAATCTCTTCACCTCATTTGTTATTGCTTATCGATAGCTGAACAAACAGCGGCCATGTCTGCAGGTAAAGGCAGTTCAAAAGCCAACGGTTCATTCGTAAAGGGATGCTGGAATTGCAGCTGACAGCAATGAAGTGCCTGTCGTCTGATCCCAAAAGCCATTGGTCCCCCATACATCTCGTCTCCTAGTAAGGGACAACCGATTGCAGAAAAATGGACCCTTATTTGATGTGTCCGGCCTGTGTGTAGTTGAATGTCGACTAATGCGCAATCTGAATTGCGCTGTTTTAGCCAATACTCCGTACGTGCCTCTTTTCCTTCTTCACTGACCTTGCGTTTCAAAAGCGAGGTCAGGTCCCTAGCGATAGGCAAATCGATCTCGCTATGGGCGGATAATGCGGAAAGATCTCCCGCAACGAGGGCTTGATATTTTTTAACAACTTGCTTCTTCCGTAACTGGCTATCCAGCTTCGCATGGGCAAAGCCGTGTTTTGCAAAAAGCATCAATCCTGATGTGTCACGGTCTAAGCGAGTCACTACATGGATCACTTGATCTTCATAGTGTTGCGCTTGATAGTAGGCCTTGACTCGATTGGCCATCGTGCCAGTCGGATGATATTGCGCAGGAATCGATGAGATGCCAGCCGGCTTATTCACGATTAACAGATGGGCATCTTCATACACAATCTCAATAGGTGTCGGATCAGCCAGCATCGTTTCATGTTCCCCTTCAGGAGGAATTACAATAGTTACCCTATCATTTTGCGCCAAAGAAAACAAGACGTTTTGCTCGTGGTCGTTCACAAATATCTTTCCGCCTTGAAATTTTATTTTCGCTAGCAGACCTTTGGATACTCCTTGTTCCTTCAAAAAATATTTGACTTGCTGCCCTTGTCCGGTATATTGATACGTAAATTCCATGAGTTTATTCTTCTCCAATAAAGGAATCTTTGACACGATTCCAAAAATGCATATGCCGATAAGACGCAAAATGAATCCGTTCATCGGCAATCCGGTAATAGATTGCGTCGATTTCTTCTTGCTCGATGGTAAATTGATCAATCGTCACTAAATAGTCGGTACTTTGTTGCAGTTGCACTTTGACCCACTCGTGATGACCCACGACGATCGGTGATCCAAGTGTCCGAAAGACGCGATTGTTCAAAGAAGCAATCTCTGCTAATTGAAACGCATTGATACTTGGGTGCAATACTGCCCCACCAACACTTTTGTTATAGGCAGTTGAGCCGGTTGGCGTTGAGATCGAGAGGCCATCCCCGCGAAACTTTTCAAAGAGGTCTTCTTTAATAGAAATATCGGCAACCATGGTGCGATTGCCGCGTTTGATCGTTGATTCGTTCAATGCCAGGAAATGCTTGTCTGGTTTGCCATTTGCATAAGTGATTCGGACATCCAATAAAGGATAACTGACACTCTTTTGATGGTCATTGCATAAAGACTCTACCAATTCATCCAATTCATAGTCACGCCAATCTGTATAAAAGCCGAGGTGTCCCGTATGGACCCCTAAAAATTGTACTTGGTCTAACTTATGGTTGAACAAGTGAAAAGCAGAAAGAAGCGTACCATCTCCACCAACAGAGATCACTAATTCAGGGTTCTCTTGATCGATCTTGTTTTCAGACTGCTCCAGGAGGACAGTTAAACGCTTCGTCACTTCTACTGACTTGCTTTCTTGATTATGGACGATTGCCACGCGGATGCCTTTCATTCTGATTCCTCCTTCGGCAACTTGGGCGTGTCATGTCCGCCGCGTTTGCCTTTCCCATGAGAAAACAACCGCTGTGCCTCTTGGATCTCTTCACGAATATTAGACATCTCTTCATCTAGCTGGTAGGCTGCTTCTGCCGAACGTCGTAGTCGCTCGCTAATTTCATCGGGAAATTCCCCTTGGTATTTGTAGTTCAATGAATGTTCAATCGTTGCCCAAAAGTTCATCGCCAGTGTACGAATTTGTACCTCTGCTAAGATAATTTTTTCTCCATCGATCAATTGAACTGGATACTCGATCACCAGATGATACGAGCGGTAACCACTGACTTTTTTATTGGTAATATAGTCACGTTCAATAATGACTTTCATGTCTTTACGTGTCCGCAACAGTTCAACGACTTGGTGAATGTCTTCCACAAACTGACACATGATTCGCAAACCGGCGATGTCAGACATTTCTTCTTCAAGACGATCCAGTGCGATTCCTCGTAATTTGCTTTTTGTTAAAATGCTATCTACTGGCTTGACACGCCCCGTGACAAATTCAATGGGAACATGTTTGTTTTGTTCCCGATATTGTTTTCTTATGCCTCTTAATTTTACTTTTAATTCTGAAACCGCCTGTTCATAAGGCGCTAAGAATTCTTCCCAATCTCGAATCATTCTTCTCCCTCGATTCTGTTCATAACATACCTCTTATTCTACCATACTCTTGGAATAAAACTGAATGGACAGAAGTGCAGAAACAAAAGATTTTTTTGTCTGCCCCAATCGTTTCCGCTTTTCTTTGTTTAGTTTCTTTGACGGAATAGCTGAAACAGCGTACACTATGTTTGCAATAGAAAGAGAGTGAAAATCAATGGTCGAACAAGTAGAGATTGAATATAAAACAATGTTGACGGAAAAAGAATACCACCAGTTGCTTGCTTATTACAAATTGTCAGAAAAAGCCTTCAAGACGCAAACCAATTATTACTTTGATACGCAAGACTTTAAACTGCGAGAAAAGCATTTTGGCTTACGCATTCGCACGACTCCTACCAATGCAGAATTAACGCTAAAGACCCCCATTGAACACGGTCTGTTAGAAACGACTGATCCTTTGACAATCGAAACCGCAGCGTCATTGATCGCGTCAGAAAAAATTTTAAAAACAGGTGTGGTTGCTCAACGCTTAAAAGCAGCGAATATCGAACCTGATTCATTACACATGATCGCAGCATTAAAAACGAAACGGGCGGAATTTCCGATCAATGAAGGATTACTTGCTTTGGATGAAAGCTGGTATGGTCAACAGCATGATTATGAGTTAGAGCTAGAAGTCAGTGAGCCAATTCAAGGAAAATTTGCCTTTCAATCGTTATTGCATTCTTTTGGTGTTCCTTACCGACCAGCAAAAAACAAGATCATTCGAGCCGTTGAAGAAAAATCATTGTAGGATGCCCTTTTGCTTACTTTTTTCGCGTTTTTTTGCTATATTTAATAAAACATACTTATTTTGTTTTTCAAGTTACTCAAGAATCTTAATTGGGGAGAGATTCAAATGATCGAACTTTTTTTATTTATTAATCCGATTGGGCCTATTTGTTATGATATCGAAAAAGAGATTCTCAACAAATTAAACACGAGCCGCAAAAAAATCCATTTGCAGATCCTGCCTTTCGTTAACTTGTTTTCCGTAGGTGTTTCAATGGACTATTTGTCCATGAATAAGGCGGATTTGGTCTTGCGAAATGAACAGACCAACCAAATCTATGCTGCGTCATTGGATTATAAAGCAGCCCAGTTGCAAGGAAAAAAAATTGCTCGGGATTTCTTATTGAAATTGCAACAACGGATAGGGATCGAAAAACAGGAATATTGTGACACCTTAGTGAAAGATCTATTTTCAGAAACGAATGGTGATTTAGAGATGTTCCTAGAAGATCGTACATCTGAGTTAGTGAAAAAGAACTTTGCCACCGATCAGAGGGTAGCGAAAGACATGGGCATCACGATCACACCTTCTGCTGTGGTGTATGATTTTTCAAGTGAAGAAGAATATGGGGTCCTTTTAGAAGGATCAGAGGAACTGAGAAGTCTTCCTCTCGTCTGTGGTACAGCAACAGAACTCGATACATTTATGCAAAAAGCTCAGTCTTTGAAAGCACCAAAACTTTCCACTATTCATGAAATTGATCGAGGGTTGATTCTTTTATGAAACCCTATTCAATAGCGACGCTGCGCAGCGAGCCAAACGATGATCTTGTGTTTGGCTCGCTGCGCAGCGTTTTTCATTGCGGGAGGAACAAAAAAAAACAAACCAATCCTTTTCGGACTGGTTTGTACTCTTTTCAATTATGCTTCGATTTCTTTTACGAGTTCTTCCAATTCATTCAAGCGTTGCTCAAATACTTTCATTGCATCTTCAATATAATCTGCTTTCGTCATATCTACGCCTGCTTTTTTCATGACTTCGATTGGATAATCACTACGTCCGGCTTTCAAATAGTTCAAATAGTTAGTTAAGGCATCCGGTTCGCCAGCTAAGATTTTCTTCGCCAAAGCAGAAGCTGCCGAAAAACCAGTTGAATATTGGTAAACATAGTAATTGTAATAGAAATGCGGAATGCGTGACCACTCAAGACGAATCTCCGGATCTTTTTCAACTGATGGTCCGTAGTATTTTGCATTTAACTCGGCATAGTTCTCGCTTAAGAATTCACTGGTCAACGGCGTTCCTTTCGCATCTTCCACGTGCATGAAGTGTTCAAACTCGGCAAATTGCGTTTGACGGAAAATCGTTCCTTTGAATCCATCAAGAAAATGATTCAAGACATAGGCTTTGACCCGCGGATCAGTCTCAGTCCGAAGCATGTATTCCGTTAAAATATTTTCATTCGTGGTTGAAGCGATTTCTGCTAAGAAGATCGAGTAATCCCCATAGGCATAAGGCTGGTTATTCCGTGTGAAGTAACTATGCACACTGTGTCCCATTTCATGAACGAGGGTAAAGAGTTGATCCAATCGATCATTCCAGTTCATTAAGATATAAGGCAGTGTGTCATAAGCACCTGAAGAATAGGCACCACTGCGTTTGCCTTTGTTTTCAACGACATCGATCCACCGATTGCTGAAGGCTTCTTCAACTACAGCTAGATACTCTTCCCCTAATGGTTTTAGCGCTTCTTTCGCTTTTTCGACTGCTTCTTCATAGGTATAGCGAATCGGTGCTTCCCCTAAAATCGGCGTGTACACATCATACATATGAAGCGTGTCGACAGCCAACAGGCGTTTTCTTAATGCCATATATCGGTGTAATAATGGCAAATGCTGATTAACGACGTCCACTAAGGTATCATAGACACTTTCAGGAATATGATTGGCACTCAAAGCGGCTTGGCGTGCCGAGTCGTATTTACGGGCTTTGGCTTTAAAGTTGTGGGCTTTGATATTCGTACTTAAGATTTGGGCAAAGGTATTGCGGAATTGCTCATAAACGCCATAGAGACCTTTAAAGGCCGCTTCCCGAACAGACCGATCCGTGCTTTCCATCAACTCACCGTATACACCATGAGATAGCTGTACTTTTTCCCCGTTTTCGTCTTCAACTACTGGAAAATCCAAATCAGCATTGTTTAAAACAGAAAAAATGTTGCCGGATGCTCCAAAAATTTCGCCTGCTCCGGCCAATAGCGCTTCTTGATCGGCAGGCAAAACATGGGGCCGCTCGTTAATAGTTTTTTCGATCATATGACGATAAACAGCTAGTTTCGGTTCTTGATCGAAATAGCCCCAAATCGTTTCATCGGACATCGTCAATAATTCGGGATCAAACCAAGCAACGGCTTCACTTACTTGCGCAACTAAACTGCTGGCTTTCGCATATAAGCCTTGATAAGTCGTATTAGCGGTATCTTGATCATTTTTCAAATGACTGTAAACATACAGTTTCTCTAAACGGCGAGAAAGATCTAAGACAAATTCTAAAGCGGATAGGAAGGCTTGTGGCCCATCTGCTAAAGTGCCTTGGTAACTGCTAGCTTCTTTAAGCTGTGCTTGGATTTCTTGAAATTCTATGTCAAAAGCCGCATCATCGGCATAGATTTTCGTTAAGTCCCACGTTTTTTCGACTGGAATCGATTCACGTGCTGGTAATTGTTTTGTTTCTGACATTCCCTTCACTCCTTGTTCATTGGTTAAAAATATCTTATCACACTTTTCAACGAAACCAAATCATTGGCTTGAAAAAGAAACCGAATTTTCTAAATATTGGCATTCTTGAAAGATTTCTCTCAATATTTCTCTTTGATCAAGCAAAGGAAAGCACCATTGCCAATGCAGCTTCCTCAACTGAATCAACCACTGTTCAAAACTAATGGGACATTCACTTAAATAGAGAAAGCGAAAAATCAGTATGTGGTGTTCAAATAAAAAGCCAAACCGACTTTCACAATAGCACCAAAGAGGCAACTGTGAGACATTCCCATTCAACGGGTATACTATTTCTTGAATCTCTCTGATTTTAGGCAGTCTGTTTCGCAGTTTTCGAATCACCCACAAACGATAATCGACCGCTACCCATTCAATAGAATGGTGGGTATCTGATTCATCTGCTTCGTACAAAGGTCGAAGTGTCTCTTTCCTGTATGGCTCCCCTTTTTGTATAGCGCTTCGTCGACTGATTACCCCTTCTTGATAGTGCCATTTGATTTGGTGCAGCCGCACCAATGCCTGATTTCGCGTATCAATGAGCCACAAGCAAAAGCCAGTAGACTGATAAGTACAGCAGGCTTTTGCCAAAAGCGACCAATGGCGTTTCGGATACATTTTGGTCCCTAGGATCCACCAAGGCTGATAACCATTTGCTAAATAAGTGCTGGTTCGTTCCAGAAATCGTGAAAACTTGAGTGAAGAACACTGGACTTCAACGGCAATATTTTTGTAACAGAGATCAGGTCGCTGCTGAAGTTGCGGCAAGTAGGCTTCAAGTTCAATATCCATCTCTTGATACCATTCAAACAAAAGTTGTTTTGCTTCCAAGTGCTCCTTCGTCTCCCCTTCACTGTATGTCTGACAATCAGTGGTGGCTTGATGGGCAAAGTGGGACTGTCGCTTAAGTCCTTGCCTCAAAATCACTTCTTTCTGACAGCCTGGGCAATAAAAAGGGCCCGAGGATTTCTTTGCCCCTTTCGCTAGGATGACTTCTTTTCTTTGGTTCAACGCTTTCAACATCTGGCTCACCTCAATAAGAGGTACGCCAGATTCGTCAAACACAATTAAAAAAGCCAAAAACATTGTCAAAATGTCCTTGGCTGGAAATGATTTTCATTCATTAATCATTCTTGAAATAGAAACGAGTCAATTCAAGTGCATCGTTTTCCATGATCAACTCACCGTATTCTGATAAAACTTCGGGCGTCACTGAAGTCCTTTGGGCAAATTCCATCAAATAAGAAAGTGCATTTTCCACTTCAATATCAGTAATATCTGCATCCATAAATCGAATTTCAATATAATAATGATTGCCCATTTGGTAAAGATTGGTTGCAACGGAATCCAAATATACTTCGGATGCCAATTGAATCATATCTTCGAATCGCAACAACTCGAATACAAAACGATTGCCGATTTCTTCTGCTTGCTCTGACTCTTGTAATTGAGCCGCCACATGTTTTTTCAACATATCGGTAATGTCTTCATTCGCTTCATCGTTCATCTCATCAAAATTTTCCATTCCTTCTGGTGGAAGATTTTTGCTAATAAACAATTCTAACCCATCGCCTTTAGGCAAGACTTGGAAAGTTACAGCTTCACTGCCTTTAAATTCTTCGTCAATATCAACTTCTTCAAGAATACTGTAAAAGAAGTTTTCAATTTCATTGTGATTTCCTAGAAGGTCAAGAAAAGTGATGCCTCTCGCAGCTAAGTCTTCACTTTTGATCAATACACGAATGGTGTTCTCATTGATATGTTCCATTTCCATATTAGCTACACCTCACTTTTGCTACTCACTATAGGTTCATTGTATCGAAACCTGATAAAAAGTAAAGAGAAAACGAATATCCTCTTAAGAAAAACGTAAAAACTCAAAAAAAGACTCACTTTCTACGAGAAAGCGAGTCGATGAAGTCAAATTTATAAGCCTGCCATTAATTGCGCTTGTCTTAGTTCCAGTTGGCGAACATCCCTAGGTAAGAACCGACGAATTTCATCTTCGTTAAACCCAACTTGCAATCGTTTTTCATCGATCATAATTGGCCGACGCAATAATCCTGGATTTTCTTGAACAAGTGTCAATAAATCTTTTAGGGGCAGGTCATCTAGATCCATATTCAACTTTTGGAATACTTTGGATCTGGTGGAAATAATTTCTTCTGTGCCATCTTCTGTCATTTGTAGAATTGCCTTAAGCTCAGAAATATTTAACGGTTCTGAAAAAATATTTCTTTCAACAAAAGGGATTTCGTGCTCTTGTAACCACGCACGAGCTTTGCGACAAGATGTGCAACTTGGGGAAGTGTATAGTGTCAACAACGTGCATCTCTCCTTTTTAATTTTCAATCAAGCAAGTCCTGTTCCCTCGCTTGATTTCAATTATACAGGTTTAACTAAAAAAAATCTAGTCTAAATCTCATATTTTTTAATAAAACTCGAAAGTTATATTAAAAGCGAAACCTTTTAGGCAAAAGGTTTCACTCAAAAAGTTTATTTTTAAATGAGAAAAATCAAATTTTTTTTTAATATTACTTCTTTTATACAACAGTGTGTCAAAGGTGTATCAAAAAGATGTCAGAATATTAAAATACTCTTTTAGTTGAATCCCGCGTTTTTTAATTTCCCCTCTGTAATTACATGTGTAATCAAAAAAATGGAGAAAAAAACCAAGTCCATGGCTCAATCGTTTTCAAAGGAAAAATTTCACGATCCCTTGTTGCCTTGGAAACGACAGGGCTACAATAAAAATATATGTTATTTTTTCCAGAGAAGATTCTCAACCAATGTCTTCATTCTTGATTCCATTGTATCACATTCCTTTTTAATCAGAAAACCATACAAGCATTTCTGTCATAATCGACAATAAAACAGTAGGAGAAATGAATATCTGCTTATAAATGAAAAGGGTTTCTCACAAAAATTTAGTGAAAAACGATCAACCTAAGAAACCCGTCTTTTATGCTTTTTCCTGACAAAGTATAAAAAGACTAGTGTTTTCTTGGATTGATCGTTCATTTCTTTCTTCTAAGGGAGAGAAGGTTCTCCATCACGAGCGAATTGCGCATCATGCAATGCGCGATAATGTCCCTTTTTCGCCATCAAATCTTCATGGGTCCCCTCTTCTAAGATGCCTTTATCACTAACGACAATGATGCGTGTCGCATGTTTGATCGTTGCGAGGCGATGGGCAATGATCAAGGTTGTACGGCCATCTGCCAAAGAATTCAATGACTCTTGAATCACTTGCTCGGTTTCCGTATCCAACGCTGATGTTGCTTCATCTAATATCAAAATCGGCGGGTTTTTTAAGAACATCCGAGCAATCGCTACCCGCTGCTTTTGACCACCGGATAATTTGACTCCTCGTTCACCGATGACCGTATCTAACCCATCCGTCATTTGATCGATGACCTTTTCTAAGTGTGCTAATTTGACTGCCTTTAAAATCTCTTCTTCTGTTGCATCAAGTTTGCCATAAGCAATATTTTCTCGAATCGTTCCCGGGAAAAGAAAGACATCTTGCTGCACAGTCCCAATCTGCTGACGTAAAGAAGCCAGGGTCATCTCCTGAATATTGATGCCGTCAATCGTAATGGCGCCTTCAGTGACTTCATAAAAACGCGGCAACAAGTTGCATAACGTGGTTTTCCCTGAGCCACTTTGCCCGACGAAGGCGATCGTCTCGCCAGCTTTGATCGATAAATCGATGTGATTCAAGACTTTCGTCGCATCCGCATAGGAAAAAGAAACATCTTGGTAGACGATATCCCCTTTTAATGATTGAACAGCCCGTGCCCCTGGTTTGTCTTTGATCGTCGGTTCTTTATCCAATTCTTCGGTCAATCGTTTGAAGCCAGCGATGCCTTTCGGATAGCTTTCAATCATCGTATTGACCTTCTCAATTGGTCTAACAAAGACATTCGATAATAAAATAAACCCAACAAACTGGCCATTCGTCAGTTCACCACGAATCACGTAGTAAGCACCAAAAATCAGAGCAAACAAGTTGATCAAGCGAATCAGAAAGTAATTATACGCTGAACTGATCGCCATTACCTTATAAAAAAGGATCTTCGATTGCCGATAGATTTCGCTCAATCCATCAAAGCGTTTATGTTCGAACGTTTCATTAGCAAACGATTGGGTCACTCGAATGCCGCTAACAGATGCTTCCACTCCGGCGTTGAACTCACCGAGGTTGTCATAGATCTGTGTATTGACTTTGGTCATTTTCTTATTGAAAAAAACCAAGGCAATCGTAATCAATGGAATCAACGCAAATGTCGCTACCGCTAATTGAACGTGCATATTCAACATCAATAGGAATGCCCCCACCAAAGTCATAATGGTAATAAAAACATCTTCTGGCCCATGGTGAGCGACTTCAGAGATTTCAAAGAGATCCGTGGTCAAGCGACTGATCAGCTTGCCGGTCTTTTGATTGTCATAATATTCAAAAGATTGGGTCTGCAGATGTCGAAACAGTTCTTGACGCATATCTGTCTCAATATTGACCCCAAGTTTATGACCATAAAAAACCACGATATATTGCAACACAGTATTGATCACATAAAACAAGAACAAGCCTAAGCAAGCCAATAGTATCAAGCGAAAGTTGTTCTGGGGCATGATCTTATCGATTACTTGGTTGACGGCAACGGGAAAGGCCAGTTCTAATAAACCAGCAAATACCGCACAAGTAAAATCTAGCATAAATAGTGACCGATACGGTCGATAATAACGAAAAAACCTTTTTAACACATTTCCCCCTCCTCAATAGCTATCATTATAAGCAACTCTCAGTAGAAATGCAAAATGAGAAACATGTGAAAATGGGTAAAATTCACTATAATTTTGAAAACCTATAAAGACGCGGATTTCTAAAAACAGTAAATAAAACCTTTATTTTACAGGGATTTTCCTCTTTTTTTTACAGGAATAATGGCTTATGATTGATTCGAAAACAAACTGAAAATTTTCACTAATTCTGAAAGGCGTGTCTTTTTTGATCACTAGTATTCTTTTTGATGTCGATGATACCTTATATGACCAGCAACAACCATTTCACAATGCCGTAACCTCATGTTTCCCACAAATAGCCCACAAAGATTTAACTGCTCTTTACTTACGGTTTCGGGTGCACAGTGATGAGCAGTTTGGACGGGTATTGGCAAATGAATGGACGCTAGATCATTTTCGTTATTTTCGACTGACCCATTCATTAACGGATTTAGGGTACTTACCTATTACAATAGAAGAAAGCTGTAAGTTTCAGCTGTGTTATGAACAAGAACTAGATGCCATCACACTGCATCCTGAAGTTGAGTCAACTTTGAACTATTTGTCCACATTGCCAGTCAAACTAGGAATTATTACCAACGGTCCCACTGACCACCAGCAAAAAAAATTGGATCAGTTGCAACTGACTCGATGGATCAAACCAGAGCATATGATCATTTCACAAGCAACCGGTTATCAGAAACCAGAGCTAGAAATTTACCAATTGGCAGAAACCGCCTTTGCTCTTGATCCAGAAACAACACTGTACGTAGGTGACAACTTTGATAATGATGTAGTGGGCTGCAAAAAAGCCGGTTGGCAAGCCTTGTGGTTCAATCATCGTCTTCGTCAGGCGCCTAATGGATTGGAAGATTTGCCCGATGTGTCGATCACTGCTTTCTCGCAGCTCCAAGAAAGTATTGACGCCCTCTTGCAGCTTCCTGCATACGCCTATAACTAAAAAACATGGACCTTCGCTTCAAGCGGGTCCATGTTTTTTTGAATGCTTAATGTTCTTCGCCGATACTCAAAATTAAGCGAATATCTTCTTCGGTCATTTGTTGAAGCTGGGTTTCATTGCCTTGGATCACTTTTTGGAAAAGCTCACGTTTTTCTTGTTGCAATGCATCCATTCGTTCTTCAATGGTTCCTTCGGCGATCATTCGCCAGACTTCGACTACATTTTTTTGACCAATCCGATGGGCTCGTCCAGCGGCTTGTTCTTCCACTGCTGGGTTCCACCATAAATCGTATAAAATCACTGTATCTGCACCAGTCAGATTTAGTCCAGTTCCTCCTGCTTTTAATGAGATCAAGAAGACATCTTTTTCGCCACTATTAAAAGCATTGACCATCGTCAAACGATCTTGCGGCGGTGTGCTGCCACGCAAATAGAAGGATTCAAACCCTTCCTGGGCTAATTCTTCTTCAATAATCGAAAGCATACTGGTGAACTGAGAAAATAGCAGGACACGACGGCCATTTTCTTTGGCTGCTAAGAGTAAATCTTTGACCTGCTCAAGTTTCCCAGAAGACCCTTCGTAGTCCTCCACGAATAATCGAGGGTCACAGCAGATTTGCCGTAGACGAGTCAAGCCAGCTAAAATACTGATCCGATTTTTGCGGAAAGACGTAGAATCCATTTGCGCGATTTCTTCTCGCATTTGTCGCAAATACGCCAAATAAATTTTCTTTTGTTCCTCTGTTAGGACACTGTAATAATTTGTTTCCAGCTTTTGCGGCAAATCATGTAACACAGATTTTTTATCTCTTCGCAAAATGAAGGGTTTGATCATTTTTGCAATTTCTTGTGTAGACAGTTCCTTAAATTTCTGCTTGTTGGGGAAAAAGCCTGGCATAATCATTTGGAACAAGGACCACAATTCTTCTAAATTGTTCTCGATCGGTGTGCCACTGAGGGCGAACCGCTGCGGAACTTCCAAGGATCGCAATGCCTGTGCCGTTTTGGTCGCGCTGTTTTTGACCATCTGTGCTTCATCTAAAATCAAACACGATAACTCTAGTGCTTGATAGGCATCAATGTCCTGACGCAAGCTTGCATACGAAGTAATTCGGACATCCGCTGATTGCGCCATCTGCGCTTCTCGCTCTTCTTTCGTTCCACTGATGACAGTCGCTGAAATTGAAGGTGCGAACCGTTTGATTTCTTGCTGCCAGTTGAATGTTAGACTGGCTGGTGCCACGATCAATGCATTCAATTTTTGATGCTCTTGTTTCTCAGAAAGCAAATAGCTAATGGTTTGGACGGTCTTCCCTAACCCCATTTCATCAGCAAGAATACCGCCAAATTGATAATGGCTCAACATTTTTAGCCAACGAAAGCCAACTTCTTGGTACTGCCGCAACTCAGCATGCAAGTTGTCTGGCAACTGTGCCTCAAAGTTTTCTGGATGGATCAAATCTTCCGTCATTTGCTGAAAACCTGTACTAAAACTCGCTTGATCGGCAAACTGTTCTTGCAGTAATAGCCCTTGATTCAATGGGACTTGGATTGCCCCGTTTTTCGTATCTAACGAGAGCCGTAATTTTTTGAGGGCAGCACTTGCTTCTTGAAACTCTTCCGACTCCAGCGAAAGAACTTGACCATTTTCTGTGGTATAAAATTGCGCAGATTGCAACAGACTCCGCAAAACATCGTTGATCTCTGATTCTTGAATGCCGCTAACATCAAACTTGATATCCAACCAAGAACCATTCTCTTCAATCACGATTTCTGGTCGATGATGCTGGGCATCAAGGTAGAGTTCCCGCAGCTTCTTGCCGATCCGCACTTCCCCTAATTGTCTCAAGACCGGGATCTCTCTCGTAAAAAAGGTATAGAGTTGCTCGCCTAGTGGTAGATTTTTTTGCCAATTTTTGCTGCTGGCTTGATAGCCAAAGGTTTCAATAATGGCTTCGATCCGTGCTTCTTGTTGGAAATCACGTAAAATCTCTGGATGATTTTCTGGCATGTATTGATGTTTTTCATCACTTGAAAAAACGACTTCTCCATAAGTAAAATCAACTTGTAGATCTACTTGACCTTTGATTTTCCGCAAGGAGAAAACTGCTTTCAATTCAGATTCTTCGATGTCATTTTGAACCTCAGGAGCCACTTGGACACGCCCAATTTTTCGCAAATAAGGCAAAACTTTCATAAAGAGATTCGCCAGCTCTTCTTTTGGATAATCAATGATTGGCTGTTCAAAACGTTTAAACAGCTGCTGCATCGTGACATAGATCTCCTTTTGCTCGACAGTCAATTCATAAAATGTTCCGTCCAACAGCCCCCAGTTATAATAACTAAGTAAGTGGTCGAAGTCTTTTACGAACTGCAGCGGAAAATGATCCGTTTCTTTTGTAACTGAAAACGTCAATGGTTCCCCCGATTGGAAGTCTACTTGGCTGACCTTGGTTTCACCAATGGTGATTTGCGTGTAGACATCATTGAATTGCAATAGCAGTTCTTTGCCGAATTCAACGGGCAGAAGCAAGTATTTTTTATCAAGTTTGCCATTGATTTGAATGCCCGCTTGCCCCATTAATTGTTGGGTTTGCGCGATTCCTGTCAATCGATTCAATAAAGCTCGATTTTTCTCATCAAAGGCATCCGCAGAAAGCAAAAAGGTCTGTTGCTTATTGGCCGCATATTGCTTGTTCTCTTGATACATCTGTAAAAATTTATAAATGTTTTTGACGACATAGGTCCTGGCCGTGCCGCGATGCCCGACCTTCAAAGAGACCCCTAAAATATCCATCTCTTGGTGATAAGGATTTGTCGCAATCGTATCTACCCGAAATTCAATCTGTAATGGTTTACTCGCTTCCTTTTCGCTGTCTAAGCGAGCAAAACCATTGGAAAACATCTCTGAAGCAGAAAAGGCCTTTTTGATGGGGGTTTGTTCATTGATTTTTCGTGTTTTTCCTTGTTGGCGTAAATAGAGTTCGACGGCCACCGTATGTTTGCAATAATGATGTTCTTCCCAATAGGGACATTGGCAATAATCCACTTCTTTGGCAGTAGCATCCAAAGTAACTAAATACAATTCTGTTCCGAGTACTTCTGCATGCCACACATTTTTTTCTTTATCCGGGGTGACAGACAGGACACGGCCTTCATTAAGATACGTTCTCCCCCGCTCGATTACTTTTTCTGGAATACTCCACTTCATAAGAGCCCTCCTCTCCTTATTCTTTTATTCGGATCCGGCTTTGCCCGCTGCCGTTGGTTTCTACGAAAACTTGCTGCAGGATCCTTGCCCGCAGTTCTCGAACATGACTGATGATCCCAATCATGCGCCCTTCATTTTCGATCATTTCTAATGCTTCCATCGCCATTTCCAATGATTCTTCATCAAGCGAGCCAAACCCTTCATCGATGAAAAGTGCTTCGATCTCAATCCCGCCAGCTCGTTGCTGGATCACATCTGCTAAAGAGATTGCTAACGCTAAGGCTGCAATAAAGCTTTCACCGCCTGACAGTGTATGTGCTCTTCTGACTTGACCGGCATTATCGTCATAGATGTCAATTTCTAAGCCTGTTGAGCTTCGATAGCTACCAACTTTATCCGCTAATTCAAATTGATAGCGGCCACGGGTCAAACGGGACAAGCGTTCATTGGCGACTTCTAAGATCTCCGTCAAAAATTGTTGCAACACATACCGTTCCAAGCTGGTTTTCTTCGTGTTTTCGCCATTGATGGTTTCTGCCAACTGTTGAAGTTGGCCTAATTGGGCAAGTTCTTCTACATTTTTCTGATAAATGACTTGCAACTCGTCAAATAACCGTTGATTGCTGTTGACCTTCTCCTGTTTGCGAACCGTTTCTTGCTGTAATTTCTCCATCACAGTCTGCAACTGAAGGTAGGTCGTTTCCAATTGGATTAAATCCATTGTCGCCTGCTCTTTTAATTGGGTATCTAGCAATATCAGACGCTGTTGAACAAACGCCGTTTCTTGCTCATAGGTTTTGATTTCTTCTGTCAGAAGGGTTGTTTGAGGAGCTTGGGCAATCAATTCCCGCATTGCTTCTTCAGTCATCGCTGCTTCTTGCAATCGTTGCATCAGCCGTTGTTCTGCTTTCGCCTTGGCGGCTTGCTTTTCTTCGAAAAATTGTTGTACATTCTTCAACTTCTCTGAAAGGATCGCTTGCTGCTCTTTGATCTGTGCTTCTTGCCGGGCATCCGCCTCGATTTGTTGCGTATATTCCCTTAGTAAAAGATGAATTGACGCTAAATCGGCTTGTAGTTGTTGGTAAGTAGCACCACCAAGTTGTTCTTGCAAAGAGGCCAATTTTCCTGCCGCAAGTTGGCGCGCTTCCTCGGCCTTTTTTGCTTGCTCACTGACTTGCTGATAGGATTCATCTAACTTTGTCAATTGCCCCTTTACTGCCTGATATGTTTTTTGCGCTGCTTCGTAAGAGGAGGCTTTTTGCTGATTGATAGATTGTCGTTTTTTTAATTCCTGTGCAATCGTTTCTTCAGTAAGCTTCTCTTGCGTTTCGAAAGGCTGTAACCTAGCGTATGCCTGCTGAACGTCGTTCCAAGCAGCAGCCGCTTGCTTTTCCGCCGAAACGCTTGTCGCTTGCCATTCATTGATCCGCAATAACGCTTGTTCTTGAAGCGTTTGATTTGCCGATACCTGCTGTTGGACTATCGTCAATTTTTCTTGCATTTGCTCAAGTCTTTGCTCACTCGCAAGAATGTCCTCAATGGGATAGGTCGTATGCTCCTGTGCATTCGGATGATCCAATGATCCACACACGGGACAAGGTTCATTTTCTTCCAATAAAAGACGAAGCCGCGCAATTTGCATCCGAGCATTTTGACTGGTTTCTTGTTTTAGCGTTTTTTGCAGCTCTAGCAAAGATGTTTCTAGTTGCTGTTTTTCAAGGACCAAATCCGAATGAATTTGTTGTTGTTCCCCTGTTTTTTGCTCTGCTTCACGAACCAGTGCCTTTGCTTGCTGCCATTTTTCAATTAGCAATTGTGTTTCAGCTAGTTTTAATGCTTCTGTTTGAAATGTTCTTAACGTTTCAATTTTTTCTACCAGTTGCTGCTCTTGTGTTTTGGTGTTAGCAAGCACTTGAGTAATTTTGGTCAATTTGCTCGTTTGCTGCTGTGCTGCTTTTTCCTGCTGTGCCACTTCTTCTCGCTGCTTTTCTGTGCGTTGCGCCAATGGAATCTGCTGCTGGATCTGTTGGCTTCTTTGATTGGCAGCTTCATGCTTTTTCTTAGTCTCTTCGATCAACGGTCTTTGTTCTTGCCAGCTTACTTGTTGCCGCTGAACATCTTGCAACAGCTGCTTCGTTTCGTCGATTTGCTGTGCTGCTTGCTGCGCTTCATTTACGCGTTCTTCTTTTTGCTGCATGATTTCTTGATGTTCAAGCGCCCACACAAGTTGAGTCAATCGTGCTTTTTTTTGATCGATCTCGTTTTTTTGGGCATTCAACAGTTGTGCTTTTTCTTGTAGTTCTTGCCATTCGATCCGAGCATTTTCGATTTCTTTTGCACGGTAAAAGGCATCTTGCGCAGCTTTCATTTCTTGCGTTGCCTGGTCTTTTCTCTGCAATAACTTTTGAAGTTGAATCTGTTGTTTCTCTAAATCTTGCGCCCATAAAGTCAGACATTCCGCAACCGTTAAAACTTCTTGCACTTCTTCCCATTCAAAACGCTCCATGATCTGCGAAGCGACTAGTTGCTGATGTTCAAGCTTTCTACTTTGTGCTTTGACTTGCTCTTTTAGCCATTCATTAAATTGCTGGTACATTTCTGTACCAAATAGATTTCGTAAAACCCGTTCTTTCTCGTTACTACTGGCAATCAGAAAATTACGAAATTCTCCTTGCGGCAACATCATGATTTGAAAAAACTGTTTTGCATCCAGCTGCAGCAGATCCTTGATAAACGCATCAACTTCTGTCCGTTTACTGATCTGCTTTTTCTCTTTGCCATCGGCGTCAAAAATCGTCAATTGAACTTTTGCCGTTTGGTTAGTGACACCGTCACCACGTTTTTTTGCTAACGTCTGTTCCGGTTTCCGTTGGATCTGGTAGGTAAAACGCTGATGTTCAAAAGTAAACGTGACGCTGGTCTCTTCGGTTGGTGAAGCAAACATCGATCGCATTTCTTTGCCTGAGCGCAGATTCCCCGATGTTTCACCGAACAAGGCAAACGTCATTCCATCGAAAATCGTCGTTTTTCCTGCACCAGTTTTGCCGCTGATCAAAAACAACCCGCCAGCTTGCAGCTGACTAAAATCCAATTTTTCATCAATGAATGGACCAAAATTTTTCATTTGTAAAGACTTCGGTTGCATGACTATTCCCTCTTTTCCACGACAAATGCTTCATTTAATCCTTGTTCGATCCATTTGGTTTGTGAATCGAGCAATGAATCTCCCGTCATTTCTTGAAAAAAATGACTGATCAAGGTCTGCGGGTCGGTTTCTCGTGTCGTTAGCTGTCTTTTTTTCGTCTGTTCTCGTCCATTCAACCGTTCGACAGACAAAATAAATGGATAGATTTTTCGCAACTGATTCATCATATTTGGAATCACAGCACGATCCGTCAGCAGAAAATGCCAAAACGCCTCACGATCCAGATCACGGTAAAAAACCGGATCGATCAACTCCTCAAAGGACGCCGTCAGCTGCTGGATATCCCTTTTTGGTGTCAGTGGAATAAATTCATTGGTATCTTTTACGGTATCAATAAGATAGATCCCTTTTTGGTTCGTCCGTTCAGAAAGGGAAAATTTCAGTGGTGAGCCGCTGTACCCGATCTTTGGGTGTTTGAGAGCCGTATTGGCATGTAAATGGCCTAAAACAACCCGATCAAAAGGCGCAAAAGCGGTGGTCGGTACGCTGTCCAATCCGCCAACTTGAATTTTTGTTTCTGAATCTGTTTGGCTAGAACCCGCCACAAAAAAATGGGTCACTAGCACTTGCTTTTTGGACGAGTCAAAGTTCTTGGTCATCTCCTCAATGACTCTTTGGACACTATCAGAAATCTTCATTAATGGTTCATCAAAAAACAAGCGGGCCTCGATGGGTTCGAAATACGGTAGTAAAAAGAATTGTGTATCGTCAAACTCAACCGGGTGCAAACTTTGTTCGATGCTGGTGGACAGGTAAAAGCGTGTTTGTTGAAACCACTGACTGCCGGTTTCTAAACGAGTTGGACTATCATGATTTCCTGAGATAGCCAATAATGGCAGTTCATTCGTTAAATTGATTTCAGCGATTTTTTCATTTAGTAATTTGACTGCATCAACAGCAGGAACCGAACGATCATAAAGGTCCCCCGCAATGACGATGGCATCGACCTTTTCTGCTCTTGCTAGCGCTATGATTTGATCAATGATTGCTCGTTGGTCTTCCAGCAGATCATAGCCATGTAGTTTTTTTCCGATGTGCCAATCAGCTGTATGTATAAAGCGCATTTCTTCACCTTCTTAAAAAATATCCTTCCAATCATTATACCACTTTCCCTGATCGTTAGACATCTCTCTTCCAGCGAAATTTCATTTACCACCCATTTTTGATAAAAATAGCGAACACCTAACATCATTATGTTGAAATGTTTTTTCAATTATAAATTTATATCTTGAAATATAATTACACTTCATTTACAATGAGTGTGAAATCGAATTCAACAATCGCTTTCATCACTATTCTAAAAGAAAGGAGAAACGATATGCTTGCAATAGGACTCATGTCAGGAACCAGTTTGGATGGAATCGACGCTGCTTTAGTAAAAATCAACGGCTGCGGTATCGAAACTGACGTCCAGCTGATGGAAATGCTCACACTGCCCATTGATGAAGAATTGAAGGAACGAATAAAAACTGCTTGTGATCCGGTGGAATCAAATGTTCCCCTCATCTGCCAATTAAATACTGAATTAGGGTATCAATTTTTGAAAGCGTGTCAAATCCTCTGCCAAAAAGCCGGTATTGAAGAAAAAAGCATTGATTTTGTTGCCAGCCACGGACAAACGATCTGGCACTCCCCCGATGCTGATCCAGCGAAAAACAGCACCTTGCAAATTGGCGAACCTTCGATTATTGCTTATGGCTTACAAACGAAAGTCGTCGCCGATTTCCGAGTGATGGATATGGCTGCTGGCGGGCAAGGAGCGCCCCTTGTACCTTATACGGACTATCTGCTCTATCAATCAAACGATAAAAATCGTTTATTGCAAAATATTGGCGGCATCGGCAACGTTACGGTTCTGCCTAAAAATGGTGGCTTAAGCGAATTATATGCTTTTGATACAGGTCCAGGAAACATGGTCATCGATGAACTAATGGTTCAGCTATTCGGTCAGCCTTATGATGCGTTTGGCGAAACAGCCCGAGCGGGAGCAATTATACCCACCTTGCAAAAGGAATTAAGAACTCATTTTTATTTGTCCCAGCAACCGCCGAAAAGCACTGGACGTGAACAATTTGGCAAACATTTTGTGCAGCAGCTAATGACCGAATATCCCCAAGTAGCATCGGAAGACTTGGTGAGGACTTTAACCGATTTCACCGCATTTTCCATTGCTGACAGTTACCAAAGGTTCATTTTCCCTCAGTTGGGAACAAATGATATTGAAGTGATTCTTTCAGGTGGTGGCGCCCATAACCATCTGCTGATTGAGATGATCAAAGGCTATTTACCCGAAACAGTAGCCGTTGTAACACAAGATGACATTGGCGGTTCGAACGATGCCAAAGAAGCGGTGGCTTTCGCCATCTTAGGAAATGAAACCCTTCACAGCCGTGTCAACAATGCCCCTGCAGCAACCGGGGCAGCCCAAGGCGTGATTTTAGGAAAAATCATTTCGAATCCATGGGAAACAAAAATGTAAAACATCTTAGGAGGATAAACCATGTTAGATAAATTCACTCAGTTCATCGAACGCCATCTGGCAGGACCGATGGAAAAACTTGGCAGCCAGCGTCATTTGCGAGCGGTTCGTGACGGGATCGTTTCAACATTGCCATTGATTATCGTCAGTTCGTTCTTTATGATTTTAGCCTTTCCACCGCTGCCTCAAAGTTGGGGCATCTATCAATTCTTGTCTAGCAATGCCACAACCATCTTATTGCCTTATCGAATGACGATGTACATTATGAGCTTGTATGCTGCATTCGGGATCGGATACAGTCTTTCTCGCTCTTATAAGCTTGATGGTCTTTCGGGCGGGATCTTAGCAACGACCGCCTTCTTACTGACCTTCACCCCGGTCAATATCCCAGCAGAAGCGTTGGATGCAGCTGGAACGGTCGGTTTTGTCTTGCCAATGGCCAATTTAGGGAGTGCTGGTATGTTCGTGGCGATCATCACCTCGATTCTTGCCGTTGAAATCTATCGGTTAACGGACAAATCGAAATTTAAAATCACGATGCCAGAACAAGTCCCACCTGCAGTCGCTCGCTCTTTTGAAGCCTTGACTCCCACTTTAGTGATCATTTTAGGAATGGGCGCGATCACTTACTATATCGGTTTTGACTGGCACACGATCGTGGCAAAAGTGGTCGATCCTTTAGTCAGTGCCGCAGATACCTTGCCAAGTGTGCTTTTGATCACCTTCTTGACGACCTTCTTCTGGTCATTCGGGATCCATGGTGCTTCTATCGTTGGTTCACTGGCTCGTCCATTATGGTTACAGTTGTTAGAAGGAAATACAACAGCGCTTGCATCGGGAGATATGATTCCCAATATTGCAGCCGAACCATTTTATCAATGGTTCATCTGGATTGGTGGGGCTGGTTCAACGATTGGTTTGGCTATTTTGTTAGCTTTTCGCACAAAATCGGAATTCGGTTCCAAACTAGGAAAAACAGCCTTAATTCCAGCTATTTTCAACATCAACGAACCACTGATTTTCGGTACACCGATCGTCTTGAATCCAATCTTGATCCCACCATTCATCATTGCGCCTTTAATCAATGGTGTCATTGCATGGGTCGCCACCTCAGCAGGTTTAGTCAATGCCGTCACGGTCAATGCCCCTTGGACATTGCCTGGACCAATTGGTGCTTTCTTAGCGACTGGCGGCGATTGGCGTGCGATCGTGCTGAATGTTCTTTTGATTCTTTTATCGATTCTGATCTATTACCCATTCGTAAAAATCTATGACAAAAACGAATTGGAAAAAGAAAATCAACCAGTCACACAATAATTTGTTGATAAAGGTCGGACGAAGCACCCATCAAGACAATCGGAAGAAGCGCTCCACAGCAGCATTTTTCGATACTAAGAGGTGCTTCGTACGATTTTTTTAGAAAGAGGGAAAACCATTGAAACGAGAAATTGGCCTTTCGATTTACCCCGACCATAGCGATCCTTTACTGGATCAAGACTATTTAAAAAAAGCTGCTGCCCTTGGTTACTCTCGCTTATTTATGAGTATGCTAGAAGTCAGTGAAGGCAAAGAGATCGTCAGAAAAAAATTCTCTTCGATTATCGGGTTTGCCAAGAACCTTGGGTTTGAAACGATTTTAGATATTTCCCCAGCTGTTTTTAGTGATCTGGCGATCTCTTATGACGATCTAAGCTTCTTTGCAGAATTAGGTGCGGACGGTATCCGCTTGGATCAAGGGTTTGATGGCAGCAAAGAAGCCCAACTGACCTTCAATCCATTCGGCTTGGCGATTGAATTAAACATGAGTAATGATGTGAACTATTTAGAAAATATCCTTTCTTATCAAGCCAATAAACCTTTTTTATATGGCTGTCACAATTTTTACCCCCAACGAGGCACAGGCTTAACGGAGGCTTTTTTCCGCAACTGCAGTCAACGTTTTAAAAAATATGGGTTGAAAACAGCCGCCTTCATCACTAGTCAATCAGCCAAAATTGGCCCTTGGGAAGTCAATGATGGCCTGCCAACCTTAGAATCTTGTCGCGATTTACCTTTGGCGTTGCAAGGAAAGCTGCTTTTTGCTTCTGGGTTGATCGATACGGTGATTATTGGCAATGCCTATGCGTCGGATGCAGAACTGAAAGCTCTGGCGGCGATCGATCGCTACAAACTGACCTTTGGCGTTTCCGTAGAAGCAGAAGCCAGCGAAATCGAACGGAGGATATTAGCTGAAACCAATCATTTTCGTCGCGGTGACAGTAATGCGTTAGTCGCTCGTTCCACACAATCACGGGTGAAATACCGTCCCATCGAAAACCTCCCTCATACAAACCAAGAACCGTTTGCTTATGGGGACATCGTTATCGGCAATGATACCTTTGGTCAGTACAAAAACGAATTGCAGATCGTTTTGACCCCTCACCAAGACGCCCGAAAAAACAAAGTCGGTGCTATCCCAAAAGAGGAGTTGCCTTTGTTGGAATATTTGAAACCATGGACCAAATTTGCTTTCGAATTGTTGGATTAAATCATTAGAAAAAAGCCGCTGATCACAAAAGGATCAACGGCTTTTATTAGGTATTAATCTTCTCTTTTGGACTCATCGATTTGATAAACAAATGACGGATCGATCGCTTGATCCAGTGTGTCAAATGCACCTTGGATGCGCCGTTCCACTTCCGCCAAGCCCTCTTTGTCCATCTTTTTGATGTCACTGATATCGATTGGCTCCCCAAAACGGACAGTCACTCGCTTGCGTTTAAATAAATCCTTTAATGTCAGCGGTCCTTGATAAACAGAGGGAACGATCTTGACTTTGGCCATTTTCGCGATCAACGCCATGCCACCTTTTAAGGCCGTTGCATGTCTCGTACCACTTGGGAACATGATCAAGCTAAGATCGGTTTCCTTCAAGATTTTGACTGGCGTCTTTACCGCGCTCGGTCCTGGCTTGTCCCGTTTGACTGGAAAAGCATTGGCATGAATCAAAATGAACCGTAAAATCGGGTTTTTGAACAGCTCTTCTTTCGCCATAAAACTGAATTTCTTTGGCCGAGCAGCCACTGCTAGGTACAATGGATCCCACCAGGTTCGGTGAGGAGCCACTAAAATATAGTTTTCATTTTTAGGTAAAACCTCTTTGTTTTGATAACGAGCATTGCCGTTGATCAAAAATAATACTACGCGAACCACACCGCGCATAAAGCGAAAAAACATACTCATTTTCCTTTCTATTTCTCTCCTATTCAAGTATGCAAAAAAACGGTTTAAATGACAAGCCTTTTTTAGCGTTTCCCATTATTCTTAATCGTAGTATAATACATTGAAATGAATTTAGAACAGGAGTATGCTTCATGTTGCAACCGAACGAACGCATTGACCAATTGTATGCCGATGACATCAAGATTATTCAGAGTTCCGAAGTTTTTTCTTTTTCATTAGATGCTGTCTTATTAGCCAATTACGCTAGAGTACCAAAAAGAGGTGTGATCGTTGACCTTTGTGCAGGGAATGGCGCAGTCGGTTTATTTATCAGCAGAAAAACGACTGCTCATATTTATCAGGTCGAATTGCAGGAACGCTTAGCGGATATGGCGCAGCGCAGTATCGAATTAAATGACTTGCAAGAACAGCTGACGGTCTATCCTATGGATTTGAAGAATCTCTTTCAAAAAATCAAACCTGATTCCGTCGATCTTTTGGTCTGCAATCCGCCTTACTTTAAAAATATACCGACGGCGATCAAAAACCCGAATCCCTATTTAGCGATCGCCCGGCACGAGATCACCACAAATTTAGATGAAGTGATCCAAACCGCCAGTAAAGCGTTAAAAATGAATGGAAGGTTTGCGATGGTTCATCGCCCGGATCGCTTTCTCGATATTTTGGACCATATGCGCACCCATCGAATCGCGCCAAAACGAGTCCGCTTCGTCTATCCGAAAGTAGGCAAAGAGGCCAATATTTTATTGATTGAAGGAATCAAGGATGGTAAGGCGGAAGGGTTTAAAATTGATTCTCCTCTCATTACCTATGATGAAACGGGCTCTTATAGTCCAGAAGTGAAGGCGATGCTCTATGGCTGCTGACAACCATTACTTTTATGTCTTACGTTGCAACGACCAATCCTTTTACGGCGGCTATACTACCGATTTGAGTCGCCGCTTATTAGAGCATAACAAAGGCATCGGGGCAAAATATACCCGTCCCGCTAGTCGCAGACCCTTGCAAATGATCCATGCGGAAAGCTTTTCCACTCGTAGTAAAGCCACTCAAGCAGAAGCCGCCTTCAAAAAATTGCCTCGCAAAAAGAAAGAGGACTACCTGATCAGTCATAGGAAAAGCAATGTTCTCTGACCAAGCATGCAAAAAACTACCTGCGCACGGAAGTTTCCTTCTTGAGGGAGCTTTCTTTCGTGACTTAGGTAGTTTTTTTATCGTTATTCATTCCTATTCGGTAACGCCCATTGGGTTTGACTTTTCCCAAATTCTTTCGGGATCACAGAATCAACGGATTGATATTCGAGGGTTTCTTGGGACTTTGGAATCGTGATTGCCGTTAAATAGTTGTTGGTTTCGGAATAGAAACCAATTGTTTCAAAGGAAGGATCAGTCAAATGATATTGAACCCCCTGCAGTTTAGCAGTTGTTTCCTCATCCACAAAAGTCGGTTGATAGCGAGCATAGTAAACCTGGGCGCCCATTTTAAAATATACGGAGTTATGAGCAGAACCAAGAAATTCAATCTCCCGTTCCACCGGTATTGCTTGATAGATTCCTAAAGTTTCAATCGCTTCATTGCTTTGGATGCGCTGATAAATTGCTGTAGTATCAGATTCGTAATATTTATAGCCTAGAAACATCTTTTCGCGATCTCGGATATTCGGTGTGATCAGCGCATTATACGTTTTGAATTCACCATACACTTGATCCCCAATAAAAAAACCTAATAGACACGTAACGACTATGCCGCCAAGCAATAGCGTCACTTTTGGGTTGCGGTTTTCTCGATAAAGCAGAACCATCAGGAACCCTAATAACGCAATCAGACCAACTACCATGAGAATTGGTAGGATCACATAATAAAAACGCTCACTTTGCAGCCATTTTTCGCTCGTCATAAATGCAACCATTTTTTATTCCTCTTCGATTCCTCACTACTCACTGTCTTACCTTTGGTCAAACAGTAGAAGGATCGTCCTTTCATCCCTTTTCATGCCAATTATCCTCAAGGCGCTCAATTCCCATATAAGTTCTTATGAGATTAATTTTACCATAACTATGTAGAAAAGATAAGTGTTAGATGAATTGCTTTTCACAACAAACATCCATTGACAAAAGGAGGGTTTTATCAGATAATATTAATGCTAATCGGGAATGAATGTCTCCCTCAGTTCTTACTGAAACCGCAATTTTGCTAATGACTTCTACCACTTTTTTTAGTGTGTAGCAGTCATTTTTTTATTTTCACTAGGTCGTCGTATTTGCAGGAGCATTGTTCCTATATTCTTTTTAAAGGATCGTGATAGAAATGATGAAACAAAAAACAACTAATTGGGAACTGACTGCTTTAGGTGTGGTCAGTCTGGTTATTGGCGTATTCGCTGGAGCCGTCGACACCTTCTTTGGGAAGATCCTACTTTCCTTAAGCGCCTTTCGTGATAGTCATTTTTTGCCCTTGATTCTCTTTTTACCCATTATCGGCATTTGTTTTACTTACCTGTTCCAAAAGTACGGTGACCGAAGTCCTCAGGGAATGAATTTAGTGTTTTTAGTCGGACATGAAGAAGAAAAAGACATTCCGTTGCGCTTGATTCCTTTTGTAATGGTGGGAACCTGGCTGACGCATTTATTTGGAGGAAGCGCTGGCAGAGAAGGGGTTGCGGTTCAGTTAGGTGCCACCATCGCCAATCGCTTAGGAAAATGGCTGCGACTAGAAAAGTACGCCAGCACCCTGATCATGATTGGGATGGCTGCGGGATTTGCTGGTTTATTTGAAACCCCGATCGCTGCGACGTTCTTCGCACTGGAGGTACTTGTCATCGGTAAATTCAGTCATCATGCACTCTTACCAACTTTGCTGGCTGCTTTCACCGCTAGTACGACTTCTCAATTGTTAGGATTAGAAAAATTTAGTTTTGCTTTGTCACCGTCCCCCGATTTGACTTTGGCTGTTTTTCTGAAATTACTTTTGATTGGCTTAATATTTGGTATTGTTGGTGGCAGCTTTGCGGGATTATTAGAAACGATGAAACGGATCATGAAACGACGCTTTCCTCATCCTCTCTGGCGCATTGGCATCGGTTCACTCGTGCTAGTCTTACTTTTTGTCCTTTTGTATCATGGTCGTTATTCAGGTTTAGGAACGAATTTGATCAGCGCTAGTTTCACGAATCAACCAATCTATTCTTATGACTGGCTGCTTAAGATGGTGTTAACTGTACTGACTATCAGTATTGGTTTTTTGGGCGGAGAAGTCACCCCTTTGTTTGCGATCGGCGCCTCTTTGGGCGTCGTGCTGGCACCGCTCTTCGGACTGCCTATCGAACTGGTGGCAGCCCTAGGCTATGCCAGTGTCTTTGGCAGTGCTACTAGCACTTTATTTGCACCGATCTTTATCGGTGGGGAAGTCTTTGGCTTTGAAAATCTGCCCTTGTTTGTGATCGTCTGCTCCGTCGCCTACTTTATCAGTAAACCCTATAGTATTTATCCCTTACAAAAATCATTGGCAGACGGGAAATGATTCACTTTTGATCCCTCCTCCAGAGCAAAAGAAAAAACCGCGAACAAGTCGCGGTTTTTTTCTTATTTCGCACGTTTTAAGTAGGTACCTTCAGCTGTATTGATTTCTAGCATTTCGCCTTCTTCAACAAAGTCAGGAACATTGACAACTAAGCCAGTTTCCATCGTTGCTGGCTTGCCTGAACCAGTCACAGTCGCCCCTTTGATCGACGGCTGTGTTTCAACAACCTTTAAGATTACGCTTGATGGTAGTTGAACGCCGATTACTTCGCTGCCGAAGAATTGGATTTTTACTTCCATGTTTTCAAGAATAAATTTCATTTCTTCTTCTACCACTTCAACTGGAATTTCATATTGTTCATACGTTTCCAGATCCATGAAGAATGCTGTATCATCCATTGTGTATAGATATTGTACAGCTTTCGTATCAATATGCGCTTTTTCAAATTTTTCTTCTGGACGGAAGGTTGTATCATAAGTCGAACCAGTCCGAACGTCCCGTAATTTCATACGCATAACCGTATTTCCCTTACCTGGTTTGTGATGGCTAGCATCTAATACTTTGATAAGTTTGCCGTCTTGAACGAATGTCATTCCAGCTCTTAAGTCACTTGCATTGATCATAATTTTGAAATCTCCTTCACTATGTGATAATCCTTGTCTATTGTATCAAAAAAAGCTGCTTTATTCTAGCTAAATCAGTGGGAAGGTCGCACAAGTTTACGGCGTTTCTCCATATAGTGAGGGTCATACTCATCTGTCTCAATATAAATATAGACTTTTTTATCTGCCATCTGGTGTCGAATCTCGGCTTCAATCTCATTAATGATCTCATAGCCGACCTCTTCTTGTTTCGAGGCAATATCAACTTTTGCCGCAATCAAAATTTCTGATGGTCCTAAATGCACCGTTTTAACATCAATCAAGCGATCAACATCTGGCCGTTCAAATGCTCTTTTGATCACTGCTAGATCCCGTTTTGTGACACTTTCGCCAATCAGTAGACTGTAAAATTCGCGGGCTAAGAAAATGGCTGCTACCATCAATAAAAGACCAATCAATAAACCACTGAAGGCATCAAAAAATGCGTTACCCGTAATCATGGTTAAAATCGTACCAAATAGTGCGATCATTAGGCCGATCATTGCACAAAAGTCTTCTGTGAAAATGATCAGAATCTCACTATGCCGACTTTCTTTCAAAAAACGATAGATTGGTTGACGTTCCACATTCAGTTCGCGGATCTCCTTGATCGCGATCCACAACGAACTTCCTTCAACGATCATCCCGAAAATCAAAATAGCGATCACCAACCAAGCGTTACCAACTTCATGGGCAGGATGCAGCAGCTTTTCTACCGCTTCCATCACACCGAGTGCGCCCCCACCAAAGAAGAGCATCATCGCAACGATCGTGCTAAAAAAATATTTCGCCCGACCTTCTCCAAACTGATGCAGTTCACTTTGGCCCTTTGTTGCCCGTTTATCCCCGATCAATAAAAAGATTTGATTGCTACAATCCACGACACTATGAATGCTTTCATTCAACATGGCTGCACTGCCACTTAGTGCATAACCGACAAACTTACTAATAGCCACCAAAATATTTGAGATCAGGGCAGCGATGACCGCCATCATACCATTTGCTTTCTTTTCCACACCTTACGCTTCCTCTCATCAATAAATTCCCTGTCTTTTACTCTGCTATTCTTCTCAAATGAATCACGGCTGACTGAGTTTCTTCAATCAACAGGTGCTTGTTTTTTCAACTTTGCTTCTCGGCGACTGATTTTTTTGGTCCAAAATCCACCTGAGATATACTTGGGTTCATAGCTGATGATAAACGCTCGTTCTTCCACCGCTTTGATGGTTTGATAGAGCTTTTTCTCACTTTTTCTTTGGGAAAGAATCTCTAAAATCAGTCGTGGCCCTTCTAAGCCTTCTCCATAACTTTGTGTAACTCCGTAGCCTTCTTGTCGTAAGATCTTAGGCAAACTTTTTTCCTCATCCGTATTACTAGGTAGGATCACTGTGACCATTGTATAGCCCAGAGCCAGCTTATCTTCGATTTTGATACCAATACTGACTCCTGCAGCATAACCTAATGCATAGAATAAGAGATTCAGCGGGTTATCCAAACGATCCAATACCATAGATAAGCCTAAAATATAGATCGTGATTTCGATCATACTCACTAATGGGGCAATCACGCGATACCCTTTCATTGTCAATAAAAATCGCAGTGTGTTCAATGTAACATAGGCGAGATTGATAAAGAAAATCATCGCCAGCATTTGTAGATCAACTTCCATCTTTGATTCCCCCTTGTTCTTAGCATATCAAAAGGCAAGAGAAAATTAAAATATTTGAGCAGGATTTAATTACTAAAATAGCTAAATAAAATTTATACTGGGGAAGATATAGTGCTTAAGTGATTTCATTGATCACTACCATGTCATGATTTTGCTCATTGGTCCATTGCCTGTGGTTTCACTCTCTTCTATTGATCGAAAAGCATATCCACCAAAGTGGGAAAAGCAGTTTAAACCACCGCTCGTCTGTTTCAGACAAAAAAGAAGTCCAATGGCAACTGGACTTCTTTTTGTCTGAGCAACTTTTACAGTGTTCGATCATATTCACGATTGCAGAACATGCTTACTTGTTTTCCAAGGGGTTATTCGTCAGCACCAGGTACGAAACTCAGCTCCCAATGGATGGTTCCTTGATAACTTGTTGCTTGTGGCCTCGCGCCAATAGGGATTTCCAGCTCGACACTTTTTTGCATGGTATCCTCGTTTCCATAGCGTTGAATCCAAGTTCCCGCCCCTTGCTTTTCATTGGCACGTGCAATCACTTGGTTCTGCGGTCCCAGCTCGATTGCATCAACGTAGTCTGGTGCTTCAGAGGGATTTTCTCTAGAGGTAACCATTTCAATATTCGTCAAATGCACACTCGCTCCTTTTAAGTGGTGCTTAAACGCTTCCGTGCTAACGAACCCTTCCTCTGATAATCGGGCACTCAAGGTCCAGCCATTTGGGAGAAATCGACGATCGGAAACCTGAATATAGTTTGGTCGTTCGGTTGATTCATGATCATCCACTGAAGAAATTCGTTGCGGACGCGCCGGATAGCGGCTTGTCGACGAGCGAATCGGTACTGTACCAAAATCGAATTGTGAAACAAAGTCTATACTGATAAACCCGCGATTTTCTGGTATCAATGGTGGATTTTCAGGTAGAATCGGTTGATCAGGATCAAGGGGATCTTTTGGGTCAACGTCACCAATGGGTTCCACAGTGGTTGATGCTTCTGCCCATTTACCATCAAGAAATGCCTGAGCGGTGACCACCTCACCTTGTGTAAAATACTGGAAAGGTTCTAAATCAGATAGATCAAGTAAATAGTGCCCATTTTCACCCGCTTGTGTGTGAAAGTACTCGCTATTGCCGGCACTATCGACTGGCGTTTCAAGCGTCGGTTCTGGCATCAGCCCCTCTCTTTGAAATCGAAGGTAGCTACCAGGATTGGCGGTTCCCGAAATCGTATAGGCATTAGGTAAGGTTCTATCTTCTGTCAAAGGATCGATGGTCACCGTGATGTCTGGGATTCTCTCAAATAATAGACGTTGTGAACGAGAAGCAAACTGCGAGGCAAACCCTCGACTTGTTTCCTCATTCAGTGAAGATACATTGGTCACATTGGTGTTGGTTCCGGAAATCGCCGCAGTCATGGACAGAATCGGTTGCCACTGAAAATCAGATGGATCTCCTGTATTTCCATGCCGCCACTGGCGAATCGCCTGATTCTTTGCAGTGATTCCTCCCCCTTCAATTAGACCATTTGTGGTGGTCGTTATGGCGCGGGTTCTTTGCAAATTGACACGCTTGGCATCGTCGATCGTCAATCTTGCGGGATTGTTAGCACCGGTAAAGAAAAGTAGCCGTTGGACAGCTTGTGGGCTGTCTGAACGAATATCTAAGGTAGCATCTTTGCCCACGTTGAGATTGCCAGTCGTGCCAGAGAAGTGGAAGATATTTGCGGTTGTATTTTGATTTGTTGCTTCAACCTCTAAGGTGCTGCTGTCTTCTAAGGTGACATGCGTATTGGCACTTAACCAGAAAATATGACTGTACAACGTTCGGTTTGTAGCAGTAACTGACAAGCGACTTTTTTCCATTAAGCGAATATCATGGGGCGTGCCTGATGTGATGACTGCCGGACTGTTGTTTTGTGTATTTAATGCCAATTCCGCACCTTTTCCTAACTCAATGCGTCCATTGCCAGCGACAAAGCGAATATTGGCACCGCCTGCTTCGCCAGCTGAACCGTTGGCATTTAATGATAGTCGGGCATTATTCCCTAGTATGAGACGCGCATTCGTATTATAAAAATCAAGATTTCCTGAGCTGATCGTCGACATTTCGACGTTTGCTCCCTCACGAAGCTCGATTTGGTTGATTTCAAAATTCGCTTGGGTGTTCGAGTGAATCATCCAAGAAGCATTGAAGTCTGATGTATATCTAGGCGTTTGGTGTGAAACCGAATGTCCAGAAAAGCTGGCTCGAGAGTGCAAACCGTAAAACAACTGATTGCCAGTATGGTTGAGATTGTGGTACCGAATGATTGAACGCTGCTGATTTGACATGTTCAAATCATGATATTCAATTGCCCCCCAAAAGTTTCCATGGTAGAGTTCCAAATTTTGCAAGGTAATGTCCCATGGGGAATCAGGATTGACACTGGAATCGCGAAAACAGATCGCTACGGCTCTAAGATCCATCTGAAAGGTGTCGAGACCATCGATGATTAACGTTCTTGAAACTCTCGAGGCATTGATATAAACATAGGCTAATCCGCCATTAGGATTGGCGCTGCTGCTCCAGCCGTCAATTCCCGTAATGCCTAAACGAGGATTATCGTTCGTTTGAAAACTGGCTGTCAAATAAATATAATTGACCGTCGGATCGACCATTGCAGCCATAAATTCGACCCAGTTAGCAACCCCTCTCTTTTTTACGTCGTCGCCTAACAGATATAGATTGCCAGGATCTGACTCTGATTCGTCAGGAATCTGGCTTTCTATTTCCTTCTCTTTTGGTAATTGATCCTCTCTGTCCTCTTGATCGAATTGATCAGTGGAGTCACTCGAATCGGTTAGCGCATCCTCTTGTGTATCCGTAGGGTTTGTCTCCCGTGCTTCCTTTATTTCAAGTATTATCATTGATTCTGCTACTTCAAATGGAAACGTCCCTGCTGTATCAACTACCAATGGAACCAAAAAATCACTTCTAGGGATATCAGTCGTTAGTTTCCAACCATTCTCTTCAGTGGTTGACGTAATTTTGACTCCCTTTGGCAACTCCTCTTCAACAAAAACCGCAGATTGCGGCAACCGGATCGCTATTTCACTAATGGGACGGCCCGTATGAAACGCAACTAGTAACATGTCTCCTACAGTCCCGGCTTTCGTTGATTCATCAAAATAAATGGCAACTTTTCCCTCAGCCTCTTTCTCTCGTATCGGTTCGAATGGGTCACTCGCAACCGTTTCTTCCTCCAGCTGTGCAGCAAAGAAAATGTTTGAAGAAAACACACTCATGGTTGAAAAAAAGTAGAGTCCTCCAAGTAAGCCAATAATGATGGTGAAATATACCTTTCTCTTTTTCTTGTTCATTTGTTGATGCCCCACCTTTCAGCGTATCTTTCACTTGAAATCGATCATGGATCAGTCCTTCCCAAAGAGCAGCTATAACCATCAGGACGCTTGCTTCCTTTTTTCAATTACGGCTGATCAGAAAACCACAATCCTGCCATCGATTTTAAATGACAAAAGAAATCGCCAATTAAAATAACAAACATTATAAATAACGATGGTTTTGATCGTTTCACTTTATTCTATAGCCCACGCTATTGCTTAGTAAAATCAGAATATTCCTCAGTCGGTGAAAAATGTAATTCGACTAAGTATTTTGTGAAATCGGCAGTTTCAGCACACAAAAAAAAACAGCTAGATGTTCGCCATCTAGCTGAAATCATTCATCGTTATGCTCAAAGGACTACTTCTATTAAGAGTAACTGTCTCTACTATTTAGAACGAAAATAGCCATTTGAAGATTCTTCTTGTTGATCGTCTTCAATCATTCCTTTTAATGATCGATCTAAAACGGACCGTTTTTTCTCACCATTTTTTTTATTGTTGGCCCGAAACTCGCTGCGTGTCATCCCAACAGAGGGGTGGCGATTGAATTTTTTGACGGTTGGATCGCTTTCTTCTTTGACTTGATAAGCTGCTGGTTCAGTATCAAATAACAAATAACTTTCTTGTTTTTTTGCCATTGCATCCATCAAATCGTTCGGCGTAATTTCAGGTTTTTGCTCATCTGGAATAATTGATGCAGGAATATATTTAGGCACGAAGTAAGAGCGTCCCGAATATTCTTTTTTCGAAGAAACAGGAACCTCAGCTTTTTCCTTCTTACTAGTCACTTGATAAGAAGAATGGTTCGCTTCTTTGCCAAAAAAATTGGTTTTTCCTGTCGGCATCTGCTCTTTCACCGGACGTTTTCCGTACTGAGGCAAGTTGGCACGGTGATTGGCAAGCTCTTCTTTTTGACGAACATTGTGCCCTCGATCGCGTTGGCTGGACTGCACTTTACGCTGCAAAGATTGATTTTCTTCCTTGTGAGAATGACTCACGGGATCTTTGATTTCGGTTAAAATCCAATCATCTGCTTTACTGAATGCGGGGCGATGCTCGGATTGAAGCTTCACACCGTCTGTATCATCATAAGCAGGAAAACGGAAGTGTTTTCGTTTCACATCTAAATAATTTGCCACTGTACTCATCCTCTTACATGCATTTTTTTCATCATACCACAAATAAAAGAGAATTTCACGAAAGACTGCGCCATTTCAACCGAAGTCGCTTCAATTGTCTCCCCTTGGAGGCACTGACTCCGTCAAGCTTGCCGCATTTGGTTCTTTGATATGGGCAAATAATGGATCGATCTGCCAAATATCTGCTGCATAATTTCGCACCGTTTCATCCGCCGAAAACTTCCCAGCATTCGCAATATTCATTAGACTGATTTTTTGCCAGCGATGAGTATCTTGATAAGCAATATCCACCCGATGCTGTGCATCACAATAGGCGTGGAAATCTCTTAATAAAAAGTACTCATCATTGTATTTCAAAAGTGAATCAAAAATCTCGCGTCCTTCTACTTGGATATTGGGGATTGTCCCGTCAATAAAGGCATTGACTACACGTTGTAGTAGTGGATCTGACTCATAATACGCATAGGCAGAATAATTACGCTGGGCGTAATACTGATACACTTCTTCTTCGGTTAGCCCAAAGATCGCGATGTTTTCATCACCGATTGCATCTCGAATCTCAATATTGGCACCATCTAAAGTGGCGATCGTTACTGCCCCATTTAGCATCAACTTCATATTACTTGTCCCTGAAGCTTCTTTGGAGGCCAATGATATTTGTTCACTGACATCCGCTGCTGGGATAATTTTTTCTGCTAAAGAAACGTTGTAATTTTCTAAAAAAACAACCTTGATTTTATCATTGATGGTTTCATCATGATTGATCAGATTCGCCACTTCATTGATGACTTTAATGATCGATTTTGCGTAGTGATAGCTTGGTGCGGCTTTGGCACCAAAGAGAAAGACTCTTGGATGAAACGCAGCAGTTGGATCGTCTTTGACCTCAAAGTAGAGCCTTAGAATATGCATAAGATTTAGTAATTGTCGTTTGTATGCATGCAGACGCTTGATCTGCACATCAAATATTGCCGTCGGATCTACTGTGATGCCCGTTGCTTTTTGAATGTACTGTGCTAGTGCACGCTTGTTACTCATTTTTGCGTCGGCAATTTGTTGGAGAACAGTTTCGTCCTCATAATAGTTTTTGAGTAGTTGCAGGTCTAATGGATCATTGCGCCAGCTTGTACCGATGGACTGATCCAATACTTTGGCTAACGGTTGATTGGCTAGCTGAAGCCAACGCCGTTGCGCGATGCCGTTGGTCTTATTGTTGAAACGGGCAGGATAAATAAGATAAAAGTCATGGAGTACCACTGATTTTAGTAAATCAGAATGGAGCTTGGCTACGCCATTGACACTGTGGCTGCCGATGATCGCGAGATGCGCCATATGGACTTGATCATCAATAATGATTCGCGTCCGTTCCAGTAAGGCTTGCGGATGGACCCCTTGCATCGTTTCCACAAAACGGCGATCAATTTCTTTGATGATCTGATCCATTCTCGGCAAAACTTCTTCAATCATGCGCACGGGCCATTTTTCTAAGGCTTCCGCCATGATCGTATGGTTCGTATAACTCATGACTTTCACGGTGATCGACCACGCTTGTTCCCAAGCAAGACCTTCTTCATCAACTAAAATGCGCATCAGTTCTGGGACGCAAAGGGCTGGGTGCGTATCATTGATGTGGATCGCTACTCGTTCACTCATCATGGCCAAAGGTAAATTCAATTTTTTATAATAACGGACGATACTTTGGATCCCTGCAGACACAAAAAAGTATTCTTGCATCAGCCGGGTCCGTTTGCCTGTCTCATTGGAATCATCGGGATATAAGACCGCTGTCAGATTTTCCAATGCTTGCCGCGATTCTAGTGTCGCGTAGTGCGCCTCATCTTCGACAGGAACCTCAACACTCCATAAACGCAAGGTATTGAGATGGTGATTTTGGTAGCCAACCATTGCTGTATCATAAGGAACCGCCCGCCAGGTAAAGCCACCTTCATAAACTGGGGCTAATTTCCCGTCCTCTCCGGTAACGAGATAGACATGGCCCCCGAAACGAATAGGCACCGCCTTGCTTTCTTTGCGGACTTCCCAAACATTCCCCGAACGCAACCAGTCATCGGGCAACTCTACTTGATGACCGTCAATAAATTTTTGTTTAAATAATCCGTAGCGATAGCGGATCCCATTGCCATTTCCCGGCAAACCTAAAGAAGCCAATGAATCCATAAAACAAGACGCTAAGCGACCGAGTCCCCCGTTGCCTAAAGCCATGTCTTTTTCCGTCTCTGCAACATCGTCAAGTGAAACCCCTAACTCTTCAAAAACGGCTTCCGCTTGCTCCAACAGCTGCATATTTAACAGATTACTCTTTAACATTTTGCCGGGTAAAAATTCGATTGAAAAATAATACGCTTGTTTCTGATCCTCCAACAAGAGATTTTTTCTGGTCTGACGCCAGTCTTCTGAATACATTTGCTTCACGACATTGGCTAGCGCCTGAAACAATTCCTGCGGTGATGCTTCATCGATCTCTATCGCAAACAGTTCGTGCACGTTGGTTTCTAACAGATCACGCAATCGTTCTTTTGTCATAGGGTTACACTCCTTTATGCTAACCGTTTATAAAAAAGAAGAATTCTTGCCGCCAGAATGGCTAGTCATACAACTAGCCGTTCTGTTGCAGACAAGGATTCTTCTGTCTTAAAACAATCAAACTTTGATATTATTATACAACTCAACATAAAGATCTGAGCTTTGATTCCAGCTAAAATCTTTTTGCATTGCTTGCTTGACTAATGCCGTCCATGTTGTCGGATCCGATTCATATAATTCAATCCCCTGTTTTAAGGCATTCATCAAGTAAAAAGGTGAAAACTCTTGGAAGCCAAAGCCGGTTCCTTGTTTCGTGATCGGATTATAGGAATCCACCGTATCTTTCAAGCCACCGATTTCATGAACGATCGGTAATGTACCATAACGCATCGCGATCATCTGCGATAGTCCACATGGTTCAAAAGCCGAAGGCATCAAGAAGAGATCCGCTGCTGCGTATAACTTTTGCGCCAGTGCAATATCAAAAGAAATCGCGGCAGCACATTTGTCAGGATATTTCTGCGCAAAGTAGCGAAAGCCTTCTTCAAAATCATGTTCGCCAGTCCCTAGTAAGATGAACTGAACATCAAACTGCAAGAGGTTTTCCATTTCTTCAAGAACTAAATGGAACCCCTTTTGAGTGGTCAAACGACTAACAACGGAAATCAGCGGAACCTCTTTACGAGTTGGCAAGCCAAACTGTTCTTGTAGCGCTCGCTTGTTTTTAGCTTTTCCTGATAAATCATCGACACTGAAAGGATAGTCCAAATGAGGATCGGTTTCTGGATCATTCATTTCATAATCAATTCCATTCAAGATACCGCTTAGCTTGCCACTTTCCATGCGTAAAATGACTTCAAGACCACAACCAAACTCAGCTGTTTTGATTTCTTCACTATAGGAAGGACTGACGGTCGTGATGCGGTCCGCATACAAGATTCCTGCTTTCATAAAGTTCAAGCAATCGTTTAAACGCAAGGTTCCATCATCATATCTTTCCGTACCCATCCCAAAAAGATCCGGTAAAATATCGCGACTATACCACCCTTGAAACCCAATGTTATGGATCGTCAAAACGGTGCGTATGTTTTGATACGCTTGGATCCAATGATATTTTTCTTTGATCAAGAACGGAATCATCGCCGTATGGTAATCATTGACATGTACGATGTCTGGAATAAATTCAATGCGTTCCATCATTTCGATCACGGCTAATTGGAAGAAAGCAAAGCGTTCCCCATCATCATAAAAATCATAGAGCCGTTCGCGACCAAAATAGTAGAGATTGTCTATGAAATAATAAGTCACAGCGCCTAGAACTAATTTTTTGATTCCACAATATTGCTTGCGCCAGCCGACCGCCACTTCAAAGGAAAAACAATCTTCCATTTGGTCTTGGTATTCGGCAGGCATTTTCGTGAAATAAGGTAAGACGACAACTGTCTCGACGCCTTTTTTGACCAACTCTTTTGGCAATGCACCTGCAACATCCCCTAACCCGCCTGTTTTAAAAAACGGAGCGCACTCTGCTGCTGTAAACAAAACCTTCATGCGCTTGCTCCTCCGATTACATCTTCTGTCACATGAGAATTCTTCTTAATGACAATCGGCGTTTCTTTGGTTCCCTGCACTTTTACACCTTCTGCGATGGTTACATTTTTATCTAAGATCGCATAAGAGACTTCGGCACCTGCTTTGATTTCGTTATTTCCGAAAATGATCGCGCCTTTGACTTTTGCCTCAGGATGGATTTTCGTACGGCGAGCAACCAGTGACTGCTCGACAGAGCCTTCAACGATGCAACCAGAAGCAAAGTGGCTATTTTTCACCTCAGACGTTTCCGAATAATAGGTTGGTACTTCATTCTTCAATTTGGTATAGATTTTTTGATTCGAATAAAGCAATGAGGTGAATTTATGCACATCTAGCATGTCCATATTTGTTTGATAATAAGAAGAGATATCATAAATGTTACTTAAGTAACCAGTGTACTCATATAGGCCAGTGTTCTCCACAGAGATCATCTCTCGTAAAAATTGACCGAGATCTGCCGTTGCGCCAACTTTTTGCCCTTCTTTAAGAGCCGCGATCAGACGATCCGTTTGAATGATAAAAATATCCGTACACAAGTTGACTAGGGAGCCAACTTCCCCTTTTTTCGCTTGGATCGCTTCTTCTAAGTGTCCTTCACTGTCAACATTAAACAACAAGTCACTTTCAGAAACATTGTCACTGCCGATGCGTTTATACACCACAGTCATTTCATTGCCTTGTAGTTGATGAATTTTCAGCAAAGCGCGCAAATCGATGTTGCATAAGATTTTGCTGCCCATAAATACAGTGTGATCTGATTTCGATTTTTCCAAATAGTCAATGACGTTATAGTAGTACTCTTGCCCTTCGGCTTGCTTTTTCAATGAGTCTTGAAATAAGTGAATAAAGAACCGGTTTTGAACACCGTCCAAGTTCCACTCTTTTCCACCGCCGATATGATCAAAGACCGACTGAGTCTCTCCTTCATTGAAAATCATGTAGACTTGTTTGATGTTGGCATTTTCAATACTTGAAAGATTGAAATCCAGCAAGCGATATTTGCAGTCAAACAACAAGGTCGACAGCGGACGATTCTCCGTTAATGGCATCAAGTCTTGGTATCGCTGTAGGTTCCCTAAAATTGCACACATTTTATTAGTTCTCATCAATCGTCACCCCTAAAATTTCAGAATAGCCGACTACGGCAATTTCGTCTGTTCCATCGATCTCTGCGTCGTCACCAATCACTGCATTTTCCCCAACAATCACTCGATTTAATTTGACATTTCTGCCAATCACCGCTCCAGGCATGATCACGCTATCTTTGATAGTCGAGCCTTCTTTCACTTGCACGTTCTCTGATAAAATACTGTGCTCGATCTCCCCAGCAACATAGCAGCCGTCCATCACAAGCGAATTTTTAGCAGCACCGGTTTCAGTTACAAAGTGCGGCGGTGCGATTGGGTTTTTGGAGAACACTTGCCAGCTTTTATCCCGGATATTCAACTCCATGGCTGGATCAATAAATTCCATGTTGGCTTCCCATAAGGAATCGATCGTTCCTACGTCTTTCCAATAGCCAGAGAAGCGATAGGCAAAAACGTTGTCGCCGCTTTCTAGATAAGAAGGAATGACATGTTTCCCAAAATCGACCATTTCGCCGTCTTTTGTGTAGTTACTCAATAGCATACTGCGTAGACGACTCCAATCAAATATATAGATCCCCATCGAAGCAAGATTGCTTTTTGGTTCGGCTGGTTTTTCATCAAATTCGATGATGCGGTCATTTTTATCAGTATTCATGATTCCGAAACGAGAAGCATCTTTCATCGGAACTTCGAGAACTGCAACCGTCAATGAAGCATCATTTTCTTTGTGTTTTTCCAGCATTTCTTCGTAATCCATTTTGTAGATATGGTCGCCGGACAAAATCAAGACGTATTGCGGGTCCATCTCATCGATATAGGCGATGTTTTGATAGATGGCATGGGCAGTTCCCTCAAACCATTTTTCGCCTTCTGAATTTGAATATGGCTGTAAAATTGTCACACCGGTACTGATTCCATCCAATCCCCAACTGGCGCCATTGCCGATATGATTGTTCAGTGCTAAAGGTTGGTACTGCGTGACTACACCCACATTTTTGATTCCAGAATTGACACAATTACTCAACGTGAAATCGATGATCCGATACCTGCCGCCAAACGGAACTGCTGGCTTGGCAATATTTTTTGTTAGTTTCCCTAAACGAGTCCCTTGTCCTCCTGCGAGGATCATTGCTAACATTTCTGTTTTCATTTTGTTTGGTGATCTACTCACCGTTCCCCCTCTACTCTTTTTTTATGCTTTCTTTACTGCTTTTTTACGAGTCATTTTGATTTTTTCTGGTTTGATAATCAAAGCCCCAAGTGCAGGCAGAATTGTTTTGATTTGATAGTCGTATTGTTTAAAAGGGGCATTACTGGTCTGGCAGTCTTGGTTATTAGCCACCCAAGTTCCACCAAATACATCCCGTTCAGTGTTTAAAATCTCTCGATACGTTCCTTCGTATGGCACGCCGATCGCAAAATCGTGACGCTCCACTGGTGTCAGATTGACAACAACGATCAAGAAATCTTTTTTCGTTTTTCCTTGTCGTAAGAAAGTCAATGTCGTTTCATCTAAGTTGTCTGCATCGATCACCATCAATGAATCTTCTTGATCATCCAATTCCCAAAGGGCTCGTTCTTCTTTGTATAGTTCATTCAAGGTCTGGGTGAAGAACTGCATTTTTGCATTTAATGTGTCGTTTAAATCGACCCATTCAAGCCCATGATCATATTTCCATTCTAAAAACTGTCCCCATTCACTACCCATGAATAACAATTTTTTCCCTGGATGCATCATCATGTACGTATAGAGATTTCGTAGTTGTGAAAACTGTTTGTAGCGGTCCCCCCACATTTTATGCATCAAACTTTTTTTACCATGAACGACTTCATCATGAGAAAGTGGCAAGATATAATTTTCTTGCATCCGATACATGAAAGAGAAAGAAAGCAGATTTAAATGATCTTTACGGAAAATCGGGTCCATTTCATAAAAACGCAGGACATCGTTCATCCAGCCCATATTCCATTTATAATCAAATCCTAACGCGCCTTCTTCGACCATTCCTGTTATTTTGGTTTCAGACGTACTTTCTTCTGCAATCATGACCACTGCTGGATGGGCTAACTTGATAACAGAATTAAGCTTCTGTAAAAAGTAATAGCCTTCAAAGTTGCGATTGCCCCCTTCGTGATTTGGTTCCCATGGACCTTCATCATAATCGCGATAGATCATGTTGGAAACGGCATCTACCCGAATACCATCAATATGATAAAATTCGATCCAGAACAAGGCACTTGAGATCAGAAAGCTTTGGACTTGTGGTTTGCCGAGATCAAAGTTGATCGCACCCCAGCGAACATTTTTGGCACGGTTTTCATCCATGTATTCAAATGTCGGCGTGCCGTCATAATAAGCTAAGCTGTCATCATTGACACAAAAATGTCCTGGTACCCAATCAACAAAGACACCAATATTTTCTAAATGGCATGCCTCTACAAAGTCTTGAAATTCTTCTGGTGTCCCATAATAGGAACTGAGCGCAAAATAACCTGTCAGCTGATAGCCCCACGAGGTACCTAATGGATGTTCCATCAAAGGCATAAATTCAATATGGGTATAACCCATTTTTTTCACATAAGGAATAAGTTCATCTTTTAATTCAGAGAAGCGATAAGGGGTGCCGTCTTCGTGGTGCTTCCACGAGCTGGCATGAACTTCATAAATATTTAGAGGTCGATTAAATGTTTTCTGTCTTTTTTTGCGGCCTTGCCATAGTCCATCCCGCCATTTTTTTTGTGGGATCGAATGCAACACGGCAGCAGTTCCTGGTCGAGCTTCGAAATGGACAGCAAAAGGATCAATCTTCAATACTTCTCGTCCATTTGCTTGTTTGACTTTGTATTTGTAAAGCTGTCCTTCTTTTACTTGGTTGGTCTCAATCTCCCAGACCCCAGATTCTGCCCTTTTATTCATTGGCAAAGTGTCTGTCCATTGGTTGAAATCACCAACCAGCCAAACTTGTTGAGCGTTTGGTGCCCAAACACGAAACACATAGCCATCATCCGCTTGATGGGCTCCTAAGAAATGTTGGACATAAAAATTTTCACCGCTCAGAAAGTCCTTTTCTGCAGTCAGTACCTGTTGTTTGGTAACCACTCTCTCATCAGTCCTCCTTCGACTCATCTTGATCGCTTATTCTTTAACGATCGATCATTGTCCCATTTTTTAATAGAGAAGCATTTGCAACCAAACGATCTCTACTGTTAGCATAGCATAAAATAAAATTCTAGTAACCTAATAACCCTATGATACGAACGAATTATTCAGGACAGAAAAAAACAGCTTGAACGTATCTGTTCAACCTGTTTCAGCTCTACTTTTTAGCTTTTGGAAAATGAAGTATGTGACTACACTTAACTGAAACAAACTTGCCAAAACCAGGATGAAAACAACCATCACCGGAAATGTCTCAGTTAATTCAACATATGCCAGCAGTGTCCCAAATGCAGAAGAGGCGGAGCAAAAACACCAGAATCGAAACCCGTAAAAACTCGTCACTACGGTATAAAGACTAATAATCCCCAATAAGAAAAGCTGAGTAAATCGGTCAAATACCGTATCGGTATAATAAATTTCACCTAACATGACTTGGATCGTACCAAAACTAGTTGGTACTTTATAAAGCGTCAGCAATGCACAGATCAAACTGAATGCACCAATCAAAAGATGACTGCCAGCTAAGCTGATTCGAATGTTTAGTTTCACGCGTCCTTCACAACCTTCAATCTTCGATCCTTTTACGAAAACAACTGCTTCTACAGCCGTTTCCCTTCTTCGCTAGAGCCGAAATCACCTTCAATTATTTTGCTTGCCAAAGCTCTTTTACTTGCCCATCGGTGTAAACTTTATAGGCTTTATTTACTGCCAAGGACTTGTCTGCGTGACCAATTAAGTAATAATTGCCATCACAGTCAAACTCTCCCTCACTCAATAATTTATAACTCGTTAATGGACCATCTGCCATTTTTTTCGCCAAATAACGAAGGGCATTCGCGGGATTCACTAAATAGTTTTGATTCACTAGCCAATCAATAACCACTGAAACGATCGTATTTGCCCCAAATCGTTCCTTTTGCTTTAATGCGAGAATGAGATCTCCATCAGAAAAACGCGTTTCATCGATCCCCGCATTTGTAATTGCTTGCCGTGCCGCTTCTATCTCTGACATTGATACGAATGTAATCATTTCTGCTTTCGTTTTATTCCGTTCCAACTGTTCAAAATCAACCGTTTTATATCCTTCCATTTTTATATCCCCTTTCAACGTTCTAAAACCATCATATCATCAAGAAATCAAATCTCCAAGCAAAACGATCGTTATATTTTAATTTTTATTCATCAAATTATCATTTTAGTGAACAAGAAAAAAAGCTATTAGAATAACATCTAACAGCTTTGTAATATTCAGAAAATTTAAAACAAATAACATAATTATTAGAAATCTCAATTATCATTGAAAAAAAGCGTGTTGTATGAACCTGCTTTTTTCGCTAAGTGAGCGAGCACTGATCGTTGCAAGAAAATATCCTTTTCAGCAGATGGATAACGGCCGTTTTTTAGATTATCACAATTTATTTCTTCCAGCAAGAAATCTAGCTCGGAACTAACGATTTTCAACTGTTGAAGCGATTCTAGAAAAATACTCGGACGCACTTTTTTGTTTTTACGGATACGTTCAAAGATGACACTTACTTGATCTAAGTAATAGACCGGATCGACATCGCCGATCAAATCCATTAGATCGTCATAAACCGATAGATTTTTCAGCTGGCGATTTGCTTCAAAAAAAGCCGGCAGCGTTGGTGGCCATGGCGCTTCTGCGTATGAGATCATCTGAAAACTTTCATGGGCCAAGGAATAAACAATCCCCTGCTCCACCTCCTGCAAACAACCATAGAAGTATTTATTTTCATTACTTAATGTCGCAAAGTTTTTGAGAAAACCAGCGATTTCTTGTGTTGACCAATCAAGGGCATCTTGATAAAAACCGTCACTTTCTTGCAGCTGCTTTTGATCTTCTTCAGTATAAACAGGAAAACCTAAAAAATAGCGTCGATTTTGGCGGATGATCAAAGCTGATGCGATCAGACGGTCAAGGGTTTTATCAAATGACACTTCTGGAAACTTCGCTTTTAGCTCTCGTAGTGTCGGCGGTTCCTGACAGCTTAAAAGCACATGAACCAAATCATGGAATTCAGAAGATGCCAGGATCGGTTGCAACGAACGATAATGGGGACTATAAAAAAATTTCACTGTGTGTACTCCTTATTAAAAAAATCATGAAAAATGCTGGCTTGATCTACCAAAACAGATCTCACCAGCACTCTGACATTTATCCTAATTATCCTTCGAAAACCGCTGTTAATTGAGGAACGATTTGTTTTTTACGAGAAACAACGCCAGGTAAAAAGGCACGATGGTTCGTTAATGTCGTTTCAAACGCTGCTTCTACTGGGGCAATTGGTTCACCAACAACTAATAGCTCAGAATTACTGTCTAAGATATCAGTAGCAACAAGCAAGAACAAATCATAGCCATTTGCTGACATTGATTCTTTCATGGCAGCTTCCAATTCTGCTTGACGGTCAAAGACCTCTTTTAGGTCGACTGTATTGACTTGTCCGATACGGATGTTTTTCCCGCCCATTGGGAAGCTTTTTGCATCAAGATCCAGCAATCCTGCTGCTGATTTCGTTCCAAGATTTGTGCCGGCTTTCAACATATCCAATCCGTATGCTTCCAGTTCAACACCTGCTAAAACCGCTAATTCTTTTGCTGCCGCTACATCTTCATCGGTACATGTTGGCGATTTGAACAACAATGTATCGGAGATGATCGCTGAAAGCATGATTCCTGCGATCGCTTTTGGAATTTCCACTTGATTTTCTTTGTATAACTTCAATACGATCGTACTGGTACAACCAACAGGTTCTGCACGATAATACAACGGATTGGCTGTCTCAAAGTTAGCAATACGGTGATGATCAACCACTGCCAACACTGTAACATCAGCGATATCTGCCGCACTTTGCTGAAACTCATTGTGATCCACCAGCATTACTTCTTGTGTTTCCTTAGTTACTGAATCGATTACACGAGGAGCAGCCAGGCTAAAGGTGTCTAGTGCAAATTGTGTTTCTTCATTCGGTGTACCTAGCGCCACCGCTTCACAGTCTTTCCCAAGTTGATTTTGTAAGTTTGCAAAGGCAATCGCTGCACCAATAGCGTCGGTATCAGGATTTTGGTGACCGAATACTAATATTTTCGACATTTCTTCATCGCTCCTATTTCAATTGATATTCACTTTCTAATCATAGTAAAAAAACAGGAAAGAAGCAATAGCAATCTCTTCTTTCCTGTTTTGATCAACGGGTTAAGTAGCCTTTATAGTCATCTACATGGAGCAAACGTTTGGCATTTTTCACCCGATCTTCGGTTGGTGGTTCGATCCCTTCAAGGGGATATTTCAAGCCTAGCTCATCCCACTTGTATTTCCCCATCGTGTGATAAGGTAAGATCTCAACTTTATCGACATTCTTCAACGTCTTGATAAATTCATCCAAACGGATCAAGAAGTCATCATAATCGCTTCTAAAAGGAACCAGCACATGACGAATCCAGACGGGCTGATTGATCTCTGAAAGATAATTTGCCATATCCAAAATATTATCATTGGATTGGGTGGTCAGCTCTTTATGGGCTTTGTTATCGATATGTTTGATATCAAACAACAGCAAATCAGTCACAGTCATCAACTCTTGAAACTTACTGAAAAAAGGCTCTTCTCGTGTAAATGGTTTTCCGCAAGTGTCCAGTGTTGTGCTGACCCCTTCTGCTTTGGCTTTGCGAAACAGATCGATCAGAAAGTCCATTTGAAGTAACGGTTCCCCACCACTAACGGTGATCCCACCTTTTTGTCCCCAGAATTCGCGATATTTCAACGCCTCTTCTAAGACGTCATCAGTCGTTCGTTCGATACCCGTGCCAATCTTCCAAGTATCTGGATTATGACAAAACTGGCAACGCATGCGGCATCCTTGCATGAATACAATAAAACGGATACCTGGTCCATCTACTGATCCAAAACTTTCTGTTGAATGTACTTGTCCTGTTACTGCCATAATGCTCTTCCTTTCTTCGAAACGACGGATAACCATGCTCCGTCTGATACTCTCAAAACAAGAGGCGGCGGATTTTCCCGTCCGCCGCCTGAAGTTGTTGCTTATTACATTGCTTCGTGCATTGTACGAGCAATGACATCATCTTGTTGTTCTTTGGTTAATTTAATGAAATTAACCGCATAACCAGAAACCCGAATCGTTAATTGTGGGTATTTTTCTGGGTGAGCTTGCGCATCAAGTAATGTATCACGGTTAAATACGTTGATATTTAAGTGGTGACCACCTTTTGCTGCATAGCCATCTAGCATTGTTGCTAGGTTTTCTTGTTGTGTCTCATCGTCACGACCTAATGCTTTAGGTACGATTGAGAAGGTGTTTGAAATACCATCTAATGAGTAATCATATGGTAATTTCGCAACTGACGAAAGACTTGCTAATGCACCATGCGTATCGCGGCCATGCATTGGGTTTGCACCTGGAGCAAATGGTGCACCTGCACGACGTCCATCAGGCGTGTTCCCTGTTTTCTTCCCATAAACCACATTAGAAGTGATTGTAAGGATCGAAGTTGTATGTTTTGCATCACGATATGTTTTTGTGCGTTTTACTTTCTTCATGAAAGCTTTCAACAAGTTGACTGCGATATCATCTACACGGTCATCATTGTTTCCGTATTTAGGATAATCGCCTTCGATTTCGTAATCTTCAACAATGCCGTTTTCATCACGAATCGTACGAACTTTGGCATATTTAATCGCTGATAATGAATCAACTGCAACAGAGAAACCAGCGATACCAGTAGCCATCGTACGTAGAATATCTGTATCTTGGAGCGCCATTTCAATGCGTTCATAAGAATATTTGTCATGCATGTAATGAATGATGTTCAATGTGTTCACATACAGATCACAAATCCAGTCCATCATTGTGTCATATTTTCCCATTACTTCGTTGTAATCCAAGTATTCAGAAGTAATTGGTTGGAATTTTGGTCCAACTTGTGCTTTTGATTTTTCATCGACCCCACCGTTGATTGCATACAACAATGTTTTCGCTAAGTTGGCACGAGCACCAAAGAATTGCATTTGTTTCCCGATGCGCATTGCGGATACACAACAAGCGATTCCGTAATCATCGCCCCAATGTCCACGCATCACATCATCGTTTTCATATTGAATCGCTGATGTTTGGATCGACATTTTCGCACAGAATGTTTTGAAGTTATGAGGCAAACGTGTTGACCATAAAACAGTCAAGTTTGGTTCTGGTGCTGGACCTAAGTTTGCTAGAGTGTGTAAGAAACGGAAGCTGTTTTTTGTTACCATGTGGCGTCCATCTTCACCCATACCAGCGATTGACTCAGTTACCCAAGTTGGGTCACCAGAGAACAATGCGTTGTAATCAGGCGTCCGAGCAAATTTCACAAGACGTAGTTTCATGACAAAATGGTCAACGATTTCTTGTGCTTCTTCTTCAGTGATCACGCCATTTTTTAAATCGCGTTCAACATAAATATCAAGGAAAGTTGACGTACGTCCCAATGACATTGCCGCACCATTTTGCTCTTTGATGGCTGCTAAGTAACCAAGATATAACCATTGGAATGCTTCTTTCGCCGTTTGAGCTGGTTTAGAAATATCAAATCCGTAAATGTTTCCTAATTCTTTCAATTCGCTTAAAGCGCGAATTTGTTCACTTAATTCTTCACGTTGGCGGATAATGTCTTCAGACATGGTTCCGTTTCCGCAATACAATAGGTCTTGTTGTTTTTCTTTGATCAAGAAATCCACTCCGTATAATGCAACACGACGGTAGTCACCAATGATCCGGCCACGGCCGTATGCATCAGGAAGACCTGTGATTACACCAGAACGACGAGCTGCTCTGATTTCAGGTGTATAGGCATCAAATACCCCTTGGTTATGTGTTTTACGGTAGTCGCGGAAAATGTGAGAAACTTCCGCATCGATTTCATAGCCGTAAGATTCTGCTGCTTGTTCTGACATGCGGATGCCGCCAAATGGTTGCAAGCTGCGTTTAAATGGTTTTTCCGTTTGGAAACCAACAACTGTTTCTAAGTTTTTGTCTAAGTAGCCAGGTCCATGAGAAGTAATCGTTGAAACGACTTTTGTATCCATATCCAATACGCCGCCAGCTTCACGCTCTTGCTTGTTCAGTTCCATGACTTGATCCCATAGCTTCGTCGTTGCTTCAGTAGCATCTGCTAGGAATTCATCTGTTCCGTCATAAGGTGTGTAGTTTTCTTGGATGAAGTCGCGTACGTTTACTTCTTCTTTCCAAGTTTTTCCTTTAAATCCATTCCATTGTTCCATCTGATGGACCTCCTTAAATTTTCTGTTCACTAATGTAACAGCTTTACGTGAACAGTATAACACACACCCTAATGATTGCAAGTGTTTTCAAGAATTATTTTGAACAATTTAGATTTATAAGCATTTATCAAATGTGAATCTTTTATTAAAGTGCGTTTTTTATTAATGTGAAAGATTAATTAAGAGGCAAAAAAGCAACCATTCTGTACTGGTACAGAATGGTTGCTTTGTTATAATTTATAGTACAGAATCCTCTGCGATTGCAGGACTGATTTGTGTTTTCACTTCGTAGATTTGCCCCCCTGTTTTCTCATCCATGATAAATGAGCCGTTGGAGGTCCGATCATTGATCGGGATTTGATTCGTGATGACTTCAAAGGCTTGTCCTTTTTGGTTGGTTACCAGTAGCTGCTGGTTCTCTCCATTCCCCATATAGACTACGCGATGAGGGTTTTTCTTCAATTCCCGTAAGACCATCAATCCACGCTTCGCCCGTCCTAATTGGGTGATCTCTTGGGCTAGCATGCGTTTTGCTGCGCCACGTTGGGTAATCAGAACGATCGGTGTATCCCCTTCTGAATAAACTAACAACCCATTGATAAGATAATCATCCGCTTTAAGGTTCATCGCTTTGACCCCAGCTGCTTTTGGTCCCACAACGGGCACTTCATTAAGCGAATACCGTAAGCCAAAGGCAAGATGACTGACTAAAAAGACATCCATTTCTTCTGTTTGATCAGTCAAAAAGACATTGACTAATTCATCTGATTCATCTTTCAGCTTCATGATCGTCATTGGCCGTGTCTTATAGGTGCGCCAAGGTTCAAATTCCGTCATTCGTGTTTGTTTAATCATGCCGTTTTTACTGATCAGCACAAAGTTTTTCAACGGATCGATCTCTTTGTAGGCAAAGACCCCAATGATCATTTCATCTTGCGCCAGTGTCATAACCGTTTGCGAAATATGTTCGCCTAGATCTTTCCATTTTAAATCAGGCAATTCATGAACCGGACGATAGATCGTGTTTCCTTTATTGGTTACCAATAACAGATGATCCAACGTATTCATTTGGTTGCTGTAAAGTAAAGAGTCGCCTTCTTTCATGCCGATCTCTTCTGGTTTTGAGGCACCGTAAGAACGCAAACTGCTGCGTTTGACATAACCGTCTCTTGTGACTGTCACGACGACTTCTTCTTGCGCGACTAAAACTTGTGTTTCGATCTTGATTTCTTGAATTTCGGCTTCGATCTCAGTCAATCGCGGTGTCGAATATTTTTTCTTGATCTCCCGCAATTCCTTTTTGATCACTTTCAGCAATTCACTTTCCTCATTTAAAATCGTTGTCAATTCAGCGATCGTTTCAGCAAGTTCTTTCGCCTCTGCTTGCAATTGTGTGATATCCGTATTGGTCAAGCGGTACAACTGTAAGTTCACAATGGCTTCTGCTTGCTCTTCCGTAAAACCGTGCTGAACAACCAGATTGTTTTTGGCATCTTTTTTGTCTTTACTGCCGCGAATGGTGGCGATCACTTCATCAAGAATCGATAAAGCTTTGATTAACCCATCGACGATATGCTGTCTCTTTTGGGCTTTTTGCAGTTCAAAACGACTGCGTTTTTCGATCACTTCACGCCGATGCTTGATGTAGCTTTCTAAAATCCGTTTCAAACCGACTTGTTGGGGGCGCATATTGTCGATAGCCACCATGTTGAAGTTGTAGTTGATCTGCAATTCGGTATTTTTAAATAAATAATTTAAAATTCCTTGTGCATTTGCTTCTTTTTTCAGCTCGACAACGATCTGCAAACCAGTACGGTCAGTTTCATCACGCACTTCAGCAATCCCGTCGATCCGTTTATTCAAACGAATCTCATCCATTTTTTTGACTAGATTGGCTTTATTGACCTCATAGGGAATCTCATTGATAACGATTTGCTGCTTGCCACCTTTGATGTCTTCGATCTTGGTTTTCGAACGCAGGATCACTTTGCCTTTGCCTGTTTCATAGGCTTTTTTGATTTCTTCTTTCCCTTGTAAAATCCCTCCTGTTGGAAAATCAGGGCCGGGAATATACTTCATCAGCTGATCCAAAGAAGCTTGCGGATGGTCGATCAAATAGACCGTTCCATCAATGATTTCCCCTAAATTATGGGTGGGAATTTCCGTTGCATACCCAGCTGAGATCCCAGTTGAGCCATTGACTAACAGATTTGGGTATTTTGCTGGTAAGACCGTTGGTTCTTTTTCGGTATCATCAAAATTCCACACCAATTCGACGGTGTTTTTTTCGATATCTTTTAACAGCTCACCACTTAATTCTGAAAGTCGTGCTTCGGTATAACGCATGGCAGCTGGCGGATCACCATCCATACTCCCGTTGTTTCCGTGCATTTCAATCAAAATCTGACGCAATTTCCAGTCTTGGCTCATGCGGACCATTGCTTCATAAATACTCGAGTCACCATGGGGATGAAAGTTCCCCATGATATTCCCGACTGATTTCGCTGATTTGCGGAAGCCTTTGTCATACGTATTGCCGTCTTGGTTCATGGCAAACAAGATGCGCCGCTGAACCGGTTTTAACCCATCACGAATATCTGGCAATGCCCGTTCTTGAATAATGTATTTGGAATATCGACCGAAGCGATCTCCCATCACTTCTTCCAATGTCAATTCTTGTATATTGCTTCTGTGTTCCAAGAGACCACCTCCTATTCCTTAACTAAATGTTTGCTTTCTGCTTGTTCGGTATCCATTAACTTTTCATCAACTAATTCCGGTACCGTATCTTCTTTTTTATCCAAAATACTGCCATCTTCTTCTAAACTGAATTGAACATGGCTTTCGATCCACTTCCGACGAGGTTCTACCTTGTCCCCCATCAAAGTGGTGACGCGACGTTCTGCTTGAGCCGCATCATCGATTCTTACCCGAATCAGCGTCCGCGTTTCTGGGTCCATCGTCGTTTCCCACAATTGATCGGCATTCATTTCCCCCAACCCTTTGTAGCGCTGAAGCATATAGCCTTTACCGATTTTTTGGGTCAGTTTGCTTAGTTCATCATCCGTCCAAGCATATTCGACTACTGCCTTTTTCCCTAACCCTTTAGACACTTTATACAAAGGTGGCAAAGCAATGTATACTTTTCCCGCTTCGATCAAAGGTTTCATATACCGGTAGAAAAACGTTAAAAGCAGCACTTGGATGTGCGCCCCATCGGTATCCGCATCGGTCATGATAATGACTTTGTCATAATTGCAGTCTTCAATCGAAAACTCTGGGCCAACACCGGCACCGATAGTATAGATCATGGTATTGATCTCTTCATTTTTCAAAATATCCTGCATCTTGGCTTTTTCCGTATTGATAACTTTGCCTCGTAACGGTAAAATCGCTTGGAACTTGCGGTCACGGCCTTGCTTCGCTGACCCGCCGGCTGAGTCCCCCTCCACCAAATACAATTCATTTTTCTTAGGATTACGAGACTGAGCAGGCGTTAATTTTCCAGAAAGCAGTGACTCACCTTTTTTGCGTTTCTTTCCTGTGCGGCTTTCTTCTCTCGCCTTTCTGGCAGCTTCACGGGCCTCTCTTGCTTTGATCGCTTTACGAACCAGCATTTGACTCATTTCACTGTTTTCTTGCAGGTAATAGCCTAGTTGCTCGCCAATCACATTGTCTACAGCATTTCTTGCTAAGGGTGTTCCTAATTTCCCTTTGGTCTGTCCTTCAAATTGCAAAAGATTTTCTGGAACACGGATCGACAGCACGGCCGCTAAGCCTTCACGAAAATCACTACCTTCAAGGTTCTTATCTTTTTCCTTCAACAAATTGACCTTGCGGGCATATTCATTGAAAGCTTTCGTCATTGATGTTTTCATCCCAACTTCATGGGTACCACCATCTTTGGTACGTACATTGTTGACAAAGGACAAGACATTTTCCGAATAGCCATCATTGTATTGAAAGGCAAGTTCTACCTCGATTGCTTCTTTGGTACCGGAAAAATAAACCACCTGGGTCAAGGTATCTTTTTCTTCATTTAAATAATCAACGAATTCTTTGATGCCTTCTTCATATAAAAAAACTTCATGAATTGGTTCTTCCCCACGTTCATCCGTCAGGGAGATTTTGACCCCTTTTAGCAAGAAAGCCGATTCTCTTAAACGTTCTGCGAGAATTTCATAGGAGAATTTGGTTGTTGAAAAGATCGTGTCGTCAGGTTTAAAGGTGACTGTGGTTCCAGTTGGTTTACGAGTTTTGCCGATTTTTTTCAAAGTACCAGCTGGTTTCCCACCGTCTTTGAAGCTCTGTTTGTATTCGATGCCATCACGAACGATGACTACTTCCAGCCAGCTGGATAGAGCATTTACAACACTGGCACCAACCCCATGAAGGCCGCCAGAAGTTTTGTAGCCTCCTTGGCCAAACTTCCCGCCGGCATGTAGCACTGTGAAGATCACTTCAACAGTAGGGATTCCCGATGCATGTGTCCCGACCGGCATTCCTCGCCCATTGTCTCGAACACTGATACTATTGTCTTTGTGGATCGTAACATCGATTTCATTGCCGTATCCAGAGAGTGCCTCATCAACCGCATTATCGACGATTTCATACACTAAGTGATGTAAGCCGCGGCTATCGGTCGAGCCGATATACATTCCTGGCCGTTTTCTTACTGCTTCTAGGCCCTCTAAGACCTGAATGGAAGCATCATTATATTCTGTGGTTTTCTTTGCCAAACCCACCGCTCCTTTAATCTTGATCAGTCCTTTTTTACTGCTGAAAGGACTGCAAAAAAAATCTTAACACAAAATACGCTTTTTTCAAGCGAACATTTTTCTAAACTATCTTATCCTTTTTCCTTTGTTTGCACAAGCTAGAGTCACAAAATGGCTTGTTTGTGTTTCACAGCTCCGAGGAAAGCTGTTTTTCTTCTTTCCCTGACTAGCGAAAGATTTTCTTATTGTTGGAAAGGCGTTTTCATGCTAAAATTGCCCTAGCCTTGCAAAGAAAGTTGGTTATTATGAATACGATTCTTTTATTTATTGTTGCTTACCTTTTAGGTTCGATCCCCTCGGGTGTTTGGATTGGCCAATTGTTTTTCAAAAAAGATATTCGCCAATTCGGCAGCGGCAATACGGGAACGACCAATACATTTCGCGTTTTAGGAAAGAAAGCCGGGATCGTTGTTTTATTAATGGATATCTTAAAAGGAACTTTGGCAACCAGTTTGCCTGTCCTCTTTGGTCTCCATACCGTCAATCCGCTCTGGTTTGGGGTCTGCGCGATCTTAGGTCATACCTTTCCGATCTTTGCCAAGTTTAAAGGCGGCAAAGCGGTGGCGACAAGTGCTGGGATGCTCTTAGGATACAATCCGCTCTTTTTCATTTATTCTTCATTGATTTTTGTTATCTGTCTTTATGTGACAAGTATGGTAAGCCTGACCAGTATGATCGCGGCGTGTTTGATCACCTTATCGACGGTCGTTTTGCCTTTTATCGCCCCTGCGATATTGCCTGAGCAAAACTGGTTGCTGACCTTCATCGCGATCGGCGTAACGATTTTTATCTTTATTCGCCATCGCGAAAATATTTCACGTATTAAAGACGGGACTGAAAGTCGGGTACCGTTTGGTCTGAATAAGCGTCAAGCGAACAAATAAGCAGAAGCTGAGAAAAGTGCAATGACTTTTCTCAGCTTCTTTTTGCCTGCTTTTATTTGACTGTGATCGAGTACTTTGTTTCAAATAACTCCTCAGGCGAAAGTGCTTGAATACCCAATTTTTCTGAAAGCTCACCGGAAGCTTCCAGTGTATCTGCGATACCGCACCATGGTTCTATACATAGAAACGGCGATTTTACGGGATACGTGGACCAAAAACCGACATACGGCATATTATTGTAGCTTAACGTAACACTATGAGGCGATTTCTCACTGCGAATCGAGTAGGAATGTAATCCTTTCGTTTCATAAACCAGCGCATCATTTGCAAACATATCGTGGGTCAAGCGCAAATCCGTATTCGTTTGACCGAGTGTGCGTTGTTCATAATCAATATAATTGCCTTTTAATGGCAATTTCACTCGTGATTTCTTTGGAGAAAAAGAAAGGTAGTAGTCTTCAAATGTCAGCCCTTTTTCAAGTGGGACATTGAACGCAGGGTGTCCTCCAATGGAGAAGAATAGTTCTTTTTGACCGCTATTCTTTACTTGATATTTGACGACTAAGCCATCACCGCCTAATTCGTAACTGACATACAGCTGAAAATCAAACGGATACTTCGCTTTGGTTTCAGTTGAACTTTCTAATAGAAACAAGGCATAGTCTGTACGTTTTTCAACGACAGTAAACACCATGTCTCTGGCAAACCCATGACGGGGCAAATGATAACTTTTGCCCTCATGCTGATAGGTGTCCTCTTTTAAGGCGCCAACAATCGGAAATAAGATTGGCGCATGCTTTCCCCAGTGGTTTGGATCAGCTTGCCAAATATATTCAAGGTCATTGCTTGTATCAACTAAGCTTTGTAGCTCAGCCCCTTTTTCTGCAATTTTTGCTTGCAGATGACCCGCCGTGATGGTAACTGTCATGGTCTCATCTCCTAATATTGATGTTTCGTCAATTCCTCTTTAAAGCGGCTGTTAAGCACTTTTAAATAGGTGCCTTTCATCCCCAAAGAGCGGGATTCTATAATGCCGGCAGACTCTAGTTTACGCAAAGCATTTACGATCACCGACCGTGTAATTCCAATGCGATCAGCGATACTTGACGCGGTCAGACGACCTTCGTCGCCTTCTAATGCCTCAAAGATTGCTTGAACAGCTTTCAACTCACTATAAGAAAGGGTGTTGATTGCCATTTGAACAGCTGTGGTACTGCGAACATCTTCTTCGATACTGCGGGATTTTTGGTACAAGAATTGCATACCAACAACTGTCGCACTGTATTCCGCTAATACCAAATCGTCGTCATCAAAGGACTTATCGATTCTGGAAAGAATGATCGTACCTAAACGTTCCCCTGCACCGTAAATCGGTACGATGGTCGTTAGTCCGTTGGGATACAACTCACGGCCTTCTACAGGAAAAGCGGTCATATCATCACTGATTGGCACATTAGCTTCTGTGGAAGTCAGGTGATCGACTAAATCTGTATAATTTTTAGGAAACTGTTTTTCAACAAACATTTTTTTGATGCGTTCATTATTGACATCATGGTTCTCAACAAAACCTAACACGCTACCGTCAATGCTAATAATATACGCATTGCTGTCTAGGATGTTTCCTAAAATGACAGCCATCTTGTCGTAAGGCAAATCAGAAGCTAAATTAAAGGTGTTTTTTTGCTGCAATAATTCGTTGATTTGTCTTGTCTTTTCTAATAATGTTTTCATTGGTCCGCTCCCTTTATAAAATATACCGGCTTAAGTCTTCATCTTTTGCGATGGACGCAAGTTTTTCTTCCACATACGCTTCTGTGATGGTGATTTCACCCATTTGCATCTCAGATGCTTCAAATAATAAGTCTTCAAGTAGTTTCTCTAGAATCGTATGCAAACGACGAGCACCAATATTGTCGGTATCGCGATTCACTTGATAAGCAATTTCGGCAATTTTCTCGATAGCTTCCATCGTAAAGACTACTTTGACATTTTCGGTTCCTAACAAGGCAATGTATTGCTTGACTAAGGCATTGTTGGGCTCCGTTAAAATTTTAACAAAGTCTTCTTTTGTCAAATCATCTAGTTCCACACGAATCGGGAAACGCCCTTGCAATTCAGGGATCAGATCGCTTGGTTTCGACAGGTGGAATGCCCCAGATGCAATAAAAAGGATATGGTCTGTTTGTAGGGTTCCGTATTTCGTATTGACTTGCGATCCTTCAACGATCGGCAAGATATCTCTTTGCACCCCTTCACGAGAAACTTCTCCTGACTGCTGTGATTTCGAAGATACTTTGTCGATTTCATCTAGAAAAATGATGCCACTAGATTCTGCTAAACGTAATGCTTCACTATGAATATCCGCGTCGTTGACCAGTTTTGAAGATTCTTCTTGAATCAGCAATTCTCGTGCTTCTTTTACGGTTACTGTGCGTTCAATTTTCTTTTGCGGTTTCAATGCTCCTAAGGTTTCATTCAAATCGATCCCCATTTGTTCTAAGCCATTGTTCATCATCGGTGCTTGATTTTTCGGCTCATCGACTTGGATCGTCACTTCCCGGTTGTCTAAAAGGCCCTTTTCTAATTGCTCAAAAATGGCTTGACGGTTGCTGCGAATCTCATCTGTCAATTCTTCTTTTGGCTCTTCTGGTTGTTGTGCGGCGTTGAACATATTCATCATTTGTTCATAAGGATTGGTATTCTTTTTCTGTTCCTTTTTAATACCAGGAACTAAGACTTTTACTAAACGACGGTTGGCTTTTTTCTCTGCTTGGATCCGCACGTTTTTATATTGTTCTTTTTTCACGATTTGGATCGCATTCTCAACGAGGTCACGTACCATCGATTCTACGTCTCGACCGACATAGCCGACTTCCGTGAATTTCGTCGCTTCTAACTTAACGAAAGGTGCATCAACGATCTTTGCTAAGCGTCGCGCAATTTCCGTTTTACCAACCCCTGTTGGTCCGATCATCAAAATATTTTTTGGTGTGACATCTTGTTGCATCTTTTCATCTAATTGCAGCCGGCGGTAGCGATTTCTCAAAGCAACAGCCACTGATTTTTTGGCGTTGGTTTGTCCAACGATGTATTCATCTAATTCTTTCACGATTTCTCGTGGTGATTTGTTTTGGTTTGTCATATCGTCATCCCTCTTTAAAACTCTTCTACAATGATATTGTGATTCGTAAAGACACAAATGTCTGCGGCAATATTCAAGGCACCTTCAGCAATTTCTTTGGCAGATAGTTCACCGCCATAACGTTTCATTGCACGGGCTGCTGCCAAGGCATAGTTTCCACCTGAACCGATGGCTAAGATCCCTTCATCTGGCGAAATGACTTCGCCTGTCCCAGAGACCAAAAGCATCTCCTTATCATTCATGACGATCAGCATCGCCTCTAATTTTTGCATCGACTGCTGAGTCCGCCATTCTTGAGCCAATTCTACTGCAGCTCGTTGCAAATTTCCGTTGTATTCATTTAGTTTTCCTTCAAATTTTTCTTCCAAGGTAAAGGCATCTGCCACACTGCCGGCAAAACCAACGATCACTTCACCATTGTAAATTCGACGGACTTTCCGAGCGGTTCCTTTCATAACGACCTGTTCTCCCATCGTTACTTGTCCGTCACCGGCCATGGCAAATTTTCCATCTTTTTCAACCGCACAGATGGTGGTTGAATGAAATTCTGACTTCATTTATGTTCCTCCTGTACCAATTTTACGCGCGTGGATGAAATTGGCGATAATTTTTTTGTAAACTGTCTTTGGTGACATGCGCATAAATCTGTGTCGTCGATAGATTGGCATGCCCCAACAGTTCTTGAACGGTCCGCATATCGGCGCCATTGTTTAATAAATGGGTTGCAAACGTATGCCGAAGCATATGAGGATGGATTTTACTGTCTAAACTGCTTTTTCGAATGATTTGATTCAAAACATATTCGATCCCAGTTGCAGTGATCCCGTCACCAAGATGATTCACGAAAAGGATCTCGTGTTCCTTGTTCTGCTTTTCCATCAGCTGTTTGCGTCCTGAGGAAAGATAGCGTTTGACTGCTGCTTGTGCGTAACTACCGAAAGGAACATAGCGATCCTTATTCCCCTTCCCATGGATCAGTAATACGCCGCTTTCCCAATCGATTGCCCCCAGTGTGAGACTGCTGCACTCACTGACCCGCAAACCTGAACCATAAAGGACTTCTAACAATGCTTGATTGCGCTGTTGTAGTGGCTCATCGCCAGCAACACTTTGAAAGAGAGCATCCATTTCCTTCTCATAAAAAAAACGCGGCAATTTGGCGTTTTTCTTTTTTAAATGAATGTAGGCGAAAGGATTCTCTTTGACGATCTCATGCTTGGTTAGAAACTGATAAAAAGATCGCAAACTAGCCATTTTACGACTGATGGAATTACGGCTGTACTCTCGTTCCGTCAAATAGCTTAAATAGACGCGAACATCGCGGTATTCCACTGCTAATGGGTCTTCATTGCCAGACTCTTTTAAGAAGTGAAAAAAATCGCCCATATCTTCTTGATACGCTTTTTTTGTCTTTTCCGAATACCCTCTTTCAACAATAAGATAACGAAAAAACTCTTCTTGAAACTGATCTGTTTGCAAATTAACCCCCCTTTTCATGATTCGAAATAACTTTAGCATAGACCACAAAAAAAAACAAATGAATTGTCAGAATTTAATCAATATTTCAAAGTTTAGACATAATTGTGAAAACTTTCTAAGAATCTACGTAAGATTCTTATCTTTGTTCAGAAAGATCCGTTAAATGCGCCAGAAAAACGTACCAGTCCCTCTCCTCAAAAGAAAGAGGGACTGATACGTTTCCACTTATTTGCTTTTATTCGATTGGATCAGTTGTTGGCTGATGCGAACCAGTGCTTTCAGATACAGCCTGAACTAGCTCTTTGTTTCCTTGTTTTGTGGACATCGTGTCATTGATTAACCCAACTAAGTCTAATCCGGTTGTCTCTTTGATCGTATCAAAGGTTCGCGCTAAACCAGCTTCCCCCATTGATTGAAGACCATCATTGCCGCCAAAGCTAACCACTTTATCAATATTGCTCAGTGGCGCATTGACCTCTTTCGCGATTTCAGGCAGCACTTTGATGAACTCCATCAAAATACCAGCTTCGTTCAGTTTGGTCAAAGCAATCGCCATCTTTTCACGGCTTTCCGCTTCGGCTTGACCGACTTTTGCGATCCGTTCCGCGTCGGCACTACCTAGTTTTTCAATTCGTTCGGCTTCTGCTTGGGCAGCTAATTTGACTTTTTCCGCTTCCGCTTGTGCTCGTGCGATTTCTCTTGCTTTGTCTGCTAAAGCGTTTTGTTCAACCACATATTTATCCGCTTCGGCTTTTTTACGGACAGTTGCATTCAATTCTTTTTCCGTCAATTCCGCTTGTTTTTCTTGAATCTCGATATTTTTTTCTTGTTCGATCAATTGAACTTTCATTTGTTCGCCGACCGCGATCTGTTCCGCTTTCGCATCCGCAACTTCGCGTTCTTGTTTGTATTGTGCTTGTTTCAATGCCATATCTTTTGTCGCTTCTGCGATTTCTGTTTGGCGACGGATCTCTTCATGCTGTGCCAATTGCTCATTCTCAGCTTGCTTGATTCGAGTTTCTCTTAAGGCATTGGATTCCGCTACTTCGGCATTTTTTTTCACTTCAGCAATCTGAGGGCGTCCTAACGCATCCAAGTAGCCATTGCTGTCGCTGACATCTTTGATCGTAAACGAAACGATCTCCAACCCCATTTTCTTCAAGTCCGTAGAGGCAACTTCTTGCACTTGTTCCGCAAAATCATCGCGGTTTTTATAGATGGCTTCTACCGTCATCGTTCCTAGAATCGCCCGTAAGTGACCTTCTAAGACTTCTTGGGCTTCATCTTCCAATTCACCTGTGGATTTGCCTAAGTATTGCTCAGCAGCTGTCTTGATCGACTCGGTACTGTTGCCGACCTTTACAAGCACCGTCGCACTGGCTTTGATCGGTACGCCTTGTTCCGTATAAACTTCTGGTGTCCCAATCTCTAACTTGTGGGTCAATAAACTTAATTTATGGGCTTTTTGAACAATAGGAATCACAAACGTCCCACTGTTTTTTAAGATTTTGATGCCTTCTTTTCCTAAAAACGACCCCGTAACAATCAATGCTTCATCGGGTTTCCCAATGCGATAGCGTATCATCAAAAAAGCGATCAATAAAACAACGAGGACAACACCCCATAAAATCGGATTACTTAAAAAATCTACTGCTGATCCTGTATCCACCATAACGTAACACTTCCTATTCTATAAAATTTTTACTTTCCACCACCAACGCGATCCCTTTTTTATCAAAATCGACAATGATGACTTTGGTTCCGACTGGCAATCGAACATTGTTTTCACGATCTTCTTCCCGAAAAAAACGTGCAGGATAAACAGAACGTGCACCTTGACTCCCTATCTCCATGACTTCGCCGATTGTATCTCCGACAATCTTTTCCGTCAGTTCACCGATCACAAAATCATTGCGACTAATGACATTGCTGCGGTTTTTGTCTGTGATGCGATTGTAAAGCCACATAATGGGACCTAACAGCAAACTAAATAAAACAAAGACAACGAAAATGACCCCGACCAAAAGGATCAGCCATCCTAAAAATTGAATTACTGTAGGAAAACGCTGTAAATAGTTTTGAATCAAATGAATCCATTCTCCAATCACCATCTTCACCACCTTCTGTCATTGTTACTGTCTATCATAAGTCACCTTGATTAAAGTTTCAAGACAAATTAAAAAAAAACCTTCTTACCATTTATTAGTAAGAAGGTGATGACTCATCGCTCTTATAGTTGTTCTTTGGCTTCTTCTAAGGCAGCTAATGCCCGGTTTGCCAATGCTTCATAACGAGATTTTTTATCTCTGATTCGTTCTGGAAGTTCTGGCAGCAAACCAAAGTTGGCATTCATCGGTTGGAAGTGTTTGCCTTCTGCATGAGTGATATAATACGCCATACTGCCAATTGTCGTCTCTTGTGGCATAATGATCGGCGCTTCCCCTTTTGCAAGTTTGGCAGCGTTGATCCCGGCCATCAATCCACTGGCTGCACTTTCAACATACCCTTCAACGCCTGTCATCTGACCAGCAAAAAAGAGGTCTTCACGTTTTTTCGATTGGTACGTTTGTTGTAACAACTCTGGTGAATTCATAAAACTATTCCGATGCATCACGCCGTAGCGCACAAATTCTGCCTCTTCCAAACCAGGGATCATACGGAAAACCCGTTTTTGCTCGCCCCATTTTAAATGTGTTTGAAAACCAACGATGTTGTAAAGAGAAGCAGCCGCATTGTCTTGACGCAACTGAATCACTGCGTAGGGACGTTTGCCGGTTTTCGGATCTTCCAATCCAACTGGTTTCATCGGACCAAACAACATGGTTTTCGGTCCACGGCCAGCCATAACTTCGATTGGCATACATCCTTCAAAAAATTTTTCTTTTTCGAATTCTTTCAAAGGGGCCACTTCCGCATTGACTAAAGCTTCACGAAACGCATAAAACTCCTCTTCGTTCATTGGACAGTTCAGATAGGCTGCTTCGCCTTTGTCATAGCGTGATTTCAAATAAACTTTATCCATATTGATGGTGGATTTATCGACGATCGGTGCTGCTGCGTCATAGAAATAAAATCCTTCTGATCCGTTAAAAGCTTGGATCGCTTTGGATAAAGGTTCAGAAGTCAAAGGTCCAGTTGCAATCACGGTGATCCCATCTGGAATTTCAGTGATCTCCTCTTCGATGACAGTGACTAAAGGATGTTCTTTGACACGTTTGGTGACTAACTCTGAAAAATCATCACGATCAACAGCTAAAGCTCCACCTGCTGGAACCGCTGTTTTGTCTGCAGAGGTAATAATCACTGAATCTAAGCGACGCATCTCTTCTTTCAAAACACCGACCGCATTTGTTAAATTGTTGCCTCGTAGTGAATTCGTACAAACAAGCTCGGCAAAATTATTTGTATGATGGGCTTCTGTCGATTTCTTAGGACGCATTTCATAAAGCTTTACTGCGACACCTGCTTGCGCTGCTTGCCAAGCAGCTTCGCTTCCGGCTAAACCGGCACCAATAACATTGATTTCTTTCATAGTGCTCTCCTTTTATTTCAAAAGCTCGCCTCTTGTCATAAGAAACTGCTTGTATTAATCAAAAGGACCGGCACTTTCTTTTGTCAGCCAACATCAAGGCTGACCGTTCAAAAGAATGCGCCGATTCTTTTTTTAACAGGGAATCCTGCTAGTTATTTTTGCACATTTTCTTCATAGTCCCCATTGATACACACGACTTGCTTGCCGCCTTTAACTTTCTTCTCGACTAAGTAATTATCACATTTCGGACAATTACGGCCTACAGGTTTGTCCCAAGAAGTAAAGTCACAGTCCGGATAGCGGGTACATCCATAAAACAACCGATTTTTTTTCGATTTGCGTTCAACAACTTGGCCTTGATGACAGACCGGGCACTCAACGCCGATTTCTTTGACGATTGGTTTCGTGTTGCGACAGTCAGGGAAATTGCTGCAGGCATAAAATTTTCCGTAGCGACCTAATTTGATCACCATTGGATGGCCACAAAGGTCACAGTCAAAGCCTGCAGGTTCGTCTTTGATTTGAATTTTTTCGATACTTTCTTCTGCAGTCGTCAATTCTTTTTCAAATGGACGGTAGAATTGATCGACGACTTTGACCCATTCTTCTTTCCCAGCTTCAATGCTATCCAAGCTATTTTCCATTTCAGCAGTAAAATGCATATCAACGATTTGCGGGAAGAATTCCTCGATCAATGAATTGACGATCTCACCAAGTTCAGTTGGCTCGAAACGTTTTTGTGTCAATTTCACATAATAACGTCGTTGGATTGTTTCCAACGTTGGTGCATAAGTTGAAGGACGACCCACACCGTTCTCTTCAAGGGTTTTGATCAAGGTGGCTTCACTGTAGCGGGCAGGTGGTTGAGTGAAATGCTGTTTTGGTTCGATCGATACGGATTGGACCACATCTCCTTCAATTAACTCTGGCAAAATGTTCTCTTTGTCTTCTTTGCCATCATCGCGCCCTTCCACATAGACCTGCATAAACCCTTTAAATTTGATCTTTGAACCATTGGCAATAAAGATGACACCATTTTGATCCAAGGTAACTTTCATTGTATCCAAAATCGCCGGCGTCATTTGACTAGCCACAAAGCGAGACCAGATCAAGCGATACAGTTTTAGTTGGTCTTTGTCTAAGAATTTCTCCATGGCTTCTGGCGTACGCATCACACTTGTTGGTCTTACCGCTTCATGGGCATCTTGTGCCCCTTGTGCATTCGCGCGTTTTTTGCCACCGTGCGCCGAAAACTCTGAACCATAAGTACTTTCAATAAATTCGGCCGCTTCACCTTTGGCTGTGTCTGCGATTCGGGTCGAATCGGTACGCATATAGGTGATCAAACCAACGGTTCCTTGTTTACCAAGAGCGATCCCTTCATAGAGCTGCTGTGCGACCATCATGGTTTTCCGCGTTCGAAAGTTCAGTTTACGGGCTGCTTCTTGTTGCAAGCTACTGGTGGTAAACGGTGCCGCCGGGTTGCGTTTGCGTTCTTTCTTTTCAACCTTCGTCACTTGAAACTCTTTACTAGAAAGACGATCGGTGATTTCTTTTATGCTTTCAGCATTCGGTAATTTTTTCTTTTTGCCATCTAGGCCCCAAAAATTGGCTTTGAATTTTTTCGTGGCTTTTTTAAAGTTTCCATCAATGCTCCAATATTCTTCAGGAACAAAATCACGGATCTCTTTTTCACGATCAATAATAATCTTAAGCGCCACCGATTGAACACGGCCAGCACTCAATCCTTTTTTCACTTTACGCCAAAGGATCGGGCTCAATGAATACCCGACTAATCGGTCTAAAATCCGGCGCGCTTGTTGAGCGTCAACAAGATCTACATCGATCGTTCTTGGCTCTTTGAAGGCTGCTTTGACCGCATCTTTAGTGATTTCATTAAAGACGACGCGATTTTTATCTTTTAAATCTAATCCAAGTAGAAAAGCTAAATGCCAAGCAATAGCTTCTCCTTCTCTATCCGGGTCACTTGCGAGGTAGACTTTTTCGGCTTTTTTCGCAGCTGAACGGAGACTTTTGATTACATCGCCCTTGCCACGTATCGAAATGTAATGCGGTTCGTAGTCATTTTCGACATCAATTCCCATTTTACTTTTAGGAAGATCACGAATATGACCGACACTTGCGACGACTTTGTAATTTCGTCCAAGGTATTTTTCAATGGTTTTCGCCTTTGCCGGCGATTCCACGATTACTAAATATTTATATGCCATATAAAGAATGGCTCCTTCCTGAATTTTTCCTACTATTATATTCTATCAATCAGTGAACCTATCGTATGCAGATGAAACATACAAATCGTAGCTTATCATAGCTTTCAAGAAAAGGTTTGTCAAGGAAGGTTGATTGGAAAAATCAAAAAAAGGCTAACTCCTGTAAAATATCTGACACACTAATCGTACATTTTGCGCCATCTTGAATCAAGTGGTGACAACCTTTTGACTGATCGGAAATCATTTCACCAGGCACTGCAAAAACTTCTCGGCCATTTTCCATTGCTAATTGTGCCGTAATCAAAGAACCGCTTCTTTCTTTAGCTTCAATCACACAGATCGCTTTTGAAATACCGGCAATGATGCGATTGCGTAAGGGGAAGTGATGTCTTTGCGGTTTGGTGTCGTGAGAATATTCACTCAGTACTAGATGTTCTTGACGAATCTGCTGGAACAACGGATACGCAGAAGTAGGATAACAATGTTCCAAACCAGAAGCAATCACGGCAATGGTTTGTCCCCGATTTCTGATGGCTGATTCATGGGCAAAACTGTCGACGCCATTTGCTAATCCACTGACGATCGTATAGTTTTCTGTCACTAAAGGCGGGATCAGCTTTTCGCAAACTTTACGCGCGTAGCGAGAAGCTGTTCTTGCGCCGACAAATCCAATCATGGGCGTTTGCAACAATTGCAGATTTCCTTCGTAAAATAGTAATAATGGTGGGTCCGCAATTTGTCTTAAAAGCATCGGATACTCCGCTGAAAAGAAGGTGAGGTAGTTTTGTCCCCCCATCTTTTGTGTGATGTGCTCTTCTGTCATTTGCTCCCACGATCGGCGAAAAACCGTCCTATGCTGTGGAAGGATGCCGATGGCAATCATCTCTTCCAACGAACAACGCATTTCTTTTGTTTCCAGCCAATGCCAAATAATCTTCCAGCAACCTTGCAGACCGATTCCCTGACAGTAGTACAGTTTTATCAACTGTTTTTCAAAATCTGTTGCTTGTTGATACTTCATAAACAAAACCCTCTTTTCTTAGTGATCTTACTTATAAGATTCGCTAAAAAAAGAGGGATGGATGAAATTTATAAGTATTGTTTAACTGGGGCAAAGGTTTTACGATGAATAGGGCAAATTCCATGGGCAGCTAACCCTTCTAAATGAACTTTGGTCCCATACCCAGCATTTTGATCAAACCCATAAAAAGGATACACATCATGAAAATCTTTCATTAAATTGTCACGATAGACTTTGGCAATGATACTTGCTGCGGCAATCGAAATGGAGCGGGCATCGCCTTTGATCAAGCTTTGTTGAGGGATGTCGGTCTCGATGGTCATCGCATCAATGAGCAAATGTTCCGGCTTGACCGCTAAGTCGATCAAAGCTTCTTTCATCGCCAGGCGGCTCGCTTGATAGATATTTATCCGATCGATTTCTTCAGGACTAACCACACCGATACCGACAGCAACGGCTTTATTTTGAATTTCGATAAACAGTTCTTCTCTTTTCTTCGCAGAAAGCTGTTTTGAATCATTTAACCCCAAAATCTGGCATTCTTTAGGCAGAATCACCGCAGCTGACACCACGGGTCCTGCTAAAGGTCCGCGCCCCACTTCATCTAAACCGGCGATAAAACGGGCGCCTTGTTGAAATGCTTCGTTTTCAAAACGCATCATTTCTTCGTATTTTTCCTGCAATAGCTGCTGTTTGACTAATTGTTTCTCATATCGTTGCAACAGCTTTTGGACCCCTGCGCGTTCATCTGCTAGCAATTCCTGCAAAAATGCCGGGTCATTAAAGGTTGGATCAAATAATCGCTCTTTGATTGTCTTAATCGGTTGTTTCATCTTGGCTTTCCATTTCCTCCACTCGATCTAGTGTATAACGGCCTAATTTTCCTTGCCGAATGTCAAAGACAACAAGCTCGCTTCCTCGATCATAGTTATCTTTATACCCACGTTTTTCAGTGATTTTCATCAACAGGTCCGGCGCTAACAACGCCTCTTCCTCCGCCTTTAGTTGGTAACGATTGGCGATTCTTTCAGGATAATAGCGGGCAAAAAAATCAAGTCCATACAATGCGATATCATCCAAATGGATCAGCTGATCTTTAATAGCCCCCGTCAATGCCAATTTTTTACCAATCTCAGGATCTTCAAATTTTGGCCATAAGATCCCAGGCGTATCTAGCAGCTCTAGATCAGTCCCAAAACGCAGCCATTGCTGTCCTTTGGTCACGCCGGGTTTATTACCCGTCTGAGCAATTTTCTTCCCTACTAAACGGTTCATCAAGGTTGATTTTCCGACATTCGGAATGCCAATCACCATCGCTCGAATCGCACGGGGCTTCAATCCTCTGGCTTTGTCACGAGCGATTTTTTCCTTCAAGACTTGCTTAGCCGTCGGGACAATGGCTTTGACGCCTTGATTGTCTTGGGCGTTGATCGCCAAGGCTAAATAGCCTTGTGCTTGGAAATAATGCTCCCATTTTTTGGTTTGAACGGGATCTGCTAAATCCGCTTTATTGATCAAGATCAATCGTGGTTTTTGCTGTAATAATTGGTCCAGCATGGGGTTGCGGGATGAGATCGGCAAGCGTGCGTCCACGAGTTCAAAAACGATATCCACGAATTTTAATTTCTCACTTACTTCACGTCTGGCTTTCGCCATATGGCCTGGAAACCATTGAATGGTCATTTGAACGTTTTCCTCCTTGGTACTTCTTCGAATTGGTAAAAAAAGACAGTAGTGTCTAAATCCATGCAGTATATACCTAACAAGAACGAGGACTATTTGCTCTAAAACCATCAGAGAAACTAGTCACACTGGGCATTTTGCTAAAATTGCTTTAGGACAATGTTCTTGTTCCAACCTCGTGCATAGGTAAAGCTTTCAGCGCGATTCTCATGCGTCATACGCGCTTTCTCGCTTTTTAATTTTGGGGAAGTGGTTGAAAAAAAGCTTGTCTACCCACTCATTCTTCCTTTTTTCTGACACCTTTACCATTAGACCGACTGTTTTTTACTACCTTTTATCTTCGTTATTGTACCATATTTCACACGACATGTTTCGTTCTGAGTAAGGTTAACAAGTCATTTTCTAGTGGATCTAGAGGAAAACCTGCTATCTTTGCTTCTTATCACTGAGAGTGATCAAATCATGCTGTTTTTTTCTTTTGATTCTGCTAATCACCAGCAGGAGTAGTAATAGTGTGGTGCTTACAACTAGCAGCACCCACAAATCCTGCTGGTTTGCTTTTTTTGCGGCATTTGTTTCATTTTCTTCATTGTAAGGAACCCTTTTGCCGCGAACCAATAAACGATGGCTATTGACCATATAGGGTGTGCAGGTTAGTAAGGTGACATAATCACTGCCTTTGACAATTTTTAGTGCTTCGGTATCATCAGGGGCGACCGTTTTAATCTGATCTATTTGATACGCCAACGTATCATCAAACGTTTCGATATAAAACTCATCGCCGATCTGCAGCTTAGGCAGATCCGTAAAGAGGGTTGCACTCGTTAACCCACGGTGTCCGCACAAAACTGCATGGGTATCTTCACCACCTATTGGATACGAAGCGCCCTCCAATAATGTTGCTCCTCTTTTTAACAACGTATCGGTGGTTTGATCAAAAATCGGGAGAGCGACACCAATCACGGGGATCTTTAAAACGCCGATCGTATGTCGTTCATAGTAATCAGGTGTATCGCCTGATTCTGAGTCCCTTGTTTCTGATAAATCTTGCGTTTCTTTGATTCCAGGATTGCTGGGATGCTGTGCCAGCTCTTGATTTACTCGTTCCAACTGGTTCCTTTTTTGTTGTTTTTCTATTTCACTCATTTTTTTAGCTTGGCTTTGGTAGTAGCTGATCAACTGTTGATCCAAAAAGGTGTTGAGCTGATTACTTACAAAAGGATAACTGATGATCAGAACACCTAGCAGCAGCAGAATACCCATTAGAACATCCAACAAAGTCACTTTTTGAGTAGGTACTTTCGTGCCATTTCTTTTCCTTTTGATTGTCATCGTGCATTTTCATCTCATTTACTTACCCTTTTTTCCGTTTAACAAAATAACACCCAGCTAAACCAACGATCACCACTCCGATGGCGCCCATTAAATACGTGCCGGCACCACCAGTTGCCGGTAAGGTTCCTTTGCGGCGGTTAGGGACTTTTTCTGGATCTCCCAATTGCTCTTTCGTTCCATAAGACGTTTCATGTACTTCAAAAGCGATGCGATTTGTTAGCAGTACATAATTTTTTGGTGCTTTTACTTCTTCCAAATAGTAGGTGCCAAATTTTAACCCGATGATATCAACTAATCCATCTGTCCCTGTGGTAAATTTCGTCGCTTCATCCGCTGTTTGCACCCAAGATACCTGTTTGGTTCCTTCTTCGATTTTCAGGTAGTTGGCATCATCACGGTCTTGATCCCGTACAACAAAAACTGCATCTGCCAATGCTTCGGTAGCGGTCACAGCCCCATCGACTTTTAAGAACCGTTTGCCCCCTGTCAAAACTTCCACGCTTGGAGGCGTTTGATCCGTCATGAAATCCGTTTCTACATTTGCTTTATTCGTAAAGCCATTAATAGGCATAGCCTGTTCATTTAAATACATATAATACACAAAGCGCAATTGATTTCCCGGCCTTAATTGCGGCACGAATTCTGGATTGATAGTTACCGTAAAGCCATGCTCTTTTTCCGTTACTTGGTAATTCGTCGCATCGATTTTCTGCTCTCCATCATACAACGCATAGCCCGTTTCTCCTTCAGCTGTATTTTCAAAAGTTAATGCTGGATCATGGGCATCGATCAATTGAAAATGTTTGTATTTGTTTTCTGATCCTACTTTATCTTGAATACCTGATGGGTTATTGACCGTTAGGTGATATTGGATTCTTTCGCCGATCTCCACGTCTTTGCCGTCTAATTGTGGTGTTGTTTTTGTAACATTTGTTGTGTCATTCTTGATTGTTAGCTCAACAGTAACGTTACTTCCTGAATCAATCGAGAAATCCTTGATTCTTTCTTCCTCGATTAAGGCGGCTTGACTTGGGGCTTTCGTTTCCTCTAATTGATAGGCGCCTGTTTCTAGTTGCGCAATCTTTAGCTGTCCTTTTTGGTTCTCACTCACATCGATACCAGCGTCTCCAGCAGCATATTGTTTGCCTGTCAAAAAACGGTACGCTGCCTGTTTGTCAGTTGTCCATGTATAAAGTCCATCGGCTGCACTTAAAATGTATTTCTTGGTATTTTCGCGTCCTTCTTGCTTTGAAACAACAAATTCCGCATCATTCAGTGGTTCGTTTTCCCCCGTTCCTCGCTTATTCACAAGGAGCGTTCCTTCATTTGTGACGATATTTTTCGGATAAAGATGGATCGTGTCTAGCTCTTCTTCTCCATAAACATATGAGCCATCAGCTTGTTGGATCATTTCATATACGGGAAAGGCGATCACCATATTCTCAGCAGTTGTAACGCCGTCTTTAGGGGCTTCTACAATGGTGTAAACTGCATCCCGATCGGCTTGTTTTTTCGGCAATTCAAAAACCAAATCACCGGCTGCATCTGTTTTTCCGCTAGCTATAGGGGAACCAGACGTCAAGGTTTGAACTTGACGCTTGGCTTCTTCAACGGATGCCCCTGCAGATCGTTTTTCATAAAATGCTGCTGTCACATCATAGACAGAAAAAGTGACATCGGCTAAGCCTTGGTATTGATCAAACTCTTCCATCTCAGTCCCACTATTTTGAATCAATGAACCTGGCAGATTGACCATTTTCTTTTTATGGAGATGGATCTGTGCCAAATTGCTCTCTGCAGACACTTGCTGATTTTTTGTTCCAAAAAAGACAAATGGCAAAAGTAAAAATAGGAGACAAACCATTTTCGTATGATTAAAAATCTTTTTCATTGTTCTTTCCTCTCTTCTAAATTTTTTTTCGTTTTTCATTCGCTAATGGAAAAATTACTTTAATGAAGGCTTATCTTTGCGCTTAACGTGCAAATAGCTACCAGCTAAAAGGACTAGCAGACTTGCTGAAAGAATGACCATCCATCCATGCCAATTCCCTCCGGTTTCAGGAAGAGACACTTTCACTTGATTGGTTACGATCAATTCTATTTGATTGTTCTTTTCTCCAGAAACAAGAAGATTCGGTAGTCGTTCTTCATCGATAAAGACCTGACCATCCTCTTCAATCTTGATTTGGACAGGTGCTGTTAAACCTGCATAGCCTGCGGGTGTACCAGTTTCTTCCAAGGTATAGCTGCCGGGTGTGAGATCTTGGAAGTGAAATACCGCTAGTGCTTCTCCGTTTTCAGGCAGTTCGACAGTCCGTCCGTTTCCACTTAGCCGGAATTTTGCCCCCTCAAGTGCTTGTCCCAGTTCATCCTGTTTATTGACCACCAAATCAAAAGGTTTTAACTGATTGCCATGGGTAAGGGTCCAACAGTTGGCATCCCCGTCGACATTTTCCCCTTGATACTGGATTTTTCCGTCTGTACCAACGACAAATTCATAGTCACCGGCAACCGTATCATATCCGAGCGGACCGGCTGTTTCTGAGATACGATAAGCGCCAGGCTCAAGGATCGTAAATTCAGCCATCCCAACATCATCCGACGTTTCTGAGGCGATTTCTTGATAATCCCCTCCTGCTGTTTTTTGTTGCAGAGAAAAGACAGCGCCTGCTAACAATACTTGCTGCTCATTTTGCAACGTATATTTTCGAATAGCGACTGGAATTTCTGTAAACGGATTGATAATCTCCAGGATAATCGTATGCTCGACCAGTGTGACAGGTTGTCCATCAATCGTCGCATGCCCTTGCTCATCAATATGGATCAGCCACTCTGTTTGCTTAGCCAAATGATGTCCCGCCGGTGCAGTGACTTCCTTTAAACGATACGTCTGACTTTTTTGCAACGTAGTATCTGCTGGCAGCCCGTACGTTCCATCCCCTTGATCCACAAGGGTTACTGTCTTTCCAGCGCCCGTCAATTCAAAAACAGCACCTGTCAGCTTCACCTCTCCTACAGCGGATTTTTTGATCAGATTTAATGCGAGGGGCACAAACGTCTTTGTGTTTTTCCATGTAGAAACGTCCACTCTTGTCGACTCGTAGCCTGATACTGCCAGTTCATTTGTGACTTGATAATTAAACGTTTCTCCTTGATTGTTATAAAGCGGCAGTAGACGGGTTTCTTCGTAATCCGTTCCATCCTTTTCAGAAACCGCGGAAACCTTGCTTCGTTCCCAACTTGTCTGATCTTGTGCATCGGTCTCAGTAAGTTTGAGATATCCTGTTTGCCAGCTCTCCTTGCTAGTAACTGGGCTTCTGCTTATTTCAAAATAGACAGATTCTGGGCGACTTGACGTATCGCCATCGTATTCCTCCCAGACTTTTTTGATCGTCAACTCTTTCCCAGGTGCTTTGGCAGAAGGCACACCAAACAATGCCTTTTGATCGGACTGATGATTCGGATAAAACACCGTTTCTCCATTCATTTGATACCAAGTATCTGGTTTAAAATCCGCTGCTTCCGTTTGAATCCGCACTTGATAATGAATTTGCAGTTCCTGTCCTTCGCCTAAATAAAGACCAGAAGCATTGAGTGTATTGTCAGATATCGTGACCTCAGGCTGCACCGTTAGAGCAGCAGAACCGACACTTTTGATTGACAAGCTATTTTCTTCGTATAAAAATGGTTGCGAAATGGGGTCAGTAATCTCTCCATCAGTGACTGTCGCCGAAATATGAAGGGCTTTTTTCTCGAGATAGTCGGCAATATCCGCTGCTTCATTGGCTGACTCATAATAAAGATGCCCCTCTTCATCAGCAGAAACCATCTGTCTCATTTTGTTCTCAACATCGGCCTTTGTATACCCAGCTGTTTGATCCCCTTGCAGTTGAATCCCCAATCCGTGAATCTCAATCCCGCGCTCTTTTAACGCCATCGCCTCACCGATCGTGGCGACAAACGTATTGTTGATCCATTTAGAGTTACCGTACTGATCAGATGCAAAATACCCGTTGTAGAGATGTGAAGTATTCATCGGCTGGTCTTGAGAAAGAGAAAAGGCGGTTCCATAATAACTACCATCTGCTTGTGTATGCACTTTGGACACATGATAACTGTAGGTCGGCACGCCATCTGTTAGCAAAACGATGACTTTCTTATGTCCATTTTGCGTTGATAGCATATCCCCAGCTTGGCGCAGCCCTCTTTGGGTAAAGGTCCCCCCAGCTGCTGTTTCTGGCGTCATCGTTCGGATCGTCTCTTTGACTTCAGAAAATTTTCCTAACTGGCAGGTTTTGTTTTGGTAATTGTTACCATCACTGGAATAACCGACATAGCCCATGTAGACACTGTCTTGAATGCCGCTTCCTTCAATTTGATTCAAAAAGCGATCCACACCTTTTTTTACCTCAGTGATGCGTCCCATCTCATTCATACTCCCTGACCAATCCACTACCAACACAACATCGATCGGATCAATTTGGCGTTGAACATTCCCTCGTACATTTAGGTAGACATCAAACAGTCCTGGAGTATTCGTCTCTTTTGCAAATTTCCGTAAAGCAAAATCCGCTTCATCTCCCACACCACCATACTCAATATACGAGTTGGTCAAATTTTCTGGATCACCATTCCATGTAGTTACGCCATCCCAGGTTTCGCCTGCATCTTTGTTCCCCTGATGATTTAAGACATTGCTCTTTTCATCAATTGTCCAATTAGCCGAAGGATACGTCCCGCTTTGGTCTGTCGTATAATCTGGTTCAATCGAAGCAAAAGCCTGTGAAACGGTCGTTTTTTGATAAAGACGTTCTTGTTTAAACGGTTCAATGAGTGTTTCGTCTTCAGAAGAACTTGTCGTTGTTCCTGTTTCCTTTGTCTCTTTCTGCGTTTCTTCATTCGAAACACCTTTTGAGTCTTCATTCGACACTTGTTCCGAAGTTGACTCCGTGCCGGTTTCTGCAGCTTGTGAATCAGTTGAGCTGACTTCCACCCTATCTGAGGAAGCAGATTCTGTCGCAAGCGGAATGTCAACTATCAATTCATCCAAAGACGCCAATTTGTGCGATTCTTGATTTTCGTGATCATATTCTTCAATCTGAATCGCCAACTTCAGTTTTTTTGTTTCATTAGGTAGTTGAAACGTTACTTCTTGTTCACAGGGTGTTTTCAAGAAGTCTTGTGTTGTTAGCCAAGACTGCGCGGATTCATCCTCAATAAAAACCACCTCTTTGTTGTTCGTTTTCGTTAGCGGTTGTTCTTTTGTTTCATCAAGTGCATATAATTGCAGCCAGATGCGTTGCTGTTTGTTTTTTTGTGATAGCTGATATCGTAAAGTAAATTGATTGCCCTCCCGTTGACCTGTCAACTTGATCTGCTCCGTTTCGGTAATAGCGATCGTATTTTCTTCTTGTGCACTTGCTATCCCATTTGTTTGCAAACTCGAATAAATGAAAAATAATATCCCCCCTAACATACAGAAAATGAAAGAGAACCAGTGGTGTCTCTTTGTCAAAAACATAAAAAGACCTCCTTTCAAAGAATCAAAAATTACAAGCTGATGATACAAGAAAGAAGCGAAAGACACCTCTTTTTTTTATTTTCTGAAAAACAGGAAAAATTTACGCATCTGTAGTTATTCATAAATAAAAAAGTTTTTTTATTTCAAAGCGGAACCAATTAACCAACGTTATTTAATAACTAAAAAAAACTAGCGTTTTTCACATGCGATTTCTATTTTTGTTCTTTATGAGACAGCTCTGGCAAAAATTTGTCTCAGTTTTTCTAAAAAAAAGCAAAAGTTTTGAGACGTGTCTTTACACAGTAATATAAATAAGTTATTAATAAAATAAGAAGGTGATCATTTGATTGAAAAAATACTCTTAGATACCCGAGCATTAGACAAAATCGGACTCTACGGAAAACTACTATCAATTGCTCCGGGTGAATACAACATAGAGTTCGTGAAAAATCTGACCCATTTAAGTGCAACGAGATTGAAAAGTTTACTTTCCTCGATCCAAGAGGACCTGCAAAACCTCTCCCCAGTAAATCTTTCATTACATAAAAACACCCTTAGTCTCCCTAAAAATTTGATTGAATACAATCAATATCAGCAGTTTTTAGCCCAAGAAAGTATTTCTTATAAAATGTTGTTAAGTATCTTGACCAATCAAGATGAAAGTTTGCTGGCATTTTGCCAAAGAAACTATATCAGTCGTTCGACTTGTTTCCGTCAAACTAAAAAGCTTCAGGATCATTTAAAGGAATTCAACGTAACCTTAAATCAATCAGCCATGACGCTTATCGGTTCAGAGATGGTGATTCGCATCTTATTGTTTAATTTTATCTGGCACATTTCTTTAGGGGATAGTTTGGTGAAGGCCTTTGACCAAGAGATCGAAGAGCTTTTTGTTACCTATGAAGGAACGAAATACAAAAGCAAGTATGAAATTGGCAAAAAAGAAGCCTTACTTCATTGCAAGATTTGTCTGTTTCGTTTAAAGGATGGTCACAAGACAAATCTTTATCAGTTAACGAACCGATCATTTATCCCCAGTGGTGAAAAGCTTGATTTCTTCTCTGCTTTCTTTATGATCATTGATTCAGCAATAGACATTCTTGAGATCAATTCTTTGTTCTTTCTTTTTTATTACTGGCCGATGCTGACTTCTGCCAAAGATGTGCGTCTTCCGATTGTAGCGGATTGTTACAATCACGAAAAGCTAGAATTAAAAGAGCTGATGACTGAGTTTGAAGAACATTGCCAAAAATTTCTCTGTGATTTTGACTTCGACCATCAGTCGTTCCTTTATATGAATACATATCTTACGTTGCTGAAGTTCTGTATATTTAAGCAAAAAGTTCCCCTTTCAAATTTTTTCGAAGCAAATGTCATTAAGGATAAATACCCATTACATACGATTTTGACAAATACCATTCAAAGTTTTTGGCGTAAAATAGCAAATCGTAAAGGTTATGAGTGGTTAAAAACCTGTTATACCGATCTTGCTTTTTATCAAGCCTGTTTGCTTTATCCCATTTACATTGAAAAGGAACAAAAATATAAACTTAAAGTTGCTTTTGTCTATGTATCTAACTACTTGGTTTCCATGGAAGTTTTTAATATATGTGAACGGTTGCCCTACGTTGAAATTGAACGGATCACGCTGCCAACTGAAGAACCTTTTGACTTTTATATTTTGAGCTCACCACAGCTTTTACCCCCTTTTACAACCGAAGAAAACTCGGCAATCATTGATTTTTGTCGCTATCGTGATTTTGAAACGAATTTATGTCAGAAACTATCGAATGCTTTTAATGAAAAAATAAAAAAATTAACAGCAATTAGTGACTAAACAAACGCTTCTTTCGATGCTAACCATTTCCCTTTGGAAAAAGAGTAAAAAGCTAGACAAAATCCCCCCTTGGAATCAACGGATGATTCCAAGGGGGGATTCATTATTTAATTATTTATTGATTTTACACAGACTAAATCAATCGAATATGAGTCAATGGATAATAAACAAAACGAGCATTGCCTAAAATGGCCTCTCCTGATATTGGTCCAAAGGAACGGCTATCTTTGGAGGCACGTCGATTGTCTCCAATGACAAAGTAACTATCTTTCCCTAACTTCTCAACACCTAATAAAGATTCCAAATCAAAGTCATTGGTGTAAGAGACAGACTCGTGATCATTGCTGCGGTTCTTCACTAGAAAATCTTCATCTACCGGTTCATCATCAATGTAAAGCTGATCATTGACATATTTCACTGACTCACCCGGTAAGCCAATCACCCGCTTGATATAGGTCGAACCATCCGGCAACTGGAAAACAACGACATCAAAACGTTGGATGGGCGAAATCTTCTCAATGACCACCATGTCTCCTTGTTTTAAGGTTCCTTCCATCGAATTTCCTTCAACAGGAACTGGGATCAACAAGAATGCCCGAATCAAGAATGCTGTTGCAAAAGCGATCAACGCATATTTCACTACTAGCCAAAAACGATCAACCCAGAGTTTTTTCGCCTCCACACGTCTGCCTCCTCTCCAATTTTTCACTTAGTTTATTCTTCAGAAAGCAAGGACAGTGCTTTTAAATATGCTGGGTCCTCTGCTTTGAGTTTCTCCGTTACTTCTTTTTCGATCGCTTGGGCAGTGTCTGCATCGACTTCCCCAGTCACTTTTAAATCATGAGCCTCTTGGAAAGTCTTCACTGCTGCTGTCGTCTCATCATTGAAGGTATCACCACTAGTGGCATACCCTAAAGCTTTAAGAAATTGATTTAGGTTATTGACTGCCGTTGATGATTGTCCAGCTTTTAAGGCATTGTCCCGTGGTAATGGCGGGAAATACGCATACTCTGGATAGTCCTCTTCATAATCCGGCATCACACCTTGATCATTGACCCAATTTTCATCCGGTGTCAGCCATTTCATGACCGTCATTTTTAATTCACTATTATCCCCCAGATCCTTCACGTTCTGAACGGTTCCCTTGCCGAAGGTTTCTGTACCAACAACTGGGATATCCGCTGATTCTTGCAAGGCTGCGGCAAAAATCTCCGATGCAGAGGCACTGCCGCCGTCGACTAAAACAACGACCGGTTCTGTGACTTTGAATCCTTCATCCAATGCTTCGCTCGCTTTGGTCTCACTGACCACCCCTTGATTGTTGGCAAACTTCACGATCGTTTGGCCGTTTTCTAAAAACATACTTGCCATGATCTGTACTTGGTCCAGCAGTCCGCCAGGATTTTGTCTTAAATCCAAGACAAACGACTTTGCGCCGGCTTCTCGCAGTTCGGTGATGGTTTCTTTCAACTCAGCTGCTGTGTTTTCACCAAAGGAAGTAATATCGATACGACCGATTGTGTCATTATTTTCAGCAATTTCTCCATGGACCGTTTCGATTGGGATCACATCACGAGTGATCTCCACATCAAAGGTGTCCTGATCACGTTGAATCGTTAAGGTGACTTTCGTCCCTTTTTCACCACGAATCTTACCCACAACTTCAGATAATTCCTGTCCCTGCGTATCTTCACCGTCTACCTTAACGATTCGGTCATTGATCCGCAGACCACTTTTTTCAGCAGGCGTATTTTTTATCGGCGCTTGTGCGACTTCTGGATAGTCTTCAACGATCGACAAGGTAGCACCAATCCCTTCAAAACTTCCAGAAAGTGATTGTTCTAAGTTATCCGCATCTGATTGGTTCAAATACGTCGTATAAGGATCATCTAGCGCATCAGTCATCCCTTGAAGGGCACCTTCTATCAAGGCATCCTCATCAACTTCTTGGTAATAATTCGCAAGGATTTGGTCATATAGCGACTGGATTTTCTCCATTCCGCTGGCTTCTGTGGTCGTTTCTGTCACCGGTTGCGTCGTCTGCTGATTTTGCTGAGCCGTTTGCCATAAATAGACACCGCCTCCTGACAAAATTGCGACACAAACGAGAGAAACGATATATCGGCTCGTCGTTAAACCTTTCATTCACAACACCTCTCTGAGAAAAAACAGCTCCGTTCTGCGGATTTTATGCAACCATACAAAACGAAGGATAGTTTTTTTATTTGTTATTTTCGAGATACTCTGCCCAGATACGATCAAAAATATCCATGGATGGCAAATAATCAACATTTAGTTCCAGATAAGAAGAGACTTCATCATAGTCATCGCTGTGCTTCGGAAACTGGATATCATGACTTGCATGAGTAGCAAAGATCTGGGCCTCATCTGTATGACTCGGTCCTTTGACTGCCATTAAATAGGTATAAAAACTTTTACGCATGTTCTTGCTCCCAATGATTTTCTAAAAAGGCTGCTCTACGGGCATGATTGCGAGCAAAATTCTCAGGATTCTTTTTGTAATACTCTTGGTGCTCTTCTTCCGCTAAATAAAAAGGTTGGGCTGGTTCGATCGTGGTCACGATCGGATCGGTAAATCGACCGGAAGCCTGAAGCGCCTCTTTGCTGGCTTCGGCTTTTTTCCGCTGCTCTTCATTAAAATAGAAGATAGCCGGACGATAATTGTCGCCGCGATCTTCAAATTGACCAAAAGCATCTGTCGGATCCGTTTGCTGCCAATAGATCGTCAAAAGGTCTTCATAACTGATTTTTTCAGGATCAAAAATGATTTCCACTGCTTCAGTATGCCCTGTTTGATGGCTTTTGACTTCTTCATAGGTTGGATTTTCGGTATGTCCTGCGGTATAGCCGGAAAAAATTGAATGCACCCCTTCTAATTCATCAAAGGGTTGGATCATACACCAAAAGCACCCACCGGCAAAAATTGCTCGTTCCATTATTCATCCTCCGTTTCAGCTGGTAAATATAAACTCATTTGAATTTCATCATCCACAAGATTGATTTTGTTGGCTTTGATAAACAAGCCATTTTGCATACGGAATTGATCCAAACGTATCAAAATGATTTGTTCATCTGCATTGACATCGATCCAGTCAGGAAATTTAAAACTACGTTTGATCATTTTCATTACTTCACTGGTGGGCAGATCCAAGGTGCCGATTGATAAGCTTTTGGCTTTCAATTGAACGTTACCTTCTTCGGTCACGTAAGGATCAAAATAGAGATAGAAGGTGATAGGAAATCCTAATACTTGAAACTCTCCCGTCAACAATGCCTCATTTCTTAGCTCAAAATTATACTTGACCTCTTGATCTTTTTGAAAATCTGACAGATAAAAATCAATCAATTGGTTGACCTGGCTCTTGTTGCTGTTAACGGTCAGAACAGGACTGCCCTCCCGTTGAACAAGTTCAGCACTTTCATTTAAGCCGGTTTCTCGCTGTTGAAAAATTCTTGAAGCAAAGAAAACCGTTGTGCCTAAAAGGATACCGACCAACACTAGAAAAGCAATTTTCCAGTAGTTGATCGATTTTTTTTTCGTTGCAGCTGTTTTTTCCGGCTGCTTCGTTGATTCGCTTGGTTTCATTTTGCTTCCTCCTCTAGCAACCAATAATTTTGCGTTTTGATCACTTCATCGCGAACGGCATTCGCCATCAGTTGATACCCAAGATTATTGGGATGGAAGCGATCGCCTTCATACAAAACATTGTTTGTGATATTATTCCCGACAGTTTGCGATGAGTCAGTTGTCGTTGAAGTACTGCTTTGTGATTCATCCGAAGCTGTCGTCGATGAATCAGATAAGCGTTCTGTGTCCGATGATTCGGCAGTTTTCTCTGATTCTCCTTCTTCTGTATCAGCAATACCGACCTCATCACTTAACCCTTTATAGAGCAAATCGTTGATAGGAATAAAAAAGGCATTGTCTTGCTGATTGACGAACGTTTCCGTTTGTTTATTCCAGTTATCAATGATCGTCTGCATATCCGTGATTTCTGGGAAATTCAGATAAAATGGATTGTAGATGCCCAAGACATAGATTGGTGCATCACTATTCAAATCGCGGATTTGAGCAAACAAGTCTTTTAAACGTTCCTGGTAATCTTCCATCGGTTCCGTAAACGTCTCAATGCTCAAGCCGAAGAAATTGCTCTGAATCACTTTTAGTACGTCGTTACCGCCGACAGTCAAGGTAATCAAATCCGCTTGACTAAGATCTTGGCGTAAGTCTTCATCGTTTTTCACTCGCTTTAAAATCTGATCGCTTCTTTCACCAGCGACCCCATAATTTTTAGTTACCAAATTGCTCAAATCATAGCGATCCTCTAGATCCCCAGCCAAAATTGGCACAAAGCCACCACGAGCTGTTTCATCACCAACCCCTTCTGTCAAGGAATCCCCAAGAGCGAGATATTCAATGGCGGATTTTTTCGAATCATTGGCTGCTAGCTTGTCCACAGGGGTCAGCAATGGTTGGGCTTTGGGAACAGTAAAATGAAACAGTAAGCCAGTTCCAATAGCTATCAATCCCACAACGAGTAGATAAGTTACTAATTTCTTCCATTTCACAGGTATTCAAACTCCTTTGTAATCTTTGCTATTTTAACAAAATTCTCATAAAATTCCTAGTCGCAATCCTTCAAACTTAAGAAAGAAAACAGCTACCTGCCAAAGAGTCGACAAGCAAAGGCAGCTTCTTTTTTTGTTTTTTCTTCCCGACAGCTTGTCATACGCCAAAAAGCGATTCGTCATTAAACGAATCGCTGAAAGAAAACATGCTTTTTTATTCCGTACTATAAGTAATCGCAAAGGCACCTTTACCTGTGTGAGTGGCGATGATCGGTGTCGTGTGCAACAAGGGGATATCCAACTCGGGGAATAGTTCCGCTAATTCCTTTTGGAAACGTTCTGTGATTTCTAACCCTTCAGCATGAGAAATACCAATTTTCGTCACTTTAGGCATACTCTTCAGTTCAGCTTTTAACTCTTCAAACCATTTATTGAAGGTCTTGACACCACGTCCTTTGACGACTGGAATCAGTTCTGAATGATCAAAATCCATAATCACTTTCATGTTCAGCAAACTCGATAAAAGACCTTTGGCACGACTGATACGACCGCCTTTTACTAAGTTTTCTAACGTTGAAACGCCGATAAATAATTTCGTATGCTCACGCACCAAATCCACCTCTGGTAAAACTTCTTCTAGTGTCTTACCGGCTTTAGCCAATTCTGCTGCCCGAATCACTTGAAAAGCCAACGCTTGGTCTGTCGTGTCACTATCGATCACGGTGACTTTAGCTTTTGATAAATGACTGGCTTGACGAGCCGCTTCCACGGTTCCGCTAAGCCCTTTGGTCATATGAATCGATAGTATTTCACTGCCATCTTTGCCTAATTCATCATATAGTTCTACAAAATGACCGATTGGCGGCTGGCTAGTTTTAGGTAATTCTTTGGCTTGCGCCATCATTTGCATAAATTTTTCTCCCGGCAGCGTTTCATCATCTGGATAAACGACACCATCGATCATTACAGATAAAGGCACGACATGGATAGCCAAAGCATCACGGACACTTGGTTCCATCGTACTGGAAGAATCTGTCACAATTTTAAGATTTGCCATCATATATTCACTCTCTCTTTAAATCAAGTCTTTTTTCGTGGTAAAATAACCACAGACCATTTATACTAAGTATAACAGAGAGAAAATTTTTTTTCATCTAATTTCGATTCGAAAGGACGGTGCCGAATGCAGCACATGAAGTTTAGTCGCAGATATTTGATCGTCAATGAAGTATTAAATGCAGTAACCCACGGGATCGGATTAGGACTGAGTATCGCAGGACTGGTCATCCTCTTAATCAAGGGGGCAAATCTAGGGTCACCTATCCACATCGTTTCCTATGCCATTTATGGGTCGATGATGATTTTGCTCTTCCTCTTTTCTACCTTATTTCACAGTTTGATTTTTACCAAAGCAAAAAAGGTCTTCCAAGTCTTTGATCATGCCTCCATTTTCTTGCTGATCGCCGGAAGCTATACACCTTTTTGCTTGCTTAGTATCCAAGGCTGGCTTGGCTGGTCACTCTTTGTCTTGATTTGGCTACTAGCAATTAGCGGCATCGTTTATAAGTCACTGACTCTTCATAAAAAAGAGACTGTCTCAAAAATCTCCACCCTGATCTACATCATCATGGGCTGGCTATGTGTCGTCGCCTTCAAACCTCTGATCGAACATTTAGGATACTGGGGAACATTTTTACTAGCAAGCGGTGGTGTTTCTTATACTGTAGGTGCGCTATTCTATAGTTTAAAATCCGTTCGATTCATGCATGTGGTTTGGCACTTATTCGTTATGTTAGGTGCTGGACTGATGTACTTCTCCGTCTTGTTGTATACCTAAAAGTGAAGCATTGCTTACAAACAAAGAACAGGAAACTTTCGCTGCAGAAAGCTTCCTGTTCTTTTATTTTCTATGATAAAATTCAAATTGATGGGGATAACGGTTCTTTTCATCGACGATCCCATCGATCACATGATCAAGTTTCCATTGCGTCCAATCAATCTCTGGGAAATACACATCTCCGTTAAATTCCGCATCGATCACTGTACGGTACAATTGATCGCAATCGTCAATCATCGCTTCAAAAACACCCGCTCCACCAGTTAAAAAAACGGGATGCTCTTGTTGCTTCACATACGCTAAGATTTCCTCTCGGTCATGCATCACTAACGCGCCGTTGGCTTGATAGTGTGGATCACTTGTCAAAACGATTGTCGTACGCTGCGGCAGTAATCTTTTTCTCATTCCTTCAAAGGTTTTGCGCCCCATTATAATCGTATTATTGATGGTTTGCTCTTTAAAAAATTTCAAATCATTTGGCAAATGCCACGGCAACGTGCCATCCGCTCCGATCAAACCCTTTTGATCTTGTGCCCAAAGTGCGATCAACATAAAAATTACATCCCTTCTGTATAAAATGATTCCGAAATAGTAGCAGCAACCTGCAGCCGCTGCATCAGCTGAAAAGCTGATTCATGCTCAAATGGATCTTTGTTGCGTTCATCAAAGCGCAAGCCATCACAGGCTTGGTAAACAATTGTGCCGCCGCTTCTTTGGACATTTCTCGGCCATTCCCCATCGTTTAAACGCGCGTTGTTGTTTTTCAGTAAGGTCGGTATCAGGGAGATAGGAAAGAGAGCACTACCAGCTGCGACATCAATTTCTTGTATTTGAAAAAAGTCAGCTGCGATCTCGTTGATCAAGCGCTCCGTTCTTTGCCACGTTTGCGGATGACTCGCAAACGCCCTTGCAGTTCGCCCTAGGATACAATACGTATTCTCTGGTAACGGCTGTTTGCTTATTGCCACAAGTTCTTCCGGATACGTCTCGATCCAAGTCACTACGCGATCAAAATCACAAATATGCAATGAATCCAGCATTGGTAAAGTATGCTGTGCCGCAAAAATAAGCCTTCTGCGGGCATCCGCCGCCCCTTTTGCTGGTATAAAAAGGGCAGTGCACTGCTGATTTGATCGAATGGCTTCTTTTAGCTCCGGCACTGTTTCCTCGGATACGGATAGCCAAACTGTATCATAGTGCTGATGCAAGAAATCAATGCATTGATCAATGAGCAATGCATGAATCGATCCAACATGTCTCTGATGAAAGGTCGCCGCAAAGCCTCGTTTGTGGGTATTTCCCATTACGCCTCATTCCTTTCTTTATGAAATGAAACCAAACAACCACTTAAACTGCGATCGGTGCTTTGATTGTTGGATGCGGATCATACCCTGCCAGGGTAATATCTTCCATTTCAAAATCAAAGATTGACTGTTTTTCAGGATTTAACTGTAAGCTTGGCGCCGGACGTACTGAACGAGTCAACTGTTCCTTCATCTGTTCTATATGATTACTGTACAGATGAGCATCACCTAATGTATGGATAAAATCTCCGACTTCTAGTCCAGTTTCATGAGCAATCAGGTGCGTTAATAGCGCATAACTAGCAATATTGAAGGGAACGCCTAAAAAGACATCGGCACTGCGTTGATATAACTGACAGCTTAAGCGACCATCATGAACATAAAATTGAAACATCGTGTGACAAGGGGGCAACGCCATCGTCGGTACATCTTCTGGATTCCAAGCAGAGACGATCAAACGACGAGAATCTGGCGTCGTCTTGATCATGTCGATCACTTCTTTGATTTGATCGATAAACCCGCCCGTACTTTTTTCCCAATGGCGCCATTGGTACCCATAAACGTGTCCCAAATCGCCGAAGGCTTCAGCGAATGTATCATCAGATAAGATTTTTTCACAAAACTGTTTCAACTCGTGTTGGTACTGTTCGTTGAAAGCTTCATCCACTAGGGAACGACGGCCAAAGTCCGTCATGTCAGGACCTGTGTAAGCATCACTTTTAATATAGCGCTCAAACGCCCATTCATCCCAAATGTGGTTATTATGTTCTAGGAGATAACGAATGTTGGTATCTCCTTTTAGAAACCACAATAATTCGCTTTTGATCAAGCCAAAAGGAACTCTCTTGGTTGTCAACAATGGAAAGCCTTGGGACAGATCAAAACGCATTTGGTGACCAAAGACACTGCGTGTTCCCGTTCCTGTACGATCACTTTTATCATTGCCTTCTGCTAATATTTTTCTTCCTAGATCTAAATATGCTTGTTCCATCGTTCTCTCCTTTACTCTACACAAACTCGCTCAAATATTCCCAACGATCCATTTTTTCTGCAAGTTGCGTTTCAACCTCGCTGATTTCTTGCTGTAATTTTTGGAGCTTGGTAAAGTCAGCTCCTTGATGATTCATCTCTTCAGTCAAAGCGGCAGCTTTTTCTTCTAACGCCGCGATATCATCTTCAATTGTCGCCCACTCTTTTTGTTCCATATAACTCAGTTTCTTTTTGACAGGCGCTGCAGCAGACTCCTCACTATCAGGAGAAAGTGAATCGTTTTTTGATTCTTTTGGCTCTAGTACACTTGAACTAGCTTTATTGGTATTGGCTGCTAGGTACTCATTAATGGAACCAAAGTAGGACTTAATCCTGCCGTCTCCTTCGAAGATCAGCAATTTTTGGGCAACTTTATCTAAAAAGTAGCGGTCATGGGAAACAGTGATTACTGCACCTGGGAATGTTTCCAAATAATTTTCCAAAATCGTCAGGGTATCAATATCCAAATCGTTGGTCGGTTCATCTAACAAGAGAACATTTGGCTGCCCAATCAATAGCTTGAGCAAAAATAGGCGTCGTTTTTCCCCGCCAGACAGCTTGCCGATCTTAGTGCCGTGCATGGATCGCGGAAACAAAAACTGTTCCAGCATTTCTGCGACACTGACTTGTGAGCCATCCACTTTTTGCACTTCCTCGGCTGCTTCTTGCAAATAAGCAATCATTCGCTGATCAGGGTTCATCGCTTCAATCGTTTGCGTATAATAAGCCATTTTCACAGTCACGCCAATCGTCCGCTCCCCTTCTTCTAAAGGCAGGCGACCAGCTAAAATATTGAGCAACGTAGATTTGCCCGCACCGTTTTCTCCTGTGATCCCTAAGCGTTCTCTTGATTGAATCAACAGATCAAAGTGAGACAAAATCGTTTTGTTTTCAATCTGGAAACTCGCATCTTTTAGCGCTAAGACTTGTTTGCCTAAGCGTGTCGTAGCAACATCAATGGCCACTTCGCCGTTCCGTTTTACTTGATGTAGGTTTTCTTTTAAATCATCGAAACGATCGATCCGTGCCTGTTGTTTCGTTGTACGGGCCTTCGCTCCGGTGCGAATCCAAGCCAACTCATGTTTGTATAACTGCTTGCGCTTGTCTTCTTGCGTCTCCTCCACTCGTTCTCGTTCTGCTCGAGCATGAAGATACGTCTCGTAATTGCCTTGATATTCATGCAGCTTGCCAAAGGACAATTCAAAGATCCGGTTAACGACTCGATCCAAAAAGTAGCGATCGTGGGTCACCATCAATAACGCACCCCGATAATTTTTTAGATAGCCTTCCAACCATTGGATCGCATCATAATCTAAGTGGTTAGTCGGTTCATCCAATAACAACAGGTCTGGTTCATCGATCAATACTTGAGCCATAGCCACTCGTTTCTTTTGACCTCCAGATAACTCACTGACCTTTTTCTTTAAATCACTGATCCCAAGTTTTTGGAGGATAATTTTGGCTGTTGTATCTGTGTTCCAAGCATCCGCTTTATTCATCGCTTCTTCTGCCAATTGATAATTGCGCTGCGTTTGTTGATCCATACCATTATTTTCTAAAGCAATCAGCGCTTTTTCATAGTCGCGAACAACGCGGATCAGCGGACTGGTCCCTTGAAAAACAGCATCTACAACGGATAATTCTTCTTGTAGCTGATTGTCTTGCGCTAAAAAGCCAATTCGATAATCTTGATTGGCAAAAACAGTTTGGCGATCACCATCTCCACGATCCAAACCTGCTAAGATTCGCAGCAAACTTGATTTCCCCGTGCCATTGACACCGATCAAACCGATCCGATCTTTTTCATGTATCAGAAAAGAAAGCTGATCAAACAGTGTTTTTTCACCGTAAGTTTTGGTTAATTCACTTACTTTTAATTCTTTCACAGAATCCCTCCTGAGTTTTTTCTTCGCTCATTGTACCACATTTCATCCGAGGAAACGATGAGAGAAAGGAGCAGTTTTTGCAATAAAAAAGAATGCCTTCGTCAGTTTATTCCCTCTGATCATCGATGTTGATCATCTTTTAGGAATAACCTGACGGAGACACTCCATAAAACGTGCATCAAGTTGCGCGCCTTTTGAGACATATTATCGGCGGAACATCCGCTGTTTCGGTTGTTCTTCCGCTCGAGACATCGCATACGATTCTAACAGATTGACATTGCGTCGGTACTCATTTGCAGAAATCGTTGAAATTTTCTCAGCCACTTCATATTCATCGATCGTCTTGCGCTCAAGATAATAGCCCCAAAGGACTTTCTTAACAAAAATCGGGTCTTGCTCAATCATGATCGTTTCAATGAAATTGCTATGTTCAAACCGTTTGATGCTCATTTCTCGTTGACGAATAAAGAAATTGATCAGCGAGGAATCATAAACATCTTCTAAATTGCTCAAACTGTGAAAAATGTATTCGCTGTTTTTTAAGTAGATTTTTTGTACTTCAGAAATGTCTCGTTGTTTCAAGGCATCTTTCAGTTGCTGCTGCCGCTGTAAAAACAAACGTGGATGGATCAGTACACGAATAAAACGCTGAATAAAGAAGAGCCAAAAACTAAAGAATGAGAGAATTTGTTTTGCGAGGGAATGCTGCTGCTGAGAAATAAAGCGTGAATAAAAACGATAGCCATTTAGGCTGACTTTCCCATTTCGATAAGCTTCATCCAAGCCGTCTTGTTCGATCGATAAGATCAATCCTTGAATTTCTTGGATTTCTTGTTTTTCTGAATCAGTCAAACTATTGCGATACAATTCCCAACGACGATTTTCATAGGAATTGATGACAGCATCGATCGCTAAGCGACCTTTATCAGAAAGCTCTTGTTTTTCTTCTGCTTCCAATTGTTCGATGACGTCTTCTAAGATCAACAAGTGATTGAAGTCGACACTTTCGGCAGCTTCACCATCTGCCAAATAAGGTAAGACCATCACGCTGATGATCAATGTCAGCAAAATTACACAGGCGGTCAAAAACAGGAGCAAGCTCCGTTCCTGAAACGGTGTATCATGCACCATCACCGGTAAAATGAAGATGGCTGCCAAACTGACTGTTCCCTTGACGCCACCAAAGGTCAACAAGGCGACTTGATTCATGGATACTTGTTTTTTTGACTGTAAGAACCAATAATAAAATAGCAAAAAGATAAAACGTACGAGGAAAATCACCGCTGTGACGACTAAAATCGTGATGACTAGATGCCAGTTTGCATAGTTTTTGCTTTCCCAGATCGGTGAAAAGACTTGTGACAACTCGATCCCTAGAAAGAGAAACACTAATGCGTTCAATGTAAAGACAATGGTCGACCATGTGCTTTCCGAAATGTTCGCTAATTCTGCATCAAACAACGAGATCCGGCGTTTTCTTTGGGCTTGGGCTACACCTGCCACAACTGCTGCGATAATCCCTGAGACGCCAATCATTTCTGCCAGCAAATAGGCAGCAAATGGCAAGAGCAGTTCAATCAATAAGTATACTGTGACATCTTGTGCCGAGATTTTTTCAATAAAACGTAAAATCCGGCGTTTCAGCCATACTATCAAGTAACCGACAAGCCCGCCACCGATACTAGAGAAAAGAAGTTGGAAGCCTGCGTTGGCTGCTGAAAAACTCCCGGTAGTCAAAGCCACGATAGCAAACTGTAATGCGGTAACCCCCGAAGCATCGTTCAGTAAGCCCTCGCCTTCAAGAATATGCATAATGTTTTTGGAAATTTTCAAACGCTTTGCTAATGAGGAGACTGCCACCGCATCAGTTGGTCCTAACGCAGCCCCGAAAGCGAAGCAAGCAGCCAGAGGTATCGTCGGCATCAACCAATGGAGGGTTCCGCCGACCGCAAACAGCGTCATTAACACGCCACCAAAAGCCAAAAACAGCACGATCTTGCTGTTTTTTAGGATCTCAGGTACATCTGCTCGTTCCCCTTCTCGAAATAGCAATGGACCAATGATCATTACTAAAAACATTTCCGGTTCAAAGGCGATCTCTTGACCCATTTCTGTAAGACCTAATAAAATTCCTAAGATGATTTGAATAAAAAAGATCGGTACTGAGGGCAATATTTTGCTCGCCACATTTGATAATGTGACAAGAATTGCAATGATAATGACGAGTTCAATAAATTCCATCCATTACCCTCTTTTCTTTCGAATGGCTAATAACAGCTCAAGAAAATCTTCTTTTTTTAAAAGGATCTTGTCGTTTAGAAGACCTAACTCCTTTTCGTTATTTTCAATCTCGCATTGGACACGCCGTGATTCCAAGCGATATAAATCGTGTTTCATTCGTTCAAATTTTCGGAAAAGCAATGGATTTTTCCGTTGCAAATAATCCCGAATCTCCTTTTTTTCAGCTGGTGTAAATTGTCCCAACTGCTTCATTAGTTCTTGCTTACTTAAACATTCCTTGTTCATAATTACGTTTTTTACCCCTTTTATCATCAGTTTATCTTTTTATTTAACGTGCAAATCAAAATTATCTCTTGACCGCTAGTATTCTAAGCCAATCATTCAAAAATAGCAAGTCTTTCTCACTAAATGTTGGTTTTCTATCAGTTTTCTTATAAAACAAAAAAACCGCAGTCTTCACTGCGATTTTTTATGCTTATTTCATATATAAGTCGTAGTAAGCATCCATGATCTCTTTGGCGATTTGAATATTTGGATGGGTATCTGTGTCGCCTTTTAATTGAGGCATTACGATCGCAATCGCAATATCCGCATCACTGCTTGGCCCGTAGGCAACGATGTTTAGGTTAACTAAGCTGATGGTATTGCCATTACTATCCACAATTGGTGTTTCGGCAGTACCTGTTTTGGCAGAGACCTCCATTTTCGCAGAAGCCAAGCCTTTGGCAGTTGCCCAAGCATCCGTTCCATGAACTGCATCATAAAATCCATTTTGAACAATTTGCATTTGAGCATCTGTTAAACCAACTTCGTTCAATACCGTTGGTTCGATCTCTTCAATCAGTGAGCCAAGACCGCCAGTTTCATCATTGCCGTAAATACCGTCGACGATATGAGGCTGCAATCTTTTGCCACCATTAGCAACAGTTGCTGCATATTGTGCCAGTTGCAACGTGGTATAGGTATCAAACTGACCAAAAGCCAAGTCAAGGATCTTCCCACCATCACTGACCGGGTCCATGTTATCGATCGATGTGCTGATACCAGTCGCTTCTCCCGGTAAATCGATCCCAGTTTCAGTTCCCATACCAAAAGAGGCAAAAGACGAACGTAGTTTTTCATAGACATCCCCTTGACGATCCACTGTTGGAATCGAGATACCTGACTGATAATTGATGCCCATCAAACGTAAAGCGACTTGCATCATATAGGAGTTAGAAGAAACTTCCAACGCCTGCTCCGCAGAAAGGTTACGATTATTTGCCCCAGTTGGGTTGAAAATTGAGGCTTTTACATCGGAGCCAATTCTGATTGGTTGATCCAATAACACTTCATTGCCGTTTAAGACCCCATTTTCCCAGCCGGCAGCCAAAGTCCCTGCTTTGACAACGGACCCTGGTACAAAGGAATTAATGAAGGTACCAATGGCATTTTCCTGCAATTCATTTGAACCTGTATCATGATGATAGCCGGACATTGACAAAACGCCGCCGGTTTTTGGATTTAACGCCACTGCGTAAACCCCTGGAGAATATTCTGCTGCCCCAGAATCAATCAGTTTTTGGAAATTGTCTTGCAAGATTTTATCAACTCTCGCTTGAAACTCAGCATCTAATGTTAATACAAGGTTATCCCCTTTTGCCCCTGCAAAGGTTTCTTTTTGACTTTCAATATTATTATTGTTATCAAGGGAAATCTCGGAAATGGATTTTGTGCCTTGTAAGACTTCTTCATACTGCTGCTCTAAATAACTGCGTCCAACACGATCATTACGAGCATAGCCTTTTTCTAAAAATTCATCCAAAACTTCTTCCGGAATCCCTTGTTCTTCACTAGTCACCGTTCCGATCAAACTAGCCAGAGAACTTCCTTCAACGATGTTTCTCGTCCAATCAGTCCCCGTGGAGATTCCCGGTAAATCAACCATATTTTCAGCGACAACAGCTAATTCACGGTCAGACACATCCGACGTCTTAATAAAGACCGTACTCAAAGATTGGGCGCTATTCATCCGCTTAAAAATCGTGGCTGCTTCTAATTCTGCATCAGAGAAATTGATTTCATCTTCTGTCACTTTATCAACGGTTGCCGCATATTGTTCAGAAGTACCTAAAGAACGCTCTTCATCACTCAATCGGTCAGTTGCTGCTTCAAGATTTTCTTCATCGGCCAGCCAAAAGTCCTTAAGATCACGATCAGACAAGTTTTTGTCCACAGGTACTTCGATCAACTCGCTCAATTTTTTGGCCGTTTCTAACAAATCTTGAGCGGTCATTTTGTTTCCGCGGGTAAATGTGATTGCTGCATTGGCTTGATTTTCCACCAGCGCTTTTCCAGAAGCGTCATAGATCATTCCCCGAGGGGCGCTTCCTTTGACTTCCACTACAGATGAAGCTTTCAACTGCTGCTCAATATTGTCGCCATTGACGATCTGTAGATAGCCTAATTGAACGATCAAGGACACAAACAAAGCAAAAATAATAAAAAACAAAAAGTTCAATCGAAATGGAACATGAGATTTGCGATACGATTTAGCCTTTGGTTCTTCTGGCCCCTTGCGTATCCCTTGGACAACTTTATCTTTCAAATTCTTCATCTCATCTATCCTTCCAATCTATAATGACTACTGTCCTATTTTACCAAAAAATTCGATTCGAAACAGAAAAAACAAAAAATATCCATTAATCCTTAGAAAAAACTATAAAAATTAGCGTGAATCCGAGTAAATGTTTCACAGTTTGATTGTTTCATTTTCATTCTTTCATGAAAAAATTGTTTTTTTAAGCTTTCTTATGTTTTTTCATTTGATGGTTTCGTGAAACAAGATTTCCGTTGGTGCTTTTGTGGAAAACTAAAAAGCAGGAGGACTTTCGGTCATCCTGCTTTTTAGGCTTCTAAAGAAACTAGCTACTCTCCAGTTGTTGAGTTTTCTTCTGAAAAGGTCAGACTGTCGTCGTATAACTGATAATTAGGCGATCCGTTAGTAAATTCGTCGCCTTGGGTCAAACCCTCGTTCGTCGGAAGCTGCAACTGCTCCTTTAATAAATTTTGCGTATGCAACAACTGATTCGTCCCCAATAACTGATAATATACTCCACCAATCAGTTGCCCTTCTCCTTGGAGTTGCTCTTGCTTGATGGTCGTAAAAGCAGGAATATAATTGGTACCGATGTCCATCATATCATTCCACGTAAGATCCGTCTTCGAATTCTTTTCAACCGCCTTAAGAATCTTTTGGTAATTACTGATACCATCCAGACTCATAACTTTTTGAAGAATTTTCGTAACCACTTCTCTTTGCCGTCTTTGGCGACCGATATCCCCTTCCGGATCTTGTTTTCGCATTCTTGCATAAGCCAGACCTGTCTTACCATCTAAAGTAATTCGCCCTTCAGGGACATGAACACCTTCTAAAGTAAAATCGATATCATTTGTCACCTCGATGCCCCCAACTGCATCGATCAGATCCCGCATACCCTGCATATTGATCGTCACATAGTGATCGATAGGAATGTCCAAGAGATTTTCAACAGAGTCCATGGCCATGGCCTCCCCACCAAAAGCATAAGCATGATTCAGCTTATCGATCGTATTGTACCCAACGATTTGTGTGTAAATATCACGGTCAAGGCTAATGATCGTTGACTGTTTTTTTTCTGGATTGACCGTCACCACCATCATACTATCCGAACGACCTTGTTCGGTTCGCCCTAAAGCCCCAGTGTCGATTCCCATTAGCAAAATGGAAAACGGATCTCGATCTTCAATGCTGATCGCTTCCTCTCGTTTGTCTGTTTTCCGATCAACAGCGTGAGAGATTTGATTAAAAGTGGCATTCGTCTCTTGATAAACCTGCATCCCGTAGATCGTTACTCCAATGATTCCAACCACTAACACGACTAAAATACCTAAAATTACCTTTTGATATCTCCGCATCTTACACCTCACCAGTAAAAATTTACTCATCAAATAAATTTTCCCACAAAACGCATCTTTCAGCAATCGCTATCATGCATCAACTTCATATTTAATCCTTCCGTAACTTCTTTGAAATAAACAAAAATAAAGTGTCCCCTCTAAGTTAGAGGGGACACCGCAAATAGTCTTTTTTAAATATAATCCACAAAACGAGCGCGGAACTTCATATGCAAATGACTTCCTAGAATAAGAAGCATCAAAGTTAAACACCAGAAGATAAGTGTATAAGTTGTTTTTTCCCAAACCCATGCACGAGAAAGGAAAGCATCACGAAATCCTTCGATTAAATAGTAAAATGGATTCAAGCGAAGAATCTTGATTAACCAAACAGGCATATTTCGGTTATTAATATCCCAAATCGGACCAGAAACATAAAATAATAATCTCAAAACAGACTGTAGAAAAATATGATAGTCACGTATCAGTACTGTTATGGTCGCATTCAATAGACCAAAAGCAAATAGGAATATGACCATCGCAAGAAAGTAATAAATAAATTGTAACCAATAGATGCTTGGTGTCACACCTGCTATGAATAACGAACCTACGACGATTGCCACCATAGGAATGTAGGATGACAAATTACTTATAATATTGATCGATGGTAAAATGCTTACTGGGAACTTCATTTTTGCTACCATTCCAACTTGTCGGTGAATACTATTAGAAGCGCCTAGTACAGATGCATTAATATAAAACCAAGCAGTGATCCCAATCAGCATCCAGATAATAAAAGGAACGCCATCAATTTTTCTATTCCCGTTCACTCCTAACCCGAAAACCAAATAATAAATACCGATTTGAATCGCAGGATTTAATATTTGCCAAGCTAATCCCAAATAATGGCTCTGATAAGTAGCCTTATCCTCATATCGAGACATCCGGAATATAATTCCCGCATGCTTAAATTGTTCTTTTATAACTGCAGCAATCTCTTTCACAAACTTCTTCCTTTTCTATATGAACTAAACAAAGAAACATCTTCTTTATTTGAAAACTTGACTGATCGTTTCAACGGGATTCTTAATTGCGTAAGTAATCGAACGCCCACTAAAAGAAACCAGCGAACAAAATATCGTTGCGGCTACTACCAAACCTAGGATTCCTTTGGTTGGCCAGCTCATTTTTTCCCCTAAAGGTGTACGTTTCAAGTTTTTTTGGATCATTTGGTCCGAAAGATTTTGTTGTTGCAAGAAGTGATCTTCACGGCTTTTTTCTGCTAATTTCTCCAAATTAAAGGCTTTCTGGTCTTCTTTATAATTGTCTTGATACGCTTTTTGCTCTTTCTTTGGCTGCTTTTTGAACCAATCAATGAATTTGCGATATTCAGCCATTACTTCTTCAGTAGGACCAAACATCCGTAAATCACCATAGTGCATCCAAATCGTTCGGTCGCAAAGTTTTTCTACCTGTCCTAAAGCATGACTGACAAAAAAGATGGTTTTTCCGGCTGCTTTAAATTCCATGATTTTATCCACACATTTTTGATAAAAAGTTTCATCACCGACAGACAAAGCTTCATCAATAACTAAAATATCTGGATCATTATGAACAGCAATAGCAAAGCCTAACCGTGATTTCATCCCACTGGAATAGCTTTTAACCGGTTGATTGATAAAGTCACCCAAATCAGCAAAGGCCACGATCTCAGGCATTTTTTCATCAATTTCTTTATTAGTCATTCCAGACATCAATGCTTTGAGTCGAATATTTTCTAACCCAGTCAGCTGATATTTTAACCCCGCACCGATTGCGATAATCGAGGTGTCACCATTTACTTCCATCGTACCAGATGTCGGTGGGATAATCCCACTGATCACGTTGGATAAAGTTGATTTCCCAGAACCATTGATTCCAATGATCCCTACTGATTCGCCGGCTTTCACATCGAAGCTGACCCCTTTTAAGGCCCAAAATCGAGGAACATTGCGATGATAGAACTTGAATAGTGCTTTTACTTTATCCGCTTTCTTTTTATATAAGTCGTATTCTTTCGTCACTAAAGTTGCACGGACTTTGATTTCTTTTTCCACTTTCTTCATCCATTCTCATAGAATTTCTAATTGATCGAGTCAACTCACAAAACATCATACCATATTTTGTGTTCTGAACAAATAATCAATGAAAAACTAGTAATAAAATCTTAATTTCTTGAAGTTGGGCTCAATAAAAAAAACATCTGTAAAAGATGCTTTTTTATAATAGTCTTTTAATTGTTAAGTTTCAAATCTTTTTTGATTTGAGTAGTTGATATTTCCGGAGTCCGTGCTAGATAGATCACTTCAGCATCTGTCTCTTCTTGAATAAAATCAAATTTGCCAGCCCAATCGTCTCCCATAACAAAGGTATCCACATGATATTCTTTGACATCGGAAACTTTTTGGCCCCAGCCTTCTTCAGGAATCACTAGATCCACATACCGAATCGCTTCTAATAACTGCTTTCTTTTCTCATAAGAAAAGTAGCATTTTTTTTGTTTTTCGTTCCAATTAAATTCATCCGTTGATAGTGCTACGATCAAATAATCGCCTTGCTCTTTTGCACGACGCAAAAGATTGATATGTCCATAATGCAATAAATCAAATGTTCCGTAAGTAATTACTCGTTTCATTCTTATCCCTCTTCGCTTCCTAGTCTTACTAATGTATTGAAGATACCAAATATGGCGAGAAATAGCAAATTAAAAAAGCTGAGGGCTTACTCAGCTTTTCCGTTCTGTTTTAGACTTTGGTCACTTCCGCTGCTTGAGGTCCGCGGGCACCTTCAACGATCGTAAATTCAACTTCTTGACCTTCTTCAAGTGACTTAAAACCGTCTCCTTGAATGGCAGAAAAGTGAACAAATACATCATCGCCACCGTCAACTGTAATAAAACCAAATCCTTTTTCGTTGTTGAACCATTTTACTTTCCCATGTTCCATAGTGTGTAAAGCCTCCAATAATTATAATCCGACGATTCCGTCGCCTTTATTATAGCGGATTATGTAAGCGTTAGCAATATCAAAACGATTCTTTCTATCCACAAAAAAAGAAGCCTTTTAGCAGGCTTCTTTCTAGTAAATTGTTTAAGCTTTTGCGAAATATTCGTTTACTTTGTCCCAGTTAACAACACTCCAGAAAGCATTGATGTAATCTGGACGAACATTTTTGTATTTCAAGTAATACGCATGTTCCCAAACATCTAAACCTAAGACAGGTGTTTGGCCATCCATCAATGGTGAATCTTGATTCGCTGTTGAGGTGATTGCTAATTTGCCATCTTTAACGACTAACCATGCCCAACCTGAACCAAAACGTCCGGTTGCAGCAGTTTTAAATTCTTCTTTAAAGTCTTCAAAGCTGCCAAAAGTTTCTTCAATTGCCTCTTTGATGGCTCCAGTAGGTTCGCCACCAGCATTTGGGCCTAAGATTTCCCAGAAGAACGTGTGGTTGGCATGGCCGCCACCATTGTTACGAACTGCTGTTTGAATATCTTCTGGTACAGAAGAAAAGTCAGCTAATAATTCTTCAACTGTTTTTTCACCTAATTCAGGATGTTTTTCAATCGCTGCGTTTAAGTTTGTTACATAAGTGTTATGGTGTTTATCATGATGCAAATGCATCGTTTCTTCATCAATGTATGGTTCTAATGCATCGTATGCGTAAGGTAAATCTGGTAATGTGTAAGTCATAAAAAAATTCCTCCTCAATGATAATGTTTACATAAGTAACATTATCAGACTATCAGACTTTGTTCAAAAAATATGCTTACTTTTTCTCACTTTTTTTCGTATTGAAAATCAAAAATTTACTAAACACATAGTTTGCCAAAACAACAACAACTTGGGTGACCAGCTTGGCAACTAGATCGCCGGTTGCCAAAATTGAAATAAATAGATACATACAAAGCATATCTAAGCCTAATGATAAGACGCGAAAGAAAATGAACTTCCCAAATGCCGCCCATGACTCTTGCTTTGTCTCGGTTTTTGCTTCAAAGACCCATAACTTATTTGTAAAGTAGGCGAACAAAACAGAAGCAATCCAGGAAATCACATTCGCTGTCTGGTAATAAAGACCAAATCCTTCACGAAAAATGAGATAGACGACAATGTTGACTACAGTCGTTAATCCACCAAAAAATAAATACGTAATCGGCTCCCACAACTTTTTTTGCTGCAAGAACTGCTTGTATTCGTTGTACTTTTGCATTCTTTTGCCTACTTTCATTTCTTTATTTATTCATTCATTCGATTATTGGTTCTTTTTTTGTGAATTCCTTGTAATTCAAAGAACCCTTCGTTACAATTACTCTAGTTATACCACAAAGGAGTTCATCAGCAAATGACTATCGTCCAACTATTTAAAATTGCTTTTTTCCGAATACCTGATTTAAAATTTGTCAAAAAAGCAGAATTTTCCAAAGTAATCGTTTTTCTATTAAGCGCCTCCGTGCTTATCGCGGTACCGATGACCATCAATGTATTAGGTGTCTTTCGCGATGTGCAAGCAGACGGACAAAAAATTGGAGAATCGATTCCAGATTTTACGATCGAAAATGGGCAGCTTGCTACAGCGCCGGATACGCAAGGTTTCATTTATCAAACCGATTCGATCATCTTTACTTTCGATCCAGATGGCAACCGTACGCCAGCAGATATTGCATCTGATGTTACTGGCTCTGTCATCGCTGTTGGCTTGTTAAAAGATCAGCTGGTCATCCGTATCCCCTCTTCTGGCTTATCGACGTCAATGTTAGATTCTAATCAATTAGAATTTGATTACAGTGAGCCTGCGCTGCGCAATCTTAACGGTCAGGCGATTCGAGAAGCGCTATCAAACCAAGCAATTCCATGGCTAATCAAACTCATTGTCTTTTTTGTTGCATTGTATCCATCATTTGTCAGCTTGCTGATCACCTTAGTGATGGGGACCTTTATTGCAACGATCTATACAAGATTAAAACGATTCTCCTATACTTTCTTTGAAAATTTAAAGATTCTGATCGTAAGTGCTGCATTGCCTACGCTTATTAGTGTAATCGTACAACTACTATTGCCTTCCTTCGATGCAACCACCTTTATTTTGTTTGGTTCTTTATTCTTATTCACACAAGGGGTCAAACATTCTCCAAAAATTCAGTTTAAAACCTAATCTAGGCCATGTTCAATTCCTTGAACATGGTTTTTTTCTCATTCTTTGCTACACTTAAGTTAAAAGGAGGCTTGGCAATGAAAAAAATAATCTTAGCCACTCGAGAGTTTCGCGACACATATGTGAAACAAATCGAAAAAGACTATCAATTTCTTGTGTACACAAAGGACCAAGCAATTGATTGGTCACAAGTAGAAATCACCATTGGTTGGAAGTCGGAATGGAAGGACTACCTGCTAACGGAGAAAACAAATTTGAAATGGGTCCAAGCGATTTCAGCTGGCGTAGACACCTTACCATTAAAAGAGTTTGCGAAATACAATATTCGCTTATCTAATGGCAGCGGCATCCATGCCGAATCGATCACAGACCATTTGTTGGCTCTACTATTTATGGAAAACCGCGGGATTTTCCAAGCAATTCAGCAACAGAGAAAACAGCAATGGTCACCGAATACAATTCACTATACAAAATTGTCGGACCAAGAGATTTTGATCGTTGGTACAGGACAAATTGGCCAAAAGTTAGCTCAAGCATTGACCTTTTTTGGTGTAAGTCCCATTGGTATCAATACTAGCGGGCATGACGTGACAGGTTTTGAAAAAACGTTTGCGTTATCTGACTTACACGCTTGCGCAAAAACCGCCGATTGCGTCATCAACATCCTTCCTCTGACGGAAGAAACCACTCACTTGTATGATGCAGCTTTTTTTGCCCAAATGAAACCTAGTGCTTCCTTTTATAATGTCGGCCGTGGGCCTAGTGTGGATACCGATGCATTAGCAAAAGCCCTAGAAAAAAAGCAGATAGCATTTGCCGCTCTGGATGTTTTTGAAGAAGAGCCATTGCCCGAGAATGATCCGTTATGGCTCATCGAGAACCTTTTGATAACCCCCCATATCTCAGGGCATACGCCCCATTTTCAAAAGGCATTTATGGCCATTTTCTTAGCGAATTTCCAACAATTTTTGGCGAAACAAGAACTTGAAAAAAATGAGATAAACTTGGATAAAGGCTACTAACAAATTCTTTCCGCAAAAAAAGTGTACAGTTGGAGGCGAAACCTTCAGATTGTACACTTTTAATTTATCGTTGTTTTTCTTGGTCTTTTTCAGTTTCTTTCAAGAAATATAAGGGTCTATTTTTAGTTTCTAAGAAAATTTTCCCAATATATTTCCCGATGATTCCCAAACAAAGCAATTGCAAGCCGCCCACAAATAAGAAAATGCTAACCATCGATGGCCAACCAGTTGTTGGATCACCAAAGATAAAGGTTCTGATCACAATAAATATCAACGCAATCAGAGAGCCAAAACAGGAAAGCGCCCCAATAAACGAAGCAATGTTCAGCGGCGTATCCGAAAAGTTGACAATCCCATCGATCGAATATTGGAATAGTTTCCAAAATGACCACGAAGTCTCGCCAGCGACTCGTTCCCGGTTCTCATAGGCGATGTATTCTGTATCAAAGCCTACCCAACTGAAGATCCCTTTTGAAAAGCGATTGTACTCTGATAGCTGTAAAACGGCATCTACCATATTACGGCGCATCAAGCGAAAATCTCGGGCACCATTTACCATTTCGGTATCGGCAATCTTGTTGATAATATTATAGAAGGCATCTGAGAAAAAACTACGAATTTTCGGTTCTCCTTTGCGATCCGCTCGTCTGGTCCCAACACAATCAAGCTCTGGTTTTGCTTCTAGCATCGCAAACATTTCCGGCAGTAGAGTCGGGGGATCTTGCAGGTCTGCGTCCATCACAGTGACAAAATCGCCTTTCGCCGCTTGTAAGCCTGCATAAAGTGCCGCTTCTTTGCCAAAGTTTCTCGAAAAAGATAAATAGCGAACACTGTCGGGGTGGGCACGATATAACGCTCTTAAAACAGGTAGTGTTTGATCTGAAGAGCCATCATTGACAAAAATATATTCAAAGGGCATATTTAATTGTCTCTTCACTTTTTCTGTTTCCTCAAAGAATATCGGCAAGCTCGCCTCTTCATTAAAACAAGGTACAACAATTGATAACATCGGTTTCATCTCCTAGAGCCAATCGTGGGAAGCCGGTCAGCTATGACCGAATCCACATTATTTTTTATCTTCACTAAAATCGTACTTCGGTTCATCCAACGTTTGATCATAATCAACTGTCAGATTATAGCCTTTGAAAAACCACTCATCCGCTTCATCAATAAAAAAAAGCAAGCCGTCAATGGTTTGTTCAACGATCGGACGTTCTGGTTTGTCCACTGACATCCCCACGGAAAATCCGTCATGCACTTGTGTCTTTCCATAAATTTTTCCAAAAAAACGAATCCCACTTCCTTGGTCTACCACCAACTCTTTTTTGAACCATTGCATTGCTTCAGGACTTATTGTTAAGTTCATTTTCCTCACTCCTAATCATTCATATGTTCATCGAGTATATCTACATCATCTGTATTGCCGATCACGAGTAAATTGTCATTTTCACGCACGATTGCCTCTGCATCAGGTGAAACGATCACTTGTCCTGGTCCACGACGAATCGCAACGACTGTCAGACCATACTTTTGTCGAAAATTCAGCTCAATCAGGGATTTATTGAAAAAGCGTGGATTGGACACGCGAATCTCTGCTAGAGAAAATTCGTCAGATAGTTCAATATAATCTAAGATATTTTTGGAAACTAGATTATGGGCGATGCGAATCCCCATATCACGTTCAGGATGGACGACACGGTCTGCGCCGAGTTTTTCCAGTACACGGGCATGGTATTCGTTTTGGGCTTTGGCTAAGATATTAGGAACACCCATTTCTTTAACCATCAGTGTGACCAATATACTGGCTTGAATATCTTCACCTATCGCAACAATGACATGGTCAAAGTTACGGATACCCAATGAACGCAACGTCATCTCATCTTGTGCGTTCCCGACCACCGCATGGGTGGCGATATTCATGTATTCATTGACACGATCTTCGTTGCTATCGATTGCCAACACTTCTTGACCTGATTCAATCAACGTACGACAAATACTTCCACCGAAACGACCTAATCCAATAATTGCATAATTTTGCTTCACCACAAACGCTCCTTTGTTTGCCAGATCATTATTTAGTATAACAAAAACCTCCCCTGCTTGCCATGAGGAGGTATGATTATTAAGATTTTATTTTATCAAGCCATGTTTAAAAGCATATATCGTAGCTTGTGTACGATCTTCTACTTCTAATTTTGATAAGATGTTTGACACATGTGTCTTCACTGTTTTCAGCGTAATGAAGAGTGAATCCGCAATCTCTTGGTTGCTCTTTCCTTCAGCGATCAACAGTAACACTTCTTGTTCCCGATTGGTCAAATCTTCATGTAGGATTGGTGTCCGATTCGTCAAACGATCCATCATTTTCGTGGTGACTTCGGGTTCTAAGACCCGCTCTCCTCGCTGGGTTGCACGAATGGCTTCCGCAATCTCATGAGCAGTTGACGTCTTTAACAGGTAACCGGCCGCACCCGCTTCAATTGCAGGATAGACTTTCTCGTCATCAATAAAACTAGTGACAATGATGATTTTTGCTTCTGGCCAATCATTTAAAATCAATTTCGTAGATTCGATCCCATCCATTTCATCCATCACCAAATCCATCAAAATCACATCTGGACGTAATTCCAATGCCTTTTCATACCCGACTCGACCATTTTCCGCTTCCCCAATTACTTCTATATCGTCTTGAATTGATAGATAAGAAGAGACCCCCAGACGAACCATTTCATGGTCATCAACTAACAACACTTTAATCATACGTTATGCCTCCTTCAACAGTGGAACTTTGATTTCAATACTGGTTCCTTGATTTTTAAAACTAATAATTTTCAACGTTCCGCCAACAGCACTTACCCGTTCTCGGATATTCATCAAGCCATAGCTGCCGGCCTTTTGATCTTGGGGATCAAAGCCAACTCCGTCATCGATCACCCGCAATAACACGTTATTATCGATGCGATGCAAGTATACTTCTAACTCATCAGCTTTCGCGTGACGCAGTGTATTAGACAAGAGTTCTTGGATCACGCGAAAGAGTTGATCTTCAATCGAACTAGGCATCGTAAAGTCTTCAATATCCCAAGTCAATAGAATTTTGATTTTGGTCTCTAATTCCTTTAACAATTGCTCGATTCCTTGCTTTAGACTCTTCCCTTCCAAAGTTACAGGTCGTAGATGAAGCAAGAGCGCCCGCATTTCAGATTGCGAAGCATTAATAATGTCTGTGACCATAGCTAACTGTTTCTTTTGGCTTTCTGGAGCATCTGTTCGAATCGCTTGCTCATTCAGTGCAGACATCATCATCATGGCGGCAAACAGCTGTTGAGAAACAGAGTCGTGCAGTTCACGAGCCAGACGCTGCCTTTCTGCTTCTAAAATCTCTTCTTTCGTCTGACCATCAACAAACTGCGGTTTCGCATTCAATTGCTGTAATTCCATCGACATCTGTTTCATCTTCGATTGGATACTGGCAATATCACGATCCACATTCGCAATCAAATGGTTTTCAGACGCATGTGGGATCTTTGTTTCCAATAAAGGGCTATCGATATAGCCGCTGGCTAACAGTCTTAGCTTTTCTTCCACCGGACCGTATTGACGGTTGCGAAAAAAAGAAATCAGTAAAAAGACAGCTAAAGCAATCAATGCAGATATTACAAGTAAGTGAAAGACGATTGGGATAAAAAAGAGTTTGATTTGAAAGACTTCTATCAGCCAATTATTTTTCCCACTGGCATACAAATAGGAAAACAGCATCAATATCATGGTGAAAAAACTTGCTAATCCTGCGTAAAAAGCGATCATGCCTCTTGAAAATTTCCCAATCATACCCGAATCACCTCAACATCACCAACAAGGGTATTCGTTAAGATTTTCAAACGCCGACTATTTTCGCCATAATCCGGGCTGTAAATCGTCACTTTTTCATTTTTCAAGCTCGTTTCTTCGCCTTCAAAGATAACGGAGCCAATAAAAGTACTGTGCTCTAATTTGATCGCTATGCCAGCAGGCACTAAAATACGAGTTCTACCAAAGCCTTTTCGTACGATCACGATGTTTTCTTTCTTAGGCAATAAAGTGTTGCCTAGATCGATGAAAGTGTCTCCCGTCAAGATATCTAAATTGATATCGTCCCATTCATAGACTTGACTGCCGATCCGTTCATTGCCTAACCATTGCTGCTTTTGTTTCAGCGGATGATCCACTTTGGGTTCTTCAGTTTCAACGATAATCATTTGTTTTTTGCGCCAGAATGAATTTTTAGTTAAGTCGATTCCGGTAATCTCGACTCCTTTTAAACCAATAAATAAAATCGCAAAAATCAGCATCAGCCACAGTGCTGGACTATTTAACAAACTGATCAAAATAGCAATGGAACTTGAGACCATCAAGAAATTTTTAAAATTGCTCTTGCGCTCACTTCGGTTCACAAGGACCAAGCACGTCACACCAAGTATTAATAAAAATAATAATGGCGGATTAGATAAAATTTGCCATACCGCAAAAAGCAGTAAGAGCGCTTCAACAATAAAGAAAAAACGCCAAGGACTTTTCATTCAAGCTCCTCCTCCTAATAATTCTACTTTATCATACCTGAAAAAAATGGTTTGTCCATCCGTCGCTGGTCCGAAAAAAGACCCTGTTTGATCAATTTCCCTAAAGGAGAATGAACAACAGGGTCACCTAAATCTACCTAGTGATCAAGCGACTAGCTTTTCTTTACTTCTGTGATTCTTACTTGCATATCTCCGCCTGGCGTTGAGATCGTCACTTCATCATTGACTTTTTTCCCAATCAAAGCACGAGCGATTGGTGAATCATTGGAAATTTTACCAGAAAACGGATCTGCTTCAGCACTACCAACGATCATGTACTCTTCTTCGTCACCATCAGGCAACTCAACAAAAATCACAGTTTTTCCGATGGAAACTTCATCAGAGTCTACACCCTCATTATCAATGATCTCTGCAAAACGAATCATATTTTCTAAAGTAGTGATTCGGCCTTCGACAAACGCTTGTTCATCTTTAGCAGACTCATACTCGGAGTTTTCGGATAAATCGCCAAAACTGCGGGCTACCTTGATACGTTCAATGATCTCGCCGCGTTTTACCGTTTTCAATTCTTCTAATTCTTGTTCTAGCTTTTCTTTTCCTTCAAGTGTCATTGGGTAAACTTTTTCTACCATAGTTCTTTTCTCCTTTTAGTAACTTCTAATAAATCGCAAAAGGTAATCTTTTGCGATGAGTCCACAAAAGATTACCATGCTTTTTTTTAAATGTAAACTATAAACCTATGAAAATTTAATTTGAGGTATTGTTTACATATTGTTCCACTAATTGCATATGCTGTTCATAGGTTTCCGCAAAGTAAACTTCTTGGGTTTGAATGTCAGCAACGAAATAATAGTAGTTGTTCGGTGTTGGATCTAAGACAGCTTGGATCGCTGCTTCGCTTGGATTGTTGAATGGTCCAGGTCCGTAGCCAGTATGCACATAGAGATTATAAGGAGAGTCAACTTGAGTGTCCTCATAAGTGACTAGCTCTTTGTGCTCACCTAACGCGTATAGAATCGAAATATCCGATTGCAGCGGCATATCAATCGCTAAACGATTGAAGAATACCTGTGCGATATTTTTACGATCTTCTAGCTTACTACCCTCTTTTTCAACAAGTGAAGCCAATGTAAGGACTTCTTGGACCGTCATTTCTTTTTGAGCAATTTGATCGAAATATTTGGACAAGACTGAATTTGATTTATCCACCATTTGGGTAACGACTTCTTCTAGGGTATTCCCTGTATAGTAGTCATACGTCGCTGGGAACAAGTATCCTTCTAGTCGGTAACGCACGCCTTGCGCATCGCCGGCACTTGCTAAAAGCTCAGGATAGGTTTCTTTCATTTTTTCAAAGAACTCATCGCTTTCCATCAAAGCTAAGAAATCGTCTTTCGAGATATTTGTTGCTTCCGCTAGAGCATCACCGATTTGATCCACATCAAACCCTTCTGGAATCGTCACTTTTGCATCAGAGGTGACCGAACCTTCGCCATTTTGCAGCATCTTTGAGATTTGATCCAAAGTCATACTAGGAGAAAAATGATAATTTCCTGCTTGAAATCCAGTTAAATTATTGAATTTCGTATAATAGTTAAAGATCATACCACTTTTAATGATATTGTCTTCTTCCAATATTTCTCCAATTGCTTTGTTGGACGATCCACTAGGAATCTCAACTGCCACCGTTTCTGTATCTTCTGGATTCAACGGCTGCAATCCTGATGTTACATAACGATACATTGAAAATCCTAAAACACCACCGATGACGAGCAGAGCAAGGACTACGATCAAAACGATCCGATTGACAATCCGATCTTCTTTTTTGCGTTGCTGCTTGCGCAATTGCGTTTCCCCACCTTCAGCTATGGGCACTTCTTCCGCTGCTGCCCTACGACTTGTAGCAGCTTGCTTTGCTTGTTTATTTTTGGTCTTTCCACTTGCAGTTCGCGAACCCACCTCTTCTTGAGGTTGTTGAATAGGACGCTCGTTCAAACCATCGCTTTCCTGGGTTTGATCTGATTGAGGTTGCTTTAAAGCTCCTAATACTTCGTCTTTAAAGGATTTATCCTCTGGATGTTGTTTACTCAAAACAACTCCTCCTAACTTTCGTAATACTGGCTTGTACCATTATACACGAAAGTTAGGGGGAGTGGAATGATTTTAATATTTTTGAAATCATTAAATATAAATAACCTTATTTTACTAAGCTATTCCATACTGCAAGAGACTGTTGTTCTTGTTTTTCAAAATCATATTTCCCTTGAATGGGGTAACCTTCCATATAAAAAATCCAACCTTCAATTATACTGCTTACATTATTTTGTACAATTAGTGCCGGTAATTCATCTGAAGAACCATCTTTTAAGAATTGAGTGGTTGCTGGAATATCGACAGTGATAACATCTGTTCCTACGGCCAATGCTTCAAATACTACCAACCCTAAACCTTCATACAGACTAGTAAAAATAAATGCATCACATAGTTTAAGTAAAGAATAGGGATTATCCATTCCTCCTAAAATAATAATTTTTTCTTTGATACCACTTTCTCTTACTTTTGCAATAGTCTGCTTTTTTAAAGGTCCATGAGGAGCTACAATAACAAGACGTGTGTTTGGAAATTTTTTATTTACTTCTACAAAAGACTCGATTAATCGATCATGACCTTTTTGTAAATCAAATCTACCAATATTGATAAAAACTTTAATATTAGGATTTAGCAAATCATCAATTAATCGCAATTTAGTAACACCATAAATATATCCTATTTCGTTTAAAGTGAAATCTATCTTCTCTCTAATACCTAGATGAACTTCAGCCGCTTTTTGAAAAGCTTTTAAAAGCTCATCAGAATTATTTTCAATATTGGGAAAAAGTCCATCTCGACTTAGTTCATGTGTTTTCACCACATTAAATATTTTACGATATCCTACATTTTCTGTCTGAGTTTTTATTCCTAAATCACTCTTTATTTTATCAGAAATATGTTCTGAGTATCCATATTGCAATGGTACATTCAAAAGAGAAGTAAAAATTGATTCGTTACTTGC
>NZ_NGLK01000001.1:3082163-3082989 GCF_002141235.1 Enterococcus sp. 3C7_DIV0644 | reverse complement strand
AAACATATCAGTATGATAAAATATTGTAGTTTTAACGTTTGATTTAGAAATAGCACTTGTCATAGTTGCTATTGCGCGTTCGAAACCTGTATAGTGAATAAATTGATCTATGTCAAGATTGTTGAACATACGTCGAAAATCCAGTCTATACATTTTAAAAATACTTTTTTCAATAATTTTTTTTGCGATTTTTTTTCCAAACCACTCGGTATTTAAATAAAGATATGTTAAAATCCCTTCCAAAAATGTGTACTGAGTTACACCTGTCTCTTATACACATCTAGATGTGTAAATGTGTACTGAGTTACACCGGAACTCAAAATATATGGAATCTTCAATTCAGCCAATTTATATTTATGTTCTTTTTTTACAGAACGATCTTTAACAAAAAGAATATAATTATTTTCTGATAAATCGATTGCTTCAATAGTATTAAAAAAAGCCCTACTAATTCCATTATCCCATAAAGCACCCGCGTATAAAACTATATTTTTTTTACCTGTCTCTTATACACATCTAGATGTGTATAAGAGACAGATCCAATATGAACTATTGGCTGTAATCGTATTATTCTCCATATGTTCATTTAAAAAAGGCGGAACTAATTTATTGCCTAGATAAACATCTATCATATTTACCCACACATTAGTAGTTAGTAACAAAAATGAAAAAATTGATATAATTAATTCTTTCAATAGCGATTTTTTTTTATCTGTTGTCAAAAAAGAATATATGAAGAAGAAGAAATAAACCATTACTAAGAAGATTGTCGATAAAACATGGACTTGAAACATAGCACTAATTGCTACTGAGGTTCCTATAATAC
>NZ_NGLK01000001.1:3077025-3082063 GCF_002141235.1 Enterococcus sp. 3C7_DIV0644 | reverse complement strand
TCTTCATATAGACCTCTATTTAAATAATACTCTTCTTTATCATAAGTAAATAAAACAGTCTTTTTACCGCTGCATAAAAAATCATACATAATAGAACTATAATCAGTTATTAACACATCTACAGCAGTTAAAAACTCATATGTTTCCACGTTTTCTGGAAATAACATAACTTTTTTAAAGTTATTTAAGTCAATACTGAGTTTCTCAGCATCAAAAGGATGAAGCTTTATGAATAATCTCTCATTGTCTTTAAGTTCTCTTTCAAAAGAAATCAATATTTCCTCTATGAAAGATACAGAAGTACCTACATCTCTATATGTAGGCATATAAAAGTATATTCTCTCATTAGAGACATCGATTTTATTACGAACATCTGATCCTTTACTATTATCAAAAAGGATACTATTTCTTGGAGAAGGTGCTACCACAATATTGGTACTTGAAATATTTTTCAAATTGTAATTCTCTACTATCTTTTCCTTAGTGTAGTCATTACTAACTACAAGAAAGTTTGATGCCATGAAATTTTTTTGAACATTCCCAAAACCATCAACTTCCATTGCCTTACCTAAACATTTCAGAGGGGTTCCATGCCAAATATTAATGTAGATTTGCTCAGGTCTTTTATTAAAATAACTCCAAAATGTCGTATCATTAATTAAAAATTCAGCAGTAGCTAAATTATAGACATATTCTTTCGAATTGTATTCAATTAATTCAATATTAGTCCAATTTACTTCAACGTCGAGTAAATTTTTTATCCAGTCTTTCTTGTCATTTTGAATCGCAATCTTTAGTTGAAAATCTTTAAAATTTTTCGAAAGATATTTTGTAAGATAATAAACATGCCCACTGAAATCTCTTCCGTGAGTAGACTCAATAAGTATAACGTTTTTATTAATCTTTTTATTTTTTATAAAATGTAAATACTGAAATTCATATTTTTTATCTATTTTTTTCTTCAAAACTTTCCTTACTTTTTTATTAAGTAATCTAACCATTGTAGTGTAACTCCTTAATTCAATTGTTCTTAAAATTCCATTATTTTTTTTACAACTGCTTCGCTACTTTCGCTCATTCCTCTACAGTACCTATCACAAAAGTTCGAATATTTTTTTGAAAATGTAATTGAGTAGTTTGAGGTCATATTTATCATAAATTTAAACTGCTTGTAAAAGTCCTCTTCATTTGTGGAGATAGCTCCTGGCAGTTCATTTATATAATCAATATAGAATCCACGGATTTTTTTTTCGTAATGATCTAAATCATAAGCGTAGAATAACATCGGTTTATGAAGCTCTGCAAAATCAAACATTACAGATGAATAATCAGTGATTAAAAAATCAGAGATTAAATATAAATTATTAATATCTTCTGAGCTATTAATAAAGACCTTCTGTTCATACCCATTAATGTCAATTGAGTCTTCTACTAAATAATGCGGCCTTAGGATTAAAACATCATCTTCATTCATCAAATCGAAAACTTTCTTTAATTGGAAAGGCATCTTAAATTTGTAATTTCCCTTACTAATGTAATAGTCGTCTCTCCAAGTAGGAGCATACAGAATCACCCTGCCATTAGTTCTACCCAAAATTTTCTTTTTCAATATATTTTTAATTTCATTATTACTACCATATTTAACCAAATGATCATTCCTTGGATAACCAATTTCAAGAAACTCATTTTGAAATTGAAAAGCTTTTTTAAAAATCCTTTTCGAATAATCATTCGGTGCAATCAAAAAATCCCATCTTTCTGACTCTTTTATAAAACTTTCTTTGTAAGATTCATTCGTTGTACCTGGAATAGAAACATTCTGAATGTCTAACCCTAATTTTTTTAAGGGTGTACCGTGCCAGGTTTGAAAATATACAGTCTGTTTGTTCTTTTTTAACCAAATTGGCATTCGGGCATTAAATACCCAAAAGTTAGATCTGGGAGCTAAAAATAACCATTTAATAGAAAAACGAACAACAAAGTTAATCTCAGGAAATCTCTCTTGAGCTATACTTAAATATTTTTTTTTGATTCCCCAATAAACATACCAATCGTTATGGTCTATATTGTTTATAAATTCGTTATAAATTGCATAGGGATTGTCTCCAGGGAGCTTGCCATTAAAATTTTCAAAAAGAATCGTATTTTTCTTAATGGAAAAATACGAAGCGATAAAATTAAAAAGTTTACCATACAGATAACTAATTATCTTTTTTATATTTGTCAACTCCTCTATAATTCCACCACAAACTTTTAAAAAGAAAGGAGGGCAATTGAAAAATCCTTCCAATTCTAGATGGATTGCTTAGTGAACGATACATCCATTCCAAATTATATTTTATAAAAAACTGGGGTGCTCTTTTCACATGTCCACTTAAAACATCAAAACTTCCACCAACATCTTGAAAAATACTTACATTCAACTTGTTAATATTCCTAAATAGCCATTGCTCCTGTTTTGGAAAACCTAATGCAACAAATAGAAAATCAGGCTTACAATTGTTGATTTTACTAACAATTTCTTGTTCACTTAGATTAGTATACCCATCAATTGCGCCTACTATATTAATTTTAGGATAAGCGGAGCCAATATTGGCAATAGCATCTTTAAGAATTTCTATTCTTGCACCATAAAAGAAAACACTTTTCCCATTTACATTAGCATACTCCAATAGCTTTAACATCAAGTCAAAACCTGCAACCCTCTCCCTAATATTTCCACCTGTTAATTTTGATACTAAGACAACCCCGATACCATCAGGAATACGATGTGTACTAGTTTTTATCAAATTAATCACTTCAGGAAACCTCTTAGCCTCAATTATGATTTGAGGATTAACACTAATGATAGTCATCTTTTTCTTTTCTAACAAGTAGTACGGAAGATCACTTAAAATCATTTGATACGTAAGATTATCTACTGGGATTCCCATAATTAACTCAGTTTTCATATTGTTTATCGATCCAATCTATTAGTTGTTTCATAGCTCTTCCATCTGCAAAAGTATTCCAAATGGAATTAAACTCTTTTAAATCTGATTTATTTTCTTTTAAAAACGAATTTTTAAGATCACTATGACTATAAGTAATTGTCCCTGTTACGTATTTTTCAAATAACTCTTGTATTCCAACCTTAGTACTATAAGTTTTGTAATCATACCAAAAATAGATAATTTGCCCATTGGGATTTGCTAATGAATATTCAAAAGGAATAGATGAATAATCTGTTACTAGATAATCAACATATGAAAGGATAGATGTTAAAGACACACCTTTAGGAAGCTGAATAATCTCAGGAAAATCAGATAATTGATCTCTTAGAAAATTATCATGCGGATGCGGATGGATAATCAGTTGCAAGTTCGATGGGATTTGTTTTATAAACTCTTCTAAACTAAATGATTGATCTCTTTCAGTCTCACGATATGTTGGAGCATAGAGAACCAAGGGTTTTTTTATAAAATCAAATTTTAGTTCGTTTTTGAATTGATCACTAAAATATTGATCAGTTAAAGGATACCCAAAAGGTAATATACCATAATTTTTAGCATAGCTCTTACAAAAAATCTTAGCCATCATTGGAGAACTAACTACCAAGTGAGTAAATCTATTGTATACTGCTTGATATCTTTTTTTATCAATATTCGATTCACTAGATACATAATTTGCTTCTAACCCAAATTTTTTTATAGCACCATTCGCATGCCAAAGTTGTACTACACTAACTTCTTTATCGAAGTTAAATTCAGCAAGTAAAGGAAAATAATTATCACATAAAATCATTTTACTTGAACCTAGAACAGGAATCACCTTAGTATATAAGTCGTATAAGGAATCAATCGATAAAGTTAGATTACCCTGAATAGAAAACCTTTGAGCCAGTTCAGCACAATTCTTTGTATAGCAGATAATCACTCTTTCTCTATATTTTTCTATCAATTTATCCAAAATGTACTCACTTGAAGAGGGGAAACTTAATAAAAATACGATATGCTTATTTTTTTTTCGTTTTACTTTCGATAACCATTTAATTGGCAATAAGTAAATTGTCTTAGCCAAAGGTTTTAAATAATTTATAATTGTAATCGCCTCTTTTACACTAACCCTTATTCTAACCGATATAAGAAAAAAAGAAAATATTTGTAACAAAACCGTCATATAGTCATTAGGATGGATAACAATTCTTTTATGATGAATGAAAGTTATACTTTTTTATTAAGGTTACGATTATGAAAAATAGCAACACAATACAAGGAATTATTATTGTAATAGAAAAGAACCAAGGATTATTATATGATACTATAAGTTTATTTTCCCCCTTAACCTGGTTCACTGTTACAACTCCTATTGTATTGACATCGAAGTCTTCATCTGAAAGAGAATTGCCATTTAAAATCAAATTTGTTCGTTTATATTTGATAATCGGAATTTTTATACTTTTATTTGAATGGGATTTCCAAGTAACCTGTAGCTTACCATTAACAACGCTTTTTTCGAAAAAATGATTATTTTGGATGATTTCGTCCCCATAGGTCCCATATCTGCTTATTTTATCATCATTATATAAAGGAAGGTAATCTGGCGTAGACTTCTGAAAGCTCAAAAGAAGCTCCTGTTTATCTTTTGAAAAAAGTTGATTTTTCATTTTGAATTCGTCATCTTCGAAAACAAATGAGTTTACTCTAGTATTTACAGCAGTGTCACTTTGATGCCATTTAATCATTTTACTCGTATTCATATAATTTATTTGAACTAAGCTTAAACATAGTAATATAGCTAAGTAAAATGGATTTGTTATTCTCGCACCTTTATAGTATCGCATCATTATTGCCAAACCTATTAATAACAAAACTATTGAGGTTATAACGAAACGAAACGGAAATTGTATAAGCCCTAAAATAGGGTTCTCCAAGCTAGATAGAAATTTCCACGGTATAAAATTTGTTGAAAGAATAGTAAATAAAGCAACAATTGCCACTATTATTTTCAAAAAAGGTTCAAATTTATATTTCTTATTTAGTATTCCACAGAATAGAAC
>NZ_NGLK01000001.1:2948645-3076165 GCF_002141235.1 Enterococcus sp. 3C7_DIV0644 | reverse complement strand
GTATAAAGTTGGATATTATTTGATATTGAAACCACGATTTTGAAATTATTACAATAATTCCTTGGAAATATGCAAATAGTGGACCATACAAAGCATTGATGATTCGTCCGGATTGTTGAAACCCATACATTGATATAAAGTATTGATAATTTCCATTTTTTATTTGCTCACTTACATCATAAAAGCGATTATAATGAAAGATAGCGTCAGAACCAATAATAACTCCTCGCAGATATAACTGCGGAAAAATTAAAATCAAACTGGCAAATAAAATCAAAAATATTTGTATATATAATGGATATTTTTTAAAAAAACTCAGCATTTAAAAACTCCTCACATTTTCTTTTTACCTCTATTATTGTTTTGTTTCTAAAATTGATTCTTATCGTATAACCCATATAAATATATAGCTATAATGTGGGAATTTCAACCTAAAAGGCACAGTATTTTTTCAAACTAAAAAAGCTAGCACCATTTTTTTAGTACTAGCTTATGTCAACTTTACGGATAAATCCGATTCAACAACCGTGGAAACGGAATGGATTCTCTTACGTGCTCGATTCCTGATAACCAGGTAACGGTCCGTTCTAGTCCAAGTCCAAAGCCGGTGTGAGGAACTGAGCCGTACTTGCGTAGGTCTAAATACCATGAGTATTCGTTTTCGTCCAAGCCGTGGGCGCGGATTTGCTCTAGGAGGTATTCATGATCGATGGCACGTTCAGATCCACCTATGATCTCGCCATAGCCTTCTGGTGCGATCATATCGGCACAGATCACGACATCTTCTCTCGTTGGATGTGGCTTCATATAGAAAGGTTTGATGGCTTTTGGATAGTTTAAGATAAAGACGGGCTGATCGAATGAATTGGCAATAAAGGTCTCATGTGGTGAGCCAAAGTCATCGCCCCATTGAATATCATCAAAGCCGTTCTTTTGTAATAATTCCACTGCATCATCGTAAGAGATTCGTGGGAATGGTAATTTGGTGTATTTTTTCAAGACTTCACGGTCACGACCTAAGACGTCTAACGCATAGTCACAGTTATCGAGCACATTTTGCACTAAGAATGCCACGTACTGCTCTTGGACTTCTAAACTTTCTTCTTGGTGCATAAAGGCCATTTCTGGTTCAATCATCCAAAATTCAATCAAGTGACGACGTGTCTTTGATTTTTCGGCACGGAAAGTTGGTCCAAAAGAAAAGACTTTGCCAAACGCCATAGCGGCAGCTTCCATGTACAATTGACCGGACTGAGATAGATATGCTTTTTGATCGAAATAGTTGGTTTCAAATAAATCGGTCGTTCCTTCTGGTGCTGATCCGGTTAGGATCGGTGGATCGATTTTGATAAAGCCATTCTTGTTGAAGAATTCATACGTTGCCCGGATGATTTCGTTTCTGATTTGCATGATGGCGTGTTGTTTTGAGGAACGCAACCATAAATGACGATGGTCCATCAAGAAATCTGTTCCGTGTTCTTTTGGTGTGATTGGGTAATCATGGCTTTCCCCAACAACTTCTAAACCAGAAATGCCAATTTCATAGCCAAATTTTGAGCGGCTGTCTTCTCTGATTTCCCCAGTGACCAGTACGGCAGTTTCCTGATTTAAATTTTTCGCTAATTGGAAAACTTCCTCACCTACTTCACTTTTCACAACGATTCCTTGGAAATACGCTGTTCCGTCGCGAAGTTGTAAGAAGGCGATCTTGCCGCTGGAACGTTTGTTAGCAACCCATGCTCCGATTTGAACGGTTTCGCCAACGTGTTTTTTTGCATCTAAAATTTGAATAGATTCCACTTGATTCTCTCCTATCTAATTAATAAAGGCACCATAGAGCATTTTAAGCTTTTTGGCGTTTCTTTTCAACAAAATCATGGATTCGTTTGGTAGCTTCCGCTAACGTGTCCCAATCAGTTGCATAGCTGATCCGTAAATAATCCGGTGTGCCAAAACCAGCACCAGTCACTACTGCCACGTGGGCTTCCATTAGTAAAGCTTCTACGAAGGCATCAATGGTTTGATAGCCGCACATTGTCATGGCTTCTTTGACATTTGGGAACAAGTAAAACGCGCCTTGGGGTTTCGTCACCTGAAAACCAGGAATAGCGGCAATTAGCGGATATAGTTTGTTCAAGCGTTCTTCGAAGGCCTGACGCATCACTTCGATCGATTCTTGATTACCAGTCAGTGCCTCAACTGCAGCGTATTGGCTAGCAGCCGGCGGGTTGCTGGTAGCTTGGGAAGCGATATCGACCATCGCTTTGATGATTTTTGCATCGCCGACAGCAAATCCGATCCGCCACCCAGTCATAGAATAGGTTTTAGAAACGCCGTTGATCACGATGGTTTGTTTGCGGATCTCTTCTGATAGGCTAGCGATTGATGTAAAGGTATTGCCGTTATAAACCAAACGACCATAGATATCATCCGCTATGATCCAAATATTATTTTCCACTGCCCAGTTGCCGATTGCCGTTAATTCTTCTTTTGAGTATATCGCCCCTGTTGGGTTGGCAGGCGAGTTTAAAATGATGGCTTTCGTTTGCTCTGTACGAGCGGCTTCTAATTGAGCAACAGAAACTTTAAAATCTGCTGCTTGCTTAGCTTCAACAAACACAGGTGTCCCTTCTGCTAAACGGACTTGTTCCGCATAACTGACCCAGTAAGGAACTGGAATGAGTACTTCATCCTCTTCATCAAGAAGCGCTTGAAACAACGTATAAAGGGCAAATTTCGCGCCATCCGTCACAATCACTTGGTTTGAATCATAGTCAGCACCATAAAACTCTTTCATATAAGCAAGAATCGCCTGTTTTAACTCAGGAATCCCAGCAGTTGCTGTATAAAAACTAGCTTTGCCGCTCTCAATCGCTGCAATCGCTGCTTGGCGAATGTTCTTCGGGGTAATAAAGTCGGGCTCACCGACGGTTAGACTTAATACGTCTACACCTTGGTCTGCTAATGCTTTTGCCTTAGCAGATGCCGCTAACGTAGCGGAGGGTTCTAATTTTTCTGCTCTTTTTGAAAGTACCATATTTATCATCCTTCCTACGATCCAAATTTCTGTCTATCAAAAGCGCCTTTTTATAGGTCAGTGACCGCTTTGATTTCTTCTCCATCTTTGAAACCAATCAAATAATAGTTCAAGCGGCCTTGGTCGTCTTTGGTCATGACTTCCCAAACGGGCTCGCCTTTAAAAATACCCAATGCTGCTTTTTGGATTTCCTGCCCTTGATGGTTCTCGCGAACGAAGGCCTTGGCCTGTGCTTCCGTCAATCCATCCCCTTGATTAAAAACGGAAACCTTTTCGCCGCTTTTAGGAATGATCACGACGATCTCATTGTTATTCGTATCTTTTCCAACAATGCTAAAAGATGTTTCCTCACGGGTGAACCAATAAAATTGTTCGACCTCTGCTAAATCGGTGTATCTTTCTGCTATTTCGATCGCTTCGTTTCTTGCTTGCCGCATTGGACGAGAAGAACGGAGATAGAAAATAGAAGCGAAGAGAATAACGACCAGTAAAACCGTGATCGCACTCAGCAAAATAATCACTCGCCGATGTTCTTTGTCTTTTGTTTTCACACTTCGTACTCCAATCTTAAATAAAACTCATTATATCAGATGTTCGACTCATTTTTCAAAATCAACCGCCGCTTTTTCCTCTTGCGCAAAAAAATGTTGAATATCTTCGGCAATTTCGGTTGGACTAGCTTCAATCAGAGGTAAGTTTTTAGGTAGACCTTTGACCATCCGTTTGCCATACTTCGTTGATAACAAGCGTCGATCAAGGACGACCATCACGCCTGTATCCTCTTCAGAACGGATCAAGCGCCCCAACGCTTGGCGTAGCCGTAGAATCGCTTTAGGTAAGGCATCTTCTTTGAAAGAATCGATGCCTTCTGCTTCCAAGAAGGCATGCCGTGCTTGGACCATTGGTTGCTTAGGATTCTCAAAAGGTAAGCGAGTCACCACAGCGATCTTCAAGGCCTGACCTGGTAGGTCAACCCCTTCCCAAAAACTGCTAGTCCCTAATAAGATGCCATTTTCCGCTAATAAAAATTTCTTTAAGATTTTCTCACGGGTTCCGCCAGTTCCTTGAGCAACGATTTCTCTGCCATAATGCAGGGCTTTTTTATTCAATCGATCATAGACATTTTTCAAAGTTTCGTGCGCCGTAAACAACACAAGCGCTGGTTGCGGATTGTCAAACAAAATTGGGACTAACGCTTCGACTAAATAATCCGCGTATTCGGCAGCTGATGCTTGTTGGATCGAGAGTCCTTTTTTAACTACATAGAGTCGAGTTTGTTTGCTGTAGTCATAAAAAGCGGGAATCGTTTTGACTGGCACATCGGTCAAGCCAATCTGATGGGCAAAATATTCTTTATTTCCTGGGATCTTCAATGTCCCTCCAAGATAAATGATGTGCTGATAGCGTTGATACCACGTGCTTTCCACGATCGAATGCCCTTCTAGATCAGCTAATTCAATCACAGCATTTCCTGACTGGGGATGCTTTTTCAACCAATGAACGTAACGAGGATGCCACCAAGTCAACCATGCGGTCACCGTTTGTTCCTGGGTTTCCATTTGACCAAAGAAATCAAACAAACGAGCAATCACGATTCGTTGTCTTGCATACCACCGATCATTGGTCAACTCGAATCGCTGACGCAACTGTTGTTGGATCTCATTGATTTCTTGATAGTAAAGGCTCAATTTCTGATGCAGCTTGTCTTGTTCTAACGTGCCATCATAGAGGTCGTCATGGTGCACGACTTGTAGCTCTGGCGCATCGATCGACAAACTGCGAAAATACTGTTCTTGTGTTTCGACCAAGATCGACAACGCGTTTCGATACAACGAGAACATCCGTTGCAGAAAGTCATCCTCGGTAATGATTTGGGCAATTTCTTCAAATAGCCCTTCTTCATTTAGCTGTAAAAACTGCCGCTTGAAGTGAGCAGAGTCAAAGACATGTTGACTAAAGCCTTCTGCTTGTTGCGGCAACTGTTGGGCTTCATCAATCAATAAGTAATCACTCGTTGGCAACAATGGCTGCGCTCGCCGGTTTTCCTGCATCAAAAAGGCATGGTTGACGATCAAAACATTGCTTTGCGCCATCCGCTTATATAAATGTCGAACAAAATCTTGTTCATAGAAGGGTTGATCTTTGGCTAAAAAAGCAACGCCGCGATGGCGGATGTCGGTAAATAAAGGATGATCAAGTCGAACCAAGTTCAATTCATCGAAATCCCCCGTTTCTGTTTTAGTCAGCCAAACTAAGATCCCCATTTGGTATTGCGCATATTGCTTTTGCTCTATCGGTTGATCAAGGGTCGCTTTAAAACGCTGCAAATCAATGTAATGACGATGACTTTTGACCAAAACTGCTTGCAAAGGTTGCTGCAGTACTTGGTTTACCAAAGGAATGTCTTTGTTGATGATTTGATTTTGCAATAGAATTGAAGAGGTACTAACGATCAACGGATTTTCTGGTGTCACTAAATAGGCGGCTGGAAACAAGTAACCAATGGTTTTCCCCATGCCTGTTTCTGCTTCAATGATCAGATTTTTCTCTGGCTGGGTGTAATGCGTATACACTGCATTCATCAAGCGTGCTTGTTGTTTCCGATAGACTAAGTGCTGGCCAAAGCGCTGTTCTTTTTCCGTTTTAACTTTCGGATACGTTTCTTGAAAATGCGTAGATTCAAAAAGCGGGACGGTCTTTTTCCGCAAGACGATACCGTCGATCACTTCTAAATCTTCTGCCAACTCTGGGCCTTTTTCTTTTAAGATTCCATGGATATAGTCACTCGTTTGCATGCCCATTTGACCACTTAAAAGCGCAATTTGTTTAAGGGTCGTTCGGGGCAGTTCTCGCATGATCGCTTCGATATACAAAAATAAAGCTGCGGTCACTTCTGCATCACTATCAGCTTGATGCGGGTTATCATGACGAAAGCCGATGCTATCTGCCAGATCGCCTAAACGAAAGCTGCTTTCTGTTGGTAGAAACACTTGCGCCAATTCCACCGTATCGATTCCGGGAAGTGATAAAGGCGGTAGCCCGCAACGCACAAATTCATTGCTTAAAAAATGATAATCAAAATAAATATTATGTGCCACAAAAATCGTGTTGCTGAGTAAGTTATAGATCGTATCAGCTACGTCTTCGAAATATGGCGCTTTGCTTACTTGTTGGTTTGTGATGTGTGTCAATCGTTGAATTTGCTTAGAAATTCTGCGGTCAGGGTTGATATCTGCGGCAAAACGATTGATGATCTTGCCATCTTGGACTAAGACACAGCCAAATTGAATAATTCGATCAATCGTCGAATCGGTTCCTGTTGTTTCAAGATCCACCACAGCGTATATGGGTTTCATTGTATTCCTCCTTGCACACTGTCTGCATTATACTACAAAATCAATGGCGATTACATCTGTTTTCCCACTAGATAAGAGGGTTCTCGGGAGGTAAAATTAGAAAACCAACCATTGGCGTTTCCTAGCTGAAGAAGTTTGTTGCTGTTCGCTGATCGCTTTTTTCGACAAAAAAAGCGATCTTTTTTATAATTTACTATAAGGAGGCGAAAAAAATGAATGATTTCAAAAACAAACGAGTGATTGTAACGGGGGCTGCTTCAGGGATTGGAAAAGCGGTGGCAGAACAATTTCTAGCACAGGGCGCACTTGTTGGGTTAATTGATCGCAACGAAGAAGAGCTGCAGGAGTTTCTTGCTGACTATCAAGCACAAGCCCATTATCGAGCTGTTGACGTCACTGAAGCGGATAAGCTGCAAGAAGCAATGAGTGGTCTTGTAGAAGAACTAGGCGGTCTCGATGTACTCCATGTCAATGCCGGCATCAACGGTACCTGGACACCGATCGAAGAGCTGACAGTGGCAGAATGGGATCAGACGATCAACACAAACTTACGTAGTACCTTTATTACCGTCAAAGCAGCCATTCCCTTTATGAAAACGAACGGTGGCAGCATTGTCATTACGAGTTCAGTCAATGGAAACCGCATCTTCAGCAATTTTGGTGCGACTGCTTACAGTACGTCTAAGGCAGGTCAAGTCGCCTTTACAAAAATGGCTGCGCTGGAACTTTCTGGTTATAATATTCGGGTCAATGCCATCTGCCCTGGGGCGATCGCGACGAATATCGATGCCAGCACAGAAATTGAAGAAGAGGTTGCTCGCGTTGAGATCCCCGTCAAATATCCAGAACGTTCTCGACCATTAAAGCAAGAAACAGGCGTGCCAGAACAAGTCGCCAACCTTGTGCTTTTTCTATCTTCAGAGGCTGCCGGCAATATTTCTGGAACGGAAGTCTATATTGATGGAGCGGAATCTTTACTTTAATCCAACAAAAAAACGAAAAATCAAACCTGATCCCCTCACTTGTTTCATTGGAGCCCTTGAGATGGATCATCTCTTGATTTTTCGTTTTTTCGTTTGGGTTATTTTTCCACCAAAGCCGCGATTTCTTCTAGAAAAGCAGTCTTGCCATAAAAATCTGCATTTAGTAACTCTGGAAAAATGGCTTCAAAGAAATAAGTGACACACGGACGATGCTGAAACTCTTTGACGGTTAAAACGGCCTCTCGAAACATTTCTTTGTATACTTTATCTGGGTTGCTTTTTGAGATCTCTTCAAAAGATTCATACAAAAGATCGATCTTATCCGCAATTGCTAATAGCTGCCCTTCAAGGCTGTTGTCTTTGCCATCCGCTAAGCGTCTGCGATACGTTGCTTGAAAGCTTCCTGGAATTTCTTCTTCGATGAAGGCATCGGTCATTTTTTCTTCAACGGTTGATAACATTGCCCGCAATTCTTTGTTCGCATATTTGACCGGCGTTTTGATATCACCGATGAAACGTTCGGTGTAATCATGATTCAAGGCTTTTTCGTAGAGAATTTGCCAATTGACTTGATTCCCCGCCTTTTCTTCGATATCAGCTAAGGTCTGGGCAATCATCGTTACTCGAAATGAATGAGCAGCGACACTGTGCTCAGTAAACTTAAAAAAACCCGGCGCTCGTTGGATCTTCTCTAAATTAGCCAATCCGAGAATAAATTCATTCAATCCCATAAATGTGCCTCCTTTTTTAAGAGTATAACAACTCCTTTGTCTGCAAGCAACTATCTCGCGCACAAAAAAAGAGCAGCTAAGCTGCTCTTAAAAGGCATTCACTAATTATGCTTTGTTAACGTTAGTCGCTTGAGGGCCACGTTGTCCGTCTTCGATATCGAAAGTCACTGCTTGACCTTCTTCTAAAGTTTTGAAGCCTTCGCCTTGGATAGCTGAGAAATGAACGAATACATCGTTACCGTTTTCTGCAGTGATGAATCCAAAACCTTTGTCTGAGTTAAACCATTTAACTGTACCTGTTTCCATAATAAAAATCCTCCTTGTGTTTATACACATATTTTGCAATTACTTGTATAAGGTGAAAATGTGGAAGATGTTTAAGATGAAACAAGCTACCATAATTTACCGTAACAAAAACTACACTTTGTATTATAGCACATTATCTTCATTATGACTAATAGAAAATCAAAAAAAATGAAAACGCCTTAAATTTTTTATGATTCGCAAAAAGACTGCTGCATTAAAGATCTGCAACAGTCTTCTCTTTTTTGGAAACGATTTATTTACGAATGTCGCAACTGCGTTTAGTAACGCAAAATCGCCGTCAAACTTTTTTCTCCAGGGGCATCTTTTTGTTCCAAGATAGATACCTCACCGCCGTTCTCTAAAACATCGATTGCCAGTGTATTTAACACTTGCCGCCGATCGTACTCTGTATCAGGATCTTCTCCAAAACCATCGGCGAGATTTGAGGTAGCCACAAACAGATAGGCGATCCGGCCTTCTTTGGCTGCAGGCACGATATCAACCAATTGGTCAATAAATTTTCGATCCAACAGCTTGCCGTATTCCCCAACTTCTTTTTGTGTCAACTCTGCAATCAACTTATGCGTACACGTTTGGATCTCTTTCAAGGATAACGATGCTGGGGAAGAGGAAATACTTGGTTCTGCTTTGAAAAAGTTCGTTTTTGCCACTTTTTTAAACAGCGTTTGATTTTCTGGTAATGCAAACAGATACATTGGTAAATGCTCTTCATTTGAAAAATCATTCTTGAAAAATGCATCAACTGCTTGGTAGTAGTTGACGTGATCGATCTCGACTTCTTCATCTTTGGCACTAAAGCCGTGATAAGCAACGCCTTCTCCCCCTGAGTTAGGGCCACCTTGAGCACTGTAATTAAAGTTACCACCACCAGTGACTTCTTCCCCCAGCGCTTTTTCAATCGTCGTCGGTGCCTCTTCTGGCAACTCGACTTCACGCACTTGATTGTTTTCAACTTGATAGACTTGCATTGAATCGCGATTCAACGCTAAGAGATAAAATGGGTAATTAAATTGTGCATTTTTGATGACAGCTAATACATAAGGGGTTTCCCCTACGTAATATTGATCATCCACACGAATACTTAACCGATGGACCAGTACCTCTTCTGGGGTGATAATCACCGCCACACTTGTTGTACTGTTGCGCCAAAATGATTGATCTGCAAGCAGTTCATCAATTTTCGTTTGAAAAAGATCCCAAGAATGTTCTGGGTATTTCTTTTCAAAGCGGCGCTTCGCATCTTTGGCAAAGTTCTTAAATTTGATTTGATCCTTTTCGACATTCTGGTGGCCGACATGCGTATTGAGCATGATCGTGACAAATGGTCCTTTGATTCCGTCAGATATTACCTGCGATAAAAAACTTTTTCCAAATTTTCCCATTCCACATTACCTCCTGCTTAATCAAATACAAATAAAGTGTACCATGCTTATTTTCTTCCATAAAGTAAAACGATTGCACGATTTTATTTCCTCATTCGTTTTTCTGATGACTCACTATACCGACTATTCTTCAACGGATCTGTCAATGTGTTTCTGGTGGCCCATAGAAAGCCTCGCTTGGTCCAAGTCTGAATGGTCGGCTCTTTCAGCTCTTTTAGACTGTGTCCAACAGATTGGAAAAAGACTCTGCCCTTGCCCCATTTTTTGATCCACATCATTGGCAGTATGACTTCTTGGTTAGCTGCATTCGGATGATCTTTAGCGGCAAATGTTGAGGTAGCTAACACAGTGACGGCTGGATCAACCAGACAATAGTATTGCTCCGTCGTCAACTGAGGGATCGATTGCGTATTTGCCGTAATATAGTGATTTGTCGTAAGATCGATGCTATAGGTCGTTTCCAAGCCGCCAGGATGTGCCAAAAAACAGCCGCCAGTCAGAAACAACCAGCCTTTACTGGCTTGAAAAGCCGAAGCAAAGCCGCCATGAACTCCTGCTAATCCTACTCCTTCTGCTACAGCCTGAGTGACATTTTGCAGCGGCTCATCAGGTAATTCTCCACGCGTCCAATTCATGATCAACAGATCCAGCCTTTTTAATTCTTCTTTATGATAGAGAGGTTCAAAATCTGAGGCGAGTGTCACCTGATATCCTTCTGACTCCAGCAACGTTTGGTAAAACTGACTGGTCTCTTTTGGGGCGTGTCCTTCCCAACCTCCATAAATGATCAATGCTTGTTTCATTTTGTGTTCCCTCCTTTCTTTCTAACTTAGCGAAAAAAATGCAAAAAGCGAAGCAGAACGATTCTTCGCTTTCCTTCGCTAGTATTTTTTTCTGATTTAACGGTTGATTGAACGCCCGACACGATTGATCGTATGGCGCATGCCTCTAATCGCAACCGATGTTTCAAAAATATTTTCGGTCGGTGCCATGCCGCCATAGCCGGCATCACCGATATGCTGCAGATCGACCCCACAGGTTTTGTTGATAATGGCTAATTGCCGCAACGTTTCTGGACGTGCGCTTTCTTGACTCGTTCCGATCGCTGACATCGTCAATAAGTCATATTGTTTGGCAATTTGAACAGCTTCAATCAGATCCTTTTCTAGAAAGCCTTGAATCGAGCCAACGGAAGGCAGTAACAAAATATCTGCCCCAGCTTCAGCGTAAAAAATGATGGCTTCTCGATCAACCACAGGCTCATCTGAGCCGGCACTGTGCATTTTTCCAGCGATGATCAACCCAGAGAAATGTTCTTTTGCCAATTTTACTGCTTTAGCGATTTCTCGGTTGGTCACACCTGTTCCAGGATTGCCTGTAAAGCAGAGAAAGTCCACCCCGAGTTCTTGGGCTTTTTTGATGGTGTCAACCGAACTTGTTCGGCCTTGACTGATGCTGATCTTTTCACTCATCATCTCCGTCGTAGCTGGGATCGGCTCAAGATTGATGCCGACAGGTCGTCCAATCAGTTGTTTTAGTTGAGGAATCGGGTTTTCAATCGGTTGTTTAGGATCAAGCAGCTGCTCCAATGTGATACCAGGCATCCCAAAAATAGCTGGGCGATAACAATCAAACCCATTCAACAAAATTAAGTCAGCCCCAAAAGCTGCCGCGACTTCTGCGTTGGTGATATCGCCAGCTTGTGGCATGGTTTGAACCACCGTTTCACAGACGATTACTCGTCCTTCGCTCGCTTTAATGGATTGTTTCAATTCTTGCGCCGACATTTCTTTGATTTCACTATAGTTTGCACTTATCAATCGTTTGACCATGTTTTTCTTCCTTTCTTTTCCTTCTCATCTTGCGAGAAACACGAATAACAGGTAAAATATAGCTATTGTGTTCCCTTAGTTAAATGGATATAACAAGTCCCTCCTAAGGATTAGTTGCTGGTTCGATTCCGGCAGGGAACGTTTTTTGAAGAAAAAGATTCCTTATTTTTAAGGAATCTTTTTTTGTTGGAAAGTAAATACCTCTGCCTCGATTTGCTTAGAAATAATCTTCCAGAATCGGCTTTCCGTCTGGTAAGTTTTCCTGAATCATCACTGCAGCTTCCTTCTCCGTTTCCATTTGCTGGAAAAAGACCAGAGAATCGAGGGATTGTGCCTGCATGAACAGCTGCACAAAACGCTGAATCGACAAGGTTGCTTTTGGCAGCTTGGTGGCCATCGTTTTCGTGACCTGATGCTGAGCGTTTTCGATTGTCACTTCATAACACCCATTATTCCATGGGGCATATTCATCCCCTTGAATTTCTATGGCAAAACGACCAGCTTTTTTCATCGTAAATGGATAACTTTTTAGAAACCCTTCCACATCGATGACGCGCGCCATCATGTCCGGGCGCACTTGGTAGTGAGACAATGGTTTGGCCGCGTTTGCTTGTAGGACTTCCCCATCAAACCCTGGTCGATAGTTAATCTGTGCTACTGAATCTGCATGGGAGACGATAAACCGATTAAATCCTTGGTAAGCATTCGCAGTCAAATAGCCCCACTCTTGAATATCGAAACGTCCCCCAGCGATAAAGTAAATCAAGTAGCCTTCAGGGACCCCTGCTTCATTGCGATAAATCGCAAACGTATACGGTCGGCGCAAAACAAACTTGATTTCTTCCCACCAGGGTTGGCGAATCAGCCCGCCTTTTTGATGGCGCGGCAATTGATGATAAATCTCGTGAATGATCGGCTGTGCTTCCTCCCAATCCATGCGTTGAATCGTTCCATTCACTTTCTTGCCATCGGGCCATTGATGCGCATCAACTTCATAAACCGTCCGTTCAAAAGTGTACTCATAACCATATCTGCGATAAAACGCAAAGGAGAAAGGTGCCAGATAGGAAAGAACGATTTTTTGTTCATAGCAATCTTTAATGATTTGTTTCATGATCCGATCGATCCGACCTTGGCTGCGATACTCTGGATACGAAGCCACAAAACCGATCCCTGCCATTGGATAGGTCGTTCCATGAAAATTCACATCAAAAATCGTTGCCATGATTTGGCTCGCTAATTTTCCATCCCCATCGTAGGAACCATAATTCCAAGAATTTTCCGCAAGCTTGCGATAGCGCTTGATATTTGTTTCATTCAATTCCCACTGAAAGGCATAGGAAACCAAGTCCAGTACTTCTTGCGAACCGAATTCGGTCATTTTTTTGACATCTGTCATTCCTTCATCTCCTCTACTTAAAAACACGCAAGAAACGCAAAAAAGGCGTCAGTCGACCCCTTAATATGCTTCTTCCATCATACTCAACATTTTTTTAAACTGCTTGCGTTTGAAATATCCTAGAATCGTGCCTAAGAGCATGTCATTCAATTGCTGAATCATGCCTTCAGAAGTCATTTTCTCTTCATAGTGCAAGGTGCAATGCGCGTCATCTATCGCTTCAATTTGATAGTGTACACGGAAGGTATTTTTTTTCGTCGCTGTTTGGAACGCATAGGCTTGATTCTTCTTGACTGTTTCAATCGTTATGGTGGCATTGCTATCTTTATAAAATTGTTTTAGATAACTATAGCCTTCTAATTGCTCTTCAGTAAGTGTTTGATCTGTCGCTTGTTTAATATCATGTAAAACGGAATCGATGATCGTTTTATATAAAAAGTCAGCGGGTACATTCATTTTTTTAGTGATTTCCATCTTGCGCCTCCTTGTCTTTCTTGTTGCGTTTGTGTCCAATTGAAGCCATGATTCCTCCAATAGCCATTAGAATGACTGACGTGATGAGATTCACCCAGTGGTATTCACCTGACTGCGCGTTAGCGCTGTATATAAATAACATACTACCGATGCTTATAAAAAACAATCCATTTTTAAACATGATATCACCTCACTATTGACTAACGACGTTAAAGTATAGTACTCGACCCCAATCAGTATTTTTGATTGCGTCTTTGGCAAGTTTCGCTGCTTTTTCTTTGTCTTCTGCCGTTGTTTCAAAAATCAACTGAATCCCTTTTTTTTCTTTAAAGGTATACTTGATCTCACCTTCTGTCAGAGACTCAAGTAATGCTTTGATGTTGTCTTGTTGCATCGCGGAATTTACAATAATCATTTTTTCTCCTCCTAAAAAAGATAGCTAGATGGGTGAAGCCACCCATCTAGTTTATTTGATTAGTTCTCTTGGTCTGCTGGATTGATTTTGTTGGCAGCAATAATAAATGGTGCCCAGATCAATAAAGCTACAGCCAAATTAATAATTGTCAAGATGATCGCACGCCAGTCTCCACCGGTAGCTAAGAAGCCGCTTAGGATCGTTGGCATTACCCAAATCACATTTACCACAACTGGTGCAACTAACCCTAAAGTTGTTGCAAAGTAAGCAATCGTTGCTGTAACTAACGGTGCAACAATAAATGGAATGATAAACAATGGGTTTAACACGATTGGTAGACCAAACATTACTGGTTCATTGATATTGAACAACCCAGGTCCAATCCCTAGTTTACCAACTGTCTTATAGTCGGCACGTTTAGAGAATAGCAAGATTGCGATCAAGAGCATTAAAGTCACACCTGCTCCACCAGGCCAAACAAATGCTTCGAATGAACCTGCTACCCATTTATAAGGAACAGCTTCCCCTAATTGATAAGCATTAGTATTTTCAACCATTGCCACACCGTAGATCGATTGTAGAACAGGTCCCATGATATTTGTTCCATGTAATCCAAAGAACCACAAGACATGGACAAGTAAAACAATGATAAATACGGCAAAGTACCCTTGAGAGAGACCCAATAATGGTTTTTGGATCGATTCGGAGATCCAGTCAATTATCGGCATACCGACAAAGCGTTCAAATAGATAGTAAATCAAACCTGAAGCATATAGTCCGGCAATCCCAGGGATAATCGCTGCAAAGGCACGGGAAACTGCTGGTGGCACTGAATCTGGCATTTTGATAATAATATTTTTTTGCATCAATTTTGCAAAGATAATAACTGAAACGAAACCAAAGATGATTGCCGTGAACAATCCAGAGCCACCCATATAGGCGCTAAATGGGAAGTAGCCCCAGCCTGCAGCGCTGATCGTTGAACCATCTGCTGCAAATCCTGATGTAGCACTTGTACTGTTGATCATGTCTACCACGTTTGCTGGTAGTGCTTCTTCTAACGCTAAAGAAAGAGAAGCAGATTGTGGAATACCCATAATAAATGCTGCTAAAGAGACCAGCGCACCTGATAGTGCATCAACATTGTAAGCCTTCGCTAAATTATAACCGAATGAAGCTGAGAAGATAACCGCCATAATTGCTAAGGTACCTGTCCAAACTAAACCATTGACTGCGATCACTGGCGTGAAAAATTTCGTGATTGCATTGTCCGCACCAAGATAAGTGTTTGGAAAATCACGCATGAAGGCGTTCAATAATACTGCAATTGCCCCAGCCATCGTTGCTGGCATCATTCCGATAAAAGCATCCCGCAAGGCAACCAAATGCTTTTGCGCACCAATCTTAGCTGCAACCGGGAGAATGTGTCTCTCCATCCAACTTGTTAATCCATCCATTCTTAATTCCTCCTATAAGTTCTATTCGTCAAAGAAGATTTTTTGATTCATCGACAATAACTACTTCTATCCGTTCAAAGATTATTCGTTATTTAGACGTCGATAGACATCAATGATTTCTTTCGCTAAATCGGTAAATGCGATTGATGTCATTAGGTGATCTTGTGAATGCACGGTCAACAATGTCACGGTCATATGATTGCCTTGCGCTTCTTGTGTCAACAATCCTGTTTGCGAATGATGCGCTTCCACAAGAGATGCTTCAGCATCTTTGATTTTTTGGTCAGCTAATTCGAAGTTCCCTTCTTTTGCTGCTGCGATTGCTTCCATTGCGTCACTTTTTGCATTACCACCATACATGATCAATCCCATAATGGCTTCCAAATTTTGCTCATCCATCTTTAAAAATCCTCCTTACACTTCGATCCTAAAAAATCTTAGTTCATTAATGTTTCTGCTTGTTGCAATACTTTTTCGCCGTTCATCATGCCATAGTCTGCCATGTTGATCACGTCCAAAGGAATGCCTTTTGGTGCTAATTTTTGTTCAAATTGTGATTTCATGAAACGCACTTGTGGTCCTAACAATAGAACATCGACTGGTTTTGACTCCAAATGTTGGTCGGCTTCTGAAGCTGAAACAGCAAAGATATCTGCTTCCATTCCTTTAGCTTCGGCTGCTTTTTGCATTTTTGTCACCAATAGACTGGTACTCATTCCTGCTGAACAAACCAGCATAATCGTTTTTTTCGCCATCGCGCATCTGCTCCTTTCTGTTGTAAGTTACACTTTACTATAAAGCAAAAAGCGTGCCAAAAAAAAATAAGTTCAGACCTTTATTTATCAATGGTCTGAACCAATTTCTCGTTTACACACTCGCAGTTTTTTCATTACACACTAAAATTGTGTGCGGATTCATCATAATTTTTGATTTTGTTTTCTAAAAACATTTGGGTTAAATAGGCGATCTCCTCTTCAGAAAATTTGATTTGATAATTTTTTTCAATTTGTAATAAATGGGTTCGTAAAACATCCATTTCAATTCGGTACCGTTTTTGGAAAGTAGCTAAGTTGACGAAAGTACGGGAAGGCTCCTTCTTCAATAAACTTTCTACCAAAAAGGCTAAATGAATGACTAATCCTGCATCGACGGTTGGTTCTACAATCACATGCAATTGATTTTGAATCTGATGAACGATTCGTTGCAGGCTTTCGATCAGATGATAGACGGACCCAACATGAGTTATCGTATTTTCCAATGAACGCACGATCTTTTCGATCGGCACTTCATCTGAAGCGATTCGTTTTAGCACATTCAAGCGATTGTCATCAAAAACATCATAGGCGGAGAAAAACGGAATGTTTTGATAATCGATCTCGACGGTGCCGGCAATAGCTTTGATCTCATATTCTTCTAGCAAGCCGTCAATATGTTTTTTGAAGGTTTCTTTTTCAATAAATTGCATTTGGATGATCTCGACTTTTGATTGATCGACGACGGGATAAATTCGTTGATAAAGTTTGGCAGCGACACCTTCCCCAGTAAAGCAAGTAACGATGACTGCCTTTTTATTTCCTTTTGCTTCACGAACCGTACGGAACTGTTCTTGTACGATGGTTTCAAAAGAACGCTGAATGTTTTGATAGATATCTTCTAAACTGCGCCCACTCTCTGCCATCCGCAAAGCTTCTAAAACAATCATCGTGCTGACCATCGAAATAGCTTTCGTACGAATCCCCGTCTCTTCGGAAATCAAATTCGCAAATGAATTGAGGGAGCCCATATCGGTTAAAAGCAATAAGCCATTGCTCATCTTCTCTTTGTTTTCATTGATATAATTCAACAGCTGGTCATACATTTGCCCGACTTCCATATCCAAAGACATATTCATTGCCTTGCCATGGTCGGTCTCCAGCAGCTCTTGGGCTGTCTCCAGCATACTGCTGGCAGTTGCCTTGCCATGCATCAAGACAATGATCTCGATTTTTTCAAGGGGCAATGGCGAAGGCTGTTTGACTTGAATCGCTAAAAACATACTGATAAAGCCGATTTCATCAAATGGGATCTCGACATGACGTTCCTCTTCAATGATCGTCGATAAATCCATTGCCACTTGAAATTCGGATTTTAAGTTTTTTCTAATCGTGTTCAAATCCGGATGAACGATCATATGTCCCTCTTTAACACGTTCCAGCGTACTTTGCAAATGCAACGCAAAGGCAAAACGGGCTTTTTCACTATAAGTTCGATCTAACCTCTGACCTGCCAAGTCATAAAGAACATTGGTCAGTTTCCAAATGTCTTCTGGAATCAACTCTTTATGAACAGGGTTTTGGATCAATTCTTCGACATATTTTTCAAAGTAGGCATCCACATCCTTAGAGATCAAGTTTTCTAAATCAACATTGGCTACACCGGTTTCAATCAGTGTGCTGACTTTTTCTTCGATCTCATTGTACACCTGCATATTCCGTTGCGGATCACGAGACCAGACAACATCTGGGTCGCCGGGTTCGAAACTCAGAAAGTCGCCTTTGCCATCTAAAAACCGATCCAAGCGTTCTGACATTTCTTTGATCTTCAACAGCCCTTTTTGAACTTGCAGTGAGCAATCGCCTTTTCGAATCAGGAGGTGTTTTTTCCCATAGGTCCGATAATGTAAGAATGCCTTCGCACAGACGAGTTTCAGGTCGCGCTTGATTTGACCGATGTTGCCTTCTGCATCATAGAGCATAAAGGCCAATATCGCATCTCGCTCGACATCGATCCGCTGATTTAGACGGGTCGCCTCTTGCTTGATAAACAAGGAAATGATTTCATACCGTTCATCTAGCGAACGACTTTCCACATTTGGCAAAGTAATAGCCATGGGAATTCGCCGATTGAAGGTCGTCAAAAAGGTTTCTGATGATTCAGTGGTGGCACCAATGATCTGCACGGCGGCTTCATGAACTTGGTTGCTTTCCCCTAATGGGCGGTAGATCCCTTTGTCAATGAAGGTAAAGAGCATTTCTTGGCCTTCTGGCGGCAGTCGATGGATCTCATCCAAGAACAATATGCCGCCATCGGCTTTTGCCATAAGTCCTGGACTATCTTCTGCAGCACCTGTGTAGGCCCCTTTTTTGATGCCAAAGATGTGACCAAACAACAACTGCGGATTTTGTGCATAATCCGCACAATTAAACGATACGAAAGGAGCATCTTTTTCTAACATATTTGATTCAACCGCAAAGTGATACATACATTCGGCAAATAGGGATTTACCGGTACCTGTCTCTCCAAAAATAATGGTATGGAGTCCTCTAGGCGGATATAAAATTGCTGCTTTGGCTTGCTGGATACTTACTTTTAAAGAAGCTTGAACCCCAACAAGACTTTCAAAACTCACTTCAGAGGAAACATCCACATGCACCGTTTCTTCTAATGGCTCATAAACGACCGGACGGCCGGAACGTTTGCCGATTTTCTTTTCTTTATAAAGCTCACTGAGATAACGGCTTGCATTGCTGCGATCGATTTGTAAGATTTTAGCGACGTCAACTGCGGTCAACCCTTGCTTATGCAGTTCGATCGTTTGAAAAATCTCTTCTTTTCGCGAATTCATTCGATAGCCTCCTCATTTTTTTACACACTAATAATAAACAACGTTAATGGTAACACAAAAAGACGCTCAATGGCGTCTTTTTCCTTTGTCTTTTTGCTTTTTCGTCTTTTTCTTGGTCTTTTTAACAGGAGTGTGTAATTTTTCAGATGTTTTCTTGGAAATTTTCTGCACACTTACTGTTTTCGTTTCTTTCTTGCTTTCCTTTTCGATAACAGGTGCTTCTGTGTGTAATTGTCCCCCATGCAGATAGACTTCCTTGAGTTCTATGGACAATTGATTCGCGATTTTTTTCAAATCCTTCAACGAATGATCTTGAACGATCGTGACGACGGTTCCTTCTTTGCCCATTCGTCCAACACGTCCTGCCCGGTGCAGATAGGATTCTTTTTCTAACGGGACTTCCGTATTGATGACATAAGGCAAATCCACCACATCTAAGCCGCGAGAGGCGACATCGGTCGTCAATAATTCTACTAGTTTTCCTTGACGGAAGCTCTCCAGTGCGCCTTTTCGGGCAAGTTTGTTTTGGTCAGATGCTAATGATGCCACCGGCAAGCCGTGAAACAGCAGTTTTTCTTCTGCATTTCCCATCGCGCTTAATTCATTGAAGAAAACTAAGGCTTGAAAGCTTGGTAAATGAGCAAAGCGCCTTAAAGCATCCACGATTCGTCGTTGCGGATAATTTAAATAGTAGTGATGGATCACGCCTTTGCTCTGATCTTCTTGGGTAACATCAATGATCAGCGGCTCTTTTGTCACCAATGGTCGAATCTCATCAATCACTTCGTTAGCGGTTGCTGAAAAGAAACTACGCTGGATTTGTTTTGGCAATGTTTGATTGATCTTGGCAGCCAGTGTGAAGGCCCCTTCTTTCAATAATTGGTCAACCTCATCTAATACCAACGATTGCAACTGCTGGGTCTTGATTTTTTTTGCTTTGATCAATTCTAACACTCGGCCTGGGGTGCCAATCAAGACCTCGGGCTTGTCTTTCAGTTTTTCCACTTGGCGTTTTGTACTTGCGCCACCAATTAGCGGCAGAACGGTCAAACCAATGGCTTGGGCCCATTCCCGGGCCACTTCTGTGACTTGCATCGCTAATTCTTGTGAAGAAGTCAAAATCAGCAACTGATTGCCTTGCTTTGCCTCGACTTTTGTTAACAGTGGCAAGAGGTACGCCAAAGTTTTACCAGAACCGGTCGGTGATACTCCAATGACAGACTCACCATCTTTTAAAGGGCCAAAGGTTTTCTCTTGGATCAAGGACGGTGCGTGATACCCTGCCGCCTGCCATTTTTCCTGCCAGATGTCTGGCAATTGTGTCAATTCAAATACTGTCATAAATGTTCCATTCCTTATTTTTTATCTGCATCAAAAATGATGCCTGCTTGTTTACGCATAAGAGCGATGGTTTCATTGACACTGCGAGCAAGTTCCACCCATTCCTCATACCGTTGTCCTTGTTGGGGATCATTTTTGTTTTCGATGATGTCTGCAAAGTCTTGTGCTTCTTCGATCATCGGGTTTTCTAAAGAACTTACTGCTAATGCCTGGGTTTGTTTTGTTTTTCGCTCATAAAATGCGGCTTCTTCGATGGCATTGACGGCATTTAGGTCTAATGTACCGTCTTCAAAATAGATTTCTGAACGCAACTCTGAATCAGCGATTTTTCCTGTTTGGATTGTGACATCAAAGTCAGCATAGCGCAACACTGCAGTCCCGATACCATCTACACCAGTCGGTAATTTACGGGCAAAATAATGAACATCTTGCGGTTTGCCAAACCAAGCGACCGCCGCATAAATCGGATAGACGCCCAAATCTGCTAAGGCACCGCCAGAAAAATGTGGAGAAAAAATATTTGGTTCCTCCCCAGCTAGTACAGCGTCATAACGAGACGAATATTTCATATAAGAAAAGTTCGCCCCAAGAATGGCACCGCGTGTCGGTAAGAATTCGGCTACAGTAGAAAAACTTGCTTCATGGATGTTGCGAGCTGCTTCAAAGAATAATACCTGTTGCTGATTTGCCAATTCGATGATCTCCGCCATTTCCTCAGGCGTTGAAAAGGCTGGCTTCTCCACAATGACATTTTTTCCTGCTAAAATACCTTGCTTGGCTTGTTCAAAGTGCAAACTATTCGGAGACGCGATGTAGACCGTGTCCATATGAGCTAAGCCAAAAAAAGTGTCCAGATCGGTCGCATACTCGATATCCCCATATTTTTCTCCAAAACGTTGTGCCGTTGCTAACTTTCTTGAGTATACGGCAACCAATTGATAGCGTTTGGTTTCGTGGGCTGCTTGTACAAATTGATCGGTGATCCAATTTGTGCCGATAATCCCTAAATGAATCATGTTTTTTCCTTCTTTCTTCTATAGATTAGGGTCGTCAAAGACGACATTCAAATCAAAAGGGATTGGTTCTTTGACCGTGATCATCCCTTGGTTTACTTGGCAATTATAGGCAAACACTTCGACACCCTTGCTTTGCGCTTCAGCGATTTTAGTGGCCAGATCCGGTTGCATCTGTCGATGGATCGTGGCGATTTGCACCGCTTCAAATTGGATCATAAACAAAACCGCCGCATAATAGCCAGCTTCTTTGGCATGGATCAATTCATTGACGTGTTTCAAGCCACGAATGGTTGGTGCATCTGGAAAAGCACCGACTTGCTTGTTTTCAAGGGTCATTCCCTTGATTTCTAAAAAGCCTTTTTCTTGTTCATCTGTTTCAAAATAAAGGTCGAATTTTGATGTCCCATAGACAACTTCCCTTCGCAAAAGCGCGATTCTCCCTTTGATATTTGGCAACTGGATCGTGCCATCCAAGAGGCCTTCATAGCCTAAACGATTCGGTACTTGACTATCGATGTTGATCCATTGGTCTTGTTTCTTGACTGAGATCAAGTCGTAATTGGTTTTGCGTTTCGGATTGTCCCAATATTGCAGGGTAACAAGCGCACCTTTGTGCAAGAGCTCTTTTCCTCGTCCGGTATTTTTTACATGGACGATTACTTCTTGACCGTCAACGAGACATCGGGCAATGAACCGGTTGTCTCGCACGAGAAACGTGGCTAAAAGGGTATTCGGATAATTCATTTTTTCACCTGCTCTTTTGAATCATAGCATATTTTGATAAAAACTTCTAAACTTCAAACTAAAGTACCATGCTTTTTTACCTTCTCATGGTATACTTATGGCAATTATTTTCTAGTGCGAAAAAGTGGACACCTGTCCACAAGGCACAACTTGATGAATCGTAAATGATAGGACGTGTATAAATGAAGAAAAGGTCTATTTTGATTGGTTTATCTCTTGCAACGGGCGTGGTCAGCTCCTTGCTGTTGCGAAAAGAAAAACAAAAAAATGAGAATCGCCAGAATTTCATTGGTAATTGGCGTTTTACTTCCAAGACAAAAGAAGATGTCACGATAGAAATAGCCAATGATTATTCGTTGACCATCGAAGGCAAGCCTTTGACTGCTTCCATCGTTGAATTGACTCCGATGCGGTTAGTTTTACTGGACACATTTGGCTATCATTTAGTTCTTGAACAAAAAGGCTCCGTCATTACTTTATATGATGAAGCAGAAGATTGCCACTATTCTTTGACAAAAATCATCTAAAATCGCTGAGAAAGACAAGTTCATGTTTTCTTCACATTTTCTTCGGTCAATTCTCAGACTTTTTATCAGCATTTCTTGGCAATCCATGCTATCATTAACTTAACAAGTGGTTGAACAAGGTGTTCCGTTGAGTGATGTTTGATCGTTCATAGATTAAGGTGTAGGTTCGATTCCTACCTTCCACATTTATTTTAAATAGAAAGAAGGGATTTTTATGTTAACGACCTTTATTTCACTCTTTTCCATCTTTGCTTTAGCTGCATTGTTAGCTGGGACATTCTTTTTAGCAAAATTGGCTATGCAACAAGAAACGAAGGCGGTGAAAGTTCCCGTCAGAGTCCAAAACCAAAACCCGAGAATCCATTCCAATCGTCGCTAAGTGAATCAGTTTGACCCTAGGTCAATTCACAAAAACTTGCCTTCTATTTTATAGGAAGGTAATTTTTTTTGTTAGCTATTATTTACAGTAAACAACCTTAGTCACGTAACGTCTCAGTTTGTCTACTGAGGGATCGGTCTTACGCAATTAAATGCTAAGTTTTCTCTTAGAGTATTGCAACGGTGGATACTCTTTGTTAAAATTTTTGCTTAGATACAACTTTAAAGGAGCTACTACATATATGCAGAAAATAACCAAGTTCGGGTATTCCATCGTTGCTGCTTTGGCAATCCTCTTTGCTGCTGCCGGCTTACCCGTCGTTTCGTATGCTGATGATACAGCTATGAGCGCCGAAGAGATCCAAGATTTTTCAGTCGATGCAAAAGCCGCTTACTCCATTGATTTTGACACAGGCAAAGTGTTGTATGATCAAGATGGTGAGACCGCCATGGGCATCGCCTCCATCACCAAGATCATCAGTCTCTACCTTGTAGCTGAGCAAGTAGAGCAAGGAACCATCGCTTGGGATGATCCTGTCCCTATTTCAGATTATGCCGCGAATCTCAGCGTGTCGCCAAACTTATCGAATGTCCCTTTGCATCAAGACGTTACCTATACAGTAAAAGATTTGTATGATGCCAGTTATATCCAATCTGCAAATGCTGCAATCGTAGCGCTCGCGGAGCTGATTGCTGGGTCTGAAAGTGCCTTTGTTGATCAAATGCAAGAAAAAGTGCAATCATGGGGCATTACCGATGCAAAGATCGTTAATGCTTCTGGCTTGAACAATACTTATTTAGGGGACAATATCTATCCCGGGTCAACTTCCACTGACGAAAACGAACTATCCGCAAAAGATGTCGCCCTGATTGCTCGCCATTTGCTGCAAGACTTTCCAGACGTTTTAGAAGTAACAAGTCTTTCCACCAAACAATTTGGCGAAGGTTCCTATTCGCCTGTCGAGATGGTCAATTGGAACTGGATGCTTCCAGGCTTTACGAATACTAAAGATGGGGTTGACGGTCTTAAGACTGGTACGACAGATATGGCAGGCGCCTGCTTTGTCGGAACCGCCGTCAAGGATGGTCAACGAATTATCACCGTCGTGCTAAACGTCAATGGTCATGCGGAAAATCCAAGCGTACGTTTTATCGAAACAGGTCGGTTGATGGACTACTCCTTCGATGCTTGGGAACAAGTAGAAATTCTACCAGAAAATGCACAGTTAGAAGATACACAGACGGTGTCAGTCAAAGATGGGAAAGAATTGAGTGTTCCCGTTGCCTTAAATCAAGGTTTGACCTTATGGGTACGTGGAGATATGGATGCAACAGCCTTTGAAACAACCATTGACTTTAATGAGCATTATCGTGATTCTGCCCTGCAAGCGCCATTGACTGAGGGCACAGAAGTCGGTACTGTAAGTGCTTCGATTCCAGCTGATACGCTTGGTTATATTGATGCTTCTGATCATGACGAAACTGCAGGATTGGTCACAACACAAACGGTAGAAAAAGCCAACATCTTTGTTCGTGCTTGGCGCGGTGTGTCTACCTTTTTCGAGAATCTTTTTTAATCCAAACCAAAGAAAAAATCTGTCCTGAGCAAAGATTGCTTCTCGGACAGATTTTTTTTATTCTACCGTTTCCACCGTTGCTGCTGCCAAAGGCTCAACAGGGAAAAACAATTCAACTTCCCCTTCTTTAAAATGAGGAAGATATCTTTCTTGGATCGCTGCTGACAAGTGGACGTTATTTTCTGGTAAAACTTCGATCAACATTTTTTCAGTCATCATGGTCAAGTTTTTTTCATCCGTTTTTACAACGAGATAGGTCATTGCGGGCATTTCCCAACGGACCCAACCGACGGGAGGAAAATTTTCTGTATGGACTTGAACGCCTGCCAAATAACGGCCGGTTTCTTGCCAAGGCTCTAACCAATTAGTGCCATCACTCATTAAGCCCCAAAATTCCAGTTCTTCTGCCTTTTGATCGCTCACTAGAAATTCGATCTCTTCAAAATCCTTTGTTGCAAGTTCCCATAGCGCTGGTACCCAAGAAGCTCCTTCTTCCGCTAATCCCTTGCCTTCTTTTCCGATCACATAAAAAGCGGGCCGTTCAACGCGAATCACTTCACCTAATTGCATGTTCCTTCCTCCTTCTTTTCTTCATTTTAGCGAATTGCAAGAAATTCAGCAACTTTGACCTTAGCAACAAGCAATTTTTGTCATTTTTCGGTATACTAGGTGTATCGTTAAAGGAGTGAAAAACATGGATTTTACGCAATTGCTGATTTTTGCCATCAGCTATTTGACGGGTGTGATCGTCGTTCAAAAGTGGCGCAAGAATAAAGATGAGCCAGATATTTTCTTTTTTGAGTGCTGTTGGACGATTTTAGCCCTGCTGATTTATTTAGCCGTCTCAGAATTACGGACAGGCAGTTTCTTTATTCTAATACCAGTTGCCTTCGCCGGCCTTTTTTTATTTTCTTATCGGCGCAACAAGCACCGACTCGTAAATGGCTTGCTCTTTAATTTGTTTGTCTTAGCATTTGGTGGCTACCTAGTCATTAATCTATACCGAACACAAGATATTCTTGTAGGTGGTCTATTGGCTGTTTTGCTAGCGATCTTCTTTGCTGTATTATTATTCGGCTTAGCCATTCTCGTGGTCTTTCTTTACTGGAATTCCATTATTGTTTTACGAAGAGAGTCGCGATCAATCGCCAATCTATTGACCCTGATCTTAGCAATGATTTTGACCGTTTTATTATTTTCAGATACCCTTTTGCACTTTTTCCCGGATTGGATCCGAACCTTATTCGGCGTTGTTCCCCTAAGTCTGATGTATCTATTTGTGGTCTTTTTGAACTTTTTATCGATTTCAGTCATTTATCAGTTCAATCATCCTCGTTACAATCAAGATTTTATCATCGTCTTAGGAGCAGGTCTTTTGAATGGCACCACGGTCTCCCCTTTATTGGCCAAGCGTATCAATAAAGCAATCTCGTTCTACGAAGCGCAATTTAAAGCGAAAAAAACCGCTCCTCGGTTACTGATGTCAGGCGGCCAAGGAAGCGATGAAAAGCTGCCAGAAGCTGTCGCGATGAAAGAATATGCAGTTGCGCAAGGAGTGCCCGAAGGAGAGATTTTAGTAGAAACAAATTCCACGACTACTTATGAAAACATGAAGTTTTCGAAAGAAATCATGGATTCCTTAAAGCCAAATGGCTACAAAGTTATTTTTTCCTCCAACAATTACCATATTTTTCGTGCCGGTCTCTATGCAGATCAAGCACAACTTAAAGCGGATGGTATCGGAGCACCCACCGCCTTTTACTATTTACCAAATGCCTTCTTACGAGAATTCGTAGCGATCCTTTTTATGCACAAAAGACGACACTTAATGGTATTGATCACCTTACTGATCCTTTATGTAGGCGCAGCGATCCTCCAACTTATTTTTGGCTAAGCAAACAAAAAAAGTTCTTTGAACCGGCTGGTTCGAAGAACTTTTTTCTTATTGAATCGTACGATGTTTCTTCCAGAAACGTTGTTGCCATTTTTCTTTCATACTTTCTGTAAGTGGTTCTGATGCTTCTTTGATCGCACAATATTTGTCAACCATTGTGACAATATAGCTTTCTTTATAACGTGGCGGCGCAATCGTTGCTCCCCACATATGTTTCAAGATGATATCTTTTTCTAGATCACTTAGTTCAGTGATTTTTTCAGCATTTTTTACTGCAATTCGTGGATGCATATACGCATGGGTACCTTCATCAAACTTTGTGGTACGCCAGTCATAGTAGAATAAATCATGAAGGAGTCCTGCACGAGCTGTTGCACGAGCATCGCCGCCCCATTTCTTGGCCAATTTGTAACTATAATAAGAGACGCTGATCGAATGTTCCAAACGTGTGGAGTTCATATGCTGCACAAAGTTGGCTAATTTTTTTACAGCTTCTGTTTCTAACAGGTCAGCCACGTAAGACATATATTCGCTATCTTCTTGCCATTTTTCTGTCATAAATTTTTGTCTGCCACCTTTTTTTGATCTGCTTGATTGTTACAAGACAAAGTATAGCACCTATTCATCGAAGATTCTAGGTGAGGTGCAATAGATTCAAATAGTTTAACAGTTCCTTAAAAATCTAACTGACAGAAAAATACATCAAAATTCCGGCTGCAATGGCGACGTTCAATGATTCCGCCTGACCATAGATGGGAATATACACATTTTTGTCAGTCAAAGCCAACAGTTCTGGGTGAACCCCTTGTCCCTCGTTACCTAAAATGAAGGCAGCTGTTTGTTCTTTAGGAAGCTCGGTATAAGGAACGGCTTCTTTATTTAATTCGGTGCCATAAATCGTCACGCCAGCTGAGCGTAGCTGCTTTAGAAATGGCGGGATCGCTCCTTCTAAAATCGGTAAATGATAGTTGCTTCCTTGCATGCTGCGCAAGACTTTTGTGCTGTAAAGATCTGCTGTTCCTTCGCCGAGAAACACCCCGCTAAATCCAGCAGCATCCGCTGTTCGAATCATGGTACCAACGTTCCCGGGATCTTGCACATTATCTAAAATCAACCAATTACCCGTCAGTGTCTGTAAGTTTTGCTCTTGCTTTTCCACCACGGCAAAAATTCCTTGTGGTGTTGGTAAATCAGAAAGCATCGCTGCGATCTCCTCTGTGATCAAATAGCTTTCTTCCTGATAATCATCGAGCTGCCCGTTGGCTTCGCTTAACCCTCGCGGTGTCACCAACAACGCTTTGATAGGTACTTTGGCCTGCAGCGCTTCTTGCACTAAATGCCAGCCATCGATCAAATACGTATTGGTCTGTGTACGGTGTTTTTTTTGTGTTAGTTTTTTGATTTCCTTGATAAAGGTATTTTTTTTCGATTGAATTTCTTTCATGTGGTCACCTCAATTTATTATAGCATGAGTCAATCGATCTAACTTGTTCTTTTACTGAAAAAACGCTATCATTATAAGCAGAGGAGGGATTGTCCATGAAGAAACTACGAATCCATGTTCAAGGGCGTGTCCAAGGTGTCGGCTTTCGTTATACCACGAAAATGCTTGCCGATCAGTTAGGGGTCACAGGATCTGTAAAAAATGAGGCAGATGGTTCTGTTTCGATTGAAGCGATGGGAGATGAAAAAATCATCGATGCCTTTGTTGCCGGAGTGAAAGATTCTCCTTCTCCCGCTGGAAAAGTGAACCAAATCGACATCCAACCAGATGATACCATTAAAGAACGTACTAGCTTTGACGTAGTCTATTATTGATAATTGAATGTTTTCTAAGTCGAAAGATTGATTTTTCAATGAATTTCTCTTTGTACATTGAAATAGTCGGTCTTTTTTAGTATAGTTATTTTTGTCTAAATTTATTGTGAAGAGGAAGAATAGAATGTCTAAAATGAATAAATGGCTGCTTTCATCAGGATTATTTGGCCTGTTATTAGCATTATCAGGCTGTGTCAGTACCAATGCTGATGGTACGCCGAAAGAAACAGGAATGATTTATCGCTTTTTGGTGAAACCTTTAGGTGATATGATCACGATGCTCGTTGAAAACTTCAACTGGTCTTACGGCTGGGCGATCATCGCCGTAACGATCGTTGTCCGCGTCATTATCTTACCATTAGGGATCCATCAGTCTCGAAAAACGATGATTCAAAGTGAAAAAATGCAGTTTCTGAAACCTCAAGTGGATATTGCGCAAGCCAATTTGAAGAAAGCAACCACTCGGGAAGAACAAATGCAAGCGCAAGCGGAGATGCAAAAAATCTATTCTGAAAACAACGTCAGTATGTTTGGCGGTATCGGTTGTTTGCCTTTACTGATTCAGATGCCGATCTTCTCTGCCCTCTACTTCACCGCCCGTTACACACAAGGAATCCAAAACTCTGAGTTCTTTGGCGTATCATTAGGTGACCCAAGCATCCTCTTTGTGGCGATTGCTGGTATTTCCTACCTGGCACAAGGATACATCTCAACCATTGGGATTCCGGAAGAACAGAAAAAAACGATGAAAACCATGTTGATCGTTTCTCCATTGATGATCGTTTTCATGTCAATGAGTGCACCAGCTGGTGTGACACTTTATTGGGTAGTCGGTGGGGTCTTCAGTTGTATCCAAACATTTATCACGAATGTCATCATGAAACCAAAAATTCGTGCCCAAGTCGAAGCAGAAATGAAAGCCAATCCGCCAAAAACGGTGGTTACGCCTCGCAAAGATGTAACTCCTGAAAAAACAGAAGCTGTCAAAAAAGCGTTGAACACGACAAAGCCTAGTGGAAAAGGTCGTAACGCAGGCAAGCAGCAACGTTAGTAATTCTTGACCAAATCGCTCAATGAGTGGTTTGGTTTTTTGTTGTTTTCAAATGGGAATCAGTTGCTTCTTCTTCTGCCTTTCGCTATAGTAAATGAGAGGTGAGCACATGTTTCAAGCATATATCAATATTTTTGTCATTTTCAGTCTCATGTTTATCGGTTATTGGTTGTCTTACAAACAATGGTTTTCTAATCGAACCGCCGATACGTTTTCAAAATTGGTATTAAATGTCTCATTACCAGCCAATATGTTTTTAACGATTATTAAAAACTTTACGAAAGATGAATTTCTTTCATTGGTTTCGGGGATGATCATCCCATTACTTTCCATGATGATCACTTACTTCGCTGGTTATTTATGGCGACGTTTCGCGCAAGTTGAAGCCAAACACCAAGGCGCATTTTCCGCCATGTTTACCTTTTCCAATACGATCTTCATCGGCTTACCGATCAATTTAGCTATTTTTGGTGAAAAAGCTGTTCCTTATGTGTTGTTGTACTATATTGTAAATACGACATTATTTTGGACCATCGGTATTTTTGAGTTAGCAAAAGACAATCCTGATTTTGGTGAAGCCCGGATTTCCTTTCATCCATTGGTCATGCTAAAAAAGATTTTTTCACCAGCCTTGATTGGTTTCATCATCGGTTTGATCTGGATGCTATTCACCTTACCGCTGCCCTCATTTGTTGATGGCCTTGGAAGCTATCTAGCAGATTTGACGACACCCTTATCAATGTTTATTATCGGAATCATCGTCTACTTTGGGGGACTCAAAAATTTGCGAATGACGAAAGACATTGTCGGTGTCTTGTTTGGTCGTTTCGTTCTTTCGCCCCTCGTTGTGTGGCTGTTAAGCAGAATCATCCCTGTTCCTGAATTGATGCTTTCTGTGTTTATTATTCAAGCCTCTATGCCCGTCCAAAACTCTGTCCCGATCCTTGTACGAAACTACCAAGGGGATGAAGAGTTTGCAACTTCATGTTTAGGCTATTCCGTCTTACTGTACATGGTGTATTTGCCTGTTTTGCTTTTTTTCTTTTTTTAGCTATTTAACGAACTTTGTCGAAAAATACTCGTTACCAAAGGCATTCGCTTCTTTCGGTAACGAGTATTTTTCTCCTCTTTGTATGGTAAAGGTTCGATTGATTCGCTACCAAGGCTGGCCCCTATGATTTCCCACAATAGACCACGATCTTTCTGATTTTCGTCGGATTGTGGCTGCTTAGATCGATTTCACAAACAAGACAAAAAAGCACATCATCATAATGGCTAGTATAGCTAGTTTCTGCATGATGTGCTTTTTTTTATCTTAAGTGAACAGCCGGTGGTTTACAACATATCAAACAACGACAACTGATTTTCATCAGGTAAATCTTTTAGAACACCGTTATCCGTCATGTATTCAATCAAAGTCTTAGAAACTTTCCCGCGATTGGCGAGATCTTCTTTCGATAAGAAAGGACCATTTTTCCGTGCTTCCACGATTTGTTTCGCTACGTTTAGTCCCAAACTCGGCACTGCTCGAAATGGTGCGATCAATTTTTTTCCGTCGATCACGAAGTTTTCCGCATCCGATTTATACAGATCGATCATCCCAAATTCATAACCGCGCTCTAACATTTCATTGGCTAACTCCAGAACGGTTAACAGATTCTTTTCTTTCGTTGACGCATCCAATCCTTTGTCAGTGATTTCTTGCATCCGTTCTTTTACGGCGTCTTTTCCTTTTGACATGGCAATCAAATCAAAATCATCCGCCCGGACAGAGAAATAAGCACAGTAATAGAGAATTGGGAAGTACACTTTAAAGTAAGCCACCCGCAACGCCATCAAAACATACGCCGCCGCATGGGCTTTCGGGAACATGTACTTGATCTTCGAACAAGAATCGATATACCATTCAGGGACATTGTTCTCCCGCATCGCTTGCAAGTAAGTGTCCCGCAAGTCGTCAGGGATCTTGTTCCATTGCCCTTTACGAACCGTCTCCATGATTTTAAAGGCCATCCCGTCATCTAAGCCAGCATGGATCAAGTACACCATGATATCATCCCGACAGCCGATTACTTCTGCTAGACTGGCATCTCCGCGACGAATCAGTTCTTCGGCATTACCCAACCATACATCGGTACCATGGGAAAGACCAGAGATCTGCAAGAGCTCTGCAAACGTCGATGGATGGGTTTGATCCAACATCCCCCGCACAAATCGGGTCCCAAATTCTGGGATGCCTAATGTACCTGTTTTGGAGTAGATCTGCTCTTCAGTCACACCTAGCACGTCCGTACCACCAAAAATACGCATCACTTCCGGATCATCCGTGGGGATCGTTTTAGGATCGATTCCTGATAAATCCTGCAGCATCCGAATCACCGTTGGGTCATCGTGTCCCAGGATATCCAGTTTTAAAATATTGTCATGAATGGAATGGAAATCAAAGTGGGTCGTTTTCCATTCTGAATTTTGATCATCTGCTGGGTATTGAATCGGCGTGAAATCATAGACATCCATATAGTCTGGAATAACGATGATTCCCCCCGGATGCTGACCAGTTGTCCGTTTGACGCCAGTTGCACCCTTAGCCAATCGATCGACTTCAGCTGCTCGATAATGGAGATTATGATCGCGCTCAAAGCCTTTTACGAAACCGAAGGCTGTTTTATCGGCTACTGTACCGATCGTTCCGGCACGATAGACATATTCTTCGCCGAAGAGCACTTTCGTATAGTTATGGGCCTCTGGCTGATATTCCCCAGAGAAGTTCAAATCGATATCGGGGACTTTATCGCCATGGAAACCAAGGAAGGTTTCAAAAGGAATATCATGGCCATCTTTGTTCAGACGTGTGCCGCATTTTGGACATTTTTTCTCTGGCATATCATAACCAGAACCATACGAGCCGTCTTCGTAAAACTCAGAATACTGGCAATCGGGACAATAATAATGAGGGGCTAATGGATTGACCTCAGTGATCCCAGTCATCGTTGCTACGAAACTAGAACCGACTGATCCCCGTGACCCTACTAAGTAGCCGTCTTGATTGCTTTTATGAACCAGTTTTTGTGAGATCAAATAGATCACGGAAAACCCATTCCCAATGATCGAATCAAGCTCTTTTTTCAAACGTTTTTCCACAATTTCTGGTAATGGATCACCGTATAGCTCTTTGGCACGGTTGTAACTCAAGTCGGTGATCTCTTGTTCAGATCCGGGAATCTTTGGTGTATACAGATCATCTTTTACCGGAATGACTTTTTCACAGAGATCAGCGATTTTATTTGGGTTCGTCACCACAATTTCTTTCGCTACTTCCGGTCCTAAAAACTGAAAAGCGGTCAGCATCTCATCGGTTGTTCGGAAGTGTACATCCGGTAAACTATGTCGATTCAAGGGATTGGCGCCCCCCATTGAATTGATCAAGACCTTACGATAAATGGCATCTTCTTCGTTCAGGTAGTGGGCATTCCCAGTAGCAACAACGATTTTCCCTAACTCTTCACCCATTTGGATCAAATTCCGAATAATGTCTTCTAGGTCTTTTTCGCTTTTCACGAGCTCCGTTTCTAGGAGATGGGCATAAACTGCTTTGGGCATGACTTCGATATAGTCATAAAACTTAGCAAGTTCCCGCGCTGCATCGACCCCTTTTTGCATCATTGCGACAAAGACTTCCCCTTTATCACAAGCGGTTCCGACTAACAATCCTTCCCGCAATTTCACCAATTCTGAGCGCGGGATCCGCGGGACTTTATCATGGAAGTACTTCACATTCGACATCGAGATCAGCTTGAATAAATTCTTCAATCCCGCCTGTGTTCGGGCTAAGATCGTGGCATGGAAAGGCCGAGCTGCTTTATAGGAGTTCTCGCCCCCAACGTGTCGGTTCAAATCTTCGTGCAGCAGCATGTCATGTTTTTCCATTGCTTCTTTGACAAAGATCCACGCTAAATGACCGGTTGCCTCGGCATCGTAGATCGCTCGGTGATGTTGCTCCAAACTAACGCCGAATTTTTTGGAAAGGACACCTAAACCGAATCGCTTAAACTCTGGATACAAATAACGAGCGAGTTCCAATGTATCAATGACGGGATTTTCTGCTTCTGGAATACCGTATTTTCGATAACTTGTATTTAAGAAGCCCATATCAAATGACGCATTGTGGGCAACTAGAATGGCTCCTTCAGAAAACTCACGGAACAAACGTAAGACTTCTTCTTCCGATTTTGACCCCCGAACCATTTCATCGGTGATCCCCGTCAATTCTACGGTCGTTCGTGATAAAGGATGGCCAGGATCGATGAATTCATCAAAGGAGCCTTCCACGTTGCCTTTATGCATCCGCACAGCGGCCAATTCAATGATGGTGTCGTACACTGCAGACAATCCGGTGGTCTCCACGTCAAACACGATATAAGTGGCATCAGTCAGTGGGACAGGCTTCGGATTATAGGCAACCGCTACCCCGTCATCCACGATATTGGCTTCCACACCGTAAAGAATTTTTACCCCGGCTTTTTCTCCGGCGTGATGGGCATCAGGAAACCCTTGTGCGCCACCATGATCGGTGATCGCAATCGCCTTATGGCCCCACTTGCCAGCTTGAGCGACAAAGTCTGCCACATTGTTGGTTGCATCCATCGTACTCATATTAGAATGCAGGTGAAGTTCGACCCGTTTTTCGCCTTCAGGTGCATAATCTTTGCGGGCCTCGTGTTTGACTTCCAGCAAATCTTGCGCATTCATAACGAGATCTCGCATAAAAGTATCTTCTTGAACACTACCACGCACTTTGACCCAACTACCTTTAGCAATGGCATCAAAGACTTGTTCATCTTTTTCATTATTGGAGAATTTTTTCACACTAAACGACGACGTATAGTCGGTGATTTTCAAAATCAAAATCTTCCGTTTTGAACGCAATTCTCGAACTTCTTTATCAAAGACATACCCTTGGATCGTAACTCTGCGTTCTTCCTCAATGATATTGATCATCGGTGTCACAGGTTCATCGGCAGGAATATTACGTCCCAAGGCAATTGGTCCGTCAAATTCGACTGTTTTGACTTCTTTTTTGCGTTGCTCGTGGGCCATTAAGTTCTCAGCGGCTTGCAATTGGAAGGCTGCCGTTTGTTCTTCTTTTCGTGCTTCAAGTTCTTTCAAGGCTGCCTCAGCCTGTTCTTTGTCTAGCTGCGGCAAGATCCGAAATTTTTGAAACCCGAAAGTCCCATAATTTTCCTCAATGATCGGTAAGTACTGTTGCTGCAAAATCGTGATGACCGCATCATTGTTGACGGGTAAAATCACTTTGTTCTCTTGAATCATAGGCATTTGATTTTTAATCACTTGATGAACTAACGGCCGATCACAATTTTGATTGGCTAACGCTAATGGCCAGTATTCTTGAATGAACTGCTCATCGAAGGAACCATCTTGAGCTTCAATGACAATGCGAACTTCCGCGATCTCTTTAAACGCTAGTTCAATGTGTTGTTTAAAGGATTGATACACCATCACCGGTAATAAACGTTCAAATTGGAAATAAAACGTCCACGCTTTTGATTGTCGATGCACGGTTACTTGTCTGATTTGGGCAGTCTGCATCAACGGATGCTGCCGAAGATTTGGGGCAGCTGCAATTTGGTCTAATAATATCTCAAAGGTCTCTCTTTCTTTTGACAATTGAAGATCCTCCTTTTCTCAGTACTCACTAGTATACCTCTTTTTGTCTTCACTTTCATTAAAAAATCGAGAAAGGAATTCCTCTCTCGATCTACCATTTGTTCCGATTTATTCTTGGTTGGCTAATAAAATCGTCAAGGTCGAAGCGACTTCTTCTTTCCTCACTTCAACGGTTGCGCCAGTATGCTTGATTTTGATCTCCACGATGCCTTCTACGGCTTTTTTACCGATGGTCAAGCGAATCGGACAACCAATCAAATCGGCATCTGCAAATTTGACCCCTGCACGTTCATTGCGGTCATCCACCAATACTTGATAGCCGACTTGGTTCATCATTTCTTCTACTTCTTCACTTAAGGCATTTTGATAGCTATCTTCAATCGACGTTTGGATGATATGCACATCAAATGGGGCAATTTCTTGGGGCCAATCGATCCCAAACTCATTGCCGTATTGTTCGACGATTGTTGAAAGCAGCCGAGAAACGCCCAGACCATAACAGCCCATGATGATTGGTTGTTCATCGCCATTTTCATCGACAACCGTCGCTTCTTGGGCCTCGCTGTACTTGGTTCCTAACTTGAAGATATGCCCAACTTCGATTCCTCGCGTAAAGGTTAAGGTTCCTTTTCCATCTGGGGAAGTATCGCCTTCTTGAACCAAGCGAAAATCGGCAAAGGCTAGTGGTTGAAAATCACGGCCTACATTTGCATTGAGAAAATAGCTCTGTTTTTCTGCCGCTGGGACGATCAGATTCGCCATATCTTGGACATGCTGATCCGCATACAATTGGATCGAATCAGCAAGCTCAATGGGGCTGCGAAGTTGTGTGTCACTGGTCAGATAGGACTCGGCTTCTTCAGCAGTCAGAACCTTCACTTGATCAGCCGCTAAAAAATGCTTGATTTTTGTTTCATTGAGACTGTGATCACCTCGAAGCAATACCATAATGACTTGCTCGTCAACGAGCAGCAAAAATACTTGAACGATTTTTTGCAAATCCGTATCGTGTGTTTTCGCCAGTTCCTCTAACGATAATGATTCTTTATGAACGACTTTTTGTAACTCTAAGTAGGTCTCATGAGATTTTTTAGCGATATACTGACTAGTTGCTAGTTTCCAATTGGCGACATAGTCGCTTTCAGTCGAATAACAGATCAGCTCTTCGCCGATTCCAGACAATGCCAAAAACTCTTTTGAATCTCGGCCACCCATCAAGCCATTATCCCCGACCACTGCCCGATACTCGATCCCACAGCGTTTCAATATGGCATGGTAAGCCATTTCGTAGCGATTATAGGTTTGATCTAAGCTGGCTTCATCGGCGTGAAAAGAATAGCCATCTTGCATGATAAATTCACGGCTGCGAATCAATCCAAAACGCGGCCGCTGTTCGTCCCGATATTTCGTTTGGATCTGATATAAGCTCAAAGGCAGCCGCTTATAAGACGTGATCTCGTTTTTGATCAATGTCGTGAACGGCTCTTCGTGAGTGGGCCCTAAAACGATCTCTCGTTCGTTTCGATCTGTCAACCGATACAAAGACTCACCATACAATGAGGCCCGTCCAGACTCCTTCCATGGTTCATACGGAAGCAAAGAAGGCATCGCCATCTCCACAGCATCGATTTCTGCCAGCTCCTCACGAATGACCCGTTTGATCTTTTCTAACACCCTTTGAGCTAATGGCAAGTAGACATAGATGCCTGCCGCCACTTGTCGAATATACCCTGCCCTAACTAACAGTTGATGACTTAACGTCTCCGCATCGCTGGGGGTTTCCCTCAATGTCGGAATCAAACATTTTGACTGTTTCATTTTTTTCTCCTTTGCTACAAAAAATCATGTTCACCCGATCAACAATTGATTTGCTTGTGCGTCTTATTTTTAAAAGAAGAAACGTTGGATATCATTCCAGGTAACGAGAACCATCAGCAGCATCAAAAACCCAAACCCAATCAGGGTAATGATGCCTTCTTTTTCTTGACTGATTGGCTTGCCTCGCACACCTTCTAAAATATTTAAAACCAGTTTCCCACCATCTAATCCAGGAATCGGCAATAAATTAAAGATCCCCAAATTGATGGAAATCATCGCCATCATGGCGATCACCGTTGTGACACCTTGCGATGCGGCTTGAGAAGACAGTTGGAAAATCGCTACCGGTCCGCCCAATTTATTGATATCTGGTTGGGCGATCAAGTTGCCGACTGCTCTAAAAATAACCAGCGAATTGTCAATGGTCGTTTGTAAGCCACCCAGTAAGATGTCTCCGATCCCAGTTTTTAACGAAGCCGTGATCCCTAAGAAACCGATCGTGGTCTCCCCTGATTCTTGACTCGCAGGAGTTGCTGTCAAATCAAGTGTTTCCGCTCCTCGTTTGACTTCTAGAGTAATCTTAGTAGCTGGGTACTTTTGGATCTCTGTCGTCAATTCTGACCAGTTGGAAACATCGACGCCTTCAACTGCTAGGATTTCGTCGCCATTTTGCAGCCCGGCTTCAGCTGCCGGGGTTCCTGCTTCGATTCCTGTCACGACGGTTGCATCTTGATTCGCGACACCACCTTGCGCAAACACCAACCCAGTGAATAAAACCAAGGATAAAATAAAGTTATTCATCGGTCCTGCAAAATTCGTCAGCATTCGTTGCCACAGCTTTGCAGACTGGAATTGAACGTCTTTTGGTGCGATCCGAACTTCAACGCCATCTTCATGAATGATCGTTGCGTCATGATCCACAGCGTACGTAACCGCTTCTTGTTCATTGCCGTTGATGAAGCCAGTGATCGTCAACTTCTCCTCCAAGTCAAAGTCGGTCACTTCCATGGGGATCGCTTGCTGCAATTGGATCTTTTTGCTTGTATTGATTTTGATGACTTTGCCAGTTGCATCTTGAACCAAGGAGACTGGCATGCCAGGCGTTAATTCAGTCTCATCTTCGCCCCAGCCTGCCATTTGGACATACCCGCCTAATGGCAGCATCCGAATCGTGTAGGTCGTCCCATCTTTCGCTTGATGCGCGAACAATTTAGGCCCCATACCGATGGCAAACTCTCTTACTAAAATACCTGCCCGTTTTGCAAAGAAGTAGTGTCCAAATTCGTGAATCACTACCACCACGGAAAAGATAATGATAAATACAAGTATCGTTTTCATGCTCGTTCCTCTCTTTCACAGCATCCCTCTCATCCAGGGCAGCCTTTCCTTATTTTATCACACCGGTTCCCGTTGAGGAACTCACATTCCCGTTGTAACAAGAATTTAAAAAAAGAAGCGCAAGCCAAGCCTGCACTTCTTAAAAATTTTCTAAAAGACACCGAATAAATACATGATTGGAAACACAAACAACATGCTGTCGAAGCGATCTAAGATTCCTCCGTGACCTGGCAGGATATTCCCTGAATCCTTCACGCCATAGTGACGTTTGATCGCGGATTCCACTAAATCACCAAATTGCCCAGCGATCGAAAAGAGGACCGTCAATAAAATCATGATGGCACTACCGTGTCCAAAATAATCTTTCCCAGGAAATGCTAATAGATACAAACCAGCTACGACCACCGCAGCAGCAATCCCGCCTAGGGCCCCTTCGATGGTTTTATTAGGAGAAATCTCCGGCCATAATTTTCGTTGGCCGTAACGCCGTCCCACCATGTAAGCCCCAATATCCGTTGCCCACACGATAAACAGCCCGAAAACTAAAACAACTAATCCATCCGTTGCTGACCGTGCCGTCAAGAAACGTTCAAACCCGACACCGGTATATAAGCTAACGATCACCGGAAACCCAGCTTCATCGATGGTATACGTATTTTTCGAAATAACCGCGATCCCTAGTAACAAAAGAACGATCAGATAGTACAAGGCACTTTTATCTGTCCCCTCTGGCAAAAAGAAAAACCAGCGTTCTTGAGGCAAAACTAAGATCACCGCTCCGAGGATTGAAAGAATTCCTTCAAAACTGAAAATAGCTAGTCCTTTCATCCGAAATAATTCATAAACACCAATTCCTGCCATTGCTGCTGCCAGCAATTCGACGGCAATACCGCCAACATAAATAATTGGCAGGAAAAAGGCTAATGCGACGACCGCAGTGATTACACGTTGTCTCACTCTTCTTCCTCCTCTGTTTTCAAACCGCCAAAACGCCGGTTTCGTTGTTGAAAGCTCCCAATCGCGTCCTCTAATAACGCAGCATCGAAATCAGGCCAGAGCGCCTTCGTAAAGAATAACTCGCTGTATGCAATCTGCCATAACAAGAAATTACTGACACGTTCCTCACCACTCGTTCGAATCACCAATTCAGGATCCCGCAAAGGGCTTGGTAAAAAACCAGTCATCAAATGCGTCCCCAGCATGTCTTCCGTGAGCTCTGGTAGGGCTTCGCCGGAAGCCGAGAGTTCTTCATAAAGCGCTTGGACAGCTGTCAAAATTTCTGCGCGGCTGCCATAATTCAAAGCAAAATTCAAGATCATTCCCGTATTGTCTTTGGTTTGGTCGATCGCTCGCTTGACCGCTTCTTGCGTGTGTAGGGGTAAAGAATCCGTGAACCCCATCACTTTGACTTGAACATTTTCTTTGATTAGCTCAGGAACAAAGGTGTCGAAAAAGTCGACTGGTAGTTGCATCAAAAAGTCTACTTCCTCGTTCGGCCGTTTCCAATTCTCTGTCGAAAATGCATAAAGCGTCAATACCTTCACACCTAAGTGTGAAGCGTGTTTCGTGATTTTCTTTACCGTCTCCATGCCTTCTTTGTGGCCAGCTACTCTTGGCAAGCGCCGATTTTGCGCCCATCTGCCGTTACCATCCATAATGATCGCGATGTGTTGGGGAATCGGCAGTGATGGATCAAATTCATGTTCAGCCGCTTCTTTGATATATTTGTCTTTTTGTGGAAAAAAACGCAGCATCGTATTCGCTCCTCTTCCAATTCTTGAAATTCATCTTTTACATTATAACAATAATCAGATTTCTTGCCTATGAAAACCAAGAAAAGATTTCCATATTAAGAAAAAACAAAAAAACAGCTGTCATATTCAAGTACATGAGATAGTTTCGCCCATAAAAAAAGAGCCGCTGAAGCGACTCTTCGTCATTCCTTTTAAACTTCAAGTAATTCTTGTTCTTTTTCAGCTGCGATGGCATCGATTTCTTTGATGCTGTTATCTGTAGCAGTCTGCACTTCTTTTTCAGATTCCCGCAAATCATCTTCTGTGATGTCGCCAGCTTTTTCTTGTTTCTTGTAAGCTTCCATGGCATCCCGACGAATGTTACGGACGGCGATTTTCGCATTTTCAGCTTCTTTTTTCACGTCTTTTGCTAATTCTTTACGGCGTTCTTCCGTTAATTGAGGAATCACCAAACGAATCACTGTTCCGTCATTGGCAGGCGTGATACCAATATCACTTTGCATGATGGCTTTTTCAACTTCTTGGATCATTGTTTTGTCAAAAGGTGTGATCATCAAAATTCTTGCTTCTGGAATCGTAATTGAAGCCATTTGGTTCAAGGGTGTTGGTACACCATAGTAAGTAACCATTACGCGGTCTAAGATGCTCGCGTTCGCGCGGCCAGCACGGATTTGTCCTAGTTCCCGCTGCAAGTTTTCTGCTGCTTTTTTCATTTTGTCTTTTGCTTCTGTTAAAATTTTGTCAGCCATGTTATTTCCCCCTTACTGTCGTTCCAATATGTTCACCTAAAATGGCGCGGCGAATGTTTCCATGCTCATTCAAGTTGAATACGACTAATGGAATATCGTTGTCCATACTTAATGAACTTGCGGTTGAATCCATTACTTGCAATCCTTTGGAAATGACTTCTAAATGAGTCAATTCTTCAAATTTCACAGCACTTTGATCCGTTTTAGGATCTGCTGAGTAGACGCCATCAACATTGTTTTTTGCCATCAAAATGACATCGGCGTTGATTTCAGCTGCCCGTAAGGCTGCGGTCGTATCAGTTGAGAAATAAGGATTCCCGGTTCCGCCAGCAAAAATGACGACCCGTCCTTTTTCTAAGTGGCGTTCTGCTCTACGACGAATATAAGGCTCAGCGATTTGACGCATCTCGATTGAAGTTTGGACACGCGTTGGTACACCAGCGTTTTCTAGTGTATCTTGTAATGCTAAAGCATTCATCACAGTCGCTAGCATGCCCATGTAATCAGCTTGGGCTCTTTCCATCCCCATTTGCGCACCGATTTGTCCACGCCAAATGTTTCCGCCGCCGACCACGATCGCCATCTGTACACCTAATTCGTGGACTTCCTTGATCTCTTTAACGATCTCCTGGATGGTCGGTGGTTTGATCCCAAAGCCTTCGTCACCCGCTAATGCTTCACCACTTAATTTTAATACAACACGTTGATATTTTGGTTTGCCCATCATGATTCCTCCGTACATTCTCCAATACTATTGTAGCATATTGGTGCTCTTTCGTTGAAAATTATCTACACTATTTCTTCAAAAACCGTTTTTGCTTAAAAAAAGGGAGCGCACTTCCATGCGTTCCCATCTGTTCGAGGAACAGAATTATTTTTTCACTTGGCTCATTACTTCTTCAACGAAGTTGTCTTCGCGTTTTTCGATACCTTCGCCGACTTCAAAGCGGACAAAAGATTTCACAGTTGCGCCTTTTAATGCAACATATTTTTCAACTGTCATATCTGGGTCTTTAACGAATGGTTGGTCAACCAAAGCGATTTCTGCTTTAAATTTCTTCAAGCGTCCTTCAACCATTTTTTCAACGATGTTCGCTGGTTTGCCTTCGTTCAATGCTTGTTCTGTCAAGACTTGTTTTTCATGATCCAATTCTTCTTGAGAGATTTGTGCTTCGTTCACGTAGCGAGGGTTGATCGCTGCAACGTGCATTGCAACATCTTTCGCAACTGATTCGTCAGTTGTTCCTTCAAGAACAGTCAACACCGCAATACGTCCGCCCATGTGTAGGTAACCGCCGAAAGCAGCATTGTCATCTTTTTCAACAACTTCAAAACGACGGAAGCTGATTTTTTCTCCGATTACTTGTGTTGCTTCGATCAACGCAGCATCCATTGTGCCTTTAGAGGTTTCTAATTTTAAAGCAGCATCCATATCAGCTGGTTTGTTCGCTGCGATTACTTCAGCGATTTCTTTTACTAAGTCTTGGAACATTTCGTTTTTAGAAACGAAGTCAGTTTCTGAGTTCACTTCAACGATTGCTGCTGTGTTGCCGTTGATTGCTACAGATGCTAAACCTTCAGCAGCAATACGGTCGTTTTTCTTCGCAGCTTTTGCCATACCTTTTTCACGTAATAAGTCAACGGCTTTTTCGATGTCGCCTTCTACTTCAACTAATGCACGTTTTGCGTCCATCATTCCTACACCAGTCATATCGCGTAATTCTTTTACTAATTTAGCTGTTACTTCTGCCATTTTTTGTTTCCTCCTAAATGTTTTTAAACAAGATTGCTTGTCTTTAAAAAAAGCTGTTTCAAAGGAGAGTGAGGCTTGGCGCCTAGCCTTTGAAACAGCTCCATCATTTATTATTCAGCTGATGCGTTGTCGCCTTCGACAACATCAACGATTTCTTCGATTGAAGTTGCGTTTTCTATTGATTCAGCAGCAAAATCTTCTTCTGCTACTTGGTCTTCGCCTTGGTTACCTTCGATGAAAGCATCTGCCATTTTCGCAGTGATCAATTTAACGGCACGAATAGCGTCATCATTTGATGGGATAACAACATCGATTTCGTCTGGATCACAGTTTGTATCGACCATCGCTACGATCGGGATATTTAATTTGCGTGCTTCTTGGATCGCGATACGTTCTTTACGTGGGTCAACAACGTACATTACATCTGGAATTCTTGGCATATCAGCAATACCGCCTAAGAATTTTTCAAGACGTTCGCGCTCTTTGTTCAAGCCAACGACTTCTTTTTTAGGAAGAACAGCAAATGTACCATCTTCTTCCATTTTGTTGATTTGTTTCAAACGAGCAACACGTTTTTGGATTGTTTCCCAGTTTGTCAATGTTCCACCTAACCAACGATGGTTAACATAGTATTGACCTGAACGGATTGCTTCTTCTTTGATTGCTTCTTGTGCTTGTTTTTTAGTACCTACGAACAATGCAACGCCGCCTTCTTCAGCAACATTTTTCATGTAGTCGTAAGCTGCGTCTACTAATTTCACTGTTTTTTGCAAATCAATGATGTAGATGCCGTTTCTTTCTGTGAAGATATATTTCTTCATTTTTGGGTTCCAGCGACGAGTTTGGTGACCAAAGTGTACGCCGGCTTCAAGTAATTGTTTCATTGAGATTACTGCCATGTTGTGTTTCCTCCAATTTGGTTTTTTGTTTTCCTCTCTTGCTCTTTTACTCCTTGAAGAACTGAATCGATCAGCACCGCTTCGCAGATGGAACAAGATGTGGGATTGACGTGAAAAACTCACGCCTTAAACAGTATACAGTAGCTAAAAAAGAAATGCAACTGATTCAAATGAAAAACTACGATTCACGATCCAGCTTTTTTTAACACTCTAAATCTTTTCTTATAATATCTAGGTTTTTTCGGCGTTATCTGCTATGATAAGGCTGACTTAATCAATCATGCTTAAAGGAGTTTACCTATGCGAAAAGCTGATCGCCATTTACTTATTAGACAAATCATTACTGAACATACTGTACGCACGCAAGAAGAATTATTGCAGCAATTGGAAGTCCAAGGCGTCTCCGCCACGCAAGCGACTATTTCTCGCGATATTCGCGATTTGAAAATCGTGAAAGTGCCCGATGAGTCAGGTCAGACAAAGTTTGTCATTTTTCAAGGAATGCAAGCTTCTGAGGATGAAAAAGAAGAAGAGCAGCGTTTGATACAGATGATCGAAGACGTTGTCACTAAAGTAGATCGTGTGCAATTCATGACCTTGATCCATACCGTTGCGGACAATGCGCCTTTGCTTTCGGCAGCGATCGATGAAGTGACCATGCCAGAAAAAGTTTGCTCGTTGGCGGGCTTTGATACAGTAGCGGTGATTTCCCGCAGCGACGAAGACGCTGAAACTTTTTATCAATTTATCAGAAACCACGCGGTCTTATAGCGCAAAAACAGCTATAGGATCTAGCTGCATTCTTCACTACAAAAAAGCTGTGCCCTTGTCGAAACAAGAAGCACAGCTTTTTTTGTTACATTTTGTCGGGTGCGTGTAAACCAAGCAACCGTAAATCTTCTTTCAATAGAGTAGTTACTGCATAAACAAGAGCTAGACGTGCGTCTTTTTCCGTATCTTCGGCTAAGATTTTGACATTGGCATAATACTTGTTAAAGGCTTGTGCCAACTTGATGGCATGTTTGGCAATGACGGATGGTTCATATTTTTCCGCCGCTTGCATGACCGTTTCTGGGTAGCGCTGAATCAATTTGATAACTTCCCAGCTCTCAGCGTCTGCCAACGCCAGACTGCTGACAGCAGCGGGATCAAAGTTGGCTTTTTCAAGAATGCTCATGGCACGGGCATGAGAGTATTGCACGTATGGTCCGGTTTCTCCTTCAAAACGGACGACTTCTTCTAGCGTAAAGTCGAAATTATTCAAACGGTCATTTTTCAAATCGTGGAAAACGACTGCCCCGACACCGACTTGTTTTGCTACTTCTTCTTTGTTTTCAAGTGTTGGGTTCTTTTCAGTGATTTGTTCTTTCGCTGAATCGATCGCTTCATTCAATACTTCTTCCAAAAGAACAATCTTGCCTTTTCTTGTAGACAGTTTTTTCCCATCTTTGGTGATCAACCCAAATGGTACGTGGGTCATATCATCTGCCCACTCAAAGCCCATTTCCTTCAAAACAGCTTTTAATTGTTTGAAGTGATAACTTTGTTCATTTCCTACCACGTACAATGATTTTGCAAAATTGTAGGTCCGTTTGCGGTAAAGCGCTGCAGCCATATCCCGTGTGATGTAAAGGGTCGCACCATCGGACTTACGGATCAACGCCGGATTTAAGTCATAGGCAGCCAAATCAACGATTTCTGCCCCTTGGTCTTCTTTTAGCAAGTGTTTTTCTTCTAATAATTCCACGACTTCTGTCATTTTATCATTATAGAAAGCTTCGCCATTCAATGAATCAAAGGAAACTTCCAACATATCATAGATTTTATTGAATTCTTTTAATGATTCATCACGGAACCATTGCCACAAATCCATTGCTTCTTGGTCACCATCTTCTAGTTTCTTGAACCAAGCTCTCGCATCATCTTCTAATTGCTTATCTGTCTCGGCTGCTTCATGAAAATCAACATACAAACGTAATAGTTCGTTGATTGGTTCCGCTTTGACCGCTTCTTCTGACCCCCACTTCTTATAGGCAACGATCAATTTCCCAAATTGTGTGCCCCAGTCGCCTAAATGGTTGATGCGAATTGGCTGATAACCGATTTTTTCTAAAATAAAGCCGATCGAGTTACCAATCACAGTGGAACGCAAATGCCCCATTGAGATGGGTTTGGCAATATTTGGTGAAGACATATCGATCGGTACTGCTTGCTGATTGCCGATGGCTTGATCGCCAAAATGATTTTTTTCTTTGAGAACCAGCTCTAAGACATGGGCAGAGATTGCTTTTTTATCCATAAAGAAGTTTAAATACGGACCGACCACTTCAATTTTTTCAAAAGACGCTTGATCGATTTTTTCTGCTAAGTCTGCGGCAATTTGCTGCGGCGCTTTCCGATAGACTTTTGCTAGCGAGAAGGCTGGGAATGCCACATCCCCATGGTCGGCTGACTTTGGATTTTCCAGTAATTGCTGAACTTGTTCGATCGATAGATCTTCTTTTACTACTTGATGGATCGCTTGTGCGACGATTTCTTTGTTATTCATAGTATCCCTCCTATAATGACTGAACCCATTTTTTGATGAAACGTTGTTTGAAGCAAGCAAACAGTTGTATGTTTTTCATGCAAGAAATGATTGATAAAAACAAAAAAGCCTCTAGCGCATAACTTGCACTAGAGACGAGATTTCCCGCGGTACCACTCTGATTGTCCTATTCGGACCCACTTTTTTCTGATAACGGCAGAATTCCGTTTGCTTAGCAAATTCTCACAAGTGCGTTTCACAATCTGATCAATTCGGCTTCCACCACCCCGAACTCGCTAACTGATACTCGAATCGCTACTTCTCTTGTTTCATCAAATCAAGGCTATTTACTTCCCAGAAAGTATAGCAAAGAAATGTTTGTTTGGCTAGCGAGATTCTGGCATTTTTCAAAAATTTTATTTTTATACTTTAGGAATAAATAGATCCCCGGCAGTCACTGCCATGATCGCTTTGATTGAGTGCAAACGATTTTCGGCTTGATCAAATTGACGAGCATACTTGCTACGAAAGACCTCGTCAGTGACTTCCATCTCAGAAATCCCATACGCCTGCGCTGCTTTTTTGCCATAAATAGTTTGTTCATCATGAAAAGCCGGTAAACAGTGCATAAAAATCACTTGGTCATTTTGCGTTTTTTCCATCAACGATTGGTTTACTTGATAAGGCAGCAGCTGTTCGATCCGCTCTTGAAATTTTTCTTCTTCGCCCATTGAAACCCAAACATCGGTATACACGACATCAGCGCCTAAAACACCTTGATCCACGTCATCCGTCACCAGGATCTTTGCGCCAGAGTGCTGAGCATAGGCTTTTGCTTGTTCGATAATGTTTGCTTCTGGCTGCAAGGCCTTCGGGGTGACGACATGAATATTGACCCCTAAAATCGCACTCGTCACTAACAAAGAATTGGCGACATTGTTGCGCCCATCCCCACAGTATGCGATGGTCAAGCCAGTCAGTTCACCGAAGTTTTCTTGAATGGTTAAAAAGTCAGCGATCATTTGTGTTGGATGCCAGTCATCCGTTAAGCCATTCCAAACAGGCACGCCTGAATAGTTGCCCAGATCTTCGACGACCTGTTGGCTAAAGCCGCGAAACTCGATCCCGTCAAACATGCGGCCGAATACTTTGGCGGTATCTTCAACGGATTCTTTAGACCCCAACTGAATATCATTGGCCCCTAAAAATTCCGGATGCGCCCCCAAATCCACCGCTGCAACCGTAAAGGCTGCTCGCGTCCGTGTCGAATTCTTTTCAAACAAAAGTGCAATATTTTTTCCTTCTAAGTAGCGATGTGGTTGATTGTTGGCTTTCATCCCTTTTAAGTGCTGGGAAAAATCAATTAAATATTGCAGTTCTTCTTTTGTGAAATCTTTCTCTGCTAAAAAACTGCGTCCTTTAAAAACTGATGTCATTGCATACCCGCCTCTCAAATAATTAATAAATATACATCAGAATATCAAATAATGAAATATAATACAAATATATCTTCTGTTTGCTCATAAATGAAACAAAAAAAACACCTAAGAACGGATCTTAGGTGCAATCATCTTAAGAAATCCTATGGGCAAAGCTGACACTTGGATCAGCATTCAATGAAAGGTCTGCTAGGTGCTGCTTTTTCAACGCAACATGGGCATAGGCACCAATCATGGCCGCATTATCTCCGCAAAGGCGCAACGGTGGAATCAACAGTTCTACCTCCGGCAATTCCTGCATTGCTTTTTGTAAAGCGTCACGCAAGCCTTGATTCGCGGCGACCCCGCCAGCGACGATCAGTTGTTTTACCGGATAGGCTTGGCATGCCCGCACTGTTTTGTGAACCAATACTTCGACTACGCTGGCTTGAAAACTGGCTGCTAGATTTTCTACTGACAATGCTTCCTCTCTTTGCTGTGCATTATGCACAAAGTTGATAAAGGAACTCTTCAAGCCACTGAAACTAAAATCAAAATTATCTTCTTGCATCATTGCTCGAGGAAAGTGATACGTATCACTACCTAGATGTGCAAGGCGATCAATTTCTTTCCCACTAGGATAAGGCAAACCGAGAACTCGACCAACTTTGTCATAGGCTTCACCAGCGGCATCATCTCTCGTTTCTCCGATGATCTCAAAAGAGCCATCTTCTGCCATATACACCAATTCGGTGTGACCGCCGCTGACCAATAATGCCATTAAAGGAAAAACCAATGGCTTCACTAGGCGAGCTGCATAAATATGTCCTGCCATGTGATTGACCGGAATCAGCGGTAAGCTGTGGGCCCACGCAAAGGCTTTCGCTGCAGAAAGCCCAATCAACAGTGCCCCAACCAACCCTGGACCATAGGTGACGGCCACGGCTGATAATTCTTCTGGTTGTGTGTTGGCTTGGGTCAATGCTTCGTCGATGCACAAAGTAATCTGTTCGACATGGTGACGACTAGCGACTTCTGGTACGACACCGCCGAAGCGCTGGTGGCTCTTGATCTGCGAAGCAACAATGTTACTTAAAATGGTGTCGCCGTTTTTAATCACTGCCACACTGGTTTCATCACAACTGCTTTCAATGGCTAAAATCAATTCATTCATTTGATTTTTTTCCGCCTACTTTCTTTTCCATAATCAACGCATCCTCTTCAGGATGACTGTAATATTTTTTTCTACGACCGATGACCGTATAGCCCATGCGCAAATAAAGGGCCTGTGCTTGTAAATTCGACACACGTACTTCAAGATAGATCCGCCGACCATCGGTTTGTTCCACGAGCGATTCCATTTGTTTCAACAATTCTTTCGCCAAACCATGCCCTTGATATGCTGGTAAAACCGCTACATTAAACAGCTCTGCTTCATCCAGCACTTGCTGAAAACAGAGAAACCCAATCAGCTCTTGGTTGGTTTTTCCATAACGAAACAAATAGCGACTGTTGCTGTTTTGCAAATCTTGCTGAAATTGCTGCAGATTCCAAGGCGAGCCAAAGGGATAGCTCTGATCCGCCAATGACCAGAGCATTTGCGGTGTCGGGATCGTTTGTTCTGCTTGTTCGTTAGTCATTTAAAAATTTCACCATATCCAATGCGTCTTCATTGCCTTCAGTGTAATACGCCGTTTTGATCGCCTGTGAAACAAACCCGAGGGTCCGATACAAACGTTGCGCATCACGATTGCCCAGGCGAACTTCTAATGTCAAACGGTCGCATTTGTTTTTCCTTGCATAACGTTCCATCTCTCCTATCAAGAAAGAACCGATCCCTTTTCCTTGATAATCAGGAATGATCGCGATATTAGTGATATGGGCATCAGCGCCTAAAATCCGCACCCCGATAAACCCAATCATCCGTTCATTATGCAAGATGCCCAAATAAAGATGTTTGACCCGTGAATAAAGTTCTGACAAAAAGGCGCTCTTGGTCCAAGGCAGTTCCCCAGCATACACGAGACGCTCCACCTGCAGCAGCTCTTTAATGTCATCACCGACTAATTCACGAACAACATACGTTTCCCCTCGTATCTCTTTTTTACGCTCTGGATATTGAATCTGACGGAAAAGAGCCAACTTTCCCGTCATCGTTTTAAATTTTTTCAACATAGGCATCCACTCCCGGTTCATGCGAGGCTAACCATTTTTCTTCGGCTTCAACTAATTTTAAATAGTCCGGTACAAAATCATGGATCGAAGCCACCGGCGCTTCTTCTTTCGCAATAGCAGCTAAAACAACGCCATTCGGGTAATTCCAAAACGACACTTGATTGATATGGGCTGTCGGCAGTTCCGCCTCGATCATGTCTTTAAATTTGACGGTATCGGCGCCGACAAATAGCACTTCTTGACCATCAACTGCTTTTAGCTGGGTCAATAACTCAGACAGTGAGATATGCTGGTCTTTGATCCTTGTTTCTAAGGTACCATTATGCCATTGGTAGGCACCTGCGTAGACATTTTGACGGCGAGCGTCAAACAACGGGACGATCACTTGCGATACGCCCACGCAATTGGCAGCGACTGCTTTCAAACTAGAAACACCAATCAGCGGGATGTTCAATGTTTGTGCCAGCGTTTTTGCTGTTGTGACACCGATGCGCAAACCCGTATACGAGCCAGGACCTTTCGCAACAACGATTTGCTCCAGCTCTTTAGGGGCCATCCCCACCGCCTGCATCAATCCATCAATGGCAGGCATCAATGCTGTGCTGTGGTTTTTGATCGCCATCGTCTGGCTTTGTCCCAACACTTCTTGACCATCGACCACCGCAACCGCCAGTGTCTGGTTTGAGGTATCAATCGCTAATGTTTTCATCTATCTTCTCCCCATTCAAAAAACTCTCTCATATTCTACCATATTCTAATCAAATGCCCAACCAAGTCTCCAAAAAGATGCCTGCGTTTAGAAAAAAAGCAATAGGACAACAATACCCGAACCTTTGAAAAAAGCAAGCACGGCTGCAGTTGCAAACCAGCGGGGCTGTTTAAAGGTTCGGGTAAGGCGATATTCATTTTTTTGTTATTTCATTAAAACTCAGTTGACGTGTGTAACGGTATCCTCCGATGATTCAACTGGTTGCTAAGAAGATTGGCGCGTAATCAGCTCCGTTGCGATCGTAACTTTTCGAGGAACGGGTGCTGCATTCGTAATGATATCCAGCAAGGTCGTCACTGCCAGCTCCCCCAGCCATTCCGTATGAACTTTGATGGTTGACAGAGTCGGAAAGACGTACTTTGCGACACTGACATCATTGAAGCCGATAATTGCGATCTTATCTGGAATCTTGATGTTTTTTTCTTGCAAAGCACGCATAGCGCCAATCGCTAAGGCATCACTGGAAGCAAATAAGGCACTTGGCAACTCTTTGTTTTGCTGCAAATACTCTTTCATCGCCTCATAACCGCCCTCTACTGTAAACGGTGCGCTGAGATGATATTGCGGGTGGTGCAACTTCAACCGACGAAGCCGTTCCTCAAAAATCCGGCGCCGAGGGTCTTCGATTTCTTGGTGATGGTCCTTGGTAAACTCAACGCCTGATAACAAGCCGATCCTTTGGTGGCCTTTTGCAATAAAGTCATCGATCACTAAATCGACCGCTTGTTGAAAGTCCACCACCAGAGAATTGACGCCCTGGGCCAATGCGTCAAAATCGACCATCAACAAATTGGATTGGCTTTTTTTCAATTGACGAATCTGGTGATCATCGAATTTCCCTAGCGCGATCGTTCCATCGACGGCGGTATCAGACAATCCTTCATAGGGTTCTTTCAGCAAACGGATCCCTAATTCTTCGGTTTTGTTTTCAATCCCGATACGGATCGCTAAATAGTAAAGATCCGCTAATTCTTCCTCGGTATCAAACCATTGGATCAAGCGCATACTACTGGTTTCTGGCTGACTCTTTTTTTTATGTTTTGTGTAATTGAGTGCTTCTGCGGCTTTAAAAATTTTCTCTTTGGTTTCAGAACTGACCGATAATTCTGAATCGTAATTCAGCACCCGTGATACAGTGGCTGGCGAGACGCCAGCCTGTTGTGCAATATCTTTAATCGTTGCCATCTTCCAGCCTCCTTTTTTTGCGGGGAACTTTTTTATAAAGTAGCTATAAAGCGAGCAAAGGCCGCTTGCCCTGTCTGGTCTCGTTTAAAGACGCCTGCATGCGTCAATACTTGTGTAAAGACTTCTCCTAATGCATTGCGCAAAATCTGCGACACGTTTTCGGCATTGCATTCTGGGTGCTGGGCTTTGATCGCATCTGCCCACGGTATATGGTAAGCCGCGATCTGATTGGGCTGATCCAATAGATAAGCAGTCACTTCTTCTAGTTCCGGAGCTAAACGCGGTGGGAGAACTGCCAAACCCATGACTTCAATCAATCCGATATTTTCTTTTTTGATATGCTGCACTTCTTGATGTGGATGAAAAATGCCGTCAGGATGTTCTTTGGAAACATTATTATCCCGCAAGACTAAGTCCATTTCAAACAGCTCTCCTTGCTTGCGGGCGATCGGTGTCACTGTATGATGAGCCGTCCCATCTTCTGAAAAAGCAAGGATCGAAACACTTGGATCTGAGTACTGTTGCCATTGGGCTAACACATATTGGCAAGCGGCGGCTAATTTTTGTTTGTTTTTCGCTTGTAATCGTATCACCGACATTGGCCACTTCACGATCCCCGCAGCTACATCAGGAAACCCAGTCAAAGAAAAGTGTTGTTCGATTGGCGCTTTTGCCATGGCAAACGTATGCCGCCCTCCTTGGTAATGGTCATGGGACAAGATCGAACCCCCAACGATCGGCAGATCGGCATTGGACCCGACAAAATAATGCGGCATCACTTCAATGATCTGCAACAAGCGAGCGAAGGTTTGCAAATTGATTTTCATAGGCCGATGGTCTAAAGAAAGAAAAATCGAATGCTCATTGTAATAGGCGTAAGGAGAATATTGGAAGCCCCACGCTTCATTATCCAAATTCATACGAATGATCCGATGATTGGTCCGCGCTGGGTAATTGACCCTTCCTTGGTAGCCTTCATTTTCCAAACACAACATACATTTCGGATAATCTACAGAAGCAGCGGTACCTTCTTGGGCAATTTGCTTCGGATCTTTTTCAGGTTTTGATAAATTGATCGTGATCTCGATCTCCCCATACTCCGTATCAACAGGAAAGACGATATTTTTAGCGATGGCCCGAGTCTTGATGTAATCATTTTGACGGCACAGCTCAAAGAAATAATCCGTCGCTTCTTTAGGATCATTGGCATAATGTTGCGCAAAAAAAGCATTGACTACTGAAGGTGGTGGCGTCAAAAAGTCCATCAACTGGGCTTCAAAGATTTCTCTTTCTGCGTGAGAATCGCCAATTTGCTGATTGCTCAATGCACATGCCACCAGTTCGTCCATCATTTCAATCGAGGAACGAGCAACAGAACGAATTTCGCTGGGCTCAAAAACAGCTTCCCCGATCATAGCTAGTACTCGGTTTTGCAAATAAACACGATCCATTTCCATCCAGCCGCCAGCCTTGATTGCTAAAGTGACGAAATCGCTGATTGTTTGGCTGATCGTCATTGGTTATTCCTCCTGCCCTTGATACCCATTTGGATGGCTGACATGCCAATTCCAAGCAGTCTCGATGATTGCTTCGACGTCGGTATAGACTGGTTTCCAGCCTAAAACCTTTCGTGCTTTTTCACTCGATGCCACTAAGGTACTTGGATCACCGGCACGGCGAGGCGCCACTCTGGCTGGGATCTCTTTTTTCGTTACATTGCGGGCCGCTTCCACCATTTCTTTCACAGAGTACCCATGATTGCTGCCTAAATTGAAGACATTGCTCTCATTGCCTTTTTGTAAATATTCTAATGCCAACAGGTGAGCAGCGATCAGATCTTCGACATGGACATAATCACGAACACAAGTCCCATCTGGAGTATCGTAATCCTCCCCAAAAATCGCGACTTCTTTTCGTTGTCCTAAAGCAGCTTGTAAGATGATCGGTACTAAGTGTGTTTCTGGATCATGGTCTTCACCGATCGAAGCATCCGACTTCGCGCCAGCCACATTGAAATAACGCAATGCGACATACTTCATACCATAGGCTTCATCGCACCAACGCATCATTTTTTCCATGATCAACTTGCTTTCGCCATAAGGATTTTTAGGATTTGTTGGGGTTTCTTCCGTGATTGGACTATGATCAGGTTCCCCATAGGTTGCTGCTGTAGAAGAAAAGACAATATGTTTCACTTGATGTTCCTTCATCACTTCTAAGAGGACCTGCATCCCATACACATTATTGTTGAAATATTTCAATGGTTTTTCTACGGATTCACCCACCAAAGAGCTAGCAGCAAAGTGAATCACGCCATCGATCGTTTCTTTTTCAAATACCGATTGTAAAAATGCTTTGTCGCGAATATCCCCTTCATAAAAGGTTGCTGCTGGATGGATCGCTTGGCGATGTCCTGTCAGCAAATTGTCAACGACAACGACTTGTTTTCCTTGTCCGATCAATTGATCGACTGCATGAGAACCGATATAGCCGGCTCCTCCTAATACTAAAATCGCCATATTTTCAGCCTTCTTTCTAAATTCCTTCATCATTTCTTATTCTACAGTTTTCGTGCACCATCATCAATACTTGCTTGATAAATGTCGGTTGCGTAGCCGATTTCTGCTAAATAGGTTGCTTTGACGGACGCTTCAAAATCAGCCCATTCACTTGCTTTGACCAATGCGATCCCGCAGCCGCCAAAGCCCGCACCAGTCATCCGCGCACCTAAAACAGCAGGATGCGCTTGAGCAGCTGCGACTAATGTATCTAGTTCACGCCCTGTCACTTCATAATCATCCCGCAATGAAGCATGCGAAGCATTTAACAACTGGCCGAATTCTTCAAGATCACCAGCAGTCAAAGCGGCTTTTGCTTTTAATGTCCGTTGGTTTTCCGTCACTGCATGTTTCGCCCGTTTGATCAAGCGTGGATCATCGATCAATGCTGTATTTGCAAAAAAGGTTGCTTCGTCTAATGCACCCAATGAATCAACGGCTAATGATTTTTGCAAACGAGCTAATGCTTCTTCACATTCTGCACGTCGTTCATTGTATTTAGAATCAGCCAATTCGCGGCGCTTATTGGTATTCATGATCGCTACGACATAATCACCAAATGCCGCTGGTACGACTTCATAATTTAAAGTGTTCGTATCTAAAAGCAATGCATGGTCTTTTTGACCCATTCCGATCGCAAATTGATCCATGATCCCTGAGTTAACGCCAATAAACTCATTTTCGACTTTTTTGCCGATTTTAACTAAGTCCAAGGTCTTCAAAGTTAAATCAAAGAGATCTTTTAGACAAACCCCCGTCAGCAATTCAATCGATGCCGAAGAAGAAAGACCTGCGCCATTCGGAATGTTGCCATAAAAAGCGATGTCAAAGCCACGATCGATCCCTTGCCCCGCTTCTTTTAGGAAACGAACGACCCCTTTCGGATAGTTTGTCCAATCATCTTCTTTTCGGTAATCTAGCTCATCTAACTGAAAGGAGATCACGCCTTTTTCTGGAAAATTCTCTGAATAGAGTTGGATCAACTGGTCTTCACGTTTTCGTGCTACTGCATACGTCCCTAATGTGATTGCCGCCGGGAAAACATAACCGCCATTGTAATCTGTGTGTTCACCGATCAAGTTGATTCTCCCTGGCGCAAAATACATGCCTGTGCCTGCTGTTCCAAATTTATCAATAAATATCTGTTGCAATTGCTCCATTTTTCTCACTCCCACTTTCTTTTTAGTAAACTTATTGTAAATTATTTACTAAATTATTTCAAGCGTTTTCAATCCCAAAAGTGATTTTTTTTGATATTTTTTCCGTTTTCATTCATAATGAACCTATAACTAAAGGCGAGGTGTTTAATGATGAAACGATTTCTTTCAGGATTTTTAGTAGGAACAGTCGCAACGGTTGCTGCAGCTGCAAGTGTTGTTATGACGGTCAAGAAACAAGTGATTGATCCAATTGACGAACAACAAGCAGATCATGATGAAAAACGGAAACGTGCGATGCGTAAAAGCGTTGCCCGCTAATCATTTGCTACAAAGAGCCGTCAGCCTTCAATAGGCTGGCGGCTCTTTTAGGTAATCATTCTGCCTTCTCCAGTAAGTCCTGCAAAATCACGGCTTGATTTTGTTCTTCATTTTTCGCTCCGTATAGTAAGGTCACGGTCTGTTGTTCAGCAACCAACGCTTTTAACCGTGCCAAGGCATCTTTAGCTGGCGCTTTCTCTAATTCTTGTAGATAGCGGCCTTTAAACGCATCAAAACGTTCAGGATCATGCCCAAACCATTTGCGCAATTCAGTACTTGGTGCGACTGCTTTGAGCCATAGATCGATCTGGGCTGCCTCCTTTTTCATTCCTCTAGGCCAGATGCGATCCACCAATACTCGATAGCCATCTGTCGTTTCCGCCACTTCATAAATTCTTTTTCGCTTGATCAACGCACACTCTCCTTATCGATAGACCTAAGTTCAAATAAAGGCAAAAGCCCACAATGTAAATTGAACAATGACTTACTTGAAACACTCCATTTGGTGTTTCGTCACTCATTCAAATTTGCTTGTGTTCTTTTGCCTTGAGTTCTCTGTTTTATAAACTATTTTTCTTTTTCGTCTTGCCGCTCCAACCTTCATACCCTTCTTTTAGGATATAGACATTGGTAAAGCCTTCTTTACGTAATTTATTTGCTGCGCGAATACTCAACGATTTACGCGTGTCATATAAGTAGATTGGTTGATCTCTACGAAATGCGCTGAAGGAATTGGTTAAAACCGTAAAGGGAATATTACGCGCCCCTAAAATATGCCCACTGTCAAATTCATTTTTTTCCCGAACGTCGATCACTTGGGCTTTCTTCATTCCTGCTTTAAATTCATCTTCTGAGATGATCGTTGCTGAACGGCGTCCCATAATTTGAAAATACGCCCAGTTCAAAGCGATTGCTAAGATTATTAATGCCAAAACCAAGTTTAGCCACATAATTGGTGTCATTTCTTCTATTCCTCTCTATTGTAACAAACATTCTTTTTTGATTTATGCTGCTTTAATCTATCCTTGCCTAGCAGCTTGTCATCTATGCTTTTGCTGCAAACTGCAAAGCTAATGATGCTGCCCCAATCACACCGGCATCATTCCCAAGTTCGGCCAATTTGATTTCAGTACTTTCCGTTACCTGTGGGAAGGTAAATTGAGCAAAGTAGGCAGCAACCCGTTCACGTAAAAATTCACCGGCTGCCGATACGCCTCCACCTAAAACGATACTTGATGGATTTAATGTGTTTCCTAGGTTTCCGCATGCCAACCCAAGGTAGAAGCACACTTTATCAACGACCATCAAGCCAAATGAATCGTTTGCTTGAGCCGCTTCAAAAATATCTTTACTTGAAACATCTTCCCCATTGTCCAGCTGTTGTTTCAATGCCGAGTCGCCAGCATATTCTTCTGCCAACTGTCGAGCAACTCGCACAACACCCGTCGCACTAGAAACCGTTTCTAAACAACCACGTTTGCCGCAAGTACATTCGAACCCTTCAGGATCAACAGTGATATGACCGATTTCTCCGGCACAACCAGCAACCCCATGAAGCAATTGCCCTTCCATGATGATACCGCCGCCAACACCTGTACCTAGTGTGATAAAGATGACATCAGGATTGTTATCCCCTGCCCCTTTCCAACGCTCACCTAAAGCTGCTACATTGGCATCGTTATCGATGGCAAATGGGATTTTTGTGCCTTTTTCAATCAGTTCTTTGACTGGCTGAAGTGTTTTCCAGTTCAGATTGTAGGCACCTATGACGGTTCCTTTGTCACGGTCGACACTTCCTGGTGTCCCCATACCAATACCGATAAATGCTTCCGGCTGTAAGCCATATAATTCTAGGCGATGATTGATCGATGCCACGATTTCTGGCACGATATGTGAGCCTTCATCAAGAATATTGGTGTCAATACTCCATTTTTGCTGAATCTCGCCTTCGCTCGTTAAAATAGCGAATTTCACCGTTGTTCCGCCTAAATCAATTCCGATGATTTTTTTGTCCATCACTTGTTTTCCTCCCGGCTTTCTTCAATTCGATGCTCCCGCGTAAGAATTCGCCGGGCAGTCAGATATACATCCCGATCTATCAAGCGACTGTCATAAAAGTTTTTCAACTCGATTTGCATCAGTTCTATATCGTAGATCCGCTTGCCGACATATACGTAAACACCAAATTGTTTCAGTAATTGTTGTACGTCATATAACGTTTCCATTTAACCACTTCCTGCTTATTATACAAGTAATTAATATTTTTTAAAACCATATATCACAAAAATAGCCAATAAGAAAACAAAGAGTCCGCCAGAGAGGATTCTGGTGTGGATCGAATATTTTCCATAGTTCTTTGGCAATGCCAAAAGATTCCCTAACAATAACCCACCGAGGATCCCGCCAATGTGTCCCCACATATCAATCGTTTGATCAAACACCCCAAAAACCAGGTTCAATCCAACGAATAGGGCAAATTGCCGTACCATTGCTTGGATGCGGTAATCATTTCTAAAATGCCAACCTAAAATCAAAAATGCCCCGAAAAGCCCGAATAATGAAGTACTAGCGCCTGCTGATTGAACCCCTATTTGGTTGAAAGCAAAACTCATGGTATTGCCCATGATGCCGCTTAGTAAATACAAGGCAAAAAAACGGCTATGACCATAGATGGCTTCTACTTGTTGCCCCATATAATAGAGAATCACAGAGTTGATTGCAAAATGTGCCAACCCGAAATGCAGAAAGATTGGGGTAACGAAACGCCAATATTCATTTAAATAGACGACAAACGGACCAAACATCACCCCGCCTGATTGAATAGAGGGACTAAAATAACCCAAGATAAACACAATAGTTTGGATAGCTAAAAATAGATACGTGAAGATCGGCTGATTCAGCCATCTTTTCATTTGAGAATTCATTGACGTGCTCCTTTACGTGCGAATAAGCGAATCCGTATAGATTTTATCGATTGGAATGTCGAATACATCTGGTGTCCATTGATCGTTGAATTGTTCTCCGAAGACCAAAGAAACGGTCTTGCCATCAAAAGCTGACAAGAAACGATCATAATAGCCGCCGCCAAAGCCGATGCGATAGCCTTTTTTCGAAAAAGCCAAGCCGGGAACAATGAGTAAATCCAAGTGATGGGCTTCTTGCTCACTGATCGGCTCTTCAACCCCAAATGCCGACGTTTCATAACGCGTTGCCGGCTCCACATGATAAAACTGCAATTTTTTTTGTTGTGCTTTCGGCACTGCGATTCGTTTGTTTTGTTCAAATCCTTTAGCAAAAATAGCCGCTGTATCAAATTCAAATGGCAACGAACGGATCACTCCTACTGACTTAGCCGTTTGCCAAATCTGAGAAGAAAACAGCAACTGCAAAATCACCGTTTCTTTCTGCTGCTTTTGTTTGCTCGGCATTTTTTTTAATGTTTGGATCATGTGCTCTCTAATGACTGGTTTTTCCATTGGATCACTCCTCTCAGAAATAGTACCAAAAACTGTGTCCAAATAGCAAACTAGAATCGCAGATTTCTTGGCAAGATCATGACTATCTGCTCATCCTTCTTTACGCCGGATCAGTAAAAAGACAAAGTACGGTGCCCCCACGATAGAAATGATGATACCAGCTGGGATCTCACCGCTTGTCAATAGTAAACGACCGATCGTATCACTTACTAAGACCAGCAGACTGCCGATCATTCCCGCTAAGAAAAAGGCACTGCGAGATTCTCTGCCGATGAGTCCCTTGGCGATATGAGGCGCCAATAAGCCCACAAAGGCTAAATTACCGGTATAGCCAACCGTACTGGCAGCCAAACCAACCGCAATCACTAAAAACCACGTCCGCAACCGTGTCAAAGAAACCCCTAAGCTAATTGCCTGTTCCTCACCAAAACCAAGCAGATTAAGTTTAGGTACGGTCCAGAAAGCTGCGACAGACAATACGATGACCCAAGGAAGCAGACTGGTAATTTGCTGCCACGAGGTTCCCCAGATAGATCCAGAAAGCCATGCTGTTACAAAGCGATAGCGGTCTTTTGATAATTCCACCGTAAAAAGTAAAGTAGCCGCGGCCAACCCTGCATTGACGGCGATTCCCGCAAGCAGCACTCGCTCCATCGACAACAATTGGCGGTGTTTATAGGCAATCAAATAGACCAGTACAGCAGCCAACAAGCCACCGAAGATCCCAACGACAGGTAAAAGCTGCGATCCTTGGGTATAAACCCCTAAGTAGATCATTACAAAGAGACCCGCGCCATTGTTGATTCCTACGATACTTGCATCAGCCAGCTCGTTTCTCGTCACCCCCTGCAAGACAAAACCAGAAAAACCAAAGGCACCGCCGGCGATCAGCGCCAGACAAGCCCGTGGTAGTCGAAACTCAGTAAACGTCAGTACCTGACTCGAAGAAGCCGTACCTTGAAAGATTGCCCCTAATGTCTGAAAGGTTAAGATTGTTTTTCCCACCATGACACTTCCTAAAAAAGCGGCCATCACCAGTAGAAAAAAAACAAAGAGTGTTTTTTTCATCAGTCTTCCCTCCGTATCTTGACCAATAGAAAAGGCACACCGATCAATGCCATCAGTATCCCAAAGGGTGTCTCAAAAGGGGGATTGATCAAGCGACCTGCCAGATCAGCGGCCATCACTAGGGTCCCACCTCCAATGATCGTCAAAGGCAAAATTAATTGGTAGTTTTTGCCCACCATCCCCCGCACGACATGAGGAACCATTAAGCCGACAAAGCTGACCGGTCCTACAAGCGAAACCGCCATTCCCGCCAAAACTACGACTAACAGTAAGGCAGATGCCCGAATCAGATGCGGGTGCTTGCCTAATGAAATGACGGTGTCATCTCCTAGTGCTAACAGATTGAGGGCTTTTCCTAGCCGTAGCACAAAAACGATGGCGATCAGATAGATGGGGCCCACAAAACGCAGTTGCTGCCAAGTCACATTCGCCGCACCACCGATAAACCAAAAGGCTATCTCTTGGTTTAAATCAAATTGCAATGACAGAGTTTGACTAATGGCTGAGAAAAAAGAACTTAATGCCACACCAGCCAAAATCAGTCCCGTGGGCGACATGCCTAGTTTGGCGTATCTGGTCAGTAAAAAAAGCAGCCCAGTTGCCGCAAACGCACCAAAAAAGGAAAACAGCGCCGCTTGACTCGGTTGCACACTAGGAAAGAGGATAAATGCGATCGCTAGTCCCAAGGCAGCCCCACTATTGACACCTAAAAGACCACCATCTGCCAAGGGATTTCTCGTAATCCCCTGCATGATGGCTCCTGTAACAGCAAAACAACTTCCTACTAGAAAAGCAGCCAAAACACGTGGCAACCGAATATTGCGCAAGACTTGATGCAGCTGATTCTCATAATCAAAAGCAAAGACGGCATCCCAGATCGTTTCAAAAGAAAGGTCCGCTGCTCCTTGAGTGATCGCTAAAAAGAAACAGATAATAAAGCAGCCACTAAAAAGCAGCAGCAGCCAAGGAAACTTTTTCATATCTGCGCTCCTAACTCATAGGTCAAGACCAGCGGCTTTGTACTATTAGGAAAGGTACCTAACACGGCATCGATCTCAAACAAACGCTGCAGCCATTCTTTGGTCAGCACCGTTTCCGGTGTACCGGAAACCAAAAGCTCTCCACCTTTTAATGCGTAAATATAATCAGAAAAACGTGACGCATGATTCAGGTCATGAATCGACATAATGATCGTTTTCCCATAGGTTTTATTGATTTGCTGTAATAAGAGCAAAATTTCTAATTGATGCGCAGGATCTAAAAAGGTTGTTGGTTCATCTAAAATCACGATATCCGTATCTTGCGCCAGTGCCATGGCGATCCAAACGCGCTGCTTTTGTCCCCCTGACAGCGTACTGATCACTTCTTCTGCCAGTGCCGTCAAACCAGTTGCCTGCAAAGACCAGTCGATCGCTGCAAGATCTTGTTCCGATAGACTATTCAGTCCTTTTTGATAGGGAAAACGACCGTAAGAAACAATTTCGCGAATCGTCAAGCCAATCGATGAGTCGCTAACTTGTGAAAGCAGCGCAATCTTTTTAGCCACTTCTTTGGTTTTGATGTTCTGGAGGTTTTGTGTATCTAATAGGACCTCACCAGACAAAGGCTGTAAAATTCGGGCGAGTGCCTTTAAAAATGTCGATTTTCCACTGCCGTTCGGACCAATCAAGCCGATGATTTTCCCTTCTGGAATCTCAATTGTTAGATTTTGCACAATTTTTTGTTTTTGATAGCCGACACTCAAGTCAACTGTTCGTAATTTCGCCATATTCGTCCCCAAAATAATTGATTGATAATGCTTATCAATTATGAATGTAATCCTACTATTCGTCAATAGTTCTAAAAAAAGGAAATAAAAAAATAAGATTGACAAATCAGCGTTTCTCCGTAATAATAGCAATCAGCAAATGAGAATTATTCTCAATTAAAATGATAAGTGCTCATCTTTTAACAAAGGAGGAAGTTTTTCTATGAAACAATGGTCAAAAAGAAGTACTTGGCTTACCCTGCTAGCAGCCTGCTCCCTTACTCTACTGGGTGCTTGCGGTACGAATAATGACTCAACGGATAGCAGTGGATCAGCCACTACTTCTTCAGAAATAGCAACAACCTTTACCGATGCGATGGGAAATGAAGTCACTGTTCCCGAAAACCCACAACGGGTGATCGGTAGTTACTTGGAAGATTATTTGGTCGCTTTAGGGGTAACCCCGGTTGCTCAATGGACAGTCGGCAATGACAGTGATCAAGCATACTTGCAAGACAAACTAGCAGATGTGCCAAGAATCAACTATGATCTGCCCTATGAAGATGTCTTGAGCTTTGAGCCAGACCTGCTGCTGATGGATAGCAATTCCATGGTGGAAGGCGACAAATATGATCAGTACAGTAAGATCGCGCCGACCTATGTGGTCACAAATGGCGAGGAAGTAACCTGGCGTGAACGTCTGACAGATATCGCAAAGGTCTTACACAAAGAAGAGGAAGCTGCCCAAGTAGAAGCTGATTATGATGACTTAGTCGCTACTACCAAGGAAACGTACGCTGATCAAATCCAAGGCAAGTCAATTGCTGTTTTATGGGTGGTCAATAATTCTGTCTTCATGGTTTCAGAAACAAAATCAAGTGGTCAACTGCTGTATCACGAACTCGGTTTTGAAGTTCCCTCGCTTGTTTCAGAAATCAGTGAAAGTGCCACTGCTGACTGGTCTGCCGTTTCTCTGGAAAAATTGGCAGAATTGGATGCCGATTACTTGATTTTAGTGAATAGTGATAAAGGCGCTGATTTTTTCAGCGAACAAGTCTGGCAAAATCTTGATGCAGTCAAAAACAATCATTTATGGGAATTCGGTCCTGAATCAAGCTGGCTCTACAACGGTCCTATCGCCTATACCAAAATGATCGAAGATATCCAGAGCAAATTGGACTAATGCGTTTCAAGTAATTCGTCAAGTAAAACTACTTAACAAATTTCAGGAAAAAGCTAGCATTCCCGCACAAAACATGCTATTATATTTTAGTCTGAGAGATTTCTTAGAGGATTCTTGTATCGTTAGGGGGGAAAATCATGCGCGTAAACATCACATTAGAGTGCACTTCTTGTAAAGAACGCAACTACTTATCAAACAAAAACAAACGTAACAATCCTGATCGTTTGGAAAAGAAAAAATATTGCCCACGTGAAAGAAAAGTTACTTTACACCGCGAAACAAAATAATACTATTTAAGAAGTTCGCAAACGCTGATAACCAAGGCGTTTGCGAACTTCTTTTTTTTCAGACATTTTGCAATGATAGCTGCTGCATTTTTATTTCCCTCTTTACACAACCACTCCCCTATTTTCACTTATTTGCTTTGAACTTTTGAGCCAACTTTTTCTTTGAAGCGACGTATAAATAAATTTTAATGTATAATGTAAAAAAGAAACTAATGTTCAACAAAGGCGGCACATAGAACATGAACTAGCTTTTTCTTCTAGCTGTCCTTTCAATATACTTTGAGTGCCAGTCGATCCTTTCATGCTATACTGCCTATAGGAGGTGAACCCATGCTTGGCAATTTTACGTATCTACCTAGTAACTATCGTCTGTTTTATGGCGCTTTTCTTTTTGCTCTTATTGGAAATATGCTTTTCATTTTCATTAAACACCCTGCTTGGACCTTTAGCTTACCGACAGTGATTATCCTCTTCTTAATAAATGTCTTCTTTTGGACAAAATACAAGAAGAAAGTTATTCCTTGCACAACTGATGCACTGTTTTATGTTCTGCTCTTCCTATTGGTATTTTACAATCACTAACATAATGCTTATTTTGATACTAATTGTTTCTCTTTCCCCTATTTCGTCATAACGAAGGAGTGTTGATGCGATGGAGATTTCCCATATCACGTTGATCGTACAGAATTTAGCAAAGACGACAACGATGCTGGAAACATTGTTTGAAGCAGAGGAAATTTATGATAGCCGAGACCAGCCCCATTCTTACTTCCCAGAAAAATTCTTTTTGATCGATGGCTTATGGCTTGCTGTTATGGAGGATGCCTCCCAGAAGCTGCCGAAAACGTATAACCATATTGCCTTTAAAATCGATCAAACTCAAATCGATTCCTTGATTACGCGCATCCAAGGACTAGGATTGAAGATCGAAAAAGATCGTTCTCGTATCAAAGGCGAAGGTGCTTCCATTTACTTTTACGACGATGACAACCATTTGTTTGAACTACATACTGGTACGTTGGCTGAACGGTTGCACCATTACCGTCTGACAGAAACGAGGTAATCTTCATTGCTAGCAACTGCATTGACTGTTATGGAAAGAATTCCCACAAGAAAGGAAGAAAACAATGAAACTAGATATGGTTGGTATTATCACAAAAAACATGGAACAGGCACTGGCTTTTTATCAAGTACTTGGCTTCACGCCATTAGGTCAGCACTCAGAAGATTATATGGAATTAGCAAACGACGGGGTTCGCATCTCTTTGAATAGCCGCCAGATGGTTGCCGGGATCTACGGACATGCACCAATGACTGTTGGTGACACAATTGAATTAGCCTTTTTATGTGATTCCCCTGAAGAGGTTGATGCCCTTCATGCAAAAGTCGTAGCTGCCGGGTATCAGTCTTTCAAAGAACCTTGGTGTGCCTTTTGGGGGCAACGCTATGCCATCGTCAAAGATATAGACGGCAATCTCTTAAGTTTGTTTGCAATGCTACCTGCCGAAAATTGATTTAAGCTACGACAGTCGGTCCAATGGATCGGCTGTTTTTTTAATCACACCTTCGGGTAAAAAGACAAAATCACGTTTTTATGTCCAATCGGATTCTGATAACCTGAAATGAATGTATCCCTTATAAAACCACGTTTCCCATCATTATAAGCCAAAAATAATCTCTCTATAAAAAAACAAATCCACCCATCCGCTCCTGTTCGCTTGACAAAAAAGAACAAACGTTCGTATAATCTCGGTAAGGAGTGATAAAAATGGGTGGTTTTAATTATGCGCTCGAGCCAAAACGCGATATCTTATTTATCGATGTCAAAAGTTTTTATGCTTCTGTCGAATGCATCTCGCGCGGCTTAGACCCTATCCAAGCGATGCTGGTCGTCATGTCTCATTCTGACAATACTGGAAACGGCTTAATCTTAGCGGCTTCCCCAAAGGCAAAATCGGCTTTAGGAATTTCAAATGTGACCCGCAATGACAATCTGCCGACGCATCCCGATTTGTACAAAGCATCGCCACGTATGAGTTTTTATATCAAAGAAAACACCAAAGTCAATGATGTCTTTCGCAAATATGTTGGACAAGATGATTTGCTGCTCTATTCAATCGACGAAACGATGATGGATCTGACCCGTACACTGGATCTTTTCATTCCTGATAACACGATTTCTCGCGAAGAAAAACGTTGGCTGATTGCCCAGCAAATTCAAAAAGACATTTACGAAACAACGAAATTGTATGTCACCATCGGTATTGGTGACAATCCTTTGTTAGCAAAACTAGCTTTAGATAACGAATCCAAACACAACCGTTCCTTGATTGCCGAATGGACCTACGAAGATGTCCCGACAAAAGTTTGGCAAATCAGCCCCATGACTGAGTTTTGGGGAATCGGTCGACGCACAGAAAAACGACTTCACTTGATGGGGATTGAATCTATTGAACAATTGGCTCATGCCAGTCCTGATCTTTTGCGCAGTCGCATGGGAATCATTGGTGAGCAGCTCTACCATCACGCTCACGGCATTGACCGCACCATTTTAGCCGAACCGACACCGCAGGTCATGGAAAAAAGCTACGGCAATAGTCAGGTCCTACATCGCAATTATTATTTACAAGAAGAAATCGAGATCGTCATCAAGGAAATGGCAGAGCAAGTTGCCGCTCGAATTCGCCGCCATCATTGTCAGACCGCTTGTATCAATGTTTACATCGGCGTAGCCTTTGGTGAAACTGCCTCTGGCTTTTCCCGACAAATGAAAATCCCGCCAACTGACAATACACGTAAGCTTGTTGCTCATTGCCTATTTCTCTTTCGAAAATTTTATACCGGGCAAGTCGTTCGCCACATCGGTATCACCTATTCAAAATTGGTTTATACAGAAAATGTCCAGCTGGATCTTTTTGAGCAAGCAGAAACGCAATTACGCCAGCGTAAATTAGATTTGATCATCGATAAGATTCGTGAGAAATACGGCTTCACTTCGATCGTTCATGCCACAAGCCGAATGGAAGGCGCTCGTGCCATTGCACGCAGCAAATTAGTCGGTGGTCACGCTGGTGGTCTAGATGGGATCGCCAACATAGGACCTGTCCATCAGCAAAAAGAAAAAGAACCGTTTGCTGATGGTTCAAAAAATACTGGCACTTGACTCGTTTTTCTTTCCTTTTCGATGACAAATCTTAAGATAACATTAACAAACGATCCATTTTTTAAAGATTTATGTAATTTCGAGGCCCCCATCTCCCCCTTTACTTCTTTCTAAGGTACTTTAATAGCAAGGAGTGTGAGCAGATGAAAATTGACAAAATCGAATACAAACGAGTCATCAATGGTGCGGGACACCTTGAGTACGATTTGCTGCAATATTTAGAAAAGAATCGGGCGACTGCTGCACAAAACCTGAAACAGTCTGAGATCGATTACCTTCTGGAAAAAGATATTCAGCATCGGATCATTCAACATGCTCGTAAGAGTTTCTTTGGCGATACAATCGTTTTAAAGGATGAATATGCCGAAGATTATCTTTTATTAAAAAAGTATACGGATATGTTCCAAGAAACATTCTAAAAAAAAACGCAGAACCAACTGGTTCTGCGTTTTTCTTATTCTTCGAAATGTTCTTGATAAACATCATCAACCGTTTGATTTGGGTCGATCACGATATACAGACTCTTCGTTTTTTCACTGATTTTTGTTGATTGGTATACATTATCCAATCCTTCCGTATCTTTGTCCTTGTATGGGAAATAAACAAGATCCGGTGTACCGTTACGGTAAAGAATTTCCATCCGTTCAATATCTTCATATTTCAACGCACGAGCAAACATCCCTAATTCAAGTCCGCCTAAGTTGATGTCATGTGTTGCCACATGATCGCCTTCTTGAAAGATTTCAATTTTGAACCCAGCACATGGATGAATCTCAACGAATTCGCTTCCGTGGATACGGCCAAAACTGGTCGTGATTTGTTTGATCCATAAGTCACCGATGTAACGGCGCTCGATCGTCCATGTTTCTCCATTACGGAAATAAAATTTTAAAGCTTTCATTTCTCTAGCCATGACAAAACGCTCCTTTTTATTAATAATACATTTTAATTCTAACACATAGTCGCTACTGGGACACAAATTAACTTTGGTTTTCGTTGACTTTTTTCATAAACCGAGAGATTTCCACCGCCGCTCGTTGATGAGTCCCTTTAGCAATGAGTTGTTGCGCCCCATCGGTCACCTGATAATCAAACTGGAATCCTTGTTCTTTTTCCCATTGTATAAGAACTGTGATTGTCGCTCCGACTGGTGAAGGTTTCAAATGATCGATCGAAAACTTTGTACCGACGGTGGTAAACCCTTTATCTAAAGTAGGCTCAAGTGCTTCCCAACAGGTGTTTTCCACCATTGCGACTAGTTGAGGGGTTGCTAAAACCGCTAAACCGCCAGAACCCAAAACAGCCGCAGTGTCTTGAAGGTCAACGAGAAAGTCTTTTTTGCTTTCCATTCTTCAGTTATCCCTCCTTCGCTAAATATGCTTGGGCAAACGCCAATAGTGCTTCTTTTTCATTAGGGATTTTTCGTGTGATGACTGCAGCTTCGGCAGCGGCCAAGACTTCTTTGAGCCACGGACCAGAAGAACGATCAACTGTCTGCAGTAAATCACGTCCATTGATCGCCAGCTCCTTCAGTGAATGGATCGGTAGCTGCTGATAGCGCTGACTGATTTTTGCAGGATCATTGGGCAGCTTGTCATAACGCAATAATCCTTCAGCTAAACAGGTTGCTTCTAAACCGAACTGATACAACAGCAGATCGTTCCATTCGCCGTTTCGACGCATTAGCAGTGCTTGATAGACCGTTTGTACTTGGCGGATGCAGTCATTCGAACATTTCCAAGCTTTTAAAAAGCTGCGGACTGCCTCAGGAGCTAAACCGATTTGGTCAATGAGCAATACCCAAGCCGTCGTTTCGTTTTCTAATGGGATCGCTGGCAGGTCTGCCATCCGCAGTAACGCCTCACCGTATTCCCGTAAGCCTGGGCAATAGATATAGCATTCGGTTTCTACTAGTGCTCGTAGTGCTTGGTTCCGATGATTGCCTAACAGCAATTTCACGAATTCAATCATGATCCGTTCAACAGAGATTTTCCCCAACAAGGCATGATTCGCATGGATAGCAGCCAATGTTTCTGTTTCTAAAACAAAGCCCAATTGACTGACAAAACGCAGCCCCCGCATCATTCGTAGGGCATCCTCATGGAAACGTTCCTGCGGGTGACCCACTGCTCGTAAAATCTGATTGTCGATATCTGCCAGACCATCGAAAAGATCAATGATGACCCCATCTTCTTGAAGTGCCAATGCATTGATGGTAAAATCCCGCCGCTTTAGATCTTCTTTCAAGGAACGGACAAAATCAACTTTGTCAGGTCTGCGATAATCCTGATAGGCGGCTTCGGTTCGAAAGGTGGTAATCTCATATTGCGCCTGTTCCCACAAGACCAGCACCGTCCCATGCTCGATACCAATGTCAATGGTTCGAGGAAAAAGCGCCTTGATTTCGGCTGGAAACGCACTGGTAGCAATATCGACATCATGGATCGGCTGGCCTAAAATCGTATCCCGCACGCTGCCGCCAACAAAGTATGCTTCATAGCCCGCGGCTTCGATTTTTTTTAGGAGTGGCGCAGCTTCTGCAAATTCTTTTGGTAGTTTAGTCAGCTTCATGTACTTTCCCATCTTTTCTTTCAAAACGATACGCATCCCGCTGATTGAATTTTGCCATATTTTCCTCAAACACTTCAGTCAGGTCGATGTCTAGTGAATTGGCCATGATCATCGTCACAAAGAGTACATCGCCCAGTTCTTCTGCCACGGTCTTTTCAACTTCATCGCTTTTTTTATTTTTTTCCCCGTAATAGTGATTTACTTCTCGCGCCAATTCGCCAACTTCTTCAGTCAAACGAGCCATTTGGGCGAGGGGGCTGAAATAGCCAGTTTTAAATTGTTGAATATAGGCGTCGACTTCTTCTTGCATCGATGCCAAGGAACGTTTATCTGTCATCTTCTTCACCCTTTCTCGTTTATCTTACCAAAAGAATGGCTGCCTGCCTAGATAGAGCCCCCTCAGGATTTGTTGTACATTCAATGATTTCGTGCTACATTGATACTTGTGGAAGTTGAATAACGGAGGAAACAGGATGCGGGCATTTTTTTCATGGCGAACGATTCGCGACATTGTTTTGATTATTTTCGGTACGAGTATTTATGGCTTCGGTCTAGTCTATTTAAATATCCCAAATGACTTAGCAGAAGGCGGTGTGACAGGGATCACCTTGATCCTGCGAGCCTTATGGGGAATCAATCCTGCCATTAGTACATTGATCTTAAATATTCCGATCATTTTGATCGGTGGCAAAATTCTTGGTCGACGCTCATTAGTGTATACGATTTTAGGAACCTTTGGTTTGTCTTTTTGGTTGGCATTTTGGCAGAGTGTTCCCCTGTTGATCGATCTACAGCATGATCTACTGATCGTCGCACTCTTGGCTGGTTTGATTGCAGGGATCGGTAGTGGGATCGTCTACAAAGTCGGTGGAACAACAGGTGGCGTCGATGTACTGGCGCGCATTTTAGAGAAAAACTTTGGGGTGACGATCGGGCGGTCGCTTTTGATCTTTGATGTGTTCGTCCTGTTGCTTTCTTTGACCTATATAGATTTGAACCGCATGATGTATACCTTGATTTTTTCTTATGTCTTCACTCGTGTGATCGATTCGATCTTAGACGGCGGCTATTCAGCCAAAGGGATTTTAGTGATCAGCAATCATAGCGAAGAGATAGCTCCTGTTTTAATGGATGAATTGGAACGCGGTGTCACGTTTTTACAGGGCGAAGGGGCTTACTCAAGAGTATCGAAACAAATCATTTATATGGTGGTCAGCGGACGGGAGATTTCTGAAGTCAAGCGCATTGTTCATGACTTTGATCCGCAAGCGTTTGTTTCTGTCATCAATGTCCATGAAGTCGAAGGCGAAGGCTTTACCTACTTAAGACCTAAGTCACGGTTCTTACAGCGCAAAGCAGCGGTCTCTAAAACAAAATAAAGACTAAAAAAGCAGTCCCGGTTAAAGGACTGCTTTTTTATTTGTCAGCGGCTTTCTTCTTTTTGTTGGAGCAAGTGCCGATTTACTTCATCGGAAAGTTCCAAGAAGGCATCACGATCCCCATTTTCCAATGCTAGATCGATCTGCCGATACAAGGTATCAATTTTGGTTTTTGCTTCTTCTTTTTCAAGGTACTGGGTAACATGTTGGGTCATTTCTTGATCCAAGTGGTCGTTCCAACGTTCATAAGGATTGTCTTCTAAAACTGCTAAATAAAAGGATTGCGACCAAGAATCTGGAAAGAGACATTCAAGATACAAGGGTTGTTTCCAATTCATGCGAATCTCGTGAAAAATCTGATCAATGTCATAAAAGGTCTGTCCTTCGATACTCAAGACAAAGGGTTCGCCTCCAACTTCCGTACTGCGGACACTTAAGCCCCGTTTGGCTGCGGCTGCCCCTTCTACAAAATGAACATTGGCCAAGATCGCTTCATGGTTCGCCAGATAGTTTAACACCCAAGAGACTTCTCGGCGGCTGAAGGAAACGGTCGAAACTAACCAATTAAGAAACTTTTTCTTTTCTTGTACATTGATGTTCATTTCTCTCACCTATCTTTCTAATAAGTCCTCCACGATCGACTGTACTTCTAAATCACCTGGTTCGTGTGCCAAATAATGTTGTAGCAAATGAAGAGCTTCAGGTAAACGCCCTTCTTCACGTAAGAAAATGCCATATTCCTTCATAAACGCCGGTTCATGGTGCAAATCAGCATTGGCTTCTTCGTAATAGTTTGCTGCTTTGTCAAAATCTTCTAACGCATTGAAGGCTTGCGCTAGATTCCATAAAGCGTGAGGCTGTTCATTGTCTTCCATTCGCTCGATCGCCAAGATCGCTTCTTGCCAACGCGCTTCATTCAAGTATAAATTACTTAAAGTCAGTAATGTATCCTCTTCTTTTTCACCAGTTTCCAGTGCTTTAAGTAAAAATGACTCGGCTGCTTCACTGTCATGAAGTCGGTAAGCATTCTCGGCAGCAAAATGATAGAAATCCACTTGATATGGATCTTCATGAATCCCTTCTTCGATCACACGTTGCGCTTCTTCCAGCTGTTCTTCTTCTTGCAATGCTTCAGCCAAATAAAGATACAAGGCCCGGTATTGGGGATTCATGACCCGCAACTGCTGCAAGTAGCGAATCGCTTGTTCATTTTCCTTCAGCTGCAAATAGACTAAAGCCGTTTGAAAGAGACGCTCGTCCGTCTGTTCGTCTTCTAAGCTTGCTTCAAAATATTCCAACGCCTCTTCAAACTTACCTGCCATACTCAATGACGTTCCGGTCCGTTCAACGATCGAAATCCCCGAAATATCCGTAATATCTTCTTCCAGCAATCCTTGATAAAGGCCAACAGCTTCTTGATAGCGATCCGTTGAAAAAGCTAACTCAGCTAAGGCAAAACGAATCAAGGGTTCCTCTGGCACAAGGCTTTGCGCTTCTTTTAATTTGGCTTCGCTGACTTCCGGAATACCGATCAGTTGATAGAGATCCGCACTCAATAACAAGGCTTGCAGATAAGCTTCACTCGTTGGTGGTATTTGATCGATATAGGTGAAGGCTGTTTCAATCTGGTCTTCTTCCATCGCAATTTCCGCTAAAGGAAGCAGCAAAGCTTCATTTTCAGGATGCCGCTGCTGCAAGGTTTCAAATAACGTTTTCGCCTCTTCTAAAAAACCGATCTGCAGTAATTCATCGCCTAAAGCGCCAAGTGTTTCATCATCATCTTTTTGCAGTGCTTCGGTAAAATTCAATTGTGCTTCAGCCAACTCTTCTGCGGCTAGTGCTTTTAACATTTTTTCACTATAAGTTTCCATTTAGACCCCTCGAATCTCATTGATTAATCGCTGATAAGTCTCCATCGTTTGGACAAGATCTTTCTCCTCGATTTCCGTTCTGCCCCCTATTGTACCAACTTTTGCCAAAAATAACAGTTTTTTTTCTTTTTGCTGCAATTCTAGTACACGGCTGAAATATTCGCTTAAGGAAAAAGACTCGGGCAATTCGATAGGAAAGCCTAATCGTGCAAGCCATTGGCAAAATACTGGCAGATCGACAGTCAACTGCTGCTGCTGGACTGTCCAAATAAAATGAAACAAAAAGCCAAAGAACAATTTCATCGCATCAGACAGCAAGTGACCATTTTCTGTTTGATAAGCAGCATCGGCAAAGAGTTGCCCAAACTCCTCTAATTCGCGTCCCGACTGCTGATACAATTGGATCAGCTGATTGGTATAAGCTGCCAACGAGTGTCTCATCAATGCCTGATGACTGGGGTACGTTCGATAAAGTTCCTTTAAAAAATCGCTATCGGCAAGCACGCCACCACGGATCAGGGTCAAAAAGTCGACAAGTTTCCCATCGATTTGCTTTTCGGCAATCGTCTGATCGAAAATAACAAATTGTGGTGCATTAGGATTTTCCAGCATCGGGATATCTGGCTTTTTCACAACGATCGCTGTTTCTTTGACACTTTTGGCTAAGGCCCGCAAGGAAACAGGAATCAACCAAAGCTGTGTCGATAGGACCGAAGTCGCATGGATAAAACTGCTCAGTGCCAATACACCTTCATTCCCAAACCCGACGATCAACAAGGACTCTTGCTTTGAAAAGCGACCGAAGAAATCCATCGCGGCCTTAAATTCACTAAAGTTGTTGCAATACATTTGGTTGGTACAAATATACCAATTGACCTCGCGCGGCAAAAACAGGCGGGTTACTTTTTCTGAAAAGCGGTCATAATAACGCTGATTCGTCAAAATGATCACCTGCTGCGGCTCGATCGACTGTCCTTTCATGACCGATGCCAATGTTTCCCCGTAAGAAATCTGGGTTTCTTGCTCATTTCTGTAAAAAACAGCTTCCATCGGCTCACTCCTTTGTTGCTACTACTTACTATTATAGCAAGAAGCCGTTGAAACACCTACTAAATCGCTAACCATTAGGAAGTATTTTCGCCGATTTGTCCCATGATTCTATGCCAAAAAGCAAAAAACATGGTTTCCTGTATTACAAAGGAAACCATGTATTTTCTAAACCAAAAGCGAGTAAAGTGATTGATTTTGCTGAAGGTTGATGTAGCCTTGATCAAACTGTTCAATTCGTGACAGTAATGCGGGTAGATCGTTTTTTTGTTTCAACAAGATTCCCAGCATTACTGGTCCTGTTCCACGATTGATTTTTTTCGTATATTCAAACCTCGTGATATCATCATCAGGCCCTAATACATGGCTAACAAATTCCTTCAACGCACCGGGACGTTGTGGGAAATTGACGATAAAATAATGTTTCAATCCTTGATAAATCAGTGATTTCTCTTCGATCTCTGCCATGCGGGAACTATCATTGTTACCACCACTCACAATACAGACGACCGTCTTGCCTTTGATTTGCTCTTTGATCTCATCCAGAGCTGCCACGCTCAAGGCACCAGCTGGTTCAGCGACGATCGCTTGTTTGCTGTATAATTCTAGAATCGTTTGGCAGATTGCACCTTCTTCCACTGTTACCAATTGATCCACATAGCGTTTGGCATGGGCATAGGTCTGAGCTCCGACTTGTTTGACTGCCGCACCATCGACAAAGGTTTCAATATGCTCTAAAGCCACCGGTCCTTGGTGATCAAAGGCTGCTTGCATCGAGGCGGCCCCTACAGGTTCTGCTCCAACAACTTTTATATTTGGCTGCTTTTCTTTCAAATAGGCTGCGGTCCCGCTGATCAAACCACCGCCACCAATGGCAGCCACCACTAAATCGATCGATACTTGTTTTTTTTCAGCATCCGCCAACATTTCCACGGCTACTGTTCCTTGTCCTGCGATAATATTGGGATCATCAAAAGGAGCAATGAAAGCCATTTGCTTTTCTTTTGCAAATTGTTTGGCAGCCTGCGCCGCCGCATCAAAGGTATCTCCCACCAATTCGATTTTGACGTAGTCTCCGCCGAAAAAGAGAACTTGCGCGATTTTTTGTTGCGGCGTCGTTGTTGGCATGAAAATGACCGCATGGATCTGCTGTTCTTGGCAGGTATAAGCAACGCCTTGGGCATGATTTCCGGCACTGGCACAGACGACGCCACGACTGGTCTGCACAGGATCTGCTTGGGTGATCGCATAGTAGGCACCTCGTAATTTGAAGGAGCGGACTTTTTGCAAGTCCTCTCGCTTCAACAAAACCGTCGCTTGGTATTTTTCAGATAAAAAGCGATCATACTGCAGCGGTGTATGACTAACTGCTCCCCGCAGTCGTTCATATGCTTGTTCGATTGCAGAAACTGTCACCAACAAACGCGCCACCTCTAATCTTTCGCAACAAACGGCATCATTTTCCGTAACTCGCTGCCGACTTTTTCAATTTGATGGTTGCCGTTTTCTTCACGCATTTTATAGAATTCAGGGAAGCCATTTTGATTGTCTTCAATGAATCCTTTCGCGAATTGACCATTTTGGATATCTGTCAATACGGCTTTCATGTTTTCTTTGGCTTGTGCGGTGATCACCCGAGCACCGGAAACGTAGTCGCCATACTCTGCCGTATTCGAGATCGAATGGCGCATTTTTTTGAATCCTCCTTCATAAATCAAGTCAACGATCAGTTTCAATTCATGACAAACTTCAAAATACGCCAATTCCGGTTGGTACCCGGCTTCTACCAATGTTTCAAAGCCAGCTTCGATCATGCTGGTCAAACCGCCACAAAGTACGGCTTGTTCCCCGAAAAGATCGGTCTCGGTCTCTTCTTTAAAGGTCGTTTCCAAAACGCCGACCCGTGTGGCACCAATGCCTTTTGCATAAGATAAAGCTGTCGCTTGTGCGTTGCCAGTCGCATCTTGATAGACTGCAAATAAGGCTGGCACCGCAAACCCTTCGGTAAAGGTTCGACGCACCAAGTGGCCCGGTCCTTTAGGCGCAACTAGGAACACATCCACCTCTTCTGGCGGCGCGATCACATCAAAATGAATATTAAAACCATGCGCAAATGCTAATGCATTGCCGGCAGAAAGATTCGGTTCGATCTCATTTTTATACAACGATCCTTGGATCTCATCGGGTGCCAAGATCATGACTACGTCCGCTTTTTGAGTGGCTTCGGCTACTGGAAAGACTTCAAATCCGTCGTTTCTTGCAGCTTCTGCTGACTTTCCTTCACGAATGCCGATAAAGACTTCATGACCTGTGTCCCGTAAATTTTGCGCATGAGCGTGCCCTTGAGAGCCGTAGCCGACGATCGCAATCTTCTTGTCTCCTAGATTATCTGTAACTTCCTCGTTGTAATATACTTTTACCATACTTGTTTCCTCCGAATTCTTTCTTTATTTTAAGCAATTCAAAATTGCACTTACCCTCTTGTAAAGCCAGTGACACCCGTTCGTGCCAACTGTTTGATCCCGTAGGGACGCAAAACTTCGATGCATGCTTCTACCTTTTTCGTATCACCGGCAACTTGCACAACGATCGTTTTCAGTGCGACATCGACAATGTGCGCTCGAAACGGATCAATCACTGCTTGGATCTCCGAGCGGCTAGTGGTTGGTGCATTGACTTTGATCAGCACCAGCTCTCGTTCGATATGAGGAACTTCTGTAATATCAGAAACCTTCAAGACATCTATTTGTTTATTTAAATGCTTGGTCACTTGTTCTGTTTCTGCCAAATCGTTCACGTTGACGATGATCGTCATTCGTGAAAACTCTGGCCGTTCCGTTGTGCCGACAGAAATACTCTCGATATTGACCTGCCGGCGGTTTAAGACACTCGTGATGCGGCTCAAAACACCTGCTTCATTATGGACGATTGCTGCTAATACCCGTTTCATCCCCTTAGACCCCCATCATTTCATGATTGGCTTTCCCCGGTGGGATCATCGGCAACACATGCTCTGAGGGCGAGACCATTACTTCGATCAGTTGCGGCCCCGTATGTGCAAAAGCTTCCGCTAGCATAGCAGAAAGCTGAGTGGGTTCATCGATCCGACAGCCTTCGATGCCATAAGCTTGTGCTAGTTTAACAAAATCAGGTTGCTGTGCAAAAACAGAGGCAGAGCGTCGTTTGCCATGAAATGTTTCTTGCCATTGGCGGACCATTCCTAACGAACGATTATTCAACAAAACAAATTTGACATTCAAGCCATACTCATTCAAAATAGCAAATTCCTGGTTTGTCATTTGGAACCCGCCATCGCCAACAAACACCACGACCATTTTTTCTGGATGAGCAAATTGGACGCCAATTCCCGCAGGGATACCATAGCCCATCGTGCCTAGTCCGCCACTGGTGATCAACTGCTTAGGAAAGCGAAACGGATAATACTGCGCGACCCACATTTGATGCTGCCCAACATCGGTGATGACGTAAGCCTCTCCTTTGGTCAAACGCCCTACTTCTTCGATGACTTTTTGCGGTTTGATTTCTTGTGCTTGAGTGCGATCATAGCGATAAGGTTTTTCCGTCTTCCGTGTTTGGCATAGATCCGACCAAGCAGACCACGTTCCTCTAGTTGGCGGATACCGTAGCATCTGTTGCAAAGCAGCCTTGGCATCGCCGACGATTGGGATCTTTGTCTCTACAATCTTGCCAATCTCCACCGGGTCGATGTCGATATGAGCAACGATGGCCTGCTTGCCGAACTGACTGCCGGCAGTCGCTAAGCGATCATCGAAGCGAGAGCCGATATTGATAATCAAATCGGCTTCTGATAAAGCCATGTTCGCCGCATACGTTCCATGCATACCGCCCATGCCCAAGAAAAATTGATGATCATTTGGCAGTAAGCCTAAGCCGAGCAACGTTGTGACTGTCGGCAACTTGTACTTGGCAATAAATGCATTTAATTCAGCCGCAGCTTCAGCCGCGATCACGCCTGCACCAGCCAGTACCACTGGTCGCTGTGCTTTTTCTAAAACGTGCATCAATTTTTCAATTTGCAGACGGGAAGGCTCTGCATTCGGTTGATAACTTTTCCTTGTGATCGGCAATGAGCAGGTTTCAGCGGTTTCTTGCAATGTAATATCTTTCGGAAGGTCGATCACAACAGGTCCCTTACGCCCAGTTGAAGCGATGTGAAAGGCTTCAGCGATCACTTTCGGTAAGTCATCCACACAACGGACTTGGTAATTGTGTTTCGTGATCGGCAACGTGATACCTAGAATATCCGCTTCTTGAAAAGCGTCTTTGCCAATTCCTGGTACGGCCACTTGCCCCGTGATAACCACCAACGGTACGGAATCGCTCATAGCATCGGCAATGCCCGTGACGACATTCGTAGCACCTGGACCACTTGTCACTAAAACGACCCCAACATTGCCAGTAGCTTTGGCATAGCCTTCAGCGGCGTGGATCGCGCCTTGCTCGTGACGCGTCAAAATATTCGGAATCGCTGCATCATATAATTGGTCATATAACGGTAAGACGGCGCCACCCGGGTAGCCAAAGATCATTTCGACGCCTTGCTCTTGCAAGCTGTCCACTAACACTTGCGCGCCAGTCCTTAGATGCGATGCTTGATAGTCGATGTTTTCCATTGCTACTCCTCCTCATCAGGTACTCGCATAATCCCGCCCGTATTCGCAGAGGTCACTAAAGCGGTATAACGTGCAAGCCATCCTTTTTTTACTTTTGAACGAAACTTCGGTCGTTCTTGCGCACGCTTGGCAAGCTCTTCTTCTGAAACTTGCAGATTTAGCGTTCGATTTGGCAAATCAATAATGATCTCATCGCCATCGTTGACTAGTCCTAATGGACCACCGGCTGCAGCTTCCGGAGAAATATGTCCAACTGCGATCCCCCGCGTCGCTCCTGAAAAACGGCCGTCTGTAATCAAGGCGACATCTTTGCCTAACCCACGACCAACGATGCTTGAGGTAGGCGCCAACATTTCTGGCATACCTGGTCCTCCTTTTGGTCCCTCATAGCGGATCACTACAACATGTCCTTTTTGTACGGTATGATTGTCGATGGCAGCAACTGCTTCATCATGAGAATCAAAACAGATCGCTTTCCCTTTGAATACTTGTACACTTGGATCGACCCCGCCAACTTTGATGACACTGCCTTCTGGGGCGATGTTTCCGTACAAGATCGATAGACCGCCAACTGGACTATACGGGTTTTCTTTCGGATGGATAACTTCTTCGTTGTGGATCTTCGCTTCAGCGACATTTTCTCGCAACGTCTTACCGGTAACAGTCGGTCGATCGGGATGAATCGCTCCCTCGATATCACATAGCTCCCGAATGATCGCTGAAACGCCGCCAGCTTCATGAACATCGTGCATCGAATAGGCTGATGATGGCGCGATTTTTGAGAGATAAGGCACTCTTTTAGCGATTTCATTGACCCGTCTTAAGTCATAATCGATCTCAGCTTCATTGGCGATCGCTAATGTATGCAGCACTGTGTTGGTGGAACCCCCCATCGCCATGTCTAAAGCGAAGGCATCATCAATAGCTTCTTTGGTCACGATGTCTCGAGGTTTCACTTGTTTTTCAACAAGATCCATCAACTTAAAGGCGGCTTGTCTAACTAGTTCTCGTCGTTCTTCAGACACGGCAAGAATCGTACCATTGCCTGGCATTGCCAATCCTAAGATCTCTAAGAGACAGTTCATTGAATTGGCAGTAAACATCCCTGCACAGGAACCGCAAGTCGGACAGGCATTTTGTTCCATAAACTCAAAATCTTCTTTTGTCATATTACCCGTCTTGTACGTCCCAACGGCTTCAAACATGGAAGATAAGGTTATTTGATGTCCCCGAGGATCAATGCCGGCTTTCATAGGACCGCCGGAACAAAAAATTCCTGGTACGTTGGTCCGCATGGCTGCTAAGATCATGCCAGGAGTGATCTTGTCACAATTTGGGATATAAAATACGCCGTCAAACCAGTGGGCATTGATGACGGTTTCTGCAGAATCAGCGATCAATTCTCGGCTAGGTAGCGAATATCGCATACCGATATGTCCCATAGCAATGCCATCATCTACGCCGATTGTATTGAACTCGAAAGGGATGCCGCCAGCTTCACGAATCGCTTCTTTTGCGATATCTGCTAACTCCCGTAAATGCACATGCCCAGGCACGATATCGATATAGGAATTACATATCGCAATAAATGGCTTGTTCATATCATGGATATTTTTAACTTGTCCTGTGGCATAGAGCAGACTCCTAGCTGGCGCTGCATCGATCCCTTTTTTAATTTGATCACTTCTCACACTCATCATCTCCTGCATTTTGGAATAAAAAAAAGCATCCCGGTTATAAAAAACTGGGATGCTTTGCCAGAATCCCATTTTACTTACGCAAATAGGACTCAAACAAACGGATAATTTTTGCTTCCGTGTTCTAAGTCCTGGTATCAATAATAATGACTAATAAATATTGATTAAAATTGCGCATAGAAAATGGCTCCTTCATTAGAAATAGTAACGTTCTTGTAATTGTTTACCAATATACCCTTTGCAAAATCACTTGTCAACGAATTTTCTGAATTTTTTTTCAATAATGACAATTCTAAGGAACCCTTTCTCACATCAGATGTCATTTAATCGCTTGCTTATTTTGATAAAAATGACTTTTAAATCACCTTTAATCTTGCGTGAAAAATGAGGTGTGCCAGCAACCATTGTTTTTTTTAGATCAAAAGAAAAACAAAAAATAATTTTGAATTTTCTGACAATAACAACCGATTCTTTTCCCATTCGTTCCGCCTGCATGGTGGCAGTCCCTAGTTAGACAAAAGAAAAAACCCTTGATTACTCAAGGGTTTCTACAAGACTCAATTATTTCACTGCGTCTTTAAGAGCTTTACCTGGTTTGAATGCAGGTACTTTGCTAGCAGGGATCTTGATTTCTTCACCAGTTTGTGGGTTGCGTCCTTTGCGTTCTGCACGAGAACGAACTTCAAAGTTACCAAAGCCGATCAATTGAACTTTTTCACCGTTAGCTAAAGCGTCTTGAATTGTTGAGAATACAGCGTCTACTGCTGCAGTTGCGTCTTTCTTAGTTAAGTCAGTAGCTGCTGCAACTTTTTCGATTAATTCTGCTTTATTTGCCATGGATGGTTTCACCTCCTGATATTTTTTTTGATGTCATGCATCAACAAAAATCTTGAGTGGTCCAAGGTTTTTGTCAAATATTGATTACCATCAATATTCTGATATAACGTTATCATAAGAACCTTGTAATATCAAGGATTTTAACGTTTTTAGGGGGTTTTTTTTTGGTTTTTTCCCATTTTTCTAGAAAAGGACAGATTTCTTTGTAAAAAGAAACAAAGTATGATAAAATCTCTATTTTCTTCTGCGTGGAATGATCCGAATCGGCGTTCCTTCAAAAGTGAATGCCTTGCGGATTTGATTTTCTAAGAAACGCGCATAAGAGAAATGCATCAGTTCTTCTTCGTTGACAAAAATAACAAAAGTTGGCGGTTTGACAGCCACTTGCGTCGCATAAAAAATCTTCAAACGTTTGCCTTTGTCTGTTGGTGTTGGGTTGATCGCCACCGCATCCATAATGACGTCATTCAACAACGCAGATGGAATACGCATGTTTTGATTCATGCTGACTTCTTCGATCAACTGCGGCAACTTATTCAAGCGCTGTTTCGTCACTGCGGAAACGAAAATGATTGGTGCATAATCCAAATATTGGAATTCATCTCTGATTTCTTCTTCAAAATCACGCATCGTATTCGTTTCTTTTTTCAATGTATCCCATTTATTGACAACGATAATGATTCCACGGCCTGCTTCATGGGCATAGCCAGCGATCCGTTTGTCTTGCTCGCGAATTCCTTCTTCGGCGTTCAAGACCATCAAGACGACGTCTGAGCGTTCAATGGCCCGCATTGCTCGCATGACACTGTATTTTTCAGTAGATTCGTAGACCTTCCCTTTTTTACGCATGCCGGCGGTATCGATCATGGTAAATTCTTGACCGCTTTCGCTGGTAAAATGGGTATCGATCGCATCACGAGTCGTTCCTTCGATATCTGAAACAATTACTCGCTCTTCTCCAAGAATCGCATTGATCAAAGAGGATTTCCCGACGTTTGGTCGACCGATCAAACTAAACTTGATGATGGAATCGTCTTCTTCTTCCGCTTCATTGGTAAAGTGTTTGACTGCTTCATCTAGGACATCACCGATCCCTAATCCATGACTTCCTGAGATTGGGTATGGATCGCCCAGACCTAAACCATAAAATTCATAGATATCGTTGCGCATCTCGGGATTATCAACTTTGTTGACCGCTAAAATCACGGGTTTGTTGCTTTTGTATAACAAACGAGCCACAAGCTCGTCAGCATCTGTTACTCCTTCACGAGCACTCGTAATAAAAACAATGACATCTGCTTCATCGATGGCGATTTCTGCTTGATGCTTGATTTGATCCATAAACGGCTCATCACTTAAATCGATCCCACCAGTATCGATTACGCTAAACTCACGGCCTAGCCATTCACCAGTGGCATAAATACGATCTCTGGTCACTCCTGGAGTATCCTCAACGATCGAAATTCGTTCTCCAGCTATCCGGTTGAAAATGGTCGATTTCCCCACATTCGGACGTCCAACGATCGCTATTGTTGGATTTGACATTTTTTACCCTCCATTTAAAAAAGCAGTCCTTGTACGCTGCTTCTTGTATTCAATCTTACTTAGTTTACCTAAAGCCATGGAAAGTTGCAAGCTTTCTCGGCAAACAAAAAATCAGCTTATAACAAATTCAAACATCGAATCGTTATAAGCTGATGGCATACAATTACTCTTCGTCGCTGTCTTTTAAGGCATTGCCTAAGATATCACCCATGGTAAACCCAGTTGATTCTTCTGGCAATTGATAATCATCCTCTGAAACTTCTTGTGTTTCATTGGTGTTTTCGGCTTTTTCTAATGCTTTAATACTTAATGCGATTCGGTGTTCTGAAGGGTTCACTTCGAGCACTTTCACTTGCACTTCATCGCCTTCTTGTAAGACTTCATGTGGTGTCGCAATGTGTTTATGGGAGATTTGTGAAATATGGATCAGCCCTTCAACACCTGGGAAGACTTCCACAAACGCACCGAAGCTTGTCAAACGTTTAACAGTCCCAGTTAAGACACTGCCAACAGCCGCTTGTTCTTCAATATTGGTCCAAGGTCCAGGCAATGTGTCTTTGATTGAAAGAGACACACGTTCTTTGTCTGCATCAACAGATAAGATACGGACGTTGACGGTATCTCCAACAGACAAAACGTCACTCGGTTTGCCAACATGCCCATGTGAAATTTCAGAGACATGGACAAGTCCATCGATGCCGCCTAGGTCCACGAAGGCACCAAAGTCAGTCAAACGAGCTACTTTCCCTTCTACTTCTTGTCCTTCATATAAATCAGCTAGTAAAGCTTCTTTTTGTTTTGCTTTTTCTGCTTCAACAACAGCTTTATGAGAAAGGATCAAGCGGTTTTCAGAAGGCTCGATCTCAACGATTTTAAAGGTCAATGTTTTCCCTTTGTAATCTTCAAAATCCGCAACAAAATGATCTTCGACCATTGATGCTGGAACAAACCCACGAACCCCTACGTCAACCACTAATCCGCCTTTAACGACGTTGGTGACTGGTGCTTCGATGATTTTTCCTTCTTGGAAATCTTTTTCGATATCTTCCCAAACTTTTTTCGCATCTAAGCGACGTTTAGAAAGGAGATAGCTGCCATTTTCTTTGTCTTTCCCAATTGCTGAAATCACAACTAATTCTAAGACATCCCCTACTTTGACTGCTTCGTTGATGTCTTCAACAGGTAAAGTCGATAATTCTTTTGCAGGAACAACGCCTTCGACACCGGCGCCTTCGATCCCTACGATCGCTTGTTTATCCTCAATGGCCAATACCTCGCCTTTAACGATATCTCCAACTTTTACTTCTTGGAAATTGTCTAAAGCGGCTTCCATTGATTCATTTCCACTCTCAACCTGATTATTTTCAAATTCTGTCATCTCTCATGTCCTCCTAACCAACAATTCTGCAATAATTGCACTACATCTTTTAGTTTAAAATAGAATGAAAAAAAAATAAAGCGATTTCTCTTATTTTCCTAAAAAACTACGGTTTTTTCGTTGAAAAAGTCTTTTCACGTCTGTTTTCTTGCTTGCTTTCATCTTTTTCGTAGGAAAAATAAAAAAACAATGGGGAACACCCATTGTTTTCGCTAGTCGATCTTTTCTTGGATCGTTTTTTTGATCGCTTCTACGACTTGCTCGATTGTTAAACCGGAGGTGTCAATTCGAACGGCATCTGTTGCTTGTTTCAAAGGGGAGACTTCCCGATGAGAATCCAAGTAATCTCTTTGCTGAATCTCTTCTTTTAAAGTTTCATAATCGGTACCGATCCCTTTTTGCTGATTTTCTTTGAAACGGCGCTGCGCCCGTTCTTCCACACTTGCTACCAGAAAAATCTTGACTTCTGCTTGTGGTAAAACCGCCGTACCAATATCGCGGCCATCCATCACGACACCGCCATCTTTAGCGATCATCTGCTGTTGTTGGACTAGTTTTTCGCGGATCGCAGGGTATGCCGATACCTTCGAAACTGCGTTGGTTACTTCTGGCTGACGGATCGCTTCTGTGACTTGCTCTCCTCCTGCAAAGACCTCTTGACCGTGTTCAGTCGGTTCAAAAGTGATGGGGTATTGATCGATCAAAGCAGCGATCGCCGCTTCATCCTCTAATGAACAGCCGCTTTTTAAGGCCAAATACGTGATGCTGCGGTACATGGCCCCGGTATCTGTATAAATAAACCCTAAATCATTGGCGATGATTTTTGCCACGGTACTTTTCCCAGATGACGCCGGACCATCAATAGCGATGTTGATTTTTTTCATTTTTCTTACTCCTCGTTTCCCAACGATGTGTATTCCTTCATCGTTTCTGCTTATCGTTCACCTTGGCTTCTTCCTACCAAGAAAAAAAACCGCCAAAGCGGTTTTTTATTTAATTCGTAATGTGTCGCCAGGGTATAGCATGTAGTTGTTTGGATCAATCCCATTTAATTGATATAGGGTTTCAACTGAGATGCCTGTACGGGCTGCCACTTGTTCAGGACCTTCACCTGCTTGCACCGTCGTGTATTCCTCGGTACCAGTCGCTCCTTGCCCTTGATTATTTTGCGTAGTGTCTTGCCCTGCATTGTTTTCTTGTTGAGCCGGCTCACTACTACTTGATGGCGTCGTTGAAGCTGGTGCAGAACTGCTACTGCTTGATGAAGAACTTGATTCACTTGTTGACGAACTCGTTTCACTTGTCGATTCAGCAGTTGATGATTCCGTTGTTGATGACTCGGTTGTCGAAGATTCTGTCGTACTTTCTACTGTACTGCTTGAACTTGCTGCGGTCGGGGCATCACTGTTATGATTCAATACCCAAATACCGGCACCAACCGGAATTGCCACGATCAAGAAAAGCAAAACTAAAACGATCGTCAAAAAGAGTGAATTCCCACGCTTTTGTTTTCTTTGTTGGGATCTTGATGCAGAATCATCGTATTCTGTATCATAGATTGGTTGTTCCCACGGTTCTTGATTTTCTGAATTGTAGTCATTGTCTTTCTTGCTCACTCGTATTCCCTCCTAGTTTCCTTCCGATGTATTATACCATAGGTAAATAAAAACTGTCCTGCAAAATACGATTCAATTTATATCTTTAAAAATTTTTATTAAACGTTCTTGCCAATGAAGGATGACTTTTTTTTCTAAAAGCTCTTCTTCCACTGCCAATTCGATCCCGTCATTGTCGCAACAATAAGGATTTGCTGATGCTTCTTCCCCAAAGTGCGCCAATAAAAACTGGCGACGACAGCCGGTAAAATGAATATAAGCCAACATTTTTTGTAATTGTTCTTGCTTTTGCTGTTCGTTTTGTTTTAGCGTTTCCAGCCAAAACGCAGCCCCCAACTCCTTCATCTTCTTCTGCCATTTTTCTTGCAGCGGTGTCAAAGGTCCTTTCATCTTTTTCTGATCCATTCGTTCTAAAGCACGGCGTTCTTCTTTGTTTTCTCGCTGAAAGAAGTAGTGAATCTGCTCATCGTGTTCCTGATAAAGCAAGATCGCACTGCTTTGTTTGCCATCGCGGCCTGCTCGACCGATTTCCTGACTGTAGTTTTCCAGCGAATCAGGCAAGTCATAATGGATTACAAAACGAATATCTTCTTTATTGATCCCCATCCCAAACGCATTGGTTGCGACGAGCAATTTTAGTTTATTCTGAGAAAACTGCTGCTGCAACGTTTTTCTTTGATCGCTCGCTAGACCACCATGATAATAGCCTACCGAATAGCGCTGACGCTGTTTGTTATAGACTTCTTCGACTTTGCTTCTTGTGGAACAATAGATGATCCCAGCCCCGCCTAAGCGGCTGAGATAGTCTGCTAATGCCGCATCTTTGTCTGACGTTTTCTCTACGAACAAGCCGATATTGCTGCGGTTCATCGAATAACGGTAGACATTGGCATTCTTTGCTAACAACACTTGCCGAATATCTGCTTCGACTTGCGCCGTAGCAGTAGCCGTCAATGCTAATGTGACGGGTGTCTTCAAACGTTTTTTTACTTCACCAAGCTGCAAGTACTCTGGTCGAAAATCAATGCCCCATTGGGAAACACAATGAGCTTCATCCACCACGAGCATAGCGATCTTAGCTCGTTCGAGTTGCTGCAAAATGGCTTCTTGCACGATCATTTCTGGACTTAAGAACAAAAATTTGTACTGCGATAAATGCTGCATCACATAGTGACGATCGGTAGGGTCCAGTTGACTATTAAACGCAATCGCGCGTTTTTCCCCTTGCTTTTGTAGGCCATAGACTTGATCTTCCATTAAAGAAACAAGCGGTGAGATAATGATTACGATGCCATCTATGAGGTACCCTGGCAGCTGATAACAGAGACTTTTGCCATTCCCGGTAGGCAAAATCGCTAACGTATCTTGCTGCGCTAAAACACTTTCGATGACTTCTTTTTGTCCTTGACGAAATGTTTTGAAGCCAAAGTACTGATTCAGTGCGTTTTCTAACATCGAATCCCCCGTTTCTGAGCAATCTGTAACAAACGAATCGTCAAAAAATCAGTCGTAAGAAGCTCCTGTAATTCTTGATAGCTGTTTTTCCAAGAAGTTGCTGGCAGCTTATTCATCAATGATGTATCAAAGCGCTGATACGGAAATGTCGGATCAAGCAGTGCCCACTCAATCAAATGATCATTAACGGTTCCTCGTTTGATCCTTCTTTTTTCCATGATCTGCTCAACAGAAGCTCCTTGCAAGAACAATGCACGACTTTCCAGCATACTTTGATTCAGATTCCTATTTAGAAAAGGCGACAATCCTTGAAACAGAACCATCTGAGACTCTTTTTCAACCAGGGCTAAAAATTGATGGATCGCAGCTCCTACATAAAGATTGTCCCAAGGCTTACCTTGTACAGATTCTGGCAAAAGTTGGAAAAACGCCTGCCCCAGAAGATCAGGACCAGATAAGGTACCCGCTAAAAAATCTGCGACTTCTGCGGGAAGTTGGGCAAAAACTGCCGAAAGTTCTCGATGAGTGATCTTTTTGATTTCAGGGTATTGATGGATCAGTCGACGCACAGGTTCTGTATATAAAGGCGTGTTCTCAACAGGAATATACTGATTCGTCACCTCTTGATATGCAGCTGCTTGAACCAGCAGTCGGACAAAACGCCACGCCTCCTCCGTCGTTCGTCCATACCGAAAATAATCCGTATGATGCAACAACATTTCTCTTGACTGTTCATAATTTGCAGCGGTCCTTTTGAGCAGCAGACCATCTGAATCTCGACTTAGCATCCCTTGTTGGATCAAGTCAGCGATCGTCTGTTGATACTCCCTCTCATTCAACTGTGGCAACGCTTGAAAAAGACCTAATCGATCATAAAAAAAGGCATAACTCAAGACAGAGCTAGTGCGCTTACCAATGAGAATTTGATAAAGTGTCGATGGACGCAACTTGTCAGTATCAGAAAACAGCGCTAAAATAAAAGAATCCATATCTTCCTCCCAGAAAGGACTAAAAAATGTCACAACGCTGTAAAATTGTTCCTGAGCGCTGCATTGCTTGTGGACTATGTGCGATCTATGCTCCCGAGATCTTCGATTATGATGAAGATGGGATCGTTTTATTTGCCCAAGAACCGAGTGCACGGCAACAGTTTATCATAGAAGAACAACAAGAAAAAGTCAAAACTGCTTATCGCAAATGCCCCACCAGAGCGATCCTTATAGAAAAATAAAAAAGTCGACCTGCCATTAACAGACCTTTCGTCTGCCACAGCAAGTCGGCTCATTTTTTATTTTCCTATAGCAGAATGATGGGGCTGCTTACGAGCCAACCATGGGAGCAGTTTGGCATGTAGTGCTAAAAAGACGGCACTGACGATCGCTCCTTTAACCAAATTGAAGGGTAAAATCCCGATCGCCACATATTGCGGCAAAGACATCCCTAAAAATTGATCGGCTGTGACCCCGAAAAAGCGTAGATAAAGCGGTGTGATCACAAATAGGTTCGCCACACTCATAAAAATCGTTACCGACAAGATACCGCTGATGACACCAACCATTTTGTTTTTGGTGTGGATACCTTTGCGGAAAAAGTAGTACATTGGCAAAGTAAAGGCACATGATGCTAAAAAGCTTGCCGTATCTCCCACCATATCAGCAGGTGAAAAACCAGATAAGAACAAATGCAGGACCGAACGAATGAAGGCAGTCACTACCCCACTCCAAGGACCAAATAAAAACATCATGATCATCACGGGAATATCACTAAAATCGATCTTTAAAAAGCTGAATGCCGGAAAAATTGGAAAAGCGATAAATTGCAAAATTGTTCCCATAGCAGCACACATGGCGATCGTCACCATTTTTCTTGTTTTGTTGTTCATCAGTATAAATCCTCCTAAGTTCAGGATTCCTCTTCAAACGAACCTATTAAATTTCCTCGGCTTTCTTGTCGGCGCCAGACAAAAAATGCCCTCTTTTTTCCACAGGGAAAAAAGAGGGCATTCGAAATAGCCATAAGCAAATCAAATACGCTCTATCTTCTTTATCCAGACTGTACTGTCGGTATCGGAATTTCACCGATTCAGCTATTTCCGAAGAAATAGGTCGTGGACTATAACCACCGGTCGGGAATTGCACCCTGCCCCTGAAGACGAACCTTTATTCTATTTATTACATGTTCTATTATACACAAAATCTAAACATTAACAATAGTTACGTTTTCAGATACTTTTCAACTATTTTGCACTGTTTTTCAGCTGGCTGACTTCTTTCTTCGACAACTCTCGGTATTCCCCTGGACGAAGACCTTTTAAATCTAACGGACCATAGTTTTCCCGTTTTAGTTTTTGTACAGGCAAACCAACTGCTTTTAGCATGTTTTTGACTTGATGATTGCGACCTTCGTGGATCGTCAATTGCACAATACTAGATTGTGCCGTTTGGTCTGTCGATAAGATTTCAAAGCGAGCAGGCGCGGTCTTACGCCCTTCGATCCGAATTCCTTTTGTCAATGGGAGCAGTTGCTTTTTATCCGCAATGCCTTTGACCTTGGCAACATACACTTTTTCGACTTCGTGTTTTGGATGCATCAGTGTCTGTGACAATTCCCCATCATTTGTCAGTAGCAGCAAACCGGAGGTATCATAGTCCAAGCGGCCGACTGGATACACCCGTTCAGGGACTTCAGCAAAATAATCCAAAACGACTTTGCGTTTTTTATCATCTGTTACAGCTGAGATCACGCCACGAGGTTTATAGAACAGATAATAGACATGTTGTTCTTGTTCGATCGGAACGCCGTCCACTTCAACGACGTCTTTTGAACCGACTTGGACCCCTAATTCTTTGATTACTTGTCCATTGACTCGCACACGGCCTTCGGTTATCAATCCTTCAGCTTTTCTTCTTGAGGTGATGCCGGCATGGGCAATCACTTTTTGCAAACGTTCCATCTTCATTCTCCTTCTGTTTCTGCTTGTTTGTAGCGGTCGTAAAAAAGATCAAACGGTGCATCTTCTTCAAGTTCATCTTCCATTGATTGGATGTCAGGCAATTCAGCCAAACTTTTTAAGCCAAAATAATCCATAAAGTATTCCGTCGTACCGTATAGGATCGCTCGTCCTGGTCCGTCCACGCGTCCCTTTTCTTCAATCAGCCGCTTTGCCACCAGTTTTTGGACCGAACCGCTGGATTGAACGCCGCGAATCTCTTCTACTTCCATCCGAGTGATCGGTTGCTTATAAGCAATGATCGACAAAGTTTCCAAAGCGGCTTGCGACAATGAACTCCCCATCGGTGATTCGGCGTATTTCTTCAATAAAGGGGCAAATTGCTTTTTAGTGGTTAAAATAAAATGATTGCCAACTTCTAGAATATGCAACGCGGTATGTTCATTTTCTTCATATTGCTGATTTAGTTCCTGCAAATGCTGATAGACACTGGCAGTATTACTTTTGACTAAATAACTCAGTTCTTCAAGTCCGATCCCCTCATCACCGACGACGAATAAGATCGCTTCTAATTCACTATATTTACTCATCTTCTTTACCTGTTGGATAGAGCAGAATCGACGCATAATTGTCTGATTGCTCTACTCGAATCGTTCCTTTTTTCATTAATTCTAACAGTGCCATAAAGGTTACCACAACTTCTGTTTTATTGTAAGAAGTAAAAAACGAATCAAAGCTGCGGCCTTTTTTAGCACTCACATGTTGCATCTCCAACTGAATCGCCGCCATCTTTTCATCGATGGTGCTTTCATCAGGAGAAATCTTGGTTTCTAGTACTTGGCGATTTTTCTTTTTCTCGATCATTTTTTGAAAAGCCAAAAAGAGATCGATCGTGTTGAATTGATTGGCTCTTAATTGATCTTCTTCCTCTTTGTATTCATCGACATCCATCGGATCTTTCGTGTAATACAAACTGCGCTCTTCCGCTTTTTCTGAAAGCTGTTCGGCTGCGTACTTAAATTTTCGGTATTCTAGCAGTTGTGCCACCAGCATATCCCGCGGATCTTCTTCGTACTCTTCGACTTCAGCAATCAACTCTTGTTTAGGCAACAGCATCTGGCTTTTGATCGCCATCAAAGTCGCCGCCATGACTAAATACTCTCCAGCGACTTCTAATTCTAAAATTTTCATGGCATGGATGTACTGCATGTATTGTTCGGTGATGGTAGCAACTGGAATATCATAAACATCGATCTCCAGTTTTTTGATCAAATGAAGCAGCAAATCCAACGGTCCTTCAAAGACAGCTAATTTTATTTTGATTTCTTCCATTCCATCCTCGATTTCTAGGCGCGCGGAAAGTGCTGCTTGTACACTTCCGTCATCCGTTTCTTCGTTATATGCGTGTAAATCTGAGTGGTCGAGATGTCTGCGTGCCCTAGCAACTCTTGAACCGTTCGTAGATCTGCCCCGTTTTCTAATAGATGGGTCGCAAAACTATGGCGCAGCGTATGGGGAGTCACATTCTTGGTGATCCCAGCTTGTCGAACCAAGGCTTTTAAATTTTTCCAGATCCCTTGACGAGACAGTTGCGTACCATGGTTGTTTACAAACAGATGGCTTTCATCCGGCGTTTTTCTCGTCAAATACGGACGCGCATCGCTGAGATAGGTTTCGATCCATTGAATCGCTAAGTCCCCTAATGGAACGATCCGTTCTTTGTCGCCTTTTCCGGTTGTTTGCAACAATCCCATACTTAAATGCAGATCGTTTAATTTTAACCCGATCAACTCACTGACGCGCAAGCCCGTCGCATACATCACTTCCAAAATCGCTCGGTCACGGATGCCCAAAACTGCTCGCGTATCCGGTGTTTCGATCAACCGCTCCACTTCTTGTAAACTCAAGGTATCAGGCAGCTTCTGCTGTTTTTTTGGTGAATCAATATGCTGCATTGGATCATGATCGGTAAACCGTTCTTGACGCAAAAATTGATGGAACCTTCGCAAACTGGAAACCATCCGAATCACGGTTGCCGAGGATTTTCCCGCTTCTTGCAGACTTTGCAAAAAAGACAAAACGATCACTCGGTCGATCTGCTGCCACTGAGTGACTTGTTTTTTTTGTAAAAACGCAAGATACTGTTGCAGATCTCGCTGGTAGCTGGCACGGGTATTTTGGGATAGCCCGCGCTCAATGGTCAAATAATGAAGATAATCAATGATTTGTTCGTTCATGGGCTTCCTCTACTTTCAGCTTTTTTATCATATCAAATTCTGGCTCGTTAAGATAGTAGCTTGCCAATAAAAAAGAGGCATCTACCCGTATCTTTTGCCCAAGGAAACACCCGAATCATAGCAGATTTTTCGGTTTCTTTCAAATCGGAAAAAAGAGCACTCTTCCTATTGGAAACCATCTGACTATCATTCGGGTGATAACAAACGTTTATTTAAGATCGCCAAAGTACAATCACTCGGCTTTGCTTTGGCACTTTTGACAGACACCATGAAAGGTCAACCGATGATCCTTTACTAAAAAATGGTACTTTTGTTCAACGATCTCTTCGACACTGCCCAGCAGATCCTCTTCGACTTCTTCAATATTGCCGCATTCCAAACACAACAAGTGATGATGAAAGTGTTTGGCACCTTCTTTACGTAGATCATAGCGAGCGACACCGTCATTAAAGCTGACTTTATCGACAATTTTCAGATCCGTTAAGATCTCCAATGTTCGATAGACGGTTGCCAAGCCAATCTCAGAATTTTTTTTTCGCACAAAAAAGAAAATCTCTTCTGCGGATAAATGGTCTTTCTCATTTTCTAATAAGACCAACAACGTCGCTTCTCGCTGAGGAGTTAATTTAAACCCCGACTCGTGCAATTGTTTCTTGGTCTTTTTTAACGCTGCTGTTGTGTTCATAGTTGCCTCCGTATGCCGTTAATTTATAACGATTCTAATCTGAGTGAAAATCACTCAAGACAAACATTGTAATCATTATAAATTAGAACGATAAAAGAAACAAGTATTCTCAATTAGGTTTTTTGATAAGAATCGTAAAGCCGTCTTTTTGCTCAATCAAACGCTGTTTCATCAAGGTTCCTAATGCCCGTTTAAATTGGCCTTTACTAATACCAAATGTTTGCAAAATCTCTTCTGGGGCTGATTTGTCCGTGAAAGGAATTTTGTTCTCAGGCGCTCGTTCTAAAAAGGTTAGAACCATGGCGGCATCATTTGAGATCGCCTCGTGGGCTCTTGGTTTCAATGAAAGGTTCAAGACACCATCTGGACGAATCCCAATCACTCGCCCTTTGACCACTTCCCCAAGGCGCGGCTCTTGATACCGTTCTGATGGATGGACGAAGCCAATATAAAAATCATCCGTCAGCAAGTAAGTACCCGCTAACTTCAAACGGTACACGCTACCTGTAACATCTTGATTCTTCATTTGCTCCGTACCATTTTTGCTCAATGCCTTAAAAATTTTCTCATCTGCTAATGAAGCCCAAATACGCTCTTTGTCATCGACCCGCAAGCTGACCATCAAACGGTCGCCTTTTTTGGGCCAAAGTTCCCGCATTGTTGGCAATTCATCTAATGAAACCACCATATCTTTGTCTTTCAAACCGATATCGACGAAAACGCCTAAGTCGCGACGGCTTCCTGTGACTGTACCAAAGGCATAATGCCCTTTGCGGCTTTTCGGAATATTCGTAGTGAGCACATTTTCTTGCTTTTGATTTTGATAGCCAAACCCTTCGACGGCTTCACCTAAATGATGTTCGCCTTCTTCCTTGGCTAGTCGGAAGGTAACCCCGCCTTTTTGAACAAAATAATTCTGTTCGTTTTCATCAATGATCAATCCGCTGAATACGGATGCTAATAAGTCTTTCATCTATTCTCTCCTTTTTCTTTAAAACTGCTCGTTCCTATAAAAAGAAACGCAACAGCGCCATAGCAATAACGCCTGTGATAACGATTTTCATCAAATCTTTGGTATAATACCCCACCAATAATGCCGGGATACAGGCAATGGTTTCTTTAACTTTCAAAATGGGGAATTGACCTTCACGAAAGGTCAGTAAATTTTGCACCAACAATGCCGCCAAAATACACAACGGTAAATAACTCAAAAAAACGGTGAAAGGTTCCGGGAAGACGAGCTTCTTAGAAAATAAAAAAGGAACGATCCGCGGAAGCCAAGTAACCAATCCACATACTAGCATCAGTATAACAAAATTAGTCATGGTGTGTCACCGTCCCAACCAAACATCCTGCCAGTGTCGCCGCAATTACCGCAATCTCTGCGGTCGAAAAACGCATAAATAAAATCAAGGTCACCACAACTGTCCCTAGTATCAAGAGCGTTTGCTGGGTTTTCTTCTTAAGCGGTCGCTCTACTTGAAATAAAAAAAGACCAACAAACATAGCTACTAAGGCAAAATCTAAGCCTAACGCTTCTGGATCTGGAATAAATGAACCCAATAAACCACCCAAAAACGTCGCAAAAATCCAACTCAAATAAGCCATTACGTTCAACCCGTGGGTCCATTTCGCTGTGACTGGTTTGTCTTGTTGCAGTGCCGTCGTCAAAACGCCATAGGATTCATCAGTCAAAAGTGTCCCGATACCAATGGCAGAAAGCAACGGTGTCTTTTTAAAATAGGAAGCTACTGACAAACTCATTAAAAAGTGTCGTAAATTCACTAAAAAAACTGTTGCGACGATTGTCATGAAAGGTGCTTGAATCGCTAGTAAGGCGCAAATGATAAATTGAGCACTGCCAGCATAGACAATAATAGACATTAAAATAATTTCTAGAATAGACAACCCAACGCCTTTTCCCACAACCCCCATTGCAAAACCAATGCCCAGGTACCCAAGAATCGTTGGTACACAAGCAATGACCCCGTCTTCAAACCGATCATATCTCTCAATTTTCTGCACAAAAACCCCTCCTTGTTTGAACGATTATCTCTCATCATATCGAAAACAAGGAGGGGAAACAAGTATTTTTCACATGTGCATGTAATAACTCTGAAAATTTTCTAGTGACTCAGGAGACTTAGCGAACGGTGTGATCGTTCCCATTGCCTCTGAAATAGCCAGTTTTGGCGTTTACCGTAAATAAGTATAGCGGGAACGCTGAATCATCCGTTCCTTTAAGCAAGCTGCCTTGGGCATTTGTCGCATAAAAATTGTAATAGCCCTCACCATTGACGATTCGTACACGTTCAAAAGTATAGCCGCCTTCTACCACATAACCGCGAGCAATCGCTGTGGCGATGATTTTTTCTTGGACACCATCTGCCCACACCCAGGCGCTATTGTTTACATCATTCAAATCACTTTGGCGGGCTGGAATAATTGGCTGATTGTTGGTATTTGTTGGTGTATTCGGCGAAAGCACATACTCTTCTTCAGAAGTACTTTGCGCGGGCGTCGCAGCGCTTGTAGATCCGCTGCTCGAAGCGGAAGCGTTGTTCTCGGAAGCCGCCGCTTGTGCTGCTTCTTGGGCAGCTTGTTGTTGCGCCACTGCTTGTTGGGTAGCTGTTTCACGCTTCGTCAAGGCAGTATCGACTTTACGTAGTTCCGTCGTAAGACTTTCAACCAGTGAATCGATTGGCAAAGCTTGGATTTTTTTCATCAAGGCATTGTAGTTCTCACGAGTGACACTCGCCGGTGCTTCACCGTCACCACTTAAAGCCACCATGCTCTTCACTGCATTTTGAACTTCCTCGATCGCGCTGAACTCTTTTTGTCCCATGTCGATGGCTTGATTGATCAACTCATCAAAGGCATCCCCGTTCTCACGCTTCGCCATTGTGACAGCAGTCGCTTCTTTCAACGAGACTTCTTCCAACTGATCCTCCACAACTGCAGGACTGCTGAAATAGCTATTGATCTCTGTCAAAGCTGCTAATTTGTCAGCAATTGTCTCTGCTTCTTGTGACAAGACATCGTATCGTTCGTGGTCTTGAAAATCTGCCAACTGATTCGTCACAGCCGTCAACTGTTCTGCTGTTTTTTCGCTTTTAATGAACACTCGCTCATCATTTGTATAAAAATCATTCAACTCATTTTCGATCTGATCTAACGTACGGTTCTCTTGCGCCAGTTGCGTTTGTCGGGCAGTTTCTTGTTGCTGCTGTTGATAGTAATAAGCCCAACCACCACCCGCTGCCACTAACAAACAAGCCGCTGTAATATAGAGTGCTTTGCGAGGGCTCTTCTTGCTTTCACTGGAAGAAGACGTTTCTTCTTCAGCAGTCGCCTTTTGTGGCGTTTCATCCGCTGCGGTGATTGGTTCAGGAATTGGATCGATGACTGGTTCTGGCTGCTTCTCAGCTTCTTCAATAACTGGCTCCGTCACCACTTCCTCCTCGCTTGACGGCAGAGGTTCCTCGCTGGCTTGCATCTGACTTTCCTCTTCAGCAGAGGAAAGATCAATGGCGGTTTCTTCTGCTTCTAGAGCAGCTGCTGCCTTTGCTTCTTCATCAAGTTTGTGCTGTCGGATATAAGCGGCCAAAATCTCAGAGTCATGCTGTTCATCCGTACTCAGTGCATCGGTCTCATTAACTTCTTCACTGGCTGAAATTGTGTGTTCTTCTGTAGACTCAGAGTTTTCCACTGTTTTTGGTTCTTGTTTAGACTCTGATTCAAGTGTTGTTTTTTGCTCATCAGAAAAAGCCTCTTGCTGTGCAAGGTCGATCGTTTCTTCATTCGAGGATGGCCGATCGCCTAAGTGCTCCTCCATTTTTCCAATCGGAACATTTTTAAAGTCAGACCAGCGAATATCATCGTTTTTGTTTTGTAGCTCTTCTGGCGTAACGGAAGAGTCAGATGATGGTTCCTGTTCATTCTCCTTTGCTTGGTTCCATTGAAACCCGCAATTGGGACAAACGGGTGTTTCTTCTATTGCTTGAAATCCACATTCAGGACATGTCTTCTTCATTGATTCAAACTGACTCCTTTTGTTTTTTGCATTTCCTTCTATGAAGCAGTACCCTACCAGATCAAACGCTTGACGCGCCCACTGCTTCCTATTTCAAAGACCGACAAATAATGGGTCTTTTTTCGCATTTCTTTTTTATTACTCAATTGTGCAGATGCACAAAATTAAATTTATCACATTCTAGGCAATTAGCCAACACTTGCTTGGTTACGTTTTTATTAAGTTCTTTACTTATCCTATGGAGAGATGACAAAACCTGAACAAAAAAGACTTTCCAAAGGGGACCTTTGGAAAGTCAATAAACCTTAATTATTCTAAGAAATCTTTCAATTGTTTTGAACGAGATGGGTGGCGTAGTTTCCGTAACGCTTTTGCTTCAATCTGACGAATCCGTTCTCTGGTTACCCCAAAGACTTTGCCGACTTCTTCTAAGGTCCGAGTACGGCCATCATCGATTCCGAAACGCAAGCGTAGCACATTTTCTTCACGGTCAGTTAACGTATCCAATACATCTTCTAATTGCTCTTTCAAAAGCTCATAAGCCGCATGCTCTGCCGGACTTGTAGCATCTTGGTCCTCAATAAAATCACCTAGATGAGAATCATCTTCTTCACCGATTGGTGTTTCTAATGAAACGGGCTCTTGAGCGATCTTCAAGATTTCACGAACTTTTTCCGTTGGCAAATCCATTTCTGCGCCGATTTCTTCTGGTGTCGGTTCGCGTCCTAAGTCTTGCAATAATTGCCGTTGGATACGAATCAATTTGTTGATGGTTTCCACCATATGCACTGGGATCCGAATGGTTCGAGCTTGGTCAGCGATGGCACGAGTGATCGCTTGACGGATCCACCAGGTCGCATAGGTCGAGAATTTAAACCCTTTGCGATAATCAAATTTCTCAACGGCTTTCATCAAGCCCATGTTTCCTTCTTGGATCAAATCAAGAAATTGCATTCCCCGACCCACATAACGTTTGGCGATGCTGACTACCAAACGTAAGTTGGCTTCTGCCAAACGCTGTTTCGCTTCTTGGTCGCCTTCTTCGATTTTCAGAGCGAGAGCCACTTCTTCTTCTGCGGTCAAAAGCGGTACCCGACCGATCTCTTTCAAGTACATCCGCACAGGGTCATTGATTTTCACACCAGTCGGTGCAGACAAATCTTCTTGAGGTTGGGTTTCTTGTCGTTTTTCATTACTCTTTAAACTATGGACTGAAGGCTCTCCATTTTCATCCACGACACTGATGCCGGAATCCTCCAGTTTTTGAATTAGTTTGTCCATTGCATCAGCATCCAAAGTATAAGGCGTTGCTAAACGATTGGTAATGTCATCGTAAACAACTTGCCCCTTTGTTTTGTTTTCTCGGATGTATTCGGCAACTGCTTTGTCATACGTTTTTTTTGTTTCTTCTGCCATGAAAGAAAGCCCCTTTCAGTTCGCTATTTAGCTTGTTTCAACCGTTTGGTCAAATCAATGATTTCGATTGCAAGTTCAAGTTCTAATTGCTGGTTTCCTATTTGTCTTGCTTCTTGCTGCTGGATTCGTTTTTGATTGATTTCTTCAGCAATGCCCGACTTTTGAAAGACCTGCAGAATGTCCTGAAATTCTTGTTCAGTCCCTTCCTCAGAAGCTTTAAGATCTGCAATATAGATCACCATTTTTTTCATTGAATCTTCTTTTAAAAAATCTAAGAACTTTGCTAAAACAAAGTGTTCTTCTGTTTCCATATACGCATCAAACAGCAGATACAGTTGTTGATAACGATCATGGATAAAGGATATACCACTCGCTCGAAAGCGATGGTTTAACGTACTGTCATGAAACAAACGGTACAATAATAATTCTTGCGCTTTTTCCACCTGTGTTTTGGGCTGCTGCCGTGTAGGCGGCGTAAAGACCACAGGGGTGTCTGTTGGCGGCGGTGGCGCTACATCTTGCATCGTCCGTTGCTCTTGCCGGTTTTGCTTAAGATGCTGCTGCAAGGTCTCACGACTCAAATTGAACTCTGTAGACAACTGAGTCAAATAGCGGTCTTGCTCCAACAAAGAATCCACACGCTGCAATTCATTTAAAACAACTTGGACATAGTCCAGTTGCTCCTTCTCATTGGCTAAATTGCGATTCATCCGATGATAATCCATCTTGAAGGCAAAAACGGTTTCTTTGCCGTGGACAGCTAGTTTATAAAAAGCTTCTGTCCCATATTTGCGCAAATACTCATCTGGGTCCATCCGTTCCGGCACTCGCACCACAGATAATTTCAAACGGCTATTGTTTTGCAGAAGCTCGATCCCGCGGTTTGTCGCTTCAACCCCTGCACTATCTCCATCGTAACAAAGAATCACTTCTTGTGCCACTCGCTCGATATGGGCGATCTGCTGATTGGTCAAACTGGTCCCCATTGAGGCGATCCCATTTTCGATTCCTGCCTGCCAAGCGGCAATCACGTCCATAAATCCTTCAAATAAATACACTTGGCCATCTTTGCGCATCGCACGGCGTGCTTTGTCAAAGTTGAACAGAACCTCGCGCTTGTTGAAAAGGATCGTTTCTGGACTATTTAAATATTTCGGCTGGTCTTGATCACCAACTTTTTCGCTTGCTAGCCAACGACCAGAAAAACCAATTGTTTTTCCTTGAGGATTACGGATCGGAAACATGATTCGTTGGTAAAAGCGGTCTGCCAATGAGCCATCGTTTCGTTGAACAAAGAGCCCTGTATCAGGAAAAAATTCAGCTTTGGCTTGTTCATTCAAAAAGACTTTCTCCAAAAACGAGCGTTCATTCGGCGCAAAACCAATATTGAATTCTTCGATCAATGCCATCGTCAATCCGCGATCCAATAAATAATCAAGCGCTTCTTGGCCAGCAGCCGTATTCACCAACATGTGATGATAGACCTCGGCGGCTTTTTCATGCAGCGCAATCAATTGACTCGTTTGTGAGGTCGCTTCATTGATGCCTTCTGATTGCTGGTATTGCGGATCAAGAGGAATATCGTTCATTTCTGCTACTTTGACGACTGCTTCAGGAAAACTGATGCCTTCAAGCTCTTGCAAAAAACCGTAAACATTGCCCCCACGACCGCAACCAAAACAATGAAAAATTTGTTTGTCTTCTGCAACGGAAAAAGAAGGTGATTTCTCATTATGGAAGGGACACAAACCAAAATAATTCTTTCCAGATTTCTTTAACTGGACATACTGTCCCACGATATCAACAATATTGCTGCGTTCGCGAATATCGTCAATGATCGTTTGAGGAATTCGTGCCATCCACTCACCTCCATTTGGTAAGTATTCATCGTTTATTAGGTAAAAAAACGCACTAATAGGTATCAGTGCGAAGAATAATTAGACGGAATCACTCATAATGATTTTACCATATTCTATTTGTATTTCAAGCTTTTTTACTTCAGTTATTTTGTGACAATCAGGAAAAGAACCCTGCCGTAACATCGATTTTCCATCGGTTCAATTTTATTAGATCCGCATAGAACATATTGCCGCCATTGTGATACAAATGACCGCCATTATAAAAGACCGATTGGATGCCCCAATAACGATAGGTCTGTTCTGTATCATTGCCTAATAACGGGGATAAAACCTCTCTGGAATATGTTTCTGCTAATTCTAAGGTGTTCACGCCACCCCGTTCAGCGACATAATCAATATAATCTGTACCAAAATTATAAGCCTGGACTGCGGTCCAAAGATCACAGTTCATTTGCTCTGCTTTTTCGATCAACTCGGCTAAATAAGAAACCCCTTGTTCGATGCTTTGTTCTGGCGTATCAAATTGGTTTTGTTTTCCATATACACTTTCAGAACTTTGCATCGGATCATTGCCTTGTCCTTTTGACTCCGTCAGCATGATACTCATTGCTAAAGACTGATATTCAGAGATGTCGTGGGCTTGTGTCTGCTGTGCGATTTCCGCTTCATACGCATAGACAGCTTTCAATGCCGTGTAGTTTCGATAGCCCCAAACCCCTGCTCCAATCAGCAGCAGCAAGAGCGCAAACTTCAGTACAAATCCTAGGAAACGTCGAATTTTTCTCATCAAATACATCCCATCTTTTCTAAGTCAGAATCTATCGTACTATGAAATGAACAGGCTGACTAGAATTTTTTCTCTCCTAAAAAATCCTTAATAAAATCACAAGATTATTTAGAAAAAAACAAGCAATCCTAAGCTGATGGAGGGATTGTTGCTGGTCTGACATGAAAAAGGAAACAGTGCTCCTTCAGATAATGGAAGCACTGTTTCACTGATTTTTATTTTTCGATCGTGGTCACGATACCAGAACCAACTGTTCGTCCACCTTCACGAATGGAGAAAGTCGTTCCATTTTCCACAGCGATTGGATGGATCAATTCCACATCGATCGTTACGTTGTCACCAGGCATAACCATTTCCGTTCCTTCTGGTAAAACGATATTCCCAGTTACGTCCGTTGTACGGAAGTAAAATTGTGGGCGATAGTTATTAAAGAATGGGGTATGGCGACCGCCTTCTTCCTTTGTCAACACATAGACTTCTGCTTGGAATTTCGTATGTGGTGTGATGGAACCTGGTTTTGCTAACACTTGGCCCCGTTCAATTTCATCCCGGGTGATTCCCCGTAATAATACTCCTACGTTATCACCAGCTTCCCCAAAGTCCATCGTCTTACGGAACATTTCTACTCCTGTCACGACTGCTTTTTGTGTTTCAGGTTTGATTCCGACGATTTCTACTTCATCACCGACTTTTACTGTTCCGCGATCGATCCGACCAGAAGCAACGGTTCCCCGTCCAGTAATTGAAAAGACATCTTCGATTGGTAATAATAATGGTTTATCAGTGTCTCGTTCAGGTGTTGGGATATATTCATCTACCGTATCCATCAGCGTTAAGATCGCTGCTTCAGCCTCTGGGTCACCTTCCAAGGCTTTTAAGGCAGAGCCTTTGATCACAGGAATGTCATCACCTGGAAAATCATATTCAGTCAGCAATTCTCTGACTTCCATTTCAACTAAATCGATCAACTCATCATCATCGACAAGGTCAGTTTTATTTAAAAAGACGATCAAATGTTTCACACCCACTTGACGAGAAAGCAAAATATGTTCACGGGTTTGCGGCATTGGGCCATCTGTCGCTGATACGACCAAGATTGCGCCGTCCATTTGGGCAGCCCCTGTAATCATATTTTTCACGTAATCCGCGTGTCCTGGTGCATCGATATGGGCATAGTGCCGTTTTTCTGTTTCGTATTCTACATGGGCAGTATTGATGGTGATACCACGTTCGCGTTCCTCAGGAGCCGCGTCGATACTTGCGTAATCTTGCGGATTGGCAAGTCCTTTTTTCCCAAGAACTGTGGTAATAGCAGCAGTCAAGGTTGTTTTCCCATGGTCGACGTGTCCTATCGTTCCGATATTAACATGGGGTTTGCTACGATCATAATGTTGTTTTGCCATATTGTTTCCCTCCTAGAGAAAGTTGAGTCGTTCTTTGACTCGAATCATATTTTGCGATTTACGCTTCCAAATTCATAAGTATCAACTTATTTTTTGTAAGTTTAAATCTACTCTTATTATAGGTCAAAATTAGTCAAAGTCAAGTGAGATGTCTCGTCTGCTAATCCCTAAGAATTTCTTTGCTTTTTTCGATCTATTGGACGTAGGACAATTTTTATGAATAATAGAAGATGAGGTGAGAAATGTGAAAAAAATCATTGCAACGCTGGTTTTTGCAGCAATTTTCCTTGGTGGCTGTTTTGCTACTTATCATTATTACTATGGTGGAAGTGACTACTATACAGTCATCAGGGATGCCGGCGAGCACGACACGGAAATTAGTGATAACGGAGTTGCCGAAGATGTCTACCGTTACACACAAGACGCTTACAGTTCCTCTGGAGAAGTCAAAACGGTCAAAATGAATGAGCACCGTTCCGCGCCTTTAAGAGAAGGTGCCTATTTGAAATTATTGGTCAATCCTAATAAAGGTGTTCTGAGCTGGGAAGAAGTTTCTGAAGAAGACGTTCCCAAAGCCGCCCTTGAGAAACTGACCGATCAATAATTGCTGATATTGATCAAAGATATCCAGAAAAAAAGCAGAGACTCCTCATTACTTAAAGAGGAATCTCTGCTTTTTTGTGCTCGTTCTATGTTGTTAGCTCCGCATCATCCACACATAAGACCTTTGTCCTACATCCGATTAATTACTTCTTCTACATTTTTGATCGTTACGGAAATCGTTCCGTCTGGATTATTGATAAATTCGATCAAATTTGGATCTCGGTAAACATCCAAAGGAACGATCAATTCGATCCCGTTAGATAATTTTAGTTTTTGTTTCCCGAATTTTTTCTCTGAGATCTCACGGACATCCCGCATCATTGGTGCCTGATTGACAAATCCTTTTTCAGCCACTTCTTCTTGAAAAGAAAGCTGAGCGGTAATATTGTCTTTAAAGACTTTTTGCGCCACTTCACTGACATCAATGTGTCCTGACTCTTCGATCGTGTCGTAAACCGCTTCTTTTAAATCGGCAACAACGTTATAGGTAGGTGTTTCAAATTTCTGACCAATTTTTTCCGCTACTTTTTTGATGACTTTGACGTTTTCTTCTAACGAGGGAATCGGTTCGGCATCAATGACTTTCGTTGAAAAGTAGGCATATTTTTCACCTGAAAAGCTATATTTCTTTTCAATCAGTTCAAAGTCTAAGCTCTCCACATCAATTGTGATCCCTTCATCGGCCTTTTGAGTTTTACCTGCTAGTAAGGCACGATGCAAAATCAAATTGTTTTCGATCCCAGCTTCCCCATTATCAATAAAGTGCGTATAGCCGTCTTGATAGTTGACCTTCAAAAATGCCAACTGCATTCTTGTATCAAATTCATACAAGACCACAAAGGCATCCGCACTTGGTGCATCTTCACTTTCCTTGTACGCTTCATACCACCGTTGGACGATCGCTTCACTGGCTGCGACAAAGTCTTCGGGTGCTTGTTTGACCAGTTGAGCGATCATTGATGTTTCGAGTAAACGCCCTGTTTTGGTTTGCGGTGTTGCAAGTTTCTGTATTTTTTTCGTCAAATAATCGCGGATGTATTCCGTGGTCAAATCGAGTTCAACTTGAGAAAAAACCGGATCACCAGTTTGACGGTCAATAATGTGTAATATCGCATGTTTCAAATAAATATCCATTAGTTACGCTCCTTATCCATTTGTCTAGTGTACAAAAAAAATAGGCGAACTGACAAGAGCCAAACGTCATTTTTCTTATTGGTCACTTCCTTTTTGAAAGATGCATTCATTGGAAAATCCGTCCTCGTCTGCTAAACTAAAGGTATCACAGAAAACGGAGGAATGAACATGAACAGCTATACGTTATCAAACAATGTAACCATCCCTGAGTTAGGTTTTGGCACATGGCAAACACCAGACGGCGACGTTGCCGTAGCATCAGTCAAAAAAGCACTGGAAGTAGGTTACCGCCATATTGATACAGCCCAAGGCTATAAAAATGAAGCCAGTGTTGGTCAAGCGATCAAAGAAAGCGGCATTCCCCGCGAAGAACTCTTTTTGACTACAAAATTGTGGAATGCGAACCATTCCTATGATCTTGTGATGTCTTCTTTTGAAGAGTCCTTAGAGAAACTACAAACAGACTATATCGATCTTTTCTTAATCCATTGGCCAAACCCAGTAGCCTTTCGTGACAACTGGCAAACAGCGAATGCAGAAACATGGCGCGCTTTTGAAGAATTGTATCAAGCAGGCAAAATCAAAGCGATCGGGGTCAGCAACTTCTTGCCTCATCATTTTGAAGAATTGAAAAAAACAGCGACCATCTTCCCAATGGTCAATCAGATTTTCCTTGCACCTGGCGAGTTACAAGAAGAAGTGGTGACTTATTGCCAAGAACACGATGTATTGCTTGAAGCATACAGCCCATTAGGTACCGGGAAGATATTTGATGTACCAGAAATGAAAGCATTAGCTGAAAAGCATCAAAAATCAATCGCTCAAGTTGCATTACGCTGGTCTTTACAACATGGTTTCTTGCCATTACCAAAATCAGTCACACCAAGTCGGATCGAAGAAAACATCCATGTCTTTGATTTTGAGCTATCTGAAGAAGACATGAATACGATCGATCAATTAGATGGCGTCGTTGGGAAAGCGACCAATCCAGATACGACAGGGTTTTAATTTTACTCTCTATAAGGAGAAGCCTATGAAGACAACTGATTTGATTCACCTCTCCCCTGCTGTTCAAAAAGCCTTACATGCTGATTTTGTTTTTCTTGTATGGCCAGGCAAAGTCCAACATTTTCCGGCGCGTCAATGGTCGTCTAGCGACTATCAGCAGATGCTGGCTGAGAAACTCACTGGGGAAGTACGCTTTTTTCTTTGGGAAAACTACTTAGTCGCCACTGGAGACAAGGAGCTTTTGATCCTAATGCCTAAGTACCATCAAATCAATGATCTAGTAGAAACGCCAACGCCGCTTCTTTAGCAGCGCTGGCGTTTTTTCAGGAAATATATAATTTTTTTTGTATTTTTTCATGAGAATGACTGTTCTTTTCTGCAAATTTTCCTTATAATCGATAGTGATCGAGAGGAGAAGATTATGAAAAAGAAACAATTAGCAAAATTGAAACAACAATTCCGCCCGTCTTATGAAACAGCTCGACAACAGTTGTTTACAGCGATCGAGCGCAAAACAGCAGATAAGTTCGACCTTCCGACAACTGTTTATATCAATCCTAAAAATCAAGAGGAATTATTGATTGAATTGTTGAAGGAAACACCCAAAGAACAAAAAATCGCTGTTCCTTTAGATGAGAACTTCAAAATCGTCGTGAAACGAATTCAACGCTTAGAAGCTGGCTTACTTGATCGTTTCAGCGATAACTTAGTCGATGAGATCGCTGCTTACTGGTTACCGACCAATCCGCAAGAAAGTGCGGCACCTACCTCCGCTCCTGCGAAAGAACCAGCAGAAGTGAAGGAAGAAACGGCACCAACTATACCTGCATCAACTAAAACTAAAGAAGTGGAAAAATCAACGGCTGATGATTCTGACGAATCCATGACTTTTTCAGCATTTGCCGAAAAAATCGCAGCATTCCCTAAATTTTCTGCAAAACAATCTTCAGGAGAAACGACCGTGATCGAAGCTTCCCCGAAAGAAGATCGTGTTCTAGCAACAATTTCTGAAACAGAAAGTGATACTTTTACCATCGAAACCGCTCTAGAACGCAAATACAAAGTAAAACTAGAAGTCATTCCATTGATCGAGGCGTATGCCCACACGGCGATTTCTAAACGATAAACAAAAGGTTCTCTAGGAATTTCCCTAGAGAACCTTTTTTAGTTGCGTATTTCTGTTAAAAATTTACGGGCTTGCTCTTGGTTCATTTGACTCGCCGCTCGCAGCTTAGCTGCCAGCTGATCGATCTCAGTTCCTTTTGCCCCAACTGAAATAGCTAATGAACGGGCTTGCATGCTCATATGGCCTTGCTGAATTCCTTCTGAAACCAATGCCCGCAAAGCTGCCAGATTCTGAGCCAACCCGACACTTGCCGCCAGCGAAGCTAACTCACTCGCCGTTTCAACACCGGTCAAAGCCAACGCCGCTTGGGCTTTTGGCAATACTTTTGTGGCACCCCCGACTGTGGCGATCGCCAACGGAAGTGTGATACTACCAATCAAACGGCCTTCTACTATTTTCCAAGAAGTCAGCCCTTGCATGCGACCATTACGGGCAGCATAGCCATGACAAGCTGCCGAAACGGCACGAGTGTCATTTCCGGTAGCCAAAATCAGCGCTTCAACGCCATTCATGATCCCTTTGTTATGGGTGGCGGCACGATATGGATCAATCTTGGCAAAATCAGCTGCATGAACGATTTTTTCGGCAACTTGTCTACCCTTTCCGATCTTGCTCAGTTTGTCAAAAGGCACGGAGCAAGTGGCTGTTACTAACGATTCCGTGGCAAGATTACTTAAAATACTAAAGAGAATTTCTTCTTCTGGGAACCACTTCCGAAAGAGGTCGGCCACTCCTTCTAAAATCGAATTGATGATGTTGGCGCCCATGGCATCTTTGACATCAACCAACAAATCGATTGAGACATAGGCTGTTGCTAATTCAGATTCTGTTGGCGAGAAGTTCCGACTAATCACTCGTCGTAAGCCCCCGCCGCGTTTTACGATCGAGGGATACGCCGCGTTCGCCACTGCAAAAATCGCCGCTTGCTCTGTGTTGACTTTTGCCAAAATGGCATCCGGGTCCTGAACAGTCATAAAGACGATCTGGCCTCGAAGCAAACGTTCTTGACTGGTCGTTGTAATGGGCCCAGCCATTTTTGCTCCATTGCTCATCGCTGCAATCACAGAAGGTTCTTCTGTGGCTAACGGGACATTGTATCTCTTGCCATTCACTTGCAGATTCAACCCCACACCTAAGGGAATCTCCACTTCACTGATCTGGTTTTCGATCAAGTGATTGGCGGTTTCCTTGTCTAATGCCATTTCTTGAAAAACCAAGGATTCGGCTGCTGTGATCGCCCCTTGTGCTTCAAGAAAGGCTAGTCGTTCGTTAGGCGTAAGGGCGTAAAACTTTTTTTTTTCTGTTTTTTCTGATGCCGACTCTTCATGAAAATCGGCTTGACTTGCTGCCGCCGAAGGGTTTTCTAACAGCATCGCTAGCCCTAACCCGCCACCGACACATAAAGAGGCGATCCCATAACGTTCTTGTGTGTCTTTTAGCTGATAAGCGACGGTCGTTGCGATCCGAGCACCGGTTGCTCCAATCGCATGGCCAAGGGAAATGCCTCCACCGTAACGGTTGACTTTCTTGGGATCCAAACCAAGTTCACGTTCTACTACGATCGAGGAAGCTGCAAAGGCTTCATTGATTTCAAAAATACCGATATCTTCAATCGACAGTGCTTGCTTTTTCAGCAAAGTATCGATTGCTTTGATTGGTGAGATTCCCATGATCTCTGGGGCAAAGCCAACTTCAACGATCTCTTTGATCACTGCCAGATAAGGAATCTGATGCTCCTCACAATAGCTTTTTGAGGCGATCAAGACCATGGCCGCCCCATCATTGATGGTTGAGGCATTCCCAGCAGTCACCGTACCGTCCTTTTTGAAAACCGTTTTTAGTTCAGCTAATTTTTCGACTGTCGTAGCGGCGCGAATGCCTTCATCCTGGGAAACGGTAGCAGACTTTTCGGTCACGGGTACGATCTCTTGCTCAAATTTCTTTTCCGCTTGTGCTTTGGCAGCCTTCATTTGGGAGTGGTAGGCAAATTCATCTTGTTCTTGTCGAGTGATGCCATATCTTTCTGCAACAGTTTCAGCCGTTAAGCCCATCGGTTTGCTGCTAAAAGCGTCTGTTAAGCCATCATGCATCATTGTCGATACTGGATTTGAATACTGATCATCCGCCTTGTTATAATAACTGAATAGCGGCGCATTCGTCATACTTTCGATCCCACCTGTCAAGACGACTGATGCCTTGTTTAACTGAATTTGCTCCATGCCCATTAGAATCGCTTTCATTCCCGAACCGCAAACTTCGTTGATCGTTGAGGCTGGAATATCTGAAGAAAGCCCACTTTGCAGGGAAACTTGGCGACTTGGATTTTGCCCACTGCCTGCTTGCAGGACATTTCCGATAATCACTTGTGCGATATGTTCTTTTGCTTGTTGGTTTCTTGCCAACAAGGCTTTCGCAGCAATTGTTCCTAATTCTACTGCTGAATATTCTTTTAATGACCCATGGTATTTGCCAATTGGCGTTCTTAGTGCGTCGATAATGACAACTTCTTCCACGTACGTCACCTCCTCTTGAAATATATCATTAAATCCTCCAAAAAAGAATACCCCACATCAGCTTGCTGTGCCCTTTTCTACTTTCTTTAATAAAGTTTAAATTCTAATCAATTCTTTTTCATTTTTTTCAAAAAATATGATACCTTAGAACGTGTAGCCTACTAAGTACGTAGAACATAAAGGAGCGACGGAATGAACGTTGGTATTGATAAAATAAATTTTTATGTCCCCCCCTATTTTATAGATATGGTTGATCTAGCTCACGCCCGAGAGGTCGACCCAAATAAATTTACGATCGGGATCGGTCAAGATCAAATGGCGGTCAATAAAAAAACGCAAGATATCGTCACCTTTGCCATGCATGCGGCAAAAGATATCCTCACAAAAGAAGATTTACAAGCAATTGATATGGTGATCGTCGGCACAGAATCCGGCATCGATGAATCAAAGGCTTCGGCAGTGGTTTTGCATCGCCTATTGGGTATTCAACCATTTGCCCGCTCCTTTGAAATCAAAGAAGCGTGTTATGGCGCAACAGCAGGCTTACAGTTTGCTAAAGCCCACGTACAAGCCAATCCAAAAAGCAAAGTTTTGGTGGTGGCTTCAGACATCGCCCGGTATGGCTTAGCTTCCGGTGGAGAGCCCACTCAAGGCGTAGGTGCAGTTGCTATGCTGATCTCTGCAGATCCAGCGATTTTGCAGTTGGATAACGATAATTTGATGTTGACGCAAGACATTTATGATTTTTGGCGTCCCGTTGGTCATCAATATCCAATGGTAGATGGCCACTTGTCAAATGCCGTCTATATCGATTCCTTTAAACAAGTTTGGCAAGCCCATTGCGAAAAAACGCAACGCACAGCAAAAGATTACGCTGCATTGAGTTTCCATATTCCTTATACAAAAATGGGAAAAAAAGCCTTATTGGCTGTTTTTGCCGAAGAAGAAGAAACGCAACAAGAACGCCTGATGGCTCGCTATGAAGAATCGATCGTTTACAGTCGTCGTACCGGCAACTTGTATACGGGTTCATTGTACCTAGGCTTGATCTCTTTATTGGAAAATTCCTCCAGCTTACAAGCCAATGATCGGATAGGACTGTTTAGTTACGGCTCAGGAGCGGTTGCTGAATTTTTCAGCGGCGTATTGGTACCCGGTTATGAAAAACAGTTAGCACAAGCTGCTCACCAAACGTTACTTGATGCCCGTCAAAAACTAACGATCGCTGAATACGAAGCAATGTTCAATGAGACCATCGATATTGATCAAGATCAATCCTTTGAGGATGATCTGCTTTACAGTATTCGTGAAATCAAAAATACCATTCGTTATTATAAAGAAGAAAACGAGTGATGTTAAGAAAAACTTTGTTTATTTTCAAGCAAGAAAGCTTGATGAAACAAAGTTTTTTTCTTTCTTTTTAATTTGTTGAAACAAAGCATCTTTTTCAGACTTTTTCTGATTGTTATTCAAAAATTTTCAGATAATTCAGGAAAAACATTTGACAGTCCGCTTTTTTTTGTCTATACTAAAAACAATTCAAGTATGGAGGAACTTTTTTATGTTAAAAACGACCGTGTCCCCACAACTGAATATCTTTTACTTTAGCTACTTTAGATAGTTTGTATTCATAACACATTATGGATGCAAACCGCAAAACGAGTTTTGTTTGTATCTATGATGGCTAAAGCATTTTAACTTGAACTTGCAGCCATGTAGAAAATCTTCTAAATGGTTGCCAATATACGTTTACGCTTGGTATAGGATCGAATCCATTTAGACGATTGTCTGAATGGATTTTTTTGTTCAGGTAAACCCCAATTAAAAAAGAAACGTTTATAGGAGGAGTTACAATGAAAATGAAAAAATGGATCACAACTGGATTATTAACGGCTTCACTACTGGCACTGGCAGCTTGTGGGGAATCAAACAATGCTTCTGAGGGAAACGACGGATCAAAAACAGTCGGTGTCTTGCAACTCGTGGAACATGGCTCCTTGAATGCCGCCTACGAAGGATTTAAAGAAGGCTTAGCAGAAGCGGGCTACACAGAAGGTGAAAACCTGACGATCGAATACCAAAATGCGCAAAACAGTCAAGACAACTTAAAAAGTATGAGCGAACGCCTAGTGAATGCCAACCCTGATCTTTTATTGGGCATCGCTACCCCTGCTGCTGTTTCGTTAGCAAATGAAACCACTGATACCCCAATCGTGGTTACCGCAGTTACTGACTTAGTTGGGGCAAAATTAGCCGACTCAAATGAAGAACCCGGTCGCAACATCACCGGTACGTCAGACATGGTACCCATTGAGCAGCAGATCAATTTGCTGTTAAGCATCGTCCCTGACGCCAAGACGATCGGCATTATGTATAATGCAGGTGAAGCTAACTCGAAAATTCAAGCAGACTTGGCAGAAGAAGCCTTAAAAGCTGCTGGAGTCGACGTTAAAGTATTGACCGCCAATACCACCAATGATGTGCAGCAAGTGACCACTAGCCTGGCAAAAGATGTCGATGGCATTTATATTCCAACAGATAATACCTTTGCCTCTGCTGCTGCAATCGTCGGTGAAGTGGCGAAAGAAACCAAAACACCGATCGTCGCAGGTTCCGTGGAACAAGTCGATGATGGAGCTCTAGCAACTTATGGTATTGACTATAAATCACTAGGCATTCAAACAGGAAAACTAGCAGCAAAAATTTTGGATGGCGATGCAGAACCAGCTACCACACCCGTTGAAACAGCGGAGAATTTAGAGTTAGTCGTCAATGAAGAAATGGCTGCAGCTTTAGGGATTGATCCTGCCAGCATCACTGCCCCAGAATAACCATACTATTTTAGATTTGAGGAAATCATATGAATTTAGTCGACACGTTCTTACTATTACTACAATCTGCCACCTCTCAAGGGATCCTTTGGGCATTGCTGGCAATCGGGGTATTTTTGACCTTCCGTATTCTGGATATCGCTGATTTAACTGCAGAAGGAAGTTTTCCATTAGGTGCAGGGATCGCTGCAATCAGTATTACGAATGGCGTTTCCCCCATACTAGCCAGTTTGATGGGCTTTGGCGGTGGCATGTTAGCCGGCTTGGTATCCGGACTACTGCATACAAAACTAAAGATCCCAGCCTTGTTGGCCGGGATCATCACGATGACTGGGCTTTATTCCATCACAAATCGTGTGATGGGTGCTCCCAACATTGCCTTGTTAGGACAAGACACGGTCTTCACCCAATTTCAAGCAATGGGTCTGACCAAAAACAATGCCGTGATTCTTGCGGGCTTTCTCTTCGCAGCTATCGTCATTTTGTGCTTGTTCCTCTTTTTCCGTACAGAGATCGGCTTAGCATTGCGCGCAACAGGTGATAATTTAGCTATGAGTGAAGCCAACGGCATCAACACCGATAATATGAAGATCATCGGTTACATGATCTCTAATGGCTGTATCGCCCTTTCAGGTGCTCTTTTAGCCCAAAACAACGGTTTTGCTGACCTAAACTCCGGAATCGGTACGATCGTGATTGGCTTAGCATCGATCATTATTGCAGAAGTTTTATTTGCCAATAAATCTTTGCTTTTGCGGTTGATCACCATCGTGATTGGAGCGATCGTTTATCGCTTTATCCTGGCCGTCGTTTTCGAGTTCAATGTCGAAGCCAATGATATCAAACTGGCATCCGCAATCGTCTTAGTCATCTGCCTCTCGTTACCGCAGCTTCGTTCAAAACTAGGACTTAAAAAGATGCTGCCAAAAACCAAAGGAGGCCAATCCTAATGACTTCAGTCTTAACAATCGAAAATCTACACCAAACCTTTGAAAAAGGGACGATCAATGAGAACCATGTCTTGCGAGGCATTGACCTGACGATGAATGCCGGAGATTTTATCACGATCATCGGTGGCAATGGTGCCGGAAAATCGACCCTTTTAAACAGTATTGCAGGAACGATCCCAACAGAACAAGGAAAAATCACCTTAGATGGGAAAGACATCACCCGTTTATCCGTTACGAAACGCTCAAAGGATATTAGCCGAGTCTTTCAAGATCCACGTATGGGGACAGCGGTTCGTTTGACTGTTGAAGAAAACTTAGCACTTGCTTACAAACGGGGCCAAGTCCGAGGGTTTGCGACAGGCGTCAAAGCAAAAAATCGCGCGTTTTTCCAAGAAAAATTAGCCAGTCTAAACTTAGGCTTAGAAAATCGTCTTTCTGCCGAGATCGGTTTGTTATCAGGCGGACAGCGTCAAGCGATTACCCTCTTGATGGCAACATTGCAACAACCTAAATTGATTTTATTAGATGAACATACCGCTGCCCTAGATCCAAAAACCTCGTTGACTGTCATGGCATTGACCGATCAATTGATTCGTTCACAGCAGTTGACGGCCTTCATGGTTACTCATGATATGGAAGATGCCATTCGCTATGGCAATCGCCTGATCATGCTTCATCAAGGCAAGATCGTCGTGGATATTGCCGGTGAGCAAAAGCAACATTTAACAGTCCCTGAATTGATGGAAATGTTCCATCAAAATAGTGGTGCTGAATTAAAAGATGACCAACTGCTCTTACGCTCTTAACAAGCAAAAAGACACGTAGAAAGGAACCCCCTTCTACGTGCCTTTTTTGATTCTTCCAAATGATTGGCAAAATCCTTACTTTGCTTCATTTTCCGCAATGATATCTGTGACCTTCATCAAGCGGGTCAATGTTGCTCGTTCGTCTTCTGCCAGATTGCTTTCGATGTATTGAATGGTTTCCGTCAGCTTGGGAATCGTCATATACTCTAACGCATTGACTCTTCGCCTCGTCCGCTCGATCTCATTGGCCATCAGTTGACAGGTTTTCTCGATTTCGGCCAACTGAAGCATCACTGGCAGCATCTGATCAAGATGAGACAACGAGAGATCCAGCTCACTGGTGGTACTTACAAAACCGTAGGAAAAGTCATCATCGGAGCTCTCTTCTTCGTAAACAGGATTTAACACTGGCACATCCATATTCATGATGGTCCGACTTTGTACATCTAGGGTCACTTTATTTAAAGGGATCATAAATGCTTCTTGCAAAACGACATCGGGAATACTACTAGAAGCCAGCACATACTCTTCCATCCCTGCTTGCAGCGCAGTTTCCATTTTTTTACGAAGCTCCTGGTTTTTCTTTACTAGCTGAATGAATTGGCGCACCAGCTCATCTTGCTTGTCTTTCAATAATTTGTGACCACGGGTTGCCGTCGTCAGCCGTTTTTTCAAACGACTTAGTTCCATCCGAGTTGGATTGACATTTAAGATCGCCATTAAGAACTCACATCCTCGTCCGTTGGGTAATAGGCGTCGATAAATTCTTCTTTGATACGGCTCAACTCTTGTTTTGGCAAGGTAGCTAATAGCTTCCAGCCTAAATCTAACGTTTCTTCAATCGTCCGGTTGGTTTCAAATCCCTGGTTGACATACTCTTTTTCGAAAAGATCTGCAAAACGCGCGTACTTTTTATCAAGATCAGACAAGGCAGACTCTCCTAAAACGATCGATAACTCTTTGGCAGCTTTCCCATCGGAATAGGCGGCATAAATTTGATTCATCGTTGCCGCATGATCTGCACGGGTCTTACCTTCTCCCGTTCCTTTGTCCTTCAACCGAGAAAGACTTGGCAAAATATCCACTGGCGGATTGATATTGCGTTTGTAAAGGTCCCGCGACAAAATGATTTGTCCTTCTGTGATATAGCCAGTCAAATCAGGAATCGGGTGGGTTTTATCGCCATCTGGCATCGTTAAGATCGGAATCTGTGTGACCGATCCTTCTTTGCCCATCAAACGTCCTGCCCGTTCATACAGTGTAGCTAAGTTGGTGTATAGATACCCTGGGTAGCCGCGACGTCCCGGAACTTCTCGGCGGGCAGCGGAGATTTCTCGCAATGCTTCGCAGTAGTTCGTCATATCGGTCATGATCACTAAGACGTGCATGCCTTTTTCAAAAGCCAAATACTCTGCTGCAGTCAATGCCATCTTAGGAGTAGCGATCCGTTCGATTGCTGGATCGTTGGCAAGGTTCATAAACAAAACAGATCGATCTAATGCACCGGTTTTGCGGAATTCATCCACGAAAAATTCAGCTTCTTCAAACGGAATCCCAATTGCTGCGAAGACGATCGCAAAATTGCCTTCTTGGCTGGGTACTGTTGCTTGTCGTGCGATTTGAGCAGCGATCTCTTTATGAGGCAAACCAGAAGCAGAAAAGATTGGTAATTTTTGTCCACGAACTAATGTATTTAAATGATCGATCGTTGAGATCCCAGTTTGGATAAATTCATCCGGGAAGTCCCGTGCCATCGGATTGATGGCTTCACCGTTTACATCGATGCGTTTTTCGGGCAAGATTCTCGGGCCATTATCTTTTGGTTTTCCTAAACCGTCAAAAACCCGACCCATCATATCTAGAGAAACCCCTAAAGTTAAACCAGTTCCTAGAAACCTTGCTTTGCTTTCTTCAGCACTCAAATTACTGGTACCTTCAAATACTTGGACAACAGCATTGTCATCACTGACTTCCAGTACTTGACCTTGACGGATCTCGCCTGTGTCCATGCGGACCTCAACGAGTTCGTCGAATTTAACGCCTCGAACATTTTCGACCACCATTAAAGGGCCGGCAATTTCGGAAACTGTACGATATTCTTTTAACATCAATGAACACCTCCAGTTTCAATGATTCGTTGTAACTTTTCTTTGATGTCATGCTTGATCGTATCCAAGCGGGTCAATTCTTCTTCAGGAATGTATTTGCTGCGGGCGATGCGCTCACGCAGATCAACCGTTCCTTTTGTGATCTCATCTAAGTAAGCACCTAGCTGCAGTGCACGTTGGGCTTGTTCATTAAAGTAAAGAATATTCTCCAACATTTTGAACTGCTTATTGCGAGATGTATACGTGTCAACATCATCAAAGGCGTTTTGCTGCAAGTAATCTTGTCTCAAAGAACGGGCTGTCATCATTGTCAAACGGTCTCTTTGAGAAAGAGAATCCATCCCTACCAATTGAACGATTTCTTCTAAACGGCTTTCTTCTTGGAGAATCGCCATTGATTCATTGACTAGCTCCGACCAGCGATCGCCTAATAATTGATCTAAATAAGAATTGATTTGATCTTCATAAAGGGAATAGGAATTCATCCAGTTGATGGAAGGAAAATGCCGTTTTTGCGCCAGCATACTATCCAATGCCCAGAAGACTTTCACGATTCGTAAGGTATTTTGGGTGACCGGTTCTGAGATGTCTCCACCAGCAGGTGAAACCGCACCAATTGCGGTAATGCTTCCTTCCCGAGGCTGTGTGCCTAATGAATGGAAACGCCCCGCTCGCTCATAGTATTCCGCAATTCGACTTCCAAGGTACGCCGGATAGCCTTCATCTCCTGGGATCTCTTGCAATCGTCCACTCATTTCCCGCAGCGCTTCTGCCCAACGTGATGTTGAGTCTGCCATGATAGCAACACTATAGCCCATGTCACGGTAATATTCTGCAATCGTGATTCCTGTATAGATTGAGGCTTCCCGAGCAGCAACTGGCATATTCGACGTATTGGCGATCAAGACCGTTCGTTCCATGATTGACTTGCCGGTATTTGGATCGATCAGTTCAGGAAATTCATTCATAACATCCCGCATTTCATTGCCTCGCTCGCCACAGCCGACATAGACCACGATATCCACATCCGACCATTTAGCAATTTGGTGCTGAACAACCGTTTTTCCGGCACCAAATGGTCCGGGAACGGCAGCTGAGCCGCCTTTTGCCACTGGAAAATAGGTGTCGATGACTCGCTGTCCAGTGACCAGTGGTTCGCCTGGATTTAATTTAGCAGTAACGGGACGTGGTTGACGAACCGGCCATTTCTGAACCATCGTCAAGTTTTTTTCACCCTCAATGGTTTCTAAGACACAGATCACTTCAGTAATAGCAAAATTCCCTACCATGATTTCTTTGACGGTTCCTTCATAGTTTGGTGGCACCATGATCTTATGCTCGATCACCGATGTTTCTTGTACTGAACCTAAAATGTCGCCACCTTGTACGGTATCACCGACTTGTACTTGAGGGACAAAGGTCCATTTCTTTTGGCGATTCAGTGGATCGATGGTAACCCCTCGTTCCAAAAAATCACTTTCTGTTTGCGACATAAACGTATCTAATGGTCGTTGGATCCCATCAAACATCTGAGTCAACAAACCTGGTGCTAGTTCGACAGACAATGGTGCGCCTGTCGTTTCCACGGGCTCGCCTGGTCCGATTCCCGCTGTTTCTTCGTATACTTGGATCGAAACCAGCCCTTTTTTGATCTCAATGATCTCACCGATAAGGCCCTTGTCACTGACTTTGCAGATTTCGTGGATTTTTGCGCCACTTAATCCTGAGGCGGTGACCAGTGGTCCCGATACTTTTTCAATTGTGCCAAATGCCACATTTATTCCTCCTAGCTGGCTGACTTGTCTGTTATGAATCTAATATATTCATTCCTACCGCTTTTTCCACATTTTGCTGAATTCGTGCCATGCCGATCCCTAAACTACCCGTACTACTTGGAATCGGAATGATCGCTGGTGTCGGTACTTCTTCATAGCGGCGAACGATCGGTTCTAATTGTTCAATCAGTCGCTCAGTCAAAAAGATTACCCCATAGGCTTCAGCCATTTCTTCTAGTTGTTGGGCGGCTTCATCCAAATCGCTGACTGGAAAGATGTCGATCCCTAGCCCTTTGAAAGGCAAGATCGAGTTCTTACCACCCATCATTGCTATTTTTTTATGCATAACTATCACGCACCCGACTTCTTAAAATCTCTTCCGGCACCTTATTGATTTTCCCAATCAGGAGAATACGCAAGTTCTTGCTTTCAATTTCCTTGGCGTACAAGTACCCTGCCAATGCTGAAGGGCCAAAAGGAACAATTTTATGTTCTTTGAGCTTCGCCATTAGAAAATTGTCTTTGCGTATATCAAAGGTATTCAAGGTCTTCTTCTCTACCAACTCTTCATAGCTGTGATTGATCAGTTCTTTATAAGGAGTCCCTTGCAAATATGCCACAAATGCCTCAAGGGAAGTCGTGATCTCAGCTAACAATTCTTTTGCAGGTAGGTTTCCATGATCGGCTAAAACTGCGCTGATAAAGCCGCGCTTGCGTTTCATCGCGTAACTGCGCAACGTTGTTGAAATGTTGAAAATATCGATTTGTCGACGAATCAAGCTTTGCAGCAGATCGTCGTCGTATTCTTTGCCAATCGTCCACAATTGTTCCCAATAGTGGTTATCAAAGATGATGTCGATCGATTGGACCTCATGGTAGTTCTCAATATAAGAGAAGACTTCTTCCACACAATCAACCATCTCTTTGGCAACAAGATTGCTTTTTCTGGTCTTGACCAGATCCTTAAGGACGGAAAGCGGCTGGGTACCAATTGGGACAAGATATTCAGAAAAATCTTCTTGCATGTACGCCGCTTTTACCAAGACTTTCAGATTTTGATAGTCATATTTCAAAGCAAAGAAATCAACGATCGCTTTTTCCGGTGTCAGCTGATACATCGTGTCGTATACCCGTTTCAACTCCGCCATCAACACATGTTCAAAGTCGTGTACACGATCATCCTCGTTGATGAAGTCACCATAAACCGTTTCTTGCAACATACCGTAGATTTCTTCTGCGCTAGCAGCCGAGAGCATCCGCTCATAGCGGCTGCGATCGAATAATTGCGATTCATACGTCCGAATTCTCGTATTTAAGGTATTGTATTTGATGTCATTCATCTGTTTGCACCTGCTTACTGTTCAAAAATCAATTGCAGTAACGTATTACTTAACTCTTCTTTGTTGGCTTCTAGTAGCGCATCAAAAGTAAAATTCAACTCGATCGCTTCTTGTCGCAACAAAAAGCCACCCTTACGAGGGATCGTTTTATTTACCAGTTCCAGCTGAACATCTGGGGCAGATGCCTGCAATTTAGCGAGGAGCTCCTCATCCACTAAATGGCGGGTCTTCTCACCTAAAAGCAACTCAACCTCACCAGTTAACCTTGCATTCGCCAAGCCATTAGCGATAAACGCATAAAATGCTGCTTGATCCATCGTATTTAAACGGGTCAAAGCCTCAGTAAACAGCTCATCTAAGACCGACTGCTTTGCTGCCAAGACCTTGTTTCTTGATTGAATATGCACATCTGAGATTTCCAAATACATCGCCGCACGTTTTTCTTTTTCATAAAAAGCTAACCGCTCACTAAGCTCTTTTTCTAATTGCGTTCGCTTCAAGTTTTCTTGATTTTCACTTTCTTTTTTCGCTTCTTTGATTTGCAGCTGGTATTTCTTTTCCGCATCAGCGGTTATTTTGTCAGTTAAACGTGTAATATCAGACATTCACTTTTCCCTCCTCTTAATTCAAGACAAGCAAGAAGGAAATAACGAACCCTAAAATACAATACGTTTCCATCATCGCTACCAAGATAATTCCTTTGGTCACATGTTCTGGTTTTTTGGCTAAAATCTGCATCGCAGCACTTGCGGCACGTCCTTGCCATTTTCCGGCTACGATCGCTGTTAATGCGATTGGCAATGAAGCAATAAACAAGTACAATCCGCGATCGAATGAGAGCGAACCGCTGATTTGACCAAAGATCATAAAGGAAATTACGAACCCGTATAACCCCTGAGTACTAGACAGCAACTCTAAGATCAACGCTTGTCCGAATTTCTCTGGCTGCTCTGAAATCAAGCCTGACGCTGCTTCACTGGTCATCCCAACACCAATCGTTGATCCGATACCGCCGCAAATCGTTGCGGTCGCTACACCTAAAGCTGCAAAAACAATTCCACCATTTTCGTAAAAGAAACTAATCCAATTTTCCATTATTGTCCTCCTGTAACTTCTCTTCTGAGATGATCTCTACATAGTTTTCATTTGATTTGAAGGGGTCAAAGGCACGTCCGCCCCCCGTAAAGAATTTTCCAAAATACTCTAAATACTGCAAACGGATACCATGAACATACGCACTAAGGTAACTTAAGAAAATATTTAGGCCATGCAATGCCACAAATAATAAGATACCAACCGTAAACCGGGCTGCTGGCGGCAGGTAGCTGATGATCAAGTTGAAGGCTGAGGCGATACTTCCGCCGGCAACCCCTAACGCCATCAGACGGGTGTAACTGATCAAGTCACCAACATAATTGGTCACATCCATCAATCCGTACAATCCAGAACCGATTTTTCCTGCTAAGGTTTTACCTTCTAAACTGCCTCCGATGGCCACTGCTAATAGACTGGCAGCGATCATTACGATCCCAATCATTTGTAACGGTGTGTCAGGGAAAAGCAGCATTCCTGCGGCAACAAAAGCCACACTGATCAAAAAGACGATCCATGAACCGGCTTGGAACATCGCAGCCAGTTTCTGGTCTTTTTTCTTCCATAGAATATAGAATTTCAGCGCCAAACCAAACATGATCTGGATGTACCCAAAGATCACGGATAAGACTAAGATCTGGTTGACATCATCCTGGGCAGACAACAGTTGGAATGAGAATTCAAATCCGAAGAAGTTGCCATAGATCAAGCCCCAAATAATCGTGGGGATCGAGCATAACTGAAAGAGGGTCAAGTTTTGTTCCAGCCCTTTGCTGAGGTGGAACAGCTTTTTACCAAGAAACGTCGCCAGAAACAAAAGCAAACCATAGCCAAAATCGGCAACCATCATCCCGAATGCCACCATATAAAAAGGCGCCATAAATGGTGTCGGATCTAACTCGTCATATTGCGGCAAGCTGTACATCCGAACAAGTCCTTCAAAAGGTTTGATCCAACGTGCGTTTTCTAATAAAATCGGCACATTACTAATCTCTTTTTCCGTCACTTCTTGGTATTCGAGGTAATAGTTATCCGTAGTTCCTTTTTTGATGCGTTTTTCTAATTCGGCCGTTCCATCAACAGGAACCCAGCCAGAAAGCGAGACCGCATGAGTAGAACGTAAAAGCATCTTATTGCTTTTTAAGCGGGTGATTGCTCCATCTAAATACTCGGCAACGATCCGCAAAGTTTCTTGCTCGTTTGTCATTGCACGAAGAGAGGCTTTGATCTCTTTTTCTTCATCAATTAAACGTTGGGATTTTTCTTTCATCGTTTGCAGATCTTCTTCTGGGATGCCCTCATAAGGGTAGATGTATTGCTCAAAGGCTACTTTTTTAAGAAGTGAAGTTACTTTTTCTTTTACATCTTTGTGGAAAAGGACCAGTAAATAAGTGGTTGTTTGTGATTGATAAACAGTTTCCACATAGACGAGCGGCAGCTTCTCACTGTTCGTCGTAAAGTCAGCCATTTCAGAAGTGGGAATCGAACCTAGCAAGCCACCTGATTTTTTTAATTCCTTTAAAACCGCTGGACGCTCTTTAAAATACTTCCAAATCGACAGCTCTGCTTCTTGTGCTAATACATCGCGTTTTTCTTGATCGATCAAGCGAAGACGTTTGTCTTGTTTACGAAGGGTCTGGCATAATTCTTGCCAGGGATAGGTGTGGGCTGTTTCAGCCAATTCTTGAAGGGTATATTTTTTGATTGGTTGCCGCAGTTGTGCCAGCATTCCTTTTTTGGGTACATATTCTTCTAAAAAATTTAAGCTCCAGTTGACTTGACCAAACTGGTTCTCCATTTCTTCTTCAGACTGTTCCTCGCGAACCGGTGTCAAAACACCCGTCGTTTCTTCAGAATCGTAGTATTTCTCCGAAGAAAGCAGTTCTACGCCCTGAAAGTCTTGCAGCTGCTCTAAAACAGCTTCTTTCTGATCGTAAAAGGTCAACAGACTGAACTTTTGCATTTTTGCAATTGCCATTTATGTCACAACCTTATTTATTATTATTGCCAATGCTTCTTCCTTTAACTCATTAGGGATCGTTCGTAGTGTTTCCACTTCTGCTTTCGTTTTAGCCATGAGCGGTTCTTTTGACTGTGTTAACTCAGCTGCGATTTTTTGATTGATTGCTTCTTTTTGTTGGGCTTCTTTTTCTGCCAACTCTTTTTTAAACGCCTTCAACCGTTCTTCGCGTTCTTGTGCCAATTGTTTTTTTTCTGCTTCCGCTTCTTGGTTTTTATTTTCAGCAAATTGCTCTGCTTCTTGTAATAATCGAATTGCATCTACTGCCATTTTCTCACCTGCTTTCCCTTTTTTTCCGCAAAAAAAACCACTACAAATCAAGCATATGGCATTCGCTGATCGTAGGGTGTCAAAAATCAATAAGTGGCAAATACCTTCACCTATTTCCGTTTTCTAATATAACCGTACCATAAATTTAGCGATAGAACAAGGTTCCTAGCGTTTTTTTATAGTCTTTACATATAAAAGTCACAAAAATTACACATTTTCACAAAAAGAAATCCTTTTCAATTTATAGGGGGTTAAATGATGACAAAAAAGAAAGATTAGAAACAGAATGCCGTTTCAAATCTTTCTTTTATTTTTCTCTCTTCTATTTCTTAACTTTCATAATTTCAAAGCAAAAATCCGTAATTAAAATAACAAAGATTCGTCCTACTCACGAATAAATGGCATACTCATACAGCGTGGACCTCCACGTCCGCGAACCAATTCACTTCCTGAGATCTCATTCAACTTGACGCCTGCCTCTTTTAACAACCCGTTGGTGATGGTATTGCGGTCATAGACCACGACTTCCCCTGGGGCGATCGCCAATGTATTGGAACCATCATTCCATTGTTCTCTGGCTGCTGCCGCTAAGTCGTCACCACCACAGCGAATCAAGTGTACTTCAGGCAAATCTAAATAACGGCAAAGAATGTTTTCCAACGTATCTTTTTCCTCATATACTCGCACACCGTCCTTGTGTTTAGTGATTGAATACAGCGAAAGTTCTCCCTCGATTTCTGGATGGATCGTGAACTTATCATGATCCACCATCGTAAAGACCGTATCTAAGTGCATAAATTTTCGTTCTTCACCAATATTAAATGCCAAGATATGTTCAAAACTCGGTTCTGTAGCAAAAATCGTTTCGGCAATTTTTTCGATAGAAGCAACCTCGGTTCGTTGAGAGATACCGATCGCCACGATTTTATCAGATAAAATCAGCTGATCGCCGCCTTCCATCCGCGTCGTTTCGTCCCGATGATACAAAAAGTTCGTCTCATTGCGGGAAAACATCGGGTGGTGCGTAAAAATTTGTTTTCCGTAGAGGGTTTCTCGTCTTCTCGTTGCAGAATACATTCGATTCAAGGAAACGCTATGACCAATCGTAGCAAACGGATCTCTCGTGAAATACAAGTTTGGCATTGGATCGATCAAAAAAGGATATTCCGTTTCAACGATCGTCGTTAACTTGCTAGCTCTTGGAATTTCTACCTCACTTTTTTTCAAGCCCGCCATCGTATGATCGATAAAGGAGCGATTATCTTTGATCGATAGGAAAAAATTGCGCACTTCGTTGCGAATCTCTTCATCAAGGATCGTTGTCTCATTTAAATAATCTTCTAAAAAAGCTTCTTTGGCACCGGTCGTCGACAATGTCTCTGCAACAAGATCTTCCAAATAAAGGACTTCCACCCCTCTGTTTCTTAACGTCTCGGCAAAAAAATCATGCTCTTTTTGTGCTTGGTCTAGAAAAGGAATATCATCGAACAACAAGCGATCAAGATAATCCGGCATCAAGTTTTCCAATTCTGCTCCTGGACGATGCAACAGCACCCGCTTTAAGGGCGCAATCTCAGAAAAGATCTGTATTGGCTGGTTCATGGACTTTTCTCTCCTTCTTGGCAATTTTGTAGAATAACTTATGTCATTCTTTTTTTTGATTCTACATCACATAATTATTCATTTCTTCGACTCATCGTGTTTTTTCTACTCGTGATTCAAAGTTTTTTCGGATCATATAGTTATAAACATGCATTTTAAAAAAAAGAAACCCCCGATAAAAAAACAACTAATAAAGAATATAAATTCTAGATACTTTAATTTACCGCCTTTTTCAATTGTATATTTTTGTTAAAAAAACAGCAAGGCAAAAGAACTGGCGGACTATAGCCCTAGTTGCGAAACCAGATTGAACTATCTTTGTTTTTTTGGATCATTTCATGATTTTCAAATGATACCGCTATCAAACAGATGAATATTTGATATGATTCAAGTATCTTGATACTAAAGAAACGTCTATAAAGGAGCGATTTGATGAAAACGCAACGTCAGCTTTACTATGGTGCCGACTACAATCCTGAACAATGGTCTAAAGAAGTCATTCTTGAAGATATGCGCTTAATGAAAGAAGCAGGTGTGAACTATGTAAGTATCAATATTTTTGGCTGGGTCAATCTGCAGCCAGATGAATCCACCTATGATTTTGACTTTCTGGACTGGTTGATGGATCTTTTATATGAAAACAATATCATGATCGATCTTGCAAATGGTACAGCATCTCCTCCCGCTTGGCTTGTTCAAAAACACCCTGAGATGCTGCCTGTGACCATTCATGGCAATCGACTGGTTCATGGTGCGCGCCAGCACTACTGTCCGACTTCCCCTATCTATCGTCAATATGCCGCCGATTTGTCTGAAGCAGTCGCAAACCGTTATGCTAATCATCCAGGGCTGGTCATGTGGCATATCAATAATGAATATACGTGTCACATCCACGAGTGTTATTGCGATCATTGTCGGAAAAGATTTCAGACATGGTTAGCAGAGAAATATCTGACCATCGCTGGATTGAATGATGCTTGGTCAACGAAGTTTTGGAGTCAATCCTATGGCAGCTGGGAGGAAATTTTCTTACCAGAGGCAATGCCAACCTTCAAAAATCCTGCACAGCAATTAGACTACCGTCGGTTTCTTTCCGACATGAATCTGGAACTTTATCAAATTGAAAAGGCGGCGATTGCAAAATATTCCCATGACATTCCTTATATGACCAATCTTATGGGCTTACACAAATACGTAGATGGATTTAAATGGGCACCTGAAATAGATGTGGTCAGCTGGAATTCGTACCCGAATCCCTTTGAAAAAAACCCTTACCCGCAATTTCTTGCTAACGATTTAACCCGCAGTTTGAAGAAAAAGCCATTCTTGATCATGGAGCAAGCCACCAGCGCCGTTAATTGGCGACAAATCAACGGGGCCAAGACCCCCAACCAGTTGCGTCTTTGGAGTTATGAAGCGCTAGCTCATGGTGCTGATGGTATCATGTTCTTTCAATGGCGACAGTCTCGTGGCGGTGCGGAAAAATTTCATAGTGCGATGGTGCCTCACGGAGATCCTCAGTCAAGCCGTATCTTTCGTGAATGTGCACAATTAGGCAACGAATTTTCGCAACTATCCGAAATCGTTGGGACGCGCTTCTTGGCTGATGTCGCAGTTGTCTTCGACTGGGAAAATTGGTGGGCGCTGGAATTGGATGCCAAACCAAGAACCTTAAAATACATTCATCAGTTACGCAGCCTGTATGCCGCACTTAGGGCGTTAAATCTGAGCGTAGACTTTGTCCATCCTTCCGAATCCCTAGGCGGCTATCCTTTAGTGATCGCCCCAAATCTCTATTCAGCACCCGAAGCATTCGGTAAGAAGATCCATGATTACGTGCGACAAGGCGGCATCTTCTTGACCAATTTCTTTAGTGGGATCGTCAATGAATATGACCAAGTCTATCTTGGGGGCTATCCAGGACTGTTTAGGGACACCTTAGGGATCATTGTAGAAGAGTTTTACCCAATGAAAGCGGCTACCCATCACCAAATTGACTTCCAAGGTCGTCGGTACGACAATTCTCTATGGGAGGAAGTCATCCATCTAAAAGGTGCGAAAGCTTTGGCAACCTTCCATTCCGGTTATTTGACCGATAAGCCAGCCATTACCATGAACCGGATCGACGATGGATATGCGTATTACGTAGGAACAGAATTGTCCCTTGAAGGTCTAACAACATTTTTAACGAGCATTCTGGAAAATCACAATTTAACGACTCATGCCCAGCTCTTCTTGGCTGCTCCTACTGAAGTCTCCGTTACCTGCCGCAAAGGTGCTGGCTATACACTCGTCTTTCTCTTAAACCATACCGAGCAGACAACAGAAGTGAAGCTGAAAGCCGCTGGAGTAGACCTTCTAACCAAAGAGACCAAACAGTTGACAGTTCTGAAACCAAAAGAAGTCGCAATTCTTAAGTATATTGATTGATCTAAGGAAAGAACCTCCATGAAGCGATCGCTTCATGGAGGTTCTTTTATTGAGGTTACTAGATTAGAAAGGTTCATTAGACTAACGATAGGCGTTTTCTAAATAAGAGCTTATCTTTTGTCTTCGCTCTCCATCTCTTTTTTCTGAATAGTGATACTCTGGATTAGTCCAATGGGATTTGTCATACAACCAAACAGGCATTTTTTTCGCTTCGTCGGTTTCCCATTCATAACGAGGAAAAAGATGTGCATGAAGAAAGTTATCGGTATTTCCCAATAGTTCATAATTGATTCTCAATGGAGAACAAGCCTGTATTATAGCATCTCCTAAAAGAGTCATATCAGTTAAGAAAATCTGTCGCTCGCTTAAATCTAGATCATTTAAAGAAGCCACCTCTCTTTTAGGTAATAATACACAATATCCGGGAAGAAATTGGACATCGCCATAAACAGCAAAACTGCCAGGCAATTCTTTGATCACCATTGGATTTGTCCCATCTATCGCCGATTTGATTCTATTCTCATACCATTTCAATTTGATCCCCCCTCTTTCCTGTTCCTTGCAGCTATTCAAGTAAAAACTATACAAGATTAAGGAAAGGCTTTCAATAGTAACAAAACAAAAAAATCTTTGCTATATGAGTTGTCCTCCAAAATCGTATTTGTAGACTTTTATAAACAAAAAAATGTATCAATCTTATAAAAGACTGATACATCAATGATACCGGCGGCCGGGGTCGAACCGGCACGCCCTCAACGGGCACTGGATTTTGAGTCCAGCGCGTCTGCCAATTCCGCCACGCCGGCATGTTGAAAGGTTAGTATTTAGTACTAAGGCGGTAACCGGATTTGAACCGGTGATGAAGGTTTTGCAGACCTCTGCCTTACCACTTGGCTATACCGCCATTATACTATTGTTGCAATCTACAATCAAGTGAAGATTGTACTGGGGTAGCTGGATTCGAACCAACGCATGACGGAGTCAAAGTCCGTTGCCTTACCGCTTGGCTATACCCCAAAAATGAAAGGGCGAATGATGGGAATCGAACCCACGAATGCCGGAGCCACAATCCGGTGCGTTAACCACTTCGCCACACCCGCCGTAATAAGAAACTATTGAAATATATAATGGCAGGGGCAGCAGGAATTGAACCCACACTAACGGTTTTGGAGACCGCTGTTCTACCTTTAAACTATGCCCCTATAAATGGAGGAGAGTGGATTCGAACCACTGAACCCTAAGGAACGGATTTACAGTCCGTCGCGTTTAGCCACTTCGCTACTCCTCCATGGTGGCGCGGGACAGAATCGAACTGCCGACACATGGAGCTTCAATCCATTGCTCTACCAACTGAGCTACCGAGCCATATAAGAAAATATAAGTTTTACAAAAATAATGAAACGGTCTGGACGGGACTCGAACCCGCGACCTCCTGCGTGACAGGCAGGCATTCTAACCAACTGAACTACCAAACCGTAATGGGGGTTAACGGGATCGAACCGCTGACCCTCTGCTTGTAAGGCAGATGCTCTCCCAGCTGAGCTAAACCCCCGGAGGTTGTTCATTAAATTGTAATGATCCGTACGGGATTCGAACCCGTGTTACCGCCGTGAAAGGGCGGTGTCTTAACCACTTGACCAACGGACCTAAGTTTAAAACGGAGAGTAAGGGATTCGAACCCTTGAGACAGCGATAGCCATCTACATGATTTCCAATCATGCTCCTTCGGCCACTCGGACAACTCTCCAGCCTAAAAGAAGCTCATTACTCTTGCTTGTTTTCTCTTATTAGAGAACTCCGGCAGTAGGACTCGAACCTACGACATCATGATTAACAGTCATGCGCTACTACCAACTGAGCTATGCCGGAAAAATTGAAATGCGTGGCGACGTCCTACTCTCACAAAGGGAAACCCTTCACTACAATCGGCGCTAAGAAGCTTAACTTCTGTGTTCGGCATGGTTACAGGTGTATCCTTCTTGCTATCGCCACCACACTATTCAATTGAGTAAGTGTTGCTCACTCAAAACTGGATCGAAGAAATCAAAACGCTACGAGTTTACGTGCTTTTTTCTTTTTGGTTAAGTCCTCGATCGATTAGTATCAGTCCGCTCCAAC
>NZ_NGLK01000001.1:2889767-2945972 GCF_002141235.1 Enterococcus sp. 3C7_DIV0644 | reverse complement strand
CAGGTCATAAGGGGCATGATGATTTGACGTCATCCCCACCTTCCTCCGGTTTGTCACCGGCAGTCTCGCTAGAGTGCCCAACTAAATGATGGCAACTAACAATAAGGGTTGCGCTCGTTGCGGGACTTAACCCAACATCTCACGACACGAGCTGACGACAACCATGCACCACCTGTCACTTTGCCCCCGAAGGGGAAGCTCTATCTCTAGAGTGGTCAAAGGATGTCAAGACCTGGTAAGGTTCTTCGCGTTGCTTCGAATTAAACCACATGCTCCACCGCTTGTGCGGGCCCCCGTCAATTCCTTTGAGTTTCAACCTTGCGGTCGTACTCCCCAGGCGGAGTGCTTAATGCGTTTGCTGCAGCACTGAAGGGCGGAAACCCTCCAACACTTAGCACTCATCGTTTACGGCGTGGACTACCAGGGTATCTAATCCTGTTCGCTCCCCACGCTTTCGAGCCTCAGCGTCAGTTACAGACCAGAGAGCCGCCTTCGCCACTGGTGTTCCTCCATATATCTACGCATTTCACCGCTACACATGGAATTCCACTCTCCTCTTCTGCACTCAAGTCTCCCAGTTTCCAATGACCCTCCCCGGTTGAGCCGGGGGCTTTCACATCAGACTTAAGAAACCGCCTGCGCTCGCTTTACGCCCAATAAATCCGGACAACGCTTGCCACCTACGTATTACCGCGGCTGCTGGCACGTAGTTAGCCGTGGCTTTCTGGTTAGATACCGTCAAGGGATGAACGTTTTACTCTCATCCTTGTTCTTCTCTAACAACAGAGTTTTACGATCCGAAAACCTTCTTCACTCACGCGGCGTTGCTCGGTCAGACTTTCGTCCATTGCCGAAGATTCCCTACTGCTGCCTCCCGTAGGAGTCTGGGCCGTGTCTCAGTCCCAGTGTGGCCGATCACCCTCTCAGGTCGGCTATGCATCGTTGCCTTGGTGAGCCGTTACCTCACCAACTAGCTAATGCACCGCGGGTCCATCCATCAGTGACGCAAAAGCGCCTTTCAACTTTCTTCCATGCGGAAAATAGTGTTATACGGTATTAGCACCTGTTTCCAAGTGTTATCCCCTTCTGATGGGCAGGTTACCCACGTGTTACTCACCCGTTCGCCACTCTTTTTCTTTCGGTGGAGCAAGCTCCGGTGAAAGAAAAAGCGTTCGACTTGCATGTATTAGGCACGCCGCCAGCGTTCGTCCTGAGCCAGGATCAAACTCTCATAATGATTTGTTTGAATGACCATACGGTCATTAAGCTCATAAAAATTAACTTTGCTAGCTATTGCTTGCATGTATTTGTTTCAATAAATTGAAACGTCCTACACATTGGTTCGTTTGCTTGCTTTGTTCAGTTTTCAAAGGTCTACCGTGCTGCGTTAGCAACTTTTATATCATATCAGAGCGACGTTTGATTGTCAACTCTTTTTTAAAAGTTTTTTTCAAGAAGTTGTTATTTAACTTCTCTCTTAACCTCAGCGACTTTTTCATCTTACCATCTCAACCGTTATATGTCAAACACTTTTTTGAAAAGTTTTTTTGATTTATCAGGTTTTTTCAGAGACGATATTTTTTCGACTTTGTTATAATAACACTTGTAAAATGTTTCGTCAACAACTAATTTCAAAAAAGATCAATCAGTGTTTGTTACAAATGTCTTAACAAGGACAAGTAATAATATAGCAATTCTTAAAGGAAAAATCAACTAAAAAAATAGGCTTTTTGACAACTATTTTCATAGGCGAATTATTCATTACCAAACGTTTCGAACGTTCGTTTATAAGCAGTGTTTCGGCACTAAATCTATCATTTAAGAATGAAAAAAGAGAACTTAAGCTTTTTTGCTCAACGTTCTCTTTTCGTCCGATCTTCCGTTTGAAGAATCGGTATATAAATCCGAAAGATTGTTCCTTGGCCAATGACACTCTCCGCCGTGATTTTTCCTTTATAGCTTTCTAATAGTTGTTTTGCTATAGATAACCCCAAACCATTGCCACCTTTGGTTCTAGCACGGGCTTTATCTACTCGATAGAAACGATTAAAGATCTTATCGAGGTCTTCTTTGGAGATGCCTTCCCCGAAATCTTGGATGGCAATTTCAAAAGATTGACGATCCAATGAAATAGATAGATGAACTTCTTTTCGATCAGTGGAATACTTTACTGCGTTATCCAAGACAATAATAATGATCTGTTCAAAATGATTGCGATAGATTTTCAGCTTCAACTCATGATACAAATCATCATCCAACGTAAAGACAAAATCCGGATACAGTATTTTAAAGTTATTGAACACTTGATAGACAACTTCTTTTGCATTAGTTGTTTCATTTGCATAATGAACATCCACTTGTTCCGCTCTTGAGAGATCCAACATTTCCTGTACTAGCGTCTTCATTCGACTGATCTCTTGCATACTGGCTGCGAGGGACTCATCCAAGATCTCTGGATCATCTTTCCCCCAACGTTGCAAAAGATTCATGTGTCCTTCAATGATTGCTACGGGTGTCCGTAACTCATGAGAAACATCTTCAACGAATCGCTCTTGCTGCTCAATGTACAGGCGCATGCGATCCAACATCTCATTAAATATATCTGCTAAATCAGACAGTTCATCGTTCGTATTTAATTCTGGCATATGCACGGTTGACTGCGGGTTTTTCCGAACAGTTTCCATCGTATCCCGTAATACCTTTAATGGCTGAAGGAAATACGCTGATAAAAAGAACCCGAGGACACTGCTGAGAATCAGAGAGACGACTTCTAAGATAATCAAAGTCAGCAGCAGTTTGCTGCGTATTTCATAAAAAGAAGTCAACTCATAAAATGTTTGAGCATAGCCAATCCGCTCTCTGGTGCCTTTTGAATAAATGGGTTGGATCGAGAGAAAGCCTGTGATACCATCCAGCGTTACGATGGTTGGCGCTTTGCGCTGCGTGTCGATCAGTGCTAAATCATTTTCATGGGTTTTAAAAACAAGGTCCTCATTCAAATTATAAACAAACAGGCTCAATGGTGCTTGGCCTAATTCCGAAATAAAGGAGTCGATTTTCATTAAGTTGCCATCGATCGTTGAAGTGCGATCATAAATGCTCGTCGTCCCCGCATCATTTTTGGTTAAATTACGATACGTTCGGACCAATGTTAGTTCTTGATCCGAATTGGCTAAACGAGAAGCAACCTCTGACATCGTCCGCTCCACATTGTTTTCTTCTTTAGCGACGATCAAATTCACCGATGTTTTATAGGTGATCACGGCAAAGATCGTAAATACGACGAATATAAAGAAAGAACTTGCGAAGGCCCACTTTACAGTTAAAGAAGGCCCCTTCAGTTCTTTTAATTTTTTCATTCTTTTTTTAAGGTTCACGACCGCATCACATAACCTGTACCACGAACGGTTTGGATATAGCTTTCCTCCCCTGGTACATCAATTTTATTCCGTAAGTAGCGGATGTAAACATCGACAACGTTGGTTTCAACTTCTGTCTCATAGCCCCAGACTTTGTTTAATAAAACATCTCTGGCCAAAACGACATTAACGTTTTCCATTAAAGTCAACAATAGCTCATATTCGCGTTTTGTTAGTTCAATGACATCTGTTCCGCGACGAACGACACGATTTTCTTTTTCAATCGTTAGGTCTCGGTAAGTGATCGTGGTTTGTTTTGCAACGTTTTTGTCCCCTTCGATATCGATACGGCGAAGCAACGCACGTAAGCGTGCCAGCAATTCTTCAATTGCAAAAGGCTTCACAATATAATCATCGGCACCATGATCTAAACCTGATACTCGATCAATCACGGAATCTCGTGCGGTCATCATGATGATCGGGGTGTTCTTCGATTGACGCACGCGGCGGCAAACTTCTAACCCATTTAACTCAGGAAGCATTAGATCCAATAAGATCGCATCCCATTCATTATTCAGCGCCGCATCCAGTCCCGTCCGTCCGTTATAATGAACTTCAGTATTATACCCTTCATGCTTCAATTCTAATTCTACAAATCGAGCTAAGTTCTTTTCATCTTCAATGATTAGAATATTACTCATTATTGATAGCCCCTTTATTGATTATTCTGCCTTTAAATTAGACATTATCTGTCTTATTTTATCATGTATCTAAAAAATAAAAAAGAGATTGACCGAAAGTTCTCACTTTCGGCCTTTCTCTTTTGGATTCTCTTAAAGCTTACGCTTCATCATACCATGAATAATGGAAAATTCCCTCTTTATCTGTCCGTTCATACGTATGCGCTCCGAAGTAATCCCGTTGTGCTTGGATCAAGTTCGCTGGCAAACGATCAGAACGATAAGAATCGAAGTACGCGATCGCAGATGAGAACGTCGGCACAGGTACTCCTGCTTGGACAGCTAGTGCAACTACTTCACGTACAGAAGATTGATAACGTTTCGTAATATCTTTGAAGTAGTCATCTAATAGTAAGTTTTCAATGTCGGCATTCTTGTCATAAGCATCCGTGATTTTTTGTAAAAATTGAGCCCGGATGATACAGCCTGCACGCCAAATTTTGGCAATTTCACCAAAAGGAAGATCCCAATCATATTCTTTTGATGCAGTACGTAATTGCGCGAATCCTTGTGCATAGCTCATGATCTTACTGAAGTATAATGCTTCGCGGATCTTATTGATAAACTCTTCTTTGTTTCCTTCAAAAGCAACTGCTTCTGGTTTTGGTAAGACTTTGCTGGCATTGACCCGTTCTTCTTTGTAAGCCGAGATATAACGGGCAAAAACAGATTCAGTGATCAATGGTAGTGGTACGCCTAGGTCTAAGGCACTTTGGCTTGTCCATTTCCCAGTTCCTTTATTACCAGCAGCATCTAAAATCACATCAACGATTGGTTTGCCTGTACCTTGATCGTCTTTGCGAGTCAAAATATCCGCTGTGATCTCAATTAGATAGCTGTCTAATTCGCCTTTGTTCCATTCAGCAAAAATATCAGCCATTTCATCAACAGATAGACCTAATATGTTTTGCATCAAGTCATAAGACTCAGCAATCAGCTGCATGTCCCCATATTCGATCCCGTTATGAACCATTTTTACGTAATGGCCTGCACCGTTTGGTCCAATATAAGTCACACAAGGTGTTCCATCTTCGGCTTTTGCAGAAATTTGTTCCAAGATTGGCGCAACCAATTCATACGCTTCTTTTTGTCCTCCTGGCATGATCGAAGGACCTTTCAAGGCGCCCTCTTCCCCACCAGATACACCTGTACCGATAAAGTTGATTCCTGAGTTTGCCAACTCTTCGTTACGACGAACCGTATCTTTAAAGAAGGTATTTCCGCCATCGATCAAAATATCGCCTTTGTCTAGATGAGGCAATAATTCTTGGATCGTTGCATCTGTCGCAAATCCTGCTTTTACCATTAATAAAATACGACGTGGTTTTTCAATAGATTGAACAAATTCTTCTATCGTATAGGTTGCTTTAAAATTTTTATCTGGATGTTCTTTTACTACTTCTTCTGTCTTTGAACCAGTACGGTTAAATAAGGCAACTGAATAACCGCGGCTTTCGATGTTCAACGCTAAGTTTTTGCCCATAACAGCCATACCGACAACGCCGATTTGTTGTTTTGTCATCTTTCATCCTCCTAAGATTCAATTATCTTTTTCATTATAGCGCAAATGTACCTGCTTTTGAACTATTCTCTTTCGCTGGACAAAAATATTTCTGAAAAGTTCCATATTAGTCAAAAAAACAAAAAAACCTCAGGCTCCATGGTTAGCCTAAGGTTTTAGAATCCTCTTTCTGAAAAAAAGGAATTATGCTTCTTTTGTTGCTACGTCTTTGCCATCGTAATGACCACAGTTTGAGCAGACATGGTGGCTTTTTTTCATTTCACCACAGTTTGCACATTCGTTCAAACCGTTGATTGTCAATTTGTAATGTGTACGACGTTTTGCTTTCTTCGCTTTCGAAGTTTTTCTAGCTGGTACTGCCATTTTGCTACACCTCCTTGTTAATGAACGCAACCTTGAGGCTGCAATTTATTCCAATCCTACGCGTTATCGTCATCTGATTCAGTGAATAATTCGGATAATTTTGCAAGACGAGGATCAACTTGTTGAGCTTGCGCTTCTTTTTGATTTGCAAAGTCTTCTTCTGACAAAACAGCCCAATCGTTGCCAGATGGCATTGCTGAACCTTGCTTTTCTTCTTCTGTCAGGACTTGCAAAGGAATCGCAAGTAATAGGTTATCAGCGACTGATTCATCTAAGCTGATGGTTTGACCTTCAACGATCAAAACTTCTTCTTCGACGATCGTTTCATCGCGACGCTGAAATTGCTCTGGTGTCATGAAGTGTTCATCCACTGAAAAATCAAAAGGAATCGCTACAGGTGTCAAAGAACGAGTAGATGGCAATGTCATCGTCGTTTCTACTTGATAGTGCAGCAAGTATCCTTGCTTATCAACACTCATCAGCCCTTTTACTTTTACAGGAGACAAATCAATGATCTGTCCATCGCGTTTTATCAGTTGACTCTTTAAGTCAAGTGTTTCTTCAAACATCAGCGGTGTCTCTTGGTATTTTTTTAATTCCAATAAAGACCATTTCATTTTTATCACCCCTAAGCAACAAAAGCAATTATACAGGGCTTCTGAGGCTTTGTCAATGAAATTTTCTTGACACCTTTTTCATTTTTGATCGTGTCATTTTAATGCCCTTTCTCAAGGGATTTCGACCCTCTCAAAAAAACAACAGGAAGCGCACAACGTGCACTTGCCTGTTGCTTGATCAATCGTTAAAAATCATTAGATTGCTGTTGTTTCTCCACGATAAACGATACCGCGACGAGAATCAAGAGTAACCAATTCGCCATCTTTGATGGTTGTGGTTGCGTCTTTGGCACCAACGATGACTGGTAGATCTTTCGCGATTCCGACAACTGCTGCATGAGAAGTCAAGCCGCCATCTTCAACAACTAAAGCTGCTGCTTTTTCGATTGCTGGCATATATTCTTTATCTGTTGTTGGTACAACTAAAATCATGCCATCTTTTGCTTTCGCAATTGCTTCTTCGGCACTGTGAGCGATCACGGCATTGGCAACAACTGATTTTTCACCAATCCCTTGCGCTTCAAGCAATTTTGAACCGATCAATTGGATCTTCATGACGTTGGTTGTTCCGCGTTCACCAACAGGAACACCGGCTGTGATCAAGATTAGATCGCCTTCTTTAGCAAAACCTAAATCAACTGCTTGTTTTGCTGCTAATTCAAACATTTCATCAGTTGTTGATGGTTTTTCAGCAACGGTTGGGTAGACACCCCAGTTAAGCATCAAGCCACGTTTTGTACGTTCATCAAATGTAACAGCTAAAATGTCAGCATCTGGACGATATTTAGAGATCATTTTTGCAGTGTAGCCAGATTCAGTCGCTGCAACGATTGTTTTAACCCCTAGGTTTTTCGCCGCACGAGCAACAGATAAACCGATTGTTTCTGTTACATCTGTTTTATCGAATTGGTTGATTTGGAATGTGCTGTTTTCTGATAAAGCTTTTTCAGCTTCAATGTCGATCCGTGCCATTGTTGCTACTGCCTCAACAGGGTAGTCACCGTTTGCTGATTCACCAGAAAGCATTGTTGCATCGGTACCATCAAAGACAGCATTGGCAACGTCAGAAGCTTCTGCACGGGTTGGACGTGGGTTTTGTTGCATTGACTCTAACATTTGTGTTGCTGTGATAACTGATTTACCAGCAGCGTTACATTTTTTAATAATGCTCTTTTGAACCATTGGTACTTCTTCAGCAGGGATCTCAACACCCATGTCACCACGGGCAACCATGATACCATCAGAAACTTTGATGATTTCATCGATATTATCGATACCTTCTTGTGATTCGATTTTAGAGAAGATTTGCACATGAGTCATGTCTTTTTCTTCTAAAATTTCACGAATCTCTAAAACGTCTTGCGCTTTACGTACAAATGAAGCGGCAATGAAGTCGATATCGTTATCAAGACCAAAACGGATATCTTCTGCATCTTTTTCAGTAATACCAGGTAAGCTGATTGATACACCAGGAGCGTTGACCCCTTTACGTGATCCTAACATTCCAGCATTTTTAACAACAACCACTAATTCGCGGGTTGCTTCGTCTTTTTCTTTGATTTCCATGTCGATCAAACCATCATCAAACAAGATGTGTCCGCCCACATGAACATCTTCAAATAAACCAGGATAAGTTACAGCAATTTTTTCTTTTGTTCCTTTGTGTTCTGGATCCATTGAAATGCGTGTTTCATCGCCAACGTTAAATTGGATGTATCCAGCACGACCAAAGTCAGCTTCTGTCGTATTTTGTACAGTTGTACGGATTTCAGCACCTTTTGTATCTAAAAGGATACCGACATCTTTACCAGTTTTCTTCACGGCTTCACGAACCATTGTCATACGCGCTAATTGTTCTTCATGATCTCCATGAGAGAAGTTAAAGCGGAAGACATTCGCACCGGCTTCAATCAGTTGAGAAATAATTTCCACACTGTTACTTGCTGGTCCTAATGTACTTACGATCTTTGTTTTTTTCATTACTAAACGCTCCTATTCATTTATTTAAAATAGCTAATAAGCTTTTTTTACAAAATTACTGTTGCGTTGCTCTAAAAAATCTCTTTAAAATGAGATTTCTTTGTTCAAGTTATACAAGCTAAGATCTGGCTTGTGACGATTGTTTTCAAGGGTTTCGATAATATCAGAAGCAATCATTTCATTGTTTTCGATACCGATACATAGACCGCCTTTGCCTTGTTGCAATAATTCAACGGCATATGAACCAAATTTACTTGCTAACACACGGTCACGAGCGCTTGGTGAACCACCACGGACAACGTGTCCTAGAATTGATACACGGGTATGGAAATCGCCGTATTCAGAAAGTTTGTCAGCAAAATCATTTCCGCCCATCACGCCTTCGGCTAAAACGATCAAGCAATGTTTTTTCCCGCGGTCGCGTCCTTCACGGATACGATCAGCAACAACTTGCATGTCAAAATCATGTTCTGGGATGATGATTTCATCCGCACCACCGGCCACACCTGACCATAAAGCGATATCGCCAGCACCACGTCCCATTACTTCGATCACAAATGTGCGGACATGTGATGTCGCTGTATCACGGATACGGTCAATCGATTCTAAGACAGTATTGATCGCTGTATCAAAACCAATCGTGAAATCTGTTCCTGGAATGTCGTTATCGATCGTTCCTGGAATCCCGATTGCTGGGAAACCGTGGCGAGTAAGTGCCATCGCACCATGGTAAGATCCATCTCCACCAATCACGACTAGCCCTTCGATGCCAAATTTCTTTAATTGCTCGATTCCTTTTAATTGCCCTTCTTGTGTCGCAAATTCTGGATAACGTGCTGAATATAAGAATGTTCCACCACGTTGAATTTTGTCACCAACATCAGCAACATCTAAGCGACGAATGTCGCCTGCGACTAGTCCGGCATAGCCATAGTTGATTCCATATACTTCAAGTCCGTCAAAAATACCCTTTCTGACAACTGCGCGAATCGCTGCGTTCATTCCTGGTGCATCGCCGCCACTGGTTAGAATTCCAATGCGTTTCATTATTCTTTCACCTCATCAAAAGATTTTGTTTAGGGAAGCCCCTGTTTGCTAGTTTTCAAGTAATAACCACGAGACATATTCTACCATTATTCCATGAAAATGTCTTGAAATAGTGGGAAAAAGTTGAAAAAAGTGTAAGTTGAATTATCGTTTTCGGAAAATTACTTGAAAATTACATTTCCATTTCCTAATAATGCCTTCAGTTGTGTGACAAAGTTCGGCTCATCCGTTACCCAGTTTTCTTCTGCTAATAACACTTTTTTGCCACTACTTTCATAAAACATCACCACTGGAATATTTCCTTGATGCTGCTTCATTTCCTTCGACAATGCTTGCAGGTGCGACGTTTCGGCTTCAGCAGAAATCTTTAAGTAGCAAGTTTGTGGCGCAATTTTATTTTGAACGTTTTCTGCTAAGTCTATTTTATCAGCAATGAGTTGGATTTCACCATTGTAACGACTTACCTCGACCTTTCCTTCAATATAGAGAACAGCATTTTCTTCGATCAAGGAACGCACTTGTCGATAAACGATGGGAAAAATCGTTACTGAAACTTCTTTGCTAGCATCCGTTCCTTCAACAAATGCCATCTGTTCGCCTTTTTTTGTACGTATCTCCCGAATCTTGCGGACATACAAAAGGATGCGGACCCGTTCATTCGGAACCAGATCGGCAATATCGGTGATTTGTTTTAATTGATGCAATTTTTGAAACTGTTCTACGGGATGGCCAGACAAATAAACACCTAAGTATTCTTCTTCCAAAGCCAGTTTCTCTTCCAGTTTGTAATCGGCAACGGCTTCTTCTTTTAAAGCCATGGTTTCTAAGAGATCCAAACTGCCGCCACTATAAGTAATATTTTGGATTTTCCCTTCTAGTTGGATCAATGCTTGTTTTCGATTAGGCGCAATCACATCGAATACACCGATGCTCAAAAGCGGCAATAAATAGTCCAACTTTAACCACTTGCTGTTCCGCTGATTCAAGCGAAGTAAAAATTGATCCATGGACGTGAAATTGCCATGCTCTTTTCGTTCTGTCAAAATGTCTTGGATCATGTCGCGCCGAATCCCTTTGATACTGCTGAACCCAAAGCGGATTTGTTTCTCATTTTGCAGTTGAAAACTAAACCCACTGGTATTGATCGATGGTGGCAATACTTCTACTCCATAACGTGCGGCTTCATTTAAGTATTCTTTCATTTTGCTTGCAGTATTGCGTACCGAGTGCAAGATCGAAGCAAAAAAAGGTGCCGGATAGTGCACTTTCAAGTACGCCATTTGAAAGCCGATAAAGGAATAGGCAAACGCATGGGAACGGTTAAACCCATAGTTGGCGAAGCGCTCAATATAGTCATAGACCAAATTGGCGGTCTTCTCGTCATAATGATTGGCCAACGCACCTTGCACAAAATGGCGACGTTCTTCATCCAACACGTCTTTTTTCTTTTTACTGATTGCTCGCCGCAAAATATCTGCCTGTCCTAGGCTAAAACCAGCCATTTTGGAAGCTACTTGCATGATCTGTTCTTGATAAACAATGATTCCGTAAGTGTTTTGCAAGATTGGAATCAAGCTGTCATCCGGATAAGAGACCCGCTCTTGTCCTTTTTTCCGCTTGATAAAAGTATCAATATTTTGCATCGGTCCCGGGCGATACAAGGCATTGACTGCAGCAATGTCTTCGATACTTTCTGGCCCTAGCTTGCGCAAGACATTGCGTATTCCCGCTGATTCAAATTGGAAGATCCCTGCCGTCTCCCCTTTTTGAAACAAACGCAATGTTGCTGGATCATCAAGAGGAATCTCTTTTTGGGTTACGATTTGTTGGCTGATTCGTTTGATACCTTTCAAGGTATTATCAATGATCGACAAGTTTCTCAAACCTAAAAAATCCATCTTCAATAGGCCAATGGCTTCCACGTCATTCATGGTAAACTGGGTCAGCCAAATCCCATCGCTGCCTTCTTGCAAAGGCACCAAATCAAGCAGATTCTTGTCACTGATCACCACACCGGCGGCATGGGTCGATACGTGACGGGGCAGTCCTTCTAAGATTTTGGCGACTTGAAACATTACTTGATTCCGCTCATTGAACGAAACCAGCTCTCGCAGCTGATTGGATTGTTCATAAGCAAGATCTAAGGTCATTTTCAAGGCATTGGGGATGGCTTTTGACCAGCGATTAGCTTCACTTTGCGAGAGACCAAAGACCCGAGAAACATCTCGCAAAACCATTTTGGCCGCCATGGTACCAAACGTGGCAATCTGTGCCATATATTCTTGCCCATATTTTTGGCGCACATACTGTAAAATCTCGTCTCTGCGATTGTCAGGAATATCTAAATCAATATCAGGCATCGTGTAACGTTCTGGATTCAAGAATCGTTCAAACAAAAGATCGTATTTGATTGGATCCACGTCGGTGATAGATAAAACATACGCCACCAGTGCTCCGGCAGCGGATCCCCGTCCAGCTCCGGTAACGATTTCTTGTTGGTGGGCAAAGTCCATGACGTCCCAAATAATCAAGAAGTAATCATCAAAGCCCATCTTATGGATGACAGACAACTCATAATCCAAACGCTGTTCGTACGCCGATGTAACGTGAGCAACTCGCTGAGGCAGACGTTCAAAACAAATTTTGCGCAAATAGTCCGCAGCATTTTCTTCTGCTGGTAACGGGTAATGAGGCAATAGCCGCTGATGCAGTGGCAGCTCGACGGCGCATTCAGCTGCAATCCGCTGATTATTCATCAATGCCTGCGACGCTTCGCCAAATGACGCAGTCAATTGGTCTGCCGGTTGTAAAAAAAGCTGTGTAGTCGCTTGCTCTTTTGCCTGACGAAAGTCTTCAATTTGCGAACCATCTTTGATATGGGTCATCACTTTGACTGCAAAGGCTTCTTCTTGTGCTAAAGCCGCGATGGGTTGATACGCACATGGTGCAATGTTTTGCTCGTTAAACCAAGCGATCGTTTCTGGATCTAGCCCTTTGCTAGTAATCCCTAAAAACAAGCTCTCAGAATCAAATTTATGGCTGATTGCTCGCAGTGCTTCTTGATTGGCTTCTAGATCATCGTGCTGAGAAGGCAGAAACCCCTCGCCTTCAGGCAGCAAACCAAAGAGATCCTGCAAAGAATCACAAGCAGCTAAATTCAACTGCTCGGTGATCATTTTTTCACTTGATAAACGCATCAAGGTTTGATAGCCCTTGAGGTTTTTTGCAAATACGTACAATGGAAAGGACATTGATCCCTCTCCGAAGGTACAGTCGAACAAAGCGCCAAAAATCGGCTTGATGCCCTGTGCTAGGCATTGTTGATAAAACTCGACCGCGCCATAGAGAACATTATGATCGGTCAGCCCCAATGTCTGATAGCCCATCTTTTTGGCTTGCTCTATATAGTGAGGAATTTTGATCGTACTTTGCAGCAACGAATAGGCGCTTAAGGTGGTGAGCTGTGAATACATTGAAATCCCTCCAAAAATGAAAATTCTCTTTCTTTCTGCTAGTAAATAGATTTGAAAAACAAAATGAAAAAGTGAAAATCTTTACAATAAATATTTTTGTGATAAACTAAAGTCGAAATGGAAGATACGCAGAAAAGAGGTGTCGTCATGCGTTACCTAGTCACTTTATTTTGGACTTTTGTATTAGGTCAAGTCGTTGGCTATCTAGGCAGCTCACTTGCTGGAGCAACTTATGATTTTCAATTAACTTCAATCATCTCTTTGGTCACAGGTGTGGTGATCATTCTTGTTGGTATTATCGCACCAGCGCCTGAAAAGACAAGCCATTAAAAAAAAACCAGTTACCTTTATTGTAACTGGTTTTTTTTTCTTTTCAACTATTCACTGATGTCCGTTTTACGTAAGCTTTTACGGAAATTAAATCCTGAGATAAAAATATTGATCAGTACAAACCCGCTCGTCACCCAAAAGACGGCTGGATAGCCAAAACCGGCTGCCACCGTTGAGCCGACCATTGGACCTAACACTTGCCCAAAGTTGGAGAACATTTGGTTGTAGCTATAGATACGGCTGACCCCTTCCATTGGAGTGATCTTGCTGATCAGTGTATTGATGGACGGCATCAAGGCACCGGTAGAAAAACCAAGCAAGAAGCGCAACACGCCTAGTTGAAACGGAGTAGAGACAAAGCCCATCGGAATGAAACAGAAAAATGACAGTACTAAGCCCCCCAACAGCACTTTGTGATTGCCATAACGATCACCGATTTTGCCTAAAAACGGCGAGGAGATAATCGCTGAAACACCGGCAACAGAGACGATCAATCCGCTGACGAACAAAATATTGCCCGTATCCCCGCTTAAATCACGAATATACAATGTGAGGATCGGACTGATGCTCGTTACACCTAGCTGTAAAATCAGGGAAGTAATAAACAAGCCAACAAGCAACTGCATATTTTTGATTTGACCAAAAATTTCTTTAATGGAAAGCAGATCGCCCTTTTCAACTGGCTCAAAATCTTCTTGAACGAGAAAAATCGTAAGCAACAGCGTGATTAGTAGAACAACGCCTGTGATAATAAAGACATTTTTCATGCCAAACCATTGCGCCAACGCCCCACCCATCGAAGGACCAATCAAATTCCCTGCGATGGCTCCTGTAGCCAATGTCCCAAGCGCCCAACCGCTTTTTTCTCGAGGCGCCTGCGAAGCGATCAACGCAGTCGCATTTGGAATATACCCCGATAAAATTCCGGTAAAGAAACGCATGATCAATAACCAATAGACATTCGGTACAAAAGCCAAAGAACCCATCGTCACTGTCATCCCCGCAGCCGCGCGAATCATCATTAAACGACGACCTTTTTGGTCTGCTAGATTTCCCCAAACTGGAGCAATGATAGCCGCCGCAAACGCCGTTACTGAGATTGCTAATCCAGAAAACAACTCAATTTGACTCTCTGGAGCGCCTAACTCTTCTATATATAAGGGAATGAATGGCATGACAAGACTAAAACTGGCACCCGTAAAAAAACAACCTACCCATGAAATCAGTAGATTTCGTTTCCAATCAATCTTCATTTACAAACCTTCTTTCACAAATACTATACCGTATCGTGAGTAATAATCAAATAAAAAATCTTTCTGCATTTAAAATACAGAAAGATTTTCATCATTAAACTTAACTGATCAAAGCCAAAATGACAAAGTTCAGGATAAACAACGCATTGACGACCCAGATGATCGGAGACACTTCGTTGGCTTTTCCTTTCACTACTTTCACTAATGCATAGAAAATGAAACCAACAGCGATCCCATTTGAAATACTGTAAGACAAGCCCATAAAAATGGACGCGAAGAAGGCTGGAACTGCTTCTTCTAGATCAGTCCACTTGATGTCCGCAAAAGAAGCCATCATCATTACCCCAACCAAGATCAATGCCGGTGCTGTCGCTTGTGCGGGAACGATTGAGATCAGTGGAGAAAAGATACTGCTGATCGCAAAGAGTGCTGCCACCACAACGGAAGTCAAGCCCGTGCGTCCACCAGCACCGATGCCAGCTGCTGATTCCACATAAGTCGTTGTATTTGAGGTCCCTACGATGGCCCCTACAGAAGTGGCTACGGCATCTGCAAAAAGAGCCTTATCCATCTTCGTATTCAACCCATTACTGTTTTCAACCGCTTCTTCATCTTTTTTCGAAAAGATCCCTGTACGACGTCCGGTTCCGATAAATGTACCGATCGTATCGAAGACATCTGATAAACTAAACGCTAAAATCGTCATGATTACTTGAGGGATTTTGGCAGAATCACTGAATAGTGAGCCCATTCCTTCAGAGCCAAACGCAGCGCCAAATGTGATTCCTAGTTCGCTGATGGAACTTCCTAATGAATTCCCGTGCCAATCAATGGCACTTAAATCCACCACACCCATCAAAATACCAATGATCGTCGTTCCTAAAATACCAAAAATAATTGCCCCACGAACATTTTTCACCACTAATAAAGTAGTCACTACTAAACCAATCACTGCTAACAAAACAGGTGCATTATTGAAATTCGCCAAAGCTGGGACGATCCCCCCATTAAAATTGGCACTCACAATCGTCTCACCGTCGACAACTGAACCCGTCACTGCGGCAGTGTCTGCACTGAAGTTTAGCAAGTTGGCATTTTTGATCCCTACATAAGCCACAAAGATCCCGATGCCGCCGCCGATTGCATGCTGCATGCTTTCTGGAATCGCATGAATGATCATTTTTCTGATTCGAGTCACCGTGATAAAAATGTTGATCAGGCCGCAGATGAAAACCATCGCTAATGCTTGCTGCCACGTATACCCTAAACCAAAAACAACGGTAAAGGTGAAGAATGCATTAAGTCCCATTCCAGGTGCTTGCGCGTAAGGCACATTTGCAAATAAGCCCATGATCAGGGTACCAATCACTGAAGCGATGATCGTTGCTAGGAAAACAGCTTGAAACGGCATGCCTGCAGCAGATAAAATCGTCGGATTCACAAACAAAATATAACTCATCGCGAAGAAGGTGGTGACCCCAGCCATCACTTCTGTGGAAACCGTCGTTTTATTCTCCTTTAATTTGAAAAACTTTTCCATGTTATGTTTCACTCCTGAACTTTAATCGTTTCTATGAAAAGAAAAAATGAATAATTGCGCTTTTCATCGAACAATTACAAATTATAAGGGAATAATTTTCGCTTTTCAAACCTTTTTCCGAATAAAACGAACCAAAAACGTTTAATGTTCGTGTTTTACTTTGTAACTATTATGAAAACTTATCGAAAACTTACTTGTATTGTGAAATGACAGAAATATGTTACACTTAAGCCACTACCATAAGAGAATGGAGCGAGTCTTTTGAAACCAAAAATCATCGCCATTGATTTAGATGGCACAACCTTAAATACTGAATCCCAACTTTCCCCTCGCACACGTGAGGTACTGGTTCGCGCCACCAAAGCGGGACACTTTGTTACCATCGCTACAGGAAGACCTTTTCGTATGAGTGATCAATTCTATAAAGAATTGGCGCTCACAACACCAATGGTCAATTTTAACGGTGGGTTGGTCCATAAACCTCGACAAGTCTGGGCAAACGAAATGGAGCACTCGATCTCTCGAGAAATTGCGTTTGAGCTCATGGCACAAAAAGAGCAGCTGGGCCTGACGTTTGTTGCAGCAGAAAATCGTGAAACCTTTTTCATCGATGACCTAAGCGGATTTGATCAACACTTTTTCTTTTCGGGTAATGCTTCCGAAAAAAATCTATTAGCAAATTTAAAAACGGATCCCACTTCATTACTGGTGAAAACCGAAAATGAATTAGCAGAATCTGTTTCTTTACGTATCAAGGATCAATTTGACGATGCAGTCGATGTTCGCACGTGGGGCGGGCCTCAAGCCATCTTAGAGATCGTACCAAAAGGGGTCCATAAAGCACTTGGTCTTTCGGTGATCGCGGATTCTTTGTCTTTGGATCGGCAAGATATCATCGCTTTTGGTGATGAACACAATGATTTGGAGATGCTGGATTATGCGGGGTGGGGCGTTGCTATGGCAAATGGCACGCAACAATTAAAATCGATCGCCAATGATGTTACTGACAAAACCAATGCGGAAGATGGCATGGTCGATTACTTGGAAAAATATTTAGGTCTATAAAAAAAGCCGATGCGGGATTGTCCGCATCAGCTTTTTTTTGCTTCCATATTCAAATCAAAGTGTTTCATAAACGATTTCTTTGGCTTCGGGAATCGATTCATCAATAAAGAATACTTTGTACCAGGTCAAGAATGTAAAGATCGTCCAGATTTTTCGCTGAAGATTCGGTTTTCCTTGGCGATGGTCTTCTAGCATTTGCAAAATCGCTGTTTGATCAAAGAAGGTTGCTGCAAAGTCTGACTCAAAAAGGGCTTTAACTGCTTCATACCCTGTTCCTTCTTTCAGCCATGCCTTGATTGGTACAGGAAAGCCTAGCTTTTCACGGTTTGCCCATTCTTTTGGCAAATGACGGTTTGACGCTTGTCGAAACACATCTTTCGTATTGTTTTGATTGATCAAATATTTCGTCGGGATCGTTTGCGCCAGTTTTTGCATCTCGATATCCAGTAACGGAACCCGTAATTCTAAAGAACTCGCCATGGACATTTTGTCTGCTTTTAACAAAATATCCTTCGGCATCCATTGATGAAGATCCAAATATTGCATCTTGTTGACCTCGTCTTTGAGACCATTGACTTTCTCATAATGAGGCGCAACGATTTCAGCAACAGATGGTCCTTTTTGATACGTTGGTTTTAAAAGCTGTAGTGCTTCCTCTTCTTCAAAGACCAGGGCTTGCCCGATAAAGAAGTCTTGGGCAGGTGCCGTTGCTTCATAAAGATGAATTCGACCATGGAAGTTTTTCATTTTGCCGATTTGACGCCCTAAACGAAAGCGGATGTTTTGCGGCAGTTTTTTCAAGCCTTGGGCAAAAACGCGAACCGCTTTAGAGTTTGTGTGGAAGCCATAGGCAGCATAACCGGCAAATAATTCATCTGCCCCTTCCCCAGATTGAACGACCCGCACTTGCTGTGCTGCTAGGTTGGCTAAAAAGTACAAAGGGACACAGCTTGGGTTAGAATCCGGTTCGTCCAAGTGATACTGAATCAGCGGAAATGCCTCAAAGGACATTTCACCATCGATGACCGCTGCTGTGTTGTTCAAGCCGAGCTTTTCCGTCAATTTGCGGGCTTCGATCGCTTCGTTGTAGGTTTTGTCATCAAACCCAATTGAAAATGAGTGATCTGGGCGCAAGACCGAGGCCACGTAACTTGAATCGACACCACTGGATAAAAATGAGCCGACTTCAACATCACTGATTTGATGAGCGGCAATTGATTCTTGGACTGCTTGATCGATTTTATCGACCCATTCTTCTCTTGAATGATTTTCTTTCACTGAAAAATCTGCATCCCAGTACTGCTTGATCGTCAATCCCTGTTCATTAAACAGATAATAATGCCCTTCTTGCAAACGATGAACGCCTTTAAAGAAGGTTTCTCCGTTCAAAGGCGAGTATTGGAACGTCAAATAAGGTTTCAACGCCTCCTGGTTTAATTCTTTCTTGAAATCTGGATGAGGCAAAAAGCTTTTGATTTCAGAGCCAAACATGAAACTGCCGTTCATTTGTGCATAGTAATACGGTTTGATGCCAAAGTGATCCCGCGCGCCGAAAAGCTCTTGTTTTTGAGTATCCCAGATGGCAAAAGCAAACATTCCCCGCAGGCGCTGCAAAACATCAATCCCCCACTCTTCATAGCCATGTAAGACTACTTCGGTATCCGCATGGGTAGAAAAGACATGACCTGCTTGGATCAATTCCTCACGCAATACTTGAAAGTTGTAAATTTCACCATTAAAAATGATTACTTTTGTTCGATCCTCATTAAAAATTGGTTGTGAGCCACCTTCTAAGTCGATGATCGATAAACGACGAAACCCTAATGCCACTCGGTCGTCGGTAAATTTCCCTGAACTGTTTGGTCCGCGATGAACGATCCGGTCCATCATGCGTTCAATAATGATTTCTTTTTGGTCTTTTGAATTGACAAAGCCGACAATTCCGCACATATTTTCACATCCGTTTTCATAATCCATTTTCATTTTTCTAAAGTAAATCATACCATAGAATTCAAGAGATACGATCTCTTTTTCAAAAAAATACAATCAATATATTTTTGCACAAAACACAATTTGAAGATAAACCTTATGATATCAAGGTTTCCAATCATCTCATACTCTCAATCTTACAAATTTGTTATCTAAGAAAATAGCTATCCTCAAAATTCTTAAGAAATTTTTTATGAATTCTATTTTTCTGAAAATATACAAAGATACTTTTCCCGAATTTACTGACTCCAGCAAACTTCTTTTGCTTCCATTCTCAGCATTGATTTCCTGAAAATAATCAGTCAGATTTGTTCGTTTGATAGTTTTATTGGACTATTGTGAAAAAAAGTGTTATTCTAACTATGGAATTTCGTTATCAACTAACCGTTGCCTTTCAATGACAAGTTTTAAGAAAGGAGAATGACTATGACATTCTATAACACAGATCTACAATATCGTGTAACTCTGGATACCAAATTGAATTTATTTATCGTTTTCGATAAAAAAGATGCGAATCATTTTGCGACTGGAATTACGATCGAGCAAGCTGTACAAGAATTGAAAAAAACTGCATAAGGAGTTTATCCAAATGAAGGATACCGATTCGTACTGAAAGCACCTCGCTAAGGAAATAATTAGCTAGGTGCTTTCTTGTTTTTTGGCTCGCTTTTGTCTGTTGCAGCATCCACTTCTTGCTTCTGTCCACTTTGCTGTTCATCTAGCTGTAAGATTTCATCAACAGATCCTTGCGTAATAAACTTACTCAATCCCTGTGCCGCAACTTTTGTATAACGCATAAAATAATCTTTTTCTTCAAAATCCATCTTCTTGCCTCCTACTGATACAACTGTGCTTTTATTAAGTTTACCATCTATTTCACTAGTCATTCTTGAGCGTCATTCCTTTAATACTTATGAATGATCCATTAATAGCATACACGTTACATTTGTCAAATCATCCTTTTCCTCTATTCATGAAAAGACAAATCTGTTTTCTGGTACAGAACATAGTACTATTGTCTTTTCAGGAGACTTTTATTTAGGAGGAATTTTTATGGCTACGTTTTTCGCCATTTTGTTTTTCATTGGATTGTTCTGTTTCGTTTTTGGCATTGTCTTATTTTATATTGGGCTTGTAAAACAAAATGCAAAACGAGATCGAAACGTTTTGATCATTGTCGCTTCCGCTTTTATTGCCTTGTTTTCTTATGGTGGCTTGTCCTTCTACCAAGATGTGACATCTTTCGATAGCATCACTGCGCAATTAAGCCTTTCTTTACGTAACGAATCAAGGCAAAGCGAATCCTTTGGCGATGCCGCTGCTTCCATGGAACAACCACAAGGAGAACAAAAAGCTGGCAACAACGAAGCAAGTAGCGCACAACAAGAAGAACCCGCGAACAACGAGCAACATACACCTGAACTTTCTCGTGAAGAAAGAAATGCACTGAATCGTGCAGAAAGATACTTATCCAGCAATGCGTTTTCTCAGTCGAGCTTAAAACGCCAACTACTCTATGAAGATTTTTCTGAGAGCGCAGCAGACTTTGCCGTAGCCACCGTGGATGCCGATTGGAACGAGCAAGCATTGAAAAAAGCGATTCGCTACTCGCAAAATTTATCCTTATCGGATGAGCGTGTGGCGAGCCAACTTTCCTTTGAAGGCTTTACTTCTGAACAAATTGAATACGCCTTATCACGTTTGCCCGATTGATTCTTTTCGTTTGTTGCAGGACCACAAGCAAAAAAGATATCGGCAAGTTGACGGAACAATTATGCTGTTTTCTAGACCGAGTGTAGGTTAATCGCTTTTCAGATGGTTATCGATCAACCTCGGCAGTCATTTATATTCTTCTGCCCACAACAAACAAAAAAGCCTATCTCGAAAGATAGGCTAAACGCTCCAAAGCGTTGGTATAAGGAGAGTACAGGATTTGAACCTGCGCGCCGGGATGAACCGGGTCGGCGGATTTCGAGTCCGCTGCATTACCACTCTGCCAACTCTCCATAACAGTTATTTTCGCTAGTTTTACAAAAAATGTCAAGAAAAATCTGCATCCAAAATGGAAATGGATACAGATTTTTTGTTCTTTAATCGAAAATATAGTTTTCTTTCTTTTCGATTACGCCTGCGATCGTCTCGTTGATGATTTTGATGATCTGATCATCGGTGGGTGTGATGATACCCGCCGACATTAAGGAAGCCAAACCAGTCACAACGATCCATGCGCCATTATGTAGTGCATTTATCGCATCTTCGGATAGATCTGCATATTTTTTTTCTGATTTGATCAAGGATTTGAAATAGGTGGATGAAAAATCATGCATCAATTTCCCACCGCCGTAGTCGTCGATAAAAAGGGCGATGTAGAGATTGTGCTGCTCTTGCGCGAAGCGTATATAATTCAGGCCTAAATCAACAAGTTTGTCTCCTGTTCGAACGACTGGAAAAACATTTTCCGATAAATCTTTGAAAACAGCCTCCACCAAGGTATTTTTTAAGTCCTGCATATTTTCGAACTCAAGATAAATTGGTTGAGTAGAAATTCCCATGTGCTTAGCGATATTCCGGGCCGTAAAGTTGCCAAAACCTTCTCTATTGATCAGTTCATAAGCGGCCTTCAAAATGTGTTCTCTTGTATAGACCTTCCTTCGCATCAATAAATCCCCCTTTTTAAATAAAACACTCCTTCCGTTATCTTATTTCTATTCACTTTGTTCACTAAAAACGAATGTTTAGTAATAGGAAATGTTCTGCTTTTTTCATTTATCACAAAAAATCCAACGGATGGCGTTCTAGTTATTTTTCAAATCTACTTTTCTTTCTTGTTGAAAACTCGCTGAAATTGTACACTAGGAGTGTAGCACGCAAATTCGATTGAAAAAGGGGTTTGGAAATGGCTGAATCAAAAGAGCTATTATTGGAGACCTGCTTATTAGCAGGGAAAATCATGATGGAAAACGGCTCGGAAGTGTATCGCGTGGAAGATACGATGAATCGAATTGCGGCAAACGCTGGAGAGCAAGGGAGTATTAGTTATGTAACAGCAACTGGACTTTTTATGGGCTTACGCAGTAGCCACTATGCACAAGTAGAAAATGTTCATGATCGAGTCATCAATCTCGAAAAAATTGTTGCCGTCAATGGGCTCTCTCGCGCCTATGCGGAAAAGAAACTTTCCTTAGCGGAACTGCATGAGGCATTAAAAAAGGTCAATCAGACAACACCAAGTTTTCCTTACTGGCTACAGGTTCTTAGTGCTGGCGTGGTCAGCAGTACCTTAATGATTATTTTTGGCGGTGCTTGGTTTGACTTTCTAGCGACCTTCGTCATTGGCTGCCTTGGCTTTTTGTGTGCGTATTGGGTCAAGAAACTGATCGACATTCGCTTTTTGGATATGTTTTGTGCCTCCTTACTGATCGGTACTTTGTCTGTCTTAGCGGTCTCTCTTCATATCGCACAAAACGTCGATAATTTGATTATCGGTGCCGTCATGCCCTTAGTTCCTGGTGTAGCAATCACCAATTCCTTTCGAGATATCTTGGCAGGCCATCTCATTAGTGGCACAGCTCGGGGAACAGAGGCCATCTTTACTGCTGCCGCGATCGGTGTCGGCATTGCCACGGTCTTCACCTTATTTGGAGGGATCTCATGACGATTTTTATTCACCTTTCCTTCAGCTTCTTAAGCACTGTAACCTTCGGCATCTTGACCAATATTCCTAAAAGAGCCTTAGTTGCCACAGGCATTGCTGGAACGGTTGGCTGGATGATCTATTGGTCATTGCAAACGATTGGCTACGGTCTAGGCAGTGCCAACTTCTTAGCCGCATTTGCCGTCGGTTGCGTCAGCATCTTTTTTTCCCGCAGAAAAAAAATGCCCATGATCATTTTTAACATTCCCAGCCTCGTTCCCCTCGTACCGGGTGGGCCTGCCTACAAAGCCGTTCGAGAATTCGCTTTGGGCGACAACTTTGTCGGTTTTGAAAATCTGATGATCGTTGTCATCACCGCTGGGGCGATTGCCGGCGGGTTCATGATGACGAGTGTGGTTGAAAAGATCGTCAATCGCTGGCAAGTGAAACGCACAAAAAAACGTCACCCGGATAAAAAAATCTCCTAAAACTATTGGCGCGCAGAAACTATAAATTTTTCTTATTTCAGACTTTAGTACAATGTTTTCTTTTCGGACTTCTTTTATAATAAAGGCATACCTTACAAAACTGTTTGACGTTTGTCATTTGTTTTACTGGATTTTTCTGGTCCCACCCCGTATAGTGAGATTATGAAACATAAAGGAGATGAAGTCCTGTGAGCATAGCAACTTCTCGTCGTATCATTAATACGATTTCTATTATTGGCTTAGGTTTATCGATCGCGTTAACCATCTATTTTATCAATCTAGGTGTTTTTAAAGATATTAATGCACTGCGAGGTCTAGTTGGAAATTCCGTTATCTTAGGACCAATCGTCTTTATCCTATTGCAGATCTTGCAAGTAGTAATCCCGATTATTCCCGGTGGTGTCTCCAGCGCTGCAGGTGTCTTGATTTTCGGTCCTTATCTAGGATTCGTTTATAACTATGTAGGAATCAGTATTGGTTCTGTCATTATTTTCCTGCTTGGCCGACGATACGGTAAACCATTCATTTTAAGTATGATCAGTGACAAAACTTACGATAAATATATCGGCTGGTTAGACAACCAAAGCCGATTTGAAAAACTTTTCGCCCTTGCAATCTTTCTACCGGTTGCCCCTGATGATGCCCTTTGTCTAATGGCTGGCTTGACCAACATGACAGTGAAGAAATTTACGTTGATTATTTTGTTGGCAAAACCTGCTTCAATTTTCTTGTACAGTATGGCATTGATTTACGGTGGAACATTCTTAACTGGTTTGTTAGGCGGATAAGAATCATATGTAAGAAAAACGATCAATTCAGCGAGCCGAACGTAAAGAAGCTGCTTTTCAAACAGGGAACTATGCCTGTGGCAAATGTGCTTCTAAAACTGTTCGGCTCTTTTTTACCGCCTTTCTAGAATAAATTGAACCACAATACTTACTTTGTTAGGATGACGACCATGAATTATTTAAAAAACAGCTTAGTCAACACGTGGGATTTTTTGAAAGACAGCAATGCCTACTTCCGTGATGTTTTATTGATGCACGGTGCCTTGTTGTTCTTAGTGATCCCGATATTATCAGCTTCCACCAAGTTCGTCTTAAAGCGCGGCGGCTTGCCTTATCTTTCTTTCGATAATATCGGTAGTATCTTTACAGATCACCCTGTTGTGTTGCTCTCATTAACCCTGATTTTGCTTTTGATCTTATTAGCCGTCTTTTTTGAATTTACTTTCTTACTGCTGAGTGTCTATTTTATCAAAAAGAAGCAGCCCATCAGCTTGCGGCAATTGTTACGAATGACTATTTTGCAATTGCGCAAATTACGGCCGATGACCTTTTTATTTTTCCTTTTTTACTTCTTACTGATTTTACCCATCGGTGGATTGAGTTTTAATTCGGATTTACTCGCAAAAATCAAAATCCCTGCTTTTATCATGGACTTTATTTTTGCCAATCGTGTCTTGATCATTGGGGCAGTGCTTTTGGTTTATGTTTTGTTGATTTACTTGGGGATTCGCGTGATCTTTGCCTTACCGGAAATGATTTTACGTGATCTGCCCTTTCGAAAAGCGATCAAAGAAAGCCTCCAAGTAACAAAACGCCGTTTTTTTGCCATCGTTGGTCAATTTGTCTTTATCGGTGGTAGTATCTTATTGATCACGACTCTGGGCTTCACGCTGCTGATTACCCTTCAAGCGGTGATTGAAGTTGTTACACCGGACTATGCGTTGTATAGTGCTGTTTTTATTATGACTTTCTTGCAGTTTATTTTGTTACTGAATGTCATTTTATCGACCGTGGCTATTTTTTACATCATCGTTGATTTCATGGATGATGAAGGCTTTTTACCAGAGATCCCTTCGTGGTTCCACCAAGAACCATTGAACCAGCGACATTTTCTAGGACTGAAAAGTTCCTTGTTTACCTTGGTCACGGTACTTTTTGGTGTTGGGGTTAGTCTGTATAATATGAACTATCTGACCTCAGCTGCTTCGATCCATCCGGTAACGATCTCCCATCGAGGGGTAAGCGACGGACAAGGGGTCCAAAATTCCCTTGAAGCGTTACGATTTACTAGTGAGAAATATCAGCCGGACTACGTGGAAATGGACGTCCAGCAAACAAGTGATGGTCATTTTATTGTCTACCATGATTTTTCTTACCGGCCTTTGACAGGCGGCAAAGGAAAACCCGAGCAATTGCCCTTGAGTTACGCCGAATCACTGACGGTTTCAGAAAACAACCAGACAGCCCGTATTCCAACTTTTGACGAGTACTTGGCGCTTGCCAATCAGTTGGACCAAAAATTACTGGTGGAGATCAAAACCCAACAAAAAGATACTGCGGCACTCGTAGATGCCTTCTTAGACCGATACCAAGAGGATTTAGTTGCAAATGGGCATATTATGCAAAGTCTCTCCTATACAGTTGTTGAAGAATTAAAAGAGAAGGCGCCTGAATTGACATCGGGATACATCATGCCTTTCAATATCGTAGGGCCGCCACTGACCAGTGCCGACTTTCTGACAATGGAATACAGTACGATCAACCGCAACTTCATCGCTTCTGCCCGGACCGATGGCAAGGAAGTGTTCGTTTGGACCCCCAATGATGCGGATACTATCAGCCGAATGCGTTTTTACGGTGTAGACGGGATCATTACTGACCAAATGGGGATTTTAAATGAAGAGTTGAGTTTGTCGGAAGAAGACATGACTTATTCAGACAAACTATTGAATTTCGTGATTGGCGTTGGCTGATCTCACACAAAGAAAAATACTGCTCACGGTGATCCGTTGAGCAGCATTTTTTGCTAGTTGGTTAGGCAACGTTCGTTTGCGTACAAATTTTATTGAAACTGACGATCATCCGACGATTACAAGCTTCTACTTGTGCTTGATCTTCTTCTTCATAACTTGAAACGACGATCAACGCCGTATGTACGTATAGTTTTTCCACCACACCAATCACAGGCTTGCTCGCCCCGACAGGTCGGCAGACATATTTTTCACCGATCGTAATATTCTCCATATGCTCACCTCAACCGTTTTCTTTCATAAAGATATAATAACAAAAAAGCATCAAATTGAAAACGTTTTATTTCAATTTATCACGCATTTGTCACCAAGAAATGACAGTTTCGTTCGTTCAAACGCACTGGTTTGTTCGTGCCACTTCTTAAAAAGCATTTTATACTAAAGAAAATCAAAAGGAGATGAGTCAAATGCCAATTATTCAAACCTGTATCTTTGGACTATTGTCTGCTGCGTTGCTTTGGGGATTAAAAGAAGACCGCTGATTTTTTGGATCAACTATCGAGGAACACAACAAACGCGAAAATAAAACAACGCCTTGAGCCAATCAGAACTGGCACAAGGCGTTTCTTTGTCGAATTATAGGCGTTCGTTCAATTCTTTTGCAAGATCTTCGAAACCTGGTTTGCCAAGTAAGGCGAACATGTTTTTCTTGTACGCTTCAACCCCTGGTTGGTCAAATGGGTTCACACCGTTTAAGTAACCAGAGATACCTACAGCGATCTCAAAGAAGTACATCGTGTAACCTAACGTGTACGCATCCATTGTAGGAATTTTTACTAACAGATTAGGTACATCCCCATCTGTATGGGCAAGTAACGTTCCTTCAAAAGCTTTCGTATTAACAAAATCAACTTCTTTTCCTTCTAAGTAGCCAAGACCATCAAGATCTGCTTCTTGTGTAGGGATCGCAATTGATTTGCGTGGTTTTTCAACTTTTACGACAGTTTCAAAGATATTGCGACGGCCTTCTTGGATGTATTGACCAAGAGAATGCAAATCTGTTGAGAAGTTTGCACTTGAAGGATAGATCCCTTTTTGGTCTTTTCCTTCAGACTCACCGAATAATTGTTTCCACCATTCTGAGAAGTATTGCATGCCTGGTTCGTAGTTGATCAGCAATTCGGTTACTTTGCCTTTGCGATAAAGGATGTTACGCATTGCTGCATATTGATACGCTTCATTTTTTTCAAGGTCGTCACTTGCGTAAGCATCGCTAGCATCTGCTGCCCCTTGCATCAAGGCATCGATATCTGCTCCGCTGGCAGCGATTGGTAATAAACCAACAGCAGTCAATACAGAGAAACGGCCGCCGACGTCATCTGGAATGACGAAGGTTTCCCAGTTTTCGGCATCTGCTTCAACTTTTACTGCACCTTTCGCTTTATCCGTTGTTGCGTAGATCCGTTTGTTGGCTTCTTCTTTGCCGTATTTTTCAATCAAACGTTCTTTGAAAACACGGAAAGCGATCGCTGGCTCAGTAGTTGTTCCTGATTTTGAGATCACATTCACAGAGAAGTCACGGTCACCAATGATTTCGATCAAATCTGCTAAGTAAGTTGAAGAAATCGAATTACCGGCAAAAAAGATTTGTGGTGCTTTGCGTTCTTCATTTGGTAACAAGTTAAAGAAAGAATGATTTAAGAAATCAATCGCTGCTTTCGCTCCTAAATAAGATCCGCCGATCCCGATCACGACTAGTACTTCAGAATCAGATTGAATTTTTTCAGCCGCTTTTTTGATACGCGCAAATTCATCTTTGTCATAATTTTTAGGAAGGTCGATCCAACCTAAAAAGTCGCTACCAGCACCTGTTCCTTCGCGTAATTGTTTGTCTGCTGCTGTAACTTGACTTTGCATGTAGCTCAATTCGTATTCGTTCACGAATGGTGCTACTTTCGAATAGTCAAACTTGATGTGTGACATGATTTGTCCTCCTTGAAAAAATAGTTTTTCATACACTACCTACTTTACGTTTTTTTCCAACTTTTTTCAAGTAATTCCTGATAGATAGCCTGTCAGGTGATTTTAGACAAGTCCTTGAGCAAACATTGCTTTAGCAACTTTTTCAAAGCCTGCGACGTTCGCACCTAACATAAAATTATTTTTTTGATCGAAGGTTTCAGCTGTATCACGGCATGCTTCATAGATCGACTTCATGATATCATCCAATTTGGCATCGACTTCGGCTTTTTCCCATTGCAATCGTTGGGAGTTTTGACTCATTTCTAAAGCAGAAACGGCTACGCCGCCGGCATTGGCTGCTTTTCCTGGGCAGTAGAAAATTCCTTCTTCAATAAAATATTCTGCTGCTTCTAATGAGCTAGGCATATTCGCGCCTTCAGAAACGACCCGGACGCCATTGGCTTTTGCACGTTTGGCTTGCGAGAGATCAATTTCGTTTTGGGTCGCACAAGGAAAGGCTAATTCCGCTGGAGTATCAAAATCCCAGACAGTTGCCCCTTCATGATATTCCGCTGATGGCCGTTCCTTGGCGTAAGCCGTCAACCGTTCGCGTTTCACTTCTTTGATCTCTTTTAATAAGGCCAGATCAATGCCGTCTTTGTCATAAATAAAACCAGAGGAATCAGAACATGTAACAGGGATCGCACCTAATTCTTGCAATTTCTCAATTGCATAGATCGCAACATTGCCGCTTCCAGAAACGATCGCTTTTTTGCCTTCAAATGTTTCACCTAAGTCTGTCAATAAATGCTTAACGAAATAAACAGCGCCATAACCCGTTGCTTCTGTGCGGTTTTTACTGCCCCAGAAGTCTAGTGGCTTACCGGTTAAAATCCCGGCATCATATTGTTTCAATCGTTTGTAGGCACCAAACAAATAGCCGATTTCCCGACCTCCGACACCAATGTCGCCAGCAGGAACATCTAGGTCAGGTCCGATATGTTTTGACAGCTCCGTCATAAAGCTTTGGCAAAAACGCATCACTTCGGCATCTGATTTGCCTTTTGGATCAAAGTCACTTCCGCCTTTGCCGCCGCCGATCGGCAGACCCGTCAAGCTGTTTTTGAAGATTTGCTCAAACGCCAAAAACTTCAAAATACTCAAGTTTACACTTGGGTGAAAACGCAAGCCGCCTTTGTAAGGCCCCATTGCAGAGTTGAATTGAATCCGATAGCCACGGTTTACTTGCCAGTTGCCTTGATCGTCTTGCCACGGGACTCTGAATTGGATAAAACGTTCTGGTTCAGTTAAGAGTGCAAGGATATTTGATTCAATATATTCTGGATGCTCCTCTAAAAAGGGAACGATCGTAGGCAAAAATTCGTCAATTGCTTGAAGAAATTCCGGTTGGTGTTGGTCTTTCTCGTGAATCTTCGCTTGAATTTCTTTCACGTAAGCTGAAGCTTTGGTCATAGTGCATTACCTCCTTTAAGATATTTTCTATTTTAAAGAAATTTTCTGAAATTGCACGCTTTTTTTTAGAATTGTCAGAATTTTTTATCATTCGAAAAAAATCGCCCTCTCCTTTCAGCAGTCATAGGCGATGTGTTACAATCCCAAAGAGGTGAGAAGAATGGAAAAAACCTATGATGTCATCGTTGTTGGTGCAGGTACGAGCGGTATGATGGCTGCGATCACCGCTGCCAAACAAGGTGCTAGGGTCTTATTAATCGAAAAAAACAAAAAAATCGGCAAGAAACTATTGATGACTGGCGGCGGACGTTGCAATGTAACTAATAATCGGCCGGTAGATGATTTAGTTGCTCATATTCCAGGAAACGGCAAGTTTTTGTATAGTACGTTTTCCCAATTCAATAACTATGATGTAATGGCGTTTTTCGCAGACTTAGGTGTCGTCTTAAAAGAAGAAGACCACGGACGGATGTTCCCTGTGACGAACAAATCAAAAACTATCGTCGAAGCGCTGCTTCAAGCAATCAACGATCATCACGTCACCCTGTTGACGAATACGGTCGTAACCAAGCTGATCCATGATGGCAGCCAAATACGCGGCGTACGAACCGAAACCGATGAGTTCTCTGCCCCAAGCGTGATTTTGACAACGGGTGGCCGCACCTATCCTTCCACGGGCGCGACGGGGGACGGCTATAAGATGGCGAAAAAAGTCGGGCATACCATTACGCCGCTTTATCCAACCGAATCGCCGCTTGTTTCAGAAGAATCTTTTATTCAAGAACGGACCTTGCAGGGCATTTCCTTACAAGACATCACCTTGAGCGTCTTGGATCAAAAAGGAAAGCCCATCGTCGCCCATACCATGGATCTTTTGTTTACCCACTTTGGGTTATCTGGTCCAGCTGCTTTGCGCTGTTCCTCTTTTGTGAACCAAGAATTGAAAAAGCAGCAACCAGTGACGGTTGTTCTGGATTGTCTGCCGACGAAAGCCCAGGAAGCCTTGACCCAAGAATTAATTCAGTCTGCGGCTTCGAAGAAACAATTGCCGAATGCTTTAGCTGGCTTTTTGCCTGAGCGCTTGATGACCTTCTTTTTGCAGCAGCTAGACTTGCATGAGCTGGTTGCTGAAAAAGCCTCACCGGAACAGTTGACGGCGCTCGCTTCCTTGATCAAAGGCTTTTCAATCACCATTGTCCGCACGTTCCCATTAGAAAAGTCCTTCGTGACGGGCGGCGGGGTCCATCTGAAAGAAATCAATCCTAAGACCATGGAAAGCAAGAAAATCAATGGCTTGTATTTTGCCGGTGAATTGCTGGATATCAATGGTTATACAGGTGGTTTCAACATCACCGCTGCGTTTTGCACGGGTCATGTTTCTGGAAAAAACGCAGCAGAAACAGCTAGTTATTTCAGTTATTGATCGACGACCCAGGTGTTGGCAGCAATATCCTTGCCGTTGCTGCCAACACCTGGATCTCCTCTCTTTTTGCTTATTAGTTGGGTTTTTCTCAAAGTAGGCGTAGACTAAAGATAGCAAGATCGAGGGAGGTTTTTTTTATGAAACGAATTTCAAGAGGTAAATTTGAACGAATGCAAAAACTTTCAAATGAGGACGGTGTGATTGCCGCACTAGCGATCGACCAACGTGGTTCCATGAAAAAAATGATGAAGGCGGCAACTGGACCGGATGACTTTACGATGGAACACATTTATGAATTCAAACAGTTGGTTTCCCAAGAACTGACCAAATATGTCAGCAGTATTCTGTTAGATGAGGAATATGGCTTCTTAGGGATCGAAGCAAAGAATCCCAATGCTGGCTTGATCCTTTCCTATGAAAAAACAGGCTATGATGTCAACACGCCGGGTCGTTTGCCAGAGATTTTACCCAATGAATCGTTGCAGCGCTTGGTGAAAAAAGGTGCGGATGCTGCAAAAGTCTTGGTTTATTATAATCCAGATGAACCCCAAGAGATTTTAGATACCAAACATGCGTTTTTGGAGCGTTTAGGTACGGAGGCACAGGCGGCCGATATTCCCTTATTTGTGGAACCGATCGTCTATGATGATGAGATCACAGATGACAAATCACCTGCTTTTGCCAAGATCAAACCGAGCAAGGTCATCCGAACCATTCAGGAATTGACGAAAGATCACTACCATATCGATATTTTGAAAGTCGAAGTACCGGTTCAGTTCGACTTAGTGGAAGGCTTCCAAAAAGAAGGCTTAGAGGCCGTCTATACGCAAGAAGAAGCAGCCAATTACTTCAAAGAAGCCAGTGACGCCGCGACTCGGCCATTTATCTATTTGAGTGCGGGAGTTCCAGCGAATGTCTTTCGCGATGAATTGACCTTTGCTGGTCAACATGGTGCCAAATTCTCAGGAATCTTAGGAGGTCGAGCAACTTGGCGCGATAGTGTGGAAATTTATGGGAAACAAGGTGCCAAAGCGTTGTTGGAATGGCTGGACACCCAAGGGAAAGAAAATGTTGAAGAATTAAACGCCATTCTAAAACAATATGCCACTCCATGGTTTGACTTTTATGGTGGTTTAGAAAATATTGAGGTTTTCGATATTGAAGTAATGGAATAAAATAGTACAAAATAATCCCCGTGAACGGCATTTCAAGATGGTTCACGGGGATTTTTTATTCGTGTTCAGGTGCCAACAAATCGGCAAAGATCGCCCTAGTCAATTGTTGCAACGCTTGTGGGGCAAGCCCCATCTGCAACCCGCGCTTTCCTGCAGAAACCACGATTTCTTCCAGTGTCTGCGCCCCACGATCAATATAAGTAGGAAAGAGCTTTTTCATCCCGATCGGCGAACAGCCGCCGCGAATATAGCCAGTCGTTTCTTCTAAATCTCTCAGATGCAGCATCTCTACTTTTTTGTTTCCACTGACTTTGGCTAACTTTTTCAGATCCACTTCTCTGTTTCCAGGAATCACAGCCACTAGCGGACCTGTTTTGTTGCCCACTGCCACCAGCGTTTTGTAGATGGCTTGCGGGCGTGCTAGTTGCACAGCGACGGATTGCGCATCGAGATGGTCTTCCGACCACTCATAGGTATATTCGTTATAAGCGATTTTCTGTTGTTCTACTTGACGGATCGCATTGGTTTTTTGTTTCTTCTTCGCCATTTTATCCCTCTTTTGTTTTGGTTTCTTTTAAGAGAAGGCCTTGGCTGGTCTTACTCATTGAGTGAAAATTCTTGTAAGTAGTTGGTCATTCGTTCGATCGGTATTTGTCCAGGTGCTGAAGCACCTTGCAACGAAGCAAAAGTAAAGACCGAACCAGTCAATGCCCCACTAACCCGGCTGATTTTCCCCAGCTCCCCCATCGACATGATCGCCAACGGCAGTTGGTTGAAGCCACGCGCTTTAGTAATGATCCCCATCAAACGTAAAACATCTTGGACTTGCTTGGGCATCATCGCTAACTTGCCAACATCGGCACCAAATTGATTCATTACGCCGATCTTTAAAATCAACACAGCATCTTCTGGCGTTTTCTCAAAATCATGATTGCTCAATATCAGCTTTACCTGTGCCTTTTTGATTTCTTGAATAAAGGCTCGACCTAAAAATTCAGCTTTCTCTAATTCGACATCGATCCAATCGATCAAGCCTGAATCAGCAGCAGCTAAACACAATTCTTTGTACTGGGTCAATGTGAACGCCCGCTCGCCCCCTTCTTCCAAGGTTCGAAAAGTGAAGAGCAGCTCTTTGTGCTTTAATGTCGTGCGAATATGTGATAACGCATCTAAGACCGCTTGCTGGTCTTCGACATGTTTGTAATGATCAACACGCCATTCGACGATCTGTGCCTCTGATTCCTCAGCAGCAATGGCTTGTTTCAAGATCTCTTCATTGGTTTTCCCAATCAATGGCACACAAATCAACGGTGTTTTCCCGTCTAACGTTACTGGTTTTGATCGGCTCATCTACTTCACTCCTTTTTCATTTGATAAAAGAATACTTTCAGATAGTTCCCTTCGGAAAAATGCTTATCTACCGCAAAATCAGCTGGTAGACGATAACTTTGAATACATTCATAAGCAACGTGTGCTTTCTCTAAGGATGCTTCGATCATTTCTTGAAACTTCCTCGGTGAAAGATTGGCCGCATTCGTTGAGGCGATCAACAAGCCATCAGGCGCTAAAATCGCCAAACTATCAGTGACTAAGTCGCCATAATTTTTCGCAACCGAGAAGACCTTTTTCTTGTTGCGGGCAAAACTCGGCGGATCTAAAACGATCACATCAAAGCGCAAGTCTTTTTTGCTGGCATAATTGAAGTAATTGAAAACATCCATGACATGGATACGCTGGGTATCTGGATCAATGCCGTTGACTGCAAATTGTTCGCGGGTCTTTTCTAGACTGCGTTTTGCCAAATCGACGCTCGTTGTTTGAGCAGCGCCACCGACAGCAGCAGCGACAGAAAACGCCCCCGTATAACTGAACATATTTAAAACCGTCTTGCCAGCTGCCAAGCCATCAACAAGTTGCCCACGAACTTCTTTTTGATCCAAAAAGATGCCCGTCATTAATCCTTCGTTCAAATACGTCGCATACGTGACGCCATTTTCCTTCACCAGTAAGGGTTCAGGTGCCGTTTTTCCATAGACCCATGCTGATTCAGGCAGATCAGACGTAAAGCGGATTTTTTCATATGCCCCTTTGATCTCGGGAAAGATTTGACGAAAAGCCGCCACGATCGCTTTTTTATGTTGATAAAGGGTGGCATTGTACCATGAAAAAACGACATACTCGCCATACAAATCTACGGTAAGTCCCCCCAATTGATCCCCCTCGCCATTAAACAGACGAAAGGCATCTGTCAGGTCATCTTGATAGTAAGCACTGCGTTTGCCTTTTGCTTTCGCAAAGCGTTGCGCAAAGAATGCTTGGTCGATCACTGTTTCTTCAAAGGATACGACCCAGCCGATCCCTTTATTTTGTTCCCCAAGATAGCCGACACCTAAGAAATGGTTGGCCTGATCAATAAAGGTGACCCACTCCTTCGTCTCGATTGCTTGTTGAAGATCTTCTCGTTGGATCAACGGATTCTTTTTGCGAAGCTTCGCTGATCCTTGCTTCGTTAGTTTTATTTTCATGTTCATCTGCTCCATTCATTCTCCTTTTTAGTATAGCAAAAAGCGACTGTATTGTCTGTATCCTTGAAAGTAAAGAAATACTTAATTCCGCGTCATGACAAGGAATTCATTTGACACGTCTTTCACAGCCTAGTAGAATGTATTGTGATGTAAAATCGTAATTTACCGGTTATACTGGAAAAAGAGAGGACGATTCCTTTGAAAAAAAATAAAGTATCCACCTTTGTGAATACAAGAATGGGCTTTTTTTTCCTATTAGCCCTATTATTTTGGCTAAAAAATATCTTTGCCTATATGGTGGATTTCCACCTAGGTATTGAAAGCAGCATTCAGTACTTCATCTTATTCATCAATCCGATCGCAACGACCTTATTGCTGCTGTCGATCGCATTGTACGTAAGAAGAACCAAAGCAGCTTATATCACCATGCTTGTGATTTATTTCCTGATGACCCTGCTGTTGTTCTCCAACGTTTCGTACTATCGAGAATTCACTGACTTTATTACCATCAACACAATGCTCGGTGTAGGAAAAGTGGCAAGTGGTCTAGGAGAAAGCGCGATTCGCTTGTTCCGTCCCTACGATGTGTTGTATTTTATTGACTTTATCGTGTTAATTGCAGCCTTTTCAATGAAGAAAATCAAAATGGACACTCGTCCTGTACGGGCACGGATGGCTTTCGCCATTTCAACATTGGCTGTCATGGTCTTTTCTGCCAACCTTTTCTTAGCAGAGGCGGATCGTCCTGAATTGCTTACTCGAACGTTTTCTCGTGACTATTTAGTCAAATATCTTGGGATCAACGCCTTTACGGTTTATGATGGGGTACAAACTTATCAAGCTTCGCAAGTACGTGCCGAAGCGAGTCCCAACGACATGAACGAAGTAGAGAGCTATGTTAAAGAACATTACGCAGAACCAAATGATGATCTGTTCGGTATCGCAAAAGGCAAGAATGTCATTTATATTCACTTAGAAAGTGTTCAGCAATTCTTGATCGATTATAAATTGAAAGATGAAGATGGCGTGGAACATGAAGTCATGCCGTTTATCAATAGTTTATACCATAGCGATAGTACCTTTAGTTTTGATAATTTCTTCCACCAAGTAAAAGCTGGGAAGACCAGTGATGCCGAAACATTATTCGAAAATTCCCTGTTTGGATTGAATCAAGGAGCGTTATTCACTCAACTGGGTGGGAAAAATACCTTTGAGGCAGCTCCAGATATTTTAGGTCAAACGCAAGGCTATACCAGTGCTGTTTTCCACGGAAATACCGGTACCTTCTGGAACCGAAATGAAACCTACAAACGGTTTGGCTATGATTATTTCTTCGATGCATCTTATTATGATGTCAATGATGAAAATTCATTCCAATACGGCCTACATGACAAACCGTTCTTTGAACAATCCGTACAATACTTAGAACGTCTGCAACAACCGTTCTATTCAAAATTCATTGCGGTTTCTAACCACTACCCATATTCTGAATTTACCAATGAAGAAGGCGGCTTCCCGCTAGCGAACACTTCTGATCAAACGATCAATGGCTATTTCGCAACCGCGAATTATTTGGATAAAGCCGTGGAAGAGTTCTTCAATTACTTGAAAGAAAGTGGCTTATACGAAAACTCAGTCATCGTTTTATATGGTGACCATTACGGAATTTCCAATTCTCGTAACCGTAACTTAGCAGAATTGCTTGGAAAAACAAGTTCTACATGGACAAACTTTGACAATGCCTCGTTACAACGTGTGCCTTATATGATTCATATTCCAGGACAATCAAACGGCGGCATCAATCATACGTATGGTGGCCAAGTCGATGCCTTGCCAACCCTATTGCACTTACTGGGTGTGGATACATCAAACTATATCCAATTAGGACAAGATTTATTCTCTGATCAAAACGAACAACTGGTTGCCTTCCGCGATGGCGACTTTGTGACACCAGACTACACCTACTACAGCAGTACATTGTATGACAATCGTACCGGCATGCCGATCAACGATCCATCCGATGAATTGCAAGCCAAAGTCGATGAATGGAAAGCCAAAGTCGACAAGCAGCTTTCGGTTTCTGATCAGATCAATAATGGTGACCTTTTACGATTCTACGCGAAAAGCGGTCTAGAAGAAGTTGATCCTTCGACCTATAACTACAAAGACGCCCTTCAGCAAATGATGGACATTGAAAAGAATCTAGGCAGTGATTCAACTAGTGCCTTTTCTCAAAATGGCAATCAATCGACCGTCGATCTGTATCAAACAAAAACCTTCCAAGAATACCAGCAGATGACGGAACAAGATAGCGGCGAGTAAAGTAAGAACAACCAATAATCAATCCAGTAAGGCACCTGCCTTGCTGGATTTTTTTGCACTATTTGATAGGAAAAAGTCGAACTTTCTTGCCACTTTTTTAGCTTCGATATTTTACTACAAGAACTTCATACTTTATTCAAACTCCCCTTTTATACTATGTACTAGGATGAGGTGACTTAGATGAAAACTATACATTTTGCGATTGCCAGCATTTTTTATCATAAAAAAGCCATGGTGCTTTATACGCTTGTATCCTTCTTTGCCGTGATTGGCTTGATCGTGACGTTTGCCTTGATCTATTCGATGGATCAAGTGATCGCTCAAACAAGAGATCTCTTGGCGACAGAAGATCTGCAAACGAAAGTAGCCGAAGAGATCCAACCAGTCACGACAATCTATCATCAACTGTTCTATTTGATTTTTAGTGCCTTTACACTGGTCTTTATTGGCTTTCAAGTTTACTATCAATTATATAAACGCTCGGAATACACAGCTTGGTTAGCAAGTGGCGCCACCACCAGACAATGGGTAGCGATGCAGATCATTGAAATGCTCTTGCCGCTCTTAGCAGCCGCTGTGATCGCCTTTGTCTTATTGCTACTCTTCCAGCCTTATTTCCAGCGGGAATTACTTAGTGGGCATATCATTGCCCTTGATCGAGAGCGTGCTTCTGATAACTTTTGGGAGGCTGTACAAAGTCTTCCTGGACAAGAATTCGCCATTACGATTCCGCAGAATAGTCAAATTCTGGTCCAAAATGTCGATTTGAACAGCACCACTTGGCTTGCTATTTTATTTGAAAGCACACGCCACACACTTGTCGTCTTACTTGCCGCTGTTACCAGTTTTACTGGTTTGATTGCCAGCGGACATAGTCTGTATTGGAGGAAAAAACAATGGAAAAACCAACTCAGCTAACGAAACCAATTGGTTTCTATTATGTTTCGAAAGACAATGAAACAAAAACTTCTGAATTAAGTTTGCTGCTTTCACAAAAAAAAGCCATCTTGATTCGTGCTCAATGGCCCTCCGTTCCCTTTTTATCCGTCATGGACAATGTATCTCTTGCAAATAAAAAAGGGGGCGATTTAGAGGGTGTTCTGCCTTATGTTCAGCTTCCCTTATCGGCTTTGAAAAAAGAGCGGACAGAATTAGGCCCCTTTGAGGAGATCAAAATTCAGCTGCTCTTAGCGTTACTTTCAGAAAGAGAAACCCTTTTAATCGAAAATGTCTTGAACACGTTAACAACAGAAGAGGTCCAAATCCTACTACCTTTGTGCCAAGAAATCGCCGAACAATTTGCTGTTGCCATCTATTTGATCCATGAAGACGAATGCTTTGCCCATACGCCCTATACCACTTATCTATAGTTTACATAGCCCTCAAACAAAAAGACTTGCTTGCAAAAGCAAGTCTTTTTGTTTGGGCTGCTGCCAATGAACCGCAAAAAAATCGACCGGCTAAGCGAATTTCTGCCGGTCGATTCCTTATTCTTCATTCAAGTCGATATCTGGAAAAGAGATTTTAAAGGTCGTGCCTTTGCCAAGTTCACTTTCTACACTGATCTTTCCTTTGTGCAGGCGTACGAGCTGTTCAACGATTGATAAGCCTAGACCTGATTCGCCAAATTGACGGTTTTTACGGGACGGATCGACTTTGTAGTAACGATCCCAAATATTTTTGACTTGTTCTTCAGACATGCCGATTCCCGTATCACTGATTTCGATAATCGTTTCTAAATAGCCTTTTTCTATTCGGACCCGAATTTCTCCTTCTTCCGTAAACTGGATCGCATTTTGTAAAATATTGACCATGATCTGGACGAAACGATCATAATCCGCGTAGACATCGATTGGATCGGTTGTTTCTAAAATCAGCACATCTTTGGCAATTTCTGCCTTGCTCTCCAGTTGCGTCAACAGATTTTTGATGGTTTGCGTCGCATCAAATTTTTTGATGACCATCGAGATTTGGTTGGTTCGGATTTTTTCGTAGTCAAGGTTTTCGTTGACAAGACGAATCAAACGATTGGTTTCATTTTTCATCAAGCGGATCGCATTGTCCTTTTGATTTTCAGGAATTGCGTTGTACTCTAAGCCTTCCAATAAGCCATTGATGGTCGTCAACGGGGTACGCATCTCATGAGAAGCATCGGCCATAAATTGCCGACGACGTTCTTCTTGCCGTTCAATTTCTTCTTGAGATTCTTTTAAGGATTTCGTCATTAAATTAAAATCTTCGGCTAATTCATCAAATTCATCCCGATTATGCACCGGCAAGAAAATATCAAAATTGCCATTAGTAATTTCTTTGGTTGCTCGTTTCATTCGATTGATCCGTCTTACTTGGAACGTAGCGAAAAGGTAACTGATCAATAATGAGACAACGATCGAGATCAAACAAACTTTAAACAAGTTTTGATTAAAAGCACTGACAAGATTCAAAATACTGCTTGCCGATTGCGAAACCACCATTACACCGTAAAAATCCGTGCGATTGACAGAAAAAGGTATCAACACATAGGAAGTCAGTTCTTTTTCCCCGTATAAATTTGTGGCGGAAGTCAGTTGTAGACGCGCCCCATTTTCTAAGGATTGCCAGTCTTTTTCAGAGATCGGAAAATCAACAGCATGAGCGGTATCTAGTGGATAAATAATGTCATCAGGACTTTTAAAGAAAGCAAAGGAGATATCTTGGTTGCTCAAAATATTCTCAGCCAAACGCAAGGAATACTGTAGATAGCCATCCCGGGTCATATTTTGCTGTAAATATTCTGAATCACTGATTTGCGAAATCGTCGCGACCGACGAAGCATACCCCATTAACTGCTCATAATTCCGTTCTTGTAACGTTTGGCGTGTCATTTGAGTAAACGCAATACCAATCGTCATCAAGATCACGAAGATCACCACAAAAAATGCAATCAGCTGTTGATACAGGTAGCGCATTAAGCAGCACCCGCATCATCAAATTTGTACCCAACGCCCCAGACGGTTTGAATGATCTGTGGCCCCACTTTTTCAATTTTTTGTCTTAGTTTTTTGATGTGTGCATCAACGGTCCGTTCATCGCCAAAGTATTGGTAATCCCAAACCAGTTCTAACAGCTGTTCTCTCGAAAACACTTGTCGCGGTTTTTTCGCTAACGTATAAAGCAAATCAAATTCTTTCGGCGTCAACCCATCGATGGGTTTGCCATTTAAATAGGCTTCCCTTGTTTTTGTGTTCATTTTGAAATGATCGGTGACGATATCAAAGGTGGCATCGGAAGCTTCGGGTGTTGTTTTTTCAACCAATTCACTGCGGCGGTGTAATGCCTTGATCCGTGCAATCAAGGTCAATGGACTAAAGGGTTTCGTCACATAGTCGTCCGCCCCCATCTCTAACCCGATGACTTGGTCGCTTTCTGAATCACGGGCCGTCAACATAATAATAGGTACTGTACTGGAGATTTTGCGAATTTCTCGCGCCACCATCATGCCATCCATGGAAGGAAGGTTCAAGTCAAGGGTGATCATGTCCCATTTGTCTGGTTCAGCAGCAAAGGCTTCCAGTCCTTCTTTGCCGTCGTACTTAAAAGCCGCTTCCCATCCTTCATTCAAGAAAAACATTTGCATCATTTCAGAAACAGATTCGTTGTCTTCAATCATTAATATATTCATTTTCTTCACCTCTATGTTCTTTATCAAATCGTTGCAGATTCTCTTCGATCAGGCCAAAGATCGGCACGATGAACCAAGGGATCGCGATCATTTCAACTAGGAAAAAATTGGTCCATTCTTGCCATTTCAAGACAAACCCAATGACCGCCATGATTCCGCCAAAAAGCAGAAAAAATCGGGCAGATAGTTTTTGGGCCTGTCGCCAATTGCGTTCATTTTGTTTTGCTAGATAGGAACGGTATCCATAAATAAGGTTCATTTTTTTTGATGGAAAAAGAAAAAAAGTGAGACCAATCAAGAAAAAAATGCTGCCAATTACTAAAAAAATCATCGTTTCACTCCATTCTTCCTATAGTATACTCGAATTTCTTTCTTCTACCAACAACTTCACCGATTATTCATAAAGGTTTGCCTTTTTTTCAATCTTTGATAAGATTGTGAGTGGACTATGACTATAAACCTTAGGAGTAAGATACATGACCTATAAAGCATTAACTTTTTTTGATCTTGACGGTACACTTTTAGATGAACACTCGCAAATCACTTCGGAAATTGCTGAGGCGATGGCGAGGTTGCGTAAAAACCAAGTACTGCCGATCATTGCAACAGGCAGAACCGAACCTGAAGTTACCGCTATTCGTGAAGCAGCTGGTATTACCTCGAACATCGTCATGAACGGTGCTTTTATCCGCATTGATGGCAAAGAAGTTTTTTCCGATACCCTTGAGCCTGAGCTTTGCGCACGGATGTACCAAGCCGTCAAAGACAATGGCGATGAGCTGTGTTATTACAATGAGAAAGGCTATTGGGCGACTGGTCACACCGAGGAAATGGTTGGTGCATATAACTACGTCCGTAGCCCTCTACCAGAAATCGATCCTCTGCATTATGAAACAGATCGGACCAATATGTTGTTGGTTTTAGGTGTCGGCAACGATGCTTATTATCATGAGCGTTTTCCCGAACTAACTTTTTATCGTAATACGCCCTTTTCAATCGATGTCGTAAAATCCGGGACTTCTAAAGGGACTGGCGTAAAAACCTTGGTAGAATTGTTGGGTCTAGAAGATGTACCTACCTTTGGCTTTGGTGACGGCAGCAACGATTTCGCCCTTTTAGAAGCCTGTGACCACAAGATTGCAATGGGAAATGGGATTCAAGAGTTAAAAGAGCTGGCAGACTTCGTGACCTTGAAAAATACCGAAGGCGGGATCGTACACGCCCTGAAACATTTTGACTTAATCTGATTCTTTGCACACGCACGAAAATATGGTATACTAGTGAATGGTAGCGATACCCCTTTTATCAAGGGGATGTTACGGATTCGACAGGCATAGTTGAGCCTGAATTGCGCTTCGTAGGTTACGTCTACGTTAAAACGTTACAGTTAAATATAACTGCTAAAAACGAAAACTCTTACGCTTTAGCTGCCTAAAAACAGTTAGCGTAGATCCTCTCGGCATCGCCCATGTGCTCGAGTAAGGGTCCTATTCTAAGTGGGATACGTTTTATCTTTCCGTCTGTAAGATAAAAAAGAGATCATCAGACTAGCAATACAGACTGCCTGTCACTCGGCAAGCTGTAAAGCGAATCTACAAATGAGTTGACTATGAGCGTAGATTTTTAGGTAGCAATATGTTTGGACGCGGGTTCGACTCCCGCCATCTCCATTTTAAACTGTCAGTAAGTGACACTAAGAGCCAAAACCTTGATTTTACAGGGTTTTGGCTTTTTACTTGTGCCAGTATGTGACACTATTTGACTACCAATCTAAAAAGTTTTCTAAATAGTTTTTTCAAAAGCACGCAAAAAAAAGCCCGCCACTCCGAAAAGTGGTGGGCTAGAAGTGATGCCGTCCGCTGGCGTGCTTCCTAAATCCTTCTGTGTCGCCTTCTCTGATTTCTATAGGATATAAAAACAAAGAGAACCTTAGAATAGTCACGTCGCTACAGTGTGATTACGATATTCTAAGTGTTCTCTTTTTTGCCTTAGCCTACTTTTCAAAAAGTTATTTTTTCGTGAGTCTGATAATTTCTGAAATATCGTCAATTTCTAATGCATTAGCGATTCTTTCAATATGTTGAAGGTAAACTTTCTCTCGTTTTCCATTTGCCAGCTTATTAATAATCGAAGGTTCAATATCCGATAAGCGTGCTAACTCTCTTAGAGAAATTCCTCGGCTTTTTACAAGCTCTTTTAAGCCTATTTCTATTCTTCTGTTCATGTGTTCCCCACCTTTTCTGCAAACAGATGTTGTTCCTAGAGACATCATATAGTAAAATAGGATTAAAAGTGGTGTCTATACAAACATCAATAAAAGCAGAATGGAGGCGTTACGTTGAAAGAAATAGAAAAGATGGGTATTAAGACGAGTAATAAGCAGCCGGTAAAAGAAATTAGCTACCAGGACATATATGGTTTAGGAGATACTTTGGAGCAATTGAAATCTTGGCAAGAACCACTCGGTGTATTAGAAAAATTTTTCAGTGACAAAAAAAGATCCGTGAATAAGCAGAAAATCATCCGAGATTATCATGCCTGCTCCTTATTATTCCATGTTTTTCTCACAGACTTAGGTAGCTCCCTCGAAAAACCGGAACTCCAGATTGGTGATTTAAAGACTCGAAGAAAAGTTTAATACCAGAACGATAGGTTGAGCTCCTATCAAGGTATAGACTATCGTTCTCTTTGCTAATTGGTTTGATAATTGAAAATGTTTAACAGCTTATTCCCTTCGTTCTTCCCATTTGATATGATGAAAGCATCAAACGAAGGACGTGATTAGATGAAACTAACCTTACTGGCTCCCTCTTTTTCTGTCATCCAAGTAAAGAGTATTGATCCTTCGATACTGAAGATTGTTCCTCTTTTTTTTGCCCATACGTCAGAAGAACTTTCTTTGGTGTTACCAACTGCAAACGTTCCAGCTGAAACGCTAAACAGAGAAGATGGATGGAAAGCGATGAAAATAATTGGTGTGCTGGATTTTAGCTTAATTGGCATTATTGCAAGAATCTCTTCCCTTCTAGCCGAGGAGTCAATCAGTATTTTTGCTGTTTCTACCTTCAATACTGATTATATTTTAATCAAGGAGCATCAGGTAGAACAAGCTCGTACTGTTTTAACCGCCAATGATTATTCCTTTGTCAATTGAGAAAAAACTTTTTCTTCCTTACTACAAGTTACTCTCGCTCGCTTTATGAAATACAAAAGAACGACTGAACCAAAGAAGTTCAGTCGTTCTTTTGTATTTCACTTGTCGTTGAAGAAAGATAAGAGTACTAGGTATCCCAAATAAAAGACTTCCCCAAGCTTTCATCTGCCCCAGTACTCTTCATTGCTCGTTGTTAAGATAATCATAATACAAAAATGATTTTTATTCAATAAATATGTCTATAAATTACATTAAATACCTTTTTATGACAATTTATAAGGTTTTCAATTCATTTCTTATAACATCTCTCCAATTTCTATTTATATTCTGAAGAGGTCCTTTAGCTTCGCTCCTAAGTGAATGACCTCTTAAAAAGAGACATTCTTGTTTCCTAAGTATTGAATTTGAGCGATTTTTGTCTTGTCAATCTCGCGTTCCCATGCTAACATGATTATGCAAACGTTAACATTAAAATGCACACGTGAACATTAGTTTGAGGAGGATTTTTAATGGCAAAAATTACAGATGTACAAACAGCGTATTATCGGATACCTCTTCCGGAAATCATGGAAGATGCGAAGCACGGCTTACACACCCACTTTGAAGTGCCTATCGTCAAGATCGTTACTGATGAGGGACGTGAAGGTGTGGGCTATACGTATACTGGTGGCTTCGGTGGCGAATCGATTGCCAAACTGATCGACAAAGAACTAAAAGCAATCCTTTTAGGGAAAGATCCAGCATGTGTGGAGGCCTTGTGGGATCAGATGAACTGGGGCATTCACTATGTTGCCAGAGGCGGTTTAGCGAGTTTCGCCATTGCGGCTTGTGATATTGCCTTATGGGACTTACGCGCGAAAAAAGCACAAGAACCTCTCTACAAACTTTTAGGCGGCGCAAGTAACAAAGTCAAATGCTATGGTGGTGCGATCGATCTAAACTTTTCTCTTGAAAAACTCTTAGCCAATAATCAAAAATATTTAGACATGGGATTAAAAGCGGTCAAAATCAAATTGGGCCAAAAAACACTTGCCGAAGATATTGCTCGAATAAAAGCGGTCAGAGAATTGATTGGTCCCGATGTTGTCTTTATGGTGGATGCCAACATGAGCTGGTCTGTTGAAAAAGCGATCAAAGCCGCCAAACTGATGGCGCCTTATGACATTTTGTTCCTTGAAGAACCAACAATCCCCGAAGATTACGAAGGCTACGCTCGTATCGCTAAAGAAGGGCAAATTGCGGTCGCAGGCGGGGAAAACTTGCGCACCCCTATTGAGTTTGCTCATATGATCAAATATGGCAATGTCGATTTTCCACAACCCGACGCTTCCAATTGCGGTGGGATCACCGGCTGGTTGAAAATTGCTGCCTTAACACAAACAAGTAACTTATCTGTTTCTACACATGGCATGCAGGAATTACACGTCAGTCTACTGGCGGCGATGCCTAATGCTGGGTATCTTGAAATGCACAGTTTCCCAATCGATCAATACACCACGAGACCATTAGTGATCGATCCATCCGATGGCTGCGCGATTGCCCCAGAAGAACCAGGGATGGGTGTCATATTTGACTGGGAGAAACTTGCTCCTCATAAACAACCCTTTTAACTGAAAACCCACGATTATTTCCTTTAGGATTAGGAAATAATCGTGGGTTTTTATTACAGAATCAATGGTTTTTCTTCAAATGGAAGCCACCGTTCATCAATAAGGGAACGATACCAAGCGGCTGATTTTTTTAATGACCGGGTCCGTTCTTCATTTAACTCAATTCGGACGAGACCATAGCGATTTTTGAACGCATTCATAGGTGAAACACAATCGGTAAATGCCCAAAGCATATAGCCTTCGCAGTTGGCGCCTTCCTCGACGGCTTTTAGCAGCCAGTAAAGATGTTCGGTAATAAACTGAATCCGATAATCATCTTGGACTTGACCTGTGGCATCCATATACTGTTCTTCATTTTCCCGCCCCATACCATTTTCAGTGATCAGCCATGGAATATTGTCATAATTCTCTTTAAGATAATTAGCCATATCGTACATGACCTTCGGATAGATTTCCCAGCCACGAGAGTTATTCATTTGTTTTCCTGGCAAATCAAAGGTCTCATAAAACATTTCTGGATGAAATGGTGTATCCGAATGCCATTGATATCGTGGTGCCCGCACGCGTTTCGGGTAGTACTGATTGACACCTAAGAAATCCACCGTATGGGTGCGGATCGTTTCCAGATCTTCTTCTGTCGGATCAAAGTAGATGCCATAGGTTTGGCAAAGTGTGATAAGTTCCTCTGGATAATGACCTTTGACCATTGGATCAAAAAAGATCCGGTTGAAAAAGAGATCATACATTTTTTGCGCTTTTTGATCCTCCGGTGAGGAAGAGCGTGCGTAAACCATTTCTGGATTCAGCACACAACCGATGCGCCCCTCGTAGCCTTTTTCATGATAGACAGCCACCGCTTGGGCGGACGCCAATACTTTGTGATAATTCCAAAGCATCCATTTTTTTGTGTTTTGCTCATGGGGCCAGCGGATCGCATCGAGATAGCAACGAGTCTGAATAACGATCGGCTCATTGAAGGTGAACCACTGTTTGACTCGATCACCGTAACGTTCGAAGGCGATTTCGGCATAACGGGTATATAGATCGACCACTTTCCGCGAGCTCCAGCCATCATAGGCATCCATCAAACTAGCTGGCAGTTCATAATGTTCCAAACAAAGCATCGGTTCGACACCAGCCGCAAGCAATTGGTCGATAAGCTGATCGATATGAGCAGCATAGTCTTCATCAACGATCAGCTGCTCATGATCGGTAAAGAAGCGCGCCCAGTTGATCGATGTTCGATAATGGGTCAAATGAACCTCCTGCATCAGTTGAACATCCTCTGAAAACTTTTCCATAAAATTCGTCGCAACAGCAGGCCCGTAGCCATTATGCCAGACAAAGCGTTCTTCTTTGTACCAGCGATCGAGATACGAATCTTGCCCTTCTTTCTTTCCCTGCCAGCCTTCTGTCTGCCAAGCAGACGAAGCAGCCCCTAAAATAAATGTTTCAGGTATTTTTACCATTTTTGCAAAACTCCTTTATGCAACTTCATTGGTCGTACGATTCGTTACCAAAACAAAAGGTAGATAGATCAAAATCGCCACGACAATACAGATCACTTGCGTGATCACAGCCCCGATATCTCCGGCAGTAGCTAGATAAGCATTGACGATCGGTGGCATCGGCCATGGGACCATTACCACCGCTTTAGCGGCAAAGCCTAGACTTGTCGCCACGTATCCAATCGTTCCTGTTACTAACGGTGTGAGGATAAAAGGAATCGCCAAAATGGGATTCAGCATGATCGGCATTCCGAAGATCACCGGCTCATTGATATTGAAAATTCCAGGTGCTAATGACAATTTAGTGATTTGACGCATGTCCTCCCGTTTACCGACGATCAAAATCGCAATCAGCAAACCAATCGTCACGCCAGAGCCGCCCATACTCATATACATATCCCAAAACGGCATCGTAATGATATTGGGTACTTCTTTTCCAGCTTCAAAAGCTTCCGTGTTGACGGCGATCGCTGCCAGCAACAATGGTTCGCGAATGGGTTTGACCATCTGGTTCCCATGAATCCCGATGACCCAAAAAACTTGTGCGATAAACATCAACAACAAGATACCTGGTAATCCTTGGACGATCCCTTCCAGTGGTCGTTGGACGACATTGTAGATGATATCGTAGGCATACATCCCTGTGAGTGCTTTGATAGCAAAGCCAGCGGTGGCGATGATGGTCACGGTGAAAATCGTTGGAAACAATGCCGAAAAACTTGCCGAAACATTCCCTGGAACACTATCAGGCATCGTGATCTGCAGCCGTTTTTGTCTTCCTAGCCACGCATAAAGCTCGATGGAAACGATCGCAACGAACATGCCTAAAAATAGGCCTTTCGTGTCCGTGTATTGCTTAGCCAGCACGTTTTCGGCAACCACCGTCGCATCTTCGTGCAAAAATTCAAAGATCATTGGATTAACAGAAAGATAAGACATCACGGCGATGATTCCTGGAAAGACCCCCGAAATCTTATTTAATTTTGCTAGCTCAATCCCAATCAGGAACACTGCATAGATCGTTAAGAAACTCAACGTCACATAACTGACCGCAGATGAGATCGGTTTTAAACTTTCTAAGAAGCGCAGTGCCTCGATTTGTGCCAATCCATTTTCAGCATCAAAAACCATTGCTGAAAACAAAGTACCAAATGCCCCGGTAATTATTACTGGAATCAAAGCAGCAAAGGCATTTTTAATGACCATGATGTAGCGTAAATTGTTGATCCTGTTGGCAAATTTTCCCAAAACGTCAGCGAGTCGATCCATAAATCCTTGCATAAAACTCCCTCCTATACCTTGTTCTTCAATTGATGGAAAACGATTACATTACAAATGTAATTCATTTATTGAAGAATGTAAACGCAGGAAAAGCCTTTAAAACAGGGTATGTAAAGCTCCACGTTTACATACTTCGTTTTATCACTTATTATTATTTTGAGGTGAAGCAAATGGCGAACTACCATGACATCGCTGCCGATTTACGGAGCAAAATCAATCACGGGTTTTACGAAGAAGAGAAAAAATTGCCGAAGCAATCCGAACTGGCTGCGGATTATCAAACGAGCCGCGTGACGATTCAAAAAGCATTGAATATTTTACAAATGGAAGGCATTATTTACGGTAAAAAAGGCACGGGTACGTTTATCAGGGATTCCTATTCAACCTTCGATTACAACGCCAAGATCAATCGCGGGCTGACCAAGCGCCTTGGAGAAACAGGAAAGATCACCAGCAAGATCATTTCTTTTGCCATTCTTTTTCCCGATGAGAAAGAACAAGAAAAACTAAACATTCGCAGTGACCAGCAAATTTATGATATCGTTCGTTTGCGTCTATTTGACGATATACCCGTTGTTTTAGAATATACCATCATGCCGCTTCATGTCATTCCTGGCATTACCGAAGAAGTCTTAGCCTCTTCCGTCTATAGCTACATCACGAACCAACTCCACTCCTCGATTGGAACATCTGTCCGTCGTATCAAAGCGGATCGTGCAGACACCTACGACCAGCAATACTTAGCTTGTGCTGCCACCGATCCCATTTTAGAAGTGGAACAAACGGTTTACCTCGGCGATGGGACGCCTTTTGAATTTTCCCAATCACGGCACCGCTATGATATGGGGGATTTTATTGTTGTAAATAATTAATACGCTGCGTATCGATCCTCACTCAGAGGCACTCGATACGCAGCGTATTTTACTTAAAATACTGCTGATAGACTGTTTGACCAATTTCTCTTAGCCAACTGATCCCTCGGCCACTACCGGCTTTATCATAGGAAAATGCCGCAATGATGATCGTCGTTTCATTGGCTTGTAAATATGCTACATCGTGTTCGATGCGGTCAAGACGACCTGTCTTATTAAAAATGCGGCAAGAAGGCTGCGCAGTTTCAGCAAAATTCCCCGCTAATCCATCTTGAAATTGCTGCTGATTTAAAGGTGAAAATCCTAGTGCAGCTTCTTCTCGTTCCACACACCTTAGTAGCAGTTTGGCAGCCACCGAGGGTGTCAAGCGGTTCTCTTTGTCTTTGATCGGTCGCATCATATACCGTTCAAATTGGATCTCCGGCTCCTGAATCCATGCCTGAAGCGTGGGCAACCCTACTAAGTCCAATAGTACATTGGTCGCAGTATTATCAGATACGGCGATCATTGCCGTGAGAAGTTCACTGATGGTCCAACCTTTCTTCTGAGGAAAAAGACGGATCACCCCAGCACCCCCTGTCAGATCAACAGGGCTCACACAAATTACCTGTTGGGGATCGATCTTTTTTTCGATGATTTGTTCAAGATAATACGCGTACAAAACAAGCTTACTAATACTCGCTGCCGAAAACGACTTTTGACCCTGATAGTCAACAAGACATTCCGTTGGCGTACCGATCCATACCCCCATTTCCAACGTTGCCTGGTAGTTTTTTAGAATAGGATCAATTGCTACACGCAAGTCATCTTTTCTCATCAAATGCCCCTTTCCTTACGATCATGAAAAGAATGTTCATGAGTATTCCTGTGATTCATTCGGCTGGTTTTGCCAATAACGCGCCACAACTGCGAGTTCTGGTTCATAATTAGAGCCAGTGATTTTGGTTTTCATGACCCGTGACCCAGGTGTTCTTGAATGAATCATTTCGTCATCCCCCAAATATAGACCGACATGATGGACTTCGCCTTTTCCTTCTTCATAAGCAAACAACAGCAGATCCCCTGGTTGTGCCTGACTGTAAGGTACGATGTTTGCTTGTTGTGCTTGCTCGATCGTATCTCGGGGGATTAAAATACCATGAAGTCGATGCAGCGAATACATGAATCCAGAACAGTCAAAGCCACTGCCGCTAATGCCTGCCCAGACATAGGGCTGGTTTATAAATTGTTCTGCCAAGGCTATTATTTTTTCTGGGAGCTTTGCCCATGTGTCCGATAGGACGTGAGCAAAAGCTTTAGCGATCGTTGCTGGTCCATTAGGCGTAGCCACTTGATAGGAATCTGCGGTTTCCCCAACAAGTGGTAAAACTGTTCCAAAAGAAACAAGTCGTGTGGTCGAGTCAAAAACAAGCACGGCTTCTTTTGCAATCACACCAATCCTTCTTTTGGCTGTTGCATAGTCTGGTGACAATGGCTTCAATACCTCGTTCGGCAGATAACCCGGATACCCGAGTGGGTGTTTATTGCTTATTTGATCCAAGACGATCACATGGGACCAACCATCCGTTTGGGCGATGACTTCTACAATCGTCCCATATAATACTTCGGAGTCCACTAAGCTTTCCTGATAAAGCCGCATCGTATCTTCATCAGTCAAAAAAGTGTGCAGTGCTTCTAAAGGAAATGCTTTGATTTTTGCTAGTACTTTGTTTTCTTTGGGTTCCTTCCATAAGAAGGAAGAGCCAGCCTGAACAATTTGTTTCATCTTTGCTCCTCTCATAACTGTTTATTCGTTGATTCCTAGTCCGATGCGTTCGGTGACGCTCAAGCTTCCTGGACGCTGAAGAATCCCTTGCATTTCAGGGGAAGTCGTTTGGGTCTCCCACATAAAAGGAACATCCAGATCATAAAATTGGACATCCGCCATCCCCAAGGCAAAATGGGCGGCTGCAGCCATTCCCCCATACCCTTCAATCATCGAACCGACCATCACCGGCATTTGATGCTCTTTTGCCAATTGATAAATTTTTTGTCCCTCTTTGATCCCGCCGCTTTTCATCAATTTAATGTTCATATAATCGCAGCAGTTTTCAGCAATCAAACGTTTGGCATCCTCATAGGAAAAAAGACTTTCGTCTGCCATGATCGGAATCGTCGTCCGAGCAGTCACATAGCTAAGTCCAGCAAAATCATTGGCTTTGACGGGTTGCTCAACAAACTCGATCGGAATGTCTTGCCATTGGTCTAAAATCTGCACCGCTTCTTCTTTGGTCCAGCCTTGATTGGCATCAATTCGAAAGGGGATTTTTCCTGCCAAACGTTCATTGATGCGGCGAATTTTCGCAACCTCCTCTTCGATCGCGTCTACTCCCAGTTTGATTTTCAAGGAGCGAAATCCCGCCTGGATTTTCGCTTGGGCATCATGCAGCATCTGCTCCTGTGAACCAACACTGATCGTATAGTCGGTTGTCAGTGTATTGGCAGAACCACCTAAATAGCGGTAAAGAGGCAAGTTTGCCGCTTTTGCCAGTGCATCATGCAACGCGATATCAATCGCCGCTTTAGGGCTCGTATGATGCTGGATCAACGCATGAAGCTCATCCATTACCAGCAATTGGGCATCTACCTTTCTTCCTAACAGGAACGGGGTAAAGACAGTTTCGATATCTGTTAAAATACTTTCTTTTGTATCACCGGTGATCACTTCGGTAGGTGCTGCTTCTCCGATGCCAACGATCCCATTATCAAAAAAAAGCAGCACTCGAATCACTTCGACGGCGTGCACTTCTCTGAGCGCCGTTTTAAACGGTGCATTCAGCTGGATCGGAATTAGCTTCGTTTCAACTGCTGTGATTTTCATTCGTGTTCCTCCCAAAAGGAAAAGCCGTTCTTATCTAGCTGGAATGAATGATTCCTCTTCACTGCTAGATAAAGAACGGCTTTATTCCTTGCTCTAGTTGCTGAACGCTTGGCGTTCCTCTTTTCTGCAGTACTGTTTGACTACGTCAGTCGGTAGATGTATGAAAGAATTGTTTTTTTTTACTTATTCTTCGACAAACACATTTTTATAATCATAGGCAGCACCGACACTATGAACGATGAGGCCTTTGATCTTAGGCGACCGCAGATGTGCTTCTGCACTTTGGAAAAGCGGTATAACGCCCAAATCTTCATTTAAGATTTTTTCTGCTTCCACCATATTTTCCCAACGGGCTTCTGGGTCGTTGGCATTTTCATTGGAGGCTTGTTCGATCAATTGGTCGTAGTCATCATTTAGCCATTTCCCACGATTGTAGGAACTGTCTTTTTTGAACAATTCCAAAAAGTTGATTGGATCTGCATAGTCCCCGATCCAATTGTTCATGACCATCTCAAAATCGCCGCTATTGGAACGATCCAAACGAACAGAAAAAGGAACGTTTGTGACTTCGACAGTCAATCCATCCAGTGTTTGCTGCAAGGTTCCTTGAATGTATTCCGCCATTTTTTTCGATTGGTCGGTATCTGAGGTCAGCAGCTCGAAAGACAACGTATCGATCCCCAGCTCAGCTTTGGCCTTTTCCCAATACTCTTGGGCTTTTTCTTCGTCATAGTCTAACGTCGTTGCCGCATCCTCAACAAAGTCAGCTTTTGTCTCTGGATTGAAAGCTAGGTCAGAAGGAACAAAACCGACAGCCGGTAATGAGCCGTTGCCTAAAATATTCTCAACGATTTGTTGCCGATTCATGCTATAAGAAATGGCTTGCCGCAAATTTGCATTTCGAAAAGGCGAATCTTCTGGTGCTTGATTCATTTCTAAATACTGAGTGGTTGCACTAGGCTGAACAATGTAATCAGGATGATTCACATTCTGCATCGCCAATTCACCGCTTAAAATAATGTCATCGGCTTGTCCGCTTTCGTACAAGTTATAAGCAGTCGATGAGTCTTTCACGACATCGAAATTAACTGTTTCAAGTTTGACTGAATCGGCATCCCAATAATCCGGATTTTTTTCCAATGACCACTGGATATCGGTGCCTGGGCCAGCATAATTGGTCAATAGGAATGGTCCATTGTACGCCGCGTTTTCACTTGTTAAGGCGTATTGATCACCAAATTCCTCCACGACACGTTCGTTTTGTGGGAAGAAGGTTGGAAAAGCCAGTAAAGATAAAAAGTAAGGTGTTGGTTTTTCTAACGTGATTTTCAACTCATGATCATTGACTGCTTCGATCCCTAACTCGCTTTTATCTAGCGTCCCATCTGAAATAGCGGCAGCGTTTTTAACGGGTGCCAGCATATAAGCATAATTAGAAGCAGTGGCTGGATCAACGGTTCGCTGCCAGCTAAAAACATAATCAGCTGCAGTAACTGGATCGCCATTGGACCATTTTGCCTCTTCCCGCAGTGAAATGGTGTAGGTCAGCCCATCTTCACTGACTTCAGCTTCTTCACTTACCCCGGCAATCACTGGAACATTGTTCTCATCCAAGCGATAAAGGCCTTCATAAGCATTGTTCAGAGTAATAAAGCTATAAGAGTCGGTGGCTAAAGAAATATCGGCACTGCCCATCTCCGCCGAAAATTGCACATTGATCACTTGCTCTGCGGAAGAAGCTGCTGATGAATCCGTCTCGTTTTCTTGATTGCCATTTTGACAAGCTGCTAAAAAAAAGCTGCTTAGTAACACAAGCGATACTGCATATTTGCTGCGTTTCCCCATTTCTACTCATCCCCTTCTAACATTCAGATAATTCAAAAAATTCTGTTTGTTGTACCGAGTTTACCGCATGTTTATGCAGCCTGTCAATTTAACACGACCAAAAAATGTAAGAGGTTACATAGTTGTGTCAGAAGTTCTCTTCTGAATGTTAAAATTAGAAAAGAGCGACTTTATGCTAAATATCGTTGAAAGGAGTAGTTCCAAGAAACCACACAAAAAAGTTCTGATCTCCTAGCGATCAGAACTTTGGCTACTCTCTTATACATCATTTCGAAGAAAAATGGATAAAAAAAACTTCCACTATTTTCCTAATATTTCTTTCCTAACATTTCAAAAAAAAGACGCAAATTTCGTCTTCATAGCGCTTTCTCAGAACCTTCCCACTTTTTTGCCTTTCAACTCAAGGAATAAAAGAAATCTCCTCAGAAAGCAAAAAAAACGTATCTATTTTAAAATGGGAGTGGTACACTAAACAAACGAAGAGTACTGCACGTGAGAAAAGAAAGACTTCCCCAAGTATCCATTTTCTCCAATACTCTTCGGACTCTTCAGTACGTATATTAATTATACGTACTTTTTTCATTTGTTCAAGGCTTTTGAGGGATTTAATCAAAAAATGACTATCGATAAAAAGCTTACAAGATTCCATATCTAATTGACAATCATTCTCAATTAGCGCTATACTAAACCAAATCGTCCCGAGTCAAAGGAGGAATTTCATGTATATCCGTACCGTTGCGTTTGAAGTCATTCCAGAAGGAAAAGAACTCTTTCTTGCTAAAATGAAAAAAGATACCGCCTCAATGAAAACATTTGCTGGCTGTCACTCTGCTGAAGCATGGTTTTCAGAATCAAAAGACAGCCTCGTTTTCCAGTTGGTGTCAAAATGGACTGAGAAAAAAGCCTTTCAAGCTTGGTTAAAACGTCCCGAACATTTGCAAAAGCACCGAGAGGCGTATCGAGCAGAAAAAGAAGGAACTGCAAAACCGAACCTTGTTTTGTCCAAGACCGGTCAAGAATTTGTCTTGATCAATGAAGAGGCTACTCCTAGTTAAACTATAAGAGCGATCCACCAAAGCAGATTGATTTAGCTATGGTGGATCGCTTTCTTGTTCAGTGCCTCTCTTTTCTACTCCACCGTTCGCTCGTTCAAGGTTCTTCCTTGCTGATCTTTTAATTGTAGCCAACCATTGGTGCCCCCATAGTAAAGAAACATTCCTACCTCGTTGACACTTTTTAATACAACGTCTTCAATCGTGTGTCCCTCTTTGATCGCCGCTTGGTTTTCTTGCCGAATTTTTTCCGCTAAACGAGCAGAAAAACCAACCGATCCGTCTTTATTCAAGGGAATCTCTTGACTCAAAATTGCGCCTTTTTCAATTCGAACCTCGTTGCGTTTTTGCCAATAGACCCTTGCTTTACTTCCTTGATAGTCAACCATGAAGGGTTCATCTTGTAATTCTTTTGACCATTTGTGTCTTGGTTTGCCCCCTTTTTTTGCCTCTTTTGTCGTCTTTTTGCTCGTAGATCCATAGCCAAGAAAATCGATAAATCGATCAAATGGTTTTGCGCTAGCAGCAATGGTTTGCTGCAACTCTTTGGGTATGCCGATGGATGCTTTGGACCCATTGGTTAACTGATATTGTTCTTGATAATAGGCTACTAAGTAAGGAGCCATGATCTCCCAAGGTGGTGTGAGGATCATCAAGCGGTCGTATTCTAACTGGTCGTCAAAGGTTTTATCGTCTGCTACTGAGAAAATTTGGCCGTCTTTGATAAAAAATAGCACAGTATTTTCTTTGACTTGCGCTAAACTTCCCTTAACAATTTGCAGTTGGCCTGCTTCATTCGGCCATTCAAAAAGCAACTGCTGTTCCTCAACGATCGTCTTTTTTAGTTCCATCCTATTCCCTGCTTTCTGTTGTTTTCTCGCCTATTATAGCACTTCTTTTGCTAGGTACCTGAGTCTAAGAATCAAAAAAGAGACTGCTTCTGAGAAACAGTCTTTTTTTAAGGGAATTGGTTTACATGCATGGTTTCATTTTATTTTGATTGGGTGATTACCAATGGATCAGCTAAAAAAGCATTCAACTAGCGCTGGTTGATAGATCTCATTGTATTTTGCAACTACTCGTCCGCAACGTTCTTCGATATCTTCATGATCGATCCCATCGTAGCGGATCACATTTAATACGACACACCGTTCCATTTTTCTGACCACTTCACCGATCACGCGGCTTTGTAAGCCGACTGGTTTACATTCATATGCTTTACCTAATACAATAGTTTCTGCTTCCATAATTCTCTCCTTAAAAACTCATTTTTCTAATTGTATTATCATATTATCATCTAATTTTAATTAAATAAAGTAATATG
>NZ_NGLK01000001.1:2829723-2889613 GCF_002141235.1 Enterococcus sp. 3C7_DIV0644 | reverse complement strand
AATATGCCCGACATTTTTAAATAATAACTAAAAAAAGCGTTCATTATTCAATGAACGCCCCACTTAAAAACATTATGTTGTTTTATAGTTAAAATTAAAAAACAAGTACTTTATTGACGGCTTGCTACCAATAAAGCAGCAAATTCTTCCAGATATTTCTGATCGATCGCATCATAGCTGTTCGTTTTTCCACTATCGATATCCAGCACTCCAAGCAACTGATCATCAACCACCATGGGAACTACGATTTCAGACATCGCTGCTGAGTCACAAGAAATATAATTTTCATGTTCTTTGACATTGGGTACGATCAATGTGGTTTTTTTCTCTGCTGATTCCCCACAAACCCCTTTGCCTAATGTGATTCTGGTGCAAGAGACTCTTCCTTGGAATGGACCTAAAATCAGTTCGCCTTCTTCAAACAAATAATAGCCGGCAAACACTGTATCTTCCAATGTTTCATTCAGTAAAGCAGAAGAGTTGGCTAGGTTGGCGATCCAATTACTCTCCGCTTCTAGCAACCCTTTTAATTGCAGAAGCATCAATTCATACGCTTCGATTTTTTTATTCATTTTATCACCTCTGTCCTTGATTATAAGCAAAGACAGAGGATTTGTCTTGTCTAAATTATTGGGTATTGGAAACAAAAATTGTGAAAAAAGAAGTTGCCTGAAACAGTCTACTTGCCAACCTATGCAGCTATCGATTCTGATCGATTGGGTCAATCATTTGTTGAACCTACTCTGCATCAATCACAGTAAAACGAGTATTTTCATGTTGCACTGTTTCAATTTCATCAAGAATTGCTTTGGCTAACGTACCGCTGGAAGTTACTGATTTCTTTTGGTCTTTGAAAAGCAAGTGATCTTTGCCTAAAATCGCTGGTTTAGCTGGTCCCTCTTGAAATAGATTTCCTGGAGAAATCCCGACCCAATGAACATTTTTGACGGTTTCTAAAAAGAGATATTCATCTAACTGATTTTCTGGGATCGCGATCCAGCTTTCACTTCCTGGGGCTTTTTTCAATTCGGTAAGATTGCGTTCACCCGCTTCATTGAACAAGCTGCCAGCTCCTAAAATGAAGAACAAGCGCGTGGTCTTTTCTCGAAACAAATGTACCAATTTTGCTGCCAGATCCACATGCAAGTACGCTTGGTCAGGACTTGTCGCAAACGCATCGACCAACACATCAAATCCGTCGAGGTCTTCTTCTGTTAACGAAAAAGCATCTTTTGTAAGTGTTTTGACTGTATCACCAAATTGTTCTTTGGCTTTAACTTCATTTCTAACAATAGCAGTCACTTCATGTCCTCGCTGTACTGCTTCTTGATAAATAGCTGAACCTGCATTTCCTGTTGCGCCAATAACACCGATTTTCATGATAATCATCCTTCCTCATCTTTTGTTTGACTAAAATAGTTGTTACTAATCAAGTTACAACTAGAGTATAAAAGAAACTTTCTTTCCTGTCAAGAAATTGCTTAGCAGGTGAAAGTTCTTTTTACTGTGTTGTGTCCGTTCAATCTACTTGATCGGCCTCTCCTTGAATGCCTTCAATGATTGATTGCAGCGAGATGGCGCTCATCTCTTGCTCGATTTTCTTTTGCAGCACATCATAGGTTTCTTCTAATACCCCTTGGATATTCCCCCCAATTAAGCAGTTGGGGTTGGTTTTTTTGTCTGCATGTAAAAGATGGTGATCTTTTTCAACACTCGCATAAATGTCTAACAAAGAAATCTCATTTGGTTCCTTCGTTAGTTTAGGGTTTGGTTTTCCTCTTTGGCTTTCGATCAATCCAGCAACCCGTAAATCACTCATAATCCGGCGAACATAAGCAGGATTCGTTTCAACGCTCTGGGCGATCCGATCACTTGATAAATCAGTTCCTTTAAAGAGGTGGATGTAAGCGAGGATGTGAATGGCGTCGCTGTATTTGGTTGAATATTTCACTTCGTCTCCACTCCTTTTTCTTGTATCATACCTCTTTTTTAGCATTTAGACAAAGGGGACTGATCAATCTTACAAAACTCAAGAATCCCGTCAAAAAAAACAGCCCTCAAAAAGTTAGCACAAAAGCCTAACTTCTTGAAGGAACTGCATACTGAACCACTTTTTTACTTTTTATTTAAACGATCACTTTGCTAATAGCCATTCATCCATGCTGATTCAAGCTGATTGCCGTCGGGATCAACGATTTCATAGCCGACCATCATATCCTCTGGAATCCCCATATCAACTTGGAACGATTGGCCACCATTTGCTTCTGCAATCTTTGCAAAATTCTTCGCTTCTTCTGGCGTATCAAAGCTAAACGCGATCAATGCACTACTCGTGTTCTTCGTATCCCCAATACGTCTGCCATTCAGAAACTGTTGATAAAACTCATGTTCTAACAACATTATCCAAATCGATTCACTCCAAACCATTCCGCTGCTAGTCTCGTTTGAGAACTCTTCATTTTTGACAAATCCCAACGCTTCATAAAAGGAGGTTGCACGTTTGATATCAGTGACAGGCAAATTTATAAACACCATTTTATTCGCCATTTTCTTGCCTCTTTTCTTTGATAAGCTGCACTGCTGAATCCGCTCTCATTATAGCATTGGTCAATTGAATAAGAGAAACAATTGGCTTTTAGTAAATAAATGACTGATGTATTCTTTTCAAATCATTTTTGTGAAAAAACCTTTACTAAGATCGATAGCAATCACTCCTAATATAGGTCACTGAGGCTATAGCTGATTCATTCCAACTAAATCTCCGATCCTTGAGGAAGCAACATTTAGAAAGTGATTGCTTGTCCAATGTGTAAATCAGGCCAATCATTTGGCGAGACGATAATCGCTCCTGGAAGAACTTCATTTTCTCCCTCACGGAAATAGATGGAGATATGCCCCAATTCTGTGAAATTCGTATTTGCTGCCGATCCAACTTCTTGGATCTCATATTCTTTTTCTCCAATACGAAATTTCCCACCAACTTGAATCACATCTTCTGTTGGATCCTCATGCGTATGAATGACCGAAATCGCTCTCAATTCTGGTGTTGCTTTTGGTCCAAAAAGGATCAATAAACTTTCTTCTTTAAATGCTTCCACTAATTCTCCGATCTCTGTGACTGTCGTTTTGTACATAGAACACCCTCCTAGAATTCTTTTCAATTAAATAAATAGCGCTTACAATTGGACTGTAAGAAACAGTACTCTTGAAAGACTATCTGCTTCTATTTTGTTTATTGGTTCTAATCGTTGTAGCGTTTTGTGAGCCTTAACAACTTACACTTACGCTTCATGCAACAATTCATTTGCAACTTCATCAGTTGTAACAAGGACATTGATCAGCTGATGCTCTAGTGCAATTTTTATCGGTAAAACTTTTTTTGTTCCATAAGCAATCCCGATGACCGTTGGTATTTTTTTAATATCTTTTAAGTTCACACCGATCACACTCTTATTCAACTGACAATCAACTTCATTTCCTGTCTCATCGAAAAATCGAGAATTTATGTCTCCCTCGATTCCTTTTTCTTTAAGGCTTTTCATATCGGAATCGTCAATATAACCGATTTCTGCCATTGTACTTTCCTCGAAAGGACTTGCTACCCCGACTAAAGCAATGTCGACTTCACGTGCTTCTGCTATGACACTACGAATGGTTGAGTTTTCGGTCAAGTCCTTTTTAATTTGTGGGTTTGAAACTAACGCTGGAGCATACAAATACTTAGCTCGTCCTCGCATTTTTCTTGCCAGATCATACGATAATTGGTTGGAGTGGATATCTACATGATCATCCCCCATCCCACCAATCAATGGGTACACGGTAATTTCAGATTGATTGGCAAAAGGATAGTTATCAACTAAATTGCGGAGGGATTTCCCCCAAGACATCCCGATTTTAGTAGCTTTTTTTGATACCTTTTGTAGATACAAAGCACCTTGTCGTCCGACCATTTTGTCCACTTCATGATTTGCCAGATCCATCGTATCCACTACAACTGCACTTTTCAATTGGTATTTTTGTTCCAATTTTCGCTCTAGTGTTGCTGAATAAACACTTTTGCTATTAATAAAAATCTCTACTAAGCCAGCTTCCTTCGCATCAATTAAATTTTTAGAAACCAAAGAACGAGAAACACCAATGATTTTCGCAATCTCCGCTTGGGTTTTTCCTTCTTCATAGTACATCGATGCAATTTTAACTAGCTCTTTTTCATCTGTGCGATCCATCACGCATCTCTCCCTAAACCCTTTTATTAAAATATACCACACCTATTGTCAAATGACACAGACAATTCGCGATTTTCTAGAAATATGTTGGCTGATGTCTGCGGATGGATGTTGTTTTCTCCCACGATTTCTTGGAAGAACTAGGCAATGCTCTTCCACAAACGTTTTGCTTCTGTTGCAAATGAGTAGAATTTTTTTTCATTTAGAAAAGTATGATTTCCTCTGCTTTTTTCTCATTAGTACATCCCGATGCTAAAGACCCAAGCAATCAATACTGCAAGCACACCTGTAATGACCCGGCTATACAAGATCGCTGGGACTCCGACTTGCACGGTTTCAGGTTTTGCTTCGCCAAGGGATAGACCAACCGGAATGAAATCACAACCTGCTTGAGCATTGATAGCAAAAAGCGCCGGTAACGCATAAGCAACTGGAATGGTGCCTAAGCCAATTTGTGTTCCGATCAAAACACCAACGACTTGCGCAATCACACCACCAGGTCCTAAAATGGGTGATAGAAAAGGCATACTACAAATAAAAGCAATCAAAAGCATACCAATGATCGAATCAGAAAATGGTGCTAAAGCTTGTGCTAGGAGATCACCTACTCCTGTATAATTGATAAATCCGATCAGCATGCTGATAAAGGCCATGAAAGGAATAATGTTTTTCAATAGCATATCAACTGCATCGCGTCCTGCTTGGTAAAAAATGCCCATCACTTTGCCTATCCCTCGAGAGAACTTCACGAGAATGCTCTCTCTTTTGGCATTTTGTGCTTGATGCTGTGCTTTTGCTTGGGCATACTTTTCTTCAAATGACTCTGGGGCATCTGCAGTTTCAGTATCCGCCTGTTTCTCTAGCGTTTTTTCTTCTACAAGCACTGCCCCTTTAGTTTCACATAACTCGATATCCTCTGGCGTGACACCAGAAACGAAAACATCTTCTGTAATGAACTTAGCTAAAGGGCCAGAAGGCGAAGATGGCAAAACATCAACTGTTGGGATTTTCTTCATTGGATAAACTCCGATACGTGCTGTTCCACCACAATCGATGACTGCTGCCATAATTTCTTCTTCTGGGATCGCATTTGAGAAACCGTCGACGACTTCAGCCCCACTCAGTTCGCCCATCTTTTTCGCAACAGGATGAATTCCTCCTCCAGTCACAGAGATAATCTTGATTTTTTTCCCTTCAGGCTGAATTTCTAATCCTTTTCCCCAGCCGTTGCTACCTTTTTTTACAAAAATCTTTCTGTACATCGCTTTTCCTCCCATATACTCGATTCAACACACTTTAAATCGTTTCAGTTTTTGTGGCAGATTCTCGCTTCATTAAAAATTTTGTTATTTTCTCCGTAATCACACCTCTAACGAAAACCACGACAATCCCACATAAGAAATAACGAACGGCTAAACTTCCTTGATCATACCCTGCCTTCATGACCCCGTTAGCGATCCCCAAGTATACAAAAAGTTCGCCGGCATTCGCATAAGGAAATAAACCTGTTACAGGATGCAAAAATGAAACTACAGCATCATAAAATGCCGGTTTTTCTTCTTCCTCAACGAATTTTCCAAACGTATATGCCATTGGATTCGTTAATAAAAGGACCGATAAAATCGGCATGACTGTGTACCTTAATACAAGATGTTTCGCACTGGCACGAATTGCTTTATTGACTCGCTTCTCTCCAATAATAGCGATCAAAGAATAGGTAAATGTTAGTAAAACGATCAATAGCGGTATAATACCAGTCATAAAACTCATAAATTGTTCACCACCGGCTTCAAACAACCCAATAAAGTTTTTACCAAACCATTCAATATATTTCATTATTCATTCCTCCTAAAATCAAGTAATCGGTTTCATTTTTTTTGTCTAAAAAGGACAAAATCGCTTTTTGGTGCAAACACGATTTTTTCGTTTGCCATTCCTTCAATAACTCTTGAGAGGTTTGTTCACCAACTAATGCCTCACAAGATGTAAAACGAGAAAAAATCGTCAAGCCAGAATACGTATACGCCTCAATGATCCTTCCCTGTGTATTTGTTACTACGACTAATACCACCGATGAATACCAATTTTTGGCCACTTCTGTATTTAATTGATACCCACTTTTATTTTTATAGCGTTGGATTAATTGTTTCACAAAGCGCTGATAATACCGAATTTGAAACAAACTAAATATTCCTTGTAAAACGACGATAAGTGTTCCTAACACCACAATTCCTTGCATAAATAACCTCTCCTTTAACTACCACGATTTTTGTAAGTATGTGATATTGATATCTTTTTAGTGTAATTGATTCCTATGTTTGATACAAGCTAACGGTTATTTTATTCCTACTTACCTTATCTGGATCAGCGGTTAAAGGAGAAGCTAACTACTGTTTAATCAAATGTTTCGTCTTGCAATTTGCGTAATTTATATACAGTCGTTGATTCATCTAATTCAACATCATCCACCGTTAAAAAGGCTCCTTCTTTGATCGGACGCTTGGCAACTGCGCCAGCAATCAACCCAATCGGAATGTGACTATTTCTTTTCATGTCTTCATGGGTCTCAAGGACACCTCTTACGCAAAAGCCGCCGATTCCATCGATTCGCTCACCCGCTTTGATGGCTTTTTTCGTCACACAAACAGTTTCTGAAACAGGTGCTCCCATAGGTACGATTGCTGTATCTTGCTCTAGTACAGCTCTTGCAATGGTAATTGGTGTTTCTAATGAGCATAGATGAAACGGCCGATAGAGAAGATGATGATCACGCTCGCCTTTTTTCATCAGGTAATCTAATTCATGACTAACGCCTTCGTTTTGCCCTTTCACTATACAAAAGATTCCTGGGGCAATTCCGTCAACATATTCCACCACACCAAATTTATTTAATATCCCACCGTTTTCTTTGGTCGTCAGTTGTTCGAGCGTACCATCTAAATCCGCACTGATGCCATGCATGCCAACAACATCAGGGACAAACCCCATTGCATTAGAGAGCAAGTTCATTTCTCCCATCGTCTTTGTTCCATCTTGAAATGACGCTAGAATTTTCGGGCTCATTTTTTGGGCTTTGGCTTTTGCAGCTGCCGTATCTGGATTGGCATGGACCATCAATTGATTATTTTTTCCTTTACCAGCGACTAACACTTCCATCCCCATACTTTTAGCAAATTCATACATCTGCATCGTAGCCGCTGGCTCATCACCATCTGATCCAGTATAAATCAAGTCGGTTGCTCCATATAGCTTATTCATCAGAGGTCCAATCGTAATATCGATTTCAACATTCAAAAGTACAAGATGCTTTTTCGCCATTAGTGATTCAAGAGAAATTTGTGCACCTGCCTCAGGGACACCGGTTGCATCAACGATTATCTCTACTTTATCGGAATGAATAATATCTTTAAAATCTTGGCTGATCAAAATGTCGATTTTCTCATGGGCTGTCGCATTGTAAGCAGCAGCTGCACGATTGGCAGCTTCTAAATTGATATCGCTTATCCCACTGACGATCATTCCAGGAATCGTTGAAATTTGTGAAATCATACCAAAGCCCATTTGTCCTGCCCCAATCACACCTACCTTGATCGGGTTTCCTTCTTTTTCACGATGTAACAATTTTGCATAAAGCGTCATTGCTTCTTCCTCCTTTTTGTCAAACGACAAGATATTTGTCATTTGCTATTACATCTGTATTTTGCCATCTCTTATGTCATATGTCAACACCATTATCAAATGACATGACCACAGGCGTCTCATTTTCCTTTTTCTTCCTGTCTCTTTGCTATCCTTTCTTTATTCAGTCATTCGTTCTTTTCATCCGTAGAATTGACCGAATCGACCATAATTGCTTTTATAGTCATAAAAATTTTCAAAAAAGACCTAATAAATCACCTAAGAATCTGAGCTATAAAAAGCTAGGTTCTCCTCTCAAGAAAAAAGAAGGACTCGAAAATCGTTTATCATTTTCGAGTCCTCCTTTTTTTGTTCAAATTTCATGGTTCAAGTGCCCTTTAGAGTTAGCCATGCTGATTCACTGATGGTTCAATTGAAGTAAAGACAAAAAAGAAGAAATTCTTTCTTAACCTCTGCCATAAATCAGGATGTAACGAATTTGTTGATATAAATTTTTAGATAATGTCATTTCTTGATGGGTCTTTGTCTTGACCTAAAGTTAACTTCAACATTTATACTAACAATACTAACTTAAGAAAGAAGGATTTATATGAGAGCAGCAATTTTTGAAAAAGCAGGATTAGTTAAAGTGGAAGAAGTAAAAAAGCCAACTTTACAAGCAGCCGATGATGTTATTATTAAAGTTGTCCGAGCATGTGTTTGCGGTTCTGATCTTTGGTCGTATGCCCATGGCGATAGTAAAGAACCTCATTCAGTTAATGATGGTCATGAGGCATTAGGCATCGTTGAAGAAATTGGTCCAGACATTACGACTGTGAAACCTGGAGATTTTGTCATCGTCCCCTTCACCCATGGCTGTGGTGAATGTGATGCTTGCCGTGCCGGTTTTGATGGCACATGCGACCTTCATCAAGGCACAACGAATTGGTCTAACGGTTTCCAATCTGAGTATATCAACTTCCATTACGGCAACTGGGCCCTTGTAAAAGTTCCTGGTCAGCCAGCTGATTATACGGAAGGTATGATCAAATCTCTTTTAACTTTGGCTGATGTTATGCCCACAGGATATCATGCGGCACGTTGTGCACATGTAGAAAAAGGGGATAAAGTCGTCGTGATTGGCGATGGTGCCGTAGGACAATGTGCTGTCATCGCGGCAAAAATGCGTGGGGCTTCCCAAATTATTTTAATGAGCCGTCATAAAGATCGACAAGAAATGGCTCTTCAATCGGGTGCTACAGCTGTTGTGGCTGAGCGTGGTGAAGAGGGAATCGCGAAGGTACGCGAGATCCTTGGCGGAGGCGCGGATGCTGCTCTTGAATGTGTTGGTACAGAAGCTGCAATTACACAAGCCCTTGGTGTATTGCATAATGGTGGTCGTGTAGGTTATGTCGGCGTCCCTCACTATGATGATCGACCAATCGGTTCCACTTTTGCTCAAAACATTTCCATTGCGGGAGGATCTGCATCGGTCACAACATATGATAAGGAAATCCTGTTAAAAGCGGTGCTTGATGGTACTATCAATCCAGGCCGCGTTTTCACCCAAACCTATGATTTAGATGATATCAACCAAGCCTATGCCGATATGCAGGAACGAAAAACGATCAAATCTATGGTTGTTGTTTCAAGGGATGAATAGACAAAGCTAATTAAAAAAAGCTTGTCCTAACAATGGACAGCCTCTCGATAGACAAAGTACTATAACCAGTACTTTGTCTTTTTATCCATGAAGAAAGAAAACACTGTAACAGCCTACCCGTTTTCCACAATTAATCAATCCTAGAACTTTAAAATGATAGAACATAACGCAGAGCAAAAGAAAAAAGCCCTTGAAATCAAGGGCTTTTGCTTCATCTGATAATAAATGATTAACGACGAATTTCTTTGATACGAGCTGCTTTTCCGTGTAATGCACGTAAGTAGTACAATTTTGCACGACGTACTTTACCGTAACGAACAACTTCGATTTGTGCAACACGTGGTGTGTGCAATGGGAAGGTACGTTCAACACCTACACCGTTTGATACTTTACGAACTGTATAAGTTTCGCTGATACCAGCACCGCGGCGTTTGATGACAACACCTTCAAATAACTGGATACGTTCGCGAGTTCCTTCGACAACTTTCGCGTGAACGCGAACAGTGTCCCCAGGACGGAAAGCTGGGATGTCCGTACGTAATTGTTCTTGAGTTAGTTCTTGAATCAATGGATTCATGTTTATCATTCTCCTTATTCCCAAACATTCTTAAAGCATGAAAGCTCCAGCGGAACATCGTAATAGTTGAGTTTACACTCACTGAAACATCTTACCACAGTCGACCACAGTCTGTAAAGAGAATTTTCTTGTCATCGCGCAGAATATCAAAAAAACTGGCACTATTTTAGTTGCCAGCTTTCGCTTCTTCTTCAATTTCTTTTAAAAGCTTCTGCATTTCTTCCGTCAACGGATAATTTTCTAGCATATCAGGTCGGCGCTGAAAGGTGCGGCGCAATGATTCTTTTAATTGCCACTGCTCGATCAATTTATGATTGCCATTCATCAAAACTTCTGGTACTTTCATGCCTTTAAACTCTGCTGGGCGTGTATATTGCGGATGTTCTAATAAACCAGTGGAATGAGAATCGGTTTGTGCGGAGGTTTGATTGCCTAAAACTTCTGGTAATAGTCTGACCGTCGCATCGATCATGACCATTGCACCCAATTCGCCGCCAGTCAAGACGTAATCTCCCAGTGACACTTCATCAGTGACCAATGAACGGATTCGTTCATCGTATCCTTCATAATGACCACAAATGAAGACGAGGTGCTCTTCGGTAGAAAATTCTTCTGCCATCTTTTGATCAAAAGGTTTCCCCGCTGGGTCTAAAAGGATCACGCGTTTCTTCGTTTCTGGTGCTACTTCTTCGATCGCTTTGATATTGTCATAGACAGGTTGGACTTTTAATAACATTCCTGCTCCGCCACCATAAGGATAGTCGTCCACTGTTTGATGTTTGTTGTCGGAATAGTCACGGAAATTTGAGACGTTGATTTCTAACAGTCCCTTTTCCCTTGCTTTGCCAATGATCGATTCTCCTAGAGGACCTTCGAACATTCGCGGAAATAGTGTCAATACATCAATTCTCATCGTCTAACAACCCCTCTGGGATTTCCACAATGACCTGACCATTTTCAAGATCGATCGTGTGGACAACCGACTCGATATAAGGAATCAAGGCATCCTTCTTCCCTTTTCGTTGAACGACCCAAACGTCATTGGCACCTGGTGAAAGGATCTCTTTGACTTTACCAATGATTGTGCCATCTTCTTCGACGACTTCCAGACCAATAATTTCATGGTAGTAAAACTCATTTTCTGCTAAATCCACCAAATCATCCTTGGTAACTTTTAAAATGCCGTTACGAAACGGTTCAACATCGTTAATATTGGGATAGCCCTCAAACGTCACTAAATCAAAGTTTTTGTGTTTGCGATGACCTGAAACAATCAATGTTATTGGCTCTTTATTTTCACGAAAAAGTGTCAATTCGGCCCCTTTACGGTAGCGTTCTTCTGGAAAATCCGTTTGTGATATCACACGTACTTCTCCACGGATTCCATGTGTATTGACGATTTTTCCTACGTTTAAATATTCTGTCACGTTCGTTCCCCATTTCTTCTAACTTCTGTTCTATTTTAGCATAGCAAAGTAGCGAATTCTAGCCGTTTCCTAGCGCCCCATGTTTTCCTCAAAATCATCGCGCGAAAAATGCCCCTTCGACGCTTGATCAAAGGGGCATTGTCCTAATATGAACCTTATTGATTCATAGAAACGGCCATTTTCAATGCTGAACGTGCATCTTGATGTTGCACCGTTCGAAGGGTCTTTTCTTGTTGCCAAACCACTGTAGTTGCTGTATGGTCATTTTTTCCCATATCGATAGTGATTTGACCGACCTCAGGCGCTGGGAGCATAGCTTCTTCCAGATACGCTACCACTTCTTTGGCAACCGGAACTGGATCTTGTTTCTCTTGATTGACTGCTCGAACAGTCAATGACCAATTTCCTTCTTGCCAGCTCAAATAACTGGAACCAGCAGCTCCTTGCATATGCCCAGTAATGCCATATCCGAGATCAACGGCTTGTCCGCCATCATCAGCTGTTACATTGACCGCTGCAGCAGCTTCATCCGCTGATTGATAGTCTTTTGATTGAAAAGCAGCAATCGGTGTTTCCTCGTTCAAAGCCTTGTCATTGAGAGGCAGCTGCTTATCAAGTCCATAATAAAGAATCGAAGCATCGGACTGACTGCCAGCTGTGGCCGCATTCAACACTTTACCTGAAGCAAGTGGAATGTCCTTGGGCAAGACAAGATCAGGGAATGCCGCTTGTATTTGAGCGTAGATATCTGCAGTACTATTCGTGTTTGAAGAATCCCTAGAAGCCGCCTGACTAGAAGACGTACTTGATTGACTGGTTTCTGATTGATTACTTGCTTGCGTTTGGGTACTTTCCACCATACTCGTCGCTGTTGTTTCGGCACTACTGGCTTGACTGGTTTCTGGTTCCTGTTGATTATTGCAGCCAGCTAAGGCGCCCATCGTCAGCAGCGTAACGAATAATCCTAGTTCTTTTTTCATGATGTTCCCCTCCTTATACAAAGGATACCCCTCAATAAAAAAAATGACAAACAAGTCAGATTGTCTGTCATTTTTTTTGTTGATTTTTTAAAGATTTGTCACCCAATTTTGCAGTGATTGAAAGCCATCCTTGATCCATTGCCAAACTTGATTGGCGATCGTCGATAGGTCGCCCCAACGAAAGTTTTGTGTCCATTGGTTCAATTGCGTCATGATCTCCTCACGATAGACCCAAATTAAAAAGAGCAACAACAAGATTCCTAGCGTTCGCCAAAGAAAAGAACCAATTTTATAAATAAAGACGAGGATCAAAAGAACGACAATCCATGCGATTAGTTGAGACATACAAGCACCTCCTCCTTTTGATTATCTCAAAACCACCTTTTTTTGTCCTCCATCTTAAGCATGAATTTTACAAAAAAAGCATTCCTCAAAGAGAAATGCTTTTCATTCTTGCTTATTTACCATCAATGATATTCAAACGAACTTTTTTTGGTCCATTTGTCCGTACACTGTAAACGATTGTTCGAATTGCTTTGGCAACCCGACCTTGTTTACCGATGATACGACCAATATCCTCTGGTGCCACAGTAAGATTATATTCCAAGAAATCATCTGACTCTACCAGCTCAAGCTTGATATCCTCAGGTTTGGTAACAAGTGGTGAAACGATCGTTAAGACTAATTCTTGCAAATCTTTCATCCAAAGTCACCTTATTTCTTAGTGAATTTTGCTTCGTGGTGTTTTTTCATAACGCCTTCTTTAGAAAGGATGTTACGAACTGTATCTGAAGGTTGCGCACCTTTAGATAACCAATCAAGAACTAAATCTTCTTTGATTGTCACTTCAGCTGGGTCTAGTAAAGGATTGTAAGTACCAACTGTTTCGATGAAACGTCCGTCACGAGGAGAACGTGAATCTGCTACGACGATACGGTAAAAAGGTTTCTTTTTAGAACCCATGCGTTTTAAACGAATTTTTACTGCCATTATTTACACCTCCATTGATTTAATCACAAGAGCTAGTTTAACAGGTTTTTTCGATGGTGTAAAGAGTTTTTTCTTTACAGCTAAAAAAAGTTTCTTCTTTCTTATTTTCTAAGCATGGTTATCTTTTGCCAGAATGAATCAGGACGCGTATCATTAGTAATAGAGAAACTTTTTAAAGTCAAATCGTTTTATTTGCACCACCCACTTACTTTTGGTAAGCTTAATGAGTAGAAAACAACAAGGAGGAAATTTACATGACAAAAAAAATTGGTTTTATCGTCGGCAGTTTACGGGAAGGATCATTTAATAAACTCGTAGCGAAAAAATTCGCATCATTATTACCAGAAGGTTTTGAAGCATCTTTCATCGAAATCGGCAACTTGCCTTTTTACAATGAAGATTTGGAAGTTGAAGGAAAAGTTCCTGCTGAATGGACAGCATTTCGGGAAGCATTAAGCGCCGTTGATGGGGTCTTCTTCTTTACACCAGAATACAATCGTTCTGTTCCTGCAGCATTAAAAAATGCATTAGATGTTGGTTCTCGTCCTTACGGTGCTAGCAGTTGGGGTGGCAAACCAGCTTTGGTTGTCAGCGTTTCTCCAGGAGCGATCGCTGGGTTTGGTGCAAACCATCACCTACGTCAATCATTAGTCTTTTTGGATATGCCTACTCTACAACAACCAGAAGCCTATATCGGTGGAATCACCAACTTGATTGATGAAAACAACGAAATCAACCCAGATACAGTAAGCTTCTTTGAAACGATCATTACAAAATATATTGAACTCTTTCAACGATTCAACTAATTAAGAATCCAAACAAAAAGACCAAGAAACTCGGCACTGAGTTTCTTGGTCTTTTTACTGTGAAGAATAATCGTTTGCGCTTTTTACTCGCTGCCTGACACAGACTTTCGGACAAAATGAAGTTCTGTCAGTTCCCCCATCTGTTTTGTTTCAACAAACGTCAAGCGTCTCGCATAATCCCCCGGTTCAAACAGTCGCTTGCCCTCTCCTAAAAACACCGGCGCGATTTGAATAAACCATTCATCGATCAAATCAGCTTCCAGCAATGGTTTTAATAAGGAACCCCCACCTACTACCCATACGTTTTCCTCTTGTTTTAATGCTGAAACAAATGCAACTGGATCCGTTGACACTAGGGTTGCATCCGGCAGCGGCTCTTTTCGGGTACGAGAAAAAACATAGTTGGTCTTTTCAGGATATAGCAGTCCATCATCCATCAGTTTTTTTGCTTCTTGATAGGTCTTTCTTCCCATCACGGTCGCGTCGATGGTTGCAAAAAATGCTTCATAGGTCGTTGCAACACCGGTATCAGTTTGAAACAGCCAGTCCAGTTGATCCTCCATACCTGCTAAATAGCCATCGAGGCTGATTGCACCATAAAATACCACTTTTCCCAATTAGGCTCACTCCTTTATTTTTACGATTGCTTCTGACCTTCGACAAACACAAGTGACTAAGTGATCATTAACCATGCCGACCGCTTCCATAAACGCGTAAATAGTTGTCGTTCCGACAAATTTAAAGCCTCGCTTTTTCAAGTCTTTTGCTAGCTGATCGGAAATTTCCGAATGGGTCGGTACATCGGATTGCTGCTGAAATTCATTGATGACTGGCTCATGATTGACATATCGCCACAAGAATGCGGAGAAACTGCCGTATTCTTGTTGGATTTTTAAAACTTCTTGGGCATTGATGATCGCTGCTTCAATCTTTCGTCGATTGCGAATGATTCCTGGATTCATCATCAGTTCTTCCACTTTTTCTTCCGTATAGTTCGCTACTTTTATGATATTAAACTGATCGTATGCTGCATCGAAATTCGCCATCTTGTTTAAAATCGTTTGCCAGCTCAATCCTGCTTGATTCATATCTAACACCAGTTTTCGAAACAACTGCTGATCCTCATACTCAGGTTTTCCCCATACCGTATCATGATACTCCTGCATTGCTGGTGTACTGTTGGCCCATTCACATCGCTCCATTGTCCTCATCAGCTCCTTTTTGTTTATTTTATCATAAATGACTTTACATCCACCAGTGTACTACGTATACTAGTACACATAAATGAAAGGAGCTGATTTTGTGGTTCGCATTAACAAAGCCAGCAGCAAACCTTACTATGAGCAATTGGTTTTAAGTATCAAAGAAGATATTCTGAACGGTGTTCTAACCGCCGGAGACCAAGTACCTTCGGTTCGTGAAATGGCCAAGCGTCTGTTGATGAATCCAAATACCGTCAGCAAAGCCTACAAAGTATTGGAAAATGAGCAAGTACTTGTCACCATCAAAGGAAAAGGCACCTTTGTGAAAGTTACTGAGGATCTGCCACGCGATGAGATTCGGATCTTACAAGTGAAAGAACGTTTGAAAGAATTGGTGATCGAAGCACGCCATTTACAGATCAGCATGCGTGAGCTGAGCGATTGGATGAATGGCTTTGAACAAGAGTTAGGAGGCGATCCACAGTGAAGATCGAGCATGTGACCAAGAAAATGGAACAAACAATTGTCTTAGAAAACGTGAACTTCTCTTTGGAAAAAGGAGAGCTCGTAGGATTAATCGGCCGCAATGGTTCTGGGAAAACCACGTTGTTTCGGACGATTGCTGGGCATTATTTACTAGATGATGGGGAGATTTCCATCGATAACCAACGCCTGGATCAGCATCCGCAATTAAAAGAACAACTTTTTTATATTGATGAAAAAGAAAACTTTCTTTCGGCCTACTCTTTGAAAAAGCTCAATCAATTTTATCGGCTTGCTTATCCAAATTTCGATCAGAATCTTTACTTAGAATTGATGCAAAGTCACGGTCTTCCTCTGACGCTTTCCTACCGACGGATGTCAAAAGGTATGCAAGGTCTTTATAAAATGATTCTTGCGATCGCCTCAAATGCGACGTTCTTACTGTTAGACGAACCTTTTGATGGGCTTGATGTGATCGTCCGTAAAAAAGTGATTGGATTATTGCTGGAAAGCCTCAGCGAGTCGAATCGTACCGCCTTAATCGCTTCTCATAATCTAAATGAATTAGAACATATTATTGATCGTGCCTTGTTGATCAAAGGGAAAACGATTGAAGGAGACTACCGTTTGGAAACGATTCGCGAACAATCTCGCAAACTCCAACTCGTCTTTCGCAGCAAACAGATTCCTCCCCTTATCAAGCAGCACTCCAAGCTGATTCAAAAACAAGGTCGAGTCTTGACTGCTTTGTTTGACAATTACACAGAGGAGCTGGCGGCTGAGATCCAGCAACTTGATCCTTTGGTTTTCGAAGAATTACCTTTGACTTTGGAAGATCTGTTTGAAGCAAATTTACGACAAGAAGCATTGGTGGAAGGATAGAGGTGGAAAACGATGTTAAGCAATATATTTAAAGAACGCTACGGTAAGCTGTTGATCGGTTTTTGTTTTGTCGTGCTCTTCATGTATCTTAGTGCTGGCTGGCAATCACAAAATTCTTGGCACCAGCAAGAACGTTATTTGGCATCTGAGGAATTTATCAAAGATTTTAACGAAAATCGAGAATACTATGTCAAAAGCTACAACGGTGAAACCCCGGTTTACTTTGATTCGGCAGCAGAGTACCGCGATGCGGTATTGACAATCAACAAAGAGTACTCAGATGATTTTTATTACAATCGCCCGTATATGACCACCATGAATCAATTTGTGATTGTCTTCCTGTTTATTTGGGGCTTTTTGTCCTTTTTTGTCGATGGCCGCACCAATTTCAATCGCTTTTTATTTGCTTTACCCTTTAGCAGAAAGCACGTCTTTCGCAAGAAACTGCTTTTTATCGGCTTACCCTTGACCGCTTGTTTAGTGTTGGGCCTGTTAGGTCATATCCTGATCGAATACACAATGATCCCGGCTCGCTATCTCGCTGTGTCGCTTCAAGACGTGCTGCTTTCCGCCCTTAGTACTTTGGCAACGAATCTACTCGTATTTGCTGTCGGCATCTTGTTGGGCGTTTTACTGGGGAATCTGTTTACTGGCGTGCTGTCGGTGTTCTTCACTCTTTCTCTAGGAACAATGGGGTATAGCTTTTTCCAATGTACCCGCGAGTTTTTTAGTTTTGTATTTCTTGGTCATGGGGATTTTCTGCTTCCTTTTCAAACGTGGATCGATTGGCCGCAAGGATATGTCTATCCTTGGTGGCTACTGCTCCTTTACCTCGGTTTGAGCGGCTTGCTGATTCTTGCTGCCGAAAAAGTGTTCTCGAAAATTTCTTTAGAAAATGACGGTGATTATTTAACGATCCCTAAATTGCGCGCCCCGGTTTATTGGCTGCTTTCTTTGGGAACCTGGTTCTATCTATCCATGATTTCTTATTACCCGCTAGAAATTTTTTACCGTGATCTCTATGAGGGGTATGATGTCAGTCTTTGGAACATCATCCTTCGGCTTGGCTTGTTGCTGGTTGCTTGCTTATTCATCAGTTTATTGCTTGTCTATCCTAAAGCACTGATGAATTGGTGGTACAAACGAAAAAACAAACAGGTCAGCAATATTTAAAAAAGCGTCCCTACAACAAGAAATTGTTGCCGGGACGCTTTTATGTTTAATGTTTAGGTTTGTCGTCGTCTTTTTTGTCAAAGAAGTCATTTACTTTGCGAGAAACATCATCCGCAAAATCTTCAACCTTATCTTTGGCTTTCCCATATTTATTTTGGGTTTTCCCTTTTAACTCCTCGGAGTCATCTCCTGTAAGTTTCCCTTTTGTTTCGGTTACTTTTCCTTCAATGCGATCCTTGTTTGTCATCGTAAAAACTCCTTTCATACTTGCTATAAATTAATAGTAGCATCATTTGCCAGAAAGCACGAATGTTCTGCTTCTATCTTATCCTTTGAGTTGTCCGCAACGATAGTTCTTCGCTATTTTTGACTCTTGGACGATTTAGGATATTCAGTAGAAAGCTGGCTTTCTCTATAAAAAGGGATGTTCTTTAGATGTTCTATTTGATGTTCTTTGAAGGAGTTCATTTAAAGAGGACACTGTGAACATAAAAAAACCATGACCTGAAAGAAGGCAATCTGAGGAGCTGCAGCTGCTAGAATCAGGAGGTACAGATTCTCGATTTGGTGTCTTTTCAGGTCATGTTTTTTTTAATTGTACCCTAAGAGAAGGTTCGGTTCTTAGTTCCTATCAGTGTTAAACGATTATTTGCGTTTTTTCTTTTTCTTCTTTTGTTTTTTGACCATACGATTCATGGCCATTTTTCCAAGTTTCCCTTTGACACCGCCGCCAAACATTTGATCCATGCCAGGAATGTTCATATTCCCTTTGCTCATTTGCTGCATCATTTTGCGGGATTCTTTAAATTGTTTGATCATGCGGTTGACTTCGACGACACTGTTGCCAGAACCGGCGGCAATCCGGCGACGACGGCTTGGATTTAACAAATCAGGATTTTCACGTTCTGCTGGTGTCATGGAATAAACCATGGCTTTTTGACGGGCAATTTGTTTTGGATCAACTTTGACGTTCTCGATGCCAGGCATTTGGCTCATTCCCGGAATCATTTTCAAAAGATCTTCAATTGGGCCCATGCCCATGACTTGATCGATCTGTTCAACAAAGTCATTGAAGTCGAAGGAGTTTTCCTTCATTTTTTGAGCAAGTTCTTCTGCTTTTTTCTCGTCGTAATCTTGCTGTGCTTTTTCGATCAAAGTCAGCATATCACCCATACCGAGAATCCGACTAGACATCCGATCTGGATGGAATACTTCAAGGTCGGTCAATTTTTCACCGGTACCAGTGAACTTGATTGGAGCGCCTGTAACTTGACGAATTGACAATGCCGCACCGCCACGTGTATCGCCATCTAGTTTGGTGATGACTACCCCTGTGATCCCCAATTGTTGATTGAAGCTTTCCGCCACGTTGACAGCATCTTGTCCTGTCATCGCATCCACTACCAGTAAAATTTCATTTGGCTGTGCCAAGTCCTTGATTTGTTTTAGCTCTTCCATCAAGTTTTCATCGATATGCAAACGACCTGCTGTATCGATCAAGACATAGTCATTTTTCTTTTCCCGAGCCAAAGCCAATCCTTGGCGTACGATTTCAACTGGACTGACATCAGTTCCCATATCGAAAACAGGTACATCCAATTGCTGACCTAATACTTTCAATTGGTCGATCGCGGCTGGACGGTACACGTCACCGGCAATCATTAATGGACGTGCGTTTTCGGTTTTGATCAAGTGATTGGCTAATTTCCCAGCAAAGGTGGTTTTCCCTGCCCCTTGCAGACCAGCCATCATGATAATCGTTGGGATCTTTGGTGATTTTTCAATCCCAACTGTTTCTGATCCTAACGTTTTGGTTAATTCTTCGTCAACGATTTTAACGATCTGTTGCGCTGGAGATAAGCTTTCTAATACTTCTACCCCAACTGCCCGTTCACGGACATTTTTGGTAAACTCTTTCACAACTTGCAGATTGACGTCGGCTTCTAATAAAGCTAGACGAATCTCACGCATCATTTCTTTTACATCTGCTTCAGATACTTTTCCTTTTCTGCGCAGTTTACTCATTGCCTGCTGGAGGCGTTCAGTTAAACTTTCAAATGCCATTTTTTTTCATTCCTTTATTCTTCAATTTCTTGGAGCTGTTGAATAAACCCCTGTAAGGTTTCGTCTTTTGGATAGTGAGTTTTCGTATACTCGCTTAGCTGATCCAGCAAGTCTTCCCGCATGATATAGTCCGAAAACATATGTAGTTTTTTTTCATAGTCTTCTAAAATACGTTCGGTGCGTTTGATGTTGTCATAGACTGCTTGACGGCTTACTTGATACTCTTCAGCGATTTCTCCTAGAGAAAAATCATCTGCGTAATACAATTCCATGTAATTCATCTGTTTTTCTGTCAATAACGTGGAATAAAACTCAAACAACGCATTCATGCGATTGGTCTTTTCAATTTCCATTTGCTTCCTCCTGTTTTGCAAGCCATTCGACATCGGACAAAACAGTCATGCCTTGTTGCCGAAAATACGCACAAGCGACACCGATCCCTCTTCTTTTGATTCCAGAAAAATTGCCATCATAAATCATCTGACTGCCACAAGAGGGACTTTTCTCTTTTAGGATCAGTTGGGTGATGCCTTGCTCTTGTAATTTTTGATAAGCAATTTTCGCGCCGGTAGTAAACTGTTCGGTCACGTCTTCCCCTGAGATGGTGACGACCTTCGCTCGTTGCGCCCAAACGTCCACCCCATCGCCACCAACGATTTCGGCCGGTTCCCGTGGGATCGGCAAGCCGCCAAGAACTTCTGGACAAACCATCATTGCTTGACCTGCTCTTACCAGTTCGATCAATGGTGGCACTGCTTGGTGTTTTCCATCATAACGGCAAAGTACACCGCCTAGACACGCACTGATTCCGATCATATAGCACCCTCAGCTTTCCTATGAAATCGTCCTTTATTATAGCATTTATTTAGTGGTTGCAATAGTACCAATTGTCTATTCATGCTAAAATAGGACTTGTTCGTTGAAATTTAATCGTTTCTTGAAAAAAAGAAGCTAAAGGAGTTTGCCATGAAAAAAATACTCGTTGTCGATGATGAACCTTCCATCGTCACACTTTTAACCTTTAATCTAGAAAAAGAGGGCTATCAAGTCGTTTCCGCCTCAGATGGTCAAAAAGCCTACGAATTAGCCTTGTCTAAGCCTTTTGACTTTATCATCTTAGATGTCATGCTGCCGAATATGGACGGCATCGAGATCACGAAGAAATTGCGTCAAGAAAAAATCGAGACCCCGATCCTCGTCTTGACCGCAAAAGATGATCCAATCGATCGGATCTTAGGCTTAGAGATCGGCGCCGATGACTATTTGACGAAGCCTTTCAGTCCTAGAGAGGTATTAGCTAGAATGAAAGCCATCTTCCGTCGTTTAGAACCCCGTCAACAAACACGAGAAGAAGATCAACCTGCAGAGATTCTGCAAGTCGGTGGGATCCAAGCAGACCTGACGAATTTCCAAGTCAGTGTGGATGGTGAGAAAATCTTCCTAACGCCAAAAGAATTCGAGCTGCTAGTTTACTTTATGAAACGAAAAGGCCGCGTAATCGATCGCGATACCTTGCTCAATCGCATTTGGAACTTCGACTTTGATGGACAAAGTCGAATCGTGGATGTTCACATCAGTCATTTAAGAGAAAAATTGGAAGCTGATCCAAAACGGCCGGAATACTTAGTAACGGTTCGGGGATTCGGGTATAAATTTCAGGAGCCAGTCTAATGAAAAAACGCTATGGCTATGGTTTATGGTCGATCGGTCTATTGCTGATTTTTTTCCTGTGCTGGCAAGTTCTAAGCAGTTTTTACCGTCAGCAAGTCATTGCCCAGCAAGTGGCTTTTCTCCAAGAGAAAGCCACCGTATTTTTGAATCTATCAGATAATCAAACCGCGGCCTTAGAACAGTTTGCGGATACCTATGTTGAAGATAGCAATAGTCGCATCACTTTGTTAGATGACCATGGTCAGATCATTTTCGATACCTATGATCATACACTGCATGAAAACCGCTCCAATCGTCCAGAAGTCCAAGCCGTTTTGCGCGGAAGCTCCGTCGGTCAATCGCTGCGGGAAAGCGACACCTTGCATGAAGAATTGCTTTACGTGGCGATTCCTGTCAAAGAGGATGGAAACTTGACTCAAATCTTGCGAATCGCCGAACCGACCGCGGCTTTTTTTGCAAAAAATGAAGGAATCAAGCAGTCGATCTTGATTGTCTATCTTGTTTTTTGCTTTTTGATCAGCCTATTGATTTTCCATACCTTGCGCCAGCGAAATCGGCCGATCCAAACGATTCTGCCCGTCGTAAAAAAAATGATCACCTCGCCCGATCAACAAGCAATCATTATGCAAGAAACCCCTGAACATGATGAGTTGTATCAACTGATCAATCAGCTGAGCGAGCAAATGAGCCAGACCTATCGTGCCTATGCGGCTTCTGAACAGCAACTGTACGGCTTGCTCAGTGAACTGATGATCGGTGTCTTTATCATCAATGAAGAAAATCAACTGCTGCTGTTGAATCCGACGATGCAAGAACAGCTAGGGATGGAAACCGCACCGATCTTACCGCAACCTTTTACTGAAGTGATCCATGACACACAATTGATCCAGTTGATCTATCAATTTAATGACGAGACCCCTATTTTCCATGCGGAAACCACCCTTAGCGGGGAACGTTCAAAAGTCTTAGATGTTACCTTGCGAAGCTTCCAAGAAAACCAGTTGATTGGTATTTCTTATGACTTGACACGCATCCGACAATTAGAAAAGATGCAAAAAGATTTTGTCGGCAATGTTTCCCATGAATTAAAAACGCCGGTAACTTCCTTGATTGGGTTTACTGAAACACTGCTGGATGGCGCCAAAGAAGACCCTGAAACGTTGCAGACCTTCTTAGAGATCATTCAAAAAGATGCTTATCGCTTGAAAAATCTAATACAAGATATCATCCAATTGTCTCAAGACAGTGATTCTTTCCAGTATGTCGACCAACCGATCAACTTTTCTGAGCTGCTGCAACAAGTCGTTCAAACCTATGGTCCCGCAGCTGTTAAGAAGCAATTGACCTTTCAATTTGAAGGACCCGAACAATTCATTTTATCTACCAAAAAAGAGCTGCTGCAGCCCATCGTAAAAAATCTAGTTGAAAATGCGGTCACCTATTCAAAACCTGGTGGTGTCATCACATTATCCTATTCCGAGCAAGATGACCAGCTGCTTTTTCAAGTGCAGGATCAAGGCATCGGCATCGATGAAGAAGATCAAGAACGGATTTTTGAGCGGTTTTATCGGGTGGACAAAGCCCGCGCTCGCAATTCTGGCGGCACTGGACTTGGGCTGGCTATCGTCAAAGACTATACCAAATTATTAGGCGGCAGCATCAAGGTTGACAGTTTCCCTAAAATTGGTTCTACATTTACGGTGACTTTGCCGCTTCATTGAGAACATTAGAAAGAAAACTAGCCGAGAAAACGTCTAATGGCATTTTCTCGGCTAGTTTTTTGGAACCATACTTACTTAACAACTTTTGTTGCTGATTCATTGACGTAACCTAGCCAAGTTCCTTTATTATCATAAATTGACAGGTAATTACTTCCATTAAAGTGGCGATACACGTAACGCGCTTCGAACGTCTGTCCTTTCATGGCGTTAGTCACAGTACTTTTTTGTTTCCAAGAGAAATTTTGCCATAGTGGGAAATTCTGAGTAAACGTTATTTTTTTATGGTAACTTTGGTTTATTCCGGCAGCATTACTTGCTTCCTTTGCTCCATTGGCATTGATATAGCCAAGCCAAGTTCCTTTATTATCATATAGTGACGAATAGGTGCTACCATTGAAATGGTTGTAGTAAACTTTTACTTGAAGTGTTTGACCATAAAAATTACTGCTTTTATTTTTTTCTTTCCAAGAAAAGTTTTGCCACATCGAATAATTTTTACTTGTAACAGTGACATATTTACCACTTGAAATAGCTGTTCCACCTGCATTATTCGCTGTTTTGGTACCATTAGCGTTCATATAGCCTAACCATGTACCAGATTGATCATATAATGAATAATAAATACTGCCATTTAAGTGTTCATAGCGATATTTCGCTAAAACTGTTTTATTCAAGTAATCCTTGCTGGATGCCTTTACTTTCCATGAAAAATTTTGCCATATCGAGTAATTTCCACTGGTGATCGTTACATAGCGTCCATCGGCCAATGCGGGGCCTTGATTCGTTTGAACTGCTAATTTCGTTGAAGCGATGTACCCAATCCATTTTCCAGAAAAATCATAAACTGAATCATAATACGTGCCATCAAAGTGATGGTAAGTACCGGTTACTTTATAGGTATTTTTCACCATATCTGAAGTTACCGGTGCAGTCTTAGTAAATGTAAAATCTCGATATATCGTTCCTGGCTCTTTGAATTTGACATAGGTTTGCTTTGATTGCCAATTCCCTTGAGGACCATCAGCAACTTTGACGCCACCAGAGTTAATGTACCCAACCCAATTCCCTTGGTTGTCGTATAATGAATAATAGGTGCTACCGTTAATATGCTCATAACGCACTTTTATTTGCAGGGTCTGACCCAGATAAGCTTTAGAGTCTGCTTTTTTGGTCCAAGAGAAATTTTGCCAAATCGTATAATTGTCTTTTACAACGGTGGCATAACGGCCATCATTGATCGCACCGCCTTGTCCTTGACTGATAAAATACTTGTTATAATCTGAATTCATATCAAAGGTGCCATTGATCCCTGGGAATGTAACGTTATATGTCCACTGCCATGCACTATAATCCGTATACTTCTGATTTTGCGGTTCGTATGGATATTGTGCGATCCAAACTTTGTTTTTTCCTAAAGCAACAGGGTCGATCGCGTTATCCGTGACCCACGACACACCTATATAATGATGCGTATTCGTATACCCCAGTTCTTTTAATCTATTTTCAAAAACTTTTGACAATTGTGTATGATCTGCTTTTTTCTTAATATTTGGCTCTTCAATGTCATTGACCATTAGAGCAGAAGTCGGTAAATTTAATTGTCTCGCATAGCTTACAAAATAATCTGCTTCAGCTTTTGCCTGTGCCTCAGTGGTGAACCAACTGTAGTGATAAGCATGTACAATCAGCCCAGCGGCTTTAGCATTTGCAATTTGACTTGCAGCTAGTGGGTTTCGATAAGAAGTTGCCTCTGTCAATTTCACCACCACTGCAGAAACGCCATAACTTTTAATCAACTTGAACTGCTCCACAGTGATCTCTCCGTTGTGGGAGGAAATATCAATAAAGTCTTGCTTTGGGGTTGAGGGATCTCCTGCTGAAATATAAGGAACACTAGAAACAGACCGTGCCGAACGGCTTAAGCTGACTTTCAAATCTGAACGGCTTCGATACGTTGGGTCTAATCCTGAGCTGATATCATAGACAGAATCCGAAGCATTGTCTGGGCTTTTTTCTTCACTTTCGGCTGTACTGCTATCAACAGTCGTACTGCCCGTTTCACTGCGGTTACTTGATGATGTTGTCTCACTCGTTGAATCAATTGAGTCTTCGCTGGTTTCACCTGTATTCGAGCGAATTGTTTGGCTGTCACTGCTTGTCACATCATTCGTCTCAGAGTAAACAATAGCAGCCTCTTTTGACTCACTTGTTGATTCCGTGTCTGCAAAACCAACACGCATGCCAAAAATGACAAAGGCCGTTCCCGCATACAATGCTGCTATTAACATTTTTTTTGGAAATCTTTTCATTTTTTTCCCCTTTCACTGAATATTCATCTATATTCACTATCTATTTTACATAAAAAATAAAAAAAAGGTACAAAAAAAGAAGGAGTTCTTCCCTTCTTTTTTTGTACCTTATGAAAACTGTTTATTCAACATTCGTTACTTCGCCGTCTACACTGCGTTCTACTTTCATATCAGTGATTGGCAAGTATCCTAATTCGATAACGATTCCTTGTTGGACATCGTCTGTCATGATGTAATCAAGAAAGGCTTTGACATTAGCATCTGGTTCACCGTTCGTGTACATATGCTCGTAAGACCAGATGGGCCATTTGTTATCTGCAATATTTTCAGGGGTCGCTTCTACCCCATCAAGGGATAGCGCTTGGATTGAATCATCTAAATAAGATAAAGCAAGGTAGCTGATTGCTCCTGGTGTTTCAGCAACGATTTTACGGACTGTTCCAGAAGAATCTTGCTCTTGTGTTTGGATCGTCTCTGCACCATCTAAGCCCCATTTTTCAAAGGTCGCTCTCGTACCGCTGCCTGACGCACGGTTGATTACAGAGATTTCTTGATCTGCTCCACCGAGTTCAGACCAATTCTTCACTTTGCCTGTAAAGATATCGATTAAATCTTGTTGGCTAAGATCAGTAACGCCTGCATCTTTATTCACCACTGGTGCCATACCAACTACGGCTACTTTATGGTCAACTAATTTGCTGGCGTCCACACCATCTTTTTCATCCGCAAAAACATCGGAATTGCCGATCGTCACAGCGCCTGTTTCTACTTGACTTAAGCCAGTTCCGCTACCGCCACCTTGAACAGTAATTGTATAATTGGGATTGTCTGCTGAGAAGCTTTCACCTGCTGCTTCAACCAAGGGTTGCAAAGCAGTTGATCCTACCGCTAAAATTTCTACATTTTCATTTGATGCGGCACCTGATGAAGATCCGCCTGATGCTTGACTGCTCTCAGTGCTTGTACCACCGCTCCCACAGCCAGCTAATAATAATCCAGTTGCAAAAAATAAAAGTCCCAATTTTTTCATTTAGTAAATCTCCTTTCGTTATATGCTTAGTTTAGCAAGGCGGTGTAAACCCTTGATGGATTTCATGTAAAGAATCGATAAAGCGATGTAAATCTTTTGTAAAGTTCGTCGATTGCCTAAAAAGCCCCCGCTGCATCCATCAGAGGGGGCTTGCTTTATCTAAAAACGAAAGAAATGTCTGTAGAATCAATTGCTTTGCATATAGCGTGTCAAGCGATCCATCGCTTCTACCAAGTTTTCCATACTTGCCGCATAGCTTAAACGAACATAGCCTTCTGCTTCGGGACCAAAGGCGATACCCGGGATGATTGCTAATTGATTCTTTTCCGCTAAGTCGACACAAAAAGCCATGGAATCTTGGTTGAAACCAGCTGGTATTTTGGCAAAAATATAGAATGCACCTGATGGCTTCGCCATGTCAAAACCAAGGGCAGTCATCTTTTCAAACAAGTAATCTCGGCGTTCACGGTAATCGGCTTTCATGACTTCTGCATCATTGATGCCTTCGATCAATGCCCGCACTGCGGCTTTTTGAGAAATCGTTGATGCCGCAGTCACTAAGTATTGGTGGACCTTAATGATCTGAGCAGTCAACGCTTCTGGTGCAAAAATGAAGCCGACGCGCCACCCAGTCATCGCGTGAGATTTCGACAAGCCATTGATCACGATCGTTTGATCCCGCAAGTATTCAGCAATGGACACATGGGTTTCATCATAAGTCAACTCACTATAAATTTCATCGCTAATAACAAAAACGGGGTATTTTTCTAAAACCTCCGCCAATGCTTTGACTTGTTCTCGGGTATAAACGACCCCTGTTGGATTGCTAGGATAATTCAAAATGACTGCCTTGACTTGCTCCCCATGCTCTTTTAAGGCTGCTTCCAAAACTTCTGGCGCTAAAACAAAGTCATTGTCCGTCGTATCAAGATAGATCGGTTGGGCATGGGCTAAATGGATGACTGGTTCATAGCCTGGATAAATTGGTGCCGGTAGGAGAACTTTATCGCCAGGTTCCAACGTGGCTAATAAAGAAGCTGAGATTGCTTCCGTTGCACCGATCGTCACTAATACTTCTGATTGAAAGTCGTAATCAAGCTGATATTTATTTTTCAAAAAGAGGCTGGCTGCTTGCCGAACATCTGCTAAGCCGGCCATTCCAGAATAGTGGCTAAAATTTTGTTCGATTGCTTGGACACCCGATTTTTTCACGTGCTCTGGTGTGTTAAAATCCGGCTCGCCTAACGTTAACTTTAAAATATCAGGAATTGAAGAAACCCGTTCATCAAATTTACGAATCAATGAAACAGCTATATTGTACACTTCGTGATTGAAGCGTTGGCTTACGTCTGCCATAGTATCACTCCTTTGAATTAAGCAAATTCATTCGCTATTGTTGTTAATCCTAACACAAAAAGGCGACAATTTTAAGCAACGGATGAAATTAATCTAATAACCACAATTCCGTTTGCTTATTTACAAACAAAAACATTTTATGTTAGTATATAATCAAACAAAAAAGGAGAACCCAAAATGAAACCTTATCAAGAGTTTACCATTTCTGATTATCAGCAAGGATATGTCGAAACAACAACGGATTATTGTTGCGTATTTTGTCAGGAGACCTTCGACAAAGAAGAAATCTATCCCGTTGATGGCGCCTTTTTTACGGCAAAAAAACGAATGATACAGCATATCACTAAGCATCACGGAACCGTTCTATCCGCATTATTGGCTTTACCCAAAGAACAAACAGGCTTATCAGAAAGCCAGCAGGAGATTTTACAACTGTTTGCCCAAGATGTTAGCGATACTGTGATTGCCCAGCGCTTAGGTATCTCTTCTTCGACTGTCAGGAATCATCGCTTTAAGCTAAAAGAAAAGCAGCGACAAGCGACTGTTTTTATAAGTATCATGTCCTTGTTGCAAGAAACCCCGTTGCTGCCGCCTCACAAAGGGGCGACGATGCTTGATGATCGCTATGCCATTACGGCTAGTGAAAGAGAAAAGATCATTGCTACTTATTTTGATGAAGCGGGGTTTATCAAACAGTTTCCGAGCAAAGAAAAGCGCAAGATCGTTGTCTTAAGTGTGCTGGCACAAAAATTTGATCCGAAGAAAAATTATTCAGAAGCTGCCGTAAACGATGTATTAAAACAAGCGATCACCGATTATGTCACTGTCCGACGATATTTGATCGAGTATGGATTTATGCAACGGACGAAAGACGGAAAAACTTACTGGCTGACTTAAAACCCAGTCTGTAGTTGGATGGAATTTTTGTTAGTTGGATGGACAGTATCTTTCACAGTTTTGAAAAGTTAACAAGCTCCAGTTTTTTACAAAAAAAGACAAAGTACGAAAACACCCGTACTTTGTCTACTGTCTGAAACGCTGGGACAAGTTCCAGCGTTTATTTTTCTTTTAGAAAGATTTTTTTGATGATCAATTTATCAAATAATTGCGTTTGATTGTCTTGTTCCCCAATGACTTCAGCAGTCACTGATTTGCCGTCTTGTTTTTTGCGCAACTGATAAACAATCTTGCCTGTTTCTTTCAATTCGTTCACCATGTCGACGACACCGCCAAAACCTGTTTTACGAGTGATGAAGCCTAACGCCACCATCCGCTCATCTAAATTTTTTGCCGAGATGCTGGCACCGGTGATCAGTGCTTGCCGCATGATTTGTAAGAATTCTTCTAGCCCTGCCACTGGCGGCTGTTCAGGCTCTTCTTCCATTAGCGGTCGCTGACGCAAATAATCTAATTCCTGCAATAACGTTTCGTACTGCTCTTGTGTCAACATGACCCCCGCCACTTTTTCACGATTGAATACATATACTGCTGTTCCTGCTTCTCGCGCTTGATTAAATACATCCATCGGAGATTTTTTTACTTCAGTAATTGAAGTAGTGGGAACATCCAACTTCTTCAGTTCCATAATCAACGTCCTCCTTGTCTCAACGAACACATTATAGCATAAATCCAGAAGCAGATTATAGAGGTATTTCACTGCTCCTAGGAAAAGAAACAAAAAAGCGGCTAATCGCCGCTTTTTTCGATTGATAAGGTCATTGCATTGATGGCAACGATGATCGTACTCATAGACATCAAGACAGCTCCGACTGCTGGGTTCAAAATGATCCCGATTGGTGCGAGCACGCCAGCTGCCAAAGGAATAGCAAAAATATTGTATCCTGCGCCCCACCAGAGATTTTGAATCATCTTGCGCCTTGTTTTTTTCGCCAAAGTCAAGAAGTGCAAGATGTCTTGAGGTTCGCTATTCGTCAAAACGACATCGGCTGAATCGATCGCTACATCGGTTCCAGCTCCGATCGCAATCCCGATCGTCGCTCTTGCAAGACTTGGGGCGTCATTGATCCCATCGCCTACCATTACGACGCGCTTGCCCTCTTTGACATAGTCACTGACTAGACGTTCTTTATCGTCTGGTAACATTGCCGCATGGAAGGCTTCGATTCCTAGGTAATCGGCTACGGCTTGCGCCGCTTCTTGGTTGTCCCCAGTAGCCATAACTGGCGTGATGCCTAAGTCTTTCACTTTTTGAATAAATTGACTCGCTTCTGGTTTCACCTTATCCCCTAATGCGACGATTCCTTCCACTTTGCCGTCATGAACCAAATAGCTAATGGTATTGCCCTGCTCTTGATAATTTTTCAAGGATTTCCCTTGATACTGGATGGTTAATTGCTCCAATCCTTTTTGATTGACGATCAACCACTTTTGTCCATCGATTACGCCTTCCAGGCCAATACCCGTCCTTGTTTGAACATCAGTCGCCTTTTTGGCTGTGATGTTTTCCTTTTCTGCTTGGGCTAAAATGCCTTCTGCGATCGGATGATTGGCGGTTTTCTCAAGACCTGCTAGGTAAGCTAGTACTTCTGATGCAGAAAGGCTGCCTGTCGCCTCGATGCCAGTTACGGTAAACGTTCCTTCTGTTAACGTACCGGTCTTATCGAGGATCAGATAATCAACATGATGCGCATTCTCCAGTGCGTTGCGATTTTTTAAGAGCAAGCCGTTTTTGGCAGCGATCGATGTTGAACGAGCCACGACGAGGGGAATCGCTAGGCCTAACGCATGGGGACAGGCAATGACGAATACCGTGACCATTCGATCAAGAGCAGTCGGTAGGTCAGCAACAAACAGCCATACAGCAAAGGCCAAAACACCAGCAACTAAGGCGATATAGAACAACCATTTCGCCACTTTGTCCGAAAGTGCTTCTAAGCGGGATTTATCAGCTTGGGCTTTTCGTACCATTTCCATGACTTTTGCCAAATAGCTGTCTTCGCCAGTCCCTGTGACTTCCATCGTAATGGTACCATTGCCGTTGACAGATCCTCCAATGACAGTACTGCCGATGGTTTTAGGTACCCGTCTGGATTCACCGGTAACTGCCGACTCATCGATCGTTGTTTCCCCTTCAAGAATCGTTCCGTCTGTAGGAATCTTATCTCCTGAGCGAACGATCAGCTGTGTTTTGTTGGTCACTTCTTCTAATGGAATCTGTTCTTCTGATCCATCTGCATTTTTCCGAATCACTTCTTTTGGCAACAGTTCTGCTAATTTCTGTAATGCATTGCCGGCATTAGAAACGGCATTCATCTCGATCCAATGCCCCAACAACATGATCACGATCAGAGTCGCTAGTTCCCAGAAGAAATCCATTACATGAGGAACAGCAAGAAAATGATTAGCGATAAACGCGTAAAGACTATAAAAATAAGAAACCGTGATCCCCATAGCAATCAAAGTCATCATGGCTGGGCTTTTTTGTTTCAATTCCATTTTTGCACCACTTAAAAACGGCTGCCCCCCATAGAAAAACAGGATCGTTCCTAAAATCAATACAACCCAATCTGAGCCGGGAAACGTGAACTGAAAGGGCAATTCGATACCCATCATTGGTGATAAAATGACGATTGGAATCGCCAAAACCAAGGATAGCCAAAACTTTTGCTTAAAATTTCCCATATGCATACTATGATCCATACCAGACATCTCATGATCCATATGACTGTGATCCATGCCAGACATCTCATGATCCATGTGGCTGTGATCCATGCCAGACATCTCATGATCCATGTGGCTATGGTCCATACTGGAAACCTCATGATCCATGTGAGCATGGTTACTATCGGCGCTTTCATGCTCCTGCAGTTTTGATGTCGCCCCTTGATGATCCACCCCATTCATCTCATGGCTTCGGGGCTCAGGGACTTCCTCCGCCTGTGGGTGTGTGAGTCCTTCTTGCCCTTTATTATCCTGCTCATTCCTAGGTTCATTCCTATGATGGCTTGACGTCTGACGATTGTCTGCAGGTGACGTTTTTTTCTGATTCATCCTAGTATTCCCCTTCCTATTTCACTGAATATCCGTACAGTCTTGCGCCTTCATACAAAAGCTTCAAGCGGCTGGACTTTCTAGATTTTTCTCCTTATCACTTTAGCGTTTGCATCGCTTATTCAAAAACACCTTGATAACCAGCTTCAGTTATTGCACTGATTAAGGCTGTTTCTGTCACTTGCGACTCGTCAAATTTGACCGTCCCACGAGCTTTTTTCAAGTCGACTTTAGCTTTTTTCACACCCGGTACTTCATTTAAGGCTTTTTCAACTTTTGCGGCACAATGGGCGCAATTCATTCCGCTGATTTGCATATTTTTTTTCATTACTATTCCTCATTTCTTTTAACAGTTTGTTGGCTACTTATTTTGTTGCATGGGTTTTGCATTGGCACTGACCAGGAATACAATTACACGAAATCGCTGCTACTGGCACTTTTTGGTCGACTGCTGCTTGGAGCATCGCCAAATCTTCTGCCGTCAATGCTGCTTCTTGGATCATTTCTGCTAATGTTTGTCCGACTTTTTTGGCACAAATATGAGAAAAAAGATTCTCAACTGCACTGCGAACAGTGGCTTCTTCTGAAACAAGTGGCGAGTAAACAAACTTTTTCCCTTGGCTTTCTGTTTTCAATACGCCTTTTTTAACAAGTCGTCCTAAAAGCGTTTTGACTGTCGCTGCTTTCCAATTTTTATTTTCGCTTAACAAAGCGGTGATCTCTTTCGCATCGGATTGTCCCAATGTCCAAATCACACGCATGACTTCCCATTCAGAATCGCTGATTTTGATTGGTTCGACCACTGATTGCATTTGTCCACTTCCTTTCATAACTGATTCACATTTTTAAGTTTACATCTGTAATCGTATTTTGTCAAAAAAAAGCATCGCCAAACTTTCTGCATTTTGGCAATGCTTTTTTCTATTTCGTTAAAAATGGTTTGGTTCCAACGTTTAAAAGTGGACCTGATACGTCGTCACAGAGTGGAAGGGTTCTTCTGGGCGCAGCACGATCTCACCAAAGTGGGTGAATTTCTCAGAGCCAGGAACACCTTGTGTTTCGATCGCCATTCCGCCATGTTTGGCAAAAGGACCGGTCTTCATTGGGGCCCCAGCTTCTCCCTCACCTGTTGTGTAAATAACAACAGCAGGACGGTCAGTAGTAACAGTCAGCTGCACTTTTTGATCGGGACTGGTTACTTTCAGATCCCACTCTTGCTCATGATCCAATAAGAATGGATCATCCAACATGGTCGTTCCCATTGGGCGTTCTTGTCTAAAATCAAACTTTGTGCCTGCGACAGGCGTTTTTTCACCGGTGGTCGTCACGTCATCGTTCGTTTCAGCCACATGTTCGGCATTGATTTGAACCAAGTGGTCATCGATCGGCTGTTGGGTATCACCTGTCAAATTGAAATAACCGTGGTTCGTTGGGTTAAATAAAGTCGCTTTGTCTGTGTTAGCGTCATATGCAAGCAATAGTTCATTGACATTAGTCAACGTATAGGTGACTTGAAAACGAACATTTCCTGGAAAGCCGCCGTCGCCATCTTGTCGTGAGGTAGTAAAAATCACGCCGGCTCTGTCTGCTTCCTCAAAAGTTTCAGCGATCCAGATATCCGTGTCAAGCCCCTTTGAACCACCATGAAGCGTATTGCCGCCATCATTGTCCTCCGTTTGGTATTCTTGCCCCTCAACCTCAAAGCGGGTACCTGCGATCCTTCCCGCTACTGGACCGATCGTTGCACCATAATAGCGTGCTTGGCGATGTCCTTCGATCGTATCATAACCGACCACAATGTCGCGGCCTTCTTCTACTGGAACGACCCAATCCAATAAGCGTGCGCCTTCGGGACTCAGCCTTACGATGGTACCGCTATCATTGGAAAGCTCATAAATCGTTCCCATTTTTTCTGAGGTCGTTTGTTTCACATTTGGCATTCGTTCATATCCTTCTTTCTTTGTTTAGTCTGCTACTCTTTTTAAGTATAGCCGTTAAGGGCTAGATCCGTCAATTCAAGACGGACGGATTCAGTAGGCATTCATTTTATGCCGGGCCGTCTTCACACAAATAAAAAGCGGCAAGAATGCCCAACTGGTTGATTGAATCATGGTCAGCTGATCGTGAGAGAAAGTACTAGGAGAAGCGCTGGCTGCTCCTGTCTTTTCTTCAATAATCAATCACATTCGCTTCGCCTGTTGGGCTCCTATGCCGCAATTGTATCGTTTATTTTTTGTGTTTTGCTTGGTAATGTTTTCTCTTTCGTCGCTTTTCTTTGATTTGAGAAGCACTGGAAGCCAAATCCTCGCTTTCCTCTTCTTGCTTGTCTTGTCTTTTTTCCGCACGTGCCATGAGGACTTTTTGCCTGAATCGACGGTTTCCAAGGAATTTCAGTGCGCACATCAATGGTTGACGATTTTCTCCAACCAAACCAATCAATTCGATAAACAATTCAATGCCGAAGCCTGTACTGATGATCAGTAAAATGATTGCTGTGTTGCTGGCATAATTCATCAATAATGCAATAAATGAAAATACCATTGCCAAGGCATAGATCGTCAAAACTGTTCCTCGATGGGTAAACCCTAAGGAAAGTAAGCGGTGATGCAAGTGCATTTTATCCGCTGATGAGATCTTTTGCTTATTGAATTTTCTACGAATCATGGCATAGACGGTATCAGTGATCGGTACCCCTAAAATCAACATCGGGGTGATCACTGTAATGAAGGTCGCATTTTTTAACCCTTGCAACGATAAGACGGAGATCATAAAACCTAGAAAAAGTGCCCCAGTATCCCCTAAAAAAATCGTAGCTGGATAAAAATTGTAAGGAAAAAAACCAACGATTGCGGCAATTAATGTAAAGATCACCATTGGTACTTCAACTGAATTTGGTAAAAAGAAATAACTGATGATCCCAATGGTCGTCAGACTGATAATGGAGACCCCACTCGCTAGACCGTCCAAACCATCAATCAAGTTGACCGCATTTGTGATCGCCAAAACCCACAAGATCGTCATAGGCAATCCAAGCCAGCCCAAATCAAAAACCCCGAGATAAGGGATCGAAACCGTACTGATTTTGATGCCGGCAACAAAATAGATCTCCAAAGCCGCTAACGTCAAGCCTAGCGTTTTTTGCATAGGAGTCAACTCGAAGATATCATCCAATAATCCAGTAACTACGACGATAGCTGCCCCTAAAAGCATCGGCCAGACGTAGTCAAAGGGAATCATTGCGCGAAATTCCCAAAGCAATGCAAAAGAGAAGGAGAGGAAGATGCTTAATCCCCCTGCGGTCGGCATTGTTTTGGTATTGATTCGGCGATCTCCTGGTCGATCGACTGCGCCGATCTTAAAAGAGATCAATTTAATGATCGGTGTTAGGATTAAAGACACGATCATTGTTATAAATAAGCGCATTACAAATTTGAATGCAAAATCCATCGTTTATTCTCGCTTTCCGTTATTTCTCTTTATTGGTAAATGTATCTTCGATTTTCGAAGAAATCCGCTGAACAGGATCTGTTCGTTCTTTGATCTCTTGTCCTGATACATACTCTTCTACCACTGCGTTGATGATTCCACCCAAGATAATAATCGTCGCAGCAAGATTCAACCAGATCATTAAAACAATAAAACTTCCAATAATTTGATAGCCAATGATTTTCGCAGCAAAGTAACGGGCGTATAAGCCAAACACTTGTGACAGCAACATCCAGCCAATCGTTGCAAAGATCGCCCCCGGCAAAGTCGAACGCAACTTGACCTTTGCATTAGGCACTAACCAATAGATCAGCATCATGATAAACAGCAAAGCAACGATCGTGACTGGCCATTTGACTGTTTGGAACGTATCGATCAGATTGTCTTGAAACTTAAAAATCGGCTGCAAAAAATCAAGAATGATTTTTCCAAGCCCAAATACCATCGTAACCCCAACGATCGCAATCATAAAGAGCAGGATGATCACAAACGATACTGCGCGCACCACGATAAAATTGGAACGCTGGTCCACACCGAAGGCTTTGTTCATCGCAATTTGCAAGGCATTGATACTTTGACTCGCGGACCACAACGCCGCTAAAGCGGAGATCGACAACAATCCACCAGAGCTTGTGGTGAGGAGATTTTCGATCGCTGGGCCGATAAAATCATAGATTTGATTCGGGATCAATTCCTGTACATAAGATAAAACCGTGTTCGGATCAATTGATAAATAAGGCAAAAGATTCCCCAGCGCAATCATTAACGGGAAAAGTGAAAGCAATAAATAGTAGGCCACGACGACCGAAGTGGTCCCCATTTCTGAATCAGTTATTCTATTTTGCGTCGTTTCGATGAAACGCATCAGCTTTTGATTGCTTTTTACTTTATCAACGATTTTCATGTTTCTTCCTCCGCCAGCGAATCATCTGCCTTTTTTTCTTTGTCATACGTAACAACCAGAAGTCTCCTACTTATAAAATTTAGTAGGTTCCTTCTTCTCCTTGAGAAGTTAAAATTCTCGGACCTTCTTTGGTGATCGCCAAACTATGTTCATATTGGCAGCTTAAGCCGCCATCTAATGTATAGGCGGTCCAGCCATTAGGATCCATTTTCATTTTCCACGTCCCTGTATTGATCATAGGTTCGATGGTAATAACCATTCCTTCTTTTAAACGTAACCCTTTGCCGGCTTCTCCGTAGTGAGGGATCATCGGACTTTCATGGATCGTTGGGCCAATGCCGTGTCCTACGAAATCACGCACAACCCCGTACCCTTCTTTTTCCGCATAGGTTTGAATGGCATGACCGATGTCACCGATTCGGTTACCCACTTGCGCTTGTTCGATTCCTAGATACAATGCTTTTTTGGTTACTTCCATTAATCGATCAATCTCAGGCGTCGAGTTCCCTACGACATAACTCCAACAAGAATCAGAAATGGCGCCTTTTAAATCAATACACATGTCGACTTTGATTAGATCGCCGTCTTTCAATGGTTTTTTTCGAGGAAATCCGTGACAAATCTCATCATTGATACTGCAGCAAGTGGCATATTTGTAATCTTCAAAACCAATTTGGGCAGCGATGCCGCCGTGGCTTTCAATATAATCTCTGACAAACACTTCGATATCCCAACTCGTGATACCTGGTTTGATGAAACTGCGTAATTGTTTGTGGACATCTGCTAACAGCGCGCCGGATTCGGCCATGCGGTCAATTTCTCTGGCAGATTTTAATGTAATCATGTTCTCGTCTCCCTTAATTAAATTCCTCTTATTTTACCATAGAAATCCCTTATTTTACAAAATTCACAGACATTGTAAAGAGTTTTTCAAGTTTTGTTTTCAAACTTTCGTGCATTTGCTATAATCTGTAAGAGAGTTTTCCTTGAGAATAGGAATGAGATTGGAGGAAAAAGCCCATGGCTTTAGCAAAAATCGTCTATGCAAGCATGACGGGGAATACGGAAGAAATTGCGGATATCGTTTCTGAAGCCCTTGAAAATCTTGACATGGAAGTAGAAATGAATGAGTGTACCCAAGTGGATGCAGATGACTTTGAAGATGCCGATATCTGTATCGTCGCAACGTATACATATGGAGACGGGGAGCTACCGGATGAGATCGTCGATTTTTATGAAGATTTGCAAGAACTTGATTTAAGCGGCAAAATCTTTGGAGTCTGCGGCTCCGGTGATACTTTTTATGATGACTTTTGTAAATCGGTTGACGACTTTGAAGCCGCCTTTAGCAAAACTGGTGCGACAAAAGGAGCTGACAGCGTCAAAGTTGACTTGGCTGCAGAAGAAGACGATATTCAAAACTTAGAAGCCTTTGCCAAAAAACTAGCAGAAGCATTCGCTGAATAAAACAAGAAAACCTCTGACAAAATCAATTGATTCTGTCAGAGGTTTATTGTTTGCTTAATGATAACTGATATCGATGGGTGTTTCTCTTGCTAAAATATTATCGGTGGTTTCCGTCATCAGCTTAGCAATCTGATCTTCTGTCGGATGAATGATTCCCGAAGACATCAATGCCGCTAAGCCGGTAGCGACGATCCAGACACCGGTGTGCAAAGATTGTAATTTTACATCAGATAGATCTTGATATTTTGGTTCTTTTTTCACTGATTTCACAAAAAGGTCAAATGAAAACTGTTGCATGGAATCCCCACCACCATGCTCTTCTAAGTATAGCGCTCGGTATAATCGTTTTTCTTTATTTGCAAAGCCAATATAATTTAGCGTTAAGTCAACGATGACATCTCCCCGTCTTTCAACTGGAAAAACTTCTGTCGCTAAGTAGTCGTAAATCTGATTGATCAATGCATTTTTTAAGTCATCCATATTTTTAAATTCTAAGTAGATCGGTTGCGTTGAACATTTCATCTTCGCTGCGATATTGCGTGCGGTAAAACGTGTAAATCCTTCGGTTGCGACAACTTCATAGGCAGCTTTTAAAATCTGGTCTCTAGTAATAGTTTTCTTTCTTGCCATAATTTTTTAATCTCCTTAATTCTGCTATACATCGCTTTCAGAAATACCTTTTACTTATTGTATCATGTTTTTTTAAGTTTGCAAAAAAACTTTTAAATTTATTGCCCTTAGTGTTTCCAGTTTTTCAATTTGAAGACCACTGTTTTTTTGCTCACTTTTTCGTTTGTTTTCAAAAATACTTAGTGCTATCATGAAGACAGTTATAAATTTAGAATAAATGGAGGAATTTTAATGGTTTTACCAAACTTTAATCAGAACCTTGAAAAATATGCCCAACTGATCACTGAAGTTGGCGTAAATGTCCAAAAAGGGCACACGATCGTCATCCAAATCGCCGTGGACCAAGCACCTTTAGCTCGCCTATTAACGAAAAAAGCGTATGAATTAGGTGCAGACGAAGTAATCGTCCAATGGACCGACGATGAGATCCAAAAAGAATTTCTGACTCATGCGGCCGAAGATCGTTTGTCTACGATTCCTCAGCACAAAATTGATCAAACGGAAGACTGGGTTGAAAAAGGTGCCAGCCGTATCAGTGTCGTTTCCGCGAATCCAGATGCGTTAGCGGGCGTCGACTCAGACCGAGTGGCAACCTTCCAAGCAGCTTCTGGTAAAGCGATGATGAAATTGCGTCAAGCAACACAAGCCAACAAAGTCAGCTGGACTGTGGTTGCGGCGGCTGGTCAAGATTGGGCCCAAAAAGTATTCCCTGATGCTTCCCCTGAAGAAGCACAAGACAAGCTTTGGGATCAAATTTTCAAAACGACGCGTATCTATGAAGAAGATCCTGTCGCAGCTTGGAAAAAACACGATGAAACCTTGCAAGTTAAAGCCGAAGAATTAAACAAAGAACAATTCAGTGCTCTGCACTATACGGCACCTGGTACCGATTTGATCATCGGTTTGCCTAAAAACCACTTGTGGGAAGGTGCTGGCAGTTACAATACCCGCAATGAAAAATTCATGGCGAACATGCCAACAGAAGAAGTCTTTACTGCCCCAGATAATCGTCGCATTGATGGCTATATTTCAAGTACGAAACCATTGAGCTACGCAGGCACCATCATCTCTGGGATGAAGTTCACCTTCAAAGACGGCAAAGTCGTGGACTTTTCTGCGGAACAGGGCGAAGAAGTGTTAGGCAAACTGCTAGCAATCGATGAAGGAGCAAAATCTTTAGGTGAAGTCGCATTAGTTCCTGATCCTTCCCCTATCTCACAATCCGGCATCATCTTCTTCAATACGTTGTTCGATGAAAATGCCTCAAACCACTTGGCTTTAGGATCCGCTTATGCCTTCAGCTTGCAAGGCGGCACTGAGATGAGTGAAGAAGAACTGGCAGCTGCTGGTTTGAACCGCAGCCAAACCCACGTAGATTTCATGGTTGGCTCTGACCAAATGTCCATCGATGGCATCAGAGAAGATGGCACCACGATTCCTGTCTTTCGCAATGGTGACTGGGCTTAATAAAAAAAGGCTGAGGTGGAGTTGCTCCCCTCGGCCTTCTTTTACATAGAATATTGGAAACCGGCGGGTTTTTTCGTAGTAATCAGCCGGCTTTTTTGATAAAATCTACTTTGATAGTCTTTGATAAGAGAGGATGGATCCGATGACACCAAATCGTGAAGATTATTTAAAGCTCATCTTGGAGCTTGGTGGTGACCAAAAGAAAATCAATAACAAACAAATCGTGTCAGGTCTGGACGTCTCAGCAGCTTCAGTAAGTGAAATGATTTCAAAATTATTAAAAGAAGGCTTAGTGGAACATTCACCTTATCAAGGGGTACAGTTGACTGAAACTGGTTTAGCTTCTGCAAGTGCTCTGATCCGCAAGCATCGTTTATGGGAAGTCTTTCTTGTGGAGCACCTGCATTACTCATGGAATGAAGTTCATGATGACGCAGAAGTTTTAGAACACGTCACCTCGGAAACACTGGCGAGCCGCTTAGAAGCCTACCTTGATCATCCTCGGTATTGCCCACATGGCGGAATGATCCCCGAACAAGGAGAACTCATTCACGAAGGCGAAAAAAACACCATGAGTTCCTACCCGGTAGGAACCAAGATTCGTATCGCCCGTGTCCTTGATGAACGAGAACTGCTGGATTACCTTGTTTCGATCCAATTGAATATTCATGAAGAATACGAGATCATCGATGCGGCAGCATACGAGGGTCCGATTACGATCAAAAATGACACAAAAGAAATTGCTGTCAGCTACAAAGCCGCCAGCACGATTTTTGTTGATAAACTGTAAGGAGTGAAGATGATGGAAAAAAAGGTCCTTTTTACGATTTTTGGCGGTACGGGCGACCTTGCCCAACGCAAACTATACCCTTCTTTGTTTCGGTTGTACAAAAAAGGCGATTTGAAAGAAGATTTTGCAGTCATCGGTACTGCTCGCCGTCCTTGGTCGGATGAACACTATCGTGAAGTGGTGATAGGTACAATCAAAGAGTTGAGTGACTCACAAGAACAAGCAGAGACATTCGCTTCTCATTTCTACTACCAATCACATGATGTAACAGATACGAGTCATTATGATTCATTAAAGGATTTGGCGGAAACCTTAGATCAGAAATACCATTTAGAAGGCAATCAGATTTTTTACTTAGCAATGTCCCCTAATTTCTTTGGGACGATCGTTTCTCACTTGAAATCCCAAGGAATGCTGGATACTGACGGCTACCATCGAGTGATCATCGAAAAACCATTTGGAAGCGACTACGACTCAGCAAAAGAATTGAATGAAGAGATCAATCAAGTCTTTACAGAGCAAGAAATCTACCGGATCGATCATTATTTAGGAAAAGAAATGATCCAAAACATTTCTGCGATTCGTTTTGCCAATAACATTTTTGAGTCGATGTGGAACAATCGGTACATTGACAATGTTCAGATCAATATCGCAGAAAACTTAGGTGTTGAAGAACGCGGTGGGTATTATGATAAGAGCGGCGCCTTGAAAGATATGGTCCAAAACCATATTCTGCAGATCCTTTCCTTATTAGCCATGGAACCGCCAGTGGCTTTTTCTGAAAAAGAATTACGGACGGAAAAAATCAAAGCCTTAAATGCGATCCGTATTTACTCCGAAGAAGAAGTGAAACAACACTTCGTTCGTGGTCAATACGCCAAAGGGCAATTAGAAGATAAGGAATTTGCTGGCTACCGAGAAGAAGCCAATGTCGATGAAGAATCGGCAACTGAAACCTTCGTTGCTGGAAAATTCTTGATCGACAACTTCCGCTGGTCCGGCGTACCATTTTATGTGCGCACTGGGAAACGGTTGACGGAAAAAGGCACTCGCATCAACATTGTCTTTAAACAAGTCCCAGTCAATGTCTTTAAGCAAGACCTAAATGAACAAAAGCAAATCGAGAGTTTGGCACCGAATGTGCTGACGATTTACATTCAACCGACGGAAGGCTTCTCTCTTTCCTTGAACGGAAAAGAAATTGGCCAAGGGTTTGAGACATTGCCAGTGAAGCTCGATTACCGAAATAGTACTGAAATCGTCGAAAACACCCCTGAAGCTTACGAAAAACTGATTCTAGATGCCTTGAACGGTGATGGCACTAACTTTACCCACTGGGATGAAGTTGCCCAATCTTGGCGCATCGTTGATGTGATCCGTCACGCTTGGGACCAAGAAACACCTGATTTTCCAAACTATGCCGCAGGAACGATGGGCCCCCAAGCAGCCTATGATCTCTTAGCTGCCGATGGCTTTGAATGGATCTGGCGTCCCGATGAATGGTATCGTGAGCGAGATTTACTAAATGAGAAATAAGCAAATGGTCAATTGGATGAGGAAAAAACATCCAATTGGCCGTTTTTCTTTTTTACCGACTGTTTATAATAGAAAGAAATGAGAAACGAAAGGAGCAGCAGACATGAAACAAGTCTTATCGATCGCCGGTCTCGACAGTTTGGCAGGTGGCGGCATGACGGCTGATTTGAAAACATTTGAGGAATTCGGGGTGTTTGGCCATGCCCTATTAACATGTGTGGTCGCCATCAAGGATGATCTTATGTTCCATGATCTCCCTGAGCCTGTGATCCAAGCACAGCTGGATTCACTGCGCTCGGTCGTATCCCTAGATGCAATCAAAATCGGGCTGCTTCACCAAACGGCCATCATTGAATTGCTGCGGGATTTTTTACAAACATTTACCGGACCGATCGTGCTCGATCCAGTTCTTGCCTTTAAAGAAGGAGATACTGCCTTTAACCACTCCTATCAAGCAGGATTGATCTCATTGTTTCCTTACACAGCATTAGTGACACCTAATCTGCTCGAAGCACAACACTTATCTGGACAAAGCATTACCTCTTTAGCAGAGATGAAAACGGCGGCAAAAAAAATCCATGCGCTTGGTGCCCCAAATGTTCTGATCAAAGGTGGCAGTCGACTAACTGGGGAAACAGCCTATGATGTTTTGTATCAAGAAGGACAATTTACCGTTTTTGAGGCAGAAAAAAGTACGCGAACCACAACCAACGGTGCTGGCTGTACCCTCTCATCAGCGATTGCCGCAATGCTTGCTAAAGGCACTTCGTTGGAAGCAGCTATCCAAACCGCAAAAGCATTTGTTTGGGCAGGGATCGAAGACGGTCTGCCTTTAGGAACCTCTGGCAACGTCAATCAGCTCGCCTATTTTAAAAAGGAGGAACACCTATGAAAGTAAGAAACCTAACCATGATCGCTATGCTGACGGCACTTACCTGTGCACTTTCTTTGACCTTTATCATTCCTGTTCCACAAACGAAGGGCTTTGTGACCTTATGTGAAGCAGGGATCTATATCTCGGCCCTTTTGTTCGGACCTAGCGCCGGGGCCTTCGTAGGCGGAATGAGCGGTGGCATCATTGATTTTCTATCAGGCTATCCTGAATGGGCCTTCTTTTCCATTGTGATCCATGGTGTACAAGGCTGGATCGTGGGTAGAATGAACCATCGACCACTAGCAGCCGTTATTGTTGGCAGCTTGATCATGATTGCCGGCTATGCAGCAGCAACAGTTTTACTATTCGGTTTAGGGGCAGGGATCGCCTCAGTTCCAAGTAATTTGATCCAAACGGTCTTTGGCAGCATCGTTGCTTTACCGCTGACCCATGCCTTACGCCGCACGAAAAAGTTTTCTTTAAATGAAAGGTGATTCTCATGACAGATATCAATCAATTAAAAACGGATTTAACTACAATCGTTGAAGAAGTCATTACGACAGCGAACGTTGATGAAAATGATCTTTTTGTTCTCGGCTGTTCAACAAGTGAAGTGGTTGGTGGCTTGATTGGCAAAAATTCCAGTCAAGAAGTAGGCATGGTTATCGTTGAAACACTACGAGCGATTTTGCGTCCCAAAAATATTCATTTAGCCGTTCAAGGCTGTGAACATCTCAATCGGGCTTTAGCCGTTGAGCGTGAAACGGCTCGACTATATCAATTAGAAGAAGTCGCAGTAGTGCCCCAGCTGCATGCAGGCGGTGCTTGCTCAGTTGCGGCTTTCCAGCTGTTCGATGAGCCTATTGAAGTGGAGCACATAGTGGCAAAAGCTGGCATCGATATTGGTGACACAGCGATCGGCATGCATGTCAAACATGTTCAAATCCCGATCCGTCCCTCTATCAAGACCCTTGGCGCTGCCCATGTCACAGCTCTGGGATCACGGCCCAAATATATCGGTGGTCCTCGTGCTCATTACGCATAATAAGCGAATCGTATAATGAGCGAAAAACCATCTTCAAAAGGAAAAAGCATGCTTCGGCGTGCTTTTTTTGTGTCAACGTTCCTGCTATTGCCTCTCCTTTCCTTCCTTAAATGTGCTCTCCTTTCACTATTTTCTCCGCTCCATCTTATGGCAGCTTTTTCTACTTCAAATTCTGTTTCCTTTCTTGCGTAAAAAGAGCGACAGCTGTCGCCTTCCTTTTGTCATAAATTCGTCACAATTTCATCACAAAAAGAAAAGAAAGATACCAGTAAGCCCGTAAATTTCTTTTTTCTTTCCTTGATAGACTGAATGTAGCAAGAATCGAAAAGTGGAAGGAAGAAAAATATGAAAAAAATCGCCATTATTTTTGGAGGCAATTCATCGGAATACACCGTTTCTTTAGCCTCAGCAACTAGCGCAATCGAAGCACTCCAATCATCTCCCTATGATTACGACCTCTCTTTGATCGGGATCGCCCCAGATGCTATGGATTGGTATTTGTACACAGGAGAACTGGAAAACATCCGACAAGACACGTGGCTGTTGGATACGAAACATAAACAGAAAATCCAGCCGCTTTTTGAAGGAAACGGCTTTTGGCTAAGTGAAGAGCAACAAACGTTGGTACCTGATGTTTTATTTCCCATTATGCATGGCAAATACGGGGAAGATGGCAGTATCCAAGGATTGTTTGAATTGATGAAACTACCTTATGTAGGCTGCGGTGTGGCGGCCTCCGCATTATGTATGAACAAATGGTTATTGCATCAAGCAGCAGAAGCGATTGGCGTACAAAGCGCTCCTACGATTCTCTTGACAAATCAAGACAACCAGCAAAGACAAATCGAAGCCTTTATCCAGACCCATGACTTTCCGGTTTTCTTTAAGCCTAATGAAGCTGGCTCCTCAAAAGGGATCACAAAAGTGACTTGTGTCGAAGAAATTGCTCCTGCCTTGAAGGAAGCCTTCGCTTATTGTTCAGCAGTGCTCTTACAAAAAAATATAGCTGGCGTTGAGATTGGTTGCGGTATCTTAGGCAACGACTCTTTGACTGTCGGTGCTTGTGACGCTATTTCATTAGTAGAAGGCTTTTTCGATTTTGAAGAAAAGTACCAGTTGATTAGCGCCAAGATCACCGTTCCTGCACCATTGCCTGAAACGATTGAAACCAAGGTCAAAGAACAAGCTCAGCTGCTCTATCACAGTCTTGGTCTTAAAGGACTTGCTCGCATCGACTTTTTTGTCACGGATCAAGGAGAACTATACTTGAATGAAATCAATACTATGCCGGGCTTTACTAGTCACTCCCGCTATCCTGCCATGATGGCAGCAATCGGCTTATCCTATCAAGAACTACTACAAAAACTGCTTGTCTTAGCAAAGGAGGAAGGCAAATGAATCCCTATCTACAGTTAGTTAGCAAAGAGTTTCCATTAGAAAAAAACCAAGAGCCGCCCCACCTCGTCCTTGCTGCTTTTAGTGAAGAAGAAGTTTACTTGCAGCCTGAAGCAGCCAAACAATGGGAACGCCTCGTCAAAGCCTTAAAACTTGAAAACGAGATCTGCTTATTAGACGGCTATCGAACCGAAAAGCAGCAACGGCATTTATGGGAATATTCCTTAAAAGAAAATGGATTAGCCTATACGAAACAATTTGTGGCGTTGCCCGGCTGCAGCGAGCATCAGTTAGGCTTAGCGATCGATGTTGGTTTAAAAGGCCAGCAAGGTGATTTGATCTGCCCACGGTTTCGTGACAGCGCAGCGGCGGATTTATTTACACAGGAAATGATGAACTACGGATTTATTTTACGCTATCCCGCAGACAAACAGGAGATTACAGGGATTGGCTATGAACCATGGCATTTTCGTTATGTCGGTCTGCCTCATAGTCAAATCATCGCCAGTCAACAGTGGACATTGGAAGAATACTATCAATATCTTGAACAAACCGCGAGGCAGTTCGCATGAAGAAGAATCAAGGAATTGAGCAGTTTCGGGTGATTTTAGCGATGATGGTGGTGGCGATCCACTGTCTGCCCCTTCATCGATTGTGGCCCAATGGTGATATCCTGATCACATTGACTCTTTTCAGAATCGCCGTCCCCTTCTTTTTTATGATCAGCGGGTATTATGTGTTCAGTGATTTAGCCACCCAAAACAGCTATCCTGCCAGACAACGTATCTGGTTATTTATCAAAAAACAGCTGCAAGTCTATCTCATTGCCACACTGCTCTTTTTGCCGCTTGCTTGGTACAGCGGCATACTAGGATTGAACATGCCACTAGACACTTTTATTCAAACTTTGCTAGTCAACGGCATTCTTTACCATCTTTGGTATTTTCCTGCGATCATTACCGGCGGTCTACTAGTGATGGGCCTCTTGACACGGCTTTCTTTCAAGCAGGTGTTTTTCATTGCTGTCGGTTTGTATGTGGTTGGTTTAGGTGGGGACAGTTGGTCTGGCCTGGCTGCACAAACACCCATCACGCCACTCTATTCACTGATTTTCCAACTATTGGATGGAACTCGCAACGGCATTTTTTTTGCTCCCTTATTTTTGATCTTAGGGGTACTAGCCAGAAGATTTGCCAAAAAACCTGCTTCTCCCCATCGCTATAGTTATCTGATGATTAGTCTTATTTGCTTGCTTTTGGAAAGTTATCTCTTGCATCACTTTACTACACCTAAACATGACAGCATGTATGTCTTTTTGCCCTTCGTTCTCTTGTTTTTATTTCCGATCATTCAGCAATGGCAAGCACCCATGATCTGGAAACAAGCGGGTCGTCTGTCCCTTTGGCTCTATTTGCTCCATCCTTATACCATTGCAGTAACCCATTTTCTTAGTCAAAAGCTACCCTTGCTGCAAAACAATCTGATCAATTTCTTGGTGGTCTTAGGACTGACCATTGGGGTGGTGCATGGTCTCTTTGCTTTGCAAAAGCTGTTGCCGTTTCCGAAAAAAACGCCGCTCCACTTGCAGCGGGCAGCCAAAGAATTCTCAGCCCCCGCCCTGTTGCACAACTTGCAGGAAATCAAACGAGTGATTCCATCCACAACAAAAGTGATGGCGGTGGTTAAAGCAGATGCCTATGGTTGCGATGCGCAATTGGTCGCTCGTACCTTGGAAAGAGTAGGCGTCGATTTTTTTGCTGTTGCCACCATAGAAGAAGCCATCGAATTACGGCGAGCTGGCATTAAAAGTCGCTTACTGATTTTAGGGTACACTTCTGCCCAACGTGCCAAAGAGCTGAAACATTATTCCTTGATTCCAACCATCGTTAGTGAGGCCCATGGGCATGCTTTAGCCCAAACAAGCATTCCGATCGAATGCCATTTAGCGGTAGATACTGGTATGCACCGCTTAGGCGTTGCACCTGATGTTGAGACAGTTACTGGACTTTACGCCTTGCCATCTCTCAAGATCACGGGCATTTTTTCCCATCTAGGCTCTTCAGATCAGCTGGATACGGCAAGTATCTTGCGGACACAAGCCCAAATCACTTGTTTTGATGATCTGTTGGCTGGCTTATCCGCTAAAAATATCGCCTATGGACTGACACATCTGCAAAGCAGCTACGGAATATTGAATTACCCAGAGAAACACTATGATTATGTACGTCCAGGTATTCTTCTAACTGGTTCATTGAGCGTCCCGAACGAACCAACGAAGCAGAAGATAAACATACAGCCGATTTTGACACTCAAAGCCTTACTGGTAGACAAAAAAACAGTTGCCGCTGGTGAAGCGATCGGCTATGGATTAGGCACTGTTTTTGATCGACCAGCCACGATCGGGATCGTTAGCATCGGCTACTGCGACGGGGTTCCACGTGCCCTATCAAACCAAGGGTTCCAGCTTTCTTATCAAGGTGCTTTACTCCCGCAGATTGGGTTGGTTTGTATGGATATGCTCTTGATCGATTTAACGGACTATCCAGAACTGGCGGTCGAAAGTTCGCTCGAAGTAATCAGCGATTGGACGACTACCGCTGATCAAGCACAAACCATTACCAATGAATTGATCAGCCGCCTAGGTTCCCGCATCACCTCTAGTTCAAAGTAGAAAACGAATGCATTCGCTTACCGATTACGGTATGATGGGTGTAGAGTAAATGGTAGTGTAAATGAAAATGATCGTAGATAGTTGGAGTGAATCAAGGATGGCAGAAAAAATAATTGTTGTTGATGATGAAAAAGAAATCGCCGAGTTAGTCACGACGTTTCTAAGGAATGAAGGCTTTCAAGTGGAACCTTTTTATGATGGAACGAGTGCTTTGGCTTATCTCGAAAAAGAAACAGTCGATGTGGCAGTTTTAGATGTGATGCTGCCGGATATCGACGGCTTTCAGCTGTTACAGACCATTCGCAAAACCCACTTTTTTCCAGTACTGATGCTCACTGCCAAAGGAGAAGATCTGGATAAAATTACCGGTCTAAGTCTAGGTGCAGATGATTATGTGACTAAACCCTTCAATCCATTAGAAGTTGTTGCTCGGGTCAAAACGCAACTACGGCGATACCAACGATACAATCAGTCAGCTGTTCCGCAGAAGATTGAAGAATACGAAAAGGAAGGCTTACTGTTGAAAATCAACAGTCACCAATGTTTTCTTTATGGCAAAGAGGTTTTCTTGACCCCCATCGAATTTAAAATCCTGCTTTACTTATTTGAACACCAAGGATCGGTCGTTGCCTCGGAAACTCTTTTTGAAGCAGTCTGGAAAGAAAAATATTTAGATAACAATAACACAGTGATGGCACATATTGCCCGTCTGCGGGAAAAGCTAAACGAACAACCCCGCAAACCGAAATTAATCAAAACTGTATGGGGGGTCGGCTATATCATTGAAAAATAGAAGTCCATTGATCCGGAAACTTTTGACTCAATACTTTATCACCACAGGTGTTTTAATGCTCCTTTTGATTCTGATCCCTTTAACTGTTCGCTTTGTAGCAGGATTGAGGGTTTGGTACGGCTATGAGCCCATTTATCAAATATTAAGGCTTTTTGCTGATTATTGGCTCGTCTGTCTAGCGATCGGTGCCTTGCTGATTTGGGTGAGCACAACGATTTATTATATGAGTAAAGCCATCAGCTATTTGAATGAAACGATTCAAGCCACGAATCAATTGATTGCTGAACCTACGAAGCGAATCGTTCTTTCCAGCAATCTGATCGACGTGCAAGAAGAAATGAACCAGTTGCGGGAAAAAAATCTACAGGATCAACGAGCTGCCAAAGAAGCAGAGCAGCGGAAAAATGATTTGATCGTCTATCTCGCACATGATTTACGCACACCTTTGACCAGTGTGATCGGCTATTTGACACTTCTAGAAGAAGAACCGCAGCTTTCTTCCGAACTACGCGCACGCTATACCAAGATCGCCTTGCAAAAAGCCCAGCGGCTAGAATTATTGATCAGCGAATTTTTCGAAATCACTCGTTTTAATCTTACAACGATCGCCTTACAGACCGAAACCACGGATCTTAGCTTGATGCTAGAACAGTTGACGTTCGAATTTTTACCGCTGCTAGAAGAAAAGAACCTTCATTGGCAACTGCAGCTACAGAAAAAAGTCTATGCGACTGTCGATACAGAGAAGATGGAACGCGTCTTTGATAACTTGATTCGCAATGCCATCAATTATAGTTATGCCGATTCCCCCTTGCATTTAGCCATCAGTGCCTCTGATGATATCCTGATTCGTTTGACCAATCATGGAAAAACGATCCCTGCTGAAAAGATTGGCTTGATTTTTGAGCCTTTTTACCGCATGGACGCTTCCCGAGCAACGGCGACGGGTGGGACCGGTCTGGGGCTGCCGATCGCCAAAGAAATCGTTGAGGCATTAGGTGGAAAAATCTGGGCGGAAAGCCGTGACGAAACCATCGTCTTTTCGATTCGTTTACCAAAGGCAGCAATGGAAAAAAATGAACAGCGATCAAAGCCCCATCCATCTGAACCAACTGCTTAACAGGCAAACAACCTGAGCATTTCGCTGTTCCCCTTCTAATTCAGAAGGAGGAAGAGCTGCTCAGGTTGTTTTTTATTGATTGCTTATTGATACACCAATGATCGTAACGCTTGATCGACTTTTTCTGCCGCTAAGCGTCCTTCACGAATCCCCCAGATGACTAAACTCGGTCCTCTTTTAGCATCTCCTGCGACTAACACTCGTTCATTGTTCGTCGTGTAATCATCGTACACTTCTCGCACACCAAAGGCATCGAAGAGTTGGGTCTCTGCACCAACAAAGCCCATTGCCAACAAAACCAAATCCGCCTTGATCACTTGCTCTGTGCCAGGGATCGGCTGAAACTGTTGATCTACTGAGACCGTTTCGATGGCGATCAACTGGCCGCGTTCGGCGCCGATAAAGGCTGTTGTGGACACCCCATGATACGTCACTTGTGTTTGCAGGACTTCAGCCGCTTCTTCTTGCCCATAGCCTGTGCGGGCTGTCATTGGGTATTCAGGCCAGGGATTGCTGTCGGTACGTGTCAATGGCAGTTGGGGCGTGATCTCCAATTGACGCACAGAAGCGGCTCCTTGCCGAATCGCTGAACCAATACAGTCATTTCCAGTGTCGCCGCCGCCAATCACGACGACGTGCTTGCCAGCAAGTTTTTTACTTGTTGCCGCTTTGCCATGCTTTAAGACATCTTTGGTTGCTTCCGTCAGATAATCGACTGCAAATTGCACCCCAGTCAATTCACGACCTGGAATCTTCAAGTCACGAGGAACACTAGCTCCTGTTGCCAAAATGACCCGATCATACTGAGCGGACAATTCTTCTGCTGACAAGTCACGACCGATCTCCGTATTAGCGACAAAGGTCACGCCTAGCTCTGCCATCAAGTCAATACGTCGCTGCACAACATCTTTATCTAATTTCATATTTGGAATACCATACATCAGTAAACCGCCAAAGCGATCACTGCGTTCATAGACCGTCACTTGATGTCCTAGTTGATTCAAGCGCCAAGCAGCAGATAAACCAGCCGGTCCGCTACCAACGATTGCCACCTTGAAACCAGTCGCTTCTTGAGGCAACCCGGAGGCTTTGACCCAATCGTTTTCAAAAGCAGTATCGATAATAAAGCGTTCATTGTCGTGGATCGTGACACCTGAGCCATTCAGTGCCTCGGTACAGCCTTTTTCACATGGAGCTGGACAAACACGTCCAGTCATTTCCGGTAATGGATTGGTTTTGGCAAGACGCTCAAAGGCGGCTTGGAAACGCCCTTGATAAACCAGATCATTCCATTCAGGAATCAGGTTGTCATTGGGACAACCTGAAACCGCCCCTTGCCCGCCGTAAAAAGAACCAGTATGACAAAAAGGAATGCCACAATTCATACAGCGCGCCGCTTGCTCTTGACGCTCATTTTCAGGCAATGGCGTCTGTAATTCTTGCCAGTCTTGGATACGTTCTGAAACCGGTCGGGTAGGATTTTCTACTCTTGGGTACTTTAAAAAACCAAATGGATCTGCCATATTAGTCGCGCTCCTTTCCTGGAATAGTCAATTGTGGACCGACGACGGCTTCGAAAGCTTTCGTCACAAGTTCCTCCCCGATAAATCCTTGCTCAGCCAAAGTCTCCGTTGCTTGGATCATCTGATGGTACTCTGTCGGATAGACTTTGATGAAATGTTGCTGCTGATTTTCCCAATCTTCTAAAATCTCAGCCGCCTTCAATGAATCCGTATAGGCAAAATGCTGCTGGATCATCTCCTTCAACTGGTGGTCATCACCGCTTTCACCAATCCGGTACAAATCAACCATTTCCCGATTGCATTTATCAGCAAAGGTTTGATCGGGATCGTAAACATACGCCACGCCACCGGACATTCCAGCACCGAAGTTGCGACCGGTTTTTCCTAAAATCACCACGACGCCGCCAGTCATGTACTCACAGCCATGGTCCCCAACACCTTCTACAACGACTTTGGCTCCACTATTACGGACGCAAAAGCGTTCGCCAGCAATGCCGCGGAAATAGCCTTCACCCCGATTCGCCCCAAAACAAGCAACGTTACCGACAATCGGTGAATGCTCTGCGTCATAAGCGGCATCATCAGGCGGCACAATGATCAAACGGGCACCACTCAGTCCTTTGGCTACATAATCGTTGGCCTCGCCAATCAGTTTCAACTGGATGCCCTGGGTGGCAAACGCCCCAAAACTTTGTCCAGCAATGCCGCGGTACGTAAACTGCAACAAACCTGGCGTTACTTCGTAATTGCCAAAGCGTTCTGCGATCCAGCCCCCTAAACGAGCGCCGACTGAACGTTGAACATTATTGATCGTATGATTCATAACGATTTCTTGATTATTGTCGATAGCTGCTTGGGCAAAAGCGTCTAACTCTGGCCACTGTCGTTTCTCAAGGAATGGGTCCGTCACTTTGCGCTCGATTGGGATCGTCGTCCCAATCATTCTAGAAAAGTCTAACGACTTTGCTTTGCCTTTGGCAACGAAGCGTGGTGTCAACACTTCCGCGTGTCCTACCATCTCATCAATCGTGCGAAACCCTAGCTCGGCCATTGTTTCCCGTAAATCTTCTGCTAAAAAGTACATCGTATTGATGATGTGCTCAGGTTTCCCTGCGAAAAATTTGCGCAACGCTGGGTTCTGTGTAGCAATGCCGACAGGACATGTATTGATACTGCAAACTCGCATCATGACACAACCAATCGCAACTAGCGCTAAAGAGGCAAAGCTATATTCTTCTGCTCCTAAAAGAGCAGCAATGGCGATGTCACGCCCCGTCATCAATTTTCCATCTGTCTCTAAGGTCATTCGCTGCCGCAAATGATTCATAGCTAACGTTTGATGGGCTTCTGCAAGCCCCATCTCCCAAGGCAAGCCAGCATCCCGAATCGAATTTCTCGGAGAAGCACCGGTCCCACCGTCATAGCCTGAGATCACGACTACGTCTGCACCGGCTTTGACGACACCGGTAGCGATCGTACCCACACCTGTACTAGAAACCAATTTGACATTGATGCGGGCATACGGGTTGATTGCCTTTAAGTCATAGATCAGCTGGGCTAGATCTTCAATCGAATAAATGTCGTGATGTGGTGGCGGCGAAATCAGTCGGACACCAGGTGTTGAGCCACGAATCTCCGCTACCCATGGGAAGACTTTGTTGCCTGGCAATTGACCACCTTCACCAGGTTTTGCCCCTTGGGCCATTTTGATTTGGAGTTCGTCCGCACTCATTAAATATTCGGCATTGACACCAAAACGGCCAGAAGCTACTTGTTTGATACGACTGTTATAGTTAATGCCCTTCACTGGTTTGAAACGATTCCGATTTTCTCCACCTTCTCCACTGTTGGATTTTGCACCGATCGCATTCATCCCTTCAGCAATACAGCGATGCGCCTCTTCACTTAGAGAGCCGTAAGACATCGCGCCGACTTTAAACCGTTTGACGATCGTTTCAACAGGTTCCACCTCAGCTAAAGGAATACTGCGTCTCGTGTTCCCAAAAGTCCACATAGAACGGAGGGTCGTTGGATTCTCTAACGCGTCTTGGTTCATCTCCGCCGCATATTCTTTATAAAGCGCATAGCTGCCTGTACGAACAGCTTTTTGAAACCCATAGATCGTTTTTGGATTGAACAGATGATGTTCCCCGTCGGCTTTGTATTGGAAACTACCGCCCGAATCAAGATAATCCACGCGTTTCTCGCCATACGCCGCTTCATAACGCATTAAGTATTCTTGCTCGATTTGCGCTAATGAAAGTCCACCGATACGAGTAACCGTGCCGGTAAAGTATTCGGAGATGACTTTCTCAGAGATACCAACAGCTTCAAACAATTGCGCCCCATGGTAACCGGCGATCGTTGAAATCCCCATTCGTGACATGATTTTGACAATGCCCTTTTCACATGCTTTACGGTAACTTTCGATCTTCTCTGAAAGCTCAAAATGCGCCAATGTCTGGTAAGCCCCATAAGGGTGGACCCCACTTACTCCGTAGCCGACTACCATGGCATAATGATGGACCTCACAGACTTCCGCAGTATCCGCAACGATTGATGCCAAGGAACGTTTGCCTTTTCGCACCAAGTAATTGTGCAGACCTGATACCGCCAAGAGAATCGGAATCGCCACTTTTCCTTCTTGCGCTTGGATGACTTCCCGATCACTTAAAATGACGATCGTTGCCCCAGAATCGATTTTTTGCTCCGTCTCTTTAAAAAGCGCTTCTAACGCTTGTTGCAAAGCTGCCCCGTTTTCTGGTACATAATCATAAAGAATCGACTGTAAAGCCGCTTTTTGACCATTTTGATCTAACTGTTTGATTTTTTCATATTCACTCGTTTTTAACACCGGACTAGCAATCTTCAGCTTATTACAATTGATTCGAATGTCCTTTGAAACATCCCCATCTCGACCTAAAAACAGCTCGGTACCGATCACCAATTTTTCGCGAATCGCATCGATTGGCGGATTGGTCACTTGGGCGAATTGTTGCTTGAAGTACGTAAACAAGGATTGGGGACGTTCGCTCAAAATAGCTAAGGGTGAATCAAACCCCATGGAGATCACTGGTTCTTCTCCCGTTTGAGCCATTGGTAAAATCAACGTGCGAATGATCTCATCCGTGTAACCATTTCGTTTCCAAAGGGTCTGGATCGCATCATCTGCTGTTTCCTCCTGCTTCTCAGTCTCAGAAAGCAGCTCTGGTATCAATAAGTGATCCGCTAGCCACTCCTGGTAAGGATGGGCATTCGCATAATGAGCTTTGATTTCTTGATTGCGTAAGATCACTCCTTTTTTGGTATCCACCAAAAACATATTTGCTGGTCCAAGCACCCCTTTTTCAATCACTTCCGATGCTGGCAAATCGACAACACCTGACTCAGAGGCCACGACCACAAAACCAGTTTTCGTGATCGAGTAGCGAGATGGCCGTAACCCATTTCGATCGAGTGCAGCCCCTACCAAATCCCCATCTGTAAAACATAAAGCTGCCGGTCCATCCCAAGGAGCCATAAAGCTTGCGTTGTACTCATTAAAAGCCGTCAGCTCCGGCGACAATCCAGCTTCTTTTGACCACGCTTCTGGCACCATCATCAACAGTGCTTGAGGAATATCTCGCCCTTGACGGTACAAATATTCCATACAATTTTCTAGTTTCGCCGAATCAGAATTTTCATCATCATAGACTTCGATCTGATGTCCATGCATCCAATTTTCTGCCCCGCGTAACGTGTTGATTTCGCCATTATGGGCTAAGAAACGAAAAGGTTGCGCCCGACTCCAGCTTGGAAAGGTATTTGTCGAAAAACGAGAATGGGTCAATGCGATACAAGAGGTCATTTCTGGGCTTTGAAGATCTTTGAAAAATAAGCCAACTTGATAGGCATGCAGCATTCCTTTATAAACAACTGTCTTACTGGACAAGCTGCAGATAGACAACTCATCAGTATGATACGTTTTTTCCAGTTTACGTCGTAGCCGGTAAAGCTGATCTTCAAAGGGACGGCCAGCAGCTACATCGACAGGTTTTTCAATAAAGACTTGCACAAATGAGGGCATGACTTTTTGCGCCCCCGGTCCACACTGATAATAATCATAAGGCACATCCCGTTGCCATAAAACGGTAAAACCCATTTGTTGAATGTCTTTAGTTACTTCTTCTTGGACCTGTGCTGCTCGGAGCTTTTCTTTCGGTAAAAAAAACATCCCAACAGCATAGGCACCTTTTTCAGGCAATGGGATTTCGGCCTCTTTTGCTCGCTGTTGAAAAAATGGGTCAGGCATTGCCATCAAAATTCCAGCTCCGTCACCTGTGTCAGGTTCAGCGCCAGTTCCCCCTCGGTGGTTCATCCGTTCTAACATTGTTAAGGCATTTTGCACAAGTTCTCGGGAATAGCGACCATCTTTTTGTGCAATAAACCCCATCCCACAAGCATCTTTTTCAAAAGCGGCATCGTACATCGTTTGGTTCGTTTTCCTCATCATCTCTAAATCACTCATGGAATCACACTTTCTTTCAATATTCTGAATATTCCGATTTTTAACAGTTTACAACCTGTTTTTCTATCTGGCAAGTTTTTTTTACTTGATCCGAGCTCGTTGGTTTCTTCTGTTGACAGTGAAATACTCCATCTCGAACAAACAATTGCCTACAGACCTTAAGGAAGAAACTTCGTCTAGTAAGGTTTTTTTATTATACAATAAACTGTCGAAAAATTATTGCAAACAAATGAGAATCGTTATCAATTGCCACCTATTTTCTCATATTCATGTCAGAAACGTGCGTTTTTCTCCCATTCTCAAGGAATAAGAATGAGCAAGCGCAAAAAAGATGACCCGCAATGGGTCATCTTTTTTCGTTCTATTATTTTTCAAAGCCTTCTGCAACTGCTTCGGGATAGTTTTCTTTGACGATGGTTGCACAATGCCCACAAAGTGTTGGCAGTTGCTCTTCTACACCAACATCTACCCGGACTTGGCGACAACGTTCACATACTTCCCCTTCGGCTTTTTCAACTAAGATCGCCACATCCTCAAATTGATATGCCGCTTCAGGAGCTGCTTCACCGACTTCTTTGATCGTTAAGAAGTCTGGTGAAATGATCAGCAGTTGTGCAATATCTGAATCGATAGCTTTTAGCAATGCCGCAACTGGCTCAGTTGGATAAACAGTGACTTTCGCTTCAAAGGACTTTCCGATCAATTTTGCATTACGCGCTTCTTCTAATGCTTTTAAGACATTGTCACGGAAATCAAGGAAGGCCCGCCAAAGATCGAGCAGTTCTTCTTGGTTAGCAAATGTATCATAGCCAGGGAACTCCGCTAACTGTACGTATTCCTCTTCTTCTTTCAAGTGTGACCAGATTTCTTCTGCGGTATGCGGAATGATCGGTGTCAATAATTTCGTCAATGCAACCGCTGTTTGATAAAAGACAGTTTGCATAGCACGGCGTTGGAAATCATTTTCAGCTTCGATATAAACGACATCTTTTGCAAAATCCAAATAGAAGGAAGACATATCGACTGTCAAGAAGTTGATGACTGTCCGGTAAATATGCAAGAAGTTATATTTTTCATAGCCATCTTCCCGAATCGTTTTGATCGTTTGATTCAAACGAACCATCATGTATTTATCGACAGAACGCAAGTTTTCAAAAGGTACGCTGTCTTTTGCTGGATCAAAATCACTCGTGTTCGCTAATAAGAAACGCATGGTATTGCGAATCTTCCGATAGACTTCTGACACTTGATTCAAGATATCCATAGACACTCGGACATCCGCTTCGTAGTCAACACTGCTGACCCAAAGACGCAAAATATCCGCACCCATTTGATTGATCACTTTTTCTGGTGCAATGGTATTACCAAGAGATTTACTCATCTTGCGACCTTCGCCATCTAAGGTGAAGCCTTGAGACAAGACGGCTTTATATGGTGCGACTTCATTGATCGCAACACTAGTCGTGATACTTGAGTTGAACCACCCACGATATTGGTCAGAACCTTCCAAGTACATGTCAGCTGGGAACGTCAATTCTGGACGTTGACGTAACACGGCTTCGTGAGAAGAACCTGAATCAAACCAAACATCCATGATGTCAGTCTCTTTCGAGAATTTGCCATTTGGTGAGCCCGGATGCGTGAAGCCAGCTGGCAGTAATTCTTCTGCTTCTTTTTCAAACCAAATCGTTGAACCATGTTCAGCAAACAAGTTTGCCACATGCTCGATCGTTTCAGGCGTAATGATGGCTTCGCCGTTTTCTGCATAAAAGATTGGCAACGGAACGCCCCACGCACGTTGACGAGAGATCACCCAGTCGCCGCGGTCGCGAATCATATTGTATAAACGAGTTTTGCCCCATGGAATGATCCAATCTACTTTTTCGATTTCATCCAAAATATTTTGGCGGAACTTATCAATAGACGCAAACCATTGTGGTGTTGCCCGATAGATGACTGGTTTTTTCGTCCGCCAATCATGTGGATAGCTGTGAGTAAAGAAGTTTAGTTTTAGTAGGGCTCCTTTTTCTTCTAAAAGCTCAGTGATCATTGGATTGGCTTTGTCATAAAAGACCCCTTCAAATCCTGGTGCTTCTTCTGTGAAGACCCCACGGCTATCGACTGGTGATAAGACATCTAGACCATATTTTTTGCTGACGATGTAGTCATCTTCCCCATGTCCTGGTGCAGTGTGGACCAAACCAGTACCGGCATCCAATGTCACATGGTCCCCTAACATCAATAGAGACGTACGATCATAAAAAGGATGTTTTGCCGTCATTTTTTCCAATTGATCGCCAGCCAATTCTTGTAATACTTCGACAGATTCCCAACCGATCTCATTCGTCACGGTTTCTAATAAATCTTTTGCTACGACGAATTTGCGGCCATCGGCCAAGATTTGAACATAGGCAAAGGTTGGATTCACAGAGATTCCTAGATTCGCTGGTAAGGTCCATGGCGTCGTCGTCCAGATAACAAAAGATGTATCTGAATCAAGCAAATCTTTGCCATCTGCTACTGGGAAAGCCACATAGATCGATGGTGATTTCACATCTTTGTATTCGATCTCAGCTTCTGCTAATGATGATTCACTAGATGGTGACCAGTAAATTGGTTTCAATCCTTTGTAGATGTAGCCTTTTTCTGCCATTTTTCCGAACACGCGGATTTCTGCTGCTTCATAGTCTGGTGTCAATGTGATATATGGATGATCCCAGTCACCAGAAACGCCTAAACGTTTGAAATCAGCTCTTTGTGTATCCACTTGTGTCAAAGCATATTCTTCACATTTTTTGCGATATTCTGCCAAGCTCATTTCTTTGCGCTTGATCCCTTTATTGGTCAGTACTTGTTCGATCGGTAAACCATGAGTATCCCAACCAGGTACATAAGGGGAACGGAAACCTGACATCGATTTGGAACGTACGATGATGTCTTTACTGATTTTGTTTAATGAATGTCCGATATGGATATTTCCATTTGCGTAGGGAGGGCCATCGTGTAAGACAAAGGTTGGCTTGCCTTCATTTAATTCTTGACGACGTTGATACAATTGATTTTCTTCCCATTCTTTTTGCCAATCCACTTCGCGGTTCGGCAAGTTGCCTCGCATTGGAAAAGCGGTTTTTCCAAGATGCAGTGTTTCTTTCATTTTCATTCTTGTTTCGCTCCTTTTCGTCTCTCAACGTTTTGGTATAGTTTCAAAATCCATCGACTCGATCAACCGATTGCTTCTATTGAACCTGTCAAATGGACTGGTTGCCATAAACTCAATGCATTTAGGATTCACTGATTGTTAACAGTTGATCAGCGTGATTCCTAATTTGGTTACTACGCTCCCTACGGTCGCCTAGTACTGTTCATCATCTATTCTGTCTTCCTTCGTAAGCCAATCATAGTGATTCCTAGTACGGTTACTACGCTCCCTATGGTCGCCTAGTACTGTTCATCATCTATTCTGTCTTGCTTCGCAAGCCAATCATAGTGATTC
>NZ_NGLK01000001.1:2715904-2829623 GCF_002141235.1 Enterococcus sp. 3C7_DIV0644 | reverse complement strand
GGTTACTACGCTCCCTATGGTCGCCTAGTACTGTTCATCATCTATTCTGTCTTGCTTCGCAAGCCAATCATAGTGATTCTTAGTACGGTTACTACGCTCCCGGCGGTCGCCTAGTACTGTTCATCATCTGCTCTGTTCCGCTTTGCGGACCAATCGCAGTGATTCACAGCAAAAAACACGTCCGTCCCTGGTAAGGGACGAACGTGTTCGTGGTACCACCCAAATTTTATTGTCGGTTGACAATTCTTTGATGATCGGTAACGGGATCAGGCGTCGTTCTCTACTCGAGTCTTTGAAAAGTCAGCTCTTTCAAGAACGCAACTCACAGATGATCTGATTTCTTACAGGGTTTTATTTGGCTTCCACTCTCCCAAACTCGCTTGAAAAATATAAGAAATTTTTCTGTTCTGTGTCTTAGTTATTATCTGTCTTGTTCAATTCGTCTAATAAGTTTCTCGCATCATCTAATGTTTTCACTTCAGGGCTTTCACTTACATCAACGATTTTTTCATCTGATTCAACAATGTCCACATCAAATGTTTCCACTGCTTCTGAGTTTACTCCAGAACCATTTTCACTGTCAAGTTCTTTTGACAAAACTTCTCTGATCACTTGGTGGGAATCTTGTACATAGCTTGAAAATGGCGCCAAAATTTCTTCCCACTCAGGACTCTTCACTTGTTCTAATTGCGTTTGCAACATAACTAATAAGTTGTTATGGAAGACTCTGGTTTTCTTCTTCAAGTCATTTGTTTCTGTCGCCAATTGACGGGCATTGTCGGTTGCATCCGTCAAAATCTCTTTGGCTTTTTCTTCCGCTGAGGTCATCAAGGCATGCGCATGTTTTTCTGCAGTAGCAACCATTTCATCCGCACGGTTTTGAGCAGAAGTAACGATTACTTCTGATTCTTTGCTTGCGCTTGTTTTTACTTTATCCGCCGTATCTTGAGCCACGATAATGGATTGATTCAAGGCATCTTTCAATTCATTGAAATATTCAAGTTTTTCTTCTGCGTGTTTCAACGATTTTTCTAACTCACGATTGCGTTGAACGGCTTCTTCATAATCACGAACGATCATATCCAAGAAGTCATCGACTTCATCTTGGTTGTAGCCTCTCATTTTTACTGAAAAGTTTTTATTTTGAATGTCTAATGGAGTTAATGCCATATTCTATACACCTCTTTGATTTATTTACGTAATACACCTAATAACAATCTAACTTTTTCTTTTTTCGTGGTTCCTTCTAACCCCTGTATTTGAATCCGACCAAATCCTCTTACTGAAACGATATCCAGTAAATCCAGAACAAAATCTGGTCGTAATGCTTCTGTCCAGTTTACTTTTACTTTTCCTGATTCGATCAACTGTTTCGAACGTTGGCGTGAGATGTTGTACACGGCGGAGATCACTGTATCAAGACGCAATGAACTAACCGTTTCTCTTTCCTCGGTCCAGCCATCTTTAGGCACGATCAAATCGGTATATTTCGTTTCTTCCAAACGTACCGATACGTTGCCGATTTTATCCACTTGGAGTTGAATAAAATGACTGACTTCAGTAGCAACGAATACTTGCCATATTTCACCATCGGAAAGAATGTCTCCAAAGTATTCCCTCTTGACTCCAGTCCCCATTAATGTGCCTAAAACTTTTCCATGACTCAACACCGTAAATTTTTTCGGGTATTGAATCGTAAATAAAGTCATGTCAAACTCATCGGCGGTGGGCTCATAGTAATCGGGATAAATCAAACAACGTCGTCTCTCAGCAGCTTCATATCCACCAAAAAAGCGGAAACTTAAATCCGTTGATTGACGAATCAAGCTTTCTAAGATATACGCTTGTCTCGGATCTAAAAAATCAGTCAAGTAAGGCGCATACTGCATTTGCACTTGTTCGATCCATCCTTGAGCGGAATCAATAAAAGGGCGTTCATCGTTTCGAAAATGTTGATAGACATTTGCGTTCACCGATAACCACCCCTTACGTTAAAATAAAATTGATTGTAGGATCAATATCAATGCTTGTGATGCTAGCTGTAAGACAATAATTGCAAATGCAATCGTAAAATCGATACCAGCAAAACTTAATTTCAATCGATCAAATAAACTCAAATACGGTTCACACACTTTTGCTAAGAAACGGCCAAAAGCGGACTGATACCCTCCTGGAAACCAAGACAAAAGTGCATAAATCACTAATAAAATGGTATACAGATAAACAGCATCACTCAGTAATTTAACGAATCTCAAGAATAAAATTGGCGTTCCTCCTCACTTTAGATATCAAAAAAATTGGTATCTGCTAATGTTTGGGCAGTGCCTTCAATTTCCATACCCTTAGGCGTGCAAAGAAAAATTTCATCGCCAACACGCTTGATATCACCATCTTCAGCGTACACTGTTCCTGTTAAAAAATCAACTATTCGACGAGCTTGGTACTCTTCAATTAAATGAAAATTAACAAGTACAGCATCTCCATTGATGACTTGCTTCGCAATCCCCATAGCTTCTGAATAAACGCGTGGTTCTACGATCGTTATTTTTCCAGCCATTTGTGGAGAGGTTTCTTTTGCTTTTGTGTCTTTGACTCTCGTATTAGTTCTTTGTTGCGCCATTGGAACGACTTTTTCTTCCGTCTTAGGCACCGATCTTACTCGTTCAGCCGCCGCTGAGGATTGTTGATAGGTAGCAGTTTGAGGCTGCTGTCTGTATTGATAGGCTTGATTTTGTGGTTGACTTGTTGTATAAGAAGCCGCTTGGCTAGAAGCACGCGTACTCGCTGTTGTTCTAGGGGCGGTAAAAGCTCCTCCTTGGTTCACAGCTGGTTTCGCTGCCGTGCGTGCCGGTTCTTCAGTGGCAAATGTTTCTTCATAATAATCTTCTTCGTCAGTCAATCCAAAAAAATTGGTCAGTTTCTCTTTGAGCGACATCGGTCAACCTCCTTTTTTATTGAAATAATGCTGTTCCTACACGAATAAATGTTGCGCCTTCTTGAATCGCAATGGGAAAGTCATTACTCATTCCCATACTCGTTTCTAAGCAAGGGGCATGTGTAAGATGCAGGTCAGCGATCTGTTGTTGAATCCTTTTTAATTCTTTGAAAATCTGATGTTGCTCGTCTTTGGAAGCAGTGAGCGGGGCCATCGTCATCAATCCAACAACACGAATTTTGTCGAACGAAGCGAGTGCTTCAATAAAAGCCACCACCTCTTCTACGAAAATCCCTTGTTTCGTTGCTTCCTGCGAAACATTCACTTCCACAAAGCAGTTGATCGGATGCTCTGCTCGTTTTTGAATTTCTTGTGCCAGTTTGATTGAATCCAACGCATGAAAAAAATCAATCTCATTTATAACTGATTTTACCTTTCTGCGCTGTAAATTACCAATAAAATGCCAACGGACATCTGGGTAATCAGTTAATGCTGCCTTTTTTTCAAGTAGCTTTTCTACTCGATTTTCTGCACAATCACGCACACCATTTTCTAGAAGTTCTCTTGTCGTTTCTGTATCGACGGATTTTGTCACAGCTGTCAAACAGACCTCACTGGCATCTCTAGAAACAAGAGCACAGGAGTCCTGTATCTCTTGCTGGATCTTGTGCAAGTTCTCAGAAATCATGTGCTCTGCCCCCTAGCGTTTACGACGGAAAAATGGTGGTGTGCTTAATTCGTCGTCATCATTCGAGCGTACTTCATCACGGCTGAAGGTGTCGAATTCTTTCTTTTCTACATTTTCAAATGTGTTTTCTTCTACTTTAGGTCGTACATTTTGTTCTTTACGGATATCCCAATCACCAAAACCATTGCTTTCTTCTGCTTGTGCTGGACGCGCTTGGTCCATATCTAAGGTTGGTTTTTGTGGGATAGAATGAATTTGGCTTTGACTTTGTCTGCTAGAGCGAGACCCACGTTCTTTTTTAGAAGGGTCAATGCCGGTTGCAATGACAGTCACACGGATTTCATCGCCTAAGTCTTCATTGATTGATGTTCCTAAAATAATATTTACATCACCTGTTGCCGCATGAGCGACGATATCAGAAGCATCTTGTGCTTCAAATAAAGTCATATCCAATCCGCCAGTGATGTTCAATAGCACTTGTTCAGCACCATCGATCGATGTTTCTAGCAATGGTGAAGAGATTGCTTTTTTCGTTGCTTCGATCACGCGTTCTTCGCCGCTAGCAACGCCGATTCCCATCAAAGCAGTGCCTTGATTTTCCATCACTGTTTTCACATCAGCGAAGTCTAAGTTGACATAGCCAGGTGCAGTGATCAAGTCTGAGATCCCTTGAACCCCTTGACGCAAGACATTGTCTGCTTCACGGAATGCTTCAAGCATTGGCGTTTTCTTGTCAACAACTTCTAACAAACGGTTGTTTGAGATGATCAATAAGGTATCGACATTCTCTTTTAATTTAGCGATTCCTTCAGCAGCAAAACGGCCGCGTTTTGGTCCTTCAAATGTAAACGGACGAGTAACGACGCCGACTGTCAATGCCCCGATTTCTTTGGCAATTTTAGCTACGATCGGTGCAGCACCGGTCCCGGTTCCGCCACCCATACCAGCGGTAATGAAAATCATATCTGCGCCTTCTAATGATTCACGAATAGAATCTTCACTTTCTTCTGCTGCTTTTTGACCAACTTCTGGTTGTGAACCAGCACCAAGACCACGGGTATATTTAGGGCCTAATTGAATGACTGTTTCTGCTTTTGAATTTTTTAATGCTTGAACGTCAGTGTTGGCTGCAATAAATTCTACGCCTTTGACATTTTCTTCGATCATACGATTTACTGCGTTGCCGCCACCACCGCCGACTCCGATGACTTTGATCACAGCGCCGTCATTGATGTTATTATCAATTGAAAATTCCATAGTTTATCTTCCTCCTGAGAATCGTTTTAGATTATTCAAAGATATTTGAGAAGAAATCTTTTACTCGGTTTGTGATCGACTCACCTTTTTTCTCTTCTTCTGTTTCTTCATAAGTTTCTTCTGGAGCTTCATATTGTTCGTAATGCACTTCTTGTTGTTGAATGGCAACGGGCTGTTGCGCGACTGTTTTTTCACCAGTGATCGCACTTTTGGCAAGCTGATAGACTTCGCTTAAGTTTGCTGAATAGTCAACGATACTGATTACATTGGTGAATACAGGATTTCTAAGTCCCATATGATTAGGAACGTAAAGCTTAACGTTTGTTTCGAATACTTCTTGAGCCAAATCTACGACACCCGGCAGGCTTGCAGCACCACCAGTCAAAATCACGCCACCTGGCAAATCAAGTCCATCAATTTCATCTAAGACTTCTTTTGATTTGGTAAAAATCTGTTCCATACGTGCTTCGATGATTTCTGACAAATAGCGTTCATCGATCTTCACAGGTTCTGATTTCCCAATCACATCCACTGGAAATTCTTCACTAGCGGATGTCCGTTCAGGATACGCATCCCCATAATTGATTTTTAATGCTTCTGCATTGTTGAAGGAGGTATTTAAAACTGTCGAAATGTCTTTTGTGACAAATTCGCCACCCTCTTGGTTCACATGGGTAAATTTCAATTGCTTGTCGTGCATCGCTGATGTCGTCGTTTGGCCGCCGCCGATGTCGATAACGATCGTACCAAAATCTTTTTCACCATCAGATAAAATCGATTCTGTCAGTGCTAATGGCGTAATGACTACTTCATTAACGATCAGACCAGATTTTTCCACACATTTACGAATGTTGTGAATGATGGTTTTTGGACCTGTATAAACCACACCAAACATCTCTAGGCGAACACCGATCATGCCACGAGGATCTTTGATCCCTTCAAAACCATCCACTGTAAATTCTTGCGGTAAGATAGCAATGATCTGTCTTTCAGGAGGGGTTGAACGTACAAGTGCTGCGGAAGCAACATTGCGGACGTCTTCGTCGGTGATCTCTTTTGATTCACTGTTGACAGCGATCATCCCTTGACAATTTTCCACTTCAAGAAGATTGGCTGGTACACCAACACTTACACTGCGAATTTGAATTCCTGCTTTTTCTTCTGCTTGTCTTACTGCTCTTTGAATGGCTTGTACCGTTTTATCGATATCTACAATGATGCCACGGTTGATTCCTTCTGATTTTGCATTTCCTACACCAATGATATTCATTTGGCTGTCAACGTATTCGGCTACTACAACTTTTACAGATGTCGTACCGATATCAAGGCCAACATACATTCCCGTTTTTGCCATGGATGGGGTTCCCTCCTACTTAAATTGGATATATAGCGAACCATCACAGTCCGTTTTTAGAGTTCATTCGAATAATTTGTTCACTGTTACCAATTCTACCATATAATGGCGCTTTTTAGAAACAAGTTAATGAAAAAAACTCTTGAATTTTTCCTAAGAATCACTATCAGCTGTTTGATTTTCGTCTGCATCGTCTTCTTGTGTATTTGAAATTGGGTAAGTAAAGATCCCAACTTCCATATCCACAATACTGTCCTCGGTCAAATCTTTGGCAATTTGCGGATAATACTGCATTTGACTCACCATATTTGAGATATTGACAATCACTTGATTGCCATCATTCATAAAGAGAGTTAACAGTTCATCATTGCTGTCACGGGGGGTGTATTTGATTTGAGAAATGCCATCTCGAATTTCTGAACTTAATTCTTGATAGGCACTGAGTGTCGCCTTGATTTTGTCTTCAGCCGAAAAATTTTCTAAAACCGGCAATCCTTCCTCTGGCTGCTCACTGATATCATCCAAAACAGCGCCATTTTCCAAAACTGGTGCATAGCCGCCATCTTTGGCTAATAAAGCCACTTCCTGGAATTCAGTGACAGTGATATCAAAACGATTAATACCGGATAAAGAAATAGAAGCATTTTTTATGCGCGGCAATTCTTTTTTGATTGCTGCTACACTCTGATTCCGTTCAAAAAATTGCGGCCACATCTCTTCATTGACGGCTAGGTCAGAATTTTTGAGAATCGCTTCTGCGGATACTTCTTGATTGCCTTTGACCACCACATTAGCCAAACGACTAAGCGGCGAAACAAAATACAAAACAATCAGCAAAGGAATCATCAGTAAACCGATAATCAGCGCTAAACGGCGAATCAATACTTGATTGCGGTACGCCTTTAGATTAGGTAGCCGGTCAGCAAAGGAGCGAGCCTTTTTTTCTGGCTCAGGCAGCTCTTCTTTCCCAGCGTCGGTTTCTTCTATCGCTTGTTCTGCTTCAAAAAGTGCTTCTTCTGCCAACTCCTCTTCATCTTCATGCGCTTCTTTCATGTCTTCTGTTTCTTCAGAAGCGGGTGAAGACCAAGCTGGCTGATTGCCTTTTTCTTGCAAATATTTTAGATTTTCTTTTTGCCAAGGGGTCAACTCTTCCGTTGACGAGGGGGTTTGATCATCATGAGGTGTTTTGTCTTTACTAATGATAATCGCTCCTTTCTATCCCACACATTGTACTATTTGATTACCTCTTGCACAAGTCGAAATAATCGTTCTGAGGCATCGCTGATCCCTTGTTCTTTTGAGGCTTTGGCCATCTTACTACGAAGGGCTTCATCTTGCATGATACTATCTACTGCTTCCACGAGGTTTTGGCTGTTTAGTTCATGATCGGCAATCATTTTGACTGCTCCTGCATTAGCTAAACTTTGGGCGTTCTTTGTTTGGTGGTCATTAGTCACATAAGGGCTAGGAATCAGAATTGCTGGAATCCCTAATGCCGTAAATTCGGCAATCGATGTGGCACCTGCTCGTCCAATCAACAAATCACTATTTGCCATCACTTCTGCCATTTGATCGATATAGGGACGAATACTGATATTAGGGAAAGCATCTTTTGACATCCCGATTTTTTCTTCGATCTCTTTGTAATACCTTTCGCCAGATGCATAAAGTAACTGATACTCTTTTTGAGCAAAAAGCGGCAGCGCATCAATGATCGCTTGGTTGATTTTCAGAGCTCCTTGACTCCCACCAAAAACCAAAACCGTTTTTTTCGCCGGATTTAAATCGTAAGAAGACAAAATCGTCGACTTTTGACTATTCCGTACTTCTTGCCCCCTGGGATTGCCCACAAGCACCGTTTTCTTCGCTGGAAAGTATTGAGAAGCATCGTGAAAAGCAATGGCGATTTTATCCACATACTTGGTTAGAAACTTATTGGTGATTCCAGGAACACTATTTTGTTCATGAATAATGGTAGGTATTTTCAACTTCGCTGCAGCAAAGACCACGGCGCCAGAAACATAGCCGCCGGTGCCAATCACCACATCCGGTTGAAACTCCTTGATGATTTTCTTTGCTGCATAATAGCTTTTCATGAAAAGCTGGATCGTTTTTACGTTATCAAAAGACAGCTTACGCTTAAAGCCTTGAATCTCTAACGTTTTAAAAGGAATACCTGTTGGAGGGACGATTTTATTCTCCAAGCCCCTTGTTGCACCAATGTATAAAAATTCGGCTGTCGGGTCAATCTCTTTTACGTAATCGACAAAAGACAACGCTGGATAGATGTGGCCGCCAGTACCGCCGCCAGTCACAAGTATTTTCATGTCCTTCACTCATTTCTATTTAAGTTCTGCTACTGCCGCCATAAATTTGTCGCCGCGAACTTCAAAATTAGGGTATTGATCCCAACTTGCATTCGCCGGTGACAATAGAATCGTATCTCCAGCAGCACTTAAAGAAAAGGCAACTGGGACGGCGGTTTCAACATTGTCTGTCATTTCAATCGTTTTTACGCCAGCTGCTTGAGCGGCTGAGGCTAATTTTTCTTTTGTTTCTCCAAACACTACGATAGCTTTGAGTCCTTTTAGTGCTGGAACCAACTCATCAAAACTGTTGCCACGGTCCAAGCCGCCTGCCAATAAGACCAATTTCTCATTGTCAAAACCGCCTAAGGCCATTTCTGTTGCTAAGATGTTGGTTGCTTTGGAATCATTGAAAAATTTCACCTGATTGATGGTGGTGACATACTGGGTCCGATGAGGTACCCCAGTGAAGGTTTGCATCGCTTGTTTGATTGCTTCGTTTGGCATATTGCAAAGTTTTCCAACAGCGATCGCCGCTAAGGCATTTTCAATATTGTGTGCCCCTGGTACGCCAAGTTCCTCCGCTGCCATAATTGCTTCTTCTTTATAGTAGAGCATCCCATCAAGCATATATGCTCCTGCTACTTTTTCCTTGGTGGAAAAAGGAATGATTTTCGCCTTTGATTTGGCCGACAGTGCTTCTAGTTCCGGTTGGTTCCAGTTGATCACTAAATAATCGTCAGCGGTCATTCGTTGTTGCAAGCGCCATTTTGCTAAGACATATTCCGGGCGACTACCATGGTAATCGATATGGGCTTCATATATATTCGTGATGACAGCGATTTTCGGCCGTAAGGTATCGATTCCCATCAATTGGAAACTTGAAAGCTCCATCACCAAGCGATCTTCAGGCTTAGCTGTTTGAGCAACGGAACTTGCAGGAAACCCGATATTTCCAGAAAGCAATGCCTGTCCTTTTTCCATTCCAGCATTCAAGACATTGGCGATCATAGTCGTTGTGGTGGTTTTTCCATTCGTACCAGTAATACCGATAATCGGCGCTTCAGAGATTTGATACGCTAGTTCCACTTCCGTGATCACAGGAATTTTTTTCTCTAAAGCTTTTTGAACAAGAGGTTGTGAATAGGGGATCCCTGGATTTTTAACGACTAGCGAAAATCCTTCATCCAATAATTCAATCGGGTGGCTGCCAGTGATCACTTTGACCCCTAAAGCCAAAAGATCTTGTGCTTCTGGATTTTCAGCAAATGGCTTTCCGTCATTAACGGTCACAAGTGCGCCCAAATCATGTAACAATTTGGCCGCACTGAATCCACTACGCGCTAATCCTAGCACAAGAACTTTTTTATTTTGATATGTTGTAATTTTTTTCATTTTCTTCATCTCCTACCATACAAGGGCTATTGTGAGCAACGAGCAACCTAACGCGATACACCAAAACACAGTGTCGATCTTCCACTCAGACCATCCGCTCATTTCAAAATGATGATGGATGGGTGACATCTTGAAGATTCGTTTGCCTGTTAATTTGAATGAGGCAACTTGCAGCATCACGCTTGCTGTTTCACAAACATAGACCAGTCCGACAAGCAATAGGGTCCATTCTTGGTGTAAAAGAATCGAGATAGCTGCCAGCAGACCGCCTAAAGCCAGTGAGCCGACATCCCCCATAAAGATTTTTGCCGGTTTGCGATTGTAGGGAAAGAAGCCGATCAATCCGCCGATGATCGCAAGACAAACGATTAACACATCGATTTGATCTTGTCGCCAAGCAATCAGTGCGTAAGTTGAAAAAGAAATCGTGCCCAGTCCTGCGACTAGCCCATCGATACCGTCCGTCAAGTTGACTGCATTTGAAAAACCAACAAGCCAAAAAATGACGAACAAGCCATAAAAAATCGATAGCGACACGTCTATCCCAAAGAAATTCAGTACATCCGCATTGCCTTCGGATCGGAAAACAAAGTAAAAGACGAGTCCGCCTAAAATCTGTCCAATCAGCTTTTGCAACGAGTTCAGCCCCATATTTCGTTTGCGGAAAATCTTGATGAAGTCATCAAGAAATCCTAATGCACCATAAACCAAGGTAATGAACAAAAGAATGAACAATGAAGCAGTCAATTGATTTTGCCATGCTCCTACCCAGATGGCAGTGATCATTGCAGAAATCAAAAATACAAACCCACCCATCGTTGGTGTACCGGCCTTTACATTGTGCCATTTGGGGCCGTCACCACGTATTTCCTGTCCGTATTTCTTCATTTGAAAATAGCCGATAAACAAAGGCATTGTGGCTGTTACGATCGCAAAGCCACTTGCCAAAGGTAATATCATCTCTGTCCATTCCATATTGTTCTCTCCTATTTATTCGTTTTCACTTAGTGTAAACTTGATCGATTGTCCTGATAATTCGGTGTATGGTTCCACGCTTTGTTTGGTACAATAGCCGTTTCCTTCAAAACTGACGTCTACATTCAGCAGACTACCAAATTTGATTAAGTCTGCTTTTGACCAAGAAGTCGTATCCGGCATATAGTACTTATCGCTGTCGGTAACGAGCAGTACCCGTCCGCCAGGCATGATCGAAGTTCCACTGTCAACCGATTGGGCAATGACTTTTTCACCATCCCCGATGACTACCGGGATCAATCCAGCTTTTTGAACATCCGTTGCAGCCGATTCTGTATCGAGATTGCGATAATCCCCCACAGTTGTTTCGCTACCAGATGTTGTGCTTTCTTCTAATGCAGAGTTTTTCAGATCCATGACCCGTTTCATCAATGGATTGGCAATTTCACCCAACACGGTGCTTTCGTGCTTCTCTGGTAATTTAATCGTCAAATACAAAATGTATTCTGGTTCTTCTGAAGGAAACATCAAAACAACGGAATATAGATAATTGGTGCCACCAGACAAATACTTACCGGTTGTTGGATCGGCTACTTGGGCCGTCCCTGTTTTTGCAGAAATGTTGTAGCCAGGTAATTCATAAACGCCATAGGCACTTCCGTAATTTTCACTCTCGACAACATCACGCATATATTCACGGACCTCTGTTGCAGCCTCTTTTGTGATCGGATGGCCGACCTCTTCTGGTTGCGTGACCGTTTCTTCTCCAGTATTGCCATCAACGATTTTACTAATAAATTGTGGTTTCAGCATCGTTCCATTATTTGCGACCGATGTGAAAGCCTGCATCATTTGGAAATTCGTCACACCAATCGCTTGACCAAAGGAAGTCATCGCTTGGCTGACAGGATTATCTTCTGGGGTGATTCCAGTATTTTCGTTAGGCAATCCTGAATAGGTGCTACGGCCAAAGCCAAATTCTTTTAAGTATTGTTGCCAACGATCAGCCATCCGCTGCTCCAAGGTCACCATTCCGATATTACTGGACCATGAAAGAGCTTGGCGCATCGTCAGTGTTCCTTTTTGACCAAAGTCCCAGTCATTGATGGTTGCATCGTAAAGTTTTAATCCATCAGGACTTGGGGTAAAGGTTTCGTTCTCATTGAAGATGCCTTGATCGATGGCAGCTGCTGTCGTCAAAATCTTCATGGTTGATCCTGGCTCATAGTTGTCTTCAACTAACAGATTTTGCCAATCATTGATCGAATCCAAATTTTCTGGATTGTAGGTTGGTCGTTGCGCCATCGCTATGATTTCGCCGGTTTTGGCATCCATTAAGTTCGCTGTTAAGTTTTCTGGTTTGTTTTCTTTAAAGACGCTGTCCATCAGCGTTTCCAAATAGCTTTGGATTCGACTATCGATGGTGGTATAAACGTCTTTCCCGTCAACGGCTGCGACGGTCTCTGCTACTGTTCCGGGCAGCGGGTTTTGATTGTTATCTTTTTGATAAACGATCTCACCATCAGTTCCCGATAATACATCATTGTAAGCAGCTTCCAACCCAGTTTTGCCGACTAGACCAGTATCGTCATCATTGGCAACAGCATACCCGATAAAGTGAGAAGAAAAGACCCCATTCGGATAAAGGCGAGCTGGATGGCTATCAAAATGGAAGCCGGCAATATCTTCTTTTTCCATTGCATCTTCGATCTCATTTTTTTGTTCTAATGTAATATTATTTCCCTTGCTCCCAAAAGAGACCCGCCACAATTGTTGCTCAAGGCCATCCTCTAACGTATTGACTGCTGTTTCTTGATCAATGGACAATACATCTGACAAAATTTTGGCCAACTTATTGAAGTTTGCTTTTTCTGCAAAGAGATTTTTGTTGCCATCTTTGTAATTCTGATTCAAAACAGCATAAATGGAATACGAGGTCACATCTTCGGCAATCGGAATCCCATTACGGTCATAGATTGTTCCACGTTTCGCTTTGATCACTTCGCTGCCTTCATAAAGATTTTTGGTCTTTTCTGCTAATGAAGTTCCCGCGACATCCCCGACAATGACGATATAGCTCAAACGCGTGACAAACAAAAAGAACAATCCAATACTCGTAGCAAAGAGAATAATACCTACTTTTTTGCGATTGTTCGTTGTAGTTTGATTGTTCTTTTTTAAGTATTGCTTGAATTTATCTGTTAACTTCATTTAGTCCACTTTCCTTAAATTGCCATCATCAATCGACAATCCATTATCCTCAGCAATCTTTTGGATGCGCTCGGTTTTAGAAAGTTCATTTTTCTCTTGTTCCAACTGTTCTGCTTGTGTTGTTTTCTCAGTGATATCCGATTGGATCAAGGAAATATCATGCTCAACTTGGCTGATATTGGTCCGAATATTGATGGTCAAGATTGCCAACGTCAATACAGCGATAATCACAAAGGCAGCAATCAGTTTTTCTAGAGTAGAAATACTTTTTAACCGACGAGCCGGAGATGCTGGTACACGGATGACCTCAGGACGCTGGGGATCAGTAGGCAGTTTTTCAGTTGTCGGTTCAGAGTGATCCAAAGGTTGTGATTCAAGAGGTTCTCTGAATTCATAGTCATGAACTTTTAGTTCTGCCATAGTTGTTACCCTTCGCTTTCCTTGATTTTTTCCGCGATTCGTAGTTTCGCACTACGAGAACGATTATTTTCAGCTACTTCTTCCTCAGTAGGAAGCAGTGGTTTTCTTGTTATAAGTTTTAGTGTTGGTTGAAATTCTTCTGGTATCATCGGCAGACCTGGTGGCATATCCTTTGGTGTACTGTATTCCTTGAACATCGATTTCACAATGCGATCTTCTAATGAGTGGAACGTGATCACACTGACACGTCCGTTGACTGCTAAAAGATGAATGGCTTGTTCAAGTGATTCTTCAATTACACCTAGCTCATCATTGACTGCAATTCGAATGGCTTGGAAAACCCGTTTTGCTGGGTGACCGCCCTTTCTTCTTGCTGGAGCTGGAATGGCTGTTTTGATGATATCGACCAATTCCCCTGTTGTTTCGATGGGATGATCTTGTCTCACCCGCTCGATTTCCCGAGCGATTTGTTTTGAGAATTTTTCTTCTCCATAACGGAAGAAGATTTTGACTAATTGATGGTAGTCGAATTGATTGACCACTTCATAGGCAGTCAATGCTGCAGTTTGATCCATCCGCATATCCAGCGGTGCATCTTGGTGGTAGCTAAAGCCACGTTCGGCTTCATCTAATTGGGGTGAGGAAACACCTAAATCATACAAAATACCATCGACTCGGCTTACGCCGTGTTGATTCAATGCTTCCTTTAAATAGCGGAAATTACTTTTAATAAACGTGACCATCCCTTTAGCAACATAAGGTGCTAAACGTTCTTTTGCATGGTCGATGGCGGTTTGGTCTTGATCAAAAGCAAAGAGATGTCCTTCTTCAGACAGTTGTGACAATAAATATTCACTATGACCAGCTCCACCTAATGTACAATCGACATAGACGCCTTCTGGACGAATTGATAATCCATCAACGGTCTCCTGTAGCATAACGGTGTAGTGTTGAAAATCTGCCATGTGTTTTTTCCTCTTCCTATCAAGCCTATAAGCCAAAGTCGATCATTGTTTCAGCAATTTCATCAAAGTTTTCTTCTGCTTCTTCAGAGAATGCTTGCCAACGCGTTTCATCCCAAATCTCGATTCGATTTGAAACCCCGATGATCACGCAGCTTTTAGTAAGGTCTGCATGATTTCTCAATGTAACAGGGATATTGATTCGTCCTTGTTTATCGATCTCGCACTCTGTTGCAGCAGAATAAAAGAAGCGGACAAATGTCCGAGCATCCTTTTTCGCTAAAGGCATTTCGTTTAGTTTTTCTTCAAGTTTTTCCCATTCAGATAAGGGGTAGCCAAATAAACAGCCATCTAATCCACGTGTCACAACAAATTTTTCTCCGAGTTTTTCTCGTAGTTTTGAAGGGACGATTAGTCGGCCTTTTGCATCTATCGAATGTTGAAATTCTCCCATAAACATCGATAAATAACCCCCGATCTCCACCTGATATTCACAGTCTACCACAATCCCCCACTTTCTACCACAAATTATATGAAATTTGAAAGGGAAGTTGTTTGACTTTTCTTTACCAAATGAACAAAAAGAGGGAATCAGACTCCTTAAAGTCTTTAAAAAAACTTTAAGCAAAAAAATGGACGTTTATCAAGGGGCAAAACACTATAAGTAACTTACGATATTTAGAATGATCAAAACGACATGAAAGATGATCGTAAATAGAAAAATACTGCGCCAATACATCTTAAAATAGCGACCATATTGGATCTCTTCATAGTAGTACGCCTGAAAGACGGCCAGTAGAATGCCTAATAAAAAAATGGAGATCAAATAATACAATGTGATTGCTTGATCAAAAGTATATTTTGATAATTGATGAATCCCCACCATTAAAAATGGTACCGCTAAATCCGGTGCCTTCACATGGAAACGATCATTCAACGAAAGTGCAGAAACGATAAAACGACAAGCAAAATAAACGAGCACAGGAAAAATATACCAAAACAAAACGATTGGATTAAATCCAGACATACAGCAAAATCCTTTCTAACAACTAGTGTCACTATACTTTATTTTCTTTACATCCATGTTTCAGTTCTTTTAAAAATCTAAGCCGGAATAAGACAGCCATGAAATTTTTTAAGGAGGCTCTTATTTCAACAACTAACTTTTGAAAGTTTTAAAGAATGTATTTCTTTACCTATTAAAACAGAAGGGCGTAGCTTCAACAAGCCTATCTTGCCATTCTAACGAATTTTTTTATAGTGAAATTGAAATTTTCTTAATTTCTCCTTGGATCAACTTGAGTTCTTGAGAAATTGAGGGTAAACTGTCACTAGAATAACTCTAAAAGGTGGATTAGAATGAACGAGAAAAAACCAAAAAGTACCTTTGCAAAAATCACGCAAGTCGTGATCTGGACCATGCTTATTCTCACTGTCGGCTCGATTTTCTTAGCAGCGTACACAAGTATTATGGGTTAATCCTATTAAAAAATGCCCTTTTCCAAAATGATGGCTTCCATCTTTTGGAAAAGGGCATTTTTTTACAGTAACGGTGACACAAGACGTGCCAGGCCTTCCTTGATCTTGATCGTCAATTTTCTTTGTTGATACGCTTCGATCGTTAACGGTTTGGAATCGATCGAATCCGCCAGAAACGCTTCTTTTGTTTGAGTCGCAAGTTGCGCATCATAGATAATCGTATTGACTTCAAAATCTAAGCGAAAGGATCGAACATCGATATTTGCTGAACCAATCGATACAAGTCCACTATCTATAATCATCGTTTTCGCATGCATAAACCCTTTCTCATAGGTTTCAATGATTGCACCAAAATGAAGCAGCTCAGCCGCAAAGGAATAGGTCGCCCAATATACCAAGGGATGATCCGGTTTATTAGGGATTTGGATATGGACTTTCACCCCAGAAAGCAGTGCCAACTTTAAGGCATTGTGAATAGCTTCATCCGGAATATAGTAGGGCGTTTGGATTAGAATTTCTTTTTTGGCTAAATTGATCATTTTCAAATACGTCATTTTTATTTCTTCATGTTCCGTATCAGGACCACTAGTGATAACTTGGGCTGCGACTGTCCCCGCTTGTTTGATTTCAGGAAACAAAGAAGGATCATATTTGATCTCCAAGGCATGTTGTGAATTCCAATCCATCAAAAACCGATTTTGCAGCGAATAGACAGCTGAACCGGCAATTCGCAAGTGATTGTCTCGCCAATAGCCAAATTTTTCCACTTGTCCTAGATATTCATCTCCCACATTAAAACCGCCTGTATAACCAATCTCACCATCAATCACCACGATTTTACGATGATTCCGATAATTGATTCGCGGATTGACATAAGGAACGAACAAAGGAAAGAAAAAGGCAATTTGCCCGCCATGCAGACGCAATTCATCAAAAAACTTCAATGATACCTGGGTACTGCCCCAAGCATCTAACAAGACTCTTACTTTTACGCCTCGCTTTGCGGCTCGTACCAATGCTTCTTTGACCTCATTTCCCAATGCATCACTGCGATAAATATAATATTCCATATGAATGTGATTTTTTGCCTGTTCGATATCCGCGATCAAGGCATCAAATTTCTGCCGCCCATCGGTATAAAGTGTCATGCTATTGGCTGTCGTATAGAGGGATTGACCAAAGACCGTCAACAGATAGACTAACTGCTGGACTTCTACTTGAGCAGTCGGCGGATGCGGAAACAAATGACGCGCGAGCGCTTGTTTTTGTTCTTCTAATTCAACGTTTAGACCAATCTTTGCTTGTGAGCGCATATCGAAAATCTTTTCCTTGGAAATTCCTCTACCAAAGAAAAAGTAAAGCACAAAACCAACGATTGGGATGAACATCAAGACCAAAAGCCAGGCCCATGTCTGAGCAGTCTGACGTCTCTCTCTGAAAATGATAATGATTGATAACAAAATATTAACTATAAATAAAATGGTTACCAAATTATCCATTACAACCATTTTTCCACCTCTTCCCCGATTTCCCGCTACTAAAGCATATCAAAAAATAGTACCTAAAGTAAAGAAACACTGTGATGAAACAAAAAAAGCCGATCTGACGATCGACTTTAATAAAACATACGTTTAGAATTTTAAAAATCGGCGCATTGATAAGACGGAACCAAGCGAACCAATCACGATACCAATCAGTGCCATCACACCGCACACTTGTATTAGAAACATATTTGGTGCAATTAAGCTGTAATTTGAACGTAGCAAGGATGGATTGACCATTGCATAAACTTGATGATACCCGAAGTACATCAACGCAATTGGGACAATTGATCCTAAGAGTCCGATCCAGCCTCCTTCAAGGAAGAATGGCCAACGAATGTAGCCGTTTTTCGCCCCAACCAGACGCATGATTTGAATTTCTCTTTGACGGGACAAAATCGTGATCCGAATCGTATTAGAGATTAGGAACATTGCCACAAAAATCAGTAAGACAGCAGCAGCTAAGCCCCAAGTCCGCACAGCCGCAGACAATTCAAAGATTCGGTCAGAAGAGTCTCCACCGTAATCGGCTTTAAAGACATTCGGCAAATCCCCAGCTTGTTCTGCGATCTCTGTCGTATACTCTGGATCTGTGGCACTTACAACAAATACGTTATACAGTGGATTACTGTCGCCTTCGAACAAGTTCCATGAATCCCCCATGGCATCCTGGATCTTCTGCAATTCTTCGTCTCGACTAGAAAATGTCACTTCTGAAACGTTCGGCAGATCATTTAAGGCCTGTTCTAAAGCATCCATGTCTTCTTGTTCTGTACCAATATCAACGAAAACCGACACGTCCACATTCTCACGAATATCTTCGGCTAGTTTTGTTGCATTTAAGATTACACCTAGAAAAATACCGACTAATGTTAATGTGATCGTCACGGCACTCAATGACGCGATAGTCATCCAGCCGTTACGCTTTAAACTTTTAATACTCTCCAGGAGATGACGGAAAAATGTTCTAATCATCGTAACCATATTCTCCTTCCGCTTGGTCGCGAATAATGCGGCCATTCTCAATCGCGATCACGCGATGACGAATCGTATTTACGATCGTACTATTATGGGTCGCCATAACGACCGTTGTTCCTTGTGCATTGATTCGATCAAGCAATTTCATGATTTCCCATGAGTTTTCAGGATCTAGATTTCCGGTTGGTTCATCCGCAATCAATACCTTCGGTGTATTTACGATGGCACGAGCGATCGACACCCGTTGTTGTTCCCCACCGGAAAGTTCACTTGGAAAGACCCGAACTTTATGTTTCAGTCCGACCAAATCCAAAACTTCCATCACCCGTTTTTTGATATCACGGGGTTTGCGTCCGATAACTTGCATTGCATAAGCAACATTTTCAAAGACCGTTTTCCGCGGTAAAAGTTTGTAGTCTTGGAAGACCACGCCGATTTCCCGGCGCATCAAAGGGATCTCACGGTTTTTCATGCCGACCAAATCATATCCTGCGACATTCAAAACGCCTTTTGTTGCTCTTTCTTCTCGATACATCAATTTGATAAAGGTTGATTTTCCGGCGCCGGATGGTCCAACGACATAGACAAACTCCCCTTGATCAATTGAAATCGAAAGGTTACGGATAGCAGTCGTACCATTAGAGTACTTTTTCATTATATCTTTCATTTCTATCATACAGCTATCTCTCCATCTCAAATTTTCATTCTGGCTTATTATAGCATGAATATATTTCACCTTGCTTGCAACAGATTACAATTGTGTTTCAATCTGTTTAAGTCATACCAGGTTATTTTTGATTCAGTTTCAGCTTCAAATAGGCATCGATAAAGCCGTCCAAATCGCCATCCATGACTGCCTGTACATTCCCAGTTTCGAAATTCGTTCGGTGATCTTTGACCATTGAATAGGGATGGAAGACATAAGAACGAATTTGCGAGCCCCAGCCGATCTCTAATTGCTCGCCTCGCAAGGCTGCTGCTTCTTGTTCTTTCTTTTCGACTTCTAATTGATACAGCTTAGCTTTCAACATCCCCATCGCTTGCTCACGGTTTTTCAGCTGTGAACGCTGGGCTTGGCTAGCGACCACTGTACCTGTTGGAATGTGAGTGATCCGCACAGCAGATTCGGTTTTGTTGATGTGCTGTCCACCAGCGCCGCTTGCGCGGTACGTATCGATCTTCAAATCATCTGAGTTGATCTCCACATCGATCGCCCCATCTAATTCTGGCATCACATCCACCGAGCAAAATGACGTATGCCGTCTCTTAGCAGAATCAAAAGGTGAAATACGGACCAAGCGATGCACGCCTTTTTCCGACTTCAAATAGCCATAGGCGTTGTGGCCTTTCACAAGTAATGTGACACTTTTGATCCCCGCTTCATCACCGGCTTGATAGTCCAAAGTTTCCACCTGATACCCATGTTGTTCACAAAAACGAGTATACATCCGTAACAGCATGCTGCCCCAGTCTTGCGACTCGGTACCGCCTGCTCCCGGGTGCAGCTCGATGATGGCATTGTTTCGATCATAGGGTTCATCTAACAACATCGACAATTCATAAGAAGCCATTTTCTCATTTAACTTACCGATTCGCGCATCAAGTTCTGCTTCCATTTCCGGATCGGCTTCTTCTTGAATCATTTCCAACATCACTTCGAGTTCTTCCAATTCTTCTGCTAGCTGATTGAATTGATCGTAAGTCTCTTTGTTGGCATTGTTGGCGTTAATGACTTGTTGAGCTTTTTCTGAATCATCCCAAAAGGTAGGATCTGCCATTTGGTGTTCCGCTTCCGCAATGTCCTCTTCTAACTGATCTAAGTCAAAGAGACCCCCTAAAACTGATTATTTTTTCATTCATCTGGGTCAATTGATTCCGAATATCTGCGATTTCCATTAAAATTCCTTCTTTCTTTTTTTCTTACAAACGAAAGTAGACTGGACAAAAACGTCTGCCAGCCTACTCTCACCTTTTTCAAAACTTGTTACATATTTTTCCCGTGGCAATTCTTGAATTTTTTCCCGCTTCCGCAAGGACAAGGATCATTGCGGCCCACGTTTTTGAAACTTGGCGCTTGGGCAGCCGGTGCTTCTTCTACCCCTTGTGCTTCTCCTTGGGCTACTTGTTCCCGTTGAACGTTTTGGCGGATTTCTGCCTTCATAAACAGACGAGTTACTTCATACTCGATGGCTCCAACCATGTTTTCAAACATATTGAATCCTTCTGTTTGGTATTCAACTAACGGATTGTTTTGTCCATAAGCCCGTAACCCAACCGATTGGCGCAATTGATCCATGGCATCGATGTGGTCGGTCCACTTCGTATCAACGACTCGTAAAATCACTACTTTTTCAAATTCCAGTAATTGTTCTGGACTATTAAGTTGTGTTTTCTTTTGTTCAAAGACTTCTTCTGCCCGTTGGTTTAGATAATCTTTAATCTCTTGAGCTGATTTGCCCTTGATGTCTTCAATACTGATGGTATCTTCATGAACAAGTGCATTGGCAGCAAAATCAACGATTCCTTCATAATTCCAATTGCTTTCTTCTAATTGCGTATGACTGTCAACGACACGGCTGATGGAACGTTTCACCATATTCATTAATTGTGGTGAAAGATCCGTTTCTTCCATGATTACTTCTTGACGTTGTCCGTAAATAACTTCCCGCTGTTCTCGCATTACGTCATCGTATTGCAAGACGTTTTTCCGGGTATCGTAGTTATTCCCTTCCACTCGTCTTTGGGCAGATTCTACTTGTTTTGAAAGCATCTTGCTTTGGATCACGGCATCGCCTTCATCGATTTTCATCCGATCTAAGAACACTTTGATTCGTTCAGAACCAAAACGTTTCATTAAATCATCTTCTAGCGACAGGTAAAATTGCGACATCCCTGGATCTCCTTGACGTCCCGCACGTCCCCGCAACTGGTTGTCGATCCGTCGTGATTCGTGACGCTCGGTACCAATAACTGCCAATCCGCCTAGTTCTGCAACACCAAGACCCAACTTGATATCCGTTCCCCGACCAGCCATATTGGTCGCGATCGTTACAGCACCTTTTTGCCCAGCATTCAAAATGATTTCCGCTTCTTTAAAGTGATTCTTGGCATTCAATACTTCATGAGGAACTTTCTCCCGATCAAGCATTGATGATAGTAATTCAGAAGTCTCAACAGCGACCGTCCCTACAAGGACTGGTTGCCCTTTGCGGTGACGCTCTTTGATGTCTTGAACGACTGCTTGGAATTTGCTGGTAAGTGTTGGATAAAGCAAGTCCGCACGATCATCCCGTAAGATCGGTTTGTTCGTAGGAATCTGAATGACTTGCATGTTATAGATTTCTCTAAACTCTTCTTCTTCCGTTTTCGCAGTACCGGTCATCCCAGACAGTTTTTTGTACATCCGGAAATAGTTCTGGAATGTGATCGTCGCCATCGTTTTGGTTTCATCTTCGATCTCGACACTTTCTTTTGCTTCGATCGCTTGATGCAGCCCGTCAGAATAGCGGCGGCCATCCATGATCCGACCTGTAAATTGGTCAACAATCATTACTTTGCCATCTTGCACCACGTAATCAATGTCACGAATCATGATGTAATTCGCCCGCAACGCTTGGTCCAAGTGATGGGTCAATGCGGTGTTTTCGATATCATACAAGTTTTCTAAGCCGAAGGTCTCCTCCGCTTTTTCGATCCCACGTTCTGTCAAGCCGATCGTTTTTGATTGAATATCGATTTTGTAGTCTTCTTCTTCCGTCAAGCGTTTGACGAAATTGTCGACCCGATTGTATAGCGCGGTCGATTTTTCTGCTTGTCCTGAAATGATCAATGGCGTTCTCGCTTCATCGATCAAGATCGAATCGACTTCATCGACAATGGCATAGTTTAATGGACGTTGTACCATTTGATGACGATAAACCACCATGTTGTCCCGCAAATAGTCAAACCCTAATTCATTGTTTGTACTATAAGTGATGTCACAAGCATACGCCGCACGTTTTTCTTCTGCTGATTTTGAGTTGATGTTCAAACCGACTGTCAATCCTAAAAAGTTGTACAGCTCCCCCATCTCAGTCGAGTCACGAGTTGCCAAGTATTCATTGACAGTTACGACGTGGACACCTTGACCGCTCAAAGCATTCAAATAAACAGGTAATGTCGCCGTCAAGGTTTTCCCTTCACCCGTACGCATCTCTGGGATATTCCCATCATGCAAGACGATCCCACCCATTAATTGGACGTGGTAAGGATAAAGGCCCAAAACGCGTTTTGCAGCTTCACGTACTACTGCAAAGGCTTCAGGTAATAATTTATCCAAAGTCTCTCCCTCTTGGAAACGACGACGAAATTCATCGGTTTTCCCGCGTAATTGTTCATCAGATAAAGCGGCCATTTCATCCGCATGTGATTCAACTTGATTCGCAATATGGTCAAGACGTTTTAATTCTTTTTTGTCGTTTTCGATTAATTTTCTAAAAAAATTGGCCATACCTTAATAATTCTCCTTTTACTTCTGCATTATCCTAGCTGGAAACTCTCCTAACTATTTTAGCACTAGTTCACCATAAATGAAATATTTTTCGATAGAACTATCGCATCAATCTTGCGTGATAAACGGATTCTTAACCTTTTTTCACAGATTTTAAAGAAACGAAGGGAAAAAATACGCAACAAGCCATCGATCGGTGCCCAAAGTCCAGCGCACGTCCAAATGACTTGTTGCGAATATTTGCAAATTAGGCCGTTTTAAAACGGGTTTTTATGAAAGCTAAGAAGAGCATCAGCAGCATGCCTAAAGATTGGATCCCAATCATCAAGATGATGTCCGCGCCAATAAATCCTGCCAACATCGCCACCAGAGAGCCTGCCCCCAGTGCATTCAAAATCACGTTGGTACTTTCTTTGAAACTGCTGATCGTCGACAGTCGCGACTTTTTCGTCAGCCAGAGGAAAAACGCTGCGCCCATGACGAGGATACTATTCATTGCCACCAATAAAAATGCCACCGTGATCGTCTGGCTGAAGAAAATCGCCGTCTCGTTGTTGCGATAAAAGCCGTCTTCGATCACTTTCTGAAACGAAGCCGCATCATGCACTTGATCAGGCATCATTTCCGCCGTGTAACGCATCTCATAATGATAGGTTTGTCCATCGATTTCCTCTTTGATGGTCCAGTCTGTTTCACGAAAATTGATGGCATATTTTGCTCTTGAAAGGTCCGCTTCTGAAAGCGCAACACCTATAATGCCCGCTTCTGTTTGCGAAAAGACTTGTGACTCATCCGTTAAAAGTTTGCCATCATCCAGCTGCAGTTCACTGTATTCGGCTGCTGTTTCAGCAGTCATGAGTGTTTTTGCATGGGGGAAAAATGCTGCAAAGGCTTGATCCGTTTGCTTGCTGATCATCAAGGTCAGCGGGATCATCAGCAAGGACATCAAGAAAATATAGACAAACACTTGCTGCCAGCGATTTAATTTTTTACGCCATGCATAGACTTTTGTTGGAGAAAATATGGCCCCAAAGTATGTTAAGGGAAATCGTTGTTCAGACATCCTATCATTCCTATCCTTTTGTTCCGCCCGAGGTCAAACCTGAAACAAAGTATTTTTGTAAGAAGAAAAACAGTGCAGCAATCGGTACGGCGATCAAAATCGCCCCAGCCGCAAAGAGTGCGACCCGTTGATTACGGGCATCGTTGATAAAGGTCTGCAGCCCGACTGCGACGGTCAAACGCTCTTGTGAGCGAAGCAAGAACCGCGCCAGCAAGAATTCGCCGAATGGCCCCATAAAGGCCCACAATGCTTGGACGGCAACCATTGGTTTTACGAGGGGCAAAACGATTTGCCAAAAGATGCGGAAATGCCCTGCACCGTCAAGTTTTGCTGATTCATCCAAGTCGATCGGTACCGTATCAAAGTACCCTTTCATCAGCCAAGTATTCATGGGAATCCCACCACCGATATAGATCAGTGTCAAGAACCAGAAACTATCTAGACCGTTTGCTAATAAGCCCATGACATAAAAAGCGGTCAACGCCGACATCGTTGGCACCATCTGAACGATCAAGAACACCATCAAACTGCTCTTACGACCGGCAAAGCGATAACGACTGTAAGTATACCCTGCCAGTGTTACGATCATTACTTGGATCACCATCGTGGAAACAGCCACGATCAAGGTGTTTTTATACCATGTCAAATAGGGGGTTTCATTGAACAATCGTCGAAAGTTGTTCAATGTCCAATCCGCATCAAAATCCAAGCGAAAGGCGATCATATTCCCTGCCTTGAAGGCTGAGGTTGCGGTAATCAACAAGGGATAGATGATAACGATCGATAAAGCGATCATAAACAAGTAGGTAAATAATTTGCTGAAAGAAAACTTTTTCTTTTTCATCCTCAATCCTCCATATTAAATGCATTCGTCTTTTTAAACACCAGTAATGAAATGGAAATCACCACAAAGGAAATGATCAAGGTCAATGCAGAAGCAATCGAGTATTGTGGCGAGCCGCCCGTCGTCAATTTGTAGATCCATGAAATCAAAATATCCGTCGAACCGGCATTTCCACCTAAACTTCCTGGACCACCTTCGTTAAAGAGATAGATCATGGAGAAGTTATTAAAGTTCCCTGTATATTGCGTAACGAAGGTTGGTGCTGCCACCAAAAAGATCGCCGGTAACGTAATATTGCGAAAACGCTGAATCGCATTTGCTCCATCCATTTTGGCTGCTTCATACAAATCTTCAGAAATGGATTGTAAAATCCCTGAGACCATAACATAAATATATGGAAACCCTAACCAACCTTGAATCAAAATAATCGCGGTCTTTGTCCAAAACGGGTCGGTTTTCCAAGCAATATTGCCAATATCAACAAAAGGCAAATTGTTCAATAGCGGGATCACCTGCGTATTGATCGCTCCAGCGGTATCATTAAACATGTTCGAAAAACTCATGATCGTGATGAACGCTGGCACCGCCCAAGGAAGCAAGAAAATCACCCCGAAGACCCGACGGAACTTCACAAATTTTTGATTGGCAACAACTGCTGTCAGTATTCCTAAGGTAATTTGCAAAGTAGTTGCTAAAACGGTCCAAATCACCGTCCAACTAAACACTTTTACAAAGGTGTCGCGGTAAGAACTTAAGGTGAAGATATTCGTAAAATTCGAAAAACCGATCCAGTCGATTAAGTTTGCTGGCGGAATATGTCGAAAATCATAGTTGGTAAACGCCATGAAGAGTGTCACCATTACCGGAAAAATAATTGCTACGATCATCACCAGATAGGCTGGGATCGTCAATAGATAAGCGAAACCATCCTCATACAATTTATTGAAAAACTCTTTTCTCGTAACTGCCACCGGGAACCCTTTTTCAATACTTTGGCGAACTTGATAGGCATCTTTGATATTTAAAACCCAAAAGATAATGAAAATAACGGTAACGATGACCTGTAGCGTTCCTTCGATCAACAAGAACAAAGAATTGTGTTCCATCGGTACTGATCCCAGTGTGACAAAGTTATATAATGCTTGTCCACCGAACAAAAGCATTTCGCCTAGAAAAATTAGAAAGACCGCAAAAAAGAGTCCCGCTTTAAATTTCTGACCATTTTTGAATTGTCCCACCCCAGGGATGATTGAAAGAAGCGCTGTCTGCATGGCTTTTGAATTCGTCCTCATATGTATCCTCCTTAAAATCGAAAGTCTGCCAAGCGGCCGACGATCCATAGAAATCAATCTCATCAAGCAATTTCTTGCGTGCTACGTTGCAAGGAATCCTTTTGACAAACATCCTCTATAGAATCGTCGACATGAATGACAGACCGTAATCGGCTATTTATTAATATTTCTGCTCAATCGCTTCTTCGATTGTTTTGGCAGCATTATCCGCTGCTTCTTGAGGAGTCATATTGCCTGAACCTGCATCAAACAGCATGTTTTCAGCCCCTACCCAAACCTCAGACATTTCAGGGATATTTGGCATTGGTTGTGAAACACTGTATTGCTCAATCACTGCTTTTGCTACTGGATCATCAGAAGCAGCAACTGTTTCTTGAGCCATAATGTTTGCTGGAATATCATGACGCATTTCATACAATTTCTCTTGATTAGCTTCGTTTGTTAAATATTCGACAAATTGTTGAGAAATGTCTTTGTTTTGTGAGTAGTTGGAAACAACCCATGCTTTTCCACCACCAAACGTTTCATAATCATTGCCATTGCTCAGCGTTGGGATTTTCGCTACGCCATAGTTAATCCCTGCTTCTTCAAAGCCGTTCACGCCCCATGGTCCGTAAATGATGGCTGCTGTTTTGCCTTGGTTAAAGTAATCTAACATCAAGTTTTCGTTGGCTGATACATCCAGCATTCCTTGCGGCCAGACATTTTGGAACCAATCAGTTGCGTACGTGATTGCTTCAACAGAACCTTCATTGTTGATCCCTAAGTCAGATGGATCTGTCCCTTCATCCCCAAAGACATAACCACCATAACCAGCTAATAGACCGTACGTATAATAAAAGTCTGTCCAACGAGCTAAGAAACCAACATTGTCATCGCCTTCTGCAAAACGATCATCTTTTGCTAGCTCTTCTAAATCAGAAAAAGTTGCTGGCGCTTCATCGATCAAATCTTTGTTATAGAACATGACAACTGCTTCAATCATTGCTGGTGCGCCATAGATTTTATCATCGATCGTCACTTGTTGCTTGTCTGTATCGCTGTACCGTCCATCATCTGGCAAAGTCATTTCTGCCAAATGCCCTTGCGAGCCTACTTGACCTACACGATCGTAAGGAGACATCGTAACATCTGGACCTTTCCCAGCAGGACCGTCTAGTTGAAGCGCATCCATTTGATCGAACATATCCATTTCTACAACGTTGATGGTAACATCATTTTCAGATTCAAAGTCAGATTTCACTTCATTGATATAATCAATATAGTCTGCGCCTACAGAGACCGTGAGCGTTTTTTCATCGCTCCCTGAACCTGCATCTGCATTACTACCATCGGTACTACCGCCGTTGCCGCCACACGCTGCAAGCGCTAACAACGCACTTCCTGAAACTAATCCTAGAGCTGCCTTTTTCCAATTCACTTTCATCCTGTTTACCTCCTGCAATTTGTAACTCCATTATGCAACCGGTTTCTTAAAATGGCAAACCTTTTCTAAATGTTAGCGATAACAAAAATAGAAAAAACCTTTAAATTAAGATGTCGAGGAATCAAAAAGAAATTGCGCAACCATTTGCTTAATTTTTCATTTTGTGGATTCACGAACCACGAGTTGAGGTAAAAAGCGCTGTTGTCGCTGGCTCGTATCATTATGTTCGATTTTTTGGATCAATAATTCGCCGCAAACTTCCCCCATTTCCACGATGGCTTGCTTCATCGTTGTCAATTTTGGCGAACTTACCTGATCAAGGAATACGCCATCGTAGCCGATGATCCCAAAATCATCTGGCACCTCCACTCCGATCGACTGTAAGCCTTGATTGATGCCTAACGCTAAACGATCTGTGGCACAGATAAAACAAGTGTTTTTCATTAAATGCTCATTCTGCGATTGGATAAACTTGCGGGCGGCGGAAGATCGGTTGTCAAAACGATAGATTTTTGGTGATATTCCCGCTTTTTTGACTGTATCTATGTACCCTTCTTCTCGGCTTTTCGTAAACGCTTCTTCCAACTCTAAACCAATATAGACCAATTGTTGATAGCCGGTGTCGATAGCATGTTTGCATGCAGAAACGATTCCTTGGTAGTTGTCACTGTCAACAAAACTGAACCCAGCTTCATTTTCGCCAAACAACACCACAGGCTTTCTTAAATTTCTTATCCAGTCCATGTCAGCCTGGCGAAAGCCCGTAATGATGCAGCCATCTGCTGGACCACGATCCACCCCGTCAGTCGTAACTAGCTGCAAAGAATAGTGTGCTTTACCAATAGAACGAGCGATCCCAACCAATAAGTTCATATAGTAAGGTTCCGTCGTATCCATCTCCTCTAAAATATACACTTTGATGATATGGGAACGCTTGGAAACTAATGATTTGGCAGCAATATTCGGCTGATAATCCAATTCAAGCATCGCTTGATGAACCAGCTGCTTTAACTCTTCAGTTACTTTGTCCGGATGATTGATCACTCGAGAAACGGTCATTGCGGAAACATTTGCTTTTTTAGCAACATCTGCTAGCGTAGTCATGATTCACTCTCCTTGTATTATTTCATCTATAGTATAACATAATAAACCAAAAGAAGAACCAAGACACTCTCTATATAAAAAAGATTTCCAGCCAATTTAACGAGTATAAAAAAACAGAGTAGCTTCTCAGCTACTCTGTCAAAAAAGACTATTTTTTGGGGTGTCGAGAAAAAGGTATCAACACTTGTTAATCGGTTTCGATCAACCCGTATTTGCCATCTTTTCGACGATACACAATGCTCGTTCCATTCGTTTCCGCATCTTCAAAGATAAAGAAGTTGTGTCCAAGCATGTTCATTTGTAAAACAGCTTCTTCACTGTCCATTGGTTTTAAAGACAAACGTTTTGTACGTACGATGTCTAATTCAGAACCATTGTTTTCTTCATCGTTTGCTTCAGTTGTGAACAAATCACCATCTGTTGGCGGAACCAATGCTGTCTCGCGAGATTTGCGGTTGATTTTTGTTTTAAATTTGCGGATTTGGCGTTCCAATTTGTCAACAACCAAATCGATACTAGCATATAGATCAGGTGAGGTTTCTTCCGCACGCAGAACTAAGAATGGTAAAGGAATCGTTACTTCTACTTTTGCTGTTTTTTCAGTATAAACTTTCAAATTAACATGTGCTGTTGCTTCCGGCACATCGTTAAAATAACGTTCTAATTTACCTACTTTTTTCTCGACGTAATCACGGATCGCTTCTGTTACCTCGATATTTTCGCCGCGCACATTATATCTAAACATAAAAATTACCCCTTTCGTCTACCAGTAAAGAAGGAAAAGGACCACTCTTTTCTTCTTCTTAACTCTATTATATCGAACTCTTGCTCATTTGCCTAGTAAATCGAACAAATTTCTTTAAGCGTTTTCAAAATAACGATTCAACGGGCAAAGGAAAAGGATCGAATCGACTGGGGGCCAAAGGTCTGCAATGCTTCAGCTGCGTGATATAACGTTCTACCGGTAGTGTAAACATCATCGATCAACAACAGTTTCTTGTTTTTTATTTCAACCGTTGCCTCTGGCTTCACCGCAAAAGGTTGCACCTCCTCTAATCGTTGCTTGCGAGAACGTTGAGCTTGTGGTGCGGTATCAACCACTTTATCCAGCCATTCTTTCGACTTAACTCCGCCTGCGTCCAGCACAGCGGTCACTTGATTAAACCCTCGCTCCTGGTAACGTTCTGCCGATAGCGGGATGGGTATCAAACAATCGTAATCAAAGTTGTTGATCTTTTGTCTGATGGCAGCAGCAAAGGTCTCTCGCAACTGATAGTTTCCCATTAATTTGTATTCGTGAATCCACTCCTTCATCCCTTGATCGTAAGCGAACAGTGCCCGATGCTGCAAATGGATCATGGGACAGGTTTTCGCCCAAAAGAGACAGTCACTGCAGGAAATGGTATCCTTTTTGCCACATGTTGGGCAGCAGCTTTGCCAATCGATCACTGTAAATCGCTGAGCGCATTGTGGACATAATTCTTTTTCGGGGATGCGCCAAGGAGCCAACAGCTCAATGATCGTTACCTCTCTTGAAAAAAATATTTGGCACCAACTACACTCCATCGGTCAACCAGCTCTTTGCTAATTGGTTCATCTCATTGATTTCTTTGATTGCTTGACGGATTGCTTCTGTCATTTGGTCGTAGAAAAAAATGACTTCCCCTTCTGTAAACGCACCTTTGCGATCGACACGGCCAGCGATTTGTACTAACGCCGATTTTGTAAAGACCGGGTGATTGGCTCCCAGTACCACCACTGAGACATTTTCAAACGTTACACCTCGTTCTAAAATCATCGTTGTAAACAACACCTTGTACACTTGGCTGCGTGCCGATTGGACTTTTTCCCTCCGTTTTTCATCTTGTGAAGAAACACTAGTGAGGAGCCATGATGCTTCTTGCCTGCGGACAGCCCCTTCCATTTCCTTCATCAGCTGAATACTTGGACAAAATACCAAGACAAAGTTTTTTTTAACCAACCGCTGCAAGTGCTGTAGCAATGGTCGCAGCCAACGTTTTTTGCGATAAGCCTGCGCCCAGCGGCTATAATGAATAGGTTTCGGAACGATCAGCGGACGCTGATGAAACCGTAGAGGCATTTTTAACACTGCAAATTCCAAATGAATTTCTTGCAACAATCGTTTTGAAGGCGTCGCACTTAAATAGATCAGACACCCGTTTTCTGCCAAGGCATTGTATAATCCGTAACGCAGCTGCGCATCGCCCTCGTAGGGAAATGCATCTATCTCATCCACCACGATCAGTTGAAAGCTGCGATAAAAATGCAGTAGCTGATGAGTGGTGGCAATAAGGATCGTTGTATAACGATAAGGTTCTTCTGATTTCCCATAAAGGAGCAGGCTTTCCTCTTGTGGGAACGCTTGTTGAATCCGGGGGAACAGTTCACGGCAGACATCGATCCGTGGCGAGACGATCGCCACACGACCACCTTCTTGCCGTATGTGGCGGATCGTTTCAAAGATCATCTCGGTCTTCCCTGAACCCGTGACTGACCAAACAAGAGACGATTTCTTTTGTCGACAATTTGCCACTAGTTGCTGAGAAATTTTTTGCTGAAACGAAGTCAACACTCCTGGCCAAACGATCTTGTGATCAAAGGCTGCAAGATCCGTTTGTTGAATTACGAGTTGGCCATCTGATGTGATCCGACCATAGCGAATACAAGTTGGACAGTAATAGCAGCCTATCGGCAATAGAACCGACGGCTTGTGGTGGGAAGAACCGCAACGCTGACAAACGATTCTCTTCCCCTGCTCGAGCATTGCCGGTCGAGAATCAAAAGTTTTTCCTACACTCATTGTTTCATCTAAAACAAAAAATTGTCTTCCTTTTTGATTGGTCATAACATACACCTCAGTTTTAAGTACGCAAAAAAATCGGTTCAAGTACTTTTTGAAAAGTACTTGAACCGATTACAGGTTTCTTGTTTGCTTCAACAGCAGGTCTTGCTTATTCGCCGATCAATGTCAAAGCTTGATCTAAGACTTTTTCGCCGTTCATCATGCCGTAATCTGCCATGTTGATTACTTCTAATGGAATTCCTTTTGGCGCTAGACGTTTCTCGAAATCGCCTTTCATGAAACGAACTTGTGGTCCTAATAGTAAAACGTTTACGTCTTTGCTTTCTAAATGTTGATCTGCTTCTGATGCGGAAACTGCAAAAATATCTGCTTCTAATCCTTTTGCTTCAGCTGCTTTTTGCATTTTTGTTACTAATAAGCTTGTACTCATCCCTGCAGAACAAACTAACATAATTGTTTTTTTCGCCATATCGAACACTCCTTGAATTTTAAGAATAAGATAACATTTCCTATCTCTAGTATAGAACAAGTTTGAAATTTGTCAACGCTTTCTATCCAGCAACCAGTTTGATTTTACTAAACGATTAAAAACGACGTACTCTTTTTTTAAATTGACGAGGACTACCTCGTAGCCGGCATTCAGCCACGCATAAGCCCCATTTTCTGGATGGCGGTAATCATTCGCCCACCAATCGCTACTGGTGCGGGCACTTTTGGGCAAACCGGATGCGGGGAAAAGAAATTCATCAAACTGCGTAAACGTTAAGGTGATTTGCGAACCGCCGTTGTTCTTTAAATAGTGAGTGATCGTATCGTACTTTTTGCGTCTACCCAAAGCAACTGCCTCCTCTTTTTAGGGTCTATGTTCGTACCTGTTTCTTTCTTCTATTTGTAACTTTCCTTCCGATTGCCTATACTAGAAACATAAAGGAGGCGATCGTGCGCGTGACTTATCGAACGATTCGACAAGACGGAGAAACAGAAATAGAAATCAAAAAATCGCGTTTCCTCTGTTCATTAAAACGAATTCAATCAGAAGACGAAGCCAAAGCGTTTATTCAAGCCCTCAAGAAAGAGCATTGGAAGGCAAATCATCATTGCAGCGCCTATGTATTAGGTGAAAATCATGAGATCCAGCGCAGCAGTGATGATGGTGAACCGAGCGGCACCGCTGGGGTACCGATTTTAGAAGTGTTAAAGAAAAACGAACTGATCAATGTGATCGCCGTTGTTACCCGCTACTTCGGTGGAACGAAACTGGGTGCTGGTGGATTGATTCGCGCTTATTCAAGTTCGGCCTCTGCTGGAATCAAAGAGGTAGGAATCGTCGAGGGTATTTTGCATCAAGAACTTGCCTTGACCATCGATTATCCCCTTTTAGGCAAGCTCCAAAACTACTTAGAACTGCAGAATATCTATATAAAAGATATTGCTTATACGGAGAAAATCGTTGTCACCTTAATGATTCCTGAAGCAGTACTTGCCGACCAAGAAGCCGCTCTGATCGATTTGCTACAAGGTCAAGTGCAATTGACCAGAGGGACTACCGAATATGTAGAACGCTTGATCGAGCAGTCAACAGAGTAAGCCAGCTTACTAAAGACCTTCCAGTGTGTGCTCTTTTCCTCAAGGAGGACGCTGCCAAGTTTGCTACAACCAATGCAGGAAGCCCAAATATTTGAAAAGCCGAAACGGTCATACACCCAGCGACGCTAAGCAACAGCAGATACGCTCGTAGGGTCCTTTCGGCTTTTTTGGGCTTTTTGTTGCCAATTGGAAGAGACAGGTTATTTTTCCATATAAAATTCAAAACGATTACCAACATATTGGGTGCGCACGTATTCAAATGGTTGACCATCTTCAAATGAAGTGATTTGCCGCATACGTAAAATCGCATCGCCGCGTTTGATTTGTAAGTAATCAGCAATTTGCTCGGAAGCGACCATGGCTGAGATTGTCTGTGAAGCGCCACCGATTTTCCGTTGTCCTTTTTCCTCTAAAACTTTATAGAGGGAAGAGATGATCTCCTCTTTGCTAAAGTCATGAATAAACTTTTCAGGGATACTCGCTACTTCAAAACAGATCGGCACATCATCCGCATACCGAATCCGCTCCATCCGTAAAATCGTTTCGTGACCTTCTAATTGCAGCTTTTCCATCTCACTGGAGCTAGGTGCCGTCAAGAAATAAGCGACCGCTTTGCTGGAAGGCTTACGACCAAGAGAATTCATGATTTCGGTAAAACTCGTCGTGCCCGTCATTTTCTCTTGTACTTTTTGGCGAGCCACATAAGTGCCGGAACCGATTTTACGCTCAAGAATCCCCTCATCTGCTAAGGTTTGGATCGCTTGTCGCAACGTCATGCGACTCACGCCGAATTGTTTCGACAACTCGCGCTCTGAGGGCAGACGATCCCCGATTTTGTATGTATTGTTTTCAATATTGGCTTTAATTTGATCATGAATTTGGATATAAACAGGTAATTTTTCCACCACTACACATTCCTCCGTTCCCCTCCTATTATAACTGGTATATACCTAAATAGCTAATAAAAAAAGCAAAAACTGCTCTGTTTTTCTCAATTTGTGCGAATTCTTTCCCTATTTTATAGGCAGAAGAAAGAAGTTATCACAAAATGTCCAAACAAGAGCAGTCGCTTTTCTTTTAAATTGGTTCGGTCGCTGGCTTGAGAATTTATTCAGCCAACGCTTTATTGGCAGTGGCCATCAACAAGCGGATACGATTCAATTGATTGACGATTGAGACACCTGGATCATAATCAATGGCCGCAATGTTCGCCTGCGGGTATTGACGACGTAATTCTTTCATAACACCTTTTCCTACCACATGATTGGGCAGACAGCCAAATGGTTGCAGACAAATGATATTGTTGACATTATTTTCCAATAGATCAATCATCTCACCGGTCAAGAACCAGCCTTCTCCCGTATGATTACCAATGGAAACAATCTCGCTCGCTTGCTCCGCAAGCTGATGGATCGAATGGATACCATCAAAACGCGTTGACGCCCTCAGTGCTTTATCCATCGGTTTTTGGAGCCTTTCAATCGCCATGATCGCAAAATCAGCGATCATTTTACTTTTCTTCGCCATCCCCAAATGCTCGTAGCGCCAAATCTGATTGTAGAGGGAATAATTCATGAAGCCGACAATATCTGGTACGACCGCTTCCGCTCCTTCTGCTTCTAACAGGCGAACGACATCGTTATTGGCAGTCGGTGAATACTTCACTAAAATCTCTCCCACGACACCGACACGCGGCTTCTTGATATCTCTTATCGGCACTTGATCAAAGGCTTGAATGATTTTTTTCATATTTCGATTAAACAGACTGAAGGAGCCATTGCGGACATTTTTGGCAATTTTTTCCAGCCATTCTTGATGGAGCCGATCGACAGCCCCTGCTTCTTGCTCATACGGACGGGTGCGATAAACGACCCGTTCAAAGAGATCTCCGTATAAAAATGCCACCGCCAAACGCTTCATCATCGGTAAGGTAAAGCGAAAGCCCGGATTTGATTCAACCCCGGTGTTGCCCATCGAAATAGATACCACCGGCACTTGTGGAAATCCTGCATCGTTCAGTGCTTTACGTAACAAAGGAATATAGTTCGTTGCACGACATCCGCCGCCCGTCTGAGTCATCAAAACACTGGTATTTTCAACATCATATTTTCCGCTTTGCAATGCTTCTACTAGCTGTCCAATGGAAATGATCGCCGGATAGCACGCATCATTATTGACAAAGCGTAAACCGACATTAACCGCCTCACGATCTTCACTAGGTAGACAGACCACTTGATACCCAGAAGCTTGCAAAGCAACATCGACTAACCCGCTTTGATGGATGGGACTCAACATCGGCAATAAGAGCGTGTGCTGCTTGCGCATCTCTTTGGTAAAAATAATCTTTGCCGGTTCCTCGTATTGCTTTTTAGGAACAAAGTGCTGTTTGTCCCGTTCGCTGACTGCTGCTTTCAAGGAACGCAACCGAATTCGAATTGCCCCAAGGTTCGCTCCCTCATCGATTTTCAACACCGTATATAACTTCCCATACTGCGCCATAATCTCTTCGACTTGATCAGTAGTGACTGCGTCGATCCCGCAACCGAATGAGTTTAATTGAACCAGTTCTAATTGTTTGTTTTTCGCGACCACTCGAGCTGCCGCATACAATCGCGAATGATAGACCCATTGATCCACAACCCTCAGATCGCCGACAATTGCTAAATGAGCAATACTGTCCTCAGTCAATACATGGAAGCCTTCTTGGGTAATGACTTCTGCAATCCCATGGTTGATTTCAGGATCCAAATGATATGGTCTTCCAGATAAAACGATCCCTTTTTGATTGGTCGTCATCAGCATACGTAGCGTTTCTTCTCCCCGTTGCGCAATATCTGTCTTGAACTGATCCAGCTCCTCGAAACCGCTGCGTAGGGCTTGGGCAATTTCTTCTTCTACAAAACCAAAATCTTGAAAAGTACTCGTTAAAGTTTTGACCATTGAGGCTTCATCCGCCAAATTCAAAAACGGACAGCGGTAGTCAACCGCCCCTTCACGAATCGCATCGACGTTATTACGAATCACTTCTGGATAGCTTTGCACAATTGGACAGTTAAAATGATTCTCAGCGGCAGTGTTCTCTAGTCGCTCAAAAATAACACCTGGATAAAAAATCAACGGTACGTTTTGATCAATCAGTGCTTGGATGTGTCCATGGGCTAGTTTGGCTGGGTAACAAACCGTATCACTAGGAATCGTTTCAATCCCTTGCTCATATAGTTCTTTGTTGGAACGTGGCGACAAGGTTGCTCGAAACCCTAACTTGGTGAAAAAGGTATGCCAAAGCGGATAATTTTCATAAAGATTCAATACTCTTGGCAGGCCGATTTCGCCATGGACGGCCTCTTTTTTACGTAAGGAACGGTACTTAAACAAGCGGCGATATTTTTCATCCACAAGATTGATTTTGCGGTCTTCTTTCTTGATTTTGATTCGCGCACCACGTTCGCAGCGATTCCCGGTAATAAATTTTCGACCGTCAGAAAAGAGGGTCACCGTCAACAAGCAATTGTTTTCGCATAGACCGCAATTCGTAAATTCTTTTTCTGCTTGGAAATCGGCCATTTCTGCTGGAGACAACAACGTACTAACATCGTCAAGGGCTGCTTCTTCTAAAGCGATCAAGGCGGCACCATATGCCCCCATCAAACCGGCGATCGATGGTCGAACGACTTCACGGCCGCTGATCAATTCAAAAGCGCGCAGAACCGCTTCGTTATAGAAAGTCCCTCCTTGGCAGACGATTTTCTCGCCGAGGTCTTCAGGTCGCCGAACCTTGATAACTTTATAGATAGCATTTTTTATGACCGAGTAAGACAAGCCGGCTGAAATGTCGCCAACAGAAGCCCCTTCTTTTTGGACCTGTTTCACTTTTGAGTTCATAAAGACGGTACAACGCGAACCAAGGTCAACCGGTGCTTGGGCTTTTGTAGCTGCCAACGCAAATTCTTTGACATCCTGATTCATAGATTTGGCAAAAGTCTCAATGAAGGAGCCGCATCCTGAGGAACAGGCTTCATTCAATTGAATCGAAGATAACGCGCCATCTTTAACCGTCATCGCCTTCATGTCTTGTCCACCGATATCTAGGATAAAATCAACCCCCGGCTGGAAATGTTCGGCAGCTTTGTAATGGGCCATCGTTTCCACTTCACCGATATCGACTTTCAGTGCATGTTTGATCAAATGCTCGCCGTAACCTGTGATCGTTGACTTTGCGATGTAAACGTCAGAAGGCATCTGACGATAAAGCTCTTGTAAAACCGCCATCGTTGTCGCTAACGGTTCACCTTCATTATTGCCATAGAAAGAAAACAATAATTCCCCTGCATCATTGATCAAAACCACTTTCGTTGTGGTTGATCCTGCATCGATGCCTAGATAAGCAGCGCCTGTATGCTCAGACAACGCTTTTTCTGCAGCAACCGCTTGAGCATGGCGAGCACGAAAAGCAGTCAATTCCACCTCGTCTTTAAACAATGGGGCTAATGTATCAGTTGGCGCGAGTTTGCCATCTTCTCCGTTGGCTAAGCGGGCTAATAGCACGGAAAGCTGTTGCTCTTCTTCTGCATACAGTGCGGCCCCCATCGCTACAAACAGTTCTGGGTTCTCGGGAAAAATGATGTCTGCTTCTTGCAGGCTCAACGTATCGATAAATCGTTGACGCAATTCCGACATAAACGTCAACGGTCCACCTAGAAAGGCTACCTTGCCTTTGATTTTACGACCAGCAGCCAAGCCAGCAATCGTTTGATTGACCACCGCTTGAAAGATACTCGCCGCAATGTCTGCTTTTGCTGCTCCTTCATTGATCAGCGGCTGCACATCGGTTTTGGCAAAGACCCCGCAGCGTGAGGCAATCGGATAAAGGGTTTGATAATCTTTGGCTAGTTCATTGACCCCATTGGCATCCGTTTTCAATAAAACCGCCATCTGATCAATAAACGCACCCGTTCCACCGGCACAACTGCCGTTCATTCGCTGCTCCAATGCCCCTTCAAAAAAGGTGATCTTCGCATCTTCGCCGCCTAACTCGATGGCCACATCGGTTTCGGGAATCACTGTCTCAACTGTTTTGGTACAAGCGATGACCTCTTGGACAAATGGGATCCGCAAAACTTCCGCCAGACCCATCCCACCTGATCCGGTAATCGCCAGCGCAAGCGGCTGATCTTCGATCACTTCTTGCGCTTCTCTAATGATTTTTTCCGCTGCCTTCTGGATGTCTGCATAGTGCCGTTCATATCTTGAAAAACACGTTTGATTGCCTTCATCTAACAGAACCATCTTGACTGTTGTCGACCCGACATCGATACCCGCTTTATATTTTTTCATTTGTTGCCTCCATCTAAACAACACTTTGTTGATTATCTAACAAGCCGTTTGTTATAATACTTATGTTCATTGTAATTCTTTTAATTGATAATTCAACAAACAATTCTAAGGAAGGTGTGGGATAAACAACAATTACCCGTTTTTTGTTGTTTATTTTGAAAGGAAATTCACAATATGAAAAAATTGGATTTACGTGTCAAACGAACCAATAAGTACATTATTGAAGCTTTTATCCGCTTAGTGGAAGAAAAAGGATTCGAGCAAGTGACTGTCCAAAATATCGCCGACGAAGCCATGATCAACCGTGCAACCTTTTATGCCCATTACAAAGACAAACAAGACTTGTATGAAAAGATATTTGACTTGGCTGTCGAATCATTTACCGCGATTCTTGATTTTGAAGATTTTGTTCAAGGCAATCGCATCAAAATCCGCAAAATCGAAGCGGCCATGACCGAACTTTTTTTACACATTCAAAACAATCGTTCCTTTTATTTGACGATCATGGATGCCTCTGCCATTGAGATCATCCGTAAAAAATTGGGCCTGATTTTGACTGAACGTTACCAAGAGATCTTTTCAACGTTGAGAATCACCGAAGGAGACATTGAAGTGCCCTTAGACTTCATCATTGACTATATGACCTCGATATTTGTTGGTACCTTGCATTGGTGGCTAACGGCAGAAACAACGATGACACCCGACCATCTAGCAAAACTTGTCATCAAACTGGTGGCAAACGGCCACCTGACTGTCTTGGGGATTGAGATTGAGGAATAAAAAAAGAAGCTGCGAATATGCAGTTTCTTTTTTATTCCTCAATTAGTGATTCTTTGAACGCCATTTGATCGTGTCTTTCGTCTTACGCTGTTTCGTTACTTTGATTCCTTTTGGAGCCACACGAATCGCATAATCTTCCTTTTTCACCACATCATAGACATGCTCTGCAACTTCCGTTACTTTTTCTTTTAGATTCAATTTAAATTTCATGTGTTTTCATCTCCCGAATGCTTTACTAATAGCCTATCGCAAATAAAAAAAATCTTCAACTTATAGCCCTTCATAAAAAGGATTTTTAGGGTTTTCGTTCCTCTTTATTGGACAAGCGATTTAGACGCAACCAATGCTTCGTAATGCTGAACTGTTTTTCTAGGTTTAGAAGAAAATTTGTTGAACAAACGGCACGATCTTTCCTTTTCCCCTTCACAGTTCCCTATTTCTGGCAATGTAGCATTATTGACATCCCTTTGATTTCAGGGATGTTTGCAGAAACTTATCTTTTTCATGTGCTCCTCGTTTCTTATCAAATGAGACTGAGTTTGATCGACAGATTGTCTCTAGACAGACACACTTATTTTCTAGTTTCAATAAAAAAGTGTCAGTAGAAAATCCAACGATTTCCCACCAACACAAAATAGTATAGTTTCCAACTACCACGAAGTTTGATTAATAAATTAAATAGTCAGAGGCACCAGCTTGCTTGATCTCGATCACCAGCTTATGAGGCAGGCAAATGCTCGTCTGCCCATTGCGATAGATCCAGCTGGTTTTGACAGCAATCTGGTCGGGACTATTGTCTTCACGAACTCGGATCGCGCCATCTTTGATCTCGACGATATTGTACTGACCTTCTGCTGGATAGTAGGTTTTTTCCATCGCATCGATTTCTTCTAAGTTAAAACGGTCAACCTCTTCTCCATTTATTCGCACGATTGCATACCGATCGCCGGTATCACTTTGAGCTTGCGCTTCAAATAGAAAAAGCGGTAAAAAAGAGCCAACAACTAATAGAACAAACAATAGATAATCATAGGGCTTTAATAGTTTTAAAAATGGCTGGATCGTCTTTTTCATCACATGTACGCCTTTCACTGTTCATTTTCGGAAGGTAATCGCTCTTCAAAAAAGGCAGTCAGATCAATGATCTCTTCCTCTGTGAAGGTTTCTCGTTCCCATTGGTCAAGAATTTGTTCTTGCAAAGCCAAATCCATTTCCCAAAAATGATCGATCTTCTTGAAATGCTTTGGGTCAAAGGAACGAAACACGGGGTAGATCATCAAAAATTCTTCAAAGGTAAGATCCCAGTCCTCAGTATAATCTTTAACGACCCCTTCTGACAAGGCTTTTTCCGTTGGATCGCCATTTTCTTTGATTAAACCAGCTTCGTAAAAATGGCGATAGATGGCCTCTTTGGTGATCTCTGGATGAAATTTTTTACTGTGACGGTAGGCTTCTTCAATCAATGACGGATAGATGATCTCCATTTTCCCCCTGCTTTCTGGACGGCGTCATAAGACGGCGTTAATTCTTTTCGATTGGGTGCTGTGCTTTGTATTCTGCTAAAGATACATGGTGGCTGCGCTTGAAGGTTCCTGTTGTCCCATCAAACGAAATCGCTGGGGATTTGACGCCATGGTGGGTCCGACGCTTATTCTTTTTTGCTTTTGATGTTTTTCTTGCAGGTACTGCCATGTCATTTCCAACTTTCTTTCACTTTTTCATTATGCACGCAGCTGCAATGCATTTTTTCGTTTGTTTCGTTTAAATTCATGAATGATTTTTAATGCGCGTTTCCTTGTTTTGATGTTCGGGCTCTTTAAACGTCGATACGCACTAGACAAGTCCGTTTTTTCCATGTTGACTCCTTTCTGTTACCAGCTTGCTTTTGTAACGCCGGGAATTTCTCCGAGGTGTGCATGCTTACGGAAATTGATCCGTGACATGCCGAATTTATTCATGTAGCCCCGAGGACGACCATCGATCATATCCCGTTTCTTCAAACGAGTCGGATTCGAATCCTTCGGTAGTTTGGCCAATGCTTGGGTATCTCCTTGCGCTTTTAATTCTTGACGCACTGCTCGGTATTGTTCGATCAGTTGTACTTGCTTGTTGTATTTTGCCATTTTTGATTTTTTTGCCATTCAGTTATTGTCCTTCCTATTTCTTGATTTCACGAAAAATCGCTCTGCGCCGCAACTTTGGTGAATATTTTTTTAATTCTAAACGTTCCGGCGTATTGCGCTGGTTCTTATTAGTCAAATAAAGTCTTTCCCCTGTCTCCACACATGCCAAAATAATATTGTTTCTCATAATAACCAGCTCCTTTCTCTTGCGTCACACCAAAAAAGGTTAAAGTGTAACGATTACGTTTTGTATCATATCACACTCAAACATAGGAAGCAAGCAAAACTATTTCTTCTTTTTGTTATTTAACACGTGAAGAAAACGTCATATGAATTTGTTTTCAATCGTTGCTGTCATTGGCGGCAAGGTAACAGGAACCTGTAGCTTTTGATCGCGCAAAAAAACCACCTGATCTTTAAGGAATCACTGGTCGGGCTTTTCAAGCAGCCCATGTCGTGATCCTTTATCAGGTGATTTCTTTCGGTTAATTTACTGATTTGTTCTCATGTGATGCAAGCCATTCACTGATCGCCTGCAAGCGTTCTATCCGCAAGTTCGGCAAGCCATTGCGTGATAAACCATGCGAGGATTGAGGAAACAATATCAGCTTCGTATCGACGCCTTTACGCTGCAACGCCATGTAAAACTGCTGTCCTTGTTCTTGCGGACATCGCAAATCATTTTCCCCATGGAGGACTAGCGTAGGTGTCTTGACTTGGCTGGCATAGGCCAAAGGCGACATCTTCCAAAGTCCTTCGGTCTCATCAAGTTCCCGCAACAATTGGAATTTGACGAAGGCAGGTCCAATGTCGCTCGTCCCATAAAAGCTGATCCAATTTGAGATCGAGCGTTGCGTAACTGCCGCACAAAAACGATCGGTATGACCAACGATCCAGTTGGTCATAAAGCCACCATAGCTGCCGCCAGCTACATGGATCGTGTTCGTATCGATTTCTGGATGGTTTGCCACCACGGCATCCACCCCCAACAGTAAGTCTTGATAATCTTTATTGCCATAATCACCTAAAATCGATTTGACAAACGCCTGACCGTACCCTTGCCCGCCACGAGGGTTCAACAAGATGACCCCATAACCGTTAGCGGCATGGACTTGCATCTCATGGAAAAATGTTTCCCCGTAGCAGACTTGCGGACCGCCATGGATGTACAAAATTGCTGGATGACTTTCTTGTGTTTCGGTCGGGGGCAAATACCAGCCTTGAATTTGCCAACCATCTGCTCCTTCGTACCAAAACGCTTCGGGTTTACTGATCGCTAACCTTGACATAACTGCTTGGTTGGGATCGTATAGATCAGTTACTTCGCCACTTGTTAAGTCAACCAAGCCTAAGCGACTAGGGATCGTTGGCGTCGCATAAGCAACAGCAAGTTTGGCTTCCGAATAGATCGCCGCATCAAGGATATCCATTTTTTCATCAAGCAGTTTGGTCCATTCTCCTTGGATCGAGGCGCGGTACAATTGTAGCTTGCCATGCTCCGTTACGGGTACAAGGAATGTGTCATCCGTCAACCAGGTGATCGCTACGCCGCGATTTTTTTGTTGAAAATCACTGATGATCGCATTGCCAAAAGCGATGTCAAGATCTTGGGAAAGATTTTTGACCGCTTTTGTTTTTAAGTCGACCAAAAACAAATCATCCAAGGTCACAAAACCATAGGAAAGATCATTGCCTAATAGTAATAGCTGATCATTGCGCGCTGCAGCAAAAGTATACGTTCCTTCTGGCAGAATGTTTTCTAAACTTTCTGTCTTTTTCGTCTGGCTATTTAGGAGACAAACCTTCGATCCATAGTCCCACTCGTCTTCTTCCTCTTTGTCAAAAGTGAGAAACAAAGTCTCTTGATCATCCGCTAAGCCAGAGAACACAAAGGGATACTTATGCTCAAAAATCAGTTCCGTTTCTTGTGTCGCGATCGTTTTTTTGATGATCGAATGTTTTTTTTCTTTTAAAAAGCCGACGCCATCCGCCAAATAATTGACTTTCGTAGTAGCTTTTACTTGTGGAAATTCCTTCTGCTTGTCCGTCTTTTCTTTGTCGTCTTGATCCTCTGAAACTGTCTCCTCTTGTGCCAGCTGGTAATAGATAGCCGTTGCGTCTTGCTCCCAAAAATAGTCGCCCAGACCTTTTTCAGTGACAAGTGCTTGGGGCTTGCCGCCGGATATCGGCATCGTCCATAACGTACTTTCACCTTTCTTTGGATCGGTCGTCACAAAACTGAGCCATTGCTCATCTGGCGAGACCTTTAGACTGTTGTGGGTCGTCGCTTCGGTGCCCCACTCACGCCGTTCATTGGTCTTTGCGTCAATACTATAAATCGCTGAATCATACGTGTTGGTCTCTGGGTTGACTACCGTTTCCAAGTAAAAAACCTGATTTTGCCCCACTGCAGGCTGCGCAATCGTTTTCAGTTCAAACAGTGTCTCATTCGTTATTTTTTTCATCCATTTCCCTCCAAATATACGTGTTTTCGTAGTAACTATCTACTAGTATATCAAAAGAAACGAATTTTTCTGCTTTTTTTAATAGTGAAATCCTCGCAAATTCGCAACTTCTTCAAAACCAGCCGACATCCCTGTCTGCCTTAAGATCTCCTGCCCATTTTCTAAAAGGGTCAAGGCAATTTCCGTACTGGCACTTTCGCGAATGATCCGATTCATTTGCCCAATAGAAGGTGCCCTCAAAGAATGTCCTTCTTTCGTCAAAACTTCGATCGTTAAGGACCATTGTTTTTGTTTGAGATGGATCACTAAACGGTCTTCCGTGCGTTTGACATCATGAATCTTTGCACCATGATAAGTAGCAAAACGATATTCTTGGCTCCCGGCTTGCAGAACACAAATCGTTCCCAAAAAAGCAAAACCAGCAAAGGGAATGTCGGCTGCGGAGAAAAAGAACCGAACATCTGGCGCATCAAAGCTGTTGCATTGAACCCAAATATAAGCTGCTGGAAAGGAGGTTCCCCAATCTTTTTCCAAATAACCGATCCCGTTCGTAAAATCGATTGCTTCGTCGTTCCACTGCAGCGTACCTTCTAAGGTATGACTCATGCTCAAGACCCCGTGATAACACTCCATAAATGACAGATACGAAAAAGGACCCATGATACTCGGCGCATAACGTGTCCGCTGAATCGGTTTGTGGTCGTTATACTTTACTGACCCTTGTACTTGAAGTTCGTTATTTTTTAAAGAGACTTGGATGCCTGCTTCACTAAAGATATTGTCACCAATCGTTACTTTACGCTCCTCTTCAGACACTTGAAAGTCAGTTTCTGGAAAGGAAAAGTAATGCGCACCCTCATGATTGATCACTTGAATGAATACTTCTTTGGTCCCGTCTTTTTGAATCGAAAAACCAGGAATAAAAGCATAGACTTCTTCACCGATTTGGTGTTTATGGTACCAGCCTTCAAAAAAAGCGGTCTGCTTGTCGTGGCCGTGAAAGAACTGATCTGTTGTCAACATCTTGATTTCCCTCCGTTTCTTTTTTAGTGTAGCATGAAGCAGAAAGATTCCTCAGGATAATGCTTTTTCTATGTAAAAAAAGCCAGAAACAAGTAAGACACTTGTTTCTGGCTTTGTTTATTGCTCTTTCATCACTCGTTTGAAAAATATTCTAGCAGAATAAAAAAATCTCCTAAGAAGAATTTTCTTCTAGGAGATGTTTTTATCAAATATATCAACGTTTCACCCCACGTTGATAGGAATCATTGTACGCTTGAAAGGACTTATCGTGAAGTTTAGCCGCTGCATCTGCCAACCAGTTGGCATTTCTGATCAATGCGCGGCCTTGTAAAACCAAATCCACTTGATTGGTTTGCAAAAGATATTCACAAAGATCAGGATTATCCAATAAACCGACTGCTGCTACGGGAATATCGACCACTTGCTTGATGGCTGCAGCAAAGGGCACTTGGTAGCCATCATAGATCGGAATATTAGGCTTTTTATCCACCACACCACCGGTTGAGCAATCAAGACAATCAATGCCATCTGCTTGAAGCCATTGGGCTACTTGCTGCCAATCTTCCAACGAATTTTGGCGTCCTGGTTCTTCATAGTCTGTCAGTGACAAGCGCATCCACAATGCCCCAGAAAAGACCGCCCGAACTGCTTGTACCGTTTCTTTTACAAAGCGATACCGATTCTCTAAGGAACCACCATACTGGTCGGTGCGTTGATTGACGAATGGCGAAAGAAATTGATCCATCAAGTAGCCATGAGCCCCATGAAGTTCGATCATCGCGACACCCGCATTAGCTGCTCGTTGGGCAGCCTGAACAAAACTGTCTTGCACCCGTTTGATCTCCGCCAGGGTCATTTCTGACGGTAACGGGTAGCGTTCGTTAAAGGCAACGGCACTTGGTGCCAAAGGATTGGTGGCATCAACTGCTTTTCGTCCTGCATGGCTTAGTTGGATGCCTACTTGCGCATTGAAACCATGCAGCAGTTCCACCAATTTCTTCAGTTCTGTTTGCTGTTCTTCATTCCATAACCCTAGATCATTGTTTGTGATTCGTCCGTCTGGTTCAACGGCAGTTGCTTCGATAATGATCAATCCGGCTTTGCTTAATGCTCGTGCCCCATAGTGAACAAAATGAAAGGGCTCCGCAACACCGTCTTCTTTTTTTACTTCATACATACACATCGGCGACATAACGACGCGGTTGGCCAATGTTAAATTCGCTAGCTTCACTGGTGACAATAGTTTGGACATGTTGACACTCCCTCAACGATTTTTCGCTTTGTATTTTTCTCTATATTCAGTATAAACAGCCCCTTCAAAAACACAAGCAATGACCCTTTTTCTCATTTTTAAAACAAAAAAATAGACGCATTCTGCTTGCTCCCATGACATTGGAACAATCAGCTGCCTCTTCCCACTATTATTATACCGCATCCAGAGTCAAAAAAATAGACTAGTATTTTTGGTGGATGCCCGTATAATTGAGTTACTTTGGAGAATGGATGTGAGTCTGAATGAACAACCTAAAGGCTGAAAAGAAGCATCTCGCAGACACGTACCAGCAATTGCTGACACGAAAGACAGTGCTGAACAGTTTCTTGACTGAAGGCAGAAAAAAAGATCGCCTTGCGATGCAAAGCATCGGCGAAGAAATTCGCTTAAACTTTGATAATTTTGCTGACCGTTTAGATACTTTTGCTGCCATCGAAAGTAAGAATCGTGAGATAGACCAAATGAACGCCGCTCTTCAATCTGCTGAACGTGAATTAGCTGCCATCGACCGTCTTCTGGATAGTCCCTACTTTGGTAAAATCTCCCTACAATTTGAAGATGAGGAAACGATAGAAGATTTTTACATTGGGATCAATGGTTTTGTTAATGAAAATAAGGAAGGGCTGATCTATGATTGGCGCTCCCCAATTGCCGAATTGTTCTATGCCAAACGCCTTGGTCCGGTCTCTTATCAAGTGAACAATCAGACGATTTCTGCCGTTCTTGAACAACGCCGTCAATTTATTATCGAAAAAGATCAATTGAAGCAAGCCTTTGATACCTCAGTGGCGATTCAAGATGAAGTGTTACTGGCAGCCCTTGAAGCCAATAATAGCCAAAAAATGCAGGATATCACTGCTTCGATCCAACACGAACAAAACGTCATCATCCGTGACTTAGCGCATAAAAACCTACTGGTCAACGGTGTTGCTGGAAGCGGAAAAACTTCTGCTGTCATGCAGCGGATCGCCTTTTTGCTGTACCATTTTCGTGAAGAGATGACCGCAGAGAATGTCTTGATCCTCTCCCCGAATTCGCGGTTTATTGATTATATTTCGCAAGTGCTGCCTTCCCTCGGCGAAAAAAATCCATTGACGTTGACCATGCGGCAGTTTTGCCAAGCATTTCCTAGCGTTGACTTAGAATCGGAAGAGGCTTATTTTGACCGCATCCAGCAAGCACCCAGTGAAGCAATCGAACTTTTACGCAGTGCTGACTTCAGCCGCTTTCTTCAATCCTTGAGCAAACAGCTGCCAGAAGAACTTGTGCTTCAGTTTAAACCAATCAAAAGAAAAAACGTCGTCCTTTTTTCTGAAGAAACGATCGACACTTTCTTCCAAGAAACACCGAAACAGGCACCCTTGCGCGATCGCATCCAAGCTGTCAAAAAGAAATTGGCTTACGCTTGGGAGGAACGATTGCAAAAAAATGCCTTAGCAGCGAATGTTCACGACCAAGTTCGTTCTTTGACTGAAGATGAACAACGATCCCTTTTAGGGACAGTTTTAAAAGATGATTCAGAAAAAACGATTCAGAAAGCAGCCCTTCGCCTCCTAAAGAAAAAATATGAAAAAGTTACGAAACAAATCAACGACCTTACGTGGTTTGATACGAAACAATTGTTAGCAGACAGTGCCGACTATTTTACTCATGGACAGATCGCTTTGACGCAAACAACAGATAGTTTGGATTATACTGTTTGTCTATTGCTGATACGTCATTTGGTGGCCGAAAAACAACCTGTCCCTGCTTTGCGCTATCTCTTTATCGACGAAGTCCAAGATTATACGCCAGCACAACTGCAGTTTCTATTATGTCTTTTTCCTATGACCGCTTTCACCCTCGTGGGGGATCAGCAACAGGCGATTTTTACAAGTGCCATCACCGTATCAGAAATCCAAACGATATTTCAACAACAGGCGAAATCCCTCGAAACGTATCAGCTGACTACGAGTTATCGGTCTAGCGGTGTAATCACACGGTTATTTGCTCAAATGCTACCAAAAGAAACCAATTTAAACATCTCTGCCGTTCGACCAGCAGGAAAGTTGCCACAGTTTTATGCCAATCTGACTGACGTTGCCTTGGTAGACATAGTAAAGGAACTTAAGCAGCCAGTAACGATCATCACAAAAGATAGTCGATCCAGTGAAGAGCTTAAACAATTCTTCGATAAACAGGCCGTGTCATTTCATGGAACGGTTTTACCGATTCATCTTGCCAAAGGATTGGAATTTAAGCAGGTTCTTTTATATGATGTTTCAGCAGAAAATTATCATACCGATCAAGATCAGCGGATTCTCTATACGGCGATTTCTCGTGCAATGGAAGAACTGATGGTAACTTCAAAAACGACCTTTTCACCGTTTCTCACTATTTGATAGTAGAACGAGAAACCTCCTATTTTCTATAGAATCTTGATAAGATTTGAGAGAACCCTGTCTTGTCTCTCTGGGTAATTCTCTTGTCTGACCGATTTAGAAAGCGATCGATCAAATAAAAAAGCATCAACGCGATTGCGTTGATGCTTTGCTTTTGATTTGATTAGCGATGGATGTAAGTATATCCAGATGCGCTCAATGTTGCAGTGTTTGGTCCACCAGGACTGTCAAAGCCCATTCCGCCTTGAGAGATCGTGATCGTATTGTTTGATGGGTTGTATGATTCAACATAGGCTACGTGACCATAAGTTGGATCAGCAGTCCAAACGCCACCAACTGATTGACCAGCGGCAAAGACTACCACAGCACCGGCTGCTGGTGTACCATTGACAGTGTACCCATCAGCTGCAGCTGACGCACCCCATTGGGCCCCGTTACCCCAGTAAGTACCTACCCAAGGAGCGCGGTTTTTCACGTACCAAGTACATTGACCCCAAGCATACATGTTCCCTGAGCTTGAATGATCTTTTCCGCCGCCTGTAGAAGTACTTCCGGTAGAATCATTGTTTAATGAAGAGTTTGAACCTGAGTTACTTGAACTTGAATTGCTTGAACCAGTGTTCGAAGAGCTTGTGTTCGATGAACTTGAGCTGTTAGAACTGCTAGTATTGCTTGAACTTGAGCTTGTGTTGCTTGAAGAACTACTTGTTGCTGTTTCAGTAGAAGCAACTGTATTTTCTGTCGTGCTCTCTGTTGATTGGGCAGCAGCTTCTTCTTGTGCTTCTTTCAAAGCAGCAGCTTGTCTTTCTTCTTCTGCTTTTTGAGCAGCAGCAGCTTCTTGTTGTTCTTTCAAGACACGGGCTTTTTCAGCTTCCGCTTCTTGTTTTTTCTTGTTCAATGCATCTTTGTCTTTTTCAGCAGTTGCTTGTTCTGCTGCTAAGTTTGCTTTCAAGACATTTAAATCAGCTTGTTTTGCTGCAATGGCATCTTTTTGTTGGCTAAGTTCTGCTTGGTTTGCAGCAACTTCTTGGATCTTGCTTTCGTTTTCTTTGACTTTGTCTTCAACATCTTGTTTGTCTTGTTTTTGTTGTTCAACTAAATCATTGTTTGCATTGACGATCGTTGTCATCGCTTGTACTCGACCGATAACATCCGTTAAAGAATCTGCTTCTAAAACAGCATCAATGAAATTGGTGCTTTGACCGTTAACTTGTACATCACGGGCTTGCTTTTGGATTGCTTCTTCACGTTTGGCAATACGCAATTTCAATGTTGCGATTTTGTCTTGCAATTTCTCAGCTTCTTGACCTAACTCAACTTGTTTCGCTTCTAATGAAGCAACTTTTGCACTCACTGTTTCAATTTCTGCTTCTAGAGAATCGATTTGTGATTGGGCGTCAGCTTGCTGACCTTTAAGAGAATTGATTTTTTGGTCTTGCTGCTCGATTTGATCATCAATGGAATCTGCAAATGCTAATGCAGGTGCTGCAACTGCTGTTAATGTTAGTGAACACACCATTAATGCTGATAACAAACTATTCTTCACTCGTTTTTCCTCCGACTAGCTGGTTGATTTGACAGATGAACTGCCTTTATAAAAACTTAATTTTGTCTAAGAAAGTTTAATGTTCGATTTAACGACAAATGAATTCTACCATAATGATATGACACACAGATAAAGGAAATGTTACAAAAATGTTTCAATCTAACATTGCATTTATCTCAGCGATAAATAACAGAACAATTAAAGACGGTTAAATCAATGTTTCTGAATAAAACACCGCGTTTTCTTTTCATTTTCAAAAAATGATGTTCTTTCTATTTTAGCTATTTTTATCACATAAAAGCACCCAAATAAGAGCACTTATAGTTTTTTCGGAATTATTTTAACAAGAAAAACTATGAAAACAAGAAATCTTTCAAAAAAAGACCCTTTATGTGACAAGATTCCTTTTCCTTCCTATAATAAATAAAACAAGCGAGGAGGGAATCGCGATTCGTACACACAAAAAATGGTTTTGGCCATTGGCACTTCTTACACTTTTTGTCACCTGTTTCCTGTTATTCTTTCAATTTCGTAAGGTGCATGAAGCCGATACACCTTTGCAACAGGCAAGCAACAGTGAGTTTTGGCTCTTAAGTGATATTCATTTTCTTTCCTCCACGCTTCATGATAATGGCGAAGCCTTTCAGACCTTCACGCAAGGAGCTGCTGGCAAAGAGATGATGTATCAAGAACAATCAATCGAGGCCTTCACCGCTCAAGCCTTAAAGGAGAAACCAACGGGAATTATTTTGACCGGTGATATGACGCTCAATGGCGAGAAAGCAAGTGCTCAAGAGTTGGCAAGATTGCTTGAACCATTGCAAGAAGCTGGCATTATGGTTTTATCATTACCTGGCAACCACGAGATTTACAATGGTTGGGCGCGAGCATTTCAAGGTGAAAAGGAATACTATGCCGATCAAATCAGTCCTGAGAATTTTCAAACGATTTTTGCTGAAGGTTACGAAAAAGCCAACAGTATCGACAAGTCTTCCCTTAGCTACAGCATTCAGTTAAATGACAAGTATCGCCTCTTTTTACTAGATTCATGTATCTACGATTCTGAGGTTAATTGGGATGATCCTACAACGAATGGTGAGTTGAAACCAGCTACTCTAACCTGGTTGGAGGAGCAATTAACCCTGACAAAAGAAGCAGAGCAAGTACCACTGGTCTTTTTACATCATAACTTGTTTGGTCATAATAAATTGTTACAAGACGGTTATGTTCTCGATAATGCCTCCGAAACTGTCGCTTTGTTGGACCGTTTCAACGTGCCAGCCGTTTTCTCTGGTCATATCCACATTCAAGACATTAACGAAGGGAATGATTCGCTTTATGAAGCAGTCACTGGGTCTTATTCAACAGCAGAATTAGGCTACGGCGTCCTTTCTCTTTCTGACAAGGAAATCGACTATGAAGCTCGTCAAATTGATCTAGATGCTTGGGCGGCTGAAACGAAGCAAACTGATGAACAGTTACTGGACTATCAAAACTACCAGAAAAGTATTTTTGAAAATGACACCGACCAACTGGTCCGCGACCAATTGTCCGCCGTGTCTGAACTGTCAGAAGCCCAGATCACACAACTTTGCACGTTTGTCACGAAGCTGAACACGGCCCTTTTTACTGGCAATGATACTTACTCAGTCGAGGAAATAGCTGCCATCAAAGACTCCGAGGAGTATCAGTGGTTAGCGACCTATTCTTACTTTTTGAAGCAATATGTCGATTCAATGCTCGACGATCAAACCGATGATCGCAAGCTGACGATCCCCCTCAAAGCAGAATAAAGCCAAAAAGTGTCTTCTTCCTTTCTTTTAGGAAAAAGACACTTTTTCTTTTCTAATGAACGATAGCCCTCTCGTTTGGGTAAACGAGAAGGCTATCTGACGAGTCAATATTTATTCTTTGAAAGTGCAGCATACTATTACTACTATTATTTATTTCTCATTTAAACGATACAATCCCTAACCTCTATTGTATCCTTGTAACTCTGAAGTTACGCCAGGTTTGAATAAATTTCTTCAAAACAAGTAACGTGTGGTACAAAAATATTTGTCGCTTGTTAATAACAATACCACGAGACAGAGTGCAAATGGAAGGAAACGTACTTATTCTTAAACATTACTTAAACAAAAAGCTTTGTTTTCATACAGTGTTGCCCTTTAAGAATTTTACGTGAAGCGATTAACCTTCCTGTCATGCATATCTGCTAACCATTCCTATACGGGAATTCCTTTTATTCAATAGGCAAGTCGTGCTGTTTTAAAAAAGATAATTTATCCCAGTAGCCTCTTTGAAATAAAATTTTATCATTTACTATTTGAAAAAAACCGCAGCCTCTCAAACCTAATGGGTCACGCCACTCTAAAATTGCCCATTGTCCATCTTCGAAAATGTTCTCAACGATACAAACCATTTTTGCGTTAGAAAAATCTTGCTCAAACATCTGCTTTATCGCTTCTTTCCCAATAACTGGCTCATTGGCAACCTGATGGTTTATTGCATTGTCATCATATAATTCTGAAATACATTCTACATCTGCTTGATTAAACGCATCAACCCATTGGCAAAGTATTTCTTTTGGCTTCATATAGATTCCCCCTCGATAGGTAATCATCTTTGTTCCCATCTGCAATAAAAAAAGTATCTAATTTGTATCAATATATTCTACTTTTGCAATTGATTCAAGACAATATCGATGAAACGAATAAGAATTATCGATATTGCACATCGATTACTCTTGTATAAGTACGGGGGACCATACATTGAATCGTGGCATTTTCCACTGTACTTGTTTCTTTATTCTATTCAAATGAGACATGCCATTTGAATCACTTGCGATCAGTGATTTTATTGATAGCGATGCTACTAAACCTGTTCAATCACTTTTTCATTTACTGTGAAAAGCATTTATTTATTGAATACGGTATAGTGCCCTCTTTCTCTTTTCCTCTTTTTATACGCTTATCATCGAATGAGAAATCATGGATAAGTAAAACACAACGCTTAGGGTTAGTTGACTATCGAAAGCAAAGATGTACTATTTACCATGTTAGGCTCTCAAATCCTGCAACTATTCTCTTGTAGCAGATCATCAAAACCCTATCCATTTCAATACTTACATAAAATAAAACAAAAAAAAGCGAGAACCCAATGGATTCTCGCTTGTTAACGTCAATTAACCTTTAACGATGTTTGTTGCTTGTAAGCCACGTTGGCCTTCTTCAACGTCGAAAGTCACTGCTTGACCTTCTTCTAAAGTTTTGAAGCCGTCGCCTTGGATAGCTGAGAAGTGAGCAAATACATCATTGCCGTCTTCACCTGTAATAAATCCAAAACCTTTATCTGCATTAAACCATTTTACTGTACCGTTATTCATAAACGTATACCTCCATATTACACATCGACTGTGTTTATTTGTTTGTAATAGAAAATGATGTGTAATTGAAGTGTGTATCAATAGAAAAGATAAACAAGTATTAACATATCAGAACTTTACCTATTCATCATAGCACGGTTAAAATAAAATAGCAAATAAATTTGGGCTTTTTTCTTGATAAAAAGCTAAATTGTTAAGAAACCTTATGATTAAGCCTAGGAATTGCTTTATCTGGAAGAATCAAAAATCAAAGAGTTGCGCCGTTTGAAGCAATTACTTTTTTGTACCAATCAAAAGATGCTTTCTTGATGCGTTTCTTTGTGCCATTGCCTTCATCGTCTTGGTCGACGTAGATAAAACCATAGCGTTTCGACATTTGTGAGGTCGAAGCACTGATGATATCGATGCAACCCCATGCCGTATAGCCAAAGACCTCGACGCCATCATGTAACGCTTCATTGATTTGTTCAATATGCTGACGCAGATAGTCGATTCGATAAAAATCATCGATGGTGCCATCTTCGTTTACGACATCCTCTGCTCCCAAACCGTTTTCGGCAATAAACAAAGGTTTTTGGTAGCGGTCATAGAGTTGATTCAATGCTGTTCGCAACCCTTTGGGATCGATCTGCCAACCCCATTTACTGCTTGGCAAATAGGGGTTTTTGATCCCACCAGTAATCAAATTCCCGACAGCACTTTCCAATCGTTCTGGATGCGCGCTGACTGCACTGGACATATAGTAACTAAAGGAAACAAAATCCACAGGGTTTTCCCGGATGACTTCTAAATCTCCTGGTTCGATCACCAATTCCACTCCTTTTTCTTCAAACATGCGGTTGGCATATGCTGGATAATAGCCTCTTGCCTGCACATCACTGAAAAAGAGTGAGGTTCGTTGACTTTCGACTGTTTTTTGGACATCATCTGGATCACAGCTGTACGGCGTTAATAATTGATAGCTGATCATACAGCCGACCTTGGCATTGGGAATCAATCGATGGCAAAAGTCAGTCACGATTGCGCTGGCGACAAATTGATGGTGCGCCCCTTGGTACTTGTCTTGTTCAATATTTGGATGGCCTTCTTCAATGATCCCAACACTAACATATGGATGGTGTTTGACACAGTTGATTTCATTAAAAGTCACCCAGTATTTGACTTTCTTTTGGTATCGCTCAATCACCGTCTTGGCAAAACGGACATAAAAGTCGATCACTTGCCGATTCGGCCATCCTCCATACTCAGTCACTAAATACAAAGGCATCTCATAATGGGATAGTGATACCACTGGTTCAATCCCATACTTCAAACATTCATCAAAGACTGCGTCGTAAAATGCCAATCCAGCTTCGTTTGGCTCTACCTCATTCCCCTTTGGAAAGATCCGTGTCCAAGCAATTGACATCCGATAGGCTTTGAAGCCCATCTCAGCAAATAAGCGAATATCTTCTTTAAAGTGATGATAAAAATCGATGCCCTGTCTTTTCGGATAGTATTTCGTGCTGTTAGAATCTTGTGCTTCTGCAACTTGCTGATGAGTCATCATATGCCATTGGTCAGTCCAACGTTCTTTCGGCATTGAGGAATCGAACAGATAGACATCAGAAACCGACAAGCCTTTTCCATCGATCCCAGAGCCTCCTTCAACTTGGTTGGCAGCTGTTGCTCCCCCCCAGAGGAAATCTTTTGGAAAATAACTTTTCATTTTACTTGCCTCCTTTCAAAAATGATTCGTACGCCAACGCTTCCCCATTCGTGGCGATCACTTGCTGATAATACGCAAAACTAGCTTTTTTCTTGCGGGAAAGATCTCCGCTACCATCATTTTGCTTATCGACATAGATAAAGCCGTATCGTTTTTCCATCTCTCCTGTCCCCGCAGAAACGATATCGATCGGTCCCCACCATGTATAGCCTAGAATCGTTGCGCCATCTTTGATCGATTCCGCCATTGCCTTTACATGGTCTTTCAAATAAGCCATCCGTTCTTCATCGACGATCGATCCATCTTCATTGACAACATCCTTTAAACCAATTCCGTTTTCAACGATAAATAATGGTTTTTGATAACGATCAGTCAATTCGCTGCAAACATAGCGTAATGCCAACGGATCGATCGGCCATCCCCAAGCAGTTTCTTTTAGGTAAGGATTCTTTTTCCCCAATAATCCGCCAGTATTACCTAAAATTTTCATGCCCGCTTCATGTAATGAGCTGCGGTAAAAACTAAAGCCTAAATAATCGCAGGTCCCCGCTTTAATGATCGCTAGATCTTCTTCTGTAATGTCCAGCAACAGATGATTATCCTTCACGATGCGGTCGAAGTATTCAGGATACGCTCCTCGCAATTGCACATCACTATAAAACAAAGAACGACGGCGCAGTTGATACGATTCAAAAACATCTTGCGGGTTGCACGTTGCAGGATAAATCGGACTCAGTGACAGCATACAGCCAATCTGATTGTTTTCATCTACTGCCTTCCCATTCAGAACTGCTTTGGCACTTGCAACAAACATATTATGACTCGCTTGATAAAGTGCCTGTAATTTTTCTTCTTCAGTCTCGAAAGAAAACACATCGATACCTGCTGCGAGTAAAGGGATCGTATGGGTATGGTTGATTTCATTGAAAGTCATCCAATATTTCACTTTCCCTTTATAGCGTGCAAAAACCACTTTTGTATACCGATCAAAAAAATCGATCAGTGCACGATTTTGCCAACCACCATATTTCGTTACCAAATGCAGTGGTGTCTCAAAGTGAGCTAACGTAACAACTGGTTGGATCCCTTTTTCATTCAAGGCATCAAATAAATCATCATAAAATTGTAAACCTGCTTCATTCGGTTCCGTCTCATCCCCATTCGGAAAAATGCGACTCCAAGCAATTGAGGTACGCAAACACTTCAAGCCCATTTCCGCAAACAGTTCAATGTCTTCTGGGTACCGATGATAAAAGTCGATGGCTTCATGGCTCGGATAAAAGTTTTCCTCTTCAAGCTGCAGTGAAACTTGCTCAATACGTTTTTCACCAACTGGTAAAATATCTGCTACGCTTAATCCTTTTCCTCCTTCCAAATAAGCTCCTTCGGCTTGATTTGCGGCGATTGCGCCGCCCCATAGGAAATTTTTTGGAAATACACTCATGAAATCGCTCCTTTTAATAAATCATTTGCTACCAATGCGGTAACGTCTTTTTTCGCTTGATCCACAACTGTCAATGCATCTTCTTTGATCACACTGGTAAAGACCAACATGGTTGTCGGATCATATCCTTTTTCAATAATTTTTGCTAAGTCAAAGGTGCCAATTTTTTGCCCCTTCACGACTTGATCCCCTTGTTTCACCGAAATCTCAAACACGCCTTTTGCTAAATCAACCGTGTCTAAGCCGATATGAACCAACACTTCCGTCCCAGCAGCTGATTGGATCCCAAAAGCATGTCCAGTTGGAAACACTGTCACAACCGTACCAGTAAGTGGCGCATAAATATCGCCGGCTGATGGATAAACGGCTAATCCATCTCCCATTGCTCGAGAAGAAAATACTTCATCTTTGACATCATCAAGCGTGATCGCTTCACCAGCAACTGGTGTCATCACTTGCAACCCTGCCCCTTCTTCTAAAACAGGTTCTAGCGTTTCTTCAAATCCTAATACATAGGTCAAAATAGCAGTACCGAAGAACGCAAAGGCAATGCCGATCAAATAGTACACAAAGGTGTCCCCAAAGAAAGCTGGCAATGTCGTCAATGCTGGAAAAACATAGACGATGGCCTTGGTTTGCATCATGCCCATAAACGCACCAGCAATGGCACCAACGATGGTTTGAGCAATCAACGGCTTTTTAAATTTTACCGAAAGTCCATAGACGATGGGTTCTGTAATTCCTCCAAGCAATGCTGGAAGCAAGGAAGATAGCGCCAGACCTTTGGTTTCTTTTCTGCGAGAGCGTAAAAATACACCTAAAGCAACCCCAGCACTCGCAAATGTTGCTGCTGCGATCATCGGGCGCAGCGTATCATAGCCATATACCGCTAGGTTATTGACCATGATCGGTACAACTCCCCAATGGATCCCGATCATTACTAAGAATGTCCAACCGCCACCGATCAACAAGCCAGCCAACAGCCCACTCTTATCGCTGATAAAGTTCATGGCATTGCCTAAACCGTCCCCAAGCATTACACCGACCGGTCCAATGATCAAAACAGTCAGAGGCACCATGATCAAAAGAGCCACTAGCGATAGAGCAAAAATCTCGATACTCTTAGGAATGATCCGTTTGAGTAGGCGTTCCAAGTGCGAGTAGATATAGATCGAAACGATCGCTGGAATCACGGTACCCGAATACCCCATCAGCACAGCTGGGATGCCAAAGAAATCAACCGTCACACCGTTTTCCGTCACCATTGCTGTAAAATTCGGCTCCAGCAACGCCCCAACGATTGCTAAAGCAATAAACATATTGACTTTGAAAATCCGCGCTGCACTGATCGCTAAAAATAAAGGCAAGAAATAAAAGACACTATTGCCAGCAGCAGCTAATATTTTATAGGTGCTTCCTTCTGCGTCCATCAAATGATAGGTCGTAAAAACAACTAGTAAAGCTTTCAACATCCCTGCCCCTGCAAGCGCAACAATGATTGGATTAAAGATCGCAGACAATACATTGAAGAATCGGATAAATACATTGCCTTGTTTTTCTGTTGATTCTTCGGCATCTCCATCACTTTCCAAAGCGTTTTGGATCGAATACTTGCTCATGATCGTTTGAAAAACATCTGCCACATGATTCCCGATCACGACTTGAAACTGGCCATTTCCTTCAATGACTGACAATACCCCATCAAGCTGCTGAATTTTGTTCTTATTTTTTCGTGCCAACTCGACATCTTTCAACTTAAAACGCAATCTAGTGATGCAATGATACAGGCTAACGATATTTTGTTCCCCACCGACCTGTGCTATAATTTCACTAGCAAGTTTTGAATAATCTTTTGCCAAATGACTCACTCCCGTGTTTGATTTATAAAGCGCTTTATGGCGTTACTATAGCAGATTTTTTTCTCACACCTGCGAAAGTTCGCAATTTGGAAACTGCTTACAAGAAAGGAAAGAAAATGGGCCTCTTAATCATTCGTTTATTGAATCTTTTAAATAATGCACCCACTGATTCCACCAACTACTATATCGGTTTGACCATGATCAACTATTACGATCAGATCCAAACTCTAAGTATTGGTGAATTCGCCGCTCTTTGCCATGTGTCAAAGTCAACCGTTTCAAAATTCGCCCGTACCTTAGGCTTTGATGACTATGGTGATTTAAAAGACAACGCAGCTTTCATCGAGAACCGCTTCAACAATCCGCTAAATTATCGCTCGAATATTTTGTCTGCTTTGGAGCAAGAAGGCGTAGACTCCTATTTTGACGCAGTGATACAAGACATCGATTATCTGCGGCATCATCTTGATCTGCCAGCCATCGAACGGGTCGCACAAGCAATTGTTTCGCATAAAAATGTCTTTGCTTTTGGAATATTATTCTCAGAATCGGCTGCTATTGATTTCCAGATCAAACTAGCTTACAACGGCAAGTTCATTCGGACCTTCCAAGACGATCTCGTACAGGAAGAAATCATCAAATCTGCCGATGAAGAATCGCTTTTTATTATTTTTACCAATTCCGGTGACTACCTGACCAAGCAACAAATTCGAAATGGAACGCCTCGAAAAGATTTCTTTGATCGAACCAAAGCCAAAGTCATCGTGATCACCGCCAACCCACAGATCTCGGAACTTCCCTTTGTCCAAGAAGCAATCATCTTCCCTCATCAAACCCATTTCCAAACCCATGCCTTTATGTATCAGTTCATCATGGATTTGATCGTATCGAAGTTCAAGCAGTTGACTGATCGAAAGCGAATGTAGTAATGACCCTCCATTATAGAAGAAGTGCATTTCTTCCATAATGGAGGGTTCTTTGTGAATGAGATGTCTCATTCATTCGTAAGCGTCACGCATTTATTCCTAGTTTCTTTGAAATTTTTTTAATCCTAGGCTGATATTTATTAAATTTCTCCTCATTTATGTTTTTTGTTTCACAAACTTCACTTCGGTATGGTATAATCATTTTGTTTTTAAGAAAACTATGGGAATACAAAGGAGAAGGAAACATGAAAAAAACTAAAATCACTTTAATCGCTGCATCATTGCTTATGGGAGGCACTCTTTTAGCTGCATGTAGTTCAGATAACGACACAGCTGCAAGCTCATCATCAACAGCAGCTTCAACTGCTGCATCAACTGAATCATCAGATGATGTTGTTTCAACTGCTTCTATCAGTGACCAAACTTCAGTCATTGAAAAAGCATTGGGTGCAGATGGTAACTGGATCGTTGCTGTAACTGCTGACATGACATTTGATAACGATGTAACCGTTGATGGCGAATTCCATGATAAAGGCGATGACTCAGCTGATATCTACCGTAAATTTGCATTGTACTCACAAGATGAAGACCGCAACGTAACAGCTGAGTACACAGTAACTGTTCCTAAATTGATCGTTAACTCAGAAAACTTCAACATCGTTCACGGTGTAATCAAAGGTGACGTTGAAGTGAATGCAAACGGCTTTGTATTGAACGGTGCAAAAGTTGAAGGTAACGTAACATTCACTTCAAAAGAATTCCAAGATTCAGCAACACTTGACGAAGATGGCGCTTCTGTAACAGGCGACGTAACAGTTAGCGAATAATCTTTCACTGGATTTCTGTGAAATAGATGAAGAAAAAACGAGGTTGACAAGTTGATCATTGATCCTTGTCAACTTTTTTTTGTTTTTTTATAAACAATTGCATCCGCTCTCATTACTAACATTGTGTAAGTAAGAACAAAGCACAAGAAAAAAACTGGCATGCTTACGCAAAACCAGCTTCTTCTTTAGGCGCTTATTCTTCAATAACTGCCCACTTGTAATCGTATTGCGCACCGGCACCGTGAGAAACGACCCCTTTTACTTTTGGTGCACGTAAATGAGCTTCAACGTTTTGGTACACAGGGATAACCCCTTGTTGATCCATAATGATTTTCTCTGCATCCAACAAATCTTGCCAGCGGGCATCTGGATTGCCAGCATTTGTCGTGGCAGATGATTTCACTGCTGCATCGTACTCATCGCTTGTCCAACGACCTCGGTTGTATGAATTATCGGTTACAAATAGATCTGTAAAACTGCTGGCATCCGCATAGTCAGCACCCCAGCCACCCATAACGACATCAAAATCACCTGAGTTTGAACGATCAAGGCGAACGGAGAAAGGTACTGGACTTAGGCTAACTTTCACCCCATCAAGCGTATCTTGAATCGCACTTTGAATATATTCAATAGCTTTTTTGGTTGAGTCTGTGTCAGAGGCCAAAATTTCAAAACTTAAAGAATCGATTCCCAAAGCCTCTTTGGCTTTTTCCCAATGTTCTTTGGCTTTTTCTTGATCGTATTCAATGACACTTTCCGCTTCATCGACAAAATCAGTATTATCAGTTGGGTTAAAGGTCATTCCTTTTGGTATCAATCCTGTGGAAGCCAATGAACCATCACCTAAAATCGATGTCACTAATGCATCACGATCGATGGCATAAGAGATTGCTTTACGCAGATCCTCATTGCGAAATGGCGAATCTTCTTCTCGCTGATTCAACTCGATATAGGAAGTACGGGCTAATGGTTCTGACACAAACGCTTCATCATTGGCCATTTGCTGCGCCAATTCTCCTGTTAAGATGACGTCGTCCGCTTGCCCATCCTGGAATAGATTCAAGGAGGTCGATGATTCTTTTACGACACTGACATTGATCGTATCAAGTTTCACCGTATCTTTATCCCAATATTGGTCGTTCTTTTCATATGACCATTCTGTATCGGTTCCTGGACCATCAAAGCCAGCTAACACAAACGGTCCATTGTAAACGGCATTGTCGCTTGTTGAAGCATATTGATCGCCGTTGTCTTCTACGACTGCTTGGCTTTGAGGGAAGAAGGATGGAAATGCCAATAAGTATTGGAAGTATGGCGTAGGTGTCGTCAGCGTGATTTCTAATTCATAGTCGCTGACTGCTTTGATCCCCAATTCTGAGGCATCTTTTTCACCTGCTGTTATCGCTTCGGCATTGGTTACGGGCGCAAATAAGTACGCATATTCAGAACCTGTTTCCGCACTTACGGTGCGTTGCCAGCCAAAGACATAATCCGCTGCTGTTACTGGTTCTCCATTTGACCATTTGGCATCTTCACGTAATTTCAATTTATAGGTCAGACCATCTTCACTGACTTCCGCTAATTCGGCGGCACCTGCTGGTTCGGGCTTACTATCAGCATCTAAGCGGTACAACCCTTCATACACATTATTTAAAGCACTGAAACTGATCGTATCGGTGGCTAAGGATAGATCGGCACTAGGCATTTCTTGTTGAACCACAACATTAAAAATTTGTTCGGCAGCTGCTGTCCCACTACCACTTGAACTTTCACCTGTACTTGATGTCCCTCCTGTTGAGCAACCTGCTAATACGATTCCACAAACAGCGATGACACCATATCCCCATTTTTTCTTCATCTTACCTACCCCTTATGAAAATCCAAAATTTTCAGAATTATTACAAAACTCTGAATGTAAATACTGCATGTTATTATTTATGACACAAAAACAAAAAACACAAAGCGAAAGAGATCTCGCTTTGCGTTTTTTTATCTTTGGATAGAAAAGTGGATTACTCCATTTTATAGCTTTGACGCGTCACTTTACCCTCTCGTACCGCAGCGATAATAGTTGGAATAGCCCCAATCGCCGTAAAGAGATAGACCAGACCTAAGTTCCCGTAATATTGACTCGCTTCCAAATACCCTTCACGAATCAAATCAGGTAAAATACGGAAAGCGTAGAAGACATCAACGTCTGTGTAATAATTCGCTACACTGATCGACCAGTCGATACGATTCCCGACATAGACCATAATGATCATGACGATGATACTACTAATAATACCTTTTGTACTGAGTTTTCCACCTAATAATTCATACCCTTTGATGGCACAGATCGCCATTGCGATTCCAGACAATGCAGCTACATATCCCAGTTGTCCTAATAAAATAATTGCGCCGGCACCAATCAGTGAACCAAGAAACGCGCCCACTGTTCCAGCTAGCCAATTTTCTTTTTTCTGCCCTTTTTCCCGTTCTTGTGCAAGGACCGCTTCTTGTTGTTTCTTAAAGCAAGCTTCACACGCAATGACGGGAGTGCCGCCAATAGCATACAGCGAAACCGGCTCAGTGATCGTTCCGCAGAAGGTACAAGAATTTTGGTAACCTTTCGTCTTCAAGAAATTCGTCAATTGGTCCAACGCAGTACGGATCTTGTCCACAGTTTTCCCTGCAGTCATCGCTCCGCGTAATGTATAGGCAACTTGATATCCTTGGATCACACAGTCGGTGATCTCTTTTGACTCACTTAAAACTTCTTTGACTTCTTCTTGGTTCGGAAGTTCCCCCTCTTTGCTAAGGGAAAAATGAGCCACAAGAGAATAACTATTGTTATTCTCTTGAACTAAAAAAAGTTTATAACTATGATACGTTCCATAAATCACCCCGGTGGAAGTATCAACTGAGAGCCCCAACGGCTCGGCAAATTTGGTCAATGTCTTCTCGATCTTCTTATTCATTTTTCTCCTTCTTTCCAACAAACACTTACCTTTTTAGGTATAGCTAAAAGTTTAAGGAGAGTAGAAATGAAAGTCAATCAATTTGTTCAAAAAACCTAGTTTTTTTATTTATTCTGTGACAAATCGCCGCAATGCATCAGCAACCCCATGGTCTGTATTGCTAGCCGTCACAAAATCAGCTTTTGCTTTGACCAAATCGGGCGCATTCTCCATCGCAACACCGATACCAGCTGAAGCAATCATTGGCAGGTCATTAAAATTATCGCCGATCGCTAAGGTTTGCGCCAGCGGCACTTGGAAATAGGCCGCTAATTCATTTAGCGCCTTATCTTTTCCCACAGCTTGATGAGTGACTTCCAAATAATTCTCTTTGGATAAATAAAAGGCGCTTTCTAAAAAGTCAGCGTTCTGGCAGGCAGCATGAAGCGCTTGGATTTCTGCCGTTGTGCCGATCAAAAGAAACTTATGTACCTCAAAAGCTTCTTGTGCCAACAGTTGTTCCAATGAAGTTTCCAAAGGGGTCTCTTTGGTGATCGCCGCTTCTGCCTGTGCCCACTGATCCACTCTTTCGCAATACCACTGATCACCAGAGTAGACATTGATCGAAACGGCAGGAAAATCAGCTTTGATGCGAGCAACCAAAGTCTTTGCTTCTGCTTTTTTGACCTCATGACTAAATATTGGTACAAGCGTACCCGTATGATCGTACCGTCCAATCAGGGCACCGTTGTAGCAAGCCAAGGGCCAGTCTTCTATCTCTAATTCTTCAGCTATCGGTAGCATTCCTTTCGGGGAGCGAGCGGAAGCCAAAACAAAAGGAATCGCTTGCTGCTTCAACCGTTTGATTTCTTCAATCAAAACCGGATCGATTTGATGTTTATGATCCAAGATCGTCCCATCGATATCACTTAAAATAAACCCAATCTGCTTTTTTTCCAAATAAACCATCCTTTCCCATTCCCCATCCTTTTTACGAAAGCGAATTGATCCATCGCTTTCGACCAAAATAAGCGCCGTTTCCATAAAACGAAAACAGCTTTCTTGTCCTTCTTTGCTTCCAGTTTACCATACTAGCCAATGAAAAAAAGAGTGCATCGCTGCACTCTTAGGAAGTATAGATATAAAACTCGATTTCCTTCTTGATCGGCTTTTTGATCCAGCGTTTCACAGCAGCTGCCCGCTTCAAGCCCATATGCTCATAAAAACCGTAATTACAAGTGGTATCGGTATAAAGGAAAAACGGAGCTGTTTTATCATGCTGGACCATCGCTAAGAAGGAAGTAAAGAGTTGCTTGCCTACACCCAATCCTTGTGTTTTGGGACTAACGGCAAACAAACCAACTTCGGTCTGAAAAGGAATTTGTAAGTCTTTCAACATCGCTTGATTTAACTCAGCCACCTCTTTGGCATAATGCAGCAGCGTGTTTCTCCCTTGATTAGAAAGCATTAAGCAGCCAGCATGCCACATCGTTTTCCCCCAATAGCGCATTGGATGAAGCTTCTTCCCTCTTTTACTGTCTGCTAATAAGATACCGACAGCTTCACCATTTAAAAGAGCCACACGTGAATAGGTAGCACGGGCAAGTTCATAACACAAAAAGACATGAGCAAAGTGTTTGGCGGTCTTCTGGTCAAATTGCTTGTCGTAGTTCCAGCTATCAATAATTACTTGCACAAGCGCAGGCAGATCTTCTCGTTTAAATGGTCGATATGTTACTTGTTTATTCATTCTATCTTCCTCCCAGTAGTTGACTATCTTTAGTATAAAGTTTACAGTAACTGTAAAGTCAAGGAGGAGCGCCATGAAAACCAAATTAAAAGTATCGGAAATGGCACGCTTAGCGCGAATCAATCCTCGGACACTCCACTATTATGACGAGATTGGGCTATTTCAACCAAACAGCAAAGACGAAAACGGGTACCGGTATTATTCCCTTGATCAACTTTTGGATCTCGGATTGATCCTGTCATTGAAAGAATTATCGATGCCCTTAAAAGAGATTCAAACAGCGTTGCAGGGGGATGCCGAGACCATGAGAAACTTATTGGAAGCCAAGCGGCAAACCATCGATGAAAAAATTCAGCAGTTGTCCAACATCCAAAAAATCATCGAACGAAAAGCAGCGGACTTGCGTCTGGCTGCAGAAAAAACTTCCCCCTTCACCTTGAAGGAACAGCCAGAGGAGTATTTCTCCCTTAGTCCTAGATTAAACGGCAGCAGCATCCCAGAGATGATCACCCAAGCCTACGACCTTTTGATGGCACAGCCTTATCTTTTCTCGAATAACGAATACGGTTTTATGATTCGGACGAACAAAGACAATACGCAGGACATCGACTACGTTTATGTGCGGCAAGAAGAACCACAACGAGCTTCCTTCGTGAAACCAGCAGGTTGCTATTTAACCACCATTTATCAGGGGGATGACGAAGGATTGAAGCAGTTCTATCAAAAACTCAAGCAGCTGATTGCAGCGCACCAATGGCAAATCGATGACTACTTCTATGAACGATCGATCCATGAAACGACCCTTAGCAACGAGCAAGCTTATTTGACAGAGATCCAAGTACGGATTTTATCTGAGGAATAAGGATTCGTCTAAACAACACTAAAAAGTAAATGAAAAAACGCAACGACCACGAGCAGTTTCTTTCGCCTCGTTGTCGTTGCGCTTTATTTAAATCAAATGGTTTTCTTTCAACAGATCGCCAATGTAGGTATGTTCGGTTTTCTTAACGAAGCCTTCCAATAGTTTTCGTTCGATAAATGGTAGCTCCATTTCCGTGATTTTTTTCTTATCGGTCAGATAATAGACAGCTTTGGCCAAGGTACGCAGATCATAAGCGGAAGCAAACACTTCTGGTACCCCGCGTTCCACATCTAATAGCTGATAAACAGCCTCCATTGCAGTCCGAACGGAATACTCTGTTGTAAAAACAGTGTCTCTTTCAGTCTCTGCGAAATTACCGATAAAAGCTAAGTTTTTGGAGCCATTTGGAATAACCAATGGCCGATCCCCTGGCTCACGCAGCATGAAGTAGGAAGTGATAAACGGCATGTAAACCGGAACTGCCACACTTGATTCTTTTGAAATGCGTTGGATTTCTGCTTCCGGCACGCCTAAATGGTAAAGCAGTTCTTGCACGATTTCTTGTCCCGAACATTGTTCAATTGGTTTTTTGATGTAGTTTCCTGGCATATTTGACAACAATCCATACACCCATGTGATCGTTTGTTGGTCTTTTTGTTCTTTAAAGTGCGGTTGGCGATGGGTCGCAAAGCTCATCATCCAATTGGAATCTTTGATGGTGATGATCCCCCCAGTGACGATTCTGCCTGTTCGCAACTTGCGATGGGTCAATTTTTCTAAATAAGGTTCAACATCAAAATTTTGCCAAGTGACAGTTGCCGAAACAAACCAGCTTTCTTCAGGTAAGTTTTCATAAAAGACTTCTGGATGACCAAACTCAGGCGATTGCGCCGCCAAGTTTTTCCATAAACGCCAGCTACCACCAGGTGCTTTTGAGATAGGCGCTGGAGTATAATGGTCCCCTTGCGTGGAACTTTCAGTGATCGATCCGTTGGTAACAAAGACCAAGTCATCTTCTGACAAAGGAATTTCTTCGATTGCCCCCGCTTTTTCTAGCACAAGTTTTTGAGCAACTTTTTCCTCGCCCACGATCCGAACATCGATATTGCTGACTGTGCATTCATATTGGAAGTCGACTCCTTGTTCTTCCAAATAAGCAAGTAGTGGTTTGACCAATGACTCATATTGGTTGTAACGGGTAAATTTTAACGCGGTAAAATCAGGCAAGCCATCGATATGATGCACAAAACGCAACACATAGCGACGCATTTCAATCGCCGAATGCCATTTTTCAAAGGCGAACATCGTACACCAGTATAGCCAAAAATTGGATTCAAAGAATTCTTCGCCAAAAACATCTTCGATTTTTTTCCCGATCAATTGATCTTCTGAAGTCATAAATAATTGAGTCAATTCTTTTTGTGCTGTAGCAGACAAGGTAAATTCTCCATCATCTGCTGCTCGTTGGCCGCGATTGTGGATGATCCGACAGTTAGACGAATTTGGATCATCGTGATCCAACCAGTAAAACTCATCTAACACCGAAGCATCTTCCACCTCCAAAGACGGAATTGAGCGAAATAGATCCCACAGACACTCAAAATGATTTTCCATTTCTCGACCGCCGCGGGTCACAAATCCATCATGGGGAATGAATTTTCCGTCTAATGAACCGCCTGATAAAGAAAGTTCTTCAAGGACGTGGATTTTCTCACCCGCCATATGGCCGTCACGGATCAAGAAGACTGCCGCAGCAAGTCCTGCTAATCCACCACCAACAATATAGGCTTCTTTCTTTTCGACATCTTTCGGTTTTCTGCTTCTTGCAAAAGCTTCGTAATTTCCGTTCGTATATCTCATGTAGATCCCTCCTAATATTGGTACGTTTTTATGGTATCAGTAACTATTTTTTTTGACAAAAATTTGTACTAGTAAAATCAAGTGATTTTGACAAATCGGCCTTTTTGTCAAAAAAACAAGGGCAAAGTCCCACCTTTTAGAAGATCTGCGCCCAGCACAAAAAGCGCCCCTAAGAAAACTGATTGCAGCTTTCTTAGGGGCGTTTCTAACAAAGGACAAACCCTTTGCCTTTTCAATAAAATATTTATTTCACGCGTAGAGCGAAGCTAGCAGTCGAAAAGCCTGATTGTGCTTCGGTGACTGTATAACCCGTGCTTGGCGCATGGATATAGCTTGTATTACTTGTAGCGATCGCTACATGGTAGGTATTCCCTTTTTGACCCCAGAACAGCAAGTCGCCAGCTTGTGCTTGCGAGACAGGAATGATCGTCCCTGCGCTTTCTTGTGGGACTGTCCAATCACCGATGTTTTTGCCCGTCACTTTTAAGAAGACGTAGCGTGTAAACCCAGAACAGTCGAAGACATCTGGTCCTTTGCCTCCCCATTGATAAGGAGTGCCGATATGTTTTCTAGCTTCTGCAACGATCGCTGCTCCGTTCACGCTCATCGGAACATTAGTATTGCCTGCGTTGTTATTGTTGCCAGGAGTCGTCGCACTGACTTCTTTGACATATGCTGCAGATACCCAGCCACCAGTTGATAACTTATACCAAGTGGTATTGCCATTGACTGACGTGCCTTGTTTTTGAGCCACTGCTTTGAAGGTCGCATTACTGCCCAAACTGCTGACCACACTTGCAGAAGTCGATGCATTTGAGCGCACATTCATCCCAGTGGTTGTTTGGAACGTCTTATTGATGGCTTGCTCACTCGCATTGCTTGAGCCGTTTGATGAACCAGTATTGTTTGAACCTGTGTTTGAATTATTGTTATTACTTGTATTTCCAGAACTAGACGTGACGTCACGCACATATGCCGCTGTGATCCAGCCACCAGTCGATACTTTGTACCAAACATTGGTGCCGCCAACGGATGTGCCATTTTTCTGGGCAACGACCTTCACCGTCGTGCTGTTGCTTAGGCTGCCAACGACACTGCCGCTTGTTGACGCACTCGAACGAACATTTAATGCCGCTGTTGTTTTCACGTTCTTGCTGATAGCCGTTTCTGCAGAAACACTTGTATTGCCGCCAGAAGAACTATTGCCTGTGGAGCTACTGGAAACATCTTTGACATAGGCTGCCGTGATCCAACCGCCTGTGGACAATTTGTACCAAGTGGTCGTGCCATTCACCGATGTCCCACTCTTTTGTGCAACGACCTGTACTGTCGCATTACTGCTCAAACCGCGTACGACACTAGAACTTGTCGTTGCATTTGAACGGACGTTCAATGCAGTAGTCGTTTTCACTGATTTCGAAATTGCTTTTTCCGATGAAGAAGACGACGAATTGGACGAGCCTGTATTGGCAGAAGAAGAGCCTGAGGTGCTCTTCACATAAGCCCCTGAGATCCAGCCGCCTGTTGATAGCTTATACCATATTGTATTGCCATTCACTGAGGTACCGTTCTTTTGAGCCACCGCAGTGATTGTTGTATTTGCTCCTACACCACTTACGATAGAGGCACTTGTTGAAGCATTTGAACGAACATTCAGTGAAGCTGTTGTTTTAAATTGTCGATTGATCGCCGTTTCAGCTGACGATCTGGCAAGAGTAGCAGTTGTGTTGGTTGATGACGAAGCGTTCGTCGTTTCGGTCGCATGAGCAAGAGACGTAAAGACACCTGAAGTTGATGCTAACGCTGCTGTGATACCCAATCCTTTTTGTACGAAAAGGGACCGTTTTTGTTTCACTAAACGCTTCCGTTTGATTTTCCGAGATTCCAATAAAACACCCCCTGTACCCCATTTTAACAAAACGTGTCATTTATTTTCCTGCGTTATTCTTTTTAATCACTTTCTCTTTGACGCTGACCACTGACACAATATTTACAAAGATTTCTATAAACAACAAAAAAATGCTATTTCATTCAACGTTATTTTAATTCGCGAATAAAAACAGGATTTTTTTTTGCAAACAAACCCACTTTTTGAAAATCAAGACTGTTATTTGAATAACATTTCTTTCCTGATCCCCTTTTTCAAAAATCGATACTAAAATCACCCATTTATCATTCCTTTTTTACACACGGGATTCTGTGAAAAAGTTTTTTCAAAAAGAATGCTTCTTTCACCAGTGTGATCGACGCTATGATGAAATCCTGTTACATCGCTTCCAACCGGATACGAATTTTTTGATAGAGAAGTCACTCACTTCTACCGTAAGAAATATTTTCACAATGTATTTCATACGAAAGTTTATAATACCAAGGAGAAAACCAAGAATTTGCATAAGTTTGTGAAATTATGCTATACTAAAAAAAAGGAAGAGGTGACCGAGTATGAAAACAAAGACGAAAGAAAAAGTTTATGCTGAACGACAACATAACTACAAAACGAAAAAAGAAGAGATTTTCAAAAAAGCCCTAGATTCCGTACCGACCACAGACAAGAAAAAAGAAGAACAGAAAAAGAAAGCGTAGACTCCTGCGTTTTCTTTTTTTGTTGATCTGTAAAAAGACGAGGCTTCGCCAAAGGGTGGCGAGTCTCGTCTTTATTGTAATCGAAAAAAAGCAGGCTATGATACTTTCTATCTCAACCATTGTCAATTCACCTTGAAAATCACCGAATGACTACCATCAATGCAATAAAGGGAAACTCTTCCTCAAAAGAAGCGACAGTTTCTTATTCCAACGAATCTTAAACACAATATTTAGTAGGCGAAAACACGTTCCTACAATATATTGTGGATAAACCTGTTGAAACTGTGCATAACTAAAAAGCCTGCGATTTTTTCGCAGACTTTTTTATTTATTGACATGCTTGAATTAATCTAGAGATAAATAATAGCTCACATTATCTGGTAACGGTTTAAAGCCATTCTTTTTGTAAAAATCCGCTGCGGGCATACTTTCTTCGGTATCTAACAGGATCGTTGGAATCTCTTTCTTGAGCAGATCCTCTTTGATCCTTTCTAAAAAAGTGGAACCCAAGCCCTTTCCTTGGTGCTTGCCTGTAATTAAAAAGGTGTCGACCACATACTCTTTTCCTTGATACCAGGGCTTGATAAAGCCTAATGAAAGACCAATCAATTCATTCGATGCTCGGTTTGTTAGTCGATAACCAATAAAAGTATTCATTGCCATCATTGATGATACATAGTCGGTGATTTGCGGCACTGTCAATTGGTCATTCCATGGTTCTGCTGAAAATACAGCAATATAGTGGTCCACGACTTCTACTAAATCTGCCGTTGTTAATTCACGCATGCTTACGTTCTTTTCCATCCTATCTCCTGCTTCCATTTCTATTTCGGTAAGAGCCTATACTCGAAGAATCCACTAATTTTTGTGCGTGTATCAATCATCGATTCGTTTTGCATAGCCATTGCCATAATTGATATAACGGCGCTTTTGGTTGACGGCCATTTTTTTATGAATCTCTGCTTCAAGATCAATGGAAAGGATTTCTGCTAACCCAAGAAGATAAATCGCCACATCCGCCAATTCTTCTCCTACCTCTTGTTGCTTCCGATAGGCATCAAAGGCCTCCCCTATTTCACCATATAAAGCCAAAAACTCTTTTTCAATATTGGTGACATTGAATTGGTGATCAATCTTGTTTTGATAAATCGCTTTTTGCATTTCTGATAGTTTCATAGTCGCTCCTTTTGGGATAGTATACCATTTAATTAAAATTCAAAATAGAAACTTAGTAAAAAAATCACCTCAAAAAATAGTGACCCCAAAACGTTAGAATTTTGATCTAACTTTTGTAGGTCACTATAATATAGGATTCCCTTTTTTTATTCTGCCCGCTCCAATTCAGCAGATTTGATTGCAACCCGTTGAGCGATTTTTAAAAATGGAAAATAGATTGCTACACAGACGACGATGATGATCACTTGAACCAAAACAACTTTAAAATCCCCTTTTGATGCCAACAATGCACTAAGAATTGGTGGTGTCGTCCAAGGAACCATCACAGAAAGTGGCTCAATGAATCCTACTGCGGTAGCAAAGTAGCCAATCAACGTCGCCACAATTGGACTTGCAACGAAGGGAATGATCATGGGTAAATTGAAGACGATCGGTAAACCAAAGATGATTGGCTCATTGATATTAAAAATACCCGGAGCTAGGGATAGATTGACGACATCCCGAAAAGGTTGGTAATTGCGGACGAATAAGAGCACTGCAATGATCAAGCTGATCGTAAATCCAGTCCCGCCTAGTTGTGCGAAAACCGTCACGAATGCTGAATTTAAGATATTGGGCGGCGCAGCACCGTCCTGCACGGCTTGCATGTTTTCATTCATATTGACTAACAGCAATGGATCTAATAAGGTGCCATTGATGACGGTTTGGTGAATGCCTAAAGTAAACAGAAAGTTGCCCGTTGAATAGATGATCAAGAACCCAAAAATCGATGTGTTCAATAAACGCAGTGGTTCTTGGATCACTGTGGAAATGATTTGAATCAGATCGGTATCAAAGGCTGCTAGCACGGTCGCAACTAAGGCAAAGAAAGAAATCACTAAAATAGCAGGGATCAACGTGCTGAAGGATTTGCTGACGGCAGGAGGAACTTGATCCCCTAAATTGATTTTTAAGTGCTTGTTTTCTGATAGCCGAATAAATAATTCCGTGGCAACTAGCCCACAAATGATTCCAGAAAACATCCCTTTGGTCCCGACATCATCAAACAGCATCACACCACTGATGGTCACTTCTGCTTGGGCGCCTTCTGGCATCACGGCATGAGCCATCGCCAACATGACCACTAAGCAAGTCGTTGCCACAAAAGTTGCATTGATAGCGCTTGGATTATTTTTGTTGCGACAAAGGAAGTAGGCGATCATCGGAGCAATCAGCAAACCGGCGATATTCAATGTTCCATTGGTGATGGAATTGCCAAACACTTGCATTCGCGCCAAGGCAGCCCCTTCTAAGAACCACGGAAAGAAGACATTATTAAACAACACAGCGATCCCTGCGATAATAAAGGCAGGCATTAAGGTCGCAAACGCATCACGAAGACTTTTGAGATGAACCTGATTGCCGAGACGGACCGAAAACTCTGTAAATTTATCTAAAAACGTGCGCTTTTCTGCTGCCATTTTCTGTTCCTCCTATTCTGCATATGGGTTTGTATAGATCGTACTACCATTCGTTTTGATCACTTCTTTGAACCATTCATACGATTTTTTCGGCACACGTTTCATATCTCGCAACTCATGATTGCCACGATTGACATACACAAGTCCGTATCGTTTCTCCATATCACCTTGAGAGCTCAAAATGTCGATCAGTCCCCAGCCAAGATAACCAAGACAGACCACTCCATCTTCCACCATCGCTGCAAACATCGCTCGAATATGCTCTTGATGGTAGGCAATCCGGTAATCATCTTGAATCGGTTCGTTGCCATTCCAATGCTCTCTGACACCAATTCCGTTTTCAATCGGAAACACTGGCAACCGGTACCGCTGATAGACTTTATTTAAGACATCACGGAAGCCGAGCGGATCAATTTGCCAATTCCATTCCGTCGTTTCAATATACGGATTGTCTTGTTTTCCAAAAGTCATGTACCGATTTGGCGGCGTTCCTTCAGGGATTTTTTCAGCGTTCAAGGTAGAAGAAGCATAATAGCTAAAGGCAATGTAATCATTTTTCTGCGCTGCGATCGCTTCTAATTCCCCAGGTAAAATATTCATATTGAGTTGATGATTTTTCACGTATCGGTCTTGTGCTGCCGAATACTTGCCGTGCGCATAGCAATCTAATAAAGTAAAATTCGCAAATTCATCAAACTCTCTTGCTGCTTTGATGTCTTGTGGACGACAAGTCGCTGGATACGCTTCAGAATACGCCAGCATGCCGCCAATCTTCGCATTTGTTGTTTCATGAAGATAGTTACAGATCTCTGCATGGCAAACCATGAGATTGTGGAAAATTTGATACAATTCTTCTGTTGTTTCTTCCCCTTCTAAATAGCCGCTGATCTTAAAACCATGGTCTTGGTGGAAAAGATTTTGTTCGTTAAAGGTTAACCAATAATGGACTTTATCCGCAAAACGATCCACCATTTCTTTTCCAAAGCGAATGAATGCGTCCTTCACTTCTTTACTGATGAACCCGTTATAGGTTTTCGCTAGATGCAGGGGCATATCAAAATGGTACAAACAAATCATAGGTTCGATTCCTCTAGCTAACAGATCATCAATAAAACGATCGTAATAGGCGATCCCTTCTTCATTAAAGGCACCATCTCCATCGTGAACGACCCTTGACCAAGAAATTTGAAAACGATACATGTTCATCCCCAAATCTTGCATATAATCAAAATCTTCTGTATACGCATGATAGTTATCATTTGCTACATGCCAATCGCTAGCCTGTTCCGAAGCTTCCCGTATATCATAAACGGATAAGCTTTTACCACCTTCATTCCATCCACCTTCTGTCTGCATACTGCTGACACTGTTTCCCCAATAAAATGTCGTCATATTGATTCCTCCATCATTTGTATTCGCTTACAAAACCTATTATAATTAGGTGAAATCGGCATGTAAATTTTTCGAGAACACATGTAAAGCTTTTTCTGTACATATGAATTTCAGTTGATTCTTTAATGATATACCTTGTTTTTATCCCCTTCAAACAAAACTCAAGTCCATGAATTACTTTACATAAGGAGTGATGACTATGACAAAATACAAAGAGATCGTTGATCAGTTGCGGACGAATATTTATGAAGGTGTTTTTCCAGCTTTATCAAAGCTACCGGAACAAACGGCGTTAGCCAAACGATTTCAAACCTCGCGAATGACGATCCAAAAAGCGCTAAATCAACTGAAGCAAGAAGGCCTGATTTCCACCAAAAGAGGTCATGGCACCTATGTCAATTCAGCGACCTACCAAGGACAGATCAATGAGTATATCGGTCTAGTCAACCGATATGGCGGGCGGCATAAAGTGCAAAGTAAAATCATTAGTTTCAATGTTCGTTTCCCAGAAGCCAACGAAATGGATTACTTGTCCTTGCGAGAAAACGAACCTGTTTATGATATCGTACGACTGCGCTATGTTGATAACGAACCCTTTGAATTGGAGTACACGATCATGCCCATCAAAACCATTCCCGATATTGATATGGCGATCCTTGAACACTCGATCTATCGATATATCACTGATTCCTTACACCTCAAAATAGGCCCCGCCATACGTAAAATCCGTGCCGACAAAGCGGATTCCTATGATATCAAATATTTAGAAGTTGATCCCAATGATCCGATCTTAGAATTAGAACAAGTTGCTCGTCTCTCCGACGGACGGCCCTTCGAATTTTCACAAACTCGTTATCCTTACCAAAATCGTGAGATTTACTATCTTTCTGAACCTTAATGGCAAAAAAACAAGTCTGAAGAAAACTCAGACTTGTTTTTATTGTCTAGGAAAGGTGAACTCGTTAAGATTCTTCGTTTTTTTTCGCCGTTCGCTCGGGACTGACCCAAACGCCGCTACCGTAGCCAAGGATGGTTTTGACGGCTGGAATAAAGGTAGTGACGATCGTTATGGCATTAATCATCCAGTAAAACAGCATGTAAAAAGGGGCAAAGCGGAAATACTTCAGCTTGCTGCGGTTGTCATCCGCCAAAAGGCTGGTAAATAGCTGCATGACCCCTGCAATCATCTCAAAACAAACAAAGAGAAAGGCCATCGTAAACATATGGTAGATCCGCTCGTAATTCCCAGTTGCCCCATAATAAATCAGATAAAAAACAAACAAAGCCGAAGACAACCAGAAAAAGAATGACCAGATAATACTTAAGGACTGATCCACAAACATGGCGGTTCGTCCGATATTTTCAAAAGGGTGTAAGAAAACTTTTTTAAAATTGGTCAACCACACTTCCGTTCCGCCTTTCGCCCAACGTTTCCGTTGCCGATAGAGCATCTTGAGTGTTTCTGGCACCTCCATGAAAAACATCACTCGTGACGCAAACAATGACAACCAACCATGGAATTGGTGGTCCCAGGCAATACTGATATCTTCCGTGGCACGATTTTGTCGAAAGAGACCAACGTCCATCAATGCGGCTCTACGATACATTGTGTTGGCACCGCTATAGGCATAGATGACGCCGAAAACGGCTTGCTGGGTTCGTTTGATAATTCCTACGATACTTGAAAATTCAACGGTTTGCGATTTCCCGACGATCGTTGTGCGATTTTGAACGTCCATATTCGCCGTAATGGCAGAGATATTGATGGAATCTTGGCGGATGAAATAATTGACATATTTCCACAATGCATCAGGTTCAGGGACCGTATCTGCGTCGTTGCTCAAAATCAATTCCCCTTTAGCAAACCCTACACCAATATTAAAGGCATGGGCTTTCCCTTGGTTTTTTTCGATACGCAAAACCCTTAGATTCGGGTACTGTTCCATCAATCGATCTAGTATCACAGGAGTTTGATCCGTTGAGCCATCATCCGTCACCAACACCTCATAGTTGCTGTAGTTTAGATTGTTCATTAAATAATGAATCGTGTCTTCAATTACGACTTCTTCATTGTGAGCCGGTACCATAATGGTGATCATCGGCTCGATTTCTTCGGGGATCGGTATCCACTCTAACTGACGATAGCGGAACAAAAAACGATTGCAGATCACCCCGATGAACCAAGCAAAGCCGCCTAAAATGGGATACGTGAACAGAATCATTAAAACAACCGTTAAAAATGTATCCAACCACGGGAACCCAGTATCAAAATTGACAACCATCAGCCCACCCCATTTCTACGGAAAAGTTCTTGGATCTCCGTTTCTCCAATGTTTTGCTCAGGAGTAACGGCATAGTACTTGGCAGCGTGACGCTCTTCTTTCGTTCCGAAGCGTTCTTCGTAAAAAGCTTCTAATACTTCTTTGCGTTTTTCTAAGGCAACTTCGTCATGCATCGATTGCTTTTGCAACAATCTTTTGAAACGCCGGTTGTTCCTCAAGGTCAACAAAGTAAATGTCAGAACCAAGACCAAAAAAGAAATTCCTAGGAACAACGCCAAAAAATCAAAAGTCACTGCTTCTTCCAGATATGTCCGAAAGGCGATCCGATCCGCTAGATTCGGTAAAGTCAGCGGGATGGCCAGCCAGACAAACGGAACCAAGACCATCAGCCAAGCAAGAATCGTCAAAATCGTTTGGCGGGTCTTCAAAGCAGAACGACCTTTTTGAAAATACGCATCGGTGACCAACCGTTCTTTGACTTCTTCCCGTGTCACTCGTTGTTTCATTTTACTCACTCCTTAAAAAGTATTTTTTGCTGTGAAGAAAAAGAAGCAACAAAAGCAAGTCGTCTTTTGATGGACCTGCTTCGTTCTTCTTTTTGACCTACTTGGATTTCTTGCCAACTTTCAACGCATTGAACAGCGTGTGAAATTGGCCTTTAAAGGACATCACTTGCTCAAACACATCTTCCCCATCATTCAGCATCTTGACAGTCACCCAGCCTAATGCTTCGGTGATACCACTAGCCACACTGGCATTGATCGCAGCTCCAGCAACGGTGCCTACTGCTGGGACAAATTTCAAGATATTGCCAACGGCACTGCGTCCAAAACTCACCACCACTAACTCTTTCGAGATACTCTTCGCTAACCCTTCACGCCACGTTCGCCCAAAAATGCGATACAAACGTGCCATCATCGTCATTTGAACCGGCACAAGTAACACTGCATCTGAAAAAGGAATCGGTGAACAGCCGATGATCGCCGCCGTCAAAGAAGCCGCATGGATCGTGCGGTGGGCTTTTTTCCGCGTTTCATCATCTACGCCAACCAAAAACTCCTCAAACACCTGATCAAATTGATCCTTGCTTTTCGCTAACACTTTTTCCGCCTGGGCTTTTGATCCGTCATAGCCTTTCATCACAAGGGCAGCCGATTTTTTCGGCATTCGCTTCATGACATCCGCAAAAAAAGAAGTAAACTCCGCTTCTTCTTGCAGCTCTTCTCTCGTTTGACTTTGCTCGACTTGAACGGACTGTTCCGTTAATAATTCATTTTCGTTTTGCTTCTTTTTGCGTTTTATCCATGGTTTTTTCAAAGAAATGTCTCCTTCTTTCGACTCGTTGTTCATTTAAAAAATCAAAGTGAGCCATGATTTTGTTCCTCTTTCTATTTTAGCTCAGGTTTTTCAAGATAGCGAAAATGTAGCTTGAGAGAGCTTACACTTGATGAAAAATGCAAATTTGCATCTTTAGATTATTTATTTATATTATCGTTTTTTTATGCTATGATACACAAAAGGAGTGGATCAAATGAAAAAGAAATTGAATTGGAAAGTCCTTTTTTATTTAGGCTTATTGACTTACTTTCTTTTAAGCGGTATCTTCGCATTCTTTGGGGTCGAAATACCGTTTCTTTATAAACGTTGATCTTCACGTTTTCTCAGAACAATATCATTCAACCCTTTGCTCTATGCTAAGACAATCCATCATTCTAACATCCATATAATCTAATTAGAAAAGGTGATTTTCTTGTCCATTTTATTTGATTTATTGCAGCTACTTGCCGTTATCTGTATCGCGTATTTATTGTTCACAAAAAACCATTTCCTCAAGCAATTAACCGCTGTTCAGAAAATGGTCTTTCTCGTCTTATGTGTTTCTGTGCTCCTACCGGCTCTTTATGAATTTATTACTGGGTTTGCCCAGGGATTTTGGGAACGGTTGTAATTCACGGTTCCTTAGAAAACACGCTGCCTTTACAAGACAAATAGATAGCTCATATCTACCAGTCCTTTCTCCTTTTATTCAAGCAATGAACCAATTCTTTGGTGCTTAGAATACTAAGAAGAGAGGTTTTTTGTCTTTTACTGTGTTAAAGTATTTTTTGATCGTACAAAAAAAGAACCCCTCAAAAGAGGAGTTCTCAAGGCTTGCTTACATCATGCCGCCCATACCCATTGATGGGTCCATTGCAGGAGCTGCTGGCGCTGCTGGTTCTGGTTTGTCGGCAACGACTGCTTCAGTTGTTAACAATAATGCGGCAACAGAAGCTGCGTTTTGTAATGCAGAACGCGTTACTTTTGTTGGGTCAACGATCCCAGCTTCTAGCATGTTTACCCATTCGCCAGTTGCTGCATTGAAACCAACACCTAAGTCAGCGTTTTTCAATTTGTCGATGATGACTGAACCTTCGTAGCCTGCATTTTCAGCAATTTGACGAACGGGTTCTTCTAATGCACGTAAAACGATTTTGACACCTGTTGCTGCATCGCCATCTGTTTCGATTTCTGCAACTTTGTTGATGACATTGACTAAGGCAGTTCCACCACCAGAGACCATGCCTTCTTCAACAGCGGCACGTGTTGCGTTCAATGCATCTTCAATACGTAATTTCAACTCTTTCAATTCAGTTTCAGTTGGTGCCCCAACTTTGATCACTGCAACTCCACCAGCAAGTTTTGCTAAGCGTTCTTGTAGTTTTTCACGGTCAAAGTCAGAAGTTGTATCAGCGATTTGGTTTTTGATCAATTGAACGCGTGCGTCAATTGCTTCTTTTTCACCAGCACCTTCAACGATCGTTGTGTTGTCTTTATCCACAACCACTTTGCTTGCTTGACCTAAGTTATCGATGGTTGCATCTTTCAACTCAAGACCTAAGTCTTCAGTGATCACTGTACCACCAGTTAAGATCGCAATGTCTTCTAGCATTGCTTTACGACGGTCACCAAATCCTGGTGCTTTCACTGCGACAACGTTGAATGTTCCACGGATTTTGTTCAAGACAAGTGTTGGTAATGCTTCGCCATCAACGTCATCAGCGATGATCAATAATGGTTTTGATTGTTGTAAGATTTGTTCTAACAATGGCAAGATATCTTGGATGTTAGAGATTTTTTTGTCAGTGATCAAGATGTATGGATTTTCTAACGCTGCTTCCATTTTATCGTTGTCAGTTACCATGTATTGTGATAAGTACCCACGATCAAATTGCATTCCTTCCACAACATCTAATTCTGTTTCGATCCCTTTTGATTCTTCAATAGTGATAACACCGTCATTGCCGACTTTTTCCATTGCATCAGCGATGTATTGACCAACTTTTTCACTACCAGAAGAAACAGCACCAACTTGTGCGATTGCTTCTTTTGAATCAACGATTGATGAAATGTTGTGTAGCTCTTCTACAGCCACTTTTGTTGCCATTTCGATCCCACGACGAATACCTAATGGGTTCGCACCAGCGGTGACATTTTTCAATCCTTCACGAACGATTGCTTGTGTCAATAACGTAGCAGTCGTTGTTCCGTCACCAGCGATATCGTTTGTTTTTGAAGCGACTTCAGAAACAAGTTTTGCGCCCATGTTTTCAAAATGATCTTCTAATTCGATTTCTTTAGCGATCGTTACACCGTCATTTGTAATCAATGGTGAACCGTAAGATTTTTCTAAAACCACGTTACGACCTTTAGGACCTAAGGTTACTTTTACTGTATCTGCTAATTTATCTACCCCACGAAGCATTGCTGCGCGTGCGTCTTCTGCAAATTTGATTTCTTTTGCCATGATTTCATCACCTCAAGTATTTTTTATTTTTCTTATTCTACTACTGCAATGATATCTTTTGCAGCAACGATCAAATATTCTGTTCCTTCATATTTCACTTCTGTGCCAGCGTATTTTTCAAACATTACTTGTTCGCCAACGTTGACAGCAACAGGAGCTTTTTCACCGTTTTCGAGCGTGCGTCCTTCGCCGACTGCAATAACGGTACCCGTTTGTGGTTTTTCTTTTGCTGCTGATGCAAGCACGATTCCGCCTACAGTTTTTTCTTCTTCTTTTGCGACTTCGATAATCACACGATCACCTAATGGTCTTAACACGATAAATCCCTCCAATGAATGTTATAGAATTTAGTATTAGCACTCTCTTGTATCGAGTGCTAACTTACAGTTTCAATATTACTCATTTTCCCAAATTTTTGCAAGCCTTTTGCTAAATTTTTTTTGCATTTCTATTTGATTGATAAAAATAGTAGGATTTTTTGTTTCTAGAAGCAACCTAGTCTATAATGAAGCAAAGGAGTGTGAGGAAACAACTATGTCTTTATCAAAATATTCTTTGTCCACGATTCTTACTTACGGCATCGTCTTTTTTCTACCGATCGCCTTCATCCCTAGCGGACATCAAGTGGCCGCAACAACGATTGGTTATTTAGTTGGTGCTGCGATCATGTTTTTCTTGTATTTCAAACAAACGGAACCGTTATCGTTTGAACACAAAAGATCAAAAATTTCATCGATTCTTATTTATGGACTGACAGGTATTATTGCAGCGATCTTGTTGCAAAATCTAGCCATTTTTATCGAATCGCTTTTCGGTGAAGTCAGTGCTTCGCAAAATACCGAAAATATCATTGCTATTGTGCTGCAAAACCCACTGTTCGCCCTCGCGGCAATGGTTGGTGGACCAATTATGGAAGAATTTGTCTTCCGCAGAGCCTTAGTTGGCATCATTGGGAAATACAGCAATGTTTGGGTCGGTGTAGTGGTCAGCGCTGTAGCCTTTGCCTTTGCCCATAATGACAATCATCTCTTAGTCTATATTTTCTTAGGACTGTTCTTTTCTGGGCTTTATGCCTTGACCGGCAGCATTTGGACTTCCATGATTACCCATGTGGGAATGAACACTTTAGTTATTATTATTCAGTTGTTGCTTCATTACGGCTATATCCAAATGCCCTAAAGAAAAAAACGCTACGCAGAAATTTTGCGTAACGTTTTTTTCTTTATACCTTCATGCCATTGGACGCAATCACTTGCTGATACCATGCAAATGAATCTTTCTTCCGACGATCAAGGGTCCCATTTCCTTCATTGTCTTTGTCCACATAGATCACACCATAGCGTTTCTTCATTTCCCCTGTACCAGCAGAAACCAAGTCAATGATGCCCCACGGTGTATAACCCAATAAGTCGACGCCATCATAAGCTACTGCTTCTTTCATCATTTCGATATGGGCTTTCAGGTAATCAATACGGTAGTCATCATGGATCTGTCCATCCTCTTCCACTGTATCTACGGCACCAAAGCCATTTTCTACAATGAAGAGCGGCAATTCGTAGCGTTCGTTGAACCAATTCATGGCGTAGCGTAAGCCCACGGGATCAATCTGCCAGCCCCATTCGGAAGCATCAACATAGGGATTATCCACCAGATCTTGGCTCTCATCATAGTCATAGGTTGGATCATTTTCCTTACCTTTGATCGCAAAAGACATATAGTAACTAAAGCCGATGTAGTCAACACAGCCGTTTGCCAAAATTGCTTCATCTTCAGGGGTGATATCTAAATCAAATTGTTTTCTCTCAAAATAGCTACGCATATATCTCGGATAGTGTCCACGGGCATGCACATCTGAAAACCAATAGCGGCGCTGCATGGCCACCGTGGCTGCCATCATGTCTTTGGGATTGCAAGAATACGGATAGATTGGACACATCGCGATCATCGATCCGATTTGAAACGCAGGATTGATTGCATGCCCTAGCGCCACCACTTTCGCACTAGCAACGAGTTCGTAATGGGCTGCTTGGTACATGATTTTTTCTCGGTCTTCTCCTTCGGTAAAGAACAGACCGGAATTGGTAAACGGCGCAAAATCTTCTTTGTAGTTTGCTTGATTGTTGATTTCATTGAAAGTCATCCAATACTTCACTTTCTTTTGATAGCGCGTAAAACAAACTTCTGCAAAGCGGACAAACAAATCGATCAACTTACGGTTACGCCAACCTCCGTATTCGGTAACTAAATGATAGGGCATTTCAAAGTGAGAAAGGGTAATAACCGGCTCAATGCCATAGCGTAAACACTCATCGAATAATTGATCATAAAAGGCCAAGCCTTCCTCATTTGGCTCGCGTTCATCACCTTTTGGAAAAATACGGGTCCAGGCAATCGATGTTCGGAAGCACTTCAACCCTAATTCGGCAAAAAGCTTGATGTCTTCAGGATACCGATGATAAAAATCGATCGCTTCATGATTGGGATAGCTTTCGCCCGGTTGGATACCTTCCGTGATTCGGCGAGAAATTCCGTTGCCTCCTACAGTCATGACATCAGCGACACTCACGCCTTTTCCACCCGCACGATAGCCGCCTTCCAATTGGTGAGCAGCGACTGCGCCACCCCATAAAAAATCGTTTCTAAGTTTATTCATTTCTGTTCAACCTGCTTCCTTGGTATTAAACGATCTCTGTTTCTTGTTTATAGTTCAAACTATCGACCTTACGAATGAAAGGATAGTAAATAAAGAAGCCGATTGCTAAAACAACAAATTGTAAAATAGCGGTCCGGATGCCCCCTACTAGAAATCCTGAAATGATCGGCGGGGTCGTCCACGGAACTTGCACAGCAGTAAATAACGGTACGATACCGGTATAAAGTGCAAAATACGTGATCACGCCTGAAACCATCGGTGTCAAAATAAATGGTAAGACCATGATTGGGTTCATGACGATCGGTGTCGCAAAAATAATTGGTTCATTGATATTAAAGAATGCTGGGATCAGGGAGAGACGTCCTAATTGTTTGAACTGCGCTGAACGGGCAAAAGCAACCATGTATAGCACGATGCCAATCGTCATTCCTGCGCCAGTTACCGTCATAAATTGATCTAAAAACTGTTGGGTCACGATGTGTCCCCCATTTTCCAATGTCAATGCTTTACCAGATTCAAGAATAGCCGTATTTGCTAATGAATTGGCTTGTAAAATCGGCCCCATGATGCCGCCCACGATCGTCGAACCATGAACCCCGAAGAACCACAAGAATGGTACTAAGAAGCCTAGCATCATTGCACCGCCAAGAGAATCCGTCACACCTTGCATTGGACTTTGAATCACGGTGTAGATCCATTCGACCACGGTTGTCTGAAAGACTTTATCAAAGAAAACATAAATGCCTAATGCGATGGTCGTCAAAACAGCTGCCGGAATCAACGCTGTAAATGAGTTTGCAACATTGGTGGGTACTTGTTCTGGCAGTTTGATCCGGATGTCGCGTTTTAAGAACCAAGTATAGCCCCAACCCACAAAAAGCCCTACTAAGATGGCACTGATCATGCCTTGTCCACCAGTCCATGTTTTATCAATGACATTTGCGATGGTCACATTTGCTTCAGCATCCGTTACACTTGACTCCATAGTTAATAAGAAAATAACTAAACCAATCATTCCTGCTGGGAGTCCTTCGTAACCTTCTGCTTTTACATACGAATAGGCGATACCCATTACGGCGAAAAAAGCCATAATTGCAAAAGAGGCGCCATAGGCTTGGTTGAAGTATTCACCTAAGCCACTATTCGTTACCCAATCCGCAATCGACTGGACGGGAAAGTTTGCTAATAGCAGGAAAATCGATCCTACGATTGAAAAGGGCATCGTATAAAGCATACCGTTTCTTAATGCAGTGATTGCTTTCGTATTAACAAATTTTAATATTGGGGGTAATAATTTCTCATTGATCCATTCGTTCATCTCACATCACTCCTAAAATAAAATTCCATCCACCGGCCAGTGAATTCGCTTACAAATAAATCTTAATGGATAATATTCCCCTTGCCTATAGCTTTTCTAAGTTATGAAACATGTTCCAACAAAAAAAACAGCCGAAGCTGTTTTTTTACGATCGCTTAGATTTGCTTGTAGACTTGATGGGCTAAAAGTTCGATCAGTGTAATCACCGGGACTTGCGTTGTCAGGTTCAAATCGACTTCTTTTCCGCCACTTACGACGGGCATATAATACGATATATTGTAGTCCGCCATTTGGGCGATCGTCGATTTTTCATCATTGGTGATGCTGAGTACTTTTGCTCCATAGCGTTTGAAGTCTTCCGTTTGCTTGATCATTTGAATGGTTTCACCCGACACCGATAAAATGATCGCTAACGTATTTTCCATTCCACGAGACGGTACTGGCAAAAAGGGATCAACGATGCTATAAGCATTAATGCCTAAGTTGGCAAAATAGCGACTGCCATAGGTGCCCAGAATGCCGCTTGTGCCGATACCGGAAAACGCCACATGGCGTGCGGAAAGAATCAATTCTACTGCCGGTTGGATAAACTTACGGTAATCTTCATTATTGACTTTTTTTAAGAATGTATTGACTTGAATCGTTGCATCATAGAAAAGATCAAACGCTCGTGCGTCTTGTTCCTTTTTTTGACAGATTGCATACTTTAACTCTGAATATCCACGATAGCCCAATTTCGTGATACATCGTAAAATCGTCGACGTTGAGACGTGGCATGCAGCTGACAATTCGCGAATCGTCAGCTGATCGATCTCTTCAAAATGCTGGACAATGTATTTATAAACTGCCATTTCAAGCTCGTTCAAAGTCTTGATTTTTTCTTCATCAAACATCCCACTGCCTCCACCCAACAAATTCATCGCTCTGATGATCGATTAGATCGCAAATAATTCCGTCGCTTTGTCAGGATCGGTATCAAAGACTTCAAACGTTTCTCCAACACCTAGATCATGTTCTTTCATGGTGTTGACCATCGTTAAGTGCGCCAACTCTTTCAGGTTGTTTTCTTTACTTAAATGACCAAGATAGACCCGTTTGGTGTTGTCGGTCAAGATATCCGTCATGACAAGTGCGCCATCTTCATTCGATAAGTGACCGCGATCTCCAAGAATCCGCTGCTTGAGACTCCATGGATAAGGACCCATTCGCAACATTTCTAGGTCATGGTTGCTTTCCACAAGGTACGCATCGGCGCCTTTGATAATGCCTCGCACATGATCGCTGCAATAACCGGTATCCGTCAACATCACGAATGATTTGCCGTCTTTATGGAAACGATAAAATTGCGGCGCTGCAGCATCGTGAGAGACGCCAAAGCTTTCAATGTCCAAGTCACCCAAGGTCAGCACTTTTCCCATTTCAAAGATATGTTTTTGTTCGACAGCGACGTTACCGATCATTGGATCCATCGCTTGCCATGTTTTTGTATTCGCATAGACATCAAGTTTGTATTTTCGTGCCAGTACTCCAACACCGTGGATGTGGTCCCGATGTTCGTGGGTCACAAGAATGGCGTCCAAGTCTTCTGGTTTGCGCCCTACTTCATCCAATAATGAAGTGATCTTCTTGCCGCTCAAACCGGCATCCACTAAGATCCGCTTTTTATTGCTTTCGATATAGAGCGAATTCCCTGAGCTTCCGCTGGCTAGAATACTTACTTGAAAGGCATTTTCCTTCATCATGGTTTACGTGACTTCCTCTCTGGTTGTTTCAACGAGTTCCATTATACCCGCTTTTTTATGGATTTTCTACCTTTTGAACGGCATTATTCGTGATGATCCGATTGCTGAAGGCATTGACCGTTTCGATTTGAATGGTGTCATCGCCATCTAATTGGAAAGCAATAAACCATGCAGGAATATACACGTTTTTTTCCCTAACCTTCAAAATCATCGTATAGGCTAATTCCGTCCAGAGAATTTTCGAGTGACTTGGCAGCTTGTTGTTCAGATAAAGCGTATTTACTGCTTCTTTTTCTGAATAGACCGTCATCTTTTCCCTTAGAGGCGTAATATTGGAGATATGTGTTTGCGTATAACGGGCAATCTGCAGTAGATCATCCGTTTGTTCTAAGGTGATATCGATCCGACTTGAGCTGTCATTGAAAGGAATGCCTTCATACGACTGGACCGCCACCACCGTCGGATGATTGGCGTTCAAGACAGAGAGGTTTTCCAAATAGTCATATTCATCCCCAAACAGGACTTGGTCTTTACGTTGCAAGAAACCATTGACGGTTTCTTCCGTTTGAGAATCATCACTGATATAAAAGCCATTGGTTGAGACATGGATCAACTGCTGCCCTTTGACCGTCGACCCTCTTTTGAACTGAGTATTGAGTTGCGGATTTCGTAGTTCTGCCTCAAAATCCGTCTGTTCACCGCTCAAATAATAGCCACTCAAGACCTCGTCTGATAATTCACCAGAATACCGAATGTCCTCAGAATCGAGTCGTTGTTCGATAGGAATCGTTTGGTTTGATTGTGAAACCATCTGATGCTCGCTGCGAGCCTCACTATAAACATTGAATAAAAAGACATTCAGACCAAGAAAAGCGAGGAAAAAAATCCATTCGATTCGTTTAAAATCCAATTAATTCTCCTCCGTTTCTGCTAATTTTGTCATTAATGCATCATAGCTAATCCAAGACGAGTCATAATTGACATACCAAGCAGGTGTCAAATCAACCAGTGGTGCATCTTTGATCTCCCCCCATTGATAGCCGACGATGATCTGTTGCAACAGCTCTGGGTCAGCCCCTGCCGCAATCAAATCATTTTTGACTGACAAACTAGAAGGCAATTCAATCTCCGTTTCAGAAGGAATCGGCACTTGAATTGCGTTCAAGCTGGCAGAAATCGTCATTTCACGACTGCCGGTCTGACCACTTTCTGAAAAAGCGACACTGATCACCCCTTGGCCGCCAGTACTAAAGACTGGATAGCCTTCGACGAAAACCCGATAATCCAAGTGTTTGTCTTGTTGATCAAAATAGCGGATCGTCCCAAAGTTATTGCCTAGACGAATAATGTAATCCGCACTCAACATTGCCAGATCCATTTCATCGGAACCGTCTGTGGTGGTTTCAAACTTGACTTGCTGCTGATCTTGCAAGACCGTCATGTTTTGCCCACCTTCATAATAGTAGGTATCGACACTTTCGTCATTGATCTTGACATTTTTAGGATTGCTGAAAAAGGCTTCTCGGAACAAACTCTGAGACTGTGTCGAAGAATAGTAGCTGTATTTTTTTAGCTTGATCGAATCCTGCGTATAGTATTGATTGCTGGATCGTTCTTGATCAGTCCTCATTGCCGTCCATTCCCGAGGATTGTCTGCTAGCAAGTGTTTTACTTGGCTTTTATCCCAGTCGATCTTGCCTCGAACTACTCGTTGATGGGTAAAGTCAACAAATTGGATCGTATTTTCTTCGAGATCAAACTGGATGCGAGAAAACGGAAAATCCTCTGTTTCACTTTCGTCCTCTAAGGACAGTTCTTTATCAAAGGTTTTCTCGTAATCTTTCAAGTAAAATGTCGTATAGTAGTTTAAGGATATTCCTTGCTCGACCTCTTGGGCTTTCGAAAAAGCCTGTTCTTCACCATAGGTTCGCAGGGTCAAATCACTGATCGTTGCCTCGTTGATCACCTCTTGGATCTCTCGAATCACCGCTTCAGAGTTGGTTTCTTTGATATCCTCTTCATCATTCCATGTTAGATATAGGGGCAAAAACAAATCGCTTTTTTGTTTGTACGTTTGAACCGAAGGATTGACGCCAGTATCTGTTTCGGTGCTGGCATTGTTGAACCCGGTCGGATTTAGCCAAATCATATAGGAGAAATAAAAACTCAATGCGATCATCACGATTAAACCTGCTCGAATGATTTTTTCTGAGATTCTCATACCCACCAATCCTCCTCATACGGTTCATACGGCAACATAATGTAAAATGTTGACCCGCGATTTTCTCGACTTTCCGCCCAAATCGCACCGCCATGAGCTTTGATGACTTCACGTGAGATCGCCAACCCTAAGCCGGTACCTCCTTGTTGCCGGGCTCGAGCTTTATCGACTCGATAAAAACGATCAAAGATCTTCGTGAGATCTTTTTTCGGAATTCCTAGTCCTTGGTCATTGATGCTAAGGACGATGTTGTTATGAGTCTCCATCAATTTCACCGTAATAATCCCACCATCTGGCGAATATTTGATGGCATTATTCATGATGTTGTCGATCACTTGGATCATTTTGTCCGTATCGACTTCTACCCACAATTCTCGTTTGGTGAACTCCCGACGAATCAGATATTTTTTGCTTTCATTCGTCACCATCATGTCAAAACGATCCAACACGAAATTAACCATCTCATTGAAATTGATATATTCCAATTGCAGTTGTGAATTGCCGCTATCCATCCGCGACAAACTCAATAGGTCATTGATCATGCGAATCATCCGATCCGTTTCATCCAAGGTCACTTTTAGAAAGTTCGGTGCAATTTCTGGATCTTTCCAAGCGCCCTCACTCAGCGCTTCGATGTAACTACGCATACTCGTTAGAGGTGTTCGCAACTCATGGGAAACATTGGAGACAAATTCTCGCCGTTCCTGCTCATTTTTTTCTTGTTCCGTGACATCATGCATTACCGCAACTAGACCGGAAATGAACCCGGACTCCCGACGGATCATGGAGAAATCAATGCGCAAGATCAAATTTGTTCCCGTCAAATCATTGCTAGGACGTTCCAAAAGCATGTCTTCAGGATTCTCCAAAAGTTTTCGCAACGTGTATTCTTCATCGATTTCCAATAACGTCAAAATCGACTGCCCGATCGCTTCTTCGTTAGTGACATTCAACAAGGACATCGCCATCTCATTGATGGTTATGACTTTGCCTCGTCGGTCGGTGGCAACTACGCCATCTGTCATGTGGGATAAGACACTATCCAAGCGATTTCGCTCGGACTCCATCGCCTCTTGAGTCTCTTCGATTCGTTCCCCTAGTTGATTGAAGGTTTCCGCCAGTTGCCCCAATTCATCTTTTCCATGAATCGCGACCTTGCGGCTATAATCTCCTTTAGCGATGCGAATCGCTTGTTCCCGCATCTCTCCAATTGGTTGGGTAATCGAACGAGAGACCAATAGTGCCACAATGATCGAAATCACTGCCGCAATCAGCGAGGCGGTAACAAAAATGACAGCCGTCGTACTGACTTCATTGTACTTTGACTCTAGATTGCTCCGTAAATAAAGGGTTCCTAAAACGGTATCCCCAGTCGGTGATTGGATCGACTGGACGATATTGAACACCCGCTGACCGCTGGATTCATCATAAAGGACTTCACTGCGGTTCGTATCGTAATCACGGTAATCATTTTTTTCACCCACCGAGCCACGATCATTGATATTGGTGGTTGCACGAATAATCCCTTGCTCATCCACCACCCGCATCTCCAAAATTTCTGAAGAGTTGGTACTCGTTAAGATTCGATTCAAGGAAGCATTCATGGAATCCCAATCCAATCCGTCATCATTATCCATGCGACTCAATTCAGAGCCTAATGTCACCACTAACGTGCTGGCCCGTGCCTCCATGTCGCGTTTGAAGGCATCGACCGTTGTTCTTTCCAATTCGCGAATAAAATACGCCCCGATAATCTGGATCGCAATCAATAAGATCAAGATAAAAGTCAGGGCGATTTTGAAGTTCACCGATTGAAAAAAGCGAACCTTATTTTTCATAGCTTATTCCTGTTCTGGGTTCCGCAAGTAATAGCCCACTCCGCGACGAGTAACCAAATAGTTTGGATGGCTCGGGCTGTCTTCGATTTTTTCACGCAAACGGCGCACCGTCACGTCAACGGTTCGGACATCACCAAAGTAGTCATAGCCCCAGACAGTTTGCAATAAATGTTCTCGGGTCATCACTTGACCAAGATGTTTTGCCAAGTAGTGCATCAATTCAAACTCCCGGTGCGTCAATTCGATGGCTGCACCATTTTTGGTGACCATGTAGGCATCGGGATGAATTGTTAAATCACCAATCGTTAATTCGCTGTTGGCATTGTCGTCTGCTTCCTTCGCAGCTGCCGAGCCGCGACGCAGATTGGCTTTGACGCGGGCCACCAATTCCCGGTTTGAAAATGGTTTGGTTACATAATCGTCCGCACCAAGCTCAAGGCCTAGTACTTTATCGATTTCAGAATCTTTGGCTGTGACCATGATGATCGGCATGTCATGGGTTTTGCGCACTTCCCGTGCAACTTCCAATCCATCCATTTTTGGTAGCATCAAATCAAGCAAAATCAGATCAGGATCGACCTCGGCTACTTTTTCTAATGCCTCTTCTCCATCATAGGCGGTATATACTTCATATCCTTCTTTGGTTAAATTAAATTTGACGATATCAGAAATTGGTTTCTCATCGTCCACGACTAGGATCTTTTTCAAAAATGTCACCTCAATTTTTTTTGGTTTCTTACTTATTATACATTATTTAAACGGGCTTTTCATCTTTCCCAAAAACCGCGGCCTTATTCTTAAGGAAAGCACAAAAAAAGAAAGGCACGGGGCCTTTCTTTTTTACTCTTCTAAAAGCTGGATACCGATCCCTAACAACCCAGGACCCGTGTGGACGACTAATGCGGGAGAAATTTGTCCAAATAAGATTTCTTTGACCTTAGGAAATTCGGCTTCTAATCGTGCTTTCATTTCTTTGGCTTCTTGCAGTGCATCACCTTGCGCCACAGCTAAACGCACATGGCGATGATCACCGATGAATTGCTTGATCAAGTCAACGGTTTTGTCCAAGCTTTTCTTCCGTCCACGAGATTTTGCGACCGTATAGTAGATCCCTTCTTCATTACAAGAGATAATTGGATTCAATTTCAAGGCATTGCCTAAGATGGATGCGACCAGACCGATGCGGCCGCCTTTTTGTAAATACTCTAAGGTAGCTACGTTGAAAAAGACTTTGTTTTTCGGCACTTCATTCGTTAATTGTGCCCGCAGTTCTTCCCAAGTCACGCCTTTTTCTAACAGTTCTGCTGCACGAATCGCTTGCAGCCCTGCACCGATTCCGATATTTTTCGTATCAAGCACGAAAACCTCAAGATCCGTCCGCTGTTCACCTAACAGGCGAACAACATTAAACGTTCCACTCAATCCGCTGGAGATGGTTACAGCAAAGACTTTTTCATACCCATCGGCTTTGATCCGATCAAAGATTTCCCCGATCGCCGCGCCATCAGGTAATGAAGTACTAGGAATCTCTTGCGGCAAACGTTCGTAAATTTCTTCGGCAGTAATATCAACTTTATCGGTATAGGTCCGATCCTTGTAAATAATTTGCAATGGCAGCATATACATGCCGTATTGCTCCATGATCTGTGCGGGAACATCGGTACCTGAATCAACTAATAGGGCAATTTTCTCTTTATTCATGGGCTTCTCCTTTATGTGTTTCTAAATAAATGACTTCTAATTCGATGGTTTTTTCTGCCAACAATTTATTAGCAAAGGAACGCGTTGCACCTTTCATGGCCACTAATTCAATCGGGATTGGTTCCGATGCCATTTGCTCGGGCTCTCCCATTGCTTCTTTGCCAACAAGATGAATTGCTTTTTCTTGTTCTTCACAAAATACATTATAGGCATTTCTGATTCCGACAGCTTTCCCTTGAAAAAGGATGCCTGTCTTTATTTCTGGAATTGTCAACACTTGCTTCAGCATCGTGATCGCGATCAAAAATGCGAGATGCTTTTGGTTGTAACGTTTTTTTTCTGGTGCGGGGATCATCCCTTTTTTGACATAATTATTGACCATAGAAGAGGTCAATAGCGGATGTTTTTCTGTTTGGATCACAGGTGATAAATATTGGTCAATCAAAGTGATTACCTGATCCATATACAGTTCCAGGGTTGGCAACTCTTCCCACCTAGGCAGATGGAATTCCAGCAGCGATTCACCCCATGTTTTCATGTCCGATTGTAATTTTTCCATGTCATCCTCCATTTTGACTAACAGAAGGTTAGATTATCACAAACTAATCATCTAGTTTCGATAACTAGATACATTTTATCACGGTTTTCTGAGTTTTTAAAGCAATCTGATCAATCTTTTAAGAATTTCCTATCATTTGAAATTGGGGAACGAATGGTGTTTTTTTAAGATAACCCCTGTTTTCCAACTGAAAAAAGCGCACATTTTTTTCAAAAGAATGATTGATTTTTAAACACCGGAGTGCTAAGATAATGAAGTACTTTTGGTACGGGCCGTTAGCTCAGTTGGTAGAGCAGCTGACTCTTAATCAGCGGGTCGCGGGTTCGAGCCCCTCACGGCCCATTGGGTGCCAAACCCACGGAACAGGTAAATGTTGGTGCGAAAGCATTTCGAAAACATTTATGCTGTTCCATTTTTTTGTTTATTATTATCACCTTGCGAATAAAGGGATTTTTTTTGATAAGAGGATTTCTTATTTGAAGAGGTCTGTGTAAAACTTCAAAAACTTTTGAGCGATGAAGAAGGCATCTCAATACGATTCTCTCCCTTACTCAAACGATGACTCATTTACCGATCACGAAACGAGTATTCTACAGATTTAAATCATTTGAGAACATGAGAATTAGAATCATTTTGATCAATCAACTAATCAAAGTAAGCTAACAAAAAATCTGAGCCAGAATGCTATTTATTCTGACCCAGATTTGATTTTGTACGACTCATCAGTCCTTATTGACAAAGAGTCGAAATAGTTTAGCATATTATATCCCACGTTCATAGTGTGACCAAACAGAGAGAATCGTGATCGTTTTACTCTCTTCTTCCACGCTGTATACCAACCTGTGTTTGATATTGAGACGTCTTGAACAGTAAGGTAATCCTGTTAATTTTTCGTAAGGCGGCGGTGTTTGAAAAGGATTTTCCTTAATGACTTTGATCAGTTCATCAAACTTACTAGTTAGATTGATACTCTTCAATTTAGACAAATCTTTGCGAGCATTCTTTTTGATCTTTACATTCTATCCCAATCAATTTCACCTAAGTCTTCACTTTCTTCATTCTCAAAGTGTTTGATCCGATCAAGTACACCCACATTTTGTAAGTTGAGCGTTTCTTGTAAGGAGTTCCAATCGCTCTTACTAATCATGATGACGCTTTCTTCCTCTTTTGTACTCGCAATTTCTACAGGTTGACTGTCAGCCACAACATGCTTAATGATTCCATAAAGGTTTTTTCTTGCATTCGTTGGTGTAATTACTTCCATGTTTTCTCCTCCTTCTATTTAAAAATCTTAAGCATATTATAACGTACGTAAATAAAGAGGAAGAATATATTTAATTTTTCTTACAAGTCTTCAAGTCTTGTAGTAATCGTTTTTTGAGCCTTAACTTGTGGTTTCGATTGCTCAAAGTGCTTACTGTTTGCCGTCCTATTTACCAAATGGGCGGTTTCTTGTATTGATTCTTGGTCTTTAACAGCTGTCATAGTCATTTTGTCTTCAGCGGATTGCTTTTTGATCCGTTTATTAATCGAAGAATGCAACAAGAAAAGAAATTGCCAATCACTGTTTTGCTTCTAGTATGACTGTCCTTTGTGTCCTGCACAGTAATAAGACTAAATGTATTGAAAAGGAGTAAAAACATTTTGATGCTACTTCATTTATTCTTTTGCTCAATCACTACTTCATCTTCATTTATCGGTTCTTCGAATCCTGAAAAAAACCGTTGAAGGATTTCTTCTGTAATAGGAAAAGCGGAATTTGCAGTCTGGACTTTATTTCTGATCGCTAATCGTTTTCGTAAAGTATCATAATCAGCTTTTAGATAGATTACTTTAATCGTCACATCATATGCTGCCAGTAGTTCTCTATAAGCGTCTCGGTGACTTTTAGCCCAAAAACTAGAATCGACAACTACGTTTTTTCCTTCTTGAACAGCCCTTACTGTAAGCTCTTTCAATTTAACTGAAGATAATGACGAAACTTTTGCATATTTTTCCGAAGGGTAATCAACACCATAAACGCCATAGTCTTCCCAAATTAATTCATCTATTGCTAATCTTACATAACCTTCTTGCTCTTTTTGTTTTGAGTAAGTGGTTTTGCCTGCACCACTAACGCCACACATCAAAAGTACCTCAACCATTATTCTCCTCCTACCTTTTCTGATCAATAAACAAAGAGAACGAAAAAACCTTATTTGTAATCAACGCTCGTGTTTTAGACCACTGTTCGCCACCCACATCTGATGATACAATGATAACATTGTTTTTATGAACAACAAGCAGATTGGGAAACAATCGCAAGAAAAATAGTAAGTAAAACCATATATTAGAGAATAGAAGCGTTAGCCACTTAAGCTAACGGATAAATCAAATTTTTGTCCATTTCCACTCTACTATAAAAAAATTATTTTCTACAAAAAATAGGAACGCAAGCCAAAATACGAAAGAAACATCATGGCTAAAACTTATGTATGTAATGGTATCTTTATTTCTATTATTCCAATTTTAAAATAAAATAGGCCACCACTCCAAACTATGATAGAAAAACAAGAATAGACTCTTGAATAGAACTTGAATGCAAAACTACCTCCAAAATCAACGCAAGAGTCTATCTGTATAGATAAAGATCTTTATGTGCAAGTTCTTTTGCACCAATAAAGATCCTTAGAATCAAACAAATCAGAATGCTTTCAAATCAAATGTGATAGTGTCATTGTTCTTTAAAATCAACGCTTGTGTCCCTTTATCGGTCATTTCGTCATTGACGGTATAGACCCAAAATAGATTGGCTTTTTGATCTTGGCTGATGCCGTTGATCGAGGTGATAAAGCCATCTTTTTCTTTGATCGCAAAGTTTTCTTTCATTACTTCCATCAGCGACTCATTTTCTCGGAACGTTACTTCTTTTGAGGTCACATCTTCTTGATTTTGGATGACGATCGTAGCTGTTCCTTGTTCTTGCTTCAAGGAACTTTGCTGCGTGCTTTCTGACGTTACACTTGCCTGTTGGCATCCTGTAGCGACGAGTAATGTGCTCACTAGCATAAATACGACAAATACTTTTTTCATCTATTTCTTCCTCGCCAATAGTCAAAATACAAATCTTTTTTATCCAATATGCGGATAAGACTTGCTCTATCAATCCTGTATCCTTTTAGAGCCCGCATTTTAATTGGATTTTACAGTTTGTGCAGGTACTACAGCCGCCGATTTCCTCAATGGTTCCTTCATGGCAGATGGGGCAGATTTCACCAGAGACGACGGGTTCATCTACTTGAACGACAGGCAGCGGTTCAACTTGTGCGGTCAGCTCATTTTCTACCGCTTCTAAGGTAAGTACTTGTGAATCTCGGCTGCCATCTACATAGACGGTTCCTCCTTTGGCTCCTCCTTCATAAAGATCTCGATAAACCTTGGCTACTTGGCTTACTGTATATCCTTTTGGTGCATTGACCGTTTTTGAAATGGAGCTATCCACCCAACGTTGAATGGTGCATTGCACACCGACATGTTCTTCGGGCGTCAACTCCATAGCGGAAATGAACCATGCCGGCAACTGCGCTTTGGTTCTTTCAGGATGATCCATCAGGTATTCGTCAACGATCTCCGCATTGATTTCAATAAACTTACCTAGTCGACCGCTTCTAAAATAAGAAAAGGAGTAGTAAGGTTCTAAACCGGTTGAAACTCCCGTCATCGTGCCTGTCGATCCTGTTGGTGCAACGGTCAAAAGATGAGAGTTACGAATGCCGAATCGCAGCACGCCTTCGTGGATGTGCGCTGGCATTTTTTTCATGTATCCTGTATCGACAAATTTCTTCCGCAACGCTTGCGTCTCTTGGTCATTTTTTCCAATCAGGAAGGGAAAGCTGCCTTTTTCTTTCGCCAATTCAATGGATGCCTCATAGGCAGTGACTGCCATTGCCTCGAAAATTTGATCAACGAATTGATTCCCTTCTGCCGATCCGTATTTTTTCCCACAGTAGATCAATAAATCTGCCAAGCCCATGATCCCTAATCCAACACGTCTTTCCCCTTTCGCCTGCTGCTCATTTTTGTCAAAAAAGTAAGGCGTTGCGTCAATAACATTGTCTTGGAAACGAACTGCTGTTTTCACGGTTTCTTTTAGTTTGGCAAAATCAACGGTGTCTTTCTGGCGATCCGCCATGTTTGCGAGATTGATGGCTGCCAAGTTACAGACGGCATAAGGGGTTAGGGGCTGTTCACCGCACGGATTGGTTGCCACGACTTTTTGTCCGTATGCTGTAGCATTCGTCATCTTGTTGGCATTATCGATAAAGAAAATACCAGGCTCAGCAGAATACGTTGCACAAAAAGTAATCAACTCCCATAACTCACGAGCTTTGATCCTTTGATAGGTTTTGACTTTATGACCAGCTGCTGCCCATTCTCGCACATCCCCGACTTCCGCCCATTTTGCATCATATTGCGCCATCTCTGCTTCTGAATAATTGTCAATATCTGGAAAGCGCAGCTCATACCACCCATCTGTCTTCACTGCTTCCATGAATTCTCCTGTCAAGCAGACTGAAATATTCGCACCAGTTAAGAAATCACTTTCTTTTACCGTATAGCTGCCACCTATTCGCAATTTTTCTTTTGCCTTTTGGATCATGTCATTATGTTCCTTATCTGACGATTCAGGCAGTTGCGCTAGATAAGTGAACATTCTTTCTTCCATTTTTGTCAAAGGATCAAATTGCAGTTTTTCATTGATCAGTTGTTTGATTGCTGTATTCGTGACTGTTTTTTTCAGATGAAGCAATACAGCAGGATTTTGAACTTTAGAAAGAATAAACGTAAAAATATCTGGATGCCAATCTGCCATCATAATCATCTGCGCTCCGCGACGACTACCTCCTTGTTCGACAAGGTTCGTCAAGTTCGCCAAATCATTCAACCAAGAAACTGCCCCAGAAGACCGACCGCTGACGCCGTGGACCACACTTGATTTTGGTCGCAAGGTCGACCCATTGGTTCCAACCCCACCACCACGACTCATGATTTCCATGACTTCTTGTCGATGGACAGCAATCCCTTTTCGGGAATCATGGATGAAAGGCATCACAAAGCAATTGAAGTAGGTAACTTGAGAATTTGTTCCTGCTCCATAAAGTACTCTGCCTGCGGGAATTAGGTTTTGCGCCACGATTTGTTGGTAAAACGTCTCAAGGAAGCGCTCCTGGTCATGGGACTCGTTGGCAGAAATCCCTTTGGCAACACGATGCGCCACTTGCTCAAAAAAGAGTTCTAACGGTTTTTCAATGGCACTTTTTCTTCTTTTCACAAGTCCACTGGCTTGTTCATCAGTATCTTCTAACGCTGAACGATAGGCCTCTTCCACTTCGATAGAGACTAGTTCCCCATCGATTGCTTTCACAATACCGATTCCTCGTGCAGGATATTTAGGATCAGCTTTCGTTGTCAAAATCACCAAATCATCCTTACCCAACGTTTGATGGGTTTGATCCTTGAATGAGTAACGATCCAACATAATCAAACGAGCGATTCCCTCAAATGTTTTGGTCATTTCCGGTGTGATCGCCGAAACTTCTTGGAACAACTTGATATCCTCGTTCAATTTCTCAATCGTTTGTTTTTTGTAGTCCATTTCTTTCCCTCTCCTTCTAAAAACACAACATATTGTGCTCCGTTTTTATTATCGTACTATATGATGTGTATTTCAATCTTGAATTATATTATTTTCCATGTATAATGAGAATGATTATCAATTAGAAAGTCGGCGATTTTCATGCTTCCTCCCCAATCCAAGGTATTCTCCGTTCAAAGAATTTCTCATTTAGCACTGCTCACCGCAGCGTGTATCGTTGGACGGTTGGTTTTTGTCTTTATCCCTAACGTTCAGCCTATGAGTGCCCTTTTATTTTTAGTGGCTTTTTCTTACTGCTTAACCGATGCGTTGATGATTGCCTTGCTAAGTTTGCTCGGAACAAATATCTATTTAGGCATGGGTCCCTGAACGATCAGTCAATTGGCTGCACTTACCGGCACCATCGTTCTTTTTCAACAGCTTGGAAAAATCCCGATCATCAAGAAAAATCGTATCCTGCAAGCTTTCTTTGCCTTTCTTTGCGGACTTCTTTATGGCTTGATCGTTTCGTTGATGGAGGTTTGGCTTTATCAGTTTCCTTCGTTTCTTGCCTATTACCTTCAAGGACTACTGTTCGATTTCTTTCATGCCAGTGGAAACTTCGTCTTTTATTTGCTTTTATGGCCAGTATTTGAGCGAATAACACCCAACTCCTATAAATTGAAGAAAAAAAACCAGTGATTTCGATGGAATGAAGAATCCGGCTAACTTTGTTTTCGTGTTTCTTTGAAAGAATGTTAGCGTAAAGTTATTGTTAGAAAAACAAAAAAGCTACGACTACTCTTCTGTTTCCTTTGCTTAAAAATCTATCCAAAAAGTACCAGCTAAAAGCCTTTCGAAAGGGTTTCTTTCATCTTTATGCGTCCATTCATTTAAATGAAACGTTCTCTATTTCATCCACGCCCTTGACCGAATGTAGTAGCATTTCTTTCAGATTATTAATGAATGATGATGTTTGCTTTTTCTATCATCAGAAATTTATTATTTTTTTTAAATAACAATTTAATTTTTCTTGACCAAAAGAATTCAGAGGTTTATCCTAACTATGGAAAATCAATGACTGGATAAAAAAGAGCAGCTGAAATTTTTTTATTCAATTTGACCTTTGACATTTGTGAAAAAGTGCATAAGAAACTTGATAGTGATCAAGCGCTTATGGAAAGAAATTTTTTTCTCACTAAATTTCAAAAAACGCTCTATTTTAACCAGTCAGAAAAATCATTTTAAGAAGGAGAAAGCGATGAATGAGAAACAATTACGCTGGTATAATATTGCGCTGATGGCGTTCGTCTCTGTTTGGGGACTGGGAAATGTTGTAAACAATTACGCTCAACAAGGATTGACTGTTGTTGTTTCGTGGCTATTAATTATGGCTCTTTATTTTGTACCCTATGCATTAAGTGTTGGTCAGTTAGGATCGACCTTCAAAGAGTCAAGTGGTGGGGTCTCCTCATGGATCAAAGAAACCTCAACAAAGCGGTTGGCTTTTTTTGCTGCTTGGACTTATTGGGTCGTGCACGTGCCCTATTTGGCACAAAAACCTCAAGGAATCTTAGTGTCCTTGAGTTGGTTATTTAAAGGAAATGGTACATTTGTATCGACGATGGGTTCCATGGAAGTCTCGTTGATTTGTTTAGCTATTTTTCTATTCTTTTTATGGATTGCCTCTAAAGGATTGACGACCTTAAAAATGATTGGGAACATCGCGGGAACAGCCATGTTCGTGATGTCGATTCTTTTTATTCTTTTAGCAGTCACCGCTCCAGCAATGACTGGTGCTGAAATTGCTACACCAAACATGTCATCTGTTTCAACCTATATCCCTAAATTTGACTTTACCTATTTAACCACGATCTCGATGCTGGTATTTGCGGTAGGCGGCTGTGAAAAAATCTCGCCTTACGTAAATAACACAAAAAATCCTGCAAAAGAATTTCCAAAAGGCATGATCTTTTTAGCCGGTATGGTGGCGTTATGTGCCTTGCTCGGCTCGATTGCTATGGGGATGCTTTTTGATGCCAACCATATTCCAGAAGATTTGATGGTCAACGGCGCTTATGAAGCCTTTCAACGACTTGGAAACTTCTACGGAATCGGCAACTTCTTTGTCATTCTTTATTCCATCGCCAATGCGTTGGCGCAAATCTCTGCTTTGGCCTTTTCAATTGATGCCCCATTGAAAATATTACTGTCTGATGCTGATTCAGAATTTGTACCAAATGGCTTAGCAAAACTAAACAAAAAAGGAACACCAGTAAATGGATATATTATGACTGGTATCCTGGTAAGCATTTTGATCATTATTCCAGCACTAGGAATCGGCAATATGACCGAACTGTACCGTTGGTTGCTGAACTTGAATTCAGTTGTCATGCCACTGCGTTACTTATGGGTCTTCTTAGCCTTTATGCTAGTCAACAAACACGCCAATCGCTTTACTTCCGATTATAAATTCGTGAAAAACACCAAAGTTGGCTTTGGGATTGGCTTATGGTGCTTCTTGTTCACGGCCTTTGCCTGCATTTTAGGGATGGTTCCTAAGCTTGATTATGCGGCAGATCCGCAAGCTTGGTTCTTCCAATTGGCCTTAAATATCATTACGCCGATCGCCTTTCTTTTGATTGGCTTGATCTTGCCAATCATTGCGAAACGTGTAAATAAAAAATAATCATTTGCTCAAAAAAAAGGTGTCCGACAACTATTTCGGTTGTCGGGCACCTCTTTCTTTGTAAATGAACTTCTCCGCCGCGTGCGGTATTTGATCCATCCTCTTGCCGAAGCGTTCATTCCTCTTTGTTGTACTCTTTGTTGTCCTTTTTGATTCCATACTTGATCCACTGCACCTTATAGCGGAAATCTTTGATCAGCTCTTTTGCGGTCCATTCATTCGAAATAAAATCTGTCAGACTATCCATCACGACCGCCATAATAAAGTAAAGGAAACTGACGGCTTCTTGCGTATCATGGATCGTGAAGCGATTTTCTTCCAACAGCTCCAACCATTGGCGAATCATGGGCGAATCGTCAGGGATCGCATCGCGCTTCGTCCAGGCATTGCTTTGGGTACATAAGTGGATCATTTTCCAATGATCATCTTCAGGTGACCATTGACTGCACCAAGCCAAGTATTCTTCGATCCCTTTGAAAAAATCATTTTTGTTGCGATTGATAAACGTAAAAATCGCAGAATGGATTTGGTTGGAATAGTTGGTGATCGCATAGTCATAGGCATCTTCTAAGTTTTGAAAGTACTTGTAAAACGCCCCTCTAGAAATGTGCGATTTTTCGACGATGGCAGAGACCTTGACTTGACTGATATGCTTGCTAAAAAATTCTTCTAAAAGCACGGCATCGATTTTTTCTTTTTTCTCTTGTTTTAAATGAAAAAATGTTGTACTTGGCAAGGGATTCTCCTCCATCATTCGCAATCTACTCCCTCTATTATAAACAAATCCCTCTACTTTTCCACTCAGACTTGTGCAGTTTCTCTTGATGGGGCGTTTTGTTCGATCAGATTGCCATCTTCCATTCGGAAAATGCGATCACTCCATTGGATCATTCGCTCGTCGTGGGTGACCATAACTGTCGCTTTCTTTTTCTCATGCGCTTCTTTCACTAATAACTTCACGACTTCATACGCATGATCGGTGTCTAAGCTGGCAGTTGGTTCATCCGCTAAAATCAAGCTTGGGTCATTAAACAAGGCCCTGCCGATCGCTACTCGTTGACGTTCCCCACCAGATAAATCGCGGGGAAACTTGTCTTGAAGATCGAGAATATCTAATGAAGCAAGCAATTCATCAATCCGTTCCTTTTCCTTGGCTTTTCCTGAAACTTTGTCGACCAAATAAAATTGTTCCTTTACTGTTAGAAAAGGGATCAAATTCGAGCTTTGCAAGATAAACCCAATCTCTTTAAAACGCAACTTCCCTCGTTGCTTTTCATTTAATTGGGAAAAGTTGACCTGGTTGATGATGATCTCTCCGGCTGTTGGACTTTGTAAGCCGCCAGCGATGGTCAAAAAGGTACTTTTTCCTGAACCAGAAGGACCGATGATACTGACAAACTCCCCTTCTTGAACGTGAAAATTCAGTCCTTTTAGTGCCGTTACTTCGGTATGCTGCTTGCCAAATTTTTTTATAATATCCTTCATTACTAAAATGTCTTTCATCTTTGTTACCCTCCTATTGCCGTTATTGGATCGACTTTTGTGACCGTCCGAATGGAGAATAAGCCGCCTAGAACTGCCACGAGAATCAAGATGCCGCTATAAAGCAGCCATTGCTTTAATTCAAAGAAAAATGGCATGGCATCTGGTAAAAACAAGCTGGTGCCGTATGCCGCCGCAAAGGCTAGGGCTACCCCGATCACTCCTACCATAAATGCTTGCGCAATAATTGATTTGGCAATGAAGCTGGTCCGAATCCCTTGGGCTTTCATCACACCAAAAATCGCTGTTTTTTGTAGGGTGATCACATACATGAAAATCCCCACGATTGCCGTTGCAACAACAAACAAGAAGTAGATCATGGCATTTAAGGTCAAGTTTTGGGCAGAAAATCCGGGAAGCTTTTCAATAAAGTCTTCCGTTGCCAACACTTTGAGCTGGGTTCCTTCCTGGTTATTGACTTTCGGATCACTTGATTTGGTCACAATGATATTGATTGGCTGCTCCTTGTCAGATGCAAATGGTTGATTAGCAAACTTCATTTTCGTCCAAGTATCGAGGGAAGTATAAATCACTGGTGACACCGTATAAGACGTTTCTGGGGTGATCCCAACGACTTTGAAGGTTTCATCTGAGCGTCCGATTTTCACTTGATCCCCGACCTTGATACCTTCTTCTGCTAAGTTTTCTGAAATCGTGATCTCATTTTCTTTTGAAAACAGCTTGCCCTCTAAGACTTCTGGTAACAAGAACGCATCGTCTTGTGTACCAAAAACAGTCACATTGACTTGTTCATCGTTGACCGTAATGACACTGCTGTATAAACCAATTGGGGCTTTTTGTGTCCCTTCTACACGGTCTAAATCCCCTCTCGTCAATTGCGAAGCCGCAAATGTGTCATTCGCATCTTCTGATAAAACGATCGCGGATGAATCCCAGTCGACGATGGCCTTTTTAAAATCCCAGTTAAGTCCGGTAGCTAAGCCAGACAATATAAAAACAACATAGGCGATCAAAAACATGATTCCTACGATCAACCCATATCTTAATTTTGAATAACGCATTTCTTTTATAGCCAGAAACATTGTTCTTTCCTCCTACTTTCCAAATATTGACAAAGTGTCACTTTTTGAAGAATACCACATAAGGTGACACTTTGTCACTTTTTACAACTCGGAAAGTTTGTAAGGTTGATCGATCATTCTTTTTCTGTCATTCACTGAGGATGTTTTTTCCTAAAGGAGTGTGAATAAAGAGAGTTGAATATTGGGCGTTTCGCGTAAAATACGCCATTTCCTTTTAACATTCTTTGCTAGATGAAAAAAAGCATGGCAGACCGTAAATAGTCGAACCATGCTTTGGCAAAAACGAACACGAGGATTTCATTATTGGTGTTCTAGAGATCAGCTGACTTTGCTTTGTCCAATTGTGGAAATTACTGCTCGTAACTGATGACACGAAGTATCAAATTGCCGTTTTTCCTCAGGTGTAAGCGTCAATTCAATAATTTCGCGGACGCCGTTTTGGTCCACGACTGCAGGAACCCCTGTGAATAAATCGTTGATGCCATATTCCCCATTAAGGTAGGAAGATACCGGCAGAATCGCTTGCTCATCATTTAAGATCGCTCGAACGATTCTTGCGACACTCATCCCTATCCCGTAAAAAGTTGCTTGTTTTCGATCGATGATTTCATAGGCAGCATTTTTTACTCGTTCAGAAAGAACCGCTAGATCGGCAACGGTCAAACGATCCTTTTGCTTGATCAATTCTACGATCGGTTTCCCACCGATCGTTGTATGGGACCAGACAGCGACTTCCGAGTCACCGTGTTCCCCAATGATGTACCCATGAATATTCCGTGGATCGATGGCTAATTTTGCCGCCACTTCTTTTCGAAGTCTTGTGGTATCGAGGGTCGTTCCCGTACCAACGACCCGATTGGCTGGCAACCCGGACACACGCCATGCTTGATAAGTTAAGACATCGACTGGGTTTGAAGCGATAACAAGCACGCCATCAAAGCCTGAATCCATCACTTGTTTTGTGACGCTTGCCATAATTTCGGCGTTCACATCAATCAATTCAAGCCGTGTTTGTCCTGGCTTTTGGTTGACCCCTGCGGTAATAACCACGATGCCAGCATCTTTACATTCCGAGTACTCTCCAGCCCAAACTTTGATGTTTTCTTGCCCCCATGACATACCGTCTAACAAATCGAGGGCTTCTCCTTCTGCTTTGTCCCGATTGACATCGATCAAGACCAATTCATTGATCAGTCCTTGATTGATCATGGAATACGCAATGCTCGTTCCAACGAAACCTGTTCCGACAACGACAACTTTTCTGCTTGTACTTTTCATGTGCGATCCCTTCCTTTTCTTTTCAAATACTTGTGCTATTGTTTTGCGTATATTACGTATTTTCTCAAAAAATGTATGATCTCTTGTGCTTCCTTAGTAACTATGACCGGCAATCAGCGCTTTGGCTTGCTGATACAAATGAATTGCATATTTTCCTAACACATAGCAGACGACAATCACGGCAAAGCTTGTTTCAATAATCGTTAAGGCTTGTAGAAACCCAAATATCAGTGGGTGATTCGCAAAAAACAGCGCTGATTTGAACATAGCAGTCGCTGAAATCACAAGAGGAAACGTAAATGCCGCATAGCTTGGGTAAAAGCCGACTGCCAGCATGTTTTTCATATAAGCGACGACACAAAAATAAATCGTTTGTGACAATAACAGCATAAAGGCGACAAACCAAGCAGGGCCTTGTTCAAATACGGAAAGGTAACCTGCTAAGCAAAGAGAACCTGGTGCTGTTAAAATCGTGATCAAAGGAACTGCCGCACGTTCCGTCAGCTTCTGATGGACGATTCGTTTTAAAATAATCGGCAAAAGCGCAAAATACAATACCAATGCGATCCAGACGATCACTTCCCCCAGCTCTTTAAAAAAGACAGCAGAAGTATTGGGAATGACGCCAATACCGACGAAGGTAATAAACCAGCTCGGATAAATGTATTCCAGCGAAAGGTCGACAGGCAAAATATGCACGACAACAAAATAGATCATTAAAGCAAAATGTAAGCCGATAGCCCCCCACCAGAGCAGATCATTCATCACTGCATCGGGAATGACCCGTTCAAAAACAGTGGAAATCACCATCAGCGCCATCGTAAAGGTCGGCGCCACAGAAGCAACGATTGGGTTTTGCAACTCTGACATCGTGTGCTTAAATGTAAAGCATACTTTCAGAAGGAAGAGCCCCATGATGAAAATACCAAGGGTGCAAAACGCATTTCCAACCGTCTCCATTCCTTCTGAATACAATAAATTCCCCAATGACACAGTGCCTAAAATCAAGCCACAAATCGGGATTGGCAATGAATGTAAAAAATGCTGGATCGATGTTTTCATCAACTCATCCTTTCTAAACGTATGAAAATTTCAACTAAATTTGCTTTCTTTTTTCTCTACACTTATACTATAATCACCTGATAACTATTTGTAAAATTATACTTTTAAATACTAATTATAAATATTATTAATAATAAAGGAGTCCCCAAAATGATTGAATTGCTCAAAACCTTCATTGTTGTTTATGAAACGAGAAACTTTAGTCTTGCCGCCAAACAACTCTATAAAACTCAACCAACGATTTCCTTGCAAATCCAACGCTTAGAGGCCGAACTTGGCTTCAAACTTTTTGAACGTAAAGGAAAACAATTGATTTTACCCACCAGCCAAGCGGAGTTTTTGTATCCTCGTGTGGTCGAGTCTCTCCGCTCATTGTCCACTATTTTTTCGCAAGCCAAAGACACCAAAAATTTTAAAACAGAGTGTGTGCTCGCTTGTTCGAATACGACCGCCGTCTACTTACTGCCCAGCATCATGGCGCAGCTGATTGAAGAATTTCCAACGTTTGCCTTTGAAATCAAAATCATGAATTCTCAAGAAGTAATCGATGCCGTCGAATCAAACAAAGCCCATATTGGGCTGATAGAAAAATCAATCGTTTCGCCATTGATCCAAAAAGAATTCGTTTATCGCGATGAATTGGTGTTAGCAGGCAACCTCGCTTCTGATTTTTGGGTCTTGCGGGAAAACGACTCGGGGATGTACTACATTAACGAAACCTATCTGTACGCACAGCACTTGCATCCGCAAATCATCAAAGCCAATAACAGCGAAGTGATTTTGTCCCTACTAAAACAAAACATCGGCAAATCGATCATCTCGAAACTTTCATTACCAGAAGAGTTGCCTTGGCAGGAACTTGATCCAGAGTACCGCTATCGTGATCTTTTTATCATTCAGAATCGTCAGCGTGCGACGCCGGAGACCGGAGAGATTTATGAGGAGATTAAACGGCTGTTGTTGGAAAGGAATAGAGCTGCTGGTACTGGTGAATCGAGAAGATAACAAAATATCCTTTATACTGATTCTTAAGAAAATTTCTCAGAATCAGTATAAAGGATTTCCATCAGACAACTTCGATTTTTTGCAAAAAAACAAAATACATTTATGCGACGTTAAATACTAAAGAATATCTCGTTTCCATACTTAAATCATACCCACATAGTTCTTTAAAATAGCTTTGATAGTCATTTTCAATGATACGGATAATTTCTTCGCTTGGTAGTTCTTCAAATTTAATCAATTCAACTAATAGGTTTAATTTTGCATCAATTCCCAAAATTCTTGGCAGCACACTCCAAAAATTTTCTTTTGAGATTTCATCAGTTAGTTGGTTTAAACGCCGCAACAAATCAATTAAATAGTCTTTCAAATCTTTTTCTTTTCTTGATGCATTCCTAAATTCTTTTTGATAATAGCTGCTATATTCTTCTTTCATTGTGAATAGCATGATTCATAAGGTCCTCTCTATGTGATTATTTCTTTCTAATGCGTTCCAAAAAATAGTGAACATTTTTTGGAAGCTAATAAAATACATGCCTCTCGATAAAGTAGTTTAATAGGTGAGATAATGTATGAATGATACTCTTGAAACCTCTTCTTTAAAAAAATTTCCAGATGTAATTTATGAAGAAGCGACAATAGCCAATAAAAATCTCCTTCATTATGGGAGTCACTCTTGATCAACAAAAAACGATCAAGATGTAAAAGTGATTTTAAACATGCTATTAACGTCGGATTCATTGAATCCCCCTTGAATCCGAACGAGTTGGAAAGAGAAGATCCCCCAAAGAATACTGATAACCGCCAGTCTACTATTAAACATTTTACTTTTATTTTACATCACTGCCGATACCACTAAGCATTCATTTTGAGCAACTGACGTTCTTCTTTTAATACTTGTAAGACTTTTGATGTTAAGGTTCTATCGAGCATTTTCTCTTCCTGCTTTACTACCTTCATTTCCTTATTGACTCTTTTAGTTACACCTTTCCATAATAAGATTCATTCATCTTTTACTTGCCTCTTTTATTATTACTTATTTCGGTGTGATATATTGAACCAACGAGGAACGAGCTAGATCATTGCCAATCACTCGGTAAGAAATCGTTGTACCACCATAAACGTTTGCTTCGGAAATTAAAATACCATTCGGTCCAACCGCTTCTACAAATGCGACATGACCATACCTGGGATCCGACCCCGCTGTCCCGTGGCTGAAAGAAATCAAGGTTCCGGCTTTGGGGGTTCGACTAACTTGATAACCTAATCTAAGACCAGTAGTTCCCCAATCTCCCCCATTTCCCATGTAATCATCTACACGACCACCTAATTGTGCGACTCGATTAAAGGCATACCAAGTACACTGACCTACAGGATAAGAACCAGAAGTATTATAATCTTTCCCATTATAAGCTGGGAAAGTCATTAACTCCCGATATTCATTTGGAACTTCTTCCAATCCTTTAATGAAGACACCACTTTGTTGTGATTGATCCTCATCGTATTGGGTCAACTCGTAAACAGCAATCAAAGAATTCAATTTCTGATTATAGCTAGTGTCTGTTGCATAGGTTCCGGTTAAAGCATCAGTTGCACGCAAATAGTTTTTTGCTTCTGAGCGCCAGACTGATTTATAAAAAAATGAATCGTGGGAAACGCCTCCGCGAATCAATGCAATATAATCTGTTAACGATTCATCGTAACTTGGATAAACACGAAAAGCATCTTGAATTTCAATCATTTCGCCATTTCCTAAATCCTCTTTGGTAGTCATCACTACTGCACCTTCTCGATAACTTCCTTTAATACCGAAAAGGTTATAATAGGGTGCCTTTGATAAAAGACTACTACCGTTGCCACTTTCTAAAATAGCTTGCGCAATCAAGACTGAAGCAAAGACGTCATACTCTTGCCCTAGTTTCCGAGCTTTTTCACTAATTTGTTTGATAAATTCATGTGTAGCAGTATTAAATTGGAAATCAAGTTGTGCTGGATAATTTTTCACCAACTCTTTACCTACTTCAGTTAACTCTGGTGATTGCGCACGTTTAATCAATAATGAAATGTTTTCTTCATCCCATTCTTCTTGATCGACCTGTTGATAGGACAGCTTCTCAAGATAAACCACTGAAGTCGCTGATTGATTTAAATCAACGTCTTCATTCACTTCATCTTCTTGAGATTCTTGTTCCAATGTTTCTGACATTTCTTGTGTACCAATTGTCCCATAATAATCGTTTCCTAGCCAAATTCCCAATAATTGATTCCCTTCCGCAGTTTCCTTATAGAGAATATCACCAGGCTGTAATGAATTATAGGTTGATTCTTTCATATCAAGATTTTCTAGATTTGTCGCCAGTACTTCGTTATAAAGTTCTTTCAGCCAAGTATCGACTTCTTTACTCTCTATGTCATCTGCGCCAACCTGTCGAATTGTTTGATACACCAACGCAGCTTGCCAGGAGTGGTCAAAGCTAGCTAATAACGGTAATGTGAAACTCCCTAACGTTGATTCAGCCACTTCACTACTTCTAAATGCATCTGGAAGTTGATTCTCTGCACTATTGAGTAAACCTTCAAAAATTGTATCAATTTCTTGATCTGTAGCAGGTGGTCGAGTCACCGGAGCACTCGGTGGAAATGGATTAGCTCCTGAATCAGAACTTTGATCCTCTTGATTTGTTGAGGAAGTTGGTGGATCGGGCTGCACTGGTGCCTCAGAAGAAGGTGGTACTGTTTGTTCAGCTTCTGGTACTTCAGACGGAATCGTTTCTTCTATTGGGATATCTGGTTGCTGCGATTCTTCAGGTTTGTCTGACTCTTGTTCTTCAGTGTTTTCTTCCCCCAACTCTTCATCTTCCCAATGAGACTCTTCTGGAAAGTCGGTACTTTCATCGGAAGATTCACTTGACTCTTCTATTATTGGAACATAACCACTAGACAATTCGGTTTTGGAGCTGGTACTCATTGCTATATTCGATGTTACATTAGACGCTTGTCGCATACTCGAAACTAACTCTATGTTGGGTTCTTGCAAATCAACATTCGACTGCTTCCTTTCCTTTGAGAAGGTGGATTGGCTTGCGTCTTCTGATTTATCAGAAAGATGATCAGTTAAATTGCTTGCCAACAAAGTTGGTGTGGTAAAACTTTGTGCTGCTAATACACCTAGGCTGATTAGTGTGATACCTATCTTCTTATTTTTCATCTTAATACCTCCTCGCGCTTCATTCTCTCTTTCATTGTTTCTTGCTTTCCTATTTCTATTCAAATAAACGCTTTTTTTAAAAATGTTAGATTATTACACAAAAATTTATCTATATTAAATATTCTTTGTTCTTAGTATTTTGCAACAGTTGACCATACATGACCGATATCCGATAAAAATGGTATGATTATCTTGTTTCTGTTGACTGTTGCAAGAATGCTCTTTCACAAAAATTATTTGTATTCTTCAAAGTCATTAAATTGTAATTTATTATGTGCTAGCTGTTTTACTTTAAATTGCAAATCTTCAAAAAGATTTGTCACTTCGTCTTTTGTTTCATCTACGTCGAATAGAATCTCTTTTGCTCTCTCATGAATAGAACTAACACGTACTTCTGCTAATCGAATCATTTTATTGGCTTCTAACTGTGCTTCTTCGACAGTTCTTTTAGCTTTTCGTTTTGCGAATGCTAATACTTCACCAATTTCCTCTTCGAACTCTTCTTTCTCTTTTTGCAACTTCTCTTTTTCTTTTGTTAATTTACTCAACTCTTTTTTTAATTCTTGAACTTCTTGAATTTCTTCAAGTTCTGTCTCTAGTTCCTGAAGGTCCTGGATTGCTTTTGGAATATCTTTTTTTGTAATAACTAATTCTGCTATTTCTTTCTCAGAAAGCTTATCTTTCAAAGTATCAATCTCATGTTGTTTTTCTTCTAATTTTTCTTCATAGCTTTCTTCAACTTTGTTGATGGTTGCCTTTAACTGCTCTTTCTCGACCTGCCATTCATCATATCTTTTTTGTGTATCAGCAATAACATTGGTTAATTGGCTTTTTAGTTGTTCAATTCGATAATCTTCCGTATTTTCTTTTTCTAATTCTTCACTATTTAAATGATTAGGGCCGTATTGCTCTAATGATTGTGTTAATTCAATTACTTTTTGTGTTGCTTTATTTAGTTCGTGTGTAAGATATTGGTTATCCTTCTTACTAGTTTCGAATTTATTTTTTAACTCCTGATACGCTTCTTTTATTTCTGAATTTTTATTTTGATTTTCAATCTCTTCTAATTTTGTTCTTAACTCTAGGTTTTGTGTATTCAATTCACTTTCAACCATATTTTTTTGACTAACCATTTCTTCTAACTTAGTTGAAAGTTCATTTTTTTCATTTATTGCTTTTTGAAGTTCCTTTTCAGTCGTTTCCTTGACTTCAATAGCCAATCGTAATTGTTCCTTCAAATTACTTCCGTCTTTAGTCTCTTTGTTCTTTGATTCCAAGTCATTTTCAATTTTTTCTTTTTGGCTTGTAATCTCTTTTACTTTAGTTGAAAGTTCGTTTCTCTCTTTTAATGATTTTTGTAATTCCTTTTCAGTCGTTTCGTTTACTTCAAGAGCTAGTCGTAATTGTTCCTTTAAATTATTTCGATCTTCGGTAATCTTTTTTAAATTATTCTCCTGCTGCTTCTGGATTTCTTTTATTGCGCTAAGATCATTATTTATTCTTTGATGGTTTTTCTTACTCATCTCTAGTTCTTGAAGCAAATTGTTCTTCTCAGCTACTAATGTATTGACCTTTTTTTCAAGTTGTTCAGTTCGCTCTTGTTTCTTATTGTTATTCTCCTGAGAGTGCTCTTTGACTAATTTATCGCTTTCTAACTCAGACTCAGTGTCATATAGATCAATAGACTCAACATTTACTTCTTGAATTTCATCTAATAATTTTTTGTAAAAACTTTTTTCTTTCTTAGCCATTCGTTATTACTTCTCCTTTTTGCTCTACTTTTTCTTTGACTTCAGTCTTATTTTCATTTTCTTGCTCCACACTATCATCGCCCTTTTCAAGCAATTCTAGTTCACCAGAATCTGTCCTTAAAAATACTTCATCAGAAATCATAGTTTCTGTATCGCTATCAAAAATTTGAATGTTTGCCTGATTTAAAAAACTTATGTCTTGAACTTCGCTTAAATAAACTTCGATATTTTCCTGTATCTTTGGTAGATCTTGTTGATTATTTACTTCAATATAGATTGACAAAATTAAGTATTGTAAAGGTACATTATTAGTGATGATTGACACAGTACGACCAAAATAGGGCGTAAGATCCCTGCCTATTTTTTCTTCATAAACAAAACGCTCTTCTGGCGTTATCTGTGCAAGGAGATCTTTCCAATCAATCTCAGAAAGACCAATACCCTCTTCCGGATAGCTATAGATTGATAGTTCCAAAAATTTTTCTTGTGCTTTTGATAATTCATCTACTTGTTTTTCTAGTTTCGTTAATTCTCCCGAAACATTTTCTACATACTTCTTCTCTTTCATTTGTAATGTTCCTAATGTAATTAGGCTAAGGAGCATTGTGGCAGTCACACCTAAAATAATCCAGATATTTACACTTTGCTGTATTTGCTTAAAAACTATTAATTTTTTTTTTAGCAGCAAATCATTTCCAATTGCTAATTCTGTTTTCTTTAATTGTCGCTCTTTAAAAATCCTCCATGAGATGAGTATTAATAAGGCTATGCTCACGAGAAGCACAGATAAATAGATATACAATTTTTTCACCCTATCTTAATTGAGTTTTTTGGTACACCGTCTGTTCCATTGGAAAAGTAAGTATTAATTTAATTTTTAAGTAGATTCAAAAAAATCATTATGATATTCCACTGTCTCTATCAATTCTCCTTGAATTACTAGTCTTCTTGTTCCTCTGGCATCATCACATGTCACAAGAGTAATCATCTTCCGATCGGGGATATCTTCAATTAAATACGTACTTTCTGGGTTTACGATTTCTTTAAAAGAAACACTGTAGATATAAACTTGTTCCAAGTCTGTTATGTAAATCAAATCATTGATTTCCACACGCTCTAAAGGCCTAAATAATAAGCTTTTACTTTCACTTCTATGACTTGCAAGACTATAGTTTCCCTCTCCCATAACTTGGTCTTGTTTCATAGTTCCTGCTCCAAAACTTAACGTAAAATCTGTTACTCCAAAAAAAATAGGTAAGTCAATACCTACGCTTGGAATCAAAATTGCGCCCATCGTCCTATCCTTAGCTACTGTTTCGTTATTTTCATCTAGCTGTAATCTGACAATCGAAGACAAACTTGTCAATGAGATTGACTCAAAATCAAAACTGTTTTCTTCAATGGGATCATTTTCTAATTCTGTTAATTTTTCATGATTCTCCTTCACTTGTTCCTTTGTCATATTTTCGATGGAAAACTGTTTTACATTCATATTAATGATTTGATTTTTTAGAGGAACACTAAAAATAGCTATTGCCCCTAAAATTATTAAAAATACTATGAGTATATTGGATATATACTTCTTCAGCGTGTCTTTAGCCATATACATTGACCTCTAAACTATTAATCCTTAAAATTGTTGATAGAACACGAAGAGTGTGTTCTATCAACAATCCAATTTTTATTTCTTTCTATTTTTATTTCTTTTTCTTTTTCTTTCTATTCCACAATCCAAATCCAGCACCTACAGATGCTAAACCACCAACAACTGAGGCTGCAATCGAGGAAGAACCTGTTTGTGGTAATTTGCTACCCGGTTTCTTATTGCCAGAGCCTGAATCGGAATCAGCATCCGCATCTGAATCGGAATCGGAATCGGCGTCCGCATCTGAATCTGCGTCGGCGTCGGCATCGGAATCTGAATCGGCATCTGAATCCGCATCAGCATCGGCGTCCGCATCGGAATCTGAATCAGCATCTGAATCAGCATCTGAATCGGAATCGGAATCAGCATCCGCATCGGCATCTGAATCCGCATCAGCATCAGCATCTGAATCGGAATCGGAGTCGGCATCCGCATCAGCATCGGCGTCCGCATCCGCATCGGAATCGGCGTCCGCATCGGAATCGGAATCGGAATCGGAATCAGCATCGGCGTCGGAATCTGAATCGGAGTCTGAATCTGCATCCGCATCGGAATCAGCAT
>NZ_NGLK01000001.1:2713219-2715244 GCF_002141235.1 Enterococcus sp. 3C7_DIV0644 | reverse complement strand
GCCATATACATTGACCTCTAAACTATTAATCCTTAAAATTGTTGATAGAACACGAAGAGTGTGTTCTATCAACAATCCAATTTTTATTTCTTTCTATTTTTATTTCTTTTTCTTTTTCTTTCTATTCCACAATCCAAATCCAGCACCTACAGATGCTAAACCACCAACAACTGAGGCTGCAATCGAGGAAGAACCTGTTTGTGGTAATTTGCTACCCGGTTTCTTATTGCCAGAGCCTGAATCGGAATCAGCATCCGCATCTGAATCGGAATCGGAATCGGCGTCCGCATCTGAATCTGCGTCGGCGTCGGCATCGGAATCTGAATCGGCATCTGAATCCGCATCAGCATCGGCGTCCGCATCGGAATCTGAATCAGCATCTGAATCAGCATCTGAATCGGAATCGGAATCAGCATCCGCATCGGCATCTGAATCCGCATCAGCATCAGCATCTGAATCGGAATCGGAGTCGGCATCCGCATCAGCATCGGCGTCCGCATCCGCATCGGAATCGGCGTCCGCATCGGAATCGGAATCGGAATCGGAATCAGCATCGGCGTCGGAATCTGAATCGGAGTCTGAATCTGCATCCGCATCGGAATCAGCATCGGCGTCCGCATCCGCATCGGAATCTGAATCCGCATCGGAATCGGAATCAGCATCAGCATCAGCATCAGCATCAGCGTCCGCATCCGCATCGGAATCGGCGTCCGCATCGGAATCGGAATCGGAATCTGCATCCGCGTCGGAATCTGAATCGGAATCCGCGTCCGCATCTGAATCTGAATCCGCATCTGAATCAGCGTCGGAATCTGAATCGGAATCGGAATCCGCGTCGGAATCTGAATCGGAATCGGAATCAGCATCCGCATCTGAATCGGAATCAGCATCTGCATCTGAATCAGCATCTGAATCGGAATCAGCATCCGCATCGGCATCTGAATCGGAATCGGAATCGGCGTCGGCGTCGGCATCCGCATCTGAATCGGCGTCGGCATCTGAATCGGAATCAGCATCCGCATCTGAATCGGCGTCCGCATCGGAATCGGAATCTGAGTCGGCATCCGCATCTGAATCGGAATCGGAATCTGAGTCGGAATCTGAGTCGGCATCCGCATCTGAATCGGAATCTGAGTCGGCATCCGCATCCGCATCGGCGTCGGAATCAGAATCAGCGTCGGAATCGGAATCCGCATCAGCGTCGGAATCGGAATCTGAATCTGCATCAGCATCAGCATCTGAATCGGAATCTGAGTCGGCGTCCGCATCCGCATCTGAATCGGCGTCCGCATCGGAATCGGAATCGGAATCCGCATCGGAATCCGCATCGGAATCCGCATCCGCATCGGCATCTGCATCGGCGTCCGCATCCGCATCTGAATCGGCGTCCGCATCGGCGTCCGCATCCGCATCTGAATCGGAATCCGCATCTGAATCAGCGTCGGAATCGGAATCTGAATCGGAATCTGAATCCGCGTCGGCATCTGAATCGGAATCGGAATCGGAATCCGCATCCGCATCCGCATCTGAATCGGAATCCGCATCGGCATCCGCATCTGAATCGGAATCCGCATCCGCATCCGCATCTGAATCGGAATCTGCATCAGCATCTGAATCGGAATCGGAGTCGGCATCCGCATCGGCATCCGCATCGGCGTCGGCATCCGCATCGGAATCGGAATCCGCATCTGAATCAGCATCCGCATCTGAATCGGAATCGGAATCGGAATCCGCATCTGAATCGGAATCTGAATCGGAATCTGAGTCGGCATCCGCATCCGCATCGGCGTCCGCATCGGAATCGGAATCCGCATCTGAATCGGAATCGGAATCTGAGTCGGCATCCGCATCGGCGTCGGCATCTGAATCGGAATCCGCATCCGCATCTGAATCAGAATCGGAATCTGCATCGGCGTCTGAATCGGAATCGGAATCCGCATCGGCATCGGAATCGGAATCCGCATCCGCATCGGCATCGGAATCGGAATCTGCATCGGCGTCTGAATCTGCATCCGCATCAGCGTC
>NZ_NGLK01000001.1:2706491-2707189 GCF_002141235.1 Enterococcus sp. 3C7_DIV0644 | reverse complement strand
TCCGCATCGGCGTCGGCATCCGCATCGGAATCGGAATCCGCATCTGAATCAGCATCCGCATCTGAATCGGAATCGGAATCGGAATCCGCATCTGAATCGGAATCTGAATCGGAATCTGAGTCGGCATCCGCATCCGCATCGGCGTCCGCATCGGAATCGGAATCCGCATCCGCATCTGAATCGGCGTCGGCATCTGAATCGGCATCGGAGTCCGCATCGGCATCCGCATCTGAATCGGAATCCGCATCCGCATCCGCATCTGAATCGGAATCTGCATCAGCATCTGAATCGGAATCGGAGTCGGCATCCGCATCGGCATCCGCATCGGCGTCGGCATCCGCATCGGAATCGGAATCCGCATCTGAATCAGCATCCGCATCTGAATCGGAATCGGAATCGGAATCCGCATCTGAATCGGAATCTGAATCGGAATCTGAGTCGGCATCCGCATCCGCATCGGCGTCCGCATCGGAATCGGAATCCGCATCTGAATCGGAATCGGAATCTGAGTCGGCATCCGCATCGGCGTCGGCATCTGAATCGGAATCCGCATCCGCATCTGAATCAGAATCGGAATCTGCATCGGCGTCTGAATCGGAATCGGAATCCGCATCGGCATCGGAATCGGAATCCGCATCCGCATCGGCATCGGAATCGGAATCTGCATCGGCGTCTGAATCTGCATCCGCATCAGCGTC
>NZ_NGLK01000001.1:2695746-2700235 GCF_002141235.1 Enterococcus sp. 3C7_DIV0644 | reverse complement strand
GAATCCGCATCAGCATCGGCGTCCGCATCTGAATCGGAATCGGAATCAGCATCAGCATCGGCGTCTGAATCGGAATCTGAATCGGAATCAGCATCTGAGTCAGTATCAATAGGTTCTTGTATAATTACAGCAACCATATCAGACTGTTTATCATCACGATTTTCCTGATGTCCGTTTACAACAATACTTACTTCATCACCAAGATTGAGCTCAGCATCTAGTGGAATTTCAAATTCACCGCTAGCATTGATTGGTACATTCTTCTCTACAAGTTCACCATTGATATAAACGTCAAGTGAATACGTTCTACCAAATGTATCATCTTGTTCATGACTTCCTGTTATTACATTGTCACCAACATAGATATCATTTAGTTTGGGTTGATTGACTACCCAGTTATTGTAGCCAGTTGTGTCATCGACATTTACTGTTGTCTCAACTGCCTTAGTTCTTATCTGACTCGGATTAGCAACATCCGGTTGTTGTCCGACAACTCTGACTGTTACTTCATCGCCATAAGAAAGATCTAGATTTAATTCATTTACATCATATGCGAATACATAACTTCTACTTGTTACTGGAATATCTTCTTCAGTATTAACGAGACGGCCATTCACCAGTAGTTCTAAGTTATAGCTTCTCTCGTACGCTCTACTCTGAAGTGGAACACTTCCACTAATCAGTTGATCGTCTTCTTTTAATGGATCAACTCTTGCAGCTTGAACTTCCCATTGATCATAGTCATCGATATTTTCAACAATCATCGTAGTTGTTGAGCTTACTTTATCTTCATGCCCATCTTGTTTTCCAATGACATATGCTTCAACAACTGCACCTTCAGGCAACGGCGCTGGTGATCCATCCACGATCCACATTGAAGAGAATTCAAAATCATTTGAGATATTTTCTCTTCTTAGGACTTCCTGCCCTTCAATAGTCAATACTAAATCATACGTTCTTCCCGCTTGACGATTTTGTGGCAAGTTTAACCCAGTAACTAAATACTCACCAGTGTACGCTTGATGAACTATTGGATTACTTACTACCCAATCTTCATAGTCTACAATATCTGTACCTGTGCTATGGTAAGTAATACCAGAATATTTTGTATACCTTTTTCCATTGCGCAATACGTATTGATGAACTCCTTTTACCCTTGCGGTAACGATATCACCCTCTCGCAGAAAACTACCAAAATCGTATTCCCAATTGCCGTCTTCATCCATACCAATTGTATCTCTTGGTACACCATTGACTAATAGTTCAACAAAATAATCGGTATCATGTTCATTAACGAGATCTTGCTTCCCATTTCCATAGAAATTTTGATCGTCAGAAGTTAATAATGTAGTCGTCTCTACCGGGTTCTCTATCCAAGTGTTATAAATCCCCTCAGAAGAAAGTTCCCCGGATATTGTTCCACTACCTCCAATAACAATCCAGTCTGCACTAGTTGTTACACTTCTAACAGAGTAATTATCCTTCCTAATCACCATGTTGTCTCGAGGATTATCTTCTTTCCATCTTGCCAAATCAATCTTTAGATCAATAGCAATATCTACACTACTCAACTGAATTAAATAGTTAGGGGTATAATAGGTGATGGAATGGGTATCAGGATCATACCCCATCGTTTCATAACCTGAGATAATGCCGGTTCTCGCATCCCATACATCTTTAATGTCTTCAGTTACATCACCCCAACCTAAGAAAGTTGACGGTCGAGAAATCGTTCCTGAAATATAGTCTGTATAATTTGGGGTTAAGAAGAATTGATCTGCTAAATCAGGATCTAAATAGATCGTTTGCTTAAATTGAGAAATCAAACCAATGTTTAGCCATGTATTAGATTCACCTGCTGTTGCTATGTGAATCCCGTCCTCATCTGCAGATAATTTATTGAACTTATCTGTGAAGCCAAAGTTAATCCCTATTCGAGGTGCAACTTCTTCATAGCCTCCTGTGCTATCTGTAACGTTTACAGACTCGGCATTTACTTTTGTTTCAGCTACAAACAAGCCGCTTGTAATTACACCAGCAATCATAGCATTGTAAATTAGTTTATTTTTAGCATTTTTTTTCTTAATATTTTTCCTATTCAATGACTGAACGTGATCAAATTGATTTTTCATTTTTTCCTCCCTTTTAGTAATTAATAAGATTTCTATTAATTGCTAAGTTCACATTCAAAATAAATATAAACTTAGCAATTAAGTGAACCTCAATTGCTTTTGAGATAATTCTTATAATTGATTAGTCCACTTAAAAAGTGCTCTGCATCATCTATTCTCATTCTAAAATTATCGTGTCTTGCAAAAAAACCACCAGCAATGATATTTGGTTTTGCCATATACATAGCAACCTCCGGATAAAACACCCCTACGTTCATTTCATGCAACGCTCGCTTATCCATAGTTGGTTTTATATCCTTCGCTTTAGGAAACTTCTCTAACAAATGTGAATATTGTTCACTTGTATCTAAGTGATCAACAAATTTAGCAGCCGCAACTAAAAGTTCTAGCATGGTAGGATAAGCAGTGTCTCGTTTGTTGATAAAATTCAAATTTTCTGTAGCATTTCGAATACCAAACTCATAATATTCCTCTTTAGGTAATAAAGCTGATAGCTCATTAACGGCATAGCTTATCCAATGGTCATGGTATTTATAATATTTTTTTTCTACTAATTTTTTCAAAATTGATTCCGCTAATGATAAAGTGGTATCATCTGGAATTTGCTTATACGCTCTAGCGAGACCGAATAGTACTTCGCCATCGTAATAAACTGTCCGGAAAGCCTCTTTTACTTCTAACTTTTCGTTTAGAACGTGAATTGTATCTCCATCTTGAATAAAATATTCTTTGATCATTTTCACCGTATTGATAAGAATTTCTTCATACTGTAAATCACCAGTTATTTCTTGATACTTTGAAAATGCTAACAGCACCATCGCATTGCTTCCAAGTTTGTATTCAAAGGCGTCGATTCTTCGATCGATAATATCTTTGAAAAGCAAGTGTCCTTCAATATCAGTCGTTAGGTTTTGAATCCCCCAGTCAAGCCCACTCTTAATTTTCGGAAGATCTTCTTCATAGGTTTCTAAGTCTTCGACTGCTTCTAACCACGCATACAAAGTGGAAAAATGTCTTACCGTATTGTAGTTGATTAGCGTTTTATTAAACTGAGGAAAATAGCCATATATGAATTTTCCTGAATCAAGTATTTGGTCGCTTAAATATTTGCGCCCATCTTTAATCACTCTTTCTAAATCAGATACAATATTTTTCTTCAAATGCTGTCTCACATTGATCCCCGGTCCACGATACTGAAGCTCATAGAGTTCCGAGCCTTCATTCACCATTATTCCTCTCGTTCTAAAAATGGTGATAGCCTTGAGGGGATCGGGTAAAATAATAGGTTTCTTATATTTCCGGAAAAGATATTTGCTCAGATTTACATGATTGAAAGATAAATTTGGTTTATTTTTCCCAATTTTATGCTCTCTATCCGGTTGGAAAATCATATTCCCATTAATTTCTTCTTCCAGCAAAGAAATACGTAATTCCTCATCAAAAGCAATCCCATATCGAAAATAGTTGTTTCTTGGTGTTTCTTTTAGCATTTCGTCAAATTTTTGATAAGGAATTTTCTTTGAGTAGATGACAACATCAAATTTGAGATACTTGACCATACTCAAATTATTTCTTTCAAAAAATCTTTGAACCTTAATCCATGTTCTATCAAAATCCTTCGAGCAGAAAGACTTTACTTCTGCCCTACTTTGACCAGTTGACCACGAAATGTAGATGACCGTTTGACCTTGCATATTACTTTTTTCATAATAGCTACTAAGTTTTGCTTTAATTTGAACTAACTTTGAGTGCTTTAACATTGAACAACTCTCCAATTTAATCAGTTTGACCAGTTTTTGAGATAAATCTTCCATTCATTGCGTTAAACTTTTACCCATTGCTATGATTTCAATGAATGCTCATGACTGTTTATACATGTAGTGAGATAGCTAACTATTTGATGTACTCATCCCCCTTTTTCTTTTCCTTGAACCATTTTTCTTAAGGAGCGTCATTGAAAAATAAGGTTTTGGTTCGAAAGCTAAGATGACATGCTGCGTTCTTTTCTATAGATCCTAAAATTTTATTACTTACCTGCTTCGCTTTTATAAAATAAAAAAGGATGTTTACCGCAAATAGTGAATATTTCCACGATCGAAAACAATGAATTTGATCGCTAATTAAAAGTATTGAAATTACGCATCCTCATTACACATATAAGGTTACACAGGGTAGTGAAGAAATTAAAATCTAAATTTTCATAGCATATTGCACTTTTCAGAAACGCAGATAAAAAGATGATTTTTTTAGCGTTAATATAACAAATAATAACCATATGTCTTTTTTGAAAACTTCGCTAAAAATTGGAATAAGAAGAAAGCCCATTATGGTTCGATAACGTTTCCATCTATATAATC
>NZ_NGLK01000001.1:2668132-2695646 GCF_002141235.1 Enterococcus sp. 3C7_DIV0644 | reverse complement strand
TTCCATCTATATAATCTTTTGTTAATTTTAATAAAAAGAAAGAATATTTCGCTTTGTATCGGTATATAAGCTTAATATAAATTAGCCATCAAAATCTTCATTATATAAACTTATTACTATATAATTTGCCTACTTTTATTTAAAACTTCCTAATACGATTCATGTAATAAGAGAAATATCCCTTCCATATATAACAAATGAACCCTTCAAATATTTCAACTCAATCAATGAGGCAAACCAAAAAAATACGTAGAAAAGAACTCACGTCCTTTTCTACGCAATCGTAACTGCTACTCGCTAGCTAATAATTTTTATGTTCTCACTTTACCAGTAACGAATTCCATTTTGACCATCTCATCGATTAATCGGTAATTATTATGAGATTTAATGAGCATGACTCATCATTAATTTCCCTCGTGAATCCCCATAGAAACATCACAATACCTTAATATGACGAGTTGTAAAATAATCATAGTGCACACAAAAAGTATGATGAATTCCAATCTTTCGATTTGTGTACAATTTTGCTTTTTGTACTTAATCTTTGAATAAGTAAAATCATCAACCCTAGTAAGTATTTTAATAAGATTATCTGTCTTGATTTTCAAAACGTATTTTTTAATCAAGTTAACTTGTCACTAAAGTATTTAACCTCTGCATTAGTTGATCCCAATCTTTCTGATTTGGAATTGTATTAATAAGGAGATAATCTTTCTCCAACTCATAATCAAAAATATATGGTCGGTAATTCGTGACTATTAAATCTGTTTTATTAGATTTTAAGCGCTCCTCTGTCAACTCTGGTAAGGATAAAAAATTTAGCTGATAGCTTTCGCCTAACAAACGTTGTGCTTGAAGACGGATACTTTGAACCACCATTGAATCGCCCTCCAATAAAAATAAAATATTTTGACGAGGCTGATGAGAATGAATTAAAAGTTCAATAAATAAAGTAAATCCAACAGCTAATTCTTCAAGTGCTGTAGCAGATAATCTTAATTCCTCCTGATGTTTTTTCAGGAACGCTACATTTTTTTCATAGGATGATTGTTGCATGGCAATATGTCTCACTTCTATTTGCTGTTTATTCCATATTGGCCAAAGGGCGTTACTTAATTGCCATGCAATGAAATAAGACCTCGTAAAGGTTATTAACAAAGGACGATCCCATTGACTAAAGAGTTCATTTGAAAAGTAATCAGTGACTATTGCAGTAGTTTGAGGCCATTGATCAAATCGCAGCAAAAAACACTGCTCGTATTCCAAGCAACTTGTAGTACGTTTTGATACAATCATTAAATAGAGCCAGACTAACTCATCTTTCGGCAGGAGAATTCCGTATTCTCTATCAATGATTGGGATCAGTGACTCAAATAACTGGTAATCCTCATCCTGATAAACGAGTCTCTTAGCCCATTCGGGAACCTTAATCAACTGTTCTTGTTTTACTCTTACCATAGTCAAGTAAAGTAATGAATAGAAGGCAGCAATTGAAATTCCCGTTCCTATTTTATAAGTTTTCAACTCTACTGAAAGTTCTTTTCGAATAATTGCATGCAGGTCATCTGGGGGGCGAACCGTTTGTGGAGTTTGTTCGCCTCCATAATAAAAATCAAAGAAAAATTTCCTTATGTTTGACTCCTCTCCAATAAATTTTACAGGTTTAAAGCTGAGGCTAAGATCGTATTCTTCCAATGTTGGTTGTGTCTTTTTTAAAAAACGTCTTAGGGTAGTTTCTGCATAATTGTACTGATGTGCGAGTTCATCGAGGTCAGCAAAATCACCATAAAAAATTCTTTCCAATATTTCATAAAGTGCATCTTGGTCTAAAAGTTCCTCTTTTTTCTCTTGGTACATTAGACGATCGATTTCAGCAAAACGAAAACCAGTATTATTTGAATAAATAGCAACACTATCACCGAAGTGTTCTTTTATTAAATGAATATCTTTGACTAGTGTACGTTGGGAGATTGCCAATTTATCAGCTAGCGTAATAGTTGTAAAAGTCTCTTCTTGTTCTATAATAGTTAAAATTCGCATCCATCTTCTGATCATAGGACTTGTAATAAAAGCAATTTGAAGTTCACGCATCATATTCCTCGCTTTATTTGTAATCATTTTCTATCTTTCCATCTACTAACTAGTACTTAAATAGATTGCTAATACTCGCTTTAGTATCGCTTTGTTCATAAGTATCATTCGCTCTATTAGCATTCATTTAGTTCTTTTAGAACCTAGGAACTCTGGTATGTTTTAAGAAATTTCTATCACTTGAACAATGGATCCCTATCCAACACTGATCATTTTAGAAACATACCTTGATTGTAGACTTCACCACAAAGAGACCTGTTAAGCGATCAGAAAAGTATCGTAAGCCTTCAACTAAACAAAGAAAGACACCTATATTAATATCTGTCAGAATAATTTATGTGCGCCCATAAAAAAGGGAGGAATCATTGATTTATCATTATTGAATGACGTGTAGATGATCTGTCAAAATGCACGTATAGGCTATTCTGATTCTCGATTTAATACTTGTCCAAACTTAAACGAACGGTAGCATGGATAGTAGCTATCAACTCCATCGCAGACCTTTTCACTTGATATTTTCCTATATAAGCCAAAGAAACAAACTTTTTCACGAGAGAAATCAATTAGATGGTACCGAACTTAACTCCCAGGTTAATGTCGTTTTATAACTTGCAGCATCAGGATTGGCCCCCTTAGGAACCTCTAAAATCACACTTCGACCAGCACTTTCAAAATCACCAAATCGATAAATCCATGTTCCCGTCCCTTCAGCTCCTTGAGCTTTTAAAACCGTGCGTTTAGCTCCACCAGGAATAAGTGTGATAGGTGTCGTCTGCTGCAAGCCAGGTTCGATGCCATCTTGTACTGAAACTAATTGTTGATTCTGGAATATAAAGCTTGCCCCTGTTAACTCCGATCCTGTTTCAGCGCTATAGAATTGCTCGTTTTGACTCACAGAGAGCTCCCATCCCCCACGAGTATTTGATGGACGGCGATCGCTGACTTGAACGTAATTTGGTCGAATCTCCTCTTCAATGAACATTCCATCAACTGATAATAATCTTTGTGGCTTAGCGTAATATCTTTTGTCTTGTGCGGAAATTGCAAAGGAGCCAAAATAAAAATTGGATGCAAAATCAATACTGAACAATCCCTGGTTTTCAGGCAGAGATGAGGGATTTTCAGGATTTACTTCTTTATCTGGAGCTAGTGGATCTAACGGAGAAACACGATCATTTTCTTTTATATAAACGAATCTGATACATTTGGGAGAGTCTCTTTGAATTTTTAAAGTAAGAGATTGCACATCTTCTAAGATTTCCTCATCATTTTGAATATATAAGAGTTCATATCCTTCAAAATATTCTGCAGAAAATTCTTTGTGTTGATTCACGGGAATTTCAACGGTTTCTTCTTTAATAACAATCGTTCCTGGCTCGGCGACGTGCATCACTTTGACTTCATTTTTTGCTCTAGTAAAGTAATAAACAATTGTCTTTTCTTCATCTGAAAATGTGTAATATCCTTTGTCGTCAATCAGCGAAGAGGAGTCTTCACTAATTCCTACAAAATCATAGCCATTAAGAAATGGTTCATCACTTTCTTTACTCTTAGGATCGATGAAAGTGGAGTCACCCAACTTGCCCGTAAAGGATTCCCCAGACAAAATATTCTCCTGTGTATCAATATCTTTGTATTCAACGTTGACCGATCCCTCTCCAACAATATATTTAAAGTAATCTACCTCTATCTGTTGTAGATTACTCTGAGCGCCTGTTGCTGCTGAAATAATAAAAGACAAAGCAGTAACATTTCCACTAGATAGCCATTCACTGACATCATGGTGCCAAACCTGACCATTATACTCAATTGACAAAATCGAATCATACTCTCCGGGATTATAGGTCATTTTAAACTCTCTAAATAAATTATTATTATTCCTTAAGATCGCCTTTGCTGCTGAACTATCGTTATTGTTACTTACATGGCTAGTCAACATTCCATCGTCTCTGGTATAGATGAATGACCCATGTGGATTGTGGGTAACCAAAGGCCAAACACCAGTTGATCGAAACTCGTCTAAATCTGCAGTGGCAGATCCCGAATCCACACGATTGTGATAAGTATCTAATTTAAATCCCCAAGCGTTTTGCAGTCCTGCTATGCCCATCCCTTGTCCAGACTGACCTAACGTATCAAGTTCAGATTGATGGAAGCCAAAACCTATTCCATCACCGCCATCACTTCCGCTCAAAGAACTACCCGATGCTCCTTGTCCTCCGTTTCCATTCCCAATATTGACACGACCTTTAAACTCAAAAGGATGCATATTACTCAATTTTTCTTTAAGTAAAATACTACCGTTTTGATTACTCCTATCCTCGGTTAGTGTGACGATTCCAGTTTGGTCATTATAAATTGCCGAACCGCTCAAATGAAAATGGTCCAAAAAATTGGTCCGATCCCCTTCAATAAAATCATATTCCGTAGCTGCTGCCACATACTCAAAGCGATCAAGACGAATTTGATGGAGGTTGACTGACCCACCTGTCGCAGCAGAAATGATAAAAGATAAGTCTTCTGTGTCTATCCACTGAGAAACATCAACTCGCCATACTCTTCCTTCATAGCTAATACTGAGTATTTTGTTGTCGACACCGGGATTGTAAACTAACGAGAAATTTCGAAAAGAGTTATTACTGGGATTTGTTGTGACTCGAGGAGGCGCTTCATTCCCTTGATAGTTTCGCAGGATGCCTGAGTTTGAGTCTGTATAAACAAATGCACCAAATGCAGAGTTTGAAGTTCCATCTATTGACGAGGGGTCCGCTTCAGTTAGAGCTGTTGCACTACTGTTTCTATACGTATCAATTTTAAAGCCAAAAGAAGAAGCCAATCCTGCAAGCCCCATCCCCTGACCTGTTTCACCTACAGCATCTAAGTCATCCGCATGAAAACCAAAGCCGACCCCATCGCCACCTCTACTCGAACCTAAACCCGTATTACTGAGACGTCCAGTATTAATCGAGCCAGTGACTCGCATAGGATAACCAGAGAGCATTTTTTCTTTTAGAGTTATGGCACCGGCTTGATTGGTTACTTCTTCCGTGAGTGTCACTTGACCAAAACCGTCATTCTTTGCGTTGCCAATAAAATGAAAATAGTCTTGCAGATTGTTCACATCTACGATAACTTTTCTGTTCTCGTTTAATGGTGTGCCTTCAAAAACTTCATTGAATAACTCAAGATGTTCACTGTATGCTTCATAATCAATACCCGTTTCTACACTTTCTTGTCCAGCAATTCCATCTTCATCAGGAAAAATACCATTGTTTTCCTCTGACTCTGTGTCCCTAGCATCATTTGTAGGTTGCTCTTCTTCTATTTCAAGAACAAGTATTTTTTCTAATACAGATACTTGATATTTCCCTGGAACTTCGAAAAACAAAGGAATGTCAAATGTATCTTGAGGACGAACGGATTCAATTAGCCACCGACCTAATTGTGCTTCTTGTTTTATAGAAATACCCTCTGGTAATTTTTCTTCAACAATCTGTGCCTCTTCTGGCAAAGTAATAGGAACAGATAGATACTCACTGTTTGAAAAAATCTTTACGATTATCGGTTCTGATACTTTTCCTTTAAGATAAGTATCAGAAAAATGAAAGGTTTCATCCTTTAATTCATCCGCTTCTGTTTGCTCCACGATAGAAGGAAATTCATTAGTTTCAGACACATCATCAAAATCAGTAAGCGTTTCTGCAAAAGCCATGTTCAATGGTACAGAGAATGATTGTGCAATCATTTTGAAAGCGATAATATAAATTACCGCTTTCCTAAATAATTTACTCATCCGATCTCACACCTCCTGACTTTCTTTTAAGCTTTTTCTTATAGAGTTCGTAAACGATCATCCCCAATAACGCAAAAAATAAAACAAGTGATCCTATCATCCACCAGTTTGTGCTTGCGTCAATCGTGACATCTGTACGGTTATAACTTCGCGCTTTTTCAGAATCAATCGTAAATTTTTGTTCCCAGGACCACGACTCCCCTTTAGAAGTTGCTGTCAGTTTCAAAAGATAATTGCCAGCTTCAAAACGATCGCCTCCCAAAGGAATTGGAAAATGAAAGTGGGAATTAGGTGCCATCTGCATTTGCTCGTCACTTGCCTCATAAAGAATTTCTGTTTCACCTTCGCGCTGAACACTCGCTTTAATGGCTAGTCGATTCACAAAGGTTGGCGTCACATTTTGAATCGTCGCGCTAATTACATTGCGAAAGTTCAATTGATTTGGGAAAACATCTAAGAGTTCTAAATCTGGTTCTACAGAATCTCGAGTATTGCTGACCACAACTCCTATGACATAAGCAAATTCATTTTTTACTGCAACCCCCTCTTGCTCACTAACCGTTTCTTCTGTCTCTTCCTTCACTTCACTAATACGCAGCCCACCTGCTAGAAATCCATCAAAGGAAGCGTCTGGCATTTGAAGTGATAAGTTCACTGTTTTTGTTTCATTTCCACTGAGCTCGACCACATCTGGTGATTCAATCAATTCGTCAAGAGAATATAGTAATGTTGGGTCCGGTTCTTCTGCCTTTTTGCCATACTCCACGAAACCATGCACATTGGTATAAGCAGTATGAGGGGTGATTCGCACTTGAATGGTTTCTTCACTCCCGTTATGAAGCTTTAAGGACAATTTCTCTTTTGAACCTGGTGCTAGATTCAGATCAAAGTAACTATTTGTACTGTCTACTTGGCTAGCAGGTAATTCCGGTACAACATGAAAATTCAGGCTACTTTCTTCGGCTTGGACCAATGCTGGAAACAAGAAAATCGAAAGAAGAAAAAAAACCTTATATTTAAGGAACAAATGCTGTAAATAAGTAGATATATGAGTATGGTTCAAATGAATCATCCTTTCTAAAAAAAACAACGCTACACATTCATGCAACGCTGTAGAGAATTTTTCATAAAGTTTTCTGGTGCCTGCTCTTACTAAATATTATTTTCTTCATCACCAACATCGCCATTAGGAGTCGTTGTCAAATCCCATAACAGTGTTGCCTTATACGTGGTCGCATCTTTAGCAGTAGAACCCGGAACATGCAATTTGATGGCACCATTTTCTACAACATCATTTTTAGAATCAAAATCTTCTGAGGAAAATTGATTTGTCAGTTCTTCTTGATTTCCCCAGACAACTGAAGAAACCCCGGCGCCTTGACCTTTTATCGCTCTCATCACTGAACGAGCAGCCCCGTTTGTGAGTAGTTCTAAATTATCTTCATGAGCGCTAGGTGAATTTAAATTATTGCTTCCCTCGTACCTAATCTCAGAACCAACAAACTCTATCCAAGCACCCGTCAAAATATTGTTTTGTGTTTGTGACTCAAAATTACTTAAACTAACTTCTAGATCCCAACCGGCATTTGTTCCTCGTAGATCATGAACCTGAGCAAAACTGACATAAGGTACTTTATTATCGTCACCCGTTGTTCCAGATTTTTGCTGCATTTCTGCAACCATGTTATATTCTCTATCTTGATTAGAAATTACTTGTGTACCGAAATTCATCGTTGCTACTTTCATGATGGATAATTCTCCAGTGGTCCCAGGAATTTCGGGTTCAATCTCCACATCTGGATTTGGTACTGGATTCACCACCTCTAGCTCTCCATCCTCTTCACCCGCCGGACGAAACTCAACTTGTCCATTCGAGGTTACATCTCGAACCTCTTGTGAATAAGCTTTGGTCGCACTTCCAGCTAAAATAGTGGTAGATAATACGGCAATTGACGCTAAACGAATAAATTTCATATTTCATTCCTACTTTCTTTTAATTCATATATGTTTTTCAATGCTTTCCCCCACCAACAAACGACAATGATAAGTAAACTTAATCCAATCGATTTCCACCAAGTGTTTGTGATCATATTTGTTTGTGGAAAAGTTTTTTCCAAACTTGAACTACCATCTGAAGGTGGCTTGACAACGTGAACTGGTGGCTTAGGCTCTGGCGCGCCAATGGGTTCGTATGTACCAGTGAAACTAATCATGCCTTCAGTTTTCACTTCTTGAGTTTGTGTACCATAAACAATAGTTGGAAAATGGATGAAAACTACTATGCAAAAGACCAACATTCCCTCACCTATTTTTGATTTCATTCACCACCCTCCTTTAGTGAAAATTAGCCATCAATTTAGATGACTCATTGTATTTTTCTTTTATAAAAGCTGAATCACTTCTAACAGATATTTTTGAAAAATAAATCTTTTAGTCTACCTTTTAAAATTAGTGATTCAACTTTTCGAAAAAAAACGGTGCGTTCTGTTTGCTTCTTGCATCTAATAGATTACAAGTGGGTAAGAAAAAATCAAAATCGAAATTTTCATAGCGCCATGCATTTTTGAGAAAAATAACAATTATTTATAACCCGTATATTCATTTATTATTTCTTGCATACTAAGTCCCCCCAGAGAAAACAATTGTTTTTTAATAAAAAAATAGTAAAAATCATTTTTAAAATGGCACCAAATTCGCAAAAATACCGTGCAAAAAAAAACAAAAAAAGCAGCTTTTAAAAATTTTAGGTCTTGCTTTTTTTAAGTTGTTGCTTTCCTATGTCATTCCCTTGATATAGCTAGGCTATTCATATCAATACCGGGTATTTCTTCTAGTTATTAAAAATCAGTAGATAAGAAAAAAACTTTCTTGCTAAAATAACAGGCCATAAATAGAGGGAACTTCCATCATAAACTCATCTCTTTTTCAATATTTGCATAACACGAAGTAAATATCGAATGGCAATTTTGTATCTTCTTTACTACTATATTTTAAGAAGAAAGGGTGATTAAATGAGGGTCGAAAAAGTAAAATTGACTGCTTTTATTTATAAAATGAGCTGTCTGGAATATTCATATTCTTTGATTAAAAGCGGGTATTCCCCTATCAAATTAACCACAGAAGAAGAGAATGAAATTGAATCTATCATCAATACTCGATTACATCGATCCTTGCTATCAGCCAATCGAAGACGATTTAAATTCAGCAAAGTGAAACTTTCAAGAAAAGGAAAATCAGCTTATCAAAAACTAAAAAAGTTTGAGTATCTGATTGATCTTTAGCAAACATTAATACATTCCTATGATTAGACGGATAAAAAGGTAGCAATTAAATGGGTTTACCTAGTGTACGTCCATTTTCCTCAATAATTGAGTGATTTTCTTACCACTATTCAAGTCATAGAAATAGAAAATTATCTATTTATTCGTGGACCAGTTAATAAAATTATCCTCTTCACTAAAAGATTAAAGAAATGTTCCTCCATGATCTATGCATTTGTATCTGAAGGCTACAGCTAGCATTGATCCCTTAGAACCTAGATTTTCTGTCTTAAATTGAACAAATAAAAACGTGGATACAAAAAAGACGCTGAAGAGTCGTTTGTCACTCCTCCAGCGTCTTTGCATTTTTATAATTCCTTGATAAACCGTTTCTGTTCATGACTGCTGTGGTAGCCATGGTTTTCATAAAACTTGTGGGCAGCATGGCGTTTGACATTCGAATTTAATCGAATGCCTTGCATTCCTCGCTGTCGGGCTTCTGCTTCAATTGCCGACAGTAGTTTCCCGCCAACGCCTTGCTTTTGCACTTGATCATCCACTACCAAACCTAGGACATTAAAAAATCGCCCGGCAGAATAAACTGTTGAATATGGCTGTGCTTCAATCATTCCAACTGCTTTTCCCTCTATTTCAGCTACCAGCAAGAGATGATCCTCCTCAGCTAAAATTCTCTTTAGGCCTTCGATCAATACTTCTTCTTCGATTGGATAGCCTAGTACTTTCGACAAATGAGCTAGTTCTTTATGATCAGACAATGCAGCAGCTCTAATTCTCATAGTATTCTCCCACCTTTTGGCTTTTTATTCGGTCTTGTTTTAGATAACTCACATTCATTTATCAACTTAGAAATAAATGACAGCTAGTTGATTTGTACAAGTGCAATAGAAAAAAAGTATACAGACAATGTACTAGAAATCCCTTTGCTATGATCTTTTATGTTATTTAGCTAAACCAGTTTTTAATTTTGATCAAATGAAATGAGTGCATATTCGTTAGGAATATACCTGATTGTCGTATATTCGAATAATTTTCCCATATCATTATAGACCGCATTTTCCAATATTCCCACACAATTATTTTTTCCTAAAGCTAATTCTTTAAAGTCAGAATCTTTTGCAGATTCAACTTTCATTATAGACTTTGATGCAGCGATTTTAAAATCTAAGTTTTGTTTGATATGGTCGTAGATTGATCCGGCTATGATTTTCTCATTAAGACCCTTAACGATACTTTTTTTGAAATAACTCGTATCTGACATCATCGCTTTCCCATCAATGAGGCGTAATCGTTTCACAAGGTATACTCTTTCACCAACCGGAAATGAAATTTTTTTTGCTAATGAATCATCAACAGTCAACTCGTGAAATTCTTGCACAATTGTTTTTTTTTCGACCTCAGTATCTGCGGATAGTGCCTTCAATCCTTGAAAATTTCCTACCTTGAAAGACTTCTTGTCAATCTCGATTCTTTCAAGAATAACTACCCCTCTTCCTTTCACACTATAAACCAATCCATCTTCATTAAGCAGTTGAATCGCTCTGCGAACTGTATTTCTACTAGTACCAAATCGCTCAATTAACGCCATTTCGGTCGGTAAAACCATTGTATCGTTATAGAGTCCCTCATTAATTTCATTTTTCAAAGTGTCATATATATCCCGAAACTTATTCACCATAGTTCCACCTCACTCTTTCAGTTAATTATAACATGATATCATTCTACCTATAAAAAAACTTAAATTTGTTTAAACAAATGCTTGATTATTTGTTTAAACAAATTTAAAATGAGCGTAACCGGTTAAAAGAAATGAGGAGGTTTTATTATGAGTGACAAACAGTTAGCGGAGTACATGATTGAGTACGTTGGTGGAAAAAATAATATCAAAAATGTCATCCACTGCATTACACGTGTTCGTTTCTATCTAGTGGACAAAGAGAAAGCCGATACAACTAAGATAAAAGAGTTGGATGATGTAATGGGCGTAGTAGAAGCTCAAGGACAATATCAGGTGGTTGTTGGAAACAAAGTAAATGCTATTTACGAGGAAGTAATGCGCCAGTTAAACAATGATCAAGTCTTTGATTCTACAGAGGGAGTGGTGGAAAATGATTCCAATAGTGATTTTCTTCAGCTATTTCGAAATGGCTTCAATCAGTTTATTGGCATAATTACAGGTTCAATGATGCCCGTCATCGGTCTTCTTGCAGGAGCTGGAATAATCAAAGGATTACAAGCTTCGTTGGTGACGTTTGGTTTATTACAAGATAGTTCGCAATCTTATCTATTGATTAGCACGATTGCAGATGGCATTTTTTATTTTTTACCTGTCATCTTAGGTTTTACTGCAGCTCAAAAATTAAAGGTGAATCCTATTGTTCTGGCAGTCGTCGGTGCGATACTCATTCACCCAAATATAGTCACTATTGCTTCAAGTACAGCTGCGAAGGTCGCTATTTTTGGCATAGAATTCCCCATTATGAATTATACAGCTTCGGTTTTCCCTATTCTGGTCGCTGCTTGGTTAGCAACGTATGTTGAAAAGTTTTTAAAGAAAATTGTTCCTCTCGTGATTTCTTCCATTGTGTCACCAATCGTTGAAGTTCTGGTACTAAGCTTAGCCGTTCTTCTTATCATCGGACCAATCATAACGATTATTAGTGATGGGCTAGCATTCGGAATTAGTACCATTTTTGACTTTAACACGATTATTGGCGGAGCAGTCTATTGCGCACTTTTTCCAGTCTTAGTGGTCTTCGGCATGCATTGGCCATTGATTCCGATCATCGTCAACGATTTAACTGTTAACGGATTTAGTATGATGAATGCCTTCTCGTCTGTATTGATGATGGGTATTGCGGGTGCAACATGCTCAATCGCATTGAAAACAAAAAAAGCTCAACTAAAACAAGTTGCCTTTGCTGCCACTCTTTCACAAATATGCGGTGTTGGCGAACCTGCAATCTATGGTATTCTACTAAAATACAAAAAAGTCTTCTATCTCGTGACCCTTTCAAATATTTTTGGTGGTGCTCTAGCAGGTTTCCTTCACTTGGTCAACTATGGATTCGCAGGTGGGGTTATAGGATTTGCCTCTTTTATCAACCCGGTTGCAGGGATCGATAAAAACTTCTATGCTTATCTACTCTCTCATATAGGAACATTTTTGCTATCCTTTCTTTTGACTTGGCTTTTTGGTTTCAATGATAAAATGAAAGCTGCAGATGAACTGTAAGGTGATATATGATGAAAAAAATAATTTGGCATCAAGTATTTTCTAATTACCAAGTACTAAACTTTTCTCCTAATGGACGTAAATTACGTTTAAGAATCAAGCAGCCGCTTTCTGGACAACGATTAGCACTCGAACTTTGTAACCGCTATGATTCTTTTGATTTAAACGTAGAGTCGATAAAAATCAGTAGTAATCCGGGAAACCAACAATCCAATGTTATTACCTTAGATAATCGACCACAATTCATTGTCCCAGCTGGATCCACTTTATGGACAGATGACGTTGATTTTTCAGTAACCAAAGGAGCCGATATTCTGATAGAGGCATTATTCTCCAACGAGATCAATCGAGTATCTTCCTCGGCAAACTTACTATCTGATCAAGTAGTCCATTCGAATATAAGAGAAACCAATAACTTTATTTTTGGGATTACTTCAGTTGCTCTAGAAACGAAAGTTGATGCAAAAGTCATTGCTTTTTTTGGCGACTCTTTGACGAATCAAGGATATTTTAGTGATAGTGTCATCGACAATCTAAACAAACGTGGTCTGATTGCAACAAGCTTTAATGCTGGCATATCAGGCAATCGTCTGACACATGCTGGTTCAGGGATTTCTCGTTGGAAAGACAGCTTTGGTGTTGCAGGAATCGACAGGTTCCAAGCAGATGTCGTGGATCAAAAGCCAGATTTGATTGTTTCATTGATTGGGTTAAATGACTTGTTTCACCCAGGAACTGGCTCACCGCTTTCAGAATTACCTATCAAAGAAGAGTTGATCCAACAATACAAAGTTCTAATAAATCTGGCAAAAAAAGCAGACATTCCGTTTGTTCCCCTCACGCTTCCCCCTTTTAACTATTCTTACAACCAAGGAAAGCCGAGTTGGACCGAGGAAAAAGAAGCTATCCGAACTGCGTTTAATCAATGGATAATGACTCAAGCAAATACGATCGATATCAATGATATGGTAAGAGATCCTTCTGATAAAACGAGATTAGCTTCTGCATTTGATTCGGGGGATCATCTGCATTTTTCTCAAACTGGAGGGGAAATTTTAGGAAAAGCTGTGGCTGAGAAAATTCTTTGCCTTTCATTGCTGTGAATTGATAGACTCTCAACAAAAACTGTTAAAAATAGTCAAAAATAAAACCTACCTCCCATACACATCTGGTTAAAATGTATACGGGAGGTTGACCTTTTCACTATGAATTTTCTTCAACTCTGCACTTGAATATCCTTACTCTCGATCACTAGCAATTATTCTACATACAATGTCACAAATTTTGCATGGCCTATCTTTTCAAGAGTGACTACATTCTTTTCCACAAGAAGTGCTTCTTTTGTAGCTTCTTTTAAATCGACTGTTTCTACTACGTTCACTGGATGGTTAAATGTGATCGTCGCGTGTCCAACTTCATCTAAAAGCCCATTGTATAGACGCAAAATATAACCTGGACGAGCTTCGGCTTTTTTCAATACACTTAGGGTCAAATTGCCATTGATCTCAAAAAGACTAAAGTTTGCCGGTAAGGTTGGTTCAACCGGCCCTAAAGTAAAAATCAATCGGGAATTCAGGAATTCTGCGGATTGATAAAGCGTGATCGGTGTTACTGCTTGTTTGGCACGTTGCGCAACATTTGCTTGATCAAATCCTTGCGCAAAGTAAGCAACAGAAAAATCAAAATGCATCGTTTTGTGACACTGCGCAGCTGGTGTCGCAATCACTGATTCTCCTGAAGCACGCCCTGGACGATACAGTAGATTCTCTTTCCCCATGAAGCCATAGGTTCGGAAAATCGTTAAGCGAATCGTATCAAACGCTTCCCCCACGATCTCATATTCACGTACACCCTGAGGCATTACTGCTACGCCATGGGATGCATCGAATAAACTGACAAACGATTGACACGTTTCTATGGCGATCGGTTGCTCATTCCATTGCTCTTTATTGGCTTCCCAAAGGGCCATTTCTTTTTCAAACATAACCGGACGCTGCAATGTACCAAACTGTTGGTCAGCCAGCGAAAATTTCGAGGCAATTCCGGTATCAAATAGCACACATACCCGATGGCTATCCACTTGTTGATTTTCAACCGTTAATTTGAAATCAATTTGTTGCGATTGTTTTTTTAACACGATCGTCAATTGGATCGGCAGTGAAGCCGAGATCTTCTTTTCTGCACGTTCAGCTAAATCCTTCGGAACCCTCAGGGTGAATGCCACATCAATCTTTTGGTAGATCGCTGATTGCTGAATCGAGATCGTTGGTTGCGCATCAATTGATGAAATCACAAAATCTTTCACAGGTGGTGAATAATTGAATGAATCACCATCGTCGCCATTTTCTTCAATAATCCCTTGATTTTGATAAAGTACTTGATTGGTTTTATCTAGAATATCCAACGAACCATTGCTATTGACAGTGATCTGATAGTACTCATTTTCGATCGTATTGGTTGTAATCTCCTGCAATGGTGCGCTTGTATCACCTTTTAAATCAATCGTCAGCTGGGTATACCCCATACTCGGCACGTCAGTCGTTTCTATGGCAATTTTTGCTTTATAGACTTTCTCCGGCAAATAGATCTCCTTGACTGGATCTAATATGTTCCCCTGATTCAACACATACTCCGTTTGGTCGGTAAGCTCTAAAATCGTATAAGGTAACGCCTGACCTGACTGGTCAAGGATCGCAAACTCTTTTTGCGGCAAATAAACCTCTGCTTCGATCACCCCATTACGTTTTGTGTCATAGGTATTGAAAAGCGTAAAAGTAATTTCTTTTGCTTGTGGGTTGTTGATTGCAGTAGAAATCTGTCGTAACGTCAATTCGACAAGATTCATAGAAATATCTCGCGCTTGCTTATAGCGCATATAGATATCTTCGTTGGTCGTATCAGAAACACAAGAACCAATCGAATCATGCGCCGCATTTTCAAACATTAACTTCCAAATCTCTATGACTGTTTCTACGGGGTACTCAAATCCTAATTGCATAGCCATGGTTAAGATAGGCTCCATGACATTGACTAAGTAATGTTGGATCTGGGTGTTCATCGCCTTCAAATCAGGACGTGAAGAAAAAATCGTTTTGTGGATTCGCATCAATTTGCCGTTGATCAGTTCACCAGCGATTTCTTCCAACTCAGGATGGCGTGCTTTGACCGCAGCAATGTATTTTTCGATCGTTGAAAATTGTAACACATACTCATCCTGATACAGTTGATTCATTCGATCAACCAATTCTGGAAGATTTTCTCTAACTGGTGCTTGATCGAAACCATTTGGAAAATACACTTGATCCGTTGCACTGCGTCCCCAAGTCGTTTTAAACGGTTCTTGATGTAAGAACTTTGCTAATTCTACTTCTCGCTCAGGAATGGCACCGCCAATGTAGTACCCACTTGGGATCTGATAAACATTGACCACAGAACCATCTTCTCCACGCCATTTGTACTCTGTGCATTTAACATCGTCATCACTGACACCGCGCCAAAACATCGTGTCAGTGATACCAAACTCACGATAGATTTGCGGCATACTAGCTGCTTGTCCGAAAGAATCTGGCACATAGCCGACATTCATGTAGGTTCCGAATGCTTCACAAATTTTCATGCCATATAACATATTTCGAACAATGCTTTCTCCCGAAATCACTAATTGATCGGTTTGTGTGTACCATGGACCAATGATCAACTTCCCTTGTTGAACAAGTTGTTGAATCCTTTCTTTGTCCTGCGGACGCCATTTCAAGTAATCATCTAACAGAGAAGCCTGTCCATCTAAGATAAAACTTTCATAAGGATCATCCTTTTCTAGTTGTTCAATGACGTTTTTTAGATCGTGCATCAAATAGATTTTCGAGCGACTCGTCGTAAAATACCATTCGCGATCCCAATGACTGTGGGGTACGACATGTACTGTTTTTTTCATTCAATCATTCCTCTCCCGTGATTAGAAAAGGCACGTAACGATGGGTGTCGTTCGTGCCTATTAATTTTTCTCAATTTTTTTACCATCTGGTACACATAATTTGATTCTTACACAAATACTTCGAATTTTGAAAATCGATTCTCTTCAAATACTCTCGTTTTCTTCCCCAAGTCTTGACATTGTCAGATGCCTTAAAGCGTTCTTGAAAAATCACCTGCTCGTGCCTTTTCTTTTGCTACTATTTAGCTAATCAGCCTTGTTGCTTAATTTTCAAAGCTCACTTCAATATCATCGAGGGCAATATCTTCTGTTTGTTCTTCTTGCTTATTGAAATTCACGAATAAAGGCGCGACAAAACCGATGAAGGCTGCTCCTGCAAATAGTCCAATCAAATACGCCCAACCGTTTCCAACAGTGAAGAAGCCGTATATTCCCCCAACTGGCGGCATTTTGTCATACATTCCTAATGCGATCCCCAAACCAGAAGCGATTGCTCCTCCCAACATGTTGATCGGCACAAGCCGTAATGGATTGACTAATGTAAAAGGAATTGCTCCTTCTGTGATTCCGATAAACCCCATAATAAAGTTATTACGCCCAGCATCCAGTAGCTCTTTGTTGAATCGATTTTTGTGGAACAAAGTTGCTAAGGCATATCCAAATGGTACCGCACAAATCGCAACATTCACGATGATAGCTGGCAAAAAGACCCCTTCCGCTAGTAACACATTTCCTGCCATCCAAGCAGCTTTGTTTACAGGTCCCCCTAAGTCAGAGCCAATCATTGCCCCCATGATGACTGCCAGTAAAATTTTGTTAACGTCATTTTCAATCATGGTTCGGATCCATTCAACCAAACTAGTATTGATCCACGCCAATGGCTCAGAGAGTAAGGCGCCCATGACGATTGCTACAGACAATGTAGCAATCAAGGGTAAAATTACCAGCGGCATCACCCCAGCAAACGACTCCGGTAATTTGATATGTTCTTTCGCCCACTTCACTAAGTATCCTGCTAAGAACCCAGCAATAACTGCCCCTAAAAACCCAGCATTGGTGCTAGAAGCGACTGCACCACCGATAAAGCCGGCACCTAGCGCAGCCTTATCTCCAACAGAATACGCGATAAAACCAGCCAAGACAGTATTGATCAAGCCGATTCCTGTCCACCCTACTTGTTCAATCAAATAAAGCGCATGTTTAAAGCCTTCCGTGTCAGCATAAGGATCTAAGCTTGTGATCCCCATACCAAGAGCAATCATTTTCGGAATGGCAACAACCAGTGAAGCACCAATAATCAATGGCAGTACAAAACTAATTCCACTCATCAAGTGGCCTTTTAAATCTGCTAGAACTCTTTTCATCATCCTTGCCTCTTTCCTTTAGTTTGCGTTTCTTTGTTCAACAGCAGCGACACATTTCTTCAGCACCGCTTCCGGTGCTTTGATACACGTATTGATATTTACTCGAATTTGCGGTTTTCCTTCAAACCGTTCCATCCCAACAACTTTTTGGTCAGTCGCTAAAAGCAAGAAATCTGCTTCTTTTGCTTCGGCTGCAGTGATCTCATTGACTTGCCCTAACGAGCCTTGCTGTTCGATCTTGACCTCATAGCCAAGTTTCGCACCAGCTTTTTCTAAAGCTTTTGCCGCCATCGGTGTATGTGCCAATCCTGCTGGACAGGCGGAAATCCCTACTATTTTCATATAATTTTCTCTCCCATCATTTCCTTTTTGATCAATTCTGCTAAATAAGCTTTGTCTTCTGATTGTTGAATCTGCTGGATGAATGTCTCTTCAAGCAATGCGGTTGCTAGACGACTCAGCATTTGCAGATGCACCGTTCCTTCATCTTTTTTAGGGACCATCAAAGCAAACACATTTTTGACTGCCGAATCATCGAAAGTTTCCCATTCGATGGCTTGCTCTAAACGAATAAACAAAACGGTCGGTTCCAAAACCGGTTCAGCTTTTGCATGTGGAATAGCAAAGCCTTCTTGTAAGCCGGTTGAATATTGTGCTTCCCGTTCAATGAATGCCTCACATGTATCTGCTGCATTGGTAACGATCCCTGATTCATAGGCATGATGCGCAATTACGTGAAACAGTTCTTCTTTTGATGTAACAGCCACATTCAAGAGAATATTTTTTTCCTGAAAATCCATCTCATCTGCTCCTTTCCTTTATTATGAAACCATTAGCGTAATTCGTGTGGTTTATTTTCTGTACACGTTTAATTTACGGTTTCTGATTCACCATGTAAACACAACAAATTTCCAATTCAAGCGGCAATCATTAGTAAAGCGTTTTCCAAAATGATTGCCAACTCTTCTGGAAACTTTCGGTACTGGTGAAGCATTTCCTTCTTATTCTTTCTATTGTATGATGAGAAAGAGCACGGAGGTGAAACAAGTGTCAAAACTTGCTTATCAACGATTAGATGATCTAATGGAAGTATTAACTAGACAAACGGCGCCGCTACCAATGAAGGAGTTAACAAAAAGCTTCTCGATTTCTGAGCGAACGGTTCGGACCGACATTGCAAATTTGAATGATTTGTTAACAAATGTAGGAGCCTCCATCAAGTTGATTCGAGGACAAGGCTATTTGTTGTCTATTGGTTCAAAAGAACGATTTCATGACTGGTGGACTGAAAGTATGTCGACTACCGAGTCCTTTCTAACTACGAGTGAAGAACGACAAGCTTATCTACTTTTCCTTTTATTTAAGAATGAAACCCCTTTATCCTTGGATGATTTTCTTGATCGATTATTTATTAGTAAAAACACCTTTTACTCATACTTAAAAACGGCTCGAGACAATTTAGCGACCTATCAATTAAAAATAGTAAATCGTCCAAATATTGGCTTTGAAGTCTTGGGTAACGAATTCGCCAAACGCCAAGCAATCAGTGATCTGTTGATTGAAAAAGATCTCCAAGAGTATTTGGTCGGCTTCACGGAAATGGAACTTGAGTTGTTTGATACGATTGATCTAACCCGCTTGCAAGAATTGTCATTAAATCATCTGGCACCCTTAGACTTATTAGACTCTGATTACTATCATAAAAACATTCTTTCTCATTTTGCTTTAGCAATCAGTCGCTTTATAGCCGGTCATCAGATCAACGAATTTCCCTTGCATGTGCCCGTGCTCAAAAAAGACGCCCAGAAAGTTGTAGGTCACTTCTTAGAAGAAATCGATCATGCATTTGATATACAATTGACTGCTGGAGAAAAACAATACTTCATTTACTATCTCGCGATGAACGCACCACGTTTAGTTGAAACAGGCGATGCAAGCGATTCTTCCACGAAAACTGCGAAAGCCATTGTGGAAGAATTATTAACTGCGATCAAACAGACGTCAAACTATGCATTAGAGACAGACAAGATGCTAATAGAAGATCTGACATCTCATATTGAGGGCTTTATCAATATGAATCTAATGGATGCACGCCGTAGCAATCCATTGCTGGCAACGATCAGAAAATCTTTTCCACAGGCTTATGATTTATGTTTGACTCATTTAGAAACGGTAAGCCTGAAACACGGTTTTTATTTTTCTCCTGATGAGATCGGCTATATCGCTTTGCACATCGCAGGTGCTATGGAAAGGAATTCCATCAGAAATCATCATAAACATCGCGTCATCCTTGTTTGTGGAACTGGTCGAGCCATGAGTCGTATTATTGAAGCAAAAATTATCAAGCACTATCAAGAAACGATCGAAGTCGTTGATCGCTTTTCTTACGTCGAGCTACAACAATGTGATCTTTCTGCGATTGACTTTGTGATCACAACCGTTCCATTAGAACAGTTTTCGGTTCCCTCTATTTACATCAACATGGCCAAGCTAGATAAAGAAATTGGCAAAATCGAACCGTTCATTGAAACGCTCAGTGAAACAAAAGACGGCATCTATTCATTGTTTCAAAAAGCATTTTTTCTTCATGAAAATCATGCAGATAAAGAAACCTTACTAAAGAAAATGGCGCAGCAATTGTACCAAAAAGATTTTGTGCCCCAAGATTTTTATGACAGTGTGAAAAAACGAGAAGCAATCAATCAGACCAATATTAACGAGTGGCTTGCTATCCCCCACCCCATGACATTGCTGGCAAAACGCTCAGCCGTTTCAGTGGCGATCATTCCTGATGGTGTTGATTGGGGAAATGGTGATTTGGTTAAATTTGTCTTTCTCTTTGCGATTCAAAAAGACGAATATGAAGATACCGAAGAAATCTATAGTCTTTTATTAGAATTGATGGATCGTGAAGATATTCAACAAGCAATCTTACAAAAAAGTGACTATCACCACTTTTTGAGCTGTATCAAGCAATTATAAAAGGAGCTGGGGAATCCAGCTCCTTTTGTTGATTCTAACTTTTGTGAAATGCATGCAAACTATGGTTAGTAAATGAAAAGATTCTGAATTCAGAGAGTTTGACAATCTCTCCCTTTTCAGCTAAGATTTTATTATTGTTACATTAATTGAATATCCAAAACACCACCGGGTGATAGAAGTGTTTGGTAAACTCATTAGGTCCTTGAAGAGTTTACTGAATGCTTATTTTTTTTTGAGGAGGAGAATAAATTATGACATGGATTTATTTACTTTTAGGAGGATTTTTTGAGGTCGTATGGGCATCTACCATGAAACTGAGCAACGGGTTTAGCCACTTTTGGTATAGTATTTCAACAGTCATCGGAATGCTTTTCAGTTTTGGCTTCTTGGCTTTAGCGGTCAAAAACCTACCATTAAGTATCGCTTATCCTGTTTGGACAGGGATAGGTGCGGTGGGATCGATTATTGTGGGGGTCGTGTTCTTTAAAGACCAGCTATCCCTTCTGACTTGGGTTTTCGTCGTCTTATTAATAGTTGGTATTTTGGGCATCAAGTTTACCAGCGGACATTGATTTAGCCATTTGATAATAGTTTTGCTAGCCTTTTTGTAGGTACCTTCATTAATCAAGCGCCTTGACTCATATATCGAAACACGGATCCAAATCGCCTTTTTCAGCCAATCTAAAGATTTTTTTGCAATTAGCCTATAGATAAAAAATATTTTCAAAAAACGTTTGACCTTATAGTCACTCTAACCTTTATGCTATTCATGTAAAGAAAACGGAGGGAAAATAATGAAACAATGGCATAATTTGGATATTGAAAAGGTGCAGTCAGCGACAAGTGAGACGTTTATCACAAATGAGGTACGTAAAGCGTATCAAGAAAAACACGGGAAAAATAAATTACAAGCATCAGAAAAGACACCCGAATGGAAGAAGTTTTTATCTTACTTCCACGATGCGTTAATGTATGTCTTGATCGGTGCAGCTGTTTTAAAATTTATTACGGGAAGTCTAATTGAAGGAGCGATCGTTTTACTAGTGGTCGTTTTAAACGCAATGATTGGTTATTATCAAGAGAGAAAAGCAGATGATTCACTATCTAGCATTTCAAAATTACTTAGTTCAAAGGCGACAGTCGAATCTGAAAACGGACGCCTTTTAATCGATGCAGAAGATTTGATTCCAGGGGACCGTGTTTATTTAGCACCTGGTGATGTTATTCCTGCTGATTTGCGTATGGAAACTGTGAATCAACTAAAAATAGATGAATCGATTCTGACTGGAGAGCCTGATGCAGTCGTAAAAACAACTGCTCGTTTAGAGGGGCAAATAGCACTTGCTGAACGAACCAATATGGCGTATTCAGGTACGCAAGTACAGTCAGGAACTGGAAAAGGGCTCGTTGTTGAAATTGGCTCGGACACTGAGATTGGTAAAATCAATGCTTCTTTAGCAACCATTGAAGTGAAAGAAACCCCTTTATTGAAAAAAGTGAACGAAATGAATCATGCTATTTTTAAAGGGATCGGCGTCTTTATCTTCTTATTAGGACTGATCAGCTACTTCATTTATGGCATGAGTCCGATGTATATCGTGTCAGCAATCATTGCTTTGATCGTTTCTTCTATTCCTGAGGGATTGCCTTCTATCTTGACGATTATTCTGTCTTCCGGCGTGAAAAATATGTCGGAGCAAAATGCGATCGTAAAGGGATTGCCTACTGTCGAAACACTTGGCTCAATGACAGTCATCTGTTCTGATAAAACAGGTACTTTGACCAAAAACGATATGACCCTTACCAATGTGTTTTCTAATAATCAGGTAACAGTGATTGATCATGAAGACCAAACAGATTCTTCGAACAACGAACTGCTAGCCAAAATCATGCAAAACTGTCAAGAAACACAGAGTTTCGGTGATCGCCACTGTCCAGTGACCGGAAATGCAACAGAATTAGCTTTATTACGTTGGACCAATCGTATTGGCACACCGCGGATCAAGAGTCTAGAAACATTACCTTTTGACTCAAAATATAAGTATATGGCAACAAGCCATTTGATCAATGGGAAAAAGCGGATTTTTGTAAAGGGTGCTCCAGATATCGTTTTAAATAAAGCGACTGCTGCACATATTGATGGGCAGATAGCGGAGTTTGATCATGCACAGTGGGAAAAGATCAATTTGGCTTTTGCTTCAGAGGGACAACGAGTGATCGCGTTTGCTTATAAAGATGTAGATACAACGACTGAATTGACTCATGAAGAGATGGACGAGCTCGTAATCATCGGATTAGCTGGCATTATCGATCCAGCAAAAGAATCAGCGATCGAAGCGGTAGCAGATTGTAAAAAAGCCGGGGTCAGAGTCGTAATGATCACCGGGGATCACCCAACGACCGCAAAAGCGATTGCCAAAAAATTAGGAATCGACCATTCTGAACGGGCAATCACTGGAACTGAATTGGATCGTTTATCCACAGATGAGTGGCAAAGAGTGGTAAAAAATACCAATATTTTTGCCCGAACGACACCTGAGCATAAACTGATGATCGTTACTTATTTACAAGAACAAGGCGAAATCGTTGGAATGACTGGTGATGGGGTCAATGACGCACCCGCACTTAGAAAAGCAGATGTAGGGATCGCCATGGGAATTAAAGGAAGCGATGTTAGTAAACAAGCTGCCGACATGATCCTCATTGACGATAATTTTGAAACGATTGCAAAAGCAATCAAAGAAGGCCGTCGAATTTTTGATAATTTAAAAAAGACGATCCTCTTCTACTTGCCAACCTGTCTGGCCCAGGGGCTTTTGCTGATCGTTTCTATGTTGGGAAATCTTCCTTTACCACTAAGCACAGTGCAGATTCTTTGGTTAAATCTAGTTGCGTCAATTACACTCTCCTATGCGTTAGGTTTTGAACCAGCTCACAAAATGATCATGAATCGAGCACCTCGTGATATGAAAGAAAAAATCATTTCCAAATATACACTCTTTCGAATCGTTTATGTCGGCCTACTCTTGACCTTCTTCGGCTTTCTAACGATGAATGCATTCGGCGACGAAGCTGTCAGACAAACCGTTTTGATCAATGCGATCGTTTTCGGTCAAGCTTTTTACATGATCAACTGTCGTGAGATCACGGATTCAGCCTTCAGTAACAAAATCAAGCAGAATAAAGCCTTGATTTACTCATTACTTGTTATGGCGATTCTCCAATTAGGAATGGTCTATTTTTCACCATTGCAAAGTATCTTACAGACCACCTCTTTAACTTTATCCGAACTGCTTATCAGTGTTATCCCAGCAACTCTACTTTTCTTATTAGTAGAATCTGAAAAGCACGTAACACGAGTCATTCTAAAGGAAACTACTCCCACCTACTCAATGGATACCAAAGTAGAGAAATAAGAACAGTTCTATTTCATAAGTCATCTTATCGATAAACTTGCTGAATCACTAAGTACCAATAGATACGTTTCTCCTTGATCGATCCCGTTTTAATCGGGTTGATCAAGGAGAATTTCTATTTTACTCACGTATTCTTCCGGTAAATTCGTCTCATGAAAATCAATCAAGTAGAACTCATAAAAATTTCCTTTCGCGACCAGTCTATTTTTCTTTAGGTAACTTTTTAGTTCTGCTAAAGCAGCTAAACGCTGCTTATATGTGCCCGTATAATAAATAGCGAGATACTCTCCTGCAGGCATTGTAAATGCCTTCTCATCTGCCAAATCGTTTGCCAGACAATAGAAAACTTGATGCCTAAATGCGTCTTCGTGCGGCAGTAAAATCGTTCCGAAAACATTTTGATTATTGGCATGCAGTTCTTTTTCAAATTGTTTGTGCAGGCGTTTAAGTTCAAAGTACAAGTCTTTCCCCATTGTGTCTTTCTCTTGACTTAAAACAAGGTACCGTTCTTCATAAAATGTACGTTCAATTTCATGGTTTTGCTTTTTTTCAGCGTAGACAAGCAAGTCAATTCGCTCTTTTAACAAATCTTGTTTCTCTTTTAACGCATGGATTCTATCTTCTAATTGCTCCATCTCGAAATGAAGGATTTCTTTAGTCAGCGCTTTATTCTTTGTATCCAAGTAGTTCTTAATTTCCTCAAGTGACACATCAAAAAAACGCAGGTCTCTAATGGTATTTAATCGCTCAATATCCTCGTATGAGTAATCTCGATACCCATTCTCAGTATAGTTGGGTGATAGCAAACCAATTTGTTCATAGTACCTAAGAGTATGTGGTGTGATATCATAGTTTTCACTCACTTGTTTTATCTTCATAGTTCCATCCCTCCCTTTATCTTTCATAGCGTGTCTCTGTCACAAAATCATATCATAATTTTCTTCAGAAAACGAAGGAGTTTTTCTATTGAAGTGGTCAGAAGGTTTGGTGTGTGATAGTACTTGAACAAGCTTCAAATCATAATGAAAAGACTGCTGATAAATTTCCAAGATTAGTATGGGAAATTATCAGCAGTCTTCTACTTCGCCAGTATTCTATTCCATTTCATAAGAAAGCTTTTTCTGATTTCTTATTTTCGTTTCTGTCTTAAGCGTCTTAAGAAAAATGCTAGCAGGGATGATACCGCCATAGTCACTCCAGCGTATAATATGAAGGGTTCCTCTTTCTCTCCTGTTTTTGGAAGACTTTTTTCACTCGTGACTGTTCTTGTTGTTTCTGATACGTTAGTCGTTATTTTCATATCAGTAGACGGTGTGTTATCATCTGTTTTTGTCTGATCACTTGGCGTGTTGCTCGACTCTTTTGATGAGTCTGTTGGATTGGCTTCGTCTGTTGCATTTTTTATATACGTCACAGTCAGCTCCGTATCTTCATCTTCTGCAGTCATTCCTGTTTGTTCTTTGACTGTCGTCAGGTCTGCCGTGTAGCCCTCAATTTGCTTGCTTTTCACCTCATCAAATGTCGTGTCACCATTTGTGGCTGTCCAGTCAGTATATGCGACTTCACCAGTCAGCAGATTGGTTGTTTCCGTGCGTGTATAGGTTAAGGTTTCCGTATAACTTTCTGCCGCTTGGCTACCATCTTCATAAACATAATGTATCGTCCGCGAAACCTCTTTGCTTTCCTCTTTCGTTTCCGTATTTGCTTTGTAGATCACAGTCAACTCGGTATCTTTTGCATCGGGTTGAATATTCGTAATTGCTTCGATTAACTCATTATCTGGTGTGCAATATTCAATCATTGGGCTGGAAATTTCAGCAAAAGTCGTGTCGTTGTCTTTTGCCTTCCATTCGCCATAGGTCACTACACCAGTTGCCAAATTCTTTGCTATCACCCGGGTGAACGTGACTTTATCGGTATGATCGTCCGCCGCTTTGCTACCATCTTCATAGACGTAATGAATCGTTTGCTTGACTTCCTCAGTTTCTGTTGCGGTTTCCATTTTTGGCACATACGTAACGGTGACTTCGATGTCTTGATTATCAACCGCTACTCCTGTAACTGCTTCGATCGTTTCCTTATCGACGGTATAGTTCTTAATCTCAGGACTCTTCACTTCGTCAAATGTCGTATCGTTTTCTTTGGCTTGCCATTCTCCATAGATCTTGTCACCAGTTGCTTCATTCGTTGTCACTGTGCGTGTAAAGGTCACCGTGTCTACTTTGTCTGGGGCTGCTTCTTTGCCGTCTTCATACACATAATGAACCGTTTGTTTGACCTCTTTGGTTTCTGTTGACTCAGTCATATTTGGTGAGTAAGTAACAGTCACTTCACGATCTTTGTCCTTTGCTGTCAAACCTGTGACTTTCTCAATGCTTGTTTTGTCTGCATGATAGTTCTTGATCTCAGGACTCTTCACTTCATCAAATGTTGTATCATCACCTTTGGCTTGCCATTCTCCATAGGTCTTGTCACCAGTTGCTTCGTTGGCGGTGACCGTCCGCGTGAACGTGACCGTGTCTACTTTATCTGGCGCGGCTTCTTTGCCGTCTTCATACATATAATGGATCGTTTGTTTGACCTCTTTGGTCTCCGTAGATTCGATCATATTTGGCGAATAAGTGACAGTCACTTCGCGATCTTCTGATTCTGCAGTCAGACCTGTGACTTTATCAACCGTTTTTTGGTCCGCATTGTATTTGTCAATTTCTGGACTTAACACTTCATCAAACATCGTATCATCATCTTGGGCTTGCCATTCGCCATAGGTCTTGTTGCCAGTTGCTTCGTTCGTGGTGACCGTTCGAGTGAACGTAACCGTGTCTACTTTGTCTGGGGCGGCTTCTTTGCCGTCTTCATATACAAAATGGATCATTCGTTTGACTTCTTTGGTTTCTGTTGACTCGGTCATATTTGGTGAGTAAGTAACAGTCACTTCACGATCCTTGTCTTCTGCTGTCAAACCTGTGACTTCCTCGATGCTTGTTTTGTCTGCGTGATAGTTCTTGATCTCAGGACTCTTCACTTCGTCAAATTTCGTGTCATCATCTTTCGCTTGCCATTCGCCAAAAGTTTTGTCACCTGTTGCTTCATTTATTGTGACAGTTCGTGTAAAAGTAACAGTGTCCGTTTTGTCTGGCGCGGCTTCTTTGCCATCTCCATACACATAATGGATCGTTTGGTTGACTTCTTTGGTCTCCGTAGATTCGATCATGTTTGGCGAATAAGTGACAGTCACTTCGCGATCTTCTGATTCTGCAGTCAACTCAGTGACTTTCTCAACCATTTTTTGGTCTGCATTGTACTTGTCTATTTCTGGACTTAACACTTCATCAAACATCGTGTCATCATCTTGGGCTTGCCATTCGCCATAGGTATTTTTCCCTGTTGCTTCATTCGTTGTCACTGTGCGTGTAAAGGT
>NZ_NGLK01000001.1:2662266-2668032 GCF_002141235.1 Enterococcus sp. 3C7_DIV0644 | reverse complement strand
TCATCAAACATCGTGTCATCATCTTGGGCTTGCCATTCGCCATAGGTATTTTTCCCTGTTGCTTCATTCGTTGTCACTGTGCGTGTAAAGGTCACCGTATCGACACTGTCTGGCGCGGCTTCTTTACCATCTTCATACACATAATGGATCATTCGCTTGACTTCTTTGGTCTCCGTAGATTCAACCATCTTTGGCGAGTAAATGACAAATTCTTCAATATCTTCTGAATCGGCCTTTACATCGATAACTTCATCGATAAACTCCCTATCTGCATAGTAGTTGACTATCTCTGGACTTTTGACTAAATCAAATATCGTATCATCATCTCTTGCTTGCCATTCACCAAACGTTTCTTCGCCAGTGGCTAGATTCGTCCTTACTTCTCGAGTAAATTCAACTGTGTCTACTTTATCTGGAGCAGCTTCTGTACCGTCTTCATGCAAATAGTGAATGACTCGTGCGACAATTTTTCTTTCCTCATTACTTTCTATTTTAGGACTATAGATATACGTGACCGTTTGCGGAACATTGCTAAAGACAATTTGTTCCTCTCCTTGAACTTCCTTCAATGTATAGTTAGGAATATCCTCAGGAACAACTTCAATTGAATCGCCAATATTTCCACCAGTCAATACATTAGGTGGCAATAATTCATTACCCTCTTCATCTAAGTAATTGACTGTGACTGGTGCTCCTTCAATAAACCGAGGCTGCCATACATAGGTGTCAGCCATCGTCGTGCCATCATAGGTCAACACTAGTTCCTCTGATTTTAATATATGTTCACCGTATGGCGCATCTATGGTACCTGTCCCTACATTTTGCCAGTAGCCGGTATAATAACTTGAATTCCATCCGTACATCCCACTTGGGTCAACCAAGTTCACCGGATAGGAATTGCCTGGCCAATTGTTCCACCCAACAAAACTGAATTTTGGTCCTAATGTTAATTCTCTTAGATAGCGTACATTTGCTAAAAACTGGTTCATCCCAGCACCTAAAGAATTTATAACACCGGTGCTATCAAAATTCGATAAATCTAATGTAGATCCGCTATAGCCATAAAACATACTATTCATCGTGGTGGCTTGACTCGTATCAAGATAAGTCAGCCCAACAATCTCATTCAATTGAGAGGGTACAGTGCCATAGTGGGAGTAGCTCTCGAACAAACCTGCCACATCGGCTGGCAGAATGACGGGCGCAGTGAGAATAACTTTTTTTATGACCATATTTTTAAGTTCTTCCGTTAAAGGAATCACTTGGTCCACCGCCGTTGTCAATGTACCTGCTCCTACAGTCAAAACCCCTTCAATATCTAATGTGGCTGGAGCGGTTCCCCAGTTACCTGACCAAAGGATATTTTCTGCTTCCGCTACTTTTGTTTTCGACTCCTCATCAGATGTTGTACTGCTCTCAGCGGCTTCTGGCTCACTGGAGGATTCTGTCATTTGCTCTGTGGATGGTTCCACTTGATCTTCACTTGCTTGTGATGACTCCGATGCCCCTTGTTCCCCTGTACTTTCTACTACTTGTGTTTCTGAATCGACGGTTTCTTCACCTGTAGCTTGTTCGACTATTCCTTCTTGCTGTTCAGATATGAATTCATTTGTACTACGTGTTACTTCTTCTGTCGTTGAAGTGCTGATCGTTTCAGCTGCTGCCGGAACACTGATAATTGCTTGCGTGATCAATGGGCTGCCTAATATAAAAACAGAAGAACTAATCAGAATACGTGATAAAAGTTCTTTCTTCGCTGGTTTTTTCATTGCTTTTCCCTCTTTCAAATTAAGTAAATAAGATCAGCTACACTCTCTCCAATTAAAAAAAGCTGCCCATTGACAACTACTTCTTACATCTATGTAATACGTTCGCTGACTCATTCCTTATGACTGCATTATTGCATGGTTTTCAGGGACGAACACGACAATAATTGTCATGAATATGACAAAATAAGTCCTATTTTATAAAACGAAAATAAAGAATATGAATGATTGTGTCTCTGAAAGTGTGCACAAAATAAAAGAAATATAGTTTAACTTACTTCCTAGAACTGGTTCACACTATGTTTACAAAGTGTTCGGAGTCCTCGTAAAAAACTTTGGGTGTAACCGATCAATCCAATTAACTCGAAGGAAATAATAGCTATATAGAGATACAAAAAAAGAGACTGGATATTCAGCCCCTTTTGTTTATCATTCTTATTCATAGAAACAGCCAAGACGCTCTTGATCTTCTCCCTTTATCCTACGGCTAACAAGCAAAAACATCGAAGCCCATTTTTGATTTCTACGAACTTACTTTCCCTGATCTTCCTTAAAAGCAATAGCATCGATTTGAAAAAGAATGCCTACCTCTCCAGAATGAGCGAAAGCTGTCTGAATTGATTTTCTAACCGGAAATTTCCCATGGAAGGTTTCTTTTAAGAGCTTCTCCATCACTGGAATATCAAACACATCTTTAAAAAGTACATCCATTTGAACCACATTTGCAAATGTCAAATCGACTAATTTCAAACGTTCTTCTAAATGATTCAATGCCCCTACAATCTGTTGCTCTATTGGCTGCCCGATGTTCCCCACGCAATAGCCCACGAAAACAAAATTTCCCGCTTCAATCACACCTGAAAGTGCCCAGTCCTCATCGATATCGTATCGCTTCATTCGTTTTGTTTCCCCTTTCTATTTATTTTCATAATAAAAACTATGTCTGTTAATTGACTTGGTCATATTATTGCTTTTTTTGTCTTTGAGCGTCAATCCGTACATTCCAACTGATAAATTCCTACTCCACCGAAAAATGCAAGGAATGAGGGGTTGGGGCGATCAATGTCAGCCCGCACCTTTCTTTAAAGTAAGTCTTGCTGTCTTCTTTTGCCACTTGCAAGATTTCCGCTTCAGTAAAAGGCACAACACTGTCACTGCCTCGAAGCTCACTACACTCTAAAATAATCAAAATCTCTGCTTCAAGGGTATTGATTTTCGCAAGCTGTTCGAAAAAATTTTTTTGATTGATTTCTTGAATCGCCATGCGAATTTCTAAACAGTTTCTATGGATTTTTTCTTTGATTTTTCCATACTCATCTTTACTGAAAAGCCGTTCAGATTCCTCAATATAAAAGTTCAAATATTCTTGCAATGTGTGGATTTTAAATGGTTCCTCCATCTCCAGCACCTCCTGTATTTTAATGGTTGATTCTTATGTAAAATGATTTATTCCAGTTTTGTATGTCTGTATTATCACACGGTTTTTAGCTGGAAACGCGTCAATATGTGACTGATTAAATACAAAATACGTCCTGTTATATAAATACTGATTCTAGTTAGTACAGTTCATTTACATAATCACCTTTATCTCCGAACATACTTCGCAAGCTATAGAAGGTGTGACACTGTTGTTCAGCAAATTTCTATCCTCTGGCTATAAAGAAAAACAGGCAGTCCTCTCAGATTTGAGAATACTGCCTGTTTGCTGAATCTTGGGTAAATCAATCATTTTCATTGTATTTTTTATTGGAGGTATTCTGAAATGTTTCCACCGCTTCAATTAGTTCCAGCCACCGGTCACCGGTTGGAAAGCTATTCCACTTAAAAAATTGGACGTTTGGATTTTGGTCCAAAAAGGCTTGCCGATCAACTGGATAATCGGTCACCACAAAATCTGGTTTTTCTGAAACGAAAGCGAGGGTATAGCCAAACCAGCGTTTCAATCGTTCTTTTTGTCTGATTTCTTGAATTTTTCCAAATTTTGATTCATGAAAGATGCGGACTGTCGTTCGATCGATTTTTGCTACAATTGAAAGAAGCATGCTGTATTGAAAAAGCAGTCGATTATTGGAAGCATACATGGTAGTAAAAATTGGGGATTGTTGGGCTAACGATTGGTACATCTCCTGCACGAGTGGAAAAATTTTGGGAAAGACTCTGCGATAATCTTTATCCGTTGTCGTTTTTCCAAAAGCATCAATTTTATTTTTCGACGCAAAGAGGAGTGACACAGAATGAATGTTCAAGGCATTAACGAAAAGATACTCGATCTCCCCTTCAGGGACGAGAAAGATCTTCTGAGCAGTTTTTGCAAACAGTCTTGCTGTTGCAATTGATCCTTCCGAGAAGTTATCAACAACTCTTAGTTGGCTAGGAATCTCTTCAGGCAAATACGTCGTCATCACAGAAAACATATAATATAAGAAGAGAAACTCTGTTTCTGGAACGTCACTTAGAATCAAGTTAGCGTTTAGCAATGGTTTTATGAGCTCTTCTTTGAATTGCTCGTAGGAAATCGTGTGATGGACCATTTTCTTCATCTCTTGAGGAATCTCTTTTACCGGAAAACCTCTTTTAAAACGATAAAGACTTAGTGCAAGCAGTTGGATAAATTTTTCCTGATCGATACCGCGATAAAAACTAGGATAACTTGTCAACTTCTCCTTCAATGCACGAACACTTTGCTTCGACAATCCAATATAACGCACATTCGTCGCATCATAGATCTGCCAATACATGATATGGAAAAAATGACGAATTCGGTATTCTTCCGCTACAAATAACGGTTTCTTTTTTAAATTCAATTTGATTTGATAATTCTCAAGAATCGTTTCTACTTCCTTGAGCTTTCTTTGAACCGTGCGATTACTGACATAATGTTGTTGGGCGGTTTCTTCCAAAGACACGTATTTATCACTAAAGAGTCTGTCTAAAATTTGAAAGGGCATACTTTCTGCTAACATAACCGAATAGAATTTTGACAACAAAAAATTAGGCGCAAAATCAAGGGCTAGCTCCCTTCCTTCTCGCATGTCGATTTCAAAAAAAGGGTATGATTTTTGTAAGTCTCTGGCACGCTCAAAAACTAAAACGATTCTTCTTTTTGATAAATGCACATGATCCGCAAGGTCACTCAATAGTTCACGATCAATGGCATGTTCAAAAAAATACGCAAATAGCTCATAGACATCTTGATCCAATTTAGTTAAAAGAAATTTATACATAGTAATACCTCTTAACTTTAGTTTTACAGTAATTATACTCTTTTAAACGTGCATTTTCATTTCCTAGGTGTTGATTCATTCGTTTCTCTCAATGAAACATTCTTGCTAAATAATTCTGTTATTCGAGATTGTCTTAGAACGTTAGTCTGATAAAGAATCAGAGTCTCAAATGATCAGAAATTCTTTGAGCTACTGGGAATAGTCAGATAAAATCCATTCAAAGATTAAGGAGACGAGGAAACCGTCCAATCCATCCTACAAAAAAGGAGTGGATCGCCCCACTCCATAAAAGGTTAACTTTTTAAACCAATCGTCCATTCTGGACATATTTTACTCTTTATAGAGAAGCTTTAATTCTCAGTTTTTCTTTTTCTTCGCCAAATTGCTAAGAAAGAAAATAGAACAATGATCGTTCCCAAAAAGCCCATGATTCGTTGACCTGTTAGTTGCTCTCCTGTGGCAGGTAATTTACTTTTCCCGTTGGTTTGTGTGTTGGTTTGTGTGTTCATTTGATTGTCTTTGTTTCCTGATTTATCCTCTTTTTCTTCTTCAGGGGTTTTGTTTTCTGATTCAGGCGTATCTGCTCCTGAATCATCCTCTGGTTTATTCTCTTTTTCAGCACCGTACACATAGATGACTTCTTGTGCGGTAGTACTGAACATCCCTTTGGCATTGCTTGGTATTTGAGAAACCGTCCAGCCTGAAAGTTCTTTGGCTTCACTCTCATACGGCAAACCTACTTTGCCGTTCAGAATCGTTGGTTCGGCTAACTGATT
>NZ_NGLK01000001.1:2599583-2662166 GCF_002141235.1 Enterococcus sp. 3C7_DIV0644 | reverse complement strand
CTCTCATACGGCAAACCTACTTTGCCGTTCAGAATCGTTGGTTCGGCTAACTGATTACCTTCTGTATCTTCGTATTTTACCGTCACTGGTGCAGCATCACTGCGTTTGTATACATAAACGACTTCTTGCGAGGTATCACTGAAAGTACCTGTTTTATCCCCTTGGATTTCTTTCAATGTATAGCCAGCAATCGGCTCTTCTTGTGTCGTATACGGTTCACCAACAACCCCTGATAAAGTGACGTCTGGTAACAATGTCTTTTTATTTTCATCAACATACTTGACGGTCACATCTTCTGCAGTATTCACATACTTCACAGGTAGTTGATAATTCACTAAATATTGAATGGTACCTGTACTAGCAGCTCTCTCGGTGGATAAACGATTAGGAACAAGAGAAGTGATTGATAAATAATCAACATTGGCGGGAATATTTTTAAATTGAATCCCTTCTTCAGTAAGTTCAAACCCATCATTTTCATATAAGGGAAAGATATAGCCATTTTTATCTATCCCCCGAATCGAATAAGAATACTTTTTGTTGGACAAAGAAGAGAGCAACGCATTTCCTTGGGTATCAACCATCATATGGTCTTTATAAAGAACATCAGATTGGCCGTCTTTTACTAACATTGACTCTAATAGTATTTTCTCCTGAGTCATAATAGATAGTTGGGAATTTTGATGGTGTTCTGCAGATAGCTCTAACTTAGAAAAATCCGTCATGCTACTTGCATAGACCGTCAGATAATCTGTAACCCACCCACTAAGATATTGACCAACCCCAATTAATTCTTGGGCTGTCAAATAGGCATCATAATTTCCTATGTGGATATTTGAAAAAGATCCTTTTGGAAGAATTTGTGCTAGTACATTAGGACGGGTAAACAAAGTTGCATTTTCCGCCATAGTGATTTTGGGAACATTCGCAGCAATAATAGACGTCGTATATAACGCTTGTAAGTTGCTAGCGTATTCTAAGCCAGTAAAATCGACTACTGTGTCTTTGACTAAAGAAGAAAAATCTAGCTGTTTTAGATTCGCCATATCTTCTTGAGTGATTGTATCAACTGTTTTGTTTAGCCCTTTCGCTACCTCATTTTGCAAATTCTTATCCGGCATCCAAGCGTCCAATGAAACGCTGCGATCAGAGAATGCCTCTTTCATTTCTGCTGACGATTCGGTTGCCAAGCTAGCTGTGTCTTCACTTGAATCAGGTAGTTTTTTTTCTGTACTTTCCGTCGAGCCATTTTTCTCATCATCATTAAACACTTCTTGCGATTCTGAGTTACTTGTGGTGTCCCCGTTGATTTCTTCTTCTATACGAGAAGAAGCGACTGTTTCAGTAGTCTCCTCCACTTTTTCTAATGTTCCTAGTGTCGTTATTTCCTTGTTTGATGGAATGGTTTCCTGTTCCTCAGCCATAACTTGTGTCAGAGGTGCCAACACAGGCTGACTTAACAAGATCGCCAATGACAAATAGCCCCAAAATTTCCTTTTCATAACATTCTCCTTTTATATTCGTTTAAATACGATACGCTTTCCTATCTTTCACCTATCTACAAACTTCGCATTCTGATGATGGTGATGACTTGTTAATTACAACTTTTAGACACAGGATGCTCCTGTTCATTTTGATAGTATTGCATGGTTCATCATTCTGAACACGTCAACATTTGTATCAGAAATGACCAAACTTGTCAGGTTTCAGCGAACAGGTTATTCAAGCAATCAGATCGTTCACTTAACCTGCTTCTTCATGCTCCAAGCTTGGACTCGGTCAGCGCTACAATCACTGATTTAAATTGTTATTTTTACACACATAAAAAGAGACACATAACATGCATCTCTTTAGGCGCCCCATTGTAAGTTCAGTCTATTATTGATTTTTACTAGTTATCCCGATACTCGATCGTCAATCCTTTTAAAAAGTTGCGGGCATATTTGTCTAAGCATGGCTTGTAATTGCGATGGCCTTCTTTGCGTAAAATGGCGCCCAGTTCACCTTTTGAAACCATAACTCCCGCTTGCTCGAAAATGTTCAGCATTTCATCCGTTGTTAGGGAAAGGGCGATTTTTATTTTCTTCAGCATCAAATTATTCACATTGCCATTGTTCAACTCTAAGACAGGTTCTGCAGCATCTGACTTTGTTCCTCGTTGCGAGCGAATCAAACCATTTAAGAAACGCTCAAAGGCTTCATTGGTACACTCAATCTCGTAGGTCTCAGGGTCTTTTTTCTTCAATAATTGTCTTACTTCTTCTTTCGTGAAAGAAGCGCCGCCAAGTTCAAAAATTTTCACCATGTCAGTATCTTTGATATCCAAAGCATAGCGTAAACGCGTCAAGCGATCATTGTGATTCATTCTATACACCATCCATTTCTTAGATTGATTATAACAAATAAACCTAGACGAGTAATCCCGTTTTCGCTTTTTTACTCTAAGAACCCATTGTTTTCGTTCAAATGTATATCGCTTCTCTCATTCTACTTCCTCCGCTATACTTGATTTAGGGAGTAAATTTATTCTAACAAAACAATAAACAAAAAAAAGCATCTATTACGATGATGTTTTGGATTGCTTTATTGTTTTTATTTTGTATACAAAAAGGAGAGGAAAGAAATGAAGAAGTATGGGAAATTTTTGGTAATGATTGGGGTATCGACGGTGATTATGTTTTGTATGATGTATTTCAATGTCTATGCCCTCGATCATATTTTTTTCAGCCAAACCCGCCTGTTTATGGCACTTATGATGGGCGCGATGATGGCGATCATCATGCTATTGTTTATGTGGAAGATGTATGACAACAAGAAAATGAATATCGGCATTCTAGTTGTCAGTGTTGCACTCTTTTTTAGTTCACTTTTTATGGTCAGAAGCCAAACTGCCGTGGGAGATACAGCCTGGATGAAAGCCATGATTCCCCATCATTCGATTGCGATTCTAACCAGTAAAAATGCCGATTTGTCTGATCCAAGAGTAAAAGAACTTGCAGAAAAAATCATCGACGCACAGGAAAAAGAAATCAAAGAAATGAAAGAATTGATCGAAGAGTTAGAAAACAAATAGCAATTTTATGTGCTCACTTAAAGAACCAGCAGATCAACTTTTTCCTCACGGATGAGAAGCCCTTCAAGCAATAGCTGAAGGGCTTCTTTTTTATCGTCAGCTACTTTCTTTCTACTGAAAAATCCTGACCGTTATTGCATCCGCTCTTGTTTGACTTTCTTATCCACAACATGACGCTTGGCAAGCTCTTGGCGAATAGCCGCTAAATCAATCCCCATTTCTGCCATTAAAACCAATGTATGATACGCCAAATCAGCAATCTCATAAACGGTTTCTTGACGGTCTTCCTTCATCGCCCCAATTACGACCTCGGTTGCTTCCTCGCCGATTTTTTTTAAGATTTTTTCACTGCCTTTTTCAAACAAGTAGCTGGTATAGCTGCCTTCTTGTGGCGTACCTTTACGACCTTTTATCAGCTCATACAACGCATCGATGGTTGGAGAGGATTTTGTACCATAAAGCACCTCTGTAAAGCAGCTTTCTGTGCCTGTATGGCAAGCAGGTCCGTCTTTTTTTACTTTGGCGACTAAGGCATCTTGATCGCAATCTGCGGTCAATGATACTAAATGCTGGTAATTGCCGCTAGTTTCTCCTTTGCGCCACAATTCTTGGCGACTGCGGGAATAAAAGGTCATCAATCGGTCCTTCAAGGTCAAGGTCAAACTTTCTTGGTTCATATAAGCCAAGGTCAAAACTTCATTCGTTTCCACATCTTGCACGATCACTGGAACCAATCCTTGTTTATCAAATCGTACTTGCACCATGTTATCCACTCCTTCTATTGCCTGTCAAAACGCCAACGCTATACGGTTCGTACGGGAATATCGACGGCCTGTAATTGTTTTTTTAGCTCTGGGATTTTTACCTCGCCATAGTGAAAAATCGAGGCTGCCAACCCTGCTTCAATATTTGGCAATTGAAACAGCTCGATAAAATCGGCACTTTTGCCAGCACCACCGGATGCGACGATCGGTAATTTGGTGATTTCGCTGACAGCTTTCAGCAAGTCGAGATCAAACCCCTGCTTCACGCCATCGGTATCCATGCTGTTGATGACTAGTTCACCAGCACCTAACTGCTCAGCTTGGTGAATCCACGCCAATGCTTCTAAGCCTGTATCTTCCCGTCCGCCTTTGGCAAACACATGCCAGTTCTCACCGACACGGCGAACATCAACGGATAAAACAACGCACTGGCTGCCATAGCGTTTCGCGCCTTCTGCGATCAGCTCTGGTCGGCGAAGCGCTCCCGAATTGACGCTGACTTTGTCGGCGCCACAGTTTAAGACTCGCTCAAAATCTGCTACTTGATTGATGCCGCCCCCCACCGTCAAAGGAATAAACACTTCTGACGCCACGCGCTGCAAAATGTCCGTGAATAAGCCGCGTTCTTCTGCAGAAGCAGTAATGTCATAAAAAACCAGCTCATCGGCGCCTTGTTCATTGTAAAAACGCGCCAAAGTCACCGGATCATTGACATCTTTTAAGCCAGCAAAGTTGACCCCTTTCACGACTCGCCCATCTCGCACATCAAGGCAAGGAATGATTCGTTTGGCGATCATGACCTTTCCTCCCCTGCTGCTAAGACATCGGCCAATTGGAGACTGCCGTTATATAAGGATTTCCCGACGATCACACCAGAGATTCCCAACTGTTTTAATCCTTTGATATCTGCCAATGAAGCCACGCCGCCAGAAGCCACGATGTCGCAATCCAATTGATTGAGTTTTTCGTATAAGGGCAGATTGATGCCTTCTCCTGTACCGTCACGGGAGATTTCGGTAAAGATGATCGTTTGCGCTCCCCATGCCACCAATTGTTGGCAAAAAGTAAACGCGTCTGTTGCCGTTTTCTCGAGCCAGCCTTCCACTGCCACTTTTTCTTCCTTGGCATCGACTCCAATGGCGATCTTATTGCCGTATTTCTTGAGCATCGCTTTTGTGAATACTGGGTCTTTCTGGGCAATCGTGCCGAGGATCACCCGATGAACACCTGCTGCCAAACAATGCTGGATCGTTTCTTCCTCACGAATCCCGCCGCCAACTTCGACAAACAGATTGGTCTGCTGGACGATGTTTTTTGCGATATCAAAGTAATGGAGTTTGCCGGCTTTGGCACCATCTAAGTCGACGAGGTGCAGATAGTTGGCACCCGCTTCTTCAAATGAACGAGCAAATACCACTGGATCATCCCCAAACACTTCTTTTTGCTCATAGTCTCCTTGGTACAAACGGACCACTTTTTGATCTAACAGATCGATTGCTGGAAAAATTTTCATAGCGGCACCTCCGTAAATGCTTTTAAAATCTTCAACCCGACTGCCCCGCTTTTTTCTGGGTGAAACTGAGTGCCGAAGACATTGTCTTTTTGCACGATACCGGGAATTGCTAGACCATAGTCACTGTCTGCCACGACATACTCTTGGCAATCAGTAGCAAAATAACTGTGGACATAGTAGACAAAGTCTTGTTCCCCTAGCCCGCTGACGAGGGGACTTTCTTTTCTGACAGTCAAACGATTCCAACCAATCTGCGGCACTTTCAGATTCAGTTTGGCTTCTTCAAAGGCGCATTGCATGGAAACGATCCGTCCTGGAATCAAACCGAGCCCCGCATGTGTGCCAAACTCCTCACTGCTATCAAACAACAGCTGCATCCCTAAACAAATGCCTAAAAAGGGTTTGCCAGCTGCTGCCAATTCTTGGATCGGTTCGATCAGCGACAACTCTGCTAACTTTTGGCGGGCATCGCCAAAAGCGCCTACGCCGGGTAAAAGAATGCGGTCGGCAGCTTTTAATTCTGCTAGTGAACGCGTGATTCGGCACTCAACACCCAAGAAGTCCAGCGAACGAGACAAGCTGAACAAATTGCCGACCCCATAGTCGATGATTGCTAACATAATACGCCCCTTTCCTTATCTCATCCCTCTGTGTGGAAGATACGTAATCATTTTCCCCCTCATGAATCACTGAATCGTCCCTTTGGTTGAAGGGATCTCATCTGGGGCTGCTTGATTGATCGCCACCGCTTCACCTAAAGCACGCCCAAACCCTTTAAAGCAAGCTTCCACAATGTGGTGGCTGTTTTTGCCAGCGATTTGATGGAGATGAATCGTAGCACCTAATTCACGGGCAAAAGCAATGAAGAATTCTTCAACCAACTCCGTATCAAACTGCTGCCCGATTTTTTCACTCGGTATCGCCAACTCTACGACTGCCATGCCGCGACCGCTAATATCGATCGCTGTCATAACTAAGGCTTCGTCCATCGGCAGCAGCATACTACCATAGCGTTTGATGCCTCGTCGCTCCCCAAGACTTTCTGAAAACGCTCGGCCAATGGCGATGGCAACGTCTTCTGTTGTGTGATGGGCATCCACTTCTGTATCGCCATCACAAACCAACGTCAAATCAAAGCGACCGTGGCGGACAAATAATTCCAGCATGTGGTCTAAAAAACCCACACCAGTCTTGATTGATTGCTGACCAGTACCATCGATCGTCAACTGCAGGTGGATCTTGGTTTCCGTCGTATTGCGGGTAACTTCTGCTTTTCTCATTCCTTCACCTCTTCTATGATCGTTGTTAGCACCGTCATCAGTCGTTCCATCTGGGCCTTCGTTCCTACCGTAATTCGTAAATACTCTTTGATGCGGGGCTGATTGAACCAGCGGACGAAGATTTTCTGCTCTTTCAGTGCCTGATACAACTCTTCACCGGCAATCGCAGGGTGCCTTGCAAACAAAAAATTCCCTTGGCTGTCGGTCTGCTCAAAGCCGAATTTCGCTAGGGCTTGCTTGCTCCACTCACGCACGTGGATTGTGGCTTGGATTTTCTCATCGACATACGCTTGTTCCTGCAAAACGGCTGCACCAGCGGATTGGGTCAAACTATTGACATTGTACGGATTCAAGCTAAATTTCAACCGATTCAAGTCTTGGATCAGTCCTTCATTGGCAACCGCAAAGCCTAAGCGTGCTCCTGCCAGCTGCCGAGATTTCGAAAACGTCCCCACAACCAAGAGATTTGGGTATTGATCGATCAAAGAAACCATTGAAGAGCCGCCAAAATCGATATAGGCCTCATCGACTATCACTAAGCGATCGGGATGCCGTTTTAGAAAGGCACAGATTTCGCTTTGTTCTTGATAAACCCCAGTCGGGGCATTGGGATTGGCAAAAATGACGGTCCCTTTGAGTGAATCGTAGTCCGTTAACGCGATCGAGAAATCTTCTTGCAGCGGAACAACGGTGGCAGCGACTTGGTACAAGGCACTATACACTTGATAAAACCCGTAGGTCACATCGGGAAAGGCGATGCCGTTTTCCGTGAAGCCTTGAAAGAGGTAGGACAAGACTTCGTCACTGCCATTACCGAGAAACAGTTGGGCTGGTGTAACGCCAAGATAGGCAGCCAGAGGGTTTGTCACCACTTCAGCAGCAATATCCGAGTAACGATTCAGCTTTTGGGCGGCATCAGCAACCGCTGCTTGAACACTTGGCGCTGGCGGATAAGGACTTTCATTGGTGTTCAGTTTAATAATGACTTGCTCATCTACTTGTTCCCCCGGTGTATAAGGAGTCAGCTTGTGATACTTTTGATGTAAAAAGGTCATTTTTCTCCCTCTCTTCGTACATTGATCGAACGGGCATGGCCGATCAAGTCTTCGGTTTCCGCGAACAACGCTACAGCTGGACCAGCTGCTTTCATGGCTGCCTCTGGGTAATACAAATAACTGCTTTTCTTAATAAAATCATCCACTGATAACGGCGAATAGAAACGAGCCGTCCCTTCTGTCGGTAGGGTATGGTTTGGTCCAGCAAAATAATCTCCCAGTACTTCCGGTGTATGGTGACCTAAAAAGACGCTACCCGCATTTTCTACTTGTCCCAATAATGCAAAAGGATCAGCCACCGCTAATTCAAGGTGTTCTGGAGCAATTTGATTGGCAATGGTAAGTGCTTCGGTCAAATCTTTGACCAGAATCAGCTTTCCGCTAGATTCAAGCGCCGCAGCAGCAATGTCTTTACGGGGCAGTTGCTTCAGCTGCAAGTCAAGCTCGGCTTGTACTTCTTCAATCAAAACTGCTTCTGTTGTGACTAAGATGGCTTGCGCTAAGGGATCATGCTCGGCTTGTGCCAAAAGATCCGCCGCCAGCCAGCGAGGATTTGCGCTGGCATCAGCGAGGATCAGCACATCGCTGGGCCCTGCGATCATATCGATATCAACTTCGCCGTACACCATTTTTTTCGCTGTGGCGACATAAATATTTCCCGGTCCGACGATTTTGTCGACTTTGGGAATAGTTTCTGTTCCATAAGCCAATGCCGCTACGCCATGAGCACCACCGACTTTGTAGATTTCATCCACTCCGGCAACGGAAGCTGCCGCTAAAATAGCAGCCGGAACTTTTCCCTGACTGTCCGTCGGTGTGATCATAACGATTTTTTTGACCCCGGCGATTTTTGCCGGCAGGACATCCATCAAAACCGTACTTGGATAAGCTGCTGTGCCGCCAGGAACATAGACCCCGACTTTTGCTAATGGTAAGACCCGCTGTCCCATCACAACGCCATTTTCCTTCGTTAAGACAAAGCCTTGCTGGACTTGTTTTTGATGAAATGCCAAAATGTTTTCTTTCGCCTGTTCCATCACATTAAGCAGCTCGGGTGAGACGGCATGGACAGCCGCGTCTATCTCCCCTGGACTGACGGTTAAGGAAGACAAGGTCACTTGATCGATTTCCTCAATTAATTGAAACAACCCCTGATCTCCTTGCTGCTGAACACGGGCAATGATTTGGGCGACAATGGTTGAAACATCTTTCGTTTCCGACTGTTTCCTTGCCACAATCGTTTCGATCGTATCTTTTTGGGTCGAAAAAATTCTCATAATTGCTCCCTCACCTTCTCAATCACTGTTTGAATGCGTTCTTGCTTGAAACGCCACGTGGCGTGGTTGATCACTAAGCGCGCTGAAGACGGCGCGATGTCTTGGATCACTTCTAAATCATTTTCTTTTAGTGTCGTCCCCGTTTCGACGATGTCAACGATCACATCGGAGAGACCTAATAAAGGGGCCAATTCAATCGATCCATGCAGTTGGATCAATTCCACTGAGCGACCTAAACCTTGATAAAACTGGCGGGTGATCTGCGGATATTTTGTAGAGACCCGCAGCGGTCGGGAGAAATCTTCCTCGAAATCCTTACGCGCCGCTACGGCCAAACGGCAGACCCCCATATGCAAATCAAGAAATTCGATGACTTCCGCCTTGCTTTCCATTAAAATATCTTTGCCTACGACACCGATATCCGCCACTCCGTGCTCCACATAGATTGCTACATCGCTAGGCTTGACTAAGAAAAAGCGCAGCTTGTTTTCTTCATCACAAAAAATTAGTTGGCGATTGTCTTTGAAGACGCCTTGCGCAGCGACTCCGGCTTTCGTGAACAAATCATATACGGCATCCCCCATGCGGCCTTTTGGCAGCGCAATGTTCAAATAGGCTGAACTTTCGTTGTCAGTCGGCAACTTTTGCCCCACATGATTGAGCTTCATGCCAAATCCGATCGCTCCTTGCGCTTTGCCTTGCCGACTCATCAAGCGATCATAACGGCCGCCATATAAAATTGTCTCTCTTGCTTCTTCGATAAATCCTTGAAACAGCAAACCACTGTAATAATCGGCATCATTTAAAATCGAAAAATCTAACCTTATTCGAATGGAGGATGACAGTTGTTCTTTTTGCAATGCTTGATACAGTTGGTTCAGTTCTGCTAAACCAGCTTGAGCTTGGGGATATTCTGCCAGCAGTTCTTTGGCTTTTTGATACTTGGTTTCAAAATCACCTGACAAACGTACCAGTTTCGCTAATTTTTCAGCTTCTGTTGCTGACAAGCCAGCTTTTTCAGTCAGTGCATCCATGCCATGAGAACTCTTGTCCCGCAGGCAGTGCAATACCTTTTGTCGATCCGCTTCGGGGAAGCGTTGGCAGATGCCATCCAAAATCCCCATATGGGACAGATCCAAGGTCCCTTTTCCCACCTGAGCCAAACTTTCCCACGCCAGTTTTACAACCTCCAGTTGATCTTCCCACGTGATTTGGTCAATGAGCTCCAAACCGATTTGATCGATTTTTTGGTATTCCCCAGCTTGACGATCCTGTCGATAGACATCTTCCACATAATACACTCTACGCGCCTCTCCAGACGGTGTATTTTTGGCAATCGACAAGGTAACATCGGGTTTTAGAGCCATCGTCCTGCCATCCGTGCCTGTAAACGTGATGATGGAAGAACCACGCAAAAACTGATCATTTTGCTGATAGTTGCGATACTCTTCAAAGTTGTTCGAGTGATAAGGTGAAAAATGATGCTGCGTATACAATTTTCTTAATTTCAGTTCGACTTGTTCGGCTGGTTTCAATACATTCCATAACTCTTCCACACTTATCACTCCTATTTCATGCCACTGATCCGGCTTTCTCACTGTTAAAGGCTCGCTTTATCATCGATTCACCATCAGTTTTTCTAATAATACTAATGGTTTTGCCATAAATAAGCAATGGTATTTTTCGAAATATTCTGGAATTTTAGTCGATTTCAAGAGAACATAGCGATGTCGTTTCTTTGTTGACGATTATTCCATCGAAACTGGAAGTCAGTTTTCCTTTCTTAATGAAGTAACTTAGTACTTGTGCATCCTCCATCACTTAGTTGCACAACCATAAAAAAGTCCGAAATATACGACCATCTTGTTTCAGAAACTCGTTATCGATTACTCTATCCTTTGTACCGTACAAAGAATTGGCGCAAATGAAGCGATGATATGACAATCACCCAAAACGTTCATTGTTGTACTTATCGCTTATATTGCGGCACAAAAAGCACACTCAGAAGAATCAGAGAAAACAGCTAAATAGTACATGCTCTATAGCTTAATAAGGAGAGAAAAGTAAATGAACAAACTTATAGGAAAACAAATCTCATGGAACAACGCTTTACTAGGAACAGTCCTCGCAGGTATCGGTTTGGTCGGTCTTTTGTATGCCCCTGCCATCGTCAGCATCTTCTCATTATCGATTGCCAGCTATTTGGCATTACGGCTGGTTTACGGTAATGAGGCAGTCAAGCAGCTCTTTGGAAAACCCATCGCGCCAGTGAAGACGATCAGCAAGTATGTTCTTTTAAACATCCTGATCAGCTTCCTCGTTTCTCTCGTTTTGCAATATGGACTAAAATGGGATCTTCACGGAAATCCAGTGAACGAAGGCTTTCAATGGTTGACTCTGCTAGTTATTCCAATCATGTTACTTGGAGAAGAACTCTTTTCTATCTTCTTTTTAGCGATCTTTTCTAGTAAATGTACCTTGCCAATTGCCAGCATCCTTTCCGCGATCATCTTTGGCTTGGTTCATTACAGCACTTATGACAACGGCAATGTTTTCCATACCTTGATCCATATTCTTTTCATTCAAGGAGTGGCGCGCTTGCTATTTAACCAAGCTGCTATCAAGAGCAACTCGATCCTGACTAGTTGGGGCACACATGTCTTGTTCGACCTGTTTGCTATTTTAGTGGCTTATCTGACTGCTTGAGAAGAAAGAAAAAGACTGATTCAATTGGAATCAGTCTTTTTTGATACAACAAATAGTTACTTGTGTGCCCCTCCTTGAAAGGACGCATTGATCGCTTTTGTGCCTTTCACAAGGTTGGGTGTTTGTTCTATTCGCTGCGTTTCATAAGAAAATGGTCTTACTTTTTAAAGGTACCCTCTTTTACTTTCTCACAAATTTCTGCCTCACTGTACACCTTCATCAGCCGTTTGACTTCGCCTTCGATGTTGAAGCGCAAGGCTTCTGTCGCCTTCAGATTTTTCAATGCTTGTTCAAGATAACAAAAAAAGGTTGTTTCCTTCATTCAACTCAGCCTCCTTGTCAATCGTTGGTTTTACCGATCAGTTTACCAACATCGCTCAACTCCTGATCAATTCCTCCAGGAAACAAAAGGATTGTGCAGACATCTGCTTCTTAGTAGTTACACGAGGCCGTGCTTTTGGAGCGCTTGCGCAATCCCGCCGTCTTCTGGTCGAGCCGTCACCTCGTCAGCTACTGCCAATAGCTGTTCACAGGCATTGCCCATTGCAATTCCCGTCGCAACAGCTTCAAACATTTCGACATCATTATGGCCGTCACCAAACGCCAAGGTATCTTTGTTATCGATCCCTAAATGGTTCAAGAGAAAATCGATGGCTGTTTTCTTGTGGATATTCTTGATGCCGATCTCGCCGCTATCTTTGCCAAAAACAGGTACCGTACTGCGAATCATTTGGAATTGTTCGTGGTATTGGTCATGGACCCGTTCATAAGGAATGGAATGATTGATAAAGGAAACTTTGTTCACGTCATCGTAATCGATTTTCGCTTCGTCCTCAATCAGTAAATCAAGGAACCACTGAATAGTTTGAACGCGTTGTTTTCCTGCTTTACTTTCAACAGACTCACCTGCTAAGACGATCTCCAGCAAACGATTTCTTAGATTGGTACTTGCAAATAAACCTTGGTTCGATTCCAAGTAATACTCGATTTGGTTTTCTTTTAAGAAATCAATCAATCTTAATAAAGCTTCTTTTTCAAAAACTTTGTGCAAAATCACCTCATTATGCACCTCACAATAACCGCCGCCGGCACCAATCATCCCACTTAGGGGCAGTGCCAACACGTCTTCTGTAATTTCGGCCTTTGAACGACCGGTACATAAGAAAAATTCATGGCCTTTCTTATGCGCCGCTGTGATCGCTTGGCGTGCACTTTCTGGTACATTTCCAGCATCATCACATAATGTTCCATCTACATCTAAAAAGACAATTTTTTTCGTCAAATCATTCCCTCTTTTCTCACTCAATCAATAAAGCGCTCACATGAACGTACTTGCCGAACACAAGGTGTCAAGATCAGCTCCTTAGAATTAGTATAACAAATCACAAGGGAAGTGCGCTAGACTATTTTACTAGATCATAAGATGGGATTCTGTTATTATGATCGCTCTTTCTATTCCTCTACTCCCGTGTTCATCGCGTTATTGCTCCATGTGTTCTTTCTTGAGATGGTTGAATTATCCTAAAATATGCTTACTCCTCACTTAAATAAATTAAACTCCATTTTGGTACTTGATTGTTTTTTTGACCTGTAAGCTCGCGATAATAAGATTTTTTATCATTTTTGATCATACAAATAATTTCATGCTCATCCATACAAAACTCTTTGCATAGGTTTGTTCTACTATTTTCAAAAAGTTCCAGTAAAATTTGAATCTGCGCATCTATTGCTAGAAGTGCTTTGAGCTGAACAAATAAACTCTTTGATTGATCATAGTAAATGTGCTCAAATTCATCACAGAGTTCTTGATAATAATGAAAGATTTTTGGGTAATCAGTCAATACCCCTACACTTAGCAACACTTCTTTTGAATAACACAAATAGTCTTTCGGTTCCTTGATATTTTCTGATATCATATCCTTACTCCTTTACATCTATGTTTTTTTGGTGAAAGTAGCGCTATCCCTTCTGCTCGCTTTGATTTTCTTCCGATAGGTTTTTTAATTGAAGCTTAGCTGTCCAAAAACCACTAAAAATGATTGGGTCTTTAGCTCTTACCAATGCAGACACATTAAGAAAATCAGTTACGCCTATTATAGTTTCCCTTTCAGATTCTCTTATAATTACTTTTTATTAAATAAAAGAAATAAGAGTGAAAAAGAGGCGGCCCCGTTCCCTTCTGCTAAAAAGTAGTGCCCGAATGCAACTAGATCGTCTCTAATGACAAGAAAATGACTATAATATCCATAAAAATCAACAGATAGCTAAAATTGTTGCTTCATGTAAATAGACGCCCCATATCCATACCAACAAAAAAACCAATAATCGAATCTATCGATCATTGGTCGAAACCTCAAATATACTGCTGGAAGAAGACGTTCAGTCCATTCTATTTTTCACGCTACAGATCAAAAATAGAAATGATTTTTAAACTGTATCAGTAAAAATAGATCAAGCATAGATATAATCTAAAATATCCTGCGGCGCTTCTGCCAAAGCATCTGGTTTGTCAGCGGAAAGTTTTTTCGCATCGTGGCTGCCCCAGGTAACAGCGATGGTTTTGACACCGGCTGCTTTGCCCATCTGGATATCAAAAATAGCATCTCCTACCATGATCGTCCTTGTCGGATCAAACTGATACTGAGTTACTACTTTATTGATTCCTTCTGGATGAGGCTTGTAGTGGGACACCGCATCTGAGCCGATGATTTCTTCAAAGAACGCCACCAGGTTCTGAGCAGCCAAATTTCGTTTGACGACCGCTGTCTTCTTACTTGAAACCACGAAACAAGGAACCTTTCGTTTCATTAAGATTTCTAGGACATGGGGAATTTCAGGAAATACGTTCAAGGTACTTTCCTCGTATGTTTGATAATAGGTACGAAAAACCCGAATCAGTTCCGTTGCTGTTTCTTGATCCAATGGCTGTTCTGACATTTTAAAAAACGATTCTTCGATCGGTATCCCCATGTAATGTTCAATGACTACCTCACTCGGTACTTTGAGTCCCATCTCTGTAAAAGCTGCTTTTGTCGCCTTGATGCTGCATTCTCTCGAATCTAATAGGGTTCCGTCTAAATCAAATATCACACACTCAATCTTCTTCACGACATTTCCTCCTCTGAAAGATACTACAGCACGTTTCTCCAAAGTGCTTTTTAAATCCTGTAGTATTCCTTTTCATTACTGATTATCTCTATTTTAACACTAAAAAAAAGCATTATCATAATTTTCGATACCATCATTTATTTAATACTAATATTTTTATATAAAAAACGACTCAATTTGAAAACAGAGTCGTTTCTACCTGAAAAGCAGTCGAAGCTACAAAGAGGTCTATTCGTGAGAAATAAGGCTTCGATGCTCTTTTGATCACACAATTTTCTTTTTATTGTAAGATATAGCCTTTGCCCCAAGCGGTACGAACCCGTTTTTCAGTGTAGTCGTATTCATCTAATTTTTCATTGATTCGTTTCGCTAATATTGACAACTGAGATTTTCTCGAGTTTGTTCCACCATTTCCCCAAATTTTCCAACACAGGTCTTCTCGGTTAATAAATTGCTCTTCTCCTAAATTGTTAAAAAAGATCTGTTCTTGCAGACTAAGAAATTTAGGAAAGGATTCTTTCGTGACGGATGCTTTTTCTAACTTACGACTAATTGGTGGTAGTGCAGCCAAAAATTCTCTCAGCTCGACAAAAGAGCGATTCAGGTACGTGGCATTTTCAGCTTTTTCCATCCTACCTTCTTGTTCAATATTCCCTGGCAAGATACGGACGATTCGTTTTTGATAATAAGGAGCCAACGCCTGATTGATCAATAAAAATTCTGGATCTGCAATCGTTTCACTGACAAATAAGCAGTCAAATAATTTGGCGCTTTCTATCAACCATTCCGCCTCTTCTGTATTTTTCCCTACGAACACTTCATGACTCAAAATCTGTAACTCCCGCTGCAAATCAATCTCATATGATATATTTTTCGTCAGTATAATAATTCTCATGACACATCCTGCTTTCTTTCCCTTTTATTCAGAAATCATCTACTGAATCCTTTCCGACTCATTTCTGAATGCTTTATGTTGACATTATTACTTATTTTTATCAGTTTGAGGTGTCATTTTTTGTTCATAAATGATAGTCTACTGTCATGTTTTGTTGGAAGGAGCGCCATTCGTTTCATGATTCGTTTTCTCGAAAGCTAATAAAAAAGCAACCTGTTGGTCAGGTTGCCTTATTAGTCAATTTGATTTTCTTTTTGCTGCTCCCACTTCAAATCTAACAGCTCCAGCATTTCATGGTAGGCGGTTTCTATGCGCTGCCGTTTTTCTTCAGTAACACGTTTGGCGTATTGTCCATCCGGTAGATAATCTTCGGCCAAGTAAACTTGAAAATCAAAGGCCTGCAAGACGCCGTATTCTGGATCATAATAGGTACGATCAGGGATCGGCTCTTTGGAGACCCAAGTTGGATGTAAGGCAATCTTACTTAAATAGGTCCGAGCTCCCTGTTTGGTGATCTCAACTTCTGGAATGACGCCGCGTTCGGTCCAATAGTTGTTATTGACGGTTTCATAACGTTGATTCGACAATAAGTTCCCCATTGAATAAATGATAAATTTCTTTTCACCGTCCTTTTCGATGATTTCGGTTGGTTCTGCTACATGCGGATGGCCGCCGAAAATAATATCAGCACCAAAATCGATCATCTTCCGATAAACAGTTTGTTGTTCTTCCGTTGGTTCTAAAGAATACTCGACACCAGACTGAGGCATCACGATGGTGATATCCGCCAAGGTTTCCGCTTCTTTGATCTCTGCTTCCACTTTATCGAGGGACAAGTCTTTCAAATAGGTGTCATACTCTGCTTGAGTTAAGCTTTCTTCAAGTCCATTGAAGCCATAGGCATAGGCCAAGAGAGCAACTTTGATCCCGTTGACTTCTTTGACCAAAATTCCACTATTGTCGACCGTGACACCAATCGTTGCCAACCCTTGATCGTGAAAAGCAGCCGCCGTTGTTTTGACTCCTTCGATTCCCGTATCTAAGATATGATTATGAGCAAGATCGATCACATCAAAGCCCGCATCTTTGATGCTGGCAACGGCATCGATAGGCGCGTTGAATAAGGGAAAACCGCCAAGCGGTTTATTAGGATTGATGGTTCCTTCAAAATCACCCAGAGCAAGATCCGCCGATGCAATTAACGGTTTGACTTGCTCAAAATCATTGTCAAAATCATAACGCTTTCCATCGTAAGCGCTTAAATAAACAGGTGTATGATAAAGCATATCGCCACTAGCTGTCACTGTGATGGTTTTTACTTCTGGCTTTGTTTCGGTAGAACTACTTGATTCTTGCATTGGCTTAGTCGGTTTTGTCGATTCTGCTGTAAGACGCTGTTCGGGGATGCTTGTCGCTTGAATCACTAGATAAATCACTCCGAATGTGATCGCCAATAATGCTACACTTAACCCAGCAATGATCCGCTGGCGTTTCTGACGCTCCCGTCTTCGTTGTTGTCTCATGCCCTCACCCTTTCACTCTGCTTTATCAAAAGCCTATCTTCGTTTACGTTCTAACTAGGTTCCCTGCTCCCTTTCCTACAAATCCCACTAAATAATATCTTTTCATTAAATAATTATACTATATTTAAGATCCCTTTAATAGATCGTTTTTTAAAGAATAAAAAAACAGCCCGATCGTGATCGAACTGTTTCTCCACTTCTATGGTAGCTGATTTCCGAATGAATCTTTCTTGTAGAACTGGACTAACCTCAAACGGCATAAATTAGTATCATTAGATAATCCTTCGGCTGTTAACAGTTCTGGATGACATCCCTCGCTTTCGGATGAACAGCAGCAAACGATGAAAGCAAATTACTCCCCTTCGCACGCTTCTCTCAATAAAGACCAAAGAGTATATGCTTTATTCTATAATACTTACAGTTTTTTCGAAAAAATTTATACAACAGCAGTACGTAAAATCTCTGCAAACCAGTGATAAACTGTTTCCGGACATTCATGTTTTTCTAATTCTCGAAAAAAGTCTTTGGATTCAATAAGGGTAATAAACTGAGTCATCGCATTTAGATGCTGCTTGCTGTCTAACGCAGAAAGAGTAAAGATGTACTTTACAGGAATCGTTCCTAAGACATATACTTCAGATTCTAACGTTGTCAATCCCATGCCAAGTTTTTTTGCACCTGCTTCAGGAACCGTATGCGGTAAGGCAACTTGATCGACTATCACCATATAAGCACCTTCTGATCTGGTTTGTTGAATGATCGAATCGATGTAATTTCTAGTGATGATCTTTCTTTCAATCAATGGATTGGCTGCGAGATAAAAGGCCTCTTCCCACGTTCTGGCTTTTTTGTTTAATTGTATCAATTCTGGACGCATCATATCCAACAGCATTGCAGGTTCTTTTGTCTTTTTTTCTTTTTGAGACATGATAGATGCCGTTGGCGAGCAGGTCTCTTGTACAAATTTCTCTAAATGATGCCGCAGAGCTGACTCGCTGGTAACCGTTGAATATTGTTGAATAACTTGCATCAAGCCGTCGATCGTAACAGTATTGGGCTTTATACTTGTACTGGTTTCGAATTTGACATCTAAAAACAACTGGGTTCGTTCCTCGTAAGACATGATCGGGTTTACTACAAAAATCGGTTTTTTTAACGGATAAAGTTGAAAGTTGGGTTTTGTCGTAAAAATGATATCGTAAGACTGATCAAATGAATGCAGTTCGCTTGTTTCAATCGGTCCCAATAAGATAAAAGAGGGAAAGATTTCCTTTAATTCATTGTAAATGATTGCTGAGCTTCCAATACCATTTGGGCAAACAACGACCCCCACTTTTTGTTGCACCATATATTCTTCAGAATTCCTGATCAAAAGCGCAAAGTGCATTGTTAAAAAGGCTACTTCTTCATCTGGAAGCTTTGAATCAAAGCTATCACTGATTGGTCTCAAGGTTTCTTTTACGATCTGATAAAGGTCATTATATTTTTCAAAAATTTTCTCCTGCATAGGATTGATGATCGGTAATCGAAACAGCATTCGGAAATAGGTCGGTCGAAAATGACTATATAATTGCTTGATGACAGAGTGTTTATCCTTGAAACGAATACCTGAAAGCAATTCAAATCGCTCGACGATTCTTTCTACCAAGTCAATGATGACCAAATTTCCTTGAAGCCATTCCTTTTCATTCCCTAATGCCATTCCCAGGACCCACCCACAGAGATAGTTCTTTTCTATACTATTCATCACCCCTGCGTTTTCTAAAATTTCTTCAGCAAAGCGGTACTCCTTCATTTTTACTAACTCATGATCATTAGAAAAGGGCTTTAGATCAAATTCATTCAAGCCCATTCTTGGGTATAAAAAAATAAGGATATAGTTCAATTCAATCAACCTATTTTCAACTAACTCTATCGCATGTTTTTCTAAAAGAAGAGAAAGATAGGTGTCCTGCTCATCCGCCAATTGTATTCGTTCGTTATGAATAAAGTAACGGTAAATAAAATCATCATCCTTGCTAGTCACATCTTCCAAAATCATTCGAAATAAAGCGTAACGAATCATCAGTTCATCACCTGCTAAGTGATACCCCTCTTTTCTTGAATAACTGATTGAAATATCGTACCCATGTAATTCCGCTTGTAATTTGCGCAGATCACTCATAAAGGTTGTTTTGCCGATTTTTAACGCATCTAAAAAATGGTTGACCGACAGATAGTCTTTCTCGTAGTAAAAGAGCGTCAAAAAGATATATTTTCCTCGTTCTTTTGAACTCATCTCATAATACTTAAACATACGCTCACGTAAAAATGACTCCAACAAATATTCCTTGCTTTTTTCAGGCAGTCGAATCACACTTTCCTTATTCACGCTAAGTGGTAGTTTTTGGGCAGATAGAAACTGGTTGATTTTATCAATGGTATACTCTATTTGAGTGCGGTTCATAGAATAATTCCGCTGAAGATAATCGTAACTGATGGTCGGTTTTTCAATCAGAGCCATCATCATCTTTCTCGTCCTATAGTCAATTTTTACCATCAATGTTCCCCCATTTCTGCAGCCTACTGTTCTACTTTCAATGTAAATCCTTCCGCTTGTACATATTTTTGAAGCACTTGATCTACCTGCTGCTTTTCTTCTTTCGTAAGATCTAGAACAGGCAGTTTCGGTAACCCAACATCCTGTCCGATTGCCCGCAAACAGTATTTCAGCCCAGACGGAATCGTTGAGCATTTGCAGGCTTCTCTAAAATCATCAATACTTGCTTGTTCTTGCCGCGCTTGTTCTATGTTTCCAGCTACAAATTGTTCATAGATCGCCACATCTGTTTTCGTCAAAACATTTGCGGTTGAAGCCACAGAGCCATCTGCTCCTAACTGTAATGCTTCTAAAATCTTAGAGTCGCTTCCCATCAGCAAAGAGAAATCCTCTCGATGATTTAATTCAAGATAGCCCTTGAAGTTTTCTAGATCACCGCTTGAATCTTTTATCCCAATGATCGAATCAATTTTGAGTAATTCCGAGAAAACATGACGATTGATGAAATTTCTAGTATTTGGCGGAATATTGTACAAAATGATTGGTAGTGTCGTTTGCTCAGCAATCATTCGGTAGTGATGGATCAACTCCTCATCGGTATATTTCAAAAGATACGGCGTAATGATGGAAGCAGCATCAACGCCGATTTTTGCAAACTCATTTACTAACTCAATCACTTTATTCGTTGCGATATCTCCGGCACCTGCAAATACTGGTACTCTGCCCGATACTTCATCGACAACGATTTTTGCAAACTGGATTTTCTCTTCTTTGCTTAAGGTATGAAATTCGCCATTGGTTCCTAAAATAAACAACCCGTGGACACCACCAGCAATCAAATGCCTTACAAGCTTTCTGGTGCCCTCTTCATTGATGCCGTTCTCATTTAATGGTGTGACCATTGCTGGTATAATTCCTCTGATTTTCATTGCGTAAGCTCCTTTTTTGTCGTTGCTCCTAAGCTTCCCCCTGGATGCCATTTAAGGTAATCTTCTAAATTGATTTCTTTTGCTTCTTGCAGCAACACCGACAGAACCTGCAGCTGGATCATTTGGGCGATCACAGAGGAACGTGGCGGTTTATTCAATGAGTCCCCTTCTTGGGAAACATAAGAAGACAATGTGACTTCAGCACAGGAAGCTAGGGAAGAATCTTCATTTCCTGTTACCGCTAAAATTACAGCGCCATTGGCTTTTAAGGCAGCAAGTGCATATTCTAATTCTTTGGTGTTCCCACTATTACTTATCGCAATCACTACATCGCCAGCCACGACTTGTCCTGCCGATCCGTGCACAGTTTCGGTTGTGTCTAAAAAATAGGTTGGCGTGCCGACAGATGAGAAAAGTGAAGCTGCATAGCCTGCTACATAGGAACATTTTCCCACGCCTGTTACATGAACACGCTTATGATTTTTTTCTGCATGGAGAATAAGTTCTTTGGCCTTCACCATCTGTTGATAGACTTCTTCTTCTTCAAGCCGATAAAATTGAGCATCGCTTTGGGCTTTTAAATTCGTACTATATTCAAACAAAACGTTTTTTTCATTCAATACAGATTTTCCTTCCTTATAGCAAGGAGAAATTGTATCCACCTTTCTCCTTGCTAATCATACTGTTTAACTAAATAGTTTTAAGATTTTATCTAGTAAAATTCCGATAATATTGTAGTCGATTTGAGGAAATCCAGCGTCTGTGATGCCTAATTCAGAAAAAGCTGGGAAAAGCACCAAAGGCAATGCAGTCAGCAAAATACCGCCTAAGAAGGATGCGATGATCGCCCCTTTCAACCCGCCTCTTATTGAACCAAAGACACCCATTGTTCCACCCGAGAAAAAAGCAATCCCAGCTGCTGGCAAAAGTACAACGGGAGAACCCATAGCAGCCATGGCAAACGTCGCTGTTAAGCCACCTATAAACGAGGTAATAAAACCGACAGGAACCATGGTTGGCGCATATTGGAAAAACACAGGAACATCTACTGCCGGCATTGATCCCGGGATATATTTTTCAGAGATCGCCACGAAGGCAGCCGTTAATTCAGCAATAAATTGACGCACACCATAAATCAGTACAGACATACCCGCCGCAAATTGCAACCCTTGAATCAACGGATACAAGAACCATAAGTCGTTGCCAGCCATTTCTTGAACGACATCCATATGACCACTTAAAACTGCTGCGATCGTTGCAATGTAGAAAAGAATAATCATGAAAAATGCAACAGAGAAGACAAAATCTCGGAATACGGAGAAGAAATCAGGAAGCTCACGATTGGCTGCTTTCTCTTTCTTTGCTTGCCAATTTTTCCCGCCAATGACACTGCCGATGACACCTGAGAACCAGTAAAAAATCAAGTTAAAGTGACCTAGTGCAACCCCTGCATTACCTGTCAGCTCATCTGTATATTTCTGAGCCAATTTGGGCAACCCTGCTCCTGCAAAACCTAGTACCAAAGAACCAAAGATAACTGTTACCCAAGTGGGCATACCATTCGAAATAAAAATCAACCCAATGACAGCAGCAAAGAAAAGATAATGCTGACCGGTTAAGAAAATTGATTTTAAAGGCGTCAATTTCGCAATAACTAATCCGAATATGAACCCTAGCCCCATAATCATTGATATTTCAAAACCATATACATCCATAGCTAACGCTGTAGCAGGCTCTACTGCCAGAACCGTCCCTTGAACACCAAATGCGGTCTGAAACAACGTGGCGAAATTTGCAGCAATCGTTCCTACATGACCACCACCAATATTAAAAATCATAAACCCAATGCCCACTTTGAGGACACCGCTCAGGGTCTCCTTCGCAGGCTTTCTTTGTGCAAGTAACCCGATCAAAGCTAAAATCATTAGCAACACAGCAGTATTTCTGAATTGGTTCATTACTAAAATTGCCATTCAATTTATTCCTCGCTCCATCAATTTATTTTGTTTGCATCGTTTCAAGAAATGTTTCTAGTTTTCCTTGGATCTCTTCTTTACTCATAATATTTTGAATACCTATGACTTCATAAGGTTTGTTTTGAAAATCAGGTTCCGCTGCGATATCTGCCATACTCATAAAGGCATCACCCGTAAAACCAATGAGAACATCTAGATTTCCATGAATCGTTTCAATGGGATAGCCGTTTTCTTCAATCACTGATTTTACTTTTATGTGAAGCAGCGTTGAACTCCCCATCCCAGCACGGCATGCAACCGCTATCAAAAATTTCTTGCCATTACTCGCCTTAGGTTTTGCATCTGATTGGATTGATGCATCATTTTTCTTTTTTTGAAAGAATCCCATCTTAACTCCTCGTTTCTTCTAATAGTTTTATAAATGCTTCTGGTGTCTCCACATTTGCTAAACGATCAATGATATTGTCCCTTGCTAAAACCTCTGCTAACTCACTCATCAGTTCCAAATGACTGGTCGGGTCTATCGCTGCCAAACAGAAAATGACTTTCACTGGATCATTGGGCGAACCAAATGAGATGGGGGTATTTAAGGTCATCGCACTTAGTCCTAAACGACAAACCCCATCTTCTGATCGGGCATGGGCCAATGCAAACCCAGGCATAAGCACGATATACGGCCCGGCATCTAAGACGGATTGAATCATCGCTTCGACATACTGTTTTGAAACGCTGCCATTCCTCAATAACGGCTGGGCAGCTTTTTTGATTGCTTCTTGCCAACTGGTACTGTCTTGCTGAAGTAAAATGTTTTCTTTTGTTAATAATGTAGTTTGCAAACGACGATTTCCTTTCTAAAAAAATTTCTTTAGGTTTTGGTAAAAGAATTTCTCGAGATAATTCCTATACACACACTATAAGTGAAAAGTTCTGACCTGAATAGACGATTTGCGACCACATATTTGTACACGCTTCCAGATTAAGTGAACTGCTCTTCTCAAAAAGACCAGGAATACTGCCTATTTTTTTTACTAGCCTCCAGTTTTTCTCGATAACCTTCTTGAGCAGTTCACAAAACTTATTCTATAAAGGAAAAAATGAACCAAAAATGGACAGATCTTTTGCTTGCACCCACAATAAAAAAAAGAAGCTCTTAAATAAACTAAGAACTTCTTAAAGCAAACACTCTATTCATGGCTATAGATCTACCGTTTCAATTGTATTTCTAGCCGTAGGTGTTTTCACACGAATTTTTACTTACAACCGCTATTTTCTACTTTGCTTCCTCATGCTTCACGGGACAACTGCTGTGGCAATCAGAACAATGATCCTTTTTCACCATGCGGTACACCACACGACCGCCATAGCCAAAAATCAGTCCGCTTAGAATTACTGTAGCAATCATTTTTCGCCTCCTACGACTTGGATCAAGGGCGCACTCCCTCGGAATGGTTTCTTCACCAGAGCAAATACTAATAGACCAGCAATGACTATTGCCGCAAAAACACCTAGCGTGAGGTGTCCGCCTTCAAAGATGACGTGTCCGAATTGGTACACCAGAAAACTGGCGCAGTACGCCAAGCCGCATTGATAGCCAATGGCTAACCACGTCCACTTGCTGTCCCCCATTTCACGGTGGATCGCACCGATGGCAGCAAAACAGGGGGCACATAGTAAATTAAAGACGAGGAAAGAGTATGCCGCCACAGCAGTGTAATCGCCGCGCAACACTTGCCAAATCTCCGTCCCACTTTCTGACAACTCACCGGTTTGTCCGTAGAGAATCCCGAATGTGCCGATCACATTTTCTTTGGCCACCAAGCCAGTGATCGTCGCCACGGCGCCTCGCCAAGTTCCCCAGCCTAGGGGAGCGAAGAGGGGCGCCAAAAGTCGACCGAAAAAGGCCAAAATGCTTTGGTCTTCACTGACCCGCTGCAAGGCAAAGCTGTAGCTGGAGGTAAACCAGACAAAGATACAAGCCACAAAGATTATCGTTCCGGCTTTTTTTACAAAAGCAATGGCTCGATCACAGGCACTTTTCAAAATCGTTGTGAGCTGCGGCAAGTGATACGCTGGCAGTTCCATAATGAATGGTGCCAGATCACCTGCAAAAAGCGGCGTTTTTTTCAAGACGATCCCTGAAAAAATCACAGCACCCATGCCGACAAAATAGGCCGATGGTGCGACCCAACTATAATGAGGGAAAAAGGCACCCGAAATCAATGCAATGATCGGCAATTTGGCAGAACAAGGCATAAAGGTCGTGACCATCACCGTCAACCGACGATCCTTTTCGTTTTCAATCGTTCGGCTTGCCATCACCCCCGGCACGCCGCAACCTGTAGCGATTAACATGGGGATAAACGACTTGCCAGATAGACCAAACTTGCGAAACAACCGGTCCATGACAAATGCCACCCGTGCCATGTATCCACAGTCCTCCAAGATAGCCAAGCAAAAAAACAACACGAAAATCTGCGGCAAAAAGCCTAAAACCGCACCGACCCCAGCCACGATGCCATCCAAAATCAGTTCTTGTAGCCACTGGGCGACCCGCAGCTGTTCTAGCCAATGCGCTGTTGTTTCGGGAATCCAGCTGCCAAATAATACATCATTGACCCAATCAGTGCCGATCGTGCCAATCGTCTGAATCGATAAATAGTAGATTCCCCACATAATGAAGGCAAAAATCGGTAGTGCCAATACGCGATGGGTCAACACGCGGTCGATTTTGTCGCTGAAGGCTAAGTGCTGATCTGTTTCCTTGATGACTGCCAGCGCCAACAATTCTTCAATGAAGCCATAGCGCTCATTGACGAGAATGGCGTCACTGCTGTCTTTAAAGATCATCTCTAAAATCGAAATCGTCTCCTGAATGACTGCTTGCTGGGAATCAGTCAGTTTACACATTGTTTGAATCGCTTCATCTTTTTCGAAGAGTTTTATGGCAAACCAGCGTTTTCGCTGCTGAGGGATCGTCTCTGGCAAAATCGCCATGATCTCGGTCAAGCCAGCCTCTAGACGAGCATCGTAGCGGGGAGGGAGCTGTAGTGTGTTGGCTGCTTGCTTCGCTGCCTCGATCATTTTGGCTAAACCACGTTGTTTCAAAGCACTGATCCCCACTACAGGAATCCCTAATCCGTAAGCCAATTTTTCGAAGTTGATCTGCAAGCCTTTTTTCTTTAATAGATCAATCATGTTGATGGCTGCCACGGTCGGAACATTCATTTCTAATAATTGCAATGTTAAATACAGATTTCGCTCAAGATTAGTTCCGTCAATAATATTGATCACCGCATCCAGCGATGCTTCCATCAAATAATTGCGGGAAATCAGTTCTTCAGGCGTATAAGGTGACAAGGAATAGATCCCGGGCAGATCTTGGATCAGCACGTGCCGGTCTTTTCGCAGTCGCCCCGCTTTACGTTCTACGGTGACACCCGGCCAATTGCCCACTGTTTGTTTGGCACCAGTCAATTGATTGAAAGTACTTGTTTTCCCACTATTGGGATTTCCTGCTAATGCAAATTGATAGGTCATCAAGCTTCGACTCCTTTTTCGATAAAAACCAACGCTGCTTCTTGCTTTCTCAAAGACAATTCATAACCGCGGAGCCGAATCTCCATTGGATCACCCAATGGAGCCAGTTTCACTACTTCCAAATGAACGTTTTTCGTAAGCCCCATATCCATCAAACGACGGCGCAAAGCACCTTTTGCACCAATCTGATTGACCTTCCCGCTTTCACCAACTTGCAGCTGATCCAAAGAGGTAATGACCGTTTGCTGCTGGATTTCTGTGACATCGATTTGTTCCATGACCCGTGCATCTAAAGCAATCCGCGTCCCTTGGTGCAAAATGATGCCGCCTTTGCGATCTTTTTGCACCACAACGATTTCAACCCCCGTGCGAATGCCAAGATCGTTTAAATGAACCGTGATTTCTTTGGTTGTTGCCAACGAGTCGATTTTGTATGTCCCAGAAGCCCAAGTTTGCGCCATTTTCATTGGTTCTTACTCCTTTTGTGAAGTGTTTTTTAATTAACCTACTTTAATTGAGAATGATTATCATTATAATAGAGCCATTTCCATAGGAAGTCAATCTGTTTTCGACTTAACTTTGAATCTTCCTTCACAATAGAGATTTTTTTTACTCATTTTGATTGCATATCCCCTCTAATAATTACGCAAAAACCTTGTAATTCTAAGTATTTTCCGCTTTTTTCATTTGCATAAAAAACACAGAAACACTATAAATTGTGTATGCCGAATTCACAAGCACAAGATATAGTGTTTTTTCGTTGACTTTCTCCGAGACTTATTTATACTAGGTTTATAACTATTACAACTCGGAGGAAACAATTATGAATATCAAACTATTTTCTAAAAACAACTGCATGCAATGTAAAATGGCGAAACGCTTTTTAAGTGAAAATCAGATTGCCTTTGAAGAAATCAATATCGATAATGAGCCTGAAGCATTAGAATTTTTGAAAGAACAAGGATTTCAAAGTGTGCCAGTCATTACCTCTGATGCGCAAACGATCATCGGTTTCCGTCCAGATCAACTACGTCAATTAGCGAGCTAAGATTTTTCTCAATGTGATGCTTTTGAGGGATTTGTCAGTCGTCCAGACCGCAAGTCCTTTTTTATACGAACAAAACAAGAAAAGAGGTTAGCCATTTATGAGCTTGAAAGAAATCAAAGATGTCAGTTATTTCAAATTGAATAATGAGATCAACCGTCCAGTAGATGGTCAAATTCCATTAAATAAAGACAAAGAAGCCCTAGCGGCATTCTTTAAAGAAAACGTTGAACCAAATACCTTAACCTTTGCGACTGCAATGGACAAAATCAATTATTTGATTGAAAATGATTATTTAGAAGAAGAATTTATCAAAAAGTACCGTCCTGCTTTTATTGAGGACTTGTATCAATTCTTAGATGAGCAACACTTTACTTTCAAATCATTTATGGCTGCTTACAAGTTTTATTCACAATATGCATTAAAAACGAATGATGGTACCGCGTATCTTGAGCGTTACGAAGATCGGGTGGCGTTCAACGCCCTTTACTTTGCGGATGGGAATGAAGAGTTAGCCATGAGCTTGGCAGATGAAATGATCTACCAACGTTACCAACCAGCAACCCCTTCTTTCTTGAACGCAGGACGCAAACGTCGCGGTGAATTAGTTTCTTGTTTCTTGATCCAAATCACTGATGACATGAACGCGATCGGTCGTGGGATCAACTCCGCGCTGCAACTTTCACGGATCGGCGGCGGTGTCGGGATCACATTATCAAACTTGCGGGAAGCTGGCGCGCCTATCAAAGGCTACGAAGGTGCAGCAAGTGGTGTGATGCCTGTAATGAAATTGTTTGAAGATAGCTTCAGCTATTCAAACCAATTGGGTCAACGGCAAGGGGCTGGTGTGGTCTACTTGAACGTCTTCCACCCAGACATCATCAGCTTTTTATCAGCGAAAAAAGAAAATGCAGATGAAAAAATCCGTGTCAAAACCTTATCATTAGGTGTGATCGTACCTGACAAATTTTACGAATTGACGCGTAAAAATGAAGAGATGTATCTCTTTAGTCCGTACAGTGTCGAAAAAGAATATGGCGTACCATTTTCTTATGTCGATATCACCAAGGAATACGACAACTTAGTCATGAATCCACGGATTCGCAAGACTAAAATCAGAGCTCGCGATTTAGAAAATGAAATTTCTAAATTGCAACAAGAATCTGGTTATCCTTATATCATTAATATCGATACAGCAAACCGCAGCAACCCAATCGATGGCAAGATCATCATGAGTAATCTTTGTTCCGAGATCCTTCAAGTTCAAGCACCATCTGAGATCAACGGCAAGCAAGAATACGAGGTTTTAGGAACAGATATCAGCTGTAACTTAGGTTCCACCAATATCGTGAACTTGATGGACAGCCCTGACTTTGGGAAATCTGTTCGAGCAATGACTCGTGCCTTGACCTTCGTTACTGATGCGTCTGACATTGACGTGGTACCATCGATCCAAAATGGGAATGCCTTGAACCACACGATCGGTTTAGGCGCAATGGGCTTGCATACCTATTTTGCAAAAAATCAAATGGAATACGGTTCACCAGAATCCCTTGAATTTACTGATCTTTATTTCATGTTGTTGAACTATTGGACATTGGTTGAAAGCAATGCCATCGCCAAAGAAAAAGGCGAAGTTTTCCATAACTTTGAAAAATCAGCTTATGCAGATGGCAGCTACTTCACTGATTATATCCAAGGTGACTACCAACCAAAATCGGAAAAAGTCAAAGCATTGTTTGAAGGCGTCTTTTTACCAACTGGTGAAGATTGGGCAGCCTTGGCACAAACCGTCAAAGAAACCGGCTTGTATCACCAAAACCGCTTAGCCGTTGCACCAAATGGTTCGATCTCTTATATCAATGATACGAGTGCCAGCATCCACCCGATCACTCGGATGATCGAAGAACGCCAAGAAAAGAAAATCGGCAAGATCTATTATCCAGCACCTTACTTGAGCAATGAGACGATCGGCTACTACAAATCAGCCTACGATATGGATATGCGCAAAGTGATCGATGTTTACGCAACTGCTCAAAAACACGTCGATCAAGGGATGAGTATGACCTTGTTTATGCGTTCAGATATTCCAGAAGGTCTTTACGAATGGAAAGAAACGACAAAACAAACCACCCGTGATTTGAACATCTTGCGTCACTATGCTTTCCACAAAGGGATCAAATCGATCTACTATGTACGGACCTTTACAGATGATGCAGAAGAGATCGGCAGCAACCAATGTGAAAGCTGTGTCATCTAATCCAACTTTTGCCTGAAAACGAACCAATAGCCTGCCCCTGCTCTCTATTGAGAGCGGGTCGGCTGTTGTCTTGATACGATTATTGGAGGAACCGACTATGGGTAAGACTTACTATGAAGCAATCAACTGGAATGAGATCGAAGATATCATCGATAAATCCACTTGGGAAAAATTAACAGAGCAATTCTGGTTAGATACGCGGATCCCTTTATCAAATGACCTTGATGATTGGCGGACGCTATCACCATTAGAAAAAACGACGGTGGGCTACGTCTTTGGCGGCTTGACCTTATTAGATACCGTTCAATCAGAAAGCGGTATGGATCAACTGCGTAAAGATGTCCGCACCCCACATGAAGAAGCGGTCTTGAACAACATCCAATTTATGGAATCTGTCCATGCAAAAAGCTATTCATCGATTTTCAGCACCTTGAATACAAAAGCGGAGATCGCCGATATTTTTGAATGGACCAATACCAATCCTTACTTACAAAAGAAAGCCGAACGAATCAATGAGATTTACAAAAATGGGACACCGCTAGAGAAAAAAATCGCCAGTGTGTTTCTAGAGACCTTCTTATTCTATTCAGGTTTCTATACACCCCTTTACTACTTAGGTAATAACAAACTAGCGAACGTAGCGGAGATCATCAAATTGATCATTCGTGACGAATCCGTTCATGGCACGTATATCGGCTACAAATTCCAATTAGGGTTCAACGAATTACCAGAAGACGAACAGCAAAAGCTGAAAGACTGGATGTACGACTTGTTGTATGAGTTGTATGAAAACGAAGAGCGTTATACCGAAGAATTATACGATGAGATCGGCTGGACCGAGGAAGTCAAAACCTTCTTGCGTTACAATGCCAATAAGGCTTTGATGAATCTAGGACAAGACCCGCTTTTCCCAGACACCGCCAACGATGTCAATCCAATCGTCATGAACGGTATTTCAACTGGTACCAGCAATCACGACTTCTTCTCACAAGTTGGGAACGGGTATCTGCTTGGTTCCGTTGAAGCGATGAAAGACGATGACTACTTCATCGGACTTGATTGATTTGCTTACAAATAAACACCTTGTTTCTCGCCAATAGAGGGTGAGAAACAAGGTGTTTTTAGTTAGCCAGCTGGTCTTTGATAAAGGTCAACGTTTCTGTCAAACATTCCTGTGCTTGCGGCAAGCTATAATCAAATTGGTATTCGTGGGTCACTGTTTCCGAATCCCCTTTGTAAAAACGACTTGTCACGGGAATATCAAGAGCTTGCAGCTGGTTGGCAAAGGCAATGCCTTGGTCTTCAAAGGAATAGGCGTTGCCATCAGTGATATACGTTGGTGGAAAATCAGCCGTCAATTTATCCACCAGTGAGATCTCCTGCAGTTGGGGACTATCTTGCCATTCTTTTTTGCCTAATAACGACCAAGCCACCGTTTTAACAAAGAATTTCATAAAACGATCATCCGAAGAAGTTCCAACGATCTGCTTCAAATCAAGGGGGCCGCAATAGGAAATAAACCCTTTCAGGGCCGATGTAGGAATGTCTTGATCAAAGGACATTTCCTTCGCATACGCTGGATTGGTTTGCAGCGCCACATATTGCCCGGCAATTTGGGCACCTGCAGAATCTCCACCAAAGAAGAGTTGATCGAAATCAAGCATGGGGTATGCTTGGGCATCTGCTTTGATCGAGTCTACCGCTTGGGCTAATTGTTTGACCTGTCCCGGATAATGCAAACTTGGCGCCCATTCATAATTAATCGAAATCACAGCGGCTTTGGTTTCATCGACGACATAGGTCGCAAATTCTTTGACGCCTTCTTTGTCTCCCCCGACATATCCGCCCCCATGGACCCAAAAAATGACTGGAACAGGGCCTTGTGCATCTTTGGGATAATAAAGATCAAAGGTACTGCGTTGATAATCCGATTGATAAGCCAAGTCCTGTTTGACCGTCACATTCGGCAAACTTTTTTGATAAGCCGCCTCATCCTTGATGGTCACTTCTTGGTTAAACATATGACCGATCAAAAAAGCCCCCGGTCGTGGGGAGAGTTGAAAAGCCAGAAAAACGGCAGCTAAGAGTCCGATCAGGACAATCGCCACCCACATGAAAAAGCGCAGAATTTTTTTCACGCAAAAGCTCCTTCCTTCGTTCTGTTTCAGCTTTTTCATTTAACCATGTTTTTTTAGCAAATTCAATGACAATCGCTAAAGATTAAAAAAGGATGATACCAATAGGCACCATCCTTAAAATAACATCGTTTATAATGGCAACATCATAAACAAACCAGCTGCGATCGCTGCACCGATCATTGGACCGATGATTGGTACTAACGCATAGCCCCAATCGGAAGTCCCTTTGTTTTTGATTGGTAAGATTTGGTGAGCGATCCGTGGTCCTAAGTCCCGTGCCGGGTTGATGGCATAGCCTGTTGGTCCACCAAGAGACAGTCCGATCGCTAAGATCAAGATCCCAACAACGATGGGATTTAATCCATCCGTAAAGGTATTGGCACCAAAAGCCAATAAGCCAAAGACTAAGACAAAGGTACCAATGACTTCAGTGATCGTATTCGATACTAAATTACGAACTGCAGGCCCTGTTGCAAAGGTACCTAAAATCGCGCCTTGGTCTTTTGTTTCATCCCATAATGGCAAGTAGTTGAGCCAAACGAGGATTGCTCCTACGATCGCACCAGCAATCTGCGCCAGCATAAACGGTATAGCCAAACTCCAAGAAAAATTCCCTGTCATCGCCATGCCTAATGTAACGGCTGGATTCAAGTGAGCAGGTCCCATGTACCCTGAAACGTATACGGCTATGGTCACCGCCGTTGCCCAGCCCATCGCGATCACGATCCAGCCAGAGGCTTCTGCTTTACTCTTTTTCAGATTGACAGCCGCACACACGCCATCCCCTAACAAAACCAAAATAGCCGTTCCTAGAAATTCACTAAAGATCTGTGTTGTTTCATTCATCTTTTTTTCCTCCTTTTAAGGCTGTTAAATCTGATTCTGCGATCACTTGGTTCATTTCTGCTACATAGGCTGCTTTTTCTTCTTCGCTCCAGCCAAAGAAGTCGGTCATAGCTGCGACGACACCGGCTTTGACTTCATCTAAGGTATCTCGCATAAATAGGATATGGTTGGTCCGACGCAATAGATAATCGACAGGCGTCAGAACCATTTCTTCATGTAAGGAATAGTTCAAGGCAGTGCTTTCTTTTTCATCTAAGCCCTCAAACTTCGTCTTGTAGTTCAACACTTGGGGAAGATTCGACCCATAAAGATGAGCCAAATACGTCGCAGCTGCTTCATTGAACCCAGCGGTTTGTGCTTGGTCAGCCAGCTTCGCTAATTCTTCCTCTACATTGGCTGCATCAAGCTCACCACCAGAAACTGGGTACGTGGTTGAATCCACCAACTCGAAGGAAGCACCGCTTTCTTGGAGCAATTCATTGATCCGTTTGACTGCTCCTTCCGCCATCAAACGATAGTCGGTGATTTTTCCGCCTGCCAACGTCAATAGTCCGTCTTTTGAGCGTTCCAAACTGCTGCCGCGAGAAACTTGCGATGGATCCACTTTGCTGGCTTCTACTCGTTCTTGCGCTTGTTTTACAGCTTTTTCTACAACTGGTCGCTGCCGCTCATCTGCAAGATATTCTTTGACGCTTTCAACGATCTGCTCAAAGCTTTCATCAGATAATTTGCCTTTACCACCACCATTGTAATCCGAACCACCATTATTCGTAATCAATGGACGTAGACCAGCCCAGCTCGCTTCGATATCATCAAGGGTGATCTGTGCATGTGGAAAGCGTTCATTCACGATGGTCAGTAGATAATCGACATCTTCTTGTGTGACCGTCGGATGGGCAAAATCGCCTGTATAGTCCGTATCGGTTGTGCCAAAATAGGTCTTGTTTTCTCTTGGTACCACGAAAACCATCCGACCATCATTTTTCCCAGTATCAAAATAGGTTGGTTGCGGTACTTTTAGTTTTTCCCGATCGACCACTAAATGGACGCCTTTTGTCGGACGCATTTGTGGTGGCAGCTCATCATTCTTGTCTAATTGACGAACGATATCTGACCAAGGGCCGGTCGTGTTGATCACGACTTTGGCGTGAACCTCAAAGCGCTCGTTTGTCAGTTGATCCTCCACTTCTACCCCATTGATGATGCCTTGCTCATCATGTAAGATGCCGACGACTTTGGCTTTACTGATCATTGCTGCCCCATCGGCTTGTGCTCGTTTAATGTTTTCGATCACCAAGCGGGCATCGTTGTTGCGAAAATCAAGATAGACTCCGCCACCAACTAAGTTTTCCGCCTGCAGCTGTGGTTCGCGTGCTAAGACCTCTTCTTTCGTCAGCAGATAATTTTCGTATTTACTGCCTGTCACATTTGCTAAGCGATCATAAAGATCCATCGCCACTTTGACAGAAAACAAGGAGAAGGTTGCCCCCGGTTCATCGTAAATCGGTAAAAGCATCGGATCTGGTTTCGGGATATGCGGAGCAATTTGTTGGACGATCGCCCGTTCCCGCACGGTGTCAGCGACCACTTCCACGTCAAAGGTTTTCAAATAGCGAATACCGCCATGAACGAGTTTCGTGGACCGCGAAGACGTCCCTTCGGCAAAGTCTTGCATTTCCAAAAGAACCGTCTTCATCCCAGCCGCTGCTGTTTGAACGGCAACCCCTGCGCCGGTAATCCCACCACCAATGATCAACACATCATAGGTGGTATTTGCCGTTTCTTGAATGGTTTCCTTCCGATCTTTCTGAGAAAAGGTCATGGCTTACTCGCCTTCTTTCTTCGCTTTGAATTTGAAGGTCTGAGTAGCCGCCACCGCTTGTTTCCAACCTTCGTACAAATTGTCTCTTTCTTCTGCTGGCATTTCTGGCGTAAACATTTGCCCTTCTTCTGCCATTGATTTCAATTCATCTAAGTCTTTCCAGAAGCCAACCGCTAGTCCTGCCAAATAGGCTGCACCTAATGCGGTTGTTTCCAGATTCGCTGCTCGTTGTACGTCAATGTCTAAAATGTCCGCTTGGAACTGCATCAATAAATCGTTTTTGGCTGCCCCTCCATCGACTTTCAGCAATGGGATATCGATACCGGAATCTTTTTTCATCGTATCGATGACGTCTTTTGATTGGTACGCAACAGCTTGCAGTGTTGCCCGAACAAAATCTTCCTTCGTCGTCCCACGAGTCAAGCCGAAGACTGCTCCTCTTGCATCTGAATCCCAGTAAGGCGCACCTAATCCAGTAAAGGCAGGCACCACATAGACTTCATTATCTCCTTTTGCTTTGGCAGCTAGTTCTTCTGATTGTGGCGAAGTCTCGATCATGCGTAGACCATCCCGCAGCCATTGGATCGCTGATCCAGCAACGAAGATACTTCCTTCTAAGGCATAATAGACTTTGCCGTTGATGCCATACCCGATAGTCGTCAGTAGGTCATTGTCAGACAATTGTGGTTCTTCACCCGTATTCATGACAATAAATGCCCCAGTGCCGTAAGTATTTTTGATCATACCTTTTTCAAAGGCCATTTGTCCAAAGAGGGCGGCTTGTTGGTCTCCAGCCATTCCAGCGATTGGTACTTCACTGCCGTAAAAATGGTAGCTGCGGGTGTGACCATAGACTTCTGAGTTGCTTTTGACTTCTGGTAGCATCGAGCTTGGAATGTTCAAAAGATCCAAAATTTCTTGATCCCACTCTAATTTATGAATGTTGTAAAGCATCGTCCGACTAGCATTGGAGTAGTCGGTGACATGGACTTGTCCATCTGTCAGTTTCCACACAAGCCATGAATCGATCGTTCCGAAGAGTAACTCACCATTATCCGCCTTTTCTTGTGCCCCTTCGATATTGTCTAAAAGCCAACGCACCTTGGTCGCTGAGAAATACGCATCAATGACTAAACCAGTTTTTTCATGGATCATCTCTGTATGGCCATCTGCTTTTAATTGGTCAGCGATCGGTGAAGATTGACGGGATTGCCAAACAATCGCATTCGCGATTGGCTGCCCTGTCGTTTTATCCCAAACCACTGTCGTTTCACGCTGGTTGGTGATCCCGATGCCGGCGATTGCTTCTGGTCGGATACCTGATTCAATAAATGCCCCTGCGATGACTGATTGGACAGAGTTCCAAATTTCGTTGGCGTTATGTTCTACCCAACCTGATTTTGGAAAGTATTGCGGAAACTCTTTTTGTGAACTGCCGATTTTTTTCCCGTTACGATCAAAAATAATTGCTCTTGAACTAGTGGTTCCTTGGTCGATCGCCATTACATAATTTTTTTCTGCCATTTGATTCGCTCCCTTTGGTTTTATACGCGCTTTTTTTGTTAGCGCTTTCTGACTTGCTTTTATTTTAGCTGAACTTTTGCTATATGGTTCGTCAATTTTTTTTCAAATCTCTAAGAAATTGACGAAATCCACTATTTAAAGCGTTCACGGATCATTTTTTTGATTGTCTCACGATCATAAGCAGTCCCTAATTCACTGATTCGATAAGTCGGTGTTTTGGTCTCGATGGCATAATTCGCCAAGATCAAATCATATTCTTGTTCTGGACGATAGCGTTCGACAACTACGCCATTCAAATTTTTGAGATACAGCAGCCACATATAATAGAGAGCTTCTTTAAATAGCTCATCCATTTTCAAGGCGATCCCAACACGAAATTCTCGATTGATTTGATAGTCGATGATCGTGATGACACTCAAGTATTTGACCATCGTCATCATCAGTAGACTATTTTTCTCGGACGGCTTGATATTTAACTCTGTTAAGGCCTTACCTAATAGTTCATGACTGATTTGCTGAATGTTGCGGCTGGATAACTGCGCTTCTAACTGCCAAATATTTTCTCGATCAAAAACCTCCACATCCCCTTTGAAAAAATAGACGCGGCTGTGGATCTGCAGCAGGTGACCATAGCAAGTGGCTTCCATTTCACGAGGAACAAACGATGGGCGGTAAAGATGCAAAATATGTTCCAAAATCAATGTATCCGTCAAGGCAGTTGGCGTAAACCGAGAACGCTGCAGCATATACACCTGCAGATCGTGTTCGGATAACACCGAGAACGACAACAAAAAGACAAAATGCAGCATCGCCTCCTCTTCTCTGACTTCTAATGCGTAATGGCCAAAGCCACGAAATACCAACTCACGTAATTGTTGAAACAAAGGGTCTTTCATGTAAGGTGCCATTTTCTCCCGTAAAACTTGAAAGGATTGAGTAGCAATTTTAAGTCGCGCCTTCATGATCCTCAGCCATAGGGACAAGCGCTGCTGGGCTTCTTTCGTAAAGCGCATGTTCAGGCCGCGAGTGATCAGACCGACATATTTCTCATCGATCGGCAATGGCTGACTGTCAAAAGAATGAACATACCAAAAGAGTTCAAAATAGAAATAACGAATTTGGGTTTCTTCTCCAATCAGCTTTCCTTGCCAGATCTCTAACTCAAATTCTGCTAGCAAACCATTTAGCTCTTTGATTTTGCGAAACAAGGATGACTCGCTGACTGTTAATTTTTGTGCCAGCTGGACAGTTGTCACTTCTTGATGTTGTAAAAGATGCTCGAGAATTTGAAATTTCAAGGCCGAACGATAAAATGCCCATTCAATTTGGTTAAGAGAAAAGGTGGGACTCATTTCAAAAACCAGTGAACCATTTCGGTAATACAATCGACACTGCTCATGATAGTGCGTCAACTCATCTTGCAGCTCATCCACATACTTTTCCAGAGAAGGCTTACTGATGCCAAGATAGAGCGCTAATTCATGTAGCTCCATTTGACCGCCAACTAGTAAAAGTTTTTTGAGCAGCTGCAATTGTTTTGCTTCTTTTTTTTCTAATAACTGATCAAGTCTCATCGGTATCACTTCCCGACCATATGAAGGTTTGATCCAACACATGAGTGAATCGTGGATGGAAGAAAAAGTCTTTTTGGGTCAGCTCCTCCATCGTTGCCTGCTGCTCGATCGCAAACGCTAGTAAATTGATTTTTTCCAAAATATTGGCTTTTGATAAAAGCTGTGCACCAACGATTCGACCGCTGGCTTGTTCGATCATCACTTTTCCATGAACCTGCGTCGAATCAAAAAGGGAAACGGTAGCCGTAAAAGTGTGACAAACGATCGGTGATTCATAGAAAAACTGATCCGACTCGGTCAAGCCGGTACTGGCTAAATACCACTCAAACAATTGTGTACCGACTGTCCGCAATCCACCACGAAACGGGGTCGTTTTGTTTGCTAGATTGCGAGCTGCCGCAATCCCTGAGCGAACAGCATTATTGACTAAGGGCATGTAGACCGTGTCTTTCGTAATAGCATTTGGAATTTGGATCAAGTCGCCGACCGCAAAAATATCCGTGGCAGAAGTTTCCAAGTAGGCATCTGTCCAGATAGTTTGATCACTGTGTAATTCAAAGACCGTAAATGCCTCTGGCAAGCGAGGATGAACGTTAACTGTCGTCAATACCAGATCGCTTTCATAACCTTGATCGGCGGTTTCGATCCGAAAGCCTGTTTCCGTTTTAACGACTGCCAAAGTTGGCTCCGACCAATGCAGCTGCAAGTTGGGGATTTTTTCGATCTCCGTTAAAAAGGGCTGCAAAAAATCGCGATCAAAGTATTTGAATAAAGGATACGACATTGATTCGATCACACTGACTTTTTTGCCGATCATCGTTAAGGTATTCGCCGCTTCCATCCCGGCTTGACCAGCACCGACGATGGTAATCGACTCTGCTTGGGGCAATTTCTGTAAGAAATGCTTCGCTGCTTCATATTCTTTGTAGGTCAGCAGTGCTTCTTCTGGTTGCGGCAAAACAGTGGAATCTTGACTAGAACCTGCCGCCAAGACGAGTCGATCATAGCTTAGTTCTCGCTGATCCGTCCGAATCCGATGATCAGAAGGAAAGACTTCTAGAAAGGTTTCTTCTAAGGCTACGTCGATTGTTTCTGCCTCCAGCTGCTCCTTCGTACAAAAGAATGCTTCATCCAGTGAAGCGATCCTGCCTTCGATCAGCAATAACAAACCGCTTGGAACAAACCCAAGATGGGCTTTTTTTTCTATCAATAAAATCTCTGCGTCAGGGTATAATCGGCGTGCTTCACGGGCGCAGCTGACACCACCAAAAGACCCACCTATAATTATGATTTTCATTGGATCACCTCTCTCCTTTAGCTTAAATGAAACGCTCTCATTTGACGAGTAAAAAGCTATCTTCCTTACTATTTTTTTGTTAACTGCGGTAAAATAAATGAGACCTATGCTACACTATACGCAAAGGAGTGTTCAAATGGTTTTCTTTTATCAATTCATGCTAGGATTGTTTGCCAGCATATTCGTTGCAGCGGCAGCATTCGTCTTTCAGTGGCTGACTATTTCTGGCGCACTGGCTGCGATTCTTTGCGGCACACTGGTCATTGGCTTTGGTCCGTGGTACAGCATCTTTTTGATTGGATTTTTCTTTGCCAGCTCTGGCATCATTGGTCTTTTAAAGAAAATGCGCCGTCAGCCAGAGTTAGCTGTGCTTGCCAAAGGTGCTCGCCGTGATGCAAAACAAGTCTTTGCGAACATCGCACCAAGCATCTTTGCTCTACTGCTTGCCTTTTGGACGAAAGAACCGCTATTCCTTTGGGGATTTGTGGCGGGAATCGCTAGCTGTACGGCTGACACTTGGGGCTCAGAAATCGGCGTGCTGAGTCCAAGTCCACCGCGTCACTTACTAACGGGAAAAAAATTACCACCGGGACTTTCCGGCGGTGTCAGTTGGTTGGGAACTGCCGCTTCCCTAGCAGGGAGTCTCGCCATCACTGGTTTATTCGCAGCAGCCTTATGGTTGAACGGCAAGCCGTTCTCCCTTGATCTCTGGTTGACTTTGACTGCTTTAGGCTTTTGCGGTAGTCTTTTGGACAGCTTACTGGGCGCAGCGATTCAGGTGCGCTATCAATGCCCAGTCTGTCACCAATACACCGAAAAAAAAGTCCACCACGACGTTGCGACCAAGCAAGTCGGCGGTCTTTCCTTTGTAACGAATGAAGGGGTCAATTTGCTGACTTCAATAGTGATCGTTATTTTGACTGTGTGTTTCTTTTACTTAAAAAATGTCTAACGCATCATAAAAAAAGCAGCAAGGCATCTCACTAATGTGATGTGTCTTGCTGCTTTTTGATTCAATACCCGTTAAGCAATATCCACCAAGCGGATCTTCGTGACATTTTTGTAGACAGACAATTCTTCGATCACTTCAGAAAAGCCTAGTCCTCGCGGGAGATCAATCGTATAAATGTTGGTATAAATGCGATAGTCTTCCATGAATTTGACATCAAAATTGACATCTTCGATCACGATATTTTTCTCTTGGAAGTACTCCGTCAAAAACTCTTTGGTCTCGGTGCGATGAATGTACTGGATCTCCAATTTCTTTGCTGTTGGTACGCGGACGATCCGCTTAACGATCGTCAATGCAAAGAAGATCCCGATAAAACTGCTTAATGCGATGGTGTAAAAGCCCATCCCGATGGCAATTCCTAAACCGGCGATCGCCCATAAGGAAGCAGCCGTCGTCAACCCCGTCACGGAGCGCTTCGTCACAATGATCGTTCCGGCGCCTAGAAAACCGACCCCGCTGACGACTTGTGCAATCAATCGTGCTTCGTCCGAACGAATCACGCCTGCTAAATCTGGATGATCCAGCGCATCTCGCATGGCACCTGTGGCGATCTCCACTTGGATCAAAGCAATGACACAAGCCCCCATGCAAACCAAGATATGGGTTCTAAGACCAGCTGGTCGGCTTTTGTACTGCCGCTCGTACCCAATCGCGCCACCCATGACCATCGCCAACAGCAACCTCAGTGCTACTTCAGGAATGGATAAATGCATATCAACCATTTGCATCCCTCTTTTCTTCGTATTCTCTCTTTTAACTATAGCATCTCTGATGGAAAAAAGGAAAAAACATCGCTAGAGCGGCCAAATAAAAAAAGCCTCCTCAGAAATAAGCAAGATAGATCCGAACCATCGCTCGCAGCTGCGCTGGCATTACTGCACAAGCGCAGGGGGAAGCTGCAAGGATGGCGCGTTTTCCTTCTGACTTATTTCTGAAAAGGGCTGATTTTGTTTTACAGGTTGCTGGCAGCAGCCTCATCGATGATCACGATCACGTCATCATGCTTTTGTAAAACAGAAGCTGGTAATTCGTTGGTTACGGGTCCTTCGATCATTTTTTGGATTGCATCCGCTTTGACTTCGCCAAATGCCATCAAAATGATTTTTTTGCTTTGCATAATTGAACCGATCCCCATGGAAATCGCCGTCGTTGGGACGTCTTCGACTTTATCAAAGTAGCGTTTGTTGGCATTGATGGTTGATTCAGTCAAGTCAACGACTGAGGTCGTTCCTTCAAAGGATGCACCAGGTTCGTTGAAGCCGATATGTCCGTTTTGACCGATACCCAAGATTTGGATATCAACTGGGTGATCCGCAATCACGCTATCGTAGCGTTGGCATTCTGCTTCTAAGTCTTCCGCTTTGCCGTTTGGTACGAAGGTTTCTTTGAATGGTTTTTTATTGAATAAATGAGCATTCATGAAGTAGCGATAGCTTTGTTCGTCTTCGCCGCCTAGTCCTACGTATTCATCTAAGTTGACTGAAGTCATTTCTGAAAAATCAACTTCACTGGCAGTCATTTCTGCATAAAGGGTCTCTGGCGTGCTTCCTGTTGCTAAACCTAGCACTTTGGCGCCATTTGCCATACCTTCTTGTATCAATTCAAAAGCTTTCTTTCCGCCTTGAGCAGCATCTTTAACGCGAATAATTTCCATGATCAGCGCTCCGTTTCTATTTGGTATAGTCCAATAATACCACAGGTTGTGTTTGATTACAATAATTAGTCTAGACCAGATGACGATTTTTTCTTTATCACCAATCAAAAAAAGACGAGCTCTAAAATGCGCTCGTCTCTACTCGTATTCTACTTGCTTACCAATTCGTATAAACATCAATACCGCTATGACCGACACCTGTGTCATAGACTTTATAGGCACCTAAAGATGATTGACCAGTCGATCCTTTCGGTTGATTGTCGCTGGCAACAACGATGTACCCATCGGCATCACGGATCGTTCCGTCAGAGGCTACATGGCGTCCAGGGATGTTCAATCCGCCTCCTGGCAAAACTTTTTGTGAGTAGTACGATTCTCTCACACCATTGAAGTAGTTGATCCCATCCACTGGATTCAAGACTCCAGAACCAGCACCAGGAATGCTTGAACGGGTTTGACTCACGTTAGCAGTCGCTGTAGATTCACTTTTTTCTGTGCTTTCTTTCGTACTTGTTTCTTTGTTTTCTACTGATTGGCCATCGTTAGAAACCAACAATGTTTCGCCATCAAAAATCATATTTGGATTTTCGATCGAATCATTCAAAGCTAAAAGGTCTTCGATCGTTGTTTGATAAGTAGCAGCGATCCCAGATAGGGTGTCTCCTGGTTCGACAACATGGGTTTGTTCTGCTGCTGAAACAACTGTTCCTCCAACGAATAAACCAAATCCTGCAACAACTGTAAATGCAAATTTTTTCAAATGAAAAAACCTCTCTTTTGATTATTTGTCCCGCTATCGGGCACAAGTAAGAGAATAACATTACAATGTTGCAGGAAGGTTTCAGAAATGTTTTTCATTATCACAATTGTTAAACAGAAAATTACAAGCTTTTTGATAATAAACAGTAAACTTACAATATTGTTATCCATTTCGATGAATGATTTTGGCTCCATCATGCTATAGTAAACCCAGTAATTGAAAGGATCGATGCACATGAAAAAACTACTTTTGACGCTTGGCGTTTTGATTTTAGCAGTAGGTGGCTATTTTGGCTACACTTACTATACAACAACTTATCAAGGGATAACGGCCTATGCCATCACGCCCAACAAAGTCCCAGAAAAGACCCAAACGTACAGCGATTCCGGTGAAAAAATCGATGGCTCCTTTACGTATAAGTACACGTTTGAGTTTGTTAAGAAAAACGGCGAGAAAGAACTCATGACCTATGATCTTTCTGGTGAAAATGTGAAGCCATTCGCGCCAAATACCTTAGTCAAAGCAGAGATTAGTAAAACCCGTGTCATCTCGGGTCCCAATGAAGTCCCTCAATCAGAAGTTCCAGCAAAAATACTGTCTGAGCTGGAAACCTTTGACGAATAAGGACTTCTTACAAGAAACTTTCTACTTTTTAAGGTTCATTTTACTTTGACCGGCTATGCTAGCTTTATACCAAACCTATTTTTCTTCCTCTTACCAGTCCTCGCCCGACTGGTATTTTTTTATTTTTTCCCAATGATCAGGCAAAATTTACGCGCCTTATAGACAGAACCGCTCTAGCTTCGCAATGTTTTTCTGTTCAAATTTTGATCAACCAGTTATTGACTATCGGAAATAAATAAACCGAGAATTATTAGGATAAAAGCTGAGTTCATCATAAAAAAACCGCTAGATTGTTTATCTCTAGCGGTTTTCTTGCGATTTTAGTATAGTTCCAAGTATTGTTCTCTTTCCCACTCGGAGACTGTTTGGCGGAAGGCTGCCCATTCTAATCGTTTTGCTTCGACAAAGTTGGCATAGATGTGTTTGCCTAAAGCATCGATCATCACTTGATCTTTGCGCAATGCTTTGATGGCATTGTGGATCGTTGATGGCAGATCTTCGATTTGTGCTTCTGCACGTTCTGTTTCGTTCATGATGTAGATGTTGCGGTCGACTGCTGGTGGTGGTGTCAACTCACGTCTAACGCCATCAAGTCCTGCTTGCAGTAAAACAGCCATTGCTAAGTATGGGTTGGCTGATGGGTCAACCGAACGCAATTCCAAACGCGTTGACAAGCCTCTTGATTCTGGTACCCGAATCAATGGTGAACGGTTGCGTCCTGACCATGCCACGTATACAGGCGCTTCGTAACCTGGCACTAAGCGTTTGTAGGAGTTGACGGTTGGGTTGCAGACAGCTGTGTAAGCACGGGCGTGTTCGATCAAACCGCCTAAGAAGTGATACGCTGTTTGGCTTAATTGCATTGGCCCTTCTTCATCAAAGAAGACATTTTCATCGCCTTTGAACAAGGACATGTTGCAGTGCATGCCTGAACCGTTGATGCCGAATAATGGTTTTGGCATGAAGGTTGCATGCAAGCCGTGTTTACGAGCAATAGTTTTCACGACAAGTTTGAAGGTTTGGATGTTGTCACATGCTTCCACTGCATCCGCATATTTAAAATCGATCTCGTGTTGCCCTGGTGCTACCTCATGGTGAGACGCTTCAACTTCAAAGCCAAGGCTTTCTAATTCTAATACGATATCGCGACGGCAGTTTTCCCCTAGATCGGTTGGGGCAAAATCGAAGTAGCCGCCTTTGTCGTTTAATTCCGTTGTGATTTCGCCTGCTTCATCTAATTTGAATAGGAAAAATTCTGGTTCTGGTCCAAGATTGAAAGAAGTAAAGCCAAGGGATTGCATGTCCGCTAATGCCCGTTTTAAGTTGCCGCGAGGGTCGCCTGCAAATGGGGTGCCATCTGGATTGTAGATATCACAGATCAAACGAGCCACTTTGCCATGTTCACTTTCCCAAGGGAAGATCATCCATGTCGACAAATCAGGATACAGATACATGTCACTTTCTTCAATACGGACAAATCCTTCAATAGAAGAACCGTCAAACATCATTTTGTTTTCCAGTACTTTATCTAATTGACTTACAGGTACTTCAACGTTCTTGTTTGTTCCTAAAATATCAGTAAACATCAAGCGTAAAAAGCGCACGTTCTCATCCTTTACGATTTGTTTGATGTCTTCGGCAGTTCTTTCAAATTTTGGCATAGTATCCCTTCCTTTTTCCCAATTCTTTTTTTATATCACAGCAATGATCTACAAGTGTTCTACATTCGTGGACCTTTTTGCTGGTATGGCTGTTGTTGATTCAATCCACCTTGAGCCAAGAGTTCATCATAAAAAATTCGACGAACATCTTCATCGGTCAGCGGCGGTTTGTTCTTCGCTTCTTTTTCTTTGGCAACTTTCATTTCATAAACTCGTTTGATCCCAGCCATGTTCAGTCCATCGGAAAGATAGTCTTTGATCTCTAGCAAGGTATCAATATCATTCAGCGAATACATGCGTCGATTGCCATCGCTGCGTTCCGGGTGGATCAATTCTTGTTCTTCGTAATAACGAATTTGACGGGCGGTGAGATCGGTCAATTTCATGACTGTTCCGATAGGAAAGACTGACATTGAGCGCCGCAATTCTTTTTCCCGCATAACTTGGCTCCCCTCCGTTTCAATGATGCTGCGTAACTTTATGGAAACTATACCAATTCTTTTTTTGCGTGTCAACCCCTCATGTTAGAAAAAGTGACATGAATGCAAATTTTTTTGATTTTTTCATTAGGTCCTTGATTTGATCGTATGTTCAAGCAGTTGTTTTTATGGAATAAATGGTGCTTTAGCCAAAAATGTTCGGTTTTTGCGTTCAAAGCAAGCCAAACCACTTATACTTCATAATTTTGTCACGACAAAAAAACGGTGCATCGGTTGCACCGTTTCTGCTTATTCCTGTTCTTGCGCCATTCTGCGTAGTGGATAGGTATCCTCAAGCGCAAATCCTTTGATATGATAGGTCTGTGTTGCTTCATCGAAGGCATTGCTCAAAACTAGTGACTCCCGTTTTAAACGATTCAGCGCATTGCCTTCATCGGCTTGCAGAACCAGATGATAAGGCTGCATGATCTGCATCAACTCCATTTTGATCGCCTGAGTCAAGCGTTCTTTGCCTTTGGTACTCTTTGCCGAAATCAAGACGTTGGGAAAGAGCGTTGGGACAAACTGATCGGCGTCGATGCGATCCGCCTTATTATAGACCGTCAACATCGGTAATTGGGTCAAAGAAAGTTCTTCCATTAACTTCAAGACGGTCTCCTCTTGCTGAACCCGTTCTTCGGAACTGGCATCGACGACATGCAGCAAGAAGTCCATGTTTTGACTTTCTTCCAGTGTGGAATGAAACGCATCGATCAATTGGGTCGGCAATTCTTGGATAAAGCCAACCGTATCGGTAATGGTGACTTCAAATCCTTCCGGCATCCGCCAGCGTTTCGTCAACGGATCGAGTGTTGCGAACAGCTGGTCTTGTTCATACGTATCCGCACTGGTCAAAATATTTAAAATAGTTGATTTTCCGGCATTGGTATAACCAATCAAGCCCATTTGAAAGACTTGGCTGTCTTTGCGCTTTTGGCGTGTCCGGTCTCGATGGGCGGCCACTTCCTTCAATTCCCGTTTGATGATGGTGATGCGGTTGCGGATGTGTCGACGATCGGTCTCCAGCTTGGTTTCCCCTGGCCCTCTCGTTCCGATTCCGCCCCCCAGCCGAGACATGTTCTTTCCTTGCCCTATCAAACGTGGAAGCAAATAATCCAGCTGCGCCAATTCTACTTGCAGCTTTCCTTCTTTGGAACGGGCACGCATCGCAAAAATATCGAGGATCAGCTGGACGCGATCAATCACTGGCACTTCTAGCGCATCACCGATCAACTGGCTTTGCCTTGGTGTCAGTTCATGATTGAAGATCACTAGATCTGCTTCATGTGCTTCTGCCAACTGCTGCAATTCCGCAACTTTCCCCTTGCCAATCACGGTTTGTCGATCGACTTGCTGCCGTTTTTGCACCAGTGAAAAAACAACTTCACCATTGGCGGTTTTTGTTAAGCTTTTCAATTCTTTCATTGACGAATCAAAATGAAGATAGTTTTTCTCCGTTTCTACTCCGACAAGAATCACACGTTCTTGGCTCATCTTTTCTCCTCCAACCATTGGTTGATTTCTGTTTCAAGGGTACGTTGTTCTTCAGGTTGTCTCACTAAATCAATCCATCGGGGCTGTGCTCGGTTATTGAACCACGTCAGCTGCCGCTTGGCATAGCGGCGTGAGTTTTGCTTGATTTGCTCAATTGTTTCATCCAATGTGGCCTGCCCGTGAAAATAGGGCAAAAATTCCTTGTAGCCGATCCCTTTGGCGGCTTGCGTTTCTGGATACTGCAAAACAGCTTTTGCTTCTTCGATCAAACCTTGATCCATCATTAAGTCCACTCGCTGATTGATTCGCTGGTATAACAATTCTCGCTCAGTGGTTAAACCGATCATGAAGAAATCGTACAAAACTTGCGGTGTTTCTTTTGGTGCAGCAATACTTTCGCCAGTCATTTCAAAAACCTCCAACGCACGAATCACTTTCCGCTCATTGTTGTAGTGGATCTTCGCTGCTGCCAAGGGATCGACCGCCTGCAGCTTTTGCCATAGAGCTTCTTTGCCGATGGCTGCTGCTTCTTGTTCATAGCGCTGACGAATCGTTGAGTCGCCTTCTTCTGCCCCTAAACGAAAGTCATACAAAAGCGCTTGGATGTATAGCCCTGTCCCCCCCACAATGATCGGCAGTTTTCCTTGCTGCTGGATCGTCTCAATGGCCTCACGCCCCATTTGCTGGAAATCAGCCGCAGAATACGTTTCCGTCATTGCACGAATATCGATCAAATGATGAGGAATCCCTGCCATTTCTTCCTTCGTCACTTTGGCGGTACCGATATCTAATTGTCGATAAATTTGCATGGAATCCCCGCTGATGATCTCCCCATGGTATTTTTGAGCTAATTGGATACTCAAGGCGGTTTTACCGACTGCGGTCGGTCCCACGATCACTAAGACTTTTTTCATCCTTTTGTTTCCTCGCGGACCTGCTGCACAATTGCCCGAGCGTTTTCTGGAAAATCGGTGATGATCCCGGTCAACCCCAAAGCCAAGCAGGTGCGAATCGCCGCTTCTTCATTGACAGTCCACGGACGGATCGCAATCGGAAAATCAGTCAAGACCGTTGCTGTCTCTTGGACCCAGCGATAGGCCGGATGAATTCCTTCGATATACGGTCGGCTGAGCGCCAACGGTGGTTTGTCTTCCCCGCGTCCCATAATAAAATCAAGGATCGCATCCGGTTCGATCGCATGCATCCGATCCAAAGTCTCGATATTAAAGGAACAATACCAATGAGTAAAAGGCCATTCTTGGCTATTCAATAAGCCGGATACTTTGGCTTCGATTCCTTCATACTCATAATGATCGGTTTTTAATTCGATCGTCAAAATGCCACGATAATTCTTCGCTGCAAGTAAATCCAACACTTCTTTTAGCGTGGGGACTTTGGCGGCTTGGAATTCCTCAGAAAACCAGATACCGGCATTGAGTTCTTTTAGTTCAGCAACCGTCAGGTCACAGATCCGACCTTTGCCGTTGGTCGTTCGATCAACCGTTTCATCATGCATGACGATCAAGCCGCCATCTTTTGATAGATGTACATCTAACTCAATGATATCAGCTTTGACCCGCACCGCTTCCGCGAATGCCGGTAGCGTGTTTTCAGGTCGGTTGCCGCTACTCCCGCGGTGGGCAACGATTTGTACCATCATTCTTTCACTCCATTCTCACTCTTTATTTTACCATGGAATCTGCTAGAACCAAAAAGCCTCTGTTTGTTTTGATCCTTTTAAGGGGACAGCGCTTTGTTTCGGTCAAAGAAAAACACTCTTACTATGATCGCAGTAAGAGTGTGTGTGATCAGTTGAAAAAGTGCAATCGTCGATACTATGGTTTGGTTACCTTAACCAAGGCGACCGACTGACCAGAAGAATCAAATCGTTTTTGAAAAATAGGTCAACGGTTCGCTCGTCATGTTTTTCATTTGGTTTTTACGCTCATTGACCATTTCAACCAATTGATCAAGGAAATTTTCCATAATGATCCGACCGCCTTTATACGTATACCCACCGATCTTAACGGTTTCCTCTGGCGACAAAATCACCCGACGTGTCCCGATTTTTTTGAAAAATTCTTCCAAGAAAAAATTCGGTAGATAAAAACTGTTTTGCGCCGCAAAAGATTGTAGATAGGCAAAATCATCGATGGTGATATAACAGTCGTCAAAGGCATCAAAGCTGACATACTCATCCATCAGCATGACCCGTTTTTGTAGAATCTCACTGATTTTTTGATTCAATAAAACCAGCGTTTCGATTTCTTTGACTTTATGCTCCAACAAACGGCGTTGTTTTTCTTTTTGTTCCTCATACCGTATGCGTAAATTAAAAATGATGGTTACTAACAATGCGCCCACTAAGACGCCAATCAAACCTGCTATTGCTACTGCCATTCTTCGATCCTTCCTCATTCCTTTTTTAATATTGTATCATATTTGAAAGTTTCGCAAAAAAGATAACGAACTTTTTATTTGACCTTTCTTGACCTAATCGGTATACTATCTCTTAGATATTGCGAAAACTTTATGCTAAACTATATCTATAACGATTTTTAGGAGGACTATCACTATGAATTTAATTCCTACTGTCATTGAACAATCATCTCGCGGTGAAAGAGCGTATGACATCTATTCTCGTCTATTAAAAGACCGGATCATTATGTTGAGTGGTCAAGTAACCGATGACTTAGCAAACTCGATCATTGCTCAGCTTTTATTCTTAGACGCGCAAGATTCTGAAAAAGACATCTACTTGTACATCAACTCGCCTGGCGGAAGCGTTACTGCTGGTCTAGCGATCTTTGATACCATGAACTTTATCAAAGCCGATGTCCAAACCATCGTTATGGGGATGGCTGCTTCTATGGGTTCATTCTTATTGACCGCTGGTGAAAAAGGCAAACGCTTTGCGTTACCAAATGCCGAAATCATGATTCACCAACCATTAGGTGGCGCACAAGGTCAAGCAACTGAGATTGAAATTGCTGCCCGCCACATTTTGGCAACCCGCGAACGTCTGAACAAAATCTTGTCAGAACGTACTGGTCAACCAATCGAAGTGATTGAACGCGATACCGATCGCGACAACTTCATGACCGCACAAGAAGCCAAAGACTACGGCTTGATCGACGAGATCATGGAATCAAACAAATTGAAATAAGCTTGCATAAAAAGGTGTACGAAGCAATTCGTACACCTTTTTGCGTCTTTTGGTTCATCGTCAGACTTCGCCATATTGGCCTTGTTGGTAAGCATGCCCATTTTCCACGTAATGCGTGATGTTTGCCTGATTTTTGGCGATCTCTTCTTCTGTCAACGGGCGGATCACTCGTGCCGGACGACCAAACGCCAACACATTAGGAGGAATGACGGTTCCTTCCGTCACTAACGAACCGGCACCTAACAAACTATTTTCGCCGATCACGGCATGATTCAAAACGATCGAGCTCATGCCGACCAGAGCCCCTTTTTTGATGGTACAGCCATGGAGCATACACTGATGCCCAACAGTCACATCGTCTTCAACGATCGTCGGGGCATCGTGATCAACGTGGATGATCGTTCCATCTTGAATATTGGTACGCGCGCCGATTTCGATTCGATTGGCATCGCCTCGAATCACTGCTTGAAACCAGACCGTACTATCTTTTCCTAGAGTCACGTTTCCTACGATCGTCGCATTTTTTGCCACAAAACAAGGTGTCGCTTGCGGCGAGGCGGGCGAAACTGTTTTTTGGGTTTCATTCCCTGATTGTTCTTTGTCCATCAACTTCTCCTTCCAATCCATAAACGGATCTGCGCTTTCTTTTTTCACTGTAGCACCACCCTTGCTACAATGCAAAAAGAGCGCCAGTCAGACTAGACGCTCTTTTCGGCTTACTCGGCTTCTTCTGAAAATTGACTTTGATACAGTTGGCTATAAAAGCCGCCAGCTGCCAACAAGGTCTCGTGATTGCCTTTTTCAATGATCGACCCTTGATCCATCACTAAGATCAGATCCGCTTCACGAATCGTTGACAAACGATGGGCGATCACAAAGCTGGTACGACCTTCCATCACTTTATCCATTGCTTTTTGAATCAGCGCTTCTAAGCGGGTATCTACCGAACTGGTGGCTTCATCGAGAATCAAAATCTTCGGATCAGAGATGACTGCCCGGGCGATGGTCAACAATTGTTTTTGTCCCAAAGAGACATTGTCGCCTTCAGAATTGATGATCATCTCGTAGCCATCTGGCATCGTACGAATGAAGTGATCCACATTGGCGGTTTTCGCTGCATCAACGACTTCATAATCGGTGGCATCTAATTTCCCAAAGCGAATGTTATCGCCGATCGTGCCTTCATACAACCACGCATCTTGTAAAACCATCCCAAACAGTGAGCGGACATCGTGACGTTCCATCTTCTTCGTGTCGATGCCGTCGATCTTGATGGCCCCTTCATTGACATCATAAAAACGCATCAACAAATTGATCAAGGTCGTTTTCCCAGCACCTGTTGGTCCAACGATCGCCACAGTTTGTCCAGCTTTGACTTCAAAGTTCAAGTCTTTGATCAATGGTTTTTTCGGATCATAAGCAAAGCCGACATGTTCAAAGGTCACGTCGCCTCTGATTTGTTCCGGTAATTGGATATCGGTTCGATTGACTGGCTCTTCTTCCTCATCTAAGATTTCAAAGACCCGTTTTGCTGCTGCTGAGGCACTTTGCAAGACGGAAGACAACTGGGTAATGTTCCCCATTGGCTGACTGACTTGCCAAATGTATTGAATGAACGCTTGCAGCTGACCAACAACGATCACGCCGCTGATCACGTAAAAACTACCCATGACTGCCATTGCGATATAGGTAAAGTAAGCGGTCATTTGCACCAGCGGCATCATCAATCCTGACACAAAGGCAGAACGAAAGCCGTAATAGCGCAACTGGTGGTTAACGTTTTTAAACCCTTCAAGTGTTTGCTTTTCCCGTCCATACACTTTCAACACACTGAATCCAGTCATGTTTTCTTGTACGTAGCCGTTCAGATCTCCTAACGCATTTTGCATGCCTTGGAAGTCCTTTTGCGACTTTTTGACGATTGTGCGAGAAATCAATAAGGAGGCTGGGATCATGATCAATGAAACCAATGCCATGTAAGTATTGATATAAAACATCATAGAAACCGCCATAATGATTCCTAAGAAGGCATTGACGATCCCGATCAAGGCTTGCTGCATCGCACCGCTGACGGCATCCACGTCATTGGTCACCCTTGACAGGATATTCCCTTGCTGGTTGCGGTCGAAGTAAGAAACGGGCAGACGATTGATTTTTTCTTCAATGTCTTGCCGCAAATCTCGCATCGCAGATTGGACAACGTTGGTGATCAGCAGCCCTGACATCAATTGTGAGAAACAGTAACCGACACCAACGACTGCGATCCAGATCAAGCAAAGGATCACGTAATCAAAATTAACGCCTTCGCCTGCAGCGATGTTGCGGCTGATCTCTGTCGTCGGCAATCCAGAAACATACGGCATTGCCGCATTGAAGCCGACGGTTGCAACTGTAAACAGCAAGACTAGGATAAATTGTACTTTGTATGGTTTGATGTAAGCACCTAACCGTTTTAAAGAAGAGATTGCTTTCATTGTGCCAACTCCTCCTCTGATAATTGTGACGCCGCAATGTCGTAGTATACTGGACAAGTTTGCAGCAGTTCTTTGTGGGTACCGATCCCAACCACATCGCCTTCATTCAAGACGACGATCTTATCGGCATTCATGATCGTTCCTACTCGTTGAGCAACGATCAAAACGGTCGATTCCGTGGTTTCTTTTTTCAAGCGTGCCCGCAATTTTGCATCCGTTTGGTAATCCAATGCAGAAAAACTATCATCAAAAATATAGATCTCTGGTTGGCGAATCACCGCACGGGCAATCGCTAGACGTTGTTTTTGTCCGCCAGAGAAGTTGCTTCCGCCTTCTGCCAAATGAGCATCAAAGCCATCTGGTGTGCGAGAAATGAAATCGGCCGCTTGCGCAATATCGGCTGCTCGTTCCAGCTCTGCTTGCGTGGCATCTTCTTTCCCATAGCGCAGGTTTTCTGCGATCGTCCCTGTAAATAGCAACGCTTTTTGAGGGATAAACCCGATCTTGTTGCGCAAAGTCGTTAAACTGTAATCCCGAACGTCAACGCCATCCACCAAGACTTGGCCTTCACTGACGTCGTAAAAACGCGGAATCAATTGGATCAAGGTCGATTTCCCGCTCCCGGTACTACCGATAAACGCCACAGTTTCACCTGGTGAAGCGGTAAAGCTAACATTACGAATCACTGGACTTTGGGCATGTCCCGGATAAGCAAAGGTAACATTTTTAAATTCCAAGAAACCTTTTGTCTTAGTTTCTGTCACTGGCTGTTCTGACTCTTTGATTTCAGAAGTCGCATCTAACGCTTCTTGGATTCGGCGAGCAGAAACCGCCGCTCGTGGATACATCGTAAAGACGGTCGCAAACAGCATGAAAGAAAACAGCGCATGGAAGATGTATTCGATAAACGCAATCAAGTCACCGACTTGCAGTTGCCCTTGATCGATTTGAATACTTCCCGTCCAAATAATCAAGATCATCACGATATTGAATAAGAAGAAAAAGCCCGGTTGTGCCGTTGCCATCAAGCGAAACAAGCTGCGAGAACTAGACGCATAGGCTTGGTTGACTTTGCCAAAGCGTTTTTCTTCAAATTTTTCATTGACGAAGGCACGGATCACTCGTAAACCAGAGAGATTTTCCCGCAAAATGCCATTGATTTTATCTAGATTGGCTTGTTGCTTGGTGGATAATGGTTCCGAGATTTTGGCAATGGCGATGACTGCCATTAGCAATATCGGCAATGCCCCCAAGACATATAATCCTAGTTGTGTACTTGTCCGCATGACCATGTACAAGCTGACCACAAACATCATGGGTGTCATCAAACCCGTCCGTAAGATGCTTTGCATAAACAGCATGATTTGATACGCATCATTGGTCACACGGGTGATCAATGATGAAACCCCGATTTTTTCATATTCAGTATGTGAATAGCCTTGGACTTTTTCAAAAAGATCGTCACGAATATCTGCCACAATGTTAGTGGTGATACGTGACGTGAAATAGCCTAACAAAATGTTCATCGTGATCCCCACAATGGTGATCGCGATCATCGCCGCACCCATTTTCCATATGTAGTCGCGATCACCAGCGGCGATCCCTTTGTCGATCATTCTTGCCAATAACGTCGGCAAACCTAATTCAATCAAAATAAAACCAAAAACACAGATGAAATTAAAAACCAGCAGTTTTTTGTTTCTCATCGTATAGTGCCACATTAATTTCAAAAAATCCCCTCCTTTTTTACTTCATTACTTCTACTATAGCATAGGAATATTCTTATTGTAATGCACTTTCAACGAAAAAAAGTAAACTTCGGAAATAGTCGTTTCATTTTCTTTCAGTAAGCCTTTTCAAAAATGACGTGTTTCTATACTTATTCGTTTTTCTGTGATAAACTAGGGATACTTGTAGTGGAACGACTTACAAACCCGGTGAATTTTTTATGACGACATTTGGAAAGCAAAGACGAGGCTTTCTCTTTTTTCTCACAACGATTGTCTGAAAAAAGCATGCAGCGGCTCTCGAAGCCTTCTTTTCAGGTCACTTTATTCGGACCTCGATTTTTTGATGCAGCGAATTCATCAACCAAATAGACTACTGCGAAAAGCAGATAAAGGAGAAAAGATATGATTTACAAAATTTATTACCAAGAAACAAAAGACCGCAACCCAAAGAGAGAACAAACCCACTCTTTGTACATTGAAGCAGACGATGCAGTGATCGCACGCCGTCTAGTGGAACAAAATACCCCATACAACATCGAGTTCGTTCAAGAACTAGATGAAAAACATTTAGCTTACGAAAAAGAAAACGCTGATTTCAAATTAGCGGAGTTTTAAGATGAAAGTTTCGCTGAAAAATAATGAGACCGGCGTATTCGGCGTCGGTGGACTTGGCGAAATCGGAAAAAACTGTTATGGGGTTCAATTCCAAGATGAGATCATCTTAATTGACGCGGGAATCAAATTCCCCGAAGATGAACTGCTTGGGATCGACTATGTCATTTCCGATTATAGCTACATCGTTCAAAATTTACCGAAAGTCAAAGGCTTGATCGTTACTCATGGTCACGAAGACCATATTGGCGGAATCCCTTACTTGTTGCGGGAAGCCAATATCCCAATCTATGCGGGACCCTTGGCACTTGCTTTGATCACCAACAAATTAGATGAGCATGGCTTATTGCGGGACGCGGAATTACACGAAATCAATGAAGATACGGTGATTCGTTTCCGTAAAACGTCCATCAGCTTCTTCCGAACGACCCACAGTATCCCTGATGCTTTAGGTGTCGTTGTCAAAACGCCTTCTGGCAATATCGTCGCAACTGGCGATTTCAAGTTTGACTTTACGCCTGTGGGCGAACCAGCAAACTTGCACAAAATGGCAAAAATTGGTGAGGAAGGCGTCCTTTGCCTCCTTTCCGATAGTACCAATGCAGAAATTCCAACCTTTACCAAATCAGAAAAAACGATCGGCAGCTCGATTCAAAAGATTTTTGAAAAAATCGATGGTCGGATCATTTTTGCCAGCTTTGCTTCCAATATTTTCCGGCTCCAACAAGCTGCAGATGCGGCGGTTGCGACTGGACGTAAAATCGCCGTTTTTGGACGCAGTATGGAAAATGCGATCGTCAATGGACAGCGCCTTGGCTATATCAAGGTGCCAGATGGTACATTTGTGGAATCTCATGAGATCAATCGTTTGCCTGCAAATGAAACGATGATCCTTTGTACGGGTTCTCAAGGAGAGCCGATGGCTGCTTTGAGTCGGATTGCCAACGGGACTCACCGTCAAATCCAAATTCACCCAGATGATACCGTGATTTTCTCAAGCTCACCGATTCCAGGAAATACCACGAGTGTCAATCAGCTGATCAACTTGCTGTTGGAAGCTGGCGCAAACGTGATCCATGGCAAATTGAACAACATCCATACTTCTGGTCATGGTGGCCAAGAAGAACAAAAACTGATGTTGCGTCTAATGAAGCCAAAATTCTTCATGCCTGTCCATGGGGAATTTCGGATGCTGAACATCCACACCCAACTGGCACAAGATGTCGGTGTACCAAAAGAAAATTGTTTCATTATGGAAAATGGTGACATGTTGGCCTTAACAGCGGATACCGCTCGCTTGGCTGGTCATTTCAATGCCAATGATGTTTATGTCGACGGCAGCGGTATCGGTGATATCGGGAATGTCGTCTTACGAGATCGTCGTATTCTTTCAGAAGAAGGCCTCGTCTTAGCGGTAGCGACAGTCGATGTGGCGAAGAAAGAAGTTCTTGCTGGACCAGATATTCTTTCTCGTGGGTTTGTTTACATGCGGGAATCCGGCGAGATGATCAACGAAGCCCAACAAATTCTCTTCCGTGCGTTGCGAGAAGTCTTGAACCAACCAGACCCAACAGAGCACAAATTAAGAGAAGCGATGTCATCGGCTTTACAGCCATTCCTATTTGAAAAAACCGAGCGTCATCCAATGATCCTTTCAATGATCATGACACCGGATAATTTATAGTTTCACATGCAAGGGGAGTTCTCAGGTTACTGGGAACTCCCCTTTTTCCTTTCCGTTGCAAAAAGAAAAAAAAGACCATCGAATCGATGGTCTTTTGGGTTTTTGATTTCAAAGTGCTCTTACTGGCAGTTTGTTTGAAAGCTTACGCTTTGTTTACGTTAACTGCTTGAGGTCCACGATCAGAATCTTCCACGTCGAAAGTTACTGCTTGACCTTCTTCTAAAGTTTTGAATCCTTCACCTTGGATCGCTGAAAAGTGTACAAATACGTCTGTACCGTCTTCGCGAGAGATAAAACCAAACCCTTTTTCAGCATTGAACCATTTTACTGTACCTTGTTCCATTATAAAAAAACCTCCTCGTGCATAAGCACTTAATTATGTGTAACATTGCCTTTGTGCGATAGAGGCCTAACGTGCGTTTCAACATCTATTCAGCAAACAAAATTACAATAATATTTTACACTTGCCCGTATTTTTTTGCAAGACAGACGATTAGACAATTCACCTTTATTTTTAATAATGTTCGCAAATTAGCCGTTGTGTCAGCAAATTTCTTGATGCCAGAGGCCTTCTTCTCGCAAACTAACATAGGCATTGTCGCCAATAATTAAATGATCCAGTAGTTCGATCCCCATCAAGTCTCCGCACTTGATCAAGCGGCGTGTAAACAGCAGATCTGCCTCTGAGGCTTGAGGACTTCCACTTGGGTGGTTGTGAACGACGATCACTCGTGCGGCACTGTAGCGTACCGCCCAATGAAAAATCTCCCGTGGGTGAGCGATCGACTGATTCAACGATCCGATGAAGATCGTCTTTTTTTGAATGATCTCATTTTTGGTATTCAAATAAATCCCTAGCAAGTGCTCCTGACGAAAGTCTTTTAATTCTTGGATCAGCTGATGAGCGATCGCCATACTGGAGTTGATCTTGCCGTACTTTGGTTGAACAGACCGCTGGATCCGCACACCTAATTCAATCATCGCTTTGATCTCGATGGCTTTGATTTGTCCGACGCCGCGAATTTCTTGTAATTCATCGATTGTCGCTTCTTTTAATTCATACAATTCTTCAAAACGATTCAAGACACTAGCCGCTAATTCCAAGACATTTAGGGGCCGTGAGCCAGTCCGCAACAAAATTGCCAACAGTTCTTGGTTCGAAAGGGCATCAACCCCATATTGCACTAAGCGCTCTCGTGGAAACGAGCTTTGGGGAATCTCTGTTTCATTGATCATAAAAAAACTCCTTTGCGTCGGTCTAATAAAAGATACGCAAAGGAGAGAGTATTTCATGAATAAGATGCGCAAAAAATCACAGTTAAATCGAAAAAGCCGTTTCTAGAAAATCTGGGACATCCTCTAGTGAAGGCAAGACTTTCAAGACTTTTTCTTCAATGATGGTCGTCGGCGCGATCAAATCGGGAATCATAATGACTGAGATCCCAGCCCCATGAGCAGCATGAATACCGTTAGCCGAATCCTCAAGGATCACCAATTCTTCTTTTGGTACCGCCAGTAATGCATGAGCTTTTTCAAAAATCTCAGGATCTGGTTTTGCCCGTGTGACATCACCAAAGCAGACAATCTTAGGAAATTCCGCCGTTAAGTCTGCTGCTTCCAGCAAGGTGTCGATCACTTTGCGCTGGTTACTAGACGCCAACACTCGGGGAATCTTTTTCTCATCAAGATAATGCAATAACTCGTGGATCCCCGGCTTCAATTCAGCCTCGCCCCGTTGGAACATTTCCAACGTTTGCTGAAAAGCCGCTTGAATAAATTCTTCAATCATCTGATGACCAAAGGCTTCATCGAATCTCTCATGATAAGCTGCCCAGACTTCTTCATCCGAAACACCTACATAGGCTAGGTATAACTCTTTTGTATAGGGAATACCCATTTGATCAGCCACGATTTGAGTCGCTTGGTAATAAAGCAGCTCCGTGTCAAAAATCAAGCCGTCCATATCGAAAATCACACCACGTAACTTAGCCATTTCTTCCTCCTATTGCCAATAACAATTCACGAACTTCTGAAACAAAATACAAGGATCCTGTCACCAGCAGCAAATCTTCATTGGTCATTTTTTCTAATAATTCTGCCAAGCCAAACTGCCATAAAGAAACGGTTGAGATTCGTTTTTCATCAAGTTCCTGATAGCCGTCTGCCAAATGCAGTGCTTTGGGAAAATCGAAGGTCGTTAAATAAATCTCGGCTTGGGGAATCGATAGCAATTGCTGAAGCATCTCATTGACGTTTTTGGTTTCAAGCGCTGAAAACAGTACATGGATGCGATATTCGCTGAACTCTTCTTTCATCGTATCTACTAAACGAGCCATGGCGTGTACGTTATGGGCACCATCGATAATCACTAGTGGCTCACTACTGATTCGTTCCATCCGGGCGGGCCAATAGGCTTTTCGCAAGCCATTGCGAATCTCTTTGGCTGAAAAGGGCAGTTGCCGCAGGTCGCAATACAGGCTGTATAATTGGATCGCAACACCGGCATTTTCTGGTTGATGGCGGCCTAACATCGGTGTTTTCAAGCCTTTGATTTTGCCATGCTCATTTTCAAAATCAAATAATTCGCCCCATTCTTCATCGGGACGACGATAGGTCACACGGTACTCTTGCCCTGCATGATAAGCAGGTGCCTGTGCTTCTGTAGCTTTCAAATCGATCACCGAAAGCGCACTTTCAACGATATTGCCAGTAACAAGGGGTGTTTGCGGCTTGATGATCCCTGCCTTATGGGCAGCGATCGCTTCAATGGTATCCCCTAAGACATCCATGTGATCCATGCCGATCGTCGTGATCGCGGTCAAAATAGGAGAAATAACGTTGGTACTATCTAAGAGTCCCCCTAAGCCAACTTCAATAATCGCAACATCGACCTTTTTTTCTTCAAAATAGCCTAATGCCATAGCGGTAATGATCTCGAACTGGGTAATGCCCGTCAACGTTTCATCGCGATCAATTTCAGCAACCAGCGGCTGGATTTTTTCCACCCAAGCGACCAAGTCCTCATCTGATATAAATTGTCCGTTGATTTCAATTCGTTCATTGAACGCTTCAATGTGTGGGGAAGTAAAGGTCCCCACTTGCTGCCCAGCTTCTTCTAAAAGACTGCGCAAATAACTGACGGTCGATCCTTTGCCATTCGTACCGGCGATATGGATCATGGTCACCTTTTTTTCAGGATTACCCATCCGTTTTAATAATGCTTCGACACGCATCAATCCAGGTCTTTGCCCAAATGTCAAACGCGAATGGATCCACGCTGTTGCTTCTTCGCTTGTCATCTCGCTCACCTCGCTCCTATTTTAACAAAAAATGAACGGCTTTCCCAATTTCTTTCCTTTAAACGAGAAAATTGTTCGCCCTGTTTCTATTGAATAAGCAAAAACAAGCATCTCCGAAAGATGCTTGTTTGCGTGTGATGTGCTCATCCTATTGGATTGTGCGTAATTGTTCGATCCGTTCTTGAACGGCTTTTTGTTTTTCAAGATAATCGGCTTCTTTGCTGCGTTCTTGTGCCACGACTTCCTCAGGCGCATTGGCAACGAAGCGTTCGTTCGCCAGTTTGCCTTGTACCCGTTGAACTTCTTGGGTGAACTTCGCTAGTTCTTTCTCCAAACGCGCGATTTCTTCTTCAATGTTGATCAACCCAGCTAGTGGCAAGTAGATCGTCGCACCTGATAGGATGGCAGACATCGCCAATTCAGGGGCTTGCAAGCTGTTAGAGATTTCTAGTTCTTCTGGATTACAGAAGCGTTCGATATAGTTTTTGTTAGCGATCAAGAATTCTTCGATCTCAGGCTCATTTGCTTGGATCAGCAAAGTGATTGGTTTCGAAAGTGGTGTATTTACTTCTGCTCGGATGTTTCGAACCGAACGAATCAATTCTTTCAACACTTCCATCCCTTGCGCCGCTTTTTCATCCGTCCATTCTGGAGCCACTTGTGGATACTCAGCAACGACTAATGATTCCCCTGTATGCGGCAGCTTGCTCCAGATTTCTTCTGTAACAAATGGCATGATTGGGTGCAACAAGCGTAAAATTTGATCAAGAACATGGACTAAGATGCTCTTGTTAACTTGTTTCGCTGCTTCATTGTCACCATATAACGTTTCTTTCGACATTTCAATGTACCAGTCACAGAAATCATCCCAGATAAAGTTGTATAATTGACGACCTGCTTCACCAAATTCGAAGCGTTCAAAAAGGTCAGTGACTTTTTCAATCGTTTCATTCAAGCGCGTCAAGATCCAACGATCCGCCACTGATTTTTCACCAGAAAAATCAATGTCTTCTGCAGTCATTTCGCTGACATTCATTAAGACAAAACGGGAAGCATTCCAAATTTTATTGATGAAGTTCCAAGCAGCATCCATTTTCTCATAGCTGAAACGCACGTCTTGTCCCGGTGCAGAGCCATTTGATAAGAACCAACGCAATGCATCAGCACCGTATTGTTCAATGACTTCCATCGGATCGATCCCGTTTCCAAGAGACTTACTCATTTTGCGACCTTGTTCATCACGGATCAATCCATGGATCAAGACATTTTCAAATGGTCGTTTGCCAGTAAATTCCAAGCTTTGGAAAATCATACGGCTTACCCAGAAGAAAATGATGTCGTAACCAGTTACTAATGTATTCGTTGGGAAGTAGCGTTGGAAATCTTCATTGTTTTCATCTGGCCACCCCATCGTTGAAAACGGCCATAAAGCAGAACTAAACCATGTATCCAATACGTCTGGATCTTGCTGCCAATTTTCGGCATCTGCTGGCGCTTCAAGTCCTACATACATTTCCCCCGTTTCTTTGTGGTACCAAGCTGGGATTTGATGGCCCCACCACAACTGACGAGAGATAACCCAGTCATGGACATTTTCCATCCAACGTAAGAATGTTTGGTTGAAACGTGGCGGATAAAAGTCCACCGCATCGTCGGTTTCTTGGTTGTCGATGGCTTGTTTTGCTAATGGTTCCATTTTTACGAACCATTGTGTCGATAAACGAGGTTCGACTACTACGCCTGTCCGTTCTGAGTGACCTACGCTATGGACCATTTTTTCGATTTTGATCAGACGACCTAACGCTTCTAAATCTTTCACGATTTGCTTGCGAGCAGCAAAACGATCCATGCCTGCATAGGTACCTGCTAAGTCATTCATTGTTCCGTCATCATTCATGACATTGACCCGTGGTAGGTCATGGCGGTTACCGACCTCGAAGTCATTCGGGTCATGGGCAGGAGTGATTTTTACGACCCCTGTTCCAAATTCTTGGTCCACGTACTCATCAGCGATGATTGGGATCTCTTTATTGACCAAAGGCAAGATCACTTTCTTACCAATCAATGCTTGATAGCGTTCATCTTCTGGATGAACCGCGACTGCTGTATCCCCCAACATCGTTTCTGGGCGAGTCGTTGCGATCTCCACCACGCCGCTGCCATCCGCTAATTCGTAAGACATGTGGTAAAAAGCACCTTCGATGTCTTTGTGGATCACTTCAATATCAGATAATGCCGTGCGGGCTTGCGGATCCCAGTTGATGATGTACTCGCCACGATAGATCAAGCCTTTTTCATATAGCGTCACGAAAACTTTACGAACCGCTTCGGATAATCCATCATCTAATGTGAACCGTTCACGGCTATAGTCTAGGGATAAGCCTAGTTTCGCCCATTGTTCCCGAATGTGACCGGCATATTCTTCTTTCCAATCCCATACTTGTTCAACAAATTTTTCCCGACCAAGGTCATAGCGAGAAATTCCTTGTTCCCGCAGCTTTTCTTCTACTTTGGCTTGGGTAGCGATCCCGGCATGGTCCATTCCTGGCAGCCATAAGGTGTCATACCCTTGCATCCGTTTTTGACGAATGATGATGTCTTGTAACGTGGTATCCCAGGCATGACCTAAGTGCAATTTTCCTGTTACGTTTGGTGGTGGAATCACGATAGAATAAGGTTTTGCTTCTTTATTGCCGCTTGGTTTAAAACGGTCATGCTCTAACCAATCTTGGTAACGCCCGGCTTCTACTTCTTGGGGATTGTACTTGGTGGATAGATTCTCAGTTTCTGTCATAGTTGGTCCTCCTAAAGTTACGTTTTTTAAACGTAATGGTTGGTGTGGTTTTTTGGTGCCTGTTGCTGGGTAAAGCACGAAAATGTTCGAATCGTTCAGGATGAGTGCAGTGGTAGAGATGATTATCCGTTGTTTGTTGACGCCTCGTTTGTTGTTCGTAAAAAGTACGTTTCTTACAGAGTTCATGGCTCACTTCCGTGATCCTCTATTGTGTCTTAGGGCCTTTGGCAACCGATCTAACTCGCTTCGTGAACCAATTTTGGTGACTTCGCGTACTGTTCATCATCTGCTCTGTCCACTTTGTGGGCCAATCATAGTGATTCCTAGTATGGTTACTACGCTCCCTTTGGTCGCCTAGTACTGTTCATCATCTGCTCTGTCCTTCTTTGTGGGCCAGTCATAGTGATTCCTAGTATGGTTACTACGCTCCCTACGGTCGCCTAGTACTGTTCATCATCT
>NZ_NGLK01000001.1:2576475-2598518 GCF_002141235.1 Enterococcus sp. 3C7_DIV0644 | reverse complement strand
AGTGATTCCTAGTATGGTTACTACGCTCCCTATGGTCGCCTAGTACTGTTCATCATCTGCTCTGTCCCTCTTTGTGGGCCACTCGCAGTGATTCACAGCAAAAAGCGCCCTAATGCCGAGGCATTAGGGCGCTGATACGCGGTACCACCTAAATTGCAGATTGCTCTGCCACTTTGACGTGAGGTAACGTTCACGACGCGCTTGATCTTACTGTGCGGCTTTATCTGCAAGAAACAAACCGTGGTTCGGATCAAAGACCTTCAAGCTACCTTTTCAGTGTCTGGGGAAGTCTTGCACCGACCGACTTCTCTCTGACCGCCAGGGTCACTGATACTCCTCTTGAACATTGTCTTGCTATCATAGATTCTTGTTTCATCTTGCTACATTCTACAATGAACTTTTTTGAAAGTCAATCAGAGGTTTGCTTTCGCCGCATCAATGGCTGCTTGATAATCCGGTTCGTGGGAGATCTCAGGCACGATCTCAACGTGTTGAATCACGCCTTCACGGTCCAAAACGAAAATTGCTCGGGCAAAATGACCGAAGTCTGGGATCATGATTTGATAGGCCTCACCGAAGGTATTCGCCGGATCATGAAGCATGATCATGTCGACGCCTTCTTGGCCGCACCATTGTGCTTGTTCTTCTTTTGTATTGTTAGAGATCGTTACAAAATTTATATCATCCAATTGACTTGCCTCTTGGTTGAAACGCTTGGTCTGCAACGCACAAACGCGTGTCACGATATCGGGAACAACGCTGATGATCGTTGGTTTTCCTAAAAAATCAGTCAGTGTATATTCCTTGTCCTCTAAACTTTTCAAGCGAAAATCAGCTGCTTTATCCCCTACTTTTGGTTGGTTGCCGGGCATCTCATAAACCGTTTCTTTGCGTGTAACTTGCATAACATCTCTCCTATAGCATTTTCTCCCAGTATAAGAAAGATTGTCAAAAAACGAAAAGGATTTGCTCAGACTTTCGATTTTTGCGAGTAGGTCGTATCAAAAAAGATCAATGTTTGCAATTCTGTCGTCAAATCAATGTATTGGATATTGACATCTTTTGGCACGATGACGGGATCAGGGGCAAAATTCAGGATTGCTGTGATCCCAGCATCCACGATCGCATCGATCGCCATTTGTGAATAACGGCTAGGAACAGTCGAAATCGCTACGGTGATCCCTTTTTCTGCTACGACTTCCGCCAATTGGTCCATTCCATAGACATAACGTCCACTAATGGTCTGGCCAATCATTTCTGGATCATTGTCAAAAACCGCGATGACGGAAAGATTTTCATTTCTGCGAAAATTGTTGTTAGCTAACGCTTTTCCTAAATTTCCATAACCAATCAAGGCGATTTTTTTCTCCTCATTGGTTTCTAAAATATAGCTCAAAACCTCAATCAAATAAGGAACATCATAGCCATACCCACTTCTACCCAATTCTCCTAGATGAGAAAAATCCCGGCGGATCGTGGCTGAAGGAACTTGCGTGATTTCTGCAAACTCTTTTGATTTGATTCGCTGAATACCTGAGGCATCCAGTAATTTTAAGTGTCGTAAATAAGCTGGCAAACGTTTTGCCGTTGCTTTCGGAAGTTTTTTATCTCTTAATGCTTCCATCCTGTCCACCCTCCTTGTTAAATGATTCACATATTGAGTGTAGCATGTTCCATTTTCAATAGCAAGAAAATATTCACAAACTCTCTCACACGATGAAAAACGACCACAAATGTTCCATAACAGTTGTGGTCTTAGTTTAAAAAAGAGAGTTTATTATAAGAATTCAGCGAATTCAGTTGCTGATTTTTCTTGATTTGCCGTGATTGCTTCCAGTTTCAACCCAGCCATCGCCCGTTCCATCATCCCTTCGATATCGAGACGCTCTTCATATTGGTGTACCTTATCCAGTCTTGGGCGCGTCTTTGGTTGAGGAGGTGCAAAGATTGTGCAGCAATCCTCAAAGGGCTGAACCGATAACTCAAAGGTATCAATGGCTTCGGCAACTTCAATGATCTCCAATTTGTCCATCGTTGCCACTGGGCGCACGATTGGCGTATTGGTTACTTCATTGATGGCGACCATGCTATGCAAAGTTTGTGAAGCGACTTGTCCTAATGATTCGCCGTTTAAGATGATTAAACCGTGACGAGCCTCACGAATCGCATCTGTCAAACGCAGCATCATCCGACGGGTGATGGTCATCCAATAGCCTTGCGGCACACGGTTTTTGATTTCTTCTTGGATTTCCGTAAACGGAACTTCGATAAATTGGATGCTTCCCACATAAGGAGCAAGCTTCTTCGTTAAATCTTTGGCTTTTTGTAATGCTTGTTCACTCGTATAAGGAGGACTTGCAAAATGGACTGCTTCGATCTCAACACCGCGTTTCATGGCAAAGTAGCCTGCAACGGGCGAATCGATACCACCAGAAAGCATCAACATTCCCTTACCGCTGGTGCCAACGGGTAAGCCGGCTGCTCCTTGGATCGTTTCATAGGACAGATAGGCGCCATCGATCCGTATTTCCACCCGCAGATTGATGTCTGGTTTTTTCATTTGGACTTTGATATCAGGAAAACGGTCGATCACCGCATTACCTAAGGTCAAATTCAACTGGTTGCTATCTTGCACAAACGAGTGATCGCTGCGCTTAGCTGTGATTTTGAAGGTCTCAACACCGGTGTAGATCTCTGCCATAACGTCTTGAACGGCTTTCTTTAATAACTCAATGTCTTTTTCAACCCGAATACTAGGGGAAAAGTTTTGAATCCCAAAGACTTTTTGCAGCTTAGGAATGATCTCTTGGCTGTTTTCACCGTTCAATAGCAAGTGCATGCGATCTCGCTCGGCATGAACTTTGACATGGGGATAATCGGCTAAGGTACGTTTGACGTTTGAAGCTAATTGCATAATAAAACTACGACGATTTTTGCCCTTTGTTGACAGTTCGCCGTAACGAACCATGATTTCTGAATAATTCACGAGAAAACTCCTTTGATTTGGATTGATTTTATAGTGCTATGTCGTGCTTAATTGATTTTCGAAAATTTTTGGTACAACTGGTGGAAGACGATTAGAAACTGCTCGACTTCTGCCATTGTATTGCTCTCATCTAAACTGATACGAACAGCGGATGTCGCTAACTGTTCCGGAACGTGCATCGCATGAAGCGTACTGCTGGCCATCTTTTTACGAGAGGAACAAGCGCTCGTCGTCGAAAGATAGATCTGCTTTTCTTCAAAGGCATGGACTAAGACTTCTCCTCTGATCCCTTTTAATGAGAAACAAAGTATATGTGGCGCAAACCCTTCAGTGCCAGAAAAAAGCGTGACTTTCTCATAGCCAGCCAGTGCTTCTTGCAAATAGCCTTTTAATAATTGAACATGGTTCGGCTTTTCAGCCTTGTGTTCCGTCGCTAAACGCAGGGCTTTTGCCATGGCAACGATTGCTGGTACATTTTCGGTACCGCTGCGCTGGTTTTGCTCTTGCCCACCGCCAGTCATCAATGGCGCCAACTTACGACCTTGTTTCCAATAGATAAATCCGGCGCCACGAGGTCCGTGAAATTTATGTGCAGAGAACACGGCAAAATCGACTCGCTCATTGAACCATTGCTCTTGCGGGACCTTTGTGATGGCTTGGACGGCATCTACATGGAAATGGATCGTTGGGTAGTCCGCCAACACGGTTGCGATCTCATGGATCGGTTGAATCGATCCTACCTCATTATTGACCGCCATCACCGAAACCAAAATCGTTTCTTTGCGAATCATGTTTGCTAATTCTGACACGTTGACAAAGCCTTGAGCATCAACAGGGACCACACTGACCTCAAATCCTAATTCGGCTAATTGAGCCGCTGTTTCACTGACGGCAGGGTGTTCAATACTGGAAATAATCAGGTGATTCCCATAGGCTTTTTTCGCTAAAGCAGTCCCTTTGATGACCCAGTTGTCTCCTTCGGTCCCCCCACTGGTAAATGCGATCTCTTTGGAAGAAACGTTTAACAGATCGGCGATCTGCTGACGTGATTGCTGTAGCAGGCGATTGGCTTGATTTCCTAAATCATGCAAGCTTGAGGGATTGCCGATGATTCGCTGACTGACTTGGACATATGTATTTAAAGCTTGTGGATAAATAGCGGTTGTTGCACTGTTGTCAAAATAGATCAATGATAGGACCCTTTCTCTAAAAAAATTCTTTCCCATTATAACTGCTCTTGGGCTGAGTTTCAAGGTGACTCGCTGGCTTTGGCTTTATTTAAAGGAAACTTTCCCTTCCTTCGTAAGCGTTAATCATGCAGCGAGCCATTCTTTCCATGAAAAAAGCCAGTCAGTTTTTCACTGCTGGCTTTCGTATTATACTAAGTCGCGGTTATTGAAGTAGAAGTTTTCGATCCTTTTGAAGGCACCTGGTTCTACTCGTTCCAACGCTGTGCCGATTTCATCTAGCGCATCTTGATAGCGATATTCTTTACTGAACAAGTAAAGTGATTTGTCGATCGCTGCCTTGATATCTGGATGAGAATGACGATAACGGTTGGCATATTGCATCATTTGCTCAGTCAATGCCGCAGCATCCACCAAGTCTTTCGTTTGTTCATCTAAAAGATCAAGATCTTCTTCACAGACAGAAACCAATTTATTGATTTCTTGCATGTTGATGCGAATCTTGTTCAATTCTTTGCCTAGTTCTTCCACCCGATCTGTTGCCACGAAGAAGAATTCTAAGTACTCACCTGGCAAACCAGGTAAGCGTTGCTTCTCAACAAACCGCTTCAAGTTGCGTAGACGGAATTCGAAGCTTTCCACTTTTTCTTGTGCAACTTTTTCGCCACGACGTAATTCCGCAAGGGAATCATCGATTTCGACTTGCTGGCTTTCCACATCATCCAAAATCTTGTAGGCATCTTTGTAGAAGCTTTGCACTTCTGAATAAGGAATTTCGTGCTTTTCTAATTGTGGTAGGTACTCGTTATTGCGACGAGCCAATTCGTCGACTTCCGTTTGGAAACCACGGACGCGACCTAACTCATTATGATTCAATGTATAGCTTTGTGCCGTATGATCCAACTCGATCAACAACTGACGGTTGTTCTTTGTTGCGTGGTCAATATAGTCTTCAATGATTTGGCGATTTTTCATGACATATTTCTTGGCATTGATCTCACGTTCCATCACCGTATACAAGGCATCGATATCACTTGCAGTATCACGACTTGCCACTTCAACGGAAGCGACTTCTGTTTTCGCTAGATCGTTCATGGAGTTTTCAACTCGTTTTTTCACACGGTTGATTTCTTCTTGGAAGTTTGCTTCTGGGAACACATATTTTTGTTCTAATAATTTTTTGTAGCCATCTTGGATTTCTTTCAACTGATCTGGGAAGGTACGGTTTAATTCTTCGTAGGCCGCTGGGATCCGTTTCATTAAGTCTTCTACTTCATAGGTGTGTTTTTCTGCTTGGTCTAACACTTCCCGTGCTTCCACAGGATCGCCTGAAGTATTTAAGGTAACAAATTGGGTGAACTCAATTTCAATGTTTTTGATTTGTTTTTGCAGCTCATTGTAAGCAGGACCGAATTCTTCGCCTTGATCCCGTAGCTTCTTCTTCAAGTCTTCGTAAACGTCCAACGCTTTTTGGACTTCCAGTGAATTTCGTTCTTCACTTTCTCGTAATTCTTTCAAGCCGGCGCGAATCTCTTCTACTTGGCGTTCCATCTCATCCATGGTCGCTTCCGCTTGAACGATCGCCCCTTTTGCTTTGAAAAAGCGGATGCGTTCGTTTAGTTCTTCCACTTCAAAGATTTGACTCTCAAGTTCAGCAAAAGATTTTGTGGAGATATCTGTCCATTGTTGGTTCCACTCACGAAAGGTATTTTGACTTTGACCAACCAAGTGCATTCTTTTTACTTCATCGACTTCTTCGATCACCGGTAAGTCAAACAGATTTTCTTTGCGTTTTTCCAAGTCATTTAGCTTTTCTTGGTTTTTCTTCCGCATGAAAAAGCCAATTGCATACAAGACCGCTGCGATGATGATGATGGCAATGACAATTCCAAAGATGATATTAGTTCCCATTTTGTGGTTCCTCCAATTTTCAAATATACATGTTTCGTCTAAAATCTGCTGATCAGCAGATTGATTGATAAGTTCATTGAGTATAAAAAGGACAGACAGTCCCTTTATAAAAAAGCATCTACGCTAGATTATAGCATAAAGAAAAAAATCAAGCATTAGATTGAGGCAAAAAAGATCGACTTTTTTCGCATCGAATAAAATCATTCACGGCTTTTCCATCGATAATGAAAACAAATCGTGAAATTTACATCAACAAGTGACTTTTTTTCTGATTTTTCCGATTTTTTTCAAGAAACCGCTTGATTTCTCCCTATTGAAACTGTACTCTAGTAAAAAGCTTGAACAGGAGTAATGTCAAATGAAAGTAGCGAAATTCGGAGGCAGTTCCCTTGCCTCAGCCGAACAAGTCGAAAAAGTTGTTGCGATAATTGAAAGTGATCCTAAAAGACGGTTTGTTGTTGTTTCAGCGCCTGGTAAGCGTTCCAGCGACGATCAGAAAGTCACCGATCTGTTACTAGCAGTCTGTACCCGTCTGTCTGCCCAAGAAGAAATCACTGATTTAATCGAAGAAATCTATGCCCGCTATACAGCGATCGCCGCCCCCTTTGGTATCGAACAAGTCCATTTAGACCGCATCTGGCAATCATTGGCGGCTTTTCAAACACTGCCTACTCAAGACAATCCGCATCTTTATGATACGGTTTTGGCAAGCGGCGAAGACAACAATGCCAAATTGATCGCAGGGATTTTACAAAGCCGTGGATTAGCTGCTCGCTACATGAATCCACAAGAACTTGGGTTGCTGGTGACGGATGAACCCCAAAACGCCCGTATCTTGAACAAATCGTACGCTAAGATCGCACAATGGCGCGATAGTCCTGAAATCTTAGTGATTCCTGGCTTCTTTGGTTACACAGAAGCCGGCGAAATCTGTACCTTCTCTCGAGGGGGATCTGATATTTCTGGTGCCATCGTGGCGGCTGGTCTGCAAGTAGAATTGTACGAAAACTTTACCGATGTCGATGGGATTTTTTCTGCTCATCCAGGCTACGTTCATCATCCAGAGTCCATCAAAGAAGTGACTTACCGAGAAATGCGGGAGCTGTCTTATGCCGGCTTTACTGTTTTGCACGATGAGGCGTTGATGCCTTCATACCATGCGAAAATTCCCGTGGTGATCAAAAACACCAATAACCCAAGTCATCCCGGCACCTTGATCACCAACCAAAGAGACAATTTGGATCAGCCGGTGATCGGCGTTGCCAGTGACGAAGGCTTTTGTATGATCTATATCCGCAAATACTTGATGAACCGCGAAGTTGGGTTCACGTTACGGGTCTTAGAGATTTTCCGGGAATTTGATTTAAATTATGAACACATGCCTTCAGGAATCGATGATATCTCGATCATTATGCGCTCCAACCAGTTGAATCCAGTATTGGAAGAAGAACTGCTGCGCAAGATCGCCTACGAGATCGATCCCGATGAACTGCGAATGACCCACGATCTATCCATGGTCGTCGTCGTTGGTGAAGGGATGCGTCAAAGAGTCGGGATCACTGCCGACAGTACCGCTGCCCTTGCGCGAAAAAATATCAACTTAGAGATGATCAACCAGGGGTCCTCTGAGGTCAGCATCATGTTCGGCATCCACAAAGAACAAGAAAAAGCCGCTGTCAGAACCCTTTACTACACTTTCTTTGATTAAACCAAACGTGCCAGTTGCACCACTCCTTTTGCTGATAAGCAATCGGAACGGGCAACTGGCACGTTTCTTTATTATTCTGACGATTCTTGGGCTTGCGCTTGTTTTTGTGCCAATTGGCGTTTGATTTCTGCCTTGATTCGCGGTTCAGGAGCAAACCGTTCTTCCCAATCGCTAGGCTTCATGACTTTGTGGGTCTCAGGATCATAATGGGGCTGCCCATCTGGAAAAAGTTTCCCCATGTTGGCGTCATGAACGATAGCCAGGATCGGCGCTGGATCGACCCCTACCAGTGAAAAAGAGCCATAGGTAAAATACAGCAGATCACAGAGCGCATCGACTTGTTCTACTAGGGAATCACTGACAGGCTGTTGTTTGGCAGCCAGCTTGGCTTGGGCTTGATCAATCGCTTGATGCAAATGGGTCAACCCTGCTTGAAAGGTCTCTTCGTCATTGTTGCTGGCAGCATAAAGGAACTCAACTAATTCTTCAATTTTAAAACCAGCACGAAACTGGGCTTTTTCCGCTGAAAAAGCTTGTGGATATGGCGGTCGTGTTGGATCAAAGGTTTTATGAAACTCTTCCGTCATTTCAAATGGACTCATTTCTCTCGCTTCTTTCTGCTTTTTCTAATGGTTCTGTTTCATGGTTCTGCGCTGTCTCCTACGTTGCTTCATGGATTGGCTACACCTTGTTTATTTTTTTTAATTCAATCCCTTGCTTGGGCATCCTCGGCAATGATCCCAAAATGGATCAAGGCTTTCTTGATGCCGTCATGATCGTTGGTGTCCGTCACAAAGTCAGCACTGGCTTTGGTGATGGGCTGGGCATTGCCCATCGCAACCCCGATCCCCACACCTTCTAACATTTCCACATCATTAAAATGATCCCCAAAGGCCATCGCTTCTTCCATCGCGATCCCTTCATAGGCCAAAAATTCTTTGATCCCTTTGATTTTCGAACCGTTTTTCGGCACGATATCAACAGAATAGGCATTGGATCGCTTAAAATCACATTGCGGCAGCTTGGAGCGTAATTTTTCGCGCTCTGATTCAGGGCTCAGCATAATGCACTGATAGATTGGCTCTCGTAAAATGTCCAATGATTCATAACGTTTGGCGTTGCGATTGGGACTGAAGCGCTGCAAGACTTTCTTTAAAAAGCCGACGGGAAATTTTTTCGGTACATAGCGCAAATAGCGCTGCATGACGGGTGATTGGCTTAAACGGATCGTCAAGCTGCCAGCCACTTGCGTTTCTCCGCCAAACATGACTTGACGATAATTTTCATCGGCGTATTCTACGATCGCTTCCAGCGTTTGTTTTGGAAAAGGTTTGGCATAAATCAAGGTTTCCTTCGTGTAAACATATTGGCCGTTATAGGTGATAAACATGTCTAACGACAAGTAATCGATCACCTTCTCTAAATCAACCGGACCACGTCCGGTGGCAATGCCGCAGAGGACGCCATTGGCTTGGGCTTGTTTGATGGCTTCACGGGTACTGGCAAGCGCCTTGCCGTTACTGGCAATCAGTGTGCCATCAATATCAAAAAAGATTGCTTTTATCATATGACTCCTCAAAATAATTTCAACTGATTAGGATTTAATGCTTCGTAATCGATCTGCAGCGCATCGATCAATGCACGAGCATTGTCAGCGGCATCACGACCGGCATTATTATTGAAGACCACTGCGACTTCTTTGGCATTGGCTTCGATGGCTTGAATCGCTTGTTTTAACTCCGTTAGTTCGGCTTGGTCATAGCGATACAAGGTCCGCAGATTTTTGGCATCTGGCCCCGTCGCTGTCCAGCCGCTGTCGTTGCGTCCATGAAAACGGCACAGGACAAACGCAGGATTGGTCACGGTTGGATCAAGAGGAATCGTGGTCGATAGCTTTTTCGGCTGATCAACGACTACTAAGGAAAACTGTTTTCGCTTCATATAATCGATCATTCCCGGATACAGTTTCGGCTGATACCAGCTGCTGTCTCTCAGCTCAATCGCCACTGGGTAACCCGCAAACCATTCTCGCACTTGATCTAAATAGGCGACATTTTCTTTCGTACATTTAAAGCTGTTGGGAAATTGCGCCAATAGGCAAAACAGTTTGCCCGCTTCTACCATTGGCGCGATCGCTTCTTTATAAAGCTGCAGCGCTTCAGTCATGGTCAACTGATCTGGCAAATCCCCTTGGGTGGTCACACTTTGATGGACTTTCAACACAAAGCGGAAATTTTCGGGAATCTGGGTCAACCAGTTGCGCACATCTTTTTCTTTTGGCAAAAAATGATAGGTGGTATCCAGCTCAACTAACGGAAAATAACGGGCATACTCAAATAATTTCGAGTTTTTTCTTTGCACGAGACTGCCATGTTCACTAAATGTGGTACAACCAATTCGAATCATTTTTTCCCATCGCTCCTTGTTTTCTTATTTTAATAGTATACAATAGTTTTGAGTTAAGAGTAAATAAATCATTGCAGGTGATGAAAAAATGAAACGAATTCTCGTGTTGCACACTGGCGGCACCATCGCCATGAAAGAAGACACCCTGACAGGCGGCGTCAGCCCCGATGTCAGCAATCCACTGATGGATGCACCGATCCACATTGATGACGATGTTGAATTGATCGTCGAAGACATTTTTAATATTCCTAGTCCTCATATGACGCCAAAAGAAATGCTGCAGCTGAAAGAACGTATCCAGCTGGCGCATTTAAGCGGTGTCGATGGGGTCGTGATCACTCACGGAACCGATACGCTGGAAGAAACGGCCTTCTTTTTAGATACCACGATCGGCGGTCAGTTACCGATCGTGGTGACTGGTGCCATGCGCTCAAGTAATGAAATCGGCAGTGACGGGCTTTATAACTTTGAAAGTGCGATTCGGGTCGCCAAGTCCCCCGATGCCATAGGAAAAGGTGTCTTAGTCGTCATGAACGATGAGATCCATTCCGCACGTTATGTTACGAAAACCCACACCACCAATATTGCGACGTTCCGCACCCCGACATTAGGTCCGATCGGCTTAGTCACAAAGCACCGAATCTTGTTTATGCAAGAGCTGTTAAATAACCGCCATTTGGATGTTGATCGTGTCGATGGTTTGTTTCCGATCGTCAAAGCCTATGCTGGGATGACCGGGGAATTGTTCGATGCTTTAGCCGACTCGCTGATCGATGGACTAGTGATCGAAGCTTTAGGCGCTGGCAATCTGCCGCCTCAAACCATTGAGCCTTTGAAAAAACTGATCGCTAGAAACATTCCGGTCGTCTTAGTTTCTCGCTGCTTCAACGGAGTTGCCGAGCCGGTCTATGACTACTTAGGCGGTGGGATCGAATTGCAAGCTCTTGGGGTGATTTTCTGCAATAGCATCAATAGCCAAAAAGCCCGCATCAAATTGTTGATAGCGAAAAACCGTGGATTGACCATGGATGAGCTACCTGATTTCATGGAGAATTGACCAAACAAAAACCCTTTTGCCATTCCGTTAACGGAGGCAAAAGGGTTGTTTTATTTTTCTCGCCAAGTAAACACGGCTTCGCAGTAAGTATCCTCACCGATCTTGATCTCGTGGATCGTTTGCAGCGGCACAGCCTCGCCGGCTTCATCGACTGTCTTTTCATTGATTTGAAAATGGCTTTCGATCAAATGGCCGTAAGCAACTTCCCGATCAAAGCGGATCGTCACTTGTGTCACTTCATGTTTTGTTAAAAACTCATAGCCTAAGACGTCCATCAGCCAATTGAAATACATGGCGTTGTTGACATGCTGATTGCTATCGATATCGTAGAAACGCACCCGATACGGCAAAAATTGTCCTTGTGTGATAGGGGTGATCTTCGGATAGCGTTTGATTCGCTTAATTTTTTCACTGCCAAAAGGCACCACGATCTCATCCGGAACACTGCTGACTTTGCGCGTCTCCGGGTCCATCAACGCAAAAACCGCTTCGATTTTGACCAATTCCGTTCCGTCTTCTGCCAATAACCAAAAGTAACGGTAGCAGAAAAACTTATTGTATTCTCTCGCCTGGGTCGCCACTTGGATCTGCTCCCCTACGCGCGGCAAACGAGTTACCGTTATATGATAGCTGGTAATGATCCAGGTCAAGCCATAACTAGCGATGACTTCCGGTCCGCGGTTTAACGCCGCACTTTGTTCTTCTGATGTCTTGATGGCAATGCCTAGCATGGCTGGAAACGTCATCGTTTGGTTGACATCACATTCATAATACGCCACTTCATGCGTGGTTTGATACTTTGCTGCCATAGTTCTAATTGCCTCCTAAAAACGACTCAATATTTCATCGACAGTTGGTCCATAACTTTCGCCAAATTGATTCAAATGGACCAATAAATAATACAATTGATACACTGGCAGTCGCTCTTTCCAATACTCATCTAATGGATAGACTTCTTGATAGCCTTCCAAAAATTCCTGACGAAAACCGCCGAAAAGCTGGGACATCGCAATATCCATTTCTCGATCCCCATAGGCGACTGCCGGATCAAGAAACACTGGTTCTCCTTGTTGATCGAACAGCACATTCCCCCGCCAAAAATCACCGTGTAATAAAGCAGGTGTGACGCTGCGATCACGCCAATTCTCATGCAAAAATTCTTTCAAACGCAGATAAGCGGCTTCCCGTTTGGCATGCCAGTGATTACCCAGCTTCGCTAATTCGACTTGCACATCCAAACGGCAGACTGTGTAAAAATCAAGCCAATCGGTGGTTTTCGGATTGACTTGCGGCAAAAAGCCGATGTAATTGTCTTCGTAAAACCAAAAGTCTCCTGCGTCTGCTGATGAAGCCGAGCCAAGCTTTGGCCTAAGCGCCGCTGCTGTCCTTCCCCACTATCGATCCATTCCATCAATAAAAATGCCCCCTCTTCGGTCTGACCGAGACGTTCGATTTTTGGCACCCGCACGAAAGGAGCTAATTCAGCTAAGCCGTTGATTTCTGCTTGAAAGAACATCGATGAAACATGAGGATGGGTCTTTAAAAAATAGCGATTTTCTGCTGTCGTGAAACGATACGTTTGATTGACATCCCCACCACTGATGGGCGTTAGCGAGCCGGTCATCCCGATTGCTGCGAACAATGCTTCCTCCATACGGATCTCCGTTTCTTTACTCAGTCAGTTGGGCAGTCAAGTACGCTTGTTCCTCTTTCGTCACCCCTAGTCCTTGCAGAAGATACTGATCGACCGAACCGAAATGCTGATCGATTGCAGCCAAACTTTCCTCAAGAAAACTCTCTTTGGCACTCATCAAAACCGTGATCGCCGTTAACAGCTCTTGCGGCAAATGCTGGGTCATTGGGGCAAATTTTTCTTTTAGCATTGGGGCTAGATAGCGATTGGTCGCTAAATAATCTTCTTTGATCGTCGCTGGTGCCACCGCCAACACATGCAGCAATAAAAAGGCGCCAAAGCCTGTGCGATCTTTGCCGGCGGTACAGTGGAACAAGGTTGCTCCTTCGCCTTCCGCATTGTCGATCACATGATCAAAGAACTGCCGATATTGTTGGCGGGCATAGTCGCTTTCAACAAAGTGACGGTAGACTTTTTTCATCTGCTCTTCGGCATCTTCCCCATCTTCCAAGCGCTGCTTCAAGCTTTCTGGCGACAAGGAAACCATCGTTTCGTCTTCTTTGAAAATAGGTAAAAAAAGCTGCTTTGCTGTGGCGATCGGTCGATCAGGCTGTGCATTGGCTTCAGCGATGGAGCGAAAATCAATGACCTGATTGACCCCATAGTTTGCCAGTACTGCTTGATCTGAAGCAGTCAATTCATTGATCGCCGCACTGCGGATCAATTTTTTTCGTTTGATCGTCGTGCCGTTTGTCGTTTGATAGCCGCCAAGTTCTCTGACGTTTGCTGCTCGTTCTAGTTGAATCAATTGTGTCATTGCTTATCCCTCCCGCGATGTTCTAGTTAAAAGTATAGCAGAAACTTCGCTATTAAGGGCACTGAAACCTAGATTTTTCTATGAGCTGAGCTTTAACGGACAAAAAAAAGAAAGACCACACGCAGTCTTTCTTTGCTTTCGCTTGTTAAAAAATGTTTCTATTCGGCTTCGATCACGGCGGCAGAATCATCTAAGATCGAACGATCCAGTTCGTTGATACGGCTGCTGGTCACCATTCCCGCAACCATACTGTCGCTGACATTAACGAGTGTCCGTGCCATATCGATCAATGGTTCAACAGAAATAACTAAGCCTACGATGGCGATCGGCAAATTCATTGAGCCTAAGACGATCAATGAAGCAAAAGTTGCGCCACCGCCGACACCGGCAACGCCGAATGAGCTGATTGTAACAACGGCAACTAACAGCAGGATAAACTGCCAATCAAAGACATTGATTCCAACCGTTGGTGCAACGATCGTTGCCAACATCGCTGGATAAACACCCGCACATCCGTTTTGACCAATCGATAAACCAAAGCTGCCTGCAAAGTTAGCCGTGGCTTCATCAACACCTAACGCTTTGGTTTGGGTTTCGATGTTCAATGGCAAGGCACCGGCACTTGAACGAGAAGTAAAGGCGAAGCTCAAGACTGGAAAAGCCTTTTTGAAATACGTTACTGGATTGACCCGTACAGCGATCAGCAATAATGAATGAACGAGTAAGACCAAAATCAAAGCGGCATAAGAAGCGATGATAAATTTCCCTAAGTTCAAGATGGCTTCAAAATCACTTGAAGCTAATACGTTAGTCATCAATGCCAAAACCCCATAAGGTGTCAGGCGCAAAACTAACGTGACGATACGCATCACGATTTTATATAAGCTGTCCATCAAATTCGCAAAAGTTTCCGCTTCTTTCGGTGATTTGCGTTTGACACCAAGAAAAGCAATCCCAACAAAGGCTGAGAAAATCACGACACCGATCGTACTTGTCGAACGAGTACCAGCAAAGTCGGCGAAGACATTACTTGGGATGAAAGAAACGATTTGTTGTGGGATCGATAGATCTTGGACTTGTGTCGAACGTTCCGCTAATTCTGCGATCCGCGCTGTTTCCGTTGCTCCTTCGGTAAAGCTGGCACCGTCAAGACCAAAGACCATGACCATCACGATCCCGATCAAGGCAGCGATCGCCGTTGTCCCTAGCAAAGTCGCAAGAACCGTAAAACTGATCTTCTTGATTTTTTCGCTTTCTTTCATCTTGGTGAAAGCACCAACGATCGAAACGAAGATCAAGGGCATGATCAGCATTTGCAAGAGGGCCACATAGCCGCTACCGACCATCGTGATCCAGTCAAGAGCTTGCGTGACAACATCAGAGCCTGTCCCAAAAATCAGCTGTAGCACACCACCAAAAACGATCCCGACGAACAACGCCGCAAAGACCCGCGTTGAAAACTTCAGGTGACGCTTTTGCAATAAGTAGAACCCATAAATAAGGGCAGCAAAAAGTAGAACAACAATAATAGTTAACAGATTTGTCATTTGAATCCTCCTTTTGTTCAATAAACATGACAAAGTCTGTCAGAGGAAGTAAAGGTTCCCAGTGACCATTCTTCAACAGTTCACTCTAATGAGACGTGTGGCATCATTAGTGACTATTCCATTTTAAAGAAGTTTGCTTCATCTTACAATAAATAAGTTCCCACTTTTCTGGGATGGTACCGCTTTTTTGTCAGTAAATAAAAAAAGAACCGTTGCCACACTCCCATGCTGCTAGGATTTCTGCTTTCCTAACGGTTGGATTGCGGCAACTGGTTCGTTATTTTTTCATTTCGTCTTTTTGAAAAATTTCAGAAAATATTCAGGCAATCATTAGAAATTGCTGACTTACGCCAAAGCGCCCATTGGATCCCAAGGTGCTAAGACCGTTGGTTCTGCTTCAAAGGCAGCCAATTGTTCTGCTGTCAGGAATTCTTTGCGAACCACGATTTGATAGGTGTATTCATCCATCCATGCATCGCTCATGACGAAGAAGCCATTCGTTCCGACTTTTTCACCCCAGCTGTTTTCGACTTTCCATTTGGTTGATTCGCCGTCGATCAAGTCAACGCCAGTCAAGACCATCGCGTGGGTCATTAAGCTTTCGCCAAAATCTAAGCGTTCTGCTTTGGTCATCGTAAAGTCGATATCAAATAAGTCGTTGATATCATAGGCATCTAATGCCATGATCCCAGTATCTCTGGTAGAAGATTGACCGACATCACAACCGAACCACACGGACTCTCCTTGTTCCAATTGAGCGATCGCTAATTTTTTGAAGGTCGGCATATCGACGTTCAAGTATTTGACTTCTTTGCCGCCAACCACGTTGCCTAGCATTTCTACGGTATACGATTGATTGTAAGGTTTGTCGGCAGTTGGTGCGTTGATGATACTGACATAATCGTCAAGGTCCACCCCGACATATTTTTCATAAAAGCTTTGTGGTGTTAAGTTGCGATCAATGTGATAGTTTTTGTCTTCATCACGGTATTCAAAATCAAAGGTTTCTGGCGGTGTGCCTAAAGAAGTCGCTAAGAAACGATAAATGTCTTCCAACATCGCTTCTTTGGCTGTTTGGATGTCTTCAGCTGTTTTGCCTTCTGCTACTAGCTGACGCAAAGCAACCGCATCTTTACGCAGTTTTTTGTTTAAGTAATTGTTTAGATCACGAGAATTAGAAGAGTTGCTGCTTTCTGGCATAACCGTTTTTGGTACGACACCATATTTTTGGAAAATCGAAACGATCATGTCCCATTGCCCACCATCTTGTTGTGGGGTTTGCAATAAGAAAGCAACTTTGCGACTTGTTAAAGGTTCGTTAGCAGTTGCTAAAATATTTTCATAGAAATAGTTGGCTTTTTCGTATTTGTCCCAAAAGAAGGTATGGTTTTGCGACAATTCAAATTCTTTTAAATTGAAATCATTCAACATCTTATGACGGAATGTATTCAATGCGGCAAACATCCAGCAGCGGCCTGATTGTTTTTGGTTTGAGACTTTCCCGGTTGTCACATCAACTGAAAAAACTGGCACATTGTTGACTTTTGCTGACACGTTTTCCGCAGAAGCGGTGATCCCATTTTTCACAACACTCCGTTGCAGTGCCGTTTGTTTATTATTTTCTTGATACGCTTGCGCAAAGGCAGCGGTGGTCTTTTTTGAAATTTCTGACATATTTCTTCATCCTTTCACTTTCCGTTCCTTCCATTTTACGCCTCTGCCTCTCAAATAACAACCGCTCCTAGAAAAATGAAAAAATCATCTTTCTAAGAGCGGTTGCTCGTATCAAGGATTTAAAGAGTTAGCATCAAAAGTAAAAAGCCAAGTAAAACAAAGGATAGTCCTCGTTCAAATCGTGCATACAGGAAGCGGATCGGGCGGCTAGCTAGCAAGATCGTCAGTAAAACACTGGCTAACACCAACGTCACAAAGCCTAATACCGACAGATTCAAGTCGGTGATGGCTAATGCCCGCAAGCCCTTGATGAAGATCCCCTGTAAAAGATAGACCAGCAGTGTGTTTTTGCCCCACTTCGTAAAAAACAGGTGCTCTCTGGGCACGAGGCTCAGAAAACCGATGATCCCCATCAGCCCGATCACGAAAAAGACCGCACGCAAGGGACCGCCGAACAACGGATAGCTCAAGTAATCGTCATAAGGCTTGGAACCAAAAACCATGTACTTGTTCATCCCATGAAAAAACGCGATAAAGGTGTAGATGATCGGTAGGAAAAGCAAACTGATGGTTCGAATCTTTGGTTTCAATAAAAAGCGCATCTCATTTTTGGGAAAATAAAACCCGATAATGAAAAACGGCAAAAAGACAAAGGTCCGCTGCAAGGTCAACACTTGATTTAAAAACGGCACGTAGCCAGCAAAGATGCTCAAGCCAATACTCAGCAGGATCGCCTGCTTTTTGGACATTTTTTGAAAGATCAACAGCGAGAGCTGCCAAAAGAACATGCTAAGCAAAAACCAAAGTGCCCATTGCGGATTCAACAGTTGGATTTTTAGCGACTCCCGTAGACCGATCAACCAGTAATAGACGGTGTAAAACACCTGAAAGAAGACATAAGGCAGCAAGAACTTTTTCATCAACTCACGAAGCTTGTGTCCCTTCGTCAACGTTTTGGCAAAGTACCCAGCCAGAAAAACAAAAGCTGGCATGTGGAAAGTGAAGATAAAATAATATAGGTCATGATAAAACTTCTGATCGCCGATAAAAGGCTGCAGCAAGTGACTGAAGACGACCAAGATCATCAGTAAAAATTTTGCATTATCAAAGTAAGCCGTTCTTTGCGATTGGCTCATAAAAAGTTCCTCCTCTAAGTTGTATCTGTCAAAGGATACCTGATCCATGAAACAGAACTGTAACAAGCTATTTACTTTTTTCTAACGATTCTTGTTCATTTGATTACCAGTTGCTATTTTGTATAGTTTGTATTAATATATATAATACAAAGGAGCTGTTTTCGATGATATTTGATATTCAAACCCAAAGCAACCAACCCATCTACCAGCAGTTGCGGGAACAGATCATTGTCGGTATCGCAAAAGGCGATTTGACCGCTGGCGAATTGCTGCCATCCGTCCGTCAATTAGCCGAAGAGATCGGCATCAATACCATGACGATCTCAAAAGCCTACAATTCCCTCAAAGAAGAAGGCTTGTTAGTCACAGATCGCCGCAAAGGAACCGCCGTTGCCGCGCCACCACCGTTTACTTCCGGACAAGAAGCGGAGTATCGCCAAAACTTACAGCTACAGCTAGCAACCGCTCTCTTACACGGCAAAAGCAAGCAAGCGCTTTTAACGGATGTTCAACAACTTCTGGACCAATTTCCTGAAAGGAATGAATGCAAATGACTTATCTTTTTTTCATTATTGCCCTCGTCCTCTGTGGGACGACCGCATTTGGTTTACGCTTGATCAGTAAACCCCACAAAAATGTTTTACTCGAAAATACCCTTGCCCCTGAGCATCTGGATGATCCTAGCGTCCACAGCTTGATCACAGAATTTCGCAAGCGTATCTTACAAATCGTTGGTACATTTAGTGTAGCAAGTCTCCTTTTTTTGTTCAATTTATCTGACTCCATCATCCTTACCCTGTTCTGGCTTTATATGGCCGCTTTGCTGGGGACAGCTTACTTGGTGCAAGTACATTACATCGGAAAAATGCGGCAATTGATCCTTACCAATGGATGGGAACTACCCATTGATCCGATTCGGATCGATACGAAACTCGTTCAAACCAAAAATAAGCGGATGCTGCCGTGGTATAGCCTCGTTCCTGCGGGGATTTTGTTGATGATCAGTTTGTACCAAGCATGGCAGTTGCCTGATCTTTCTACAGGATACTTGATGGGCGGTGTCTCCTTAGCAATTTTTGCGCTGTTCCTCTATCTCTGGGTGATCATCAGCCGCTTACCCGTTCGCGGGATCAGCGGTGATTCAGCTATCGACCAGCACATCAATGATTTAACAAAGCGCTATTGGTCCTTATTGATCGCTGTCACTTGTACCATTACACTGCTCTTATTGACTGTCCCGCTGGCGTCCATGTCCGCCACTGGAGCATTCAGTACTATCCTCTTAGTGCTCTTTGTTGTTTTGGTGGTTTTCTTGATCGTCTTTACCTTCTTCTTGTTGCTAGATCTGCGTAAAAAACAAGATCAGCTCTTAGAACCGGCAGCACAACCGCGCTATTATGGCGAAGATGCTTACTGGCGATATGGTTTTTACATCAATCCTAATGATGCGCGACTGTTCGTTCCTGACCGTGTTGGGATGAATATCGGCATCAATTTAGGCAAACGCAGCGGACAAATCGTCGCAGGCATCACCGCTGTCTTCTTACTTGTGTTAATGATCGGGACCATCATTCCGATGTATCGCTTAGATTTTACTGCTGATGCGATCACTGGTGAAGTGCAAGGACAAGAAGTCACCTTCGATGCACCAATGACCGGGAAAACTACGGTCTCTTTGGCAGATATAGAGACAGTGGAATTGATCGAAACATTGCCGTCTCCTCGTGTTCGTACCATGGGTGTAGGAACCGCCAGTTACCAAATCGGTCAGTTTACCGTTGCCGGCAAACCTGCCAGAATGTTCGTCGACACAAAGGTGACGCCCATTTTAAAAGTCACTACTAACGATGGCCCCACCGTTTTTTACACAAATAAAAAAGCCGCCGAAACGACGGATTTATACGAGGAACTATTACAGAAGATTTCCTCAGCGGAGTGAGTGTTCTGGAAAAAAACTGGGGAACCCATTATCCCCAGGCTATCCACAACCAACAAAAGAACGGACTCTTTCCAACAAAAAAACGACCTTCCGAAACGAAGGTCGTTTTTGATACTCCGGCAGTAGGACTCGAACCTACGACATCATGATTAACAGTCATGCGCTACTACCAACTGAGCTATGCCGGAAGAATCTATCTGTACTATACCAAATAGTCAGATAATTTAGCAAGAGCAAAAATCAATTTTTTGATCCTTTTTTCAAGAAAATCCTCTTTTAGAAACTTCCCTTCCCGCAAAGCGTTTTTCTCAAGAAATATCCGAAAATCTCATTGACAAAGTAGCGCCTTTACGGTATTCTATATCTTGTGTTAAATAACACGCCGCTTTAGCTCAGTTGGTAGAGCGCATCCATGGTAAGGATGAGGTCGACGGTTCAAGCCCGTCAAGTGGCTTTGGTAGGACAACGTTTGTCGGACGTTGTCTTTTTTTGTACATCTAATTCCCAATATATAGCGATAATTTCTAAAGTTAACAATTCGTATTGCCTCTAATTACTTGCGATATACAAAAGAAATAAGATCGTAAAACCCAATAGTACGAAAGATACAACGGCTTTCACCATTCTCGCTGCATCTTTAAATTTGAACAAGAGCGTATAAAGATTAATAAAGTAAATGATCGACAGGACTGCTTCTTGCGAATATTCCTTCACTTGGATCAAGCCTAACCATATACTCAGCAAAAGAATCGAAAAAACAACCAAATAGTTTTCTGCAACACGCTTCATTTCATTCTCCTTTCCAATGATAGACACTTGCAACCAGCTGAATCATGGAAACTCAGTAAATTATCAGCCCCTCTCTCCAATACTTTTCCTACATCCTTTGCTTATTAAAAGTGTAACAAACTATCTTTTCTAACGGTCAACCTAGTTCAATTTACATAAATATTTTTTTGATAAAACGACGAAAAGACGTTTTCAATCGTTACTCACAGCTCAATTTTAGGCACTTCTTTTTTACAACAAAAAACCTGCTCTCCTAAAGCCAAGAGAGCGGGTTTTTCAACTAAACTGAATTTTTTTGAAAGGAGATGCCTTATGCTGACTTAAAAAATAACATATTTTTTCCGTTTGATTCAACTTCTTACTTCACGACCAGCACCGTACATTTCGAATGATTAACGACATAATCGGTGGTTGAGCCCACGACAGCTCGAGTCAATGTACCTTTGCCAGTTGCACCGATAACGATCAAATCAATTGGATACAATTCAGTCGCTGCATGAATGATAAAACGTTTTGGATCACCGACTTCAACGATCACCTCAACATCTTCCACCCCATGTTGATTGGCATCATAGATTTTTTTCAACATATCCGTTTCCACACGTAATTTTTCTTGATCAAAAATTTTCGCAAAAGCATAGGCACTTGTGGATAACTCAGCATTGTTGATAACAGAGAGGACATACAATTTGGCTTTGTTCCTACGACAAATCGCGAGTGCTTCTTGGAACGCTTTTTCTGACTGATCCGACCCATCTAAGGCAACAAGTACATTTTGAGAATTACGTAACATCCAAATCGCCTCCTTTTCTTTATTTTACCACAAAAAATGGAAGCGTTACAAAAAAGGACGAGGTCTACTCTTAAGAGACCTAAAACTTCCTTTAAGATTTGTGAAGGTCCTTACTTGGTTCCGCAATTATGCAGTAAAATAAGGAGAACAATGATTCGAGGTGAAAGAAATGCGCTCTTTTTTCCATGCTGCAGTCACTGTGCTCTTGTACTTAGGGCTTTTCTTGCTGATAATCGGTATTATCGCCTTTTTCTTGCTAAAACTTTAAGCTTGGCTTGTGGAAAAGCAAGTTGCTGTCACATCCCTAAGAGGAGTGATACACTTGGTTTATCAACAATTATCGAAACGAACAGCTTGCTGCTCACTCGTTTCAAAAAGGAGATCATGCATAATGGACTTACATATTACCCCTAGTGCCGTTGCTCGCTTTCCAGAAGGACACGACTTATATATTCTGACG
>NZ_NGLK01000001.1:2541475-2571475 GCF_002141235.1 Enterococcus sp. 3C7_DIV0644 | reverse complement strand
AACAATAAGGGTTGCGCTCGTTGCGGGACTTAACCCAACATCTCACGACACGAGCTGACGACAACCATGCACCACCTGTCACTTTGCCCCCGAAGGGGAAGCTCTATCTCTAGAGTGGTCAAAGGATGTCAAGACCTGGTAAGGTTCTTCGCGTTGCTTCGAATTAAACCACATGCTCCACCGCTTGTGCGGGCCCCCGTCAATTCCTTTGAGTTTCAACCTTGCGGTCGTACTCCCCAGGCGGAGTGCTTAATGCGTTTGCTGCAGCACTGAAGGGCGGAAACCCTCCAACACTTAGCACTCATCGTTTACGGCGTGGACTACCAGGGTATCTAATCCTGTTCGCTCCCCACGCTTTCGAGCCTCAGCGTCAGTTACAGACCAGAGAGCCGCCTTCGCCACTGGTGTTCCTCCATATATCTACGCATTTCACCGCTACACATGGAATTCCACTCTCCTCTTCTGCACTCAAGTCTCCCAGTTTCCAATGACCCTCCCCGGTTGAGCCGGGGGCTTTCACATCAGACTTAAGAAACCGCCTGCGCTCGCTTTACGCCCAATAAATCCGGACAACGCTTGCCACCTACGTATTACCGCGGCTGCTGGCACGTAGTTAGCCGTGGCTTTCTGGTTAGATACCGTCAAGGGATGAACGTTCTACTCTCATCCTTGTTCTTCTCTAACAACAGAGTTTTACGATCCGAAAACCTTCTTCACTCACGCGGCGTTGCTCGGTCAGACTTTCGTCCATTGCCGAAGATTCCCTACTGCTGCCTCCCGTAGGAGTCTGGGCCGTGTCTCAGTCCCAGTGTGGCCGATCACCCTCTCAGGTCGGCTATGCATCGTTGCCTTGGTGAGCCGTTACCTCACCAACTAGCTAATGCACCGCGGGTCCATCCATCAGTGACGCAAAAGCGCCTTTCAACTTTCTTCCATGCGGAAAATAGTGTTATACGGTATTAGCACCTGTTTCCAAGTGTTATCCCCTTCTGATGGGCAGGTTACCCACGTGTTACTCACCCGTTCGCCACTCTTTTTCTTTCGGTGGAGCAAGCTCCGGTGAAAGAAAAAGCGTTCGACTTGCATGTATTAGGCACGCCGCCAGCGTTCGTCCTGAGCCAGGATCAAACTCTCATAATGATTTGTTTGAATGACCATACGGTCATTAAGCTCATAAAAATTAACTTTGCTAGCTATTGCTTGCATGTATTTGTTTCAATAAATTGAAACGTCCTACACATTGGTTCGTTTGCTTGCTTTGTTCAGTTTTCAAAGGTCTACAGTGCTGTGTTAGCAACTTTTATATCATATCAGAGCGACAGTTGATTGTCAACTCTTTTTTAAAAGTTTTTTTCGCTCGTTGTTTTTCAACTTCGCAGCGGCTATCTCAGCGACTTCATTAGAATAACAAATGATTTGTTATTTGTCAACAACTTTTTTAATTAATTTTGTTGATGTATCAACATCGATTAACTATTTTATTGTTGCGACTTCGTTATAATATCATCTGTTTCATTTTTGGTCAAGCATTTTTTTGAAGTTTTTTCAAACGCTCTTTTGACCCGCTGACTCAATTGCCAACGTTGACTAATTTACCATTCTTCTTGACTTAGGTCAAGGAAATATTTCATTTTATTTACAAAAAGTTTTCAATAAAAAAAGACCGTTGTAACGGTCTTCAGTCTTTTCGCTAGTATTCAGGTGCTAAAAGAACGGAACGCCTTCGATCTTATAGTCTTCAATGATCTTACGAAAGATATTGGGCTCTTCCCACGCATACCCCTCTGGCAGCTGTTGCGTTTGTCCTGCTTCTTGTGTTTCAAAAACAAATAAAGGAATATTTTGCGTATCAATATTTCCGTTTGTGAGTTCAACGAGTTCGATCGCTGTCACATCAAGGTGAATACGGTCTTTAAACAATTGTAAGATCGTAGCCAAGCCGGTTTTATCTTCAGAAAAATCCGTTGACGCTAATTCCGCAGTGCCTTCGTGTATTTGCATCAAAAATCGTTTCGAACCATTTGTTAAGTGCATCATAACTGTACCCGCTACTTTTTTGGATCCCAAAATACCCACCTCAGTTATTCATCTGTTTGTAAACTAATTTTAGCACATTTTCAGAAAATATGCACGATTATCTGTTGCTGTTTTCTTTTTCTAACATTTCTTTAGCTTCTTTCACCCACACTGGTAAAGCTTCTCCAACCGTACGGAAACCAATCCGCTTATTCTTATTTGTAAAGTAGCGTTTACGCTTAAAGGGTGGCTGAACAAAACTTGTTTCCAATGTACGGCGGGACAAACTGATCTTTTGGCTGTATTCGTCAATATCAATGATTTGTACACGGATTTTTTGGCCGATCTGTAAGACTTCATGGATATTTTTAGTAAACCCGGATTGGATCTCTGAAACATGGATCAAGCCTTGCGTTTCTTTATCTAACGAAACAAATGCACCATAGGGTTGAATCCCAGTGACTGTTCCTTCTATAATGTTCCCGATTTGATAATTCATAGTCTTTCCTCTCTTTTCCACTTTCATTATACTTGAACTAGTGGTAGATTTGAAGCATCAGAAACAACGTTATACAATATAGGAGGGAAACGCATGATCAATTTTGACAAAGTTCATCCGCGCTTAAATACCAATAGCGTCAAATGGGATACAATTGCAAAAACCTATAAGGAAGAAAACTTATTGCCGCTTTGGGTAGCCGACATGGATTTTCTGGCACCAGAACCAGTGAAAAAAGCGTTAGAAAAAGCAGTTGCCCAAGGGATCTATGGGTACTCCACCATCCCTGATTCGCTGCTTGAATCCATCATCGATTGGCAGCAAAGACGTCATGGTTATACCATCAATAAAGAAGCGATCCTTTTTAATAGCGGTGTCGTTCCTAGTATTGCACTAGCGATCCAAAGTTACACCCAAGAAGGAGATGCCGTATTGATCCACGATCCGGTTTACCATCCCTTTGCCCATGTTGTCAAAAACAATCAGCGTACCTTAATTCAAGAACCCTTATTGGAAAAAGATGGACGCTTCGTCATCGATTTTGATGCGATGGAACGAACGATCATCGAAAAGAAGGTAAAATTGTTTCTTCTATGTAATCCGCATAATCCTGGTGGCCGGGTATGGACCAAAGAAGAACTACTGGCGATCGGCCGTATTTGTCAAAAACATCAAGTGATCGTTGTCAGTGATGAGATTCATCAAGACATCGTTTTTGCGCCAAATCACTTTGTTTCTTTCCAAACAGTTGAGCCAAACTTTGCCGATTTTTCAATCATCTTGACTTCAGCAACCAAGACCTTTAATTTAGCTGGGATCAAAAATTCGATGGTATTCATCAAAGATAAAACCTTGCGCAGCCAATTTGCAAAAACACAGGAGCGTAACGTTCAAGGGGAGATCAATACGTTTGGATTGATCGCTACTGAAGCAGCGTATCGTGAATCTGAAGAATGGTTAGAAGAACTATTGTCCTACTTAGAGGCAAATCGCACCTTTGTCTGTGACTTTTTGACTGACCAACTGCCAACCGTGTCGTTTCAAAAGCCTGAAGGTACTTACTTGATCTGGCTAGATTTTTCTGCCTATGGCCTAACGGACAATCAGCTACAAAGAAAACTGATCAAAGAAGCCAGCGTCGTGTTGAATCAAGGAAGTATCTTTGGTCCCCACGGGAGTCACCATATGCGGCTAAACTTTGCCTGCCCTAAAGAGCTATTAGAAAAAGCACTCAATCAAATCGCCGCCGCGTTTAAAGGCCAACCGATCGATTAACGCTTACGTGTAAAAAAAGAACCCTAAAGCTGCCATTTCAACGGTCTCCTGAGGATGACCGTTGAAACTGCTTTTGGGTTCTTTTTGTTTTATTCGCTGATTTTGATCGTTTCGATCACTACATCGTGCACCGGACGATCTTGTGGTCCCCGTTGCACACCAGCAATTTCATCAACAACTGACATTCCTTCGATCACATGACCGAAGACTGTGTGACGGAAATCTAACCAAGGAGTACCACCTGCTTGATAGGCTTCGATGATTTCAGCTGGATAACCAGCACCTTCTAATTGACCTAACATGTTGCTAGGAACATTTTGGTTGTTTACGATGAAAAACTGACTGCCGTTAGTATTCGGACCAGCGTTTGCCATGGATAAAGCGCCACGAAGATTGAACAACTCTTTTGAAAATTCATCTTCAAAGCTGCCGCCATAGATACTTTCGCCGCCCATACCTGTACCAGTTGGGTCACCGCCTTGAATCATAAAATCAGGAATGACACGGTGGAAGATGATCCCATCGTAATACCCTTTTTTCGCTAATTCAACGAAGTTTTTGACTGTTTTTGGTGCCAATTCTGGGAACAATTGTACAACTACATCCCCACGATTGGTTTTGATGACTGCTTTATGGCCAGTTTGTTTTTCTAATGCTAACTGTGGAAATTCAGACACATTAACTCCTCCTTCTCTCTCATAAATCCATGATAGCAGAAAATTGAAAAAATGCTAGTTTGGATAATTTTTGCTATAATGAAGCTATTCGTACAACACGAACATGCTTCACCCCAACGTGCTTAGGAAAGAGGAATAACATGGATATTTTTGATATAACGATTATCGGCGCCGGACCTAGCGGGATGTTTTCTGCCTTCTATGCCGGTATGCGTAACGCCAAAACCAAGATCATCGACAGCTTGCCGCAATTAGGCGGTCAGCTTGCTACTTTATACCCAGAAAAATACATCTACGATATCCCAGGTTATCCGAAAATCAAAGCGGGCGATCTTGTCCAAAACCTGGAAAAACAGTTGACGACCTTCAATCACCAATATTGTTTAGAAGAAACCGTCTTGTCGGTCGAAAAACAAGAAGACTATATCGAAGTCACTACCGACAAAGGAATCCATTACTCGAAAGCCGTGATTTTGGCTTTAGGAAACGGCTCCTTCCAGCCGCGCAAACTGACTTTGCCAGAAAGCGAGCGGTTTGAAGGATACGGCTTAGACTATTTTGTCACCGATTTGATGAAGTATGCCGGACGCAAAGTAGCGATCGCCGGTGGCGGCGATTCTGCCATCGATTGGGCATTGATGCTGGAGCCGATCGCTAGTGAAGTCTACTTGATCCATCGCCGTCCTGAATTTCGTGCTCATGAACATAGCGTCAGCAAATTACAAGCTTCTGCCGTCAACATTCTGACTCCTTATGTGATTCAAGAGCTCCAAGGAGAGCAACGTTTGACTGGTGTCTCGTTGCAGCAAGTCAAAGGTGATGAAACAGTCAGCCTTTCATTGGATGCTTTAATCGTCAATTACGGTTTTTCTTCCACATTGAACATCAAGGATTGGGGCATGAAAAGCAGCCGCCAAGGAGTCTTCGTCTCTTCAGATATGAGCACGTCTGTTCCTGGGATCTATGGCTGTGGGGATGTCGTTTTATACGATGGAAAAGTCGACCTGATCGCTACTGGTTTCGGGGAAGCCCCAACTGCGGTGAACAATGCGCTCCACTACATTGATCCCAAAACGCGGACACAACCTGCCCATAGTACAAGTCTTTTTAAGGAGTAGCTGAGATGAAACAAGCTGGTCAAAGTCAACTTGCCGCCTATACTCTCCCTTTACAGGGGGAGACCCTCACTGAGCAAATGGTTCAGTATCTGGAAGCCTTCGATCATGCCGAAACGGCGGTCCACAATCTAGCCGTTGCCCAAGAAGCCAAAGGATTGGCAGAACGGTTTCAAGTCAACGCGGACAAAGCTTACTCAGCAGGACTGCTGCACGATGTCAGCGTCGTCATCCCTAATGACCAGCGAATCGCCTTGCAGATAGCGGTAGGCGAACCGATCTTAGACGCGGAGCGGCAAGCACCTTTTTTGCTGCATCAGCAGCAATCCGCTTTGTTGGCAAAAACGGTTTTTCAGGTGTCTGACCCAGAGATTCTGTCCGCCATCAGCTGTCATACCACCTTAAAGGCCCAATATAGTCGTCTCGATCTGATCGTTTTTTTAGCCGACAAAATCAAATGGGATCGCAAAGATCAAGCACCTTTCTTAACCGGTTTATTAGAGCGCCTCGATGATTCCTTGGAATCTGCCGCTGGCTATTATATGGACTGGCTCTTTGCCGGTGACTTAGTGGTCCCCCATCCTTGGGCAGTGGCAGCCAAAGCAGAACTAGCAAAAACCTGTGCTTCAATGGATGTCAGAAGGGACTAAAACCCAAATGGCATTGGCTGCAACTGGAATAAGGCACTACTTATGATTGCAATCCATCAGTCGCATGTTGACTTTTGAATAAACTATTTTTACATGGAGGGGAACTATATGGTATTAGAAAGCAAAACACTTGAAGACAAAGCAAGAGAATTGTTGGCCGACCGCGGTGTCTCACTGCAAGACATCGGGGAATTGGTGATGTTCTTGCAAAAAGATTACATTGAAGGCATCACGTTGGAGATGTGTATCGAAAGCGTCAACGCTGTCTTAAGCAAGCGGGAAGTCCACAACACGATTTTGACGGGTGTCCAATTGGATATTTTGGCAGAAGAAAATCAACTGCTGCATCCACTGCAAGAAATCGTCAAAGAAGACGAAGGGCTTTATGGGATCGATGAGATCCTCGCACTATCCATCGTCAATGTGTACGGCTCCATCGGTTTTACTAACTACGGATACATTGATAAAGTCAAACCGGGCATTTTGAAAGAACTGAATAAGCACGACGGTCCCCGCGTTCACACCTTTTTAGATGATATCGTAGGTGCCATTGCCGCTTCTGCCGCAAGTCGCTTAGCCCATCAACACCCAAGTAAATCTCATTACATTACGCAATAAAAAAAGACCGACGATCCGCCTTCTTCAAAGGAAGTGGATCGTTGGTCTTTTTTCATTACGCTGTTTTTTTCAAGCCTCGTTTTCCCCACCAATAGAAAGCAAAAAAGAAGACTTCAATCAAGACAAAAAAGAGAATAAAGCAATGCATGAAAAACGTTTCTGGCAATACGTTGATGATCGGATCGGTGGCTGGATTAAATAGCCAATCGTCGTTACTGAAGAAAATCTCATGGAACGTAACGAAAAAGCGATCAAAGCCGACTGCCATCAAAAACCCGAAAATCAGCGGCAATATCATCCCCCATTGAAAAGGACGAATCAAGCGCCATTGCTGTTGGTTTTGTCGTAGCCGATTGACGAACCAGATACTGGGCAGCAACGTGACGATCATCACAGCATAATTTAATAGAAACAACTGTTTTACATCGTAGAAATGACCAGCCCCCGCTTCAGACATTGGAAAATCTGGCAAGGCGAGCGTACTTGCAAAGGGATTGTTTAGAAAATCTAACAATAAGCCATAGTTCTTCAACAACTCTTCTCTTGTTAGCGAGGTATAATCCAGCAGATTTAAGTGATCGACATCAAACCAATATAACGGTCGAAAATTGATCGTTAGGGTGATCGCTAGACTGACCAAAAACAAAAACAAGCAGACAAATCCTAAGCGTTCAAGCCACACTTGTTTTTTCATTGTTCAAAATCCCACTCATCTAAAGAATCAACCACATAGGTTGGTGCTACCGGTAATGTCGGCACCGCCGCTTTCGGGGTAAAGCCAGATAATACGAGCAAAGAATCGATCCCGTTTTGGATCCCCGAACGGATATCCGTTTCGTAATTGTCCCCCACCATCAAGACCTCTTCTTTTGATAAGCCGATGTGTGCCACCGCTTTTTCCATAATGATCGCTTCTGGTTTGCCAATAAAAATCGGTTGCATTTGGGTGGCAGTCTCCACCATTGCAATCAGTGAACCCGCACCTGGCAACAAGCCTCTTTCCGTCGGGATATTTTTGTCTGGATTGGTCCCGATAAAGGTAGCTCCTTTTTGGATCGCTAACGTTGCTAAAACAAATTTTTCATACGTCACGTGGTTGTCTAAACCAACCACGACATAATCCGGATTGGTTTCTTCCCACTCAAACCCAGCAGCTAAGATCAAATCGATCAACCCCGCTTCGCCGATCACAAACACTTTGCGGCCTTTGCCATGGTCTTTCATAAAATCGATCGTTGCCAAGCTTGCGGTATAGATCGTTTCTGGTGCCACGTGAATCGAAAATTCATCCGCCAATCGCTGTGCCACGACTTCGGGACTGCGGGTCGTATTGTTGGTCACAAATAAATAAGGCAGTCCTTTTTCTTGTAAGGATTCTACGAAGCGTTTCCCAGCAGGAATCGGCTCTTTTCCTAAATAAATCGTGCCGTCTAGATCAATCAAATAACCTTTATATTTCATCTTATTCTTCCCTTTGTCGAATCGTAAACTCTTTTTTGCCTTTTTTCACCGTAGTTGTTTCGGTTTTTTTGACGTTTTTTTCTTTTGGTTTACGATTTTTAATCGTTGGTTTGCTTTTCTTCTGCGGAATTGCTTCACGCTTTTCTTCTATATGTGCGTTTTGTTGTGTAGTTTGATTTTGATTCGTTTGAGCTGGCTTTTTCTTACGTCTTCGGGAGGTACTTTTTTCTTTCTTGCCGCCAACCCTCTGGATCACGAAATAGGCACAACCGAAGTTGCAATACTCATACAAATAGTCTTCCAGCATGTCAATGCGCTGATCGGGTAATGCTTTGCGGTTATCCTTTTCAAAGAAGCCTTTCAAGCGTAGCTGTTCATAACCCCAATCACCTACGATATAATCATAGCGTGCCAAAACTTCACTGTAACGCTCACCAAGTTTTTCAGGATCGAAGCCTTCACGATAATCCATGACCAATTTGTATTGTCGATTGCCAATCATTAATTCTTCATCATTCAACAAAGTCACCAACTCGCCTTTTTGCGGTTGTTTCGCTGGTTCTTCAATAATTTCTTCTAGTACAGATGTCATTTCATCTGTGATCGTTTGTTTTTCGGTCATTTTTTCACCACCTGCTGTTTATTATACCTTGTTTTATTCCTCAATGATAGTCGCGGTTTTCCTAAAAAAACCACTGGAGGAGTACCAACTACTGAATAGGGTATTTCTGACTCAAGTAATCACCGACCACCGTCCGAATAAAGTCTGGAAAAAGAAACTCAACAGTTCCAGCAATCTCGATCGTCGGGAAAAACGGAATAAACAAGTAGTGATCCACAAGAGTCAACGTGTAGCTTTGAGAGACATCAACTGGTTCTTGCTTCCACAAAACTTGGTGGTTTTTTTCATCAAAGCGAATGCCTTCATAAACCAGTTCGCCAAAAATCTTCCCTCGAAAGCCCATCCCCATAATTGGGAAATTGCGCAAAAAGTTGCGATTTTTTTCCATCTCTAAGACCAATCGAATGACATCCGCGCCTTGCAGCGTCACTCGAATCAAATGCATCGGATGGGGCAAAATCGTGTGCAGCTGATCTTGATCGACCCGTCCTTGTGGTAAATCATCTAAAAATAGCCCCGTATTTAAGATGGCGGTATCCGTCTGTCCTTTGGCACATAATGCCAAAAGAGCCTCCCGAACCAAGGAATGTTCACTTTGCCAATCCCTCGTAAACGCTGCTGGAATTTCTGCCACCTGATTTGCCCGCAGCAAGCGATGGCCGATCGATAGATATTCGGAGATCTCGTCCTCATCTTGCGGAAAAGCCACCAACGAATCCGTCGGAATCACACGTGCGCGATGCTTGATCGGGCGGTGGTGATCATCTAAGACCACTTCGACTTCGCCAATGTTAAAACCAAACTTGCCAGCTGCGCCAATTTGAACCCCATTGATGACTTCGCCCTTTTCAAACAAATGGTGCGTGTGGGAACCTAATATAACATCTAACTCTGGAAAGTCCCTCGCAATCTGGCGGTCAGCATTGATGCCTAGATGGCTCATCAAGACCAGCAGATCGACCTCGGGGCGCAAATGCTGCACCAATGAAGGCAAAATCTCCAAGGGTTCGCGAATGTCCCAACCGTTGGGGGCATATGTTAGCGGAAACGGTGCCGTAAAAGCGATCAAGCCGATTTTGGCTCCTTGATTGCTTTCCATGATTTTGTATTCTTGTGCCCACTTTGGCGGACGCAAATCCTTTTTATCAAATAAGTTGCCTAAAATGACCGGAAATGCTGCTTGGTCATACAGATGCTGCAAGACCTCTTTGGGATTGCCGACTCCCTCATTGTTCCCAATCGTCACCGCATCATAATGCCCTTGATTCATCAAGTCGACATTCGCCTTGCCGTCAGTTGCTTCTGTCAAAGGATGCCAGCGATCGACAAAGTCGCCTAAGTCGACCGCGATCACTGTCTCTTCGGTCGTATCCGCTTCTCGTTTTCTTTGATCCAAATAACGCCGCATCTTCGGCCAATGTTCTAGGTGGGAATGCAGATCGTTGGTATGGATAATCGTAATTTTTTCCATTGTGCGCCTCTTTTCAAATACGTCGCCTGAAATCACTATCCGTTTCTCTTGGCATCAAGGGTTGCCAGTAGAAAGACGACGGAATTCTCTACAAAATAAGCATAGCATAAAATCTCTGGGAAACCATTGGAATGCTTGGAAAAGAATGGTGACTTTTTGTAAAAAAGAAACAGTTACAGTGACAGTTGTTCAAAAGAAAAAATCACTTTTCTGACTGTAAAAAGGAAAGTGATTTTTTCTGGTTATTTGGGGGAATTGCAACCGATAACACGGCGGAGGCAATTCGTTGAAGCGAAAATAAAGAGTTCTTGAAACGAAGATTCTATCGAATATCGAGAGCAGGTAATCCATGTTTCAGTTCGTCAGAACTACTGATTCTTTGAGAGTATAAAAATCGCCAACGGAAAAGTTATCAGAGTAAGGTTCTAAACAGGAATAAAGCCTTTGTATCAAAAATACAACTTAACCCTCTGAGAGCTGCTATCGATTGCCTAGATTTAAAGCAGAATACAATTAGAACAGCCCTTGGTATCACAAAGACTTTCAGACAATAAAAAAACCTAAGACAGTCTGTCTCAGGTTTGAATGATCATCGATTCAATTAGTACTACTGCTTTCTTCAAAAGCAGGCAGTTTTTCAATCAGACACATGGAGAATCCTGCTTAGTGCTGCTTCCTTCCGGATCTGACACGCTTCACAAGACCTCCATTGTCCTAGCCTTTCGGCAAAACTTAGTATAACGTATTTCGTTAGAGATTGCCAGCCTTTTTTTGTTTTTTCTTTTCTCGTAATGCTCGGAAAAAATCTGTTAGCAGCTGGCCGCATGCTTCTTCTAAAATGCCGCCTTCCACATAGGACCAATGGTTGAAGCGCTCATCTTCCAATAAATTCATCAATGTACCAGCAGTGCCGCCTTTGGGATCGTAGGCACCAAAATACACTTCTTCCACCCGTGCCAATAACATCGCCCCACTGCACATCGGGCATGGTTCCAAGGTCACAAACAGCTGCGCTTGTTCTAAGCGCCAACTTCCGACAGTGCGACAGGCTTCCTCGATCGCAAACATCTCCGCATGCGCTGCGGCTTGTTGCTGCGTTTCTCGTAGATTGTGCCCACGACCAATGATTTTGCCATCCAAGACGACGACAGCACCGATCGGTACTTCTGCCACACCTTCTGCTTTTCGGGCTTCTTTGATTGCTTCTTCCATAAAGAACGCTTTTTCCTCGGCAGTCAAGGTACTTGTTTTTTCCACGACTTCACTTTCACTCCTCTACCTCGCACCATTTCGTGCATTTCCTTGTTAGTATAACGAAAAACGCTTAGAAAGACGAGAAAAACTCGCAAAGACCGATGTCCCTGCGAGTTTCAAATGGAATGATTGGCTTAAAAGACGGAATCAACAAAGCTCGTCAACTTGTCTTTGACATGTTCTGTCGAATCTTTGATGTTGTCTCCGTAAACAGAGATTTTGTTGCGGCCCTCATTGACTTTTTTCATCACACCTAACAACGAATCCAATTCATTGTCAGACAAGCCGTCTACGACATCCAACAATTTTTCATTGCCGTTGAATTTGTCATCGACAAATTTCTTTACTTTGTGTCGGTTGCAAGCGAAGCGTACTTTATTGAATACTTTGTCTGATACAACGACGGCAGTAGTGATCCCAGCGATCGCTGCAATGCTTAATCCAATCGTTACTTTTGATGATGTTTTCATATCGATCAGCTCCCTTATTTTGCTACTTCCATCATAGCACGAGGACTGAAATAAAAACACTATTTCGTTTAAATCGCTTTGAATCTTAATCCTTTTGGAAAGAAGTTTTTCACAGTTCCTTGGACTTGTTTTCCAAAACCGACGGGGATCTCATCGACTGTCAAAATCACCCATCCAGCATTTCCTGGCACGCTCATGGTTTCACCTGCCACATACTGCTGCCATTGCGGCAAAGTGATCGGCACTGTCGGTGCCCCTTCTTCTGCATGGATCGCCAATGCCAACGCATAACTAGGTTCGATCCGATTCTTTTTAACGACGCCGACATGCAAACCTGGGCGCATAAACTTGATCCCTTTTAAAGAAGGCATTTCTTCAGGAACGAGCCAGAGGTTTTCTCCTAGCAGCTGAGGTGTCGCATTCAGTGCCTGTAAAAAAGGAAACTCCTTGCGAAAGGCTTGCCACAACTTTTGAGTCGTTGCATCCAATGGGCTCTTGGCTGTCGCTCCTTTGCCTTTTTTCTTCTTTTTCACTGGCGCTGCTTCTGCTTGGGAGGTCAATTTCGCAGCGAAATGACCTTCTCCTTGGTTTAAATGCGGCCATAAGCGGATGGTTTTCTCGATCCCAGATGCAGCTCCCCACTCGCTGCGCCCATGAGATACATTGGCCAAGTCGATCGCTTCGATTGTGAAGGGATACTCCTCCATTAACCAAGCCATCATCGCTTCGTTTTCTTCAGGGGCAAAGGTACAGGTGGAATAGATCAGCTGGCCCCCCGGTTTTAGCATCGCAACGGCTTGTGCCAAAATGTCTTTTTGCCTGATCGCACACTGATCAGGTGTTTCTGCCTGCCATTCTTCTAAGGCGACGGGATCTTTACGAAACATCCCTTCACCAGAACATGGGGCGTCCACCACGATCTTGTCAAAAAACTGAGGAAAATGGCGGCTCAATTCTTGTGGAGCCTGATTGGTGACGACTACATTCGGAAAGCCCCAACGCTCCACATTTTCTGATAGGATTTTGGCACGCTTCGGGAAAATCTCATTTGCTACAAGCAGCCCTTTTCCTTGTAATTGGCTTGCCAGCTGCGTTGTTTTGCCTCCCGGTGCCGCACATAAATCTAAGACCCGCTCCCCTGGTTGAGCGGCTGCGATCGTTGCCACGATCATCGCACTAGGTTCTTGGCTGTAGACATAGCCAGCTTGATGGAGCAACGAACGGCCTTTGACTTCGCCAATATAAGCCGCTTCTGCATAGGGGGCGGGTACAGCAGCTGGTCCATATTTTGCCAGCATCGCTTGTGCGTGCGGCTTAGCAACATTCAAGCGAAAGCCTTTGACTGGCTGATTATCGGTTAAAGCGGTAAAAAAAGCTGGTGCTTCTTCTCCTAGCAACCGTTGGTATTTTTCAATAAATGGTGTTGGTAATTGCATACTACCCCTCCTCGGCTTTTTTATTCTAGCGACTGAGAAGCAATTATGCAAGAATTCCTTGAGCAAATGGCAAAAAAACTGCAGCTGAGTGAAGTGGGCGACTAAATCGCTTCGACTTCTCTTTGCTGCAGACCTTTTTTTATTTAAAAATCGCTTTTTTGACACTGCTTTCGATGAATGGCTCAGAGACACGGTTGTCCCAGAATTTGATCAGTGGGCCCACTAAAAAGGCACTGATGAAGGTTCCGATCCCGATTGGCCCGCCTGTGAAGAGCCCAATCAAGGCAAAGGCAACGTCTTGAATCACCCGCACCACTCGATAGTTGGCTTTCGTCTGATCGACGATGGTTGGGGCGATCGCGTCGTAGGGGGCGCTACCCAAATTCGCTGACATATAAAACGAAGCACCGAAGGTAAAGAAGATGATCCCGATCAACAAGAACAAGCCTTGCTGCCACCAGTTATTTGGACCGACGGATAACCAATCAAAAACGTTGGTATAAAAGTCGATGAAAAATCCTGTCAGCACCATATTGATGACCGTCCCGATGCCGATATGGCGACGGCCAAAGATAAAAATCAATACTAGGACAGCGATATTGATCATCAATTGATAGACCCCAAGGGATAACCCTAGCAGCTCGCCGACACCGATATTGGCTGCTGTGTATGGGTCTAGCCCTACTCCGCCAACCCGCAGCAATGCCGCCCCGAATCCTAAAATGGCGACACCAATCAACGCATAAAGCGAGCGTATTCCTGTTTCTTTTTTCATTAAAATTTCCCCTTTTTTCTCATCTGTTCTTTCAAGTATAACGAGAAAAAAGCAAAATGGGAATTTCAACGCTTCACAGGGCTTTTTGTATGGAAGGGATCTGGCTTAGTCATCTCCTTTGCTTCTATATGAAAAGCCAGCGGCAATAATCATTGCTATTGCGTATCTTAGTTTTCGTTTCTTACTGATACGCGTGCCTCGTACATTACTCGGGCTTCACTGGAACCATCACTTCAAATATCTGCAATTCTTTTTGTGTGGTAAAGACTTCATCTTGCCATAACAATTCCCAAACATCGCCATCGATTTTCAACTGCTTCTCTTTTAGAAAGGCTTGGATGCGGTGGGTAAAAGCGGCAATTTGTTCTTCTCCCTCACTGACAAATCCAGAAACATACGTACCAGCGGGACGTGTGATGATCAGCTTTTCCGGATAGAGATGTAGCCGATCTTGGGGAATCAAGATCAATGCCCGATAAGGCGATGCGTGAAAAGTCTGATCCTCCAACGTCGTTCCTGCACTTAAAAAGCCGATGGGATAGCCACTGAAGGCATCTTTATAATCCACTAGCGGATAAAAACGGGCGTACACTTGATAAGCAGATTCTGGATCATCGCCAGCGATCTCTTCGGAAACGATAAACGCCTCTGCTTCGTGCTGCGCTATCGTAAAGGTCTCAAAATCGGCTTTCTGTACTTTTTCATAGCGCTGGATGTAGCGATCGAAGGTTCGTTCCAATTCTTGTAGCGCAGCGATTTTGTCACGGACTTGTCCTCGCCGTTCCACAAGTTCCTTTTGCGTGTATTCCGGGTTGCGGTTTTTCAAAAATTGGCGAATGTCTTGCAAGGGCATGTCTAAAGAACGCAACAGCAAAATCACGTCTAACTCAAGGCATTGTTCAAAGCCGTAATAGCGATAGCTGTTTTCACCAATCGATTGCGGTTTGAACAAATCGATTTGATCATAATAAATCAATGTGCGCCGACTCACGCCAGCATAAGCGGACATCTCACTGATGGTCAATTGTTTTTTCAAAAAAATTTCACTCCTTGCTTGACTGTAACGTAACGTTACAGTTTATTCTACCATAGAACGACATTTTTGGAGGGAAATCATGAAACAATTACAGTTATTTTATAAAGAAGAAAGACGCTTCTTTTTCAGTTTATTTCTTTTGATGCTAGTCCAATCCTTCGGCACACTCTTGTTGCCGTATTTTTTGGCAAAAATCATTGATGAAGGGATCTTAAAAGTCGACACGACGGCCATTTGGCACAATGGCTGGTGGATGTTTGCCATTGCCATCGGCACCGTGATCGTCTCGGTAGGCGGTAGTTATTTATCTGCCCACCTTTCAGGAAAATTCGGGCATTTTTTGCGGATGCGCTTTTTCAAAAAAACACAAGAACTCTCTGTATCCGCTGTTGATGGCTATGGTACACCCACTTTGCTGGCACGTACCACCAGCGACATCAACAATATCCAACAAATTTTGATGATGGCGCTGCAAATGATTTTGCCAGCCCCAATGATCGTCGCAGCTTCGATTTTTCTAACCGGCACCGTCTCTTTACGGATGATTTGGGTCCCAATCGTAGCGATCCTATGTTTTTCAATGATCGCTTATGGGGTGATTCGCAAAGCGATCCCATTATCACAAATCACGCAAAAACTAGTCGATAACATGATGCGGATCTTACGAGAAACCTTTACCGGCGCTCGGGTGATTCGGGCATTTGACAAAGCGGCTTACGAAAAAGAACGGACAGATCAAACCTTATCCGAATATGCGAAAACCATGATTAAAGTCAATCGCCTCTTTGCTGTCTTGAATCCGACCGTCAACTTAGTAATGGGACTCTCGATTTCGACCATCCTAGTCTACGGCGGCTATCAAAGTCTTCAGGGCCACCTAGCTATTGGTAGTATTACTGCCATTATCGAATACACGATTTTGAGCCTTTGGTTTTTGACCATGGCAGCGATGGTTATCGTGATGGTGCCTAAAGGCTTGACTTCCTTACAACGAATCGAAGAAGTCTTAGAAGAACCAATTGATTTGATTGACGGTGACCAAACCTTAAACAAATCCGCCTTGTCAGAAACGATCGCCGCTTTCAATCACGTGCAATTTACGTATGAAGGCGCCGAAGAACCTGTCTTAGAAGATATCAGCTTCGAGATCCACCGAGGCAAAACGACAGCGATCGTTGGCGGAACCGGCTCTGGAAAAAGCACCATTGCCAAAGCCTTGCTGCGTTTCAAAGATGTGACTGCTGGTTCGATTACGCTTTTTGGCCGCAACATCAAAGAGATCTCTCAAGCCGAATTACGGGACCAAATTAGTTATGTCCCGCAAAAAGCGCTCTTGCTTAGCGGCACGATTCAAGAAACCCTGCGTTTCGGCAATCGTCCGGCAACCCATGAGGCGATGGCAAAAGCCGCTGAAGTTGCCCAAGCCAAGTCATTTATCGAAGGCTTGCCTGAAGGTTATGGAAGTCTAGTTGCTCAAAAAGGCAGCAATTTCTCCGGCGGTCAAAAGCAACGGCTGAGTATTGCCCGAGCGCTGACAAAGCCCGCAGAAATCTACTTCTTTGACGACAGCTTTTCTGCTTTGGATTATCAAACAGACGCCAACTTGCGGCGTGCATTGAAAGAATACACGAAAGATGCCGCCGTCATTATCGTGGCTCAACGGGTATCGACCGTCAAAAATGCCGATCAAATCATTGTCTTGGATAACGGCAAAATGGTCGGTAATGGAACCCACGAAGAATTATTACGCACTTGCCAAACTTATCAAGAGTTTGCCTCATCTCAAGGAATGGGAGGAATGAAGGATGAGTAAACAAACAATGGATACACCAAAAAACATGAAACATACAAGCCGACGCTTGCTGCGTTTGCTGATGGAACAAAAAGCCCGCTTTCTGCTGATCATCGTCTCTGCCTTGTTCTTTTCCTTACTAATGTCCATCGCCCCTTTGATCTTGGGACGTGGACTGGATAATCTGATCGCCTTGTTTCAACAAAAAGGCTGGCAAATCAATGATTTTTGGCAAAGTATTTTAGGTCCAGTCGTCCTTTTAGCAGGAACCTGGCTTTTGATCAGTCTCTTTTCCTTGCTACAAGAGTATACGATGGCCAGTGTCAGTGAAACCCTGACCTTGACTTTACGCAAACAAATCAGTGACAAATTCAATCGCCTGCCTATCAGTTTTTACGACAAACATCATACCGGCGATATTTTAAGCCGAGTGATTCTCGATTTAGATAAAGTGTCCGAAGTCTTACAAGTCGGTTTGATGCAGCTGATCACCGCAACCATCAGCATTACCTTCGGCTTGATCGCCATGCTTTATCTCAGCCCATTACTGACGATCGGTGTGGTCCTGATTTTGCTTTTGAGTGCTTTTGTGACCACCGTTCTCGCACGAAAAAACTTGAGCTACTTTACCAAAAACCAAGAAACATTAGGTGCAGTCAGCAGTCGTGCGGAAGAGTTTTATACCGCAAATCCGCTGATCAAATCCTACAACCAGCAAATTGCCGTTGAAGCGGAAATGGCGGAATTGAGCGAAGCTCAATTTAAAGCTTTTCGGAAAGCACAGTTCGTCAGTGCAGCTATCAATCCTTTCGTGCGCTTTATCAATCAAATCGGCTTTATCTTAAGCGCCGTCGTTGGTGGTCTGATGGTGTTGCAAGGGCAATTATCCATTGGTCTTGTACAAGCCTATCTGCAATACATCAACCAAGTGTCTGAACCGATCACGCAAGCTTCTTATATTATGAATACCTTGCAAAGTGCCTTAGCATCTCTCGAACGAATTTTTGAGATCCTTGATTATCCTGAAGAAGAAACAGCGACCCAGCAACTGCCGGTACCGCAAACCATCAAAGGAAAAATCGATTTCCAACACGTCTCCTTCGGCTACAACAAGGAAAAACTCCTGATGGAAAACGTCGAATTTTCCGTCAAACCAAAACAAACGGTTGCGATCGTCGGACCAACAGGCGCTGGAAAAACCACCATGATCAATCTTTTGATGCGCTTTTATCCTTTGAACGGTGGAAAGATTTTGCTGGACGATCAAGACATGATGTCCTTTTCGGCACCGGCAGTACGGAAAAAATTCGGTATGGTGCTGCAGGATACATGGCTGTTCCAAGGAACCATTGCTGAAAATATCGCATATGGCAATCCCGATGCCACTCGGGAAGACATCTTGGCTGCAGCCAAAGCCGCCCAATGCGACCACTTCGTGCGGACCCTGCCCAACAGTTACGATACCGTCATTGGCTCCGAAAGCGAACTGTCTCAAGGACAACAACAATTATTGACGATCGCCCGGGCGATTTTAGCGGACCCAACGATCCTGATCCTTGATGAAGCCACCTCCAGTGTCGACACTCGGACGGAACAAATGATCCAAACGGCAATGGATCGTTTGACCCAAGGAAGGACCAGTTTTATCATCGCCCATCGTCTTTCTACCATCAAAAATGCCGACTTGATTCTAGTGATGAAAGACGGCTCCGTCGTCGAAAAAGGCTCCCATACTCAATTGCTGGCACAAGATTCCCTTTACGCCCAACTATATAACAGCCAGTTTGCAACAGCTTGATGAAAAAGCCGAAAGGTCCAACGATGTCTATGACGAATCGTTGGACTTTTCGGTTATTTGCTTTTCATCCCTAAGTAGCACAAGTGTTCCTGTACAAGAAACACTTGTTACCTACCAAAAACCTTTCCCTTGCCTTGCCAGTATCCATATTCCATAATCAGACGTGAGAGACGATCCACCAAACAGACCATATGGGAGTGTTATGAATGAAAAATTTTCAGATGACGTTTATTACTTCTACTACCACCATTCGTTGGTTGAAACTATTGAATCTCTTGGAACGGCATAAGACCCTTTCGAATCGTGAGTTATCAAAAGCTGTCCAGAGTTCGCGGCGCACGATCATTTATGATATGGAGGGGCTACGGAGCTACTTTGGAAGTACTTTAATGATCGAATCCACGTCGAATGGCTATTCTCTTCACGAATTACTACCGAAGGAATATCTTGAACGAAAACGAGCGCTCCTTCAGAATGAACCATTATTCGTTATTCTTGAGCATCTGTTTAAGGGAGAATATCGGACAGTTTCCGAATGGGCAGACTATTTTTATCTTTCTGAAAGTTCCCTTTTACGCTATTTAACGCTTTTTGAAAAAGCCCTGAGGCCCTTTCAGTTATCTGTTGATCACAAGAATTTCCGTCTGATCGGATCAGAAGCGGATATTCGCAAATTTTTTCATACCTTTTATTATGAGTCAGACGCTACGCCTCATACGGTACGTCCAACGATCGCTGTGCAAAACATCGTCTTAGATTTTTTTCGAAATATACGCGGCAAAACCAATAATACGGCTTCATTTTGGTATATCAGTTATTGGTTGTATATTGTCCTTGAGCGTACTCAAGCAGGAGAAACTGTCATTGTCTCCGATCAATTAAAAAAGATCGTCTTGGCAGATGAGCTCTTCCAAGAAATCCAGCCCCTCAATCAACGACTCCAAACGGCTTTTTCCTTGTCTTTACCGTCAGAGGAGCTGGTCTACCTTTTCGCTCTACTAGCAAGTAACCGTGGGATAAACAACTATCTCAGGGAAATATCATTTGTTAACCGCTTTGACCATTGGCCTGAGCTAAAAGAACTGACTGCCAATTTTTGCCAGTTTCAGCAAATATCCGATCATGATCAGTCCCGAGAGTTTATTTTTCTCCATTCTTTCTTTATAACAGAAAAAATAAAACAGCTGATTTCCCCTACCTATAATCTAAGTATGGAAGAAATTTCCAGTTACGCACAAACGCAATACCCTAAAGAGTATGAGGAAAATACAGAGTTTCTTTTTAGGCAGCCCCTCTTTGAAGCAACCGCTCTGTCAGCAATCAGTGCCCGCTTCACTTTATACTTTGAAGGATTAAAAGAAAAATACTGGGGCAATCCACGCCGAATCGCTTTTCTTTTAGAGGGGGATGCGCATATTTGTCTTCACATCAATGCTTTTGCCGTAAAATATTTTGGTCGATATCATATTTTGCAATTTCCTGATTCCAGTGAGTTTTCTTTAGATTATGTTGAACGAAACAAGATTGATCTAGTCGTGACGAATTACGCAGAGTATTTGGAAGAGTATATTTTAGATGTTGAATGCCTCCTGATAAAATCGATCCCAGATGCAGATGATTGGAACAATTTCTTGAAAATCATCAACCCAAAAATCATCCATAATTTTGCGTTGCGAAACATCGAAAAAAGCACCTTTTATAAGTGAAAAGACGTGTGCGGCACTTGAACGCCGCACACGTCTTTTCCATTCGTTTCTTATTGCCGACTAGTATTCTTTCTTCACTCTGGCACACTACTTAACGACCATTCAATCGTTGCACGGTACCATCCCAACTTGGGATTTGCACCAGCAGGCACTTCCAAGGCGACACTGGTGGCTGCCGTCTCTTGATCACCAAAACGATAGACCCATGTTCCCGTACTCTGACTGTCGCCAGTTAGTAGAGGCTGCGCTTCACCTGGCGTCAAAGTTACACTATCATTCACCGTGGAAAGCTCTGGCATACTGGCATTGGAATTTGCTGAGGTCGTCATAAGCCGTTGATTGGCTAAGCTGATTTGAGCACCGATCAAGGGCTCATTGTCTTCATTTTGGAAGCCCTGCGAATCAAGAGTCGCCGATAAACGCCAACTCGTCTCTTCTGCATCGTTACGCTGATCCGTGATTTGCACATAATTCGGACGTTCCTTAGTTTCGGTTGCCCCTTCGGCAAGATTCATATGCTGAGGCAGTGCGTGATACGTTCCTTTGGCACTGCGGATCGGCACCTGACCAAATCGGAACTGGGAAACAAAATCAAGACTGAGCAACCCTTGGTTCTCAGGAATGACCGACGGATTTTCTGGATTCACTTCTACATCCGGTTCTAATGGATCAACCGGTGGCAGTGGTCCAGTCTGGGCGATTCGCAGGGTAGTTGCAGCGGGAAACACAGCGTCCCGAAAAACAACTTCTGAGGCTGGATTCTGATTGCCGTGTTCGTCATTCGTTGTCGGCGGATTGATCACTCCAGCTTCTTTTGCCGAACCAGCAGAATCTTTCAGAAAGACTTGGATCTCATCCCCCGCTTTTAACTGCCGATCACTTACATCAATCGTAAATGTTCCATCTTCATCGATAACCACCGCCTCTGTATCAAACCAGTCACCATTATGTGCAGCACTTAGCTCAACCTCTTTGTCTTCCGTGTGGCCATGGATCTCAGTTGTTTCTTCAAGAAGTACGTAGGAAGCAAAAGCTGCGGGCGTTGGCGGCAAAATAGGGAAAACCTGCACAGACTCGGTCCGTATTTGATGTTGGGCACCTTCTGTCAGTTCGCCGCTGGTTAATTCGACAGCGACGACTCGGACGATGGTTCCTGCTTCCAAAGGAGCCTCAAGAGGAATCTCAAAAATCCCTCCTTGCGGCTCTTCTCCATAGATACTGATCCCCGGTGTTTCTTCTGTATGTCCGACGGTTTTCGCAGTGACTTCTTCCTTCTCACCATCTGCTGTTTCAATTTCAACGGTCACTTTCGCTTCATCATCCCAAGCAGGGCGAGTGCCATCAAAACCAACAGGCAAGCTGACTCGCCCATGAATTTTTTTGTCCGCATTCGTCGGCACCCGTAACTCATCGACGATCGCCCAACGCGCATTGTTTGAACTTACGCGAGAGTACGCTGTCAGTCCCTGATTGCCAAAGGTCTCCGTATTCAATATCTCTGGTTTATTCGTCAAACCTAACGTGCCAAAATCAGCTCCTGAAAAAGCAAAATCGAGGGTTGGGAAATTTAGATCGGGATCTCCTAAGAGATTTGACCCGTTTTTCCAAACAGCTAAGTCACTATTCGTCGCTGTTAAAGTTGAAAGATTAGAAACACTAAAGATGTTTCCTCCATCAAGCCGCTCATTACGAAAATCAAAAAAGACTGGATCGTTCAAGAAGACAGATAGTTTACCTGAACGAAACACGCCACCATTCGGGGAACTTGTCCGCCCTTCCACTTGGAAATATCCTTGTTCAACGTAGATCGTTGAATTGAAGTAGGTATGCATGTCAATCCCCGGACCACTATCTGCTACACACATAAATTTACTATCGACACCTACGATTGAAAAATTATTCTCTGTCCCGTTATCATGGATGCCTCTCGCATAAAAAATTCCTTGATTTCCTCCAGCGACATTCCCATCATGCGCGTTGCCGTTTCCCGGATTATAAAGGTCAATGATGCCGCCTTCTGTGATCTCAAAAGAATTTCCTCCACTAGGAATTCGGATCAAGGGTGCGCTCCCCCCTATTTTACGAACTTTTACTATTCCACCATCCGTTACATGAAAGGTCACCAAACCAAAGTATAAAAATCGAATCACTGCATGGTCCTCGTCAGCCTCATGGCTGCTAGCTATTAATTGTCCATTGCTTTTAACTTTAAAAGTAAAGTTCAGACTAGTGATATTGATCGCACTAGCAGTGATGCTTTCGACCTCTAAGACTGCTGATTCACTTAAAGTAAGAGCCCCAGCTTCTGCCGCATTCGACGGTGTCGATAAAACAAAGGATGCTGCTCCTTCTGCCGCTGCAATCTCACTGAAAATCCGTACATGTGTCTCTTCGCCACTAATGGTGACGTCGGCATTTTTCCCATTGACCCGTAAAGCATTCGCATTTTCGGCGGTCAAGCGTACTTTTGAGCCGTTCTGGATCGTCAACTTAGGATTCTCACCAGTCAGAAATACGCCGCGCCTTCTTTGTGTCGTTTCAATCTGCAATAAGGCAGCATCCCCCACAACCATTGTTGGATCCGCCCCCTTCATAAATAGTGCAATATTTTGTTCCTCCGACATTGCTGTGGCTGCTCCCTGACTTTCTACAATGAGCGTACCACCATCAAAAAGATAAAAATTGCTGTTGTCTCCTACTAGTTCGATCGCATTGGCATCTGCCGCCGTCTCATTGTTCACCCGTACTTGTGTTTCATCTCCTGCGATCGTAGCAGAAGGAAAGAAACCATTTAAGAGGATGGCGCTCGCATTCATTGTGTTTATCGTTACGTTTGCACCAGATTGGATCGTCAATTCTGGCTGCTCTCCAGTCAGAACAAGCCCGCGTTTTCTTTCTGTAACCTCGATTGAAAAAACTGAATTCTCTGCTGCGATAAAGCGAGGATTTCTCCCAGACAGAATAACGGCATTATTATTACCATTGGTCGGAGCAGCAGTCGTTCCTGGACTGCGAATAGTTAAACGAGCACCATGATTGAGTTCCATTTGACCATTATCGCCACGTAAATCGATTGTATTCGCATCCCCTAGTCGCGTAGTAATGCTCACTTGCGCACCCTCATCGATCAACAACCTAGGATCTTGAATATCTGGTGCTGTATAAAAAATCCACATATTCGGCTTATTAATAATCACTTGCGCTTGATTTCCGACCTCCACTTCTTTCAGATTGAACAAGGTATCGGAAGCCATCGTCATTGCCTCGAAGCGATTGATCCCACCAGTAAAGTGAACCTTCGCTTCTCGTGCTAAAATAAAAGGTGACCGATTCTCCGAGGCTTCTTCTACTTCCTCTAGTTCAACGACCCAGTTTTTACTCAACGCATTGGTGGTCTGGATCAAAGCGGTATTGCCTATTTTTTGGTATGTGAGATTTTCGATACGAAAAATCGTTTCTTCGTTAACGGTTAATAATTGAAAATAAGCACTATTGTTATTGAGGGTCAATGCATGACCATTTCCTTGAATCATTATCGGACGATCGATGGTCATTATGCTGGAAGTAGATTGGACAAGGTCCGCTTGTAAGGAAAGAATGGATACGGCTGGATCTTGTAAAGCACTAATAAACTCCGCCATGGTCGTTACGTAAGCTGTGCCACCATCAAAGGCGCTTAGTACGATCTCACTAGCCGCCTGTACCGCTGACTCCTCCTGCGGACGCTCAATGTCTGCTACTTTTTCAGCAGGATCACTATCCGTTTCTTGCGATTCTAAGGACTCATTTTCCAAGTCTTTCGGTGTTTCCTCAGTGTCTGTCTCTGCAGCAGCTATTTCAACGATCGCTTCGCTCCCTGCACTGGCTATAACAAAACTTCCAGGAAGTTCGGCAACGATCAAAACAGAAAATGTCTGCCGTGCTTGACTTGCTTTGATCTGCCAGCCTTGATCGCTTTGTTTTACTGCTGTTTGTCCGGGTGCCAATACATCAGTCATCAGCTTGACTTCTGCTGGTAATTCTAGGAAGATTTCTGCCACCGCTTGGTCGCTGACCAAATCGATCGTAAGCGGTTGACCTACCGTACCAGCAAATTTAGGCTCTTTGAACTGCACCGTCCCTTCAGGCTCAGATGTTCCTGTGGCAAACTCCCCCAGAACTCCCTCATCCGCTAGCGGTTGTGCGAGGTATGGCGGCTCGGTTTCAGCAAAAACAACGATGAGCGGGACACTCATCAAGCGTAATCCCATAAAAACAAGCAGCAAGCGAATCCAATATTTCAAGTTTTGCTTTTTCATTCCATGCTCTCCTTTACTTCTTACGTATCCATGGTCGGCTTTTTGTTCTTCCATAACAGCCAAATGATTATTCCAATAAGGAAGATCACTAGTCCTAATGCGCTGATCAACCACCAGTTTTGCCCCTCTTCAATGGTGACATCCTCACGATTCAACTGTCGTGCTGTGTCTGCTTCCACAGTAAACGGATATTCCCATGTCCACTCCTCACCTTCAGCTCGAGCTGTTAAGCTCATTACATATTCTCCGCTGTAAAAACGATCCCCCTGTAATGAAACGGGAAAATGAAAATGTGAATTTGGCGCCATTTGCATCCCTTCACGCTGCGCCTCATATAAGACTTCTTCCTGATCCGCTCGTCGAACAGTTGCCTCTACCTCTAGTCGATTGACAAAACGCGGCAACGGATTTTGTAGCGTTGCCCGAAACGCATTGCGATAATTGACTTGACCGGCAAACACATCCAATAACGCAAGCTCTGGTTCAATAATAGACGCTTCATTGCGGACAACAACGCCTAGGATATAAGCAAACCGATTTTGGATCGCAACACCTTCTTCCTCTGATCCAGTCGCTTCTGCGATGACCTCTCGAATACGTAAACCGCCGACTAGACTACCAGTAAAGGCTTCTTCAGGCATATGTATGGGTAACTCGATCGTCTTTTTTTCCTTAGCTGACAAAATAATCTCTCCAGGTGATTCGATTAGATCAGCTATCGAATAAGGCAAAGTCGGATCAGGTTCTGCGGCATCTTTGCCATATTCCACGACGCCATTTCCGTTAGTGAACGCCGTATGTGCGGAAACTTCGATCGTGATTTCCTTTTCCGCGCGATTTTGAATCGTCACCCCCAGAACATCATCGGTCCCTGGTGCTAGTTCTAGATCAAAATAGCCACTATTCCCATCTGGCAATTGGCTTTTCGGCAAATTGGGGACCACATGAAATGGCAATTCTGATTGTGTTTCTGCCCAACCTGTCATCGGCAATCCAACGAGTACCATCACCAGTAAAACAAACCCAGCTACTAGCCTATTCTTGATTGATCTCTTGCTTTGTGTCTTCATAATGAATCATTCCTTTCAAAATAGGCAGGAACAACTCGTCTCCTGCCTATTCCCTATATCCCTTACTCACTTCCTGATTCGTTTTTCCCTAATCGCAACACGCGTATCATTCGCTATCGCGCTTACTGGTAAAATGATTCGTTAAAATCATGTGCCTTTATTCATGCTTCTGAGCCAAGCTAAAAGACTGGCTTCTTTGCTGTGTTCTTCCAAAAAACTTATCCCTTAATTCCCAGGAGTGGCACTTAAATGCCAAGTCAGAGTAGCCGTATAAGCGGTTGCTTGCGGATTCGCTCCTGTCGGTATATGGAGCCAAATCGCTTCATTGAGAATATCCTCTTCCCCAGCTGCATGCTGTTGATTTAGCAGGGTTTGATTGCCCCATTGAACCGTTGAAAGTCCCGCCCCTTGGCCAGGAGCCGCAGACATCAAGGTGTTGCCTTCCGTTCCAACATCGATGGTTTGATGGTTAAATTGATCGCTAGGTGCTGTTGGGAAAGTAGCCGAATCTAATGCATTCGAACGAATCTGTGGATTTTGAAATTCGATATAAGCCCCACGTAATACATGATTCGAAGTGGCATCTGTACTTGTAAATTGATCCAAATCGACATTTAACGTCCAGCCGTTGTGTCCACCACGGGTATCCAATACTTGAGCAAAAGAGACATATGGCACGGTTCCTGACCCATCAGACAGTCGTTCCAGCTCCGCAAGCATTGCGGATTTTCCAGGGCCTGTGCTGATCACTTGGGTTCCAAAATCGAAGCGCTTTGGCACATGCACCAAAGTGAACGGACCGGTTACCTCTGGATCGATCGGATCAATTTCTACCTCTGGCTCTTTTTCAGGTAACTCAACATCGATCTCTTCCTCCTCCCCAGGGATGAAATCTACTTCATTTTCGGTATTTCCTTCCAGGATGGGGGTTGCTGCTGCGGTCACTCCCCCAGATAACACAGCGATACTCATGACACCGATTGTTGCTAAATAAATACGTTTCATAAAAAATTACTCCTTTTACTATTATTATTCGCAGAAAGAATCTACGATGATTACTATTGATTGATGCATAAACCTTTTTTCGCTAGAACTGGTTGCCAGTTGGCTTACTAATCCTCTCACTTCTTCAAAAACCACAACTGTCTTTTCCTAAAACAAGCGTGCGACCGTATTGCCTAAAGGTCATTTTTCTCGTTAGCTGATCTTCGTGCGCATCGTTTCAAGTAAGCGACCACACTCAAGAGGACGAGCAGCAGACCTATCCAGCGAATAAGCAGTTGTTGGTGACTGTTCGTTTGCGGAAAACGATCATTTTTTGCGCTATCAGACGAATCTTCTTCAGGTGCTCGCCATTCCCCTGTCGGCGGTTTTGGCTCTGGCTTTTCAGGTTCCTGGCCACCAACAAAACGGATGACCCCTTCTGTTCTAGCGGTGGACACTTCTTTGGCTTCTACGAAATCAGCGACTAGCAGACAACTTAAAACCAACATCGCTACAATGAAATACCTCAATTTATGAAGCGGCATGTATTCCCCCTCATTTTCCTTTCGCCCCTTTTTCTCTTTCAAAAAACATACTTCAGACACAGACGAAGTCCTCCAATCCTTCATTTAAGATGGAGACAACCATTTTAATCGCTTCTTTATACCCAATGTATTTAGGCAAAAAAAATACCTGCGGTTGCTTTTCTATGGAGTAATCAAATGGAATGATATTGGTGATCAAAATATCACAGTCAAGCTGGTTGATCTGTTCCGATGTTAATTGTTCTTCATAGAGCACAGCCATTCGACCACTAAAATGATGTTCAAAAATACTGTAGACCCATTCATCGATCACATAATTATTGGCAAGCAACACCACGATTTTTTGTGAAACCCGGATCAATTGATTGCCAAAAAGATAGAGAACGAAGGAACAACAAAAGTCCCTCAAAAATTGATTTTTGAAACATTGCGGAATCTCATTCACTTCCATAAACCTAATCAAAGGCTCATATAGATCAAAAGGCAAAGAAAACACAAATTGATTCGTACTATCCGGATTTTTTAAGTAGATAGGTGCTAAGCCAACTTTTGCATATTGCCGGACTAAAAAATCTTCCACGACCTGTTGAATTCCACAAGGCTCGTCAAGGTAAGTATTGTGCTGTTCAAAAAAAGCAACAAAGAGTTCAACGAATCGCTTACTCGTTTTTGAAAAGGTATTGAGAGGAATCCTCGTTTTCCCTCGAAGCGCCCACTGCGCATAAAGCATTAAGTAAATAAAGCACGCTTCCTGAACGAGCCGTTTTTTCGCAATGGGTTGGAGACTGCTGCTTTCTTGAAGTGTTTCACTGATCGTCAAAAAAAGCGGATCTTGCTGGATCAATGCTAGGATCTCAGGATCAAATATCAAGGTTCCAAAAGTGGCACGCTGAACAGACAAACGAATAATATTGATGACCTTTTTTCTTGAAACGATCCCCACGTTTTGCTCAATTCTTCTTAAAAGCGTTTCTTGAAGCTGATGTTCAATGACCGGCAACTCAAAATAGTGCGTTTCGCAATAAAAATCCCAGAAGAACTTTCGCTGATTGATCTCTTCTCCCATCAGCCCAATCGGTGCTTTGGTTACCACCAAACCGTATTCATCAAGAATCAGCTGTAATTTTTTTATGAGTCGATTTGCCGTTGATTCTGAAATATGCATGGCTCGAATCCAAGCTAAAAAAGGAAACGTTTGTCCCGCATAAAAAGCTTGTACTAATAAAATAAGTGGTTCTCGCTCATAGAAGGAGCGTCGTTTTTTATAGTATTCACCATGATCATTGATTACCAACTTCATCCCGTGATGGGTCCCTTCAAGAGAGATCGCATCACCAAAAAATGTGCGTAGTGCTTTTAAGTCCGTTAAGATCGTCCGCCGAGAAATACTCGCTTTTTCTGAGAGCTGTTTGACACTCAAAATCTGTTCGTTTTCCATGTACGCCAATAGTATAAGGCTTCTTCGATTCACTGAGTTCGTTACCAATTGGAATGTAAGACTGTTCACGGGCGTAATCTCCTTTAGCAAATTTCCTATAAATTTTTCATCAAATCGTAGGTCCCTCCTTTAGTGCTGCCTTCGAGTCATTGCAATGTTTCTTGTTTGATTCTAACAAAATTACCACCTATTTTTTATCCAGCATTTGCACACGAGGGTGCAAAAATATTGACTTTCCGCAAAGAATCATTTGTTCTGCGGGCTCTCAACGGTAAATATTAGGTGTTATTTTAAATAGTTCAGATACGTTTTTGTTTATTGTTTCTCTTTTATAAATTGCTAGCTGTACTCACCAATAAGCCGCAGCTTTTTTAGTAACAGCGCCGATTTCAACTGCCTAAAGCACAAAAAAACAGCTAGACACTTGTCTAGCTGACTTTATAGAATTATAAGTTAGAGCTAACTCCTATTTCTTTTTCAGTACGCTTGTAAACACACCGCCTACCATGATTGCGCCTAGAATCACCAGCCATGCAGCTCGTTGCTCATTCGTTTGAGGAAGAGCCTTTGCTTTTTCTTGACTGGAAGATTTCGTGGTTTCGCTACTAGCACTTGTTTCAGTAGACTGGCTCTCATGGGGATTTACTAGCGTGGCACCGTCATGGTTTGTGGTCGTTGTACTTGGTTCTGCCATACTTGGCTCGGTCGTACTTGGTTCTGTGGTACTTGGTTCCGTGATACTTGGCTCTGTGGTACTCGGCTCCGTTGTACTTGGTTCGGTAATGCTTGGTTCTGTGGTACTTGGCTCCGTTGTACTTGGTTCTGTTGTGCTCGGTTCGGTTGTGCTTGGTTCCGTGGTACCCGGCTCCGTCGTACTTGGTTCGGTTGTGCTTGGTTCCGTGGTACCCGGCTCCGTCGTACTTGGTTCGGTTGTACTTGGTTCTGTTGTGCTTGGTTCGGTTGTGCTTGGTTCTGTGGTACTTGGCTCCGTTGT
>NZ_NGLK01000001.1:2431183-2541375 GCF_002141235.1 Enterococcus sp. 3C7_DIV0644 | reverse complement strand
GTTGTGCTTGGTTCGGTTGTGCTTGGTTCTGTGGTACTTGGCTCCGTTGTGCTTGGTTCCGTTGTACTTGGTTCGGTAATGCTTGGCTCCGTCGTACTTGGTTCCGTCGTACTTGGTTCGGTTTCTTTTTTTGTATTGGTGATTACAAGGGTATCTCCCTCAGTCGTCACACTGCTTTCGAAGCCGTCGGGGATATTGACTTCTTCAACCTGATACACAAAGTCTTCCCCTTGATTGTTGTATTTTGGTAAGTCTGCCATTTGACCAGCAACGGGTATCTTTGTTAATGATGCTTGAAAATCATTGGCTTTTTCAAGGGTCAAACGGTCTGACTGCTGCCAACTGTCTGCTGCCGTAGTGGTGGTTCTTTTGACTTGATAATCGATTTGGTCTGGAATCTCAGCTGCTGAGACATTGACCCACTTTTTGAGAACAGCAAGGGAAACATTGGGTGCCTTGATGGAAGGTATCGGAAAATCCAACGCTTCATCATCGCTTGCTGGTGTTAAGGTCGTACGGCCATTGCACAACACCCACGCCTCTCCTTTAAAATCTGGGGCTTCCGTATTCAAGCGAACTTGGTAGGTCAAGGTCAATTTTTCATTTTCACCTAAGGCTATCCCACTGACGGTAATAGTCTGATCCTTTTCAGAAACGGTTACTCCAGTTGCAACTTCCGGCGCCTCGACCCACTCTCCTTGCGCATTTTTGCGCCATCCGACTAACTGATACTGATCAGCATCAAAATTACCTGCCCCTTGCAAAAGAATGCCCTCTCCCATCGGATCTGTAATCGTCCCGTCAGGGATGGTTTTATCGATATGATTGGCGATTTCTGTCAATGCTGAACCCAATCCGCTCAGGTTTTCATCCGTTGTTAAGTAATTGCTCGGTGCAGACGCCAGATTGCGCCCAATGTATTCCCCTCGTGCGGAAGGCGCCGTTGCTACCGAATAATAGGTAAAACCAGATTTTTTAAGCGCGACGATCGTGCCAAGGGTCTCGTCTGTCACCACAGTGTTGCTAACAGGAATGGCTTGCGAATCTGATGGATTTTTACTTGTCGTATGGTAAGCAGTGGCTGACGTTTGAAATTCTTCAATATAGCTTTCCGTGTGATAACCGTTATAGTCACTGATTGCGCCGGTATTTTGATAAACCGCTGCCTCATCTACTGGCAAATAACTACGATTGGCACTGTCGTCACCGATATGAATAAACAGCTTTTCCGCTTCTGGACGACTTTCTTCCAGTAACAGTTGTTGTCCAGCCAATAAGCCTTTTTGCATAAAAGTTCCAGAATGGGATTCGGCCGTCTCACGCAGAAATTGTTCCAAGTACGCGATATCGGTAGAAAAACCGTTGGTAGTGTAAACTTCTCGATTGTAGGCAACGATCCCGATCCGAATGGAGTCGTTCGCTAGCGAATCAGCTAATTCATTTCCAAACTGTTGCAGCCCCAACAAGGCGTTGGTTAATTTTTCTCCAGTCATGGAGGAAGAATAATCGATCACCATGACCAGATCAACAGGGGTACTGGTCTGATTGCCTTTGATAGCTAACGTTACATCAAATAGTCCTTGGCCCGCAGCTTCTTTGACACTCTTTTTCAGATAAGCTTCATCTGCATAATTGACATAGTTCTCTTCATCAAAAGCAACCCCCGGCGCCTGTCCATACTTGTAGTTGTACGTATCTCCTTGCCCCGTTCCATTTGTCAAATACTGTCCGGTCGCATCAGTTTGATAGTCAAAATCATACGTGGTGGTTTCACTGTTTACAGTCAGACTGCCCATGAGAACCCCCATCAACAACAGGAAAAAAATCCCTGTATACTTTTGCCAACCTCTTTTGTGTTTCATCACTTTCGCTCCTTTATTTCCGCACTGCTTTCCTCAGCAGACCATGAATGCTGAGAAAAGCGAGTCTTTGTCAGAAAACAGTATAGAAGGTTTTGCTGCGAAAAGGAGACAAAAAATTGCTGATTTCATTTACAAAAAAATCACGTTTTTTGTGCTATCATAAGAGAATCGAGTACATAGAGAAACCTTTAGAACGGAGCTTGAATTATGGAACGGTTTTATCCATTTTTTGGACACACTCTCAAGAGAGATATCGACTTGTTGCGGTTTTTGTATCTTCAAAAACGTTTTGTTCCCATTGAAGAGATCAGTCAAGCGTTGGCTTTGGATCGCCGCTCCATCCAAAAAAGCTTCGACACTTTAAGCAAACGCTCGCTTTCCTTACAAGACGATCCCTCACCGCTTTTGGTTGCCAAACACGGCTTTGGGTTATCCTTCATTGGGACTAAGCGAGACTACAAGCGATTGAGTCGGCAGTTGCTGGAAGCGAATCCCTTTTTTTATTTACTGGAAACCCTTTTGCTGCAAAATGAGATCAATTTGATCCAATTCGCCGCTGACCATTACTTCTCCGAATCAACCGTTCGTAAACGAATCTATGCGTTGCAAAAACTGCTTGCTCCATTGGGATTTCAGCTGCAAAAGCAAAAAGGGACGGTTCGACTCGTAGGCAGCGAAGCCCGTATCCGCTACTTTATGATGGTCTTCTTTTGGCGAACATTTGCCGGTCTGCATTGGCCCTTTACTGGTCTTTCTCAGAAAAAATGTGAAACCATCGCACAAGACTTCTACCAAAACAATCAGATTCCCTTTAACCCGATCGAATTGAAAATGACCACATACATTTTGGCTGTCACTATTTTGCGGTTTCGCAAAGGACAACGGATTTCAGCAGAAGCAGTAGCGATCGAAGCCCCTTTGATTGGGGAAGATCTTTCCCTGTTTCAATCCCTGATTGATGAAGAGACCGCCATCTACAATCATTTATCGTCAGAACTAGCGGAACACTTCTTTCTTGATGAGAATGAACGCCGCTTTTGTTTTCTATGGCTAGCATCGAATCTCGATCGAACGTTTGCCGATGCGCAACTGGACGCTGCGTTTTCCCCAAAAAAACCAACGACGAGCATCCAAAAACTTCTCTGGTCGATGACCGCGTTCGCACCAAAATCCGAGTTGACCCGCCCTTGCAAAAGTAGGATCGTGAATACCCTCTTGAATGGGCTTTTGACTGTCGAATTGTTTGGACCGGTCGACCATACATTAGCCGGCTATAATACTGCACAGTTTTTAACAGAACATTTTCCTGATTTGCAAAAGCAAGCCGAAAAGCTAGTGATAAAAACTTCGTTATACCAAAAAGAGCCGCTGAAACAAAGCGGATTTTCTCTTCATGTCGCTATGGCGTGGACGCTGATTTTACCGCCAGCTACTTTTCAGCAGAAAATCAAGATCAAACTGGAAACAGACTTGCCGCTGGCGATTTCGCTGACCATCAGAGAACTGATCAAAGCGCCCTTTCAAGGGTTCTACAACCTTGATATTCGTGATCAGTTTGTCGACGACGACTACGATCTCTGTCTAAGCACTACTCCATTGTCTGAAACCTATGAAAAAGCACCGGTCCTATTGATCAATGCACAAGTCACCCTTCCTGATTTACTAGCAATTCATCAGGCGATTGAAGTATTCCAATCGCAAAAATAATGATTGCTCTGCTCAAATCACTCCAACAAAACGAGACGACGAAGTAATGAAAGCAGGTACTTCGTCGTCTCGTTTTGTTTCATTCATTCAATACAGTATTACTTTTATACAACCAATAGTTAAATCTGTTGCTAGTTCCTTTAACGAAAAGGAACACTCGAGTGTTGCAACTGGATTCGAACGTTGCCGTCTTCATCCAACATATACCCAAATGTATATTCGACCTTTACCTCTTCTCCGGTCTCACCGGATGTAAAATAATAATTTCCTGAAGAAAGTGCTGTATCACCATTTAGAATCGTATCGTGATTGACAAAGCGTACATTTGTCCACGGCTCTAAAGCAAACCCGCTGTCTTCTTCAATATCACCACCAACGAAATAAGACAAGGCTTCTTCCTTTGTTGAGCGGAAAGGAATTTCAGCAGCTTTCGTCGGTTTAAAAAGGACTGTTCCTTCATCAAATGCATACAACGTATCAAGGGTTTCTTTAGCTTGTTCTTCTGCAGCTTCCTCACTCTGCGTACTTGCTTCCCCAATAGCTACGATGCTCTCAGCCCAAGCTTCTTGTGCTTCTTCGATTGCAGCGAGAGTGATCGTTGGCACTTCAACCGTATCTGCTTGTGCTATGTCGTCTTCATTTTGAGCCCCACACCCTGTTAAAGTAACTAAGATTATTGGTAAAATCAGTGTTTTTTTATTCATTTTATTCCTCCTTCTTTATCAATCAGTCTAATAAAGAATAGGTTTAATTGAAATAATAATCATAAAATCTTAACAAAAATAGAAAAATACTCGTATTTTGATTATTAAATGCATTTATCGCAGCTGATAATGAGAGCTCATTTTTCAATCCGTTGTCTGCTTTTCTGCATATGTCAAAAAATACTGTTTATACGGACGCCCAATTTTTGTATATACATTTTCACTGCGAATGGCTTTGGTCTTTTCTAAGTGGGCGACATACTTTCTTACCGATACATGGGACAATGCGCAAGCTTGCGCCAATTCTTGGACTGTAAATGGCTGTTTGATGGTACGAATCGTTTCTTGGATCAGCTGAAGCGTGTCTTCTGTCAACCCTTTTTCTAGTTCGATCCACGGACTTTTTTGGTTTCCCTGCAGCAGCAGATCGATTTGTTGCTGAGCGATCCGTGGATGTTTGAGGCTTTCCCGTCGTTGCTGAAATACTTGGATACTTTGGGCAAATCGTTCGAAGGAAAACGGCTTGATCAAATAATCCAACATCCCCAAATGTAGGCTTTGGCTGATCAATCGTGTTTCATCGGCAGCCGTGATCATGATCACATCCACAGCCTGTTGTTGTTCCCGTAATGTTTGCAACAGCTCCAAGCCATTGCCATCTTTCAAATGGATATCCAGCAAGAGCAGCTCAATGGTTTCTTTTTGCAGCATTTCTTGTGCTTCTTCCACTGTTTCCACCGAAAAAATTCGCTCAAAAACCGCTAAACGTTCTAAATAGCTGCGATGAATAAATTGAACCATCGGATCGTCTTCAACAATCAAAATATTGGCTTTCATAGCTGCTCCTTCCGATAATCATTCGTGATCGTCACTTCTAGGACGCCTTGCGCTTCCTGAAAAGTGATCGTCCCATTGACTTCATGCAGTAATTGCTGAAAATAGCCTACTTGCTGTAAAGTCACTTGTTCCGCTGGTGTCAACATTTCTTCCGCTAGCTGCCAACTCGTTTGCAACTGATTTTCTTGGTACTCGATTTTCATAAATACCTCTTGAGTCAAATGCTTTTGCAGCAAAAGATGATGTATATATTGATAAAGGTTTAATAAGACTTTGGTTTCATGTGCAACGGCCCCTTGGGGAATCTCTGGAAAAATTTCTAACAACAGCTGGCATTTCTTTTCTAAAAATTTTTGCCGCTCGCCAATCAAAAACCCTGCCAACAAAGGGTTTTTAATAAGAATCGCTAACCGATGAGCAAATTCTTTCTCTGGTTTCAAAATATCATCCAAATAGATCGTCAACTCTTCATAGGCTTCTAAGTCCACCAAACCATAGATGACATGCAGCTTGTTCATAAATTCGTGGGCTTGACTTTGCAGTGCCGTCGCATAGGCTGTCGTATTTGCCAACTGATCCGCAATAAATAAAGACTCTGTCGCATTTCTTAGAAAAATAATATGCCCTATCTGCTGATTTCTCACGATGATCGGCGCCGATGAAAAGACATAGTCCTGCCCTTCTTGCTGTACTAACCGCTCTTGCTTCTTGTCAAAATCGACGTGCTGCAAAGCAGGCAAGATCGTTAGCAGGGATTGGCCAACCAAGCCATCTTCTGATGCAGTAGCAAGCGGCAATGCCGTGGCAGCTCGATTTGCCAGCAAGATGTTCTTCGCTAAGTCTAAGACAAAAACAACATCCTTGGTTTCTTCCAGCATACTATTGCGTTCTTCTAACAAACGTGAGATTTCTTGCGGTTCCAGATTATGCAGTTGTCGTTTCAAATAAAATGCCACGAATAATGCAATCCCCCCGCCTAATAGCAAACTGATGAACAATGCTTTCCGATAGCCTTTTTGCGATAGTAAGATTAGCGATTGCAGTGAAGTCATTTTAATCCCTAATGCCACGACGCCAAGTTGTTCTCCATCTTCTTTCACTGGAACGAACCCACGTAAGGACTGTCCTAAGGTGCCGTTGCCAATGGAGAGAGACTCCTTGCCTTCAATTGCCGGTGTTTCATCGCCACCAGTAAAAGGTTGACCAATCTTTTCAGGGTCTGGGTGCGTGATCCGAATAGCGTCTTGATCCATCAAAACAATAAAATCCAACCCATAATTTTTTGCTAATTCATTGGTATATGATTGCAACTGGGGACTGGCTTTCTTTTCCCGCAGTGCTTGCTTGACCTCCGCTTCTGATGCTAACTGACGACCGATCGATAGCAGCAGCGTTTCTTCATCCCGGTGCATTTGCTCTTTTTGTTCCATCATCATCAGTACATAAAATAATGTTAGAACGATACATAAGGTACTGGTAAAAATTCCTACTAACAGCACCCACAGCCGAACTGGCCGCTCTCGCATAGTCGTTCCTCCTCAATTGCTAATAAGCGTTCATTACACGCTCATTTTAACATAGGAATCTTTTTCCGAAGGTCTTTTTTTAAGTTGTATTTAATTAAATTAGTTAAATAATCTTCTTTGTTTGTGAGCGCTTCCTTATACTGGAAACATCCAAAGGAGGTATTTGAATGAAACAAGTCGTCGCAAAACAACCCGTTGTTGAAAAAAAGCAAACCAAAGCAAAGTGGTGGTCTTTCTATGTTGGTTCCGTTCCTTTGCCCGTCTATCTGGTAATGTCTGCCATTATCTTGATTACTGCTTTTCTACAGCAACTGCCTGTCAATATGTTGGGGGGGTTCGCCGTTATCCTAAGTTTAGGCTGGTTATTAGGAACGATTGGTGCCAACATCCCCATCATCAAGAATTTTGGTGGTCCCGCTATTTTTTCTTTGTTGATTCCGTCAATCCTGGTCTTTTTTAATCTCATCAATCAAAACGTATTGGAATCAACTAATATCTTAATGAAGCAAGCAAACTTCCTTTATTTCTATATCGCCTGCCTGGTTTGCGGCAGCATTTTAGGTATGAATCGCAAAATCTTAGTCCAAGGGTTGATGCGAATGATCATTCCTATGATGTTAGGCATGGTCTTAGCGATGGGCGTAGGTACCCTTGTCGGTGTCCTGTTAGGGCTAGATTGGAAACACACTTTGTTCTTTATTGTGACTCCTGTTTTAGCCGGCGGTATTGGGGAAGGAATCTTACCACTTTCCTTAGGCTATAGTGCCATCACTGGTTTAGGTAGCGAGCAATTGGTCGGTCAGTTGATTCCAGCCACTATCATCGGCAACTTTTTCGCGATCGTTTGTACTGGCTTGTTGACTCGCTTAGGGGAACAAAAACCGAAGCTTTCAGGAAAAGGCCAACTCGTCAAAATGAGTGATGGGGATGATTTGAAAGATGCGTTGGTTGAAGATCAATCACCGATCGACGTCAAATTGATGGGTGCCGGTGTGCTGACCGCTTGTACGCTCTTTATTCTCGGCGGTTTGCTGGAACACGTCACTGGGTTTCCTGGACCTGTTCTCATGATCGTAGCAGCCGCTTTCTTGAAATACTTGAATGTCGTACCAAAAGAAACACAAAAAGGATCAAAACAGCTTTACAAATTCATCTCTGGTAACTTTACATTTCCACTCATGGCAGGATTAGGACTGCTTTATATTCCTTTGAAAGATGTCGTCGGTATGCTGACCTGGCAATACTTTTTAGTCGTTATTAGCGTTGTTTTCACTGTGATTGCCACGGGATTTATCGTTTCTCGCTTTATGAACATGTACCCCATCGAAGCAGCCATCGTTTCTGCTTGTCAAAGCGGAATGGGTGGAACCGGCGATGTCGCGATCTTAAGTACCGCCGACCGCATGAATTTGATGCCATTTGCCCAAGTAGCTACACGTTTGGGTGGCGCGATCACGGTTATCTCAATGACCGCACTTTTACGACTATTATTTTAATTGTTTGAAATCGGAAGGGAGAAATCAAGAATGTCAACGATGAATGTCAAAGAAGCAGCTATGAAACAAGCCAAGGAAAATGGGGGCAAATTAGCCGTCGTTTCTAAAGTCACTATTGATTCAAAAGAAGATTTAAGTATCGCCTACACCCCAGGAGTCGCAGCTGTTTCATCAGCAATTGCTGAAAACGAAGAACTCGCCTACACCTTGACCACTAAGAAAAATACTGTCGCCGTGATCAGCGATGGCTCAGCGGTGTTAGGTTTGGGCAATATCGGTGCCAAAGCAGCTATGCCGGTCATGGAAGGCAAAGCGGCCTTGTTCCAGCGCTTTGCCGGAATCGATTCGATTCCGATCGTCCTAGATACGCAAGACACCGAAGAAATCATTCAAACGATCAAAGCGATCGCACCAACCTTTGGTGGGATCAACCTAGAAGATATCAGCGCCCCTCGCTGCTTTGAGATCGAACGACGCTTGATTGAAGAATTACCGATCCCCGTGTTCCACGATGACCAGCACGGAACTGCCATCGTGGTATTAGCCGCTTTGATCAATAGCCTGAAGCTGATCGACAAATCCTTTGAAGAGGTCAAAATCGTGATCAACGGCGGTGGTTCTGCTGGCCTTGCCATTACCCGAAAATTTTTGGCTGCTGGCATCAGACACATCACTGTTGTCGACAAAGCAGGGATCATTTCAGAAACGAACCATGAACTTGCGCCCCATCACGCAGAAATTGCCAAAGCCACCAATCGTCAACATCTAACAGGAACACTAGAAGATGCCCTCAAAGGAGCAGATGTCTTCGTAGGCGTTTCAGCTCCCGGTGTGCTGCACCCTGAGTGGATCAAAACGATGGCAGAAAAACCAGTGATTTTTGCTATGGCGAATCCAACGCCAGAGATTTTCCCTGATGAGGCACTAGCAGCTGGCGCCTTTATCGTCGGTACTGGTCGCAGTGATTTCCCTAACCAGATCAATAATGTCTTGGCCTTTCCGGGAATCTTCCGAGGCGCATTAGACGCTCGAGCAAGAGACATCACGATCGAGATGCAGATCGCAGCAGCACAAGGGATCGCTAGTTTGATCCCCGAATCAGCATTGACTCCAACCACTATCATTCCAGATGCGTTTCAGCCTGATGTCGCTAAAGTCGTGGCAGAAAGCGTGAAGAATGCGGGGAAAAAAGATTAAATAGATTGGTATCATTAGTGACTGCAGCGCTAGTTGTTTGATACCAATAAAATGAAAAATAGCTACAAAAATGTACCGACTAAGAAAACTAGTCGGTACATTTTTGTGTCGGATTTTACAGATAATCGAAAGTTTCCTCCCAGAAGACAGTCCGAAAAAATACTCCCTAACTTCCCATTCACTATTGCTTCACTTGGTTCACTTCACAGAGGGCACTCTTTAGTTTGAGGATACAATCGACAAATCACACGCTCCCAATCTTTCTTCGTTGGTATGCTACTTAACAAGATATAATCATCCGTCAAACCATAATCCAGGATATAGGGACGATAATTTGTGACGATCAAAACCTTCTGGTCCGCTTTTAATCGTTCTTCTGTTAATTCGTGCAATGAAAGAAAAATGACTTGATACTTGTTTGCAAAGAGCCGAATTGCTTGTAGTCGAATCATTTGAACGACCATTGAGTCCCCTTCTATAAGAAACAAAATATTTTTTTTCGGTTGATAATAGTCGCGTAGTAAATCACTTACCGTTGTAAAACTGATAGCAATATCTTCCATAAATTCTGTCGCAAAAGCTAACTCTTCTTTGTACTTTTCCAAAAATGCTTTATTTTTGTAGTAAGACTCTCGATGGTATGTTTTTATTGAGGCGACTTCTTCAGCTTGTCGCTTGTTCAAAGATGGACAAATCACTTCATTAAGTTTTCTAGACACCAGAAAGGAGATTAGATAATCTTCTAGCAGTGACTGATCCCAGCCCTTAAATTCGGCACCAGCAAAATACGCTTTTACGATCGGCTTCACTTCTGGCCAGAAATTAAATCGAGCTAGAAAAGTTTTTTCTCGATCGTATTGATTGATAGTCCGCGTACATATAATCATGTAGTGAAGCCAAGCAAGTTCTTCTTTGGGTAAAGATACCCCATACTCTTTGAAAATGACTTCTTTCAGAATCTCTAGCAATTTAAAATCATTTTCTTGATAGACAAGCTCTTTTGCCCAGTCAGGAATCGAAACATAGTGCTCCTTTTGCGCCCGTACAATCGTTATATACAGCAGTGAATAAAAAGCCGAGATCGTCAAGCCAGTCCCTACTTCATATTTTCCCAATTTATCAGAAAGTCCCTTTAGAATTACATGATGCAGGCCTTCTGGTGGTCTGATCGTATAGGGGGTGGGCTCCCCTACATAGTAAAAATCAAAAAAGAATTTACGAATATTTGCTTCATCGCCTACCAAAGTAACCGGTGTGAAACTTAGAGAAAGTCCATACTCTTTTAAGGCTGGTTGCACACGTGCAATAAACCTTCGTAATGTTGTTTCCGCATAATTGTATCGATAAGCCAATTCATTCAGATCAACTACTTCTCCATAAAAAATGTTCCCAATGATTTCAAATAAAACTTCCTGATTTAATAGCTGCTCTTTTTTTTCTTTAAAGAGAACACGATTTCGTTCTTCGAAATGAAATCCGCTATTACCTGATACCAATTCAATACATTCGCCAAAATGCTCTTTGATCAAGCGTAGGTCTTTCACCAATGTCCGCTGAGAAATAGCCAATCGCTCAGAAAGAATCCCAACTTTAAAAACTTGTTCTCGTTCAATAATCGTTAATATCTGCATCCAACGCTTTGTACTCGGACTTGTAATAAAAGACATCTGAAGTTCCCTCATGCCATCTCTTCACTCATTTCCTTTTCTGACTTGGCTCTATTCATTCTACCATACAACAGAAACCCCTTTCTTCGCTACGTCAAATGAACTTCTTTCTAAAAACATAAGATGTGGCACGAAACATCCATTGTCAGAAAAGTTCGCTTTTGCTTTTTTGAACTTGCTGCGGGCTTTCTTTCAATCCATAGCAAGGCAAGCACCATTCTTTTCCTGGATCAAATGATAGCACTGCGACACGCGACAAATAAGAAAAGTGCTGACACCCATGTATACACACAACCTTTTGCCTGTGCGCAACAGATTTTCTATTGCAGATTCAAATAAAAAAGCTTAACACCTCGTAGATGTTAAGCAGAATCAGCTATCATTCTATGTTTGTTCAATACTCGGTGCCCGATTTTCATTTGGTATTCTTCTCTGGATCGGATTTAAAACCTCACAACCGCTTTGACCAATGGATCATCTTCTAACGTTTGGCGTTCTAGCACCTCTTGCAGTTTTTCCAATGGGTATTCATCCGTGATATATTTTGTGGGATCGATCATGCCACTAGCAATCAAGTCGATCGTTTGTTCAAACTCTTGGCGGGTGCATGAAACGCTGCCGATGAGCTTGATTTCCTGCAAGACCAACCGATTTAATGAAAAAGGAATTTCGGGAGCAACGGAATTTCCGATCGCCACGATCGTTGCACCAGGACGAGCAGCCTCAATGCACGTCGCTAAGGAACTGCTGGAACCGACTGCTTCAAAAATCAAATCGAATCCACCAGCAGAGGCGTCTTTCAATACTTCCCCACGTTTTGGATCCTTGGCATCAAAGTAGTCATCAAAGATTCCCAATTCCTTGGCTTTCTCAATTTTTGTATCGTTGATTTTGGACATGGCCACATAAGAAGCCCCAGCTTTTTTGGCCAATTCGCCAATCAATTGCCCAATGATCCCACTTCCAGAAACCAAGACTTTGTCATTTAACTTAATATTGGATTTACGGACGGCATGATAGGCAACCATCAAGGGATCAATCAAGCTAGCTGCTGTATCTGAAACTGTATCTGGCAATTTATAAGCATTGGACGCTTTTCCGACAAACCGTTCGGCATAGGCGCCATTGCAGACAAAGCCGATATAATTGGTGCCATTTACTTCCCGACACAAATGCTCTTGCCCTTTTTGGCACATATCACATTTCCCACAATAAAGATTGGCCCAAAAAGCAACGCGATCGCCGATTTTAAAGGAACTATCGCCTGCATCCGTCACGACACCGCAAAACTCGTGACCCATGATAAAATCGGACTCCCCTGTTTTGCCCCAACCTTTCCCTGCTTGCCACATATGCACGTCACTGCCGCAGACGCCGCAAGCTGAAACTTGGATCTCGATCAGTCCTTCTTCCACTTTCGGCACAGGTACTTGTTTGACCTCGATCGTTTCTGGTCCTTTTAATACAGCAGCTTTCATGTTTTTTTCTGTCATCTCTGTTTCCTCCTCATTGCTTTTTCCTTTGCTTACTGTCATACTAACATTAAAGTTAACTTTAAAGTCAACGTTAAGGAGTGAAAAAAATGACCTATACGATATCCCAAGTTGCGAAAGCCTTAAATATCCCCACGTCAACCATCCGCTATTACGACAAAGAAGGCCTTTTGCCGACGTTAGCGCGCAAAGAATCTGGCTACCGTTTATTTTCAGATACCGAAATTGAGATGCTGGAATTGATCGAATGTCTGAAGGAAACAGGCATGACCATTAAAGAGATCAAAGATTATGCACAATTGACACGCCTTGGTGATGACTCGCTGCAAGAACGCCATAAAATGTTTCTTGAACAAAAAAAAGCGCTGCAAGCGCAGATAGACGCTTTGCAGCAATCGATGGCGTTGATCGACCATAAGTGCTGGTATTATGAATCAGCGATCGCAGCCGGTACAGAACAAATCCATTTCCCAATCAAAATGTCGTTGAGAAACAAAGAAAAGTTTCAAGCGATCACCGCCCAAAGCGAAGAGCGCTAACGTTATGTAACGTTCACAGGACTATCTGCCTGCTTCTAGTGATCCGAAGCAAACCTATTCTTGGTACTTTTCAAATACTTGCTTGTCTGCTAGTGAATAGACTTGTTCATACAAATAATCAAAGAGAGTATTCATGTTCTCTTTCGTATCGCTCACTTCATCAAGGATCTCTTTTGCCGTACGATGGGCGATATTCAAGCGCATTTCAGCGTTGTAGATCATCCGTTCTGCTTCAACCTGCGCTTCTTCAAGTGTCCGGTCTGCTTTCTTTCTAGCAAACAGCAAGATCTCTCGCATCTCCGCTTGAAACTGCTGATTTTCTTTTTGTAACTCTTGGTTTTCTTTTTGCAGCTCATTGACCGCTTTGCGAAGCGCAGCGGCTTCTTCTTCCTGAGGGCCTCGAGCCTGCTCCTCCAGCTGTGCTTCTTTTTCAGCGAGTTGGTTAGCCAAATTTGTGATGACCTCTTCTTTTTGGAGCAGCAGCTGTTTTTGTTCTTGGGCTTTGCTTTCATACCATTGTTTTTCTCTTGCCCAATCCAAGCGTTCAAAAATCGCTTTTTCTTTCACTTGCTGGATATCCGACTGTGAGCGATGCAAGGTTTCTGCATGGAGCCGCTTTTCAAGTTCTGTGATTCTCGTTCGTGCCAACACTAACTCTTGATGGGTTTGTTCAAAGCTCATATCTGCTGGTGAGACAGGCGCCAGCTCCATCTGCTCCCCGTTCGCTTCCTCGGTAAACGCTTCAAAAGAGCGTTTTTCTTGATAGCTAGGCAAGGGCGCATTGACAGTTTCATTACGCTTTTTGGTGCTTTTACGCTTTCTCTTCCCTTTACTGCTTACAGGATGTGGCATGCCAGTTTCTGAGGACCAGAGTTGCGTCGAGTGCTTAGGCGATCCTTCTGGCTCCAATCGTTCCTCTAGTTCCGCTTGTACTGAAGGAGACGGTGCCGGCGCCTGTCCACTTCGTTGCCCTTGTTTTTTGCCTTTTTGGGGTTTACTACTGGTACCCGTCATTTCTTGATCATTGCTAGTAGCTTTCTTTTTTGCGGTATCGGCGAAGGCTTCTTTCGACGGTCCATTGGCAACAGCTGTCTCAGCGGTTCTGTTTTCTTTCTCATACGTTTCTTCAAATCCTTTTAATTCTTTCAATGACACTTGGTTCATTTCGTCGAATAGCGTCTGAGCAGAAAACCACCCACGTCCCTTCTTCTTACTCATCCCTTGAATCCCTCCCTTTCGTCAATAACTCTTTTGATTGTTTCATTCTAAGTTCCCGTGTCTGAAGCTTGGACAAGCTCTTTTCGGTTGAGTACTTGCCACTGTCCCTGAGCATTGCGGACGATCGTTTGTTCAAATGACGTATCGGGCGTATCTGCTACTTGCAACACGAAATGGCACCGTTTCACGCCTTGCGCCTGCGATAGATCATCGATGATTCGCTGCAAATTAGCTTCCCAAGCAGGAAAGTCCGCAGAAGAGTTCAAATGACTTGAACTCGTTAGGGTGATTTCTTGCAGCGGTTGGTCAATATGGATCAGCACGACTGTCGGTCCTAAAAAAGGCGTCACTTGCGTCCCAAATTCTTCTTCTAGCTGAAAACGCGCTTCTCGATCATCCGCCATCAGCAGCGTCTGCCAAGCAAGATTTTCAAAAGGGAGACCTGCAGACGGGTACACCGATAACGGTCGTTGCGTCCCTTCCATCTGTTCTTTTTGTAAATGTAAGATTTCCTGTTTCATCTGCTCCCTTTCCTCTGCTATCCTGCGGCTTTGCGCATGTATGGAAACATGAGTAAAAGTCAAAAGCAGCAAACTCATAAGAAACAGACCACTCACCATCAGTAACGCTAACGGATGTTCATTACGAATCTTATGCTTAAAAAAAGCCAGTTTTCTTTTTTCCAACTCCGTCATCTTTGTTCGTCGCTCAAGTCTTCGAACAAAGATTTCGAGGTATCCCCGTTGAGCAAGCACCCCGATTGCCACAAAACAAAGCAGCAGTATGCTGACATAAACAATCTTCACGGACATCCCCCTTTCCATCTTTTGTCCATAATTGAGCCTCGATTTTCAAACAGACACGCTGACTGACCTCGTTGAATCCTTAAAAGAAATTCAAGACGACCCCACGAAGGGCCTCGCTCGTCACCATACCAAATTCACGACTATCGATCGAGTGCATGATCGCATCCCCAACGACGAAATACTCTCCTGGCTGCAAGATGCCTCCGACCGGCAATTCCCTCGCCGTTTCTTGCGTCAGTGTAAAGGTATAGGAAAAATCATAATAGGACCCTGATGCACCCAATAGCAAACGATTGCCACTGCGCGCATAGGAATCCCCAGGAACCCCGATCACTCGTTTTACGATCAGCAGCCCTTCATGCTCAAAAGCGATGAGATCATAACGATGCGGCAACTGATTCTTTTGAATAACGACTAACTCGTTGTTTTGAATAATGGGGGCCATCGAATCACCGCTGACACGAGCCATTTTGTAGTTTGAAAAGAAATAGAACAGCAGCAGTAGCAGACAACTTATCCCCAACACACGAAGTACCAATTGTTTTTGGAATCGACCCATGATACCTGTTGCTCCTCTACCATAATTTTACGTCGTACGTAACGTTTGACTGATTCTACCGTTGGCTCTACCGTTTTTAGCGAGAGGCAGACGCTGCTTGAAGCTCTTCACTAGGAACAGAGCCTTCACATTGACCAAGAAAATCGGCTAAAATCGCCTTGCCGAGACGTTCAATGGAATTTGGCTCAATCGGTCGTTCCAACCGATAGATGGGCTGTTCCAATTCCAGCAAAAAGAGCGGTTGATCAGTGACTACCACCTGGCGGGCGGTGAAAATCGACAGCTCACTCGTAGTCTCGACGACGACATCCACTCCTTGGGCAGCCAGCCAATCACTCAGACGTTGTTTGATCCAGCCTTTGATTTTCTCATTTCCACACAAATGATAGGTGATCATCAGCTGGTTGTTTTTTAACTGCTGCTTCTTTAGATAGGACTCGCCTATTGTCCGCAAATAGTGAGAAGCAGCGCTAGAAAGTGCCTTAGACTTTCCAATCTCCGACACTGCTGGCTTTCGACGATCCCGCAGCAAAGGAAGTGGCACATGGAAGAGCCGATCCAGTAACATGACTGCTAACGTCACTTGCACGAATACGCGATCTTCTCTCAATGTCTCTGCTTGCTTAGGAAACGTCTCTCGCAAGCTATCGATTGGATCAAAGGGCACCGTTTCTTCGACCCACGGATGTTTCAATAAAAACGAAAGTACCCCTTCATCTGCCATCATCAAAAACAATAGGACACACCGTTCTTGCTGCGACAAGGACCTGCAGACCTCCAAGCCTTCGATGACAAAACCCGTTTTTTCTAGAAACAACCGACAAAAGTCAGCCATTTCCCAATTTTCTTCCAAGCGTCCACCTTGTTGCGCCCGTAAAAGAAAGACCTTCGTCCACTGCAACGAAACCACTGGATCGATCGGCAAGGACGGACGATACCGCAGTATCAACGTTTCAGCCAGCTGCTCAAAGATTTGGTAGGGCTGTTCCTCTTCTTCAAAATAAAAGGCTTTATAGAAATACCGTATGTTTCCTTCTGCCCCTTCTAGGCACCACTGCTTTTTATTCAAGGTCAGTTCATAAGCAGCGAACAAGGTCTGAAGCTGACGACATTGTTTCAAAAAGGTTTGATTGCCTAATCCGGTGATCGCAACAAGTTTTTCCGGTATCGCCGTTTCTTGCTGACACAAGAAATGCAGAAACAACAGATTCGGGTCATCCGCCAACAATGCTCGCTTTTTTTCCTGATACTCTGCCAATTCTTGGATCATCAATTCATAACCATTGCTGGCAGATGCGAGGATCGTCGAAGCCCCAAAGAGTTGGCGCAGTTCCTCAATGTCTGAAATAATCGTCCGCCGAGAAGCGCCGCAAGCATGTGCCAGCTGTTTCCCACTTAAAGGACCGCAACATTCCAACTGCCGCAAAATCGTCAATTGCCGCTTGCACGTCATTGAAAATAAACTGTTCATCAATAAAGACGGCTTGTTTCTCATCGTTTCACCTCCCCACACATTCGAAAGAAGAGAAGCTGCAGGCGACTTCCAGCAGCTTCTGCTTCCTTCTTATTCAAACTTTTATGACTCAGGTCTCGGAACAAAGCTTAATTCCCAATAAATCGTGCCGCGATAAGCAGTTGCTTGGGGGTTGGCACCAATCGGGACTTCCAGTTCCACACTGTTTTCCATTGTTTCACTTGAGCCATAATGTTGGATCCACGTCCCTCCACCATGATTCTCTTGAGCCGAAGCCAAGGTTTTACTTTGACCTGCAATAAGTTCAATGGCTTCTTGATAGTCTGGCGTCTCCGACTCATTCGAACCAGTGGTTACCATATGGATATTTGACAAATAAACGCTTGCCCCTCTTAGTCGTTGCCTTTCATCATGCGTACCCACAAAACCCTCTTCAGATAAGCGAGCACTCAGTGTCCAACCAGTAGTAGCGACCCTCCGATCCGATACTTGGATATAATTGGGACGGTCCCCTTCATGCACATCCTCATAAACTTCCCGCAACGCCTGCGGCTTTGCGGGATATCGAGTGGTACTTGAAAGAATTGGTACTTCTCCAAAATCGAATTGAGAAATAAAGTCGATGCTGACAAATCCCTGGTTTTCTGGCAAAACAGGAGGATTCACAGGATCGACCGTTTCATCCGGGCGAAAAGGATCCCGCGGGTCCACAATGTCGATTTTCTCTACAATCACCGAATCCTTTCCCCATCTCCCATTCAAAAACGCCTCGGCTGTCACTAGCTCTTCGTGACGAAAATGTTGGAAGTTTGGAAATTCGGATAAATCAAACTGAAAGTTTCCCTCTTCATCAGCTTGGACGTGAAAGAATTCTCTGCGTCCATCTGGATCCGTTACAGTACCAAGGGAAGGATTTGGTTCGGGCATAAATGCTTCCCGCTCAAAACGAATATAGCTATTGGGATTTGCTCTTCCAGAGATGATCCGAGAATTTGATAAGGTCGGATCTTCCGTTAATGGATTCAACTCTATTTCAACTTCAGAAACTTGCTCGAAAAGCAATCGTTGGCTATGAGTCGAAAAATGACTACGTACCCCTTGTTCCACTGTTGGATCCAAAGTTACGACACTGTTGATTGTTGGATTGATCCAAGTAAGGTTGGTACTCATATGAATCAAAGGCATCCACTCATGGGTAGACTGCACCTCATCAAACTCACCGTATTGCCATTGTTTGATTCCTTGAAATTCGATTTCCAGTTCATTGGTTCCATTTAAGTTGATCAAACTTCCGTTATTAAAAGAAAGCGGCGCCGTTCGTTCTAAATTGACCTTTCGGGCCTCATTGAACGTCAACTTCGAAAGATTTCCAAAAAAGATCAAATTTTGAGAATCATTGCGACTGTCCGAACGAATATCTAAAATAGCATCTTTACCAACAGTGATACTGTTTTGAGGTTCCCAGAAGCCAACAACATGTGCCGATAAGTTGGGTTGATTTTCCGCATCAATTTTTAACATACTACGTTCCTTTAGATTGATATGGGTGTTGCCTCCTTGAAATGAAAGAATATTCCAATTCCATCCATTCGTGTGGCTTCGATTCTCTAAGGATTGGATATGCACTTTGCTGTCTTCCAAGAGATCGATGGTATGGTTTCCATGAAGTGTGGAAATCGCAGAGGCGTTGATCTGAGTGTCAAGTTTTAATTCTGCTCCCTTGCCAACAGTCAGATTCCCACCACCATTTCCAAAATAGACATTCACACCATCGGCTTCCCCTCTAGTCCCTTCAAAATTTGCTTTCATGGAAACTTTGGCATTCTCTCCAATAACCAGTTCTGGATGATTCAAACCATGATAAAATATATTTCCTGAACTGATGGTCGACAATTCTACTTCTGCATTGGGACTGATCAAAAGTCGATGGACTTCAAAATTTGCTTGATTCCAAGCATTGATCTGCCAATTTTCATTAAAAGTCGAACGGTAGCTTCGTGCTTGATGTGAGGTAACCTTTCCTGAAAGCACTGCGGTTGTACCAACGGAATGCAAAAGCTGATTCCCAATGTTTTCAACATTATGGTACCGCATGGTCGATATGGCTTGATTGTTAACACCCAAAGTAGTAACGTTCATAGGTCCGTAATAATTCCCATGATAAAGGGTAATATTTTGATACGAAATATCCCAAGGAGATTCTGGTACCATCGTACTATCCAAGAAGCCAACAGCAACCGCACGAAAATCAATTTGGTATTTTCCTTGTCCATCAATAATAAGAGTTCTTGAGATTCCCGGTTGGCTGATATAGACATACGAGTCTCCACTCGAAATATTAATTGTACTTCCTGATACGCCTGAAGCTATACCTTCAATCGGATTATCACTAGATTCAAAGCTGTCGATCAACTTTATATGATTCACCTCTGGGTCCATGACAGCTTCTAAAAATTCTAGCCAGGAGCCTACTTCTTGTTCTCTTCGCCTATCTTCCAAAAGATCAAGATTGCCTTCATCCACCTCGATGTCATCAAAAAATGAACCATCTGATGTGACAGGATCCGCTGCTAAGTTAGTGCCAATCGGGTGGTCGTCCGTTTCCATAGGGGGCCTCTCCCCCTCATCTCCGGATTTTCTTTCTTCCACGTTCAAGGTAAACACTGTCTCTGCTACCGTTATTTCATAAGTACCTACGGATTCTATTGTCAGTGGTAGACTAAACGACGTCAACGGCACTTCGGAGTTCAGAAGCCATTGCTCGGGATCCTCGGTTTGGGTGATCACTATTTCTTCCATTAAAAATGTTTCTTCTATGATCGTGGCTGCAGGCAGCTGGATGTCGATGCTTGTTAGTGGGCGGTTTGTTAAAAACATGATCGGAAACACTTCTCCAACATAGGCTTGCTGGATTTCTTCCAGAAAAGAAACCACCAACTCCTCTTGATCCTCTAAAGATTCTTCAAAAGAAGATCCAGTGAACACCTCGCCTAACGTACCTTCTCTTCCTTGCCATGCATGTAGTGGTTCAAAAAAGAACACACGAATAGACGGAAAAAACAAGTAAACACTAAATAGTCCTACCATAAGTGATAGTACTATCTTTAGTGTTTTCTTTTTCATTTTACTGATCCCCACCTTCCTTTGTCTTTTTTTTCTTGTTAATGATTAAAACAACAACGATGATCAATAACAAAACAAGTGCGGCGATTCCGCCAATCAGCCACCAATTGGTTTCTGGTTCCAATGTCACGTCTTCCTCATTTAAACGTCTCGCATCAGCAGCCGCAATCGTGAAGGGCTCTTCCCAATGCCATTCCTCCCCTTGTGAACGGGCCGTCATAGTTAGAACATAGTCTCCCGGACGGAAACGCTCGCCATTTAGAGGAATCGGAAAATCCATCTGCGAATTTGGGGCCATCTGCATGCTTGTGCGCTGCGTTTCATATAAGACGGTGTCACTGCCGCTGGCACGAATCTCAGCATCAATTTCTATGTGGTTGACGAAAGTCGGTGTGTAATTTTGAATCTTGGCACTGATCACGTTCCGATAATTGACTTGACTGGCAAAAACATCCAGCAATTCAAGTCCCGGATCCGTTGACGAGCGGTTATTGCTTACGACGACTCCTAAAATAAAGGCAAACTCATTACGAATCCCGATGCCTTCTGTTTCTGACTCCGCTGCCGCCGCATCGCGGACCTCTTCTACTCGGATCGCCCCTGCCAGTATCCCATCAAATTCTTCCTCAGGCATCGTCAGAGGCAGTGTAAGGATCCGTTCTTCTTGGGCTTCTATGGTGATGACCCCTGGTGCTTCAATCAATTCGGCAATCGAGGCAGGCAATGTCCGGTCAGGAGCTTCGGCATCACGACCGTATTCTACTACCCCATTGACATTCGTGAAAGCAGTATGAGCCGATACTTCGACGTCGATGGTTTCTTCCGATGTATTTTGGACGCGCAACTGCAATTCTTCTTGTTCCCCTGCGCCTAAATTCAGATCAAAATAACCGCTAGCACCGCCTTCGATCTGACTGTCAGGGAATATCGGGGTTACAAAAAAATTCAACTCTGATTCAATGTCATCATTTGCTCGTACTGGTGTCGGCCAAGCAATCAATGAGCATAGCACGATCATTGCAGTCAAAAGCCGCAGCCAGCGTTGGTTTGTTGGTTGTTCAATCACTGTTGTTTCTCCTTCCAAAAAAGGCAGGAATAACGGTCTACTCCTGCCAGTTGTTTCACATTATTGTTGCGTTGCTTTGAAGATTATCCTTATGGATTTAAAACGTTCTCGTCTCCATCGCCGCCATTACCACCATTTTCACCATCTACACTAACTGTGGTAGCTAGTATCCAAGTCAAGGCTGCTGTATAGGTGTCTTGTTGCGGCGTCGCAGCTGATGGAAGATGCAGCTGAATACGATCATTCAGTATCGTTCCGGTAAAATCATCATCCTCATACTGATCCATCATTTTGTCTTGGTCTCCCCAGAAAACAGAGGAGCGACCTTGACCTTGATTGAGTCCTGCGGTCATGACTGGAATGCTCGATGCTAAATCCGTATTAGCATTTAAAATCACACGATCGCCATCAGTTATTGATGCTTCAGGCGCTTCTTCAGCAGGCCCGGTACCATCATTGTGTTTGATCTGCGGATCAATAAAGTGAAGTTGGGCGCCATAAAGGATATCCCCTGTATTTTGACCGACAAACTCTGTCAAAGCAAGACTTAATGTCCAATCTGCCGCACTGTTTCCTCGTGTATCACTGACCTGTGCCAAGGAAACGTAAGGAACTTCGCCTGTAAGGTTATTATCAATTGCAAGAGGATGCTCTTCATCTACGTTTTGCATTTCAGCAATCAAAGAATATTCAGCTGCAGATGAAGTAATAGCTTGTTGACCAAAATCGAATTTTTCTGGCACGTAAACGATTGTTAATGGGCCTTTTACTGGAAGCGGATCAATGATAACGGGTGGGTATTCAAGTGGGTTTTCAACGTCATCCACGTCTTCTTCCCCTTCGGTAAAGGTAACCTCATTTGGTGTCTCTACTTCAAAAAGTGGTGTCCTTGGTTCATCATTTGCTACTGCTTGTACACCGCCTGCGAAGATCGTAGAGGTCAGTGTTGCGACTGTTGCTAATCGAATCCATTTCATTTTTATTCCTTCTTTCTTTTCTTTTAGTTTGTTTCATCGGCTTGCGCCGTTGGAACTGTTTCTCCTGATTGCGAGGTAGTGGTCGTCAATTGCCACGTCAAAGTCGCCACATACAAGGCTGCATCTTTAGCAGTCGCTCCCGGGACGAACAATTGGATCGCCTCATTGCGAACCACCGGCGCCTGGGCTTGGACCTGCGCATTCAACTCATCTTGGTAGCCCCAAACGACGGATGAAGTGCCTGCCCCTTTGCCGGCATCAGCAGTCAGAACAGCTTGTGCTGAACCATTGGCATCCAAACGCAAGCCTGCTTCATGTGCGGCCGGTGCGTTTTCTTGATTGTGGCTATTGTAGTCAACTTCTCGTGAGGCAAAGATGATTTGTGCCCCTCGCAGTTCGTTGTGTTGCGTCCCTGATTCAAACGCACTTAGTGCTACAGTCAAACGCCAGCCAGCATTTGACCCACGGGTATCTTGTACTTGGGCGAAGGAAACATACGGTACTTGGTTTTCTTCCCCTTGGGTATCCGCTAATTGTTGCTTTTCTGCCACCATCGAATAGACGGCATCTCGGTTGGAGATTTCTTGGGTACCAAAATCCAAAGTCGGCGCATAAGCGATCGTCAATGGTCCTGTTTGTCCATCTGGTCCGATCGGCGGTATCTCCACATCGGGGCCATCGGGGCCTGGATCAGGCGGTAACACTTCCGTCGGGTCTCGATCATTGGGCACAAAACTGACTTGCCCATCGGTTTCAGCGACTCTTACTTCAGCGGCGGTCCCTTGGATCCCACCAGTCAAAAGGGTTGCGGCAAGTACGGTGCTCGTTGCAAATCGCAAAAATCTCATAAGATCATTCCCTTATTCTCTATTACTCAACTTTTCTTGTGTTCTTGAGGTTGTTCGTTCTTTTTGGTACCTGCGTGTCTTCTTCACTGTTGAATAGCCAGCGATCAATAGCAGCAATGATCCGAGTGCCGTGGCACTGGAACTTTTTCGGGTATTCGTCTGCGGCAAACGTCCCCCATCCCCGCCAGGTTGTGTCGGTCCGGTCGGTGGTGAAGGTTCTGGTTTGTCTGGTTCATAGACACCCGTGAACTGGACTGAGCCTTCTGTATCGACGGAACGCTCCTCTTGTGCCGAAACTAAAATCGTCGAAGCACTGATCACTTGAAAAAAAGCAGCGAAGATCATCAGTTTGACCCAAAAATTCCCCCTCGCTCTTTTCATTCTCCCTCCCCCTTTTTGACATCATCAAGCCTAAAAACCACCCTTTTTTAGACACCTTTACTTAGACGGTAACCTTGAACAAAGTCGATTGGTCTTTGTTTCAGTTGGCTTCCAAAATCGCTGGGTTTTATCCTCGATATACTTCATTATAGCTATCTTTGTGATGCGGGAAAAATCAATAAATTCACTGGCTGATGAAATCTATGCCTAAATAAAAAAACAAACCCCCGTTTTAAATAAATTATTCAACATAGGATATGGCTAAAGTGAGAAATCCTTAACATCTACCAAAACGCTTGTTACCATAGAAAAATCATATATCAATCTCCAAAGCACTTGCAGTTCTCCATTCTATAAAAGCCACAATAAAATAACGGTAAAAAAAGAGGGGGGGACTATCCTTATTAAGAACGTTCCTCTCTTTTCATCTGATCCCCCAAGCTACGTTTGTCGGGTATTCTTTCTTTTATGTTGTTTTTCTTAGAATCACTAAACTGATAAGAACATGAAGCATGCCTGTCAGTGGTCATCTCCTGCTCGTTTGGTATTTCACTACGGAATACAGTTGGGTGGTTCCTCGACGATTGGCGGATCATCAGCTATGGTTCTTCTTTCGGAGCGCCACCTTTCCCATTCATTTTCACTTATCCAGCCCTTTCCCGGTACTCTGTTGTTGCCAATACAGATGTAGCCAAACCAACGCATACTCCAATAGCTATTGCAGCGCTAAAAACTTTGGCGTCTCTGTCCATTGCTTTATCTTCTCTATCTAATATCCTTCGGTACTCCCTTGAAATGCCGCTTGGCTAAATCAGCCATTCCTCCATGAAGCATTTTATTGACTCTCTCGTATGTAGTTCTTCGGCCATCCATTTTTTGATTACTATTTACAGAACGAATCGATTCTTCCAGCCTCCCCCTTAAGAATTTTTCATTTCCTTGAAAAAAGCTCTCCACGGGACATTTGAAAACAGGCCTATTTGTTAGCACAAAAAAACAGCAAACGATCCCTTCTTGGTTTCACCAAAAGAAGCAAACGTTTGCTGCAGATTTGTTTATGTTAAGTAAGAGCCCGCGAAAGGCTCGTCTCGGTCGTACTATTTATGTATACTTTTGCTTACAAACAAGCGATTTCTTCCTATGAAAAAACGCTTCTTTGCTGATCATTGCTGTTTAATTCTTGATCATTCTCCTAAAGATTGCTTCTCTTTCCTTGTTCTGCCACGCTGGACCCAAAAATACATAACCAGCAGAAAGAAATAGCCAAGCAAAAGAATGGTTTGCCCCAATTGAAGCCAGCTGCGAAGGATCGCAGATATGCTGGGAAGAAATCATACATGCCGTATTGTGCCACCGATATGCCTACCGACAAGGAGGCAAAAATAATAAAAAGTTTCATTCCGTTCATGTCCTACCTTCAAGCGCTTTTTGCTTTTTTTCACGTCTTACACAGTAATTATTTTAATGAAGAGAAAAAAACATTCGCCTTTGTCGTTGACTTTAGCGGTCAATCTGTTGTTTCTTAAAAACAACTCTTACTCAAGCAAGGAAGACCAACCAATTGCCTTCCCCACTGCGTTGTTTGAGTAGTCCATCTGCTCTCTGTCATTCTCAAGGGTACGTTCCACCTGAAAATCATCCTTTTAGCCCCACTACTACTCTCCATTTATTTCTCCAAAAAACTATCTATAAAACTTCCCCAATAGTCTATTGAACATCATCGTTTCCCATTTATCTCAATTTTTTTCCTAACTCTCAGGTCTACTCGACGTATTAGACATAAAACTTCAGGACTCCGCTAAGTGTTCACTCAAATAAATCAAGCCCATTTTGGGTTTTTGCGTTAACTTTGCCCCCGTGATCTCACGGTAAAAATACTTATGGTCATTTTCTATCATTTCAATGACTTCTTCCTCACTCATCCCAAGGTCATCTAGCAATCCCTCTTTGCGATTGTTGCTGATTTCCATCAATATTTGCAATTGTGCATCAATCGCCAATAAGTGGCCCCACTGAACAAACAGGTTTTCTTCCTTGCTATGAAAAATCGTTAAAAACTCTTTTGCTAACCGATGATAAAAGGCATTTATTTTAGGAAAAAAGCGTAACACCCCTTGTTTTTCTAGCTCTGTTTGAAAATGCGCCAAATATTCTTCTGCTCCCGCTATCTTTTCTGCCAGCATATTAGCCTCCTCGTAATCTATCTGCATGTTCGTTTCCAGTTTACACTTTCTGGTAACCGTAGATGTTCTTCAACCAATCAATGTCTTCTATTTTCTTTCTCTCTCATTCGTGGATACCCCTCAAGTACACTGCATTTCTAGGTATTGATGGCACATTCACTCATTTGCTAGTTACATTTACTGTTTATTTTCTCCCTTTTGATCCAACCAACAGTTCACAGGTTTCCTCTTGAGAAAAAACAAATACTCCTAAGCATCGGACTATGGTCTCACTATAGCGTCAAATATCCTTAAAAAAAAATAGCAATTTTCACCTGTCGGTGAAAAAACCTACATTGTATCAATTAGTTTCAAACGTTTACATCCACCAGAATAATAAAAATGGGATATTTAGTCAAATATAATAAAATTAAACATAAAAATTGAAGTTTTTTAACCAATTGTTTATAATGTGTTTAATTCTTTTTTAAATTCAACGGGGGCAACTATGAAAAATTTTCAGCTAAAATTTATCAAAAATCGTTCTTTAATCCGACGATTGCAATTATTAAATGAATTTGAGAAGAATCCATCTGCAACATTGGGCGATTTATCAGAAGTAACAAAAAGCAGTACCCGTACGATCATTGCGGATATTGCCATGATTCGCGACTATTTTAATGACGCGATCGAAATCTATTCCTCTAAGTTTGGGTATTTATTTGAAGAACTTGATCCCGAGGGGTATATCAAACAAAAACAAAATTTAGTTAAAGACGAGCCATTTTTTATGATTTTGGAGAGTATTTTTTTTGATGAATTACAATCTGCTCTGGATTGGAGCTTGACCCTTAATCTTTCGGAACAAGCATTGCTCAGTTACTTAAAAAAAATGAACGAATTATTAAAGCCCTTCAAACTTCGTCTATCAACAAACCCTGTCACATTGATAGGTTCCGAAATCGATATTCGCCGCTTTTTTTGTCTGTTTTATTATGAGTCAGATATCAATGTCAATACTATCTTCCCATCGCTGGATGTCCAAGATGCTGTCATTGAGATCACCAATCTTTTGCATTCAAAAAAGCAACCGGCTTCTACCTTTTCTTACTTTTCCTATATTCTCTACATTACACTGGAACGCAGCAAGAAAGGGTTACAGGTCGAACTTTCACCTGAACTAAAGGACATCTTTTATGCTTATCATTCATTGATTGCTCCAGATACGTTAAGAGAGATCCTTTATTCCTATTTTCATTACCATCTGCCAGAGGACGAAATCATTTATTTGTTGCTTTGTCTCATCTGTCGCCGAAAAATCAATCATCCCTCGATCGAAGAATTTTGCCGAATGTATAATCGCTGGCCTGAGATCAAACAAGTGACAAAAGATTTCTATGCCCTAAATCAAGGCAATTCCTATGATGAACAAAAAGATTTACACTGGTTAGAATCATTTTTTACGATTGTGAAAATACGCGATATGCTCTCGCCCATCATGAATGTCAATATTGACGATCTTACGCAATTCGTCAAAGAGAAGTTTTCCTACGAATATAAGAGAAACTATGCATTTTTGGCAAAACACAAGCTAGTCAAAAAGCTGTATTCATCCTCCTATCTTGACGATTTCTGTGCCAGCTTAACGATTCATATGGAAGCGATCAAAGAAGAAAATTGGGGATCACAACGGACGATCGCCGTGATTTTTGAAGGAAACGAATATGTTTGTGAATATGCCGAAAGTATCGTGCGAAAATATTTGGGTCGCTTCCATACATTGTATTATCCTAATGCCAGTGAACTCTCTCCAACCTATTTAAAAGAAAAGCAAATTGATCTATTAGTCACCAATTATTCGGAGTATACGACAGAATACTTACTGGAAGTAGAATGCGTTCTTCTAAAATCTTTTCCAGATGCGACAGATTGGAATCGATTACTTAATCAAATCAATCCACGGATCTTGCGTCTGGTTGTGTTGGACAATGCGTAAGTCAACTTGCTAGACACTATCTTGTGGAATCATTACGGTCACAAAGCATTTCGAAGTGTTATTTTATAAAAACCATTCTTACCCAACGAGTGGTTGACACTCTGATTTATCTCAGCGATCACAGTGTTCATTTCTCGCTGAGATAAATCAAGCCATGGGGCGCTTTCTGGTTTGTGCCGATCCCTGCCATTTGTCTGTAATAGACATTTTTGTCTTTTTTGATCATTTCGACGATCTCTTCTTCTGCTAATTCGATTTCTTTAAAAAAGTCGTGTCGGAAAAAATCTAAAAACATTTGCAGTTGGGCATCGATTTCTAGCAAATCCGCCATTTGTTGTAGCACATTATCGTACTCGGTATAGCAAATTTCTTTGAATCGTGTTTGCAACTCTGTACATACTTGTTTGATTAAGGGAAATTCCTGCAAGTAACAAAGTTCGCTGTAATTTTTTAAATAGGCTTCTGGTGTCATATGTCCTTTTTTCATCATGATTGCATCATTCCTATCTTTCATCTGAGAATTATTTTGCACCTGGACCATTGTTAAAGTTTAAAGTCGATCAATGACATGAGTCTGCGCCAATCGGTTGAGTTCGGGATTTTATTGAACAATAAATACACGCCAGAACAAGAAAAATTCGACATATGCTCATTATAATTTGTGACGACGATATCAAATTGGTTCGCCTCAAAATAGCCGGGATTGATATCTAATACATTCGGAAAAAAGAGTTTCTGATAACTGCCTAGATACTTACGAGCAGTGACCTGAATTCGTTGCGAGATAAATTGATTCCCTTCTAACAGGAACGCAATTTTTTTAGGCTTCCCCCAGTACAATTCTTTCACACAGTCCATATGAATGGTAAACACTGCGCTGATATCTACGATCATGTCTAAAGACAGACACTTCACTTGTTTGAATTGTTTTTGTAAGAACGCTGTGTTTTGTGCCATTTCCTCTGGAAAATGTTTTTTTACAAATGAGATCAAATCGGGAATCACTTTGTTCAAGACCGGTGAAAGTTTATTTTTTAGTAAGATCGTCGCAAAAAAAGACTGGATCAAAACCGTACTATATTCCAGCGCATACGGCGGTACGCCTGCCTCCTTTAGATAACGTTGGGTTAGTTGCAGGATCTGCGAGTCTTTGCCTAACTTGTTGCAAAAGTCCCTTTCCATATCAATATCAAACACCGTCCGTTTTCCCATCGATAACGCATAAAAGTAGATGATTTCTTTTTCGGCGATCGTCGTTTGCAAATGGTTCGATAGCATCGTCTTTAATTTTTTCAGCTCAAGATAATACTCTTTACGAAACTGCTTGACGATGGCTGGATCGATCGTGACGTAATGGCCATGAGAGGTTCGCTCTAAAATGATATAAAGCATGTAACTGATTTCCTCAAAGGCAAGATTAGAGAAATTGCTATCGAATTCTTCTTTTTTCAAGTTTAAACCGATCTCATGAATGATCAACGGCGGAAATACGGTATGCGGCGTACTATCGGATTCATAATAAAAGTTCAGAAAAAAATGGCGAATATTGACTTCCTCACCAGTAAGATCAACGGTGGTTTTGTTTAATGTCAGTTGGTACTGTGCTAAAATTGGGTCGATCTTTCGAAAATACCGCATCAACGTGGCAGGGGAAATAAACAAAATGTCTGACCACTCATTGATGGTCAATATTTCCCCTAAAAAAATGCTCTCAAAGATGCGAAACAACGGCTCGTTACTGATCAAATTCCGTTTTTTTTCTAAGTAGCTTTCTGTATCGATGACTTGTAGCTGATAGCCACTATTTGACGTTTCCATTTCGATAGCATCTTCGAAATACTCTTTAATGTTTTGTAAATCTTCAATGATGGTTCGGCTAGAGCTTTTGATCACTTTTGACAACCCACGGATCGGTGTATGAGAAGCGTGCTCCATATGTTCTAGCAAATGTAGCCACCTTAGCGTCGTTTTACTAATGACAAAAGATGATTGGAATTGTCTCATAGGTTCGCCTTCCTCTACTCGAAATAACTTTTTAATTCAGCCACGATCCGCTCACTGGCTTGTCCATCTCCATAGGGATTTTTGGCTTGCGCCATCTGTTTGTATGCTGCCTCATCAGACAATAAATGAACGATTTCTGAATACACATGCTCCTCATGGGTACCAATCAGTTTCAAAGTCCCTGCTGCCACCCCTTCTGGGCGTTCCGTCGTTTCACGTACGATCAAGACAGGAATCCCCAAGGAGGGTGCTTCTTCTTGAATCCCTCCTGAATCGGTCAAAACAAGGTAGCTGTCTGCCAGTAACTGATAGAATGCAGGGGCATCCAATGGTTCGATCAGCTCGATATTTTGCTGCCCTTCTAAATAGCGCTTGGCTAGTGCACGGACACGAGGGTTTTTATGCATCGGAAAGACGATCGTCAGTGCGGGATAAGCAACAGCGATGCGTTTTAGTGCACGAAACACTTGTTCCATGGGTTGCCCAATGTTTTCTCGCCGGTGCATCGTAACTAAAAGGATTTTTTTCTCACTAATTGGTTTTCGGTCTTTTTTTTGTGCCAACGTATGGTACAAAGCATCAATAGACGTATTGCCAGTAACTACGATGCGGTCGTGTGGGTGGTTTTCCTTTAACAGATTAACCTGACTTTGATCCGTCGGTGCAAAGAGAAAATCTGCTAGTTGATCAATCAACCGGCGATTCATTTCTTCTGGAAACGGATCATTCTTGTTACCTGTTCGTAGCCCAGCCTCCACATGACCAATCAAGATCTGCTGATAAAAAGCGGCCAGCGCAGCTGCCACTGCCGTCGTCGTATCGCCATGGACCAACACTACGTCTGGTTCTTCTGATTGAAAAATACCTTCGAGTCCTTCTAAAATACGACTGGTGATACTAGACAAGGTTTGATTTTCTCGCATGATAGCCAAGTCGTAATCAGGGGTCAGCTCAAACGCCGCTAATGTTTGCTCAAGCATTTCTCGATGCTGCCCTGTCACGACGATCTTTGATAGGAAGCGTGGATCATTTGCTAGTTTTTTTATGACCGGTGCCATCTTGATGGCTTCTGGTCGTGTACCAAAAATAGATAATACCTTTATTTTTTGCATCGTACTTCTCCTTTTTTTCAGCAATTTGAGCATTAATCAAGTTGCTTTTTGTAAATCTTCTGCCAGCGCTTCATATACGACGTTAAGGCATACTGTTGCTCAATCGTTGCTCTGGCTTGTTGGCTGCTTTTGATTCGTTCTTCCTCGTTAGCTAACAGACCGCTCAACGTCTCGATCATTGCTTGAATATCACCGGCAGCTACTAGGTAGCCGTTTTCACCCGATTGGATCAACTCTGGGATTCCCCCAACCTTCGTCGTTACATTGGGGATACCTGCCGCCATGGTTTCTAAGATCGCCATCGGCAAGCCTTCGTGATAAGAAGGGAGAAAATGGATGGCTGCCTTACGAAAAACAGCTGGTAACGCATCGGTTGCTACCCACTCATTTAAGAACACATTGGTGAGAGCCTCTTCTTGGAGCTGTTGGGCAACCTGTTGATTTTCTTGATCGCCAAATAACATAAAGCGAATCTCGGGAAAGGAAACAGCCATTGCTTTTGCAACTGCCAACAGATCAAAACTGCCTTTTCTTTGCCCGATCCTGCCAAGAGTGATGATCCATTTTGCGGTGGGGTCATAAAAGGATTCCTCCGGCACCGCTACGGCATTTGGCAAGACCTCGATTGAGGTATCGGTAATCGTTTGGTAAAATGCTGACCAGCTACTACTTAGCACTACGAGCTGATCCACCCGAGCTAAGGTAAAACGGACCCACCACTTTGCCCACGAAGGACTGTTTTGATAAAACTGGTCAAATTGCGAAGCATGCATATGAAAAATCGTCTTGCAATGTTTTGGTGCTAGCAACAACAGCAAACTCTTGCGATAGAAACTGCCCTTTTGCGCAACGTGGAAATGAAGGATCTGGCACCTTTCTTTTTTGATGTGCCGACGAAACGTAAGAAACGCTTTGAGCTGCGTCCAATATTTTCCTTTTTCCGACCAAGTCTTATGGACGACGAAACGCACGTCCTCTGGCGCTTTTGTTTTTTGGAAATTATAAATGACCGTTGCGATCCCCCCTTTTGCTGCTGGATCTGGACCGATAAGTAAGATATTCATGCTTTGTTGATTTTCCTTTCTTGTACAAATCTAGTTACCTGCTTTAGTTCCTTGCGATAAAGAACAACGACGAAGAGCATCAGCAGCAAAACGAGGCTCTTTTCCAGCCAAAGAGTCCGATTGAATGCCGTAAACAGCGCAAAGCAATACAGCATGATCGAAAGGCTGATTTGGCGTTTGACTGAGAACCCCTGCCAATAGGTCATCGAAAAATATGTACGGGCAAAAAAGAAGACCAAGTACCCTAATGCCGTAGCACAAGCCGCTCCTGTGGCGCCAATTGTCGGTACGAGTAGGAGATGACCAAGGGATGCGGATAAGACCGCCAGCAAAGAGGCAGCAATATTCAAATGACTTTTCTTATAAAAAACGATCCCGAGATTGGTCGTTTCACTGATCGTCATCATCAAGGGATAAAAACATAACAAGGGAAACAAGTACTGGGCCTCTAAGTAGTCTTGCGACAATAAGATGACGATCGTTTCTTTGAAAAAGACCATCAGTAAAAAGAAAATCGACAAGACGAACATGATAAAGTGACTGACTCGTTCGTAATAAATCAATGGTTTGCCTTTTTTGAACCATTCATAGGAGGTGGGAATCCAAAAATTGGCAAAACTAACTTGTAGAATCATCAAGGCACTTGCCACTTTGAATGCAGCCGTGTAGATGCCCAAAGCGGCAAAATCAGCAAAATAGCGCAGCATCATTTTGTCGATAATCATTAACAGGCTATAGAGGAACGTTCCCACCACCGTCGGCAAGCCAAAACGACTCAGCTTTTTGATCAGGTTGCGATCGATTTGGCGAATGAGCGGCATAAAAAGCGCCAGGTTTGCCAGAATCAACAGACAATCACCGATAATCTGACCGAAGAGCATGCCATAGACCACCGTAATAAACGTCGGCGGACCAAAAAAGAGAAACAGCAACGTGATGAACAAGACCATGAATTTCACCAAAATACTGTAAACGGAGAACTGGATCGCTTTGTTTTGCATTCGAACCGTTAACAAAAGAAACCGTTCAAAAATCAGCAGTCCCGACGAAAGAGCAAATAAATAAATCGCACGGGTGTACTGTGGAGATTCAAATAAAAGCTGCGAAAAATCTACCGCAAAAACCACTAGGATCAGCTGAAAGAAAAATGAACCGAGCAACGGGACGAGCATCGCTTGTCGCAATAACTCGCGTTTGTTTTCGTGGTCATGGTATTCCCTCGTAAAGGCTTGGTCGAAGCCGAGATAGATCACGTATATCAAAAAGGTCTGTGCAAGGAAAAACATACTGGTCTTCCCATATTCTTCGGGTGTCAAAAAGCTGGTCGTTACGGGCAAAAGCACCAAGTTTAAGACCGCCGAACCTAACGAACCGAGGGAGAAAAAGCCCAGCCTCAAAAGTAATTTTTTCAATCAGTTGTTCACTCTTTCTCTGTTAAAATAATGCCTCCACAAATCAATCCTAAAAAGGTGGAAGACAATGCCGAATACAAAACATGCCCGGCAAAAAAACTATAAAAAAGCACCACGATCAAGGCAAAACTATAAACCGATCGTTTTCGTGGCTGAAAGGCCAAATAGACAAAATAGGCGAGCATTAGCAGCAATAACGCTATTCCCAGTAGGCCTTGCCCGAAAAGGGTGTCGAAGAAGTCCATTTCAATTAAGCCAAGACGACCAAAGTGTGCCAAACGGTATTCAAAGCCTTGGCCAAAGATCATGATAAAGTGTCGGGCCTCATCATTTAAGAAGGCGTTCATCCCACCAATCAAAAAATCACTTCTTGAACTAGAAAATAGCCGGATCAAGTCCCCGTCGAAAAGATGATAAAAATACACCATGCGAAGATAGGTTCCTTCGACGGCTTGGATCAGCAATGGTAGTCCTTGAATAAGCAGCCAAGCAATCGTAATAAAACTCATAAACCAGATAAACAATTGTTGCAGAAATGCTTTACGTTCAATGCCTAGCACCAATCGGATTAAAAGATAGAACAACACACCGACACCATAAAACACGCCGGTTTTCGTACCGACCAAGACCAAACAGACGAAATTTCCAGCGAATAAACTAGCCAAAAACAGTGAAAACTTATGGGTCTGTTCTTTGATCGAAACAATTAGTGCCTGGACTGTAAAGGTGATTGAAACAATAAAGGCAAAGCTCGTATCATTATTGGCAAAGAAATAGCCTTTATACCCAGCATCAGAATTGTCATAAGTTTGGTAGCCTAGCCCTAAAAAATAAGGAATCAGTAGCCCCAAGGTGAAGCAGACACTGATAACAATAAATAAGCTATCGTAGTGCAGTTTGGAGAAGTCGTTTTTTCGTTGATAGACATAATAAGGAATCAGTACCCATAAGAGGTATTTGATATACACCGATAGATCCTCGATCACCCACTGCCAGCTGTACCCTAGAAAAAGTGCTTGTAACAGAAAAATCGTAAGCGTCACAGCGATAAACCCATACGTTAAATATGTATAGTAGCTATGGGGAATCTTTTCTGTCACGATCATAATCACTAAGAACAAAAAGAACAGCAAACGGTAGAACACGCCAATGGGAAAAGGAATGCCCAGACTTAGAAATAAGCCGTTTAAGACGTCGATTATCGGAAAAATGGCCACAATCCCCAGGAAGAAGCGGTGATGGCTTTGCTGTTTTGATTTCATGCGTTTCTTCTTTTTTCTCCCCACACATACTGTAAAAAGCGTAAATTTCCTATGATATAGCGATCAAACATCCTGACTGGCTCTTGCGCAAAGCGATAAAACCATTCCAAACCTGCCCGCTGCATCCACAAAGGCGCTCGTTTGGTTTTGCCTGCGACGATATCAAAGCTGCCGCCAACGCCCATCGCAAATGGCACTTGCAACACTTCGCTGAATGTATCGAGCCAAATCTCTTTTTGCGGGCTAGAAAAAGCGACAAACAGCAAGTCTGGTTGCGTCCGTGCAATCTCTTTTGCCACGTCCAATGATTCGACTTCGGAAAAATAGCCATGGTGAAAACCCGCTATGTTCAGGTCGGGATAGAGCTGTTGGTCATGTTTGACGACGGCTTCTACGACTTCGGCAGTTGCTCCTAAATAATAAGGACGCCAGCCTTTTTCTGCTGCCAATTTGACCAGCTCGCGAAAAAGATCGATGCCTGTTACCCTTTCTGGTACCGGGCACCCTAAATATTTCGCTGCCCAGACAATCGACTGCCCATCAGCCGTGATCAAAGCTGCCCGATTGACGATCGATCGCAACGAGGGATCTTTTCGCATCAAGTTTATTTTTCCCGCGTTAATTGAAACATGCTGTGCGGGCATCCCCTGTTCGATCATTGCCTCGATCTTAGTAATGGTTTCCTGAAAGTTTAAGGAATCGAGATTGCTGCCTAAAAGTGATACACGTACTTGTTGCTCCATTAGAATGCTCCTTTGGGTAAGAAAACAACGCCAATCGTTTTCATAATTATTTTCAAGTCCAATAACCAGCTCAGGTTATTGATGTAATAGAGATCCAATGCGACCATCTCTTGAAAGCTCAATTCGTTTCGTCCACTGACTTGCCACAACCCTGTGCACCCGGGTGTGACACACAATCGTTGCTTGTCTTTTTCTGAATAACTGACGACTTCTCTTTCTAAAGGAGGACGGGGGCCGACCAGTGCCATCTCCCCTTTCAAGACATTGATCAATTGGGGCAGTTCATCAAGACTCGTTTTTCTTAAAAAACGGCCTAAGCGCGTCACTCGCGGATCTTTCTTCAGCTTGAACATGGCCCCTTCAATTTCGTTTTTATCGAGGTATCGCCCTAATAATTGATCGGCATCAGGCACCATCGTTCGAAATTTGTACATCACAAACGTGGCCTCATTTTTGCCAACACGAACTTGCTTAAAAATAATCGGTGCCTGCCAGTTAGAAAATTTGATCCCTATACAAATCAGCAGTAACAGCGGGCTAAGGACGACTAATAAGCCCAAGCTAAAGATAGTTTCTATCGTGCGTTTCCAACGTAAATAGCTAGTCGCTTGAACCCTTGACTGCTTGTCTAAAGCGGGTCTTTCCACAAAGTTCCCCTCCTTAATAATAGTAATTTTCACCCGTGTCCGTGCCATTCGCCACGACACCTAAGATGTTTGCGTTAACTAGGCGTAGCTTTTTGACGGCATTTTTTGCGGATTGTTTGTTCGTTTTATCCGCATGAACGACTAAAAGTACACCGTCGACTTTCTTGGCTAGGATCAAGGCATCCGAAACGACATTGACTGGTGGCGTATCAATAATGACCACATCGTATAGTTGTTTGACCTCTTGCAAGGCTGCGGTCATTTTCGAAGAAGCGAGCAGATCATTAGGGTTTGACATAATGGCTCCACTAGTGATGATTGAAAATTCGCAATCTTCTAAAATCACTTGTTGGACACAGCTTTCGATCGAGATGTCCCGTCGGATATAGTTGGACAAGCCCACGTGCATTTCTTGTGAAAACAAATAATGTTGGGTGGGTTTACGCAGATCCGCATCGATCAATAAGGTTCGGTTCCCTTTTTGGGCATAGGCGACCGCCAAATTTGCCGAGACCGTGGATTTTCCCGTACCGCTTTCTCCTGAAGTAATCAAAATCGTTTGAGCATCTTGTTGTTGGCATAAATAGTCGACATTTTCGCGAATCAACTTGACTTGTTCGCTGATGATGGAATAATTTTCCTTCATGCTACGCATCACACACGCTTCCTTCCTCTAAAGCTTCTCGACTGGATGGTTTTAAACGAAGCAACTCGTTTTTCTTTGCTTATCTCTCCGATGACCTTTACCCCTAAGACCTCTTCGATTTCCGTATTCGAAGCAAAACTGCGCTCAAAAACCAACAGGAGGAACACATACGTAAAAGCGAAAAGAAGACTTAAAAAAGTGGTCAAACTGTACAACAAAAACTTGTTTGGACGAGCAGGCGTTTCTTGTGGCAAAACGGTTCCTTCTGCTAAGATCGTGACATTATCAATGTTCATGATTTTAGGGATCTCTTCACTAAAAACGCTGGCGGTCGTATTGGCGATTTCGGCTGCGATCTTCGGACTTTGATGGTAAGCGTTGATTTCGATGATCTGCGAGTTGGTGGCATTGGTAACACTCAAAATCTCCGACAATTCAGACACATCGTAGCTTTCCTCTAGCGCCTCACTGACTTCATTTAAGATGCGAGGACTCATGATGATGGTGCTATAGGTACTGACGAGTTGAAGGTCTGCCTGAATCGTCTGGTTTTCCAGACGATTGCCAGCTATCGTTTCTGACTGACTAATCAGCAACTGTGCACTTTTTTGATAAATGGGTTCAGCAAACAGGGTTAGATAAAGCAACATCGCTAGTAAGGGAATACTAATGATCATGAGGATCCAGCCTATTCGTTGCTGAAGGACTTGCTTCAATTTTTTCATATTTATTTCTTTATTCATTGGTTTTCCCTTTCAATAACAGAAATAGCAATCAAACCATTTACTGGGCGCTTGGTAATGACCCAAGAGAATAGGCAGCCTCGAACCTCGTTTTACCTATCACAATATTTTTCGTGTCAAAAACGATTTTTTGTTTCATCGCTTGAATGGCTGCCGGCGCTATGTCTTTAAAGGCATCATGGTCACAGAGGATCAATGCCAGATCACTGTCTGTTAGTGCTGCTTCAATTTGTGCAACATCAGAAGTGGCGACATAAGGATCATAGGTAGTGACTTGCAGAGCTTTCTTTTGTTTCAATCTTTTGGCGATCTCAACAGCCGGACTTTCTCTGGCATCGTCAATGTTGCCCTTATACGCCAACCCTAGGACCGCGATTTTGTTTCCACCATGAATCGCTAAGATCTCTTCGACTTTTTTTATAATGAATTCAGGCATCTCTGTATTGATCATCCGCCCCAATTGAATTAACTTCGCGTCATCAGGTGCTGCCGCGACAACAAAATACGGATCGACTGCTAAGCAATGACCGCCGACACCAGGTCCCGGTTGATGGATATTGACCCGTGGATGCTGATTGGCTAACTCAATCACTTGGAGTGCATCAATGTTTAGGCGATCCCCAATTTGGACCAATTCATTGGCTAGTGCAATGTTCAAGTCGCGATAGGTGTTTTCCATCAATTTCGATAGCTCAGCGATACTTGCAGAAGTCTCCAGCACGTTTCCTTTGACGAAGGACTGATAAATGCGTTTGCCTTGTTGGGTGCAAGCGCTCGTCATGCCACCAATGATTCGATTGTTCATCACCAGCTCTTCAAAGATTTTCCCTGGCAAAACTCGCTCTGGGCAATGCAACAAATAGAGATCTTCTCCAATGGTATAACCTGCTTTTTCAAAAAAGGGTCCAACGATGTCTTCCATCGTGCGGGGTTGAATGGTCGATTCAACAATGACTGTGTTGCCTTTTTCAAGATAGGGTAAGATAGCAGCCATCGCCGCTTTCACGTAGGACAAGTCGCAACTACCAAATTGATCGGCGATATTTGGCGTTGGTACGGCAATAATAAAGACATCCGCTTTTTCTGGTACCAACTGTGCCTTGAATGTCTTTTTCGCTAAAGCTTGTGCTAGATAGCGATCAATGTCGGGTTCTTCGATTGGTGCCTGACCTGCTTGAAGTGATTGAACGACTGTTTCTGACACATCAACCCCAACGACTTCAATCCCATGGTTTGCAAAAGTAAGTGCTGTGGGTAGCCCGATATACCCCAATCCAATAACGTTTACCTTCATTCGCTCTTAACATCCCATTCTGCTAATTGTTCTTCACCGGGTTTATAAATCAGTTTTTTCGCCACTTGTCCTTCTTCTAAAGCAAAGGAAACTTGTCCAGTGATGGTTTCACCTACAGCGATCTCATTGCCAAACATCGCCATGGTATGATCAAGTTCAAGAAATTCTCCCTCTTCAGTTTCTAAAAGAAAATCAATCGAACCTAATCCAGCGGCAACTGATCCCATATTTTCTGCTGTGATGGTAAATGTATGTAATACTTGTTCCCCATCTTCTGTTTTCTTTTGATTGATTTCTTGTTTGTCGATGATGATCTTTAATCCACCAATGATCGATTGCGGCTCGGCATTGCTTTGATCCGTGATTTGTTCGATTGGTTCGCTGCCTTGGGTAGTATCCGTCTTTGCTTGGTCATCCGTCGAGCAAGCCGCTAAAAAACTCCCCATGAGGGCAAGGCTAAAGAGGCTAACGATTTTTTTCTTCATGTTCATTTGCTTTCTCTCTTTCTATCAATGAAGAGCCCCTTGCAACAGGCAAGGTACAAGGGGCTCTCGTAGTTTCTGTTTCTTATTCTGTGATTGAAACGGTTGCTTGTGCAATCTCTCGTGTACTTAAGTCAGCAAAGCGATGCAATGCATAGATCGTCATCTGGCTGTCTTTTGTCACACTGTTGGCTTGTTCTTGGTTCAAGTAGGCGGTAAAGGTACCATCCGCAAAACCGCTCACCCACAGGATCATGCCATCAATTTCAAGTCGACCAAAGTTGATGTCATCTCCTGTATAGGTTCCCGTAACGATTCGATCACCTAATGTGTAAGGGTTTGGCGTAATTGTGCCAACAAATTCTTTGTCGATAGTGACTACACTACGATCCAATTCGGTGTCTACCGGACGGCCACTAACAACCTCCCGATGGTAAGCAACCAATTCAACTGTTTCCGCATCGCGAATCAAGTCGCGGGTCGTTTGATTGACAAAGTAAGTAAACGTCTGGTTTGCGGTGTTAAAGGTGCCTCCCCATGAAATTGAACGTCCATCAACGATCAAGTTGGCGAAATTCACATCGCCTGTAAAGGTTCCAGTAATTTCACTCTCTGTCACTTTGAAGGCTGCTGGTTGAATCGTGCCTGCTGCTTTGACGATTTCTATCGGCTGCAACACCAGCTTATGATCAATCGTTTGTCCATCGACTGTTTCACGATGGTAGGTTTGCAATTCTACTTTCGTTGCCGTTCTGATCTGTTCTCTAAATTGTGCGTGAACAAAGAATTCAAAGCGGCCAGTTTCTTTATTGAATGTGCCACCCCAGTTCCCTACTGACTGTCCATCAATCACTAAGTTGGCAAAATTGATATCTCCCGTAAAGGTTCCCGTAATCATGGTATCGGTGTAACTGTATTGATCCGGTGTGATCGTCCCTTGAAGTTGATCAATCACTGTTACTTCTTTGGTTTCTAGCACTTCGATGGCTTCCGTGTTACCGTTAATTTGGCGGTTCAACGCTTGGATCTCAACTTTATCGCCCGCTTTGATTCCAAGATTCGCTACATAAAACGAGAAGGTGCCATCGGCATTGAAGGTACCACCCCATGCATTAGAAGGCGTGCCATTGATCACTAAACGTGCAAAATTGACATCACCCGTAAAGGTCCCTGTAATCATTGTTTCGCCAACACGGTATTGATCCGGTGTGATCGAACCAGCCAAATCTCTAGTTAATTCAACGGTTGTCCGATCAAGTACTTTGCCATATTGATCCAAGGCTTCGATTTCTACGACATCATCTACGGATTGGATGCGATTGCCGATAAAGAATTCAAACGAACCATCAGCAAAATTCCCACCACGAACGGATGATCCATTTACATACACACGGGCAGATACAACATCACCGGTATACGACCCTCTCAGGAACTGATCGGCCGAAGAAACATTGTAGCTTGCTGGTGTAATCGTGCCTTCAGTGTTTGCTGGATCAGTGACAACGATCGTTGAAGCAATATTTGATTGCAATCCATCGATGCTTGCTTGAGCAGTAATAATTGTTCCCGCTGCTTGTTGATCAATCTCTACTTCAAAATTGCCATCACTGTCAACAGTGGCATTTTTCGTTTCATCACCAATCGTGATTTCCACATGTGCATCGGGTTCAGCTGTTCCGCTAACGGTAGTGGATGTGGTTGTCACCTCATTCAATGTTGTTTCGGCGATCGTTGCTCGCTCAACCATGGTTTCTGCAATATTTGATGAAATGCCATTTAAGGTTGCTTGGGCGGTAACTACCGTACCAGCTTGTTGTTTCTCAATCGTCAATGCATAGATGCCATCACTACCCACTCGTCCATTCGCAATGATCGTGTCACCGGCTTTGATCGTAATCTCAGCATTCGGCTCAGCCGTTCCCGTCACACTTGTGGAGTCAGTATTTAGCTCGGAAATCGTTGTTTCGGCAATCGTTTCTTTTTCACTATCCTCTACAACTGTTTCTGCAACCGATTGAATACCATTGGACGTTGCGGTAACAGTCACTTTTGTTCCAACTGCTAATGGTGCGTTCGGAATCGCAAATTGATAAGTTCCATCACTTGCAACGCGTCCCGTTAAACTTCCTTGTCCTTCAATAGTGACTGCTAAATCGGCATTTGGCTCAGCTCGCCCCGTAATGTGCGTTGAGCTTGTGGTTAAGTCGTCAATGGTCGTTTGTTGAATCGTTGCGGTATCCACAAAGTCACCAAAAGCGATTTTTCCGATTTGAGAACTATTGAATGTTGCGTTGAAGATTGAGTCATTGGATTCAATTCGCGAAGTAACTTGTTTGTTCGTATAAGTATTTAGTGAGAAAGAACCTTGTCTAAACTCTGGATAATTAAAGCTGGGCTCTCCTGAAAAATCAGCTGATCTTCTCCAATTTTGCATTCCTGTCGATGAGTGGATCGTGTAGTTCGTTGTTCCTGGATAGGACCCAATTGCGGTTCCATTCGTATGATTGTTTTGGATTCGAACATTTGATCCTTCGTGGAAAGTGCTTGATTGTCCAACGTTTACCGTTGAATACGTGCTTCTTCCCACGACATCCAGTGTTCCCCCAGATAATACGGTCAAAGCACCTCGCAACCCCAATGCTTCTTGTGTTTTTTGCGTATTTGGCGCACTTGTGATCTTAAACGTTGCATTCGAATTAACTACTACGCTTGAGGCACTTCCTTCGATCAAGACTGCTTTTGCTGTATTTGAAGGATTGTTTTGAGTAACGTCTAATAAACTGCCTTCACCTAAATCAATTCGACCACCACTTGCAAGATAAATCGCACGAGCTGTTCCATTGTTATTTGCAACTACAGAAGCACCACTGCCGATATTCATTCGGACATTCGAAGTAGCCCAAATCAAGGAACCTGCATTTAATCGGTTTTCGCCAAAGAAATTAGCTGAAGAATTGCTAGCGGCTAAATAGAGTAAGCGCCCCGTTGCATGACTATTTTCATGAGTAACGTTTGTGAAGGAAACACTGGACGTTCTATTTTGATAGATCGTATTTGTTGCATGAGCCACGATTCTCACATTTCTGATACTTAATCCTTGATTTACCGTATTTCCATACAACCGAACATTATTCCCGAAGGTTAACGTATGACCATTACCTTCAATCGTTTTGGTCGTCCCTGTCCATGTCACACTACTAGTCATCGTGATGTTATTGGCTAAGCTGATTTGTGTAACCGTCGCATTGGCTAACGCTGTCCGTAATTCAGCATCAGATGTTACTTGGACACTTGCCCTTGTTGAACGGGTTTCAGCAGCGTCTTCTGATGATTCGTTAGAATTACTTTCTGAGGTTTCTTCATTTGGTGCATCCGCTTGTTCATCATTTTCTGCGACTTCATTATTTTCTGAAGAGTTCTCAGTAGAAACTTCTGTTTGAGCTTCTTCACTTTCAGTAGGAGAACCCTCTGTTTCCTGAACTGCTTGCTCATTGGTTGCTGTATGGTCATTTTCTGTGCTTTGAGTTGCTTCACTATCTGATAATAAATTTGGAGCTTCTATTCTCTCTTGTGTCACTCCTGAAGAATTATCAGTTTTTTCTGTCGCCATCGCATTTATTGGCAACGCCGATAAAGTTAAATGACTAATCAACAATAAACCTGTGACTTTTTTACTAAATTTGTTATTCATAAGTAACTCCTTTTTCTCTATTCTTTCTCTTGTACTTTAAAGATTCATTTCACGTTTTTATCAGTCACCCTTTCTTACTCCCTCGAAAAAAATCAGTTATAGCTCTTATCGGAACAACCTATTCGATACAAACTCTCTAAAAACCTAAATTAGAGCTATAAAATAATGCTTTTTTGACGAAATTTTATCGTTTTTAACGAGATTAAATTTACCATGGTTGATCATCAATCGATAAATCAAGATTTGCAAACCTGTATGAATAAATTGATTTTCATTTTCTTTTTAAATAAGGCATTTTAAAAGTTTGTGCAAAAAAAAGTGTTATAAAAAAAGACGATTCCTTATCATTTAAAAAGGATCGTCCATTTTTGTTATTACCTGTAACCACTTAACTCAATACGATGGATACAAGGTTTCTGCCTACTAATTCTTAGTATTATCACAAACATTTTTAACAACAGTTCCTTTCAACAGAACGCTTCTTTTCTTCAAAAAAGGTCCCAAAAAAAGCAAAATAAAAGAAATTGTATGTAATTTTACACATCTTCTAAAAAAATTCATTTTTCTTTGGTATACTAAACATAGATCTGCATATCATTAGATTTACGTTGCCCGTTAGTGAAGTTTCAGGCAACGTTTCTTTATGGGGGATAGATAAAAATGGAAGAGAAAAAGATTTTTGAGAAGCGGTGGTTATTAGCTACCAGTGAACAACGAGAGAAATACCATGCCTTGATTGCCTCTTACCCTTCGATCGAATGGACATTCAAAGAAAAAAGCTACCTTTTATGGCTTTGTCAGTTAGATAGTGATACGTTCAAAACCTTTGAAGCAATTTTTGATAAACTAGTAAATGCCAACTAACTGTTTCAACGTAGGCTGTTCTTTCACCAAAATAACCCAATCTTTTGGTATTCAGGAACAGTGGGCCTATTTTCAGATAACTCCCTTTTTTATTAGATGAACGAATAAAAGCCGCAACCGTTGATCGCAACGGTTGCGGCTTTTCCTTTTAATTTATCCACACATGTCCTCGTCATGCTCTTTTTCAACACGTATATTAGGCTGTGGGAGCGTTTAACGCTTGCCCTAACTGAGGATCGATTTTTTCAATCACTCTTTGCCAATCTTGATGATCGGGGATTGCTTTGAGCAAAAGATAATCAGTCGATAAGATGAACTCTGATAAATATTCACTATAATTTGTAACCACAAGATCAATGGCATTTCCCTTCAAATAATCGGTCGTCAATTCATTGATTTTTGGAAAAAATACCAGATGATCATTGCCGACATAACGCAAAAAGCGCGCACGAATCGTGTGACAGGCATAGAGATCACCTTCTATTATCAATGCGATCCGTCTGACTTTTTGAGCATAGAGCTCCCTGATTGCTTCACTGTAAAGGGTCAGTGCCGCACAAATATCTACCAGATACTCCTGCTTGATCCCAAGAATCGCTTGGTGCTGCTTCATAAATGCCAGATTCCTTTGATAAGCGGCAGAACGATGCTTCTGCGCTTCATTTTTTACTTCTGTTAGCAAGTGATTTAAAACGGGCGCCAGTTGCTCATTGATTTTCTTTGACAGGAAAAAGGCGTGGATCATCGTCTTGACCCGTTGGGGCTCTTGAAAGGAAATGCCCCATTCTTGAACGAAGCGCTGACTCAGTTCTTCGAGTTCAGGATACAGTCCAAACGATGCAACGAATTGCTGCTCTTTTTCAGGCTCGGTCAAAGTCCGTTTCATCACGGTCACTAAATAAAGCCACATAATTTCTTGTTGCGGCAGTCTTACTCGGTATAGCGCTTCGATTTTAGGTGCTAAGTCATTCATTACGGCAAATGCCTCATGGGTTTCGATGATTTTTGCCAACGATTGAGGAATCTGAACCGTCTTTCCCAATTGGTAACGCTTGATCGCAATATACAAGCTATAATAAAAATCACTCGGAGAAACGCCTGTATTCACCAGCTCTGCGGGCATTTCTGAGAAGACATCACTGACTAGTGCAATCAGTTCTTTGGGGGGCAATAGCGTATGAGGGGTGACATCTGATTCATAATAAAAATCTTTAAAGAACTTGCGAATATTGGCTTCGGAGCCACTCAAATTAACCGGTTGCAAGATCCACTCCACATGATACTTTCGCAACGTCACAGAAGCAGTATTCAAATAACGACGCATCGTACTTTCTGATACATACAAGCGCTGCGCCCACTCTTCAACCGAACAGAATTCACCGTGGAAAATGGCTTCCACGATTTGATACATTCCTTCTTCTGCAACAAGCTCCTTTTTTTGGGACAAGTATTTTTTCGGATTCGTTTCCCTAAAATGATAGCCATTGGCTACAAGCGAAAATTCGGCTGCCTCTTGTAGATAGGTTTTCAATTCTTTGATATCCGAGCTGATCGTCCGTTGGGTCACATCAAGTTTGTTTGCTAAACTTGCGATGGAACAAGTCCGTTCTCGCTCAAAAGTATTTAACATTTGAAGCCAGCGAACGGTCGTCTTATTTAGCATAAAATTTAACTGCAATTCTCTCATTTTCCCCTCCGTGTTTCTTCCTCACCGACTAGTGTCTTTACTATAGTACAATATTTAGGTGCATAAAAAAACCTTCCTATTTCCCAAATTCACATTAAGAAGCTTCTTGAATGTGTACTTAAGTGAACAAACAAGGTATTCTCTATGTAGACTTATTTTTGTGCAACTGGAGGAATTCGTATGACAAATATGGTTTATGGGTACGCACGTGTCTCCACAAGACAACAGGATCTCTCGCGTCAGTTAGATTTACTTGACCGGTATGAGTGCAATAAAATTTATACGGAAAAGATCAGTGGTGTTCGTGCGAATCGTCCTGAATTAAATAAATTAAAAAAACGAGTGAAAGAAAACGATAAAATCATCATTGAAAGTTTCTCGCGACTAGGAAGAAGTACCAAAGATCTCATTGATCTTGTCTACTTTTTTGAAAAAAAAGGAGTAAAGCTTATCAGTATCAAAGAAAATTTTGATACGCAAACCCCACAAGGGAAATTGATGATGACTGTTTTCCAAGCCTTTAGCCAATTCGAACGAGACATCATCGTCGAACGGACCAAAGAAGGCTTAGAATCCGCTCGTGCTAGAGGAAATATCGGTGGTCGCCCACGAATCGATCCTGGACTGATTCAACACGCAATGAACCTTTATCAAAAAGAAGGAAAAGCTGTTGTGGATATCTGTGCCCAAACAGGGTTAAAACGATCAACTTTTTATCGTTATCTTAGTCTGGAAAAAGAGGAAATCGTTTCATAAATACAAGTGCTGGCTAAACTTAGTACTCTCGGCTGCTCACTATATAAATAAACAGGACGAACATTGCTGATGTTTGTGATTGCTTTTTTGTTCTCTCTTAAAGCAATTCATCCAGCTTGTTCGTCCTGTATGTTTTATTCTTCTAGCTCTTTTGTCGATCCTATTGTTATTTTCTCCATGATTTCTTACGGTACAAGAGCACCAACCCGCCGATTAAGAATAGGATACCTGTAACACTTAGCAAAACACTGCTTGTTTCTCCTGTTTTTGGCAGTTGCTTAACAGTGGATTGTTTGCTTGCTTTGATCGGTGTTGTCTGTCCTGTTGCTGAGGGGTTGTCTGATTGTTCTGATGGACGTTTTTCGTTTTTCTCATCATCGTTTGTTTCTGACGTCTCTGTCTCAGGACGTGCCTTAATTGGTTCTTCTGTTATTGGATCAGACGCTTCAGTTTCAGGAAATTCAGTCCCAGGCGACTCACTTTCCGGGCGATTTTCTTCTGGTACTTCTGTTGGCGTTTCGTCAGGTGTTTCGCTGACTTTTGCTTGTATAGTAATCACGGCATGGGCAATCACTGCTCCGTAATGGTAGGAAACCGTGTATTGACCGACTATGTTGTTGTTCACTGTGCCATTGACTTCTACTTCTGAAAAGGCTACTTTTTTGCCATCACGATCGGTGGCAGAATCAAAGTTTGTTTCTGGCAACCATTCATCGCCTTGCTTGATCGTTGAATCGTGGACTTTTAGGGATGTTTCATCCGCTTTGACGGTGATAGTGGCTTTGCTTTCTACACCGCGATAAATGTAAGTGACCTCGTACTCGCCTGCTTTCGTTGTGTCTGCTTTTCCTGTAACGGTGATATCTTCAAAATCAACAGGTTTACCATCCCGATCTGTTGCGCTATCGAAGTTGTCTTTGGCTGTCCAGTTTTCCCCTGTGTACAACTCGCTATCGTGGACTTTGACTGTAGTTTGATCGGCTTTGACGGTGATAAGGGCTTTGCTTTCTAAGTCATGATAGCTGTATATAACTTCATACTCGCCTACTTTCGTCGTATCGACAATCCCTGTGACAGTGATATCCCCAAAATCAACAGATGAACCGTCTCTATCTGTTGCATTATCGAAATTATCCTTAGCTGTCCAGTTATCCCCTGTGTACAACTCACTATCGTGGACTTTGACTGCCGTTTGGTTGGCTTTGACGGTGATAGTGGCTTTGCTTTCTACGCCGTGATAGCTGTAAGTGACCTCGTACTTTCCTGCTTGCGTTGTATCGACAGTCCCCGTGACAGTGATATCCCCAAAATCAACAGATGAACCATCTCTATCTGTTGCACTATCGAAATTATCCTTAGCTTTCCAGTTGTCCCCTGTGTACAACTCGCTGTCATGGGCAGTCACCTTGGTTTGGTCAGCTTTGACGGTGATCACAGCTTTTGATGCTACTCCATCATAACGATAAACTACCTCATAGGACCCCGTTTTTTTAGTATCTACGCTTCCTTCAACGTTCACATCCGCAAACGAAACTGGGTTGTTATCCCGATCTACGGCTTGATCAAAGTTATCTTCTGCGGCCCAGTCATCGCCGACGTATATCGAAGAATCATGAACCTTAATCGCAGTGAATCGTGGTTTTACGAGTATCGTTGCTTCTTTACTCACATGATTCAATTGATAACTGATTTTATACGTAGCGGCTTTGTTAGTATCTACTTGTCCGGAAACACGACCACCCTCAGCAATAAATTCCTCATAAGTCAAAGTTTTGCCTTCTTTTGAAATAGCTTGCTCAAAATTATCCGCCGCTGTCCATGTATCCTGTTCATAAATCGTGGTATCTTTCACGGTCAGATTGGTATAGTCAGTCGGTGCTTTTTGATAGACGTACGTCACCGTTACTTCGCCACGAGGAAGAACACCTTTTGCATTCGTTGGCAGTTGACTGGTATCAAGGATGTACCCCGGAATTTGTGGAATAAACGCACTTGTAGAGACATCATAAGGCTCATTGGTACTATCATTGATCGTTTGGGAAGGATAGATTTCCATACCAGTCTCATCCACATATTTAATGGTCAGATGGCTATTTGTAAAGCGAATATTATATGTTGCTGTAAACAAAAGGTTACCGTTAGCGTCGGTATATTCTAAAACCGCTGTTAAACCGTAATAGTTGATCGTAAAACCTGTGAAGCTTGTCCAAGATATATTTAATTGATTGGTACCAGTCACTTCACTTGTATACCATAGTCCCACTAGCATGTATACCTTATCCGTTTTGTAGACATAAAAATCTTCTGTCAGCTGCGGGTCTTGGTATAGTGTTTGGTGTGCGTATTTTTCCGGGATTGGCAAATCCAAAACCAGTGCTTTATACTTGATCGGATCATATTCTACAGTCAGATCGTAGTTGAAACTCTCGATACTCTTCGTTGATTCTGCAGCGAGAGGTTGACTATCCGTAGATTCTACATTGGTTTCAGCAGATGGGGCAGTAACTGAAATTTGAGTTTTTTCTGCAACATCAGCTGCGTTAGATTGATTTGTTTCTGAGTTTGAAGTGGTGGTCACCACTTCACTTTCGGTTGCTTCAGAAGATATGACGTCAGCATTTCCTTCTTGGGTATCTGTCTTTTCTCCTGTGTTCATGCTTCCTGTTGAATCTGCCAGCAAGGGAACCGATGAGTCTATGAATGGTATTTGCTGCTCTGTTTGTTGTGTTTCTGTTGCCTGAGCGATCGGCCATGTGCTTGGAAAGGTTGTCCCTAAAATCAGCATCCCTATTAAACCGCTCTTAATTATAACTACGCGTTTTTTCATTTTTACTTTTTCTCCTTTTTCTTTTTCCAAACTTTATTCACACTTACTTCCGTTCCAATCTGTCCAAATTTTGGTTGACTGCAACTGGCAGGGGTGTTTTCTATAAAATAACTCCCTTAAATGACTGTCCTTCGCAAAAATATGTGGGCGCCGCATCTTTAACATGAATTCCTTCAATTTTCAAGGGATAAGACTTCTTGAATGGCCCAGAGTATTATATAATTTACTTAAAACGAATGGTTTTTATATTCGATCGCTGATCGCTCCCACAGGGTCTTGAAAGAGGTGGTGACATCAATGTTAGAAAATTTATCCATCAACTTACATCGAGATAAGGCATTTTCTCGTCAAGTAAAAATTCTGCAAGTGCTAAATGCAGCACCCGCAGGGTATCACCCGCAAGAGTTGGCGACATTATTGGGACTTTCCTTGCCTACAGTCTCTAAAGAATTAAGTATTTTAAGCGACAGTTTGCCGAAAGATCTGGTCAAGATCAAACTTTCTGGATCCAACATCGTTTCGATTGAGTATGCACCAAATGCTTCAATCAATTCTGCCATTCAGCTTTTGGGCATGGAAACGTTGGAGTTTAAAATCATGTCTAGTATCATTGATAATAAAAAATACTCTATTCACCGAGCAACGATCGAATTTGGCTATTCCCGCAGTCATCTGTTGCGAACGATCAGTTATATGAACAAATCTTTACAAACCTATTCTGTGACCATCGCAACGAATCATCTTGATTTTATCGGTACCGAAGCCGATATTCGCTTTTGTCTGTTTGTCTTTTTCTCCGCTTATGGCGATAGCACGATCTTAGATAAAGACAGCCCTGCAGATGCGCGTCTTCTGGTCCAAAAAGCAAAAGAAGCCAACAAAAAAGATTTGCATTACAGTCATTATCGACTTGCCCTATGGCTAAGTATTGCCAAGCGTAGGTGGCGCTATTCTTACTTTTTGACATTGCCACCGTCTTTAGAACGCAATCTATTAGAGAAAGAACGCTTCGCTGTTTTCTCAAAAATATTAAACGAACATTATTTGAAAAAATATCGGATCATCCACTTGCCGCAACAAGAACTCCTTTGGATCTTCCTCAATGCTCTCCACTGCATTTCGTATAGTACGATGGATATTAATGGGGAAAGCGAGGCGGATTACATTTTTCACCATACAGAGAAACCAGAAATTCTCGCAGAAGTTGCTGCCTTTTTAAAGAAACCTGGAATAGCTATCCTTCCTGCAGCATCACACAAAATCATCGCATATCTCGTAAATCTCCGCTTGTTAACGATGATTTCTGCGAATTACGAATTTGCCGATCCCCAGATCAAAACCTTTGTTGAAGCGACATTCAAGACGGACTACCTTGCTTGGAATAAATGGTTGAAACAGTTTAATGAACAAAGTCGTTTCTTTTCGTTTACTCACTTAGAGCATGTCGCAGTTACGTTGACCTTGTTAAGCGAACTTTCTTCTAGCAATCAGCTAAAAAAACATCTCAAAGTGGCCTTTGCTTTTCAAGGTGGTGCTGGATTAGATGCCTTTTTAGCCGCATCAACAGAGCTATTCAAAAATGACCATACAGAAATCAGTTATTTTTTTGAAGTGGCCCCTGATGAACAAGAATTGATCCATCGAGAAATTGATTTGATCGTTAGCAATTTTGACTTGCATCTGAAAAGTAACACCAAATTTCAGCAACTACGAATTTCCAATGTTCCTACCCTTTCGGACTGGACGATCATCCACAAAACGATTGAACAGCTGATTCAGCCAAGAATCACACCGATTCATTGACCTAAGGCAACTGTCGGCCTTCTTGAAGGAAGCGCCGTCAGTTTTTTCATTGCATGGTTTGCTATTTTAGTCCTTTCCTAAGTATCCATTTTTCTTTTCTCTTAGCGTGTCTATTTTTTTCACATCAGAAAAAAATCAGACCTTTTTTCAAGATTCCTCTCCTAACAAATGCTTTTCTTTTCAAGCGCAGCGTAAAAATTCATTGTCTTGTTTTCGTGTGCTGCTCGTAATCCCTGAAAAGTTGGGATGTTTGGTGTATTTTTTTATGATAGAAATTTTAGCAGCTACTCTTAGCACCAAATGTGAAAAGCGTTATTTTAAAAGCAAAGAAACATACGATCAAAACAGACTGCATGTTTTAAATAACTTTTGTATCTATTTTTTTTATTTACTAGAAAAAAAAGAAATCTTCTCCCCGCTCCTTTTTTGTATAATAGGTAAAAAGAGAGGGGGACCAATGTGGATTTTATCAAAGAGCTGCACTCCTTTAAAACGATCGTTGAAGAAGGTACGTTTACGAAAGCTGCTGCTAAATTAAACTATGCCCAATCGACGGTTACGAACCATATCAAAAAGTTAGAAGAAGAGTTAGAAGTAGCGTTATTTTTGGAAGGAAAAAGCAATGTACTCACGTTGGAAGGTGAATTGTTGAAACAGGCGGTTCCTGGTCTGATCGCTCAGTGGGAGGAGGTCAAAGAACAGTTGCTCAATGCTTCGAACACAGTCGAATATTCTTTACGGATGGGCATCGTCCCCCCTTATGACATGTTGATTTTACCGGAGCTTCTCCATGTATTTTCCCACCAATACCCAAAAATAAAATTCGAGATCATGGTGGGATCCACGCTGGCATTAGCCGATGCATTAAAAGAAAATCGTATTGATTTTGCGTTATGCTCACTTCCTCACGAAGATTCCTTTGTCTATGAAGAACTTTTACAAGAAGAAATCTGCTGCATCACTTCGATCACGAACCCATTGATCATTAAGGAATTAGCCGACCTTACAGGAATCCATCTATACAGTTCCGGCGGTGACTGTCCTGCACTTAGAAATATCGAGGGCTACCTTGACCAGTGTGTACCTTCGCTCCAATGGGAATATGTCAGCAGCAGCACGACGATTCCTTATTTGATTGAACAAACAGGCTTCTGCGGTCTAGTCCCGCGTTCGATCATTGATCAAACATGCGCTCAAGTAAAAATTTTATCACTGCCTTTACCGAATCTCCGCATGACGATTGGCTTACTGTCAAAGCAACCATTGACACTTTTCCCGAATATTACAAAAAAGTTTGTCTTTGAGTTAAAAATGCGCTTACTGTAATTGTTATAAAACCAGTTTGATCACGATCGATTTTTATGCAGTTATTCTTCAAAAAAAAAATGATAGTATTTATTCTAGCAGCAAAGAAGCAGCGTGAAAACAAATAGCCGCACAACCTCTTTCTGTTCTACAGACGTTGTGCAGCATAGCTTTTCATTTCGCTTATAATTATTCAATCAGATGATTACCTCTTGTTTCGCCACTCACTTTTTGTTATCATTTTACTTTTTTTATGCAAACTGGTACGATTATTCATGCTATCCGCAGGAGATAAAAAAGCCACTGTTGTTCTTTACATTTCAGAATTTTTTACCGATTATAAAAAATAGAAACGTTCTTTCATCCTTTCCAATGTATACTCTACTTTGGAAAAGAACAATCACCAAAAAAGGCTGGACTTGAAAACCGTTCGATCATGTTTTTAGTAGCAGGCAGTTATTGCTCAAGGAGCCTATTTTTGCAATTGTCAGAAAAAATAGACGATGAGAAAAGGAGGAAAAACTATGTTTATCATTGAAGCGATCTTCAGCTTTCTAAGAGACACATTAGGTGTGATCCTGGCCATTCTCTTAGGGACGCTTTGTTTGTCGATGGTGATCAATCTGATCGTTATCGTTGTAAAAAACACCTATTCAAAATTTAAAAAGAATTATTAACGAATCGCTGTCTTCTAATAGATAGCTTTTTTAGATAGTTTTTTCAACCTCTCAGGTCTCTTTTTTGCCTTTATAGTATCTTTTTTCAAACTCAATCCAAGATTTGCTGAATTCATGGTTGGAAAAGGCACTTTTTAAGCCTGAGCGCTGCTTAAAGCGAAAGACCTCTTCGCGGTCCATCCCCAATTCCTTGGCAATTCGTTCATCCGACCACTCGTTAGCGACCAACTGCTGCACGATGTTTCCCATCTTCTCGATGCCATGGGTACCACGTGCTCGATTGTGGCGAATCGTTGAAGCGATGCGATTCTCAAAAGGCTTATCGATCACTGTGACCGGAACGCTTGGCAATTCTAAGCGATCTTTTGCTACGACATACCGATGAAACCCATCGATCAAAATATACTTGTCCTGCTCCTTATCGTGGTAACAAACCAGTGGCTGCGTAAAGCCATCTTCCCGAATCGACAGTTCCAGCAAATCCATCTCTGGAGCAGCCACGGTGTTGGGATTATACGTATTCGCGTGAATCTTGCTGACTGGGATCAGCTTCGCCGCTAACACTGGAAAATCGATATCGCTCATGAGGTACTACACTCCTTTTTAGAAATGAATAATTTTTTGTTTGTCGATAGACCGCAAACCCTTTTGACTCCAAAAGTGCAATTTCACTAGGCTGGTTACTAGAAGCGAGAATCTCTGCTTCTGGGTAGTTGCGGCTGATATCCACCAACATTTTCCGTAAAAGAAACTTTTTAAATTGAGCAGTTGGATCTTTTTCATAAAATTCCCCTAGCTCCACTTTATTGACGCCTTTTTCATAATAAGAAAAAGCGGTCACCCGTTTTTCGTCATCAAGAATCACATACCAGTAGCAGTTCTCATCATTGACTAAGTACGGAAATTGCTGCTGATACACCCGTTCCGCAAAAAATGCCCCCATCAATTGATAGAATTGGCTTTTCTTATACGGTGGAAAAAATAAAACCAATCGTTCGTTCACAAAACCCTTCCTCTCTAGGGACACATTCGTCCATCGTTAGGTGATTTTTTTCGTTAAATACTCATATTTGGCATTCAATTTTTTTAACTGATACTTGGGTAAATGCTCGATTCCCAACGCCGCCCCAAAATCGACCGCCAACTCATACAATTCCGTCTCATCTTTTTTCGTCAGACTGTATTGTCGCGTGCTCAAAGAAAAATCATTTTTTTCTAACGCACGAGCGATCCCTTTCCAGTCATGCCAGAGTACTTCGTTTTTCAGCCACTCCTTACGTTTGGTCACATCGGGAATGTCTTCCACTTCGATCCCGTGCTTTTCTCGATAATGATCAATCAAGATTGTGATTTTGCGGTAATAATGGTCCTGTAATTTCTTTGAATAAAGTCCAATTGATTCCAGTAAAAAGACCGCATACTCTTGCCAAGTCATATGACTTGGCTTTCTCGTATTGTAATGCGCCAATAATCCCGTCTGGGCATACAATCGACCAAAATTGGCTCCTGACACGCGGTTGACGACGCGTTCCCACGTTTCCGGTTCCACCAGAGCATATTGGTATAAGCCTTTTCGTTGCTGCATACCATAAGGCTGACAGATTCGCATTTGATGAATCGGAACGCCATGATCATATAATTTTTCATAAAAGCCATTGATCGGCCAGTCAAAATGGGCATAGGCGCCCCAGACATCTTCTGTCTTCCAATCATAGATGGGGTAAAAATTGACGACCATGGAATCTGCTACTTGCCGTTTGATCCAGCATTGCTTCCGAAAGTTATACTTTGGCGAAGTGATCGACCGATATCGGTATAGACTTTCCTGTGTTCGGATGCCAACGCCACAAGCAACGGGTTCACACTGATGATAGTTTGCGTACCAGTGAGCAAAGTTTCGTAAGAACTTATCTGGATTCATATTTGCACTCTGATAGATTTCCATCAATGATTCATCTAAATCAGCAAGTGAAATTGCATCTTTTGGCATCATCTGTACCCACTTCTCACGTTCTTGTTCATCCCACATCAGCCATTGTGGCTGAAATACGCTAGTGTTGTTGTCCTCGTAAAAGGGCAAACAGAAGTGAAAGGTTTGATTGATAGTTGGTAACGCTTTGATTTTTTCCATGAACGTTCTCGTAGCATCATAATTTGCCTCGATATCTAAAATCAGCAGATCAAAAGTTTTCTTTTTTTGTCGGGCGACTTGGTCAGCCAACTGAATCATGGCACCGCTATCTTTTCCACCACTGAAAGAGAAATAAACATGGGGAAAGGTATCAAAAATATATTCCAGGCGCGTCATCGCCGCTTCCAGCACATTATCCTTACAATATTTCTTCATAAAAGCTCATGTCCTCATTTTATTTGTCCTTTTTTTGAATAAGTATTACATTCTAGTATAAAGTTTCACTTAGCTTCTTACAAGGACTTAAGGGAGATTTTGCATTCGATACATGCAAATAATTGTTAGCTATCATTGCAATGTGTTCCCCATTGCTCACTACTATTCCTAGTAATCAAGAAAAATAGTAGAAAAATTCCTTCTGAAACAAGTTTTATTGCTTTTCTTGATTCATTCAGCCAAAAGGGTTTGAAGGACTTTTTCAATACGCTTCACTTGTTTTTCATTGAAGTGGGACAGCCATTCTTGATCCGCAAGTAAACGCTGAATCTCTTGCTGAAGGTCTTTGTATCGACTGGCTTCCTGGATGTTTTCAGTCATTTTCAAGAAATTACTAATTTTTTCTCCTTTAGGCAGCAGTACATACTCTTGCTTGATCCCTTCAAACTTGTCTTCATGATCAATCACCAAAAGTTGAGTGATCAAATCATGAGCGATCCACCGATGATAGGAGTTTTTATGGGTATGCAATGCCCAGATCCGTTCCCATTCATCATAAATCAGCTCAGGGTTTTTAACGGCTACTTCTTTAATGATCAAATAACTATTAAAATACTCATTGATATGATTTTGACCATCAACGATATTCTCCACTAGCCTCTCTCTTACCTTTCGATCATCGATCGCCGTTTGCACAAACGGTTGGGGATCAAAGGATGTTGTCTGGAAATGACCTGCGATTTCTAGGTAGTCCATGCTTTCACCTTCTTTAAAAATTATAAGATTATTTTACAGGTTTGAACCTCTATGTTTATTTTAACAGAATCTATGTGCGAAAAAAGTGGCTTTTATATTCCCCTTCTTTTATCAATCATCCATTCTGATCACGTAGGTAGACTAACGCCACTTTGAATATCATACTTTTTGGAAAACCCAATTTAAAATTGAAAACAGCTGGAAAGAATCCTTTCGATCCTTTATCCACTAACACTGCTATCTATTGATTTCTTCCGTTCGTCTATTGAGCGCTAGGAAAAGTGCAAGCTTCCTTTTATATCCTTTTCTGAAAGGAGCCCTTCACAAGAGAACCTGCTGGCAACTACTTTCTCGTTAAATTCCCAATGTCACTGACACAAAAAAGGAAGTCCCGCGTTCGGGACTTCCTAACGTTCTTTTCTCTTCAAATACTATTTCACGCATAGCTGCGAGATGCTGGATCACGCGTCCTTTCTCCGAATACCTCGGTCGGTAGGCATTTTGATCCATTGTTCTGGTGGACGCTTTCTGATTTTTTTTGGTGCAAACATCAGTTGAATAGTTCTTTTGACAAAGTTATTTCGGTATACGTTTTCCATAACTTCCACGCCCTTTTCAATTGATTTAGGAAGCGGTGACGTCGATCCTTCTTCCTATTTTTATTATAAGCCCCAATCCGGTACAAAACAAACAATTCAGCTGCTGTTTTCTCCCATTCGTTTAGATGAAATCTGTGATTGCTGCTTAAAAAAAGCAGCATATATTCTTGAATAAAGTTCAATAAGCCACCGCATATTTATTGAAAAACATAATGAAAAATTGCAGAAAAAGATCGAAACTACTCGAGACAAACGCCAAAGGGCTGTGTTTTTGAATGAAAAATCGTTTCACTTTACTTTTTCTTAAATTTTAATTATTATTCTTTTGAAATAAGAATAATGAAGGAGATAAAAACATGGAAAAATACCAAGTGTTCCCTGGTCAAAACTATCAGGCAAATGTTATTGGCTTTACCGGTTTACAAGAAGTTAGTGTGATTCATGTTTACGAGAATACTGCAACTGTTCTAATCAAAGAAACAGCTGAAACAGGTGTTGCTAAGCTATGTAATTTTCTAGTTGGTGCCACACAATTAGTTAGTTGATCCTCTTTTATTAACCAAAACATGAGGAGCCATTTGCCATCCAACATGTTGTAGGAAAACGATTTGAAAGTAGTCCTTTGTGAGCTTGCTCTTTTCCTATTCATCAATTACAGCAGTATTTTTATTTATCTACTCAATATCTCTCTACTTTATATATAAATAGTGTTAGAATGAACAAAAGGAAACGTATCAGGCTTCCCCCAAGAGAATCTTCCCCAAGTACTCTTGTCTGATACGTTTCCTATTTTTGTGGCGAAAAAGCCACAGACCAATGGTAGCCCTTTACTCTGTGAAAAGCAAGCATTCAAAATTGATTTTTTCTTTATTTTTTTATTTTATCTCCTCAAATTCCCTTTAAAAATCAGGCAAAAACACACCTCTCGTAATAAGGTGTGTTCTTTTTTTGACAATGATTATTCACGAATAATAAGTTCATAAGGCAGAATGATCTGTTCTTGTTTTCTTTCTTGAAACAAGCGAAAGGCTTCTTTGCCGCACTGATTCAGATGAAACTCAACGGAAGAAAAATGCAGCATTTGACTGATAAGCAGGTTTTCTTGTCCAATCACGATGGGTGCTGTCCCGTGGGAGTATTGATTCAAAATCATTGCTGCGATTTCGTCTCCATTTGTGATCACCCCATCGATTCCTCGTTCTTTAAAAAAGGCTGCTGCGGAAATCCCGTCTTGGGCTTTGATACAATCCCAATAAATATCGGCTTCCGAAAAAGCAGGAAACAGCTCCTTGGCTTTTGCGATGGTATTGACTGAATTGCAGCTAAGACGTTTGCTGCGCCCGAGCGTCAGTCCCAAACGTTTTACGCCTTGTTCTTTTAAATAATTGATACTAGCTGTCACAGAGCCGACCAAGTCGATCGCAACGAAAGGAACAGCAGTACCGGTCGAATTTTCACAAAAAACGATCGGTCCTTTTTCCATGTAGGGATAAAACGTCTCGATATGATTTGCGCGGGTAATGACGATCAATCCATCAAACCCTTTTGCAGCGAATTCTTCTAGATATTCTAGTTCCAATTTCCGATCAAAATTGGTCGGCAATAACGTCACTTTGTATTTTTTAGCAAAGGCTTCTTCCATAATGCCATTTAGAATCCCATCAAAAAAGGCGTGATTGACAAACGGCACGATGACCCCAATATTATAGGTTTTCCCCGAGCTGAGCTTTTGGGCGATCTTATTCGGTTTGTAATCCAGTTCTTCCATCACCGCCAAAATCGCTGCTCGCTTTTGCTCATCGACATAAGGATGGCCATTGATCACACGAGAGACTGTCGTGATCGAAAAACCAGTGATTTTTGCTATATCGCGTATCGTTGCCATTTCCTTCATTCCTATCTGTTTGTTTTACGATTGACCTAAGTCTACCATAGAAAATTTACTGATTCACTTTCGATAAATTTTCTGAAAAGGTCCCTTGGTTGATTGTACGGTATGAAACGAGTTTCATAGCAAGACTTAGACTCCTTGAAAATAAAAGAAATTTATTTATAAACAAAAACTGATTGCTTAGCAAGCTACAAGCGCTACTTAAGCAATCAGTTTTTCTACTGTTTACTGAATCATTTCTTTTGATAAGCTTTTACGTTTCTTCGTATACCTTCGCATCAGTAACTCGATGCCCTTATCCGCAAAGCGTTGCATATAGGCGGAAAAATTCAACAAGGCAATCAAGAGAATGAGGTTGAGATAGCTGGTATTGCCTAGGTTAAAGAGGTCACGACCGACGATCAAGGCAGCAAAGTACAAGATCTGGGTGCTGAAAAAAATCATCGTTCGATAGCTGTTGATCGCTGGATAGACTTTTTTCTGGATCAAGCGATAGTTCCAAGCGGTAAAAATAATGCTCATGATCGATAGAGCTTTGCTGCTACTGTTGAACCAATAGCCAAAGTTGATGATCAGCAGAGTTCCTACCGTAATCGTCAATGCTGTTGGAAAAGCATTTTTGAAAATCGTTGTCATAAAGTCCCCTTTGATCCGATTGAAGTCTGGTTCAAAGTTTAAAAAGAAGGTCGGAATGCCGACAAAGCAGGCATTGATGATCGTTAATTGGATCGGCTCAAAAGGATATGTCGTTCCTGATAACAACGTCCCCATAGTGATCATGATGGAGAATAAGACTTGCACTAGCACCAATGAACCTGAGCGAGTAATGTTATTGATTACTCGGCGGCCTTCATCCATGACCGATGGCAAAGCATCGAATTGATTTTCCAAAAGCACCAAATTTGATACTTGACGCGCAGCATCGACACCGGAAGCCATCGCGATGGAACAGTCGGCTTCTTTCAGCGCCAAAACATCATTGACGCCATCGCCAGTCATCGCGACAGTATGCCCTTGTTCTTTCAAGTAGAGTACCATTTCTTTCTTTTGTTGCGGCGTCACTCGACCAAAAATCTGATAGTTGCTGACAGCTTCTTTTAATTCGGCTGCAGTTAATTTTGATACATCGATAAAATCAGCAGCCCCTGGTAGATTGACTTTTTTCGCGATTTGACTGACTGTCACTGGATCATCGCCAGAGATGATCTTGCATTGGATTGCTTGTGAACGAAAATACTCCAAGGTCTCTTTGGCATCTTCACGGATCGTGTCTGACAGTAAATAAAATCCTAACGGTTCAATATCCGTCGGCAGTCCTGCCTCCTCATAGCCTTGCGCACTGTGCGCCAAAACGATCACCCGGTAGCCTTCTTCTGCCAGCTGTCTTTCCTGTTTTAAGACAGCTTCATGGTTGGTTCCCAGTAAAATCGACGCAGCTCCGATGAAATAAGTGCCTTGCCCTTCAAACGTGACGCAACTGAATTTGCGGTCAGATGAAAAGGGGACGACTTGCTGCATCTGGTAAGTCGTTTTTTCTGAAAAAAAGGTTCGTAGCGCCATTGCCGTTGGGTTCTGATCGGGTAGCTGAGCCATTAAGTTGCCGGTGATTTCTGCCAACGGTGTTTCCGATTGTAAGGAAATCGTCTTTTCCACCGTCATCTTGCCTTCGGTGATCGTGCCGGTTTTGTCTAAGCAAAGAACATCGACCCGTGCCAAAGCATCAATGCAGTTCAATTCCTGCACCATCACTTTTTTGCGCGCCAGATAGACGGCACTGATGGTCAATGTGACACTGGTCAATAAAAACAAACCTTCGGGGAACATCCCTACAGCTGCCGCCACCGTCCGTAAGATGGCGGTGTTGAAAGCCGCATGAGAGAAATAGAACTGTTTGACAAACAAGAGGGTACATAACGGTACCAAAATCAAGCTGATCCAACGAATGATTTTATTCAAACTGCCTTGGATCAAGTATTTTTGTCGTTTGATGGTCTTGGCTTCTTTGTTGATTTTTGCGATATAGTTATCAGCGCCTACGTGGATCACTTGGCACAACGCTTCACCAGCAGTGATAAAACTGCCAGAAAACAACTCGTCTGCCGGCTGTTTGTGGATCGTATCCATTTCACCAGTCAGCAAGGATTCATTGACTTCTAAAGATCCTTGAATGACTTTGGCATCCGTCGGCACTTGATCCCCGCTTTTCAGTCGTAACACATCATCCATTACGAGTTTGTGGATCGGCAAATTCTCCAGCTTACCATCCCGATAAACATCGGCTTTGGCAACTTTTAGCAGTGCCAGCTTATCTAGCGTTCGTTTGGAACGAACTTCTTGAAAGAGATTGATGATCACATTGCTGAAGACAACAAAGACGAACAAACCGTTTTGATAAGAACCCGTCAAACAGACGAGAAAGAATAGGACACAGTTGATTAAATTGAAAAAGGTAAAGATATTAGTAAACAGGATTTTCGGGTACGTATTCGTCGTATCCTTTTTTGTCTTATTGACTTGACCGCGCTGCACCCGCGCCTTGACTTCCCCTGACGTTAAGCCAATGGTTTGGTTGTTTTCGATGATCCTCACCCTTTCTAATCATAGTCATTTACTTTTCGTTTGCTGAATATTCTGCAAACGTGCATCGGACTTGGGAATGGTTATGTGTTTTTTCTATAAAACCAATTGGCGGCGATTGCGTAAGTTACGCCATCATCTATCGGCTTTTTTCCGTAAAAAAACAAGTACTGTCTAAAATATAGCATACCCTTTTAAGTAATGGCGTTTCATTTTTGTCACCTTCGCGTCACTTTAGGAATTAAAATAACAGTTTATTTTGTTAACTCACCCCCCTACACATCAAGCGATCACAGGCTTCATCGGTTGTTTCTTACGATGACACAAAACAAAAAAACAGCTGATCTTCACAGATCAACTGTTTAACAATTCTTTAAGTCAGCTTTTTCTAGCAGCTATTAGCAGCATCATTGGTCGGCGCATTTCGTCTTTCATTCCCGGTACTTCCAGTAATTCTTCTGGCGGCTGCGGCTCAATCACTTTTTCTAAAATGAAGCCGTTTTGCAATAAGGTCATTAAATAGGTTGTCAGGGTACGATGGTATTTGGTCACCGTTTCACCTAAAAATTGCGCTTCCCGCTTGCCTTCATAATAGTAATGATCGACTGGGAAATGCTGGATTTCCCCCTGCATATCATACTGCCAATCTTGCGATCCTTCCGCAGTATAAACCGGATGCTCCACCGAAAATACGAGTACACCACCAGGTTTCAGCCAGACCGATATGCTTTTGATCAATGTTTCGAACGTTGCCACATAGTGAAACGCCAATGAACTTAAAACAACGTCTATTGTGGCTGGAGGAAGTGTCACTTCTTCCATTGCGACACATTGATACGTTATTTTCGGATCAGGGTGCCTTTTCTTGGCCTCCTCGAGCATCCGTTGAGATATGTCAGTTCCTAGTACTGCTGCCGCTCCATGGTTTACAGCATATTGGCAATGCCATCCATACCCGCAGCCTAAATCAAGTACCTGCTTTTTTTCGAAATCAGGCAACATTTTTTCTAGCGTCTGCCATTCCCCAGCTCCTTGCAGGCCTTTTTGCGAACGAGTCATTTCACTGTATTTCGTAAAAAACGTTTGGTCATCATATTTGTTTTCTTTCATCATTTGTTCCTCCCATGTAAATCGTTTTTTGCTGGTCTTGATCTACATGGGCTTAGGCAATTTTTTGGGAAATAATGCCACCACACATCAGCTTTTTCCTCCTTGCTCTGATTAACGCCATCATAGCACGATTTTCAGTCTCTCACAATTGATAGCAAGTCGCTGGCGCTTCTTTGCCATTGTTTCTCAATAAACCGTTTTTTTATGTACAGCAAAAAATCACACTATGAAAAGGGTGTGATTTTCCTGTTCGATTCATTCATTTCTCTATTGATCAATGCAGTACTTCCTTTTTCCATTTTCGGATTTTCGTTCGGAAATTGGTAAAGGGTGCTACTGTATTGATATGGATCCATTTATAGACTGGCCACTGTGCTTTGGTGGTTGCCCAATCCCGCTGCCCTGCTTCAAACAATTCCTGATCGGATAAGCCTTCGATCCACTGGCAAAGGGCCGTCACTTTTTGGTCTAAGAGCTCTTGCTGCTGTGCTAAGGTCAAACTGCCATATGTCTGATAAAAGGATTGATACAATCCGCCAAGGTTGTTCCATTTATACCCTTCAGCAGGTGTGTGAACGCTCATCCCTTGTTGTTCCTGTGCTTCCCATGACAATAACAAACTGACCCAGCCGATTTGGTAAGACAAGTTTTCTGAAGGCGTCTTATCGACCCCAGCTGTTCGCTGATTTCGTAACGCTTCGGGAATTTCAACAAATTCTTGGCGAAATTTTTGGTAACGTTCTGTGATCTCTTGGATCAAGTCTGCTTTGCTTTCGTACTGTCTCATTGACTGTCCTCCTATTCAGGAAAATGGTTACTCTTTGTCGCTTTCTTCAATGGCGATAAAAATCGTTACTTCGCCGTCTGGCGCATACTGTTCGAAATCAAAGGAATACCTGCGCTGCAACTGCCGGTTTTCTTCCTCTGACCAGACTTGACGCCAAGTAGTCAGAATGCCCTGCGCATCGCGCCGATCGACCGGATACTTTTTCCAAGTATATTTTTCTGTATCAAAGTCTGCTTGCTCCGTTTCTTCGCAACAAAGCGAAACGGCATAGTCTCCTTGATAGTTTGACTCATACTCGTGGTAAACGCAAGCGATGACCGTTCCTTTTTCTGCGGCTTTCTTGACCGCCTCGCTGTTTTTCTCCCATAAGCCAGTGATTTTTGCTTGAATCGCTGGATCAGTAAAATTATTGGTTCTTTCCGTTGCCATTATCGAAAATTTCATTAGTGTTCCTCCTTCTTTGTCTTTATGATACGATAGAAACCTAGACACCTTCTGTCAGTGTTTTATCATCTTTTTATAAAAGGAGTAAACCAAGTGAGCACGACACGCCTGTTCGGCCTTATCTACCACCTGTTGAATCATGAAAAAGCAACTACAGCTGAATTAGCCAAACAATTTGAAGTCTCGACTCGCACCATCACCAGAGATATCAATACCCTAAGCAGTATTGGCGTGCCCATCTATACCGAAACGGGTCGAAATGGCGGCGTTTATCTGTTAAGCAGTTTTGTGTTGGATAAAGTGTTATTATCAGAGGAAGAACGGAAAAACCTGCTTTTGGCGTTGAAAGGGATTCGCCAGCTGACGCCACAGATCAGCGGAGAATCATTGGCAAAACTGCAATCCTTATTCCAGCAAAACGATGCAGACTGGCTAGAAGTTGATTTTTCCACTTGGCATCGGCGAGAAAACGGCAACGACACGTTTGATTTATTAAAAAAGAGTATTTTAACGAACCACGTGATCACCTTTGACTATATCAGTAAACAGGGACCGCAAAAACGCGTCTGTCAGCCTTACAAACTGCTTTTTCGTTCGCAAGCATGGTATCTGCAAGCCTTCGACCAGCAAAAGAATGCCTTTCGGACATTTAAAATCAGCCGTATGAGTCAGGTCCACGTCACTGAACAGCATTTTTTTCCGGTCACTGCGCCTAATTCTGCCATTGAATTGACTGTTGACACCTATCCCGCTCGTCTATTCTTTCAAGCCGACGTTCTTTATCGGGTATATGATGAGTTCGATCATCAGGATATTACTTTGACGGAGGAAGGCACTGCTGTGGTTACCGTTGATTTACCCGAGGAAAGCTGGGTGGTGCCCTATTTGTTCTCTTTTGGAAAAAGCCTACGCATTTTAAGTCCCCCTCGACTAAAGAAGCGTTACCAAGAAGAAGTTGCTGCGATTTATGCCAATTTGACTGAGAACGAGGGTGCGAACTGATTTTTCAAGAAATGGATCCCTATTGAAAGGAGTGTTTGATTTGAAAGAAGTGATCGTAGACTATGGCGGGGTTTCGCTAGCCCGCCTTTGCCAGCAGTTGGAAGAACAGCAGATTCACTTAAACGCGTATGCCAACCAGCTCTTGCGCCATCCCCACCTCTCCCTCAGTGCCGATAAACAGCGTACTACTTGTGTGATTGTTTCCCTTAAAGAACTGGGACTCACACAAGGTGGCTCGTTGACGGAGATTTTTGCAGCTGCACCTTCTTATGGACTGACCGATTGTACATTGGAAATGGCCTTACACTTTCGCCTCAGTTATCATCAACTGGCAAATAGCACCGGACTGAAATCCCAAGGAAAAGCGCCAGCTGCCGCAATCACGATCGCTTCTATGCCTTTGGAGAAAACCGACGATTTCCCCAAAGGATTCTACGTTCGCCGCATCGATGGTTGTGACTGGTTGCGAGGCTATACTTGCGATGCACGCCACCAGTTTGCACCGGATGACCTGTTTTTGTTTCAACGACGAGACCCGCTGTCAGAGACCTTCAACTGAAGGGGGAACAAATAGTTACCAATCAAGCGTCCCCATTTCCCCTTACTGCAATCATTCTGCAAGATAGGGAGAATCCAAAAGGACGAAAGGAGAAATAGATGAACTTAATACCAATGAAAGACAGCGACTACGCTGCCTACTTAGCCAATGCTGTTTTCGAATACGCCAATGACAAAGTCCAAGCAGGCACATGGGCCAAAGACGAGGCCCTCTCCCTCGCCAAAGAAAGCTTTGCTTCTTTACTTCCTCAAGGGACTGCCACTGAAAACAATCACTTGTTTTCTTTATTTGCAGCTGATTTTAGTGAACCGATCGGGGTGATTTGGATCAACACAGCTGCCCAGAAAGCCTTCATCTATGACTTTATCATCGAGGAAGACCAGCGAGGAAAAGGCTATGGCACCAAAGCGTTACAAGCTTTGGAAAAGTGGGCGATCCAGCAAGGCATCACTGAGATCGGCTTGCACGTTTTTGCCCATAATCAATCTGCGTATCAGCTATACAAAAAAATGGGCTATTTGGAAACAGATATTACGATGGTTCGACGTTTCGCTGAATGAGTAGTGTTGAATAGGCCCGATCATTAGTACGAAAAAATTGATCGATCAGTTCCGAGCCAAACAAAAAGAAACGACGAAAAATCATCGTTTCTTTTTGTTTCTATTTACAGAAAACTACTCTTTCAGTTGTGGCTTCTTCAAAAGTATCGCCATTGTTGAATCTTCTTCGCTATAAGGACTGCCTTTAGCATCGCCAAATACCTCACAGATATCAAAGCCTGCAGCCTGAACTTCCCTCAGCAATGCATCTTTTGTAAAATAGGTCGTCCATAAGTAATAATTTGTGGTCTCACCTTCTGCTAAAATCGTTGTTTGCTCCAGCAAGACGTGATCAGGATATTTCCATCGTTGATATAGCACAAGATGGGGCTCCCCCCGCCAAAACCCTTCTGATTCGTGACTTTCCCAGGTCTGCTCTTCATTAAGCGTTAAAAACTGTGCAATCGTAAATACATCGAACAAAAATTTGCCACCCGGTTTTAGATGCGCCAGCACATTTTTTAGCAGTAGTTTGCGTTCCTCTGGATTTAAGGCACCATAGTCGCAATAAATCAAGGTAATAAAATCAAATTGCTGAGGCAATGCCATCTCCAAATAGTTATCAAATAGATAGGTAATATTTAGTTCCCGCTTATTCGCAGAATCTCTCGCATAGGTAAGGGATCTTCTGGAGTAATCAACGCCTGTCACTTCATAGCCCAGCGCTGCAAATTTTTCCGCGTAGATCCCTGGTCCGCAGCCGATATCAAGAAGTTGCGTCTGTTTTTCTGGCGGAACAAGGCGACTGATCCATCGAACGGATTCGTTGATAAAGTCAACCTTTCTACTAGCTCCCTCAAAATCAGGATCCAAATGAGCCTTTAACATTTGCTTGGAAATATACGCATCGTCCCAAAACGCCTCTGCCATTTTTTTATAGAGCGGTGGCCGCTCGATTGCCTTTCTCAATTCTTGGTACATCTTATTTTCCCCTTTCAAAATAATTGAAAAACAAAAAAGACCGCAGATTTCACTCTGCGGTCAACCTTCAAACGATGAAGATCAAAAAGCGAAGAGTAAAATAAAATCAATGATAGGCACTTCAAATAAAACTGCATGCAGTCAATTTTTTGCCTATGAAATTGATTTTATTTACTCTTTTCCAGTCCTACCCCTGTTAACGAAGGAATAACAGCAGATAGGCCGGAGCCATCACCTTTTTCTCTTGTTTTTCTGCTTTTAGTTTAGAAGGAGCCAGCCGATTTGTCAATGAGATTCGCCTGCTTTCCTTCGATAAAAGAAGTTCTTACTGCAATTCACACCTTGCCTAACAAAAAAACTGCATCAAACTACGTCTCTGCTTACTGTCGCCTGCTGATTTTTTCAACAGGAAGCTGGATCTCAGTCAGCCATTCCTCTTCACTTTCTTTCTTCCAAATGCCATCAATATAGCTTTCACGAAAAGGCCCTGTGATTCGTTAGCCGTTGTTTTCAACAAACTGAATAACTGCAGCATAGGCTCCATTATGGACCATACAAACTGCTTCCGGTACTTCTTCTATCTGCTTGAAGGCCAAATCACTATCTTGGGATGTATAAGAAACAGCCCCCCTCACTTTATCTCCACCAATCCTATTGGTCAAAAATAGTACGACCAGCGGTATTCCAATACCAAAAAGGTCAGTTGATCATTTGTTTTGCGTCCATTGATTTCTTTTGACAGCCCAGCAACCTCAATCATTTTCTACAGAAATCGCCCCATTCTACTAAAGCATACTGGCTCCTCTTGAGGGAGAGTCAATAGCAGATTCGCTTTTTTCATGACGAACAAACTCATTCTCATTGGTTAGCTAAACGTGGCTTTTTCTTTTTTTACCTATTCGCAACAATATTTAAATCACAATTAACTATTTTTAATTCCTGACCTTGTTTTTTTCTTCTATCTCCACTATATTTGTGGGTAACCCTATTTATTTCTATGTAGAGAGGATGTTTCCCTTGAATTATCCCTTATTAAATGAACAAATGCCTCAGACCATCATTCGTGTTTGGCGGTTGCGAAGGATTACGTCACTGATTATTTTCAGCCTGATTTTCGCTGCTTCTTTTTGGTTTCTAGCCACGCAAAACTGGCTGCATTTCTGGGTGATCACCCTTTGGTCAAGCTTATTGGCGCTGACTTTGATCAGCCATCTGCTTTCTTTTGTGCTGATGAGCTACCGTTACACATTCCATCGCTACGAGATCCAAGAAAATGATATCGCCATTCAACACGGCTATCTATTCCGCAGCACCACGTATATTCCGATCCGCCGAATCCAGCATATCGAAACAGACCAAGGGATCTTTTTGCGAAAATACTCCTTAGTCTCCTTACAGATCCATACGGCTGCCACCAACCACACCATTGAAGGCCTACCAGTGGCGCAAGCCGAACGCTTGCGAGAAACCATTATGACTTTAGTCGAGGTGGTCAAAGATGATCTATGAAAAACAACGACTGCCGTTGCTGTGTATCGGTCTTTATTGGTTCAAAAATTGCAAAAATTTTCTGGTACTAGCGTTTCTGCTTGTATTCAAATTATTCAACGACGTCCCTTCTTTGCCGATGATTCTGGGCGGCATTCTGCTATTTTTACTGGTGTGTCTGATTTTTGCGGTACTGTCTTACGCCCGCTTTACCTTTCAAATCGATCAAACGAGTGTACTAGTCAACAAAGGACTCTTTATCCAAAAACAAACTATTTTGCCATTTGAACGCATCCAAACCATTCAAGAGAATCATTACTTTTATTTACGTCCATTTAAATTAGCTGAAGTGAAATTGGAAAGCGCCGCAAGTTCGAGTGGCGAAGCCGAAATTCTTTTCCCAGCGTTGCCGCTGGCTCTCATTGCCTCCATCGAAGCGTCAAAAAAAGCGGCTGCGACACCACAAGAGCCGACTGCCCAAGCAGCTAGTGGAGAAGAACCAACCAATAATTACGCTACTGTTTTTTCGGGTGAGGAAACAGCAAATCCGCCGTTAGAAACATTCACTTTGAAATTCAAGGAGATTTTCTTGTTTTCTATCACTGATTTTTCTGTTTTCACCTTGGTTCTAGTCATCGGCTACAACGTGATCGACAACATTCCCAATCTCTTTACCTATGCATCGGAATTGCAACAACTCGGCCTTTTATTTGGTGCTGCGCTTTTGCTGGGGCTGTTAATTTTGTTTTTCTTTCTTGCGATTGCTAGAAATCTTTTCCGCTATTATGGCTTTACGGTGGAAACGAACCAACAACAGCTGCTGATCACGCAAGGCTTGTTTTCTAAACGACACCAAACGATTCCCCTCGCTAGGATCCAAGGGCTAAGTGTCGAACAAAATCTTTATCGCCGAATCTTTCATCTAAGCTCCGTCAAGTTACTGCTGGCTGCTGGCAGTTCTTCAGAAAGCGATGATGCGGTCTATCTGTTCCCCATTTTGAAAGAGGCGCAGCTGACCGAAACATTGGCCCGCTTTTTACCTGAATGGTCGTTTCAACAAACCGCTCTAGTGAAAAATCCGCGACCCAACTTTTGGTACTTTTGCCGTTGGCCACTGCTTATCGGGCTGCTTGTTGTAGGAATCTCCGCCTTCTTTTTCTGGTGGTTAGCGCTGATTTTCTTCGTGTTCTTTGGCTCCTTCGTGTTATCAAGCATCTGGCGGGGCAAAATACAAGGGTATCAATTTTTAGATAACCATGTATTGTTGTGTCAAACGATTCGCGGCTTAACAAAGGTGACCGCTTATCTGAAGAAAAATAAAATCCAAGATTTCACCGTCACCACGACGTATTGGCAGCACAAAAAAGGTCTGGGCAAGTCACAGTTGACCATCAAAACCGAAGATACCTTCACCGAAAGTAAGTTTTTCTACTTCCCATTAACCGAAGCAGAAAAGTTACGGCGCTGGTTTTTGTCGTAGTTCATAAAAAAACGTCAAACAGCAGAACTGACGCGTTGTTTGACGTTTTTTGCAAGTCCTGAAATAAATGAGAAGGAAGCACCAACCATTGATTCGTTGATGCTTCCTTTTTCTATCCCCTGACCTTCCCCTCAACGATTTGCTGCTTGATTGAAGCAGCATCTAAGCCATATTCTTTTTGCAGGAAATCGGGTGTGCCGACTTGACCGAATCGTTCGTTGACACCAATACGTTTTAAGGGGACAGCACTGCCAGTTTCAGCAAGCACTTCGGCGACGGCACTCCCTAGTCCACCGGTGATAGAATGATTTTCGATGGTGATGACTTGCCGTTTTCCCTGAACTTCGCGGATGATCAATTCTTTATCGATCGGTTTGATGGTGAACATGTCGATCACTTCGCAGCTGATTCCTATTTCTGCTAATTCTTCTGCCACTTGCAGTGTTTCAGAAACCAGTTGGCCACTGGCAATCAACAACAGTTCATCGCCTGGTCTTAAAACATTGCCTTTCCCTAGTTCAAAGGTCGAGCCTTTTTCATAAATCGTCGGAACCGCTTTCCGATTGCCTCGTACGTAATGAATGCCGGATAATTGGCTAAAGGTTTTTATGATCCACGCCATTTGGACTTCATCCGCTGCATCGCAGACGATCGATTGGGGAATCATTCGCATCAAAGCCACATCTTCCCATGTCGTATGGGTGCCGCCGTTGTGTCCGACTGCAAACCCCGGATCAGAACCGTAAATATTGATCGTATTGCCGCCATAGCCGCCAGAAATAAACAGCTGATCGAATACCCGGCGCGTTGCAAATGGCCCAAAAGTGTGGATAAAAGGTGTATAGCCAGCTAAACTCAAGCCAGCCGCAACGCCAACCATATTGGCTTCCGCGATCCCCATGTTGATAAAGCGTTGGGGATGTTTGTTGGCAATCGCTGTCCAGCCGCTGGCAGAGCCAAGGTCGGCATCCAACGCAACTAGCTGGTTATTTTCATCCATGAGTTCCACCAATGTGTCAACGACACATGTTCGCAGCTCTTTACCAGCAGCAGTGGTTTTGCTTAATGTAAACATGCCTTAGCGTCCTCCTTCGATTTTTATCGTCAACTCTTTGATTGCCGCTTCTGCCGCTTGATTGATTTCATCCGTGGTAAACTTCACGGAGTGATTGGCATCTAATTCTTCAAAGAAAGGAACGCCTTGTCCTTTCACGCTGTCCAAGACAATGCAAACCGCTTGGTCTTCGATCGCTTTGCAGCGCTCGATTGCCTCATCAATGGCTTGCATGTCTGCTCCTGGAACTTTTTCTGTATAAAAGCCAAATGCAGTCATCTTCTGCTGGATGTCAAAGGGATCAAGAATGTCTTTGGTTGGCCCATCTAGCTGTTTTTTATTGTCATCAATAATGACGATACAGTGATTCAGTTTGAAGTGGGCAATGTATTGGAAGGCTTCCCAGCACTGTCCTTCATTTAGTTCGCCGTCCCCGACGATCAAATAAACAAAATTGTCCTTCCCTGCCAAGCGCAGACCCGTCGCGATCCCGGCAGCCATGGAAGTCCCCTGCCCCAGTGAACCTGTGGTGGCATCAACCCCCGGCGTTTTCCAGCGATCCGGATGGGAAGGCAGTCTCGTGCCGCCCTCATTGATCGTCCATAACCACGACCGATCAAAATAGCCCGTATTTGCTAATGCACTGTACAGTGCGGCGCCAGCATGTCCTTTTGATAAAACGAGTCGGTCACGATCCGCCCACTGTGGATCTTGTGGATTGACCCGCAGCTGTTTGCCGTACAAAACGGCTAATAATTCAACAATTGAAAAGGAACCGCCCAGATGACCTTGCCCCATTTTCTTGATGCTGCAAAGGGTATCTAAACGAATCTTTGCCGCTAAACTTTCGAGTTCGTGGTATTCTTGTTCACTGATTGCCACTATTTATCCCTCCATCCTCTATTTATTCAGAAACAGATTTTGCCCGGCTGTTTTTCTTGAAAATCGTCAATCCGATCAAGACCGCGACTACCGCAATTATCCCTGAGAAGATGGCGATTTGACCGCCCATATTGGCTAAGTTTCCTAGGAAGATCCCTGCAACTCCATAGTCGGTATCAGAGAAAGTTGATCCTTGGAACCCAAGATCCCCCATGACTGGCATCAACAAGATCGGCATGAAGCTGATAATGATCCCATGAATAAAGGAACCAATCACGGCGCCTCGCACACCACCCGTTGCATTGCCGTAAACACCTGCCGTTGCGCCACAGAAGAAATGGGGCACGACACCTGGAATAATAACGGTTGTTCCTGTGAAGACCATGATGATCAAACTAACGATTCCACCGACAAAGCTGGTTAGAAAACCAATCAGAACAGCATTTGGCGCATAAGGAAAGACGATAGGGCAATCCAATGCAGGAATTGCATTAGGAACAAGCTTTTCGGAAATCCCTTTAAAGGCTGGTACGATTTCTGCCAAAATCAGACGGACACCAGCTAAAATCACAAAGACACCAGCGGCAAACGAACCGGCTTGCTGCAACGAATAAATGATCGAGTTCGTGCCATTGCTAAGATTTTCTGTAATAAATTCACTCCCAGCAAAAATTGCTACGATCACGTATACAACAGCCATCGTAATCGTGATACTAACAGTAGAGTCCCGCAAGAAAGACAGGCCTTTCGGAAAATTAATGTCTTCTGTGGATTTTTCCTTATTGCCGACGTATTTCCCAATCAACCCGCTCAATGCGTAGCCGAAGTTCCCCGTATGCCCCAATGCGACGGAATCATTTTTAGTAATTTCTCGAGTAAACGGTTGTGCGATCGCTGGGAAAATCGTGTTACAGATCCCTAACGCTAAGCCGCCAAATAAAACTAGATTAAAAGTATTCATTCCAGTAACGCTCAAAATCACCGCAATCATGCAAGCCATATACAACGTGGCATGCCCAGTCAAATAAATGTATTTAAAGCGAGTGATACGGGCAATCAAAATATTGAAAGCCATTCCGGCTAACATAATAAGTGCGGTATAGGTGCCGTAAGTCGTCAACGCCAGCGCAACGATCGCTTCGTTATTTGGGACGACCCCTTGCATGTTAAAGGCTGCTTGGAACATCTCCCCAAATGGCGCCAGAGAGCTTTCGATCACCCCAGCCCCGGCAGTGACCACGAGAAACCCAACAAAGGTTTTGATGCCCCCTTTGACGATCGTGGCAATGTCTTTTTTCTGCAGCACATTCCCCAAAACGGCGATCAGCGCAACTAAGATCGCTGGGGTACTCGCGATATCAACAAGAATATCTAAAAATTCGTTCATGACTGTCTACTCCTTTTTATAGTAATCCTTTTTCCTGACAAACGGCTTGAACCTTTTGCTTCAATTCATCGAGATCGATAATACTGTCTAACACCACGATCTCACCTAGATGCTGCGCACTATCGGCTAAATCGCCACCAACAAAGAAAACATCCGCCATATCGGGTGCGGCACTTCCTAAATCATAATGGGACACTTCCACACCTGAGACACCCAATTCATTTAAAACAGAATTGATATTCATCTCCACCATAAAACTTGATCCTAATCCTGACCCACACACTGCTGCAAATTTCATTTTTCATCTTCTCCTTCTCTGATCACTTCAATTATTTGATCCGCATTGGTTGCGGAAAGTAACGCAGTTAGTTTTTCATTATTCGACAAAATTTTTGTTAAACTCGCTAACGCTTTTAGATGGAGCTCATTGTCAACTGCTGCCAAACATATAAACACTTGAATGGGGTGTTGCGGATCATCATTTAAAAGCACTGGCTCTTTGACTTTTAATAACGACATCCCGATCGCATTGACCCCATCTTCTGGACGCGCATGAGGCAAAGCGATGCCTTTTCCAATATGGATAAAAGGCCCATGATCCACCACTTTATTGATCATGGCGGTTATATACTGTTCCTCAATTTTATTGGTCTTTTTTAATGGCGCAGCAGCTTCTCGAATGGCTTCTTGCCAAGCCAGCGGCACCTCAGTAAATTGGATGGTTTCTGCTGTTAATAAATCTGATAACATCGGACGTTGGTCTTCCCTTCTATTCAATTCTCGATTGATTTTTCTTTGCAAAATTTTTCTCAGCTTTTGCTTACTGATGCCTGCTTTTAAATCAACATAGGGCAAAATCACTTCTAACACATCGTCAATGGAATGCAAACCAGTTTTTGAAGGAAAGAATGCCGCTTGTACGTTTCTAAACAGTTCATCCTTCTCAATGGGGGTCATAATCGGATTGATCACATAACATGGTCGTTTGGTTTTGATCGGGGCACTGGAAAAAATCAGATCAATCTCTTCATTGAAACGAACATTTTCATACTCTTCGATCGAACGAGCCGGCAAAAAATGGATCTGGGGAAACAGTTCCTTTAATTCTGATTCCAAAATCAAGGATGAACTGATGCCGCTTGGGCAGACAACTAATGCATTCAATTGGAAGTAATCGCGTTTGGCCTTTTGTTTACTGATTTCCCCACCAAACAAAATCGTAAAATAACCGATTTCTTCATCAGGGATCGTACCGACTAGGTCTTCTAAAGAACCCAGTGCTCGTCTCGTCAGTTCAAACAACTCATTGTATTGCAGCTTGATTTCTTCAATCAGTACATTCTCCAGTGGAAAACCGTAGCGGATTCGAAAATACGCCGGGACAAGATGATAGAATGTGTTCATCAAAAGGGTGCGATAGTCCACAAACTCGATAGCTGCCAGCCGTTCCATTTCATGAATGATCTTACTGGCACATTCCAATAAAAACTCTAATGAAGTATCTTCGATATCTCCTTGCAGAATCGTTTTCAACAGGATCGTTACATAAAGTTCTTCTGTTTTCCGATCTTTGATGGCAGGAAATTCTGCTAAAAACTGCTGACTAACTTGATGGACATGCAGCGACTGTAGCAGCGATGTTTCTGTCTCCGCTAAAGAAACAGCCGTTTCTGCCATCCGAAAGGATAAATAATTAAGAAAATAAAGCATTTCTTCGAAGCGGCTCGGTACGATCACCAGATTGAAGGCAGTCAATGTTGCGGACAAACGATCTCTTATTTGAATATATATCGTTTTATTCTGCTCATAGATTCCCTCAAATAAAAGCAAATTCCCATTTTTCGTATTGGATAACGCACTGACTTTTCGAAAAGCAAGAGCGCGAATCTGATATTCCTCTCCCTCTAGATAAAAGCCATATTTTCGAGAGTACAATAGTTGAATCTTGAAAGCTGCAAGTTCCTCTCTGATCCCCTTTAAATCCTTCAAAATCGTATTTTTACTGACATAGAACAGCTCTTGAAACTGGTAGACGGATAAGTCTTTCACTGCTGAAAAAGTCAGAAGATAAATCATGGACCGCCGCTCTTCTTCCGAAAAAAACAACGTGTTCTTCTGGACATCGAAAAGAATTTCCGGCCATTTTCGTTGAATCAACGAAGGAATCAAAACTTCTCCCTCATGCATCGTGATTCGTTGATTCAACCGCTGTTCAGTGATTTGATTGATCTTGGCAATCTCCGCCAGAAATTCCTCATCCCTCCACTTCGTCAACTGAAGAAACGCCTCAATATTTGGTTCTGAAAACAGATACGTCAATTTGAAATGAATCATATTTGCTACCCCCACCTAAACTATAGCTTGCACAAAATGAAATCGCCATCATTTATCGGTACAACTGAAGCTCCGTTTTTTTTAAACGATGGACCGAAGAGGAGATTTCAAGGATTACCATAACATCCAATAAAGTATTCGAGAAGGTTTTATTGATAGAAGCAAATGATAAAAAATACAACATTAAAAAAAGCGAATCATTTACTGATTCGCTTAGATAATGATGCTATTTGTTGTTTTATTATTGAAACTATCAGAATCATGAAGGACAATCGTCTTTTTTCCAATATACTTTTTTAAAGTTATTTTCTGATACCTAAAAATACTTATCTTAATGAATGATGGAAAATAGGCTTCTTCTATCTACTCACTTATACTCACAGGAATCGTTGTTTCCGTTTCTTGCGCCTCTGCGGTTTCATTTTTCACTTGCTGCTTTTCCAATATTTTGAAAAATGGCATATAAATAAAATATGAAATGAAAATAGATACAAAAGACCAAACGGCTGCTCCAATACTACCATTAGTAGCTAAATAAGGACCAATAATAGGAGGAATAGTCCATGGAACTTGAATAACAATCGGTCCTACTATACCAATATTCATTAAGATATACGTACCGATACATAGGACCATAGGCGTTGCTATAAACGGAATAAGCATTACAGGATTCATCACAATAGGCAAACCAAAAATAACCGGTTCATTGATACAAAAAATAGCTGACGGCAAAGATAATCGTCCAATCGACTTATACATCTTACTTCTGGAGTGGAGCATATTTAACACTAGACCGAGTGTTGCTCCAGTTCCGCCTAAACACATAAAGACAATCCAAAATCCATCGGCAAAAACATGAGGTACTTCTGCACCACTTTGAAAAGCTGCCGTATTATCAGCAAGATAACTTAGGAAAACAGGGGTCGCAATTCCAGACAAAACATTGTCTCCGTGGATTCCACATATCCATAGCAAACAAACGAGAAGTGTGTATAACAGCATGCCTGGGAGTGTTCCCATCCCTTGCATTAAAGGTTGGAAAACAATAGTAATGATTTCATTGATATCAACCCCTAATAAAGTTCTGACGATCCATATAACGGTCAGAATAAATGCCCCTGGGATTAACGTTGCAAAAGAAGTTGCTACAGTGGGCGGCACACCTTCTGGCATTTTTATTACAATATTATGAGTGACAAACCATTTAAAAGCATGAGTGACAAATACCCCAACAATGATCGCGGTAAACATACCACTAGCACCAAAATTAGCCAAATTTATCGTCCAGTCATCGTTTAATGTTGCTAGAAGAAAGCCGATAGTTGTGAGCATCGAATTAGAAATAGCATCAACACCAAACTCTTTTCCTAAATGATAGCCTATGCCAATGGCAGATATCAGTCCAAGGATTCCGAACGTAACATTGACTGGTGCATTCAACTGCGGCCCCCAATTTGACACAAAATCCATCCATGACTGTATTGGAAAGTTACCAATGATTAGGAAGATACTTCCAACAATAGTAAAAGGAATCGTCATGGAAATCCCATTTCTTATAGCAACTAAGTGTTTACTATTGCCTATTTTCAGCAATATAGGCAATACCTTATTCTCAATGACCTGCATCTTTTTTCCTCCTTTTAGTTCACGACTTCCTTATCAACCACCAATACAGGATCTTTGTGCAACCATAGAGAAGTAACTGGACACTCTTTTGTAATCGTACCGCATAGAAATTGTTGTATCGCAGATTTCTTTTTTGCCCCACTAGCTTGTACGATCATTGTTCCAGATTGTAATAATTGTCCTATCCCTAACGTAATTCCTTTCGTACGATCAACTTTCTCATCTGAAAAATATTTTTTCCCAACACTTTGGGTTGATTCGTCTAAGTTCACTATATGAGCTTTATCTTCGAAGGACGAACCAGGCTCATTAAAACCTAAGTGCCCATTTACTCCAACCCCAAGCAAACTCAGTGTTAATCCTCCATTCTCCTCGATAAATTTATCAGCTTTTTTGCATTCCTCATTTAAATCATCGGCTAAAGGATCAAATGTGTGAAGTTGCTTTAGGTCAATAGGAACCCGATTGAATAAGTTTCTTTTCAAATAAGATATACAACTGCCTTCATTTTTCGGATCGATTCCAACCCATTCATCTAGTTCAATAAACTTTGCCTGGGATAAATCTATTTCTTTATTGATTGCTGCTTCTGCAATGATGTTAAGCGTTCCTACGGGTGTATCACCACCTGCAAAGCAATATAACCCATTTGGCTTTTCTTTCAAGACATCTAAAATGAGTTTTGCACAGATCTTACTGACTTCCTGGTAATTTGCCTCAACATAGTATTTTACTTTCATTGTCATTCTCCTTAAAAAAAATTCGGCAGATATTCTTTGTGTGCTAAAAGCATTTCATCAAGTAGTTGCTTTGCTGTCCTATCACTTGGAACTAAGGGATTGATCGTCATCGCTAATAAAGCAGTGTTATAGTCTCCCGTAACAGCTGCTTGGGCCGCTATACGTTCAAAAGACTTAATTTGTTGAACTAGTCCTTTGATAGGAATAGGTAATTCACCTGTAGTCAAAGGGATCGGTCCTTGTTTTGTAATCAAACAATTTACTTCAACCGCTGAATCACAATCGATATCACTGATGGCACCATTATTTCTTGTATTGACCGTTTGAATATCACGTTTGTCATTATAGATGGAATTAATTAAATTACATGCTGCTTCACTATAATAAGCGCCCCCACGTTCTGACAATTGAGGTGGTTTGATTGCTAGATGTTCATCTTTATAAAGTTCAAACAACTCATGCTCGATTTTCTGCACAACTTCTGCACGAGTTCCTTCTTTCTCTGCTGATCGTTTTTGCTCAGACAACATAGTAGCTGTTTGATAGTAATACCTTAAATAGCCGATGGGAATCATGCCAAGTGTTCGGAAAAAATTTGGTTCCCATTCTAAATCAGCAATGTTTTTCAGACCAACTGCATCGCCAGTATCTTGCGTCATCAATGTAAGTACTTTTTGGGTCACATCAATCCCTTTATGATAAATCTTTTTCGCAAAAACCATATGATTTAGCCCAGTAAATTCAACATATAATTCTTGTTTGGGTACTTTTAATATTTCTGCAATGCCACGTTCTATTCCAATTGGTCCATTACACAAACCTACTACTCTACGCATATTGCTATGGCGTAAGACAGCTTCTGTCACCATGCCAGCTGGATTAGTGAAGTTGATCAGCCATGCTTCTGGGCAAAGGCGCTCCATATCTTTCACTATTTCTAAGATAACAGGAATCGTGCGTAATCCTTTAAAAAGCCCTCCTGGACCATTCGTTTCTTGTCCAATCGTGTCATATGTTAAAGGAATTCTCTCGTCTTTCGCTCGCGCTTCCAAAAGACCTACACGAAATTGCGTCGTAACGAAGTCCGCATCCTTTAATGCCGCTTCACGATCAAGAGTCATATAAATTTTCATTGGAAGGTTCGCTTTTTTTACCATACGTTTAGCAAGTTCCCCAACTATTTCTAATTTCTCTCTTCCTTGTTCAATATCCACAAGCCATAATTCTGAAATCGGTAATTCAGCATATCGTTTAATAAATCCTTCTATCAATTCTGGTGTATAACTTGATCCACCGCCAATTGTTGCAATTTTTATTCCTTTATCCATCCTGAAACACTCCTTTAACTTAACTACATGGTCAGTATAGATTATTTTTATCCCCTTAAATACCGCTTTTAAGTAAACGGTTACAAAAACAGACGATTGACACCGGTTACAATCCTGTTACAATTTGTAACAGGAGGGGATTACTATGTTGTTTCTTGACTATCAACCAGACTTAAATGAAACGGATATTGAGGTATATAAAGCAATTATTTCAGAGGTAAATGCAGTTGCTTCCATGAGTATTCGAGAATTAGCTGAGAAAAGTCATACGAGTACTGCCAGCGTATTACGCTTTTGTAAAAAATTTCGCTGTACCGGTTTTTCTGAATTTAAAATTTACCTTAGTGCGTATCTCGAATCTCTTAAAGAAGAAAAAGAGGTAAAAACACTTGATTTTGAGAGTGAACTCTTGAATTTTTTAGCACGGACACAAGACAAATTCTTTGAAGATAAATTTGATGAGGCAGTTCACTTATTGATGGAAAAAGAGCTGATTATTTTTATTGGCGTAGGCTCCTCAAATGTTGTTGCTGAATATGGTTCTCTTTATTTCTCGTCACTATTTAACATGGCGATTCGCATTGAAGATCCTAGTAATTATCCTATTAATTACCTATCCACTGAGTTAGCAAAAAAAATGTGTATCGTCGCTTTATCCGTTTCCGGCGAGACCACAGAAATCATTCAATATTTAAATCATTTGAATCTATCAGAAAGCTCAGTAATAGGAATTACCAGCAGCTCTAATTCAACACTTTCTAAATTAGCTGATATTTCAATAACCTATAATATTTCGCTAGAAAAAATTAATGAAGCTGATATTACAACCCAGATACCGGCAATGTATATTATTGAAAAGTTAGCCAAAACCGTGAGAAATAGAATGGAAACTCAATAGATTTGTATAAAAAAATTCTTGCTAATAAATTCTTCAGGTAATTCTTTCCGTCTAAACACAAGTTCACCGACCGATATTTCCACAAAAAAAGAGACTCACATACATCTATGTGGTCTCTTTTTGTTATATAGATTTGTTCAGTTTATTTGTTTCACTTCCCTTTGGTTTGAGACGACTTCAAAAAATCTTGTGAAGTTTCCTCTTCTCAATCATTTGACTCTTCATTTCCTATTGTTGAGGTAACTTTTTCATCGATACGTAAAAATGGTAAGTAGATAAAAACACTCACAGCAATGATCGCAATTTGTAAGACTGATGCTCGCCAATCGCCACCAGTTGCTAAAAATCCAGATATGACGGGAGGAGTGGTCCAAGGTATCTGCACGACTACATGATTGATCAAACCAACAGCTGTCGCAAAATATGCAACTGTTAGGGAAAAAATCGGCGCCAATACAAATGGAATAATCAAACTAATATTGAAAACAATTGGTAAACCAAAAATGATTGGTTCACTGATATTAAAAAGTGCTGGAGTTACGGATAATTTTGCAAAGTCTTTGTAATCTTTACGACGACTAAAGATAAAAATAGCAATTAGCAAAGCAATAGTATTTCCTGACCCTCCCATAACAGCAAATGTATCTTTAAATGCCATGTTTATGATATGTGGAATATCTTCCCTATTCGCATAAGCAGCCATATTCTCTTGCATATTTTGAATCAAGAACGGATCGAGAAGTGAACCTGATATCACTGCTTGATGAATTCCAAACCCAAAAAAGAGATTTGCAATTGAGGTAATTAAGAGGAACCCTGGTAAACCTGTCGTTACCCTACTTAAAGGCCCAGTGATTAGAGTAGTAATCAACGAATTAACATCCATATTGAATAATTGATTGACAGCAAATGAACCAATTGCGAAGGTAGTCACGGTAATCATGATTGGAATAAGGACGTTAAAAGACTTCAACACAGCTGGAGGGATATTTCCTGACAATTGAATTTGTAACTTTTTATTATTAGATAACTTAATAAAGAGTTCCGTAGCAGCTAAGCCCACAAAAATTCCAACGAACATTCCTGACGCACCAGTATGAGTGACAGGAATAACCCCACCTACTTCCAGCGCTTCTTGACTTCCTTCTGGTGTAAACATCGTCATCATAGGGGTGAGAACAATAAACGTTGAAATAGCGACTAGAACAGCAGCAATATGATTTGTATAATTTCTGCTAACACACATATGATAAGAAACTGCCGCAACAACTAATAGTGTCGTTATACTTAGCGTTCCATTACTGATGGAAGTCCCGATCTCTTGAATCGTCGTTAATGTTGCTGGATCAATAATATTTCCCATAAATCCTGTTGGCTCTAAAATAACATAGTTGATCAATGTAACAAATCCCGCCAACATCATAAAAGGCATAAAAGTGGCGAAAGCATCCCTTAGTGTTCGAAGATGAATCTGGTTCCCTAACCTTGTGGCTATTATTCCGAACTTTTCAAAAATAGCATCTTTTTTACTCATAATTCCAATCAGTCTCCTTTTTTAGTTGTAAGCGATTGCTTATGGGATGATCATACACCAGCTCCCTTAAAAAGTAAATATCTTTATTTAAAATTATATATCTTTTTTTGAAAGTCAAAAAAAGACCAACGAAATTCGTTAGTCTTCACTTCTCAACAAAAACTGCTTCAAAAATAAAATCTTTGTATAAATGTCTCGAAAGAGAATATTCAAACGGTATACCAGAAGACAATGACACCACTTTGTCTACCTCTATCATAAACTCGCCTGGTTTTACAGAAAGAATTTCCGCATCGAAATCATTTGCCACATCCCCTTTGATCCAAATATGGGAAGATTTAATCTCTAGACTAAGCTCATTTGTAATGTAGCCATATACGGAACGTTTCAAATGCTTTGGTTCTAACCCCGGTATAACAGAAAGTGGCATAAACGTTTGCTCAATAGAATAAGGCTGTTCATCAATAAAACGACTTCTAATAATATTATAGACATACTCTTTTTGATTTATTTCTAAAATTTCTGCAACTTCATTCGATGGCAACTCAATTGAGAACGTATGGATTTCAGAAGTCACATGTTCTTCCCCTACTAAATCAAAAAGACCTTCATTTGGTCCAAACACTTTCGAATTATCAATTGGTCTGCGTAGAACTTCCGTTCCAAATCCACTACGTGTTCGTAAAACTCCCTCTGATACTAGCATATCAATACCTTTCTTCACAGTGAGCTTACTTGTTTGATACTCATGCGCAAGTTCATCGCCCGTAGGTAATTTTTCACCGATTTGATAGGTTCCATTGGCAATTTTTTTCTTTACCTCCGTATAAACCTCCATATATTTTGGCTGTTTCTTCATAACTTACTCCCTCATACTCATCTCTATTACTTATACTTTAACATAAAAATTGTCTTTTTACAGCTAAAACCATACCCACCATAAAAAGATATATATTTTTAATAAAAAGTATTTATTTATATCAAAAGCAATGTTACACTGTTAAAAACGAACAGGAGGAAACGATAATGTCAATACATACTCAGTTAACATTTCCAGCTGACTTTTGGTGGGGATCCGCTTGGTCAGCAGAACAATCTGAAGGGCGTGGAGAAACAGGAAAAGCAGAGACCGTATGGGATCGGTGGTTTCACGAAGAACCTCATCGTTTTTATAAACGAATTGGACCTAGTATTACGACAGACCATATCCATCGTTACCACGAAGATATTCAATTGATGAAACAAACCGGGCACAATTCATTTCGGGTGTCTATCTCATGGGCACGAATGTTTCCAAATGATGGGGTTGGTAAAGCGAACGAGAAAGCGATAGCCTATTATCGAGATCTTTTTACCGAAATGAAAAATAATAATATCAAAGTTTTTGCGAATCTCTATCATTTTGACATGCCAGCAAAATTACAAGATAAAGGGGGATGGGAATCACGTGAAGTTGTTGAAGCTTATGTAAATTTTGCTGATACCTGTTTTCTAGCGTTTGGCGACTTAGTTTATCATTGGTTCACCTTTAACGAACCTTTGGGGCCAATCTTGGGCTCTTATTTAGAAGATTTTCACTATCCAAATCTCATTGATTTTAAACGTGGTGCTCAAGCAGCGTTCTTTACCATATTAGCCCATGCAAAAGCCATTCAAACTTTTAAAAAATACCAGCTATCTAGCAAAATCGGAGTAATTCTCAATTTGAGTCCGACTTTCCCAAGAAGCCAAAATTCAGCAGATAAAAAAGCAGCAGAAATTGCGGATCTTTTTTATACTCGTAGTTTCTTAGATCCCATGGTCAAAGGAGTATTTCCAGAAAAACTAGTCTCTTTGCTGGAGGAATATGACCAATTACCCGTTGATTTCAATGACACAGACCTAAAAATTATTGAAGAGAATACCGCGCAGATACTTGGTCTAAACTACTATGAACCACGCCGTGTCAAAGCAAGAACTTCTGCCGTTAATTTAGAAAGTCCATTCTTACCAGAATGGTTCTTTGAACCGCATATTATGCCTGGTCGTCGAATGAATGAATATCGTGGATGGGAAATCTATGAAAAAGGAATTTATGATTTATGTATGGACATCAAAAATAACTATGGAAATATTGAATCCTTTATCTCAGAAAACGGTATGGGTGTTGCTAATGAAGAACGGTTCATGGATGAAAATGGTCAGGTGATTGATGACTATCGCATTGAATTTATCCAAGATCATCTCGCCTATTTATGGAAAGCAATTCAAGATGGCTGTAATATAAAAGGGTATCATCTATGGACATTCATTGATTGTTGGTCATGGATCAATGCATATAAAAACCGCTACGGCTTAGTTTCTTTAGATTTAGCCACACAGAAACGTACAATAAAGAAAAGTGGCTTGTTTTACAAGGAACTAAGTAAGCAAAACGGTTTTTCCTACGATCTCGAGCGATTGGTAGATTAGCATTCACGAATATGATCGATAGTGATCTGTATAGAAGAAACCTGTTGCCACAACTCCTCTCTAGCACCTTTTAAGAAGGCGACAGGGTTTTATTAGTAAAAAAATAACCGTTTCCTTGCTAAAGTCGACGGTTATTTTTTTGTCATTTTTCACTGTGGCTAGGATACGAAAGAGCAGCATGGCAATAAATGTACCAGAATTTATCTGGAACTTATTAGCCGCTAGTTTCGATAATAATGCTTCCCTTTTCTTTAAACATTGCATTCGTTTTTAGATGTTCGAACACTTTTCAAAAATGACTACATCGAACACCTTATTCCAATTGAGAATAAGGTTTTGCCTATGTCGCTTATCGATTTTGTTTGAAAATATCCTTGTTAAAGTTGAAAAATCACTCTCTTCTTGCTATACTAACTATGTAAAGAGGAGTTGTTGCCACAACCCCTCTGCAGCGCCATTTAAGACGGCGACAGGTTTTTTAACTTAAAAGATAACCGTTTCCCTGTTAAAGTCGACGGTTATTTTTTTTTGTCATTTTTCACTGCGGCTAGGATACCAAAGATCAGCATGGCGGTAAATGTACCAAAACTGATCATTAGCCCGATTGCTTCCGCTGTGGACAAAAAGGCTTCTCCTTTCTGAAGAGTTAGTACTTACATTCATAAGCACCACCACCTTTCAAAGATAGCCACCGTCACAAACTTTACTGCAGTCAAATGGTACCATACTTCCATCAATAAAACTTTCAAATGCCAAGGATTTATCGTTATTTTTTTCACGGTGCATGGTCTATTTGCTTTGATTCATTCCATAGAATCGTCAAAATAACCTGCTGTTCTTTCTTCAAGGCTGATCCGCTCTTTCCCGACATTCTCCAGTCCCTTTTCTCAGTCCCAATCAAGGGCCTCCATCAAGAAAAATAGTCAAAAGTCAATATCATTCTATTCACCAAAAACCACTTTTGTTATAGTAACAAAAAGGAGAATGCAGATGAGAAATGAACGAAAAATCATTCAAGATAGCACCCTTGGTGTAGAGGCTTTATTATTTAACGGCATCCAGCAGGAGTTTCCTAACCATTGGCACGAATATTATGTGATTGGCTTGATGGAAGCTGGGACGCGTCAATTCACCTGTCAAAATACCTGCTATATCGTTGAAGCAGGCGACTTGATTTTGATTCCGCCAAAGGCTGCCCACCGCTGCCAGCAACTCACGGAGGAAAAGCTGGTTTACCGCAATATCCACTTAACCCCGGAGAACATGGCGGTACAAGTACAAAAAATTTTTAACACTCAATTGACGCCCCACTTTCCTGAACCGGTCATTCGCCAAGTGAAAGGAAAAGAGGAATTTCATGCAGTGCACCAGCTGTTGCTGTCGGATCGCGGCGATGAGTTTGAAAAGCAAGAACGCTTTACTTGTCTCCTTCACGACCTGCTTGTTCAGTATGCGGATTTCACCCACGAACAAACAGATCCGGTTTCAAATAAAGCCGCAGCGGCAAAAGCCTATATCGATCAACATTATGCCGAAAAATTGTCCTTGAGTGAATTAAGTGACGTTCTTGGAATGAATCAGTACGTCTTGATTCGGCAATTTACCAAAGCGTATGGGCTGTCGCCGTTTCAATATTTAAGTACGGTGCGCATCAGTGCTGCCAAGAAAAGACTAGAATCACAAGAAGCAATTGCAGAAGTCGCTTTTCTGACAGGTTTTAGTGACCAAAGTCATTTTACCCGTATCTTTAAAAGCTTGATTGGGGTCACCCCGAAAGCTTACCAAACAATTTACCAAGAAGATGGAGTGAGAACGTATGAATAACCAAGAAAAATGTGTCATGATTATCGATGAACAATTACCGATTGGCTTAGTTGCAAATACTGCTGCAATTTTAGGCGCAACCTTGGGCAAATTGTTTCCCGAAGGAATCGGAGAAGATATTTACGATTCGACAGGCAGAAAACACCTTGGCATTGTCAACTTTCCCATTCCTATCTTAAAAACGAACAAGGAGCAGTTGCAGACCATTCGTGAATCGATCAGTCAGCAAGCAGATCCAGAAGTAACCATCATTGATTTTTCCGACGTTGCTCAGACCACCAATTCTTACGAGCAATACCGTCAGACGCTTGAGACGATTCCCACAGAAACACTGGCTTATTTTGGTCTTTGTTTAAAAGGCAAGAAAAAGAGTATCAATAAAGTCGCTGGTAGTTTGCCGTTGTATCGGTAAAGCGCTAGTAAGAAAACGGTCGTTTAAAACAAATTTTCTTTTTGTCGGCCGAACAGTCTTCTTGCTATATACGTTATTTATAAACAGTCTTACAAAAAAACAAACACTTTTGAGGTGTTTGTTTTTTTGTAAGAGATTTTCTAGCATACATTTTCTTGCTCTTTGATTTTGCCAAGATCAATTGAAAAAATAAACTACTCTCCTTGATAAATATTCAACCCCACTTCAGTATCTTCTACACAACTGTTCGCTGGTGCTTTAACAATCAGAAAAAGAAAGTAAAAGTCTCCCACACAAGAAGCGGCATGTGCGGCAGCAATCAAGGTGAAAAGAGATGCCGTCAACCAGCCAAATAAATAAAATAGAAAGAGACCCACAGAAATGCCAAGGAATGGCGCCAATAAAATGATGGCAAATTTCCCTTTTGAATAAAAGGAATGGGGACTCGTGGCATATGCTACCCCATTTTTGAACCCAAACTTTACCTTCCCTTTAGGGTCAAAAAGCTTGAAGAAGGCACCATGGATCAATTCATGAATAATGATGAGAATAAAATACGCAACCATTAAGAGCAAAAGATCGAAAATAAACGAAGTTTCAGCATTTGACCCATGACCACCTAAGACAAAGAGTGTAAAGAACACATAGAAAAAAATAAAACTAGGGATCGCCGCGAGATTCAATCTCTTTATTGTTTTTTGATCATCCATTAAATTGATTTGTTTGAGTAATTTCATCGCTGTTCTCCTTTTCTTTTCGACATTCTTCTTAGTACATGATTTCTATGAATTCCCTTTACCCAACCAACAAGAGCAGCAAACACAAAACCAGTGCCGTTAAAACGAAGAGGAAATTGATCGTTTCTGGCGCACCTTCGATCCTTCTCTTTAATGGCGGAGGACGAAAACTTGGATTCATGCTTTTCGTTTGGTAGTCCACGCTGCTTGATAAAAAGCTGTCGGAAGGGATCATAAACACCAAAAGAACGCCATAAATAATGGATGCAGGAATCAGGAGTGAGCATTTGGCTAGGTAACCAATCAGTAGACTCACGATCAAAGGAATAGCTACGTACAAAGCACTTTGGTACAGTGTTCGCCGAATTGGTTTCATAGGGAAGTCTCCTTAGTCAGTAATCATTACGCACAGGCACAAAATAATTTTATTTACTTATCAAATAAATATACCATTGCTTTTAAAGACTGTAAACACGCCAGAAAACCAAGTCGATGCTGCCAAGCGCGGCTACCCAATGCTTGGTGCAAAAAAAGAAGTGGTTTCTTTCCACTTCTTAAAAAGCACTCTACTTGTTTTTTCCCTTCAATTAACCTCTCAAGATAATCGGTAAACCATTATACTTACCAGATTGCTTCCCCTCTTCCTTTTGAAAAAGCTACGACGCTGGACAAAGAAGCCTGCGAACATTGTCTCTTTATTAAAACTTCTTCTGAAAAGCATTCGTCTAAAAAAATCATACGGCCTTTTCTCTCCTTTTGGCTTCCTACAACACCTATCCACTTGAGAAAAGACTGCTGAACCTTCTTTAGAAAAGAAAACGTCTCAAGAAAATATAATCGTGCGGTTTCTGCCCTTCCTTTTGGCTTCGTACAATGCTTGATCCGCTTGATAAAAGATTTCTGAAATGTCTAACGTAGGACCTGCTTCTGAAATCCCTGCTGAAAAGTAAAGGGTCAGTTGTGTTCCCTCTAGTTTCAACTGTTCATTGCTTAAGAACAAATGAAATTCTTCAATAATTTTTTTCACTGACACGGAAGTATTCTCTTTAAATAGGACTAAAAATTCTTCGCCACCATACCGATAGACTTCGATTAAATGGGAAGGACTTTTTTGATAGAGAAATGTCGTCAGTTTATCCGAAAAGAAGGTTAAGGCTTGATTGCCGATTTGATGTCCATGGTGATCATTGATCTGCTTAAAATGATCTAAATCCATCATCACCACGACCAGCTGATCCTTCTCGTTTATCACCAATTTTGAAATATCTTCGTTCAAACTACGGAAATTTTTTACCTTCGTCAACTCATCATAATTGCGCTCAATGATCTTCGTATTGATTTTTTCGAGAAAGTTTTTTTGATTCTGCAGATAATACTTCCATAAAGAAACGATTGCCACTGATCCAATCCCTAAAGTGACAGCATCCCAAAGACCAACTTCACGGCGATGAAAAAGCAATGCATTGACCATCGGCGAGGCAACCGTAACCACAATCGAAAATAGATAAAAGACAGTATGATTTGTCTGTCCGTAAAATCTTTTCTTTAATAAGCAAGTAATGATTAAAATGATGTAATTTAATCCGATAATAAAGAGCATGGCTCCCCATTCGAATTTATTGATCAATGCAAAAAAAGTTAGCAAGATGACGGGGACCAGCCCAATCAGATATATTTTTTCTTTGAGGATACCAAAATAATAAATAAAGATTGGAATCGTATATTCATACGCAACATAACCGATACTGTTCAAAGAAAATGATATAATAAAGTAGACTTGCGAAATGAACAGAACGACACCGATAAGAATTTTAAATGACAAGTGTAAATTCAATTCTTTGAAGTTCTTGATAAACAGATCATACGAAATGAGCAAGCTTACAACTAAAACAGAATAGATCGCAGCATAAATCAGATGGACAAACACACTATTCCTTCTTTCTTTCATAGATTTTTCTTTAAAATCCTTCGCCCATGATTTTGAAAGGCTCGATTCTTTAACAATGCAGGTAAAGAACTCGATCTTCCTTTCCTGCACTTCATGAAACCAAAAATAAAACTACCCCAGAAAGGAGCAGAAACCAATGTCTGAGAAAATAGAACAAGAACTCTTATCGATATTTCCTCAATTATATTTTGATGCCCAGCCTATCTTTCAAATGAAAGCAGATAGTCAGAAAGTGATTGGCTACGAATTATTATTGAGAAGTACCGAAAGAAATAGGTTTCCCCTTTCCTTCTTCCAGCAAGTGATCAAATACAAAAAGCTACACACTCGCTTACTGCAATGGTACCGAAATGAAATTTTCAGCTTACTTCACCCGAATGAAGAAACAAAAATCAGTCTTAATATCCACCCGCAACAACTCAGCTACCCAGAAACCTTTCTGATGTTAGCTGACTTAGCACCCTACCATGATCGTATTTTGATTGAGATCACCGAAGACGATACGGAACCTTCTATCGCCTGTGATCCCAAGTCTTTTCTTATGAACAAAATCAACCAAATAAAAAAGATGCGCTTTTCTGTCGCATTGGATGATGTAGGGACAGGCATTCATTCACTGACAAATATTGCACCGATGCTGGATAAAATCGATGTGATCAAATTTTCGCCTATCTCGTTGCGAGTGCTGTCCCAAAAGGAGATTTTCTTTTTGATCGACTTCTGGCGAAATATCGCCAGCAATCGTAAAATCCAATTTATTGTCGAAGGGGTCGAAACCTCGGATATCCATGAGTACTTGCTTGAAGAAGAGATTTTTCTTCAACAAGGGTTTTATTTGGACAAACCTTCCCCAGCTAATCAATTAAAGCGAAAAAAATAGCCATCGCGTCGTTTATTTTTCTCACTATACGCGATTAAAAATAAACGAATATTAAAAAAATGAACAGATGCCCTTCAAATATAACACAAATAATTTTATTTGCAGAATTTTTACTGATTCGGCATCGTTTTAACGGTGATTTTACATGAGAGGGAGTAGAAACCAAAGCAAAGACCTTTTTCAGATAGATGAATAGACAAAAAGCATTCAAGAAACCAATTCCTGAATGCTTTTTGTCTATTCACCCTTTTTTTCGATACAAACCTTCTATTTCAATCGCTCACCTTTACTAATTGCAGAAACATTAAAAATACTCATCACTTCTTACCAAATCGTTTTGCTAGAAGTGATTCCGGCTATTCCCCTCCTTGATTTATCTCACGTTGAAAACCAGAGAATGCTTCGTTTCCATTCCTAGATTGTAACCGCACAATTCTTTCAGATAAAAGCGATAATCTTTTTCGACGATTCGGATGATCTCGTCATCGGAAAAATCGTCAAATCGCATCATTTCTGTGACTAAAACCAGTTTGGCATCGATTCCCAGAATATCTGGGGTGATCGCCCAAAATGTTTCTGGAGAAATCCCTGCTACCAATTGATCAAGTAACGTTAATTGCTTTTCTACATAAGAGGCTAAGGCACCATTTTCACGATTGGAATCCGTAAATTTCTTTTGAAATCCATCAAGATATTCTATCTTTGAAGTAAATACAGTCAAGCTTCTTTGCTCCTTTCTTTGAGGGGAACAAGCCCCCTTATTTTCTTCCTAAGTCTCAGCCTATTCTTTTTCGTTATCTATTCACTACTTTTTCTAGCTACTGAAAAAACACCAAGGTCCAGTAGTCAATGAAGAATATCCAGCAACCCTCTGACCAGCTGCTTGTAATGCTCTTTTTGATCCTTCGCCTCATCTTCTGCCTTGATTGAAAGACTTTGCTCAATTGCTTCTTGAGGCATCAACAAATGGGTGTTCAAATTTGAGATGTACGAGACGCATTCTTCCAACAACTGATACTCTTTTTGTAGGACACTAGGTACTTTATACGTACGAAAAATGAACAAATAGCGAGCATTCGCTTTTATTTCTTCTATGTGATTATTTTCTAATAAGTAACGCATCTTATCTATTTGTTCCCCTTGGGGATAGGGGCTAGAATCTGCAGTCAGCAGATGATAATAGTAGCCAATATATTCACTATTTATGATGGTTCTTTCAAACGCTTCTTTCCTGATCTTCATCTTCTGTATCCTTTCAAAACTATCACTGACCTCACTTATACAGCGTTTGTGGTATCACTAAGGACTGCTTACCTTTTTGATTCATTTTTTATCCGCTCTACTCTTTCATTAAAAAAGAGAAACTGTAAGTTTTCCTCACAGTTTCTCCTTTACGCTTCTAGCGATGACGATAGTTAAGGAGCGACGCTTTCACCGTGCTTCTTTTTTCTTGTCGCTGCAATGACAAACAGTACTAAGAGTGCATACCCAAGGATGATCAAACGAGTGGTGTTTGAAGAACCTGTTTGCGGTAATTTCCCTTGTCCGATTTGAGAAGCATCTGCGACGATCGTTTTCTTATTGTCATCGTCTGCTTCTTCCTCTTTCTTCACTGTTTCACCAATTCGACCAGTCACAGTGACCTGCCCTGTTGTCGCCTCTGCGACAACGGTTTCTGATAGATCCCAGACAGTCAGAGCCAGTAATGCAGCGATGAAAAAAATGATTCTTTTTCGTTTTTTCATACGATAGATCCCTTCTTTACTGGGATTTCAGTTTTTAGTCTTCCTCTACATCCGGCGCAAAACTCAAGACCAATTTGAAACTTGGGTTTGATTCTTCTGATGCATTGACAGGTGTTGCTTCACCAGTGAACGCAAACGTCCCTTCATTCGTTCCTTGGTTGCCTTCAAGGGTAAACAATTCTGTTTCTGTTACAGTTGGTGTGCCGTTTTCAAACAACTCAATCCCGTTTACGTTTAACAAGTCTACTTCAGACATATTCAATGGTGCATCAACGCCTGCAACAGAAGCGATCACACCAACTGCTGAGTTATTTGTCACTGTGTACGTAGGCGAAACGATCTCTGTATGACTTGACGCTTCTGTCGTATAGAACAAAGCAGTCGTTGGAATCGTTACATTGATCCATTGGTTCAAATCATCGGGATTTGGTCCAGGTGTTGTATTATCGAATTCACCGATGATCCCGTTTACTTGGACATCTCCTGACGTATCGCCTTCACGTCCGTCAATAGTTTGTGTCGCAAAAGCGGTGGTGCCGCTTGCGATTACTCCTGCGATCGTTGCTGTACTTAGAATAGCTGCTACAAATTTTTTCATTTTTATTTCCTCACTTTTCCTTTTTTTAATTCTTAACGATAATCGTTAATTCAGCTTCAGTGACCCCTTGTTTTTCTTTGCTTTCAGGGTCGTAAATATTGATGGTGGCTTTGGCAGGATACTCGCCTTTTGCCAATGGTGTCGCCAAGGCGACATTTTCAACAAATTGATTTGGATAGATCGCACCGGAAGAATAGATGACTTCCCCGCTCGACAGTAAAGAGATATCCACGGCGATTGGGTACACATTGGTGCCTGGATTAACGATTTCGATGGATCCCGTGCTTTTACCATCTTCAAAAATGGCTTCTGGATTGATTTGCAGGGTGAAATAATTCGCATCTGCAATTTCCTGCGCCCGTTCAGATAATCGCTGATCGGTGGCATCGCCAGATTCAGGCAAAAGGTCTGCACTGATCAACGGAACTGCTTCTTTTGATTGATAGAAATAGTACCCGAGTCCACCGGCAAGTACGGCCAATAGCAACAACCACCAGAGCCATTTCCGTCGTTTTTTATTTTCGGTTTGATTCGTTTGCTCCAATGGATTCACCTCCTTCACGTTTGGTACGATCTTTTTTTCTTAGTCTCGTGGAACAAAGCGTAAGACGATGCGATAATTCGGTACGAGCAAGTCTTCATAATACCCGCCTTGATCGGCTTCTGAATCAACGACCCATTGCGGGTAATCCCCATAGAAATCCCCTGTTAAGGAAATCGGCACGCGACTTCTTTCTTCTAAGCGAACCAAGTGTTGTTCTTCCATCGCTTCATAGAGTTGAATCTGGGTTTCTTCCGTTTTTAGGTTCAATCGCAACAGCGGGGTTGAGATATCGTCATAAGTAAGGGTTGGGTCTTCCTCTTCGCTTTCACTTTCAGCGTAATCGAGGGGATCTTCTCCCTCTTCTAACAAGACGATTCCGGCATGATCATCGATCGCCAATTGATTGATATAGGTATCCACAGCAAGTGGCGATTGATTGCGGATCTCATACGCTTGGCTTTCAAAATTACGATTCGATTCCGCCGTATTGTACAAGGATTCAAAGACCATTTTGGTCGGGATCGTCACCCGCATATGCTCAAGTTTCGATGTCACATCGATACCGATGGTCATCTGGTAGGCTTTATTCCCCACCTCAAGAACAGCGAAGTAACTGCCGTCTTCGTCCACTTCTCGTGTAAGATCCGTTTCTACGATGCGAAAGTCATCCGTCATATCCGCTTCCGTCAACACATTTACGGCTTGCGCGCGACTTTCTTGAAGGATCAAAGCATCTAATTCTTCTTGCGTGCTTAATTCATTAATTTTATAGCGATCTAAAGTGATATTGTATGCTTCAAAATTCACACCTTTAATCACGGTTTGACGAGCGGTCACATCGACATAGGTCTCAATCGAAGGTTTCGATAAGAAAATCGACACTTCTGTCTCTGTTTCCAATCGCTCATTTTCTCTTAAGGGAATGCGGAAATAGCGATACAGCTGATTTTCATCCCGATAGTCGCCCCATTCGATTCGTTCAGAGTTTTTGTCCAATTCGACGACTTCTCCATCGGTATTTGTATAGGAGATCAAGGTGACATCGGTATCCTCGTACATGGAACCAGTGATTTCAGTCGACTGATCACTCAATGCATCGATTCGGGCAATGAGGCCTTCTGGTTCTGAAAAACGAATCTTATTGAAGTTATTCTTAGCAATCACTTGGTAAATGTCCGTTTGTTTTTCCAGACTTTCCAAAGAACCCTCTAATTGCTCGCCACTCAGTAATCTGGAACGCGCTTCGCCATTTCCTGTGCCGCCATAAGGGAATGTATTCCCCCCATTTCGATTGATTCGCATCGTTCCGGAAATATTGATAAATTCTTCTGTTGGTTCATCTAAAGAAGCATTTTCCCAAACTGCTAATTTTTGACTCGCAACATTGATTCTCAAACCGTTCGCAACCGTATTTTGTGCAGATCGGATCAAACGCTGCAATTGCGCATTGGCTTGACCAGTTCTTGTCGTAGGATGACTAATTTCAAACAAATTCACATTGTTTATATTCAATCGTGCATTGGCAAGTCTGAAATAAAGAACTTCAGATTTATTTCTTATGGTTTCCAATACAACCGTAGAATCTTCTCCTGCCGAAAATGAATTCCGCACATTGACTAACGGGCGATTGATAAATTCCGCCGATGTTCCCATGCCTGTCCGATTATCGGTCATGGAAAAATTAGCTCTGGCCCCTACTGTGATATTCGCAAATGAATTCGAATGATTGCTTGAGGCATTGCCTCCCGCCTGAGTATTTAAACCTCTCGCAACACCTTTAAATGTTGCCTCATCATTGAGAATGAAATTAGAGGAAGTCGTTACTCTAAAGATTCCTCCAGATTGATCCACGTCGAGGGTAGCCCCTTTACCAATCCGAACAAATGAATTACTAGCAGTCAACCAAATAAATCGGGAATCTGAAGTCGTTCGATCTCTTCTTGACGTCATGGTAGCATTGTCTTGCAACTCCACTCTTTGTGATACTCGGATTCTGGAATAATTTTGACTTGTTGCTGAATTTTGAATCGCCGTCGTTGTTGGCTCTGTCAAATGCACTTCAGCATGTTGCGCAAGCGTAACTGAACGAACAGTGGTGTTTCCTGTCATTCCTCTAGCAGCGTTTATTCTCGTATAGGAATTTTCGCCGAATAACAGATCTGTTGTTCCGACTCCCTGTAGAAATCGTCCACCAGTATCAACTTCGACTTTACTTCCTTCTTCCATCGTAAATTTCGAATTCGCCAAGGTTAAACGAAAAACGGCTCGTGCAGCTTGTCGCGTTGTATGATTGACCGTTACTTCCGCTTCACGACCTAGTTTGATTTCTTCTCTAAACCGGAAAAAATCAACATTTGCATTGCTTCGTCCAGAAACGGTGATTTCGGAGTGATCGCCCACATGCAACCGGCGAATGGTTGAAGAAGCAGCAGATGAGGTACCACCGGTAAAGCCTTGTGCGGTTTGTAGGCTGATCGTATTTGCTTCACCAATATAGATATCTGTTGTGCTGCGACCAGTCACCAATGGTCCTACTTGATTGAGGGTGATGGTTGCATTTGCTTCTGACAAAAATTGTGAAGCCGTCGACGTTGAACCCAGTGCAATGAAAGGATTGGCTGCTGATGATGTGCGAGAATAATTGATCGCTGCTTTTTCTCCTAGGAAGAAACGTCGTTGCACGGAAAAAGAATTGGCTGCTGTGCTCGTTGAATGCTCAGCAACATTGATTTCAGCCCCTTCAAGCAGCTCAAATTGATCGACCATCGTTCCAGCGGTAAAACCATTCCCTAATACGCCCGTTAGTTTTGAGTATTTCCCTAAAGTGACATGGGACAAACTTGCGTTGACAAACGCCCCTCGCTGGTTCACAGCTATTTCAGAATAGTCACCAATGGTGATTTTCCCGTTGCTTGATGCTAAGCCGATGACGACATTCGATGTACTTGCTGAAGAGGTCGTTCGCGTTCTCGGCACGTCAATTGTTGTATGACTTCCGATTTGAACCGAAGACGTTGCGAAAAAGGTTCGATACGCTTGACCAACAGTGGCATTACTAGGTTCACTTATGGTTATATCCACCTGATCACCAATCGCAATACTGTTGACTGCTACGTTGCCATTAAACCCGTTGCTATGCTGATTGTTCATTTTCACGTGGTCTTGAATCACTATCGTGGTACTAGCCACACCCGTAAACATCGGTCCATGCTGCGATATTCGCGTTTGTGTATTCTCCCCAAAATCGATGGAGGAATTTGCACTTTGGAGCTGGATAAAAGCTCCGGTCGTTGTGCCCGTCCGCGTTCCTTCAATAATGGTAGGTTGGTCCGCGGTACTATTTTCAACGATGAAGCGGTGTCCGACATTGATGGCGGGCGTCCCGCTGACCGTCCCGTACTCAGATAGTTTTAACTGACTCCCTGCTTGTAACCTTACTTCGCCTAGCGTGCTGGTGGAATTACCAGAAAGCCCCTGTCCCGTGCCAACATCTAGTGTTGCCCCGGTTGCTAGCGTCAACCGACTATCTTGATTGGCATTTGGTAGGGAAACCATTGCGCCAGATTGGCGAATCGTGGTCATACTTCCTTGACCAAAATCAAGGCTTGCTGCGGTACCTGTCATGTGAAAGACAGTGCCAGTATTGCTGTTGGTACTTCGGGTGACAGAAATTTCAGCTTGGCTAGCGACTGCTACTTGATTCATTTCAAAGATTGGTGTGGCATTTGATGAGCGATGATTGATCGTCAATTGGCCTTCGACCAAGAGTCCTTCAGCCGTGAATAACGTTGGAATGGAAGACGTCGCTGTCGTCACCACATTGGTTCCTTTGAAATGAAGATGTGCTTGGTTGTTATTCACCACGCGTCCTGCGGTAGTGGTCAGCTCCAGTTGGGTATCTTCAAAGGTAATCGTTGAAGCCCCAGTTGTTTGAGCCAGCCCTTGCGCCGACTGAATGCCTTGTTGTTGCACCCCTTGCCAAGTCAGTTGAACAGGTGCCGCAAACTGCATCAGGTTCTCTGCCGCCGTCTGCGAAACGATCACAGGTGTATCTTGACTACGAAAAGTAACGTCTGCCCGTTGGATACCACTGATTGGCTCAGTTAATGCCAAGTTGTTGGCAAAAGTAAGCACCAAGGATTGATCATTGGCGATTTCTTCGTAATGATACTCCGTGCCATCTTCATCGGTGAAGGATTCCCCAAGTAAAATTGCCCGCAATTGCGCCTCACTTGCTACAGTCAATGCGACCGCTGAAGCTTCAGCATCAAACCTTTCGACTTGCTCATTCTCAGCTTCTGTTTCCGCTTCATCTTCTGAGCTATCTGGCGTTTCTGCTTCGGGCAGTGCTTCATTTTCCTCTGCTTCTTCTTGGCTAGCTGTCGTGGAATCATCCGTGGCTTCCGAAGAAGATTGTTCTTCACTGCTTTCTTCGGTTGTTTCTTGGTCTTCCGATAGATCAGCAGAATTAGTGGTTTCCTCAGTTGAGGAGTGTTGCGTCTCTTCAGAAAGTGACTCTGTTTCTGCATAAGCAACTTGCTGGAACGCCAGCGTCGTGTTGACCGCCGTGCTGCTTAGTAGGAATACTGCAGAAAACAATGTAAGTAGTTTCATCATATCCTCCTTTCTTCAAGTCTTTGGTGCGTCAAGAAGGTTGAAGCTAAGAAACAGCCTCCTCCTTTTCACACAAAGTTGTCTCAATATTCTTCGTTTTTGGGGGAACGACAAAAAAAGACATTTGGACGAATCAAATGTCTGAAGAAAGTTGTTAGATTGGGTTTTTGTAAAATAATATCTACATACGAGTTCCGTTTTCTTAAAAACGAAGGTTATTGAGACGAAAAAAACTGTAAGTGTATCACGCGTGGTCCTTACTAAACTAAGAATAGCGTGGTGCTTTAGCAAAAGAAAATCATTATTTTCATAAACACCTGAAATAGATGAATAAATAACCTACCTCTTTCACTGTGTGAAAGGTACGGGAATGGGTTTAAAAAAGCGGTTTTTGATACGGGTTTATTTTCCGTTCAAGATGTTCCCAATCTCGATCATCTGGAAGAGATTTTAATAATAAATAATCTGTTTTGACTTTGTAATCGACGAGATAGCGATTGTAATTGGTCACGATCAAATCAATATGTGATCCATTTAGCGTCTTCTTTGTTAAATATTGCAGCTGCACAAAGGTCAACTCGTGCTTGCTGCCAAACCGCTGGATTGCTCGAGTTTGAATGTGCTGGCACACAAAATGATCTCCTTCTAGGAGAAAATAAATGGTTTTTGCTGGTGCGTAATAATCGAAAATCAACTCGCTATAAATTGTTAAACTGACACAGATGTCTTCTAAGTAAGCACTAGACAAAGAGAGTTTTTTGCTCTGCTCCTTAAGAAATTGTAAGTTCTTTTGATAATTCTCGCTGTTGGAACGCATGATCACTTCTTTGATATCATCCATTTCCTTGTTCAAAACCGGCGCAATCGCATGGTTTATTTTCCTCGATAAAAAGAAAGAACGTAAAAACGTCGCCACCGTAATGGCTTGCTCTTTGGGCACATCATGGTTCTGCAGAAACAATTCGGCCACGTTTGCAATCGCTGTACCTTGATGAAACTGACGGTAAAATTTTTGCTCTCGTTCTTCTTGATCCAAGGTTCGCTTACACAGGGTGACCAAGTAAATCCAAGCAAATTCTTCTTTGGGCAACTGGGTCTGATAGATTTCTTCAATGCCTTTTTTCAAGGAATAAAGTTTGGCGAAACTATTCCCTTTATACGCTTGCCTGACCAGTTCTTTGGGCACAGTGATATGATAGCCAAGGCTCGCGCGTTTGATGGCAATATAAAACGTATAGTAAAACGCTGCGGGGGTCGCCCCAGATCCGATTTCATAATAGCCGAACTTGTCATCCAATTGCCCTAAAATCAAGTCATGCAATGCTTGGTCTGGGACCAATGTATAGATCGTTTCGACCCCTTCATAGTAAAAATCTTTGAAAAACTTACGTAAGTTGGCTTCGCTTCCTTCAATCGTTAAAGGATTGGAGGTCCATTGTAAGCCATAGCTTTTCAAAATAGGGTTGCGCTGATTAAGTAAGCGCCGAAATGTACTCTCTGAAAAATGGTAATGATGTGCTAGCTCATCCACCTTAGCTAACTTGCCATGAAAGATATTCCCGATAATTTCAAATAAGCATTCATTTTTTAACAAACTTTGTTTTCTTTTTTGATATTCTGTAGGCTTTTTCTCTTCGAAAACAAACCCGCTATTGCCGGAAACAAGAACTATACTGTCCCCAAAATATTCTTTCATGTATTTGATATCATTGGCAATCGTCCGCTGAGTTACCTGATTGCGCTCAGCTAAGTCGCCAATCGTAAACACCCGATCTCGCTCAATCGTACTCAACAGCCGAAACAACCGCGCGGTTGTGCGGTTGCTGATGAAGGCCAATTGCAGCTCTCTCATCCACTCCACTCCTTTTTCAAGAGATTCTTTTCTATACTATTACATAAATAGACCACTATTTGGTAATTATATACTCAAATTTACAGTATTTTTATCAAAAAACCTACTAATCATGAAAAAAATAGCGTTCTGAATTTTATTTTCTAACTTGTAATCGCTTCTTCGATGGAATGAAAAAAAGCCGCAAGCAACACTCGATGAAAAGAGCTACTTACGGCTAGTCTTGGCTTTTTCGTTAAAATAAATACTGCGCAGTAATCGACGATTGACAATTGATCAGTTGGTCTGGGGTTCCTTCGTACAAGATTTCACCACCGCGAATCCCACCATCAACACCGACATCGATCAGCCAATCCGCTGCTTTCATGACCTCAAGGTTGTGTTCGATAACGATCACCGTGTTGCCTTTTTCTACTAATCGTTCGATGATCGCCAAGATGCTTTTGATGTCGGCCATGTGCAATCCGGTCGTTGGTTCATCCATAATGTAGATATTGCCTTTTTTGCTTAATTCTTTTGCTAACTTCAGTCGTTGGCATTCACCGCCAGACAAGGTATTTAATGGCTGTCCGAGGGTCATGTATCCTAGACCTACAGCCAAAATCTGTTTTAGTTTTCTTTGAATCGCTTTTTCCTCAAAAAACTCCACCGCTTCCGTGATACTCATGGCAAGGACTTCATCGATCGACTTGCCTTTCAAGCGATACTGGTAGACTTCTTCTTTAAACCGTTTGCCGCCGCATGCCTGACACAAAACCTCGACGGAATCCATAAAGGACAGCTCCATCTTGATGGTCCCGTGGCCCTTACACGTTTCACAAGCACCTTCGGAATTGTAGGAAAAAAGACCTGCTGAAACCTTGTTTTCTTGCGAAAACAACTTGCGAATGTCATTCATGATTCCTGAATAGGTTGCAGGATTAGAGCGAATATTCCCCGCCACCGCTGATTGATCGATCGTAATGGCTTCAGGGTATTCTTTGGCAAAAACACCATTTACCAAACTGCTCTTTCCAGAACCAGCGACACCGGTCACCACCGTAAATACCCCTAATGGCACCCGCAGTGCTGTATTTTTCAAGTTATGCAGCGTCGATTTTTTCGTTTCGATAAACTGTTGGCTTCTGCGAGGGGCTTCTTTGAAATCCACCATCTGTCCAAAGGCTTTGCCAGTCAGTGTATCTGAGCGCAGCAATCCTTCAAAGGTTCCTTCGTAAGTAATATAGCCGCCATTTTTTCCAGCTTTAGGACCAACATCGATAATATGGTCGGCTGCTTTAATGACATCTGGATCATGCTCCACTACGATGACGGTGTTCCCTTTGTCCCGTAGTTTGACTAACAATTCATTCAATCGGTGGACATCCCTTGGATGCAGCCCAATACTCGGTTCATCAAAAATGTAGATCACATCGTTCAAGCTAGAAGACAAGTGTTTGACCATTTTTACCCGCTGACTTTCCCCACCAGAAAGCGTCGTTGTTTCACGGTCTAAGGAAACATAATCCAACCCGATATTGATCAGATCAGTGATTCTCGCTTGGATGTTTTGAAGCAGGGGTTGGACACTCTCCTCCGAGATTTCTTGAAGAACCGTCAATAGTTCATCCACTTGCATCGCCAAAACGTCCGCAATCGAATAGCCCGCGATTTTACACGCGAGTACTTGTGGATTGAATCGTTTTCCCTGACAGTCAGGACACTTCTGCTCATTCATGAAAGAAGCGATTTTCTTCTGCGTAGCAGCGGAGCTTTCATTGCCACCTTTGATATTGGAGCGATTAAAACGAGCGACTAAGCCTTCATAGGTGGAACTCATGCCTTCCATATACAAGGAATCGATTTTTTCTCCTTGGGCATACAAAAAGCGGTTCATTTCCTCTTCGCTATATTCTTTCAACGGCTTGTCATTGTCAAAAAAGCCCGTATTGGTGAAGGACTTCAGTAGCCAAGAGCCGACTTTGTAGCCAGGAAGCAGGATTGCCCCTTCGTTCAAGGACTTTTCAAGATCCAGTGCCTTTTCTAAATCTAACCCGACGATCCGCCCAATCCCTTCGCAAGTGGGACACATCCCATGAGGGTCATTGAAGGAGAAATTCCATGCAGGACCTAAATACGGTTGACCAAGACGAGAAAAGAGCAAGCGGATCAAGGGGTTGATATCCGTGATCGTCCCTAATGTGGAGCGGGAATTGCCGCCTAAACGGCTTTGATCAACTACTACCGCCATCGAAAGATTGTCGATGGCATCGGCATCTGGCTGGCTATATTTTGGCAAAAAGTTGCGGACAAATTTCGAAAAGTTCTCATTCAGCTGTCGACCAGCTTCTTGTGCGATCGTGTCAAAGACGATCGATGACTTGCCAGAACCAGAGACACCCGTGAAAATCGTGATTTTTCTTTTGGGAATCTTCAAGTCAAAGCCCTTCAAATTGTTCTGCCTGGCGTTGTGGATCGTAATGTATTCCTGCATGCTATACCCTCCCAGATTCTATTGAATTTTTACAGTGAGCGACCATTATAGCACAAACATTCTCGCTGTTTCTCGGAATTTTGTAAAAAACTATGTTTATTTTATGTTTTGTTCTCAATGTTGGAATAGCAAGGATAGAGGGCTTATGCAATTTTTCAATAACTGTTGCATAGGAAGGAATTTAGCGTGCGAACGAAGTTAGAAGATAGAGCGAAGAAGGAGTATTTTGAATGACCTTAAATTGCTAAAAGGTAAAAAACAGTCCATTTCCCCTTGCTTGCAAAGTGAAATGGACTGTTTTCATGAAATAACCTTTAATCGTTTGAAGCCGAATGTTAGAGATCGGCCAGATCAGCCAGATCAGCTCAATACAGTTGACGGAAACATTTTGATCAATGTCACCGTTTCTTCTGCCCCATAATCCCCTTCGGCATATAAAGCAAGATACTCTTCCAACAAATAGTCAGCAAGGTCTTGGATAGATTGCGTAAAACCAGCCTTTTCGTAAGATCTGACTGCAGGGATATTTTTTCTCGACGGCCGCATCATCAATTTTTGAATGCCGAATGTTTCATGTAAATGATCACCGAGGGTGACGATCGCATCGGTACCAAATCCTTTGCCGCAATGAGCTTCTCGATTCAACCAGATATCCAATTCTGCTATGCCGTCTTTTAGATGAGACGAGGAGTAACTAATAAAGCCAATAGGTTCACCTGCATGTAGAATCAAAAAGCCTCTGCCATCTTGCGGTTGGGCACCAGTAAAGTAATACTCTTGATAGTCCTCAAAAAACTCTGCTTCAGTGGCGATCGGTGCATTAGGATAAGAAGGTGGTCCAGAATGATACTTTGTGGTTTCAGAGTGAAAACACCATTGATAGACCGCTTCTTTATCTTTGATTTCCGCAGGGGTTAAAGTGACTTTGTTGCCTGTTAGCATGTGGTGTACTCCTTTCGCTCTTCCTAATGTTTACCCCAATTATAGCGGAGGATGTCCCTTAAAAACAAACCGCGTTTTTTCTTTACTTGAATCGAACATCGACATTGCTTAAATTTTCATTGTTGCGCCAACAATCTTCCGATTGATTCCTCTATTTTTTCATCCTCTAAAAATTAAATTCATTTTCCCAATTAAAATCAGCAGATTCTTCTAAACTGTTCGGCCAATGATGGCACCAGGAAGGAACTCTGGGCACTTCTACTCGATCCAAACTTGGTGTGTACGGTTTGATATCTATTAGTGGCGTTTGGTCGTTTGCATCAATATAAGGAATAGAAAGAATTCCTTTCTCAACATCGACTGATAATACTTGAACAACACTTAATGCAATTGGATTTGGTCGGATGGGTGATCTCGTAGCAAAAATCCCCATTTTTTCAGGCGCATGTTTATAGGGTTGCTCAGCATCCAAAATCATTCGATACTTTGCATCCGCAAAATCACTGAACCACCATACTAATTGAAGATGACTAAATCCTTCAATCCCTGCTAAAGCTGGAATATATTCTTTCTTAAGCCTGAGCAAGCATCCGTCCTCATTGTTTTGAATGATCCCGATCGGTTGTAGTTTATATTCTGTCATTTTCTTTCCTCCATTTCCTCTTTGTGCTCTCAGAATAGTGCCTGACACAGTGTGAGAGTCAAGAAAAAACAGAAAAAATCTGCTACTCAACGTTTTATGAGCGGTATTTGTATTTCAGTCAAATAATTACGTTCTTCCTGCTCATTCCAAGGACCGCGATGCACGATTTGCCTGTCTGGTCCGTCCATTTGGTAATAAGGATGTTCTTGTAGCCACTCAGCCAAGGACAAATAGACGTTGGCTATGTTGGAGAATGCACCGTACACCATCGTGCACGCCATAATTGGCACTGCCTCCGTTTCGTAGCTGGAAAATACTTTGGAATCTACCTGCAGGCCTGCTTACACTTGCACACACAATTCAACAACGACATTTTTTTCTTTAAACTCTTGGTCGTGATAAATCGAAAATGATTGTCCGAAATTCTTTATTTTATGAAGCTCCATAAAAGTGGCTAGTTCTCTCCACAGTTCCTCTTCAGCAAAATAATTTGGTATGACTTTGCGAAGGGAGAGCACATGATAACTCGGGACTGCTTTCATTGTGACCTGATAATGGCGCTCTGTTCGTTCCTTCGTCAATTCTAATTTAGCTACTTCTAGTTTGATTAATTTTTGTTTTTCCGCCTCTATAGTTGTCTCAATTTCATCTTTTTTTCTTTCTAATTGTTCTGCAAGGAAGTCCTGCTCTTGGTTTTTCAGCAACACCGCAATTTCTGCTACACTAAAGCCGCTATCACGCAAATAGATTATTTTATTGAGTTCAGGCAATTGAACAGCCGAATACAGTCGATAACCAGTAAACGTATCAATCCTATCGGGCTTTAATAGACCCATCTCATCATAGTAACGCAACATTCTGATACTCACTTGAGAGAGCTTTGAAAATTCACCTATCTTAAACATACGCACCTCCGATAGATTTATTATAAAAACACTTTATCCACACTTCAATGCTACTCACTATAAAAAACCGAAACAAAGAACTCACTCTCTGTTTCGGTCTTGCTTCATTATTCAACATTCAACGAAAAATTCTTCTAACACTTCTTGCATTTCATAGGCATGTGCCGATTTGTTCCACCTATCGGTTCACTGAGACGGCCATTCGGTGATAGGTATGGCGCTTGCCTCTGATGGCGATGGATAGTTGCAAGATGTTCTCGGGATCAGCGGTCCCAGAAAAACCTGCATCTCCGATATGATGAAGGTCGCAGCCGGCACGTTTGCTAGTCAATGCCAAGGCACGGATCGTACCTGTATCTGCACCTTCCTGTGTAGTACCGATGGTGCCCATGACCAACTTCTCTTTTTGGTGGATAAAGGCCACTAGATCACTCATGTGTTGTTCACTCAGCCCAGGAATCGTGCCCGCAATGGGTACAAGAATAACATCGGCTCCAGCTTGAATGAACGCAGACGCAATTTCTTCATCTAACACGGGTTCATTGACACCAGCTCCGTGCATTTTTCCAGCAATAATGATCCCAGAGAAAATGGCTCTTGCTTGTTTGATTGCCGCTGTGATTTCCTTATTTGAAACGCCAGTGGAAGGATTTCCTGTCAGACAGATAAAATCAAATCCAAGTGCTTCTGCACGAGCCATGTTTTTCTTTGTTGCCAAACGCCCAGTAGCGATAGTTGTCAACTGTTCCATCTGTTCCGCACAATCGTCGACAGGCTCAAGATTGACCCCAATAGGCCGCCCCGTTAAGCACTGCAAAAAGCGAATCGGGTCATCCGTTGTCGGTAAACCTTTGATAGCGCCGTTTTCGCAATCAAAAAGGTTCAGCAAAATCAAATCCGCCCCAAATGCAGCGACGAATTCAGCATTAGTGATTCCTCTAGACATCGGATCGATTTGGACATCATTTTCTGCTACGATCGTCCGACCGGCACTTCCTCGGATACTTTCCAATAGTTGGTCTTTATCAAATGATTTAAAATCAGCTGCCGTGCAATTCAATAATCGTTTTGTCTTCATTTTATGCCCCACTTTCTGAACCGAGTTCACTGGCTAATGTCCGATTATCTAGCATTTTGAAGAATGGATAATAGATGGCGATAGAAACCGTCAGATTCACCAGCTGTAAGATTGCCCCCGAAATATGTCCGCCTGTGGCTAGATAACCGCCGATGATTGGCGGCATCGACCAGGGAACCAAAACGACGGCAGGTTGGACGATCCCCATGGCAACTGTCGTATAAGAGATGACATAGCACACGACCGGCGTCAGAATATATGGGAACAAAATCAATGGATTCATGACAACAGGCAACCCAAACATGATGGGTTCATTGACATTAAAAACCGTTGATGGAAATCCGAGTTTCCCCAACTCTTTTAAATACTTACTTTTACTTCTGACTAATAGCAAGATCGCCAAGCCCAAAATCACGCCACTCCCACCAATCCAGACAAAGGTATTCATAAAAGTATAATTGATGATATGCGGAATCGTTTCGCCGTTTTGAAAAGCGATCCGATTCTCATCGATCATTTGAATCCATGTCGGCTGCAGGACGCTCAGAACCAAGTCCCAACCGTGGATGCCCACTGACCAAAACAATGACGTAAACATAATGGCAAACAGTCCGCCTATAAAGCCTCCGCCAATGATCGACAATGGCTGTCCCACAAGACTGTACAGCAGATCATGAACATTCGTGTTGCCGAATGATTCCACTAATAAACGAATCACCCAGAAAAGCGAGAGGCAAAAGAATGAGGGGATCAATGCAATAAAGGAGCGACTGACCGCCGGGGGAACGTTTTCTGGCATGCGAATCACGATATTCTTTTGTACGAATAATCGGAAAATCTCCGCCGTGATCAGGCTGGTGATGATTGCTACGATCAGCCCGCGGCTACCAAGATAAGACATTTGAATGCCGCCATCTTCAATCGGAGTGACTAAAAGAAAAATCGACGCTGCCAATACACCGGCAGATAAACCGCTGACGCGGTAAGTGGTTGCTAAACTATACGCAATAGCAAAGGAATTGAACAGCGCCATCACACCAAAGGTCACTTGAACGACAAAGTCTAATTTGCTGCGCCATTCCCCGCCAAAAATACTCGTAACAAATAGGTTAAAGCCTTCCCATGGAACGTTAGATAAAATAACAAAAATGGAGCCGATAATAATCAAAGGCATCGTGGTGACAAGTCCATCACGGATGGCAACCAGATGCTTTTCACCGCCAATTTTCATTCCCCATGGCAGCATTTTTTCTTCCATAAATTTCTTTAACGAATCCTTCATAAGCTTCCTCCTTAACCTTAAAAGATCGCTGAAAGAGTGCGTTCAGGTATCTTTTCGAAGTGTGAATAGAAACCAAGGCTTGCCACCTTCAAGAACCTAGGATTGAAGTGCTGATCGCCAAAACGCTATTGTTATGAACACAGTAAGAACGCAAGGCATTGGATTTCTCAACTATGACTGCCTATTTTCCATGCAACTGTTCTCAACTGATCTTCACACCTTTTATTTGCCGCAAACGATCCTGCGCATGAACCGTTTCAAACGACAAAAAAGGCATTGGACAAGATTGTCCAATGCCTTTGGCATAGCAAAATAAGCGTCCAGCATCCCACGGTTTTTGCCCAAAAACCTGCCTGAATCTACTAGAAATCGACAAGGAAATCGGGTACAATAAACACGTTGATGCCTTTGGCGATCAACTATGGCAACTTGATTGGTCATCCTGCTTAGGGGTCTGACTGATCAGGGCCTCGTAAGTCTGCGCCAACAGAATTACGGGGTGCCTATTTTTTTGGTTTCTATTCGCTTACATTTTATAGAATGTTTTTGGGAAAAGCAAGCGAACATCGTAACAAAATTGTAAATAATGGTCAAAAAAATAAAAAACTATTGTGATTTGTTCGATTGAAATAGAAAATAGTAATTACTTTGCGTATTTATAAAAAAAGGAGGACCGAATCATCCATGATTCAGTCCTCCTTTTCGCGTTAGACAAATACAAACAAAATTCCAGAGCAGATCGTGCCTACCAATAGCCCACGAATACTGCCTTCCCCTTCATTGGGTAACTCAAATTTGATGATATTCACCAGCAAAGCGCCGGTGATCAAGGCTTCAATGATGACCACCAAATAGTAGGGCAATGATACAAAGAGGGAGAACGCCGCTCCCGCGAAAATACTGAAGGAAAGCACAAAGCGGCCATATTTGTTATAAAGGGCACCATGATGGTGATAGAGCAACCAATCGTTCATGAGAAAGTGCAAACCAAAAGCGATAAAGTAGGTCAAAATGTAGAAACGCTCTGATAGCGTATTGGCAATCACGATATAGCCGATCATAATATTATAAATCACATGAAAAGCGATATCCGACCAAAAAAAGGCGTTTTTGGCACTGGTGATGTCTTTCTTTTCTAACACCATAAACGTCCGCTCATCGATTTTGTAGATCACGTAACTGAAGACTAAGCCAAACAAAACGATGCCATAGACCCCATGACTATAAAAAATCCCCGAGTCCCAGCCAAATTCATCAATCAACACCGTTTGAAAATACGCCAAATGGGGCAATAGATGAACGATCGCATAGGAGATTCCTACCCCAGCGGCAAAGGAGCTCATGTATTGCACGTTTAGTTTTCTGGATGAGATAACATTTGAAAATAGATGGATGAAGATAAACCCTAAAGTGATCATGCAATTCACAAAATTGTTTGTTAAATACGTCATTGTTTTCTCCTTCTTACATTCCGTTTACAGCATCGTTTAATCGCAATTTTCAATAACAAAGTCTTTTTAATTAGTTATTTTTGGTTATTTTCACGAAATATTCTTGTTTACTATACAGTAAGAGGGCTTGGGGGGCAATAGGTTTTTTAGGTTTTGGTGGGAGAAATATTTTTGATAGAAAACGGCCTTCATTGTTGCCGATTTTTCCCGATGATCTTGTCTTCATTTTCGGATAGGATAATCTTGTTTTTGCTCTAGCAGATACTAGGTCTAACTTCATTTTTTATCAAAAATTGCGCTTATTTGAAGTTAACTTCAAATTTCCGAAAAATTGTAACCAATTTGAAGTTATCTTCAACTTTCTCAATTATGTCAGATTTTTAACGTTCGTAACCAATCACTGATGAATTCAGAAAGCCGTTGTTGCTCCTATTCCATCAAAAAAAAGAAGCAAGAACTTGCAGCGTCCTTGGTTCTTTTTTTGTTACAATTCATTATACTTCTTTTTCGAATCTTTACTTTCTCTCACCGGATACTTCATGTTGTTTTTTTCCAGCTTTTCTTTGATGATCTCATCAATATCAAGCCCCAAATTGTCTGCCAGCATATAAGAATAAATCAGAACATCGGCAATTTCTTCTTTTAGATGTTCGAAATCTTGAGTGGCTTCTTCAGGTGTTTTCCATTGAAAAATCTCCAACAATTCGGCGGCTTCGATGGAGATAGAAATAGCTAGATCTTTTTCATTATGGAATTGTCGCCAATTGCGATCATCTCGGAATTTATTGATCCGTTCCATTGAAGAGGGTTGGTTTTGCATGGTAGGACTGGCTCCTTTCGTTTTGTAGGGTTATGAGTTTTTGGCGGAGATTGGGATTGATTGCATAGATGTAAAGCCCTTTGATTGCTCGCTTCATTAATACATTCAATGAATTAAGGATGATCGTTTCTTTGGCTTTCTTCGTCAATTCTTGGTTCATATCGTCACGTCCCGTAAACGCCCCTTTGTCCTCATATTTATCGATATCGATGACAAGCTGGTCGGTCTCTGGATCGTAATCAACGGAAGGACCAATGACGACTCCTACATTGTTTAAATCAAAGCCTTGGACGGTGTAGATTGAACCGACTTCACTGATTGTATCTGGTCGCTCCGCCCATGTTCGCTTCGTATCGGTCGTATTCCATGGCAGGTTGATCCCACCAGGATCTACAAGATATGAAGCTCCGTCTTTCTTATGAACATAATCGAATGTTGAGATGATCCGTGACAGACCTTCCTTTTTATCGAGAGAAAAGATTTTATTCTTCAACGCATCATGGGTTTCCATAATCTGAAGCTCAAAAGATGCTGTTGATTCTGGAATCGGTGTTACACGTTTTTCTACGATATCATCGATCCATTGAATAATTTGTGGACTACTTTTCATTCTTAATTGATCTTTTAGCTGAAAGCGAGAAGCATTGTACCTTTTCTGAAACTGATCCAATTTGTCCTGATCCCAATAACTTTTGATTTTCAATACTTGCTTCGGATCAAAGATACAAATCGTGATTTTTGCTCGCTTGATAATCTCTTCTAGTTGGTTTTCATAGTGAAAACTGTTATAGCTGTCTTTCTTCGTTAAAAGCAAATGGGCCTCATCCACAATAACGATGTCTGGGTGCAACTTCTGATTATCTGTTTTATTAATAAAGGAAGTTGGCTTTAACATATGATTCTTTTTTAAATTTGGCAAACTTTCTGCCATTGTATGGTAGGTTTTTAACATCTCTGAATGGTTGACTAGCAAATAGTTATCAGTGCCTTTTAATACAGACTCTGACTTTGTATAGTCTTGAAGGGTGTTATAGAGCGATGCCAATAGGACGCTCTTTCCCGTTCCAGCTTCTCCTTCAATTATTAAGACTTTTTGTGTTTCATCCTGCTGAATCGCTTGTTTACAGTACTCAATAATTTCAAGTTTTATATCTAACTGTTCTGGCGTCAATTCTTTAAAAGGGGATAATTTATATACATCTTTGTTGCGAATCGTATCGATTGAGTGCTTCGCCAATTGACGCCTTTGCAATTCTTCCCATAACTCTTGGAAGACCACTTCATCATAATACTCTTTTTCATAATACTGATGCATCTGTACCTGTCTTGTTTGACTGACGTTTTGTAACTGAAACTGCTCATCCCCAATGAAGTGATTGATCAAATTGGTTTCGATATTGTAGGTCGCTGATTGATTGAATTTTTCATGTCCAATCAGCAAGACTTCTTTAATTTCTCTGCGCTTAGAGTTATTCAAGTGCTGCTTCAATCGTTTATTCACTTGAACCGTTTGACCAATGTACGCAACAGGTCTTTTCTTTTCATTTCGGTTGTAGAGTATGTAAACGACTGGGTACTGATCGATATATGCCGTCGTTATGCTAGATAGCTCACCTTTCTTGAAATGATGATCTTCTATGATTAGTTGGTTGGTCATATTTTAGAGTCTCCGTTTAGTGTCTATTCCATTAAGTTTATTTATTTTAGTATATCATTGCATATTTTGCTCTTAAAGCATTAAAGACAAAATTGGTAATTTTTTGTTTTAGCAAAATAACCATTATCTAAAAAAATCGCTGTTGATTAATCTACTAATTTCGTCCAACGTGCATACTTTGCTAATGATTTAATAGACTAACTTATTATCCTGAAACTCTTTTCAAACGAATCCTCTCTAAGACGTTCTAAAATAAATAGCTGAAAATCCCATTTGACAATTCATTAAACATCCTCTGTTTAGGATATTTATAAATTGTTTAGTAAATTAAAAGAA
>NZ_NGLK01000001.1:2428808-2430326 GCF_002141235.1 Enterococcus sp. 3C7_DIV0644 | reverse complement strand
ATTTTAATTTAACCAAATCATTCAATATGAGATAATCATTTACGAAAGGATGATTTGATGAACTATACAGTTACCAGCCTAAGACATCTGCGGATCGCTCAAATTTCTTTGTTAACATACTATATTTATTTAGCCGTCCATGACAATATTTTCGAAGCAATTCCATTACTGTTAATCAGTGGTATTTTAGATCTCGTGTACCCGCCAGACTACGCAAACCAGTCATTTTGGTTCCCTTATAAAAAGAAAACAATATTTTTAAAAAGCAACAATTTGTTTCTGGAAAGAGCTCTAGAAATCTTAACCACAATTGTTCTTGGTATTTTCCTATCTCTTGTTTTTTAAAGGAACAACTTGTGATTGTTGGTTCCCTTTTACCCAACAACTGAATTATTTTTCTATTGCTCACTATTTTATCCATTTGTCTATTAAAATGGATTTATTAAATGAATAACGAATCCTTGACTGTTGAGATGACGCTAGTATTTAATCGAAAGGAAAGGTGATTTTTTATGAAAAGAATTTGTTTTGTCTTAGTTTTGAGCAATGGATTATCTTACACACCATTAACTCCAGGTGTTCTTTATCAAAGAGACACAAGCCTCAAAGACTATTTTTCACCGTTTTACGACGTTTCAATCAATTATCTGAGAGATAAAGATACTGTTGATTACTTGGTCCTTCCTGAGCCATTCGCTCCTTTTGATAATGAAAATAACCTCCCCATCATAAAAGTTCCTTCTAAATTTTTTCTGACTAAAGATTTTGAAAAAATTAAGGATTACATTGATGACTACTTTAAAGAAAACGATGCTAAGTAATACTAATCTTCGATCGTTTTAAGCTCTTACTGATTGATACCGTTATCAATCAGTTTTTTTCTTCGATTTGCCAACTTCTTTTTGGACGAGAAAACAGTCCGAATATTCTAAATCTATTACTTTACGATAAAATTATTCCAATTAATAATAAGGTAGTATTTATTAGGTGGCTCTCAATTAGTCGTATACTTAGCTGAGGGTACCACTTGCTTGACCACAAAATTCAATGATCGAATACGAGTTAACGGTTTTAAATTTACTTAAAGGGGATTTAGTTTTGACAGACGAAAGATGGTTCCAAATAAGGAAAAGACGAAAAATAGAATTATATGTTTGTCTTTTAGTCGTTTTACCAATGGTCTATGGGCTATGGTTCAACATAGTTTTTCTTGTACAATATACTGCACTACTTTTTTGTATCGCAGTTTTAACAACAATTTATGAACTCGGAAAACTATTAATTGATAAAATTCGAAGAAAAAGGTAGCAATGTTCAATCTATATTTTGTAGGTTGGACATTTTTTCTTGAAGGAATTTAATAACAATAAGCCTCAAGAAGCTCCTGTTATCAATGCTTTCACTAATATCAATACCTTAACAAATTCTATTGCACAAATTTTCGACTATTAGTTTTAGAAACTACTCGCGTCTAAGATAGTTTTTTCTATCGCTACAGAGTTTTAAAATATACAATAG
>NZ_NGLK01000001.1:2423187-2428708 GCF_002141235.1 Enterococcus sp. 3C7_DIV0644 | reverse complement strand
TTAAAATATACAATAGAGTAAAATTATTTATGATCTATGCATGTAAATTCATCCGCAATTATTAATCATATTTTCATACAATAATATAAATTATTCTTTTTTATTGACCTGTATTTTAAAATTGACAAAAATAATGTCACCTAGTGCACACTCCTGCATGTTATAATTGTCACTATAAAAATTATAGTAGGAGCGTGATTAGCTATGGGTAAAATTGAAAAAAAGGAAGTCGTGGGAAATATTGTCGCATTCACTACTGTTCTTCCCAATCTGATGGATTTTCGCAATTCAAAACTTGCAACTTTTAGCTACTTCATTGATGGAAAATATTATATCTCAGAAAATAGTATTCCTGTTCCAATGAGATATGGTGTGGGCAATACAATGACCATCAAATATAACGTAGAAAAACCTACTGAGATTTTTCCAAGACATTATTTTGTCATTTAATTGCAGCGACGTATTCTGCTCCTTTTTTGGATAACCAATTCAAAATTTTCCGATTCCTACGAAAAAACTGAAAGAAGCGAGTAACTTCTTTGTGATACTATCAGTAAAAAGGAGAATTTTTGTATGCTTATCCCAGCTATAAGTTTTCAAGGAAATTGTGAAAATGCAATAAAATTTTATCAAGAGACGTTAGACGCTCAAATTAAGTCCATCGTTTATGCGAGTGAAGCCCCGATAGATTCAGGTTTAGATTCTGAGATGCCTGATGATTTCGTTATGGACTCAGAAATCATCATCGACGGACAGAGAATCATGATGACAGACGGCAGACTAAATAGACCAGAAAATGATTTTTTCTCCTTTTGTCTTGTAAAAGAATCTGCAGATGAAGTTACTACTATTTTTAATAGCCTCTCGATAGACGGAAAAGTGATTGATCCCCTTGTACCAGTATTCTGGTCCTCGCTCTATGGTATGGTTGAAGATCAATACGGTATCACATGGATGATCATGACCTCGCATTAGCATACTGCCTTTTACCTACTACTCGTTTAGCTATTTTTTTATTTCAATAAATTGGATGTTTGTTTTTTTAGTACCATTTACTTTTGATATTATTTATTTATCGTGGTATTCTTTTTCTAGAGGTAATTAGATGAAAAAGAATAGTACTCGGTTAAGTCTATGGAAAATTTTGTTGATTGCGCTTGCTTTTGTCGCTGGTTCCTTTCTTGCAAAAATGGTCTTTTCTTTATTTTTTGAACACGTCTAATAACTATTTCAGTCTATGATCATTGTTATCAAGGAGGCGTTTTTTATTGAGTAAAGTTCCTAAAGTATTCAAATGGGTAGGTATATTCTTGGCAGTCCTCTTTCTCCCTGCTTTCGCTACTTATGGCATAGACAGGAAGAAATAAACAGAATATATCGGAAAAAGGAGAACTCTTGAGTTGCCTTTTTTACTTAAAAAATAGTTTTTGAGTTTGATACCTTTATTGATACTGAATTTAAAAGGAGTGATTGCATGACCACCAATACAGAGTTTACAGTTGAAAAAGTCTAAAAAAGAGCACCAATGAAATCTTTATTATTACCGATCCTGAGACACAAGTGCAGTATATTCAAACGATAGTTACAGGTGCTAGTGGAAAAAGTGTTGCACTTACACCAAGATTAGAGCCAGATGGAAGTATTCATTATAAAGAGTAAGTAAGATCAACTTTTGTTGATCTTTTTTTATCTCATAGTTGGTATTTTCTTCTGTTTGTTAGACGATCAAGCCAATTCATTTGTTTGAGTTCCAGATAAGTTGAGGAAAATAGACATAGTGTGGTTTTTCTATGCAGATTTACATTCTGCTCACACTTTTTTTACAAATAAAAACGGCAAAAAGGAGCACTCCTAAGAGTACTCCTTTTTCATTAATTAATGGAAAACAGTAACATACTAGTTAGTAAAGCTCTGAAAGCAATGGTGTACCCCAATTATCCCACAGACCCTTCCATATCGGAATCAGCTTTTCAACCAGTGTTTTTAACTATCAAACCAAGTTTTTAAGAATTCTTATAGTATTTCAGAGACTCAATATTTATCAATGATTAACAAATTAGGATAGTCAAAATCTGGTCAATTTTGATGTGTTATTGGGAGCAAAATATGGATAGGCTTTGAGGCCTGTCTTTTTATTTTTATCCTACATCTTTTGTCAATTAATTTATTCTCAGTTTTTCGTTTTTTTCTAATAGTCATTTTCATCTATATCTATAGAAGAAATTATAATTTCTTCTATTTCTTCATCGGTTAGTTCTTGATCTTTTTCTAATTCGTTTAAAATATTAACAAGTTCTTTTCTTGTTACATAAGTGTTATTTTGCAAAATACCTTGAGCAATTATTTCATACTGATAATTTGAATCATAAAAAGAAATATTTCTTTTTCTTAGCTCTTTAAAAAAAGGGCTTTTTCGAGCTTCAACAAATTTTTCATTTTCATTTCCACCAGTGTTTAACCATCTATGAAAGTCTATTTCATACGCTATAAGCCAAACTTCACTATTCATATTTTCTTCAGCATCTCCAACAAAGTATTCTTCTTTGAATTTTTCTCTAAATTTTGATAATTCTCGTTTAATACCGATTTCTTTTTTTCTCTCAGCCAATATATCCAGCAAAATAATAATAGCTATCCAATTTTCAGATCTTAGTATTTTTTTTATATAATCTATTGACATAGAAAGTCCTAACGATTTGAACATCCAAATTATCCAAATTATTTCTTCGTCACTTCTCAGGTGAAGATGATTATCAATAACAGAATATAAAATTCTTTTTAGCTGTGTCTTTCTTACAAAAGAAAAATTGTTTTTCAGAATGATTACTAAATTTTTTGTAAGGATTGGAAACTTTATCAATAGGTTGAACAATATAGGTTCAATAGAATCCCACTCATCTTTTGTAAATGAATTTGTTCTTATAATTTTTAATACGTATTTAATTATTGATATATCCTTATATTTGTGATACTCAATAATTGATTTTTCAAGTAATTTCTCAATATTTATTGATGAGTAAATTTTTATCTCTTCAACCCATGATTTTCCATATACAAACGGACTTTCAATTATTTCAATCTTATTCTCATTTAAAACCAACTCGTATTTATCCAGCTCTTCTCTAAAAATAGAAATTATGGATTCGATCTGGGCTCTGTCTTTTGTAAAGATAAAATAATCGTCTACATATCGCAAATAGTCAATTTTAATATCTCTTTTTTTTATTTCGTAATCAACAGAACAAAGTAAGATTTCTGAGACTATTCTTGATACAGCATTTCCAACTAATATTCCGTTCGTTTGTAAATCATTCAATAATTGAATACTTTTATCAATTTTATTTCCCAACAACTCAAAATTCTTAATATTTGATTTTGATAATTTCTTGCTGTGGATAGCCCAAGAAATGCTATGGGTATATATACTATCAAAAAAAAATTGGATATCTAATTTTAAACCAAACAAATTATCCTTATACAATTTTTTTACTTCTTTCTTTACCTCAGAAAAATTAGTAACCTTTCTATCATATGCTTTACCATGACTGGTACTCTGGTTAGAAGGCGCTGTTAACGAATTAGTGGTTTTATCAAAAATTTGAAATAGCTCAGTTTGATTCTCAACTAATATATTTGTAGCATTAATATATTGATATGGATTTGGAATTGCAAATCGTCTTCTTGAAGATACAGTTTTAAACCCATTAAAAATTAGTGGTTTTGACGGTTTTACTTTTTCATAATCAAATTTCTCAATAATAGTTTCTATATGTTCCGATAATAAGTCTGAATTAAAACTAGGAGGCAATTCATTTGGTATATATTCATATTTTATTAACTTTTCTATGTTTAACATATTTTCTCCTTCATGAATTTTTATTCAGTACTAGTGAAATCTCAATTTTTAATAGATAAGATTTTATAGACTTCTTAGTTTTTCTTTTTCATATTGTAATAAATTACTATTAGACGAGTTAGCAATTTTTTTTGATATATTTACGACTTCTTTTAATGATAATGCTTCAGATAACATTGGTACCATTTTTTTTATTGCACTCGCAGGGACACCCATATCCAGTAAAATCGAATAATTTCCATCAACGCCTTCATTTTCAAGTTGAGATGAAGCATAAGAATAATCTCCTACATTCGAAATATTCTTAATTTTACATATTTCTTTTTGCAATGAATTAACAACATCAAGCCATTTAGGAACTTTATATGAAATCCAATGTCTTTGTTCTCGATAACAATTACTAATAGTTTGATCTAGTATTTTTTGAGTTTGCCAATTCGGATTTTGCTCTTTTATATATATATATTCTTGCCGTAAAATTTCGTTAAACGAAGAACTATTGAGATATTTAAACGCAACAACTGGCAATTTATTCCGAGTCATTGGTCTTGTAGTCTCAGTTTCTTTTAATAAATTATCCCAACAAATACCCAATATATATTTAATAGCCTTGAAAGAAGGCTTTCCAGTCCATAAAATTAACTCTGGTTGTGTCTGTATCTTTTCATATAAATCATTAATAATTTTCTTTTGTCCTTCTACAGAAACAGCGTTTTTCTTTATTATTGGCAAAAATTCTTTATCATACTCTATTAGTTCTTCATACCTCTTTATATTTTTGGGAAGTAATTCTTCTTTATCAAAGTTTATTAATATTTCATCAGATATTTTTTCTTGATCATAGAATGGCATATCTAACTCTATTTCAGTCTTTTGAGGAATTTCATGAAAAACATAAACTTTACCTGTATAGTGCTCTAATAATCTACCTGCTCTACCCTTTATATTAGAAAAATCGAAATAGTCTATTTCATTTGGACCTTTCTTTTTATCAAAAATAAATACATTTTTTGCTGAGGTATTTACGCCTTCTATGATAGTAGAGGTGCAGAATAATACATTTAACTTCTTATAATTAAAATATTGAATTATGGAGTGTGTTAAGTGCTTGGGAATAGTTCCAGAATGAACACCTATTTTTTGTAATAACAGCCTATTGTAACTCCAATTACTATTGATATTTTCAGAAATCCATTCATTTATTGGTAGTAACTCTTCTTCTTCCAGATAGTTATTTAGTTTTAAAAATTCATAGTACTTTGTAGCCAACCTAAATGCTCTATCAGGTGACGATGTATATACAATGGATTGTTCATTTTTTTTACAGTATAAAAGTTCAAAAAGTTTTTCTTCTCTTTCCAGTTCTTGTTTGCGCTTCCCATCATTTTTGTAATTGATGTTTACTAATTCGACTTGTGCATCTACAAGAGAATAATTTGTCTTAATAAATTTAGCATTGTATTTTTTCTCAAAACCACTAGAAATTTTATCAATATTTGGCCCAATAAAATAAAATGCTGTATCTCGTTTAGCCAAAATTTTTTTTATAGCAATGTTTAAGACATCAGATCGTTCATCATCTCTATAGGAACTTATTTTATAAAACTCATCAAGAACACAATAATCAATCTTAGGAAGATTAGGAAATTCTATTACTCTTTCAGC
>NZ_NGLK01000001.1:1858055-2419269 GCF_002141235.1 Enterococcus sp. 3C7_DIV0644 | reverse complement strand
GGCCATGAACAGCATGTCCAAATGAATCTTTAAAATGGATTTTAGCTATCAAAGGATTAGTATTAAATAAATACTTTAAAATCGAATGAAGAAATAGTTCCCCAAATTCACCTCTTCTTAAATATTTATTATCAATTTTATCATCAATAGACTCACCTTTTTTATACATTTCTGATACTTCTCTGTATTCAGTTATCTTATATATTGATTTTGCTGCCTCAACTAAAGTATTTAAAATCTCATCTTGAGGGACATTATCACCTCTATGGAAGCCAAAAGCAAAACTTGGTATTTCTTCACACATGATTTGTACAAAATCATCAATCCTTTGTTGCAAGATGTCTTTTCCACAAATATCAAAATCAATATGATAGGAATGAAAATTAGCTTCTGATATTTTACAAGATAATATTTTCTGAATCTTATTTTTTTTGTGCATATTTACTATCCTCACATTTTTTCTTAAATATATTCTCTCATTAATACTAAAATTTCTCAACTTCAAAAAATACAAACACACCATAATATTAAAATGAAATATTTGTAGGTCTATTTCAACTGCAATATTTCCCACAACTATGTAGTAATTTTTAAGGACTTTCAGTCAAAGACTATTTTTCGTTTCATTTACATATGAAACATAGAAACCCTTATATATCAAAGTTTATAAAGCCGTGTTTCACTTCGTTTCATGTATCAAAACTTATTAACCTTTTGCAAAAGTCAAAAAAAGAGCACCCCAAGAGAGCCGTGTAGCTCATTTAAAGGGTAACCTTAGTACGGTCAAATAACAACGGGTTGGATTCTCTATCCTATTCATTCAATTCGTTGTATAATTCTGCCAAAGATATGATTGGCTTGAGTTGGTTGTCCATCAATTAGAGTAAGAGTGTACTCCGTTTCCAATGGCTCTTTTAAGCTTACTGTTATCCCCTCTCCCACCTTCTGCTGAACAGATAGGCTAATAATTTGCTTTCAGATGTTCAATTGCTTCTGATATAGCTTGCTTATCATTTGTAATATACTCATCAACATAATAAGTAACCCCTTGTACCTTTGTCATCATTTTCAGTCGTTAGATAGCCTTTATAGGGCAATTGACCGTAGTTACTGATAAAGCAGCTGAGTTGTTCATCTCTGGTAAAATTTGATTTAATCTCATCAAAAGCTACACCACTATTCACAATATTACTAAAATTATCTCTAAGCTCTTTATTCTCTGTTTCTTTAAAGTATAAGTAATTATTCGAATTTCCTTGATTCTGACTAGCTATTAACACTTTGGGTACTCCTGAATTAATAGTAAATGCTTTGATAAATAATCTTGTACCTCTGCATCCGAATAAACAGCTACTAAAGAATAACCTGATTCTTCTTCACCATTTTCTGACCAGTTTAAAACTATTGGCATGTTACCAATAATTACCTGCCATTTATTATTATTCAGAACCGAGTCAGGGAGTTGTAAGCCGTATGAATCAACATTATTGTTTGGACTGTATTGTTTATATGTCTGATTCATGGTTTGTCCCCAAGTATTCATGAAGTCATTAAGCTTGTTAACAAAATAGTTGCAATTGATGAACATAAGAATGTCACAAACCAAACGCCTAAGAACAAAGTCTCAAGAAGAACGATTTCTCTTGATAAAGGGACTTTAGCAATCTTAAATGACTGGAAGATGCAACAAAGAACTGAATATCTTAAACTAGGCTATAATACGAGCTCAGAAGAGCAATATGTTTTTACAACACTTAAAAACACGCTATACATTCCAAACACTGTGAATGATTGGTTAAGATATATTTTGAAAAAGTATAACTTACCTAGTATTACGCCTCATGGGTTCAGACATACCCATGCTAGTTTGCTATTAGAAGCTGGAGAATCTGTTAAGGTAGTTCAACAACGATTAGGGCATGAAAATAGTAAAGTGACGTTAGACATCTATACACACATTACAAACAACGCACCTAAGAAAACTGGTCAAGAGTTTGCTGATATGATGGCACATCAGTAAAAAAGCTGGTCAAAAGCTGGTCGTTTCTGTTATCAAGGTAAACTAAAAAAGCTAGAATCCTTATATATCAAGGGTTCTAGCTCCTATAACAGGTTTAACCTACACTGCCTTCCATCTCATAACTAATCAACCGGTTCAATTCGACTGCGTATTCCATCGGTAATTCTTTGGTGAATGGTTCGACGAATCCCATAACGATCATTTCGGTTGCTTCGCTTTCGGAGAGGCCGCGGCTCATTAGGTAGTATAGTTGTTCTTCTGAGATTTTGGAGACTTTGGCTTCGTGTTCTAGGGACACTTGGCTGTTGTGGATCTCATTGAATGGGATGGTATCAGATTTCGATAGGTCATCCATGATGATGGTGTCACACTCGATATGGGAGATAGAGCCTGCGCTCTTCTTGCCGAAGGTGACTTGTCCACGGTAGTTTACTGCACCGCCGTCTTTAGAAATTGATTTTGAGACGATGGAGCTGGAGGTGTTTGGTGCATTGTGAATCATTTTTGCACCAGTATCTTGGATTTGGTTGGCACCTGCAAAGGCAATGGAAAGCATCGTGCCTCGTGCGCCTTTGCCATCAAGATACACACTTGGGTATTTCATGGTTGTTTTGGCACCTAGGTTGCCATCGATCCATTCAACGGTAGCACCTTCTAAGGCTTTGGCCCGTTTGGTTACTAGGTTGTAGACGTTGTCTGACCAGTTTTGAATGGTGGTGTAGCGGCAGTAAGCGTCTTTTAGGGTAAAAATTTCAACGATGGCTGCGTGCAAACTATTGCTTGAATAGGTTGGGGCGGTACAGCCTTCGACGTAATGAACGCTGGCGCCTTCGTCAACGATGATCAATGTTCGTTCGAACTGACCGGTATTTTCGGCATTGATCCGGAAATAGGTTTGCAATGGCACATCGACACGAACGCCTTTTGGTACATAGATAAAGGTACCACCTGACCAAACGGCTGAGTTCAAAGCAGCAAGCTTGTTATCGGTTGGTGGGACTAATTTTGAGAAGTATTGTTTGAACAGCTCAGGGTATTCCTTCAAGGCTGAATCGGTATCGGTAAAGACGATGCCAAGTTTTTCAAACTCTTCTTTCATGTTGTGGTAAACGACTTCTGATTCGTATTGGGCAGAAGCGCCGGCCAGGTATGCCCGCTCGGCTTCTGGAATACCAATGCGCTCAAAGGTCTCTTTGATTTTTTCTGGTACGTCATCCCAATCACGGGCAGGACGATCACTTGGTTTTTGGTAATATTTGATGGCATCAAAATCGATGTCAGACAGGTCTGGGCCCCAGTTTTGCATGGGCATCTTGTTGAAGGCTTCAAGAGACTTCAAGCGGAACTCAAGCATCCATTCTGGCTCTTGCTTGACCCGTGAGATTTCACGGACGATGTCTTCGGTCAATCCTTCGCCGGTACTAAAAACAGGCTGCACGTCATCGTGGAAGCCAAATTTATATTCTTCTAATTCGGGTACACCCATGGTTCTCACTCCTTTTGTAGTGCGGTTGTCTATTCGCTGGTTTCTTCAGTGTCAGATTCATTGGCGTGGCTGTGACTGACAGATGCTTGTGTACTGTCGGCAGCAATGGCTTTTTCTAATGCTTTCCAAGCTAAGGTCGCACACTTGATGCGTGCAGGAAACTTCGCCACACCCCCAAGCATGGAAGCATCGCCTAAGCGATCGCTTTGGGGAATGTCGTTTCCTTGAACGAGCTCAGAAAATAAGCCTGATAGTTCACCAGCTTCTGCTAGTGTCTTACCGATAATCGCATCTCCCATCATGGATGCACTGGCGGTACTGATGGAACAGCCTTCGCCAGTAAAGGCGATGTCTTTGATAGTGTCTCCTTCGACAGCGAGCTCCAAGTGGATCACGTCGCCGCAGGTAGGGTTATTCAATTCGACTTTGTACGTAGAATCATCCAAGGTGCCCCGATGATGTGGGTGGCTGGAATGATCCAGAATGACTTGTCGATACAAATTATCTAATTTCGTTAGTGCCATGTTGGAAAAACTCCTTCGTCAGCTTGATGGCGTCAACCAGTCGATCGGCGTCCTCTCTTGTATTATACAGGTAAAAGCTGGCCCGTGCAGTCGCTGGGACTTGCAAATAGGTCAAGAGGGGTTGGGCACAATGATGACCTGCCCGTACCGCGATGCCTTCCATGTCTAAAGCGGTGGCAACATCATGAGGATGGATGCCTGCTAGATTAAAGGCGATCACTCCCGTGCGTTTTGCTGCTTCTTGGGGACCATAGATGGTCAAACCTTCAATGGCTTGCAGTTTGGGCAAAACGTAGGCAGCTAAGTCTGCTTCATGGGCGTGGATGTTTTCTAAGCCGATTTCTGTTAAGTAATCGACCGCTGCACCTAAGCCGATCGCGCCGGCAATATTTGGTGTGCCCGCTTCAAATTTCCACGGCAGTTCTTTCCACGTGCTTTCTTGCAGATGGACAAAATCGATCATTTCACCGCCAAATTCGACGGGCTCCATTTGATCCAGCCATTGCCGTTTGCCGTATAAGACACCGATGCCAGTTGGTCCGCACATTTTATGGCCAGAAAAGGCATAGAAATCACAATCCAGTGCTTGGACATCAACTGCCATATGTGGAACAGCCTGAGCACCATCCACCACCATGACGGCTTGGTGCTGATGCGCCAATTTGGTTAGCTCTGCAATCGGATTGATCACGCCTAAAACATTGGAAACGTGCGCGATCGAAACGATGGCGGTTTTGTCTGTGATCTGTTTCTTGGCATCTTCCATGTCCAAGGTGCCTTCTGGCGTCAGCTGGATATATTTCAAGGTAGCTTTTTTTCGGGCTGCTAATTGTTGCCAAGGGATGATATTGGAGTGATGCTCCATATAAGAAATCACGATTTCATCGCCTTCATTGACAAAACGGTCGCCGTAGCTGCGGGAGACCCAATTTAAACCAGTGGTCGTCCCTCGAGTAAACAGCACTTCCGCCGTCTCACTCGCATGGATAAAACGGCGAACCTTTTCTCGTGCGCCTTCATAGGAATGGGTCGCCCGTTCTGCGAGGGTATGAACCCCACGATGAACGTTGGCATTGTCTTGATGGTAATAATCGGTGATCGCCTGCAGCACCGCCTCTGGTTTTTGCGTAGTGGCGGCATTGTCGAGGTAGATCAATGGTTCGTCATTTACGAGCTGATCCAAGATGGGAAACGCTTGTTTCACTTTTTGGGCATCGATCATGCGAGCAACTTCCCTTCGATAACGGCAACCAATTCTTGTTGCACTTCTTTGACTGGGATCGCGGTCAAGACGGATCCTAAGAAACCACGAATCACCAAACGTTCCGCTTCTTCTTTGCGCAACCCACGACTCATCAAGTAGTACATTTCTTCTGGATCGACCCGTCCCACACTGGCTGCGTGTCCGGCTGTTACTTCGTGCTCATCGATCAAAAGGATTGGGTTAGCATCGCCACGGGCTTGGTCTGAAAGCATTAGGACACGGCTTTCTTGTTGCGCGTCCGCTCCTTTGGCTCCTTTTAAAATGTGTCCGATACCGTTAAAGGTTAAGACGCCGCGTTCTCTGATAACGCCGTGTTGCAGGATATGACCAATGGAATGCGGTGCTTTATTGGTGACGCGGGTATCGATCCCTTGTGTTTGGCGTCCAGCACTGATTGCGACCGCTTTGACTTCCGAATGCGCGCCTTCGCCTACAAGATCAGAATCAAAGTCTGCCACGACGTCGCCGTCATTCATGACTCCGATCGCCCAATCTACCATCGCATCTCGTAATACGTAGCCGCGACGATTCATATACGTAGTAATGTTGACACCTAACTGATCAATCGCAGAGAATTTGACCTTCGCGCCTGCTTTGGCAATTACTTCCACTACGATATTGCCTGACAGTTTTTTCGCTTGGTCGCCTTTGGTTTGGAAACGTTCCAAATAGCTGAACTCACTGTGCTCATCAGCAACGATCAAAATGTGTTTGAAGAAATGCGCTTGGCTATTGCCATTGTGGTAGAAAATCGCTTCAAGGGGTTCTTCGATCACCACGTTTTTTGGTACATACAAGAACATGCCGCTATTCATAAACGCCGCATGTGCTGCGGTCATTTTGTCTTCGTCCATTGGCACTGCTTTGGTCATATAGTATTGATTAACCAACTCTGGTACTTCTTTCATTGCTGTAAACAAGTCGGTAAAGATCACGCCTTTGTCGATCAACTCTTGCGGTAATTGCTCAAAGATCGTGGTGTCATCGAACTGAACGAGGGTCGGATGGTTATCCATCGCGTCAAAGGCAGGAACTGCGCCTGCCACTTCTTCTTCTGACAAAGCGTACTCACCAGCAAGTGCTTGTTCGTCGATATTGAACAATGGCCAACGCTCGTAACGCACCCGCTCGATTTTTGGAAACGCAAGTTCATCCACTTTCGCAAGGGCTGCTTGGCGTAATTCCAACATCCATTCAGGCTCTTCTTTTACCGCTGAAAAAACGTTGACTTGTTCAAGATAATCCTGTAATTTTGCCATTTACCTTGCCTCCTTACGCTTCTTCTTCTTTGTAGTCGATCCCTAACTCTTTACTGATCCCAGCATAGCCTTCTGCTTCTAGGCGTTTGGCTAAGTCTGCCGAACCGGTCATCACGACACGGCCTTCCATCATGATATGAACCACGTCTGGTGTGATGTAGTTTAACAGACGTTGGTAATGGGTGATGATCAAAGCGCCAAAGCCTTCGCCGCGCATTTCATTGACGCCTTTTGCTACGACTTTCAAGGCATCAATATCTAGACCAGAGTCGATCTCATCCAAAATCGCAAAGGTTGGATCTAGCATCAACAATTGTAAGATTTCATTTCGTTTCTTTTCTCCACCAGAGAAGCCTTCATTCAAATAGCGTTCCGCCATTTCTTCGGGCATATTCAATAAATCCATTTTTTCATCTAATTTTTTCAAGAAATCCATGACAGAGATTTTGTCGTCTTCGTCACGTTTGGCATTGATCGCTGCCCGCATAAATTCCGCATTGGTGATGCCTGGAATTTCACTTGGGTATTGCATCGCCAAGAACAGACCTAAACGAGCCCGCTCATCCACTTCCATTTCCAAGACATTTTCGCCGTCGAACAAAATTTCCCCTTCTGTCACTTCATAATTCGGGTTACCCATGATGGCAGCGGACAAGGTTGATTTCCCTGTACCGTTTGGTCCCATGATGGCATGGATCTCTCCAGTTTTTAACACTAAGTCAACGCCTTTTAAGATTTTTTTATCTTCGATTTGGACGTGTAGATTTTTGATTTCTAAAACTGACATTTCTTTCCCTCCAGTATCTTTTCTTTCTCACTATTTTAGACTAATTGAGAATGAACTTCAAACGCTATTCCCGACTTTTTTAAAATATTTCTAATCTGTACATTGGAATTATTATAAAGTATTACATAGAGATAGTACATGGTTATTGTTCAGAAAGTCGACTATTTTTGAAATTTTACTTTTATCTTTCAACTATCTTCTTTTCTCTATTGTTGAAACCTTGTATTCTTAGGAAATCAAAGTGAAGGACCCTCACTCGTTTTTTGTGAGGGTCCTTCACTTTTTCCATCCTGCTGTTTTTTTAACTATAATGGAAAATTAAAGTTCATCATAAAATGCTGTGCAACGTTAATCAGTTCTTTTTTTGATAGTTTCCCTAAAATTTCAATCTTTCTACCGCCACGCTCGGAATAATCTAGCGTATAAACTTGCTTTGTATTTACTTTACTCCCAGGTTTCAATTTATCGTGTTGAATATCGACAAAGTAAGGACGCTTCCGATCTGTACTCGTTATTGGACAAACAATGATCAAATTTGAGGTGTAACTGTACTCATCCCTGCTGATGACTAAAGCAGGCCTGCGCTTTTTGATTTCACTCCCTTTCGAGGGATCAAAATCAATAAATACAAGAGTCCCTTGTTCGAGCCTATTCATCAAGCTGCCTGCCTTCAACAATAAAATCAGCAGCTAGCATATCTTCTTCATCAACAAATTCTTTCTCTTTCGCAGCTAAAAAATAATCATCGATCTTAGGAATCAAGGAAATCGTACCATCGTTTTCTTTGCTGATAAAGTAGGTCTTACCAGCAGGAATCTCAAACTTACTTGCTAGCGTGACCATTACCGCATTTCCTTGCTTTCTTGTTTTCACTGTATCCAAAACAATCACCTTTCCTTCATAACATGTATAGTCTATTTTACCACGTAATTACTGTAATTACAAAATACAGCTAGGAGATCAGCCCCTTTTTTACTAGGTACTTTACTATACGCAAAATGCATCTGATCAATCATCAACAACAAAAGAGGACACGAAAAAACTCGCATCCCCTACCTTCACTTCTGCTGTGCCCATTCTTCTCGCAAGATGCCATACTTGATGGAATCATAATAGGTGCCTTCCCAGAAACGGACTTTGCGGATCTGGGCTTCTTTGGTCATCCCTAGCTTTTCTCCTAGTTTCATCATGCGGTGATTGCCGGACCATGTGGTATAACCGACACGCTGGATATGAGGCTGTGCATCAAACAACTCATTGATCCACTGGCGAATTGCTTGGCTGCCAATGCCTTGATTCCAAAGGGAAGCATCATAGATGGCTATCCCGAATTCCAACCACTGCTGCAAGGTATTGTCTTCCCAATAAGCGGTCGCGATCCCCACGATTCTACCTTGATAGCTGATCGCTTTACGTAACGGGTTGTCGATACAGCTAGCGCCAAACCCCGTTCGAAATTCTTCCCACGTCAACTCGGGGTCTTGGAAATACGGTCCGTCCCATTTTTTCCATTCTAAATCCGCCTTTGGTCCATAGCTGATCGACCAAAGTTCAGCAATCATTTCTTCGGTAATCGGTTGAAGCGTGACTGTTTCTGCCATCTTCAAACACCCCTTTCTCCTAAAAAAAGTCGTCTCCTTTATTCGTAGACGACTTTCTTTCTATTTTATCTGAAATTTCCGTAAGTTTAAATAAAGGAGTCCGAAAAAAAGGACTGGAAAAAGAGTAAAGCCAAATTGCGGCTTCAAAATCAAGGCGACAAAAACGGCAACAAACAAACAGGTTGCTAACAAACTAACAGGCCATTTTTTCAGGGTGAAGAAAAGTGCGGTACGCAGGACATCTTTCTTAGCTGCTTTTGGATTACGCACTTGGAAGTACCACGCGTTGATACTAAGAGCTATGGAAAGCATCCCTAACAAAAGAAAGAAAGGAACGAGCCATTTGCCACTTTCAAATTGAATCGCAAACAGAATATCCACGATCGCAATGACACTCCACAGCCAGCCGATGAGCCAATAGAGAAACCCGCGCACGGCAAAGGTTCGTAAAAAGTAGCAGAAATCTTTTACTGGATCAATGTCTTTGTGTTCTGCAAAGCGATCGATCGCAGCCAGGAGGCTGATCATGCTTGGACCAATCAGCAAGAGTGCCAATGCAAACCAAAGGAGGTTTCTAGGATCGACTGCCAAGAACATTGCCGTGAGGGTGTAGGGTGTATTCACGACCCAAAAACTGATATTCAGGGCAAAGCCAATATATAGCCAGCGGAAGATCCGCATGTAAAGATTGTTTTCAAAGGTAGGTTTGGTAAACATGATTGATCACCTCAATTTTTCATTCCCGAAGTAGCGATTCCTTCTACGAAGTATTTTTGCATTGCTAAAAAGACGATCGCCACTGGCAAAATGGAGACCACAGATGCTGCCATGATCAGGGCATACTCGGCATCATATAAACCGACAAACATTTTCAAGCCTAACTGAATGGTTTTGTTTTCGGTTGAGGAGAGGTAGATAAATGGTCCCATATAATCATTCCATGTATTGACGAAGGTGATGATGGTCAGACTCGCTAAAGCGGGCTTCGTCAGTGGTAGAATGATTTTTCGATAGATCCCCCACTCACTCAAACCATCGATCCGCGCACTTTCACACAGTGAATCAGGAATACTACTATAGTATTGTTTCAACAAAAAGACGCCAAAGGCACTGAAGGCTTGTAAGAGGACCAAAGACCAAAGCGTGTCTGTCAGCCCAAACTGGCGCATCATGATGAACTGAGGAATCATATAGGATTGCCAAGGAATCGCAATCGTACCGATGTATGTCAGAAACAACAGATCGCGTCCTTTGAAATGCATCTTTGAAAACCCATAGGCCGCAAAGCTAGAGGTAAACAATTGGATCAAGGTAATGATGATGCTCAAAAATGCTGTATTCTTGAAAAAAGTCAGCAAAGGTATGCGATCCCAGATCACCGTATAGTTTTCTGGGTGCCAACTTTTTGGAATCCATTGGATCGGTACGCTAAAAACATCGTTATTGGTCTTAAAAGAAGCAGAGATCATCCAAAGAAACGGGATCAGTGTCACTAACGCGAGAAATGTTAATAAGAGAATCAAGGAGACACTGCCGATCGACAGCTTGGCTTTTTGTTTTGGTTTGGCTTGAACATTCTTTTTACTCAGTGTATTTTCCATCTGTACTCCCTCCTTACACCCGTTCTTGTCTTTGGTTCCACTTAAACTGGATCACCGTGATGCCCAAAACGATCACGAACAAGACCATGGCGATCGCGGATGCGTAACCAAAATTAAATTTCACAAACGCTTCGTTGTAAATTTGATACACCAAGACATTGGTGGCTCGACCGGGTCCGCCGGCAGTCATGACTTGGACCAAATCGAAGATCTTGAAACAGTTTATGACCAGCATGATCGAAACAAAGAAGGTCGTTGGTCGTAAGGACGGCAACGTCACGTTGCGAAACTGCTGCCACTTGTTGGCCCCATCGATCGAAGCCGCTTCATACAATTCCTTTGGCACACTTTGTAACCCTGCCAAGTATAAGATCATGTAATACCCCATGCCACGCCAGACGCTGACTATGATGATCGCCGTCAAAGCCCAATCAGAGCTGGAGGTCCAACCAGGAGGATTTTCAATAAAAAATTTCAAAAACTGATTGATTGGTCCCATCGTTGGGTGAAACAACATGTTCCACACGACAGCGATCGCAACTAACGAGGTGACATAAGGAAAGAAGAAGGCAGTACGGAAAAACTTCATTCCACGTACTTTTTTATTCAATAAAATCGCTAAGCCTAAGGAACATACTAACGTCAATGGAACGACGCCAATCGTATAGAGAAAGGTGTTCTTTAACGAGATCCAAAAGGTGTCGTCCCCTAGCATTTTGCTGAAATTTTTCATTCCCACAAATTCAGGCGAACTAAAGGAATCCCATTCCATAAAAGCCAGAATCAATGAGAACACAACGGGCACTAAGGTAAATAAGAAAAAGCCGATAAAGTTCGGTGCAATAAAAGACAGCGCGGTTAGCATATTTTTGCGTTTCAACTTATTGGCTGCTTTTGATTTTGAGGTTATTTCCATATTTGTCTCCTGCTGCTTGCCAGCAGGCCCCCTTTCATTAATAAAGAGAAGGAACTTTTTTGCCCAAGTCCCTTCTCTCGTTAGGACTATTCTGTTTCAGATTTCACCCTTTTTTCCATATTCGCAATGCCTTCTTTTGGTGTTTCATCCCCTACAAGGATCAAGTCATGTTCTTCTTGCAAGATTTTGTCGATCGCTGGTCCATTTTCATCGACAGGAAACTCGATCGCGACGGTTTCTGGATTGAAGGCTTTTTTCGATACTTCATCGGCGGGCATGCCTTCACGGGAGAAGTAAAGTTCATCAATGGCATCAGTCTTATACGAAGGAACGACACCGACTTCTGCTAATACTTTGGCGCCTTCTTCACCGGAACAAAAGTCTAAGAATTTTTGCGCAGCTTCTTGATGTTTTGAATTTTTATTGATGGCAAAAGCAGTCGGAGAACCAAATGTCGTTACTTCCCCTTTTCCATTTTGCGGCATTTCCGCAATGCCCCACTCGACATCTGTCTTGCCATCGTCGATATTGGTCATCAATGTACCCATATACCAAGTTCCCATGTACATCATGGCTGCTTTTTCATTTTCAAATTGTGATTGATACGTAACTTTCGTTGATTTTGCTGTCCCAAAGTCCATTTGCGCTTTATCGTCTTGCATCCGCAATGCACGATCATAATATTCTTCTAAATAGTCGTATTGAGGATCGATCAAGTTGGCACCATTTTGAGCAGCTGCAATCGCTTGAGTAGTAGAACGCCATGTGTGTTGATACGCACCATAAATTTGTTCGTCTGGTTTTGTTAGCTGCTTGGCAAGCTCCTCATATTCGTCCCAGGTGATGTTTGATGGGTAGTCTAAGCCTGCTTCATCGAACATTTTTTTGTTATAATACAAGACCCAAAAATCCGTCCGATACGGTTGTGCATAAGTTTTGCCTTCTACGTCATACATGTCATAGCTTTCTTGCGCTGGGGCAATATCCAATGATCCGATATGGTCAGTGAGATCCACCAATTGGTCCCGCAACGCATAATTAGAGTAAGAAAGTAAATTTTTCATGGTCAAAATATCTGTCGTATCTCCGGAAGAGAGCATGGTCGTCAGTTTGGTATCATAATCATCTGAAGCAATATCGACAGGCTCAACGGTAATGCCCGGATTCGCTTCTTCAAAGGCACGGAATAGTTTTTCGAATTCAGGTGTCGTATCGTAATTCCAAGTGGTTACGGTCAATTTGATGTCGCCATCTTCAGAAGCAGCGGAATCATCTGTCGCTCCGCCTCCACAGGCTGCCAAAGCTGCGATCGTCCCAAACATCGTTGCTGCTAATAAACCTTTTTTCAAAAAGTGCATGTTCATTCCTCCATTAAACATTTTTTTAAAGGGTCGCCCCTAAAACTACCAATAGGAATACCAACTTTGTGACACCCGCATCAGCGCTTCCATGTAATAATAATCGCCCCAGATCATGCATTCATCGACCCCTTTGAGGGAATTCTTGTCATAAACCCCATGCATCAAAAGTCCGTTTGATTCGGGATGGTCGATCGTTGTATAGTTTTGGGCTAACGATGCCAAGATCGCCAAGGCGTTTTTCTGGTAGGCGGCTTGGTTTGGCTGCGTGATCGGTAAATGTTTCGCCAGTTCTAACAAGCCACAGACTGCGATGGCGGCGGCCGAACTATCCCTTTCTTCCTGACTACCATCGCTAAACACTAAATCCCAATAACTGACCTTGTCCGCCGGTAATTCAGCAATAAAGTAATCCGCAAGGTCTTGAGCAGTCTTCAAGAAACTGGTATCACCGGTGTAAAGGTAACTAAGCGTAAATCCGTAGATTCCCCACGCTTGCCCTCTTGCCCAGCAGGAATCATCAGCATAGCCTTGTTGGGTATTGCCGCCGATCGCCGCTCCAGTTTCAACGTCGAAGTAATAGGTGTGGTACGTCGTGGCGTTGTCTCGCACGATGTATTTCTGGGTCTGCTTGGCATGAGCATAGGCTGCTTTTTTGTAGGATTCATCCCCGGTCATTTGGGAAGCAAAATACAATAGCGGCAAATTCATCAAGCAATCAATAATGATGCGCCCCCGTTGTTGCGGATCATCGAGATTGCCCCACGCTTGAATGATCTGGGCTTTGGGTGAGTAACGGGCCATTAATAGATCGGCGGCGGCAATCGCGAGTTTTTTCGAAGATTCCCGTCCGTTCACTCGATAGTCGGCAATCGCAGTCAAACTATACAAAAACCCGATATCATGGGTTTCTAGTCCAATTCTTTGGTTCAATCGTTCTTGGAAAGAGTGCAGCTGTTTTTCGATGGTTTCATCAAATTCTGTTGATCCCGTCAGTTCTTTACTCAAAAACAACATGCCAGTCCAAAAACTCGCCGTCCAATCATGGTTGGCTTCTGGTCGATAGACAAGCTGTTCACTTGCTGCCGGTGGGACCAACGTGTCAAAGGTCTTAGTATTCTTTCTTACTTGATTAACGGTGAAGTCGATTTGCTCGGCTACCCATTGTGATAGCTGTACGTCATAGCTGGTTTCCATTTTTTCCTCCTATTCGCTCAACCTGGATCATATGTCCGGATTGATTGATCGTAATGTTGTCTGTTGTCACTTCGACGGTCACTGCTTGTTCTTGTTCTTGTGGAAGCAAGCCGGTGACGAGGGAAACGAACAGGTGCTTTCCCGCTTGTCGTTGAGCAGTTAGATACGGCAGCCAAGTTGTAGGATACAAGAGGTTCGTATTGGGCTCCGTTCGTAAGACATCGCTCGTTTCATAGCCAGCGATCGCCTCGATTTTCGAATAGCCGATCGATGTTCGTACCGCAGCGCTGCTTGCGGTTTTTTCAGTGATGGCAGTAGGCTCTTTCGGTGATGAAAATCCACCTTCATAGAAAGAAAGGGCGCGCTGAGAATTGATCTCGTGAATGCGAAGGTGACTGCCTATCAGTGGAATGATCGTTGTTTTTATCTTCACGTCTTCCCACGGATCCCATTCATGAATGATCCGATCAGGTAAAAGCTGATACTGGCGATCCAATCCTTTGGTGCGAAAGTAATGGTCATCTTCTGACAAAGCCAATGTGTTGTCATAATTTCCTTCATAAAACCAATAATTGCTCTTGGGCACGCTATTGCCAAACGTCGTTGAGTAGACAAATTTGCTATATTTGCTGCTGGCATGACTTTGATAGTTGATAAATTGTCCTGCAGGAAACATCAAGGCATGCGTCAAGTCTTGATTGTGTTGATAAAAGTTCTTACTGATGGGATGAGCCAGTGTTCTTTCAGCGATCGCTAATGGCGTGGGAGTGGCTTGCCAATAGGGATGCTCCTTTGGTACCGCTAACAAAAGAAAGGTTTTTAACGCCCAATAAGGCGAACCTGGTGCATTGTAACCTTCGGCAAAGATCAGATTCTGGTACGAATAGCCGACCGTCAGTATCCCTTCGGAAGTAAAAATGTCTTGCTGCATCCACTGATGCAGGTGACGACTGATCAACCCCTTGATCTCTCCCCATGGCAATGCTTCAACATCCGCAAAAACCAATGCGCTGAAGAAAGAAACTTGCGCAAAGCGATACGTCAAACTTCGACCAAAAGGAACGGCGGCACCACCTGCTGCAAACCAATGCTTGAAGGTTTGAGCAAAATCGGTGGCTCGTTGTTTGAACTTCGTTGCCCTTTCAAGATCTTCAGGGACAAATCGACAGTACAGAAGACTATAGTAGTGGATCGCAAAAGATACATAATAATCGATTTGAGTGGCTACTCCGTCACAGTACCATCCTTCCCCTAAATAAAAGGTCTCGATCAATGCCAAGTCAGCATCGATTTTTTCTTGAGAAAAGCTGCTGCCACAACGCTTCATGGCTACATTGACGAGAACCCGAAAGAAATGCCAATTGTTTGCAGGAATTTCTCGTTGATTGACTTGGATCAGCCACGCATGGAGATCATCTTTTTGGCGTTGGGATAAAACATCCCACGTTTTTTCTTTGTTTAATAGTAAAAAGGTACTTAGCGAAGCCATTTCCACGATTCGTTGGTCGAAGTCTTCCACAACACCCCAATAATCGGGACTCTCTGGATCTGTACCCGCAATAATTCCTGAGAGATAGGTTTCCATGAATGAATCTTCTTGCTGGGTTAGATAAGGCGCGAGTCCCCAAAGCGGTCGCAAGAACGCTTCAAGTTCCTGTACCTCTTTCTCATAGACAGTCCCATGGCTGCCTAAAGCCAAATGACCGGGACGACTGCTTGCAAAAGCGGGTTTGAGTTGATCCATGATCGTTTTAAAGCCGGCTGCTACATCTTCATAACTTTCAAATTTATTCTTTTTCAATTGCTGCAGCTTCTGTGATTGCATCCGCATCCTTCCTTTCAATCAATGTCGCTTTAATAAACCCATAATATTCTCCGTAGACCGTCACCACATCTTGCAGTTTCAGTTGTTGACTTTGTTCATTGAATACTTGGTACTGTCCAGCCGCTGTTTCTAGAATAAATCGATCCCCTTTCTCAATGTCTGCTGTTTTCGCATCACTCTTCACGATGGTGCCAGATAACTTCACGAATTCGTGCAACGGGACGACACCTTGCGCAAAATCTTCGTCAGAATAACAAAGCGCTCGTTCTTTTAATTGCTTTTCGCTGCTTTGGGAAAATGCTTGCGTCTGCGTTGCTTCATTTGGAGAACAAGCAGTCAACCCCATAAGTAGACCCAGGATAAATAACGAATTAATCCACTTCATTCATGCCACCCTCATTTTTAAAACGCTTTCTTCATTTCAAATCATACTTTTTTTTAGGAAAATAATCAATAGTTTTTCCTAAAAAAAGTAAAATTTTTACTTAAGGGCAATTTCTCTCTTGGTTTTTTTACTAAAAAGAAATATACTGAAGAGGAGAAGCATTGGAGGAGGGATTCTATGGCTACGATTACCGACATAGCGACCATAGCTGAGGTATCAATATCAACCGTATCACGGGTTCTGAACTACGATCCTAGTCTTTCAGTGACCGAAGAAACCAAACGAAAGATTTTCGAGGCAGCTGAAAAACTAAATTATACGAAATACAAAAACAAGCAAAAGCAGCGTGAACTACCAGTGGATGTACCAAAAAAACACAACAAATCGATCGGGATCGTTCAGTGGCGGATGGATGATGAAGAATTGGAAGACATTTACTATATGTCGATTCGTTTAGGTGTGGAAAAACGCGCCGCCGAACTGGGTTGTGATCTGTTAAAAATCTCCAACCTTGATGAGTCAGTGATCCAGTCCGTCGACGGCTTACTGGCAATCGGCAAGTTTACAGAAGAGCGGGTCAAGAAACTCCATGAGCTACACCCCAACCTCTGTGTGATTGGCAGTAACTTTCCCCTGGATGACTACGATTCTGTCAATACCGATTTTACGCAAGCAACGGAGTTGGCTCTTTCTCACTTGATGGGACTTGGTCATCAAAAAATCGCCTTTATCGGCGCCGAGGAAAGTCAAAATATGTATGGGTATCGGCGGTACAAAACGCCAACGGTCAACACCTATGTCGATATGATGCAGCATTATCAGCTGTTTGATGAGGATTATTTCATCGTGAAAGAAAATAGTCGGTTGGATGTCCAAACGGGGGAAGAATTAACGGAGCAGGCTTTGGCTTTGTGGCAAGACCGCTTGCCGACTGCGATTTTGGCAGCCAATGATGCCTTTGCGATCGGGGTCATTCATACGCTAACGGCTCATGGAATCAAGATTCCTGAAGACATCAGTGTTATGGGCATCAACGATATTTCGGTGTCCCGCTATGTCTCCCCACCCCTTTCTTCGGTCCAAGCATTTACTGAAGAGATGGGTGAAACGGGGTTAGAGCTACTCTATAACCGCATCGAAAATCCTGGGATCGCCAGACGCATCTTTTTAAGTACACAGCTGGTGATTCGTCAATCTACCGCAAAACCAAAAGAAGGCTGAGAAGCTGCGGTGTCTTCTTGCATTGATCAACGTCATTGCAAGGAAGCACCGCATCCTTCTCACCCTTTTTTTATTTTAATGGTCGTTTTGATTTCCCCTGTCTGCTCAAGCGTGTATTCGGCTTGAATCAAATACGCTTGCGCCTGTACACCATGGTGATCTTGATAAGTGACTGGCTGTATTTGGATCTTATCACTGGTAAAACCAAGAACACAGCGTGCTTTTTTTGTCATTAGTTGAACGGTCTTATCTTGCACCATTGGTGGTATGTTCGTAATAAAGTTTTCCACCACCAGATTCTTTGGTTGGTGCTCGTCAAAGACAAAATGGTCTTCGATCGTTACTTGTTGCTGCGAGACCACGAAGCGCCGCTGGTATTCAGTGACCGCTGCTTTCGGATAGAACGCACTGAGGTCTAAGTCAAATTGCTGGTCATTAACCTGTAGCACCGTTGCTTCCTCGGCTGTTGGGCGTTGGGTGTGCTGTTTGATGATTGGCAGCGAATGACTGATTGCGGCTGCGGGAAAGTAGTGATAGCGCGTGTTCTCGTCAAAATACTCTTTGGTGTACTCCCCTGCACCAAGGTCCGTCAGAAACAACTCCTCCGTCGTTCCTAAGACAAAATGACCGACATCAAGATGATTGTGGCTTTCTTGATTGCTCCCCCCTTTGGCAGCAAAAAAGAGATCCTGCTGCACATCTTTTGCAACGAACCACTGCGCTTGTTCAAAATAGTGATGATACGAGGCATTCGTTTCTCGTGTGATCGCTTCGTTATGCCAATACAAATTTCGATAGATGTGGGCAAACCGGTAGCAAGGATCAAAATCTAACGGACTGACCCCCGATAATTGGGGAACCGTCACGCCTAAATGCTCGTAGCAATAACTGACCAAGCCGCTAGGCAGTTCGATCGCCGAATAATCAGAAAAAGGAATATAATGCCCCGGAGAAATCATCGTGTAATAAGGAAAAGCGGCGATTTTTCTGGTTTTAGGCTGTTTTAGGTAGGTATCTTCTTGCAATACTTCTGCCAACAATTGCGCATAATACAGAAAATAACCAAACCCATACGCCCAGTATCCGACACCTTCCACACAAGCCCCATCTTCGCCAAAGCTGTTGAGATAGCTTTGCATTGCAGTATCCAATCGTTTGATCATCCGCAATTGTCGCTCGCTTTTTTTCGGCAATACATAGAGCGCCGTCATTCCAAGACAGCCACCAATGACTGCGGACCAATTGTTCTTTTTTGTCTCCCACTCCCAGGTTTGATCCTCGAAGGGTAAAAAAAGCCGTTGATCGATCTCATACAACACTCGTTCTGTGATGACTGGTGAAAGGTCTCCCCCAATCAACATCAACAACTCTGCTAAGGATTGCCCAGTTTCAGCTGCAAAAAGATCGACTGTGTGGCGCGCTTGCGAAGAAAACTGGCCATCGACAATCGGCAGATGCGCTGGCAGACACCATGTATATTCATTGCAGATTTCCCAAATCACTTGCTCCAGCAGCACTTTGATCGCTGCCTTACGCTCCATTTCATAAGCAAGTCCTAAAACCACCAACATCCGTCGGCGGGCAAAATAATGGGATTCGAAGACAACACGATTCCCCGATTCGAGATACTCTTGATAGCCTTGATAAGGCAAATAGGGAATCTCACCAGTGTCAAGATAAGCCTGTGCCGCCTGTAAAATTTCTTCTTTTACCTCTGCTGGATTCACGCGTTTTCCTCCTGAATAGAGCGTCCGAAGACTTCGATTTGGGTCAACGCTGGAAATGGTGAGGGATCGTCATTTTGGATCAGTTCATGCAATTTTACCCAAGTGACCGTTCGCGGCTGGAAAGAAAACCGTTGAGGCTGGCTGCTTTTGACCGTATGCAAGATTTCTTGACTCCCATCGGAAAACGCCAACGTGACTTGTTGCCAATAGCTATCATGGGGAAAATCCGCCCGTAACGTAAGCGCACATTGGTCGATGCTGACCTCATGACCAAAGTCGATCGTCAAAGCGGCATCTGCTTGTTGATTGATCCCCCATGAGCCATAGGGATAATTGCCATGAGATGTATTGGCAAAAATGCCATCAATAGCGTTACAAGCGAAAAACGTCGCATCATCTCTTGTTTCAACATTGGCATGGGCATGCGGATAGGCACCCAAGAATTCTTTTTGATCATGAGGGTTTAAGGCGACGTTGCGGTAAGCTGCTAGTTCTTCTTTTGTTGCTACCCGTACACTCAAATAATGGCTTTTCCCAGCAAAACGGCCTTCTGGCGCGGCTTCTTTGGCATTTTTACTAAGATTTACGGGGTAGATCCACTCGTTGCCTTTGATGTACACCAAAGTAGTCGCCAGCGTTTCATCGAGTGTGACCCACACAAATTGTCCGCTGCGTGAGAGCGAAACAACGATTTTATCTCCGTCCTCGTAACAACACTCTTGGGATGCCAACGTGACAAAGTCTTCCGCCGTCGCTTGCAGAAGGGTAGATTCACTTTCAGGTGCTCGTTTGCCTTGTTTTACTTGATGCTTTTGGTCATAAATCGTTAAGGAAATCTGGGTCATTGCATGTAGCTCCTCTCGTATTTTCTCCATTATAGCGATGTCGACAAAAAAATGTAACTGTTTCCAGCGTTTTTTTACTATTTTTTTACTTAAAATCGAGAAATGCAACAGTTTCCATTTCTTTATTTTACTAAATAAAGTAAAATAACAACTAAAAGGAGCTGTTTGCATGAGAAACTTCCAAGAAGCATTAAGTAAGAACCCTCTTCGAACCAAAACCGATCTAGAAGAGGCCCTTGTTGATCTGGTCACTCCCATATACGAATGTATGGCACAACAAGGAACTCCCGGGAGGGTCCACCTAGGAAATTCAGGAGCGGTGTACACTCAGGAAAAGAGTGACATCGAAGGCTTTTTACGGACACTCTGGGGATTGGGCCCATTGTTCAGCCAAGAAGAAGCGTGTCTTCGTTTCCCAAAACTTTTTCAACAAGCCAATGCCGGGATCGTTGCAGGCACCACCCCGACCTCTCAGGAGTACTGGGGAAAATTGCATGACTATGACCAATTGTTTGTGGAAATGGGTGCCCTTGCTAGCTATTTGATTTTTACCAAACCGATCTTTTGGGATCGCCTCCCACCAAGAGAGCAAACGAATCTCTTTGATTGGCTCAATCAGATCAATCAGCACACGATCCCTAAAACCAATTGGCTCTTCTTTCGGATTTTAGTCAATACCTTCTTTGAAATGGCAGCATTGCCTTTTGTAGAAACCACCCTTTTGGCTGATCAAGAAGAGATCGAGAGGTATTACTTAGCAGACGGCTGGTATTTTGATGGCTATGAAAATCAAATCGACTATTATATTCCTTTTGGGATCCAATACTACGGACTCCTTTACAGTGTTCTTACCTGTCGTTCCCAATGCCCTTATCAGTTTAACTACCGTCAAAGAGCCGCTACGTTTGCTCAATCATTTAAGCAGTGGTTCACAAAAACCGGTGCGGCATTGCCTTTTGGTCGTAGTCTAACGTATCGGTTTGCGCAATCAAGTTTCTTTGCCGTCGGTGCTTTCGCCGATATAGAATATGAAGGCTTCACAAAAAATGAAGGAAAATATTTACTGTTACAAAACATGCGTTACTGGTTTCGCCAACCAATCTTTACGCAAGAAGGCTTTTTAAGTATTGGCTATGCCTACCCCAACCTAAATATGGCTGAAGGCTATAACGCACCAGGATCGCCTTATTGGGCTTTCAAAAATTTCTGTGTATTGGCCATCCCAGCGGATGCTGAATTTTGGACGCTTGAGGAGCAGGTGCCAACCTTTGCCCCACAGGTGCGCAATCCGCATAGTCGGATGCTCTTGGTGCATAACCAAGAAGGGACAGAATTGCAAGCTTTCACGGCGGGGCAGCATTCCCACGAACATGCTCACGGCAATGCCAAATACGAAAAGTTTGTGTATTCGACAACGTTTGGGTTTAGCGTACCGAAAGCAACCGTTTTATTGAAACAAGGTGCTTATGATAATACATTGGCGATCTCAGAAGGGCAGACGGATTTTAAAACGGCTTTTGGTTATGAAGCCTTTGCGATTGAAGATGACTACGTCTATAGTCGCTGGCGTCCCTACGAACAGGTCATCATCGAAACCTTTGTGATTCCGATGTATCCTTGGCATCTGCGTTACCATCGGATTCAAACGGATCGAAGGTTGCAACTGGTCAATGGCAGCTTTGCAGCACCAGCTGATGGTGCTGCGCTTTCTAGCAAAGAAGGCACCTTTTATCAAAGCTCGGCTGGCTGTGTCGGTATCAAAACCTTCCCGACGCATCAAGAGGGTACCCTCTTGATGCCAGAACCCAACACGAATCTACTTTATAGTCGAACAGTCATCCCTCAAGTAAGCAAAACCGTTCTCGCCGGACAACAGGAATGGCTCGTTGCGTGTTTAGGGAATGCCTTTTCTGATCAGATCCCACCCTTTGATGTCACTATCACAGCGGACAAAGTAGCAATGAGCCAAGGGGATCAGAGAAAAACCATTCAGCTTAGCTACTAGCAAAAAATTACTGGCAAATGCTAGTAGAAAAGCTACCGAAAACACCTTTCTGATTTACGGGATTGAAGAATGTCCCCCCAGAAGTTCGATTTCAGTCTAAGGTTTCAGCATCGGTACCTTCTGATCCCTCCGTCTCTATTGGCAAAAAGCAAAAAAATACTTGTACCACAAAACGGTTCTTCACACATTGTGAAGCGCCGTTTTTTTGGTACAAGTGATTCATGTTTTGATTGACGATCAGTGCTTATTTCCCGAAAAGCTTTTGGAGAAATCCTTTTTTCTCAGAGACTTCCTTTGTTTCAGTCACCTGAAGCGGTCCAGTTTCCTTCACGACTTGCTGAAAGCCACGATTGTCTTGCAGCAACAGACCGTTTAGTTCCAGGATCCCAGACAGACTGCCAATCATCCGCCGCACTTCTCCCGCACTTTTGCCGAAAAAGCGCTGGTCGTCATTTGCTTCGGCTTCTTCCAAAATAACCAGCAGCTGCTGGATGCTTTGATTTTGTTCACCTAAGACGTACGACAACTGGTCAACTTCCACTGTTGTAGTTGCCGCTGACGGTACTAAATCTGTTATGAGCTTTAAGCTATCTAAATAATCCTTTAAGTCAAAAATGAACGTTTGTGCCGCTTCATTATTCATTAATTGGCTTTGACTCAATTTTCTTTGTAGCGCTTCCAATTCACTTGAACGTTTAGAAAGTTCGCTTACGATCATTTCTATATCCATATGCCACCTCCTAATGACATTGTCCCGTTTTCTCTTTCATCCGTCAAGAATTCGTCGGACTTTTTTCTGCGTTTTTACCAATCACCCCTGACTATTGCTCCTGTTGGTACTTTGTGGGTGCACAGCCATAGCGCTTCGCAAAGAGCCGATTAAAATGGTTGATGTTTTGGAACCCAGATTGAAACGCCGCCTCTCGAATCGTTAGTGTTTCGTTGCTGCGTAGATAAAAAAACTTTTGAAACCGAGCTTGCAATAAATCTTCTTTGGGCGTGGTATGAAAAAACTGTTGATAGAGCTTGTAGAATTGGCTTTTACCGATGGAAAGCTCTCGGCTAAACTGGTAAAAATCCCATTGCTGTTCGCAATTGACTAACATTTTCAACCGCATCGCTTGAAACAGTTGATAGTGTTCGTTTTGTGGTTGCGGAATGCTTTCTTCAAAATTGCGTTCAAGTAAGACCAATAGATTTGTCATATACGCCGCAATCAATTCTTGCGTGTGCCGTTGTGGCAACAAGGATTCATGATTGATCTTTTGGATCAATTTGTTGATTTGTTGAATGTTTTTCGGCTGGAACAGTTGGTTGCAAGGGATCGCATAGGTTTCTTCGATCACCTGATCCGTTTGAAACTCAACAAAGCTATTAAAAAAATCTTCTTTGCCACGATAATCTTGATAGACGGTTGGAGGAAAAAGAATGCAGTTACCTTTTTCACTGGTTTCTTGATGACCATCTTCAAAAGTGAAAACCATTGGAGACAACGTCAACACGAAAAGATAATGCTTTAAGCCAGAGGGGCGATAAATATGATCGGAAACAGCATTGTGCATTTGAAATCCTGAATAGGTTACGTTCAACTTCTCACTCCTTCCTACTTGCCTTTAGTATAAAGAAAACGGACAAAACATCAATAGAATAAGACAGAATGTAGTGTTTATTTTCAAGGACTATCGCTACAATGAAAGAAAAGAAAGGGGTTGCAACATTGAAGAAAACTACGATGTATTTAGACAAACACTTTATTTTGGCACCAGTCGACGAACGGATCTATGGCTCTTTTGTGGAGCACTTAGGGCGCTGTGTGTACGAAGGGATCTATCAACCAGAAAGTCCTTTTGCCGATGAACAAGGCTTTCGTCAAGATGTCGTTACCTTGATCAAGCAGTTGAATGTGCCGATCGTCCGTTACCCAGGAGGCAACTTCGTCTCTGGGTATAAATGGGAAGATAGCGTCGGACCTAAAGAGCAACGGCCAGCAAAAATCGATTTGGCCTGGCGGGTGATCGAGAGCAATCAGTTCGGCTTAAACGAATTTATGGATTGGACCAAAGAAGTCAATACGGCACCGATGATGGCGATCAATCTTGGGACACGAGGAATCGAAGCAGCGAAAAACTTGATCGAATACACCAATTTAAAAGGCGGCAGCTATTATAGTGATCTCCGTCGTACCCATGGGGTGGCCGATCCTCATGACATCAAACTTTGGTGTCTAGGCAATGAAATGGACGGCCCTTGGCAAGAAGGACATAAGACAGCCGATGAATATGGCCGTCTCGCAGAAGAAGCTGGCAAAGCGATGCGTCTGGTGGACCCAACGATCGAAACCGTTGCTTGTGGTAGTTCTTCTCTCACGATGCCGACCTTTGGCATGTGGGAAGATACAGTATTAAGTCATTGTTACGATCAAGTCGACTACATTTCCATGCACCAATATTATGGCAACCGTAGCGGCGATAGCCAAGATTATCTAGCAAGCAATGTCGCAATGGATCAGTTCATCAGTCAAGTCGCAGCGATCTGTGATGCGGTGAAAGCCAAACGCCGAAGCAAGAAGACTATCAATATTTCCTTCGACGAATGGAACGTCTGGTATCACTCAAATGAACAGGATCAAAAAATTGAACCTTGGAGTCAACACCCACCACAATTAGAAGACGTCTATCACTTTGAAGATGCGTTACTCGTCGCAAGCATGATGATCACGATGCTTCATCACGCAGATCGCGTTAAAATCGCCTGCATGGCACAGCTGGTCAACGTGATCGCACCGATCATGACTTCCGATACTGCCGCTTGGAAACAAACGATTTTTTATCCCTATGAAATGATCAGCAACTATGGTCGCGGTCACGTGTTGCATAGCATCCTTCGAGGAGCTGATTTCGATAGCAGCCACGGAAAAGCTTCTTATGTGGATGCCATTGCGATCGAAAACGAAGATGACTATTTGACCTTTTTCTTGGTAAATAAGGATTTGCAGGATGCCAACGAATTCACTTGCGACTTGCGTCAATATGATTCATTGCAAATCGCTACCCATCAAGTGTTGCACCACCCAGACTTGCATGCCGTCAATACCGAAGCAACCCCGAACAACGTTGTGCCCGTCAATGGAAAAACAGCGGAATTGAATGACGGCATTTTGCGTGTCGTCTTGGAAAAACAAAGCTTCCAGATGCTACGCTTGAAGAAAAACGGCAGCAAGTAACGAGCCTATCTGTTTGAGCAAAAAAGCAGCAGCCTTGGTGACATCCTGAAAAAATGAGACTTTTACGGAGTGGAGACATCCACTCCTTTTTTACGATCCACCGCCCTGTTCAATTGCTATTTTTCGCATTCTTAACTGATCTGGGCAAGAAGGCGGCAACTGCCAGCTTACTTTCTCAAAAAAATGAGACGACAAAAGAACACCCTGCGGCAGCTAAGATACCGCAGGGTGTTCTTGATTCATTGTTTAGCCGTTATAGGCATCAACGATGATTTGTTTCAATTCAGAGATTAGTGGTTCTTTTGGATTTGCTGTTGTACATTGGTCTTCGTAAGCCAATTCAGCCATACGATCAACTGTTGTATCTAGTGTTTGTTGAGTGACGCCTTGCGCTTTCAAGCTCATGTCGATACCAACAGATTGTCCTAATTCGTAAACAGCTGTTGCCAATGCTTCAACCAATTCAGCCGTTGTTTTGCCTTTAAGGCCTAAGAATTTCGCAATGTCTGCGTAATCTGTATCAGCACGGAAGAAGTCATATTTAGGGAACATTGCATGTTTTTGTGGGTCTTTGGCATTATAACGGATGATGTGCGGTAAAAGAATCGCATTTGTACGTCCGTGAGGAATACCATACTCACCACCGATTTTGTGAGCTACAGAGTGACAAATACCTAGGAATGCATTGGCGAAGGCCATACCTGCCATTGTTGAGGCATTATGCATTTTTTCGCGAGATTCCATATCAGGTGTTTTCACTGATTTTTCTAAGTAGTCAAAGACTAACTTGATTGCTTGTAAGCTCAATCCACGAGTGTAATCAGATGCCATTACTGACACATAAGATTCGATCGCATGAGTCAAAACGTCCATTCCAGTGTCTGCTGTAACAGACGCAGGTACTGACATTACGAATTGAGGGTCAACGATTGCTACATCTGGTGTCAATGCGTAATCAGCTAATGGGTACTTCACGTGTGTTTCACTGTCAGTGATAACCGCAAATGGTGTTACTTCAGAACCAGTACCAGACGTTGTTGGGATACAAACGAATTGCGTTTTTTCTGGTTTGTCGATCTTGTATGTCCGTTTACGGATATCTAAGAATTTTTGTTTCGCGCCGAAGAATGAAGTATCTGGGTGCTCATAGAACATCCACATGCCTTTGGCAGCATCCATTGCTGATCCACCACCAAGAGCGATCACTGTATCTGGTTTGAAATCAACCATCATTTTTGTTCCAGCGTAAACGGTGTTTGTTGATGGGTTTGGTTCTACATCAGAGAAGACTTCGATTTTCACGTCATTTTTACGACGAGCAAGTACTTCACGGACCGTATCGCAATAGCCGAATTGAACCATACCAGGGTCACAAACGATCATGACACGTTCAACGTTTTCCATTTTCTCCAAGTACATTAGAGAGTTCTTTTCAAAGAAGATTTTTGGTGGCAATTTAAACCATTGCATATTATTTCTCCGTTTCGCTACAGTTTTCACGTTGATCAAGTTCACGGCAGAAACATTTCGTGATACAGAGTTTTTCCCGTATGAACCACAACCAAGTGTCAATGATGGAATCATTTCGTTGTAGATATTTCCGATACCACCTTCTGCAGATGGTGTGTTAACTAAGATACGGCAAGCTTTCATGCGTAGGCCGAAGGCTAATTGCAAGTCTTCGTTTTCAGTGTGGATCACCGCTGTATGGCCTAATCCGCCTAAATCAAGCATTGCTTCACATTTTTCGAACGCGTCTTCTGTGTTGTTTGCTTTGATCATTGCTAAAACTGGAGAAAGTTTTTCTCTTGATAGTGGGTAATCAGCACCGACACCGTCAAGTTCAGCGATCAATAATTTTGTTCCTTCTGGTACGTTGATGCCTGCTAATTTCGCGATTTCCATTGCTGAATGTCCAACGATTGCTGGATTTACGGCATATTTTCCTTCGTTCATCACGGCATCTTCAAGTTTTTGTAATTCTTTTGCTTTTACAACATATACTTGATGTGCTTCAAATTCTGCTTTCACAGAGGCATAGACTTCTTTATCAACGATCACTGCTTGTTCAGAGGCACAGATCATTCCGTTATCAAAGGTTTTTGATACGATCAAGTCATTGACTGCTCGTTTCACTTTCGCTGTTTTTTCGATATAGGCAGGTACGTTCCCTGGTCCAACACCTAATGCAGGTTTACCAGTTGAGTATGCTGCTTTGACCATGCCAGCGCCACCAGTTGCTAATACGATCGCAATTCCTGGGTGGTTCATCAATAAGCCAGTCGCTTCGATTGATGGATGTTCGATCCATTGCACACAGTTTTCAGGTGCCCCAGCAGCGATGGCCGCATCACGAACGATACGTGCAGCTTCTGCTGAACATTTTTGTGCAGATGGGTGGAAAGCAAAAACGATCGGGTTACGTGTTTTCAAAGCGATCATTGCTTTAAAGATCGTTGTAGATGTTGGGTTGGTTGTTGGTGTTACCCCACAAACGACACCAACTGGTTCAGCGATTTCGATCAAGCCTTTTTGTTTGTCTTCATTGATCACGCCGACTGTTTTGTCATGTTTGATACTGTTCCAAATATATTCTGAAGCGTACATGTTTTTGATCGCTTTATCTTCATAGATACCACGGCCAGTTTCTTCTACTGCCATTTTAGCTAAAGGCATATGTTTGTCTAATGCTGCCATTGCCATTTCATGAACAATGTGGTCCACTTTTTCTTGATCAAAGCTTTCCATTTCTTTTAACGCCACATTTGCCTTCGTTGCTAAATCGTCGATCATTGCTTGTACGTCGATTGTCACTTCTTTTTCCAATGTCTTAGCCATTGTATGTCCTCCTAGTTTTTAAACATGTTTTGTTTGTTAACTACTTCACATACAGATCATACAACATCTTTTTTTGTTTGTAAATAGTTTTTGTGATTTTTTTCACAGTTTTATTAAATTCCCTTTAAATTAAGCGTTTTCAAGAGGTTTTAAGGAAAAGAAGTGGACAAAAGTTTCGGTTTTTATTAAGAAAAATGTCATGTGCTCAGTTGAACAATAGGTTTAAAAAATTTTTGTTCACTTTTGAAAAAAATCACTCTTCCTTCTACTATTTTATCTAAGATTGCCGTATACTCCCTCTAGTATTCTGCCCTTCTTTCAATGGCTATTAGTGTCTATTGAGGACAAAAAAACGACCAGCCATCGCTGATCGTCTTTCTCTTTAAAACAAATCCTCTTGGTCTACTTCTGTTAGAGGCTTCCCGTGGGCAAGCTGGGAAACAACGTGCGCCATCTTTTTGTAGGAATCATTCAATCCAATCCCGCCTTTTTTCGGCATCTTCAAAATATAGATGTCTTTGGCATAGATTGCCACTGCTGGGTTTTCCTCTGACATCGCTGCAGCCCCTGGAATTCCTTGCGCATTGAATACTTTCGTCAATCCTGCTGCCATTTCGCCAAAATTAGGATAATGCATCGCAGGTCCGCAAAGAACGGCATCTGCTTCAAATTTTTTGGCAATCCCCACAAATTTTTTATTCACTTCTTCTTGATGCTCGTGATAATATTGGTCACCACAATAAAGCGTTGCAACGATTTGTGCGTCTTGCTCTTGAAAAAGTGGATTCAAGGTTCGACCTGGACCAAGGGCAGCTTTTTTGCCGCTTGGCGGCAACTGAGCATTTTCATCACTTCCCATCCCTGCAGTGACATGATTAAGAATCAAAATTATTTTTTTCATGAGCGGTGCCTCTTTTCTTACAGATCATCAAAATCGAAATCATCAAAATTGATTTCCTCTTCTTCTTGTTCAACGGCATCCGCTTCTTCTTTTAGATATTGATTATCTAAGACTTTGATAAACGGGTAATAAATAGCCATTCCTAAGAGGATCAACAAGACTTGTAACACGGCCGCTTGCCAACCACTGACTAAGAAACCAGAAATAATCGGTGGCGTGGTCCATGGCAGCTGAATTCCATTGGTATAGTTGACTAACCCAAGATCCATACAGAAGTAAGAGATAATAATATTGATCGTTGGCACTAAAGCAAAAGGAATCAGCAGAACTGGATTCAAGACGATTGGTAACCCAAAGATGATTGGTTCATTGATCCCGAAAATACCTGGAATCAACGATAACTGTGATAGTTTTTTGACCCGTTGGCTTTTACAGACTAAGATCATGACTAAAATCAAAGATAATGTCGAACCGCCCCCGCCAAAGGTCGCGAACATGTCTTGAAATTGACCGGTGATGATGTTAGGAATTTCTGCGCCATTCTTGAAAGCATCTAAGTTTTCAATAGATAATGCCCGTAAGATAGGGTTGAAGACGGCACCGACCACACTGGAACCATTGATCCCAAAGAACCAGAAAAAATGCAAAAATAGGTAAGCTATGATCATGGCACCTAAAGTATTTCCTAAACTTAACAACGGTGTCTGTAAGAACTTAAAGAGGATCTCTTGGAGATTGCCATAAGACGTCAAGTTGGCTAACCAGTTGGCGATCATAAAAACCGTCACGATCACAAAACTAGGAATCAATGCCTCAAAGGATTTCACCACGGTTGGGGGAACACCGTCAGGCATTTTGATCGTCCACCCTTTGCGTAATAACGCAACGAACATTCTGGTGGAAATCAAGGCAACGACCATCCCTAAGAACAAACCGCTGGAACCCATCCACCGTAATGGCAGGCTGCCAACTTCATACACTTCCGTAGAGCCTTCTGGTGTGAAAACGGTCGTAAATGGTGTCACGATAAAAAAAGAAACGAGTGAAATAATGGCTGCTTGCATGGCATCAACTTTAAACTGTTTTGCCAAACTATACCCGATCCCACCAACGGCTAAAATCGTCATAATGTCAAAGCTGGCTGTTGCTGGCATATTCAACATCGTTGCCCAGTTGTCTCCCAGCAAACTGCTCATCATCTCGTTCCAATTTGGAATCGGAAAATTGGTCAAGACTAAAAAGAGTGAACCCACGATCAACAACGGTGTGGATAATAAGAAACCATCACGAATCGCAATCAAATATTTGTTTTCACCGATCGTCTTTGCCATCGGTGTTAACACTTTTTCTAACCAGTTTAAAAATTTCTGCATTTTTCTTCCTCCCATCTGCGTGCTATCTGGCAGATAACACGTAGTCCCCTGTTACTCCAACACTTTTATTACTTTGCTTTGGCTTTTTTGATCAAGCTCAAGGCATCTTTCAATGCTCGTTCGCCATCCATCATGCCGTATGCTTCTGTCGCGATCGTGCCGACTGGAATCCCCATTGGCTCGAAAGTTGCTTTCATTTTGCTATCTAAGTGTCGTACTTGTGGACCTAACAAAATAGCAACTGGTTTTTCTTGTTCGACTTTTTCTTCTGCATGGATTGCAGGGAATGCTTCGATCGTCAAAGGCATGTTGTGCTTTTTGACGACTTCCATCATTTTATTGACCATGATACTCGTTGACATTCCAGCTTCACAAAACAAATAGATTTTTTTCGTTGCCATATCCATTCCTCCAATGTTTGTTTTTCTCAATCGCGGTTGTTAGACCGGCGCTTTGATTCGTTCTTCATACGCTTCCAACCATTCTTTCGTAATAGGCTCGATCATGGTTGTCTGCTCAGGTCCTGGCGTTGCCATAAAAATAGCTGGCGCTTGTTTGGTGGTTGCGACACTAAAGGTAAATTCTACATTGGTTGCCACGCCCCAGCGCCCCTGTTTATCTAAAGCGATCAGCGAGAAGGCGCCGGCTTTGCCGTAGCGCTTCTTCAATCGCGCTTCAAAGTCGTAAACGGCTTGATCACATGCTTCTTGCGGTGCTAGTCCTTCTCCCATCAAACGGACGATTTCGTAGGAAAGGCAGCCTTTCATCAAGTCTTCCCCTAACCCTGTGGCAGCGGCACCGCCGATTTCACTATCCACATAAAAACCAGAACCAGATAAAGGTGAATCGCCGACACGACCGCTTTTTTTCATAAATAAACCAGAGCTCGAGGTTCCTGCTGCCATGCTTTGGTGTTCATCCAGCGCAACTACTCCCACTGTATCATGGCCGTCATAGGGATCGAGGTTGTTGGCAGCGATCTCTGCTTTGCGCTTTTCCCAAATGGTTTTGGCTCGCGGTGTCAGCATCTCTTTGGGCTGGAATCCTTCGGCAAGCGCATAAGCGACCGCTCCTTGGCCGATTCGAAAACTATTGAATTTTTCCTCACTTAGGCGGCGTGCCACGGAAATAGGATTTTCCACATCGACGATCCCAGCGACGGCACCAATTTTGAAGGTATCACCATCCATGAAGGCAGCGTCCATTTCCAACACGCCTTCTTCGTTGGGCAGCCCGCCATACCCCACCGATTTATAAAATGGATAATCTTCCACTGCTTTAATGGCTGTTTCTACTGCATCTTGGCAGGAGCCTTGTTGCTCTAATATTGCTTTAGCAGCGAGCACGCCATCGTGTGCCATCCGCCATGTAGCAATCATTCCCCACATAAATATCCCTCCATTTTTCATAGCGCTTTCAAGTATATTCTATACGGTATATACTACTATGTCTATACTAAAAAAAGAGTTTCTCAAAAAAAATGGAAAAACTCTTCTTCGTTCGTGTCTTCGCTTATTTTGTCAGTGCTTGTAAACTGCGCAAATAAATTTCAAGATTCATCCGCAGATCGGCAACCGCCATGTACTCATCTTGGTTATGAGCGATCCCTTTTTGCCCTGGAAAAGACGGACCAAAAGCAAGGATGTTTGGCATCTTGCGGGCATAGGTTGCTCCTGTAGTCGTCACGGGGGTTGGATCATTGCCCGTTACTTGGTGATAGATCGTCGATAGCGTTTGGATTTCGGGGGCATCTTTTGATCGGCAGAACCCCGGAATGCTGCGAAGGATCGTAAGACTTGCCCCTTTTGGCAATGCCTTTTGCACCCCAGCGAGTACTTGTTCCTCCGTTACCGATACCGGATAGCGAAAGGCCACTTCTAACGCTAGTCCACTGGCGGATTTTTGGAGAACCACAGGGGTCAAGATCAACTTTCCTGAATCAGCATCTTCTAGTACCAAATCAATGCCTTCGCCATAGTGCTGCTGGTGAAAACTTTGGGCGATCCACTGCAAAGCTGCTTGCAAGGATGGTGTCGCTGCTAGTTGCGGTGCTGCTTGCTGGGCAAGCTTTGTAATGGCATTGTCCCCTAGCTCAGGGGCATTGCTAGGGGAACGTTTGCCTAGTGCTTCAAAGGACTGGCTGCCTACGGTTACCGATAGGTGGTCTGGTACATGATCGCGGAATTGATCGCCAGAAAACGCCGCTAACAGCTGCTGTTCTTGGGCGGGCAATGGAAAATCAAGTTGCACATTGACGACACCTCGTTCGCCGTAAACCACTGGATACTTGCAGTCTGGCGTAAAACCAAAACGCGGTGGCTGCTCAACCGCTAGATAATGCGGGATATCCGACATGCCGCTTTCTTCATCTGTACCGAAAATGATCCGCAGCGGTAATTGCGGTTGATGACCAAGGTCTTTCAATAATTTCATAGCAAACAAACAGCTGATGATCGGGCCTTTGTTATCTAAGATCCCTCGGCCATAAAAGTTGCCGTCTTTTTCAGTTAGTGCAAAGGGTGGGTAGCTCCAGCCAGAACCTGCCGAGACGACATCCAAGTGTCCTAACACACCGATATAGTCGGTATCCGTTGGTCCCCAATGGGCATAGCCGATCGCATCATCAATGACCGTTGTTTGAAACCCGTATGCTGCGCTTTTTTCCATGACGTATGCTAACACTTCTCGTGGTCCTGTGCCATAAGGCGCATGAGGCGCCGGCTCACCTTTGACGCTTGCAATCTGCATCACCTCGCTCAAAAGTGTGAGAAATTCTGGCCAATTGGCTTCAATACTTGCTGTGAGTGGATCCATTGTCTTCACCTCTAAAGGATTGATTTTATTTTTGTCGCACTAATGTATTTTTGAAGGTGTATTTGTCTGCTCGGTAATAGGATGTATCGTATAAGATCGGTTTGGCTGATGCGGAATAGGTCATCGAATGGACCAAAAGCATCGGTTCCTCTTGAGGTACCTGCAAAAGTTTCGCAATATCGGCTGGACTTTTTACAGCTTCCACCTCTTGATGGGAATAACCAATCTCGATGTTGGCTTCAATGACTTGATACAAAGACGACTCCAATTGAGCTTTCGTGAGTTCTGCGGTGTCTTCTTGCAGATAGCGTTTCAGTACGTAAAGATTTTCCACCGTCATCGGCTCATCATCAAAGTAACGCAAGCGCACCAAATAAACGATCGGTTCCTTGGCGTAATCACCAAACAACTGACCAATCTCTATCGGGAGCTCTTTGACGGTTTCGATATGCAGAACTTCCGTACGGGTCTTTTTCCCTTGGACCTTTGCAGTTTCAGTAAAACTTTGAAGGCCGCCGGAGCCGCTTTGGATCTTGGGCTGTTTCATGACATAGGTTCCTTTGCCTTTTTCTTTCACTAACAAATTCTGGCCAATCAATAGATCGATGGCTTTACGCACCGTTAAACGGCTGCACTGAAATTCCTCTGCTAAATCATAATCGGAAGGAAGCTTTTGACTCGTCACGTACGTACCTTCATGAACCCGTTGCGCAATCTGCTGGGCAACTTCTTGAAATACTGCTTGTTTTTTCAACGTCTCTCCTACTTTCTTTCACTTTGCTACCATTCATAAAACGATCGATTGGCACTGACGCCAGAAGAAACACTGACAAACGCTTGTTCATCGATTCCTTGGATCATGCCTTCGACGGTCTTGAGTTCTCTATGGGAAATGACAAGTAATAATAGCTTTTTCTGTTGATGATCAAACCCACCTTCGACATCGTTGATAACCGTGATGCCTCGCCGCAAGGCACATTGCAGCGTCGTAATGACGGGTTCTGCTTTTTCTGTAACGACCAGCAGCTGCACACGCCGCTGCTTCAGGTTGACGTAGTCGACCATCCGTCCACTGATGAAGAAGGAAATAGCACTATAAAAAGCATAGGGCCAGCCAAAGATCAGCCCGGCTGCTAGCTGCAAACTAACATTGAAGCCGATAAAGAAACTACCGATACTTCTACCAGTGGCTTTTTTCACTAAAATCCCTAAAATATCAAGCCCACCCGTTGAAAAATCGTCGTTCAATGTCAAGCCCACCGACACCCCGTGCAGCAATCCGCCGAACACGGCACAGATCACCGGATCGGTCGTTAAAGCAATGACCGGTACCACCTTCATCATAACAGAAGACAGGACGACGGTACAAACCGTCATGATGGTAAATTCTCGATCGATTTTGACCCAAGCAACCGCTAACAATGGCGCATTAAAAAAAAGCACCAAAAGCGGGATCGAAAGCTGCAGATTCAACTGCTCGTCTAAAAGCTGCGACAACAATTGCGACAAACCAGTGATCCCACTCGCATAAATATTTCCCGGCAGCCAAAAGAGATTTAAGGCAATCGACGACAACAATGCATAGATCAAAGCAACAAGCATTCGTTTTCTATAACGTGCCATGTTTTTCCTCCTCCACTTCACTTTTAGTATATATCATTAAGTATATACTGTCACGCGAAAAAAGCAGGCGAAATGAGGGGGGGAACGGAAACGAAGCAATGTAAAAACACGCTAAAATTAAGGAGTAAAATGTTGGTATCAAAGGTTTTTAAAGATTTTTTTAAAGTGAGTAAATCACTTGAGATTCTCTGAAAAATGAATAAAATAAAAAGTGTAAAAACAAAAGAACAAAGAAAGGATGATTCTTATGACACATGAGATTGTGCCACGCCGCTCAGATTCATACAGTATGACACCTTTTGATTTCTTTGAAGATTTTGGCCGCAGTTTTTTTGATGGGTTTCCATCGAACCTGATCAAAACCGATATTCACGAGAATGACAATGAATTTCTCGTTGAAGCAGAACTGCCTGGCATCCCTAAGGAAAATATTCAAGTAACCTATGAGAATGGGGTTTTAACGATTACGGGACAACACCAGACGGATCATGCGACCGAAGATGAAAAAGGACGTCTGGTTCGCAGCGAGCGCAGCTTGACAAGCGTTCGACGGCAATACCTGTTAGAAAACGTCAAAGAGGATGAAATCAAGGCCTCTTACGCTGAAGGAATTTTGAAATTGACGTTGCCAAAAGATCAAGGCAAACAAGCGTCAAAGAAACTGATTCCGATCGAGTAGCGAAGGCAATCAAAACACTGCAGCAAAACGAGCGATCTCTGTTTTGCTGCGGTGCTTGTTTTATTTTAGAAACTGTCCGACTACTAAAAAAACGCACCATCGCTTCTGAGAAAGCGACGGTGCGTTTGTGCTTATTCTTTGGTTTCGTCTTGGATGCTCGTTGCGTCTTCGACATCAGCTGGTTCGATTTGTGTCTCAACGGATGCAACAGTTCCAGGTTTCACTGTGCGGATCGCTGAACGATCAAACTCTAAGAAAATTCCTTCACAGTCGATGATCACGGTGCTTTTTTCTGTGTTGACTTCAGAAAGAACACCGTGGAGTCCGCCGATGGTTACGACTTCATCGCCAGCTTTCATATTTTCTAAAAGATTTTTACGCTCTTGCTGTTGTTTCTTTTGTGAACGACTCATAAAGAACCACATTGCCACTAAAGCAACCAGCATAAAGAGCATTGGTAAAGATTGTGCCATTTTTTTCACCTCGATTTATTTTCTTTCCTATAAGATACTTTATCAGAATTCCTCTATTATTCCCACCATTTTAGTAGAGAATGTTAGAAATTCCTCGCATTTTCCTTGTTGAACCCATACTCTTCAATAAAATGCTCACGGAACTCCAACAAGTTGTCATCCATGATGGCTTGACGGACATTTTTCATCAGATTCAATAAGAAGTAGACATTGTGGTAAGACGTCAAACGCATACCAAAGGTTTCATCACATTTGATCAAGTGGCGGATGTACGCACGAGAATAGTTTTTACATGTATAGCAATCACACTTCTCGTCAATTGGTCGAAAGTCACGGGCATATTGCGCATTTTTCACGACTAAACGACCTTTTGAAGTCATACAGGTACCGTTTCTTGCGATCCGTGTTGGTAAAACGCAGTCGAACATATCGACACCGCGAATCACGCCATCGATCAAGGAGTCAGCTGCCCCAACGCCCATCAGGTAACGTGGTTTGTTTTCTGGAATCCAAGGAGTCGTAAATTCCAACACGCGATTCATTTCCGCTTTTGGTTCGCCAACTGACAGGCCGCCGATAGAATAACCTGGGAAGTCCATACTAATCAAGTCTTGGGCACTCTGCTTGCGCAAGTCTTCAAAGCCTGCACCTTGAATGATCCCAAACAAGCCTTGACGATCTGGATTGGCATGAGCTTTCAAGCCACGTTCTGCCCAGCGAGACGTCCGTTCCACCGATTTTTTGACGTAGTCATAGCTTTCATCAAATGGCGGACACTCATCAAAACTCATCATGATATCTGATCCTAATTTGTTTTGGATATCAATCGCTTTTTCAGGAGATAAAAACATTTTCGACCCATTCAAATGGTTTTTGAAATGGACACCTTCTTCGACGATGTTGCGCATTTCGGCTAATGAAAAGACTTGGAAACCACCTGAATCTGTTAAGATCGGTTGATCCCAATTCATAAATTTATGTAAGCCGCCTGCTTCTGCAACAATGTCTTCTCCTGGACGCAACCACAAGTGATAGGTATTGCTTAAAATGACGCCTGCACCCATTTCTTTCAACTCTTCAGGGGCAAGGGTTTTAACCGTTGCTAATGTGCCGACTGGCATGAACATTGGCGTTGGAAAGGTTCCGTGAGGCGTGATCAGTTCGCCTAAACGGGCACCGGTATGCTTTTCTTTCTTTATCAGACGATAACGAATGGCTGGTTCCGTCATTCATTTCCCTACTTTCTCTCTAAACTCAATTAACTGTGCAACGCTATCTATGATAAGGGTTGCCCTTACATTTTGCAAGGAAGTTTAAAGAAACTAAGAGTATTTTCTCCTAGTTATGCGAAACATCTATTACTTTTTTTTGAAGATTTAGCGAAAGTTTGCTATCATGTTATTTATATTGAAGGGAGGTTTTTTGAAATGAAATCAAATAGAGAACTAAAAGCAGAAGCAAAAGCAATCCTGAGAGGCCGCTGGAAAGACAGTGTTTTGATGTGTATTGTACCGACTTTGATCTCGATCGCTATCGCACTCGTCATTATCGTTCTTGCTGTTATTCCATTGTATCAAAGCGGTATGTTTAATGATCTTGGTTCCACTGACGCAGTCAATTCCGCAGGAGGAAGTGGCGGCGGCAGTGGTGGCGGTTTGATCAGCGGTCTATTTTCTGCCTTATTCGGTGCTGGGATCTCTTGGACTTTCCTTGACATTTTACGCGGTAAGAAGCAATCGATCCAGCCTTTTTCTGATGTCTTTCGCGGCTTCAGTGGCGCTTTCGTGTTAGGGATCATCGTCATCTATATTCTGTCGACTATTTTCACGACGTTGTGGACGTTCCTGTTTATCATTCCTGGGATCATTAAAGCTTATTCTTATTCTCAAGCATATTTTGTCTTTTATGATACCTACGAAGAAACGGGCATGCGGCCAGATTTTCTCAGCTGCATCACAGGTAGCCGTCATTTAATGAAAGGCTACAAAGGTCAACTGTTCATCCTTGATCTGAGCTTCATCGGCTGGCACATTTTGGCCATCATGACAGCAGGAATTGGCTACTTATGGTTGACGCCATACATCAGTGCAACCAAAGCAGCATTCTATGACAATCTGCCTAAACGAGCACTTGCTTAAAAGATCGGTTCGCCGGTCTTTTTTTTTGAAGAAAAGAATCGTTTTCTTTTGCAAACGCTTCCGTTTCGTGTTATAGTATAAGTGTAAGGAAGGTAGCAACTCTGTTGGTGGTTTTCGTAAATATCGCAAACTCAATCTACTAAAAGTTGTTGAACGTACAAGTTTCACCTAGTACCAAACGTGTAAAGTAACAAGAAGAAAAACGTAACAAGGATCGAACATTTCCATATCGAAAAATGATACGTCTCATTTTGTATCGGAATACACGAAACATGTGTAAGTTTGTAAATGAAAACAAATTTTCGAGAAACATTGCTTTGCATGGACCACAAAAAGCGACCACCACTTATACCTTCCTCTAGTAGTAAGCTGGGCGACAAAAAAAGCAGTTCTAAAAGTTGAGAAATTGATTCAACTTAAAGAGCCGCTTACGTCGCTCAGTTTTTTTGTTTATTTTAAGAACATCGCATCGCCAAAGCTAAAGAAGCGATATCGCTCATCGATGGCATGCTGGTAGGCAGAAAGTGTTAGGTCGCGTCCTGCAAAGGCACTGACTAACATCACTAAGGTTGATTTTGGTAGGTGGAAGTTGGTAGAAAAAGCTTCCACGATTTTAAACTGATAGCCTGGCGTGATAAAAATACTCGTCCACCCACTATCGGCTTTGATTTGCCCATCAAACTTGGTCCCAATGGTTTCTAATGTACGGATCGAAGTCGTTCCGACTGCAACGATCTTGCCACCATTTGCCCGAACCTCGTTCAATTGTGCGGCAGCTTCTTCTGTCAAACGGTAAAATTCGCTGTGCATCTCATGATCAGCGATATTATCGACACTGACTGGACGAAACGTTCCTAAACCAACGTGCAAAGTCAGATAAACCAGCTTGACGCCTTTCGCTGCAATCTGCTCTAGCAATTCTGGGGTAAAATGCAAGCCGGCAGTTGGTGCGGCCGCTGAGCCGTTTTCTTTGGCATAAACCGTTTGATAGCGGTCTGGGTCTTCTAGCCGTTCTTTGATGTAAGGCGGTAACGGCATTTCGCCAAGTGATTCCAGAATCTCTAAAAAGATTCCTTTATATTGAAAACGAATGATCCGGCCGCCGTGATCGAGCTCTTCTTCCACCACTGCCTCTAATCGTCCGTCGCCGAAGGTGATCTTCGTGCCGACTTTGGCTCTTTTGGCTGGCTTGATCAAGGTTTCCCACGTATCCCCTTCAATATTGTTCAGTAAAAGGATTTCCAGATGGGCACCTGTTTCTTGTTTTTCGCCATAGATACGAGCTGGTAATACCCGCGTATCATTCATCACCAAAGCATCCCCTGGTTCCAATTCATCAATGATGTTATAGAAGTGCTTGTCCTCAAATTTGCCAGTCTCGCGGTCAACCACTAATAAACGGGAACTTGAGCGATCGCTTAATGGCGTTTGGGCGATCAGTTCTTCCGGTAATTCAAAATCAAAATCTTCAGTTGTAAGCATGTTGTTCCTCTCTTTCCCTAAATTCTTCTCTATTCTAGCATGTTTTTATAAAAATTGAAAAAACAGCTTTTAATTCTGCCCTTTCTTAGAAAAAAATAAAGAGACTGCTGCCAAGGCGTTCAGCAAAAAAGCCCCCTTTTTCCCAATGAAAAATAACGACATATTTCCGCTGCTTCTTTTCTCTATGCATCGCTCCTTAATTTGGACTTGCTTATGGCGCTATTTTCAGTTTTGTCTATACAATTATGAAAAAAATGGGCAGATTATTTGAATAACACGTGACTTTTCGGCATACTTAGTACAGATTATAAGCCATTATTCAGATTGCTTAAATAAAAATAGAGGTGACATCATGATTGAGTTTCAGCAGGTATCCAAAATTTACAAAGGTGGTAAAGTCGCTGTTGAAGATGTGAATCTTTCCTTTGAAAAAGGCGAATTCATTTGCTTCATCGGGACAAGTGGTAGTGGAAAGACGACTTGTATGCGGATGATCAACCGTATGACGGATCCTTCTAAAGGAAAAATCTTGATCAATGGAAAAAGCGTTACAGAGATCAACCCCGTGGAATTACGCCGTCAAATCGGCTATGTGATCCAAAGCATCGGTTTGATGCCTCACATGACGATTCGGGAAAACATCACATTGGTTCAAAAATTGTTAAAAGTCAGCCAAGAAGAACGCAACAAAACTGCCGAGCGCATGATCGACTTAGTGGAATTGCCACGAGAAATGCTCGACCGTTACCCCAACGAATTGTCTGGAGGGCAACAGCAACGGATCGGTGTTGTCCGTGCCTTGGCAGCTGACCAAGATGTCATTTTAATGGATGAGCCTTTTGGCGCACTAGACCCAATCACTCGTGACTCCTTACAAGATTTGGTTAAAGACTTGCAAGAACGGCTTGGAAAAACCGTCGTCTTCGTTACCCATGATATGGACGAAGCATTGAAGCTTGCTAGCCGTATCGTGATCATGAGTGAAGGAAAAGTCATTCAATTTGATACACCAGAAAATATTCTGCAACACCCAGCAACACCGTTTGTGGAAGAATTGATCGGTGAAGACCGCTTGTTACAAGCAAAACCTGACACGACGCCAGTCAAAGACGTAATGTTAAATACCCCGATCGCTATCACACCAGAAAAATCCATACAAGAAGCGATTCACTTGATGCGGGAAAAACGGGTCGATACCTTGCTTGTTACCGACAATAGCAACGTGCTAAAAGGCTACATCGATGTCGAATCCATCGACCGCAACCGTGGCAAAGTTACTAGTGTCGGCGATATCTTGAACAAAGATGTCTTTTTCGTTCGCGAAACCGCCTTGTTGCGGGATACCTTGCAACGCATCTTAAAACGCGGCTTAAAATATGTCCCAGTAGTAGATGCCGACAAACATTTAGTTGGGATTTTGACCCGTGCTTCCTTAGTTGATATCGTTTATGACGTGATTTGGGGCGATGAGCCATCGATCATGGAAGCCATTGAGTCGGCGAAACCTGAAGAAACTGAGGAGGTCTAGCGCATGCAAAGCTTCTTTAATGAATATGGCGGCCAATTGGTCACCAAAAGTCTCGAACATTTGTATATCTCCTTTGCGGCTTTGCTCTTAGGGATTCTTGTTGCTGTACCGATCGGTGTGATCTTGACCCGTTTCCCCAAAGCAGCAACGGTCGTGATCGGCATCACCAGTGCGCTGCAAACCGTGCCTTCTTTGGCACTATTGGCATTGATGATCCCGATTTTAGGTGTCGGAAAAGTCCCTGCTATCGTCGCTCTTTTCATTTATTCCTTGTTGCCGATTTTGCGAAATACCTACATTGGAATGAAAAAAGTCGATTGGAATTACCGCGATGTTGCCAAAGGGATGGGGATGACCAACTTGCAGTCGATCATCAGTGTGGAATTACCCCTAGCGATCCCAACGATCATGGCAGGGATCCGCTTATCGGCCGTGTATGTTTTAGCTTGGGCTACCTTGGCTTCTTACATTGGTGCCGGTGGACTTGGTGATTTGATCTTTAGCGGACTAAACAACTACCAACCGCCTTTGATTTTTGCTGGGACGATTCCAGTGACGATCTTTGCTTTATTAGCTGACTGGTTACTGGGTTTGTTAGAAAACAAACTGACACCAGCTGCCTTAAGGGGGGATGCGTAATGAAAAAAACTTCAAAATTAGCGCTGTTGTTTTCCTTAAGTGTCGCTTTACTGTCCGGCTGTTCCTTTCCCGGTTTAGCATCGACTTCTGATGAGAATACCGTGGCGATCACAGGCGGGATCACTTCCGAAGCCCAAATTCTTGGCGCGGTGGTTGCCGGTATGGTCGAACACTATACGGATAAAAACACAACCGTCATTAACAACTTAGCAACAACGACCATCAATCACCAAGCGATGATGAATGGCGATGCGTCGATCTCAGCTGCCCGCTACACAGGAACTGACTTGACCACGACGTTAGGGTTGGAGCCAGAATCTGATCCGCAAGCCGCCTTTGACAAAGTCAAATCAGAATTTGAGAAACGATACCAACAGACTTGGTTCCCATCTTACGGCTTTGATAACACATATGTCTTTCTTGTCAGGAAAGACACTGCCGAAAAATACGGATTGGAAAAAGTCAGTGACTTGAAAGATGTCGCAGATCAATTGGTCGCAGGGGTCGATACCGCGTGGATCACACGGGTCGGTGATGGGTACGATGGCTTCCAGAAAGCCTATGGATTCTCTTTCCAAAATATCCTACCGATGCAGATCGGTCTTGTCTATGATGCTGTTGATAACGGAAAAATGGATATCGTTTTAGGGTACTCAACCGACGGCCGGATCGGCAGTTACGATCTCGTGATGCTGGAAGATGATCTAAACTTCTTCCCACCTTATGATGCCGCACCGATCGTCGATGACAAATTATTGAAAGAAACACCTGAAATCGGCGATGCTCTGAACAAATTAGCAGGCAAAATCGATACCGAAAAAATGCAAGAATTGAATTACCAAGTGGATAATGACCTTCTAGAACCAACGGTAGTTGCCGAACGTTTCTTAGAAGAAAATAATTATTTCGAAGGAGAGTGACGAAATGGCAGACATGAATTTATTCCAACAATTTCTTTTCTATTTTCAAGAAAATGGCGGCTATGTTTTTGCCCAGTTCATTCGTCACTTCTTGATTTCAATCTACGGGGTACTTTTTGCCTCGATCGTCGGCATTCCAATCGGGATCTTGATTTCTAAAAAAATGCGTTTGGCAGATTGGGTGATTCGTTTCGCCAATATCATCCAGACGATTCCATCTTTAGCGATGATCTCGATTTTAATGATCGGCATGGGCTTAGGTGTGAATGTCGTGATTTTAACGATTTTTCTTTATTCTTTGTTACCGATCATCAAAAATACCTATACCGGCATGCGCCAAGTCGACCGCAATACGTTAGATGTCGGCAAAGGGATGGGGATGACTAGCTGGCAACGATTGTATATGATCGAATTGCCATTGTCTGTTTCGGTGATCATGGCAGGGATTCGAAACGCCTTAGTCGTGGCGATCGGTATCACCGCCATTGGCGCTTTCGTTGGTGCTGGTGGACTGGGGGACATCATCATCCGTGGAACCAATGCGACGGATGGTGCATCGATCATCTTAGCCGGTGCTTTACCAACTGCCTTGATGGCGATCATTACGGATCTTGGGCTAAGCTTTATTGAACGCCGCTTAGATCCAGCCAGCCGTACGTCACGCTAAACTTATTTGCAAAAAGCAAAAGCCGTTGTGACCATTTATTGGTCGCAACGGCTTTTTTGGTTCGGTCATTTTTCAGGAAAGTATCGCTTCAGTCGCTTCCCTTCTTAGGGTTAACGCCCTGCTCTTTTCGCTATTTATCCATTCCGTATACTTCGACTTCATAGATTCGGGCTGCTGAGTCTGCTCCTTGTGTTGGTTTATCGATACTGATTTTTACATATTGCACCTTCTGGACGGCAAACGTATTGGTGCTATTGCCGGCTTCATTTTTCAACGTTCGTGAAACTGGCTCATAGTCTTTGCCATCTTCACTGACGAGCACCGTATACGCCCGCGTATTCATGTCTGGACCTTCTCCACCAGCCTCCGCATGAGCGAGGCGTACTTCACTGACCGTTTGTGGCCGACCGAGATCGATCATCAACTCATGAGGCGCATTGCCTGTCGCACACCACTTCGTACTCAAATCACCATCGAGGGCAAAAGCTGGTGCTTCGGCATCATTGACAAACGATGAAGCAGTTGCTTCGGCATCTTTTGAAAGCAGCAGCAACTCTTTCGGCGCATCAGCAGAAATCGTGATCAATCCCGCCATTTCCAGAGGGGTCTCTCCTGCTTCGTTTTTGGCAACAAGCGTGACTTTGTAGGTACCTGGTTCCGAATAGGTCACTTGGGGATTTTCTTCTGTACTGCTCGTGATATCGCCGCCTTCAAACGTCCATTCGAATGCTTCAGCATTCGCAGATGAGGTATTCGTGAAGGTGATCGTTTCACCCGGTGCCGCCAAGGTTTTAGAGGCTGTAAAGGCCGCTTTTGGCAGCTGATTGTTCGGCCAAGTGATCTCCACCGTATCTGATAGCTTGCCACGATTGCCATAGCGATCCACTGCCACCACCGCGAACTTGGTTTTCGTCCCTTTTGGACGTTCAACGGCATTCAAATAGTGGTTGGTTGCTGGCGTAGCTGCTAAGAAAGAGCGTGAGCCGTCATCGTTCAATTGGTAGATCTCATAAACCGCAGCTGTCTTGTCCTTGGCAGCTTCCCACATTAAACGGACACCCGCATAGTTGCCCTCTTCCTCATCAAAGAGCACATCCTCAACCGTCAATGCTTCGGCAGCGAATTTCTCCGCTTTCTGATCTCCGATCGTTAATTGCCCTAGATTCAACTCATAGACATCACTGGTCTCTTCAGTGGTTATGTCATAACCGATCGCTGTCACTTCCCCTTTGATGTCTTTCAATGAGTAAGTAATCGTCGTCCAGTCTGCTACGACCTCTTTGTCTCCTTTGATTGTTTGTGTCGAACCATCGGCTAAGGTCACGACCAAATCAAGAGTTGTCGGTACCGTTGCTTTGACAGTCGTCGTCAGCTTCGTCTTTTTCGTCACAGGAAATGCTGTCTGATACAATGCCATGTGACTGGTACTGCCTTTTGTCATCTGTCCACGTAGTTTCAGTGCATTTCCGCCATTATAGGCATCCGCATAATTGATTGATACAGCCAAATCATTGTCTTTTCCATGGTCAAAGACCCAACGATAGGTCGGCAAAACAGCTTGCAAGCTTCGGTTGTTCCAATTGCGGCTGGACACTTTTTCTCCCTCGATAAAATAGTTGTAGCCATTCCCCAGACTAAAATTCGTCACAAAAGGCAGCTCTGTGATAGCGGTCTGTTCTAAGGCATAGGTGGAGATCCCAGGCCACTCTGTCGCTTCTGGCAGCTGGCTTTCCCGAGGATCACCCGTGTTATTGACCCAAAAAGCATTCTCTTTGCTTTGGAAATCATCCGGCGTACTAGCAGAAGAATAGGTCCAGCTAGGTACATACAGGCCCAATGAGGTATAAGGAACGCCTTTTTCATCCGTAAACAGATCCCAGCGCACAGGCGTTGAATAGCCATTTTCTTGCACATCGATCCCAGCAAAAAGATCGTAAGGATCGACACCGATTTCACGGGCTTTTTCATTGGAGGCCTTCAACAGCTCTTTGTCCGCCAGTTTGTCAGTGGTCCACCAGAAATTCAAGAACATACTATCTGCCAATGGGTTCATCTCTGCATCCACTAAATAGGCTTTGTTCTTATCCGTCAAAGCGTTTTGCCAATCCATTTTCCCATCACTCGTCATGGAATCATACCACATGATCTCTAAATGCTCGTCGGTTTGTTCTTTGAATTGGGCGATCAGTTCTTGCATCGCTTTGGCGTGGCTTTCATTTAGTCCTTTACCATCAGTCCCCGATTGTTCAACACCTTCCGCTGCATCATCAAAACTAGTGACCGCCGTATCGGTTTCTTGGTTGATGAACCAGCCATCAAAGCCATACGTATTGGCAACTTCGATCATTTTTTCTACAATCGGAAAATTGCCGTCCTCATCCTTAGCTAAAAACGTATCTAGCCATTCCAGCTTCCCACCATGGGCAGTTTGCGGAAAGAAGATCGTTCCTAAAACCGGCACGCCATTCCTATGAGCAGCATCTGTCACATCAGGACTTGGTGGTACGATGATCCCTTCGCCAGAAGAGCCGCCCCAATAAACCAATTGATCAATGTATTGCCAATAAGAAAAGACATTGGCATCAAAGGTATTGATCCCACGTGGTGCATTGCCGCTCGTACTGCTATTCATGATCGAAAGCGCCACGACTTTGGTTTCTGCCGTTTGCGTGTCATTCATCTTCGGCAACGTCTCTTTAGCTGCCCGCTGCGCTAATGGAACAACGCTGGTATTGTATTTCGCATCTGGATCTTTTTCAAAAGACCATGCCAACAAATCCTCTGGGAACCAATAAGACGACTCCGGCTGATTGTCCATCGCTTTTTCCAACGTACTTTTGGCTGTTTCCTGGTAAACGACTTTTCCAGTTGTCTTCGCCTCACTTTGGGTGCAGCCGCCGATTGCCGTTGCCGCTGCCAACACCAACAAAGATGCGCCAACTTTACTGATTTTCCTTGTCACACTTCTTCCTCCTTGTTTTACATAAACCCGCCAACATTCCTACACTAAAACGATAACGCTTTCAAAGGTAGGAATATAGGAACAAATTAAAGAAATCATGCAACAAATCCAAGAAGGTTGAGTTTAGAAAAAAAAGAGCCTCCTTTTTGGGAAGCTCTTTGGCCCTGCTTACTTCTTACTCCTTTCCAACGAGCGGCAGCCAAACGCGCATTTCGCCTATGCCCCGATTGCCCCATAAATGGTATGGGATCAGTTGCCACGTACGAGGTATGACCGTTTCCGCTCGTTCTTCGTAAAGGGTTGTTCCCGACCATTCTTCGCTTTGGTAGCCTTTGATCGCCAAACGTAAAGTAGTTGGCAACAACGTATCCTCTTTCGCAAAGGTCGCCTCCAGCGCCTGTGGGTCGATGCGGCAACGCCAGAGTGCTTGACCATTGTCGGCTTCTTCTATGCAATACACGAAGGGGCCACGTTGCAATGCGACTTGATTGATGTCTTGAATAACTTGAGGATTCGCACGCAAGATTTGCAATGGTTGTTCAAAACGGATATTGACCGTCACGTTTTCGACTGCCTCAAAGATGATTGCCTCGTTCGTCTCCTGCCATTCGTGTTCACTATCGATTTGAAACTTACTTAGTCCGTTAGGTTTGTGGATGATGAGCGTCTTTGGAATGCCTTGATAGCGAATCGTGAGGTCCTCTGTAAAAGGAAACCCGCCCGTTTGTTCAAACGTAAATTGGTCAGGTTCTTCTAAACGGCTTGCTACAAATAAATTCACGTAAAGCTTCTCTTGATCGCAAGTGTAAACCAAGCGCTGCAGCGAAGCGACCATCCGTGCAAAATTGGGCGGACAACACGCACAACCGAGCCAATCGGGTCGTTGGGCTTTGACGTGACCTTTGCCAGGATTTTCTTGATCTCGTTGGGGATTGACCTCCAAAGGATTCACGTAGAAAAAGTGTTTGCCGTCAATTGCCGCACCAGAAAGGACGCTATTATACAACGCTCGTTCCATCGTCGCTAAATATTTTGGTTCATTGGTTAGTTTGAATAGCTCAAAAGAAAATTGGACCAATGCAATGGCTGCACAGGTTTCACAATACATCGTATCATTTGGCAAATCATAGGGACCGACAAAGGCTTCCCCGTGAACGGTTGAGCCGACGCCACCGGTCACATACATTTTCTTACAGGCGATGTCTTCCCAGATCGCTTCGCAAGCATTGATCAATTCTTGATCTTGGGTATGCTGGGCGACTTTTGCCATCCCGCTTGCCATATACAGCATTCGTACCGCATGACCTTTGGCTTCATGCTGCTTTTTAGGTTGATCGTAGGCTTGTAAATAGGTGAGGTCTACCCTTGGCGTTTCATCTGATAAGCCATCCGCTTGGTTTTTCAAAATTTCTTTTTCGTAAAAGGCAGGATCTTCCCCACGTACTTCAAGAAAAAAATCAGCTAATGTCAAATAGGTTTGTTTACCAGTGTATTCATACAAACGCACCAGCGCCAATTCGATCTCTTGATGGCCATCAGCACCTTGAATTTTTCCAGACTCCCGCCCAAAATACGTGCAAATATTGGCGATATTTTTCTCTGCCACGGTCAGTAATTTATCCTTGCCTGTTGCTTGATCATAAGCGATAGCCGCTTCGACTAGATGCCCGGCACAATAAAGTTCATGACTGAAATACAGCTGACGGTATTTTAACTTCGGTCGGGTCAATTGAAAGAAGGTATTTAAGTAGCCGTCCGCTTCTTGCGCAGCAGCAACTAAGTCAATCACTTCATCTACTGTCTTTTCCAATTGCGGATCGCTAGTATTCAACAAGCTATACCCAGCCGACTCGATCCATTTGTAGACATCACTATCTTGGAAAAACCAGCCAAAATGTTCCCCTTCCATTTGCCCTGCAGCGATGCGAAAATTCGCCAATGCATGGCTTTTCCCAGCTGGCAAATTGGGATCTTCCCGTTCTGCTTGAACATCTACATCGATTTCATCATTTAGGACTTGGTATTGGTAAGGAATCGTTTCTTTGCGAACAAGCTCTTGGTATCCTTGCCAAAACTCGTCCGTGAGCTGTACCTTTTTTAATGCGAATTCTTTCATTACGTTCTCCTGTTCTTTTACTTTTTTATGCTTGATCATTCAATTCATATTTACTTCATTAATAAAAAGTTCGGATCATCTCCTGTGATATGTTGCCCTGCCTCCTCTTTGATCGTTTGCTTATATAAGAGCTGGTAGGCTTTAGGACTCATGCCTTTTTTCTGTTTAAAGGTATTGGTAAAGTGCTGCCTGCTGTTGAATCCTGCTTGAGCGGCAATTTCGACGATCGGCAGCTGACTATTGCTTAGTAAAAATGCTGCCTGCTTCAGACGCTCACTAGTGAGGAAATGGTTGACCGTCACTCCCAGTTGCTCATGAAAGAGTTTATGCAAGTAGGCTTTCGTAATCCCCACCGCCGTTGCGATTTGGGAGACTTGAATGTCTTCATCAAAATGCTGTTGAATATAGTTGATCGCAGCGTTCACATAGCAATTGCCCCGTTTGGTTTCTTTCGTACGTAATGAAAAGGCTAATTCCATCAACATCCGCTTAAACAAGAGCTCGATCGTAAATTGCCGTTCAGCAGACGGTTGCTCCTGAGTATCATCGATCATTAGCAGTTGTAGCAATGACTTGATCGCTTGTCCAAATTGGCGGACATCGCGACTTTTCGCGTAAGGCTCATTCCATTGTACATTTCCTTTGATGTATGCAAAAACATCACGAACACAAAGGGCGGACGGCGTCTCACTCAGAAGAAATTCAATATTCAGTAATGTGCAGGAATCTCCTTCAACGAATAAGGCGTGTTCCACAAACGTATTTATGAAAACGAAATCATTTCTTTCCAGAACAATCACTTGATCTTGCACCTTTATCTTACACTTTCCTTTGGTCACAAACATGATTTCACACGCTGGGTGTTGATGTGGATCCATGGAAAAACGCTCAAGGGCAACACTATAGTATGCTGTAATCTTCGCATAATTTGTTTCTTGTGGAAACACCATTGAACAACTCCTTTTTCATTTGTTGACGATTTCTTTCTTTTTTATTTCTAGTAGACAAAACTTTCCCTCTCTTTTTTATTGCTTACTATACTATAAGAAAAACGTACTAGGAGGAAATCGATGTCTTTTTTACATTTTGCACAAACACCCCCAATGGGATGGAATTCTTGGGACTGCTATGGCGCTTCTGTGACCGAAGCAGAAGTGATCGCCCATGCTGATTTTATGGCAGAGCATTTGAAAGCTTATGGTTGGGAGTATGTCGTCGTGGATATTCAATGGAGCGAACCAGAAGCAAAGTCTACAAGGTACAATGATTTTTATCCATTGTGTATGGACGACTATTCTCGCTTGATTCCTGCTGAAAATCGTTTCCCTTCAGCAAAAGATGGTGCTAGTTTCAAAAAACTTGGTGACTATCTGCATCAAAAAGGGCTGAAATTTGGTATCCATATCATGCGCGGCATTCCACGACAAGCAGTTCACCAAAATACGCCAATCAAAGGAACGGATAAACGGGCGCGGGACATTGCTATGAATTCAATCTGCCCTTGGAATTCCGATATGTATGGGGTCGATGTTTCATTGCCTGAAGGACAGCTTTATTATGATTCTTTGCTCGAATTATATGCTTCTTGGGGTGTTGACTTTATAAAGGTGGATGACATCGGCGATTCGAAAATTTACGGTGATGCCCATAAAGCAGAAATCAAAGCGATTCGCCGTGCAATCGATCGATCCGGTCGAGAGATCGTCCTTTCTTTGTCTCCCGGACCCGCTGCCCTCAAAAATGGTAGTTTCTTTCAAAATCATGCCAATATGTGGCGCTTGACGGATGACTTTTGGGATCATTGGGATGCCCTTTACGCCATGTTTGACCGAGCAGCAGAGTGGGCACCTTTCGTCCGTCCAGGTAACTGGCCTGACTGTGATATGTTGCCGTTGGGTCATATCGGCATTCGAGCAGTTGATGGTGGCGGTGGTGACAGCTGGACACGATTTACGGAAGACGAGCAATACTTATTGATGAGTTTATGGACGATCTTCCAATCTCCATTGATGTTTGGTGGTACTTTACCAGACATTGATCCCTTTACCTTACGTTTATTGACGAATACTGAAGTCTTAGAAATGTATCGAAGAATCCACACGAAAAAAGAGTTCTATCGTGATCAAGAGTGGATCATTTGGGAGGCGTTGAGCGACACAGCAGTCTACTATGCCATTTTCAATGTTTCTGATCAAACGCAAACCATCCCAAAATCGATCACTGATTTACTACCACTTAAAAACGGCACTGAGTTATGGCAACAAAAAGAACAAACAATTGCCAATGCTGAGGTTCCTACTCATGGTGTCCGATTATTCAAAGGCAGTATTTAGTAAAACCGGCAGCAGTATACGTTTATAAGCAGCACAATGCAACCTGCCCATTGTGCTGCTTATTTTTTATTCTTCGTACACTTTTCGACCAAGAAACGCAACGCCTTGATCATTGATTCCAGATAAAAACAACCTTTCTTTTTGGTCGATGTACTCATAATATGGGACAAATTCATTTTCTCCCCACAAGTAACTTCGTCCTTCTTTTTTTAATGCTGTTATTTCTTGCTGTTGAGAAGATATAACTTGAGACTCGTGATTAAATTGGATGATTTCCCACTTTCCTAACAGAGTTTCCTGCTCTGGTATTCGTGAAACACTTCCCTGATAGATTGAAGCAGAGATTACTGGCCAACCTGATTCTAGCCAATAGAGTTTACGTATTTGTAAATAGAATTGGTCACTGAAGGGTTTTCTCCGTGCATGATGCACAACGAAGCTTTCTTTATTGGATTGCGTAAAGATCGAATTATGACCAGGGGCGTATACAACTGGTTCTTCTGAGAACTGATAACTGCCCAACAGTTTGGTTCCTACTTCGGTTGGCGTCTTCTCTTGATCCGTCATGGCCGTACCATGCCAGTCCAGATATGGCCCCGTAATTTCTTTTGCTCGGGCGACACGGATATTATATGAATCGTTAAGGGAATCGAAAGAAACAAACAAATAATAATAATCGGTTTCAGGATGATAATAGACAAATGGGCCTTCAATAGCAGTATCAACTGTTTTCGGACGAAAAGCAATCCGTTGGCCATAGCTCTTTTCTTGAAGTTTTCCAGTTTCTTTGTTCAATGAAGCAATATAGTTTCCGCCAAAGAAAGAACCATAGACAAACCACTGTTCACCCGAGCGGTCAAAAGCAATATTGGCATCGATCGCGTTATGCTGTGCAAGAGTAGCATTGGTTTTAATAACCTCTCCTTGATCTTCCCAAGGGCCCAAAGGATCTGTTGCTGTAGCTAAGCCAATAAAAGAAGTGGTACTGCCGAATGTCGAAGCAGAATAATACATACGGAATTCGTCCTTATAGCGAATAACTTCCGGTGCCCATAGTCCTTGAGCCTTGCTCCATTTTACTGCTGGTTCAGGCATTTCTGACAATGCCTGTTTCTCAAATTGCCAATGGATCAAATCTTTTGAACGACGAATTGGTACACCAGCCGTTTTGGGCTGTTGGGTGTCCGTTGAATATAAATAAAAGGTGCCTTCATGTTCAATAATCGTAGGATCATGAACCCCATTGATCGCTGTCATGTCTTCCCTCATCTCCTAATTGATTTATTCTATTTTATAAAAACAGGACAGCTACTTGACGAGCTGCCCTGTTTGTTCCCACATTCCTGCAGGACAGTTTTTCTTAGCTAAATTTGCGCGAAACCGATAAAAGCAGCCGCATTTGGTACAGGTATGATTCAATCGCAATGGACAAGTCTCACAAACAACGATTCTCCTACTGACGATCTCCGGCGAAGCCAAGTCGCTTTCTAAAGAAAGTTGTTCTGCAATCAAGGATTCAATGTCTTCCTGTGCTGCTGCCGCAGCATCTTTCACTTCGCATCCTTTACAAGTCATGGGATCAGACTGTCAATGAGATCGTTAGAACACTCATTGCTGGCACCCGCAAGCTGACTTTGTTCTCTTCAACATTGTAAGCGGTGAAGTCTTGGATCACCACATCTTCAGGATGATCAAAATCATTGTGTGCGTTCATTTTGTTCCCCACGATATAACGAGCTTCTTTCACTTCATTGATCGCTGTTTCAAGGGAGAAGGATAATTCTTCCGTGCCTTGGGTAGCAAAATTACAAACCGATAGATGGATCGTATCTTCTTTTTTCGAAATCGTATACGTAATGGTATCGCTGCTGGTTCCATGGCTATCAATGGTTTCAGCATCTTGATGGACTTTGTACAAATCAAAGACATGATAGCTTGGGGTTTTCACCATTTGTTCGCCATCTGTCAAAATCATCGCCTGCAGGACGTTGACGGTTTGTGCGATATTTGCCATATGCACTCGCTTGGCATGTTTATGGAAAATATTCAAGGTGATCGCTGCGACCATGGCATCACGGATCGTATTTTGTTGGTATAAGAAGCCTGGATTCGTACCAGGTTCTGCTGAGAACCAAGTGCCCCATTCATCAACAATGATTCCCACACGCTGTTCTGGGTCATACTGGTCCATAATCGCGCTGTGGCGGGTCAATAATTCATCCATGTAGGCTGCTTTTTCACAGGTCACTTGCCACTCTGCCTCATCAAATTCCAAGGCGCTACCTTTTTCTTCCCAGCCTTGCGGATGAACGTAGTAGTGCAAGCTTAGGCCGTCCATCAACCAATGGGCGTTTTTCATCAGCGTTTCTGTCCAATGATAGTCTGCGACATTCGCTCCGCCGGCGACTTTGTAGATTTTTTTGTCGCCGTATTGGCGGACATAGGTTTGATAGCGGCGATACAGATCCGCATAATACTCTGGCCGCATATTGCCGCCGCAGCCCCAGTTTTCGTTTCCTACGCCAAAAAATTTCATTTCCCACGCTTCATCATGGCCATTTTCTCTGCGAAGATCAGCCATCGGAGAAATGCCATCCATCGTGATGTATTCCACCCATTCTGACATTTCTTGCACCGTTCCGCTGCCGACATTGCCGTTGACATACGCATCACATTCCAGCTGCTTGATCAATTCAAAAAATTCATGGGTCCCGAAATGATTGTTTTCAGTCACGCCGCCCCAGTGGGTGTTGACCATCGTTTTGCGGTTTTCTTTAGGACCAATCCCGTCTTTCCAATGGTATTCATCGGCGAAGCAGCCGCCTGGCCAACGTAGCACAGGGATTTGAATGTTTTTCAGTGCTTCAACCACATCAATCCGCATCCCATTTTTATTTGGGATCGGCGAATCTTCTCCAACGTATAATCCTTCATAGATACAACGGCCTAGATGCTCTGCAAAATGACCGTAGATATATTTACTGATCGTTGTTCCTGATTTTGTGTTTTGAATGTTAATCGTCAATCAGTTCACCTTCATCTCTAATTTATTGTTTGCGACCGGCTCACCAAAGACTGGGAATCCTTTTTCATCCCAAGTGAATGGTTGTGCAACTGCATGTCGATTCGGGTTTGCCAGAGGATCGCCTGCCTGATTTTTTTCTGGTCTTGCATGATAAACTAAAATGTCCTCACCATCTGCCCCTTTTGTAAAAGAGTTATGCCCCGGTCCATATTGAGAATTCCGTTCTGACGTTTGAAAGACTGGATCTTGGGATTTTTGCCAAGAAAACCCATTTAATAAATCACTATTTTCGTCTGTCCACAATAATCCCATAGCGTAATTTTCATCTGTAGCACTGCCCGAATAAGTGATAAAAATCTTACCATTTCGTTTAAGCACGGCCGGTCCCTCATTCACCATGAAACCAATCTGTTCCCAAGGGTATTCAGGGATCGATAGTAAAAGCTGCTTCCCTTTTAGTGTCCATGGATTTTCCATTTCTGATAGATAAAGATTAGAGTTTCCTGGAATTCTTGGATCTTGTTGCGCCCAAACATAATAAAGTTTCTCCTGATGTTCAAACACAGTTGCATCTAAACTAAAACTTTCAAATTGCGTGATGACTTGTCCTTTTTCTTCCCATTCCCCTTCAAAAGGGTCACTTGAATTATTTTCGATCACGAACATTCGATGATGATGATTTTCATTTCTGATCTCTTCATTATCACTAGCGGCAAAATAGATATACCACTTATCAGCGATGAAATGAATTTCTGGTGCCCAAATCAATTCACTCATTGGTCCCGATTCATGTGCCTGCCAAACCGTCTTTCTCTCTGCATCTTCCAGTTCATTGAGGCTTTTCGCTCGTCTAAGTTCAATCGACTGATATCCAGGAACTGAACCTGTAAAATAATAGTAACCATCGGAATGTAAATATACCCAAGGGTCTGCTCGTTCATACACGATTGGATTTTGTATTGTCTCTGCATTTGCTTTTGCCATACCTTACTCCTCATTCCTAACAATAAATAATGGTACTCCTGCTTCTGAGGTACCTGTAAATGTCATTACTTGCTTTTGCTGATTTTCATCCCAGCCGGAAAGAAACTTCCCTTTATAAACAGTGCCATCGATAACCACACTTGAATCTTCTTGACTATTCTTTTCCGCTAGTTCCCATGTTCCAGTGCGATCACCATTGATCAGGCCATTTTTTTCAACTGTAATTTCCTGTGGTTCTTTCAAATCATCCGTTAAAAACTTGTCAAAGGAAATCAGCGTATAGGCACCCGTAACTTGATTCTTTGTATAATCAGCAATCGTTTCTTCGCTGTATCTCAATGGAGAAACAACCGGCCACCCTGCTTCTGTGAAAAACATTTGATGGACTCTCACAGAATGATATTCTCCGCTATTTGGAAAACGTGTATGGAAAATCAAGTAATATTGATTGTTTTCTTCATCATAATAGGTCGAGTTGTGACCTGGCGAAACATAGCCAACCCCTTCATTGCTCGTATTTTCGGTATATAGGAAGTTCCCCATAATTTTAGTTCCGAAGTCTTGAATACTTGCGTCATCAAAAACCGTTCCAAATTTCCCTTTGACCTCAGCCATTGGATTTCCTTGGCTGTCTTCATAAGGACCATCGGGATTCTTTGACCGCGCGACTCGAAGGTTGTATCCACCGTCTGCATCTAGCCCACCAAATGAAGTGAACAAGTAATAGTAGCCATTTTCTTGATTATATTGAATGTATGGTGCTTCGATGCGACTGTGATTTCCGCCCATCAAATGTGTTCCGTAAGAATTGCGATCTTTAGGCAAACCCGTTTCATCATCCATTTCTAGGATAAAAATCCCGCCTGAGTATGATCCATAGACCATCCATAATTTCCCTTCATTGTCATAAAAAATATGAGGATCGATCGCATTTGGATGAATCGCTGCATTGTACGCTTCACCAAACTGCGGAGAGGTTCCTGAATAAAGAAAAGATTCGACTTTTTCATAAGGACCTTCAATAGAGTCAGATACCGCCACTCCCATTACGGATAGCGGTGAAGTTCCTTGACACAAACAATAGTACAAATAGTATTTTCCATTCTTAAACTGTTGGATATCACTAGCCCATAACGTATCTGTCTGTGCGTACTCAAATTCTTCCGCCAATTCTTCTCGAATATTCTCAAATAGAGTATCTTCAGATACTGAATTAGATATCTGCTCCCACTTCAACAAATCCTGAGACTTGGCAAATTGCATATGTGAACCAATAATATAAAACGTATCATCCGCTTTGATCACCGATGGGTCATGGACACTAACATCGGCAAACTCAGGAGGGGATAAGACTTCTTCAACTGCAGAAGCAGTACAGCCAGATAAAAGAATCATTAGAGGAACACACGAGAAAAGAAATTTTTTGATCATGATTTTAACAATCCTTTCTTGCTATAGCCTGACAACAAGCACTTGCTGGCACTGTACAAAAAGATTGAAATTGCGACAAAAAAGAACCAATGATACGCCATGCTAACAATTGAAAATGTAAGAACCATCAAAAGACAAAGAAAAGATTCTTTTGGTAACAAGAATGGACTCGTCAATGAAAAAACGGCTTTTTTCCGCCACTTATCTTTACTCAATCGAGTAACTAAGGATAAATTGATCAATACTAAAATCACATAACTGAACAAAAACAAAAGTGGCCATTGGAAAAATGCTCTCATTAGATCACTTTGCTGCACAATCAGCAATTCCAAATAGAGAATGCCTAGAATAAGTGGAAATATAAAGACCCGCCATTTGTATAAGCGAATAGCTGACACATAGTTTTTCCAAAATAAAGTCAATACTTCTATATAAGAGTAATAGCCTGTAAATAGATCCTCTTTATTTAGAATCGTTAAGACAGCAACAGTACTTGGAACAAAGCCGACCACAAAAAAACCAGCTAAAATACCTAGAAGCCACAAAATATTTAGTTCTATCAGAAGTACGAATGCATTTAGCCAGTTCATTGCTTTTAGAAACATCTACTCACCCTTTCATTCCAGAAAGTGCAACTGATTCGATAATTTGCTTTTGGAAAATAATAAATACGATCAAAACCGGAAGTAATGAAACAACGGAAGCTGCCATAATCAACGGATAATCCGTTTGAATAGCATAGGCGGCATTTAGGTTTGCGATCACTACTTGCAATGTTTGTTTTTCTGGACTATTCAAGTAGATCAATGGTGCTAAGTAGTCATTCCAAGCGCCCATAAACCATAAAATAAATTGAGCAGCAACTGCTGGACGAATCAACGGGAAAATCAATTGGATAAAGGTTTGTAAATAGCCCGCACCATCAATTTTTGCCGCCTCAACGATCGAATCAGGAATATTAGATAAATATTGTCGCAAAAAGAAAATCATAGTGATATTCCCAAACATTCCCGGAATGATCAATGGTAATAACGTATCAACCCAGCCAATTTGGGAGAACATCATAAATTGCGGGATCATCACCGCTGGATAGGGAATCATCAAAGCGGCTAAAAGGATTAGAAATAGCGCATCTTTATGCGGCATCCGTAATTTGGCAAATGAGAAGGCAGCTAAACTGGATGTCAGAGTACCTACAACAGTTACAGAAAGTGAAACGATCACTGTATTTTTAATCCCTGAGAACAAAGTGTCCAGCTCAGATAAACGTTTGTACGCATCAAATTGTACTGGGTCTGGAATCCATTGAGGTGGCAGCTGGAAGACGCCAGCTCGGTCTTTTAGCGATGTTGAGATCATCCAAAGTAACGGCCCCACCATAATAACTGCTCCAAGGGAGAGAATTAAAATAATGAGTACGTTGCTTATTTTCAGTTTTTTCATTCTTTTCCCTCCTAATCTAATTTATAGCTTGAACGATTGTTCATATAGAATTGGAATGCTGTTATCACAAAAACCAATACTGCTAGAATCAACGCCATACTGCTTGCATAACCCATTTGCCAATTTCTGAAAGCTTTTTGCCAGATATACCAAACGACCGTAGCACTGCTATATTGTGGTCCGCCAGTTGGTGTCATAATGTTTATTTCCGTAAAGATTTGTGAGCCGCCGATAATATTCGTAACGACTAAAAAGAAAGTGACTGGTCTAACCATCGGCCAAGTGATATTGCGAAACTTTTGAAAAGAAGAAGCACCATCTAATTCTGCTGCTTCATAAAAGGTTTTTGGTACACTTTGAATCGCTGCCAAGTACAAGAGCATAGAATAACCCAAGCCCTTCCAAACAGACATAATAATAATTGCCGGTTTGACTGTTGATGGGTTTTGCAACCAGTTAGGGCCGCTGATACCGAAGATATCCAAGACCTGATTGACTAAACCAAAATCACCATTGTAAGCCCATTGCCACAAAATCGAAATGGCTGCTAATGATGAGATGACTGGAATATAATAGATTGTTCGAAAAATCGTCGTTCCTTTAATTCCTCTGCTCAGTGCTGATGCTAGCATAAATGACAAAATCAAACCGATTGGAATCCCTAACATCAAAAAGACGGTATTAAACATCGTCTTATAGAAGTACTCATCTCTAAAAAGCTTCTGAAAGTTCTCAAGACCGATAAAATTCATTTGCCCTAGACCGTTCCAATCTGTAAAGGCAGCATAAACCGAATAGCCCAAAGGTATCAATGAAAACAAAATAAATCCTAAAACTGGAAGTAGAACGAACAAGAAAGCAACTTTGTGCTCTTTTGCATAAAGACTATTTTTATTTTTTGTTTTTTTTATTTCCACTTGTTCCATTACGCGTCCCTCCATAAAAATCTTTGGGGTCACATAGATATGTGACCCCAGTGAGTCTATCTTGCTGTTTCTTGTTGGCGAATCGCTGAGTCTAGTTTTTCTTGCATCTTAGGTTGAACTTCTTTTAAATAATCCGCTGCCGTTTGATCTCCATCTAACACAGGTTGGATATTGATAAAGAATTCATCGTACCATTCTGCATTGTAGGTTGTTGCTACTGGCAAAGCGCGACCATAATCTTGGACGATGTCAATAAATTCTTGTTTATTATTAGGTACACTGTCCGTATCAGAAGCCCATTCTTCAGCCATATCAATCAGGTTAGGAATTTGAATCTGTGCATCTACTAATTGTTGTTGTCCTTCTTCAGATGCACTTAAATACTCAACTAATTTCACTGCTTCTTCTGGATGTTTGGTTTTGCTGGCAACACCAATTCCTAAAGAACCAATATACGTTGCAGATTCGCCTGTAGAGCCTGCTGGCCAAGGCATCAAGTCATACTCAAAATCTAATCCTGCATACGTACTCATATCCCAAGGTCCTACAGGGAAGAAAGCAATCTCCCCATTCATCCATCTTTGATACGTATCTAATGTTTGTGCATCAGAAATTGAAGGGGTGAGTTCATGCACATTTTGCAGATCCGCAAACCATTGCAATGCTTCCGCAAATTCTGGTGTATCGACTGTAACGGTATCTTTGGCTTCGTTGATCCAATCTGCTCCGTTACTCCAAACAAAAGCTTGTAAACTCCAGTTTACGTTAAATCCTGTTGCCCATTGGTCAAGATTTCCATCTCCATCAGAATCCTTCGTCAACTGTTTAGATACTTCAACGAATTCATCCCATGTATAAGGCGTATCTGTATCTGGCAAATCAATACCAGCTTCTTTAAACATGTCTTTGTTATATCCTAAAGCAAATGGTCCAACATCTTTTGGTAATCCATACAAAGCACCGCTACCAACTTTTTCACCATCATACCGATAACTGTTTACTCCATATTCCCAAATGTTTGAAAGATCAAAATCTGAATTCTCAATTTCATCCGTAATATCTAGCAAAACACCATTATCAACGTAAGCCATTAGATTGCTTTGTTCTACATAGAAAACATCGGGCATATTACCGCCTGAGATTGCCGCTTGCAGCTTTGTTGCATATTGATCAGCATCTGTGGCGATAATCTTAACGCTTACATCATTTTCTTCCTCAAATTGTTTAATTGCTGTTTCATAGGCTTTCTTCTCGTCCTCGCCGCCTCGAAACATAAACGTAATTTCTTTACTTCCGCTATCATCACCTGAACTATTATTACTGTTTCCGCAGGCCCCTAATACCAAACTACTTAAACCTAGAACTGCTCCCGAAAAAATAACCTTTTTGATGTTCATCTTTTCCATCCTCTCAAGTTTTATAGATATTTGCAGGTACGTTATCACATTTGTTCATTGACCTCTCTAAAAAAAGACCTTACTAACTGCTCATAATAATTCCTAACACCTAAGATATTTCCTATAAAGAAGCCTATAAACAATTCACAAAAACAAAACATAGAAATTGATGTTTGCAAACACTTTCAATTTACAAATAAATCATAACTTTATTTGTAATCGCTGTCAACAATATTTTGATTAATTTACCAAGGATAATATCTATGTTAATTAATAAATATATTAATAACTAGCGAAATAAACAACGCTATTTACACAAATTAGCAAATATGTTAACATTCAAGTAAATCAAACAGTTTAAGCGGAGGTGACACGATGCAATTAGAAATCAATCAAGAAGCATTGCCTGTCTATGAGGCACTTGCCAGTAACGTGCGAATCAAAATCATTCAATTGCTGGCTAAAAACAAGATGAATGTCAAAGAGTTGGCACAAGAGTTAGGCTTAAGCAGCGCTATCATTACGATGCATATCAAAAAATTAGAAGAAGCCAAAATCATCAAAACAGAGCGTGTGGGGCAAAAAAAGATTTCCAGTTTGAGAGTGGACCATATCGATATCAACTTTCCTGAGAAAATCTTTAATGCCTTTGATACGAAAGAAACGGCGATACCGATCGGTCATTATACAAATTATTCGGTAGAACCAACGTGCGGGCTTGCTACTTCAGCTGATTTTGTGGGAATGGTAGATGAACCGAAGTTTTTCATGGATCCCCGACGAATGGATGCCCGCATCTTGTGGTTTACGAAAGGATTTGTCGAATACCAATCGCCAAACTTCTTAGCAAAAGAAGAAAAACTCGAAATGATGGAGATTTCAATGGAGGTTTCGTCTGAATTTCCTTTTTCCAATAACAACTGGCCGTCAGACATCACCTTCAGCTTAAATGGTGTGGAGCTTGGTACATGGACTAGCCCAGGGGATTTTGCAGATATTCGCGGCAAGTATACACCGGATTGGTATCCAGACAATCTAAATCAGTACGGGTTATTAAAGACGATTCGCATCATGGATCATGGAACCTACATGGAAGGTGTTCCTCTTTCCGACATTACGATCAAGGATATACCTGCCTACGAAGATACGTGGCATTTAAAAGTGGAAGTCAAAGAAGATGCCGAGCATGTCGGCGGTTGTACCCTCTTTGGCAAGGGGTTTGGGAATTACGATCAAGATATCAAACTAAAAATGTTTTATAGCTAAAAAAAACGCTAGTCTTAGCGGCTGACCCAAACATTTCTTTTGGGAATCAGGTCGCTAAACTAGCGTTTTTGTTATTTCTTCAAATGGTAACTGTACGTACTTACAATGATGTTTTCACGCCAAGAAAGTCTGAAACGCAAGCGCAGGCTTGTTTGGTTGTGCAAAATATTTTGCCAGCGACGTCTTGGAACAAACTGTGGAATGATGACGGTCGTTGTGTAATTGTGTTTGGCTGCATTGCGGCTGACTAGATCTACATAACGCAAGATTGGATTTTCAATCGAACGATACGAAGAATGAACGACGGAGAAACGCACGTCTGGGAATTTTTGCTTAAATTCTTGTTCGATCTCTTTTTCTTTCTTCACATCTTCATCCAATGAGACGTGCATCGCCACGACATAATCACCAATCGATTGGGCATAGTTCAATGCGCCGATATTTACTCGGGTAACATTTCCGACGAGAACGATCACGGTATTTCCTTCATAGACATGCAGTGCTTCTTGTTTTTCCAATCGCAGCTGTTCTGCGACTTTTTTATAATGATCATGGATCTTGTAAAAGATATACAAGAGGATCGGCATGATAATAAAGAATGGCCAAATATCGCCTAAGCGATACACGAACAAGATGGCAATGATCGCAAAGGAAATCAAAGCCCCAACGATGTTGGCGATCGATTTAAAGAACCAGCCTTTGCCTTCTTTTCTCCATTTGATCACCATTCCGCTTTGGGACAAGGCAAAAGGAATAAATACCCCAATGGAATACAAAGGAATCAAACGCTCGGTCGATCCTTGGAAGATAAACAATAATACGATGGAACCAGCAGCCAAGGTGATGATTCCGTTCGAATAGCCAAGACGGTCCCCACGGTCTTGATACATATGCGGCATATATTTGTCTTTCGCTAGGTTATACGCCAACACGGGGAAAGCTGAAAATCCGGTATTTGCGGCAACTGCTAAAATCAGTGCCGTAGCAAATTGCAAAACGTAGTACATAAACCCATGACCAAAAACGGCAGAACCGATTTGAGATAGGACGGTCACTTCTGTTTCTGGTACGATACCATACCAATAGTTGATAAAAGTGATGCCGACAAAGAAGAATCCTAAAATCGACGCCATGATTGTCAAGGTCGCAGCTGCATTTTTCGCCCGTGGTTTTTTGAAAAACGGCACCGCGTTACTGATCGCTTCGACCCCTGTCAAAGAAGAGGAACCTGATGAGAAAGCCCGTAAAATCAAGGCCACGGATACCCCAGGTACGACCGCTCCCGGTAGTGCGGTTGCATTTAACGGTTGCGCACCCGTTACGATATTGTACAAACCGACCACGATCAAGACTGTGATCACTGCGATAAAGGTGTAGACAGGAATCATCAAGAAGCTAGCTGATTCTCGCAACCCTCGCAGATTCATCATCATGATCAAGATTACGATCACGACAGAAATGGCCACTTGATGACCAAACAACGCCGGCACAGCTGAAGTGATAGCTTCTGCCCCTGCTGAGACGGATACTGCCACTGTCAGCATATAATCGATCAATAGAGAGCCGCCGGCAATCAGGCCCGCATTTTTCCCTAAATTTTCACTACTTACTACATATGCCCCACCGCCGTGAGGGTAAGCATGAATGATCTGGCGGTAAGACAAGGTCAATGAAATCAAAAGAATAATAACAAAAGCAGCGATCGGCAATGAATACCAGATAGCAGCAGCGGAAAGTGCCACTAATACGACAACGATCTGCTCTGTCCCATAAGCAATCGAAGACAAAGCATCAGAAGATAGCAACGCAAGGGCCGCCGTCCGGCTCAGTTTTTGTTCATCATTCTCTGCGGATTTCAATGGACGTCCGACCAACAAACGTTTCAAATACTCCACTTTTTCTACACTCCTTTTCATGAAAAAATCCTTCGTTAAACTTGTAACGATATCCTCACAAATATTGAATTATCAAGACTGTATGCTACTCTTGTAACCGCGAAAAGTCAATGAAAATCAGATGAAAAAACGACCCTTTTTCCCTCTTTTGATTATTAGAAATTTCACGTGATGGCACAAAAGCAGAAAGAACAAATGCTCTTTCTGCTTTAAGATTTTAGTGGAAGAAATGACTTTCTTTGGAAATGTCACTTAGTTTCTTCGTAGAGTTGACTAGATAAGGATACGCGTACGTACCGACGATCCCAAAGACTAGGAACAAAATCGTTAAAATGATCAACTGCGGGATAGCATTTGGCCAATAGATCCCACCGGCTGATTCTCTTAACAGATTGACCGCATGAGTAAACGGCAGTAGCGGATTAATGAATTGGAAGAACTTCCCAGAGACTTGGATTGGGTAGTTTCCTCCCCCACCTGAAATGGAGAGAACCAAAATAATGATGGCGATCCCTTTCCCGAGGTTGCCGAACAGTCCCGCCAGTACGTAGACGATCATCATAAAGGCGAGTCCGACGAGTAATGCGAAGAAGACACTGTACACAGGGTTGTGGACATCGACGCCTAATAAAAACATATTTCCTAGGGTCACGATCAAACTTTGGGCGACTGCCATCGTCAAGAACGTCAGCATCCGTGCCACAAAGGTTTCACGTTGTGTAAAGCGTTTTTTGTCTTTCTTCTCTAAATGATACTCCGTTGTAGCGACACTTGACAATAATAATGCCCCTACCCACAAACACAATGCGGTATAAAATGGTGTGCTAGCTGAACCATTGTTGGCGATTGGGTAGATTTCATTGCTTTTTAATTCCACTGGTTGTTTGAAGAAGTCGGCTTCATCCGTGGCATCAAGTTTCAATAATTTGATGACTTCCCCGAGATCGACTTCATTTTCTCCTGCTCGGATCGCATCAGCGGCTTTGTGGATGCCTGCTTTGATACTTGGCCAATCGTTATTGATTAAATCGACAGCCGCATCCAAGGCTTTTTCAACTTCTGGCAGTTTTTCATCCACCATCGCCATCGTAGAACTGATTTCTGATTTGATGGTTGGCCAATCGTTTTGCAAGAAGTCTACGGCCAGCCCTAATTTTTCTTCGACAACTGGCAATTCGTTGTTGTACAGGTCGGCTCCTTTGTTGATGGCATTGACGATTTCATCCATATGACCATTCAGCATCGTATTGGCATCGTGCAATTCTTGCTTGATGGCAGGCAATTCTTTTTGGTATTTTTCCAAAATCGTCACGGCATTGCTGACCACTGATTTGGTGGAAGACAGCAACGAGTCAAAATCGATTTCTTGGGCTTTTTTCAAGACATCTTCGGCAGTGGTGATGGTTTCGATTAGTTTAGTTAGAATGTCGTTGATGGTTGCAGTGATTGAATCAACATTGATGCTGTTCATGAGATTGGCAACGTTATTAGCTGCATCAGTAACTTGACTAAGGTATTGCTTAGCTGCTGTAACATCGCCGCTTTGCACAGCATTTCTAACCTGAGTTAACAACCCAGATACATTCGTCAAACGCCCTTTTGCGTCATTTAACTGACTGATCACGGCTTGAATTTGGGCATTTTCAGCTGAACCTTCAATATTTCCTAAAAATGCAATTAAGGCATCTAGCATACTTTGTTGTTGCTGAATGCTTTGTTGCAACCCATCAATTGTTTTTAAGATTGATTCTCGATCTTGTTCCAACTGCTCCTGGTTGATTGAATCGTTCAGAGCCTTCGACCATTTAGCAGTAGTTGTTGCCACTTGACTGATCGACTCAATCGTCACCTTCACACTGCTAGAAATACTTGGCAGGGCATCTTGCAACTGTTGCGCCCCATCTTTGGTCGATGTGGCGAAGCTGGCGGCTTGGTCGCCTAGTTGTTCGATCTGTGGTAACGCGGCTTGAACTTGTTCGATGACTTGCAGTCCTTGTTTGGCGGTATCGATGCCGTCCGTCATGGTGCTGGCAATGTCATCAAAATCATCATCGATCATCTTCAATTGTTTGCCGGCATTTTGGATCTCTGGGATCTTCTCTTGCAAGGTCAAAATGATGCTGGCTTCTTTCTTCAATGTCGGCAGCTTATCGTTTAGGCCAATCAGTTTTTCCCCCATGGCATCCACTTGCGGGATATAATCGGTAAATTCTTCAGCTTTTGCGATCTTTTCCTTGATTTCTGGAAACTTATCGTGCAAGGTGACGATCTCTTTCGTATAACCGTCGATCGTAGCCAAATTGTCATCGGTATCTAAGATCATGGATTTGACTTTGTTGATGCTGACTAAGTTGGAATCAATGTCATAGCCGATTTCATTGAAGACTTTTATTAACGTAGAGCTGGCAGTCTCAATAAAGTTTTGCGAGATCTCTTCTTGAAGACTGCTGGCTCCTTTTTCGGTGATTTTTGGTGCGATGGCGTTGATTTTTTGGTTGCTGTAATACTCAATGGTCGGTTTTTCAATTGTCCCGCTGGTAAAGCTGATCAGATCATCTGAAAAATCAGCTGGCAGATAAATACCGGCGTAATACTTTCCTGATTTGACTCCTTCTACCAAGTCCTCTTTTGAATCCACGAAACGCCAGCCTAACTGTTTGTTATCATGGAGGGTGTCGATGACTTCATCACCGATATCGATATGCTTGCCTTGAAATTCTGCCCCTTTATCCGCACTATACACGGCGATTGGCAATTCACTGGTGTTGCCATATGGATCCCAAAGTGCTTTGATATTGAACCACGCATAAAGCGAGGGTAAGATCATTAAGGCAATGATCAAAAATGCAGAGATTGGATTGCTGAAAATTCGTTTCCAGTCCAGTTTATATAAATAGAAAACATTCTTTAGTTTATTCATTTTTTTCTTCCCCCACTAGTTCTTCGTCGAAGGATAATTTACCATGTTTTTCCCCCGCCGCCAACGGCTACGATCGACCAAGAAAAGTCCTTTTGACAAATGGACGTTTTTGTCAAAATGAAACCCCTTTACTTTTTGTTTTTTTTCGCTTATTGTTAAACTTTCTTTAACTTTACCATGATGGCGAAAAACAAACCACTCATATCCTTTGAACTGTTTTTTTACCGGTCTTTTCTTCACAAAAAAAGCTTCCTTTTTCTGCAACGAAAAGGAAGCTTTTTTAGGTGTTATTTCAGTTGATCCTTTGCCAATAAATCATACACATATTTCAGTGAGGTGGCTTCGCCATATAACTGAAGTCCGGCCTTCTCTTCTGGGGAGTAGACTTGATCAAAACTTTGATCGGGAATCAACACGACATCGATCTCCGCACGTGTCGCAGCTGTTGCTCCCACAAGAGAATCTTCCATGACTAATGCTTTTTCTGCTGCGGCTTGCGCTTTTTCTAAAGTCAGCAAGTAAGGTGCGGGATCAGGTTTATGGGCGGAGACATCATCGCCAAAGGTCTGATAGTCAAAGGCCTGCAACAAATCGAAATGCGCCAACAATTCAGAGGCTCTTTTTTTCATCGTCGAGGTGGCTAGTGCCGTTTGGAAGCCTTTCTCCCTAGCCAATGCGATGGTTTCTTTCGCATAGGGTTTAGTTTTGAAGGTGCCATCAGTTATTTGCTGGGCAATATAGACTTCCCGTTCTGCTCGTAATTCCTGCACCCGCTGCTGACCGCCTACGAGGTCGGCTAATTTACTAGCCGTCTGTTGCCAACTTTGACCACGCCAACCAAAAATATCAGCGGCTGTAATCGGAAGCTGATACTTTTTAAATAGAGCCAACCACCCATCAAAATAGACTTTTTCAGTATCGACTAACAATCCATCAAAATCAAAAATCAAAAGTTCTTTCATAAACGCTCCTTCGTTTTGCTAAGATTTTCCCCTCACTCACTGGGTATCAAGACATTTCCCGACTTTTGTCAGCAGCTGCTTGCACTGCTTTGATGACAGCCGCACGAAAGCCATTTTCCTCTAAGGTTTTGACTGCTTGGATCGTTGTGCCCCCAGGCGAGCTGACACGATCCTTTAAGACACCTGGGTGTTCCTTCGTCTCTAGTACCATCTTCGCTGCGCCTAATACCGCTTGAGCAGCAAATTCATACGCCATCGGCCGCGGCATACCTTCTGCCACTGCTCCATCTGCCAAAGCTTCAATGAATAAATACGTGTAGGCTGGCGAAGAACCACTGACACCAATGACTGCATCGATCATGCTTTCTGGTACTTGCTCGGCTTTCCCAAGGCTTTCAAAAAGTTGTTTGACTTCGTTGGCTTCGGCTTCCGTTACTTGACCGTTGGGGCTGATAGAAGACATCCCTTCGCCGACAAGTGCGGGGGTATTTGGCATGACCCGCACGATTTTGTGCGCACCGATGATTTCTTCCATTTGCGCGATCGTCACACCCGCGGCAATGGATACTAGCAAGTGTTCCTCAGTCAATCCTGCTTTTAAATCAGCAAGCAAGCGGGGAAAGACAAAAGGTTTGACTGCTAAGACGAAGATCTCTGCTTTTTCTGTGACATCCGCCAGCTTAGTTGTCCCAGTGATTCCGGTTTCTTTTTCTAATTGTGCCAAAGTCGGCTCGTAGCGATGGTTATAAACCAAGATCTCTGCTGGTTCATACAGCTTTGCTGCAATCAAGCCATTAATGATAGCTTTTGCCATGTTACCGGCTCCTAAAAAGGCGATTTTTCTCATGTATTTCACGCTCCACTTCTGATTTTGGTACCACTTTTTGCTAAAAAAGCCTAATCAATGACTAGGCTTCAAATTCGATCATATACGGATGCAAGGCAGTGTTATAGATCCCTTCTGTATATTCTACCACTTCTCCTTGTAGATCATACGAATAACGGGTTCGTTTCAAGGCAGCGACCTCCGGCGTGATCATAAACTTCTGTTGCTCTTCAGTCAACGTCGTTGCCACAAACGCATCTTGAAAGCGATCGATGATCATTCGATGTTCATCCAATAGGCGATACAATGATTTTTCTTCAAAGACCTCGATGGAGGTTCCCTTTAGTTGCTTTGGCAAATGGTACTCATAGTAAATAAAAGGTTGGTGGTCAAAATAGTACATGCGACGTAAACGCATGACTTCTTTGCCCATCAAAGAATACGCAGGGTGTTCAGGCGCAAGTTCGACTAATTCATAGCTGAGGTTTTTCTTTGTGTATTCCTTGCCGGTCTTTTCAAGCAATTGGCTAAACGTCGTGCCTTTTGACAGCTTGTTGTAGGGGCGATTGCTTAAAACCGTCGTCCCACGTCCGCTGCGTTTTTCCACATACTCATCTGCCGCTAACAATTCGATGGCTTTGCGGACAGTGATCTTGCTGACATTGAAGGTAGCTTCCAATTCTGTTTCCGTCGGTAAAAATGAACCAATCGGGTAGCGACCCGACATGATGTCTTCTTTGAGCTTATCGGCAACATCACGGTAAAGAATGTGTTTGCGTTTCATTGCTATCTCGCCTTTCTCTCATTGGATTGGTCTGGTGTTCTCCTTATTCATCAAAGGTAGGAATGTCTTCTGGTTGCGGCTCAATCAAGACTTTCCGCGGCTTGCTGCCTTCAGAAGGTCCCACGACACCTTGATCTTCTAATTCATCCACTAACCGAGCCGCTCGGTTATAGCCGATGCGGAAACGTCGCTGCAAGAGAGAAACGCTGGCGGTCTGCATTTCCACCACAAGGGCTTTGGCATCTTCGAACAGCTCATCTTGCGGTTGTCCGCTGCTGCCGGCACTCGTTTCTTCCTCAGTGACCATCATTTTTTCTTCATAATTGGCTTCTTGCTGATCTGTCACGAATTCAACCACTCGTTCGACTTCTTGGTCGGAAATAAAGGCCCCTTGGACCCGAATCGGTTTGTTCTCACCCATCGGCAGATACAGCATGTCGCCGCGGCCCAGCAGTTTTTCGGCCCCGTTCCCATCAATGATGGTCCGAGAATCGACACCGCTGGAAACAGCAAACGCCATCCGTGATGGAACATTGGCTTTGATGATCCCTGTAATGACATCCACACTTGGTCGTTGCGTTGCTAAGATCATATGGATACCAGCTGCCCGCGCCATTTGTGCCAAACGAATGATGGCATCTTCGACTTCGTTGCTAGCAACCATCATCAAGTCAGCTAACTCATCAACGATCACCACAATGAATGGCAAGATCGGACGATTTTCGCCATCTTCTAAATTCTTATTGATTACTAAATCGTTGTAGCCAGTAATATTTCGGACCCCAGTTGCCGCAAATTTTTCGTAGCGTTCTTCCATTTCCTTGACCACTTTTTGCAACGCTTGCGCCGCTTTGCGAGGATTGGTCACAACGGGTGTCAAGAGATGGGGAATCCCATTGTAAACATTTAATTCAACCATTTTCGGGTCGATCATCATCAGTTTGACTTCATGGGGTTTTGCCCGCATCAAAATACTGGTGATGATGCCGTTGATGGCTACGGACTTCCCGCTCCCGGTCGATCCGGCAATCAAGAGATGGGGCATTTTCGTTAAGTCTGCCGTTTGGACACGGCCAGAAATATCGCGTCCTAAAGGTACTTCTAATAGTTTATCTGGATGATCTGGTTGGGCTTCGATCACTTCTCGGAATGAAACCATGCTGACTGCGCTGTTTGGAACTTCGATCCCAATCAATGATTTCCCTGGGATCGGCGCTTCCATCCGCACATCTTTGGCGGCCAAGGCTAAGGCGATATCATCGGTCAACCCGACGATTTTGCTGACTTTGACCCCTACTGCTGGTTGAACTTCGAATTTGGTTACTGCTGGTCCTAAGCTAGCTTTGACGACTTTTGCGTCAACACCGAAGCTTTGGAAGGTGGTTTCTAACACACCAATATTTTGTTCGATCTTTTTGTACTCGCTGCTTTGATCCGTTGAAGGGATCGAATCGAGTAATTGCGCTGAAGGCAATTCATAATCACGATTTTCAGCTTCTTCCGAAATCTCAAATTCCAATACTTCACCATCGTCATCGAGGATCTCCCCGTCTTCGTTGACCTTTTTGCTTGGTCCCGGTTTGTTTCCTGCTGGATGCGGTGCTTGAGCGGCCTCTGGTCCCGTCGCTTGCGGCAATTCTTGGAAGTGGTCGATGGGTACAAAGCTCAGCTGCTCTGGTTCAAAATCAACTGGCGCTTGCATCTGCTGTTCTTTTGCTGATTTTTCGTCTTCTGTCATTGGTCGGACTTGATTCTTTTCTTTGATCTCCGCCATGACTGCTGCTCGCTCGGCTTCTTTTTTGGCTTCTTTCGCCGCTTGTTTCTCTGCTGCTCGTTCTGCTTTGCGGGCTTCTCGTTCGGCTTGCTTTTCTGGAGAGCCTTCTAACAACCGCTGCAGCTTGTCACCAGCTGCTTGCAGGTGCTCCACTAACTCGTGGCTGCTCATTTGGCTGAACAAGAACGCCCCGATCAGCATGAGTAAAACAGCGATGATGTAGCTGCCGATCTGGGAAACAAGAAAATAGGTCGCCCCATAAAGCATGGCGCCAATCATTCCGCCCCCGACATTTTGGGTCACTTGGCTGCGCCGGATATCGCCTAACAGCGTCATCCACGTCGTTTGGAAGACATTGGCTTGTTCTCCCACCACATTACTAAAGATTTGCGCATGGAGGATGATCAGTAAGCCAAAATACACCAATACACAGCCAATCACTCGCCGAATACTCTTAAACCGAGCATCGGTCGTTTTGATCGCTAACCAGACACCATAAGCGGCTAGGGCAACACTCAAAAATTGGTACGTGTTTCCGCCAACGATCCGAAACCCGTTGGCAATCAAGGTTCCTAAAAAACCTAAATGGAAAAAGCCAAATATCGAAAACAAGACAAAGAGCAGGCCGACGCCGACCAGCATTAATTTCTCTTGCTGTTTTTGTTGTTTTTTTGTTTTGCGTTTCTTTGCGCGTTTTTTTTGCGCCATTTCTATCCCTCTTTTCATCTTTCCCTATTATAACGAAAAAAGAAGGCGAACAAAAGTTTTCCTGTGAGAAATTTTGGTTAGCTGTTGGAATTTAAGGAAAAAAGAGGATGTCTGCCAGATAGAGCAGTGATCATCCTCTTTTTAGTTGGTGAACAAATTCAGCGACTGTATAGACAATCAGTCCTGATGATTTAAAATCAGCTGTATTGGTCGTTACTAGACTGTCGATTTGATTTCGCTTCGCACAAGCTGCTAAAACAGCATCTTCAAAATCTGTCATTGTTGAATCAAGCGCCTGAACGCAATCTGCTTCCGTGACTGTTAAGACGGTATGCACTTGGATCAGTTTTTTGACTTCCCTCCGAGCATCGACTCCTGCTGCTCCATCGAGAATATAGAAAAGATCCGTTAATGTACTTGCCGTAATCACGCCCTCGCAAAGTCCATAGATAGAACTGTTGTATATCAGTTTGATGGCTTCTTGATGGCTTTTAGACCCTCTTCCTAATAAATAGTCAAGGATCACATTGGTGTCAATCACGACTCGTTTGGCTTTGTATTTGGTCATGTTCCTTTTATTCTCCCAGATATTTTTTCCTACGCCGTTCGTTTCTTACTTTTTTGATGTCCACAACGTCAGGTGTTTCAAATGAATCTGCTAAAATGCCTTGCAAAGAATCGACTAAACGAAGTTTCTCCTCTGGGGACAACTCCCCTGCTGGTTGCTTTTCTGTAATAACTAACTGTTTTTTGCCATTGACTTCTTCTGCCAGTTCCATTTCTAGTTCAGAACCTACCTGGAGATCCAATTTTCGAATCATTTTCTTAGACAAGCGAACCCCTTGTCCGTTGCCCCACTTAATCAAATGAGCGGTCTCTTTATAATGTTCCATTCGGCTCACCCCTTTTTATCGGATTTTCCTTACTACCTATCATTATAACATGAGCACGCATATGTATACACAAGTATATACTTCAATCGTTCCTTCTTTACTTAGATACGCAAAAGAAATGAATGTATAAAAAAACACCAGCTGCTAAGCAGCCAGTGCCTCTTGTTGACTTGTTTTTAGTTTGGTGTGACGTCTTCGCCAAACCACTTTTCAGAGATTTCAGCAAAAGTGCCATTGTCTTGCAATTCTTTCAAACCATCATTGATTTTATCTGCCATGGCTTGATCGTCTTTCCGCACACCTACAGCAAAATCTTCTGCTTCAAAAGGACTTTCGATTTCGTTGAAGTCAGCGGTTTTGCCTGTTTGAGTCAAATAATATTCTGCGTAGACGCGGTCGATCAAAAGACCGTCGATCCGACCGTTTTCTAGATCGATAAAGGCTTCATTAAAGCTGGCATACAAGGTTGCGTCATTGCCGTCTACGAGATCCTTCAAAACTTCCGGTTGGTTGTTGAAGGTCTCATAACCAGAAGAACCTTCTTGGGCACCTAAGACTTTGCCCTCCATATCATCAAAGCTAGTAATGCCGCTTGATTTTGCTGTGACTAAGACTTGTTTGTTTTCCATATAAGTATCTGTAAACAATACTTTTTCTTCACGAGCTGCGGTCTTGGTATAACCATTCCAGATCATATCGATGGTGCCATTGCTTAGTTCGGTTTCTTTCATGGACCAATCGATTGGTTGAAATTTGACTTTGGTTCCTGTTAGATCCAAAATCGCTGTGGCTAAATCCACATCAAACCCAACGATGTTGCCTTGGTCGTCTTTAAAGCCCATCGGTACGAAGGTATCGTCTAGCCCGACGATCACTTCTTCTTTGTCAGCGGCACTGGTTGTGGTGTCATTACTGCTGCCGCACGCCCCTAATAAAAATACACTTGCTGCTGCGATTCCCGTCAATAGTAATTTTTTCATTTTTTTCTCCCCCTTATTCTCCTGCTACTTTTAATAATTGATCGCCGATATTTTCGGCAAAAACCAAATCATGGGTCACCACGATCTGGGTCACTCCTTCTTTTTTCAGATCCAAGATCAGCTGTTCGACTTGCTGTCTCAAGCCTGGATCTAAGGCACTGGTAGGCTCGTCATAAGCCAACACTTTGGGATTCATCGCCATCGCTCGTGCAATAGCCACTCGTTGCCGCTGTCCCCCGGACAATTGGAAGGGATATTGGCCTAGTAGGTCACTTAACCCTAGTTTTTCTGCCAACTGTTCGGCTTTTGCTGTATACGCGGCCTTGTCTTGTTTCAGCACCATTTTTGGTGCCAAAGTGATGTTTTCAAAAACCGACAAGTGCGGAAACAATTGGAAGTCTTGAAAGACGACACCGACGACTTGTTCTTGTTCTTTTGTGTCGGTGGGATCAAAGGCTTTGCCATCCAGCAAAAAGCTTCCAGAATCGATCGTTTCTAACCCAGCCAGTGTCCGAAGCAAGGTGGTTTTCCCGCCACCGGAAGGACCGACCACCGCTAAGATACTGCCGTCTTCGATCGTCAGGTCTAGCTGATCGATGACTTTTTTAGCGCTAAATGATTTTGATACTTGTTTTAGTTCTAACATACGTGGTTCCTCCTAACGGTAATAGTCCAGTTTGGTCTCGATTTGTTTTAACAATAACGTGAAGACGCCCGTCATCACCAAGTAGATCAAGCCGACCCCAACTAACGGAAGCAAGGTACTGTCTCGCTCCATGGCGATTTTTCCGATTCGCATCACGTCTGACAAGCCCAAGATGTAGACCAGAGATGTGTCTTTGACAAGATTGATGACTTCATTGCCGACAGATGGCAGGGTGATCTTGACGACTTGTGGGATGATGATTTTTTGGATCGTTTGGATTGGGGACAAACGCAAGACTTTCGCGGCTTCGTATTGTCCGGCTGGAATCGATTGGATCCCTCCACGGAAAATCTCGGCAAAATAAGCAGCGTAATTGATAATAAAGGCGATCAAGGCTGCTTCAAAGCGGTCAAAGACGATCCCTAAAATCGGCAGACCGTAGAAAACAAAGATCAACTGCAGCAATAAAGGCGTTCCTCGCATCAACCAAACGTAGACTTGCACGATCAATTTCAAAATACGCAGGCGACTGGCTAAAACAAAGGCAAACAAGATGCCTAAGGGAATGGACCCGATTAAGGTCAGTGCGAACAATTTAACGGTGATTCCGGTTCCTGAAATTAGTTGGGGCATAACATTGACTAAATACTCAAACATGGTGACTTCCTCCTTGATAGGTTTCAATTTCGCTTGGCAGAAAAACAGCTTAGCGACGGCTTACTCCGACGCTTATGTGGCGCTGTGCGTTGGCTGGTGAGGGCAACTGGCAAGTTTCATTTTTCTAAAAAAGAAAAACAAAAAAAGCGCACACTGGCATTTGCCAGAGGACGCTAGATACGTGGTTCCACCTCAATTTGCCTTTCCTTCACAGGAAAAGGCCTCGTGCAGTTCTTGTGATCCTTCCACTTTCGATTTTCGGTGAGCCGCAAAAAAAGAGAAAAAAAAACGTCCCCTAGCCATTACAGCTAAAGGACGTTATCAACGCGGTTCCACCTTTGTTTATCAGTGCTTCACAGCAACTGAACTCAGAAAGTCATCAATCAATGACTGCTGCTGTAACGGGCAAACCCGGTCTCTCCTACTTTTCTTTCGGAAAAACGACTCCAAGATGTGTTTCACAACCATGCGTTATCTCTTTGCACCAACCAGAGACTCTCTTCAAACAGCAAGCCTTGCTACTCTTCTTTTCGATGTCTGTTTCATTAAGTTGTGTCTTACTTTACTCGCTCTTAAAGAAAATGTCAAACATTTTTTCTGAAATTTTCGAAACTTTGTGGAATGCACCGATTTCGAGGGGAAGATTCAGGGTAAAGAACACGCAACTGCTTAACCGAAGTATGCTTCAGCTAAGGCTTGCCCTTGCTTGATTTTTGCCCATTGCTGCTCAGTCGAAAGCTCATTGCCGCAGTCACAAGAGGCAAAGCCGCATTGATGAGAAAGATAAAGCCGATCCTTAGGAATGATTTGACTAGCTTTGTCTAATAAGGCGATCACTCGCTCTTCATCGTCTAATGTGGCGGTTTTGCTGGATAATAAGCCTAAGACAACTTCCACTTCTGGGCGATCTTTCAGCGCTTCTAAAGCCGAGATATCACCGGCACGGTCATCATCCCACTCTAGGAAAAAGCGGTCATAATGCTGATCACGTAAGAATTTTTCGGCGATCGCTTTGTAGGTACCACTGGCTGCCGCGCGGCTTTGGTAATTGCCGCGACAATTGTGGGTCCAGACTTTTAATCCTAATTCGTGGGCGTAATCAGCGACTTCGTTGTTGATCGCCACGAATTCATCGGCTAACGCTTCTAAGCCGTCATTGCCTTGGGTGAAGAAGCTCTTGTCATTGTCTTCAGCAAATAGTTCCCATAAACAATCATCGAACTGAACGATCTCACCACCGGCTTCTCGGTATTCCTGCAAGAATTCCTTGTAGGCGTTAAGCAGCCCTTCCCGCAAGGCTTCTTTCGTTGGATATACCTGACCTTCACCAACGAGGTCGTTAAAGACAGTCAGCTCGGTAAACGCATGGGCAGCCCCCCAGACGGTGATTTTGACTGGCAGGTCGCCAGCTTGGCGTTTGGTTTCTTTAAACAATGTCAAATAATGATGGTTTTTGCCAGATAATGGTTCTGTGATCCGGATGCCGATGTCTTTACGCGTTTCAAAATGTCCACCGTCCAAATCTTCAAAGGCATACCCATGATCGGAGATATAGCGCTCAACGCCTTTTAATCCCCAGAGAAAATCCAGGTGCCACATCGAGCGGCCATGTTCGCCATCTGTGATGACTGTAATGCCGTGTTCTTTTTGCGCTGCAATGATGTCAGCGATCGCTTTTGCTTCCGTTTCTTGGTAGCCAGGAAACGCATCATAAAACGGGTAGCGGATGTCCTCCCGATGCTCGATTTGATTTTTGTAGTCCAATAAATCTTGTGGTCGTAACAATGACCCCACAAGTTGAAATTTGTCTGTTGCCATATCCATTCCTCCTATACAAAGTTTTCAAAATTGTTAGATTTATTCTAGCAAACATCTTATACTATAGATAATACTTATAAACTTATATATTCCATAGGCAATACCTATAACACAAAAAGGAGGTTGCTTCCCATGCGTATCCAGCAGCTTGAATATTTGGAAAAAATCGTAGAGACCGGCTCTTTCAATGAAGCCGCCAAACAGCTTTTCATCAGTCAGCCCTCCCTCTCTCAAGCCATGAAAGAGTTGGAAAAAGAATATGATCTGCAGCTGTTTTACCGCAGTAAATTAGGGGTGACCTTGACCGATGATGGCCGTTCCTTTCTCAATTATGCTCGAAATGTTTTAGACCAAGTCAATCTCTTGGACGAACGCTTTCGCAAAGACAGCCATCGCAAGCATGTTTTCAGTGTTTCTGCGCAGCACTATGCCTTCGTCGTCCACGCCTTCGTGGAGCTGGTCAAACAGTTAGGGGAAGATGAATTTCAATTCACCTTGCGGGAGACCCAAACACAAAATGTACTGGATGATATCCAGACGTTTAAGAGCGAATTGGGGATCATTTATCTGAATGATTTTAACACGACGGTCCTCACCCGTTTGATCCACGAAAAAGACCTGCAATTCATTCCTTTATTTGAAGCCAAACCTCACGTCTTCATCGGCCGAGAAAATCCCCTGACTCAGAAAAAAAGCATCACATTAGCTGATTTGGAACCTTATACCTATTTGTCGTACGAACAAGGGGAAACCAATTCCTTCTACTTTTCTGAAGAGATTTTAAGCACTTTACAACGCAAAAAACACATTCGCATCAGCGATCGTGCCACGATCTTCAATTTGATGGTGGGTCTCAACGGCTATACCATCAGCTCTGGGATCATCAGCAGTGAGCTGAATGACGAAAAAATCGTTGCGATTCCTTTGGAAGTCGATGATGCGATGACACTAGGTTACCTCAAACACAAGAAAATGGAACTGAGTGAGATGGCTTTGGACTATCTCGCCTTGTTGAAACAGCATATCAAAAATTACGGTTTCGACGTCTTTTAAAAAAACGATCCGCAGACAGTCGGTCGGGCTTCCTTGGTAAGGCGTCCCGACCCTGTTGCGGATCGTTTTGTACTTATTTTGTTCTTAAATTGTCTTACGTTGGTGTTATGGAGAAAAAATCAACGCAATGGTTTCCATTCCCACTCTTCGACTTCGGCGATATCATAGCCGTTTTCTCGAATAAAGTCATGGTGATACGCAACGGTGTCTGCCATTTTTTTGGCAAAGTCCGTTGCTTTTTCTCCATAGACCCATTCGGCGGCGTCTTTGGCTAAGTGGAAGCGATCCAATTCAGAAAGGATCCGCATATCAAACGGTGTCGTGATGTCGCCATTTTCTCGGTACCCATGAATATGAAGCTGTTGGTTGCGACGGCCAAAGAAGATGTCGCGAATCAGTCCTTCATACCCGTGGAAAGCAAACACGATCGGTTTGTCTTTCGTAAAGTAGGCTTCGAATGCTTCATCGCTCAACCCACGAGGATCGACTTCTGGACGACGCAATTTCAATAGATCGACCACATTGATGAAGCGGACTTTCAACTCTGGGAAGGCTTCAATCAGCAAGGAAACAGCAGCTAATGCTTCCAAATTCGGTTCCGTCCCGGCAGCTGCGATCACGATGTCCGGTTCTTGTCCTTCATCTGTCGATGCCCAGTCGATGACTTTCAAGCCATCTTTGACAAGCACTTTCGCTTCATCCGCCGAATAAAACTGCGGACGTGGGTGTTTCGAAGAGACCACTAGATTGATCTTTTCTTCAGAAGCGAGCGTTTCTGCCATGACAGCCATCAAGCTATTGGCATCGGCTGGCAAGTAGACCCGCACAAAGTCGGCTTTTTTCTCTGCAATATGGGTCATGATCCCTGGATCTTGGTGGGTGTACCCATTATGGTCTTGTTGGAAGACCGTTGATGAAGCGATCAAATTCAATGAGGGGTACGGGTTGCGCCAGTCAAGATCATGGGCTTTTCGTAACCATTTGAAGTGCTGCGTGATCATAGAATCAACGACTCTTAGGAATGACTCGTAGCTGGCAAAGAAGCCATGACGCCCCGTCAGCACATAGCCTTCCAAGAAGCCTTCTGCTTGATGTTCTGATAATTGTGAATCAATCACACGGCCCACTGAAGACAGCCATTCATCATAATCAGGATGTTTTGGCTCCAACCATTGGCGGTCCGTGACTTCGAACACATGGTTCAACCGATTGGATTTGGCTTCATCTGGGCCAAAAATGCGGAAGTTGTCAGGATTTTCTTTGATGATGTCACGGGCAAATTTCCCAAAGACCATCATATCTTGGGCCGTCGTTTCCCCTGGTGTCTCAATCGCAATGGCATGTGCTTGCCAATCTGGCAAGCGTAGCGGTTGCGGATCGATCCCCCCGTTGGTGATTGGGTTGACAGCCATCCGTTGCTCCCCTTTTGGCGCCAATTCTTGAATCTCAGCGTTGATGCGGCCGTTTTCGTCAAAAAGCTCTTCTGGACGATAAGACTGCAGCCAATCCGTCAAAGCATCCACGTGTTCCATATGTTTCGCATTGACAGGGATCGGCACTTGGTGGGCACGGAAGCCCCCTTCAATCGGCTCGCCATCCCAGACTTTCGGTCCAGTCCACCCTTTTGGTGTGCGAACGATTAAAACAGGCCAATGAGGCATAGCGGCTTCTTCCGCAGAACCTTTGCGGGCTTCTGCTTGGATCGCGTGGATCTGTTCGATGGCTTGATCCATCTTCTGTGCCAATTGCGGATGAACGGCTTCTGGATCGTCCCCTTCTACGAAATAAGGGGTCCAACCCATGCCTTCAAAATATTTCGTGAGATCTTGGTCACTTTTACGAGCCAAAATCGTTGGATTGGCAATCTTGGCGCCATTCAAATGCAAGATAGGCAAAATTGCGCCATCATTGACTGGGTTGATAAAGGTATTTGAAAACCAGCTGCCCGCTAATGGTCCGGTTTCGGCTTCACCATCACCGACCACTACTGCTGCAATGACATCGGGATTGTCTAAAATAGCTCCGGTAGCGTGGGCGATGGAATAGCCTAGCTCGCCGCCTTCATGGATCGAACCTGGCGTTTCAGGTGCCGCATGAGAAGCGATCCCACCTGGGAAAGAGAAGGTTTTGAATAGATGTTTCATCCCTACTTCGTCTTGGGTGGCTTTTGGATAGATCTCGCTGTAGCTGCCGTCTAAATAAGCATTCGCAACCATGACTTGTCCGCCATGGCCTGGTCCTTCGATATAAAACATGTTTAAGTCGTACTTATTGATGACGCGATTGAGATGGGTGTAAATAAAATTTTGTCCGGCGATCGTTCCCCAGTGACCAATTGGATTCACTTTCAAGTCTTTTTCTTCGATGGGGCGGCGCAATAAGGGATTGTCTTTCAAATAGATCTGACCAACGGAAAGGTAGTTGGCTGCTCGCCACCAAGCGTTCATTTTCTGATAATACTCTGGTGTATCGTAGGTTGTCTTCATTGTGCTCCTCCTTTTAGTCCATTGTTCCACTCTTACATAAAAGTCTATGCCCCCTATATTTAAAAGTCAATTTTGCTGATTGCTGGTGCTTTCAAGGGTTTGCTTGTCCGCACTTTACAGCCAGAAGGAAAGAAAGCTTAAGAAAAACGCAAAGAAACCGCCGGCATCGCCAACGGTTCCTTTTGTGATTGGGTACTTATTTGATCGTTACGTATTCTAATCCTACAAGTTTCGCCCATGTTTCGATCTGATCAGAATTTAGGACAAGTGAGACAACGGTGTGATGGCCACCGCCTGTTTCGATCCACTGTTTGACGCCATCGTGGAAGTTTGGTTTTGGCGTCCACATTACTCGTGCAACCGGTAGTTTTGGTGCTTCTTCAGTTGGCTCAAAGGCATCGACTTCATTGATCAATAATTTGTAGTGAGTGCCAAAGTCGGCCATCGAAACCACGACACCTTCGCCGCCTTGGCCGTCAAACACGAGCCGGGCTGGGTCTTCACGATCCCCCATCGACAATGGCGAAACCACGATTTTTGGTTTGCTGGCTGCTAATACCGGATCGACTTCCATCATGTGGGATTGCAAGATGGCTTCTTTTCCTGGTGTCAGCTCATAGGTGTAGTCTTCCATAAAGCCAGTCGCTTTATTGTGAGCCATGATTTTCATCAAACGGTCAATAGCGGCTGTTTTCCAGTCCCCTTCACCGGCAAACCCATAGCCTTCTGCCATCAAGCGTTGTACAGCTAAACCAGGCAACTGCTGCATACCATACAAGTCTTCAAAGTTCGTGGTGAATGCCGTATAGCCGCCTGCTTCAAGGAAGCGGCGCAGACCGATTTCTTGTTTGGCTTGTGCTTTGACATGACGTGCCCACTCTTCTTTGTCGTAATCGCCATAATCGAAATCATACAGCTGGCTGTATCCTTCAAAGAGTGCATCGATTTCTTCGTCAGTCACCGCATCGACAACTTGTACCAAATCGCCGATCCCAAAATAATCAACGGTCCAACCAAATTGGATCTGTGCTTCGACTTTGTCGCCTTCCGTCACCCCAACGTTACGCATGTTGTCGCCAAAACGAGCGACTTTAATTTGGAAGCTTTCATTGTAGCCGACTGCCACGTCCATCCAAGCAGCAATTTCTTTTTGGATGGCTTCATTTTTCCAATAACCGACAACGATTTTGTTTTGCTTTTTCAAACGGGCATTGATAAATCCGTATTCTCGGTCACCATGAGCCGCTTGGTTCAAGTTCATAAAGTCCATATCGATGGTTTCCCATGGAATTTGTTCATTGTATTGAGTGGCAAGGTGCAGCAATGGTTTTTGTAATAATTTCGTGCCGCGAATCCACATTTTTGCAGGTGAGAAGGTGTGCATCCAGGTGATCACCCCAGCGACTTCATCCCGATAGTTGACTTCTTTCATGATTTTCGTAATCGTATCGGCAGTAACAGCGAGTTCTTGTAAAACAACTGGATAAGGCAGCTTTGAGCTGTCATTTAAGCTTTTGACCATTTCTTCTGCATGATCCCGTACTTCTTGTAATGCTTCTTCTCCATATAAGTGCTGTGATCCTACGACGAACCAAAATTCTTTTTTCCCGATTTCTAACATTCTACTTGCTCCTTTTTCGTTATTTTTGCCCGTAATAGGCATTTTCTCCATGTTTGCGTAAATAATGTTTGTCTAAGACCCGCTGCGGCAATTCGGGTGCGTAACTGTTGAGCTGGCGCGTGATAAAATTCATCTTAGCGACTTCTTCTAAGACCACTGCGTTCATCACCGCCGCATCCGCCGTTTTGCCCCAGGTAAACGGTCCATGACCGTGAAGCAAGACACCAGGAATTTCTTCTGGCGTGATGCCGCGTTCCTTAAAGGTTTCGACGATCACCTGTCCTGTTTGTGCTTCATAGCCTTCATCGATCTCGGCTTGCGTCAAAAAACGGGCACAGGGGACTGCTCCATAAAACGTATCGGCATGGGTCGTGCCCATCGCTGGCAGATCGAGTCCTGCCTGAGCCCAGCTCGTCGCCCAAGTAGAATGGGTATGGACGATCCCACCAATTTCTGGAAATGCTTTGTATAAAACGGCATGCGTCGGCGTATCGGAGGAAGGATTTTTTGCTCCTTCCACTACGTTGCCCTCAAAATCACAAACCACCATATCACTGGCTTGCATGGTTTCATAGTCAACACCGCTAGGTTTGATGACAAACAACTGCTGTTGGCGATCCACTGCTGACACATTGCCCCAGGTGTATTTGATCAATCCTTGCTTCGGCAATGCCAAATTGGCTTGAAAGACTTCTTCTTTTAATCCTTCTAACACAAAATTCCCTTCTTTCTTTTTAAATCAATGCATCGATTGCCGCTTGCTCGATCGGCAACCCTGCTTGGTATCGTTGGGTAAAGACGGTGAATCCCTGAATGTCCGCTTCCGTTGGGGCTAACGTCACGCCGTGGTCATTTTTAAACACTTGATCTGCTAAGAATGCGGCCAAGGATTGTTCTGGCGTGTGACGGCGAAGGTATGCTGCTAAAAGGGCGATCCCCCAGGCGCCGCCTTCACCAGCCGTTTCCATGACCGTGACTGGGGCTTCCATGACAGCTGCCAAGACACGTTGGGCAACTTCTGGCGTCTTGAAGATCCCACCGTGACCAACGATTCGATCAATGGCGACGTCTTCGGCTTCCAGAATCTTCATCCCGATCTTCATCGCACCAAAGGCACTAAACAGATGTAAGCGCATGAAATTTGCTAAAGTAAAAGAACTCTCTGGCGATCGGACGAAAAGCGGCCGTCCTTCAGGGATCTTGGTGATATTTTCACCAGAATAATAGCCATAAGAGAGCAGCCCACCACAGTCTGAATCCCCTTTCAATGCTTCGTTGAACAAGGTCGCAAACAATTCTTCCGTGGAGAGTTTCATTCCAGCTGCGTCGGCAAATTCGCGGAAAAGTTTGACCCAGGCATTGATCTCCGAGGTACAGTTATTCGTATGGACCATCCCCACCAAATCACCAGAAGGCGTCGTGACCAAATCGATCTCTGGATACACTTGCGTTAAGGGTTCTTCTAAAACGATCATGGCAAAAGCCGACGTCCCGGCTGAAACATTCCCGCTTCGCTGTGCCACACTATTCGTGGCAACCATGCCAGTGCCCGCATCGCCTTCTGGCGGACATAACGGGATGCCGGCTTGCAAGGTACCGGTTGGGTCGAGTTTTTTTGCGCCTTCTGCCGTCAATGTACCGGCTGGTTCGCCTGCTGTCAACACTTGTGGCAAAATGTCTTTGATCTGCCAAGGATACCCCAGACTGCTGATTTGTGCATCAAATTGCTGCAGCATATTCGCATCATAGTTTTTTGTCGTACTGTCGATTGGGAACATCCCTGATGCATCGCCGATTCCGATAACTTTTTCCCCTGTCAGCTGCCAATGGACATAGCCGGCTAAGGTAGTGAAAAAAGCAACCTCTGGGACGTGGGCTTCTTGATTCAAAATCGCTTGATACAAATGCGCGATACTCCAACGCTGCGGGATGTTGTATTGGAACAATGCCGTCAAGGCTTTTTCTGCTTCTTCCGTGATCGCATTGCGCCATGTCCGAAAAGGGACCAACAGCGTGCCTTGCTGATCAAAAGCCATATAGCCGTGCATCATTGCAGAAAAACCGATACTGCCGATCGTCGTCAAAGGTACCTCAAATTGCTGCTGGATATTGTGCGCCAACTCTTGGTAGCTGGCTTGCAGTCCTTGCCAAATCGCTTCTAGCGAGTAGGTCCAAATCCCTTGCTCCAATTGATTTTCCCATTCAAAACTGCCGGAAGCGATCGTCTGAAACTGTTCATCGATCAAGACGGCTTTGATCCGTGTCGAGCCTAGCTCGATCCCAAGAGACGTGCGCCCGTCAATAATTGCTTGCCTTACTTGTTGCGTCATCTTCTTACTCTCCTTTTTGGTTATTGACTGAACCGCGAACGATCAGCTCTGGTTCAAAATAAAAGCGTTGTGCTTCTGTTGCCTTCCCTGTAGTGATCCATTGTGCAGCCAATTCCCCCATCGCTTCTTTCGGGTGAGTCAGTGTGGTGATCGTCGGTGTGGACAAGGTGCTAAGGGGCGAGTCATCGTTTCCTACGATCGAAAAATCAGTAGGAACGTTCCTCCCAGCAGCCGTCAATGCTTGAATCAAACGATGCGCGATCTCATCGTTGTAACAAACGATGCCTGTGACTTGATTATCGGCAGCCGTCAAGCGCTGGATCGCTTGTTCAATAACGGCTTCTTTCGTCTCCGTCGTATACGTCAAGACGTCTTCTGCTGCAAACGTCCGCTTGGCTTGGGTCAACGCTTTGACAAACCCTTTCATCCGATATTTCCCTTGTAAGTCATCGATTTTCGTGATCATCATCAACTGCTGATGCTGTTGTTCTAATAGATAATTGGTTGCTAAAAACCCAGAACGTGTATCGTTGACACAAATATGCGGCAAGTCTAGTTCTTCGTAATAGGCATTGATCATGACGAGAGGAATCCCAGCTTCTTGGAGTGCGACATAATAGGCAAGATTCGGGTTGTATTGGCTGCTCTTAGTTGGTTCAACGATCAACCCGTCTACCCCTTGATCCATCATTTGCTGCAAGCACGCTCTTTCTTGCTCATGGTCATTGTTGGTTGAGCCTAAAAGCAGTGAGTAGCCTTGCTCCCGCAATGTCTGCTCCACGCCACGCATGATCGATGGGAAAATATAATCAGACAAATAGGTCATGATGATCCCAATCGTTTTGCGGTTTTTATGATTGACAGTCTCAGGTTTTGAAACGTAGGTGCCTGAGCCCCGTTCTTTTCTTAAATAGCCTTCATTGACCAAAACAGCGATCGCTTGGCGCACCGTGTGGCGGCTATAATGAAATTCTTCCTGTAAGGTTGCTTCTGAAGGGATCGCATCGCCTTCTTGATAGGTGCCTAAGCGGATCTTTTCTCTTAAGATATCCGCTAGTTGTTCGTACTTATTTGCCATTTTTACCCCATCTTTCAAAAGTTGTCCGTACATCTAAGATACCAAGAAACCGCTTCCTTGTCAATTGCTGCTAGGGATTTTTTTCTAAAAAACCATAACGAAAAGAAGGAAAACGACAAAATACCCTTATTTTCATCAGAATAAAACGAATAAAAACGCTATTTGTTGTATAATTGAATAAAATATTACTTATTACGTTTAAGGAGGTAAGTATTTTGACGAGAACACCTAATGAAACCTACGAGGAACCCATTATTCTGTATTCAAAAAAATATCGAGAGAATCGCAGACATGATGCCAGCTGTCGTTGGTTCATTACGAAAAAAGGCGTCTGGATAAACAACACCCATCCAAAAATCCCGGATGAAAAGATTCCCATGGCAAAAATTGCCGATGTGGAATTACATATAGGCAAAGGTCTCTTAGTGGACTACCTCCGACTGCAGGTACCAGGTAATTCTCATCTGCTTTATTTCACCAATCGAATCGATGCCCAAAAAGCCTATGAATTTTTAACGGATCATTTGGCAGCACTTGGCGGACAATCAGCCAAAAGTTACGTGGATGAAGAGGCTGGTAAAATCAAATTACTGTCTTATCATTATCGTGAGGCTTGGGCCATCACAGAAGATACGCTCACGATCATCGACTACAAAAAGAAAGAAAAGCAGGTTTTGCAGATTCCCCAGATCACCAGTGTCAGTTTGAAAGAAGTTGCCGAATCTGGTCTTTGGAAAGGCAATGGCTTCTTGGAACTGTATATTGGCGGCGGGGCAATCAGAGAAACCCATTCTCGCAGAAGGACGGAACCAAACCACTCCCTTTGCTTTGCCGAAAAAGACCTGCTGATTGCTCGGATCATACAGCGCTATCTCACTAACTTCCCCCGTGAGCATGCAATACTGCCCCCGCGACCAACTGTAACTCCGACGGAACAGGTCATTGCTGATCTTCGCGAACTGAAAATGTTGGTCGATGAAGGAATTTTGACTGAAGAAGAATTTGCCTTAAAGAAAAAACAACTGTTAGGATTATAGAAGTCATCGCTTCGGGAAAAAAGCAATCCTCCTGCCATGCAAAGGCAGAGATTTCGGTGAAGGGCTGTGCTTTTTTCTGGGAAAATTTTGAACGGTTTTTTTAGAACATGCTATACTAAATGAAGAATACGTAGAGTATCTCAAAGGAGGTCTTTCTCATTTTTTCTTTTAATGACATCAAAGCGCGTTTCCCCCAGGCAACGCTGCATGACAAAGTATCCACAACGAAGGACATCGAATCCATCGCTTTCGGCAAAAAATATATTTGGCTGCCAACTGACCAATTAAGTGACAGTGAAAAACTGCTGATCCAACTGGGAAACGGCTCTTTGCAACCAGAAATCGATAACCGAAACCATCCATGGTATCCGATTTTATTTGAACATCAGCCCGTTCAAGACCAAACGTGGGTCCGAATGCTGCAAGTTCATTTCACCCGAACCATTGACTCCTTGCAATCCGAATGGCTCGCAGAGATCCAGCAAATGCTCCCTAGCGTGGTGGATCTTTTTTTCCTCACCGAAGACCATGCGGTGATCGTAGAAAAACAAGACGACACTAATTTACCCATCGAAGATCTCGACGGCTTATTCGTGGCTTTGGATATGGATTTCGACTGCTATTCCCAGCTGTTCGTTGGCCCCTTCCATCACCCACGCCACGACTTCACTACCTTATGGACGAGTGAATCTACCCTGTTTAAAAATGAGTTAAAAACGAAAACTACCAGTAAAAGTATGGATCTGCCCAAAGTGGTCTTCGCTCTTTTTCGCAATGGCTTTTCCGAGTATATTTCCTTGTTTCGTACCTTGTATCTAGATTGGTTTGAAGAAGAGACCGAAACGATCATTCAATCACTGTGGCGCAATCAAGGCAATGCGAGTTCCACAGCCAAAGAACTGTTTATGCATCGGAATTCTCTCCTATATAAGATCGATAAGTTTCAAACACTGACACGTTTAAATTTAAAAAATATGGATGATCTGCTGCTTTGCTATTTACTGATCGACCAATTCACCCATCAGAGCAATTAAACAACCTGCACAAGAAAACGTTTTTTTCTTGTGCAGGTTTCCGTTGCGCATTCGAAGCGTTTTCATTTATGCTATTCATGTAAACTAAATGGAAAGAGGTAATCCCAATGGTAGAAATGGCCTTAAAAAATATCCACAAAAAATATGACAATAATGATGCGTATTCGGTAACTGATTTTAATTTAGATATCGCGGATCGCGAATTTATCGTTTTCGTTGGACCTTCTGGTTGCGGAAAATCAACAACCCTTCGAATGATCGCTGGTTTAGAAGATATTTCTGAAGGCGAATTGAGCATCGGTGGAAAAGTAATGAACGATGTAGCACCAAAAGACCGCGACATCGCGATGGTTTTCCAGAACTACGCATTGTATCCCCATATGACTGTTTTCAACAACATGGCATTTGGTTTGAAATTGCGTAAATACGACAAAGAAGAAATCAAAAAACGCGTAGAAAATGCCGCTGAGATCTTAGGTTTGACAGAATACTTAGATCGTAAACCTGCTGCCCTTTCAGGTGGTCAGCGTCAACGGGTTGCCTTAGGCCGTGCCATCGTTCGTGATGCCAAAGTCTTCTTGATGGATGAGCCGTTGTCAAACTTAGATGCGAAATTGCGGGTTGCCATGCGTGCGGAAATCGCAAAATTACACCAACGTTTAGAAACAACGACGATCTATGTAACCCATGACCAAACAGAAGCGATGACCATGGCTGACCGGATCGTTATCATGAAAGATGGTTTCATTCAACAAATCGGTTCACCAAAAGAAGTCTACAACACACCGAAAAACATTTTCGTTGCCGGCTTTATCGGTTCACCAGCAATGAACTTCTTCAATGTTACGTTGAATAACGGTATGATCTCTGATGGTCAAAGTTTGAATTTACGTATTCCTGAAGGCAAGAATAAGATTCTTGTTGAAAAAGGCTACGAAGGCAAACAATTAGTCTTTGGTATTCGTCCAGAAGATATCCACAGTGAACAAATCGCATTGGAAGCTTCTCCTGAAGCAACTGTACGTGCTGAAGTGGTCGTATCTGAACTATTAGGTGCAGAAACAATGCTTTATACACGTGTAGGTGCGACTGAATTTATCTCGAAAGTTGATGCCCGCGACTTCCACCGTCCAGGTGAAACAGTTGATTTAGCTTTCAACATCAACAAAGCGCATTTCTTCGACAAAGATTCAGAAAATGTCATCACACTTCCTTAATTTGTAGTTACCATGCACTGTTCTCGGATTTGCCCCCTAGGCAGTCGCATTTAACTAATATCCACTTTTATTCCTTATTTGTATCCCTCAAAAACAGACAGTCAGCCGACTGTCTGTTTTTGGGTTACTTTATTCTTCCTGAGGCACATAGCGCGCGACCATGGTTTGAATGATCGGTGTTTGCCGAACTTGAGTAAAAACGATTTTGACAGCAGACACGCCGACCGCTTCAAAGCTGATGATTTTTTGATAGCCGATCGTCACTATTTCGGTCAGTAACTTTTGTCCTTCTACAGTTTGCAGAAAAATTTTTGCTTTTTCTACCCGTTGCCCATATTGAATCGCTTCCTTCAATACAAGTGAATTGATGACGACCGGTTCTGCAAAATGTAGGGTCAGCCATGGCCGTTTGTCTTCCAAGTCCGGTTTCCAATACTGGCCAAACGCTTGAGATAGTTGGAGCTTATCCATTCTGCTGGACACACTGGTTGAAGAGCTCGCAAACGTGCCGGTCCTTTCAGCCGTCACCTCTTTCAATTGTTTAATCGAGTGACCTAATTGCTGCAATGCCTTTTGATCCGTTGGATGGATCATACCATCCGGCATCGGCGGCACATTAAGTAGAAAAGAACTATTGCCCCCAACGATCTGCTTGTAAAAAGACCAGAGCTCAGCGCCGCTTTTTACTTGTTGGTCTTCTGATGGATGATAAAACCAGCCGGGGCGAATCGATAAGTTGACCTCAGCAGGGTACCAAGCCAATTCGGCAGCTTCTTTAATGCCGTACTTTTTCAGCGCTTGTCGGCTTCCTAAATCCATTTCCATACTGGAAATCGATTGCCGAATCGCTGTGCTATCGGCTTTTTGCGAATGACTCGCTGTTTTTTCAGCATCCTTTAATGCTGCTGGCACCACACTCCATTCTTGAAGTCTGGTTTGCCCCGCTTCGTTTCCTACCCAACGGACATCCGGTCCGCAAACCGCAATCACTGCATTGGGTTGCAGCTCTCGAATCACTTGATAATACCGTTCCCAATCATAGTTTTGGCGTTTCCCATTAGGCCCTTCACCATTGGCCCCATCTAACCATATTTCGAATATATCACCATAATTGGTTAGAAGTTCTGTCAACTGCGCCGTATAAAAATCATCATAAGCTTGCCCCATTCCATAACAAGCTTCATGCTGATCCCATGGCGATAAATAAATGCCGAATTTCAGTTCTGCTTGACGGCAAGCATCAGAAAGTTCTTTCACTAAATCACCTTGACCATTGCGCCAGGGCGTTGAAGCGACTGTGAAAGCAGTGTGCTGGCTTGGCCATAAGCAAAAGCCGTCATGGTGTTTGCAGGTCAAAATGATTCCCTGCATCCCGCTTTGCTTCATTGTGGAAACCCATTGATGACAGTCTAGCTTTTGTGGGTAAAATACCGTTGGCGACTCATTGCCGAGCCCCCATTCACGATTGGTCATCGTATTGAGGCCAAAGTGGATAAAGCCATAAAATTCCAACTGCTGCCACTGTAGTTGTCGTTTACTGGGGCGAATCTGGGTAAGTTCTGCTGGTTCGATAATCTGTTCCTCCATTCTATGAGTTGTTTGCTGCTTTAAGGAAACAAATACAAGATCGATTCTTGACTGTTTCCTCATTGGAAAAGATCCGCCGCCTTTACTGTACTTTCGCCACCTGTCCACTCACTGGCAAACAAAGCTTAAGAACTGACCGAAGCAGCATTCAATCGACGGTTCTTCCCTATCAGGTGATCAAACTACTTCACAATAAAAAGAGTAGTACTTGCTTGGGAGCTTCGCAAGGTACTACTCTAAACAACATATTCAAACGCTAAAAGACACATCTTTTTACGCGAGCCTAGCGATCGTTTTGTAAGAGGGTCAGGCTGTCTGCAAGGACAGCTTCGCCATCTAACAGCTCATAATCTGTTTCTTTGATTAATTTATATGGCACCGCTTTGACCATGAGAAAGTCTTTTAATCGATTGACTTCGTACTTCGACTGCGGACCGATCAACAAAGCATCGACTGTTTGCTGCTGCAGGATCTGTTCAGCAATGATGGCTGGTGCCGAATAGATATGCACAGCTAGCCCTTTTTCATCTGCGGCCCGCTGCATGTTTTTCACTAAGAGACCCGTAGTGATGCCGGCGGTACAAATCAATAAAATCGTCTTTTGTGCTTGGTCCTCCATAAACAGGCCCTCCTACGAAATTTTCTTTTTCTTATTGTAGATATCCAACACGACAGCCAGCAGCAAAATCAACCCTTTGATGGCTTGCTGCCAATCGACACCGACCCCTAAGATCGACATCCCATTGTTTAAGACACCCATCACGAGACCACCAACGATCGCCCCCATCACAGTACCAATACCGCCTGAGGTAGAAGCACCGCCGAAATACACTGCGGCCATTGCATCTAATTCCATTGACGTTCCCGCTTGCGGTGTAGCTGCATTCAACCGAGCCGCTAAAACCAAGCCCGCCAAAGCTGCCATCATCCCCATGTTCACGAAGACCCAGAAGGTGATTTTCTTCGTCTTGATTCCCGAAAGTTCGGCTGCTTTTTTGTTGCCGCCGGTTGCATAGATTTGCCGACCAGCGACGGTTTTGTTAGTCAAAAAGCCATAGGCAGCCACGATCACCCCTAAGACGATCAAAATGATCGGATACCCTTGATAAGAGGCAAAGATGTAGGTAGCACCGAGAAATACAACCGCAGTAAAGACGGCTTTAAAGGCAAAGGCTGCCATTGATTCCACTTCAAAAAGATTTTTTTTGCGGCGCTCACGGGTCCGCCATTGGCCTAAAATCAGGATGCCTGTGATCACTACACCTAAAATCATGGAAAGTAAATGGATCTGACCGCCTGCAATATCTGGCAAATACCCAGTAGAAATTTGTTGGAATGCCTTGGGAAACGGTGCCAATGATTGACCGCCTAAGACGACTTGGGTCAATCCTCGAAACATTAGTAAACCAGACAAGGTCACGATAAATGCTGGGATACCGACATATGCGACCCAGAAGCCTTGCCAGGCACCGATCACTGCCCCCATCAGTAAGCAAAGAGGCACTGCCAGCCAAGGACTGATGCCGTTATTGACCATCAAGACGCCTGCAATCGCACCGACAAACGCCATCACGGACCCTACGGATAGATCGACATGTCCTAACAAGACGACCAAAAGCATACCGGCTGCTAAAACGAGAATATGACTGTTTTGCAACACGAGGTTGGTGATATTCAGCGGCCGCCAGAAAATTCCGTCGGTCATGAGCTGAAAGGCCACCAATAATACTGCTAAGATAATGATCATACTGTATTTGCTAAAGATTTCCAGTGCCTTTTCTTTCAGCGAATGGCTGCGTTCTTTTTTTAATTTATTGGTTGTTTCCATCTCAAACCCCACTCTCTTCTAGTGTCATTAGATTCATCAATCGTTCTTGGTCGGCCTCTTCCCGTAACACTTCGCCCGTGAAGCGGCCTTCGTTCATCGTGTAGATCCGGTCGCACATGCCTAATAGTTCTGGTAACTCCGAGGAGATGATACAGATGGCTTTGCCAGCTGCTGCCATCTCTTCGATGATCGTATAGATTTCGTACTTCGCCCCGACATCGATCCCGCGGGTCGGTTCATCTAAAAATAAGATATCTGGTGTGGTCATCAGCCACTTTGCCAAAACGACTTTTTGCTGATTCCCACCACTCAAACTGCCAACGTTTTGATAGATTGAATTGGTTTTCGTCCGCATTTTTTTGCGGAATTCTTCTGCCATCGTGACTTCTTTTTCTTTATCGATGACCCCTTGGCGGCTGATTTTGGCAAGACTAGCGATGGTGGTGTTCTCGCGAATATCCATCAGCAGATTCAAGCCCAGCGCTTTTCTGTCTTCCGACACATAGGCTAACCCATTTTTGATGGCGGTTGGCACGTCTTTGACAGAAATCGGTTGGCCGTCTTTATAGACTTCCCCCGAAATCGAACTGCCGTAGGAATGACCGAAGACACTCATGGCAAACTCAGTCCGGCCAGCACCCATCAAACCGGCGATGCCGATGATCTCTCCTTTGCGGATCATCAAGTTCAAATTTTCATTCACCACACGGGTATGGTCGATTGGATGATGGACCGTCCAATTTTTGACTTCAAAAAACGGTTCACCAATAGTGGGTTTCCGCTCTGGGTAGCGATTGGTCAAATCTCGCCCAACCATGCCCCGAATGATACGCTCTTCAGAGATTTCGGCCCCGCTCAGCGTCTCGATCGTTTGCCCGTCTCGTAAAATCGTGATGCGATCCGCCACATTGACGATTTCATTCAGCTTGTGGGAGATGATGATCGAAGTGATCCCTTGGTTGCGAAACTCTTTGATCAGCTCTAACAGATTGGCACTTTCTTCTTCATTCAACGCTGCGGTTGGTTCATCTAAAATCAACAATCGGACGGATTTTGAAAATGCTTTGGCAATTTCCACCAGCTGTTGATGCCCGACACCGATTTGTGAAACCAGCGTATTCGGGTCTAATTTTAAGCCAACGATCTTTAAGAGATTGTCCGTTTTCTTTTCGGTCAGATCCCAATCAATAATGCCGTGCTTGGCTTGTTCATTTCCTAAAAAAATATTTTCTTTGATCGACAGGTAAGGACTTAAGGCTAACTCTTGATGAATAATAACGATTCCTTTGTCCTCGCTGTCCCGCAAATCTTTGAACTTGCATAACTCCCCTTCATAATAGATCTCTCCATCATAACTGCCGTAAGGATAGAGTCCGCTTAAGACATTCATCAGCGTGGACTTGCCAGCGCCATTTTCTCCACACAGTGCGTGGATCTCTCCTCGCTCGATCGAGAGGTTGACGTTATCAAGGGCGCGAACCCCTGAAAACTCTTTGACGATGCCTTTCATCATCAAAATATTATCTGCCATGTTCTTTCACCCTTTTCCTTTTTATGTAAAAGTGATGCGCTCCCTTTGTAAGAAAAGCGGAAAGAACGAATACTGGGGATGATTCGTTCTTCCCTGCTGCTTGAGGGGAAACTAGCATCTTTTCTCGCTGGATCTGCACTCCTTGCTTAAATGCCCAGCTCTTCTTCTGTATAGTAATCGGTATCGATCAATTCTTCTTTGTAGTTGTCGCTATCCACAGAAACAGGATTTGACAAGTAGGTTGGTACGACTTTGACGCCATTATCATAGGTTTCAGTATCGTTGACCGGCACTTCCTCGCCATTGGTGATGGCTTCGATCATTTCGATCGTGTTTTTCGCTAACACCCGTGTATCTTTAAAAATCGTTTGGGTTTGTTCGCCCGCGATGATTGATTTCACTCCTGCCACCGTCGCATCTTGACCGGTGATCACAGGCAGTGGTTTATCAGAGGAACCATAGCCCACACCTTTAAGCGATGAGATGATTCCTAGGCTGATTGGATCATAAGGTGAAAGAACAGCATCCAATGTTTGATCCGTATAGTTGGCACTCAACAAATTGTCCATCCGAGCTTGCGCGGTTGAACCATCCCAACGCAAGGTAGCGATTTGGTTGAAGTTGGTTTGACCGGAAGGAACGACTAGCTGTCCGCTGTCAAAGTATTGTTGGAAAACCGAAAGGACCCCATTATAATTGATCAGTGCATTGTTATCATCTGGAGAACCGCCGAATAATTCAATGTTAAATGGTCCTTCACCATCTTTGAGGCCTAATTTGTCTTCAATATAAGACGCTTGCAGCACGCCGACCCCAAAATTATCAAAGGTGGCATAATAATCGACGTATTCCGAGTTCATCAGTAAACGGTCATAGGCGATGACTGTGATGTCTTCGTTATGGGCTTTTTCCAACACGTCCGTCAGTGCCGAACCATCGATCGAGGCGATCACTAAGGTATCAACGCCTTTGGTGATCATGTTCTCAATTTGTGCCACTTGGTTTTCTACTTTGTCTTCTCCATATTGCAGGTCAGTTTTATAGCCAAGCTTCTCTAATTCCTCTACCATATTGTCGCCATCTGCGATCCATCGTTCTGCCGATTTGGTCGGCATCGCGATCCCAACAAATCCTTTGTCTCCATCACCGTTTGCCCCGCTGTCTGATCCATTCCCACAAGCTGCTAACAATCCGCCAACCAATAAGGTGGATGCTAGGACGACCAATTTACCAAAAGTACCTTTCATTGTGATCCCTCCATGTCTTTTTCTTACATATTCAGTATAGCTAGTTAAGGAATCGCTTACATTTAGATTTTTTCGAGGTTTCTTGGATTTCTTGAGAAAAAACGGCCCAGTTACCCCCTTTTCTCTTCGGAATCTTGGATTTTTTAAGATTCCCTTGGTTTTTATTTGATTTGATATTTTGTGTAAAGCGCTTCCGTATTTTTTAGTAGAATAGACTATAGAGGTGAAAAAAATGAGGAATATAAAAATTGGGTTGTTCGTCTGTTTGTTTCTAGCTTGCTTGTCTGGTTGCCAAGCAAACAAAGAAACAACCACTGAAACATCGGAAGAAAGTATCGTGATCGGTTTTTCCCAGTCGGGAACGGAAAGCAGCTGGCGTAAACGCCATACGGAATCGATCCGCACTGAATTAGAGAAGGAAGGCTATGAAGTCCTTTATCGTAACGGTTATATGAATCAAGAGCGACAGATCCAAGATATCCGCAATTTTATCGTGTATCAAGTCGATGCCATCGTCTTTACCCCCATTCAGGAAAACAATTGGGAACCGATTTTGGAAGAAGCGGCCCAAGCTGGGATTCCCGTTTTCGTGGTAGATCGACATGTCAATGTCAGCGATCCCTCTTTATTTTTGACCCATATCGGGCCAAGCTTCAAAGCCGAGGGCAATCGTGCAGGTCTCTACGTTAGTAATTATTATAAAGAGCATGAGAACGAAACAGTCAATGTTTTAGAATTGACGGGACTGGATGCTACGTCCCCGACGTATTTGCGCTCAGAAGGGTTCCGAGAAACCATCAAGCGTGATTATGCCCATAACAATGTGACGATCCAAGTCGTAGACGAATTAAACGGCGATTTCATCCACCGTAAAGGCAAAGAAGTCATCGAACAATACATCGAAGCAGGCAAAATGGAACAGATTGATGTCTTGTTCAGCCACAATGATGAGATGACGCTGGGTGCCCTAGAAGCCTTAGAAAAAACCGATATTGAGCCGGGGAAGGATTTAGTGATCGTATCGATCGATGCTCAAAAAGAAATGATCGATAAATTGAAGCAAGGAGTGGTCAATTGTGTCGTTGAGTGCAACCCAGATGCCGGGGTGTTCGTCAAAAATGCCATCTCTCGCTACTTGGCTCGCGGCGCCGATGCCATTCCTCGTGAAATCTATGTCCATGAAACAGTTTTTTCCAGTGACATGGATTTCGATCAGATTCCACCGAGAAATTATTGAGGAGATGAAGATGAAAACAAAAAGTATCAAGGGCATCTTTCAACAGACGAATAAACTGATGATCCTCGTCGCCTTTATTCCCCTCGTACTAAGCAGTGTGTTTTACTCGCGGCAGATTTTCATTTACCAAAATACCATCAACAATATTGAAGAAGCCAATCAACTATCGGAAAAAGTCGATGCCATTGTCTTGGAGGAGATGTGGGACTTAGTCTTTGGCCAAAAAACCGTCGCACAAGTCCAAGAAACCAATGTAATTGAGGAATTGAGGAGCGACCTGCAACACATCCAAGAAAATACCAGCACTGCGAAAGAGCTCAATATTTTAGCGGTCGCCTTTCGGACGCTCGATTCTTTAGAAACCTATCAGCAACAGTTGATCGACAATATTCTCAAGGATGAGCCGGTGGAAAAAAACCAATACGTCATGATCCAAGTGGATTCGGTGATCGATTTGCTATCCGATATTTTGCAGCAATTCGTCGGGGTAGAGATCAGCTTAGCCAGCCAAACCAATCACGAACTAGTCCAATCGGTATTGTTACTGATCCTTTTTCAAGTCGTGTTGCTTTTGATCATCTTTGCGATCATCAATAAAAACCGGCGCTTTGTTCGGGACAATCTGCAAGACCCATTGGATCGGTTATTAGATCTTTCCAACGAACTATCCCAAGGACATTTGAGCTACCGAGCAGAACTGCCAGAAACCCCAGAACTGCGGACCTTGACGAGTAGCTTGAATCGAATGGCAGATGACTTGACCCGGCTCTTGGAAGAAAATGCCTTGAAGCAGTATCACTTAGCCCAAAGTGAGGTGCGGGTCTTACAAGCCCAGATTACCCCACATTTCATCTATAATAGTTTAGATGCGATCGTTTCTTTGATTGAAGCTGCCCGTTACGAGCAAGCAACGGAAATGACCTATGCGTTATCGGATTTTTTCCGTATCTCCTTAAGCAAAGGGCAAGACTGGATTCCTTTGGAAAAAGAATTGCGGCATGTGGGCGATTACTTGAAGATTTTGCAGATTCGCTATGGTAGGATGCTGTCTTACACCATCGAAGATCAAACCGTCAGTTCAGAACTGCAGGTTTTGAAAATGGTCCTGCAGCCCCTAGTTGAAAACGCCGTTTATCATGGCACCAAGTTTGTCCGTCGCGTCGGCATGATTCGAATTACAGTGTCAGAATTGCCTCACCAGATTCAAATGACCATCAGTGACAACGGCATTGGGATCGACCCTGACCGTTTGCAGGAGATTCGTCGTAACCTTAAAGAAACCACTGATCCCGCCTCTGAGAGCGGCTATGGCCTATATAACGTCTATCGCCGTCTCCAGCTGAACTACGGCAGCGAAGCGCAACTGACGATCCACAGTCAATACCAAGAAGGCACCACGATTAACGTCACAGTACCAAAAAGGGAGGAACCCAACCATGTACAAAGTGTTCATAGTTGAAGATGAACATCTGATTCGCGATAGTTTACGCCACCAAATCATGACTCTCGCCAAACAATACCCGATCGTTTATAGCGATGAAGCCGCCGATGGCGAATTGGCGCTAGCTTCGATCCTTGATCTGCGTCCGGATATTATTATCAGCGATATCAAAATGCCGTTTATGGATGGCTTGGTCTTTGCGAAAGAAGCCAAAAAATTATTGCCGCAAGTTCGCATTATTTTTGTTAGCGGCTTTGATGATTTTGACTATGCAAAAACGGCACTGCAGCTGCAAGCAGACGATTACTTACTCAAGCCCATCAAAAACGAAGAATTAGAACAAGCCATCAAAACCGTCGTTCAACACTTAGATGAACAACAAACCACCCATCAGCAATTATCCAAAGAAGACGATTTATTCGAAATGGAAATCAAAAAAAATCACTTTCTGAATCATCTTTTTAAACAAAAGATCACGATCTCAGAAGCTTTTTTGCAAGCAGAAGAACTGGGACGGCGCTTTTCAGGCAAACAGTTTTGTGTGCTGTTAGCAAAAACCCCCTTCAATCAAAGTTTTTCTGACTACACTCGCTTTAGCCAGCAGCTGACCAAAGCCTATGAGCAAGATGATGCCGTCTTGTTCTCCAGTGTGTCTAGCCGCTTCATCAAGTTTTTACTTTTTGACCATGACCGCGAACAAGTTTTAGAAAAAGCCTATCAGATCGCTCAAAGCCTCGTTCATGGTTCTGGGGAAGAAGTGGCAGTGGCGATCGGACCTATAGCAGATCGTTTCTCGGGCATCCCTCTTTCTTATCAGAAAGCTCGTGACATGCTAAAAACCTATGGCAGCATCCGCAAGGAAAAAATCATCAGCTATGAAGATGACATTCGAGAAGGGGAACTGTCCCCCACCAATCCTTTCAAAACCGATCTTGCTTCAAGACTGGCAAATGCTGGGAAACAGACGATCCCTGAGCTGACCGATGAATTGATGGCGCCTCAAGGGACCGTTGAGCGAACGCAAATGTACCGTTTGTTCGTCTTGGTCGAATTGCTGGCATTATTGAAGAAAAAAGACAGTCATTCGCTGCCCCAGATCGTTCAGCACGCCCATGACTTAGACTATCTAGCGGCATTGACCCATGAGCCAGAGAACTATCAAACGACTCTGGCAGAACTGTTGCCGCTATTGACCAAACAACCCATCAATCCTGCAATGGCGAAGTATCAAAGCGTCATCAATCAAGCCAAAGCCTTTATCAGTGATCACTTTTCTGATCCCAATATTTCCTTAAATGTAGTTGCTGAAAAAGTTCATTTGAGTCCGGCGCACTTCAGCACCATCTTCTCGCAAGCCACTGATTCTACGTTTATCGAATACTTGACCGAGCAACGATTGACCTTAGCTAAGGAACTGCTGTTAACGACAAATCTACGGCTATCTGAGATCGCCTTTGATGTTGGCTATAATGACCCAAATTATTTTTCCTTTTTGTTCAAGAAGAAAGAAAGTATCTCACCGAAAGAATACCGTCAAAAAAATGCCTAGTTGAATGAATGGATACAAAAAAAGAGTGAGAGACAGCAAAATCGTCCTCACTCTTTTTTATTTTCTACCTCATTCAGTTATTTCTTCTCCATAGCAGCTTTTAAAGCAGCTGCTAATGGGCTTTCTTGCGGTTCTTCTTGATTGATTTTGTTCATCAAGCGGCGTTCTTCGTGTTTCGACAGCTTTTTGCTGCGTTCCTTTTTATCCGCCATTTTTTCGGTGGTCCCATCGAATTTACAGCGGAAATAGGCGCCGTTTTTGCCTTCAATGATCTCCATCTTTCGGTGGCATTGCGGGCAGCGTCGGTTTGAAACTTTCGGGTCTTTCCGACGACGGTACTTGCAGGTCCCACTGGAGCAAACATAGATCTTGCCATCACGGGTATTTTTCTCCCGCAAGGGTTCGCCGCATTCGGGACACCGTTTTTGGGTCAATGAGAAATCTTGGTACTTGCTTTCGCTTTGCTTGATTTCTTTGACCAGTTGTTTTGTGTCTGCTTCGATTTGTGCGAGGAAGGTTTGGGCAGAATAGGTGCCTTTCGCAATGGCTTCCAGTTCCTTCTCCCATTTTTCCGTCAATTCTGGTGTCACCAAGGATGGATTGACTAAGACTAACAGCTGCTTGCCTTTTGGCGATACTTGCAAGCCGCTTGGGGTCCGCTCCATCAGCTCAGATTTGATCAGCTTTTCAATGATCTCCGCACGGGTTGCCGGCGTACCAAGACTGTGTTTTTCCATTTTGCCTAAAAGAGTTCCTTCATTCAACGGTTTTGGTGGTGTAGTCAACTCTTTTTGGATGGTGAACTCAGGCTTGACGGTACTGCCTTTTTGCCAAGCCACATCACTGGTTTCTTCTTCAGAAGTCGTTTTCCACCCCGCTTCTAACACGGTATTGCGGTTGAATACAAAGGTTTCTGAACCAAAGGTCACGGTCACTTTCTGCTGCTGCTTTTTATGGGGTTTCGCAAAGAGCATTAAGAAACGACTAACGATCATTTGATAGATCCGTTGTTCATCGGTAGTTAATTTTTCATAACGTGCCCGCTGTTCCGTTGGCAATAAGGCATGGTGATCGGTAACTTTTTTATCATTGAAGACAGCTTGCTGCACTACTTGTCCGCCATTTTTCAAGTATCCTTTGACTTCTGGGGCAAAATCCGCAACTGCCTGCAGGCGTTCCTTCATGGTTGCCTTCATATCATTAGTCAAATACTTGGAATCCGTCCTTGGGTAAGTGACGATTTTATGGGTTTCATACAAGCTTTGAACAAGCGACAAGGTCTTCTTGGCTGAAAATCCATAACGCTGATTGGCTTCTCGTTGGATCTCGGTCAAATCATAAGGCAATGGCGCACTTTCTGTTTTGACCTTTTCTTCGATCGCTGTCACGCGACCATTTTGTTGACTCATTTGCTTGACCAATGCTTCGGCGTCGCTGCGTTCTTTTAGTTGATAGGGATTTTTTTGCTGCAGGCGGGCCTTGGCATCGCCTACGTTTAGGGTAATCACATGATAGGTTTGCGGACGGAAACTCTCGATCTGCATTTCCTGACTGCGCACCAAAGCTAAGGTAGGGGTTTGGACCCGACCCGCACTAAGATTGTCTTGATATTTGACCGTCAATGCCCGGGTGACATTCAACCCTACCAGCCAGTCGGCTTTTGCCCGCGCAAGGGCGGAGTAGTAAAGATTGTCGTAGTGCTTGGCTGACTGCAATTTTGCAAAGCCTTCTTTGATGGCTTTAGGGGTTTGCGAAGAAATCCACAAACGTTTGACTGGTTTGTCAAAACGAACCCACTCCAAAATCCAGCGAGCGACTAGCTCCCCTTCTCTTCCCGCATCGGTAGCGATCACGACTTCCCCGACATCTTTTCTTTGAGCCAGTTGTTTGATGGCTTTTAGTTGATGACCGGTTTTTGGTAACGGCTTGATCCCGATGGACTTAGGGATCATCGGTAACGTTTCCATCTGCCATGATGCCCACTCTTTGTTTAAATCTTCAGGCATTTTCAAGCCCAATAAATGACCAAGGGCCCAAGTAACAATCGCCTTGGGTCCTTCGTAATAATTTTTATGTTTTTGCTCACAGCCCAAAACTTTGCTGAGGTCTTTGGCAACGCTTGGCTTTTCCGCTAGAATTAGTTGTTTCATAAAAATCTTTCCTGCTTTCATCGACGACTTGCTGATATTCTTTAAGCAATGCCAGTCCAATATATTGTTGGAGGTAATCGTCGCATTCTTCGCACCAGCGTTCGTCTTCTTCATTCCAAAAAGCCGTCATAAAGTTTGATTTTGCATTTATGTACGAATACTCTTCTCTGATTTCTTGCCATTTTTGTTCATAAAATGACTGCGCCTCGCTGAAAGTTGCAAATGTGAACGCCTCTTGAATATCTGACTGCCATCCCTCAAAAAACCACCACGGTTCATTGTCCCCATACATGACTACTACTTGATACATTCCATTGCTCCTTTCACGATTCCTTCCCCATATTAGTCACTTTTACTTAAACTTGCAAGGAATAAGTTTCAGCATTTAAACATTGCTTTAAAAATTCATTAAACCCTCGTTTTTTTTGTACGATTTATCGGTTGTTTAAGATTACATCATTTCTATGCCCCTATAGTCTAGCACAGATGTTTCCTGTTGTGAATATAACATCAAAAGATTAAAAAAATATCAAACAAGATTTATTTTAACCTCGTAAAAAAAATTTGTCTGCGATGGATATGCTACAATAATGACAACCATGAAATTGCCAGGAGGTGCCCTATGTATCTCGAACAAATCACTTTTCCCGATCAAGAGACCGAGTTTGATTTTTTCCTTTCCATCAAACGAACCGTTTATGATTCTTACTACCCTTTTCAGATTCTCAGTGCCCGCCTTTTTCAGCAGATCGATTTTGAACCGGTCACGATCTTATATGGCGGCAATGGTTCTGGCAAAACCACCGCATTGAACGTGATTGCCGAAAAGATCCACGCGCAGCGCTTTGCTGCGTATAATCGCTCGAATTTTTTCGAGGACTACTTAGCCTACTGTACTACTGGCAGCATCGACGAACCGCAAGAAAAAGTACTTTTGACCAGCGATGATGTCTTTGATTACATGCTGGCTATTCGAAACTTGAATCAAGGGATCGATCATCGCCGAGAAGAAGTATTCCAAGAATACTACCAAGCAAAGTATGCAGACTTTCGTTTCACGGGTTTTGACGATTACCATGAATTGAAGAAAATCAATCTTGCACGATCCAACACACAGTCCAAATTCACCCGCAAGCACTTGATCGACAATGTCCGAGAATATTCCAATGGTGAAAGTGCCTTTCGCTTCTTTCAAGAAAAGATTCGTCCCAACAGCCTTTACTTATTAGATGAACCAGAAAATTCTCTTTCTGCTGAGCGTCAGCTGGAACTGGTGCAGTTACTGGAAGATTTTGTCCGCTATGAACAGTGTCAATTCATTATTGCTACCCATAGTCCTTTCGTTTTATCTTTAAAGGAAGCCAAAATCTATGATTTGGATCAAACACCTGTCGATGTTCGGAAGTGGACGCAGTTAGCTAATGTCCAGCAGTATTACCGCTTTTTTCAAGCACATCAAGCCGAATTTGATGATCGATCATGACCAAAGCAAACCATTTTCCGTCAAAGATTTCTTTTGGCATTTTTTTCCGCTACACTCACACAAAGACCAAAATCAAACTGATCAGAGCAATATAGAAGGCGACCACTCCCGCAATTTTGTCCCACTTGACTTCTGCTTGGTTATACTGATCGGAATGCTCCGCAATCTGAGCGGACAAAAAGTAGAACTTTTTAAAAACAAGCAAATACCCTGCTAAACCAAATAGTACGGCTAAGGCAAGTTGGTTGATTTGGCTTGAAATGACCTGATTCTGATGAAGCATTACCAACCCTACGGCACTAACCTCCCCTCATTTCATGAGGTTGGCTCTTGTACGATTCATGCACCTCCCCCTTTCTTTCAAAAATGCCAATACATCAAAAACATTCATTTTCTGACTAAATTATAGCATATTTTGAATAAAAAAATAAAATCCAAGAACTCGTAAACGAATGTTCTTGGATTTTTATCAATCGAAAAAGATGATTACTTGCTGGCTAATCACCACCAGCAAAAATTTCTTCTTTATTATAAATCGGTGTATGTTTTTTCAAGTCTTCAAGTGTTCCTACTTGTCTCCCTTTGGAGTAAAAACCATCTAACAAGCCTAAAGATTGAAAAATCGTTTGCTTATAGGCAATTTCCGCATTCCATTCCGTGGTATCTAGTATTTGCAAAGCTTTATGGATTGCTTCGATGCCAGATGCTCCTGGCGCACTGATCAGTACCCCATGACTGTTGAGGAGCAACATATTCGGTAAGGCGAGTTGTTCTTTTTTCATGTAATCAGAAACTAATTCTGCTAATTCTGGTGAGCAATTAGGTTCAAAGTCTAGTACAGGAATATAGCCAATTTTTTGGGTCGCTTCTGTTAAGTTAGGCATATCCAATCCAGCGGTTGCCCAAAACATCGAGTGAGGAGAATGGGCATGTAAGACTGCTTTTATCGCTGGATTCGTATCATAAACCGCTTCGTGTAAGTTGATTTCTCGTGTCAGCTGACCAACCCCATCAATCACTGTTCTCGTATGAGGCTCAACGACTAAAATCTGGGCTGGTGAGACCTCTCCTAAATAGGCTTCTGACATCATAGTTGGTGTCATAATAATGTATTCTTTTCCAGTTTCATCGGTTGTTTTAAAAGAAAAATTACCGCCTGCAACATTTGTATTCTTCCGGGTAAAAATCAATTTTACGATTCGTGCTAAATCTTCCCGTTCTCTTTCAAAAATCATCCGTCCATCTGACATATTCAAGACCACCTTTTTTATTTTTCAAACGTTTTGTTGCGTAAGATTGTTTGTACAGCTCCCCTTACTTTAGCTGCTTCTTCCTCTTTTTTCTTTTTCCGTTCATCGTATTCTTTAAAAAGTACTGGACTGCCATATTTGTATACACAGACTGCTAGACCAATCGCTACGACATTAAATAGGTACTGTTGTGTCACCAAAGCTAAGAGATAGCAGCCAATTGCTAGAAAAAGAAGCAATTGCCATTTTATTTTTTCGCTCTTTCCCATTCCTGTCGTCCTTTCCTTTTTGAAAATATTAGCCATTCGTCGCACGTACTTGCGTCGATGGGGTCCCTTGTTCTTCATATCTTTGACTTGGTACCTTTACCTTATTCATATATTTATACAACCAGACAAACATTGCGATAAACACAACGGAACCGACGATACCCAAGATATTTCCTTTAAACGCTTCTGCAAATAAAATTCGAAATTCCGGTCCTTCGATCGAAGACCAAGTGATTTGCTGCCCTTTTTGTATTCCTTCTACTGCGCCGGTTCGATCTGCTAAGCCCGTTAGGATCGGCGTCAAATACGTAGCTGCATATAGATAGATTGGCATCGAAATAACCCCCATGATCAGCATACGAACCAAGTTTCCGCCGGTGAGCAATAATCCACCTACTGCGATCGAATAGTTAATGATTCCTGCTAAAGGCAACACAGCATTTCCCGGCAAGATGATAGCATAGCCAATAAAGACAGGTACCAACAAGATAGCAGTGACCCAAATCTCAGAGCGACCAGCTAATACGGGCCAATCTAACCCAATGTAAACTTCCCGATCTTTAAAGCGTTTTTTCATCATTTCCGACATTGCATCAGCCAGTGGTGAAAGAGACTGCATAAACATTTTTGAGATCATTGGGAACAAAGCCATTGCAGTCGCGATTTGAATAGCTAAGTTCAATGAGCCTGACACGCCATAAGCTGCAGCTAATCCCAAGCCCAAACCAATGAGAAAGCCCATCACCGAATTTTCAGAGAAGATACCGATTTTCTTTTTTAAGGCTTTGGTATCGGCCCGTCGATTAAAGAAAGGAATTTTATCCATAATCACATTGATCGGTAATAAAAGCACTGCTGAAATATTCATCAAGTGGGTCACTGTTACTAAAGGAATACCAGTCAAATCCTCAATGTGGCGTTGGAACATATCCCCCATTTTAAGTTCCAAGATAACCTGTACGATGGCGGTGATAAACCCAGCAAGTAAACTTCCACTGATAAAGTAGACCAGATAGGCAGTCAGCGCTTTGCCCCATACATTCCACATATCGACATTCAACGTCTTGGTCCAGTTCAAAATCAACATGACAAAATTCACGCCAAGAACGACGGCAAAGAAAACAAATGCATAGGACCATGACCAGGTGATACTTGCCGCTCCTGTCCACCCTAAATCTAGCGCAGGCAAGTTCAAGCCAGTGTTTTTTGCCAATGCTTCGGAAGCTGGACTAACTGCATTTGACATAAAGCCAATGACCATAGACATCCCAGTAAAAGCAATACCTAACGTGATTGCAGACATAAAGGCTTTTTTGAATTTCATCCCTGCAACCAAGCCTAGGATTAAAATGATTAGCGGCACAAAAATAGCGGAACCTAAACCTAAGATATAATTGATAATGTCTTGAAATACTTGCATTTTTTTCACTTCTTTCTTTTGATAGGATGTTTTGTACTAGCCAATCAATTCTTTGATTTCTTCATAAATCGTATCCATACCCATACCGGTAAGAAACGGAATCCCAGCAAAAACGTGTACACCTAGCTCAGCGGCTTTTTCCAATACTTCATCATCTGGCTGAGCAACATACACATAAATTCCTGTCGACGGCAATTCATTTTGGATCGACTTGTAATCAACTGCTTCAACGGGGAAATCGATTCCGTCATCTTCAAGCATTCCAGCAATTTTACTTGCGATCGTTTGACTTGTTGCAACCCCACTTCCACATGCTACGATCAATCTTCTTTTCATCTTAAATTCCTCCAAAAATTTTATTTTGTATACTGTGTAACTAGCTGATAAATTGCCTGCACTTCTTGTGTTTCAATGAATGCCTTTACAAATCCTTCATCCATAAATAATGCCATTAACGATTGCAGTAAGCCGACTTGCTCTTTTGGTTCTTTGATTCCTAGAAAAAAGAGATCCTTGACCTGCATTTCTTGACTGTCGCCCATTTGCTTCATCTTCACCTCGTTTTTCAGACGCACGATCGCAATAAAAGGCTTTTCGACATACGCTGGTTCTGAATGAGGCAAGCCAATATTCAAATACTGTGTAATCAGTCCAGTTGGAAAAGCTTGTTCTCTTGCTAGTAATCCTTCTACATACTGTTCATTCACAAAACCTTGTTGCTGTAATCGTTTTGCTATTTCTTCAAATAGTTCTTTCAACTCCTCTCCTTCCACATCGAGAAAAATTAGCCTTTCATCAAACATGCTCGTATAGCCCACCTATTCTTCCTCCTTGTTCAACTCAAATGATAAATATTGTTAAAGTTTGTTACAATATGTTTTACAATGTAAATATACAATAGTTAATTTTTCTTGTCAACGCTTTCTTTTGGTATTTTTTTCAAACTGATTCCTTTCACCAATACACGAAACTATCAAACTTTAACAAAGATGAACATTTTCCCTTGCTTTTTCCAAAAGTAAATGCTATTAATTAATGTATAAAGAACATCGATAAAAAAGAAACTTAAAAAAATCGTTAATCAACCAGAGGTGAAACTATGTTAAAGAAAGAACGGCAAGAAAAAATTCTAGCGCTAGTGAATCAGCACGATTACTTATCCATTGCAGAAATAGCCAAAACATTAGACGTTTCCGATATGACCATTCGTAGAGATATTACAGAGTTAGCGAATCAATCTTTATTGGTAAAAATCTATGGTGGCGCCCAAAAACTCGAAAAAATCGAACACGAGCTTTCTACTCAAGAAAAAATCGATACGAACGTTGCCGAAAAGAAATTCATCGGAAAAGTAATGAACAGTATCATATCAGACAACGATACTATCTATATCGGTGCGGGAACTACGATGCTCCACGCTTTACCTGAACTAAAAAAAGCAAACTTATTCGTGATCACAAATAGTTTACTTGCTTTTAATTATTTGATTTACAACACAGACTATCGTGTCTTATTGACCGGTGGAGAATTTTCCCGCACGACGGAAGAATTTTATGGGGAAACAGCAGAGAAGAGTTTTGAAAATTTAAATATCGATATCGCTTTTGCTGCTACAAATGGGATCTTTGAAAATAATATCACCACTGCAAATCTTGTTGAAGGTTCGATTCAACGAGTCGCATTCAAACATTCCCGCAAAAAATGCATCGTTGCAGATAGTTCCAAGTTTAATCGCTCTGACGTTTATACCTTCTACTCGCTTTCAGATATCGACTATTTGATCACTGATGATAAACTTTCTGAGACTACTTTTGACTATTATCGTTCCTTTACAGAGATCCTCAAGGAGGAACAAAAATGATTTTAACCATCACAATGAACCCTTCCATGGACTACAACTATCTTGTTCCTTCGCTAAAATTGGATCAAGTAAATCGGGTAGATAACCCACATACATCAATTGGAGGAAAAGGCATCAATGCTGGCAGAGTCATCGCACAATCTGGGGAAGCCGTTTTATTGACAGGTATTTTAGGTGGACCTGTAGGCAAAACGATCCTTGATTCTTTACTAGCTGAAGAACGTTATGTATTGGATTTCCTCACCATCGACGGCAATTCTCGCAATGCGATCACGATCATGCATGACGGTAACACTCATACTGAGCTAGTAGAAAAAGGACTTTATCTGTCGGAGGAAAACGAACAACTTTTTTACCAACACCTTGCAGCAATAATTAAACAACACCCCATCACGGTCGTCTGTATTTCTGGATCAGTAAATTCTGATAATGGACACTTTCACGATCAGTTGCTTCAATTCATCCGTCAATCATTAGGTGAACAAGTCCCGATCCTCATGGATATAGCTGGGGAACAACTAAAAAATTGTTTGACTCAAACGAATGCTCGTCCGAATTTTATTAAACCAAATCAACAGGAATTAGAAGAACTAATGGGTCAAAAATTGCATTCATCGCAAGACATTTTCTCTGTCTTAGAGAGCACTCTTTTCGAAGGGATCGACACCGTCATGGTTTCTCAAGGCGGCGATGGGGCAATCGTTAAACACCAGTCGACTTTTTTTAAGATCGAGATCCCTAAAATCGCCATCGTTAATACGACTGGCTGTGGCGATTCAACCGTTGGTGGTATGGCTGTTGCAATGAATAAACAGTATCCAATGGAACAAGCATTGACCTATTCTATGGCTTGTGGCATGTCTAATGCGCTTTCGAAAACAAACGGTACGATCGATCCTGCACAAGTCGCTGCATTTAGCGAAAAGATCCACCTTTTCAAGATCAAAGAATAAACGGCTACCTATTTTTTTGGTTCTCTTGATTACGCAAAACATTCGTTGGTACAAAGAAAAAAAGCCCTAGCTAAGTGCAACTGATTGGTTCAGTGTTCTTAGCTAGGGCTGATTTTGTTAGTGGTTAAACATATTGTAATTCTTTGGCTTCTTTGTAGGCTGCATCGATCAAACCGCCGCCCAAGCATTCCATCCCGTCATAAAAAACGACTGCTTGTCCAGGAGTGATGGCGCGTACTGGTTCGTCAAAAATCACTTCTGCCCGATCTCCATCTAATAGACGCACCGTTACTGGTACATCTTGTTGACGGTAGCGGAATTTTGCTGTGCATGAAAATTCCGTTCCGCGGTCTTGTTCTGTAGTAAAGTGGATTTGGCTTGCTTCCAAGCGATCTGCATACAATGCGGGGTGATGGAATCCTTGCCCCACATACAAAGTGTTGGTTGCTAAGTCTTTTCCTACGACAAACCATGGTTCTTGAGTGGCACCGCCGCCGCCAATGCCTAAGCCTTGACGTTGTCCGATGGTGTAGTACATCAAGCCATCGTGTTGTCCTTTGACTTCGCCATCTAATGTAACCATATTGCCTTTTTTCGCTGGCAAGTAATTACTCAAAAATTGTTTGAAATTCTTTTCTCCGATAAAGCAGACACCCGTGGAATCTTTTTTCTTGGCTGTTGCTAGACCTGCCCGTTCAGCGATCGCTCGTACTTCTGATTTTTCCATGCCGCCTAGTGGGAACATGGTTTTGCTCAATTGTTCTTGTGACAATTGGCTTAAGAAATACGTTTGATCTTTGTTGTTATCCACGCCTCGCAACATATGAGTTACGCCGTTTTCATCAACGGTCACTTGCGCATAATGGCCGGTTGCTACATAATCGGCACCAAGATCCATCGCATAATCCAAAAAGGCTTTGAACTTGATTTCCTTGTTACACATGACATCTGGATTAGGTGTCCGTCCGGCACGGTATTCTGCAAGGAAATATTCAAATACACGGTCCCAATATTCTTTTTCGAAATTCACTGAATAATAAGGAATCCCGATTTGCGCAGCCACTTTGGCTACGTCTTTGTAGTCTTCTGTTGCGGTACAAACACCGTTTTCATCGGTATCATCCCAATTTTTCATAAAGATCCCGACAACATCATACCCTTGTTCTTTCAGCAAAAGTGCTGTTACTGACGAGTCTACCCCGCCACTCATTCCAACCACCACCCGGGTGTTTTCGTTAGACATGATTGTTTCACCATCATTTCAATTATAGATTCTGAAATCATCTACGATTTGAAGGTCGCAACTTTTCAGTAATTTGCATTATACAACAAAACACAAAAAACTTCACTGTTTGCTGTCTTTTCTTAAAAATTCCTTTTTTAGAAAAGACATCTGGAGAGAAGTAACTGTTCGTTATTCCACCTACTCAGCCAAATAGAGGAAGCGCTGCTTTTGTGTCTGTCATCGACAGCTGTCCAAACAGTAACAACTTACTTTTCAAATGGTGGTTGTCATAAAATCGTATGAAATTCTTCAGGAAATGCAGAAATGCTCTTATTAGAAAAAGACTATACTTCTCTTAGATACTACTTTACGAGGAGGGGCATTTCATGCGATCGCACACAAGGATATCGAAAACGAGGAGAAACGATGGGAAGAAAGAAAAGAGCCTTGCACTGCTGCTTTTTCTCATCGGTGGTGTTTTTGTCATTCATTACGTGATTGATCAGGTCAGGGATGCTGCGTTTGATCAGACAGCGCTTGTCTCAAAACAGTTCACTCGCCAAGCCAATCAAGCGATTCAACAAGCGATGGCAGACACGCAGCAACTGCCGTTGATTGTACAAACCGATCAACGCTGGGGCAATAACACGTATGGATATGGAGAAGAGCAAAACACCTTTGCGGCAAACGGGTGCGCTATTGCTTCTTTAGCCATGATCGATGCTTTTTGGACGGATCTTCCGCCGAATCCTGACAAACTATTGGAGTGGGCTGGCGATCAATTTTATCTTCCCAAACAAGGAACAAGTTGGCAAATCTTTCCTCAGTTTGCCGAAGCTTTTGGTTACCAATTTGCCGATTTAGGGGATTCATTTGAGGCTGCCTATGAGAAAATGACACAAGGCATCCCCGTTGTGGTCTCGGTTCAAGCAGGAACCTTTACGACATCCGGACATATCATGGTATTGGCTTTGAACAAAGAAGGAACGATTCAAGTATTCGATCCTAATGATTCCCCCGAAAAAGCCCATTATGAGAAAAGCTATCCTAACGATGTCTTTCAAGCAGAAGGAATCCATTATTGGAGCTTTTGGCTTTGATGTTCTGATCGGCTGAAGCTGCAAAAATACACCTTTTGTGGGACAAAAAAAGACTAGCCGCAGCTAGTCTTTTGCTTATCTTGCTATTATTGAACGCGTGGTTCGTTGTTTTCTTGAATACGCGTCGTTGTCCGGTTGAAGGCACCTTTGGCTTTACGTGTTTGTTTTGACGCAAAGTCGCCAGTTGTTTCTGCCGCACTGCTTACTTTGTCTTGAACTGTTTCAGAGTCTTTTTCGAATTGTTCACGTGTTTTGACATCTGCTACATTCACGTTTACTTCGATGACTTCTAAATTCGTCATTTTGTTGACTTGTGTTGAAACAACCTCTTTGATTTGGTCGTAGATCGTGGTCATGTCGCTGCCATATTCTGCAACGATATCAAGATCGACTGCCACTTGTTTTTTCCCAACTTCAACGTTGATCCCTGAAGTCACATCATCGGTGTTGACTAATTTACCTGCAATATTTGAGAAGAAACCGCCATCGACTGTTAAGAGTCCGTCTACAGATTCTAATGCAATGCCTACGATTTTTTGAATCACTTTATCTTCGTAAGTTAATTCTCCTTTAACACCTGTTGTTGGTTTTGTTTGGTTTTCCATCGTACATTCCTCCTACTATAATCTTGATATAAATTAAACTAATAATGTTACCAAAGTTAACGGCGCGGTCTTTGAAATTGTTCAAAGAATCCGACTTCTTTGAGATAAAATCCCAGATACGTACCTAGTGCCGTAAATAGCACCAGCAGTATGGTTTTCAAAAAGCCGATCGTTAGAAACAGGATCGCTAGGATCAAACCGAAACCTGCAAAGATAAGCGGGATCTTATAGTGGTAGAACCATTCACTCATACCTGTTCCTCCTAAACTACACGCGGTTGGTCATGGGCTGCTGGCGTTTCTTGCGTATCTTTTAAAACAACTTCCGTTTGGATATTGCTTTCGATACCGAAAAGCTGCTGCAGACTGCTGCTGATCTCACCAACCAAAGCTTCTTGTTTTTGCGGGATGGCTGCTGTTTGTTTCATTTCTCCATCGATTTTTACCGCTACTTTATTCTTGACGATTTTGATTTTTACCGATGGCTGATGGATGAAATCTGCTTGTTTCACCCGCTCGAGCACAAAATGCTCTAACGCCTTCTTCTGAATCACTAAATCGCCTGTCTTATGGGGAATGATCAAGCGGTCTGAGCGTTTTGGATAAAACAAAACGACAAAGAGTGCGATCACTGTAAAAATAGCAAAGCCAACAGATAACCAAAAGAGCAGCATACTCATGGAAGATCCGACCCAAGGATATTCATCCAAAGGAATCAAGTAAACAGGAAATGAAGCCGCTTGCTGATTGGCGATGATCCCAAAATAAAAGACAAGTAAGAGTAAAAGTAATCCGATGATAAAAATCACTTTAGAAATCTTACGCATTGGCAACCTCCTTTACTGCTTTCTACTTAAAGCATACACATTTCTTAAATATCCATCAAATAATAACTCTTGGAATCGATTATTTTTTACATATAAAGTTTATTTTTATCAAAAAAATTTCCTTAATCAAAGCTTGCTGTCAAAGTCATCACAAAAAAAGCAAGCCGTCCGACGTTGTCTTGACGCTTGCTTTTCTTGTTATCTGTTAACGAGCTAGCTTGGCAAGTTCTTGTTGCTTTGCATGATGTAGCACCGCCAGTTCATTTTCGGAAACTGGTCGACCGAAGGGACGCGGCTGCGGCAGAAACGCCAATTCCGGTGCATCGACTCCTACGTTGAGATTCTCAGCGATTGGTACACTGTGATGATGGATATGCCCATGCAGATTGCGGCTGTTTTTGGTGATCCCCAGCAGCATAGGATAATGGGTTAGTAAAAATTGCTGATGAGCAAACTTCAGCAAGACACCAACATCTTCAAACGCATACTTTTGGGCTCCCAAACAACCAGGATCATGCTTGCGCAAGTACGCAAAGAAAGCCCGAGTATCATGATTGCCTTTGATAAAAACGATTTTGCCCTGCAGCTGTGCTAACAGCGCCGCAATTTCTGGAAAACCTGCTTCATAAGCAGGGTGCATCGCGACATCCCCTAAATGATAAACGACATCTTTATCCGCAACCACCTCATTCCAGCTGGCGATCATCGTTTCATGCATTTGCGTCACTGTCTCAAAGGGGCGTGGGGCAAAGTCATTGTCCCCGAGCAAGGCTGCATGAAAATAATGGGTATCAGACGTAAAAAATTTCATAGTCGCTCCTTACTTTACTGCTTTTTTCTGTGATCTGCGTCTTTAAATCATCGCTAACGGCTGCTTTTTCGTTGGCTCCGGAAAGCGTGCATCGATTGTCGCCAATTCGCTTTTGGAAAAAACGATTTTGGTAGCTTCAATGTTCTGCAGCATATGCAGCGAGTCACTGGTTTGGGGGATCGCTAAGACGTGGGGTTGTCGAAGGGTCCATGCCAAAAGCAGCTGAAAAATCGTGCAGCCTTTGGCTTCTGCCAGCTCTTTCACCACTTCATCATTTTTGAAGTGGTGCCCTAGCCGATCGCCTTGAGCAATGGGTGAGTAGGCAATCACCGGAATCTCAGCCTCTGCCTGCCAAGGCAAAAGATCGTATTCGATCCCCCGGGCACCTAAATTATAGAGTACTTGGTTGGCGGCACATTGATCGCCGTTTTCTAACCGCAACAGCTCCTCCATATCTGCCACGTCAAAATTAGAGACGCCCCATGCACGAATCTTTCCAGAGGCTTTGGCAGCTTCTAGTGCGTCAACTGTTTCTGCTAACGGCACATCTCCTCGCCAGTGGAGCAGATACAGATCAAGATAGTCGGTGCCTAAACGCGCTAAGCTACGGTCTAAAGCTTTCGGCAATTCATCTGCGGAGGCATTCCAGGGATAAACTTTTGAAATCAAATAAAGATCCCCTCGTGTAAAGGGCTGGATCGCCTTGCCAACTAGCGTTTCTGCGTTTCCCTCGCCGTACATTTCTGCGGTATCGATGACAGCCGCTCCGGCTTTGATGCCCGCTTGCAGCGCATCGATCTCGGCTTTTTCCTTAGCAGGGTCATCCCCCATATGCCAAGTCCCCATTCCAACGGCTAACACGGATTGCTTGTTTAAGGTTCGTTTCATCTGGATTCCTTCTTTCTCGTCTCAACGTATCCACTTTCTGAGAACGGCTTAGGTTTGTTTTCTTTAGTATAAAAAGAAACCGGCAAAGATACAAAAGAAGTGTATCAATCCCTTGCCTGCTTGGCGGAGTGACACACTTCTTGCCCTTTGAACGGTATAGCTGCTTTTGACAAAAGCTTACGCTTTGACAAACAACCCGCGGCTGATAAAACCATCCATTAAAAAGTAAAATTTTTCTTGCAACATTTTGTGCTGTTCATCTTTGAAAATATTGACTGCTTTTAATCCATTGGCTGTCGTGATGGACATCTTGAAGGTTTGCAGATCTTTTGCAACAGTGATTTTTAATTTAAAGCCTTCTTTGCTTTGGGGTGTTGCTTCAAGGCCACGAATCAATTGGAAGTTGCCGCCGTTCGTTTCTGTAAAGCCATTATCCCGCAACGTATATTTTTTTGCTTCAGGAGCAATGCGGTATTGGGTTGCTGCGCCTAAAACGGTTGCTGTTGTTTCAAATGCCATGTTCTTCACCTCTTTAACATCATTTCTTTCATTATAAATAGTTTTCAGCGAGATTGCTAGCTGTTCTCCTACTTTTTCGTTGCTAAGACAGTTTCTGCTAATAGCTGAGCAAATGCTTCGATTTCCGCCAATGTGTTGCCATAGCCAAAGCTGATTCTGACCGATTCCCGAATAGCTGGATGCTCTTTGCCCACCATCGCTTCGAGCACATGGGAGGGCTCCACATTGCCCGCCGTACAAGCGCTGCCTGTCGAGATCGCAGCCCCTTTTAAGTCCAATTTCATCAGCAGCAAGTCACTGCTGACACCTGGGAAACGCAGATTCAAAATATGCGGCAATTTGTGTGCTGGGTCACCATTCAACTGAACATCGATGCCTTGTGCTGCTAAGGTCTCCATCAGTACATCGGCAAATGTTTGATATTGTTCCGCCGCTGCTTGCTGCGCTTCGGGGGTATGCAAAGAAGCTGCTTTGGCCATTCCCATGATGGCTGCTAAGTTTTCCGTCCCTGCTCGCCGTTTTTCTTCTTGTTCGCCACCATGGAGTAGCGCAGGTAGCGACAAGCCATCTCGTTTATACAAAAAGCCGATCCCTTTTGGTCCGTTGATTTTGTGAGCGGAAATGCTTAAGAGATCAATACTGTTTTCATTGATTTCAAGCGGGATTTTGCCATAAGCTTGCACGGCATCGGTATGAAAAACGGCGGGATGCTCCCGTAAAAGGGCGCCAATTTCTGCAATCGGCAACAAATTGCCCGTTTCATTGTTTGCCGTCATTATGGATACTAAAATCGTATCGGGACGTAAGGCAGCCTCAACTTCACTGACGGCCAATTGCCCCTTTTGATCTACGGGCAAATAGGTCACCTCAAAGCCTAAGCCTTCTAAATAGCGCATACTCTCAATGACCGCCGGATGTTCGATCTGGGTCGTAATGATATGTTTGCCTTGTGCTTGTTTGCTAAGGGCTGTACCGATGATCGCTGTATTATCGCTTTCGGTACCTCCACTGTTAAAAATGATCTCATGTTCCTTGACCCCTAGCTGCTGAGCGATCGCTTGACGAGCCAATTCTAATTGGGTGTGGGCGTCTCGACCATAATGATGAATGCTTGATGGATTGCCAAAAAATGTCTGCATCGTCTCACTCATCACTTTGATCACTTCTGGGTGCAGCGGTGTCGTTGCTGCATGATCTAAGTAAACCATTCTTTTCACCTATCCTTCATTACTGCCATTATAACAAATCTTCCTCAGACGTCTATCGTGAGTGTCCATACGAAAAAACCTGTCAGTCAAAAGCGGAAAAATCGCCAATGATGACAGGCAGCTGAACGCGTTCAGCCTTACGAAAAATCAGGAACGTGTGCTGTTTTGCTTGTGCGAATCACGTCACTTACTGATCGTTTTATTTTTTTCCAGGTTCAGAGGCAATGACAGTCAATTCACCAACCAATTCCCATTTCTTGATCGGGTTTGGCAAAATGCAGCTCGTGCCCATTTTTAGTTCATAGGAATGACCGTCGATCATCAACTGCCCATACCCATCAATCACGGTCATCAAGGTATAATCGGCCTTTTGTGCCAAAGATAATTTCCCACGTACTTCCCATTCATACACATTGAAAAATGGCGTTTCAAGATAGGTAACGACTGCTGATTGTCCTTGTTTGACTTCACGGATCGATAATTCTGGCGTCCGTGCAGGAATCGTCGTCACATCGATTGATTGTTGGATATGCAGCTCCCGTGTTTGTCCTTGATCATCAGTACGATCATAGTCGTACACCCGATAAGTCGTATCCGAGCTTTGTTGGGTTTCTAAGATCATGATCCCTTTCCCAATGGCATGGATCGTTCCACTTGGCACGTAGAAGAAATCGCCTTTTTTCACAGGGACTTTTGTTAACAAATCATCCCAACGACCCGCTTCGATCATTTCCGCAAGTTCTTCTTTGGTTTGTGCATGGTGGCCATAAATGATTTCCGCACCTGGTTCGGCATCAATGATGTACCAGCATTCCGTTTTCCCTAATTCCCCTTCATGGGCTAACCCATACGTGTCATCAGGATGGACCTGAACGGATAGATCATCTTCCGCGTCTAGAATTTTAATTAATAATGGAAAGACTGGTTCGTCTGAATGTCCAAACAGTTCTTGATGGTCTTGCCAAAGATCCGCCAATGTTTTGCCTTTAAACGGACCATTTTCAATGACGCTCACCCCATGAGGATGCGCACTGATCGCCCAATCTTCACCGATCTTGTCACTCGGTAAATCAAAACCAAAAACAGAATGCAGGCGACTGCCGCCCCAAATTTTTTCTTGAAAAACAGGTTTCATAAACAATGGTTCCATAATTGTTCCCCTCTCTAGTTGTTCGTGCATATTATAGCATGAATCCGCTTATTCGGCAGATTCTTTTAAGTAACATTGCAGGATTTCGTCACGATGACCCAAGTAGCTTTCTCGATGATCCACTGGATGGACCCGATTCGATAAGAAAATAAACGCTTTTTTGTTAGGAATATCTACTGCAAGAAACGTGCCTGTATAGCCTGTATGAAATAATTGGTACGGCGCACCCAATAAGTCCCAGCCATAGGTGCGGGGCTTTGTGCTTTCAGGCGTCTGCCTCTGAGCCAGCGCCTGCATCACTTTTTCTGAGAAAAACGGCGCACCTTGCTGCTGACCATTTGCCAATAACAGTTGAACGAACAGCGTCAAATCATCCACGGTAGAAAACAACCCGGCGTTGCCGGCATGGTTTCCCAGCACTCGTGCTTTTGGGTCATGGGTGATTCCTCTAAGGATACTGCCGTCTGGCTGCTGCTGGGTAGGCACGATCAATGGCAGCTGTGAAGGAGGAAAAGGCGGAAAGCCGCTGTTCTTCATGCCCAAAGGCGTCAAGACTTCTTCTTGAAAAATCTCGGTCACTGGTTTTTGATACAGCTCCTCCAATAAAAAGCCCAGCAAAATCGTCCCAGTATCCGTATAGCTGACCGTTTGACCGATCGTATCACTGCTTTCAAGCTGCAAATACGCCTTGCGCAAGGCAGCAGCATCCAACTGGTCTCGATGAGGAATCCACGTGTTGATGGCTGCCGTATGCGTCAGCAAGTGCTTGATCGTTACCCGATCGTCTTTAAACGCTGGCAACCAACGAGTAAGCGGTGCCTCCATCTCGATTTTCCCTTGATCCCACAATTTTAACAGGACGGTGGTTGTACAAATGACTTTCGTCAATGAGGCTAAATCAAACAAATGATCTTTCGTCATGGGTTCGGTTTTCGGAAGAAGCGCTGCCTGTCCGAATACCTGGGTCTCTTGGGTTTCACCAGCGATAAAACGCAGCACCGCTCCTGGGAAAACGGTCGGCATTTTTTCTTGAATGAGCTGTACTGTTTTTGGGTACATTGTCATCGTTCCATACTCGCTCCTTTCAGGCTTGTCTTGCTTCTAACTTTAGCACTTTTTGCCAATGAAAAAAACTACCCATTAAGGATAGTTTTCAGATTTTTTTCTAATCAGTGTTACATAGATTACTCATCGGCTGGTGCAGCTTTTGCTTGCGCCTTTTGGATGATTCTCAAATAACTGTAACACGCACATTGGCTACATAGTCCCCCTACGATCAATCCCGCGAGTAAGGGATTGATCAAGACGAGCAGTAAAGCGAGGCCACTCAACAGCCCTAGCAACATCAGTGTCTGCAACGGTGCCCAAAAGATGATGAAAAAGCTTTTGATCAAGGCGAGCCGCATGGGTGCCGCCAAATGCACACTGTCGCAGATAAAATACAGCAACCACACGAGTAAAATGATACTTAAAAACAAATAGCCGACAGCCAATAAGGGCAACTGAAAGGAATCGATTTGGCGATAAGAGCCTAACAGCAGCAAAGCGAGACTACCGAAAAAGAGGCCTGCGGCAAAACTGCGCCGATAATTTTCCCGATAGAGCCGCCAAAAGGTCCCTCCGATGGCCTGTCGTGGTTCTTGATAGTACAACCAGCGCCGCATGACCCCAAATAAAGCAAAGGTCGCTGGCAAAAGAATGCTAGGAAAACTAATGATCAAACCAACCAAAGAGAAAAGAAACTGACGAGGAGAGCTGGGGAAAATCAGCCCCAAAGCTAGCAATAGAACGGGCAGATTGAACAGTAACCAGTAGCCATTCAAAAGCAACATACTAGCTATCGCTTGACTGGCACCATACCAACGATACCATCGTTCATTTCCCATCAGTCCGCCTCCTTTCTCTAATCAGCTGATTTACCCTCTAGCGGGCTAAGTTTTGTAGATTTTGCTGCCATTTCTCTGTTTGATAATCCAGCAACTCTTGATAGCCCGCTGCTTGTGCTTGGGCTTCCGCCTCAGCAAAGATGGCACGCACTTCTTCATCGCTGTCAGCAAAGATCGCTGAAGCATTGGCTTCTTCAAAAATATCGTTGATCCGTTGCTGAATGATTCCTTCTGGTGAGTCTGGCATCGGGTTGATCGCCGCAAATTCCGTGTCGTCTTTTTGCGTGTCCCAAGTAATAGCATGCTGCCATTTCGTTGCCCAGTTCATTTGATCTTCTGGAAGATTCAGTTCAAATTTTGTTTTGGTATTGTCTAAAAAGGCGGAGTTGCCGTTCCATTGGAAACTTGAAGTTGCTTGCTCAATCTCCGAAACGCCTGCACTGTCTTCTGCATAGGCATCCGTAAATTGCGTATAGCCTTCTTCGTCAAAGCCATCCCAATACTGGCCTTCTGGACCAAACATCAAGATCGATTGGCCCAACGGTCCTGTCAACCAGTCTAAGAAGGCAAAGACTTTTTCTGGGTCTTCTGCATTTCTAGTAATGACACTGACATTCCACCCTAGCATTTCATAGGAACCTGGGAAAATATTGTCAGGATCTAGTCCTGGTTTTGCAATCGGCTCGATATAGAAATACCCCGCATCTGGGTTTTGCTCTTGTAAGATATAGTGGGCATCGCGAGCATGGTTGGACGGGCTGGCAGCCGCATAGACAGCTACGCGGCCGCTAGTTACTTTTTCTGCAACCATATCCGCATCTTGGGTCAAGGTATCTTGGGTCATCAAGCGCTCACGGTACAATCTTGACGCATATTCAATCGATTCTACGTAGTTTTCATTGGCAAAGATCGAGGTCAACACGTCGCCTTCAGGAACAGCGCGAATGCGGATATCTGCTGGTGAACGCCCTTCTGCAAAGGCGGAGTATAAGACATTGATCCCTTGTCCGCTGACATCTGTTTCAAATGGAATAACATCAGGAAACTCTGTTTGAACTTCTTTCAAATACTCATAAAGATCATCGGTTGTTTTCAATTCTGGCGCACCTAAAGCATCATGGATCTCTTTATTGACGACATAACCGGCATTCCCGAAAGGCTCCGAGCTATACCAGTTGGGAAATTGATAGAGCTTGCCGTCTTCTGAACGAAGCATGTTCAGGATGTCTTCTCCCGCCCATTCTTTCAAGTTCGGATACTTATCCAAGTAATCATCAAATGGCACTAAGGCACCCGCTTCTCGCAGCCGTTCCACATCCGACCCTCGATCAAGCCAAATAAAATCAGGTAGATCATCGCCAGCGATCATTGTGCTTAGCCGCTGTGCTGCATTCCCGCCACCATCGATTGCGCGAATATCTACCTTGGTCAGTTCTTTGATAGCAGCAGTTGCTGGATCATCTCCCCAACGATCCATCGTGTACCAATCATAATTACCAAACATCGTGATCTCCAACGGTTCACTACCTAATTCAAAGACCTCCGAACTGTCACGGTCATTCGCTGCCGCCCCATCACTTTCTTTTATCCCTGACTCACTGCCGCAAGCAGCCAGTAAGAGACTCATCGCAGTCACTGACAGCACGCCTTTTAATACCTTTGCTTTCATTCTTTTATCCCCTTTCAACGTTTCGTTCCTTCTCTCCTCTAATCAAGAGAGTTCCTCCTGCTCTGCTAATCTTTCAACGAACCAATCAATACACCTTTTACAAAATACTTTTGGACAAACGGATAAACCATTACGATCGGCAAAGTCGCCACCATCATGATCGCCATCGACAAGGATTTTCCTGTGACACCAGTCATTTCCGCCAAACGTGCTGCTGAGCCAGAATCGATTTGACTCATTTGCGAACTCACCGTGTTCGAATTCAAGACTCGTTGCAAAAAGGTCTGCAAGGGAATCAGATGATCTGAAGTAATGTAGATGCTTGGCATAAACCAATCATTCCAATGCCCAACGGCGGTAAATAGCGACAAAGTGGCAATGACTGGACCTGATAACGGCAAAATGATTCGGAAAAACGTGCCCCAATACCCACAACCATCAATTTTCGCTGAATCTTCCAATCCTTTCGGCAGTTGCTGAAAGAACGTACGGAAGATGATCATATTCCAAACACTGATCAGACCAGGAATGATCATTACCCAAAAAGAATCCATCAGTCCAAGTGAACGTACCACTAAAAAAGTTGGAATCAAGCCGCCGCTGAAGAACATCGTGAGGATGAAAAAAATCGTAATAAATTTTCGCCCTATCAGTTCTCTTTTTGACATTCCATATGCTGCCATCGCTGTCAGCATGATCGATGAAAACGTCCCGATCACTGTCCGTAAGACACTGATGAAAAAGGCATTCATCAAGCGCTGATCTTGAAAGACGATCTGATAGTTTTCCAACGTAAATTCTCTTGGCCAAAACGTGATCCCACCGGTCACCGTGTCACGTCCAGAATTAAAGGAAATCACCAGTGAATTCCAGAAGGGATAAAATGTCAAGAATGCAAGCGTTATCAAGAAAAGGTAGATAAAAATCATCATCGCTTGGTCGCCCCAATTTTTCTTCATTGTTCATTTCCTCCTCTGCTGATCACCATAAGCTGTGACCCACTTTGCGTGCGAAAAAGTTTGCTCCGCTCAAAAGAGTGACACTAATGACTGCTTTGAACAAACCAACAGCTGTTGCGTATGAATATTGAGAGTTGCTGATCCCTACCCGATACACATAGGTATCAATGACATCCGCCACATTTCTAAGAGCTGGATTGCTCCCAAGTAAAAGCAAATCTTCAAAGCCCGCATTCAATAAGTTGCCGATCTCCAAAATGAGAAAAATCGTAATGATTGGAACGATCGAAGGCAGAGTGATCAAAAAGACTTGCTGAAATTTCGTTGCGCCATCTAGTGATGCTGCTTCGTACAGTTGCGGATCGATCCCAGCAATGGCTGCCATATAGACGATCGAGCCAAAGCCAATCGATTTCCAAAGATTTGTCGTAACGATGATCGTCCAGAAATAGCGAGGGATCGATAAAAAGTTGATTGGTTCATCGATCAGGTTTAAACTCTCCAAAGCAATATTTAAGCTACCGTTATCCATCGATAAAATCGACATCGTAAACCCCGCCACGATCACCCATGATAAAAAGTGTGGGAGATAAGTAATCGTCTGCACCACACGTTTGAATGCAACGTTCTTGACCTCGTTAAGCATCAACGCCAGCAAAATCGGTGCTGGAAAACAAATAGCAATCTTTAGCACACTGATCATAATGGTATTCCGTAAAATTTCCCAAAAACGTGGTTCACTAAAAAAGCGCCGAAAATTATCAAAGCCGATCCATGGACTGCCTGTCATACCTTCAAAAATATTGTACTGTTGAAATGCCATCAAAATCCCGTACATTGGGATATAGCTAAAAATGCCTACCAGTAAGATCGCCGGCAGTACCATCATCTGCAGATCCCACTGAGCAAAATATCGGTGTATCCACTTTTTTTCCATCACATCTACTCCTTGTCTTCCCGTTACTGCTCAACACCATAAGAAACCGCATACATTAATAACAACAAATAACCTCTGCGTCCAGAGCCATCGAATCTCGATTCTTTTTTATTATAAATTAAGAATAACCACAATTCAATATAATGTTTGCGATTTTTGAATCATAATGGCTATTATATTAAGTTTTAAGACAAGCGTTTCAAATATTAAATAACTAAATAAGAAATTCAAAATAGATTGGACCTGTTCTACTAATGCAGATAAACTACCGTTTTTTCAATGATTGGTCTTCGAATCGATGTAACAGGTTTTTGCACTCTTTCGTGCGAAATAAAAACAAAAGTTTCTTTTTTTGACAAAAAAAAGAAAAAGCAGAGAATAGTCCTCGCTGCTTTTTCTTTCAAAACACTTTATTTTTTAACGATAAACCACCATTCGATACCGATCGCATCGTAGGTCGTCAACAATTGCCGTTTTTTGTCGATGAAAAACTCTTGGTTCTTCTCAGACAAGTGTTTTTCCAATGTATCGATATCTTCTTGACTGATGGAGATTTTCAAGAAGTCTAAGCCAAGCACCTCGTGGCTCGGTAAGTCGATCGTACCACCTTGTGCTTCAGTCAAGCCAACTTGGAAGTCACCATCATTGAGGATAAATTCCTTTGTTTCGGCTTCTTTTGTTTTCAATCCTAAGCTTTCTTCTAAGAAAAGCTGCTCTTTGGCTAAATCACTGACGTTTAAATACAGCTTGCCAAAATGAGCCTCTTTTGATAAGCCAGCCGCTTTTGCAGGTGCCGCTTTGATCAATTCTGCTTCGTCTTTTGGTACCGCAGTTCCTGCGGGTGCTGTAAATAAGACTTCGATTTTGTTTCCTTCTGGATCCGCTATAATAAAGCCTAATTGATTCGCTTCATAACGAGCTTCTTCGAAAGCAATCGCTTTTTGTTGGGCATTGCTCGCGATAGTTGCCGCTTCTTCTAGCGAGGATATGGCTAAAACGATGCGCTGCATCTTTTTGATCTCACCGAAATGGTCGTTGGCACGCGGGCTTTCTTCCAACCATAAAACTTCTCTATCTAATCCTTTTAGACCAAAGATGGCCAACTCATTTTCTTCTCTTTTCAGCTCAAAGCCAAGTACATCGCGATAAAAGGCAATCGCTTGATCGCGGTCTTTTACCCGAATTGCAACAGTCAGCAACTTCGTACTGCTCCCCAATAAGAAATCTGTCATTGTTTCTCCCCCTACTTACATATGTACTCATTGTACTGATAAAACGAAATTCTAGCAAATGAAATCCCTATCTCTTTTATTCTTTTTTTAGAGAAAATAAGAAGAAACGCACAGAAAAGTCAGAATTTTGCATTTTTATGAGTAGAGAGGAGGCGCTTGGGTGTCGCTAATGGCTTCAACTACAGCCAGCTGCTGCTGGACTTGCCGCGAGGATCTGGGTTCCTAAACGATCGATCCGATCGGTGATACAAACGGCAGCTACCCCTGCTTTTAAGGCTTTCTGAGCACTTTTTAGTTTTGGCAGCATGCCGCCCGTGACTACTTCTTCGGTGATCAAGCGGGGGATCTCTTCAAAAGAAACAGCGGATAACCACTTGCTTTCTTGCTTGATCCCAGGGACATCCGTCAACAAATACAGTTTTTCGGCTTGTAAGCTGGCTGCGACCTGACAAGCCACTTCATCCGCGTTGATGTTCAACCATTGCCCCTCTGGCGTAATTCCTAGTGGGGCCAAGATCGGGACATGTTTTTTCTCTGTCAAGAGCTGCAAGAAGGCGGCGTTGATTCGCTGAACTTTCCCTACTTGCCCTAATTTCTCCTCATCGATAACTTCTCCTTGGATCAGCTGATCACAGCCAGCATTCAGTCCCACGGCATGGAAGCCAGCTTGCTGGAAAGCGGTCGTGATCAGCGGTTGAACTTGTCCCAAAAGGACCATTCTAGTTACTTCAAGCGTCTGGGGGTCGGTCACCCGCAGGCCGTCTTTGATCGTGACTGTCAACGCCATTTTCTCCATCATTTCTGAGATGTAGTGACCGCCGCCATGGACGATGACCACTTTTTTGCCCGCAGCTTGCCAATCTGCTATCGTCTCAAAGAATGACGGGGTTAAATTGTCTGAAGCGACACCGCCGATTTTTACTACGATCGTCTCCATCTACTCGCTCCTTTTTGTCTAGTACCTGATTTGTTTCAGGTATGATATAGTGCGTTGATTTTCACATAGTCATAGGTCAGATCACAGCCCCAAGCGGTGCCAACACCTGCCCCTTCTTTCAGCTCAACAGCGACTTTGACTTCATTTTCCGCCAACTGTTCTTGCATGATGGTTTCGTCAAAAGCTACCGGTGTCCCTTGGACAAAGACGGGAATGTCGGCTAATGCGATCGATACCGTTGCTGGATCGATGGGTTGCCCACTATAGCCCACTGCACATAAGATACGCCCCCAGTTTGGGTCTTTGCCAAAGAGGGCTGTTTTGACCAGCGGCGAACCGACGATGGTTTTGCTGATCATGCGGGCTGCTTCATCGGTCACAGCTCCACTCGTGTGAGCTTCGATCAATTTGCTGGCGCCTTCTCCGTCCTTCGCAATTGCTTTGGCTAAGGCGGTCAGAACTGCTTTAAGCATCCCTTTAAACTCATGATAAGCTGGCGTATCGGCTTCGATCGTTGGATTTTTGGCTAACCCGTTGGCTAAAACTAACACCATATCATTGGTAGATGTATCACCATCGACCGTGATTTGATTAAAGGTGACATCGGTCAACTCTTTCAGCAGTGTTTGCAAGAGTGCTGACGAGATCGCTGCATCCGTCGTAACAAAGGCCAGCATCGTGGCCATATTAGGATGGATCATACCAGACCCTTTGGCACAGCCCGCAACAGTCACCGTTTTGTCAGCGATCGTTGATTGGATGACACTGCTTTTTTCAGTCAGATCCGTCGTCAAAATTGCTCTTTGAAATCGGTGGGCATCCCCTTGCCTGTTTAGTTGCTGAATCCCTGCCGTGATTTTTTCCATCGGTAAGCTCTTACCAATGATCCCGGTGGAGGCTACCGCAAAGGCTTCGGGACTCGTATGCAGCTGGGCTGCTGCCAATTCTGCCATCTCTTGTGCATCTTTTAAACCTTGCTCCCCGGTACAAGCATTGGCATTGCCCGCATTGACGATCACGCCTTGCAAGGTGCCTGCTTGCATTTTTTCCTTTGTAACGAGAATGGGTGCCGCTTGTACTTGATTGGTGGTAAAGACTGCCGCAGCACTGGCTGGCACTTCAGAGACGATCCAACCAAGATCGACTTTCTCTTTCTTCAGACCGCAATGCAGACCGTCGGCAAAAAAACCTTTGGGGGTTGCGATCGTTCCTTCGATTTCTTTCATTTTCTTTCCTCCTACTGCCACCTTTTTGCGGATTGTCCACTGGCTGACACGAGTATCCTCACGCGTCTGTTGGCTATTTTATGGATATAACGGTGCTTGCATAAGACCAGTCGTTTCTGGTATCTTTGCCCATCGATTGAAGTTTTGGATCGCTTGGCCAGCAGCCCCTTTGCCTAAATTATCGATCACTGCGACAACGGTCAACACTTGGGTCAGTGGATTGAAGCATAGGCCAATGTCACAAAAATTCGTTCCCGTCACTTGCCGCAGCTCTGGCAGCTTTCCTAACGGTTGCACTCGGACAAACGGATGGTTTTGATACGTTTTTACATATTGCTCATAAACGGCTTCTTGGGAAATCGCGTCTTTGAGAGGCGCATAAAGCGTCATAAAAATCCCTCTTTTGACAGGAAGTAAGCTGGTAGAAAATTGGATCGGCGGTATTGCCTGATCCCATTGTTGAAACTGTTGCATGATCTCGGGAATGTGCTGATGCTGATTTGGCTTATACATCGTCATGTTATCTGCAGCGGTTGTAAAGTGACTGGTGTCGGACAATTTCTTACCAGCACCCGACAAGCCCGACTTGCCATCAAAAATCAACGTACCGCTGAATAGTTTTTGCTGAACCAACGGCGCAGCAGCTAAAATGGCAGCAGTCGCATAACAGCCTGGATTGGCGATCAAATTGCCAGGAGTCGTTGCAAACTCAGGCAGCGAATAGGTCGCGTGTGCCAACAACTCGGCAGGGGCAGCTTCTTGGTGATACCATTTTTGATAGCTATCCCGATCCTTCAATCGCAGATCACCAGAAAGGTCAATCACTGGAAAGTCATTTGCGACAAAAGTAGCTGCGAGTTCTTTGCTGATTCCAGCAGGAGTCGCAAAAAACACGAGTTGATTTTCCTTTTGGATTTTTTCTGCATCAAAAGGTTCGATCAGCTGCTCTGTCAGCCCAACTAGATGAGGATACAAAACTGATGAATTTTCATGCATAGAATGACTATGCAAGGTGCCCACCTCCAATTGGGGATGTTGCTGGATCAAACGAATCAATTCAATTCCGGTATACCCTGTTACACCAACGATTGCTGCCTTCAAACACGTCACTCCTCAAAAGAATTTACTTAAGATTATAAGAAACTCCCATTGCTCTGTCAATGATTATTTATAAAACTATTCAAAATAAATTCGCTGTTATTCGGTTTTTATAAGAAAAAATGCCCAAAAAATCTATTTTTATACAATTATGCTAAGATTGCTTGTAAAATCGCCAAGGCTGCTTTCGTTTCCTCTTGCGAGATCGTTAAGGGTGGCAGCAAGCGCAAAACCTTGGTACCCGCCTTTAATGCGAGGAGGCCTTGGTTCCGCAGTTGAGTCAACACGGATTGCAAGCTTTCCGAATCTGCTAATTCGATACCAATCATCAATCCTTTCCCACGAATCGCCTGCACCTTAGATAGTCCTTGCAATCCGTCGAAAAACTGCTGCTGACGCAATTGAACATTGACTTGAATGTCCTCTTCTTGCAACACACTGCAGACGGCACTAGCAGCGGCCATCGCTAATTTATTGCCACCAAAGGTCGAACCGTGACTACCGGGTCCAAAAGCCGTTTGCAAATGACTTTTGCCTAGCATTGCTCCGACAGGGATCCCGTTACCAAGCCCTTTTGCTACGGTAAAAAGATCAGGTTCAATGCCGTATCCTTCAAAAGCAAACAGTGTTCCTGTCCGTCCCATCCCGGTTTGGATCTCATCCACCACCAGCAGTGCTCCCTGCTCCTGACAAAGGGCTGCCACCCCTTGGACCCACGCCACCTCGGCAGGGATTACGCCGCCTTCGCCTTGGATCAATTCTAAAAACACGGCTGCCGTCTGCTCATCTAAAACGGCTTGCAATGCCTCAAGGTCATTAAACGGTACATAAACCATCTCTGGTACCAGCGGACCAAACCCATCGTGAATACTGCTTTGCCCAGTCAAAGACATCGCGCCAAAGGTCCGACCGTGGAAAGATTGTTCAAAACTGATGACTTTGCTACGGCCAGTCGCTTTGCGAGCCAGCTTTAAAGCTGCTTCGTTCGCCTCAGCGCCGCTATTACAAAAATAGGCCAGATACGGCTCGTCTGATACGTTCTTTTGGTTTTGGGTCAGCTTTTGGGCAACTTCTTCTTGTAGTTGGCTGTCATATAAATTCGGCACATGCCAAATCTGCTCTGCTTGGGTCATCAAAGCGGCTTGCACTTTGGGATGTCCATAACCGAGATTGACAACCCCGATACCGCTCGTTAAATCTAAATATTGGTTCCCTTGCGAATCTACGACATAGCTCCCGCTGCCTTGCTGGATATCGATGGGCAAACGGCTGTAATTAGGAAAAAGATGACTCATTGGATTCACTCCTTGTCTTGGATCATTCGAAATTATGTATTAATATACATTTTTATCTAGATAATTGCAATAAATATTTAAATTAAAGCGGTAAAAATTCATAAAAAAAGAAAGCAGTGACAATCACTGCTTTCTTTCAGTCAACCTTTGGCGGTCTGTTTATTATCATTTGGGGAAGAATTTCTTTCATTACAAACAGTGGATCACGCCACTTCTTCTGAAAATTGACTGTTATAAAGGTCTGCATAGAAACCGTTTTGCGCCATCAATTCCTCATGGTTTCCAGTTTCAACAATAGATCCGTGATTCATCACGATGATATTGTCAGCATCACGAATCGTAGAGAGACGGTGAGCAACCACAAAGCTGGTCCGATTTTCTAACAAACGCCCCATTGCTTTCTGGATCAAGATCTCAGTCCGCGTATCGACACTAGAAGTTGCTTCATCCAAAATCAAGACGTCCGGATCCGCTAAGAAGGCGCGGGCGATCGTGATCAGCTGACGTTGACCTTGGGAGATGTTGCTGGCTTCTTCATTCAAGACCGTATCATAGCCTTCTGGCAATTTGCGAACAAAATCATCCACATGGGCAGCCTTCGCCGCAGCAATCACTTGTTCTTTGGTCGCTTTTTCATTTCCATAATGAATGTTGTCATAGATGGAGCCGGTAAACAACCACGTATCTTGCAGCACCATCGAGATATTACTACGCAATTCATCACGAGTCAAGTCTCGGGTATCTCTGCCATCATAACGAATGCTACCGCCAGAAACATCATAAAAACGTTCCAAGAGATTGATCAGCGTGGTTTTCCCAGCGCCGGTTGGTCCTACGATAGCCACCATCTCACCAGCTTTGACATCCAGATTAAAATCGGTCATCAATAATTTGTCTGGGGCATAACCAAATTGAACATGATCGAAACGAACTTTGTATTCACTGTCTTCCACTGGTAAACCAGAAGGCTCATCATTCATTTCTTCTTCATCCAAGACTTCAAAGACCCGTTCGGCAGATGCAACGGTTGATTGGATGGTGTTTAGCAAACTAGCGATTTGAGTGATCGGTTGAGAGAATTGATTGGTGTATTGCAAGAATGCTTGCACATCCCCTAACGTCATGTTCCCATTCGCTACCTTGATTCCACCAAGGACAGCCACGAAGACATAGCCTAAGTTTTTAATGAAGTTCATCAAGGGCATAATGATCGCTGAAATAAATTGGGCTTTCCAACCAGCAGAATACAGACGGTCATTTTCTTCTTCAAAAACGACTTGATCGGCAGCTTCATGGTTGAAGGTTTTGACTACTGTATGACCGCCGTAAGTTTCTTCGACTTGGTCATTGAGCAATCCTAAACTTTTTTGTTGGGCCGCAAAGAATTTTTGCGATTTTGGTGCGACGATCATCACGACGATCAAGCTTAAAGGAACCGTTGCTAAAGCAATCAAAGTCAGTTGCCAACTGATCGTCAGCATCATCCACAAAACCCCGATAAAGGTCACGACACTCGTAATAAATTGGGTCAAGTTTTGTTGCAGGGTACTTGCGATATTATCCATATCATTGATTGCCCGTGACATGATATCCCCATTTGAGTGAGTATCATAGTAAGAGATCGGCAAGCGGTTCATTTTTTCATCTAAGTCTCGACGCAGCTCATAAACCGTTCGTTGAGAGACACGGGTCATAATAAACTGTTGTAGAAAGTTGAAGACGGCTGAAATCACATACATGCCGATCGCGATCAAAATGATTTGACCAACTTTCTCAAAATCGATAGGAAATTCTGTCACCTGTTGGCCGGCTTGCATCTGCTGCGTACCGATCATGACCCCTTTAAAAATTTCAGTGGTCGCTTCCCCTAAAATTTTCGGTGTTTGGATTTGGAAGATCACGGCTGCGATCGCTAAAACGAAGACGGCAATGATAGCGAGGGAGCGTTTCGACATGTACCCGAAAAGCCGTTTGACCGTCCCCCAAAAGTTTTTTGGTTTTGGTCCTTTGGCACCGATGTTACGGCCCGGGCCGCCACCCATTGGTCCGCCACGGTGTTGTGTTGTTGTTTTCTTTTCACTCATGCAAGATCCTCCTCTCTCAATTGTGAAGAAACGATTTCTTGATAGGTTTCATTGTCTGCCATTAATGATTCATGGGTCCCTTTCCCTACGAGTTGTCCTTCATCCAATACTAAGATCGTATCGGCATCCATGACGGTGCTGACCCGTTGGGCAACCACGACCATGATGCTGTCTTGCATGTCGCGTTTCAGCGCTGCTCGTAAGTTTGCATCGGTTTTGAAGTCCAATGCGGAGAAGGAATCATCAAAGACATAGACATCTGCTTGTTTCACTAACGCACGAGCAATCGCTAAACGTTGACGTTGTCCACCAGAGAAGTTGCCGCCGCCTTGTTCTACACGGCTATCTAAGCCATCTGCCAGTTCGGAGACAAAATCTTTGGCTTGGGCGATCTCTAATGCTTGCCAGATTTCTTCGTCTGTCGCATCAGGTTTTCCGTATTTCATATTTTCACGAATGGTACCGGAAAACAGTACCGCTTTTTGCGGAACAAAGCCCACGACTTCTCGTAGATTATGCTGGGTGATTTCTGCAATATTGACCCCATTGATTTTGATTGCACCAGACTCCACATCGTACAAACGAGGCAAGAGATTGACTAGGGTCGTTTTCCCTGAGCCCGTCCCACCGATGATGGCAACAAAATCACCAGATTTTGCTTGGAAGTCGATATCTTCCAACGCCAATTTCTCAGCGCCTTGGTAGCGATACGCCACATGGTCAAAAGTCAAGGTTGCTTGATCCCCTTGTAAGCTCAATGTCGCTGGTGTTTTTGGATCGAGAATTTCATCTTCTTCATTTAAGACTTCGTTGATCCGGTCAGCTGATGCTTGGGCTCTTGGCACCATCACGAAGATCATGGACAGCATCATAAAGCTGATCAAAATTTGCATCGCATAAGTCATAAACGCAATCAGGTTCCCGACTTCTAAGGTCATTTCGGCAATATAATGACCACCAAACCATGTGATGGCAATGTTCGTTCCACTCATGATCAACGTCATTAAAGGCATCATCAAGGCCACGATGGTATTTACTTTGATCGCGGTGTGGGTGTAATCTTTGTTGGCTTGATCAAAGCGATTCGCTTCATAATCCGTCTTGTCAAATGCCCGAATAACGCGGACCCCCGTCAAGCCTTCACGAAAGACTAAGTTCAAACGGTCAGTTTTCTTTTGCATACTTTTGAATAAAGGAACGGCAAAATACATAATACCGCCAACTAATACTAGCATGATAGGAATAACGACTAAAAAGATTCGTGTTAATTGGGCATCTTTTTGATAGGCCAAGAAGCTCGCCCCAATCAGTGTGATCGGTGCATTGATCATCATACGTAAAAACATTTGCGTCACCATTTGAATTTGGTTGACGTCGTTAGTGGTTCGTGTGATCAATGATGCGGTCCCAAATTTATCGAAAGAACGAGAAGAAAAATTCTCAACTTTTTGGTAAATGTCCGAACGTAGTTTTTGTCCTAATTTTTGTGATTCTCTTGTTGCGAAATACGTATTTCCTAAAGCAGCGATGATACTGATCAATGAAAAGCCGATCATGTAAAAGCCGGTTTTCCAAATGTAATCAATGTCCCCTGTCGCCACACCATTGTTGATAATATTGGAAGTCAATGTCGGTAGATACAAATCAGAAACGACTTGGATCACCATAAACACCACTGCCATGATTATGGAAATGACGGATACGCGTTTTATCAGCTTAATCATAAGTTTCCCCTCTTTCTTTTTTTGCGCCCTCTCTTAACCAGCGGACTTTACTGTTGAAATCAGCGATCGCTTCGGCAGGATCATAGTCTGGATCAAATGCTGATTGGCGATAGGCTTCGGCAATCGTCGAAAAGACGGTATGCATCAGCAGCTGGATCAGCATTTTCAACTCATGGTCGTCTTTGACTTTCAATAAATCTTTGTCGACCTCTGACAAAAAGATGGCTTGCTGCTTCTGCCGATCGGCTTTGTGTTCTTGATGCATCTTGTGCTGCATCTCTGGCACGACTTTATGGAAGGAACGATAATCCATACTCATAAATAAATTGCGGTAAAAGTTTGCGTTTTTGCCTTTGAAAACCTCGGCGATCATCCGTGAAAAGTACCATTCGAACCCCGCAAACAGATCACCGTTTTCATGTTGGATCGATTTCAGCAGATCTCGCTGACTATTTTTTTTCAACGTATGGAAATAATAGTAATAAAGATCTTCTTTGTTTTCGAAGTATTGGTAAAAACTCCCGCGAGGAATCTCGGCATCTTTGATGATGTTGGCGATCGAGGCGTCTTTCAACGGCAGCCTTGAGAATTCTTTTTTCGCCGCATTTAAGATGCGCTTTTGTTTTTCTGGCGGCAAGTGAAAAAATGTATCGGTCGGCATCACAAGCAACTCCTTTCTAATTTAAAATAAATCACAGCTCTCGATATGACACGTTGTCATATGACACTGTGTCATTATACACCCCTCACCAGAGAATGCAAGAATTTAAATTTGACTTTTTTATGAAGGAATCGATTCTGGTCTTTTTATAAAGGGCGTTATTTGAAAAGAAATAACCAATGAAATTTCTGAAAACAAAAAACCTTCGTTTCCCTGATGGAAAACGAAGGTTGCTATTTTTTCATTCCGCCGATTATAAATAACGGTCATTTTTTCTTTCGGCGCCATAAAATCAAGAAAACGATCAGCAGCAGGATAACACCGGCGATCAATAAGGTATAACTTGGCGCTTCATTGGTTTTAGGTAATGTTTTTTCGCCATCGGCAGTAGCGTTGGCCTCTTTCGAAGAAGTCGTTGTCGCTGTTTCTTGGGCTGTCGTCGAAGTTGCCGTCGCTTCTTCAGTCGTACTCGTTTGCGTGCCTGTAGGCAGATACATGGAATCATTTGCCGCTTGAATGATATAAGAGATCCGTCCGGGGACAAAGGCACCTGGATCAACTTGCATCTCTTGTTCCATCTGATTCAAATTGGTCAAAATTGAAATCATCCATTCGTTGGAAACGGCTTGATTCAAATGTAAAAAGACTCCGTCTGATGGATAGACGACCCGTAAATATTCCTGCAACTGATCCACGACAGGAATCAAGTCAGCAAAACTGGCGTAGCTATTCGCATCAAAAGCCAGTTGCGGCTCAATGGCTTCCCAGGATAACGTCTGATCGACAAACAAGGCACCGATGATTTTTGCCAAGTAAGCAATATCAAAGCCCATCGCATCACTAGAATAACGTAACGCTAGGCGATTGCCATTGGTCAATTCTTCATCTGTCAACTGGTCCAACTGTTCTTGGGTAAATGCGGTCACACTGCCTTCAGTGATCCCTTGGGTTAAGGCGCTACGAAGCGAACTAGGTTCATCGGCTAACGTGTTGATCTCATTGACGTTTTGCGTCCCTGTCTCTGCTTGGATCGAGGCAATAACGGCTTCGGAATCGACTGGCTCTTGATTCTCGTCAGCTGTAGTTTCTGAAGTAGCGGATTGATCCGTTTCTTGGTTTTCATCTGTACTTTCTTGGGCAGAATTTTGAATCTGCTCACTGTCTGTTTGCCCTTCTGATGAAAGCGTCTCGCTAACGGCAACCGGATTGTCACTTCCACTCGTAGCCGTTTCATCTGCATGAACCATCATTGGTGAAAATGCCAGCGTCATTAGTCCGAACCAAATTATTTTTTTCATCATCATTGCCTCCTCGAATGGGATTTCTCCCTTTGTAACGAAACTGTAACATAAAGGCCTCGTTTCCGCAATCAATTTAGTAACTTCTTAAAAAAAACCTCCATCTTTATCAGATAGAGGTTTTACCATTATTTTATCGTTGCCACATGCATGACTGCTTGACCTGCGTTTGTTTCCGCGATCGGTAACAGTTCAACGTTGGCTGCTTGGTCCATATTGGTGATAATGACAAGCATCTCAGAAGCTTTGCCTTTAGCCGTCAACTGCGCCAAATCGACTTGGGCAACTTGGGTGGCTGGTGTCACCGCTTGGCCTTCCTCCACCAGGATCTCAAAAGGTGCTCCTTGCAATTCGACGGTGTCGACACCCATGTGCAGCAGAATCTCTAGCCCGCTAGCAGTCTTGATCCCCAATGCATGTTTCGTTGGGAAAATCGTCGTGACGGTTCCTGCTGCTGGTGCAAAGATCGCCCCATTGTCTGGCAAGACGAAATACCCGTCGCCCATCATTTTTTGCGAAAATACCGGATCACTTGACGCGCTGATCGATTTTGTCGTACCTGTTGCTACTGCGTATAAGGGTGTATCGATCGTTGTTGCTGATGAATTTGCTGCCGTTTCCTTTGCAGCCGTTTCACTCGTTTCTTTTGGTTGCGGTTGCACAGTGACGGTTGCAGCTGGTTTTGCCTCCTCTGCCTCAATCCCTTTGACTGCTTCTAAGCGATCTTTAGGAATCCCAAAGAAGTAGGTGGCAACGAAGCCGCCAGCATAGCCTGCTAACAAGCCGAAAATATAGCCCATCCAACGGCCGTTGGCAATCAATGGAATCAAAGCTAGCCCTGATGGTCCAATCGCCGTTGCGCCGATATTTGTCAAAGCGCCAATGACCGCACCACCGATCCCACCACCAATACAAGCAGTGATAAATGGTCGACCTAATGGCAATGTCACTCCGTAGATCAATGGTTCGCCGATACCTAAGATCCCAACTGGCAATGCACCTTTGATCATTTCAGAAAGCTCTTTGTCTTTACGTAGTCGTACCCATAAGGCGAAAGCTGCTCCGACTTGACCGGCACCAGCCATGGCTAAAATCGGTAATAATTGCGTGCTGCCTGTTGCTTCGATCATTTGGATGTGGATCGGGGTCAAAATTTGATGCAAACCAAACATGACCATTGGTAGGAAGGCCGCCCCTAAGACAAACCCAGAAAACGCACCGCCCACATTCAAGACCCAAGTGATTGAACCGACTAAGCTGTCAGAGATCAGACCTGCCAATGGCATGATCAAGAAAATCTCCGTCAAACCGATGATCAACAAACACAACGTCGGAGTCACGATAATATCGATCGCTTCAGGAATCACTCGATGCAGCACTGCCTCTAATTTCGCCAAAAGCCATACAGCGAAGATCACACCGATGATCCCTCCTTGGTTGGCAGCTAAAGCTTCGCCGGTGAACAAGTTTTGGATCGGGGCTTCTGGGTTCATACCGGTCAGCAAGATGATCGAACCGATCACTCCACCAAGGGTTGGATTGGCTTTAAAGACCTGCGCAGCATTGACCCCAGTAAAGATTGCTAAATAGGTGAACATCCCATTTCTTAGGACGTTTAAAATCATGACATAATAATTCCAAGTGTCTCCATCTAAATTTCCAGCAGTGATCATGTTGGTCAGAACGGAGGCGATCCCTGCAACGAGTCCTGCACCAACGAAGGCTGGAATCATTGGAACAAAGATATTTGAAATGTCTTTCAGCAGCGACTTCAATGGTGATGATTTTTGTTTGGCTTTTTGGGCTGCTTTCATCTCTGCCGTTTTTTCTGATAACGCCTCTTTGCCTGATTTTTGCTGCGGGATCTCTTGCCCTAAATCAACACCGGCTTTTGCCACCATTGCGTTGGCTACTTTGTTGACTTTCCCTGGTCCGATAATGACTTGCAGCTGCTCGTCATTGACGACACCCATCACGCCGGGAATCTCTTTTAACCCTTGTTGATCGACCTTGTCGTGGTCGCGGACGGTCATTCGTACGCGAGTCATACAGTGATTGACTGTTTCTACGTTATCCATTCCGCCGGCTTCTTGAAAAATCTTCTCCGCTAACTCTTCTACCGTCAGTGTTTCTTTTGCCATTACTTTTCTCCTCCTAACGCCGTTTTGACAAACCCTTGTGCCGTGGCAAGTTTTGCTTGTGCTTCGTCTTTCGTGCTATCCGTCAACAGCATCACGATCGCCAATTTGACATTCTGATCTGCTTCTTCAAATGCTGCAGCGGCTGTTTCATAATCAGCTTCAGTTGCCTGCATGATGATCCGTTTTGAGCGTTCCACCAATTTTTCGTTGGTCGCTTTCACGTCGACCATCAAATTATTGTAGACTTTACCGATCCCTACCATCGATAACGTCGAGATCATATTCAAAATCAATTTTTGGGCAGTTCCTGATTTCAAACGAGTCGAACCCGTCAGAAACTCTGGGCCACAATCGACTTCAATTGGAAAGCTGGCATGTTGAGAGATCTCCGCATCTTTGTTACAAGCGATCGTAGCTGTTGTGGCACCAAGCTCATTGGCGTAATCAAGAGCCCCAATCACGTAAGGCGTTCTACCACTGGCAGCGATCCCGATCACCATGTCATTTGGGTTCAACTTCAGATCGACAAGGTCTTGTTTCCCTAGCGTTAAGGAGTCTTCTGCTCCCTCGACAGCAACCGTCATCGCTTCTTCACCACCGGCGATCAGACCGACCACCATCTCAGGTGATACCCCAAAGGTTGGGACACATTCGGCCGCATCCAAGACGCCTAATCGACCACTTGTCCCAGCGCCAAGATAAATCAAGCGTCCGCCTTTTTTAAAAGCAGCGATAGTTTGTTCAATCACTTTTTCAATACTAGGAATTTCATTTTCCACCGCATAGGCAACTTTTTGATCTTCTTGGTTCATTTTTTGACACGCTTCTAAAATTGTCATTTCATCTAAATTACTCGTTTCGCTATTGCGTCGTTCAGTCGTTAATTTGTCTAAATTGATTTTATTCATTGGAATCATCTCTTTCTAAATTAAATCGCATCCCTGCTTTGATTTGTTGGATCAAAGGCAGATCAGCTGGTATCACCTGAGCGGCGAGGTTGACTTTGGGGTCTGCAGGCAATGGTCGTTTGCACACTTGAATCTCTCCCATATAGCGCAAATACTCTTGGTTATCGATCGTCACAGCACCAATTGTCCGCTCTTGACTAAGTTCAGGTTTGACTTCTGGAATGGCATTGAAACGGGCATCAGCACTGCGCAAGACATCCCGAGCTTCATCGTAACGATTCTGGTGATCCCCTAGTACGTGTTCAAAGTAAGTAGAACCAAGATCTTTGACCCGCAAAACGATCCGCGCTTCTTGCAGATACGTCGCAAACTGCTGCGCACTTTTTGCAGAAACCATCCCATCACCAATGTAAACAGCATCAACTGAGCCAGTAGCCAACAAGTCGATCGCTGCGGCAAAAGGCGACCAGTTGCGGTGTCTTTCCAGTGTGGGTAATCCTTGAAATAACGGTCCGCGTTTCTTGGCATCTCCTGGAACAAAGGCTTGGACGAAAAAGCCTTGTGCTTTCAACCAGCGGTTCTTCTCCTGAAACCAGTCAGCATCCAGTCCTGTTTCTGGTCGGGGGTAATAATTGTGCCAAGCTTCCAAACGAGTAAAATCAGCTCCATACGTCTGCAGCTCTCGAATGTCTTTTTCCGTTAATGTACTGGCATTCAAACTAATGGTCATTTCTTTTGAAAAAGCAGCGATTTGTTGATTGTCAATGGCATAGTCCATTCGTAAACCAGTGACACCGATCTCCCTTAGTTCCGCCAGATTGTCGATGGAAAAGCCCGCTTCTGCTAAGGCGTTTCCAGAAATATCTACCATTAAAGACAGCTGATGGTCTTTTGCGAAACCTCCCAAGTCCGTCAGACGCTGCCGATAGGTACTGCGATCGTCTTCTGGTATGTGCATGGAGGTGAAAATCCCTTTAAAGCCTGATGCCATCGCAGTCATCTGCTCAAGTTCTGCTGCCGTCAAGTCTTCGTTCATAAATACAGAAAAGCCGAACATCTCTTTGCCTCCTTGGTGAGTCACTATCGTGATACCGTTTTCTATAAAAGCATTATAACTGATTCTCTTCCTGTTCGCAACTATATTTCATAATTAAATCATCAATATAGAAATATCGTTTCATTTAATAAGAAAGCTTTACCGTTTAAACTTTCTTATGCCCTTCTTTCTGCACTTGTGGTACACTTTATTAGGAACGAAACTTGCTTTCGTCATTTTTACATAGTAGGAGGAATCACATCATCAATGATTACAATGGATGATATTATTCGCGAAGGCAATCCAACCTTGCGTGAAGTAGCAAAAGAAGTACCATTTCCTTTGAGCGAAGAAGATATCGCACTAGGAAAAGAAATGATGACCTTTTTAGAAAACAGCCAAGACCCAGTCAAGGCAGAAGAACTCGAATTAAGAGGTGGTGTTGGTCTAGCAGCTCCTCAATTAGATATTTCAAAACGAATCACAGCGGTCCTCGTCCCTAGCAGCGACCCAGAAAAAGCAGAACCTGATTTTAAAGATGTTCTTTACAATCCTAAAATTCTAAGTCATTCCGTGCAAGAAGCTTGTTTGGGTGAAGGCGAGGGCTGCCTGTCCGTGGACCGTGAAGTCCCTGGCTACGTGGTACGCCATGCCCGGATCACGATCAGCTATTACGACATCAACGGCAAAAAGAAAAAAGTTCGTTTAAAGAACTATCCTGCGATCGTCGTTCAGCATGAGATCGATCATTTGAACGGGGTCATGTTCTACGATCATATCAATCAACAAAATCCTTTTTCATTGAAAGAAGGCATTTTAGTCATCGACTAACTAAAAAGTCTCTACCGACATTTTGCGGCAGAGACTTTTTTTTCTTCTATATTATTGAGTATCCTCTGGATATCTTCTTTCACGATTTTGGCATTAATTGCCTTTCGCTAAACTTTCTTGATGATCGGCTTTGATTTTTTCTAATAACGCCGGTTGTTCAAAAAGATCTAACGCGGTCAGCGCTAAAAGTTCAGCCGCGATAGCGATCGACTGCAAGCCTTTTTCACTCTTGGCAGCGGCTTTGAATTCTTCCGAATGACCCGCAATGTAGTCATCTGAAATCGAAACGGTGGGTTGGATCGTCGGGATCACTTGACTGACATTGCCGACATCAGAAGAACCAAGACTTGTTTTGGCTTCCGTATCGATCTCATCGGCAGGTACGCCCGCTTCTTGGGCATGGGCAAAGAAAATCTCATCAAAACTTGGTGTCACGATCACATCATCGACGGAGTTTTGGAACAAGCCGAATTCATAGGTCGCTCCCGTAGCTAAAGCGGCTCCTTTGACGATGTTTTCGACTTTCTCGTAGACATCGTTCAAGGTCGCTCGATTGGCTGCTCGTAAATAAAAACGACCGGCTGCATATTCTGGCACGACATTGGCTGCCACGCCACCATCGGTGATCACACCATGAATATTGACGTCTTTTGGTAAGTGCAGACGCAATCCATTGATCCCGTTAAAGACTTGCAGCAATGCTTCTAACGCGTTGATGCCTTTTTCTGGTGCAGCTGCCGCATGGGAAGCTCGACCATAGAACTTGATATCCACTGGATCATTGGCTAATGACGCTGTCGTTTTGCCATAGCGATGGGCTGGATGGACACAAAGAGCGGCATCGACATCATTGAAGAACCCTTCACGGACAAAACTGCCTTTAGCGGAACCATTTTCCCCACCTTCTTCTCCTGGCGTCCCATAGACTCGAATCTCCCCGCCTAGCTCATCGATGAAAGGTTGCAGGGCACTGGCTGCTAAGACGGAATAAGTCCCGAAGAGATTGTGCCCACAAGCATGACCGATCCCTGGTAACGCATCGTACTCAGCTAAAAAGGCAATCGTTGGGCCCGGTTTTCCACTGACATAGCGGGCATCAAAGCCGGTACGATGTCCTGCGACATCCTTTTTAACAGCAAAGCCTTCTTTTTCTAATTGGGCGATCAGGGCATCGGCTGAGTAAAACTCATAGTTGCTGACTTCTGGGTGATTATGGATATCTAATGCCAAGGCTTGATAAGCGGCTAAACGCTCTTGGATAAATGGTTTAATCGTTGCTTTTGTAATAGTTGCTGTTGTCATAATCAAATCTCTCCTTTTTTATACATGTTTTTTCAATTTTATATCAAATTACGTGGTACTTATTTTGCCCCAAAGGTTTCCCAAGCAGGAACACTTGATCCTTTTGACGTTTCCTCGATGACTTTTTTCGTATCCTCTGTTTGGTAAGCAGCAACCACTTTTTGGTAAACTTCATTGTCTTCATCTTCTTTACGGGCGGCAATGATGTTGACGTAAGGACGGGCCGTTTCATCAACAGGCTCTAAAAAGATTGCATCTTCGGTAGGCACAAATCCTGCATCTACCGCCATGCCGCTATTGATAACAGAAACATCGACATCGGAAAGTGCCCGGGCTGTTTGCGCTGCATCAAGTTCCGAAATTTCTAAATTCAAACGGTTTTCAGTAATATCCGCGACCGTTGGTGTTTGTCCGGCTGCTTCATCCACTTTGATCAATCCAGCTGATTGTAACAAGAGCAATGCCCGACCACCATTGGTCACATCATTCGGGATCGCAACTTTAGCTCCTTCAGCCAAGTCGTTGACATCCGTCACTTTGTCGGAATAAATGCCTAATGGCGCGTTGACTGTATTGCCGATCGATACGAGATCGGTACCAAATTCTTTATTATAATTGTCCAAGAAAAATTGGTGTTGGAATGAATTGAGGTCAATGGAACCATCAGCTAATGCTGCGTTGGGTTGATTGTAATCAGAGAATTGGACATATTCTAAATTGATGCCTTCGTCTTTCAAACGATCTTTGACATCATCCCAGACATCGGTGTCCGCGCCAATCACTCCTAATTTCACAGTGACTTCTTCTTGATCAGTGGCTGCGGCACTGCCATTGTTTCCGCATCCGGTAATAAATAATAATGCTGCCCCTAAGACGATTGATTGTACGATTTTTTTCATTTTTTCTTCCTCCATAGACTTGCTTGTTTTTTTATTTGTACGTAAGTGGTGGTCAGTGTGATACTCGTTTAATGAGTAGGTTGCTGACAAATTGACTGATAAAAACGAATACTAAGATGATCAAGGTCGCCATGATCGTGACATCGGTCTGGAATCGGTTGTACCCGCGGGTGATGGCTAAGTTACCTAAACCGCCAGCGCCAACTGCTCCTGCCATGGCGGTCAATCCGATCACATTGATCACGGTCAATGCAGAGACCCGAATGATTCCCGCCACGCCTTCTGGCAAATAGACCCGAAAAATGATGCCGAAAGGACTGGTGCCCATCGCTTCGGCTGCTTCCACGACACCGGGGTCAACTTCTAGCAAGGCAATCTCGATCTGCCGAGCAAAGAAAGGAATGATCCCAGCAATCAGAGGAACCAATGCTGCTGTTTCGCCGATCGTCGTTCCCACAAGAAATCGGGTAAAGGTTCCTAGCAACGTCAATAAGATAATAAAAGGGATCGAGCGGACCACATTGATGACCTTATCGAGAAATTCAAAGAGTGGTCGATTTTCTAAAATTCCACTCGGTCGAGTCACTACCAGGACGATCCCTAACAAGATGCCTAAGATGCCCGCGATCAAGGAGGTCCAAAAAACCATATACAAGGTTTGGATCGTTGCTGCGACAAATTCATCTTGGATCGCAACAACATTGGGAAAATATCTTTCTAATAAGGCAGCCATCTAAAATCCTCCTTTAATCACATTGTTTAATGGTTCTGCATGATTTTCTTTTAAAATATTGGTGTACACTCCTTGAGACTTCAAATATTCTAAGGCATGTTTGCGCTGTTGGTACTCTCCGGATAAGCTAACGACCAAGCTGCCGATCGGCACTTCTTGCAAGATCTCCACGTTGCCGTAAAGAATATTGGTGGTCACTTTGTAGCGACTGTACAATTGGGCGATCAGTGGTTCATTGGTTTGATCCCCCACGTAGGACAGCTCCACCAGCCATTCATTCGGTGCCAAGGAAGAAAACTTCGAACTGCCGAGGATCGTTTCTAAGGCTTGGTCGATGTGCGTCGCCGTTCGGATGAAATCTTTGGTCAATGGTTTTTCTGGTTGGCTAAAAATCTGAACGCTCGAACCTTGCTCAATAACTTCACCGTCTTCCATCACTGCCACTTTGTTGCAGATTTCTTTGACAACTTGCATTTCATGGGTAATGATCACGATGGTCAAACCGAGAGTCCGATTTAATTTTTTCAACAAAGCCAATATCTGTAAGGTCGTTTTCGGATCAAGGGCGCTAGTTGCCTCATCACACAGCAAGATCTCTGGATCATTTGCCAAAGCTCTGGCAATGGCGACCCGCTGTTTTTGTCCTCCAGATAGTTGGCTAGGAAACGCTTGGGCTTTTTCTTCCAATCCAACAAGCGCCAGCAGCTCGGTTACTTTTTGATGACGTTCCTGTTTGGACCGTCCCCCATATTTCAAGGAAAAATCCACGTTATCAAAAACATTGCGGCTGTCCATCAAGTTGAAGTGCTGAAAGATCATTCCGATCGTTTTCCGTTTTTCTCGCAGGTCTTTCGCAGAAAGTGTGGTCAGCTCCGTGCCGTTGACGACGACGCTGCCGCTGCTTGGGCGCTGCAATAAGTTGATCACACGGACGAGTGTACTTTTCCCGGCGCCTGAGTAACCCACGATGCCGTACACGTCCCCTTTGTCGATCTCGATCGATACGTTTTTGACCGCTTGGATCGCGGGTTTCTTTGATTGATTGAATGTTACTGATATATCTTTTAATGAAATCATCGTCTTCCCCCTAGTTCTTGTCTTTTTCAATAAAAAAAGGCATCCTCAAACAAGTCACCTGTGACTTGTTTGAGGACGCCTTTTTGCGTGTTACCACCTCAGTTTAAGCTGTACTCGCATACAGCTCCTTTTCGAGTACGATCATACTCTAGCCAGATAACGGTCGCTACCGTCGTCGCCTTGCAAACTACTGCTCGGAACGAATCACTCCTTGGCCATTTTCTAAAAGTCGTTTGATGCTTCTTTTCAGCTACCGAAGCTCTCTGTTGAAAAAACGTGCTTTTGTACTTACCAATTCTTCGTGTGTGGTGCTATTTGATTTTTGTGTATAAAAAAAGTCCTTTTACCAGCGTTTGCTAGTAAAAGGACGAATACTCGTGTTACCACCTTTTGTTTAGAAGGTTTCCCTTCCCTCAACCCAACGTCTAGCCGTGCTAGAGATTGGTGCACTTTGTAACGGTAGTGCGCATCCGTGATTGCCTACTTATCGACAATCAATCCTCCAAGGCCATTTTTCATCGCTTCTGACTTGACTCTTTCCACCAACCAGAGTCTCTCTTTAAAGTATCCGCGGTTACTTTCCTTCTCAACAGATTCATTATTCTTGTTGAGTTGTACTTTACTGGAAAATGAACGCCTTGTCAACAAAAAATCACAATTTTTTCATCTAAGTGTTCCCCAAGACTGCCGATAGCGTCCTTGCCAGAATGGTTTACGCCTCAATTTTGATAGAGCATGCCTTTTTCTGCTAACTGTTGTTTGGCTTTTTCCAGAGCCGCAGGATCGGTGTAACGCAACGTATGCAAGTGTACCCCATTGGTTAAATCTGAGAGCAAGCGGGCTTCTGCATGTTTGGTTTTGTTGATGAAATCAGTCACGTCTTGGTCTGTTTGAATCTGCAAATTGCCAGTGATCTCTCCATAGATTTCATGTTCAACGATGACATCGACCACTTCCACGCCACAAGCGACAAAAATCCGCAATTCTTCTTCGGTTTGTTCAGGCCGATGCTGCACCGCTAGCTTGCTGACATGCCCCGCCTCATTCAACAGTGCTTGCAGTCGATAGCCGCGAGCAGTGGCCGCGATCGCTTCACCGGCTGCTCGCAGCAAGGCAATGTCCCCAACGATGATTTGGCGACTGACTCCTAGTGATTCTGCCAGTTTGCTGGCACTGATCGCTTTGTCCGCTTGCTTCAATGCCGCTAAAATCGTTTCTCGACGTGTTGCTCCATCCATACTCATTCCTCCAATTGATTCTCTTGATAGGTTTTTGAGTGTTTCATAATTGATTGAAACATGGCTAAAATCGTTTCCTCATAGGCTTGATTTGAAATCGCCTGCCGAATATTTTCCAGCACTTTCTCTTCACGATTTTCATCTAAAACCGGCAACTGACTACTTTTCTTCAATTGCACGATTTCATTAACTGTACTCATGCGTTTTTCTAAAAGATGCGTGAGCTGCCAATCAATGTCATCGATCGCCGCTCGCTGAACAGCCAAAGGATCTTGCTGGTTGTTTTCTTCTTCCAAGTCGATCGTCTTGATGACCCGTGCCGGATTTCCCGCCAGCACAACATTGTCTGGGAATGATTTTGTGACCACACTGCCAGCCCCCACCACGACATTGTTACCTAAGCGCACCCCCGGCAAAATCGTGGCCGCGCCACCGATCCACGCGTTATCGCCAATCACGATCGGTGCCCCTAATTCTAAGCCGCTATTTCGTTTGACCGGATGCAATGGATGAGTCGCCGTAAACAACCGAACATTGGGTGCCAGCATACAGTTGTCACCAAAGGTAATTGGACAAACATCTAATAGCACACAGTCGTAGTTAGCATAGAAGTTTTTGCCGACAGAAATATTGTAGCCATAATCAAAGCGGACATTCGGTTCGATATAGATTCGACCAGTCACAGAGCCGAAAGTTTCTTTTAGTAACTGCTCTTTGATTTTTGCATCAGTTTCTTGGTTGATCAGGTTCATTTGTTCACGGGCATATTTCCGGTCTGCCACCAATTCTGGATCTGGGGAAAAATACAATTCGCCAGCAATCATTTTCTCTTTTTCGGTACGTTGTGTCATATCATAAACTCCTTCATTCAATTTTCTGGAAAAACGTTTCGGCTGCTGCTGTCAACATGCCATATTCATTCGGGATCGCCAATGGTTCCTTATTGATGACCAACACCTGCTGGCTGTAATCGACTAGCCCTGCAAAAGGATAGACTTGCAGCGAAGTCCCCACGACCACCGTCAGGTCGGCTTGAGCAACGGCCTGAATGGCTCCTTCAATGGTTTCATCCGTAAATCCTTCCCCATAAAGCACGATCGCCGGCCGAATCTGACCGTCACATCCTGCATGGTGCCAATCCTGCAAATACGCTTGCCAAGGTACCGGATTACCGCATTTTCGGCAATAACAGTTGTACAAGGAGCCGTGAAAATCGATTCTTTGGTGACTCCCCGCTTTTTCATGCAGTCCATCGATGTTTTGTGAAACGACCCAAACTGTTTTTTTCGTTTGCAGCGCAGCCATTTTTTGATGAATGATGTTCGGCTGGGCCTGAGGATGGTAGAGGTGCTTGACGAACTGATAAAATGTTTCCGGTTCGTTTTCTAAACAGTCATGGCTTAACAAATACTCTGGCTGGGCCAGTCCTTGATAGACCCCTTTTAAGGAACGGTAATCAGGAATGCCCGATGGGGTTGAAACACCGGCACCCGTCAAAAAGGTCACGGATGATGCGGCGGTGACCGTTGCGATTGCTTGCTCAATAGATACCTTCATCGTTCTAACTTCCTTTATGGCTTTTCTCTTATTCTAACCGAAAAAGAACCGTTTTTGCGAAAAATCAGCCATTTTCTTTTTTAAAAGCAACTAATGCTTTTTCTTGCGGAATTGCTTATAATAAATGCAATAAATACAAGAAGAATGGGAAAACCAAATGAAAATTTTGATTATCGAAGACAACAATGAGATCAGCGAAATGTTGGCTACTATTTTAGCAGCTGACTATACCGTCCAGCAAGCCTATTCAGGCACGGAAGGTCTGCTGCTTTTTCAGCAAGATGCTTTCGACTTGATTTTGCTAGATCGAATGCTCCCCGGTAAAGATGGGACACAAGTCTTGCAAGAGATTCGCCAAACCTCCACGGTCCCCGTCATTATCTTGACTGCCTTAGATGAACCAGCCGATGTTTCCACCCTTTTGCTGGCGGGAGCCAATGATTACTTGACCAAACCCTTCAATGTCGAAGAATTAAAGGCACGTATCATTGTTCAATTGCGAACAAATAAACAACCCCCTCCAGTTGCCAGCAGCCACTCGTATAAAAACATTCAACTGTTGCCTGACTCGTTTCAGCTGCAACGAGGAGAGGCAACGGTTCAGTTAAAGAAAAAGGAGTTTGAGATTTTTTCCCTGCTCTTAGCGAACCCCAAAAAAGTTTATACCAAAGAAATGCTCTATGAAGCTGTTTGGCAAGAACCTTACTACGGTGAAGAAAACACGATCAATGTCCATATCAGCCATTTACGCAGCAAAATCAAAACACTCGATCCAGATGAAGCGTATATCGATACTGTCTGGGGCATCGGCGTCAAGCTAGCTTAAAAAGGAGGAACCTCATGCATATACTTCAGTTTTTCGCCGCTCTGATCGTTGTGTTATTGTTTGGCTATTGGTTTTTCTTACTATATGATCTAAAAAAGTACCACCAGCAATTAACAAGAATCAGCGAAATCGAAACAAATCAAGAGATCCATTTGCAGACCCGCATCCCCGCTTTAAAAGCGATCGCCTTGTTAAACAATCAGATACTTAGAAAAAATAAGCAGCAACACTATCAAATGCTGCAAGAAAACCAGCAGTTGGAACAAGCCATTCAAAATATCTCTCACGACTTACGCACACCTTTGACGGTCGCCAGCGGCTACACACAACTGCTGCAAGCCGATGCGACCCTCACCCCGCAACAACTACAGCTGCTGGATAAAGTCAGCAGCAACCTAGAAAAAGTCGAAAATCATCTGGAACAGTTGTTGACCTATCAGCGTCTCAAAGACAATCAACTCGCTTTGACTTTGGAAGAATTCAATCTTTCTCGTTTATTGGAAGAAGAACTGCTCCAGCTTTATCCTTCTTTTGAGGAAAACCATTTATCACTGACGGTTGCGATCCAACCCAACATCATGATCATTTCAGATAAAAAAAGCTGGCAACGAATTTTCCAAAATGTCCTTGGTAACCTGCTGGAACATGGCAGTGAAACGGGGACGATCCGCTTGAATCAGCAAGGAGATCGTATCGTTTTCCAACAAGAAAATCAGCTGAGGACACCGATCCAGCACCCAGAAAAATTGACTCACCGCTTTTATACGGAAGACCTTTCACGGCATAAACAGCAAGCCGGACTTGGTCTGTATATCATCGCGGCATTGACTAATACATTAGACGGCAAGATCCAATTGGATACAACCGAAGAGACGTTTCGTTTGACCCTTTTTTGGCAGCAGTCCGTTGAACCCCACTAACTCATGGCTATACACAAAAAACACCCAATCGCTCGACCTTCACTAGTCGATACGGTTGGGCGTTTTTCTGCTCTTACAATTCTTGTCTCTTAAACACCAGATGCGCAGCCAAGAGGCAGAGCAATAAACTGATCAGGCTCCCAAGAAAAATGGGTTGGACTGTTTCCCATGTTTGGAAAGTAGTCATGGTCACCATCTCTAACCCGCCTTGAAAGTCCAAGTATTCTAAAAACTTCCAGTTGGGTAAAGAGATTCGGGCAATCGCAAAGGCCATCGGAATAAAAATCGTCGCCAACACGCTGACCGCTGTATTTTTGGTCAAATACAAAACTAGCACTGCAAAAGAGGAAGTCGCTAATAAAATCAGTACAAAACTAACGAAATAATACAACAAGTTTTCTATCTGTGAAAGGTCATTATAACCAATCCCCCCAATAACCGTTCCCGCTACAAAGCTCACCAAACAAATCGCGATGATCTGTAAGACCAGCACCAAAGTATAAACCAAGAATTTCCCAAAAAGATAAGCGGGTTTGGAGACACCAACGGTAATGATATTTTTCATCGTCCCTTTCGTGTACTCACTGCCTAAGACCTGCATCACCAATGGCAAGGAGTAATACAGCAACATGGAAGACAAACTGGTCTGGATCGCCAGAAAGCCAGTCATTTCCGTAAGGCTGCCTGCTGTTTGCGTACTATCCCCAAGAGTGACCCCTACACTACCATTGGAAACAACGGATAAAATCACCAACAATAAAATAATTCCTTCTGTGATCCAAAAACTTTTACTTCTTGATAAACGATACAAATCGGCTCGAATAAAATTCAACATCTTAATTTCCCCCTTCACTTGTTACTAACTCTTTGAAATACGACTCTAGATTTTCCCCTTCAAAAGAAATCCGGTCGATAGCGATCCCTTCATAAACCAGCTGACGGACCAGGTCACGAATCAACACATTCTCTTGATAAATATGAATTTTGTGGTCACTGACGACTTTATATTCGGAAATCAGCTGACTCTCTAGCAAGCGGCTAGCTGTGGCTACATCATCCACTTCTAATTGAATAAACCGTTTCGCCATCAGATCGAATTCGTGTTTGGTCATCTCTTTGATCAGACGCCCCTCACTAATGACCCCAAAACGTGTAGCCACTAAGTACAACTCTTCTAAAATATGACTGGAAATCAAAATCGTCATGCCGCGTTCTTGATTCAATCGTAAAAGCAGCTCCCGAAACTCAACGATCGCTACAGGATCCAGGCCATTGATCGGCTCATCTAGTATTAGAAAATCCGGTTGGTTCAATAAAGCGATGGCTAAGCCTAGCTTTTGTTTCATACCCAAAGAAAAATCACGGTATTTCTTGTGGCCAACATTGGTCAATCCGACAAACGCCAATGCTTTACTGACCGCCTCAGGTTCCACCACCCCGCTGATTTTGCAATAATAGTTCAAATTTTGCTCTGCGGTCAATTGGTCGTAAGCAACTGGGGTCTCAATCACATTACCGACCCGTTTCAGCATCTGAGTGTACACTTTGCCGCCTTCAACATCAAACAACTGCAGACTGCCACTAGTTGGTTGGATCAACTGAACGATCGCTTTTAATAGGGTCGTCTTCCCAGCACCATTTCTCCCCACCAATCCATAAATATCTCCCTTAGCGATCGTTAGATCGACATCATGTAGCGCCTGCTGTTTGCCGTAACGTTTGTTTAATCCTTTGATTTTAAGAACATTTTCCATTTTTACTTCCTCCTTGCTTGCTTCTGTGCTTATTCTAGCAAGCAGATCTAAATCAGCTATTAACTAATTATTAATTGATTCTTAACTCGTAGTTTTCTGCAAAAAACAGTTTATTTCTATTATACACAGCTGAAAATGAACCGATCTAGAAAAACCGTCCCTTTTCAGCAAACCAACCAATAGCAGATGATCTTTTCATTACTGCTTTTGCTCTTTGTTTTTTGCCTCACAAAGAAAGAGATTCCTTCATGACAAGGAACAAAAAACGTGGTAAACTAGTCACGAATCAAAGTGAGGTGAAATACATTGGTAGCAGCTATTATTTATTGGGCAATGATCATTATCAGTTTCGGTTGGTTGGCAGTCAGCTTATATTTCTCTATCTTCTATTTAGCACGTAAAGAAAATGGCAATTTATGGGCATTCGGCTTTTTAAATGTCATCACAGCAATCATTCAAGCCATCGTCCTTGTGGTTTACCGTACCTTCGGACAAGATTGGGGCGTTACACAATACTCAAGCCTCATCTATCTAGCACTTGGCTTATTGCTTGCTTTGACAGTCATCCAAGCTGTTTTAGGCCGTGAACCAAAAGCGAAAGTCGCTTAAGGGTTCCAATAGACACTCGTAAAAACGATCCGCTTTCTCTTTGATAAAAATAGGGAAATGGTCGTTTTTTTGTTAAAAAGAATTGACATTTGGGTGCTTTTCTTCTAAACTCTGAGAAGAATCAAATTAAATACGAGTACCCTTTAACATTTAGGTAGAGGTCGCGAGGTTCATTAATCCTGCTGAGTGAAGCAACACGTTTACAGCAGAGCTAGGGAACATCGCCGAAACAAGGTCGGTTTTGCTTGCATCGATTTTGTTGGGCCGCAAATGAACAATTTGCGGACTGTCTTAGCTTGTCTAAGTTGCGCTATGTTTTGTGAAAGGTTTGTCGACGATGACCTGTCAACAGCCGTTTTCCAATCATGGAGTACGGCTGTTTTTTTGCTTTTTCATCCTTACCTGCTTGTCCAACTCGTGAAAGGAAAGAGAAAAAATGAAAAAAAATAATTGGATCTGGGCAGTCTTCGCCCTCTGTCTAACCCTCATTCAGCTGCCCCTAACCGTGCAAGCGGATGACCAAACGCCTGCGGAACAATTCCGTGTCGGTATGGAGGCAGGCTATGCCCCATTTAACTGGACGCAAACGACGGACGCCAATGGTGCCGTGCCGATTTCTGGGGAAGAAGGCTCGGCGTTTGCCGGCGGTTACGATGTCCAGATCGCCAAACGAATCGCTGAAGGCTTAGGCAAAGAATTAGTGATCGTCAAAACTCAATGGGACGGTTTGCCGCCAGCTTTGCAAGCGGGGACTATCGATGCTGTGATCGCTGGTATGTCACCAACTGCCGAACGTCGCGAGCAAATTGATTTTACCGATCCTTACTATGAATCAGATTTGGTGGTAGTGGTTCGTAAAGACGGCGAGTTCGCCGATGCCAAAAGCCTCGCTGATCTTTCGGGGGCAAAAATCACTGCCCAGCTGAATACTTTCCATTATACCGTCATAGATCAAATCCCTGAGGTCCAAAAAGAACAAGCCATGCGGGACTTCTCCTCCATGCGCGTTGCTTTAGCTTCGGGCATCATTGACGGCTACGTCAGCGAACGTCCAGAAGGCGTCACTGCCGTCGGGGCAAATCCTGATTTGAAGATGGTCGAGTTCGATGAAGGCGCCGGTTTTGAAACCAACCCAGAAGACGTCCAAGTAGCAGTCGGAATGCGCAAAGGCGATCCCGATGTTGAAAAAGTCAATGAGATTCTTGCAGGAATTTCTGAAGAAGAACGGGTTTCCCTGATGGATCAAGCAGTCTTAGATCAACCTGCAGATGCCAGCGGAGAAACAGCGGATCAAGGTCTGATCGCTGATTTTAAAAAAATCATTGATGATTACGGCATGCTCTTTTTACGAGGCGCTGGCTTGACCTTATTCATCGCGATCCTTTCAACGATCATCGGATTGATTATCGGTCTTTTAGTCGGTATCTTCCGGACATTGCCGCTTTCAGAAAATCCAGTAGGACGTTTCTTCCAACGCATCGTCAATGGTTTACTGACCATTTATATCGAAGTTTTCCGCGGCACCCCAATGATGGTTCAAGCAATGGTTATTTTCTACGGAACTGCTCTAGCCTTTGGTGTCTCCATGAATCGCACGCTGGCAGCCGTGCTGATCGTTTCTATCAATACGGGTGCCTACATGTCTGAAATCGTTCGTGGGGGGATTTTTGCTGTAGATGACGGTCAATTTGAAGCAGCTCAAGCCATCGGAATGACCCATTGGCAAACCATGATCAAGGTCGTGTTGCCGCAAGTGATGCGCAATATTTTACCAGCTACCGGGAATGAGATCATTATCAATATCAAAGATACTGCCGTCTTAAGTGTCATCAGTGTTGCAGACCTCTTCTTCCAAGGTACATCAGCCGCTGGAACGAACTTCCAATACTTCCAAACATTTGCGATCATCGGTGTGATCTACTTAGTCTTGACCATCAGTGCCACCCAGATCTTGCGCTTTGTTGAACGCAAAATGGATGGTCCCAGTGCGTATGTCAAATTAGAAGACATCAACCCGAACGAATAAGGAGGAAGAACATGTCAGCAATCATTGAAATTGACCATTTAAAAAAGAGTTTTGGCGACAACGAAGTCTTAAAAGACATCAGTTTGTCTGTTAATAAAGGAGAAGTTGTCACGATCATCGGTTCTTCTGGTTCAGGAAAATCTACACTTCTTCGCTGCATCAACTTATTAGAAAAACCAACCAGTGGGCAAATCATCTACTTAGGTGAAAATGTGCTGGAAAAAGGCTATGACTTGCCGAAATACCGTACGCATCTAGGAATGGTTTTCCAATCCTTTAACCTATTCAACAATATGAATGTATTAGAAAACTGCGTGACGGGCCAAGTCACTGTTTTGAATCGTGATCGCAAAGAAGCAGAAGCGACTGCCAAAGAAAATCTGGAGCAAGTCGGTATGGCTCAATATGCCAATGCCAAGCCTTCCCAGCTTTCAGGTGGACAAAAACAACGAGTAGCCATTGCCCGTGCCTTATCGATGAATCCGGATGTCATGTTGTTTGATGAGCCGACTTCTGCGCTAGATCCAGAAATGGTCGGTGAAGTGTTGAAGACCATGAATACGTTAGCTCATACTGGCTTGACAATGGTGATCGTTACCCACGAAATGGGCTTTGCCAAAGAAGTGTCTGATCGGGTCATCTTTATGGATCAAGGTGTCATTGCCGAACAAGGGACGCCTGAAGATATCTTTATTCATCCAAAAGAGCAACGCACCAAAGAATTCCTTTCCCGTGTGTTGAATTAATTTTCTGTCTTGAAACACTTAGCGGTCTTCTTCCGAGCTTTTTCGTCCTTTTTCAGTAAGCTTGGAAGAATTCAATGCTAAGTGTTTTTTTATTGCAGGAGGAGTAATTGTCAGAATTTATCAAAAAATCACAAAAAACCATTGCTATTTGTTAGAAACTTTGTTATTTTTTTTAAAACTAAGGAATTATAGGAGCTTTCATTTATGGAAAAAAAGTTACAGTTTAAGGATTACATGTATGTTGGATCAATGCTTTTCGGTCTTTTCTTTGGTGCCGGAAATCTGATTTTCCCCGTTCACATGGGACAAGAAGCTGGCGCGAATGTCGGCTTAGCCAACCTTGGCTTTTTAGTTACAGGGATCGGCTTGCCATTTTTAGGGGTCATTGCTATTGGCGTTTCCCAAAGCAGCGGTGTTTTTGAATTAGCTTCTCGGATCAATCGCCGCTATGCAATGATATTTACGATTTTGCTTTATTTAGTGATTGGGCCATTCTTTGCTCTGCCTCGTTTGGCTACTACTTCTTATGAGATCGGGATCGCTCCCCATGTTTCATCAGACATGCAAACTTGGTTATTGGCGTTGTTCTCTGCCCTATTTTTTGGAGCTGCCTGGTGGTTTTCACGCAAACCTAGCAAAATCTTAGATTATGTAGGGAAGTTTCTAAATCCCTTGTTTCTGGTCTTACTAGGAGTTTTGCTCTTTTTTGCCTTTTGGCAACCACTAGGAACCATCAGCGATGCGCCGATCTATCCTAGCTATCAAAGCGATGCTTTCTTTACTGGTTTCACAAACGGCTACAATACTCTCGATGCGCTGGCATCTTTAGCCTTCGGGATCATCATCGTCTCAACGATTCGCAATATGGGGGTTGAGAAACCTGCGACGGTCGCAAAAGACACGATCCTTTCCGGCTCTGTCAGCATCGTGTTGATGGGGATCATCTATACCTTACTTTCTTATATGGGAACCAAAAGTTTAGGCCAGTTTCCCATCAGCGAAAACGGTGGGATCGCTTTGGCACAAATCGCCAACCATTACCTTGGCACTGTCGGCAGTCTGCTATTGGCATTGATCGTCATCTCTGCCTGTTTAAAAACCGCCATTGGTTTGATCACGGCCTTTTCCGAAACCTTTGCTGGATTGTTTCCAAAGCAAAGCTACGGATTCTTTATCGCTTTGACAAGTATCTTACCAGCGATCTTCGCTAATGTCGGCTTGACCAATATCATCGAGTTTTCTATTCCAGTCTTGATGTTTATCTATCCACTGGCGATCACTTTGATTTTGTTGGCGATCATCAGTCCATTATTTAACCATCGTGCCAGTGTCTATCGAATGACGACATACTTCACGTTGATCGCTGCAATCATCGACGGCTTAAATGCGAGTCCTGCAGTGATTACCAACAACGCTTTCGTGCAAGGAATCTTGTCTTTTGCGTCAGATTATCTGCCCTTTTTCCAAATCGGGATGGGGTGGGTCGTACCAGCTGCGATCGGATTTTTGATCGGTTTGCTATGGTCGTGGTTCAAAAAAGACCCTGTTTCAGCCTAAATTAGTTAAAAAGATGAAAATAACCTACCTTTTTTTAAAGGGTAGGCTATTTTTTTGATTAAAAAGACTGACAGTTTCGTAAAAAAAAGATACAATAGAGCCACAAAGGAGGATACCTATGTTTTATGAAGAACTTATGATGGACCCGCAAACATTAATTAAATTTAAAATATTCCGGCGTATGCTGACTCTGCAAAACCCTAGCCACCCAATCGCACAATTGGCAAAGGAAATGGAGTTAAGCTACCAACAAGCTTTTATAGAGTTGACTGAGATCGACCAAGATCTAACTGAGTTAACTCCGGATCATATGTCGATACTCGGTCGTGGCGGTAAATTACAGCCTCAGAATATCGCGGTAACGATCGATGAATACCGCTTCTATTTATTGAATAAAAGCGTTCCGTTCTTATATGTTCTTTACATGCTGAATGAAGACAATCCTACGATCACGGATTTTTGTGCAAAATACGATGTCAGTCGTTCAACGGTGTCTCGCAAATTTGAACATCTAAAAAAACATTTGAAGCAATTTCAGCTTCGCTTTACGTACACTGAATCAAACTTAGTGGGCGATGAGCGTCTTGTGCGGCTCTCCCTATTCAATATCATTTGGTTAGGTACTCGTGGAATAGAATGGCCATTTGCGATCGCTGAGAGTGAGACAGAAAAAATGGTGGATCGATTCACGGAGTATTTCCCAATGACTCATTCTTATCTTGGCCGATTAGAGTTGAAGTATTTCGCCGCCTTGATTCTTTTACGAATCAAAAAAGGGAATTTTGCCAAATACGACAAGCGGTACAATTTCCTGATGAAAAATAATCCATATTTCGATTTTGAGCGTTTGACACAAGTCGTTGATCCTGAAGTTTCAATGACAGACAAACAATTAAAAGGCGAATCAGGGTTTATTTATTTGATGGCGCAAATCTTCCCATTCTACTTGAGTCCTGAAGAAGAAGCTTTGCAACAAACCTTGCAATTCTTTTCAAGCAAACAAAACCCAGTTTATCCGTTAGTCGCAGACTTGTTAGCAGAGATGAAAGCAACCTTCTTTGCTTCACAACCTGGCCTGTTAGACGAGCCATTGGTCGTGGGTAATTTAATCAATGTGACTTTCGGCAACTACGTTTTCCGTCAGCCGTTTCCAAATATCTATCGCTTGCTGACACCCTCGATCAATCGCGGGTCTGCTGAAGAGCAGCTGCAGCAAAAAATCGATGAATTCTTAACGAACTATCGCGAAGAATCAGCGGTGGACTATATCAATGATGAAAACCAAGAGCAGATGGCAACGATGTATACCCACGCCCTGCTGCCGTTTTATGATCAAATCCGTTATTCGAATCGTTTACGGGTAGGGGTTGCGTTAGAAGATAATTTCTTAGTCGTTCAAGGATTGAATCAATTCCTACATGACTTGACCTTCGTAGCAGCAGAACCTTATGATCTAAACCAGCAAGAAAATTATGATGTCATCGTTAGTTCCAATCAGTTGATGAAAAAACTCAAACCAGAAAAAATGAGTTATATTTGGGATTATGCGGCAGACGATCGGCAATACATTGATTTGTATCGTACGTTGAAAAACCGTTTTGATGAAAAGAACCTTTCTCTGTAACCAAACCGTTACGGTTTCTTAAGAACTTCCGAAAAGATTTGTCACAGAATATTCATATTTATCTCGTATACTCTATGTATACCAACAAACAACCCTAACTAACACTTTTTCATTTTTAACTCCTTCCCGTCGGCCACCCACCGACGGGTCTTTTTTTACTTATTTTCGCAGCCAGCAAACTTAAACACTTTCCAATCTTTTCTCCACAAAAAATTCATATTTGGACAGTATAGTATACATAACCCAACAAACAACCCTAACTAACACTTTTCATTTTTACTCCTTGCCTGTCAGCTACCCACTGACAGGCTCCTTTTTTTCTTACGGGGTTTGCCGTATACTAAAGGCAGGAGGTGGCCTATGACAACAGCCATTACGACAGTTGACCAATACATTGCAGCAGCTCCAGCAGAACGACAAGCGATTTTAAGAAAGGTCCGTCAAACCATCAAAGCCGTTTTACCTGAAGCGGTTGAAAAGATCAGTTATCAAATGCCTACTTATCATCAGGGAGAAAATATCGTACATTTTGCCTGCGCCAAACAGCATCTAGGCTTTTATCCCACGCCTTCTGCGATCACGGCCTTCCAAGAGGACTTACAACCATACAAGACCAGTAAAGGGGCGGTCCAGTTTTCTTTTGCACAGCCGATCCCTTACGAACTGATCGCTGTGATGACCGCTTGGCGACTCGCAGAAGTCAAAAACAAGCACGCGTAACTAGCAATTAAAAAACCGCTATGTCTAATGACGCAGCGGTTTTTTTGCTATGCACAGGCTTGTTTACAAGCCGGGTTTTGTATTCAAGGTGCTAACTTTCAGCACATGATGCAGGGGAATAATCCGCAGCTGCTGACGGTCGCTTTGTAATTTCAAGACAACTTGTTCTTTTGCTACCGTTTTGCCGACGATCCAGCCGGTAACGGTTTCAAAACCACCCAATTTCTCTGTTTTTACTTGCAGCACGACCAGATGCTTGGCAGCGGCTGCCTCTTGCAGCGTTCGCCGGATTTCTTTGACTTTCTCAGACTGATTCTTCTTGTCAGCATCATCACTGAAAAAGGTATCCAGCAACGTTGTGGATGTCATCACAATGAGTTTGCCCAATTGTTTGATGGGCGATGGTTTCTTTTCCATTGGACATTCCTTTCTGCGCGTTGCAGCAGTTTCTAAAACCACACATACGTTCGCATTTCCATGGTTCTATTTTAGCAAATTTTTGATAAAATACAAGCGAACACGCCTTATTTTTCAGAAGAAATAACCTCTAGCCAATAAGGAATCCCCTCTTGCAGCAGTTGATAGGTCTCTTCGAAATCTCCTGTATAATAAGGATCTGGTACTTCCTCAGCCTCTTTGCCAGGAACAACACTCAAATACGAACGGATCTTTGCGGTCGTATCGGCAGGTGCTAGCGCTTGAAGTGTTTCAACATTGTTCGCATCCATGCCGATGATCCAATCAAATGTGGCAAAATCCGCTTCAGTGATCTGCCGTGAAATAAGACCGTCACTAGAGATCCCTGCTTGACGCAGTCTTTTTTTGGTTCCGGGATGAGCAGAATGTCCGACTTCCCATGAGCTGGTCGCTGCCGAATCGATCTGCCAATCCAACTTGTGTTTTGCTATTTCTGCTTTATAAATAGCTTCTGCCATGGGGGAACGGCAAATATTACCTAAACAAACAAATAAAACTTTCGTCATCGCTTACTGCTCCTCTTTTTCATAGATTTGGTGGCCAAAAAATTCCACATCCTTCGCCAAACGAAACAATTGCGTCGCAATCTCTAATGGGGTCTCTGGAAAGTCGTTGTGAATCCAATTTTCCAAAATGCCTCCGCAGCCGTAGGAAAAGAATCGGCTATAAAATAGAATGTCTTGTTTCGTCAATTGCTGCTCTTGATCGACCTCCAAGAACAAGCGCTGAAAAAGCGGTTCTGTGATCTGTAAAAAACCGTTCATTAAGATCTCGCGGTCATAAGCCAGTGATTTGCGGTAAAAGGCCGGCGCTTGTTTCATTGCTTTCAGCATGCGCAAGGCGGCTTCTTCCCAGTTATCAAGGGAGACATCTTCTGTCGTCAAAAAAATCAGGGCATCTTGCCGATAGATCCATTGGATCAAAGCTTTTTTATCAGGAAAATGGTAGTAAAACGTCTGCCGATTGACTTGCGCCTTTTCGGCGATCTCCTGTACGCTGATTTTATTCACTTCTTTGGTCTCACAAAGGGTGATCAATGTCTGGCCAATCACAGCCTTCGTTTGTTTCCCATCCATCATAGGGCACCTCTTTTTCTTCTCTTTCTATCATACCAAATTTTCTACTAAAAAAAAATCCTATCAAATGGTCCTTTTTCACAGACCTTATCCGAACACTTCATCAGGGCAATAGATCCCTGTGTGCTTTTTGCATATGGTAGATTTCTGCAAAAAACGCCTGCCTTCATTTGAGGCAGACGCTGCTTTCGATAGTTAAACGGCAAGATGCTCACTGTGCCGTTTTGGTTTGAAATTGTTCTCTGCGAATCACGCTGATTTTTTCAGTAAAATTGGCCCAATCGATGGGTCTAGGTGGTGCTAGCCATAAAATATGGTCGATCCCCAACGCACCATAAAATGGCAGGTTTGAAAGAATCAGGTGCGTATGATCATCTGGGTAACTCTGGAATTGCACATTCAAATCGAGAATTTTTTCAATATTCTTTTTGATCATCTGGTTGTAGGAATCACCAAACGAAAAATCAACACAGACATATAAAGGAACCAAAATCTCTTTTAGTGGAATCGTAGAAACTAATAAAATTAGGTATCTAAAAAACAAAAACTCTTTATTGTTCCATAAGATCGGTCGATTACGACTTTCTTCCAGATAGTTGCGGCAAAACGCAGCATATTCAGGATACGTCTCAAGAAAATATGTGACATCCATGTATTGGTATTCATAACGAGAACTAAAAGAAAACGACAAGAGCTGGTAATGAATCGTAGTCGTTTCGGCATGAAGCAGTGCCAACGTGTCCGTGGCTAGCGAAAACTGCTGTTGGACCGCCTGAATAAAATGCTCGTTTAATTGTTGGATATAGGTTTGTTCTTGGTCGATGTAGCTATTATTGTCGATCAGCCAACCCTCAACGATCAAAAAGCGCAAAATATCTCGTGCTTCACGTTCTAGGACTTCTTGATCGTTGATCGTCAAGATCTCCTGCAACCAACGCTTCAAATCTTCAATGATCACTAAATGTTTTGGCAAGACTAAATCGTTTTCCACACTGTTTTGCATGAAATGTCCTTTAGACATCCGCGCCAAAACAATACCTAGATAATGTTTCTTGCGAATCCGCATGCGGGCAGACTGTTCTGGATTCAGCCAAGTACTTTCATTGAATCGATCAAAGGTTTTTTCTTTGTCCAAGATACCTTTTGGGAAAGGGGAATGGTTCAAATAATATTCCTTCATAAAAAAGAGAAAAATAAACTCCCGAATCTCACTTTCTTCACCCACCAGCTGAAACTCTTTCGTCACTTCAATGTCGTATTCTTTCAAGATCAGTTTAAACTGTTTAAATTCTTTATAGACGGGATTATGACTTAGATAGTGATTGGTAGCAAATTCGTATAAAGAAGACAATTGCTCAAAAAAGCATTCTTTCAACATAGAAAATTTTAACGCTTGATCTAGATAATAGGTCAGTAGTGTGTCTGAAGTTGCCAGCCCGGAGGCATTCAGTTTAATGACCGTCCCATCGGTCACGATCTCAAATTCCTCATTCAATCCTAGTTCATAAAAATCAAGATTCAATTCTTGAACGGTCTTATTGATCAGAAATTCCGACATGGTCAATTGGTCCATCAATGTTTCCTTCGTTTCAGAAAGAGCGACTGCGTTTTCCAAATATTGCAGCATCATCAATTTTCGTTTGTCCGCCTTATTCAAAAATGTCACAAACATGCGTTTTCAAGCCTCCGTTATTTTTTTGGCCATAAAGAACGTTTCCTGAAAATAGATAGCATAAGCTGGCAAGATACGAAGGTTTGTCATCCCCGTCACCATCCGTATTATTTCCCGGCAGTGCTAAATCGACAGCCAAACGATCCGACGCAAAAACATCTTCTAACATGACTCGTTGTGCTAAGTGCTTCTGTTTTTCCAAAAAACTGCTCTCTGGAAATGCGGATTGTTCCTGTTCTTTTTTCGGAACAGGTTCCGGTTCAGGAGCCGGCGATTCTTTGGATTCTTCCTTTTCTGCAGGCGGTTCATCTGCTTTTTCCGTACTTCCTTCTGGCGGATCCGTTGGGACGATTTCTTCTGAGGGGTCTAGCGGATTATAGATAGTCGCAAAAACAACTTGTTCTGTGACAAGATCGATCATTCCAATAATCATGCAGGCACCAATGACAAAACCAAATCTGCGTTTCATTTCTTCACCCTCCTTATCAACAGAGCTTCTTTTTGATGCTCTTTCTACGGCGCTGAACGTTTCAACAGTTTGTGAACGCCAAGCAGACATCCACTAATTATAAATAAAATAACAAATAAAAGAAACCAATTTTTTTCAGATTGTTGTTTCCATAACATTTCTTGTTTTTGAGCCAACACTCTTGCGCCTTGTGACGTACTGCCCATGGTCGCTGTGTTTTGCGACTGCCCGGCAGTTGCTTGCTCAACAGGAATCGCTGTCAGCACGTAGCGTTCTTCTGTTCGAGTAGGTGTGGGACAAGTAATCAATGTCAACTTTGGTGTCTGGTCATCTGTTAGAACCGACAAGTCGGATTCATCTACGACTTTTTTATCGATAATAATATACTGCTGGCGTTCCTCGAGGTAGGTTACGGACACTTCCATCCCCACCTGTGCTTCTAGCAATTGACCAAATAACAAACTTTGTCTACCGAGATGATGCCCTAAAACGACAAAATTGTTATTTTTTAACAAACGTTCCGGAAACATCACGACACCGCCTTTCAGCAGCTGCTGATTGGTTATCCCCACCAATAGCGGCTGCTGGAACTCGATCGCTTCAATTGCAACAAAGCCGTACCCGGTGATCGTTGCCGACTGCGGAGCCAATACATCCCCTAGAGCCGGCATTTGAATCGTTTCTTCTTCTGGAATCGTTGTCGGCAGCTGGGTCGCTATCGTCAATTCGCTTGTGCGTAATTGCCAACTGACGATGCTTTCTTTTAAAAAAGGAAGTGCCAACAAGAGGATACCTGCGATGATCAAGCCATCGATCAAGTATTTCTCAAGGTGCTCACGCTTCATCCGTTTCATTTTTTTTCTTTCGTCGGTACCATAAAAGCAGCAGTAAGGCGAGCAGCAGCAAGAGACCGCCGATCAAGAAGTAAAGCCACGTGTAATCTGTTTCGATCGTCACATCTTTCTTATTAAGATCACGAGCAACATCGCCAGTCACTGTGAATTCTTTCTCAAAGGTCCACTTATAAAGATAGCTTTCTTCTTCGTCTTCTTCATTTTCAACTTTGTATTGTCCTTCTTCACTTTTCCCACCATAGGCAACGGAAGTCAACACGTAGGTCCCGGCTTCTAAACGTTGTCCTTCTAATGAGATTGGGTACGAGAAGTTGGAATTAGGTGCCATTTGCATCCGGGAAGTATCCGAAGAATACAAAACATCGCTATCGCCTTTTTTCTTCACTTCATTGATCAGGCGTAATGAATTCAAGTACGATGCTTCAGGATTTTGAAGGGTGACATTGATGGTGTTACGAGAATTGACTTGTCCCGGTCCAACATCTAGTAGTTTCAGATCCGGCGCAACTTCTGCTGTATTTTGACGCAATAAAATCGCAACGACATAGGCATACTCGTTCTTGATGGCTAAGCCTTGGTCTTCTTCACTGTCAGCCGTAGCATTTTCCTCTGTCGTTTCTTTTAAGGTCAAGCCACCTGCGATGACTCCTTCAAAGGATTCCGAAGGCATAGTGATCTTTAAAGGCAAGGTGATTTGGGATTGTTTCGGGATCGTGATCTCTTCCTCCACTTCAATCAAATCAGCCATATCATAAGGCAAGGTTTCGTCCGCTTCGATGTCGTTTTCGCCATATTCCACGACCCCGTTTAGATTCGTAGTAGCAGAAGCGATCACTGGCGCGATGACGACCTCTTGATCGGTGTCATTGCGCAATTGGACTTCTACAGTTTGAACCGCTCCTGGCTCCATTTTCAAGTCAAAATAAGTCTTTTCTTTATCGATTTGATTCTCTGGAATCACTGGATTGACGGCAAAGTTAAATTCAGAAGCGGTTCCTATGGTTGGTACAAAAAAGAAAATACTTGCGAATAGGAGCGCCAAAAGCTGTTTGATTTTTTTCATGATGGATGTCCCTTCTTTCTATGTATTCTCCTTGAACCCTTTCGAGGTTCAAGGAGAAAGCTGGTACTTATGGGTTGGTTGGTGTGTCTGTTAGTAACCAAGTAAATGTGGTGTTGTATTGGCTGGCATATTTCGTCGTTGAGCCTGGAACTTCCAACTCAATGCTATCCATGGCTGCAGCTAAACTATCGCCCCAGCTCATTAAATAGGTCCCTGCCCCTTCGCCATCTTGGGCACTCATCACTAAGGATTGGGCACCATTTGGATTCAATGTGATCGTTGCGCTCACATTTGATGGTTTTGGTGACAATGAAGGAGTTACCACAGTTCCCTTCGTCAAACGAATTTGCGCAGCAGTCAATTCTTGATCTTCCGCTGTTTTGAACTGACCATTTTGGCGAACATTCAATGTCCAACCGCTCTCTGTTCCCCGATTGTCTGTCACTTGGACAAAATTCGGTCCTTCTTGATTATCACCAACTGAATCCACATATTTTTGAGTTTCCGCATGGTAGATCTCTGTTTTTGAGGTGATTTTTTGTGTGCCAAAGTAAAGGCTTGAAGCAAAATCAATCGATAGCGGTCCGTTCGTTCCCGGATTTGGTCCATCTGGGTCCGTTGGATCCACTGGTTTGATTGGATTTTCTGGATCTGGATCCGTTGGGCTGATTGGATTAGTTGGATCCGTATTTGGTTCAAAGGTGATTTGTCCATTTGAGTTGTATTCTGCACTGTCCGCTGCTTGTGCCAGCACTGGTGCTGCTAGGCTTAAGCCTAATACTGAGAGAAATGCTAGTGTTTTTTTCATGTCTATACTCCTTATCCTTCCGTTCCTGGTGTATCTGATAATACCCAAGTCAATGTAGTCGTGTAGCTAACGGCATCTTTTGGGGTGCTGCCTGGTACAGAAAGTGCGACTGCTTTGGTAATATCGGCTTGTACTTCTTGATCATCTTTGTCTATTTCAGTGATCGACTCAACGCTTCCCCAAGCATTGACCCATGTCCCAGCACCTGTTTGATTTGCTGCGGTCATCACCACTGATTCAGCACCGGCTGCATCCAACGTGATCGTTGCTTCTGCCACTGGAGCAGTGACGCCAATCGCATTTGATTTAACGGCAGGGCTTGTTAGGGTGATGACAGAACCAGTCAATTCTTGATTCAACGTCGATTCATTTTTAAATTGTCCATTTTGCTTCACAGACAACCGCCAACCGGCATTACTACCGCGATTATCAGTTACTTGGACATAATTGGCAGTTTTTAATGTAGAAGCTGTGCCATCGTCATTCAAGTACCCTTGTGCTCGTGCATAATAAACTTCGTTTTTATTGGAGATTTTATTGACACCAAAATCTAAGCTAGAGGCATAATCGATCGATAACGGGCCATTTGTTCCAGGATTTGGTCCATCGGGATCGGTTGGATCAACAGGATTGACCGGGTTTTCTGGATCTGGGTTTTCTGGATTGACTGGGTTCGTCGGATCGGCATTTGGAATAAAATCAACCGCCCCATTTGAGGTGTAAGAAGCCGCTTCGGCTGCTGAAACCTCGGTTGCTGCACTCGCTGCTGCCAATACGGCAAGACTTAAAAAGACCCATGCTGTTTTTTTCATTTCTATTTGACACTCCTTTATCTTTTTTACTGAAAATCAGTGATTTTAATTGCTTTCAGGGACATTCTTTAAATTCCAAGTCAATGTCGTCCGATACTCTTTGGCTAATTTTACGGAACTGCCTGGTACGTTTAATTTTACTGCCGTTGACCCTTCCGTTGCATCGTTCCCAAACTTGTAAATCCAAGTTCCCATTCCTTTTCCGACAGGTGCATTGACCAAGGTGATTTCACTATCGGGTACAAAGGTATGACTTGCAGTAACTGTTGGTGCATACTGCATATCGGTGACTGAAGTTGCTGCACCTGAGGCGATCGATAATGAAGCGCCGACTAGCTCTTCGTCATCAGCCGTTTTGAATTGTCCGTTTTGCACAACACTCAATGACCAACCTTCTTGCGTTCCTCGTTTATCTGTTACTTGCACATAGTTTGGTCCAGCAGCGCCAGCTGTGAACTCTTGCAGCTGTGCGTAATAATCTTTTGTTTCAGAAGTAATCAGTTGGTTGCCAAATTGAAAACTTGAAGCAAAATCAATCGATAATGGTCCAGCTGTTCCAGGATTTGGTCCATCTGGATCGGTTGGATCGACGGGATCCACTGGTTTTTCTGGATCGGTCGGATCAACTGGATTGGTTGGATTCGGGTCCGCTTCAAAAGTGATTGCTCCATTTGAAGTGTATTCAGCGGCATTAACGGTTGTTGGTAACAGAGCAGTGCTCATCAATAGAATGCCTGCCGTCAAGAAAAGTTTTTTCATTTTTTGTTCTCCTTTTGATTAAAATGATTCCTGCTGCCAACAAAACGACAAGACCACTGCTTTGATAGCTATTGAAGTGATCTGATCCTGTTGCCGGCAGAATATTGTTGCCTTTTTGATTAATTTGTTTGTTCCCTGGCTGTTCTTTTACGGGCTCTTCTGGCTCCTCAACTGGTTCTTCATAGACGCCGAAAAAGGAAGTAATGCCATTGCTGTCATAAGCACCTGCTTCGGCTGCTGAAACGAGCTGAGGAAATATTAATAGACAGCCAGCAATAATACCGATCATGATTTTTTTCATTTGTTTTCCTGCCTTTATGGGTTGCCAGGTGCCGAAACCAGCTGCCAGCTCAAGGTTCCTTGATAGTCCCCAACTTTTTGCTGTTCGACTGGAACGGTAAGCTTGATTCCTTCATTCTGACTTTCGCCCCAGTGCTGATTCACGACGTATGTGCCATTTTCTGTCAATTCCGTTTCCTCGATAATCATTTCCCCACTGGTTATCATCTGTTCTTGACCGTTTGTCACAAAGCGGAAGACATCGGTTAATTGATCTGTCCCATCCGTTAATGGCTGTTGCTCTTTGACCGTCAAGCGCCATGGACTCCGTTCGGACCCTCTCGTATCTTTCACCGCTAGCTCGCCTGTGATCGTTGGCCAATAATCTTGTGTTTCTGTGGCAACTTTCTGCTGCCCAAAATCAAAGTCTGTTGGCACACTGCTTAAAATAAGCTCGCCGGCAACTGCGACATTGACGACTTTTTCTGCCCGTTGACTGCCTGCTTCATAATGGTAGGCCGTTGATACATTTTTCAACAGCTCATCTTCCGTTGCTTGCTGGATCGCGGCAAAAGCTTGCGGATCGACAGTCGGTGGTATATTTGCCCGATTATCTGCAAAAATCGTGGTTGCTTGGGTATAGTCTGCCAAAGCGGCTTCATCTGTCAGCGCCGTTGCTTCTGGTAAGGTCAAACGGACATCTTTTGCATAGACGGCAAATTGCCGATCAGCAGAAATGACACTTTCATTTTTGACCACCACCAGATTAACGGTGGTTTCCGCCTGATTCTGATCGTTTTCCCCTACTGAAAAAGTGATCGCTTGTTTGCGGTAGACCGCTGTTTCTAACGGTTCTTGAATCGCAGCTAAGACCTCATCTGTCAGCGTATCCTTAAAGAAAGGACGCCCGCTGGCTTCGAGATAAGTCACGGCTTGTTCTTTGCTCAGCGATTGTGCCTCTTGTTCTGTAATGATCACATTGCGGGCTTGGACTTCCGCCTTATTTGAGTAGCGGACACTGATATCGTAACTATACTCCCCATCAGGACTCGTCCAATCAACTGGTTCTGAATCTGGTTGTTCTGTCAACTGCTGATCCGTGCTATCCAGCTTGCTGGATTTGATTTGACCGGCATAGACCCATGAACCGGACGTTTGGGTTTCTGGTGTAAACGTCAATGTTGGCAATTCCGTTACCGTGTAGGGAATCAATAAACGCCCTTTTTGCACCTGTGTCCCCGCCTGCTCAGTTCCCCATGCTTGCAAGGTCAGCGGCGTATTGTTCTCTTTGACTGCCGTTACATTGTGACTAATGGCGCCAATCCCGTTAGCGACTCCCGGTGTTTCGACTTCGTAGTTAATGATCGAACCTGGTATCGCAATACCGTACCCGTTGGCTGCATTGGTCACATCGTTGTCCCCGATGAAGGTTTTCCCAGTCGCTTTTTCGATCCCGCTGAAGTTGATTGGCGTGATCGCTGCAGCATTAGCAGCAGTTGGATTTATAGTCAGTACTTGATAGGCACTAACCGCTCCAAACCACGTCCCTTGACTGTTGACTCGAGAACCTGCATCATTGGTCGTCGTTTTCAGCCACGTTAAATGATCTTTGTCCGTATCTGGTGTTGCGAAATCTGAAAGATTGATTCGCCCCGTTCCCGGCGGTGACTCAATCGTCCCTTTGTCTTCCACCGTTAACTTCGCGCCTGAAATCAAATTCGTTGCAGAAGAAATACCGATACCGGCATCCTTGGAAAGATGGATGTCACCGAACTGATGATAGGTCGTTGCGTGATTCGCAGCAGTGGCTGAACGGCCATTTTTGATGTCTCCCCCATTGGCCATTAGCTTGATGCCGTTTGTCACATTCAATTCGGTAAAGTTGACGATTCCCAGACCCGTCACAGCGATTGGATCAGTTTGATAAGAAGCTGTCCCATCGACATTTTCACCAAAGCTCATCTTCACTTGATTGCTGCTGTTGGCTACGATCGTGTTCGTAAAGTTGTCTGACGCATTTCCGCCTGAAATCCCATTGATACTTTTGGCTCCTTGAACCCGCATCTCGACATCTCTTAAAATTCGATTTGAAGAAATGTTTGAATAATTTGTTGTATACAAGTTACCGATACTTGATCCTTCAGCTTGTATATTAATATTGATTTTACCGCTTCTTGTGTTGGCGGCCGTTGAACCACCATCGCCATAGATCGTTGCACCATTCAGTGCATCTGACCCCGGCTTTGTGTATATGTTCAATGTAATCGTATTGGTACTATCAGTCCCAACGATGTTGGTACTGTTAAACGGATTTCCACCTGAGATATTCGTTCCTGAAGGAAGCTTAAATTCCCCTTCATAATCCCTTAGGTCGATTGTTAATTGTGCATCCCCTAGCAGCGAACCTGCATTCGTGATTCCCCCAGAAAAAGCACTTGGACCTGTCCGAGGTGTTCCAGAAAAATCTCCGCCGTAAATTCGATTATCAGAATTTCCATTGATCGTGTGTCCCGAAAAATATCCATATGATGCACCCATTGAGGCATTGATGATACCATCATGAACAGTGACTGAAACGTCCCCTGTAATTTTGGCATCCCCCCAACCGCCGCCACTAAGAAACCAGTCGACTTGACCGTAATTTACTTCAGCATGTGAATTACCGAATACACGTTTACCGGTATATCCTGCACCTTCCAAAGTATCAACGATCCCGCCATTCAAGATGTTTGCCGTGTTTCCCTCGATGATTCCTGAAAAACCACCACCATAGGTCCAACGAGCGACTACATTGTTTAAGACTGTTTTTGTATCCCCATAAATATAAAGGTTGGTTGCTTGCACACCATTGGTACCGCCTCCGCCTACGATATCAAACGTTCCGACACCATTTGCTCGTGAATTCAAGCTATTTGAATAGGCGATACCATCTTTATAAGATCGTCCCCCATAACTGTAGACGAATCCAGGTCCGCCGACCGTGCGAGAATCATTTAATACGCCGACTTCGACAGTTGTGCTGCCGTCAATAAAGCCACCATACCCAGCTGCCCGCGTATACGATAAGTTGTCTCCTCCATAGCTGACACAGCCTTCTAGGATTTTCGTCGTAATATCACCGTATACTTTAAAGCGAGCAGTGGTTTCAGCGTAAGCCCGGCGATCAGTTGGTGTCATCGCGTCATACACACTATCGGATCCAGTTTGCAGACTGGTAACACTTACGTCCATTCCTGCTCCGCCATCGACACGATTGAACGACCCTTGATTGTAGTCACCTGCTTTAATCGTATTTTCAATACTCCCAGTAATCGTTCCATTGGTTCGATTGGCACCAATAAAATAGGCTGCTCCTGTAGAATAGGCGCTAGTGTCTACTTGGTTCGTAATCGCTGTTTGCTCTCGTGTCTGTCCAATATTTCCTTCTCTGGAACCACCATAATAATTCAATCCTGTACCGGTCCAACCACCCACTCCTGTGAGAGTATTGTGGACTGTTCCACCAATGTTCCCGTATTGAACACCGCCATAATAGGTTCCTAAACGGAAATTGGTGTTCGTTGTTTGAAAGACTGTTGCGACATTACCGGTAACATTGGCTGTATTTGAAGTAGTGGTTCCGACACCGCCCCCATAATAATTGGTCAGTGTGCCATTTAGTCGATTGATCGTGACACTGGTATTCCCATCAATCGTACCGATATTGGCACCTCCTGCAATCGTACTGATGCCGCCCACCGTATTATTTACGACAACCGCTGTATTCCCAGTCAATGTACCACCGCTTTGATTCCCACCATAGATGTTCCAAGTTCCAGAGCCTGTCGCATTTACAGTGATCGTCGGATTTCCAGTAAGGTCGCCATTGTTGCTTCCTCCATAAATAGAAAGGCCATTGCCGGTGGAACCACCGTTCAAGGAAAGACTATGCCCATTCATGTACATTCTCGTCCCCGTATAGTTGAGGTTTCGAATCACTACATCAGAACCGAAGTAGATGTCCGTACCAAAAGGAACGGTTCGACTACCCGAAGTCAACGTTGTTGCATCTGTGATGGGATCATCACTATGCCCTGTGATGATTAAGCGGCTTATTTTTCCTTGTAGTGCATAAAAAGTCATATTTGTATTATCCACTGTATCTGGAATCGTTTTTGAAGTCAGATTTGTTGGCAAAGACGGTAAAGCTGAGCCAGAGCCAACATACAAAGCAAATTCTTGGCCATTGCCGTTTTGATACATATCGAACAACGCTTGACGAATCCCTTCAGCACTATTGGTGTATTCTGCATATGCTGAATCATCTCCAGCTGGACTTGGTACAGCGATCACTTTCGTTTTATCGGCTTCTGCAATGATCTCTTTAATCGATTGTTCTGCCAACGAGATGTCCGCCGCTCTTGCCTTAACAGTCGGTTTAAAAACAGCAGTCAAGGTTTGATTCTCCGTGAGAATCAATTCGGTCAGCGCTTGACTTGTATAGACCGTACCGTCTAACGCCCATCCTTCAAAATTCCTATCATCTTCAAAAGCCGGCAGTTCACTTTCTTTTAATGCTTCCCCTTTATTTTTGCTGATCTGGATGCGAGTTTTTCCAGTAGCAAATACATGCTCCTTGTCTGTCAGAAAGGTCACCTGTACTTCTTCTACAGCTTCCGATGAAACTTCTGTTTCAGCTGAAGCTGTGTCAGTGGCTCCTGTAGACGAATCTGTCGAAGCAGGTTCGCTAGATGCTTGCACGTCAGTTTCGTTCGTCTCTTCCAGACTGTCGATCGATGAAACGACAGGGTCAGAAGAAGACATACTTTGTTCTTCACTTGTTTTTGTAACACTTTCGGCTTGTGCCACTACCATTGCATATGAAAAACACGGACCTGATGTTAGTAGAAAAACAAGTAAAGTTGTTAAAAACCGTTTCACTTTATCCCTCCTATCTTAAAAAAATAAACGTATCGCGCAGTGCACGCCCTGTGTTACAACTCTTAGTTTAGCGAGTTGACGAAAGAGAATTATAATTCTTTTTTTCTTCCATTCAAAATTATGATTATAATTGTTTTTTCATAATTCCAATTTTTGTAACTTCCACATCTTACAGCTATTAACTACTCATCAATTAAAAAAAAGCTCAAATTATCAAGATGAATTACCGACTCTTTTCAAAAAAATGCTTTTCTCTTTCATAAATCATACAAAAAACGAGGGATAAATCAACACCATAAATTAAATTAAGATGAGAAAAATAAATAGAAAGTTAAAATATTTGACAAAAACTAATGTTCCAAAGGTCTTTTATATAAGCCAAAAATAGTAAGTTAAAAGAACGCTTCCCGTCTTCTCTCCGTAGTTAATGATAATGTTATAATCAAAAAATGAATAAAAAACGTTATTTAAAAATTCCAGCACACATAAAATAACAAAATAAAAAATATTATTTTTTTTATAAATCACTGATTTAGATAAAAAAAGGAGTGTTATCGTTTGAAATAACGCAAAAAAAGCCTCAAACAGCGTACCTTGTTCGAGGCTTTTTCAACTATTTTTCCTTTAATTGATCAATTAAATAAATGATCCACCATCCACAAAAGTGGTATAAATATGCTCGTCCGCCACTGGTTCCCCTTGGATCGATTGTACGATTTTCTCAGCTGCAACCATCCCCCATCGATGTTTCGAATAGGAGATCGTCGCTAAGCGCGGCTGCACAAAAGCGCCTAATTCCGTGTTATCAAACCCGATGATGCGGATCTCTTTTCCGATGCGATAGTCGGTCTCGCGGACATATTTGTAGACACCGATCGCCATTTCATCATTGAAGGCAAAGATATCAATGGGAAACTGGGGATCATTTGCTAAGAGCTGTTTTGCCGCTCGATAACCAGAAGGTTCCGTGAAGTCACCAGGAATGACTTCATAAGGAATACCAAAGCGCGTCAATTCTTTCGTACTGGCTTCCAAGCGCTCCCGACTGTCGTAGCCTTTTTCTGGCCCTGCTAAGAGGAAGACTTTTTGGCTTTGTCCAGCGATCAAGCGATCGATCGCCAGCGCCGCCCCTCCTTTATTGTCTAACAAGACTTGATGGATATTTTCATGAGACAAGACACGGTCTAACACGACGATTTGATGCCCTCGTTGGGCGTATTGCTCGATTTCCTTTGCTGGAAACGTCCAATCCAAAATGATGGCACCGTCCACCATCCGCTCAGGAATAAACAAGTGTGATTTCTTGCCGCTGCAGACGATCATTTCATAGCCGAAAAGTTCCAGCCCTTTCTTGATGCCATCTAGCAATTCCCCATAAAAACTTCCGGCATAATCGGCGAGATAAACACCGATGATGTTGGTTTGTCTGCGTTTCAGTGTGCGAGCAGCCATGTTCGGAACATAGTTCAATTCGTTTGCGATCGCTTGAATCCGCGCACGGGTTTCCTCGGTCACTTTTGGACTGCCATTCAATGCATACGAAACGGTGGATATGGAGACACCCGCTTTTTGGGCAATATCTTTGATTCCTACCATGGCTTCTCCTTTCTTAACGATAGATATCGATCGTATTGGTTCGGTTTTCGTTTAATTTGGCGCAAAGCGCTGCTTTCTTCAGGACAAACGCACCTTGGCGGTAGCGATTTTCCGCAAACTCAGTGGACATTTCTTCGCCGTTGATCAATATTTTCGGCGTACTTGACGAATGATAGACGATTTCGACCGGCCGATCATAGAGTCGATACGTCAGTGTCAATCCTGCTAATTCCGCTGGCAAGACGGGATCAAGTTCAACGTGATCAACAAAGGTCCGAATGCCTAACACATTGCTGATCAACTGATTCATATAGATCCCCGGTCCACTAGAATAGATGCGCCAGCCGCCTTTGACGCCGACTGTTGCCTCCTTAAGTTTACCAAAATTTTCTTGGGCTTCAACCCTTGTTTTGAAATCGCCATCAGAACTACTGAAATACGCATTTGCTTGACGGATTTCCGCATTTTCGACCCGTTGAGCGATTTGGATCGGATTAATGACCCCAAGTGCTTGCCAAGTCTCTTCTTCTCGACCTAATTTCGCCATGGCCTCTGTAAAGCGGATGTGGGCGTGAACGTACTGCAAACCGATTTCTCGTCCAAAATTGGCTGCTTGTTCTGCCCGCTTGAAGTTGGTGCTGACACCCCCCTCATAAGTCGCTGGACGATTCATCAAGCGCACCCCATCTGGAAATTGCAAATGCTCCTTGATGATCGCCACATGATGCTCGGCTTGTTCGGGAGATAACAGCTCACCGATCATGCTTTGCTGCATCGGCAGCAAGCGGTATTGGATACCGGTTTTCTTGTCAGTCGGATGGACCATCAGTTCCACGTGCTCGCTATCTTCCATATAGACAAATCCTGGCAAAGTCCCATCAGCTAACATGTATTTTTCAAAGTCACGTTTGATTCCCGCAGACAGTTCCGTTAAATGTTTGGCATACTCTGGGTCAACTGACTGCAACTGGCTGGCTAATTTTTTCAATACTTCATAGGTCAAGGCAACGGTCCAACTGCTGGCCATTTGTTTCTTCAACTTGCTGTTATTCGGCTGCAAGGTGTCATCCCAATCGCCATCACCATAACAAGACAGGTACGTTCCTTCCAAGAAGTTCGCTTCGATATACGCCACTTCTTTTTTCAAATGATCAAACAAAGAAGCTTTGGTCTTGGTTTTCAAGAAGGTCGCGCGATCCGTATAAGGCAGTTCTTTTTCCAAAATCGCGAAGTCTTTGGTTTTTTCGAGATAGTCACTAACGACTTTCATTGGCCAGACGATCACATCTCCGTGGCTCTCATCAGCTTTTTGTTTCTCATAGCGATCAAACATAAACCATTGTGGCCAGTTGCCGTCATCTGCAAATTGATTTTCAAACAAATGCTCGATGATGGATGCCACCATCTCAGGACGATTAAGGGCTAAGAAATACTCAGTCGGTCCTTGGGAAACGTCTCGAGTCCCCCAAGCAGCACCACCGTACTGTTCAAGGCCATGAGGAGACAAGTAATGAACAAGCATATTGTGGGTGTACCAACGTGCCAAGTGATTGAAGGATACGACGTCCGCCTGCGAATGTTTCAATTCAAACTGATTCAACAAATCATCGACAAAGGCCGTATAGGCAGTGTCTTCTTGCTGGCGATCTAACGTTTCGGAAACAAAGGGTTCACCAGTCAGTGTGCCTTGGATCACGAAGGAAACCGTCGCCTGTTCTGCAAAGGTCAATACGGTCGTGCTATCGTCGGCTGCCACATTGAAAATCGTTTCATCGGTCAGTTCAAAAGGTTGAGCCGCATGGAGATAATACGTCAATTCTGGATAAGTTTCCGCAATCGGTGAATCCGCTGTTCCTTTGATGGTGAGCAATTGTTGATCTTGCGAAATGGTAGCAGTCGGTACAGCTTCATCGATCCCCATCACAAATTGATTAGTGATGGCCCAGGTGTAGGCACGACCTTGTTCACTAGTGATGGTCGTTGCAATCGTGCGTCCATTTGCTTTCGTGAAAGTCGTTACTTGAATGACATCATCTGCTGTTTTGTAGTACCACGTCGCCGAATTCAAGCCCATTTCAAAGACAGATGGCATCGTTAAAATCCGCCATTGATCGCCGTCTTTCAAATAGATCCGCTGACCGGAACGTTTGAAAAGATTCAATGAGTTGCGGCTATTGCTCAACAATTTGTTCATGTTCGTATTGCCTAATACGATTTGGGAGTTAAACATCCCCGTCATGTAAACGGTCGTGCTCAAAATGGGTTGATCGACGATCAGATCTTGTCCGCTCATCAAAATATGTCCATGGGAGCGTTCCATCTGTCCTTCCTTTTCCTTCAACACGACATGGTGATAGTCAGGGGTAAAAAAGGAATACAGCTGTTCGTCAACGATTTCCACTGCTTCTTGCTGAGGAAATCGCTCGTTGATTTCTTCTGTGGTAAATGTCAGCCCTGTGAGCGGTTGATCAAAGTTTTTTCGTGGCTGCGCCGTTGCTTGCAACGAGTCGAAGGACAAGGCTTGATACGTTTCTTTCAACGTTTCAAGTGCAAACTGCGGTTCATTGACTGCCGTCGCTTGATTGGCTTTGACCGCTGCGTAAAAAACGATTTCCGTCGGTGTCTCACTTACCGACAACCATTGCGTTTGCAGTGCCGTATAAGCAAATTCGTATTGATATACTTCATTGGCTAATGTTTCTTGGCTAAGTGCAGCTGGTTGATTCGTTGCTTTATAGCTGCGACCGAAAAATTGATAGCCATCCGTCGAGAAGCCTTTTAAGGCTTGGAAGCTGCCTTGTTCCACCAGTGGAAATTGACCATTTTGTGGTTGATTTTGACGCGAAGAAAGCACGATGTGATCCTTATCATGGCTAACATGATGGTCGATATATTGCGAAACATAGGCTTCATTGGATTGAACAGCCCCTTTGGCGGCATTGCCAAGATCTTGTCCGTAAACCAGTTCCGCTTCCCCAGAACCACTCAATTGAACCCGCCAGAACCAGCAATCTTGGGCCAATTGGAAATCAACTTGGTAATCGATGGACTGGTACGTCCCAGTCCAAGTCAGCTGTTTGTCTGAGTAAGCAAAGGCACTGTCAGCATTTGAGCCGATCAAGGGAATAAAGTGCCATCCCCCCGCCTCACGCAGTCGTAGATAGATTTGATTCAAACTACCATCTAGCGCATTTCCGTTCAACTGATTGATCATCACACCGTGACTTTGAATCTCATATAAATCACCGTTTGGTAAAAACGTCACGGTCGTATTTTCATTATTCATCACTATTTTTTTCGTCATAGAAACCTTCCTATCTTACCTAACTAATTGCAGGGTTGTTTGTTGGGTGTCTCGGCTGTTCCCACCAATCATGATGTGGAATTTCCCTGGATCACTGCTTGCTTGTTGGTTGCTGTGAACATAGCGCAGCAGTTCTTCCGTGATCTCAAATTGAACGGTGGCTGATTCGCCAGCTTCTAGCCAAATTTTCTTAAAGCCTTTCAGTTCTTTCACTGGGCGAACCACTTCACCGACTAAATCGCGAATGTAGCATTGGACCGTTTCCCAGACCGCTGCTGTTCCTTGGTTCGTAACAGTGATGGATGCCGTGACTGTTTGATCTTTGGTCATGGTCGGCTGATCCAACGTCACCGTAGAATACGCAACTGGGCTATAGCTCAAGCCGAAGCCAAATGGATATTTGGCATAATTGGAGACATCCAAATATTTTGAGACATATTTTTCATCCGGTGCACTTTCATATGGACGACCGGTATTGTCAACGTTGTAATACACAGGGACTTGTCCAACGGTTTCCGGGAATGACATACTCAAGCGGCCGCTTGGATTGTATTCTCCCCACAAGATCTGAGCAAGTGCGTTTCCGCCTTCGGTTCCAGGGAACCAAGCCTCGACGATCGCTTTGGCTGCATCAACCCCTTGCAAGTCAAGAGGACGACCGTTATAAAGGGTTACGATCAATTGCTCGTTGTATTCTTTCAAGGTTTCAACCAAGGACAATTGGGCTTGCGGCAAGCGAATGTCGCTGCGACTGGCAGCTTCACCGCTCATCCATTCTTGCTCTCCTAGCGCTAAGACAACTTTATCCGCTTCTTTCACTAATTCGATCGCTTCTTGGATCGCTGCTTCAGACGGCGCAAAATAATCAAAGGGCTCTTGACCGATCAACAGATCCGCACCCAAGGATTGAGCACCCGCCACTAACGTCACCACTTCTTCTTGTTTCCCTTGCCAAGACCAAGCACCTAATAGATCACGGGAGTGAGCACCCGGGCCCACAATCGCCACTTTTTCGGTTTTCTGCAACGGCAGGACACCTTCATTTTTCAACAACACCATTGATTTCTTTGCGATATCTCTGGCGATCTCTCGGTGTTCTTGAGACAGAACAGTGGCTGCTTCAGCGGCTTCATCAGCACCGCGGTATGGATTTTCAAATAGACCTAGTTCATTTTTCAAGGTCAAGATTCTTAGCACGGCTTCATCGACTAAGGCTTCCTCAACAGTGCCTTCTGCGATCAGCTCTTTCAAGTTATCAGTGTAGCAAGTCGTCATCATCTCGATATCGACCCCAGCTTTGATGGCTAATTCAGCGGCGTGTTTTTCATCTTCCGCTGCGCCATGGGCGATCACTTCTTTGATTGCTGCCCAGTCAGAGATCACAACGCCTTCAAACCCGAATTCTTCTCGCAAAACATCGCGGAAAAGCCAGCGATTGGCTGTTGCTGGAATACCGTCCACCGTATTGAAGGAGGTCATCACCAGTTTGGCACCGGCATCAAGGGCCGCTTTATAGCCCGGTAAATAACTTTCTCGCAGTTGGCGTTCTGACATATTGACCGTGTTGTAATCGCGACCGCCGATAGCCGCACCGTAAGCCGCAAAATGTTTGACACACGCAGCCACGCGGTTGAAATCTGTTCGCAGATCATCCCCTTGATAGCCTTTGACAAAGGCTTCAGCGAAGCGACTGTTCAAGTATGGATCTTCCCCCGTCGATTCCATGACACGGCCCCAACGTGGGTCTCTTACTAAGTCCACCATCGGTGAAAAGGTCACATGCAAGCCAGAAACAGCTGCTTCTTTGGCAGATACTTCCGCCATCTTCTCCGCTGCTGCCAAATCCCATGAACTACCTAATCCTAATGGAATCGGAAAAATCGTCCGAAAGCCGTGAATGATGTCCGCCATCAATATCGTTGGGATATTCAAGCGGTTATTTTCGATATACTCTTTTTGGACGCGGATCGCTTCTTTTGCACCAGAAACACCTAGCGTTGTTCCCGCATTGTTGATGTTCTCTTGTGTCAGTCCTAAGTCGCCCATTGGGCCGGTTTTCTCTTCTGCTTTATCTGAATAAAAAGCCGCTGCCAGTTGCAGCAACTGATCGATTTTTTCATCTAAGGTCATTTCTGAAAGTAGTTCGGTTAATTTCTGCTGTTCCATTTTTATTCATCCTTTGCTTTCTTCAAATTGGACTTCTGCTTCTAAAGGAAAATGATCGGAGGGAAAACGACGATCACAAGAATCCGTTAGACAGGCGGTTTTGACCACCGTGAAGCCTTTCGTATAGATATAATCAATTTCTTCTAGTTCTTGCCATGGTAACGTATAAATAAAATTTTGATAGGAGCCTTTTGGCCCGTGATGGGGCTTCTGTCCATGTTCTTTGGCATTTTGAAAATGTTGCTCTAAGTACCGATGCACCCGCTCGGTTGGCTCCGCATTCAAGTCGCCCATCAGCAATACAGGATAGCGTTCGATTTGATCTGCCAGCTGCTCAAAGATCACTTTCATCCCTTCAAAACGAGCCATTTCTGAAATATTATCTAAATGGGTCGTGATGACAAGAAACGGCGGATTCTTTTTTTCCTGTAAGACTGCCCAAACACATAAGCGTGAATACGCAGCTTCTGGATGAATACTTGGTTCAGTCGGTGTCAATGACAACCAAAACGAACCTGAAGCTAATAACTCGAAAGCCTCTTTTTGATAATACAGTCCAATGCCTTCGCCTAAGCCATCACCATCTCGTTCAGCAGTGACGGAAGCATACTGCGCTAACTTTGCTAAATCTGCAAATTGGCTGGGACGAGCTTCTTGGATCGCCAGAACATCCCAGTCGTAGTAATCGATCAAGGAGCAAACCGCCTCCGATCGATAGTGCCATTGCCATTCTTGGTCATAGTCGGTATCGACTCGTAGATTGTAGGTTGCTACTTTCATCTTCATTCATTTCCTTTGAGTAATTTTTTGATTTGCTGCATTTCACGACGGATTTGTTTCGCTTCGCCGCCGCCATGCCCTTTATTTAAGTAAATACGCAATTCTTTCGGTCCAGGAATCTTTTTATAGGAAACGAAGAAATCTTCCATGGGACAGATCGGATCAGCACTGCCGACCGATGTATAAACAGGACCAGTTATCTGATGAGCAAAATACTTCAAATCAAAATAACTCATGACTTGATAGATCGTTTCCCGCATTTCTGGAAATTGTTCGATATACTCTTGAATCACCTGGTAACTTCCTGTTTTTTGTTCGATCCGATGGACAAGATTGGAGTGGCTTGGCACATCGGCAAACGTCGCAAAAATCGGGACGTTCGTTAATGCGTTGACCAATAAGGCGATGCCGCCTCCTTGCGAGCCGCCTCTTAAAATAATCCGCTGCGGATCGATTTCCGGTATCTGTTGAAGGACTTCTAGTGTGCGCAAACTATCTGCGACCAATCGCTTCATATAAAAATCTTCTTTTTTCAAGATGCCGCGTCCAAAAGGTGCTTCATGCTGCGTGGTTTCATAGGGAACCTGATCTTGCGTGCGTCCCCCTTGTCCACGATTGTCGATGACAAGACAGCCGCAGCCGATCAGTAACCAATGAGCGAATTGGAACGGTTCTTGCACATGATTCATATAGCCTAAAAAATCAATCACGATTGGACAATCTGCCGCTTGTTCTGGCAGCAGCAGATGCCCATAGATCGTTTCATTACCAAGACTTTGAAAAGAAATCGTAAAACAATCGATCCCTTTTAGCAAAGGTGTTTGTTTGGTTCTTTCAAAGGCTAGCGGAAGGGCGTCAAGTTCTTGTTGGACCGAAGCCCAAAAACAGGATCGATCAGTTGCGGTCGATTCAGTCATTTGCCTCTCCCCCCTTCGCTAATACTTTATTGAAAAACAACACCTGTACAAAGGCTGAGCCTGAAATGCCTAAACAAACAAATAAGAATAGGTTTACTTTGCTGCACAATACAAAAACAATGATTGGGATCACCAGTAAAATGATCGCATTCGCCGTACTGCTAAGAACCGCATACGCCGTTTCTTTCGCTGTTTCTTGCAATGATTGCGCAAACAAGCTGTACAAGAGAACGAACACGACGAGATACAGCGCAGCCAAGCTGACGAGAATCACGGCTAAAACGCCAAAGTAAGGTGTAAGCATCATCAAGGAATAGATCAAACCGGCAAAGACTGCGACATACGCCATAACAAGACCTTCTAAGAAGAGACCACGTTTGAGGTTTCTTAAGAATGCTTGCTTGTATCGTTGCCAAATCGGGACATCTCGTTCCTTGTACAATTGATCGATCGTCTGATACAGCGCGATCAATGCTGGCCCTGCGAGAATCAGCGTCATTGCTGGAATCATAAAGAGAAAACTAACAATGATCATATCTGCTAGAAAAGCAAAGACCCGATAGTACCATCCTTCATAAGAAAATAGTCGATTCATTATGATCCTCCAATCAAAACTTGCTGATTTGTGCTGCGGGTGCTGCGTAAACCTGTTTCTTGCCTTCTTGTGATTTTGGGTCGTTTCTCAACGTACGGGTTTCTGGGTTGCAGGTCTCACTGCGTGAGCCAATCGCAGTGCTTCTTTGTATGGACACTACGCTCCCTGCAGTCGCCTAGTACTTTTCATCATCTGCTCGTCTCCGCTTTCGCTTCGCCTACAGTTGCACTAAGTAAAACACACTAAGTGCAGCTTGCATGTCTCACTACGTGAGCCAATCGCAGTGATTCTTTGTGCGGTCACTACGCTCCTTACAGTCGCCTAGTACTTTTCATCATCTGCTCTGTCTCACTACGTGAGCCAGTCGCAGTGATTCTTTGTATGGACACTACGCTCCCTGCGGTCGCCTAGTACTTTGAAACATCAGATTTTGCGCAAAGTGCGCGCAAAACCTGTGTTTCAAAGCAAAGGAGAGGAAAGGTCTTTTTTTTGGCTTCCTTTCCTCTCCTATGGGGGTTATTTTAGTCGTTCGCGGTTTTCGGCCATTTTTTCAGTTTTAATGTCTTTGATTGCATCCCAGTTGTTTGAATCTAAGAAGCCTTCAAAGTCGGTTAGTGTGCTGTCAAATGTTCCTTCATCTTTTGAACGAATCAATGAGATGATCGTACTGTTGATTTTGGTTTTGATTGCTGTGTTTGAACGCGCTTCAGCAGTTCCGGCATCTGGATCCGTATTTTCGATCACAAAGTGTGGATACAATTTGCCTTCGCCCCATTCTTGCATTTGGGTCAACGCATTTTCGGTTTTGACTTTCAGTGCATTGACACGGTCGTTGTTAAAGTAGTTGAAACGGCTGATACCATATTTTTTGTTGTAGCCTTCGTTGTCGGTTTGTTCCATTTCTTTGATTTCTGGCAAGTAATCGATTTTGCCTTCATCGTTGTATTCATACGTCACGCCTTCAACACCGAATTTTGTCAAAATTTGTCCTGGTTCATCGATCAAGTACGTGAAGAGTTGGGTTACTTTTGCTGGATCCGCCGCATCTTTTGTGATGTAGTTGATCAACCAGCCAGAGATTCCTGTTTGGTTCAAGGTTGCTTCACGACCAGAAGTGCTGGCAGGTCCGTCGATTGCGATGTACCGCGTGTCAGAGTTTTTCATGAATTCAGTGAAGTTCCCACCTTGTCCGCTCGTTCCTGCGACTAAGATCGTTGCATAGTCCCCTTGTTTTACTTTTTCATCATAGGTTGGACCGTCATCGGTAAAGCTGTCATCACTGATGTTGCCGTCACGATACACTTGATTAAAGGTTTTCAACCATGAGATATATTCTTCATCTAAGTTACGATCGTAGAAAGCACCATCTTCATCTTCTAACGGAACACCTAAGAAGTCTTGCAATTTATCTAAGAATGGTCCTGCTGTTTCGCCGATCGTTGTGAAGCCCATTGGTGTCAAATCAGGGAATTTCTCGCTGATTTCTTTCATGACTTTCACATAGTTTTCTGGAGTCGAAACATCTGGTTTGCCCAATGCTTCATAGACATCTTCACGGATCACAAAGTTATCGTTGACGGGAATATTGCCGCTTTCGTAGTCCGCTGCTGTGTTGGAATAGTTTGGATAGCCATAAGTTTTGCCATCATCTAAAGCAAACCATTTGAAGGTATCTTCGGTCACGACATTCATCAAATACGGATCGTATTGTTCCGCTAAATCGTTTAATGAGTATGCCCAGCTATCAGCTTTTGTGGCTGCTTGACTGGTTTTATCCATCAACGTCACGATATCAGGCATATCACCACTTGAAATCAAAGCATTTAATTTCGAATCATCACCTGAAATAAATTCAATATCAATGTTCAAATCTTTTTTGATTTGGGCTGTCGTCACATCTTCACCAAATGGCAAAGCTGTCCAGTCTGAATTGATGTACCATGTGATCTTGGTTGGTTCTTCTTTGGTATCGAGTTTCCATGCTGGTGTCTTTTCATCTAACTCATACCGATCTTTGATAGAAAAATCCGAACTGCTGGCATTGTCTGAGCTGCCGCCACATGCTGCTAAGCTAAGTAATGCTGATGCTGCCAATAAACCGCCTACTACTTTTTTCATGTCTATCCCTCTTTCTATTCTTTTACTGCACCGGCCATCATACCGCCGATAAAGTGTTTTTGAAGCAATGGATATATAATTAAAATTGGCACTGTCGTGATGACGATCGTAGCCAACTGAACCCCACGGGTCGTTGCTTGGACGATAAAGTCGGTACTACCGCTTTCAGTCATCGTACTCAAGTTGGATTGGACGATGATTTCATAAATCTTCATTTGCAGCGGATAAAGATACTCTTTTGTGATATACAGTTTTGTTGTCATAAAATCGTTCCATTGGCCAACCCCGTTGAACAAGATGATGGTTGCCAATGCCGGTTTCGTTAATGGTAAGAAGATTTTATAAAAGATTTGGAATTCACTTGCACCGTCGATCTTCGCCGATTCTTCGAGTGAAGGCGGAATCTCACGGAAAAAGTTCATTAAAATCACGACATCATAATAGCTGAACAAAGCTGGAATAATGTAGACCCAGAAAGAATCCAGTAATCCTAGCGAGCGAATCAGCAAGTACGTTGGAATCATCCCACCACTGAAGTACATGGTGATGACCCCCATCGTTGTATAAATGTTGCGGCCAACCAAGCGTGATTTACTCAATCCGTAAGCCACGATCGCACAAAACAAGGTATGGGTTGCAGCCCCAAGAACCGTTTTTAACACTGAGATCAAGAAGGCACGGGGGATACTTGCGTCGGAAAAAACTTTCCGATAGTTTTCCCAGGTAAAGCCTTTGGGCCATAACACGAGGCCGTTGCCCGCTAATCCAGAACTAGAAGACACGGAGGAAACCAAGATATTCCAAATCGGTACAATGATCATTAACGAGAATAAAATCAAGATCACGGTATTGAAGAAGTAAAACCACGTGTTTTCTTTTGCTTTTCTTTTGATCATGTTTTTTCCTCCTATAAGATAACTGAATTGCCGTTGTTCAACTTGCGGGTCACTCGATCCGTGATCACCAATAAGATGACGGAAATGACCGCGATCCCCAAGCCGACAGCAGTTGCATAAGAGAAATCACCTTGCGTCAACCCCATTTTATAAACAAAGGAGTTGATAACTTCTGAACGGTTTTGGTTCTGTGAATTCATCAAAACTAATGTTTGATCTAGGTTTGACCCTAAGATACCGCTCACATTCAGAATCAAGTTTAAGGAGATGATCGGTGTCAGTAATGGCAATGTGATCGAACGAATCTGTCTTAGCTTGCTGGCACCATCGATTCGTGCGGCTTCATAAAACGTTGGATCGATCCGCGACATACCTGCCAAGTAAAGAATCGTTCCCCAGCCGACTTCTTTCCATAGATCAGAAAGGACCGCGATCCACCAATATTTGCTTGGATCCAATAGATGATTGACCCCTTTGTCCATCAATCCTACGGACATCAACACTTGGTTGATAAAGCCGTTCGTTGACAGCCAAGAGATCATCATCCCACCTAGCACGATCCATGAGAAAAAATGGGGAATGTATGAAACCGTTTGAATAAATTTCTTCAAGCGGCCATCTTGCATTTCAAAAATCATAATGGCTAACACAATCGGGATCGCAAAACCTAATCCTAATTTCAATAAGCTGATGGCTAACGTATTTCTAACTGCTTCCCAGAAAAAACTGTCATTCATAATGATACGGAAATTCTCTAACCCAACCCATGGTGCTGATGAAATCGTGTCAATCACCGTATAGTTTTTGAAAGCGATTATAATTCCGTAGATCGGAATATAATTAAATACGATCATAAATGCCACGCCGGGAAAAACCATCCAGTGAAGCTGCCGTTGACTATAAAACTTTTGCAGTTTACTCATACACAAAATCTCCTTCTTTCTATCCTCGCAACACTACGTATATCTCCACACTTCGGTGAAACGTTTCTACAAAAAGATTATATCCGCTGCCATTCGAAAATGCAAGCCTTTCCAATTATTTTTTTCAGCATTTCTTTTTTCACAAATTCCGTTGGGTTTCTCACAAATTAAAAAGCTTTTACATCAGCTTTTTCAAAAGAAATCCTTTTTCCAAACATTTCCTTTTAATCAAATTTCACAAATATTGCATTTATTCAACATCGATTGATTCTCAGAAATCATTAAAAAATAAAAAGAAACGTTTCACCAAAAGCACAAAAAAGCAGCAATCATCGTTGATTGCTGCTTCGTTCTATTCACTTCTTTGGGGATAGCCAAAATGGTCATACGCTAACGGTGTTGCGATCCGCCCACGCGAGGTGCGTTTCAAAAATCCTTTTTGGATCAAAAACGGTTCGTACATATCTTCCACTGTTTCGGTTTCTTCCCCGATATTGACAGCGATCGTACTTAATCCCACCGGGCCGCCTTGATACAATTCGATCATCGTGCGGATCAATTTCTGATCGATATAATCCAAGCCAGCATGATCGACTGCCAAAAGCGCCAATGCCTGGTCAGCAACGGTGCGATCGATCAATCCATCTGCTTGCACTTGCGCATAATCGCGAACTCGTTTAAGCAAACGGTTGGCGATCCGTGGAGTGCCTCGAGATCGGCGGGCGATTTCGATCGCCCCTTCTTCCACGATATCCGTTTCAAAAATCGACGCAGTCCGCTGCACGATCTCTTTTAAATCATGGTCTTCATAATATTGCATATGAGAAATGATTCCGAAGCGATCCCGTAGTGGCGCCGAGAGCATCCCCGCCCGCGTCGTTGCGCCGACTAAGGTAAATGGCGGAAGCGGAAAATGAACCGGATGAGCCGTTGTTCCTTGCCCCACCATGATATCCACATAAAAATCTTCCATTGCCGAATAAAGCATTTCTTCGGCGACACGAGGCAAGCGATGGATCTCATCGATAAACAGAACATCCCCCGGCTGCAGCTCATTCAAGATTGCAATCAAGTCCCCCGGTTTTTCGACCGCAGGACCGCTGGTCGTCTTGATTTGCACCTGCATCTCGTTGGCGATCACCATTGCCATCGTCGTTTTCCCTAAGCCTGGCGGACCATATAAGAGGACATGATCCAACGCTTCTTCTCGATTTTTCGCCGCTTGGATATAAATCGAAAGCTCCTGCTTGACTTTGTCTTGTCCGATATATTGGGCAAGGGTTTGCGGACGCAAGGATTTTTCGATGATCTCTTCTTGTTCAGTACTTTCTGGCGAAACAATTCGTTCATCCATCGTCTACTTGCTCCTTACTTTTTCATCATCAATCGGAGAGCTTCCCGCAAGTACTCATCCGTCGATTTTGTCGTATTCGCCGCTAATTGTTTTTCGGCTTTCTTGACTTCTTTTTCGCTATAACCCAATGCTTTCAAGGCTTCCATCGCTTCATCTAAAGCAGTCGTTGCCACGCTTAGAGGAACGATCGCTTCTTCTCCAACCAGTTCAGCCACTTTGCCTTTCAAGTCTAGGATCATTTGCTGCGCCGTCTTTTTACCGACACCTGGGAACTTAGTCAAATAGTTGACGTCCCCATTTTCGACTGCCGTGATCAACCCTGTATGGTCTTCATTGGCCATGATTGCTAACGCACTCTTTGGTCCAATACCTGAGACACTGATCAATTTTAAAAACAACTGCTTGCCTTCGATCGTGGCAAAGCCGTAGAGACTATGAGCATCTTCACGAATCACTTGGTGCAGATAGATTTTTACTTCTTGGTTCAACTTGCCGCTAAATGAATACGGATTGCCAAAAGCGATCTGATAGCCGATGCCATGGGTCTCAACGACGATATACGCCGGAAAGATATCCGTTACTTTCCCTATGATATATTCGTACATGTGCTTTCCTTTCTGTACATATGTTCCCTTTATTGTAGCACAGACGAGAAGGCAAAAAAAGGACTGTGAACGAAGGAAAAGGCTTAGCAGGAAACAAACGGAGGAAAAACCGTTGTTCCAGTCGCATTTTTTCAAACGAGACATGCTGCTGCATCTTTTTTTCGCACACAGTTCCTAATACTTACTCAACGAGTGATTTGAATTCGCCATAGCCTTTTTCATCCATTTCTGCTAAAGGGATGAACTTCAATGCTGCCGAATTGATACAATAGCGCAAACCGCCTTTGTCCTGAGGACCGTCTGAAAAAACATGTCCTAAATGAGAGTCAGCTTCTTTGCTGCGGACTTCTACCCGATGCATACCATGAGAAAAATCGGCTTTTTCTTGAATATCTTGGCGACTGATCGGTTTTGAAAAGGAAGGCCAGCCACAACCGGCGTCATATTTATCAGTAGAAGCAAACAATGGTTCTCCGTTGACGATATCAACATAGATCCCTTTTTCATAAAAATCATCATACTCGCCAGTAAAGGGGCGTTCAGTTGCATTTTCTTGGGTCACCGCATATTCGATCGGTGACAATTTTTCTTTTAATTCTTTTTTATCTGTCATTTTTTCACCTGCTTTTCCTCTAGACTCATCCTGTATGCTCTATCATGCCTTTTTTCTTAGCGAATGTAAAATGACTTGCTCAAATTATTTAAGGGTTTTGCAGCTTTTCCCAACGAGTCGTTGGTTCCGCAAAATGGTAAAACTGCGGTTGGTCTTTTGTATAGATTTCTTCGGTTAAGACAGCTTCTGGCAAGTTGCCAAATAACCCGGCCGCAAAAAAATAGGTGTGTGCTTCTTTGAGGTAAAAGAACAGGCTCGAGCCGCATTGACTGCAAAATCCTCGCTGTGCCCACTCAGAAGAATCGTAACGTCGCAGCCACTTCGCTCCTTGAAGAGCTATCTGGTCCTCAGCGCATGGCGCAAGAGCAAACATCGGTCCGCCGTGAAATTTCTGGCAGAGACTACAATGACAAACCGTAATTTCTTTCGCAACTCCCGTCAAGTTGATCGTGACTTTGCCGCAAAGACAACTACCAGAAACATCCATCCTTATTCCTCCTCCGTAAACTCTTGCAACAACTGATAGACCGTAGCGACAGGAAACCCTACGATCGTATAAAAATCGCCGTTTATCGATGAGACAAATATTTTGGCCGCCCCTTGGATCCCATAGGCGCCCGCTTTGTCTTGGTACTCATCTAAGACAAGATACTTATCGATCTCTTGATCCGTCAAAGGACGAAACACAACTTCCGTCGAAACCACTGCTTCGCGTTGCTGTTTGCCTTTTTGCAAAACGACGGCGGTATGCACCCAATGGGTACGTCCGCTCATTTTTCGCAACATCGCCCGAGCATCTTTACGGTCGACTGGCTTTCCTAAGATTTCTTCACCCACCACGACCGTCGTATCGCTCGCGATCACCAGATCTTCAGGATAGGTTTGCGCAATAGCCGCCGCTTTTTCTGCTGCCATCCGTTGGACATAAGGGATCGCAGCTTCGTTTGGTCGGACCGACTCGTCGATATCTGCTGGTATGACCGCAAATTCCGAGACTAACTCTGCTAATAATTCTTTGCGCCGCGGCGACTGTGAAGCCAAAATAATCATTCCATGCCACTCCTTGCTCGATGAGGATCTTGAATCCGTTTGAACATCCGCTCCATGTCGCTGTTGGTGAAATGGATCAGCACCGGACGACCATGGGGACAGTTGAAGGGATTCTCGCATTTCGCTAAATCTTGCAACAAGATCCTAGCTTGTGCTTCATTCAAATAGTGATTGGCTTTGATGGATCGTTTGCAGCTCATCATGATCGCGGTTGCTTCACGAAACTTTTTGACACTGACACTTCCTGTCGTCAATAACATATCGATCATCTCGCGGATGATGGCTTCTTCTTCACCGCTAGGGTACCACGTCGGGTGCGCCCGGACGATGAAACTATTGGTCCCAAAAGATTCCAGATGGATCCCGACTTCTGCCAGCTTGTCGCTTTGTTCTTGTAATTGCAGTGCATCGCTGTTGGGATAATCCAAAACGATCGGCACTAACAACTCTTGCAGGTCATTGGTCACTTCGCCGATTTTTTCGCGGTAATACTCATATTTGATTCGTTCCTGTGCCGCATGCTGGTCGACGATATAGAGCCCCGCCTCGCTTTGGGCAAACAAATAGGTCCCATGCATCTGCCCAAAATAATCCAGTTGGGGAAAACGCTCCTTCGCTGGTTCTTCTTCCAGCAACCGTTCGACCGTTTTCAGGTAGTTGCGGTCATCCCCATGCATTTCAGGGTGCAGAGTCGCTTGACTTTGCAGATCTTGCGCCGTAAGCTCTGGTGTCTCATCTGGGAGAAAGGCTGGCGCTTCTGGCAGCGGCGCTTTTGTTTCCATCTGGTCTTCCACAAATGGTTTTCGGACAGGCTTATTTGGCAGCGTCTCTTCCAAACTGCGAAAGGTTTCCTCAGTTTCTTCCAACAGGTTTTCGCTAGATTCCTGTCGCATTTCTGGAAGTTTTCCACCTTCCTCCACAGGTTTTTCCACAGAGTTATCCACAGTCTGTTGATAAGTACTGCCCTGAACCTCAAATTTCCCGGTTTCGCGATTATAAGACAACCCAGAAGTCGAATTTCCTGCTGACTCCAGTTCCAAGCCAAGCTGCTGGGCTTTTGGCTGATCGGCAACTTTTTTCTTAAACCGCAGATTATCAGCGGCGTTAGGAATCAAATTGATTTCCCGCAGCGCCTCATTGATGGCTTTACTGATTAGCTTGGTCAGTTCTTCTTCTTTTGACAAGCGAACTTCTTGCTTAGTCGGATGAACGTTGACATCGACTAATAAGGGGTCCATTTTGATTTCAAGGACAGCTAATGGAAAACGACCGACCATCAATTTTGATCCGTAACCAGCAACGATCGCTTTATTCAAAGCGAAGTTGCGAATATAACGACCATTGATGATCGTGGATAAATAGTTGCGGCTGGCTCGGGTAACTTCTGGCAGTGACACAAAGCCAGTGACTTTAAAGTCGAGATCCTCAGTATCGATTGCAATCATTTTTTTGGCCGTTTCCACTCCGTAGATCCCGGCGATGGTTTGTTTTAACTGCCCACTTCCAGTGGTGCTCAACATCTTATTGCCTTCATGAACGAGGCGAAAAGCCACTTCTGGATGGCTCAGGGCGATCCGATTGACGATATCGCCGATGTTCGCAAGTTCCGTTTGCAGCGTCTTGACATATTTCAAACGTGCCGGTGTATTGTAAAAGAGGTTTTCGACAGTGATCTTGGTTCCTTGTCGCAAGTTGGCAGGCAGATGCTCTTCAACAGCGCCGCCTTTTAAGCGCACAAAGGAGCCTTGTTGGGCACCTTTGACTGCCGTTTCAATCGAGAGGATCGAAACCGAAGCGATACTAGGCAAAGCTTCCCCGCGAAACCCGAGGGTACGTATTCGAAACAAGTCATCTCGATTGTGGATTTTACTGGTGGCGTGGCGTTTAAAGGCAGTCAAGACATCCTCTTCTGCAATTCCTTCGCCATTATCGATGACTTGGATTTTACGCAAGCCTGCTTCTTCAATAAAAATATCGATTTGGGTACTGCCGGCATCCACGGCATTTTCAACTAATTCTTTGACGACAGAAGCCGGTCGCTCAACAACTTCTCCTGCCGCGATTTGGTTCGCCAGACGTTCGGATAGCTCTTGGATCTTTCCCATCTGCTGACCTTCTTTCTAAATTCGTTTTTGCAGCTCGTACAATGTATTCAGAGCATCCATCGGGGTCATTTCCAACAGATTCAATTTCTTCAATTGATCGATGACGCCGATTTCTTCCGTAGATACTTCACTAAACAACGACAACTGCTGACTTTCTTCGACGACTGGTTTTGGCTGTACCGTCGGTTCATGTTCTTCCAGCGCTTTCAGGATCGTCGCTGCGCGCTGTAAGAGTGCACTTGGCAGTCCAGCGATTTTGGCTACATGGATCCCATAGCTTTTATCTGCGGGTCCTTCCATCATCTTATGCAAAAAGACAACTTCGCCTTCTTTTTCAACGGCACCGACATGGACATTGCGTAAGTGTGCCAATTCCTCATCTAAAACCGTCAGCTCATGATAATGGGTAGAGAAAAGTGTTTTGGCATGAACTTCTTTGTGGATATATTCAATGATGGCTTGTGCCAATGCCATCCCATCATAGGTCGCAGTCCCGCGCCCTAACTCATCAAACAAAATCAAGCTGTTAGGCGTTGCATGACGCAGCGCTTGGTTGGCTTCCATCATCTCTACCATAAACGTACTTTGACCGGCGATCAGGTCATCGCTGGCACCGATGCGAGTAAAGATCCGATCAAAAATCGGCATCTCTGCAGATTGTGCCGGTACGAAACAGCCGATCTGCGCCATAATGACTAGCAAGGCAAACTGCCGCATGTACGTACTTTTCCCAGACATATTTGGTCCTGTGATCAACAGGATCTCTGTTTCTTCATCCATCACGATACTATTTGGAATGTACTCTTGGTGACCAAGGACTTTTTCCACTACAGGATGACGGCCATCGATGATCGATACTGCTCGTTTTTTCGCTACTGTCGGCCGCACGTATTGGTAGCGTTCCGAAACCGTGGCGAAACTTTGTAAGACATCGACCGCACTGACGGCTTTGGCTAACTTTTGTAGACGTGTGATACTCTTTTTCACTTCTTCACGAACGTCAAGAAAGAGGCGATATTCCAAATCCACCGATTTTTCTTCGGCTTCTAAAATCAAAGTCTCCAGTTTTTTCAACTCGGGTGAAATAAAGCGTTCCGCATTGGCTAAGGTTTGCTTGCGCTCGTAGCGAGAGGTATCTAAATTCACTAGATTGGCTTTCGTGATCTCAATGTAATAGCCAAAGACGCGGTTGAACCCAACTTTCAGGTTTTTGACTCCCGTCGCTTGGCGTTCGTTGGCTTCTAATTCCGCCAGCCATTGCTTGCCGTTACGCATCGCTGTACGATATTCATCTAATTGTTGATGGAACCCGTCTTTGATGATGTTGCCTTCCGTGATCTGTAACGGGGCATCTTCATCGATCGCAGCTTCGATCAGTGCAACCAAATCATCTAGGGGCGTTAATTCCAGCAGCAAGTCATTCCACTCGCCACGGTTGATGCCTTGCAGCAATTGCGCGATCAAAGGCACTTGCTCCAAAGAAGATTTCAACTGCAGCAAATCGCGGCCATTGACATTTCCGAAGGCGACCCGTCCGACTAAGCGTTCCATGTCATAGACTTTCGTCAGCGCTTCTTGCAGATCTGCTCGCTCAAAGAAACTGTCCAGTAACGATTGGACCATTTCTTGGCGGGCAGTGATTTTCTTTGGCTGGATCAAGGGACGGTCCAACCATTGCTTTAACAAACGGCCACCCATTGCGGTTTTTGTCTCGTCCAGCAACCACAAAAGAGTCCCTTGTTTTTTGCCAGTTCGAATCGACTGCGTCAATTCTAAGTTGAATTTGGAATAATGATCCATTTTCAAGGCATGATCGGGCTGATATTCCACGGCTTGTTGAATATGCGCTAAACTGCGTTTTTGGGTGATCGCCAAATAACTTAGCAACTTCCCTGTGACTACTTTTTCTAACCCTTGGGAGAGAGGTTCCGTTAAAAATTGAAATTCGGCATTTTCTTCCAACGTTTCTTGCTTAGAAAACACGACATTCAAGCGATTGGTCAGCATCGTTTGCAATGATTCAGGAATCTCGCTGCACAAAACGACTTCTTTCGTTTGCAGAGCGGCGGCCTCATTGACGACGGCTTCTTCATCTTCCAATTGCGCTGCTTTTAATTCACCGGTACTTAGATCGACATAGGCAAAGCCAAAACGCTCCCCTTGCTGCAAAACAGCTGTCAAAAAGTTGTTTTCTTTGGCGGATAGGCCTTTACTGTCCATCACCGTTCCCGGCGTGATCAGTTGAACGACTTCGCGTTTGACCATTCCTTTGGTGGTTTTTGGGTCTTCCACTTGCTCACAAATCGCTACTTTGTAGCCTTGTTCGATCAAGGTGTCGATGTAATTGCTGGCGGCGTGGTAAGGCACCCCACACATAGGGATCGGTTCCTCCGCATTTTTGTTGCGGCTGGTTAACGTCAGTTCTAAAATTTGTGCTGCCTTGACAGCATCCTCATTAAATAATTCATAGAAATCCCCTAAACGATAGAATAAAAAAGCATCTTGGTACTGAGCCTTGATGCTTAAATACTGTTCCATCATCGGGGTATTTTTAGTTTTTTGAGGCATTGGTTTCATCCTCCTCGATGGCTTTATTCATTTTCTTTTGGATCTCCGTCGTGACATATTGCAGCAATTCATCTGCTTGCAGTAACGCTTGGCGATAAGCAACCACTAAAGGATGCTGCTCGTATTCGTTTGTCAATGACGCATAACGCTGCTCGGCAGCTTTTTTTGCTTCGGGTTTCTCATAATGCTCAAATTGAACGATCTCTTTTTGCGCTTGCTTCAGCGCTTCTTCCAGCTCCAATAGCCCTTGGTTTTGCAAGGCTCGTGCTTGAATTTCTTGAAATTCTTGAACGATCGGATGATCAGACAAGAGCCTTTGCAAAGCAGCCAGCTCTTGGGCAACGTGTGGTTCCTTGGCTAATTGCTCTTCCATGCTTCTCCTATTCTGTAAACGGGCGATCTTCACTGATTTGGATCGGACGGATCGATTTTGCTTTACCAGTGGCTTCATCAATCTCAAGCAAGCAAGCCGACAAAATACTGCGGCCTTTTTCAATCACTTCAAACCGTTGCGGCAACGCCGTCAAAAATTTTTCAATGACTGGTTCGCGTTTCATCCCCAAGATCCCATCATAAGGACCAGTCATGCCGACATCTGACAAATAAGCTGTTCCTTGGGGCAAAATCCGCGCATCATTGGTCTGGACGTGGGTATGCGTGCCGACGACTGCCGAAACACGGCCATCCAAATACCAGCCCATCGCTTGTTTTTCGCTGGTGGTCTCCCCATGAAAATCCACAAAGATAAATGGTGTGCGTTTGCGGGCAATCGCAACCAGTTCATCCATTTTGCGAAACGGATCATCAAGGTCTACCATGAATGAGCGAGCTTGCATGTTGATTACCGCTAATTCAATGGTGTTGACTTTCACAAATACCATGCCGACGCCCGGTGTTCCCTCTGGAAAATTGGCTGGACGAATCATTTTCTTCGCATCGCCAATAAATTCAAAAATGTCACGGTTGTCCCATGTATGATTGCCTAGTGTCACGACATCGACACCATCTTGCAAAAATTTCTTATAGATTTTACCAGTGATCCCACGACCCGCCGCCGCATTCTCGCCGTTTGCGATCGTCACCTGTGGCCGATACGCCTTTTTTAATTTTGGAAGGTACTCCGTGATCGTTTCTCTTCCTAATGAACCAACTACATCTCCAATGAATAATACCCGCACACATTTTTCCTCTTCTCTTTTAGCTTCTTTTCTATTATAAGGGTTTTGGTCCAGAAAAAAAAGGTTCTTTCACTTGCTGTTCTTCCTTGCAGCAAAACAAAAAAACACGCTAGACTTTTTCGCTTTAGTCTAGCGTGTTGCCGCGTTCTCTAGGAAACGGTAGTGTCTTCTTTCCCGACATGTTCCACGATCGCCACGATCAAATCACGGGCTTTTTCCATCGCTTCCACGGTAATAAATTCATACTGGCCATGGAAGTTTTCACCGCCGACAAATAAGTTCGGTGTTGGAATGCCTTTATAGGTGATTTTCGAGCCATCGGTCCCGCCACGAAACGGCGCTTCGATCGGTGTCACACCAATCGCTTGCATCCCTGCTCGGGCAGCTTCGATACTGCGGGGATCTTTCTTGATCAAATCCCCCATATTGTAATATTGGTCATACAGCGTATAGGTGATGCGTTCTTGCCCATAGGCTGTGTTCAATTCGTCAATGATCCCCACGATGTTAGCTTTTCGCTGTTCAAAAAGCATATGATCGTGATCACGAATGATATAAGAAACTTCTGCTCGACCAATATGTCCCGTCAAATTGTGCAGTAGGTAAAAACCTTCATACCCGCGGGTGCGTTCAGGAACTTCCTCTGCTGGTAAGGCATCGTCGATTTGATGCGCGATTTTCAAGGCGTTGACCAAACGACCGTAAGCAGTTCCAGGATGCACACTCGTACCATCAATCGTTATATCAATACGAGCAGCATTAAAGGTTTCATATTCCATATGCCCCACACGACCACTGTCCATCGTGTAAGCAAATGCCACTGGAAAATCCGCCGCATCAAAGCGATCAGCGCCAGTCCCGATCTCTTCGTCAGGCCCAAAAGCGACCCAGACATCGCCACGCTTATGCGCATCCATCGTTTGTAAGATCCGCAGCGCATCAATGATCTCTGCGATACCAGCTTTATCATCTGCACCCAGCAGGGTCGTTCCATCCGTTGTGATCAACGTTTCGCCGACATAGTCTTTGAGATTAGGAAATTCAGCAGTTGTCATATAAATGGCTTTTTCTTTATTTAAACAAACATCCTTGCCATCGTAATTTTCATGGATCTGCGGCTGAATATTTTCAGCTTCGAAATCTGCCGTGTCTACATGGGCAATAAAGCCAATCGCCGTTTTTTCAGGATTACCAGATAGACGACCGATCACAAAACTATTCTTTTCATAGTAAGCAACATCCGCTACCCCCATCTCGATCAACTGATCTTTCAATAAAAGAGCCAACTCAACTTGTCCCGGCGTCGTTGGGATGGTCTGACTCATCGCATCTGAGCGAGTATTCATTTTTGCATAGGTCAAAAAATCCTTTAAGATTGCTTTCAATTCTGCACGTCCTTTTTCTTCAATTCTTCTACTATCTTTATAACGACAAGGGACGATTGTCCGTTTCGTGGATCACTTGTCGAAAATCAGCAAAGCCGGCTGCTAACCCCCGCAACAAGATTTCTGCCGTTCCCATATTGGTAGCTAAAGGAATCTCGTACACATCCGACAAGCGAATCAATGCCGTTACATCTGGTTCATGGGGTTGTGCGGCTAAAGGATCGCGCAAAAAGATCACCATATCCAAGTCATCTTGCGAAATCATGGCGCCAATTTGCTGATCTCCTCCCAGCGGCCCTGATTTGTAGCGGTGGACAGGCAACTGGGTTGCTTCTTCGATCCTCTTCCCCGTAGTTCCTGTTGCGAAAAGTTCATGCTGCGCTAAAATTTCTCGATAGGCAGTCACTAATTTTACCATTACATCTTTTTTTCGATCATGAGCAATCAATGCGATTTTCATTTGCTGCATTCCCCCTTTTTTCTATTGTACCAATTTATTTTCTTTGCGACCGAGAAAAAACAAAAAAACATAGCACAGATGCCGTAAACCGACTGTGCTATGTCTAAAGGATTCCTTTTTAAATCAGTTGTAATTCTTTCAAGGCTAACCAGATGCCATCTTCATCATTGCTAGCGGCCACCATATCTGCGACTTGTTGGATCTCAGGGACCGCATTGCCCATTGCCACACCGACACCTGCGGCAGTCAGCATTTCACGATCATTTTGGCCATCACCAAAACAGATCACATCTTCTTGCGCTATCCCTAATTGTTCCGCGACGCACAGGATCGTTGCTGCTTTGGAGCCTTCTTTTGGAACGACATCCACACTGTTTTCATGCCAACGCACAAAACGCAGTTTGCTGTATTTCTCGTCAAAGAAATGCTCATACTCTTTTCCGTAAAAAGCCAATGCTTGATAGACTTCTTTTTCTTCGGGAAAATCCATGTCCAACTCAGGAAGTTGGGCACCAAAAGAATGCATCGCTGCTTCCATTTTAGCAATATCCAAAGAAGACGCTCGTTTCGCTGTATCCATCCCGACAAATGCCGTGTCGATCCCAAGCTCTTGGGCTTCTGCCACGAAAGCAGCCAATTGCGTTTCATCGAGTAAGTTTTTATACACCTGCTGATGCGAAAGAAAAGCAGCTGCGCCATTACATAAAATGTAATTATCAAAGGACAACGAACGAATAATATCTTGAGCGTGGAAACGACTGCGTCCAGTGGCAACGGTCACGAAATGGCCAGCATCTCGTAAAAGATCAAGGGCTTTTAGCGTACTGTCTAGTGGCTGTTTGTTCGAGTCAAGCAAGGTTCCATCAATATCAAAGGCAAAGAATTTCCGATTCATAAAAGGTTAAGGCTCGCTTTCTATTAAGAAGTAACTAAGATTTTGGTCTTGGTTGCGGTCATTTTTACAAAAAACAGCAAGAAAAACCGTACATACTTATTCTTAACATAAATAGGCGCTGATTTCAACGCTCCGTTAAGGGATGATGGCTTCTTCCTGGAGAAATGTTAGAGAAAAGAAAAAAAAAGAAGCATCGCTGCTTCTTTTGGTAGGTTCTAATTAGTCGACATAGGTCGATTTTGAGTTGTTCAACCATGCATAGCCCAGCCCCATGACCAAGCCACCGCCGATATAGTTACCGATAAAGGCAAAAACTAAATTATGGATCACACTGCCGACAGTCATACCTGCCAAGTGTCCGCCTGAAGCCCAGAAAGCTAAGGTAAACGCTGGGAAGTTAGCAATAACGTGTTCGAATCCTAAGAAAGCAAAGATGAAGATGATGAAAATGATTGCTGCAACTTTTCCGGCATCGTCTTTCATCCGCATGCTTACTAGCACAGCTGTGTTTACAACGATATTGGCGAACATCGCTTCTACTAAAATTTGGATGGTCGATTTTTCTAATTTCGCAGTGATCGAGGTCAGCATAAAGTTGTCTGCGGTCAGCCCTTGAAAAGGACCTGTCAGTGCAACGATTGAGCCGAAGATCACCCCGCCGATCAAGTTGAACAAGACACACGTAAGCAAAATTTTCAATGCCAAAGGAATACTTAGACGTTTACGGTAAACCCCAACAGTCATATACAACATATTTGATGTTCCTAATTCTGCGTTCATATAAAGAATCATGACTAAAGACCAGCTAAACATAAATGCATATAGAATTTTCCCTAACCCGTGAACCATCGATTCACCTTTCATAGCGATCGCAAAAGCAATAGCTGTTCCGAGGGTCAAGAATAAACAAGCCATCATCGCACGTACAGCGTAACGCAAATAACTACTCTTGATCAGATCGATTTTCTTTTCTATGGAAGAATCGATCTTCTCAAATAATGGGGATACTGGATTCATTTTTTCTACTCCTTTTATGAATAATTTCACTTCGTTATCATTTGCACAATACTTTCATATTCTAATGACGAAAAGCTGTTTTGTAAAGAGATATTTGAAAATATAAGTAATTAATGAAAAATTTCAAGATTTGTTTTCATCAAATCCAAAGCCAGCTCCATCTTGACTTTTGCCCCTAGTTTGTCGTATACTATTCCTTGTGTAAAATAATGCAGCAGGAAAATAACAGCTCGTCACCAGTTCGTTGCCCCTCGGGTGCAATTGCGTAACCGCGGCTGCAAAGGTGAAGATTGAAGAACGAACTGCACGAATGTGAGTTTTTCAACGGATTATTTTACTCCAAACTATTTTATTGGAGGAACTAAATTATGTCTCGTTATACAGGACCATCATGGAAAATTTCTCGTCGTTTAGGAATTTCTTTATCAGAAACTGGAAAAGAATTGGCACGTCGCCCTTACGCTCCAGGACAACACGGACCAAACAGCCGTGGCAAAAAATCAGAATACGGCATGCAATTAACTGAAAAACAAAAATTGCGTCATATGTATGGCATGAACGAACGTCAATTCCGTACATTGTTTATCAAAGCAAGCAAAATCAAAGAAGGTAAACACGGTGTTAACTTCATGATCTTGCTAGAACAACGTTTAGATAACGTTGTTTACCGTCTAGGTTTAGCAACTACTCGTCGTCAAGCACGTCAATTAGTAAACCACGGTCACGTTTTAGTTGATGGCAAACGCGTTGATATCCCTTCATACCACGTTGAAGTTGGACAAGTCATCAGCGTTCGTGAAAAATCACAAAACATCTCAACAATCAAAGAAGCAGTTGAAGCAACAGCTGGCCGCGCGTCATTTGTAAGCTTTGATAGCGAAAAATTAGAAGGTTCATTAACTCGTTTACCTGAGCGTGATGAATTGTCTGCAGAAGTTGACGAAGCACTAGTCGTTGAATTCTACAACCAAAAACTTTAAGATTTCAACCGACACGATTCCTTTTTGGAATCGTGTTTTTTTGTGGAATCAACGGATTTACTGATCCTCTTAAGAAGACCCTTGAAAAAATACCAAAAAAACCGACAATGATACATCGCTGTATTCATTTGCCGGTTTTGTTCCTATTATTAGATAAAGTTCGCAACAGATTCGCCTTCTTCTTGCTTTTGGCGATAATTAAACATGAGCAGCTCTGTTTGGCGTCGTTTGAAAATGATCTTTCGTAAGTTTCGTGGCACGAATTTACGAATGTCTTCTTCATTGTACCCCACTTGGAGCTTGTTCTCATCTAAGATAATTGGCCGTTTCAATAAGTTCGGGTATTGTTCGATCAATGAAAGTAGCTCTTCTAGCTTCAACTCTTCTAAATCGATGTCTAACTTTTGGTACACTTTCGAACGAGTAGATATAATGTCTTCCGTTCCATTTTTTGTTAAAGAAAGAATCTCCATTAGTTCATCACTATTTAATGGATCGCTAAAAATGTTTCTCTCTTTAAATGGCAGTTCATTTTCGGTCAACCATGCACGGGCTTTACGACATGACGTACAGCTGGGTGTTGTATATAGTGATATCATTTGTTTATTCTTCCTTTCTCTTTGATGTACTTCGATTTTTTGCGTGGTGCTCAACCTTCGATTTGATCGATCGTTTCCTGTTTGACGATATCGGCGATTCGAATATTGATCTCTTTAACTTTTAAAGAAGTCAAGCGGCTAATTTCTTCTAAGACCACTTCTTGGACTTGCGCAAAGAGTTTGGGGATATCTTTGCCGTAAGCCACGATTACTTCCAAATCAACTGCAACCTCTTCTTTGCCAACTTCCACATCGATGCCAGAAGCGACTTGCGGCTGTTCTTCAAGGTTTTCGGTCATATCTGAAAGAAATCTGCCATTTACACTAATCAAGCCATCAATTGACTGCAAAGCGACACCAACAATTGTTTCAATGACTTTCTCTTCAAAGGACAGTGGACTTGCTTGCGCTGCTTCATTAGACACATTCGTTGTTTGCTGATCGTCAGTCATTTTTCACACTCCTTGGTTAAATAAGAAAGGATACTAGAGACATCGCAAAGTCGCATACACGACCTTGTCTAAAGTGGACATTCCTCTTGGGAATTTTTTTCCCTACCTTTCTAGCATAAATTCTTTTTGTTTTTTTTACAAAGAAAAACACTTGTTTTCGGAATAAATTTATCGTGCAAGATAAAATGAATGCGCTAAAAAAATCTCAAAGCATAATTTTCCTGAAATGATTCGTTTTTCTTGACAAAAAAAAGAAAGCAGCTACACTGCTCTCTTTTATTCTTTGTTATTTTGATAAGGCATCTAATGGATCAATCAGTTGATGCCGGGCTAAACTAGGTGAAAGACTAACTTCAAAATGCAAGTGAGGACCTGTACTGTTCCCCGTACTTCCCATGGAAGCAATCACTTCGCCTTGTTCGACCGTTTGACCGACTTCCACTAAATTGCGATGATTGTGCGCATACAATGTCGTCAGCCCATCTTTGTGCTCGATAGCAACATAATTCCCCCATGAAGAATGATACTCTGAGCGGATCACCGTTCCTGAAAGACTAGCCATGATCGGCGTTCCTTGCGGGGCGGCGAAGTCCACTCCACGATGAAACCCATTGCCTCGCGGACCAAAGACAGAAGAGACAACTGGATTGCTGACAGGATAGATCATCTGTTCGCTGCCTGTCGGTAATTCTGGTTTCTCTTTGTCATAACTCGTCAGAGCATATGCTTCGATCAGCGCATTTAGCTTCTCATTGTATTGTGTATCTGATGCATAACGCCCGGTCAGATATTCCGTGGCATCTTCATAAGACTCCGTTTCTGATTTCCAAACACCTTTATAAAAATTCGGATTGTGGTCCAATCCTTCTTTCAACAATTTCGCATAATCTTTCAAAGAAGATTCGATACTGTCATATTGGCGAAACGTGGCATGAACTGTGTATAAATTACCGGAACCATCGTCTTCTTGCGTTTGGAAGGAAATTCCATTCCCTTCATAAAGTCCCTTAATACCAAATAGGTTATAAAAAGGCTCCTGGCTCAGACGACTTCTTCCGCTACCAGACTCTAAAATCGCTTGTGCAATCATGACCGATGCGTAAAGATCTTCTTCTTGTCCAACTTTACGAGCATCTTCTCCAATCTCCATAATAAAGTCCCACGTTTCTTTGACTGGCGTGACTTCAAATTTTGCTGGCTCATCTTCTTGCGGCGGCGTTACCGTCAACTCTGGTACGTTCGGTACTTCTTTGATGTCAGGCGAAGGCTGGCTTGGTGTTGATTCTTGCTCTGGATTTGGTGTTGTCTCTGGTTCTGGGTTTGGTGCTGGCTCTTCTGGTTCTGGCGCCGGCTCAGGTGTTGGTTCTGGCTCTGGATTCGGCTCTGGATCAGGATTTGGTGCCGGTTCTTCTGGTGTTGGTTCTGGCGTCGGGGTTGGTTCCGGTTCTGGCAATGGTTCTGGTGTTGGCTGTTCAGGAACAGGTGTTGACTCTCCTGGAACTACTTCGCCGTTTTCTCCTGGTACCGTTGCGGCATCTTCAGGGACCAAGCCCATTGTTGGCCCGTTCACTCCCGGAACCGTTGACTCAGCTGTATTTTGACCAGCAGTAGACTCGCTCGTTAAAACAGCCGCAGCCGCTGATACTGGCAGCAATGTTGAAAATTGACTGGTAATAATGGCAATTGCCATCCATTTCTTTATTTTCATTCGTGAACTTTCCTCCTTTATTCCTCCCTCTATCATACAAAAAATGCAAGAAACTTTGTAATCAATTTTTGCATTCCTATATGAAAAAGGAGAAATACTTGATATTTTGCTACTCTTTCCTATCTTTAATTACGCACAAAAAGTTCCTCTTGCTTGCAAAAAAACAAAAAACAACGGTGCTTTTCTTCACCGTTGTTTTTATGCGAATGAGGGCTAAGAAATTCAGACGCTTCTTTTCGTTGATCGCTCAATGACGATGGGGTTTTGAGTAAGCGTCAGTTTCTTTTGATAAACTTGTAGTTGAATAGCTCTACCCTTTATTAGCGAAATTTTGATTGACTGATGGGTGACTGACACGTCAATCAAACATTGGTTATACGTAATTTTGAATGTATATTTTTTCCAGTCAACTGGAATTGTGGGGGCTAGTTTTATTCCTTCCCTATCAGTTCTCACGCCACCAAATCCATAGACAATATTCATCCAAGCTGCAGCAATCGAAGTCATATGCAATCCTTCACGAGTATTACGATTGAAATTATCCAGATCCATTCTAGTGGCAAATTCAAAAAAATGATATGCTTCATTTTCCATTCCCAATTCTGCCGCCAAAATAGAATGGATCGAAGGTGACAGCGAGGATTCGTGAATCGTCCTTGGTTCATAGTAATCATAGTTGATTTGCTTTTCCGCTTTCGGAAAAGATTGGTTATACAAGAAAAGAAACATTAAGACATCTGGTTGTTTGATCATATTGTTACGATAGATGCGATCATAGGACCAATGATCATAAAGCGGGAACTCTTCGATGGGAATCGAGCGGATATCCACATGAGGTAATTTGAAAAAACCATCATGTTGTTCAAACAAACCATACTCCGTTTTTAAAATAAGCATTTCTTTGCTACAAATTTGCCAGTAGCCAATCTCCTTTTCACTCAAACCATGCGCTGATAGAAGTGTACTATATCTAGTTTCATTACTCGTTTTCAATTTTTTCAATACCTCTACAGTATAATCGAATGTTCTTTTCGCCATATAATTTGTATACGTATTGTGGTTTACCATCATCTGAAATTCATCTGGTCCCATCACCCCAAAAAAGCCAAATTCACCTTCTGGAGACCAATCACCTCTAGAAGCCAAAAAGCGTGAAATTTCAATCAACATTTCGATCCCATGTCCATACAAAAATTCAGTATCTTTTGCTACCTGCATGTAGTGCCAGATGCCATATGCAACAGCGGTGCTTGGCTGAAACTGAAGGCTTGCATGCTGCCAAAGATCGCTGGCTTCGTTCCCATTCAATGTAGCGATAGGGTAACAAGCTCCTTGGCAATCAAGCTGGCGTGCTCGTTTTTTGGCTTCCGGCAAAGTATGATAGCGAAATTCTAATAAATTTTTTGCTGCATCAAGATTTGTCAATAAGTAAAAAGGCAGGCAGGAAGTTTCCGTATCCCAAAAAGCATGTCCACCGTATGCTTCACCAGTGAGCCCTTTCGCACCAATATTATGACTAGGATCTTGACCATGGTATGTTTGATGCAACTGAAAGATGCAGTAGCGAATCCCTTGTTGATTACTTGGATCACCATCGATTTGGATGTCTTCCTTAGCCCAAACGTTTTGCCAATAGGTGCGACTCTTTCGTTGCATCTCATCAAAGGAAAGACTTTTTTCCAGATCGGTGAGACAATGTTGTTTTAGTTGATTTAAATCAAGTCCGGTTTTATCGGCAATATTTACCGCATTTCGGTTTACTTGAAAGTTCATCCCTTCTTCTAGTTTAACGTTAAACTTACGGCCGATAAATTTATCCCTTTCCACAAGTTGCGTGTCGAGGGATTCAGTGGCGGATAAAGAAAAACCCGCATAAATGGTTTGCTTGGTGCTTCTTGTTTCTGCTGCTAAAAACGCATGCCTATTTGAAGATTCTTTTTCTCGTTCCACCCAAAAATTTTGACCTTCAGATAGATGGCTCGTGGCAAAGTCAATCCCCATCAAAATTGAGATGGATGGACTACCTTCAATGACTTTTAACGAGATCTGCTGATACCCTAATGATACCGTTTCTCTATCTAGTGAACGTACAAAAGTCACCTTTAATTTGATATCCTTCTCAGGTTTCCAATAAAAACTACGAGTCAAGATACCTGTTCTAAGATCAAGTCGTCGTTGAAAAGATTCGATATCTGAATAAGCTAAATCTAGTAACACCTCACCACACCAAATTCTGGTATATAGCCAATCGACCGCATTGACCATAAAATGACTCCTCGAAATGATCCCCTTATACTTTACGCGGTTTTCCTTTGGGCTATTTTCGTAGATTCCATTGAAGTAGCTACCTAGCAATCGTTCTCCCGAATATCCTTCTTCAAAATAACCTCGGATGCCCATATATTCATTTGCCAAAGAAAAGATCGATTCGGACACTTCACTTCGTTCTTTATCAAACCCTTCTTCTGAAACACTCCACGGATCAACCGTATAGTATCTATCTGCAATTTTCCCCATAACACGTTCCTTTCTAGTATGTTGTTTTTCTTACAATCAATTTCCCATTGAGTAATGTGATTTGCGGTTCATTCGAATGGTTATCAATGATATTGACCAAGGTAGTCATGGCTGCTTCCCCTTTTTTAATCTGATCTAATCTGATCGTAGTTAATGGAGGATCATTTAAAGCTGCATAACGGATATCATCAAAACTGATGATCGACAGTTTCTTTTCATAAAAAATAGCTTCTTGTTTTAATTTATGAATAAACTTGATCGCTAAGTAGTCTGCTGTAACGAGCACTGCTTGAAACTTGTCTATGCTGCTGATCATTGTTGCTTGTTGTTCTTCTGTATACTCTAATCCCTCATCAAGCTTTATACCAAAATCCTGCAAAGCCTGATGATAGCCTAGATACCTTTGTTGAATAACCGATGTCTTTGATTGATCAAATTCATAGGACAAAAAGCCGATCTTAGTCAGACCCTTTTCAAGTAAAAAGGCAGTCGCTTCATATGCCGCTTTTTGATCATTCGTATTAATAAAAAAACTATTCGGATAGTCCGTGATTCGATTGAACACTTCATCCTCTAGATGCGTATCAATGAAAACGATTGGGACCTGGACAATCCGATTGACTTCTTCAAATAATTCTTGACTAAATCCTACTGCAATAAACCCATCAAATTTCCAATTTTTCTGTAATTCTCCAATATCATCTGTTTTGGTCACGCTATGGACGAGTGTAAAAAAGCTGTGCTCTTTTGTCACTCGCTGTATGCCATCTAGAACTTCTGTCACAAAAGGGTCCGCAAAGTCCAAATTTTTTTGATCTGAAAAATACAGTACCCCAATTAAGCGAGAAGAAGATTTGACTAACGCTCGTGCATTCATATTTGGTGAATAATTATATTTTTTTATGATCCCTTCGATCATTTCTATCTTATCTTGGGACACACGGTGCGCTTTTTTATTTATAACATTCGAGACTGTCGTCACACTGACCCCTGCTTCTTCTGCAATTTTTTTAATTGTAATCCTCATGCGCTTTGTCCTTTCGATAGTACTTGTTTTTCCTTATTATACCGCATTGTCGAGAAGCATCAATCAAAGGATAGCCAACAAGAATGGGTACCCTTTATTAGAACAATGACAATTTAAGAAAGTGGACTCTTTCCTCCTTGAGTTCTTCTTACGCTCTCTATTTTGTAGGACAAAGGGGCAACAGCACATGGATCAAGGTCTCTAGCTAACTACGAACTCATCAAATTTCTTGGGGTTCAGCGATGGTTCGCTCAGTCTTTTGATACATTTTTTTTAAGAGTAGATTATTGATCAATGAAGTCATGGCGAACCCACCAAACGTATAAACGTAAATAGCAGTCAACAATCTTTCGGGACTACTCAAGCTAAAATACATCATCATACTATTAAAGAGCAACAGCAAACCCGCTTGCTTCCCATTTTGAATCGCTATCAGCAAACAGTTCTTGATACTACGCCACACACCATCTTCATATCTACCAATATAAGAAAATAGCATGACAAACAATAATAAGAGACAGACGATGAAAGGGAATAAAATGGCTAAGCCAATCACCCTAAAGACTATAGCTTGAAGGGTAAACAAATAGAAATTGAGTGAAAAGATCGTTGTAAAAAAAAGAATACCTACCCAAATAATTGTTGCTTCAAAAAAATCCCTTTTTATCGTAGAAAAGTAGTGTCGCACAAGCCCTTCTTCTTGCCCCGCCAGTATTTTTTGCCAACAAGTGTTCATGGCTGTCAAAGAGACGCCGATTGTAAGGATCGGCAGACTAGTAAGAAGAAATAAGCCGTTAAGCAAGCATATATCGGTAATCCTTGTTAATCCTTTCATCAATGGCGTATCAAATCGAAACAAAGTTTTCATGTATACTCCTTTCACCTAGAATAGGAAGGCTGAAGCAGTATTTCTACTTCAGCCCGCACGATCTAATTTATAATTGCTGAGTATCGATCAAAGGCATCGTTTTGGATTCCCATAAACTCTTCGATCCCCATTGCGTTCAATTGTTCCAGATAGCTCTCCCATTCTTCTTCAATTCCGCCTTCTACTACCCATTTGGCAGCCATTTGGGAAGCATAAGAACTAATATCTACATAAAGTGCTGACAACCGAGCCAATTCTTCTTGCGAGTAAATCACATTCGGAAATGCAGGTTGGACGTATTGATTGATTTCACTATCAAGAATCAATTTCAATCCATCCCCTTGTGTTTCATCAATCGTCACACGCTCATTAAATTGATCATCCACATATTTTGGTCCAAAATCGCGCAATGAATTGATCCAAGCCCATTCATCCGCTGATTTCCCATCCTGTGGTGGTAAAACTGTATACTGGTCCCCGTTTTTCTCAACCCCAACACCAAATGAGCCATAAAAGGTTTGAATACTTGCATCATCTGTATAGAATTGATCAGCCCACTTTAAGAGCTCAGCAGGATTTTCACAACTCGTTGTTATCATAAACTCATTCCGACCGTAGTTATAATGATCTGGATCGGATATGACATAGCGTTGTCCATCTGGTCCTTTCAATGGTGGTAGTGCAACATACTCCTCAGCATGTAAGCCAAACGTTGCATCCGCCGTCCAGCCAGCAGCCACCCCTACAAGAGCGGTATCTTTATTCATTCGTTTCGCATCACTCATGGATGTATCTTGGGTAAACAATTCTGGATCAATTAACCCAGCTTGATACGCCTCACTCATCCAAGCAATGCCATCACGATAGGTTTCTTCCATGCGTAAGTAGATTGGTTTTCCATCCTTCATTGACATTTCGTACGTATTGTCAGCTCCAAGCCGATTGTTAAACGGTAAAATGAATGAGAAGGTTTCACTAAAGTTTCCGACACCATAAGGAATCTCATCTGTTGCATCTCCATTTCCATTGGCGTCCTCTTCTTTAAAAGCTGTTAAGACATCAATAAAGTCTTCATAGGTATCAGGCATCTCCAAGCCAAGATTATCAAGCCATGTTTGATTGATAAATAGTTGGTTCGCAATGAGCGGACGCATTGGTAATTTTTTCGGCAAGCTATAGATATGCCCGTCTGGTGATGTAATCATTGCTTTAATTTTCGGATCTTCCGACATGATACGAGTAAGATTAGGCATGTTTTCTGCAATCAAGTCTTCTAATGGAATAAACACATCTTGGTTTTGTGCTATTTCTGCATCATTAAAGGTGATTGACCCTAAAAAGGCATCAGGCAAATCGCCCCCAGCCATCAATACAGACTTTCTCTCACCCCAATCTGCTGAAAGATGAATATCCCATTCGATTTGAATCCCCGCTTTTTCTTCTGCATCTTCTAAAAAGCCTTTTGTAAAATCATCTCCCCAGTCTGACCAGCGAACAGTGGTGATTTTAAATTGATTCGTGTCACTTCCTTGCTCCCCTACCGCCCCTTCATTTCCACAGCCAGTCATCATCCCTAAAATTCCTAAAGAACAAAACAAATACCTCCATTTAAACTGTTTCATCATCATTCCTCCATTTTTTATTCTTTCAACGCGCCGATCATGACACCTTGATTAAAATACTTTTGTAAAAACGGGTATAACATCATAATTGGTGCTGTAGATACGACAATTGCTGCATATTTCATCATGTCTGCCGTTGCTCTTAGCTCAGATGCAAGTTCTCCGGTTGCTTGTGTTTGTAGTAATTGATTACTTATTAGTAACCGTCTAAGTATCAATTGCAATGGTTGTAGATTGTCATTGGTCAAATAAATCAATGCATTGAACCATGAATTCCAAATACCAACTGCTGTCCATAAACCGATAACAGCCAATATCGCTTTTGAAAGTGGCAGTACCATACTAAAGAAATAGCGGATCGTTCCACAACCATCAATTTGAGCTGCTTCCCATAAACCAGCAGGAATACTATTGTTGAAGAATGTTCTAGCTACGATGATATTGTAACTAGATACTGCAAAAGGAATGACCATTACCCAAAACGTATCTAAGAGGCCAACATTCTTGATCGTTAAGTAAATCGGGATCAAGCCGCCCGAAACGAACATGGGAATAATAAACAATAAAGCCAGCCATTTCCTACCGTGCAAATCTTTTCTAGATAAGGCATAACCAGCGGGGATATTAACGAACAATGCGACAGCGGTTCCTACTATGGTATATAAAATGGTATTCAAGTAGCCTCGCCAGAATAAGGTCTGCTCGAATAAGCGGATATACCCATCTAATCGCCATTCATTTGGCCACAACCAAACATTCCCATTCCCGACATCCGCTGGATCACTAAAGGAAGCAATGATCACAAACCAAAGCGGATAAATGATTAGAAGGATCAACAAAATGGCTACCCCATAAACAAAGAAATCGAATATCCTTTCAGAACCAGTTTTCTTACTTTTTTTCATAATCTCCTCCTAAAACAACCCAGTTTTCGTCAAGCGTCTCGACAATGCATTCACTAATATCAATATGATTATATTGATCACTGTATTAAATAAGCCGATAGCAGTTGAATAACTATATTGAAAGTTTATTAACCCTACTTTATAAACATATGTGGAGATAATTTCGCTTCCTGCTAAATTCAAAGCATTTTGCAACAGCAACACTTTTTCAAACCCAACACTCAATAAACTGCCCGCTCTTAATATAAGCAAGATCATTGCGGTGGGAAGAATCAGTGGTAAATCAATGTACTTGATTTTTTGCAGTCTTGTGGCACCATCCATAGTCGCAGCCTCGTAGTAAGTGGGATCGATCGCTGATAAGGCCGCTAAATAAATAATGCTGTCCCATCCAACATGTTGCCAGACATCACTCCAAACATATACGCTTGCAAAACTTCCTGGCTGAGAAAGCAAAGAAGGCAATTCTATGCCAACAAGCCGCATGAGGTTGACAATCAAACCATTGGTAGGTGATAGAAACAAGATCAACATCCCGCACATAACCATTGTAGAAATGAAGTGAGGTAAATAGGTGGTGACTTGGAAAAACTTCTTGAATTTTTCTACACGAATTTGATTGCAGAGAATTGCTAATGCAATTGGCAATGGAAAGCCGACAATCATACTGTAGAGGGAAATAGTTAGTGTATTTCTAAGGGTTACTCCAAATTGAAACGAATTAAAAAATTGAGAAAAATGCTTAAAACCAACCCATGGACTTCCAAAAATACCCAGTGACGGAGTGTAATCTTTAAATGCAATTACTAAACCATACATTGGAATATAGGTGAATATGACTAATAAAATCAAAGCTGGAGCTAATAAGACGTACAAAGAAAGACTATTTTTCATTTTATTCTTGTGAAAATTTGCGTTGCTTTTTTTTTGCACATGTAACCCTCCTACAAAGAAAATCATTCTTTTCATTTTTTGTTTTACGGTAGAGATAGGAAAAAAGTAACTACTCCTCCAAATAGCCTTTCGTCTACTATAGAACGAATGTTAAACAATCATTGGCCACGTATCCTGATTGTTTTTTTACTTAGAAGTCAATCAATTTTTTTGTCTGTCTCTTGAAGGTTTAACGTTAAACTATAAGACAAAGTTTAACGTTAAACTTATTTCTTGTCAACGCTTTCATTAATAAAAAACAACAAACTTCTTCTGAGTAATTGGATGGTCTTATAAGCACTAGGATTTTGAACAAAACAAAAACAGCAGCGAGCTTCCTCCCTGCTGTTTTGATCTATCTTGACTCTATATCGATATATTCCCGATCATTTGACACTTCTTTGTAGGCGGGACGCATGATTTTTTGTGCGTTGACCAGCTCTTCGATCCGATGGGCGGACCAGCCGACGATCCGCGCGATAGCAAACATTGGTGTATACAGTTCTTCTGGCAGATCCAACATGTTATAAACAAACCCGCTGAAAAAGTCGATATTGGCACTGACTCCTTTGTAGATTTTGCGCTTTTCATTGATGACTTGAGGAGCAATACGTTCGACCATCGTATACAATTGATATTCTTGCCAAGCTTCTGATCCTTTTTCTTGGGCCAATTTTGCCACATAATTTTTAAAAATCGCCGCACGGGGATCGTTGTCGCTGTATACCGCGTGGCCCATGCCATAAATCAATCCTTTACGGTCAAACGCTTCTTTATCTAAGACTGCTTCCAAATAGCTGCGGATCGCCTGTTCATCGGTAATATCAGCAACGTTGCGCTTCAAATCTCCCATCATTTCTGTCACTTTGATATTAGCACCACCGTGTTTAGGCCCTTTCAAAGAACCTAGCGCTGCAGCAATCGTTGAATAGGTATCCGTCCCACTGGAGGTAACGACTCGTGTCGTAAAGGTCGAATTATTCCCGCCGCCATGTTCCATATGCAAAACAAGTGCCATATCCAATGTTTGGGCTTCTTGGAAGCTATATTCTTTCGTTGGACGCAGCATAGTCAAAATCGTTTCAGCTGTACTCAACTCTTCGGTCGGGCGGTGGATGTACATGCTCTCCCCTTGATTGTAATGATTGTAGGCATGATAGCCGTAGATTGCCAAGAGTGGAAAGACACTGATCAGCATCAGACTTTGTTCCAACACATTTTCAATACTGATGTCATCTGCTTGCAGATCATAACTTGCCAGTGTCAAGATACTGCGAGATAAACTATTCATGATATCAGAAGAAGGTGCTTTCATAATGACGTCACGAACAAAATTGGTCGGCAAAGTACGTTTTTCTGCTAATAGGCAATGAAATGCCGCAAGTTCTGTTTTGTTTGGCAGTTCGCCGAAAAGTAATAAATATGCAATTTCTTCAAAGCCAAAACGTTTTTCATTGACGAACCCTGATACTAACTCATTGATGTCAATTCCGCGATAACGCAGCTCGCCACAAGCTTCAACTGGCTTGCCGGCAATGATTTTTTCTGGATAAATGGTGGAGATCGTCGTAAGACCTGCTAAGACCCCCGTGCCATTTAAATCCCTCAGTCCACGCTTTACATCATATTCTGAATAAAGATTCATATCTATCAAATTGTATTTCTGACATTGCGATGCAAGATAGGACAATTTCTCTTTCTTTTCTAATCTTTCCACGGTGATGTTACCTCCAATCTTTCTACAAACTATCGACTACAATGTTATTTAACCGTATACAAACATCGTTAAAATAGTCATCCTATAAAATCGTTGCTTTTTAACAAACTTTCACACATTATAGCACGATGTTTAGAAAATGAAATATTTTTCATAAATTTAATTGATTTTTTAAATTATCAACGTATAATTATTCCTAATAAGTACGATTATCTTCGTAAAAAGGAGGATTCTTATGAAGTGGCAAACTCAACTCACCGTCAATGACACCCAATACACGTATATTGACTTAGCGAAAATCACCCAAGACTTAGGGGCTGATTTATCTCGCTTGCCCTACTCCATTCGAGTTTTATTGGAAAGTGTTGCTCGTCATCAAGACGAGGAAATTACAGAGGATTATTTACCATTTTTAGCGAATTGGCAGGCAGAAAGCCCTACCGGTGTCGTGCCATTCAAACCAGAGCGGGTCGTCTTGCAAGACTTTACTGGGGTGCCTGCAGTCGTTGATCTGGCTGCCATGCGGGATGCGATGGTCGCTTTAGGCGGTGCCGCAGAAGACATCAATCCTGAGATCCCCGTCACACTCGTCGTCGACCACTCTGTGCAAGTCGATCAAGCCGGTACGCCTGGGGCGATCGCTTTTAATACGGAGCGGGAATTTGAACGCAACGCAGAACGCTATCAATTCTTGAAATGGGCACAAGGTTCTTTCGACAATTTCGAAGTCGTTCCGCCTGAAACAGGGATCATTCATCAAGTCAACATCGAATCATTGTCTGATGTGATCTTGCAAAAAACACACGAAGACCAACATCTGCTGTTTCCTGATACATTGCAAGGAACCGATTCTCACACCACGATGATCAACGGTTTGGGGGTCCTCGGTTGGGGGGTTGGCGGTATTGAAGCGGAAGCTGCGATTCTTGGCGAACCTTCTTTCTTTCCTACACCTGAAGTCATCGGGGTGAAATTTATCAACGAGATGCCTGCAGGTACCACAGCTACCGATTTAGCACTAAAAGTAACCGAAGTGCTGCGGATCGAAAAAGTGGTTGGAAAATTTGTCGAATACTTTGGCCCGGGCTATGGTCATTTGAGCTTAGCCGATCGGGCGACATTAGCGAACATGGCCCCTGAATATGGTGCCACTTGCGGTTTTTGTCCGATCGATCAAGAGACCTTGAACTACTTGGCAACGACCGGGCGCTCCAGCGAGCTGATCGAACTCGTTACCGCTTACGCCAAAGCCAACCATTTCTTTTATGATGAAACGACCGTGCCGACCTATACTAAGGCGATCACCATTGATCTAGCAGAAGTTCAGCCGGCATTAGCGGGCCCCAAACGCCCGCAAGATCGAATTTTGCTTCCAGCAGTCCGTCAGGATTTTGAACAATCAGTCACGGCAGCCGTTGGTCCCAAGGGCTTTGGACTTTCGGAGGATGAATGGCAAAAAGAAGCCAGCGTTACTTGGCCAGATGCTGCAGCAGACAAATTAGAGACCGGCGATATCGTTTTGGCGGCGATCACTAGCTGTACGAATACTAGCAATCCTTTCGTCATGCTCTCTGCAGGCTTATTGGCCAAAAAAGCCATTGAAAAAGGTTTGACCGTCCCTCGTACGGTCAAAACCTCCCTTGCACCTGGCTCCCAGATCGTGACCACCTATTTGCAAAACAGTGGTTTGCTGCCGTATTTAGAGCAACTCGGCTTTTATTTAGTGGGCTACGGTTGTACCACCTGTATCGGAAATTCCGGTCCTTTAGAAGCGCCGGTCGCTGAAGCAATTGAGGCGGAAAATCTACTGGTGGCGTCGGTTCTGTCAGGCAATCGGAATTTTGAAGGAAGAATCCATCCACAGATCAAAGCCAACTATTTGGCTTCGCCGCCGTTAGTTGTTGCCTATGCGATCGCTGGCAGCATTCGCAAAGATCTTACAAAAAAACCATTAGCTATCGTCAATGACGAGCCGGTGTATTTGTCTGATATTTGGCCTAGCAATGAAGAAGTCAATGCTTACGTTCAAGAATACGTCGGACCAGAAGCATTTCGCGCTGCCTATGAGCATCTTTTTGATGCCAATGAACGCTGGAATGCGATCGAAACCACCACGAGCGCATGTTATGAATGGGAGGAACAATCTACTTACATTGCTCATCCACCCTACTTTGAAACATTGACCAAAGAATTGCCTAAACCAGATGTCTTAGCCGATCTGAAAGTCTTGGCAAAATTGGGCGATTCCGTCACCACTGACCATATTTCTCCTGCCGGCAGCATCAGTATGGATTCAGCAGCCGGAAAATTTTTACAAGAAAAAGAAGTTCCATATCGTGAATTCAATTCCTTTGGTTCGCGGCGCGGCAATCATCAGATTATGATGCGGGGGACTTTCGGCAACATCCGTCTGCAAAACCAACTGGTTCCTGGCAGTACTGGCAGTGTCACGCATTATTTTCCAACTGGGGAAACCTTGTCGATATTTGACGCCGCTACGAATTACCAAAAAGCCGGCCAAAGCTGTATCATTTTAGCTGGTAAAGATTATGGCATGGGTTCTTCTCGCGACTGGGCCGCCAAAGGGACACAATTGTTAGGCGTTAAAGTCGTCTTAGCAGAAAGCTTCGAACGGATCCATCGCAGCAACTTGGTCATGATGGGGATCATTCCTCTTGAATATCTGGCTGGTGAAAGTGCCACCTCTTTTGCTTTAGATGGCAGCGAAACATTCTCGATCGCTTTGCCAGAAGAGCCAGCGGTCAAGCAGCTGGTCGAAGTCACCGCTCAACGGACCGACGGAGGGGCTGTCTCCTTTATGACCCGTCTACGCTTTGATGCCCCGGCAGATATTCGCTATTGGAAGCATCAAGGAATTTTGCCAATGGTCATTCGAAAAAAAGCGGAATTAGGAGGAGCTGCCCATGTCTAACCAAACAACCCATGAAGCAACGACGATCACCATTCCTTACATTGCAGGAGACGGCATCGGTGCCGAGATTTGGCAGGCTGCGCAACCTGTGATTGATGCAGCTGTGAATAAAGCTTATGACAATCAGCGCCACATCGAGTGGCTGGAAGTTTTCGCTGGAGAAGCCGCCTTTGAACAGACAGGGGAATGGCTGCCGCAAGCAACCATCGATACGATCAAAGCCCAACAATACGCCTTGAAAGGACCGTTGACTACCCCGATTGGCGAGGGCTTTCGCTCCTTGAATGTCACCTTACGGCAGACCCTGGATCTTTATGCCTGTGTCAGACCTGTTCGCTATTTTACAGGGGTCCCTTCGCCTTTAAAACAGCCAGAAAAAACCGATATGGTGATCTTTCGAGAAAATACTGAAGATGTTTATGCTGGCATCGAATTTGCCAAAGACGACGACGCAACACAGCGTTTGATCCAGACACTGCAAGCAGACTTTGCCGTCAAGGCGATTCGTTTTCCTAAAACTTCCGCTATTGGCATCAAGCCGATCTCTTTAGAAGGCAGTCAGCGCTTGATCGCTGCTGCCATTGAGTATGCGATTACTCAAAAGCGGCCCACGGTGACACTGGTGCATAAAGGCAATATCATGAAATTTACAGAAGGCGGATTTAAAAACTGGGGCTATCAGCTTGCAGAAACCACGTACGCCGACCAGTGTTTTACAATGAATCAATACAACAAAATCAAAGCAGAAAATGGTTCAAAGGCAGCCGAAGCCGCCCTTGCCTCGGCAAAAACGGCTGGAAAGATCGTTGTTAACGATGTGATCGCCGACAACTTTTTACAGCAGATCCTTTTGTATCCAGAAAAATTCGATGTCATTGCCACTTGTAATTTGAACGGCGACTACATCTCTGATGCACTCGCTGCACAAGTTGGCGGCATCGGGATCGCCCCCGGCGCCAATATCAACTACGATACTGGGGCAGCCATCTTTGAAGCTACCCACGGAACGGCACCGGATATCGCAGGACTTGGCAAAGCCAATCCCTGTTCACTTCTGCTATCGGCGTGCATGCTATTAGAACATTTGAACTGGCCGGAAGCTGCTGCAATACTGACGCAAGCCATTGAACAAGCCTTGCAAAGTCAGCACGTCACTGCCGACTTCGCACAGTTGATGCCCGAAGCCGTCTGTTTAACGACACAAGCGTTTGGTGAACACCTCCTTCAGCTGATCCATTCGTAAACTCAAGCTGTGATTGAGTCGGCATTTGCCTGCTCAATCACAGCTTGATTGCGTTTTCACCTTTTGAGAAACTATACTTAGAGCATGAAAGGGGGAATTCATTTATGAGTGAATTCAACATGAGAAAAATTGGTCAGCAGATCGCTACCAAACGCAAAGAAAAAAATCTGACCCAAAGCAACTTGGCAGACCAATTACTTGTCAGCTATCAAGCGGTCAGTAATTGGGAGCGGGGCAACTCACTGCCGGACATTGAAAAATTGCCGCAGCTAGCGGCGATTTTAGGCCTATCGATCGATGAGCTGTTAGGGAAGCCAGCAGCTGCGGTTCAACATTATCAAGCAGGAACCGCGCAGCCAAAAGAAATCGCCGAACTAGCTCCGCTGATCAAACCGCAAGAACTATCGGCACTGATTCAAGAAGAACCGTTTCAAGAATCTTCTTTAGACCTAGACTTATTGCCTAGACTAGCACCTCATTTGAATAGTGCTGACTTGCAGCACTTGCTTAATGGCGTCGAAAATATCCCAGAAGATGTCATGGAAGAACTCTTGCCGTTTTTGAAAAAGCCCCAAATAGAAGAGCTCCTTAAAGGCAACCACTATTCCATGGCTTTTTGGGAAGAGGCGGCGCCCTTTTTAACCCCCAACTTTTTGGCGGGAGAAATCAAAGGCTGGCTTGAAACCCCTGACTTTCGCTTTTCTGAGATTGAAGAACTGCTTCCCTTTTTACCTGCACCGTATCTGGATGAACTCCTGCTGACGGCCCTGGAACAGCCAAACGTTACCGCATCAGAACGCTTGTCTTATGATGAAATCGAAGAACTGCTGCCGTTTCTGACAGAAGCAACGATCTGCCGTCTCGTTCAAGCACTGCCCTTCTCAACAGATGAATTGGAAGAAATCGCCCCTTTCCTCTCCTCAAAGAACTTACTTGTCCTATTAAAAAAAGGACACTAAAAAAACAAGATTCTTCTTTACTTTTGGTAAACCACCGCTTATAATTTCGTTAACCAAATAAATCTTTTTTAGGTTAACGAAATTATTACTAGAGAGAAGGATTCGATGAAATTATCATTACGTGAACAAATCCATGCCGCATTATTTGCGATCATTATTGCTGGTCTTTCCCAATTGACGATTCCGTTCGGTTTGATCCCATTGACAGGACAAACCTTTGCGATTGGACTGGCGGTGACTTTCCTCGGCACGCGAACAGGAACGATGGCGATCATCATCTACTTGCTGTTAGGATTGATCGGTTTGCCCGTTTTCGCTGGTTTTTCCAGCGGTATCGGTGTTTTGTTAGGACCAACCGGAGGCTATTTAGTCGGCTTCCTCTTTAACGGATTGCTTACTGGATTGGTCGTAGAAAAAACGGCGTTTCGCTACACAGGAGCAGTGATTGGCAATATTGTCGGTGCGCTGGCAACTTTGTTGTTTGGTACATTATGGCTGAAATGGAGCACTGGCATGGCATGGCCGGCTGCTTTTAACGGTGGTTTTGTTTTGTTTATTATCCCCGGGATCATCAAAGCCGTTGCCGCAGCTTATCTAGGTATCTTTTTAAGAAACCGCTTGGCGCAACGACTGGCTTTGCGTTAATAAAAAACACTCGCGTCATATGCAGCGATTCCCATCAGTTAGCTTTTTCGTCTAACTTTTGGAAATCGCCACATCACGCGAGTGTTCTTTTTTAGTTGTCGATCTCTTCAATCAACAACTGCGGCCAAACTTTCTGCCACTGCTTCATCGCTTGGCGTTGTCGGTAAACCGCAAGGTACTGGTCATTTTGGGCGAAATGCGGTGTTGGACGCACCCGAAAACTGCAAACATCCTGCCAACCGAAAGGCGCCATCAATTCAATCTCGCCTTGTTTCATTCGTGCCGCCACCGCTGTACAACGCTCTGGAAACTTCGTTAAAGCATCGAAGGTACTTGTATAAGTGGGTTCCTCGGCAAAGTTGTGCTGGTGCATCAATGCTTGATTTCGAACCTCCCAAGGAAATTCGGGAAACGAACGGCGCAGTTGCGCTTCGATCGCTGCTGTTTCTTCTACGCTTACAGTCGGATCATAAAACACGACATCAATATCGGTTATCGGCACCTCCGCTATTTTTCCGCTGAGAAAACCCCATAAATAATTCCGCAGGTACCCGGCACACAGCCAGCAATCCGGCAGCTGTAACGCTTCAATGATCGTAAGCAGTTGTCGACATTCACGATTTTTTGCAAACAAGTTCTGGATCGCTTGTTCCTTCATTGGCGTCCTCCTCTAATGGGCTCAGGCTAGTTATTTCAAGGTCCAACCACCGTCGATGGGCACGATCGCCCCCTGCAAGTAACTAGCTTGCGGGTTGGCAAGAAAAAGGGTCAGCGCTGCAACTTCTTCTGGTTGCGCCCAACGCTTGACCGGCGTCTCCTCTGCCACCCATTGCGCCATTTTTCCGTCACCGGCAAAATCAGCCGCATTCATCGGCGTTTGAATCGCACCTGGCGCGATGCCCTTCACCGAGATCCCTTGATCTGCAACATCCAACGCCAACTGTTTGGTAAACCCGACGATCGCGTGTTTTGCGGTTGTATAAGCGATCCCACCTCCACCTGCGACCATTCCAGCGATCGACGCCATATTAATGATCGTTCCGCCACCATTGGCTTGCATCAGCGGCAAAATTTCTTTCGTTAAATAAAACATGCTGGAGACATTGGTTTGAAATATCTCCTCCCACTCCATTGATGTCGTCTCAGCGATCGTATGATAGCCATCTAGTTTCCCGGCTGTATTCAACAAGATCGTCATGCCACCAAAGTGTGTAACACAAGCTTGGACCGCTGCAAGACAATTTTCTTCCACCGCTAAATCGCAACACGTGCCGAAAAAGCGGGGCTGGGCTAAAAGCGTATCAGGAAACGATTGGCAGTCAACCCCAAATACTTGAGCGCCTTCTGCAAGAAACGCCTCTGCTTGCGCTCTGCCGATGCCTGAAGCAGCTCCTGTGACAAACACAATCGTTTTGTCATCGATCCACGATGCTGTCATTCCACGATTTTCCAATCTTCCGCAAGAATGTCGCAAACAGTCGGTGCGAAACTCGAGAATCCCTCATCTGCTGTTTTGATCAAAAAGTAAGGGGTGACTGGGGCATTGTCGTACACTTCGCCTTCAACGAATGTCACATAAAGTTCAAAACCGCCCCAACCTTCACGGATGATTTTTTTTCCGGCTTTTAATTCTGGTAAGATTTCTTCAAATGTCATAATTTTTCTCCTTTGTGTTTTTCTTCTAATGGTTTAAATTGCTTGGAAATTCAATTACGAAAACAAGCAGGACTCGGTTGCTGCGCTAATACGGCAGTAGTGTGATCGCTTGCGCCAATTCTTCTAAAAGATGCGTCGTTTTATAGTCCTCAAATGCCTCATGATGGTTTCGCAGCAGCGTCCGAACTTTCGTTGGCGAATATGCTTCTGCTAAGTGATTTTCCATAACGAACCGGCGGGTCAACTGCCATTCATAATAGTAGCCGAAGGGGCGGCAATAGTAGCTGGTTCCCGCAAGTTCTTTTTTCTCAAAGCGTCGATGGGTATGCCCAAAGACAACTGCCCGAACATTGGCGTAGCGGTCGATCACTGCGCCAAAATCGGGCGACCCTAAAAACGCATTTAGGTGGTTCCAGCGGGCATACTTGCCGGTCTGACGAACAATAAACGCTTCTTGGGGCACAAAATGGGTAGAAAGAAGAATTTCTTGGTCTTGCGGCAAACGGGCCAATGTTTCCGCTAAACGCTCATTGATGGCTTGACTGATTTCCTTATCCGATCCCTTTCGCTGAATCATGCGGTCATACCAAAACAAATTTTTCAGCCGCAAGATCTCAGATTCACTGGTCAGATCAGAATATTGGTAGTCATACCAGCCATTGATTCCCAACAGCAGTGTTTTTTCTGATAAGCGATACGTCTGAAAATTAAGAAAGGCGGGATCATCGAAAGCCTCGATCTCTTGTTCCGTCAAGTCCACCATTTCATGATTGCCCCAGTGAAAGGTCGTTGGCACCTGTCGACTTTGAAAAAATGCGACCACGTCTAATAGCCGTTGCTTTTTATTCGCCACATCTCCTGCCAGATGCAGATGGGTCACCTGATTTTGCTGCAAATAATCAGCGATCAGCTTCAGATGGGGGTCGAATAATTGGTTGATATCGACGTGCAAGTCGCTAATAACCGCCAGCGTGCCCATATCAGTGGCCTGCCGTCTGCTTTTCGATCCGTAACAATTGGACATCGTTAGCTAAGATCCCGCTATTTCCAATCAATTGCAACCGTTGATAGGTCGGTTCCACCTGCAACCGGGTCTGTTCTTCTAAATACACCTGTGCCCCTTGCTTCAACCAAATCGTGCCTAATGGTGTCGTTAAAGGGGTGTCGTAGATCGCCAATCCTTCTTCTGGATAGCTTTGCGGCACGATAATCAGGCGAAAATGGATGTCCAAACGGCAGGTGATCTCCGTTGCGGGAAACGGACCGACGCCGTCTTCAAAATCCAAATAGAGACGATCGTCTGGCTGCACATAAGGGGTTATTTTTTCAATTGCTGCTGGCTCAATGTTCAGTTCCATGACGAGAGCCCTCCTTTACATAATACGTTTTTTCCATTCCTCAAGGGTGATGCCGCGCGTGACTTCATCGATGATTTCTTCACCCGATTTGCGGGCAGCTGGGATCGTTGCTTCCAATTTCATCCCAATTTTCTCCATGACCCGTCCAGACTTGGGATTTCGGGCATCATGTCGAGCAAAAATCCGAATCAATTCGAGTGTTTCAAAACCAAAATGCAGCAGTGTCATTGCCGCTTCTGGCATGATCCCTTGCCCCCAGTAATCGCGACTTAATGTATAACCAAGCTCAGCGATCTCTTTTTCAGATTCCACCCGTAAATCGATGGTCCCGATCATTTTGCCTGAGTCTTTTTCTTCGATCGCAAATTTTCCTAAGGGTGCAGCAACAAAATACTCGGCGATGCGCAGTTTTGTTTCGTCAACCGACCCATGTCTAGCAAAGACGAAGGCTGTCGTTTCTTCATCATTTGCATAGGCAAACATGTCCGCTGCATCCGCCAAGGAAACGGGGCGCAAGAGCAGCCTCGGTGTCTCCAACCGCTGATTTTCTGCTAATAATAGCAAATGTCGTTCTTTTGTTGTCATAGGATCCCTACTTTCTATCAAAACTCTCTCACGATCGCACCCCTCTTTTGCTATTTACTGGATATGCTATAATAAACATAAGTAAACGCTTTGAGGAGGATACTTCAATGTCAGACGAATTAGAAAAACGCCTTGATACAGGAATGTATGGGACGCCTCGCGTCAACCCAGATGAACAGCGCAAGTATTTAGGCACGTTTCGTGAACGGTGTTATCTTAGTATGACAGTAACAGAAATGAAGAAGAAGGACAACCAGAAAACGCTCTTAAACGCCTTACCAGATTATCAAGGAGCACTCGTGCTGCTCAACGGAAAATTGCCAGAATCGATCCAGACCGATTACATCACTTTACTGACCAAACAACAGATGGAATTTCGGATCGTCTCCGATGCCCAAGATGCCGGTCCAGACAGTATTGGCTTGCTGATTGCCGGGAAAGAAGCCGTCAATCAAGACGTCATCGATATCGAAAAAAAATTCCCTGCAGCTGCCGCTCCATCGGATAAAGAGCAGGAACAACCAGAGAAAATGTCATTTTGGAAACGACTTTTCCATTAAAAGGAGGAACTATCATGGAACAATCAACACCGCCCTACCTTTCATTAAAGAAAGAACTGCTTGATGCTTTGGATCTGCATATCGATTTGTTGAAAACGGCCCCTACGATCGAATCCAGCCATCTAGATGGCGTATTGTTCATGATGCGCAGCTTGGGTTTTATGCTGGATCGCGCTCCGAAAGTGCTCCTGCTGGAGGATAAGAATGAAATGAACTTTATGATGTTTCAATATTATAGCCTCCTGTCAGAACTGAAGTACAATCTGGTTTTAAACTTTCCCTATGCCTCGATTCAAGGCGTACCGTTATTGACCTTGATCCAACGTTTTCCTACCACGTATGAAAAAGAAATGAAACAATGGTGGGAAGCCCGAACGGGTCTCAAGGTGGAAGAAACAAAACAAACGATTGAGATTGCTGCTTTTGAAGCCTAATAAAAAGACTGCACACTTTCGAAGGGAATCACCTTCCAAAGTGTGCAGTTCTTTGCTCTCTATGCTTCCATCAGCTCTCGAAGACTTCAGGGAACAACAGGCGTAAAACAGACATAGTTAAGCGTCGGCCTTTCCCGCTGTATGGATAAACGTGCATATGCATCGCTGGGTTGAAATTGGCTTCAATGATTCCATAAGCCCCCGGTTCATTGGCTGGCTTGGTTTTATCTGGAATAATCAGATCGATTCCGCTGATAGACGCTTGTAATGCGGCGACCGCATCGACTGCTACTTGTTTGTAGTCATCGTTGAAGTCATCCGTTACATCGATAGAATCACCGCCAGTACTGATATTCGAGTTTTCTCGCAGATAAACGATCTGCCCCTCTTCTGGCACTGAATCCACTTGATACCCTTGCTCTTTTAACATCAGTTGTTCCAGTTCCCCTAATTGGATCAACTCTAATGGAGTCCGATGATGGGTGCCGCGCAATGGATCGAGATTTTTCTCTGCGACGAGTTCCGTGATCGTGCGCTTGCCGTCACCCACGACATTGGCTGGGATACGTAATAAAATCGCATCGACTCGCCCATCGATCACGAAGAACCGATATTCCGTCCCTGATAAAAAGGTCTCAACGAGGATCGAATCATCTTCCGCAAAGGCAATGGCGACCGCCGCTTGATAATCCTCTAAAGAGGCACCTTCTTTGAAAATCGAGATACCGATCCCATAGTTGGTGGTTTTCGGTTTTACCACAAACCCGTTGTGGGCGATCTGCGGATAAAACGCGATTGCTTCTTCTGCCGAAGCGAATTCAGCGCCACCTGGTACATGAAAGCCATTTTCGGCTAAGATTTTTTTGGTGACCGTTTTATTCGCCATGATCAATGGGACGATGTACTGATCCTTACTGGTCATATTGGCATTTTTAATATATTCGATGTGGTCTTTCACGGCTAATTTCAAGAACTGATCCGTTTCATCCAGTACCGTCACTTCGATACCTTTTTGGATCGCATCGAACAAGAGAATCTGGGTCGACAATTCCATTGCTCGAAAACCAGCCAATTGATACGGTTTTTCCCAAGCAGCATGATGATACTTTTGTCCCAGCAATGTTGCTGTCTGCGCTTGGCTGGTTGCTTGACTCGCTGAGAAAAGACGTCCAGCGAAGGTTCTTTCTGGTTCAGCCAGCATCTCAGAAAGCTGATCCAAAAATGGCGGATGCGGCAGCTCAAGGGCTTGGGCAAAGTCCATCATTTCAGCAATCAGTGCTTGCGCTTCTTGCTGATAAGTCAATCGTGCAAGTGGGTGTTCTAATGCGACCTGATCATTTTTCTGATTGCCTTCTTCGATCCACGTATCGGCATCGCTGCCTTCTTCTTTTGTACTTAAAAACAATAAGAAGAAATGTAAGAACGCGACTTGCTCTTTGGAAATGCCATAGCGGGCAAAGGGATCGATATCGATATTTCTTAACTCAATATAACGGATACCAGCTGAGGCTAGATCTGCGACCCGTTTTCCCCCACGTAAACGCACTGGCGCATAAAATTCTTTTTCTTCTGAAAGCTTTCCTGTCTCCACTAAGTTGGCAATATCCGCAAGATAGGTCTCTAACGAAGCATAAGATACCTTGACGTCTTCGTGATTCGTGTAGCCATAACGGCTATTGCGAATACTGCGGACTGGTTCTTGCGGTCCGTTTTCTGTCGTAAAATAATTGGCTTCTGATGCAGGGGTCGCCCCAAAGAAATACGTCAAAAACCAGCGATAATGCAAATAATTGCGAGTTACTTTCAAATAAAGCGCCGTTTTAAAGGCTTGATAGCTTTCCTTCGTTTCAGATAAAGCATACAGTTGCTGCAAAAAGTCTTCCGCAAATTCAAAATTGAAATGTATCCCACTGACCATTTGCTTGCGGCGACCATAAGTTTTGGCCAAATAGCGGCGGTAGAGCACATCTTCAAATTGGTCTAATTTAGCAATGACGATGTCTTCTTCTTTTTCTGGTAAAGCCGGTGGCATACTCAAAGGCCAGAGCATTTCTTCTGCTGCCATTGAACGATATGCCACATCGTGGATGGCCCCTAAGAAACGGAACAATTCATCCACTGAATCCGCGACCGGCGTGATCAGTTCCAGTTGATTTTCCGCAAAATCTGTTTGGATATACGGATGGAAGCGCCGATTGCCCAGCGCTTTCGGATGATCGGTTCCCGCGAACGTCCCATCGAGCCGCACCCGTTGCGCTTCACGCTCAATCCCATAGCGTCCTTTCAATAAATAGGGAAAAAGCTCTTTATGTGATAACAATGTTTTTATTTTCATTCGACTGCCCTCTATGTTCTTCTACTATTTTTTTCTTAAATTCTGCTTCTTTCCATCTATTATAGTGAAAAATGGTGAAAAATGCAGAAATTTGCTCTTCACTTGTAATATCTCTTACTAAAATTACCAAGAATTTATAAAATACTTGAATAAATTTGATATTTACCTTCAAAATAAAGTATACTGCTTATAGAACAGTAAATTATTATGTCCATATTACTCTTTTTGAAAGGAAGAATAGTGAATGAAGCCACTTAATCTTACCAAACGCGAACGTCAAATCATGAATATCTTTTGGAATTCAGACAAACCTCTTTCTGCAAATGACATTGCTGTCCAACAGCAAGATCTAAGCAAGAATACCATTCAAGCAGTCGTACGTAAACTAAAAAACCACGACTTATTGAAAGTAGCAGATATCGGCTACAGCGGTACTGTTTTGACTCGGTTGTATTCTCCGAATGTGACCCAAGAAGACTTCTTAGCAGCAGAATTGTCTGATCAATCTTTATTGAATTTGATTACGAACTTTATCGAAACCAATAAAGATATCGATACGTTGAACAACTTGGAAAAAATGATCACTGAGCGCCAAGGGGAACTTAAGAAATAATCTTTCCCCCTCGTTCAACTCGTTGTATTCTGCCTGATACTTCCCAAAGTTTTTAGACAGCGCAGAAGAAAACGAATCGTTCAAACTGCTTTTCCTGATTTTTGGCAAAGTCGTGCATCGCTGTACCCACATTTGCCACGCCAAGTGTTCTCAGCTTTCCGTCACAAGTCAAGCTCATGGAAAGAGACGACGACCCGTTTTCTCTTCCCTTTGATCTCACAAAAGCAACAATAAAGGAGAGCCATGTGCAGGTATTTGACCTGACACAGGGCTCTTCTTTTTTTATTCTTTGATCAAGCCTTTGAATAAGCCGACGACAAATTCATTTGGATCAAATGGTTCTAAATCGTTGATGCCTTCTCCAAGTCCCACTAATTTGACTGGCAGCCGCAGCTCGTTACGGATCGCCAAGACGATCCCTCCTTTAGCTGTGCCATCAAGTTTGGTTAAGACGAGGCCAGAAACATCCGTCGTCTCTTTAAACTGTTTTGCTTGATTCATGGCATTTTGCCCCGTTGTTGCATCCAACACGAGCAAGACTTCATGAGGGGCCGTTGGGTCCACTCGCTGAATGATCCGTTTGATTTTTTCTAATTCGTTCATCAAATTGACTTTGTTTTGCAAACGGCCAGCTGTATCTACTAATAAAACGTCAGCATTTTCTCGTTTTGCGCGCTCCATCGCATCAAACACAACCGCTGCTGGATCGCCTCCTGCATTGCCACGAACGACTTCAACCCCAGCCCGTTCACCCCAGACCACTAATTGATCGATGGCACCGGCACGGAAAGTATCCGCTGCAGCCAATAAGACTTTCTTGCCTTCGGCTTTGAATTGATGGGCTAATTTCCCGATGCTGGTGGTTTTTCCAACACCGTTCACGCCAACAAATAAAATGACGGTCAACCCCGGTTGCATGTTCAACTCGTTGACTTCACCGACACCCGCTTCCCCATATAGGTCAACCAGTTTTTCGATGATGACATTTTGGACATCTGCCGTTTTCTTCACATTACGCAATTTGACTTCTTGTCTCAATGCATCCGCGATCTTCATCGCCGCATCAAAGCCAACGTCTGCGCCGATCAGCGTTTCTTCCACTTCTTCGAAGAAGTCTTCGTCCACCGTACGGAAGTTGGCAAACAATTCGTTCATCCGTTGCCCAAAGGTTTTCCGTGATTTCGTCAATCCTTTGGTGTATTTGTCCTGCACACTTTCCGTCTCTGGCGCTGCTTGAAGGATTGGTTCAGAAGCTGGTACTTCCTCTGATGGTGTATCCTTAGCCACTTCAACTGGAACACTTGGTGCTTCTTCTACTTTATTCGCTACCGTTGCTTCTTGCTGTGGAAAAGTTTCCGCAGTTTCTTGCTCTGCCTCCAAATCACTGGAGTCGGCGGCGTCTGCAGGTGCCACTGGTTCTGAAGCTTCATGTTCAGCAGGAGTTTGTGCTGGCTGTCTTTCTTCTGAACGCTGTGCCTCTGGTGAGTCAGCATCGACTATCGGTTTGTCGATTTCTTGCTCTGCTTCTTTGGTTTCTCCAATCAGCGCTTTTTTGATTTTGTCAAAAAATCCCATCTTACGCACCTCCTTTTAAGACATATTCTTCAATCACTGCTGCCACACCGTCTTCTTGGTTTGAAAGGGTGACAACGTCAGCCGCTTCTTTAATGATTGGCACGGCATTGGCCATCGCTACGCCAATCCCTGCATAGCGAATCATCGGCAAGTCATTTTCTTCATCACCGATCGCCATCACTTCTTCTTGCTTGATCCCTAAATCTTGCGCCAATAGGCTGATACCATAGGCTTTGGTGATTCCTTTAGGCATAAATTCCAACAGGTTATTCCGGCTTTTGATGATTTCATATTTCTCGCGGATCTCTGAGGAAATCTCAGGGATCTTAGGATCCAAAACTTCCTGATGGTAGGCGATCACCGCTTTATTATAGAGCATCGATTCATCCAGATCAGCTACGGCAAAAGGACGACAATCCAATAAAGGATTCAAGGAGCCATAAATCGATGGATGCGCTGCTGAAGTGGGCAAACTCAAGACGATCTCTTCTGATACCACGTCTAGAGGCAAATTTAAGTCTTCCGCCACTGAAACCAATTCATGGATATCTGCCAGCTGCATCGCTGCTTTTTCAATGATCTCGCCAGTCTCATTTTTTTGAACCAAACCGCCGTTAAAGGTGATGCTATAGTCGCCGGGTTCTTTCAGCGATAATTCTTCTAAATAGGGACGGATCGCCCGTAATGGACGTCCCGTACAAATGACGGTCTTTACGCCTTGTGCTTTGGCACGAGCAAGTACCTCTTTGTTGCGAGGAGTCACTTCTTTTTTGTCATTCAATAACGTTCCGTCTAAATCGATCGCAATCAGTTTAATCATACCATTCCTCCTCTATGCTTGATCTGCTGCAAAACTACCGCCTTCACGCACTTCTTCTAAGCGCACGGACACGATCTTCGACACTCCAGATTCTTGCATGGTCACACCATACAACACATCTGCTGCCTCCATCGTTCCTTTACGGTGAGTTACGACGATAAACTGTGTATCATTTTGGAAAGCACTCAAGTAATGACCGAAACGAGAGACATTGGCTTCATCCAATGCTGCTTCCACTTCGTCAAGCACACAAAACGGTACTGGACGAACTTGAATAATGGAAAACAATAACGCAATCGCAGTCAGTGCCCGTTCGCCCCCTGATAGCAAGCTGAGGTTTTGCAATTTCTTGCCCGGTGGTTGGGCTTCGATCTCAATCCCAGTGTTCAATAAATCTTTCGGATCTGTTAAGACTAATTCCGCATGACCGCCGCCAAACATATTAGGAAATACTTGTTTGAATTGCAGACGAATCGCATCGAAGACTTCGCCGAAACGGGTTTTGACTTCTTCATCCATTTCAGACATCGTATCAAACAGCTGTGCTTTAGCCGACAGCAGATCGTCTCGCTGACTCGTCAAGAACAAATGCCGTTGATTGACTTGCTCATATTGTTCGATCGCATTTAAATTGACTGGACCAATTTGTTCGATCGCTTGTTTTAGTTCCTGAATGTCGACTTTGGCTTGATCTGCATCCTCGATTTCAGAAAAATCTTGCGCGGCCTTTTCAAAGGTAAGATTGTATTCTTCTTGTAAATACAACAAGCGATTGTCCATCACCAATTCTGCGCGATTTTTTTCGATCTCAACTTCAGTTTTTTCTGACAGCTTTTCTTTTTGCGTTAAGTTTTCAGCACTCAGGGCTTCGTCTAATGCGCCGATTTCTTGTTGAACCACTTGCCGTTGTTCACGAATCACCGTCAATTCCGCTGTTACCTGCTGCTTGGTTTTTGTGAATGCTTCAATTCGCTGAAGAATGTTTTCTTCTGAGAACTCATGATCGCTGACGTTACTTGTCAAGGCAGCTAACTGCCGTTCTAAGGAGTGCTGACGCGCTTCGTTTTCTTCCAATGCTTGATTCGTAGCGGCAATTTTTTGCTGCAAATGCGCCACTTGTTCTTTTTGAACGGCGAAAGCTGCCTGCAAGCGCGCACTTTCTTGTGCTAAGGTTTGGCGTTTTTCCTCGATCAAGTCTTCTTCGGCATTCATTTGATGAATATCTTGATCGATTTTCGCCAATTGCGCCGCAATATTCTTTTGCTGTTCTTCCAAACTCGTCTTCTTCTCATCATATTCTTCAAAGAAGGCTTGCACTTCGCGATGTTCAAAATCAAACACTTGCTGCTCTTGCTTCAAGCGGCTCAGGTCATTCTCAAGATTTTGTAAGCGGCTTTGCAGCTCATGCTCCGTCATGCGAGCCTGTTCCCCTTGCGTCCGCAATTCTTCTAGTGCTGCTTGTGCTTCTTTGGTCGCTGCTTCAAAATGCTGGACTTGCTTTTCCGTTTTTAAAAGCCGCTCATCCAGTTGCGCCGCTTGTGCCGTCAATTGTTGCAGCTCATTGCTTTGGCTAAACAAACTACCGGCATTTTTCTTCGTTGCGCCACCCGTCATGGAACCGCCAGCATTCATGACATCCCCTTCTAAGGAAACGACCCGATAGCTATAGTTCAATGCCCGTGCTAACGCATTGGCACTTTGCAAGTCTTCGGCAATCAAGATACTACCTAACAAGTTATCCGTAATGGTTTGAACGTGTTCAGACGACTGTACCAATTCGCTGGCAACACCGATAAAGCCAGACACTTGCTTGGCTTGATTGCGGGCATAATCTGGCAAATGACGGGCTTTGATGGTCGTCAACGGTAAGAAAGTGGCACGACCGCCGCGATTTTCTTTCAAATACGTGATGGCTGACCGTGCATCTCGTTCATTTTCAACGACGACATGCTGTGCAGCGGCGCCTAGTGCGGTCTCGATCGCCACGGTATAGTCTTGTGGCACATCGATCAACTCCGCTACTGCGCCAACGATGCCGCTGATTTGCTGTTTGTTTTTCAAAATCAAGCGAACGCCTTGATAGAAGCCGCTATAATTTTCTTGAATGTCTTGCAGACTGCGCTGTTTCGCTCGTACCTGCTGCACTTGACTCATTAACTGATACATTTTCTTTTGTTCTTCATCAAAGCGTTTTTTGTTGGTCTGAGCTTTTTCTTGAAGATGGATGTATTGCTTGCGTTGTTCTTCTAAAATCACCTTAGCCTGCGTTAGCTGCTCTTCCACGATTTGCGCTTCCGTCGTCTTTTCTTTCAACGACGTATTCATTTGCGTCTGCTTGCTTAACGCCGTTTGATTTTTCGCGGCTTCTTGCTGGTATTGACGCTCCAAGTATTTCAATTCGTTTCCGATCGTTGCCTGCTCTTGCATAGCTTCGACATATTGGCTACGCAATTCTTCAATGATTTCTTTTGCTGAACGTTGGTACTTTTCCTGCTCTTGCTGACACGCCAGCATCGCTGCTTCAACTTCCTGCACACTACGATTCTTTTGTGAAAGCAAGCCAATCAGTTCTGCTTTTTCTTCATTTAAAAGTGTGACCCGTTCCGTGACTTCCTCTAAGGTTTCTTGGTATTCCGCGGAGCTTTTTTGCGTATGTTTTGATCGTTCATCCAAGACTTCTTTTTGTCCTTCAGCTTGCTTCAGTCCTTCGGTAACCTCTAAAAGCTGCTGATTCAAACGCTCCAACGTTTCATCAAAGGCGGTACGTTGTTGTCGCAAAGAATGTAGCGACAGTTCCCCTTGATTGATCTTTTCGGAAATCTGCGCCAGTTCTTGGTTAAAGGTACTCAGTTGAGCTTTGGCTGTCTCCCACGCTTCTTTTGCTTTCGTGATCTCTAAGACCGCATAGGCCACATCAACCGTCGTCAATTTTTCTTTTAACGCTAAAAAGCGATTGGCTGCGTCACTTTGGGCTGCCAAAGGCACCAACTGATCTTCTAGTTCATAAATGATATCTTGTAGACGGCTTAAATTGTCTTCCGTTTCAAACAACTTTTGCTCGGCTTTCTTTTTCCGCTGTTTGTACTTCAATACCCCCGCCGCTTCTTCAAAAATCCCACGACGGTCTTCTGGTTTGCTGCTGAAAATTGCTTCTACCTTGCCTTGGGAAATGATCGAAAATGATTCTTTCCCCAACCCAGAATCCATGAATAACTCTTGGATGTCCTTTAAGCGGCAAGCTTGTTTATTTAAGAAAAAGTCGCTTTCGCCGGTTCTTCTCAAGCGGCGAGTCACGCTGATCTCACTGTAATCCATCGGTAAGTAATGATCGCTATTGTCTAAAACGATCGTCACTTCCGCTATATTTAGCGCTCTGCGGGTGTCAGAACCTGCAAAAATAACATCAGGCATTTTGCCACCACGTAGATTTTTGGCAGATTGTTCTCCTAAAACCCAACGAATCGCTTCGGTAATATTGCTCTTGCCGCTGCCATTTGGTCCGACGACTGCAGTCACACGATGTTCGAAATCAATGACTGTGCGGTCGGCAAAGGATTTAAAGCCGGCAATCTCTATTCGTTTTAAATACACTCCGCCAGTCCTCTCTTACTGTTCAAGATCTGCCAAGGCATTCGCCGCGGCGTCCTGTTCTGATAATTTCTTCGATTTTCCTTGTCCTTTTCCGATCAAGGTATCATCGCAATAGACTTCCGTCCAAAAAATCCGTTCATGGGCGGGGCCTGCTTCTTTGATCAAACGATAGTTGATGGAAACATCGCCGCCACGCTGCAAGACTTCTTGCAAGCGGGTCTTGTGATCCATCTCATGGGAAAAAGCACCTGCTTTTACTTTTGGAAAAACAACTTTCGTCAAAAAGCCGCTGACACTTTCCAGTCCTTGGTCCAAGTATAACGCACCTAAAAAGGCTTCAAATAGATCACAAAGCAAAGAAGGTCGTTTACGACCGCCAGAGTTTTCTTCCCCTTTGCCTAGACGAATGTATTCATCGAATCGGCAATCTTTGGCAAACATGGATAAACTGTCTTCGCGAACGATTGCCGCCCGTAGCTTCGTCAGCTTACCTTCGGGCAGATCTGGCAATTCACGATACAAATACCGTGAAACGATCAACTCTAAGACAGCATCGCCCAAAAACTCTAAACGTTCGTTATCTGACAAGTGCAAGTTGCGGTGCTCATTCACATAAGATGAATGCGTAAACGCTTGTTCAAGCAGATCTACATCATGGAACACAATATCAAACTTTTCTTTTAGTTCTTTCGTTAATTGTGTATTCATTTGTCACATTCCTTCATTAGTTTATCGACACTTCCCTATTATACTGGTTTTTGCCGAATTATGAAATGTTTCCTCCAAATTCTTGGAAAGACCGTAATAAAATTTTATCTACTTATTCTTCTCCTGTATAAAAAAAGCCTGTTTTCCTCAGATACCTGCAAAAAAACAAGAAAAAAGACGTCCCAGAAAGGACGTCTTTTCATCGATCATTGATTAACGAGATTCAGCTGTAACTGAAATTGTTGCCCAAGGATTGTAATTCACATCATAGGCCCATGTGAAGTCTTTGACACGATTTGATACAGGTAACACCGCACTACGGTAAAGTGTTGGGATAACAAATGCTTCATCAGCAGCATATTCTTGCCATGCATCAAACGCTTCTTTACGTTTTGCTTCGTCAAACGAATCTTTTGAATCGATTGCTTCTAGCAATTTCGTATTTTCTTCTGATTCAAAACGAGTGTAGTTGAACGCAGAGTTAGGTCCATACAAGCCCATTGGTGATGGGTCATAGCCAGTATTCCATGCACCTTGGTAAACATCAATCTCAGGATCATCATTTTCCAATTTGTCATAGAATGCTTGGAAGTCGATCAAGCGACCTGTTGTGTATTGTACATCAAGTCCGATTTCATTCCATTGTTGGATGTAGTAATCTGCTAACGGTTGTGCTGTTTCGCCACCGGACATTGAAGCAAAGTTGATGGTCAATTTCTCACCATTTTTGTCTTCACGCATACCGTCGCCATCGACATCTTTGTAGCCAGCATCATCAAGTAATTGATTTGCTTTGTCGATGTTTAAAGTATAACCTTCAACATCTGTATTGTGTAATGAGCCAAATACTGGTGGGATCAATGTCGTTGCATTTGTACGCAAGCCATTGTAGAAACGGCTTCCGACAGCATCATTATCTAATGCATACCCCATTGCTTGACGCAATGATTTGTCAGCCATTTTTGAATCAGGATTATATTCTACTTTTCCTTCATCAGCATTCCATTTACCTAATTTGAAACCTAAATAGGTGTAAGCAGTATCTGTTCGGCCTAAGATTTGATAACCATCAGTATCTTTATAAGTAGGATACGTATCTGTCGGCATTGATAAAGCCATATCATATTGTTTTGCGTTCATCGCTTCAACAATAGATGAAGTTGGAACTGCTTTAAATGATAATTTATCTAGTTTTGGCTTATCTCCATAATAGTATTCGTTTGGAACGTACTCTACGGATTCACCAGCTACGATATTTGACATTACATATGGTCCGAAGACGATTGGATTTTTACGAACTTGATCGCTTGATTCCATATCTTTGACTTCGATTCCTTCAAAGGCGTGTTTTGGTAATGCAGAAGCCCAAATACCACCACCTGCTTGCATCATACCAGGGTGAACTTCTTTGTATTCGATTTTAACGACTTTGTCACTTTCTTTGGTGATACCAGAAATAGTATCAGCTTTGCCATCATGGTAATCTTCCATACCAACAATGTTAGTAAAGTTACTATCATAACGAATACCAGTATAATCTTTGTTACCAATTACTTCGTATGTGAAGATGATATCATCTGCCGTAACATCTTCGCCATCAGACCATTTCAGGTTGTCGCGTAAAGTAATTGTTGCTGTGTTGTTGTCTTCATCTAGCTCAAGATTTGCAGCCCCGCCGTCAACAATTTTGAAATCAGCGTCATTGACGAATAAACTTTCATTACTTGGCAACATAAATTGTGCATCATAGTTATCTTGATAAAATTCTGTTTGGAACAACCCTTGGAATTGCGTATCCATCACTACTGCAACATCCAAAGTACCACCTTCGATTGCCTCTGCATCATTGCTAACTTCGATTGGGAAGTTGCTTACATCTTCCGTATCGTTTGCTGCATTGCCGCCACCAGAAGAATCGGTTCCGCCGCCGTTGCTGCCACAAGCTGCCAATGCTAACACTGACAAAAGAGTGACCATACCAAAAATATTTTTCTTCATCCTGTATCCTCCTTGTTTATCCTAGTCGTTGACGCGCATCCGCTGAACGCTTAAATGCTTGACCAACGTAATTGATACTCAACATCAAGACTAAAATTAGAATTGATGCGGGTAACCAGATCCACTGTCTGTTGACCAGCACATCACCGCTGCTGGCATATCCGATCAGTGTTCCCAAACTTGGAACATTGGTCGGCAGACCAAAACCTAAGAATGTTAGTGTCGTTTCAATACCGATATTCGCTGCAAAGTTCATTGTTAAGTTGGTGATGATCAATGAGCTAAGGTTCGGCATGATTTCGCGGAACATGATGACAAAGTCATTGGTTCCGAGGGTTTTCGATGCACTAACATAGTCGCGACGGCCTTCTGAAAGGGTCTTACTTCGGAAGAGCCTTGCTTTTCCGACCCAGTAAAAGGCACTCATGACCCATATAAAGGTCCAAACGTTATAACGAGGTACGATCGATACGATAACGATAATGATCAACATGATCGGCAAAATCATAACGAAGTCAACGATACGCATCAAAATGTTATCAATGATGCCGCCGTAGTAACCTGAGATGATCCCTAATCCGACCCCAACGATCGACGTAATGATCGTGATTGAAAAACCAATCAAGATTGAGTTACGCGCACCGATGATCAATTGTCCCCAAACATCACGGCCACCTTCATCCGCCCCTAAAAGGTAGGTGCCGCCGTTTGGCGAAATCGCGCCAGGTACAGCATATTTATCAAGGATGCTGACACGCATCACTTGTGATTGATCGATAACTGCCGAGCCGATAAACACGAATAATAAAACTGCGACTAACAAAACTAATGAAAAAATCGCCATTTTATCTTTTAAGAATTCGCGAAAAATCATTTTCAATCCCATAGGCGGGATGCTCTCTTGTTTTAGTACTTTTTCTTTCTTTTCAGACACATTTATCCCCTCCTATTACTGGATTCTGATTCTTGGATCGACAATACTCATGATGATATCTGACAGCAGCGTACCGATCAAGGTCGCTAGTCCTAAGATCAATGTCAGTGAAGTGATCACGGCATAGTCCCGTTGGACGATACTATCGATAAACAGTTTTCCGACACCTGGGTAGGCGAAGATTTTCTCAATGACCACAGAACCTGCGATCAATGACGTGATCTCGTAGCCCATTTGTGATGCGATCGGCAACGATGCATTCCGGAAAACGTGACGTGAGAAGACTTTGTTCGTTGGTACCCCTTTTGAACGAGCGGTACGAACGAAATCCAATGATTTCGAATCAATGACTTCACTTCGCAAGTATTGGATCGTCACTGCTGTTCCTAATAATGCAGAAGTGATTGCCGGTAATAGTAGGTGATACAAGCGACTCCAAAACTCAGCCATGCCGCTGACCCCCGGTGCAACGGAACCACCCGTTGGGAACCAAGCCAATCGGTAACCGAAGATGAACAATGCGATCAACGCAAAGATAAACAACGGTACGGCGAAACTGAAGAAGTTGTAAACAACGACGACTTTATCAAGCAATGAATTTTGGTAACGTCCTGCCCACATCCCTAAAGGAATGGCAATCACGTAAGTCAAAATGACCGTCAATAAGGATAACCACAATGTATTGCTGATACGTCCTGCTAATAATGTTGAAACAGGCAATTTAAAGATGAAGCTTTGTCCAAAGTCCCCTTTTAAGGCATTTCCGATCCAACGGAAATACTGGGTATACCATGGGTCATTCAAACCAGCGGCTTCACGCATCCGCTCAATAACAGCTGGATCTTGGTTTGGATTGATCAAACCAGTAAATGGATCCCCAGGCATTGCTTGTGCGATCAAGAAAATCAAGATACTCAAAATAATGACTTGTGGGATCATCAACAACAAACGACGTAGAATTGTTTTCCACATTATTCAGCACCCCCGTTTTTCAATGCGACTTGGTGCGACTCGGTGATTTTACGCAAGTCATACACTCTGCCAGATTCGTCGTAGTAATCTTTTTGATGGGTCACATATTCCAACTCGACCTTGCGGCGGTTTTCTTTGTGAGCATCGCGATTTTTTACGTCGATTTGAGGAATCGCTGATAATAAACGTTTTGTATAGATGTGACGCGGGTCTTGGTAGATATCTTCCCGTGTCCCGATCTCAACGAAGCGGCCTTTGTACATGATGGCGATATTGTCGCACATATGTTTTACGACCCCTAAGTCATGAGAGATAAATAAGAAACTTAAGCCGAATTCTTGCTGGATCCGTTTCATAAAGTTCAGTACCTGTGCTTGCACGGATAAGTCAAGAGCTGAAACCGGCTCATCGGCGACGATCAGTTTTGGATTGGAAGCTACCGCACGGGCAACCCCTAACCGTTGACGTTGTCCGCCAGAGAATTCATGCGGATATTTGTATAGGGCATCTTCTGGCATCCCAACGATATCCAACAAACTTTTCACACGTGTTTTCTCTTCTTGATCGCTTAAGCGTTCAAAGTTGCGCAATGGTTCTGCGATAATGTCCACCACACGTTTTTTAGGATTCAAGCTAGACATTGAATCTTGGAAAATCATTTGGACATCTTTGTTGTAGTTCATTTTCTTGCGGACAGAACGTTTAGTCACGTCTTGCCCATCATAAATAATTTCGCCGCTAGTGATTTTTTCTAACCCAACGATAGCTTTCCCAGTTGTGGATTTACCAGAACCAGACTCACCAACCAATCCGTAGGTTTTTCCTTTTTCAATGACGAAGTCCACACCATCAACGGCGTACACGTGATCCGTGACGCGGTTGAAGAATCCGCTGCGAATAGGATAGTGGACTTTCAGATCTTTGATTGTAATTAATTCTGTCATCTACACTTCTCCTTCTTCGTCTCTAAAATGAAAATGCTTGTAGCATGTGCAACGGACCAAATGATCAGGTGCTACTTCATGCAAGACTGGGTTTGCTTCGTGGTCGCTTTCAGGGATCCAAGGAATCCGTGCAGCAAACCGACAACCAGTCCGAGGCATATTTTTCAAGGAAGGAACCACCCCTTCGATCACATGCAGTTCACTGTCTTGAGAATTTTCTTGAGGGATCGAGTTAAGCAATGAGCGGGTGTATGGATGTTTCGGATTGGCAAACAACTCTTCGGCTGATGCGACTTCCACAAACTGTCCCCCATACATTACGGCTACTCGGTCGGCCATCTCTGCTACGACACCTAAATCGTGGGTGATCAAAATGATCCCCGTTTGCGTTTCTTCTTGCAAATCTTTTAGTAGATCAAGGATCTGTGCTTGGATCGTCACGTCCAACGCTGTCGTTGGCTCATCCGCAATGATGATTGGCGGTTTACAAGCAATCGCGATCGCGATGATGACCCGCTGACGCATCCCACCAGACAATTCATGAGGGTATTGACGTCCTACACGTGGCGGATTTGGAATCCCAACTTGTTCTAATAATTCTAATGCTCGTGCTTGGCGCTGTTCGGCATTCATATCTGTATGATAAGACAAACCTTCTTTGATTTGGTCTTCGATCCGCATCAACGGATTCAGTGCAGACAACGGATCTTGGAAAATCATCCCAATATCATTTCCGCGAATTTTGTTGTATAACGTTTCATTTAAGTTTGACAAGTTTAAATCTTTATATAAGATTTCCCCAGTGATTTTCGTGTTGTTTGGGTCATGTAGCCCCATGATCGTTGTAGCCAACGTACTTTTTCCGCAACCAGATTCTCCTACGATTGCTAAGATCTCATTACGATCCAGTGTAAAAGAAATACCATCTACTGCGTCATAGTAATCGTCTTTGATACGAAAACCTGTGTGAAGGTTTTGAACATCTAGTAATTGATTATCTCTGGACAATCGAATACCCCTCTCTACTTTCTAAGATGTCTTGCGTTTTAATGTAAAAAAGAAGGAACATGCATTTCATTTCCAAAAGCTTTCTTAACATTGTATAATATATTCTTAATAATTATATAGAAATGCTAACAATAATGCAAGTCCCAGAAAACTTAATACACTGAATTTTCAGAAAATTTACATTATGCTTCCAACGCCGTCATGTCAGGTTTAACGATCGTTTTTTTGATTTCGATTCTAAAGAAAAACTGCCCAAATCACAGCGGATCAATTATGAGAAAGAAAGAGCTAAGTCATCTAGGACTTAGCTCTTATGTCTGTCTTAAGCAAGATGGCTTGAAATATAATCAACCGCTCCACCGACTGTTTCGATCTGCTCGGCATCTTCATCAGAAATCTCGGTACCAAATTCATCTTCTAGTTCAAGGACGAATTCCATCACACTGATCGAATCAGCGTTCAAGTCGTCTTTAATGCTCATCGTATCCGTTACGTTCTCTGCGTCAATTTCAAAATGATTGGCGATCACGACCGCAACTTTCTTGAATACTTCATCTCGTGTCAACTGGCTTCACCTCCACGCGTTTGCACAAAACATAGAATGGCTAACAAACATTGTACTGCTTTCTATGCTTTTTGTCTAGATTTTTTTGCAATTTCATTACAATGATTGCATTATGATTGCGTTTCGTCTTTTGCAGCCGGCATTTCTTCAAAGTGGGCGACCAATTGTGCCACGACATCTGTTGCTAGCATCGTATGGATCTGCTTGATGGTGTACGCTACCGCTTCTGGTCCTGTCGCACCATGGGTTTTGATGACTGGTGCTTTCAAACCAAACAATACGGCCCCGCCATGTTTCGCATAATCCATTTCATTTTTCACTTTCCGCAATGCATCTTTCAGTAACAATGCGCCTAATTTCCCTTTGGTACCTGAATCAAGAATCGATTGTTTCAACAACGCCATCAAGTTCAAGGCGGTTCCTTCGATCGATTTCAAAACAGCGTTCCCAGTAAAGCCATCTGTCACGACGACGTCAGCTGCACCATCCAGTAATTCCCGGGCTTCGACATTGCCGATAAAGTGGATCGTAGGATCCGCTGACAGCAGTTCAAAGGCTTTTTTCGTTAATTCACTACCTTTGGTTTCTTCCGTTCCGTTATTTAATAAGCCGACCCGTGGTCGATTGATCCCACGAACTTTTTGGGCGTAAAAGGATCCTAAGACGGCATAGTTTGCCAAATGTTCTGGTTTATTGTCGGCATTGGCACCTAGATCCAGCATATCAAAGCCAGCATCTTTGCCGATCACTGGCATTGTGGACATTAATCCTGGACGATCGATTCCTTTGATCCGACCGACGATAAACAAACCAGCCGCTAACAAGGCACCGGTATTTCCAGCTGAAAAAATCGCATCTGCTTCGCCATTTTTCACTGCTTGTGCCGCTAAGACCATTGAAGCGGTTTTTTTCCGTCTGATTGCTTTGACGGGTTCTTCATCACTATTGATTTTTTCATCTGTGTGGATGATAGTGACATTTTTATCATCCGTCATGTATTTTTTGATTTCATTTTCTTTTCCGTAAAGGAGGAATTCAATCTCTGGAAAGTCTTTTTTCGCCAGCATGACTCCTTCTACGATCGCTTTTGGGGCGTTGTCTCCGCCCATTGCATCAACAGCAATCCGCATCTCGCTGCCACTCCCTTCATTTTCCCAATCAGTATAGCATATTCTTTAATCAAAAAATTGTTTGTCTGCTTTTTTTGCTGCCAAATAGTTCGCCAATGCCGAAAATTCTGGCAACAGCTGCCAGCTGTTTTTTTGCCAAAGCTGGGTAGCTTCGACTTGTGCCACTTCTAGAATATGGGCATCCGCGACCAAATCGGCAGCCGCAAACTCTGGCAAGCCCGATTGTCGATTGCCGAAGACTTCTCCTGGCCCCCGCAACTGCAGGTCTTTTTCGCTGACTACAAAGCCGTTGGTGGTTTCTGTCATGATTTTCATTCGTTCGACCCCCGTCTCATTTTTCGGGTTCGCGATCAAAATACAGTAAGAAGCATCGGCGCCGCGTCCTACCCGTCCACGTAATTGGTGGAGCTGGGCTAATCCGAAACGATCAGCATCGATGATCAGCATCACTGTCGCATTGGGAACATTGACCCCTACTTCGATGACCGTCGTGGAAACCAAGATCTGCAGTTGATTTTCTTTGAATGCTTCCATAATAGTGTCTTTTTCTTGATTCTTCATTTTCCCGTGCAACATCCCTACTTGATAGGTTGGGGAAAAATAACTTTGCAGCTGCTCATAAATCTCCGTGGCATTCTTGACATCCAGCATTTCGGATTCTTCGATCAAAGGACAGATGACATACATCTGATGCCCTTGGGCCAATTCTTTTTGCGCCCACTCTAAGATCGATTCAAACTGCGGTGGCCGGACCCAGCGAGTCTCTACAGGAATCCGTCCTGCCGGCATCTCATCGATCACCGAAACATCCATTTCGCCATAAGCCGTGATCGCTAGCGTACGAGGGATCGGCGTGGCGGTCATAAAGAGTACATCAGGCAGATAGCCTTTTTCCCTTAAGACTTTTCGCTGATTAACCCCGAAACGGTGTTGTTCATCGGTGATGACTAAGCCAAGATGTGCAAAGTCTACCCCTTCTTGGATCAGCGCATGGGTCCCAACGATGATGTCGATCTCCCCAGCTGCTAATTGTTCTAAGATGACCCGCCGTTCTTTTGGTTTGGTCGAGCCTGTTAAAAGAGCGGTGGTCACTTCTAAGGGGTCAAAGAGTTGATTCAAGCTCTCTAGGTGCTGTTGGGCCAAAATCTCAGTCGGCACCATCAGTGCGCCCTGAAAGCCAGCCGTCATCGTAGCATAGAGGGCGATCGCCGCAACGACTGTTTTCCCGCTCCCTACATCTCCTTGCAAGAGCCGCTGCATGTGCTGCGGACTTTTCAGGTCATGGCAGATTTCATTGGTCACGCGCTTTTGCGCATTCGTCAATTCAAAGGGCAGTTTACGAGTAAATTCTTTCAAGCGTTGCACATCATAATCGATCGCCAAGCCGTTTTTCTCGGCTTTTTCGCTTTTCTTCAGTCCTTGGATCTGCATTTGGAACAAAAAAAACTCTTCAAAAATCACCCGACGCTTCGCTTGATGGCTCTCTTGGGGATCTTTGGGAAAATGCATTGCAAACATCGCGGATTTTCGATCCAACAACCGATATTTTTCGATCAATGACAAAGGCAAGATCTCCGTGATCTGATCACCAAAATCAAGGAATGCCTGTTTGATCAGTTCGATCAACACACTTTGACGCACGGCTTTATTGACATGATAAATTGGGGCAAAGTCTTCTGCGCTCTTGCTGCCGAGAATTTTCATTCCCGTCAGTCCTTTGCGTTTGGCGTCCCATTTGCCATAGACGGCGATCTCTTCTGAGACCTCTACTTTATCCTTCAAATAAGGCTGATTGAAAAAGGAGACATTAAAGACATCGTGGTCTTGCATCATGCGAAATTGCAACCGACTTTTCTTGTAACCAAAGCGATTGACGACCGGTGGGGAAACGACGATCCCCTTGATCGTTACTTTTTCTTGGTCTTGAATCTCCGCTAATTGCCGTTCTTGAATGTCTTCATAACGAAACGGGTAATACTTTAGCAGGTCTTCGATGGTTTCGATTCCTAAACTCGCCAAGTCTTGGGCGCGTTTTTCTCCGACACCCTTTAATACCGTAAGTGGCTGATTCAGCATAGGTACCCTCCTTTTCCAAAAGTGATTTTGATTCATTGCAGGGGTTCCTGCATTCATAGAAAAAGACGGAGCCAAAAATCATCTACGATTTTTGCCCCCGCCGCCTAATTTGTTTATTCTGCTGAGAAAAGATATGGATAAACCGGCTGATCTCCTTGATGGATCTCTACTTCGATCTCAGGATGCAGTTCAACGATCGCTTCTTCGATTTTCGCTGCTTCTTTGGCTTTGCCTTCTTCACCGATAATGATGGTGACGATCTCAGTATCTTCTGTGATCATTTTTTCTAAGGTAGTCATAGAAGCAGAGAAACGATCAGGAACAGAAACAACGATTTTGCCGTCCACCATTCCTAAGAAGTCGCCTTCTGTGATTTCGATGCCATCAATTGATGTATTACGAATCGCATGGGTCACTGAGCCACTGACAACACTTGCTAAGACATCAGTCATCGCTTGCTGGTTTTCAGCTAGTGTGGATTGCTCGTGGAAGGCTAGCATCGCCGTCATCCCTTGAGAGATCGTCCGTGTTTCAACAACCGCTACTGGAATCTCGGAAACTTCCGCTGCTTGCTGCGCAGCCATAAAGATATTTTTGTTGTTCGGTAATACGATCACTTGATCAGCATTGACTTCATTGATTGCCACCAAAATGTCTTCTGTACTTGGGTTCATCGTTTGGCCACCACTGATGACATAAGAAGCGCCTAGGCTAGTAAACAATTCTTTCAAGCCTTCGCCAGCCGCGATCGCGATGATCGCAAATGGTGTCCGCGGACGTTTTACTGGTGCAGTTTTTGCTTCTTGCTGATCGTGTTCCAAGATCGTTTCATGCTGAAGACGCATGTTATCGACTTTGATTTTCACCAACGAACCGAATTTTTGACCATAATTCATAACTTCGCCGGGATGTTCCGTATGGACATGGACTTTGATGATCTCATCGTCATTGACCACTAATAAGGAATCCCCTAACTCGTTTAAGTAATTACGGAATGTTTCATAATCAAATTCACTATCTACAGTCGGACCTTCACCGATCTTCACCATGATTTCTGTACAGTAACCAAAGGTGATGTCTTCTGTCGCTAAGTGCCCTTGAACGCTGCGATGATGTTCGGCATTGACCATTTCGTCCATAGCCGCTGGGGAAGGTTCGAAGATTTCATCGGCTGGGTATTCCCCAGTCAATGCATTTAAGAAGCCTTCATAGATAAACAACAATCCTTGACCGCCGCTATCTACCACGCCGACTTCTTTTAAGACGGGCAATAGATCAGGGGTTTTCGCCAATGAACGTTTTGCGCCGTGAACCACGGCTTTCATCACTTCGATACAATCATCGGTAGTTTGTGCTTTTTTCTCGCCATATTCAGCTGAGATGCGTGCCACAGTCAAGATGGTTCCTTCCACAGGTTTCATGACTGCTTTATAGGCGGTTTCTACTCCATGAGTAAAGGCTTGAGCCAATTCTGGTGCAGTGAGTGTTTCTGCGGTCGGGATAGCTTTAGAAAAACCGCGGAATAATTGAGACAAAATGACGCCGGAATTCCCACGTGCGCCCATCAATAGTCCTTTTGAAAGTGTAGCGGCAAGATCGCCGACGTTTTCTGAAGTCGCATCTGCGACAGCTTTTGCTCCACTGGTCATGGATAGATTCATGTTTGTCCCGGTGTCTCCATCTGGAACAGGAAACACATTCAATGAGTTGACAAACTCTGCATTAACTTGTAGACGAGCCGCGCCTGCCTGCACCATTTCTTGAAACTGACTTGCGCTGATATTCGTTACCTTCACTTAGATAGTCCTCCTTAAAATCATCCGCCATGAACGGATCCCTTGCCTAATCTGGCAGTACACGTACGCCTTGAACAAATACATTTACCGAGTTCGCAGATACACCTAGCATCGTTTCTAAGTTGTATTTCACTTTTTCCTGCACGTTGCGGGAAACTTCGGAAATTTTTGTTCCATAGCTAACAATCGTGTATACATCCACTGCAATGCCGTTTTCTTCTTGGCGGACAACGACACCGCGAGAATAATTTTCTTTTCGTAAAATTTCATTGATGTTATCTTTGATTTGTTTCTTGCTAGCCATACCAACAATGCCGAACACATCTGTTGCTGCGCCTCCGACCACTGTTGCAATGACTTCATTGCTGATTTCAATAATACCTGATGAGGTTTGAATTTTTACAGCCATTTTATAGCCTCCTTCAATGGGCATGACCCATCTTTCTTCTTACATATTTTATCATAGCTGTACCGCAAATAAAAGGATGAGACATATGAAAAGGGGCTTTCTGACCAAACGTCTTGCATTTCGACCTTGTTTAATTTACAATGTTTACTGGGAAAAGTCAATGTTTCTTGAAAATTACTCTTGCTTTTCTCACCTTTCTGTGATAAATTCAGATGGTATGAGCTGAAATAGCGCTCCAACATCAAGGCAAAGGAGGAAATAACCACATGGCTAAAGTTTGTTACTTTACTGGACGTAAAACTGCAAGTGGAAACAATCGTTCTCACGCAATGAATGCGACAAAACGTACTGTGAAACCTAACTTGCAAAAAGTTCGCGTTATGATTGACGGAAAACCTAAAAAAGTTTGGGTGTCAACTCGTGCTTTGAAATCTGGAAAAGTTGAGCGCGTATAATTAGACCTTTTCGGCCGTTCGTTTTGAACGGCTTTTTTTGTACCCTTTTTTTCTTTGGTGCGCTTTCACTTAGGTTTTCATTAAAGAAAATAGGTCTTTGTTTTTTTAATCGATTCACCTGTGGTAAACTAAGAAAAAATTGATAAAGAACAGGTGACTTCTTGTGACGAAAATAAAAACATTTGCCAAACAACATTGGCCTTATATGCTTGCTAGTTTCTTCTTGCCGTTTCTTATCATGGCAGTGATCTATTTGACCATCGGTATCTACCCCGGCAGCAGCCGCAGTGTCTTAGCCAGTGATGCCTTTTCGCAATTCTCAAACTTTCATGCCAGCTTTCGCAATATGCTCTTAGGCAAGCAAAGTATCTTTTATACATGGGACGCCTCTTTAGGCTTAAATTATCTGGCATTGATCTCCTATTATTTAGGGGGAATCTTCACTCCCCTCGTCTTATTTTTCCCAAATCAGCTAATGCCAGATGCGCTGTACTTTTTAACCTTGATCAAAATCGGCAGTGCGGGCTTGGCGTTTTGGTTCTATGCCAGCCAAACCTTTAAGATCCAACGTTGGCAGCATGTGACCTTAGCAGTCTGTTATGCCTTGATGTCCTTCATCACCGCCCATTCGGAACTGATCATGTGGCTTGATGCCATGATCTATCTACCGCTAGTGATTTTAGGTATTGACCGGTTAGTGAAAAAGAAAAAAACAGTCGTGTTATTTATCAGTTATCTGCTGTTATTTTTATCCAGTTTTTACATGGGCTTTATGATCGGTCTCTTTTCCGTGATGTATTTCTTGGTTCAATTGGGTCGCAACTGGAAGCAAGCTCGCGGGGCGATCATTCCTTACGGCATCACCTCTTTGTTAGCTGGCGGCGCCTCAATGGTGATCATCTTACCTGCCTTATTAGATTTGCGGTCGAACGGGGAAGAATTGACGACGATTTCTTCCTTTAAAACCGAAGCCACCGATGTCTTTGATCTCGTGATGAAAAACATGATCGGTGTTTACGATACGACAAAATACGGCTCCATTCCCTTCATCTATATCGGCTTATTGCCGTTGCTGTTGTGTATTTTATATTTTGTTTCGAAGAAAATCCGCTTGAAGGATAAATTCTTATACGCTGGCATGTTTGCTGTTTTGATCGCCAGTTTTTATATCGTGCCGATGAATCTTTTTTGGCACGGGATGCATGCCCCAAATATGTTCCTTTTCCGCTATGCCTATTTGTTCTCTTTCTTAGTGATCATGCTGGCGGGATACGGATGGGAGCAACTTCAGCAAAAAGATCGCGGATTGTTTCTCATTATTGGTCTTTCTACGATCGTGGTATTTGCCCTCTCCTACGCATTGAAAGGAGCCGGAACCTATGAATATGTTTCCGCTACTTCCTTTGCGCTAACGATCGTATTCTTTGTTCTTTACTTGTTATGTATTGGGTTCGGGCAATTAGGTCTTTTAACACAAAAACGAGTGACGATCTTGATGCTGATCTTCGTCTGCGGAGAAATGGCCGTCAATACGAGCGGCATGGTTCGCGGAATTTTGAATGATTGGAACTATGCTTCTCGTAGTTTGTATACAGAACCTTATCCGGACATCAAAAAACTAGTCACTCAAGCCAACGAAGACAATGATACCTTTTTCCGATTAGAAAACCTTGATCCTGTTTCTTCCAACGACAGTATCAATTATGGCTACAGCGGGGTCAGCATGTTTTCTTCAATTCGTAACCGCAATTCCTCAAGCTACCTGGATAAGCTGGGCTTTCGGTCTCGCGGCACCAATTTAAATATCCGCTATCCGAATAATACCTTGCTGATGGATGCTTTTACAGGAATCAAATACAATATCTCCAAGCCAAATCTCACCAAATACGGCTTTCAACGAGTCGGAGAATCTGGTGAATACAAGCTCTATGAAAATCAAAATGCGTTACCTCTAGGTTTCTTGGCTGAACCGACCATCGAATCGATTGAACAGCCGCAAAACGACAACTTGACGAGCCAGAAAAATCTTTTCAATGGCTTGGCCGATTTAAATTTAGAGTATTTTGCCTTTCAGCCGATCACGGTGATCCATAGTAAAAATACAGATATCACCAATGACGGCATGTATATGAAATTTACTGAGCAAGAAAGCAATGTCGCAAAAGAAGTGACTTGGCAAGTGGAGGTTCCGGCGAACTCGCAAGCGTACTTGAGTCTCTTCCCTGCCAACTTCGGAGAATTGGAAAGCTCATCTGCCACCGTGACAGTCAACGGTCAGCAGCGAGAAACGCAAATCAGTATCAACGGTCAATACTACGACTTAGGACATTATGAGACCGATACGACGGTTCAATTCACCGTCAGCTTCTACGGAACGCCTGAAATCTCCTTCCAAAACCCGCAAGTCGTGACCTTGGATACCAACGCCTACCAACAAGCCATTGATGCGATCCAAGATCGAGGGGTCGCTATGACGGTCGGCGAACGCAGTGCCAAAGCCGATGTCACGACTGAAAAAGAGCAGCAGCTTGTAACGACCATCCCTTATGACAAGGGCTGGACTGCTACGCTTGACGGCAAAGAAGTTCCAATTACCGCCTTTCAAGATGGCTTTATCAGTGTGACGATCCCAAGTGGCACCCATCACTTGGAACTCTCCTTCTTGCCGCAAGGCTTTGTTATCGGTGTTTGCTTGTTCTTTGGCTGCATCGCATTGTTTATCTTGTTTGCTTGGTTTTACCAGAAACAAGTAGCCAAAAAGCAAGTCTTGGACAACCAACGCCAACTCATGGATCAACCACCAGAAACCTAATCGAAAAAGAACCAACTCGTCTTTTTGAGGCGATCTCCTTAAGTTAGAGCAAACGCTGACTTATGGGTGTCGCTCAATGATCGGTGAGTTTGGTTCTTTTTTGTGCTCAGGTTCCGCAGTTGTTCGCTCTAGTGGTCTTAGCATCCATTACCCGCTAGATCCCCTTCGATTCGGGGAGCAATGCCTAGCCCGTTAGCCCTTAGAGCGTTTAGCGAAACATAAGATAACTGTTGGGTTCTTCCGCATTTTTCTTGATGGAGTGCAACGATCGCTCCCATAATTTAACCATTTTGGTTTGTTTTAAGACGCGAAAGATCGAAAGCCCTTGATCGATTTTCAACAGTCCTTTTTCTTGATCGCCATAAATATACCAGTACCATCCTTGATAGCAAAGAAGATGCGTACTGTTTAGCATGTCTCCGCGATCTGCCAATAATTCCTCTGCAATGGTCAACACCTCTTTTGCCCACTCCAGGCGGCGAAAATTGACAAACGTCGTAAAACAACTAAAAATCAAATCCATTTGAATTTCTCGCATCAAGGACAAACCTTGTTCTTTTTTTGTGCGAGAGATAGCGATCTGCAGTAAGTGATAGGAGGTTTCGACAGGAAACAAGAATTGAAAATAACGAAACAGCAAAATCTCATAAACGCCCCAGTTGTCTACTTTCGTAAGGTAGGAAATGACGGGGCGGGTTTTGGTGCGAAGCTTTTCCATATAGTCGCCAGAAGAGTGATCGGGTTTAGGACCTGAGAGATTGATTTCATGTATCTCCTTTGTGATCTCAAGGTACAGAAAAACAAAAGAATGCTGTTTGGAAGCGGCGATCAGTTCGCTACGCATTTCCTCCAGCCCTTCTTTGCTTCTCTGGGCGTGGGCGTTACTCAAATAAGCTTCTTTGTTGATCCCTAAAATTCGATCCAGTAAATCCATAAATTCGCTCGTCATATAGCTGGGAAAGCTCATCAGGTTGTCGTGACCTTTTACGCCCTTTTGTTGCGCACGCAAATAATAAAACTCCTCCACTGTGACATGGATATTTTCTAATAAGCGTTCCAATCGATGAATACTGATACTTGAAGCACCTTGCTCAAATTTACTGATAAACGAGCGACTGTTTTGTTCATCCGCCACGTGAGCGATCGTATAGCCGCGCTCTTTGCGCAATTGTCGGTACAGTTTTCCTTCTTCCATAACCATCCTCCTCACAACGATCGGTCTACAAACACCAAACCAATCCCACTTCACGAATGAAGCTCCGCAATTAAATTTTCCTGTTCTAGATTCAAGTTTAGATTCAAACCTATAAAATGTTGAGGAGCAAAATCTGCGGCACCTTATTTACATGCCACTCTTTTAACTGCTAATCACTCGTGACAGTAACCTCTGGTATGCTCCTGGTACATTTAAATTCCACTATAGTGGATTATTTTCTTCTCTTAGTATAAAGCATCCTATACTGATTTTACAACGTAGAACGTGAAAGGATGATTTCGATGAAAGAATATCAACAAAACAACGGCTATCGTGCCTTAGTCAACGCCGCCTTACTCAGCGGTATCGGCATGAGTTTATTTAATATCGTCTTTGTAGTTTATGCCAGTACTTTACCCTTTAATGCCCTTGCTGTTTCCTTAGCCTCCATGGCACTGCTGATCCCTGATCTCTTACGGATCCTGACCGGCTATCTAGCCGATCGTACCAAAAACAAAGTGCAATGGATGATCAGCAGTCGACTATTACAAGGAGTCCTTTTCGTGGCACTCGCTTTTTTGATCCAACTGCCGCCTAGTTTATGGTCTTTCTTCCTTTTGCTAGGCATCAACATTGTATCTGATTGTTTGGGCGCTTATTGTTCTGGGTTACAGCTGCCCTATGTTCGCCGTCTTGTGCCTGCTGATTCCTTAGACAGTGCCATGGGCTTTCAAATGGCGTGTCAAACCACCGTTCAAATCGTCTTTCAAGGCATCGGTGCTTGGGGTATCATTTTACTGAATAATAATTTTGCGGCTTTTGGTTTGATCAATGCCGTGACGTTTTTCTTAGCCGCGATCGTGATCTTCTGGAACCGCTCGCTCTTCTATGCGGTGCCAGGGAAAATCAATCAAGCAGCAACACCACTCTTTCAGAATTTCTCGGATACTTTTAAATTATTGACTGGTACGGCTTTTCTTAAAAAGATGATCCTCTTTGCCTTACTGATCAATACCTTAGCTGCTAGTACGAGCGGTCTACTAAATCTCCAGCTGTTGGATGACCTTGCGCTTTGGTTTGCCACTTATGGCAACACCGTTGCGATGGCAGGCATCGCTACTTCGATCGGTATGGTCGCTGGCGCCTTGTTTGCTGCCGACTGGTTCAAGAATACCGGTCTGGTTCGCTTGATTGCGTATACCTCTTTCGTTTTATGTCTGTTGACCTTGAATTTTCTCTTCCTGCATAACCGTTGGCTCATGATTGCGCTGCTCTTTGCTGAAGGCTATCTGATTGGAAAAATCAATCCACGTTTTTCGGCACATCTGATTCGTGAGATTGATGAAGAACATCTCGCCATCAGCAGCGGGATCTTTTCCACCATTGTAATGCTAGGGGGACCTGTCGGACAAATGATCTTTTTAGGCATCGGCAATCGCTATCACGTTGCTTGGAGCTGGCTGCTTTACTTGCTTTTCGCATTTTTGGTAGCCATCGCCGCCTTAGTCGCTGCCGGTACCTTGGAAAAAACACCCACCACTGCTGCGCCTAAAAACGCGACGGCAAGGACTGAAGATTGGCAAGAAACCACCTCTGTTTTGCCTGAGAAAAAATAAAAACACAAGCTTTCGCTTTCTCTTGTTGTGTAAGAGCAGCGAAGCTTGTGTTTTTCCTTATTCATAAGCAACATGAACCAAATACAATCCTTCTGGATGAGCCGTGGGACCTGCCGCATTTCGGTCTTTTTGCGCAATGATTGCAGGAATGCTGTCAGGTGCGATCCGTCCATTGCCGATTTTCAGCAATGTGCCCACCATGATCCGGATCATCTTGTACAAAAATCCATCGCCGCGAAAGGTAAAAATCAACTCATCTCCAGCGTCATTGACCGCCATGGACGCCTCATGGATCGTCCGCGTCTTGTCATCGACTGAACTGCCCGTCGCACAAAAACTGGTAAAGTCATGGGTGCCTAAAAAATCTGGCAACGCCCGTTGGATTTTTTCCAAATCTAGCGGATACGGATAATAACTTGCATAATGACGGCGGAAAGGACTGCGGGGCTTCCCAATGTCTACCCGAAACTGGTAGGTTTTTTCAATGACTAAGTAGCGGGCATGGAAGGTATCGTCAACGATCTCCACCGATTTTACCGCAACATCTTCTGGCGTTTGGGTATCTAAACCAAAGCGCATTTTTTCCAGTGGACGCTTTTGAGGGAAATCGAAGTGGATCACTTGCCCTTGCGCATGGACACCCGCATCGGTGCGGCCAGAGCCATGAATCTGAATCGGCTGACCATTGTTCATCTTCGTTAATGTCTTTTCAATCTCTTCTTGAACCGTTCGTCCATTGGGTTGACGTTGAAATCCTTGAAAATTCGTGCCATCATAAGCGATCGTCGCTTTATAGCGGACCATTGAATCACCTGTTTCTTTCTATTTTTTCAAAAAAAGGCCTATGAGAAAAGTCTGATCGATCGACAGGCCTTTTCGAACCAGCCGCTGGGATTGCGAGCAGTCTCGTTGCTTCGTTAAGAACCTTTCGTGGGTTGACTTCAATCATAGGTCTTCGATTATCCTCTTAAGAACACTAACGCTACTGTAAAGAGCGCAAAAACGATGACAACCAATGTGTCCCGTTGGTGCCAGTGCAAAATACGATACTTGGTACGCCCTTCGCCGCCTTGATAGCCTCTGGCTTCCATAGCGGTAGCTAGATCTTCCGCACGGTTAAAGCTGCTGACAAATAAAGGAATCAATAAAGGAACGATCGCCTTCATCTTCTGCAACAGTCCCCCTTCGCCGAAATCGACCCCGCGGGCACGCTGAGCATTCATAATTTTTTCTGTTTCATCCATCAAGGTTGGTACAAAGCGCAACGCAATCGACAGCATCAGTGAGATTTCATGGACAGGGAAACGGATCGCTTTTAAAGGACGCAAAATGTATTCGATCGCATCTGAAAGCTCTAATGGGGGCGTCGTTAACGTCAACAGAGTCGACATGAAAATGATCAAAACAAAACGACAAAAAATAAAGATCCCATTTTGGACACCAAATTCTGTGATGTTAAAGATCCACCAAGACCAATAGACGTCACCGCCGGTAGTAAATAAAATCTGTAACGCCACGGTAAACAAAATCAGCCAAATCAAAGGACGCACGCCTCGAATAAAGAAGCCAAAATCGATTTTTGAAAAGGAGATACAAAAGAGCGTAAAAGCACCCGCTAATAAATAGCTTTGCCAATTATTCGCCAAAAAGATAATCGCGATAAAATAAAAACTAGCAATCAATTTGACTCGTGGATCTAAACGGTGGATCAAGGAGTCCCCAGGAATAAAACGACCGAAAATCAGTTTATTCATCATGGGCAGTCGCCCCCTTTGCTACTAAAACATCTGCCAGCTCATCAGCTGTTAGCGGCAACTGCTCAAATGCCAATCCTCTGGCTTGTAGTTGCTCCGCAAATGCAGTTGCTGTCGGTACCCCTAGCTGCTTTTCTTGCAGCCAGGCAGTGTCTTGAAACACAACAGACGGCGTGCCTGCTTTGACGAGACGGCCTTTTTCTAACACATAGACATAATCAGCATAGTTTGCCACATCATCCATCAAGTGGGTCACTAAAATGATCGTCATGTTCTTTTCCCGATGCAGGCGATCAAACATTTCCATCATCTCTTTGCGTCCTTGTGGATCTAAGCCAGCTGTCGGCTCGTCTAAGACCAAAACTTCTGGTTCCATAGCCAAGACCCCAGCAATCGCTACACGGCGCATTTGCCCCCCTGAAAGGTCAAATGGTGAACGTTCCAGAAAACTTTCATCTAAACCTACCAATTGAATGTATTCTTGGGCTAAACCTTTGGCTGCTTCTTCGGAGACCCCAAAGTTTTTCGGTCCAAAAGCGATATCTCTCGCAACGGTTTCTTCAAATAATTGGGATTCAGGAAATTGAAAAACGATCCCGACTTTTTTACGTAACGGTTTTAGATTTTTGTTGTCTGTCTCGGGTTTGATGACTCGCTCACCGATCGTGACCGTGCCAGTCGTTGGTTTTAATAATGCATTCAAGTGCTGCAGCAACGTAGATTTTCCGCTACCCGTATGACCGACTAAGGCGGTATAAGAGCCTTCTTTGATCTCTAAATCGATATCGAACAAAACTCGCTGTTCAAACGGAGAATGCGGTTGGTAGGTGAATCCTACTTGTTCAAAACGGATGTCCATAGCCAATCCACCATCCCTTCTTCAGTTAAGTACGCTTGCGGTACCGTGACGCCCCGCTGTTTTAGTGACGCCTTTAATTTTTCAGGAAATGGCAGATCTAAGCCTAGCTCAATCAGTTCTGGACCTGCAGAAAAAATCTCTGCGGGTGTCCCTTCGCGGACGAGCTCTCCTTGACGCATCACCAGCACCCGATTGGCGTTGGCTGCTTCATCGATATCATGGGTGATCGATAACACGGTCAAATTGTTTTTTTCTTTGATTTTTTTGATCGTTGCGATCACTTCTTCACGACCTTCTGGATCTAGCATACTAGTGGCTTCATCAAGAATGATGATATCTGGACGCAATGCAACGACGCCCGCAATGGCTACCCGCTGTTTTTGACCACCAGAAAGACGCGCGGGTTCCCGGGTCGCAAACTCGCTCATCCGTACTTGTTCCAGAGCGTCTTTGACACGAACCAGCATTTCTTCACGTGGGATTCCTTGATTTTCCAAACCGAAAGCCACATCATCTTCCACCGTCGAACCAACGAATTGATTGTCAGGGTTTTGAAAGACCATACCGACCATTTTTCGAATATTCCAGATATTTTCTTCATTCAAAGGCAATTCGCCGACAGAAACACTGCCTTCTTGCGGCAAGATCAAGCCATTGATGGTTTTTGCTAAAGTTGATTTTCCAGAGCCGTTATGGCCGATCAACGCCACCCATTCCCCTTTGTTGATGGAAAAGGATACGTTATTTAACGCGGCACGCTCTTCTTCACTATAACGCACAGTAATAGCATTCAATTCAATGATTGGCTTCATGATAGACTCCTTCATTTGCGATTAATTCTTTCTAACACTACCAAAAAAGCGCACGTTTTTCAATGATTCACGCACGATTTGTCTCCAGATCTTTTTTTCACTTGCCATTACCTGTCTTGACAGGTAATCGAAAGTAAAAAAAAAGCACTTTATGATGAGTGCGTACACCTCGAAATACATCGAGGTGTAGGCGCTGAGCTAGACTCGGAAAGTTTCTTCCAACATCATAACACTCTTAGTAAACATCTATAAAGTGATGATAAGTGTGATTTTAAACAAGTTCTAGGATAACCATTGGTGCAGCATCTCCGCGTCTTGGTTCTGTTTTCAAGATACGAGTATATCCACCTTGGCGATCTGTGTAACGAGGAGCGATATCATTGAATAATTTTTGTAATGCTGATTCAATAACTACTTCTTCGTTTTCTTCACGTACACTTGCAACTTCATTACGAACGAATGCTGCTGCTTGACGACGTGCATGCAAATCACCACGTTTACCTAAAGTGATCATTTTTTCTGCAGTTGAACGAACTTCTTTCGCACGAGCTTCAGTCGTAACGATACGTTCGTTAATGAATAAATCAGTTGTCAAATCACGCAACATCGCTTTACGTTGGCTAGATGTGCGTCCTAGTTTACGATAACTCACGTGGTTTCCCTCCTTCACTTTCGAATGTTGTATCGGTCAGACGAACCGAACTAACGTAATCGAAAACGGTTTAATCGTCTTTACGTAGTCCTAAACCTAAATCATGTAATTTCACTTTGACCTCTTCAAGAGATTTACGGCCTAAGTTTCTTACTTTGATCATTTCTGGTTCAGATTTGTTTGTCAATTCTTGTACAGTATTGATTCCTGCACGTTTTAGACAGTTGTATGAACGAACAGATAAGTCTAATTCTTCGATCGTCATTTCCAACATTTTTTCTTTTTGTGTTTCTTCTTTTTCAACCATGATTTCAGCGTTTTTCGCTTCATCAGTTAGGTTAACAAAGATGTCTAAATGTTCAGTCATGATTTTCGCAGACAAACTCATTGCTTCCAATGGTTCGATTGAGCCATCAGTCCATATTTCCATCGTTAATTTGTCGAAATCATCTCGACGACCGACACGTGTGTTTTCTACTTGATAGTTGACACGACGTACTGGTGTATAGATTGAATCGACTGGAAGAACGCCGATTGGCATGTCTTCTTTTTTGTTTTCGTCCGCTTGAACGTAGCCGCGGCCAGGTTTCACTGTTAAGCGAGCATGGAACGTAGCACCTTCAGAAACGGTACAGATATACATATCTTTGTTAAGGATTTCTACATCACTATCAACGATGATATCGCCAGCAGTTACTGTAGCAGGTCCTGAAATATCAATTTCAAGGGTCTTTTCTTCATCCCCGTACATTTTCAATGCAAGACCTTTAATATTCAAGATGATTTGAGCAACGTCTTCCCGAACACCCTTAACAGTTGAGAATTCGTGTAAAACTCCATCGATTTGAATATTGGTGATTGCCGCACCAGGTAAAGAAGATAATAAAATACGACGTAGGGAATTTCCTAGTGTAGTTCCGTAGCCTCTTTCAAGAGGTTCCACGATGAACTTGCCATAATCTTTGTCTTCATCAATCTTTGCGATTCTTGGTTTTTCGAATTCAATCATTCTTATCTATTACCCCTTTCAAAACGAAAAGTGTCTTGTTCAATGACGTATTTGTTACACTCAAAATGAGCAGCACTCATTAAACACGACGGCGTTTTGGAGGGCGGCATCCATTATGAGGGACTGGAGTCACGTCACGGATCGCACTCACTTCCAAACCTGCTGCTTGTAATGAACGAATTGCTGCTTCACGTCCAGAACCAGGTCCTTTAACTGTTACTTCAACAGTTCTTAATCCGTGTTCCATTGCTGCTTTGGTAGCTGTTTCTGCTGCCATTTGAGCGGCAAAAGGAGTAGATTTTTTGCTTCCTTTGAAACCTAATGAACCAGCTGATGACCATGCTAATGCATTACCATGAGTATCAGTGATCATTACGATTGTATTATTGAATGTTGAGTGAATATGTGCAATACCCGCTTCAATATTCTTTTTCACACGGCGTTTACGACTCACTTTTTTTGCTGCCATGAAGTTTTAACCTCCTTCACTTAGGAATTATTTTTTCTTGCCTGCGACTGTTTTAGACGGGCCTTTACGAGTACGTGCATTGTTTTTCGTGTTTTGTCCACGAACTGGCAATCCACGGCGATGACGGATCCCACGGTAAGAACCGATTTCCATCAATCGTTTGATGTTTAAGTTCACTTCACGACGAAGGTCACCTTCAACTTTTAATTTATCAACTTCTGCACGGATAGCATCTGTTTGTTCATTCGTTAAATCACGAACACGAACTTCTTCAGACACGCCAGCGTCAGCTAAAATTTGTTTTGCAGTCGTGTTACCAATACCATAGATATAAGTAAGTGAAACGACCACACGTTTATCACGAGGAATATCTACTCCTGCAATACGAGCCATATTTGTTACACCTCCGATTATCCTTGACGTTGTTTATGTTTTGGATTTGCTGGGCAAATCACCATAACGCGTCCTTTACGACGAATTACTTTACAATGTTCGCACATTGGTTTTACTGATGGTCTTACTTTCATGATAATACCTCCTGTGGTTTTACGGAGTACAATTATTTAAAGCGATAAGTAATGCGGCCACGGTTCAGATCATACGGGGATAATTCCACCGTTACTTTGTCTCCAGGTAAAATACGAATGTAGTGCATCCGGATCTTACCAGAAACGGTCGCTAGAACTTGGTGTCCGTTTTCCAATTCTACTTTAAACATTGCATTCGGCAAAGTTTCGACGACTGTACCTTCGACTTCAATCATATCTTCTTTTGCCACGCACAGTACCTCCTTGTACTTGTGATTTTCACACGATAAAATGGCGGAAACTCGGTTCCCACCTGATATTCTCAAACTATGCTCCTACTTAATAAAAAGTAGAAGTCGGACTGACATATTCTATCATATCCTGTCAAAGATTTCAAGAGAAAGTTTTAAGCTGCAAGTTGGACTCGGGCAATCTATGATTAGTCAATGATCTTTTGAACATCTTTGAATACAGCGTCGATGTCGCGATCCCCATCAATCGATTGCAATAACCCTTTGTCTTTGTAATAAGTCAAAATTGGTTCACTGCTTTTGATATTGACAGCTAGACGATTTTTGACCGTCTCAGGCTTATCATCTTCACGCTGGTAGAAGTCATGACTTCCACAACGATCACATGTTCCTTCCTCTTTGGGAGGATTGAACAATTTATGATAAGTTGCCCCACAATTGCGGCACATGAAGCGGCCGGCTAAACGTTCTACAAGAACTTCTTCAGGAACATGAATATCAATAACGGCATCAAGTTTTTTGTTAAGGTCAGCTAGCATCTCATCTAACGCTTTTGCTTGATCCAAAGTACGAGGAAAACCATCTAATAAGAAACCTTTCTCGGTATCAGGTTCAGCTAAACGTTCTTTAACGATCCCATTTGTAACCTCATCAGGAACTAATGCGCCTTGATCCATGTATGATTTTGCTTTAAGGCCTAGTTCTGTTTCGTTCGCCATCGCAGCCCGAAACATATCGCCTGTTGAAATATGAGGAAGACCGTATTCAGCAACGATACGTTCTGCCTGAGTACCTTTTCCAGCACCAGGTAATCCCATTAAAATGAAGTTCATTCTAATTCCTCCTGTAAGTTTTTGAATAGTGTTGAGGAAATCCTCAACACTTCAATAACTTTAATTGATGAAACCAGTATATTTCCGTTTCAGCATAAGCCCTTCTAACTGCTTGGCAGTATCAAGTGCCACACCGATAATGATCAATAGACTCGTTCCACCTAGTCCGATCGATTGCGGTAAATTCCAAGCCATCTGAGCGATGATTGGAAGTAAAGCAACCAATCCTAAAAAGATCGATCCCACCGTGCTTAATCGCATCAACAAACGCGATACATATTCTTCTGTTCCTTTACCAGGACGCACACTCGGAATGTAACTTCCTTGTTTTTGCAAGTTTTCCGCTAATTTCTCAGGGTTCACTTGAACAAATGCGTAGAAGAAGGTAAACGCAACAATCAAGACAGTGTAGATGATCGCACCCGGTACAGTGTTGTAACTAAAGATCGTTTGCACCACTTCGTACCAAGTTTCTCCTCTATATGAACTACCTAATGCTTGAATGATCGCATTTGGTGTTGTAATAAAAGAACTGGCAAAGATAACTGGGATAACCCCGGCAGCATTTACTTTCAAAGGAAGGTAACTGCTGGTAGGCGCTCCTGCTACCCGTTTTGTATATTGGATCGGAATCTTGCGTTCTGCCTGTTGAACATACGTTACTAAAGTAATGACGATCAACACAGCGATCACAAGCAGCGCCATAAAGATAGCATTTAGCCAGATATCCGATTGATCCACGTTAATGAAGTAATCTTCAATCAATTCTTTGATGCTTGCTGGTAAGCGTGAAATGATCCCCGCAAAGATGATCATTGACACACCGTTTCCGATACCACGCTCGGTGATCTGCTCTCCTAACCAAGTGACTAACATCGTTCCGGCTGTTAAAATCAGTCCGATCACGATATAGGTTGCCATATTAGGATTGTTTACAAACCCGAGTTGAGTGTAATAGTTAAATCCAGCCGTTAATGTCATGGATTGGACAAAGCCTAATACCAACGTCAAGTAACGTGTTGCCTGATTTAATTTCTTACGACCCACTTCACCTTGTTTCGACCATTCAACAAATTTAGGGACGATATCCATCTGCAACAACTGAATGACAATTGAGGCAGTGATGTAAGGCGAAACCCCCATCGAGAAAATCGAAAATTGTTGCATGGCGCCACCACTTACCAAATTCAACATGTTTAAAAATGGTAGATCCGCGATGGTATTTAGGCGACTTGCGTCTACGCCTGGCACAGTAATATGTGTTCCCAGACGAAAGACAAACAAGATTAAGACGGTGAACAATATTCTGGATCTAATATCCTTAACCTTAAAGGCATCCTTCAATAGTCTGATCATTAGATCACCTCGATTGATCCACCAGCAGCAACGATTGCTTCTTCAGCTGCTTTTGAGAATTTAGCTGCTTTCACAGTCAATTTCTTCGTTAATTCTCCGTTAGCTAATACTTTGATTCCAGCTTTTTCGTCTTTGACGATTCCAGCTTCGTGTAAAGCAACAGGTGTTACTTCAGCACCGTCTTCAAAGCGGTTCAAGACATCAAGATTGATGACTGCATATTCTTTGCGGTTCACATTTGTAAAGCCACGTTTTGGTAAACGACGGAACAATGGTGTTTGTCCACCTTCGAATCCTAGACGTACTCCGCCGCCTGAACGAGCTTTTTGACCTTTTTGTCCACGTCCAGCTGTTTTACCGTTACCAGATGAAGTTCCTCGTCCGACACGGTTACGTACTTGGCGTGAGCCTTCTGATGGTTTTAATTCATGAAGTTTCATAGGTTTGGCACCTCCTTAATCAAACTAGATCTGCTGATCCTTAGACCTCTTCAACGTCCACTAAGTGAGAAACAGTGTTAACCATGCCTTTGATTGCATCATTAGCAGGTTTTACAACTGTTGAATTCAACTTTGTAAGACCTAACGCTTTTACAGTATCACGTTGGTTTTGGGGACGTCCGATAATACTGCGTTTTAAAGTAATTTTCAATTCAGCCATTATAGTGTCCTCCTTAACCGATTAATTCTTCTACTGATTTGCCGCGAAGTGCTGCCACTTCTTCAGCGCGTTTTAATTGTTTTAAACCTTCAACTGTTGCGCGAACAACGTTGATTGGTGTGTTAGAACCTAAAGATTTAGATGTGATATCAGCTACCCCAGCTAATTCCAATACGGCACGAACTGGTCCACCAGCAGCTACCCCAGAACCTTCTACAGCAGGTTTCATAAGGATGCGTCCGCCGCCGAATACACCGATAACTTCGTGAGGGATTGTAGAACCAACCATTGGTACTTCCACCAAGTTTTTCTTCGCGTCTTCGATTGCTTTACGGATTGCTTCTGGTACTTCTTGCGCTTTACCAGTACCGAAACCTACGTGTCCGTTTTTGTCACCGACAACAACTAATGCAGCAAAACGTAGACGACGTCCACCTTTAACAACTTTAGTTACACGGTTGATCGCAACAACGCGGTCTTCTAATTCCAAATGTTTTGGATCAATATAAACCATGAATGGTGTTCCTCCTTCTCTTAAAATTCCAGTCCATTTTCGCGAGCTGCTTCAGCTAAAGCTGCTACACGGCCATGGTAAAGGTATCCACCACGGTCAAAGACTACTACTTTAATACCTTTTGCTGCTGCACGTTCTGCGACTAATTTACCGACAGCTTGTGCTTGTTCAGTTTTTGTTGCACCTGAAACTTCTTTGTCTAAGGCAGAGGCACTTGCTAGCGTCACACCCGCTACGTCATCAATTACTTGTGCGTAGATGTTTTTGTTCGAACGGAACACGTTTAAGCGTGGGCACTCAGCAGTACCAGAGATTTTGTTACGTACACGACGATGTCTTTTCTGACGTGTCTTGTTTTTATCTGGTTTTGTAATCACAATTTGTCACCTCTTTTAATTTTGCTAGCCTAAGCTGCTAGTCGTAAAGAATTACGACTATTTACCAGTTTTACCTTCTTTACGGCGTACAAATTCGCCAACATAACGAATTCCTTTGCCTTTGTAAGGTTCTGGAGGACGAACGCCACGGATATTGGCAGCCAATTCGCCAACGACTTCTTTATCTGATCCTTTAACGATCACAGAAGTGTTTGAAGGAACTTCGATTTCGATTCCAGCTGGCGCTTCGATTTCAACTGGATGAGAGTAACCAACGTTCAATACAAGTTTTTTTCCTTGTAATTGAGCACGGTACCCAACCCCGATTAATTCTAACGCTTTTTGGAAACCTTCAGAAACACCAACAACCATGTTGTTGAAGTTTGCACGGGTAGTTCCGTGGATAGTTTTCATTTCTTTACTATCATTTGGACGAGTGAATGTTACTTCGTTTCCTTCGATATTCATTGTGATATCAGAAGAGAAAGTACGTGTTAATTCACCTTTAGGTCCTTTAACTGTAATGTCGTTTCCGTTTTGCTTGATTTCAACACCAGCAGGAAGAACGACGATCTTATTACCGATACGACTCACTTAGAGGCACCTCCTTGTGGAATATTTTAAATTACCATACATAAGCGACTACTTCGCCGCCAACATTTTTTGCTCTAGCTTCTTTGTCAGTGATTACACCGTCAGAAGTTGAGATAATCGCGATTCCTAGACCATTCAATACTTTTGGTACTTCGTCAGCTTTGACATAAGCACGCAAGCCTGGTTTAGAGATACGTTTTAAGTTTGTGATAACACGTTCACCGTTTTTACCGTATTTAAGAAATACGCGGATCACGCCTTGTTTGTCATCTTCAATGTATTCAACATCGCGGACGAAACCTTCACGTTTCAAGATTTCAGCGATATCACGTTTGATTTTTGAAGCAGGTACTTCTAGGCTTTCGTGTTTAACCATGTTTGCGTTACGCACGCGCGTTAGAAAATCTGCAATTGGATCTGTCATGACCATGGGATAATTTACCTCCTTTATGCGAGTATAGTTTACCAGCTAGCTTTCTTCACGCCGGGAATTTGTCCTTTATAGGCAAGTTCGCGGAAGCAAATACGGCAAAGATGAAATTTACGATAAACTGAATGTGGACGTCCGCAACGTTCACAACGAGTATATTCTTGCGTTGAGAATTTAGCAGGGCGTTTGTTTTTAGCAATCATTGATTTTTTAGCCACGTAGTTCGCCTCCTTTTTTTATTTTTGGAATGGCATGCCTAATTGTGTCAACAATTCACGAGATTCTTCATCTGTGTTTGCTGTTGTTACAATCACGATATCCATACCACGTACTTTGTCGATCAAATCATAATCTACTTCAGGGAAAATCAATTGTTCTTTGATACCTAAAGTGTAGTTTCCGCGTCCGTCGAACGCTTTTTTGCTCACACCGTGGAAGTCACGGACACGTGGCAATGACACACTTACTAGTTTATCTAAGAATTCATACATTCTTTCGCCGCGTAGAGTTACTTTCGCACCGATTGGCATTCCTTCACGTAAACGGAATCCTGCGATAGATTTTTTTGCTTTTGTGATCAATGGTTTTTGACCTGAGATCAATTGTAATTCTTCAACAGCTTTGTCTAAGTTTTTAGCATTAGAAACAGCGTCACCGACACCCATGTTGATAACGATTTTATCAACTTTTGGTGCTTCCATGATTGAGCTGTAGTTAAATTTGTCCATTAATGATGGGACAACTTCTTTTGAATATTTTTCTTTAAGGCGGTTCATCTGTTAGCCCCTCCTTCCTTCATCAGATTATTTATCAAGAACTTCTCCGGTTTTCTTAGAAACGCGGACTTTTTTGCCGTCAACTTCTTTGTAACCGACACGCGTAGCTTCACCGTTCGATGGATCAACCACCATCACGTTAGAAACATGAATTGGTGCTTCCATTTCAACGATTCCGCCTTGAGGAGCAGTTTGAGAAGGTTTTTGGTGTTTTTTGACAACATTGACACCTTCAACAACGACTTTGTCATTTTTAGGAAACGCTGCTAGCACAACGCCTTCTTTGTTTTTGTCTTTACCAGTGATAACTTTAACTTTATCGCCTTTTTTAACAAACATGTTTGTTTCGCACCTCCTTTAGATAAGAATCACTATTACAATACTTCTGGTGCTAGGGAAACGATCTTCATAAAGTTGCCTTCACGCAATTCGCGGGCAACTGGGCCAAAGATACGAGTTCCACGAGGGCTCTTATCGTCACGGATAATAACCGCAGCATTTTCATCGAATTTGATGTATGAACCGTCTGTACGACGAGCTCCTGATTTAGTACGAACGATAACGGCTTTAACGACGTCACCTTTTTTGACAACCCCACCTGGCGTTGCTTGTTTAACCGTAGCAACAATCACGTCACCAATATTGGCAGTTTTACGACCAGATCCGCCAAGGACTTTGATCGTTAGAATTTCACGGGCACCTGAGTTGTCCGCCACTCTTAATCGGCTTTCTGCTTGGATCACGATGTGTATCCTCCTTTCAGATTTTGCAATTCACAATCTATATAGGAAAATCTCGTGTGATTAGATAATCACTGCCTTTTCAACAATCTCTACTAGACGGAAACGTTTCGTAGCTGATAATGGACGAGTTTCCATAATTTTCACGATATCGCCAACTTTTGCTTCGTTGTTTTCATCGTGTGCTTTGTATTTCTTAGAATAGTTCAGACGTTTGCCGTAGATAGGGTGGTTTTTCTTTGTTTCAACGACAACAGAGATAGTTTTATCCATTTTGTCTGATACCACGCGACCTTGGTAAACTTTGCGTTGATTTCTTTCTTCAGTCATACGCTAAATGGCCTCCTTCCACTATTACTTAACTTGTTCACGCAATACTGTTTTAATGCGTGCAATCGATTTACGTACTTCTTTGATACGTGCAGTGTTTTCTAATTGACCTGTTGCTAATTGGAATCTAAGATTGAACAATTCTTCTTTCAATTGTTTTTCTTGATCTAGCATTTCGGCAGTGGTTAATTCTCTGATTTCTTTAACCTTCATTCGATTCACCACCCATTTCCTCACGTTTTACGATCTTCGTTTTCACTGGTAATTTGTGAGAAGCAAGACGTAGCGCTTCGCGCGCAACTTCTTCAGGTACACCGGCAATTTCAAACATGATTTTACCACGTTTAACTGGTGATACCCATCCTTCAGGAGCCCCTTTACCAGAACCCATACGTACCCCGATAGCTTTGGCAGTATAAGATTTGTGAGGGAAAATTTTGATCCATACTTTCCCGCCACGTTTCATATAACGAGTCATTGCGATACGGGCAGCTTCGATTTGACGGTTTGTGATCCAGTGTGATTCAACAGCTTGTAAGCCGTATTCACCGAATGCTACTTCTTTTCCGCCTTTCGCTTCGCCACGCATTTTTCCGCGGAACTCACGACGGTGTTTTACACGTTTAGGTACTAACATGTTTATTTCCCTCCTTTCTCAGTGTTCTTTTTAGTTGGAAGAACTTCTCCACGATAAATCCACACTTTAACTCCTAGTTTTCCGTATGTTGTATCTGCTTCTTCCCATGCGTAATCAATGTCCGCACGTAATGTATGAAGTGGAACTGTTCCTTCTGAGTAACCTTCTGAACGAGCGATATCCGCACCATTTAGACGGCCAGAAACTTGTGTTTTGATTCCTTTAGCGCCAGAACGCATTGTGCGTTGGATCGCTTGTTTTTGAGCACGACGGAAAGCAACACGGTTTTCTAATTGACGTGCGATTCCTTCGCCTACTAATTTAGCATCTAAATCTGGTTTTTTGATTTCAACGATGTTGATGTGAACTCGTTTGCCAGTTAGGCTATTTAATTCTTTTCTTAGGTTTTCGACTTCAGATCCGCCTTTACCGATAACCATACCTGGTTTAGCTGTGTGGATTGAAATATTCACGCGGTTTGCTGCACGCTCGATCTCAACTGTAGACACAGCGGCATCAGCAAGTTTAGATGCGATAAATTTACGGATTTTCAAATCTTCATGTAGAAATTCAGCATACTCTTTTTCAGCATACCATTTAGCATCCCAGTCACGGATGATGCCTACACGCATTCCAATTGGATGTACTTTTTGACCCACTGATTGTCCCTCCTTATTTTTCTGATACGACTACAGTAATATGACTTGTACGTTTGTTGATAGGTGAAGCTGAACCTTTCGCACGTGGACGGAAACGTTTCATCGTTGGTCCTTCGTTTACGAATGCTTCAGAAACAATCAAGTTTTCAACATCTAAGTCAAAATTATTTTCTGCATTGGCAATAGCTGACATCAAGACTTTCTCAATGATTCCAGCTGCTTTATTTGGTGTGAACTTTAAGATCGCGATTGCTTCAGCAACGCTTTTCCCTCTGATTAAGTCAATAACTAGACGAGATTTACGAGGAGAAACGCGGACTGTTTTAGCAGTTGCTTTCGCTGATGTGATTTGTTCTGCCATTTTTGGATATCCTCCCCTCAAAATTAGCGTCTTGTTTTCTTATCATCGGCAGCATGTCCGCGATAAGTTCTTGTTGGTGCAAATTCACCTAATTTGTGTCCTACCATGTCTTCTTGGATGTAAACTGGTACATGTTTCCGTCCATCATACACAGCAATTGTAAATCCGATAAAATTAGGGAAAATTGTAGAACGACGTGACCAAGTTTTGATCACTTTTTTCTTTTCAGCGCCTTCTTGTGCTTCGACCTTTTTCATCAAATGGTCATCGACAAAAGGTCCTTTTTTCAAACTACGACCCATGGTGTACCTCCTCTCAAAATGTGCGACACACGGTCAAGTATATTACTTAGTTTTACGACGACGAACGATAAGTTTGTCTGATTTTGCTTTTTTGTTACGTGTTTTGTAGCCAAGTGCTGGTTGTCCCCAAGGAGAAACTGGTGCTTTACGTCCGATTGGTGCTTTACCTTCACCACCACCGTGTGGGTGATCATTAGGGTTCATTACGCTACCACGTACAGTTGGGCGTTTGCGCATCCAACGAGAACGGCCGGCTTTACCGATGTTGATCAATTCGTGTTGTTCATTACCAACAGAACCGATTGTTGCACGACATGATGCTAAGATCATCCGTACTTCACCAGAGTTCAAGCGGATCAATACGTATTTGCCTTCTTTACCAAGTACTTGAGCACTTGTTCCAGCTGAACGAATCAATTGTCCACCTTTACCAGGTTTCATTTCGATGTTGTGGATAACAGTACCGACTGGAATGTTTTCTAGTGGTAATGCATTCCCTACTTTAATATCTGCATCTGGACCAGAAACGACAGTCATGCCAACTTCTAATCCTTTAGGTGCTAAGATGTATGCTTTTACTCCATCCTCGTAATGTACTAACGCAATGTTAGCAGAACGGTTTGGATCATATTCAATCGTTTTAACCGTAGCAACGACGTTGTCTTTGTTACGTTTGAAATCGATCAAACGGTATTGACGTTTGTGACCGCCACCTTGATGACGAACCGTGATACGTCCGTTGTTGTTACGACCAGCATTGTTTTTCAAAGGAGCTAACAATGTTTTTTCTGGTGTTGAAGTTGTGATTTCAGCGAAATCAGAACTTGTCATATTACGACGGCCGTTCGTGGTAGGTTTGTACTTTTTAATCGCCACGTCTTTTTCCCTCCCATGTAAAATTTATGCGTGAGTTGCTTATTCAGCAGCTTCGAAAATTTGGATTTCTTTAGAATCTTCAGTTAAAGTCACAACAGCTTTGCGACGTTTTTTTGTATATCCTGCATATTTACCCATGCGTTTGAATTTCGGACGAACGTTGATGATGTTCACGTTTGCCACTTTCACTCCGTCAAAGGCAGCTTCTACAGCTTGTTTTACTAAAGTTTTGTTAGCTTTTGTGTCCACTTCAAAAGTGTATTTCTTGTCATCCATGGCAAGCATTGATTTTTCAGTGATCACTGGGCGTTTAATAACGTCTAGTAAGTTCATTATGCAAGCACCTCCTCGATCTGAGTAAGAGCAGTTTGTGTCACTAACATTTTGTCGTTAGAAACGATGTCTAGCACACTAATGTTATCAGCAGTAACTACAGAAACTTTTGGCAAGTTGCGCGCAGATAAAGCGGCAAAGTCGTTTTCAGATTCTAAAACTACCAATACTTTAGAGTCAATTGTCAAGTTAGCTAAAACTTGTTTGAATTCTTTTGTTTTTGGAGCATCAAAGCTTAATCCTTCTACTGCTACCAAGTTATTTGAAGCAACTTTTTCTGACAATACAGATTTCATTGCTAAGCGACGAACTTTTTTAGGAAGTTTGTAGCTGTATGAACGTGGTGTTGGTCCGAAGACTACGCCACCTCCACGCCATTGTGGTGAACGGATTGAACCTTGACGGGCACGTCCAGTTCCTTTTTGGCGCCATGGTTTACGGCCACCGCCACGAACGGCACTGCGGTTTTTCACAGCGTGTGTTCCTTGTCTTAATGAAGCGCGTTGCATGATGATTGCATCATAGACAACTGATTCATTTGGTTCGATTCCGAAGATTTCTTCGTTCAATGTAATTTCGCCATTTTGGCTTCCATCTTGTTTGAATAATGCTACATTCGGCATTCCTTAGTTCCTCCTTTCTTCCTATCTACTTATTTAGCTTTCACAGCTGATTTGATTGTAATCAATGATTTTTTCGCGCCAGGTACATTACCTTTGATCAAGATAACGTTGCGTTCTGCGTCTACGCGTACGATTTCCAAGTTTTGGATCGTGATGCGATTTCCGCCCATACGTCCAGCAAGACGTTTGTTTTTAAATACACGGTTAGGTGCAACTGGACCCATTGATCCAGGACGACGGTGATAACGAGAACCGTGAGCCATTGGTCCGCGGCTTTGTCCGTGACGTTTGATAACGCCTTGGAATCCTTTACCTTTCGAAGTGCCGGTTACATCGATGATGTCTCCTGCTTCAAAAATATCAACTTTGATTTCTGATCCTACTTCTAAGCCCTCTAGCTCTACATTCTTGAATTCGCGAATGAAGCGCTTAGGAGCCGTGTTTGCTTTTGCAACATGACCTTTCGCAGGTTTGTTAGACAAAACTTCACGCATATCTTGGTAGCCGACTTGAATTGCTTCGTAGCCGTCATTTTCGATTGTTTTCACTTGTAGCACTACGTTTGGTGTAGCTTCTACTACAGTTACTGGAATCAATTCGCCAGATTCAGTGAAGATTTGAGTCATTCCCACTTTTTTCCCTAAGATTCCTTTGGTCATGATTACACCTCCATCTTAATTATTATAGTTTGATTTCGATATTAACACCGCTTGGCAAGTCTAGCTTCATTAAAGCATCAACAGTTTTTGGTGTTGGATTCACAATGTCGATTAGACGTTTGTGTGTACGCATTTCGAATTGTTCGCGTGAATCTTTGTATTTGTGCGTCGCACGGATGATCGTGTACAAGCTGCGTTCAGTTGGTAATGGAATTGGACCAGATACGCCAGCTCCAGTTCTCTTTGCAGTTTCTACGATTTTATCCGCTGATTGATCTAAAATACGATGTTCATACGCTTTTAAACGGATACGAATTTTTTGTTTTGCCATTGTTTTCCCTCCTTCGCCTATTTTGAAAAGTAGACATAGCTCCACGAAAATTTTCCGTCACGCTCGTCCATGGCAAAGCGTCCGGGCGTGTCGCAACCTCTCGTTTCGTAGCCGGCAGAAAATTTCTTTGCTGCCAGTGTGACTTACGTATTTACGTAAACAGCACCTTTATGATTATATTACGGATAAACATTGATTGCAAGCTTTTTTTATGGAAAAACCGGGATTCTTTTGCATTTCTTTCAGAAAATTTTCTTTTGTTTTCGAAACACAAAAAAAGAAGCGTTGCCCGCTTCTTTTAAGTGCTTCTTCAATTCCTATTTATATAGAAGAAAACCTGCTATTGCGGCGCTTCTTCCTTCATACGGTCTTGGGCGTGGGTATAGGCACCGTGCCACACATGACCCACATAAGGATTGATGACCACGCCTTCTTTGATTGCTGCTGTGACAAAGGCTTTTGCTAAGCGAATACTTTCCATGACGGGTTTGCCTTTTGCAAGACCCGCAGCGATCGCTGCTGAAAAGGTGCAGCCTGCTCCGTGATTAAAATCGGTAGCGATTTTGTCACTTTCCAACAGGAGGAAGGATTCTCCATCATAAACAAGGTCGATGGCTTTTGCTCCTGGCAAGCGATGACCGCCTTTGATCACGACGTATTTAGCACCTAATTGATGGATTTTTTCAGCAGCTTGCTTCATGGCTTCCACACTCGTCAAATCACCCAAACCTGAAAGAATCCCCGCTTCTACTAAATTAGGGGTGACAACATCTGCTAAAGGCAACAAATGCGTGATGATGGCATCGACACTTTTTGGCTGTAAGATTTCTGCAGTCCCTTTGCAAGCAATGACGGGATCGATCACCACATTTTTAACTTGCTGTTGTTGAATCATCTTCGCTGCTTGCACAATATTGTCTTCATTGCCTAACATCCCCGTTTTAAGGGCATCCATCGGATCACCTGCAAAGGCGGAGATCAATTGCTTTTCAACAAGCGCTGGTTCCATTGCCGTTACTTCATGGCTCCAACCCGCTTGTGGATCCATCGTGACGATCGAAGCAATCGTGGCAAAACCAAAGACACCATACTCCTGAAACGTTTTTAAATCTGCTTCGACACCGGCACCTCCGGTTGAATCAGACCCGGCAATTGATATTACTTTTTCCATCTTCCTCATCTCCTTGTGCTTTTTGCTAAGTATAGTCAATCTTCCCCTTGACGAAAAGAGCCATTTGGCTTATTTTTAAACCATCCAATTGAAAAAGGTGGTGCAGGATGGCTTCATCAAGTATCGACAAACAAAAGAAACAACCGATTTACCAGCAGATCGTGACCCATTTTATCGAAGAGATCCAAGCGGGAACCTATGGGCCTGGGGATCGTTTACCACCAGAGCGCAGCCTTGCTCAGACTTTTGACGTCAACCGTTCCACCGTCGTCAAAGCGTTAGATGAATTGAAGAGCTTAGGATGGATCGAACGAAAACAAGGCAGCGGCTCTCGCGTATTGGAAGGTCGTTGGGGGAACCGACAAACACCGCTTTCTTATTTGCGCTCGTCTTTAAGCAGCCCTTACTTGCAGCAAGACCCTTACGTTCAACAGATTCAGCACTTGCGCACCGAGAAGGATGTGCTGGATCTGTACACAGGTGATCTACCTGCCGATCTGATTCCCGACTTCACGTTTCCCGCCTTTACATGGGAAGAGATCCGCAAAGAAAGCACCAAAGTATTACCGACTGGTTATGAGCCTTTGCAAGAAATCTTATTGCAGCACCTTGCTGATTCCTTCAATTTGCCCACCAGCGGTCAAAAACTAGTAATTACTGCCGGTTCGACGCAAGGAATCACTTTGCTGATGCAAGTCTTATTGCAGACGGGGGATTGTATCGCGACAGAGGACCCTTCTTTCTTGTTCTCTCTCCCCTTGTTTTCCACGATGAATGTCCAGTTGATTGGGATCAAGCAGGATAGTGAAGGGATGCGGCCTGCGGCATTGGAAAAAGTGTTGAAGGAAAAGAAGATCAAATTCGTCTATCTGAATCCCACCTTCCAAAACCCAACTGGCCACACCATGAGCGAGCATCGGCGCCAAGCGATCATCCGCCTTTGCCAGACCTACCAAGTACCGATCATAGAAGACGATGTTTTTAGCGAGTTGGCTTTTGATGAAGTACCGCCCAAGCTAAAATCCATGGCTCCCGAAACCGTCATTTATTTAGGCTCGCTTTCAAAATTACTTGGGTCATCAATCAAAATCGGCTGGCTTTTGGTGCCAGAAGCGTTAGCCGACCAATTTGCCCAAGCGAAAAAACGGATGGCGATCGATACCACGATTTTCCCGCAAGTCCTTGCCAACATCGCCTTACGCTCCTCTGATTACCACCAGCAGCAGCGGACACTGCTTACAGAAATGGCCCAGCGCCAGCAAGACCTACTCCAACTCTTGCAGGCATTTCAGGAGGACTGGCAATGGCAGCCGACGAAAGGCGGTCTTTACCTGTGGTTGACTTGGCGTCACCGCACATTGACTCGCAAAGATTGGTCGCTCTTTTTGGCGAACGATTGCTTAGTAGCACCTGCGTTTCTTTTCAGTAACGATACGAATGGCTTGCGTTTGAACTATACCCGCTTAGCCAAAGATGATTTACCACGATTTCAAGAACGATTCACAAAAATCACCCAACAGTTAAAGGAGCAAACCTATGAACGAAACCATTGAGCTTTTGCACAATCATCGCACTTACCGACAATTTGACCCTGACTACCGCTTGAGCCAAGAACAAGTAACCGCGATTTTGACTGCCGCTCGTCAAGCACCAAGCTGGATGAATGGGCAAGCCTATTCGATCCTGGTGATCGACGACCCGCAGATCCGCCAACAAATGGTCGAATGGAATCCCGGCAATCCTCATATCGCAGCAAGTTCGCTCTTTCTGCTGTTTCTCGCAGATTTAAACCGAACCAAAAAAGTTGCTGAGAAAAAACAGACCCCCTATCCAATCGATGAGGGCTATCAGCCATTATTGATCGCCACCACTGATGCCAGCATTGCTTTACAATCTGGTGCGATCGCTGCTGAATCGCTGGGCTTAGGTACCGTCATTTCCGGCAGTGTCCGCAAAGACAGCGCCAAAATCGCTGAATTGTTGCACTTACCGGAATATGTCTACCCTGTGGCTGGCTTGAGCATCGGTAAACCAATCGTAGAAATGAAGGTCAAGCCTCGCTTGCCAGAAGAAGCGGTCATTCATTACAACCATTATCACGACTATTCTTATGAGGCGATCGAAGCCTACGATCAAACAATGACTGATTTTGGAGAAGCTCGCGAGACCAAACCATGGTCAGAAAAATTTGCTGGGTTTTACAGCAATCGCCCTGACCAAGGATTTGACGCCTTCTTGAAGAAGCAAAAACTAATAAAATAAAAAGCACCGCTCTCTTTAGCTTCGATGAACCGCAGTGGATTCGTCAACGCTAGAGATGGCGGCTCTTTTTTGGTTCTACGAGTCAAAAAAAAAGAGCAAAAGCGCGTACGCTTTTGCTCTTCGATCAATCAAATTAAGCTTGGATTGAAGTTACAACGCCTGAACCAACAGTACGTCCGCCTTCACGAATTGAGAAACGAGTTCCGTCTTCGATAGCGATTGGGTGGATCAATTCAACGTCGATTGTTACGTTATCACCAGGCATAACCATTTCAGTTCCTTCTGGTAATTCAACAACACCAGTTACGTCAGTTGTACGGAAGTAGAACTGAGGACGGTAGTTAGTGAAGAATGGAGTGTGACGTCCACCTTCTTCTTTTGTTAAAACGTAAACTTCAGCTTTAAATTTTGTATGAGGTGTGATTGTACCAGCTTTAGCTAATACTTGTCCACGTTGGATGTCTTCACGAGCAACCCCACGTAGCAATGCACCAATGTTATCCCCTGCTTCAGCATAGTCTAACAATTTACGGAACATTTCAACACCAGTTACAGTTGTTTTAGCAGTTTCTTCAGCAATACCAACGATTTCAACTTCGTCACCAACGCGAACTTGTCCACGTTCAACACGGCCTGTAGCAACAGTACCACGTCCAGTGATTGAGAATACGTCTTCGACTGGCATCATGAATGGTTTGTCAGTGTCACGTTCTGGAGTTGGAACGTATTCGTCAACTGCAGCCATTAATTCCATGATTTTTTCTTCGTATGAAGCATCGCCTTCAAGAGCTTTCAAAGCAGAACCAGCGATTACAGGAACATCGTCGCCTGGGAAGTCATATTCTGACAATAAGTCACGAACTTCCATTTCAACTAATTCTAGTAATTCTTCGTCATCAACCATATCCATTTTGTTTAAGAAAACAACGATGTATGGTACACCAACGTTACGTGATAACAAGATGTGTTCACGTGTTTGAGGCATAGGACCATCAGCAGCAGATACTACTAAGATCGCGCCGTCCATTTGAGCAGCACCAGTGATCATGTTTTTAACGTAGTCCGCGTGTCCTGGGCAGTCAACGTGAGCATAGTGACGTGCTTCAGTTTCGTACTCAACGTGAGCAGTTGAGATAGTGATTCCGCGTTCGCGTTCTTCTGGAGCGCCATCGATTTGGTCGTAAGCTGAAGCTTGAGCCAAACCTTTTTTAGATAATACAGTTGTGATAGCAGCTGTAAGTGTAGTTTTACCATGGTCAACGTGTCCGATCGTACCAATGTTTACGTGGGGTTTAGAACGGTCAAATTTTTCTTTTGCCATTTTAAAATGTTCCTCCTAAAAATGCAGTTTATTTTTTATATTTGATAGGTAGGGAGCCGCAGCTCCCCATCCCTTATCATCGATAATATTGTACACGAAACTCAGAAAAAAATATAGCTTTTTACTTAATTTCCTATACTTCCATCAATTATTCAGCTTTGCCGCCGTTTTTCTTGATGATTTCTTCTTGAACAGATTTAGGTACATCTTCATAGTGATCAAATGTCATCATGAACGTACCGCGACCTTGTGTTGATGAACGAAGTGTTGTTGCGTAACCGAACATTTCAGCTAATGGCACGATTGCGTTCACGATTTGTGAGTTACCGTGTGCTTCCATTCCTTCTACGCGTCCACGACGAGCAGTTACGTGACCCATAACATCACCTAAGTAATCTTCTGGTACAGTGATAACTACTTTCATCATTGGTTCAAGAATTACTGGGTTTGCTTTCTTCGCTGCAGCACGTAAAGCCATAGAAGCTGCAACACGGAAGGCAGTTTCACTTGAATCGACATCATGGTATGAACCATCATAAAGTTTTGCTTTGATGTCTACTAATGGGTAACCGGCTAAGACACCGTTCGCCATTGAGTCTTCAAGTCCTTTTTCAACTGCTGGGATGTATTCACGAGGAACCACACCACCGACAATCGCGTTTTCGAATTCGAAGCCTTTACCTTCTTCGTTTGGTGTAAATTCGACCCATACGTGACCGTATTGACCTTTACCACCAGACTGACGTACAAATTTACCTTCCGCTTGTGTTGCTGCACGGAATGTTTCACGATAAGAAACTTGAGGCGCACCTACGTTTGCTTCAACTTTAAATTCGCGACGCATACGGTCAACTAAGACGTCCAAGTGAAGTTCTCCCATACCAGCGATAACAGTTTCGCCTGTTTCAGCGTTTGTTTCCACACGGAATGATGGATCTTCTTCAGCAAGTTTTTGTAAAGCAACCCCCATTTTATCTTGGTCAGCTTTTGATTTAGGCTCAACAGCGACTTCGATAACTGGTTCTGGGAATTCGATTGATTCAAGGATTACTGGTGATTTTTCATCACATAGTGTATCCCCAGTTGTTGTGTCTTTCAAACCAACAGCAGCGGCGATATCGCCTGAGTATACTGTTTGGATTTCAGCACGTGTGTTGGCGTGCATTTGTAGGATACGACCGATACGTTCGCGTTTGCCTTTTGAAGCATTCAATACGTATGATCCAGAGTTCAAGATACCTGAATACACACGGAAGAATGTCAAACGACCTACGAATGGGTCAGTCATTACTTTAAACGCTAATGAAGCAAATGGTGCTTCATCGTCAGCCGGACGATCAGTTTCTTCGTCTGTTTTAGGATTGATCCCTTTAATCGCAGGAACATCAAGTGGTGAAGGCAAGTAGTCGATGACTGCATCCAACATCAATTGAACCCCTTTGTTTTTAAAGGCAGATCCACAAAGAACAGGGAAAAAGTCAACAGTCAATGTTGCTTGACGAATACCAGCTTTCAATTCTTCTTCAGTGATTTCTTCACCTTCCAAGAATTTCATCATTAGTTCTTCATCAGTATCAGCAACAGCTTCGATTAATTTTTCGCGCCATTCTTCAGCTAATTCTACATATTCTTCAGGAATTTCAGTCTCTTGGATTTCAGTTCCTAAGTCATTTGTGTAGATTTCAGCTTTCATTTTTACTAAGTCGATAATACCAGTAAAGTCATCTTCCGCACCAATTGGTAATTGGATTGGGTGAGCATTTGCTTGTAAACGATCATGTAAAGTTGATACAGAGTATAAGAAGTCTGCACCAATTTTGTCCATTTTGTTACAGAATACAACACGTGGTACGCGGTAATCTGTCGCTTGACGCCAAACTGTTTCTGTTTGAGGTTCTACACCTGATTGTGAGTCCAACACAGTTACAGCACCATCAAGTACACGCAATGAACGTTGCACTTCGATTGTGAAGTCCACGTGTCCTGGTGTGTCGATGATATTTACGCGGTTTTCTTTCCATTGCGCAGTTGTCGCAGCAGAAGTGATTGTGATCCCACGTTCTTGTTCTTGTTCCATCCAGTCCATTTGAGAAGCACCTTCATGTGTTTCACCAATTTTATGGATTTTACCTGTGTAATAAAGGATACGTTCAGTTGTCGTTGTTTTACCAGCGTCAACGTGGGCCATGATCCCGATATTACGAGTTTTTTCTAGCGAAAATTCTCTTGCCATTCTAGGTTGTTCCCCTCTCATTCTTACTTAACTTAAGCTAAGGTTGTCTCAGTACCTTCCAATAAAAAGCAGTGAGGATCTTACCAACGATAGTGAGCAAATGCGCGGTTGGCTTCCGCCATTTTGTGTGTGTCTTCGCGTTTTTTCACAGAAGCACCAGTGTTGTTTGCTGCATCCATGATTTCTTTTGCAAGACGTTCTTCCATTGTGTGTTCGCCACGCAAACGAGCGTAGTTTACCACCCAACGAAGACCTAGAGTTGTACGACGTTCAGGACGTACTTCTACTGGTACTTGGTAGTTAGAACCACCGACACGGCGAGCTTTAACTTCCAATACAGGCATAATGTTTTTCATTGCTTGTTCGAAAACTTCCAATGGATCATTTCCTGTAGATTCTTTGATAATGCCAAAAGCATTGTAGATAATATTTGCAGCAACACCGCGTTTACCATCAACCATTACACGGTTGATCAAACGAGTTACTAATTTTGAGTTATAAATAGGATCTGGTAAAACATCACGTTTTGCAACAGGACCTTTACGAGGCATCCGTAACTCCTCCTTCCGAGATATCAGTTCTGATTTAAATAAGATTCATTTGATCTGTTTGTCTTAAAGATTAAGCTTTAGGACGTTTTGTACCATATTTAGAACGAGATTGTTTACGATCGTTAACACCGGCAGTATCCAATGCACCACGAACGATATGGTAACGTACCCCTGGTAAGTCTTTTACACGTCCACCACGTAACAAGACCACGCTGTGTTCTTGTAAGTTGTGTCCGATACCTGGAATATAAGCTGTCACTTCAATCAAGTTTGACAAACGAACACGCGCATATTTACGTAGAGCTGAGTTCGGTTTTTTCGGTGTCATAGTTCCCACACGAGTAGCTACCCCACGCTTTTGAGGTGAGTTAACATTCGTTTGAGCTTTCTTGAAACTGTTATATCCTTTGTTCAATGCTGGTGAATTTGATTTTTCAACCTTGGATTTACGAGGTTTACGTACTAATTGATTAATTGTAGGCATCCCTAGTTGTCCTCCTTCCTTGATTCGCTTTATAGTCCCACACATCCAGGTGGTTCTTTTTTTGCGATAAAAAATAATGCATTCTCTGCATTCATATCAACTATGCTTTGATAGACAGTCAGCACGTCTCCAACGAGAGACCTGTAGATAAAGCACCTTTGATAGAATATCATGCTTATTCTTACCTGTCAAGTATCCTCCCAAGCTTTTTTCAAAAGAAATCTGTTACGAAAAAATCCGCAAATTTTGCGCTTCTTCCTATATAATAGAGACAAAGCATTTATTTAAAAAAGGCGGGAAGAAAATGAACCTAAAAGAAATGGTCGGCATTGAAGCGGCTAGTTATGTAAAAGATGGCATGGTCGTTGGCTTGGGCACTGGCTCAACAGCCTACTACATGATTGAAGAACTGGGTCGACGTGTAAAAGAAGAAGGTCTATCGATCACTGGTGTCCCAACTTCTTGGGCATCGAAAAAACAAGCAGAAGGATTAGGTATCCCGATTCGCACCATCGATGAAGTGGACGCTGTGGATCTAACGATCGACGGTGCAGATGAGATCAGCAAGGATTATCATGGCATCAAAGGCGGCGGTGCAGCCCTTTTATTCGAAAAAATCGTGGCGTCTAACTCCAAAAAAGTTTTGTGGATCGTTGATGAATCGAAAATGGTCGAAACACTTGGTGCCTTCCCGTTGCCAGTGGAAGTGATCCCTTATGGCAGCCAACAGCTGTTGCGTCTGTTCGAGAAGAAAAACTACCATCCAAAACTGCGTCTGAATGAAGAAGGCGAACCGTTAAAAACCGATTGCAGCAATTACATCATCGATCTTCATCTAGAAACGATCACCGCTCCTACTGAGTTGGCACAGGAATTAGATGCTACAGTGGGCGTGGTTGAACACGGTCTGTTTTTGGATATGGTTCATACGATCATTGTCGGATTGCCTGAAGGACCGAGTACCAAGCACGTTAGATAAAGGAAACAAAAAAGGAGAAGCAAAAGTGCTTCTCTTTTTTTCGTTATTTTTCTTCAATCGACTTAATTTTTATTATTTTTTGTGCAAATTACCCTATCATTTAAGAAATAATTATGATACATTCAATAAAAAGGGAAAGGTAGGAGGGTTTATGAAAATCATAGGCTATGCTCGTTCAACGATCACCGACAACTCAACAAGTGAACAATTAAACAAGCTCGAAGAATTTGGGTGTCATGAATTTTTCCATGAGACATTTAGCGTGGAAGAAAGTGAAGAAAATCATTCATTGGAGTCAGTGGTGGCACAAATGCAGCCCGGCGACACCTTAGTCGTTACGGAACTGCATCGTTTAGGGAAAACGACCAGACAGCTGACCGATCTCACTGATCTATTAAAACAGCGAGAGCTTCATCTGGTTTCACTGGCAGAACAAATCGATACCCGCGGTCCGATGGGACAGGTTTACTTCAATTTAATGGAAGGACTTGCGATCATGGAACGCTCACTCATCAAAGAGCGCACGCTGGTCGGCTTAAATAAAGCCCGCAAAAAAGGCAAAATTGGCGGTCGTCCAAAAATCGATCCAAAAACGATTAAAAAAATCCGTCAATTGTACTACGAAAAAAAAGAAACGATTCAATATATTTCTGAAAAATGCGGTGTTTCTGTAGGTACATGCTATAAATACATAAAATTATCCGAAGAAGAATGGAACAAGTTACGTTCATAGTTGTCGACTCCCCCTAGAACAGCATGAAACAAAAGCGGTCCTCTTTTTAATGATCCCCTTTTGTTTTTCCTTAAGAATGGCGTTTTCCCCCAGCTTTTCCTCCAAAACCATGGAAATTCTTTGAGAAAGAGTGTACAATAAATACGGAATTGAAAATTTCAGAAAAATATCGAATATCTAAAGGAGAGTTTTACATGCCAAAATTAGTATTTTCTCGTCATGGACTAAGCGAATGGAACAAATTAAACCAGTTTACCGGTTGGGCTGATGTTGATCTAGCGCCAGAAGGTGTCGAAGAAGCAATCGAAGGCGGACGTAAAATCAAAGAAGCAGGCATCGAATTTGACGTTGCTTACACATCTGTTTTAACTCGTGCCATCAAAACTTGTAATTACATTTTAGAATATTCTGATCAACTTTGGGTACCAACGATCAAATCATGGCGCTTAAACGAACGTCATTACGGTAAATTACAAGGTTTAAATAAAAAAGAAACTGCTGAAAAATACGGTGACGAACAAGTACACATCTGGCGTCGTTCTTACGATGTTTTACCTCCATTGATGGAAGCTTCAGATGAAGGTTCTGCTGCAAACGACCGTCGTTATGCAATGCTTGACCCTCGCGACGTACCTGGTGGAGAAAACTTAAAAGTTACTTTAGAACGTGCATTGCCTTTCTGGCAAGATGAAATCGCCCCAGCATTAAAAGACGACAAAACTGTCTTAGTTGCGGCTCACGGAAACTCTCTACGTGCATTAGCAAAACATATCGAAGGTATTTCTGACGAAGATATCATGGATCTTGAGATCCCAACTGGTCAACCACTTGTTTATGAATTGAACGATGATTTGACTGTTGCGAAAAAATACTACTTATAAGCCTCGCTTATCGCTGCCCTTTTTAACCAAAGGGCAGTTTTTTTATTGGCATTTTCTCCCCCCTCTTTTATAATTGAGGGCATACTCGAAAGGAGCTTATTATGAAACTAGTCAAAAATGATACCGTTTTATTTTTAGGTGACAGCATCACAGATTGCGATCGTGATCGCCAAGACCCCCACGATTTAGGACATGGGTTTGCCCGTCTCGTTGCCGATCAGCTGGCAGAGAAATTCCCCACTGCGGGCTTTACCTTTTATAACCGCGGGATCGGCGGCAATAAAGCTGCCGATGTCTTAGCCCGTCTCCAAGAAGATTGCCTCCAATTAGCGCCTGACGTCTTGGTCTTTATGATTGGGATCAACGACACGTGGCACAATGCCGGTGGTCCCGATTTTGGTTCAGAAGCTGCGGCAACGTCCTTTGAGGCAACCTACCGTCAAATTCTGGAACAAGTGACCCAACAGGGGATCACGCGTATTTTCTTGCTGGAACCTTTTGTATTGCCATATCCTGAAGATCGCCAAACCTGGCGGATCGATCTTGATCCGAAAATCCAAATCGTTCGTCGCTTAGCTGCCGCCTTTCATTGTCAACTGCTGCCGCTGGATGGCTTGTTTGCCGAAGCATCCGTCGCTAGCTCCCCACAGGCACTGACAGGCGATGACGGTGTGCACCCTACTCCTGCAGGACACGCCTTGATTGCGAATCAGCTAATGGCCCGTTTGGCTTTTTCTTCTGAAGGGTAAATAAACAGACCGCTCCGCGACAACCAAGTCGCAGGAACGGTCTGTTTAATGATTAAAGATAGGTTGAAGGAGTCAAGGAATCTTGGTAGATTGCGATCACGTCTTCTTCTTGTAGCGGTACATACGCATTTGTTGCAATAGAGCTGAATTGAACTGCTTGAGCCGCCATTTCAGCAAAATGAGTGTCATCGGCGATTCCCACTTCTGGCAAAGTCATCGGAATATCGCAAGAAGCAAAAAAGTCATACAGTTTTTGAATCCCCATTCGGGCAGCTAATTCTGGCACTGCTTCTTGGACACCAAAGACTTCTCTGGCAAAACGCGCAAATTTCGGCGCCGTTTCTTCATTCAATACATGAAGCATCCAGCGTGGGGTCAGGATCGCTAAGCCGATGCCATGGGTAATGTCATAAAACGCACTCAACTCATGCTCCATCGCATGACAAGACCATGCACCACCCTTGCCGCTTCCAGTCAAACCATTTAAGGCTAAGGTGCTCGCCCACATCAAATTCGCCCGTGCGTCATAGTCCGAGGGATCCTTTAATGCGATGGGCAGATTTTTAATGACTGCTTTTAGCAATCCTTCTGCTACACCGTCTTGGACATCTGTTCCTTCTGTTTTACTGAAATAATTTTCAATCAGATGGCTCATGATATCCGCTGAACCGGCAGCCGTTTGATAACGACTGACACTAAAGGTCGTTGTTGGATCTAAAAAGGATACTTTCGGTAAAAATTCGGGTCCGTGAACGCCAAGTTTTTGTTTCGTTTCTAGATTAGAGATCACTGCGCCGCGATTCATTTCACTGCCGGTAGCCGCAAGGGTCAAGATCGTTACTAATGGAATCGCTGGTCCTTGATAGCTTCTGGAAAGTACTAAGTCCCAAGGCTCTTGCTCACTGCAAGCCGCCCCAGCAATCACTTTGCTGCAATCAATTACAGAACCGCCGCCAACAGCTAAAATGACGTCGATCTTTTCTGAACGACAAAGAGCGGCTCCTTGACGAACGGTTTCGATTCGTGGATTTGGATCGACACCAGTCAATTCAGTGACTTGATTGCCGTTGGCAGTCAATTGCGCCATGACTGCATCGTACAAGCCGTTTTTCTTGATACTGCCGCCACCATAGACTAGCAAGACGTTTTTTCCAAATGTATTCAGTACTTCTGGCAATTCGTTCAGACGGTCTTTCCCAAAACGAATGTCCGTCGTTACATGAAACGTAAAATTATTCATTGTCTCGTCTCCTTTTTACACCTTTTCTTTTCATTAAACCATTTTCTGGCAAAAGTGCAACGCTTCTTCGTGGCTTTTTGCCAACAAAAAAAGATAACACATTCTCGGTTGCATGCAAACCAATACGATTTGGCTGCTTGCTCTCTCAAAAGCAAGCAGCCCTCGCATCGTTCATGCACCGATCCTGTGGTATCTTTTTTACGCAATCGCTGTTTCTAAGCCAACTTTGATCATGTCGTTAAACGTCGTTTGTCTTTCTTCTGGCGTTGTTTCTTCTCCAGTGATGATGTGGTCGCTGACAGTACAGATCGCTAAGGTTTGAACGTGGAATTTCGCCCCTAAATAGTATAAGGCTGCGGCTTCCATCTCAACACCCATCACTCCAAGGTCTGCCAACTGTAACGTTTCCGTCATGTCATCTTTGTAGAAGGTATCTTCAGATAAGATGTTGCCGACGTGGGTCGTAAATCCTGATTCAATCGCTGTATCATAGGCTTTACGCAGCAGTGCAAAGTCAGCGATTGGTGGGAAATGGAAACTTTGGAAGTTTTTTGCCACCATCGATGAACTTGTTGCTGCCGCTTGGGCAATCACAAGATCACGCACGTGGACATCTTTTGAGATGGCACCACACGTACCGACCCGAATCAATTTCTTCACGCCGTAAGAGTTGATCAATTCATGGGCATAGATGCTCGCTGAAGGCATGCCCATGCCGGTTCCTTGGACAGAGACCCGCTCGTCCTTATAAACGCCTGTATAGCCCAACATTCCCCGAACATTGTTGTAACAGATCGGGTCTTCTAAAAATGTTTCAGCAATATATTTTGCCCGCAGTGGATCACCTGGTAACAAGATTTTGTCTGCGATCTCGCCTGCTTTTGCTTCGATATGAACGCTCATTCGTTTTTCTCCTTTGGTCTGCTTTTTATAGTACTGCTAACGTTTCTTTGATCAACGCTTTAAATTCTGCCTTGACCCGTTCCGTCGTTTCCACGACTTCTTCGTGATTCAAGCTCGCTTGCATACCAGCAGCCAAGTTTGTGATGCAAGAAACACCTAAGACTTTCAAGCCACTGTGAACAGCAACGATCACTTCTGGGACAGTCGACATACCGACAGCATCGGCACCGATCGTCCGAGCAAAGCGGATCTCTGCTGGCGTTTCATACGTAGGACCTGAGAAGCCCATATAGACGCCTTCTTTTAAGTGCAATCCTTTTGATGCGCCAACTTTTTGTGCCGCTTCCCGATAAGGCAAATGGTAAGCTTGGCTCATATCTGGGAAACGTGGACCCATTTCTTCTTCGTTTTCACCAATCAGTGGGTTGTCCCCCATAAAGTTGATTTGATCGGTGATCAACATCAAGTCTCCAGGCTGGAAGCTTTCGTTCACACCGCCACAGGCATTGGTCACGACTAAGGAATGAGCTTTCAATGCCGCCATCACACGGACGGGGTAAGTGACCGTCTGCATCGAATGGCCTTCATAATAATGGAATCGTCCTTGCATCGCTAAGACTTTTTTCCCAGCTAATGTTCCATAGACCAATTGTCCAGCATGACCGACCACTGTCGAAACAGGAAAATGCGGGATATCGTTATAAGGCAACACGATTGGATTTTCGATCTCATCGGCTAGTTCACCTAAGCCAGATCCTAAAATCAACCCAAATTCCACTTCACCGACGCCGCTTCCTTTGATAAATGCCGTTGTTTCTTGTAATTTCTCATGTAACGTTGTCATTTCATCACCTCTAATTTAAATGTTTTAAAAAGCTTGTTCCGTTTTCTGTAGCTGAAACACCAAAGTTTTCAGCGATCGTTGCGGAAATATCCGCATAGTAGCCTTGTGGCAATTGGCCTTGGCCTTGAAATTTCTTGCTGTACGCTAGTAATGGCACATATTCTCTCGTGTGATCCGTTCCCGTAAAGGTTGGGTCATTGCCGTGGTCAGCTGTGATCAACAGCAGATCCTCGTCTCCCATTGCTTCTAAGAGTTCTGGAATACGCAAATCAAAATCTTCAATGGCGTGGGCATACCCTACGACATCGCGACGGTGACCATAAAGCGCATCGAAGTCGACTAAGTTCGTAAAGCTTAGACCCGTAAAGTCTTGTTTCATCACCTTCAATAATTGATCCACACCGTCCATATTGCTCTTCGTCCGTACAGAATCGGTGATTCCTTGCCCGTTGAAGATATCATTGATTTTCCCAACGGCGATCACGTCTTTTCCAGCTTCTTTCAATGAATCTAACACTGTATGGCCAAATGGATCGAGTGCGTAGTCATGACGATTGCTCGTACGAGTAAAGTTTCCAGGCTCACCGACATAAGGACGCGCGATGATGCGGCCGATCATATACGGCTCATCTTTCGTGATATCCCGAACGTACTGACAAATACGATACAATTCTTCTAATGGAATGATTTCCTCATGAGCGGCGATCTGCAACACTGGGTCAGCCGAAGTGTAAACGATCAGATCCCCGGTCTTCATTTGATGTTCGCCAAAGTCATCAATGACTGCTGTCCCAGAATACGGCGCATTGCAGACGATTTTGCGTCCAGAGAACGCTTCGATCTGTTGCAATAATTCATCGGGAAACCCATCTGGAAATACGCGGAAAGGCTTTTGGATATTCAAGCCCATGATCTCCCAGTGACCCGTCATCGTATCTTTCCCAACAGAAACTTCTTCCAATTTGGTTGCATACCCATCATGGTCAGCTACCGCCTTTACGCCTTCTAAAGGACGAATCGTCCCTAGGCCTAATTGTTCCAAGTGAGGGATCGTTAAGCCTGCTTCTTTTGCAATATGGCCTAATGTATCTGAACCGACATCACCAAAAGCTGCCGCATCAGGTGCTTCACCAATTCCGACTGAATCCATCACGATCAAGTGTACACGTTTAAACATTCTATTCCCTACTTTCTTTATTTTATGCTTTTACAAGCGGATCTACTACCTCTATCATACTAAACTTAAGCAAAAATTGCGCTGGGTTGCTTTGGAAATTTCCTGACGCTTTCCTTTCACCCAGAGGATAGAAAAAGGGCAGGACACAGCAACACATTCATGTCCCATAGCCCCACCCTTTCATACTGAAAAAATTATTTAGATTTAATGTAGTTCTTCCCGTTAGCTTTCGGACCAGCAGCTTTTCCAAGGAAAAGAACGAGCACGATGATCGTCAAGGCATAAGGCGCAGCTTGTAAGTAAACTGCTGGAATGGAAGAGATGATTGGCAGCTGGCCACCTACGATACTGATGTTTTGCGCGAAACCGAAGAAAATCGCTGCGCCCATCGCACCAAGTGGATTCCATTTACCAAAGATCATCGCAGCCATCGAGATAAACCCTTGACCGGCGATCGTTGTCACAGCAAAGCGACCCGCGATCGATTGAGCAAACAAGGCACCGCCCATCCCACCAAGGAATCCAGAGATCAAGACGCCTGAGTAACGCATCACGTAAACATTGATCCCTAAGGTATCAGCTGCTTGAGGATGCTCACCGACAGAACGAAGACGCAACCCAAAGCGTGTTTTGAAAATCACGAACCACGCGATCACTGAGATCAAAATAGCGAAGTACGCCGGTAAGAACGTTTGATTAAAGAAAATCGGGCCAATGATAGGAATATCTTTAAGAATCGGGAAATTGAAATACCCCAATGTCCGTTGGATGTTATCGGTTTGCCCTTTATTGTAGATCGCTTTAACTAAGAACACGGCCAAAGCTGGTGCCATCAAGTTCATCACCGTACCACTGATGATGTGGTCTGCACGGAAGTTGATGGTTGCCACCGCATGCAGCAAGGAGAAAACCACACCGACAAGTCCGCCGACGAGCATCCCTAACCACGGTGTCCACGCACCAAATTGTGACGCAAATTCAATATTGAAAACAATCGAGCTAAAAGCACCCATAACCATGATTCCTTCAAGACCCACGTTAACGATCCCGCTTCGCTCTGAGAACACGCCACCTAGCGCCGTCAAAATCAGAGGAGACGCATAAATCAATGTTTGAGTGACGATCGAAGAAATTAAACTAATATCCATTAGATGGTTCCTCCTTCCTGATCTTGATCGTTTGGTTGGGCTTCAATCTCCTGTACGACCAGCGCTTCTTTTTTGCCGTCAAAGATTTTTGCCAACAAGAAACGAATCACAAAACTGATCGCTACGAAGAAAATAATAATTGCGATATTAACATCAACTAATTCAGATGGAATACCTGCAAACTGCATGCCTTGTCCACCTAATTTCAAAATACTGAACAAGAGGGCTGAAAGCAAGATTCCGATCGATGAGCCGCTTCCTAACAAGGATACAGCCATACCGTCAAACCCGATGCTTAATGATGACCCTTGAACGAAGAAGTTTTCAAACGTTCCTAGTCCTTGAACAACTCCACCTAATCCGGCAAGTGTCCCAGAGATGATCATGGAGATAATGATCGTCCGTTTGCTGCTCATCCCAGCATATTCAGAAGCGCTTGGGTTCAAGCCCACCGCGCGGATCTCATAACCAAGAGTGGTTTTTTTCATCAAGAACCAAACCAAAACTAAGAAGATCAAGGCTAAGAAGATCCCTAAGTTCAAGCGAGAGTTGCTCGTGATGCTTGCTAGAAACGGCGTCTGCATGGAGGCATTTTCCCCCACCATTTTCGTGACCCCTTTTGTCGTGATCATGGATTCACTCATCACATTATTGACTAAATGGTTCCCCGTATAAAGCAAGATATAGTTCATCATGATCGTCACGATGACTTCACTTGTTCCAAAGAATGCCCGTAGGAAACCAGGAATCGCAGCTGCGATCGCCCCGCATAAAGCCCCTACGATCACGGCTAATGGCAAGACCACCAACCGAGGCGCATCCGGCATCGCCAGTGCGACCCAGATACTGGCAACCCAACCTGCTAGCGCTTGACCAGAAAGACCGATATTGAAGAATCCTGCTGAGTTTGCAACGGCAAATCCCAGAGCAGTAAAGATCAAGGGTCCTGCTGTAACAAAAATCTCACCAATGTTGCGGGCATTTAACCCACCTGTTTGTCCGTTGATAAAAACGGTCCGGAACATTTGTGTATACCCTGTGATCGGGCTGTAGCCGAAGGCCGCCATGATGATTCCGCCAAGGACGAATCCCAACAAGACAGCGATGATCGGCACTAATATATTGCGGATCTTTTCTTTGCGGTTATTCAACCGAACCACCTACTTCCTCCATTTGCAGCTCTCGTCTTGCTTCCTCCAAGGAGTACCCTGCCATCAACAAGCCAAGCTCTTTCTCTGATGTTTCTTTCGGATCAACGACCCCAACGATCTCACCAGCATGAATAACAGCAATGCGGTCTGATACATTCAAAATTTCATCTAATTCAAAGCTGACTAATAAAACAGCTTTGAACTTATCCCGTTGTTCAATCAAGCGTTTGTGGATAAATTCGATCGCTCCGACATCCAACCCACGGGTCGGATTGGCAACGATCAATAGATCAGGATCGCGGCTGATTTCTCGTGCGATAATCGCTTTTTGTTGATTCCCGCCGGACAATGCCCGTGCCGGTACGATCTCATTGACTGTTCGTACGTCAAATTCTTGAATCAAGTCACGAGCAAACTCGTTGATTTCTCCATAATCTAAGACACCTGCATTACTCAAAGGTTTTTTGTAGTAGGTTTGTAAGGCGATGTTTTCTGATAACATCATATCCAAGACAAGCCCGTATTTATGGCGGTCTTCTGGCACATGACCAACGCCGGCTTCGGTGACTTTCCGAGGCTTGAAGTTGGTGATGTCATCGCCATTCAGCAAGACCTTGCCACTTTCGACTTTCCGTAAACCAGTGATGGCTTGTAACAGCTCTGATTGCCCATTGCCATCGATCCCAGCAATCCCCAATACTTCACCTGCACGTACTTCTAAGCTTAAGTTTTTGACTGCTTCTAAGCCACGGTTTTCTTTTACGACTAAGTTTTCAACAGAAAGCACGACTTCTTTTGGTGACGCTTCTTTCTTCGGTGTCTTGAAGGACACAGAACGACCAACCATCATATCGGCCAACTGTTGCGAGCTGACGTCTTTGACATTGACAGTGCCGATCCCTTGTCCCCGACGGATAACTGTACAACGGTCTGCCACCGCTTTGATCTCATCCAGTTTGTGGGTGATCAAGATAATCGATTTGCCTTCACGCACCAATCCGCGCATGATTTCGATCAGCTCTTCGATTTCTTGCGGTGTCAAAACTGCCGTTGGTTCATCAAAAATCAGTACATCTGCGCCGCGGTAAAGAGTCTTCAAGATCTCTACCCGTTGTTCCATCCCGACAGAGATGTCACGCACATAAGCATCTGGATCAACCGATAAACCATATTGTTCAGAAACTTTTTTGATTTCTTTGCGGGCTTTCTTGCGATCTAACACACCGAGATGATGGGGTTCGCTCCCCAAAATGATATTTTCTGTTACAGTAAAGGCGTCTACCAGCATGAAATGCTGATGCACCATACCGATCCCCAATTTGTTTGCTGCGGTCGGACTCGTGATATTCACTTTTTCACCATTCATCCAGATTTCACCAGATGTTGGTTCCAATAATCCTGACAGCATATTCATCAAGGTCGACTTGCCCGCTCCATTTTCACCAAGCAATGCGTGGATTTCTCCCGGCCTTACTTGCAAGTTGACATCGTCATTGGCTTTGAACGTTCCAAACTCTTTGGTGATATGACGCATTTCTACAACATATTTTTCCTCAGCCAAATTACTCACATCCTTACTTTCTAATTCGCTTATACAAACCATTCGTCATGTCAAAAAAATAATTGCTATTGCTTAGGATGATTACTATCCTCATGAAAACCCGTAGCTTTCATCAACATAGTAATCCAACAACGATCATCTTGCCCTAAGCTAGGGCAAGATAACCGAAAAGCATAACTTTATTTTTCAGGTGTTTCTGGTACTTCTACTTTGCCGTCGATCACGTCTTGTTTCGCTGTTTCGATCGCTGCTTTGGCATCATCTGAAAGGAAACCTTCAGTAATGTCTACACCGCCATCTTTCAAGCCGTAAACAATGTGTTCGCCGCCAGGGAAGTTATCTTCTAACGCACGAGTTGAGATATCTTGTACCGCTGCGCCAACACCTTTCAATGTTGAAGCCAATGTGAAGTTATCTTCTTTGCCGTCAGCAGTTGTAAAATTACCTTCGTCTTGTTGATCGCTATCTACACCGATGACCCAAACTTTTTTGTCTTCTAGGTCTGCTTCGTTCAATTGTTCGTTGATTGCTTTTGCTTCTTGGAAGACACCTGCACCAGTACCGCCAGATGCGTGGAAGATTACGTCAATGCCGCTTTGGTACATTGAAGCTGCCAAAGCTTTCCCTTTGGCAGGATCACCAAATGATGCTGCATATTGAGGATCAACTGTGATTTCTTTGCCTAATTTTTCAGCTGCGTCTTGAACACCTTTCATGAAACCAGCTTCGAAACGGTCGATAACGACGCCTTCTTCACCACCGATGAAGCCGACTTTGTTTGTTTTGGTTGTATACGCTGCGGCAAAACCAGCTAGGTAAGCTGCTTCGTTGTCTTTAAATGTTGCTGAAACAACGTTGTCTTTGCCTTCGATCACATCATCGATGATCCCGAATTGTGTATCAGGGTTTTGATCAGCTGCTGCTGCGATTGAATCTTTCAATAAGTAACCCACACCGAAAACTGTTTTGAAACCATTTTGAACGGCACCATTTACGTTTGTTGTGTATTCTGATGCTTCATTTGATTGCACGTAGTCATAACCACCAGCACCGCGAGCGATCCCGTGTTCCTCACCCCATGCTTCTAAGCCTTCCCACGCGGATTGGTTGAATGAACGGTCATCCACCCCACCGATATCGGTAACGATTGCGACACTATGCGCTGCATCAGTCGTACCGTCTGCAGAACCGCCGCCAGTTGAATCAGTTGAACCTGAATTTCCTCCGCCACAAGCACCAAGTAAAGTCAACCCAGCTACTGCAACAATACCTAAACTAAATAATTTTGCTTTTTTCATTGCTGTAAAGCCCCCTAAAAATATAGTTTTTTTCAACAGCCGCATCGACTGAATGAACATGGTTTATAAATCTTTGTTCGTGAAGTAATAAGGCAATAGGCCTTCTACCGTGGTTTCTTTGATGACACCATCATCGCCGACTAAGGTCACCGGCATATCTGGCGCACAAAATTCCACCATGACCTGGCGGCAAGCACCGCAAGGAGAGATCGGTTCTGGCGTATGACCCGCCACAACCAAATGTTGAAACTCTTTTTCGCCTTCAGAAACGGCTTTGAAAAAAGCCGTTCGTTCTGCGCAATTTGTTAAGCCATATGAGGCATTTTCAATGTTGATCCCTTGATATATCGTCCCATTTTTGGCAACGAGACAAGCACCGACCGGAAACTTAGAGTACGGCACATACGCTTTATCTAAGGCGGAAACGGCGGTGTCGATCCACTCTTTTTTCGCTATTGTCATTGTCTTCCCCGCTCTTGTTTTTAATTTTTGCCACTTTACTTAATGCTAGGCTTAATAGCCAGCACCTGTTGAGCCAGTCACGATGGCAACACTTGCGCTTGTTCCTAAGCGATTTGCCCCCGCTTCGACCATAGCTGCCGCTTCTGCTTCGTTGTGGATACCACCGGAAGCTTTGACACCCATTTCTGGTCCTACAGTTTCACGCATCAAGCGAACATCTTCAATGACTGCCCCACCAGTTGAAAAGCCAGTTGAGGTTTTCACGAAATCTGCACCGGCTGCTTTGGCTAATTCACAGGCTTTGACGATTTCTTCGTTGTCTAATAACGCTGTTTCAATGATTACTTTGACAAGCGCTTTGTCTTTGGCTGCTTCAACGACTGCTTCGATGTCTGCTTGAACTTTTTTGTATTGTTTTGATTTCAAGGCACCTACGTTGATTACCATATCGACTTCATCTGCGCCGTTTTTGATCGCATCTGTTGTTTCATAAGCTTTGACCTCAGATGTGTTTGCCCCTAAAGGAAAACCGATCACGGTACAAACAGCCGTTGGTTCGCCTTGTAATTTTTCTGCTGCTAATGAAACCCACGTTGGATTGATGCAGACAGAATAGAAGTGATAGGTTTTTGCCTCTTCGATGATTCGTAAAACATCTTCCTCCGTTGCGTCTGCTTTCAAAATCGTGTGGTCGATCATGCGATTCAATTCCATTTTTATTCGCTCCTTATTCTGTAATAATGTCATGGATCAATGGCGGTTCTGCGCCATCTTCCCCAATTTCAATATTTTGGTCGATCAATGCTTTGACATCCTCGATTGCTTCGGTATTGCTATAGATCGTCAATAGCGATTCCCCTTCAGTTACGGATTCGCCAACTTTCTTATGCAATTTGATGCCCACTGCATGGTCGATGTCTTCGTCTTTGGTCTTACGACCTGCCCCTAACATCATCGCCGCGATCCCTAGCTCATTGGCAACTAATTTCGTCACCACGCCGCTAGTTTTCGCTGGGACCTCAACTTCATATTTTGCTGTCAAAATCTTGCTCGGGTCATCGATCACTGAAGCGTCTCCGCCTTGATCTATGATCATCTGTCTGAATTTTTCTAACGCTTTGCCTGAATGCAAGGCTTCTTCCAACAGTTGGCGTGCTTCTTCCAATGAATCAGCTTTTTTCGCTAAAACGACCATTTGGCTGCCCAGTGCATAGCACATTTCTTCCAAGTCTTTCGGTCCTTTTCCTTGCAGTGTCTCAATAGCTTCCACCACTTCCAAACTGTTCCCGATCGCTTCCCCTAGAGGTTGTGACATATCAGAAATGACTGCCATCGTTTGGCGATTTGCCAATTTTCCGATGCGGACCATCGTTTGGGCTAAGCGTTTGGCATCCTCCAAGTTTTTCATAAAGGCGCCATCGCCTGTGGTTACATCTAACACGATCGCATCGGCACCTGCCGCGATTTTTTTACTCATGATCGAGCTGGCGATCAATGGGATCGAACTAACCGTTGCCGTCACATCTCGTAAGGCATACAGTTTTTTGTCCGCAGGAGCTAAATCTCCTGATTGACCGATCACGGCCACTTTACTTTCGTTGACTAATCGGATAAAGTCGGCTTCAGAAAGCTCGATTTTAAATCCAGGGATCGCTTCAAGCTTGTCTAACGTCCCTCCGGTATAGCCTAAGCCGCGGCCAGACATTTTCGCAACCGGTACGCCAACACTAGCCACTAATGGCGCTAGGATCAACGTGGTCGTATCACCAACACCACCAGTCGAATGCTTATCGACTTTGATTCCTTCAATTGAGGATAGGTCGATCACTTCACCAGAATTTGCCATTGCTAGCGTTAAGTTCGTGATCTCTTCATCTGTCATATCTACATAAAAAATAGCCATCAACAAGGCACTCATTTGATAATCTGGAATACTTCCTTCAGTATACGCAGTTACAATGTAGTCAATTTCTTCCTTCGTCAATGACTTGCCGTCACGTTTCTTTTCAATTAAATCCACCATTCGCATCGAAATGACCCTCGCTTCCTTTAACATTATACAATAATTTTTCGTAGGGTAAACCACTTTAGTAAAACAGTTTACTAAATATCGCAAAACTATGAAAACACTTACAAGAAGAAATATACCGCATTATTTCTCGCTTGTCAATGTCTTCACGCTCTCACGAATAATTAATTTTGTATCAAAAATCTTATTTGGAATTCGCCGTGTCGGAAACTCAATGGCGTCCACTAAAAACTTCGCTGCGGTAAAACCGATCTCAAAGGTCGGCTGCATGACCGTGGTAAGCGGTGGTGTGATGTATTCCGATAATTTCAAGGCATCAAAGCCGATCACCGAGTAGTCTTCTGGTACTTTTTTACCCGCCTCATAAATCGCTTGATAACAGCCGATCGCCATGGCGTCGTTGCCGCAGAAGAACGCTGTGATCTCTTTGTACTTCAATAATTCTTTCGTTGCTTCGTACCCGCCGGTAACCGTTAATTCAGCATTTTCTACATATCGGCCTTTAAAAGGGATCTGATGGTCCTTTAAGGCATGGCGATAGCCATTGAACCGTTCCTCTAATTGATAGTAGCCGGTGATTTCTTTGAGCATCGCAATGTTGCGGTGACCGTTTTTGATCAAATAACTGACGGCTTGGTAGGCACCTTCGTATTCTTTCACGATCAAACGACCATTGTCCCGCTGATTGATCCCGCGATCGACTAAAATAATTGGTCGGTCATCAAAGAACCCGCTCTTCAAGGAATAATCCTCCGGCAGTAAATGCGGCGTCGCTAATAAGATACCATCTACCGAACGATGAGACAGTTCATTCAAATATTGAACCTCTTTTTCTTGGCTGTGGCGCGAATTGCATAACACTAGCATGTAACCTAGTGGATTGAAATAACTTTCCGCCCCTTCAATGACTTTAGAGAAAAAGAAATCCGTCACATCAGGCACGATCATTCCGATCGTTTTTGAATGGCGGTTGATAAGATTCGAAGCAAAAAAATCCGGCTTATAGTGATATTTATTTACGATATCTAAGACCCGCTTCCGGGTTTCTTCACTAAAACGGCTGCCTTTATTGTTTAGGATCTGCGACACGGTCGTGACAGAGACGCCAGCCATTTCAGCAATCTGTTTAATCGTCAATTTCATCTGCTTCTCTCCTCTCTTGCCTAAAGTGTAGCAAATTTTTCTCAAAAAAAATAGCACACTTTCAACAAGTGTGCGACTTTCTTTTTCGTTGATCAAAAATAGCCCGATGATATAGACAGCTGATTAACCAACGCTGCAATTGCCCGAAAGGCTGTTGGCAATAGGCTTTTTGAGAAACCAACTGGTCCAGTTGCTGCTAACCAGCGCTTGCCTTGGCGATGCCTTTGATCTGCTGAGAATCAAAGAGCAGCTACGCTTCTTTTACGCTTTGAATGATGTAATAGCCTTTGTCTTTTTTGATGATTTCGGCATTGCCAAAGGTCTCTTGCATTTTCTTTTGAGCACTCGGCGCCCCTTGTTTCTTTTGGATCACGATCGTTAAAGTTCCCCCTGTTTTTAGTAGCGGAAACGCCCCTGTCAAAATCTCATGGACGACTTCTTTTCCTGCCCGAATCGGTGGATTGCTGAGGATCGCCGCATAAGCAGGTTGATTTAATTGGGCATAGATATTGGATTGATGGATATCTACCTGTTCAATGCCGTTACGCTGGGCATTGCCTTTTGCCAAATCCACTGCCCGCTGATTGATATCGATCATCTCGACAGGTCGCTGACTTGCATAAGCCAACGATAAGCCAACAGGACCATAGCCACACCCAACGTCTAGCAGACTTCCTTCTGGCAGCTCCGCCCACTCAAACGCATCGATCAGCACCCGCGAGCCGTAGTCCACCGTGTCTCGGGAAAACACCCCGCTATCTGTCACAAAATGAAACTTCTTTCCTCTTAATTCAAACGACCACTGTTCAAAATCATGGGCTGTATCAGGATTTTCTGTATAGTAATGATTACTCATGTTTATGCTCCTTTCTTCTATTCCCTTTTCGCTTGTTTTTTCTACTGGCTTCTACTGGTTTTTTCCTTGTTGCTTCTATTAGAACGAGTGAACGTAGTGAAAACACCAGTAAAAAGGCGTGCAAGATTTGTCTGCTGCTTCTTTCTAATCATACCGAAAAACAGCCAGAAGTAAACGCCCAGCAAAAAAAACAACGAAAAAACAGTTTTTTGTTGTTTCTGCAAAGGAAATCATGTCTTTTTTCCAAGTTCAGCGGGTTTCTATGGTAAAATACTTTCGAACAGTGGCCTATCGCTTCTAAGAGAAACCGATGATGCCGCAAAAAAGGAGCCTACTATGCAAGAAACCATGAATTTTTATCAAATTCCTCGTGAGCAATGGCAAGGGTTTTATACGAACGGAATGATGCCTTTCACTCAAGAAGAATTGGATAATATCAAAAGTTTGAACGACCGGATCTCGGTCCAAGATGTGGAAGATGTTTACGTGCCTTTATGCCATCTGATCCATCTTTATATGAAAGAGTTTGAATCATTGACCCTCAGCAAGGGACTCTTTTTACACCGCTATGTTAAAATGCCGCCTTTTATCATCGGCATCGCCGGAAGCGTCGCCGTCGGCAAAAGCACCACCGCACGGCTCGTCCAAAATTTATTGGCCCGTTTGTTTCCCCGCAGAACCGTCCAACTGATCACCACTGACGGCTTTTTGTACCCGAACGAAGTCTTGGAGGAACGCGGCAGCTTGAATCGCAAAGGATTTCCAGAAAGTTATGACATGGAAGCCTTGATCAACTTTTTGAATGCGGTCAAATCAGGAGAACCAGACATCCAGATCCCCGTCTACTCCCATGAAGTCTACAATATTATTCCTGATACGTATGAAACGATCAGTCAACCAGATATCTTGATCGTGGAAGGCATCAATACCCTGCAACTACCTGCCAACCAACAAATCTATATCAGTGACTTTTTTGATTTTTCAATTTTCGTGGATGCCCAACCGGCACTGATTGAAAAATGGTATTTGGAACGATTTGAATCATTACTAGACACTGCCTTTCAAGACCCTAGCAATTATTATTACCAATATGCGATCGGGGATCGCAAGGAAGCGATTAAAATGGCAAAAGAAGTATGGAAAAATGTGAATTTAAAGAATTTACACGAGTATATCTTGCCTACACGCAGCAGAGCCGATATAATTCTTCATAAAACAAAGCACCATTTGATCGATGAAGTGTTCTTGCGCAAGTATTGACCGCTTCATTTTTATAATTATGCTGTTGAAAAGGCCCAGCCTTTTTTCAATAAAAACTAAAAGAATTGAGGTAATTTATTGTGACAAACGTTGACACTTTGCCAAACGTCGAAAAAATTATCGTACTTGATTACGGTAGTCAGTATAACCAGCTGATTACACGCCGTATTCGTGAGTTCGGTGTTTTCTCAGAATTATTGAGCCACCGCATTACCGCTGAAGAAGTAAAAGCGATGAATCCAAAAGGGATCATCTTATCTGGCGGACCAAACAGCGTCTACGACGAGAACTCTTTCGGCATCGACGAGAAAATTTTTGATTTAGGCATCCCAGTTTTAGGGATCTGTTACGGCATGCAGTTGATTACTTATAAATTAGGCGGAACAGTTGAACCTGCCAAAAACCGTGAATACGGCAAAGCAGAATTGGAAGTCACTTCTGATGCAGCGGCCCTTTTCCAAAACACGCCCGCAACCCAAACCGTGTGGATGAGCCACGGAGACTTGGTCACTCAAGCACCTGCAGGCTTTGATGTCGTGGCGACGAGCAAAGATTGCCCGATTGCTTCTATCCAAGATGCAGAACGCAAAATGTACGGTATCCAATTCCACGCAGAAGTTCGCCATTCAGAATACGGCAACGACTTACTGCGTCACTTTGCCATTGACGTTTGTCAATGTACAGGTGATTGGACAATGGATAACTTCATCGATATGGAAATCGCAAAAATCCGCGAACAAGTGGGCGACAAAAAAGTCTTGCTTGGTCTTTCAGGCGGGGTCGATTCTTCTGTCGTTGGTGTTCTTTTACAAAAAGCGATTGGCGATCAACTGACTTGTATTTTTGTTGACCACGGCCTCTTGCGTAAAGGCGAAGCCGAGCAAGTAATGGAAAGCTTAGGTGGCAAATTCGGCTTGAACATTATCAAAGTTGATGCCAAAGAACGTTTCCTATCAAAACTTGCGGGGGTTTCTGATCCTGAAGAAAAACGCAAGATCATCGGGAATGAATTCGTGTATGTCTTCGATGATGAAGCAACCAAACTAGCTGGCGATGAAGGCGTTTCTTTCCTTGCCCAAGGAACCCTTTATACCGACGTCATCGAATCAGGAACCGAAACTGCTCAAACCATCAAATCACACCACAATGTGGGTGGTTTACCTGAAGACATGCAATTCAAATTGATCGAACCATTGAACACCTTGTTCAAAGACGAAGTCCGTGAATTAGGGACTCAACTTGGCATGCCAGACAGCATCGTATGGCGCCAACCATTCCCTGGACCAGGTCTAGGTATTCGTGTCCTTGGCGAATTGACAGAAGAAAAACTAACGATCGTCCGCGACTCGGACGCAATCTTGCGGGAAGAAATCGCAAATGCCGGCTTAGACCGCGACATTTGGCAATACTTCACCGTCTTACCAGGCATCCGCTCCGTCGGTGTCATGGGTGATGGCCGGACCTACGATTATACCGTCGGCATCCGTGCAGTCACTTCAATCGATGGCATGACCGCTGACTTTGCCCGCATCCCATGGGAAGTCCTACAAAAAATCAGCGTCCGCATCGTCAACGAAGTCGCACACGTCAATCGAATCGTGTATGATATTACGAGCAAACCACCTGCTACTGTGGAGTGGGAATAAAGTAGCAACCTCACTTGGTTGCAAAATATTGATTTAACAGTTTTTTAGTTCACTTGGAATGGATAACAATGACCTGTTTTACCTAGGTTCACCACCAAAATCCCGTCAGATTTCTCTGACGGGATTTTTGATTTAGGCTTAATCTGACAAACCCTTTGGGAAAATACGATAAGAAATTGTTGATTCTCGTTAACTACGTTAATCCCAATAGTGGGACTAACGCTCATATTGGAAATCAGATACGATAAAATAAGCTTAAATGCTTTTATTGCCTAAGTTTCTATAGAAGGTTTTTATTAAAAAATAAAAAACACTAAAAAGGGTGGACCTGAACTATGAAGAAGAAAGCTGTCGTTTATTGTGTTACGGGGTCACATATTCAATTAGCTGCAGTATCCATTGCGTCAATAGTAAATACTTATGAAGGGAATGAACCTTTAGATATATTAGTAGTTGTAAATGAACTAGGGAACGAAGAAATACTGAAATTGAAAAGTATTTCTAGATTATATGGAGAAAAAAATGTAATTATTACTATTTGGTATCCACCTAAAATAATAAACGAAATAAAGAATTATAGTAATTCGCGTTTTCCTGAAGTCACTCTGTGGAGATTATTTCTACCTTCATATTTTAGCAATTATGATTACATTCTCTATTTAGATAATGACACTATTGTATACGATGACGTATCCAATTTCTTTGATTTGATCCCTGATCAAAAATCAATTGCTGCAGTTAGAGACTTCTACTTCTCAGTTATAAGTGATACAGAGGACAGCTTTAAATATTTTGGCGTAAAAACTATGAAGAATTACTTCAATTCTGGAGTTATTTTATTTAATGTAGTTGTGTTCAATGAACAGATACGACCAGAAGCCATAGTACGTATGATAAATAAGAATGAATACTTGTATTTAGATCAAACCATTTTAAACATTCTTTGTGAGAGAAGTGTTGAGTTGTTGCCTTATGAATACAATTACCAGAAAGATGATCATTGGTTATTTGATTGGGCAAAAAATGTGAATCCACTCAAATTTTTGAAAATTGAAAAAGCTAGAAAAAATATAAAGATTCGACATTTCGTTGAATTTGAAAAAAATTCGATGCCCTGGGAGCATCTTTCCATACAAGATAGATGGGAAAAAGATTTTTGGAATTATCTGTATGAAATCAAGTCAACAAGTTTAAGGAGTGGAAAACAATGAAAAAAAATTTTTCAAGAATTCGTTCGTTATTTTTAATTGCATTAATTTACTCTATAGGAACAATTTCTGTAGATGCAAAGTCAGCCGACATAGCGAAGACGCCTATTGTTGATTATTACTATCCTGGAATATTGTATGGTACAGCTACTTGTGTTAACGAATACGGTACCATCATTTACGACTCAAACTCACTAGGAGAAACCTACCAAGAGGCTGTCAATGAAGCTGCGCAATCATGGAATCAGTCGATTGGGAGATCGATAATTGTCGAAAAATCAAGTGTAAATGCAGCAGATAACCAAGTTGATTTAGTTTTGCAATCAACGGATGGCGATTCCTATGCAGATATGGGGTACTCCGGATTTGGTTGGGGGAATAGTACGAACAGAATATTTTTGAATAAAGCTGCTTTAAATGACGCATCATCTGGAAAAGGAACCTCCGGCTACGTACAGCTGGTTTCAACTATCCGACATGAAATGGGGCATACTTTAGGTCTCCAACATGACAATGGATCAGTGATGGCTGATTTATATGATGCCCAGGTTAGCAACAATCAAGAGATGCTGGATGCAGCGCAAAAAACGGCGGACTCAATTTCTAAGGGGATACTTCCTGCTGTCCCATTATTCAACAAATATGCGATACTAAATATCCTTAATAATAGGGATAAAATCTATTATTTGAATAATCATCGTTCTAATCAAATTGCCTCAATCTTTTTAGATTCTCCTGCTGGAAAAATTTCTGGCGTTACTTTCATCGATCAAACAGTTGAAATAACAGGTAACTATAATTTGTATAAACTGTCTCTGTCCCCAAGAGATCCATATGTAGGAACAATTTCGAGTAATAATCTTATGAATAGAACTGTTTCAGTTACTGAAGATATTGTTTCTATTTATGGTCAACACTATTATCTTTTTGAAATTGATGGAGAAGAGTATATTGTTAATCGCCGCGCCTTCGGATAAATTCGCTACCAATTCTTACTTGAAAAGTTGCCACTGCAATCTTGGAAAAGTGTGCTTGCAATCTTAGATACATTCTTTAGTGGCAAACATACGCCTTTTAAGTAAGAAGAAAATTAGCAAACGTTTCATGCTAATGCGCAAGTTTTCAGCATTTTCTGTGAGGATTTTTTTGACAAAACCTCGGCCCTTGAAAAGTAGTTAAAGGAATTAATAGTCAAAGAAAAATCTATGTTTAGCCTTTCATCGTTTCATTTTCTAGCTGACAAAAAACAGCTAGAGATTGATCCCTAGCTGCTGATGATGAGACAGATAGCATTGAAACACCTTACTCGACTACAATCACTTTATTTCCACCATCTTGCTCCGCAAAGTTTACCGTAAATAGATCCGTCGAAGCATCATAGCTGATTCCATCACTTTGAAAGACGATTTTTTGGTAGTCTTTTGGCAATTTTAAGGTCATGGTAGTCGTTGTTTGAGTTGGATCAGAAAAGGCATAGATGGTTTTGCCTTCTCTACTTGTTCTAATCAATGAAAGAGGTTTGTTAGTAGTAATATCGGCGACACTACCTCCATCATTCTGCCAAAAATTGATACCTAAATAGTCAGTTTGATCAAGTTTTACTGCTTGAACTTCCGAGGTATTGGCTAAAATCTCCAGCGGTTCTTCTTGGGCATAGGCAGTCAGTCCTGTTTCATTGATACCTGGCAACATGACATACGCATAATGATCCTCCATGGGATTTTTGCCATGATTGATCAAGAATTTTCGATATTCTCCGGTATAAACCGCATTACTTGGAAAGGCCTCATTGATTTCTGTATAGCTGCCTGTTCGTGTTTCACTTACCACGTTTACTGTCGTTTCTTCTGGAAAATAGTAACCGATATTGGCCTGGGAATGATCGGAGTCTAACAACAACCACTGCTTGCTACTTGTTTCATTTGTTTGATCAATACTTCCTTGATCAGAAAGGATTTGATAAGTATACGCATCGTTTAGTAAGCGATTATCCACGACCGTCTCAATAGAAGCTGTCGTATCACCAGTGATTCCCGCACCTAAAGCGACAATCTGCCCATCAATGATAAACCACGATTTTTTTGCCCGCACGTTCATAGGTAAAACATTCCCGTTATTTTTTGTACCCGTTTTGTTTAATGCCATTCCCACCGCAGCTGCACCATCATAAGCCACACCGCCTACCCACTTTTCTGGAGACGTTACCGTTGTAAAAGCTGAATTTTCATCCGCTAATTGTATGGTATCCACGGTTGTTCCTGGCAAGCGATATGGATCGACGGTCGGCCAATAACTAGAATTGAATTGAACTTGATCATCATTATAGAGGTAGAGCATCCCGTCTGCTGTATGCCACCCACGCTTGTTTTCCTTGTTGCCAGCTTCAAAGGAAGAAATACGACTGGAATATAGTCCTAAACCCACCATATAATCAGTTGTTCGTTGAACAAAGCGATCCATTGAAGCGTACAGTTTTGTTCCCGTAAAAGGTAATGCATCCCCTGTAATCGATGGGTCTGCCAAGAGATTCATTGTCATTTGTAAATCATTGAAGTCTCTTGCATTCGTCAAATAATAGTCTGGATTTTCTTTGAGCCAATACTTGGCAGCTTCACGGAATTTTTGCTGGTATTGGGTTGGTGCGAATTGGGATACGATCAACAAATTATAGACTGTTGATGAGCCATAGCCGGCTTTGGTTTTGGCTGGAGCTCTTGAAATCGAACGACCATTGACCAACGGCAGCATTTCTCCTTGATAGATCAACGGCAAGAATGCTTGATCAACATTTTTAACAAACGTTTGTACGAGATCAGCGTCCATCTCAAAACTTGATCCTTGCGTGATAGCTAGAATTTGTCCCACACCCTTGATCAGTACATTTCCATAAGAACCAGTATAAGGGATCGTATTATGCTGAATAAAGGAACCATCTTTATAAAAACCATCGCCTTTTGTGACTAACTGAAATACTTCTTCGATACTTGCTGAAGCTTGAGTGATTTTCCCAGCGTCCCTTTGCAAAATGCCCAAGCCTAATACAGTAAGCGCGAGATCTGTACGATTAGCACCAGAAGTCACAAAATTTGGAATAAAAGCAAGCTCAGTAAAACTGCCTTGTGTCTTCGTATACAATTGCTTGAAGGGATCTGGTACATAACTGCTGATAATGGCAGTGTATTGCTGTAATTTCTCGGACGGTAACTCAGCGCCTAAAATCATTAAAGTACTGATCAGTTTTTGCGGGACACCGATTTGCCAATCCCACCAGTTTCCATGGTACTTTTTCCCATCATACCCTTTTCGAGTGACCATGAAATCTATCCCATCAATAATCGTCGTCGCCACTGCATCATCTTGATACAAAGAACTACCTTTCGTGCCATAGGCTAAAGCCATTTTCTGTAATTTTGTAAATTGAGTCGTTACATCCGCTGAAGCAGTATTCCCTTGTTCGAGGGGCCATAGGCTCGTTCGATCAGATGCTTTATTTATGGTTTGATACAACGCCTCAGCTTCTGAGGTGACCATCTGCACGTAATCAGCCATAGTCGGATTATTTGGATCATAGTGATCGGAAACCAGTTGATTTTGCCATTTTTCTTGCAGCTTCATAAATTCTGCTGTATGATCTTCCACGGGCAAGCTGCCGATAGGACCGCTGCGCATCGATAATACCTTCAGCTTAGATAAATTGCCAAACAAACGGATACCCACATACCCGGACCAGTCCCCATCAATTGCCGTACCATTGGGATAGTTTACCTTTTGATTCTCATAAAATAGCTGATCATTTAAAAAGGCACGAAAACTCGAGCCCTCATACTGAAGCAAGAGTTTATATTTTTGTCCCGCAATCAAAGTAGGTCCAGAAATAGCTGTCAGCCATTTTCCACCTGGTTGACCAAGTTGCCACTGCCCATCACGATTATAAGCAAACGATTGCCACTGATCTGTCTTTTGTTCATCTGCGCGAAAGACCACCCCAATGTTCGCTTGGTCTTCATATAAGAAAGTAGTTTCAAAATCCCCTGAAGACCGCTTGGGAGCATCTTTGTTGAGCGTTACTGATTCCAGATTGGTGCCTTGCTTCGTATTACTGATCATTAAACCAGTAGCATTTTGTGCTACTTCGGCTTTCCCGACTAAATCTTGCCAAGACCCTTTCTGGTTAGAAAAATCCGAGTGATAGATCGATTCTGCTTCCGGCAATTCGGGTATTTGTTCCTCGGCATTTCCAGAAAGACGAGTGGCGCCAACTACCGAATACAGCAACAAGAAACACCCCATGATCAGCAGATATTTTTTCCCTTTTTCCATCCTTTACTCCTCCTATTTCCCCGCGCAAAAGATAGCGCTATCATTTTGTGGAATGGGAAAAGAGTGAAGAAATTCATTTCCGCACTCTTTTCCATTTAGTTCAACTATTCTAAAAAAGAAAACAGGTTGACTACCCTAACTACTTATACGATTTACAAAACAATAACAGCAGCTGCCCATTTCCTTTTACACCATGATTCTTTCTTAACCCAAAATACCAAACGCACTCAAAACGATCGACAAGATCAAGATGATCCAAATCACTCGAGTGGAATTTAGTTTCTTTTGGCCTAACATCCAGTAGGTCAGCAAGACGAGCAAGATAGGTACAAGGGATGGCAAGATGGCATCCAATGTGTCTTGGATCACTAATTCGACGCCGTCTTTTTTATAGACAAAAGGAACGGTCGCTTTAACGACAGAGGGAATCAAAGCACCAATCACTGTGACCCCTAAAACGGTTGCGGCATTGGTGAAGGCAGATAATTTGTCTTTCAAGGTCGTCACTAATTTGACCCCTTGTTTGTAACCTAGGGGAAGCAACGCTGCCCGACCGAAAAGTAACGCGATGTTGGCGATGATCCAGATGACACAACCAACGACGGAACCATTTTGCGCCAATGTGCCAGCAACAGAGCCAAAGATCGTTCCCCAAATCACGTGGAACAAGGAGTCACCGACACCGGCCAAGGAACCCATCAAGGCCGTTTTCAAGGCTATGATCGTTTCTTTGGCTTTGTGTCCGTCTTGTTCTTCGATAGCGACATCGATCCCCATGATCAAGTTCCCAAAGATCGCATTGGTATTGAAAAATTGATTGTGGGTCCGCAGCATATCTTGCAGCTGGGTTTCATCATGGCCATAGAATTTTTTCAAGACGGGCAGGATGCCGTAAAGGTAGCCTGAACTCATCATTCGCTCATAGTTCCAGTTTAATTGGCTTGCCAAAATATAGCGCCAGCTAATGGTATTCAACTCTTTTTTTGTCAGTTTTTGATCACTCATCGCCATCATATCCTCCTTCAAAATCTCCAGCAGCTGCCGTTGCAACCGTGCCTTTTTCGCTATCACGTTTAAAGACTAACATTGCTGCTACAAGTCCGATGATGGAAACGCCGAGCATTGGTACTTGCAGATACGCAGCTAAAAAGAAGCCTAATAACAAATAAGGAATGTAGTGCTTTGTTGGCAAGTAGCGCAATAAGATCGCTACCCCGACGACTGGCAAGACGCCACCAGCGGTTTTTAGTCCGGTCATCAGCCATTCTGGCGTGTTATCGGTAATCGTCGTAACGACTGCATCTCCAGCTAAAAGCATCAATAAAATCGGAATCGCCCGTGACAATCCCCATAAGAAAGAACCCGATAAAACTAACCGTGGGATTCGTTTGACTTGCATGTTGTCGATGGCTCTATCGATCCGGTGTAGTAGAAATACGTTACAAAAACGAGCCACGACATCCAGTTGCAGCATCAGCAAGGACACTGGAACTGCTAAGCCGATGCCATATTCCGCGCCGTTTCCTGAGATCACGGCAAACGCTGTTCCCAGTACTGCGCCGGTAAAATAATCCGGGACGGATGCACCACCAAATGCGGCGATCCCCAAACGCATCAACTGTAAGGTCCCACCGACCATCAAACCGGTCTTTAAGTCCCCCATGATCATTCCAGAAATCATTCCGGCGATCGCTGGTTGGGTCAACGTATTGGAAATAAGTGAATCATTAATAGCAATAAAAGCATAAACAGTAATAAGAATGATTTGATACGCTGCTAAATGCATGAATTTTCCTCCTAATTGTATGAACGAGTCTTAACTGGCTAGTTATCGATCGTTATGTCGCCTCAGATAAATCGTGAAAAACACTCGTTTTTTGACAAATCTTCCGCTACATATTCTCCTCGATTCAATCCCTGCCTGGTTTATCCTCGTAATTTCTTCATAAAGTCGATCGATGGTTCATTGGGTACAAGCTGTGCCGTGACGGTGATGCCTTTTGCGGCGATCGCTTCAAAGATCGGCTCTTCTTCTGGCAGTACTTGAATGCTTTTGGTCACTTCCCGTGCGCCTTCTTTGTAGCTCATGTTGCCGACGTTGATCGCTTTGATCGGTCCATCTGCTTCAATATAACGCAAAACATCTTGGGGATTTTTGAAAAGTAAAAACAACCGTTGTTTTCCATAACGACCGGCGCGAATATTTTTGGCTGCCGTTGCCACTGGAAGGACGGAAAGTCGCATCGAAGTTGGCGCTGCCATTCGTAAAGAAGATTTTTGTAATGGGTCTACGGCGGCTTCATCATTGGCTACGATGATCCGTTGCGTGTTTAAACTGGTGGACCAGATACCGGCGACTTGTCCATGGATCAAGCGCTCATCGATTCGACTATTGACGATATTTTCTTGCCCAGCATACGCACTGTAATCCCCTAATTCCTCTTGCTTTTCTTCTAACATCTCTTGTTCTGCTTGGTTCATCCCTGCTTTGACATCAACGATGTTTTCTTTGGCTAAGCAAAGCAGCTCTTTGATCGTCGCTCGTTGATTGACGACTGCCTCGATCACTACGGACAATGTCATTCCAGCGAAGATCGCCACTTCGTCATCCTCTAAATAATTCTTGACTGCAACGTTGCACGGGGTTCCTCCTAATAAATCCGCAATAATCAATGTTGAACCGTTAAGGGCTTTCATTTTCTCGTTCAATTCTTTCTCAAATTGTAGATTGTCACTATCTGGTCGTAATGAAACGGTGTGAACGTTTGCTTGCTGGCCTACGATCATCTCCAGACTGCTTTTGACCCCTTCTGCCATGCCGCCATGACTGATCAATACAATGTTTTCCACTAATTTCCCTCCTACTCCGCAGGTCGCCCCACTTAACATGTTATGTTCCTTGTAAGCATACTATACCACATGGCAAGCCATTCGTAAACCTAATATCTTAACATATTGAATTTTATTTTTCAGGCCTGTATAGACTGGAAAACAACGAATTTTCTACACTAATTAAGTGGCAGGAAAGGATTTAACATGTTATGCTTGATGTATTCATATGGAATGGAGGGAAACCACTGTGCTGCCAAAGTATGAGCAGATCAAGCAAGATCTTTTACAAGAAATCAAAGACCATAAATTCATTCCCGGTGATAAGTTTTATTCAGAGGCAGATATCAAGCGGATGTATTCTGTTAGTTCAATCACGGCAGTCAAAGCGTTGAATGAATTGACGAGTGCTGGCTATCTGTATCGCATCCAAGGCAAAGGGACCTTTGTTTCAAAAGCAAAAGTATCTCAGAGTGTGAAGTTTTCCGACATTGAGCTGCATTCACTGGACCAAGAAAAGGTCAAGGTCCTTGCGGTGGAAGAAGGAAATGACCCAGAGATTTTGAAAGAATTAGGATTGGCTGCCAGTGCTTCCTACTACCGAATCAAACGAGTCCGCTATTTTGGCGACGTTCCTTTCTTGGTTCACATCACTCATTTGCCGAAGAAGCTGATGAAAGAACCGATCGCCAAAAACCTCAACCAATATGCTAGTGTTTATGAGCGGGTCCGAAAAGACTTTGCGATCGACATTTTCTCATTGGCTTCTGTTGAAACCAACGAAATCGTCTTTCCTGATGACGCTGAATTGTTGAACTTATTGCAACTGAGCTTCCGAGAGCCTGCGGTCAAACAAGTCAAGCACTCCTATTTGGCAGATGGAAGTGTCGCTGAATACATCGTCAGCTACAAGCATTGGAAATATTTCAAAACAAAAATAGAAGTAGAGCCCGCGTAAATTTGGGTCTCTACTTCTAGTTTTTTATTCTACGACAGGTTGATCACAGAAAACGAGTTCCTTGATCTCAACGCCATCGGTTTCAAATACCACGACTTCGTTGCTGCCTTTTTTCAAAAATTCTTTCGGACAGTATAAGGAATGCACGGGGCCACGTTGCCAATAGCGACCAAGATTGATGCCATTGACGATAACGACGCCTTTCCCATACCCACGGCAATCGATAAACGTATCTCCTACCTCTGTCAGCGTGAAGGTCGTTTGATAAAAGGAGGGGTGTGTCGGATTTTTTCCTGCTTGATAATCGATGGCTTGTAGCTGCTCTGCGGAAAGCGTCAATGGGTAATGACGATAGCCTTGATGAAAATGAATATCTTGCATGATGCCTCCACGGATACCTTTGGCTTGTGTAGGCCCGTTCAATTTAAACCCGTAATTCACGCGCCCTAAGTTTTCCACTAAGACATCTAGCTCGATGGTTTCTTTATCTGGTGCCCCTTGGATCAACAGCTCCTCGCCTAGCGTTTCTTGGTATTGAATCGCCTGTAATTGGCCGTCGGTAAAAATATGCAACCGATCGCTAGCTTCTACCACTTTTAATTTGTTTTCTCGATGATAGTTTTTTAACTGAACCGAATAGAGCAAATAGCCGTAGCCTGTGCTGACAGTTTCCATTGTTAGTGGATACATGTTTTCTTGCGGTGCCATCAGCTGATCTTTGATAGCCAATAATGAGACACTGTTTTCGATGGGAAAGGTTCCTAATGCCGCTAATTGCTTGGTCCGTGGTTTGGCTTGCCACACTTCGGGACAGGCTTCTTTTATGGCTTTTTGTACCTGATAGTATTTGTCGGTAGGTTCTCCTGCTTCTGTCAGTAAAGCATCGTAATCATAGCTGGACACTTGTGGTAGATCCAGCGCTCCCCGAGCGGAACAGCCATTGTAAAAGCCAAAGTTCGTACCTCCATGGAACATGTAAAGATTCAAGGAGCCGACTGCTAACATCTCTTTGACTTCATTGGCTAAGTCTTGACCGTCTCGCTTGATGATTGGCTCGCCCCAGCGGTTGAACCAGCCATCCCAGTATTCCATGCACATGATGGGCCAATTTTTGCCATGTTTTGCCATGAAATCTTTCATCACAGCCGCATTTTCCTTGGAACGACTGCCGAAATTGCCTGTGACAAAGACGTCGTCTTCAATCAATGTTCCAGCGTCCAAGACTTCTTCCCATGCCCCATCTGAGGTAAACAAGGGTACATCGATGCCGTATTCTTCCATCAACTCCTTGGTCTGGCGCAAATACGCTTTTTCCATTCCATAAGAGCCGTACTCATTTTCCACCTGCATCATGATCACTGGTCCCCCATGGGTGATCTGCAACGGCACAAGCTTTGGCAACAAGACCTGGAAATAGTTGCGCACCTTTGCCATGAAGCGTGGGTCGGTTGAGCGCAACCGCATCGGTTCATTTAACAGCCAAGCTGGCAACCCGCCAAATTCCCATTCAGCACAGATGTAGACGGAAGGTCGTAAAATGACCATCAAGCCAAGCGTTTGGGCTTGCTTTACAAAAGCACAGATGTCTTTCATTCCTTCAAAGTCGTAGACTCCTTCACGAGGTTCGTGGAGATTCCAAGGAATGTAGGTCTCAACTGTGTTGGCTCCCAGTGCTTTTAGATTGTAGAGGCTATCTGTCCATTGCGCCGGTGTCATGCGGAAATAATGGATCGCTCCGCTGATCAATTTGATTGGTTTTCCATCTAACAAAAAATCTTCTTTTATCTCAAACGTTCGCATGTCGTCTTCCCCTTTACCAGTATCTTTGCCAATCAGGCAATGCCAATCGGATCAATCCTTCTAAATAGAAATAATCACCCCAAAGATTGGGCTCATCGATGCCTTTGCCTTCCGCATGAGCATACACACCATGCAGCAATAATCCTTCATTTTCTGGCACTTGGCTCGCTGCATAATGTTCGCCTAATTGGTAAAGCATCCCTTTAGCGATTTTTTTAGCATCGGGATATGCCCCCATTTTCTCTGCTTCCAACAAGCCACAAGCCGCAATCGCTAAAGCAGAGCTGTCTTTTTCAGCAGGATGTTGGTCGTTAAAATCAAAGTCCCAATACGGTACCAAATCTGCTGGCAAATGAGCCAAAAACACCTCCACGATCTGCGGATAATTTTCTGGAAAAGGCTGACTATGCAGGTAGCTTTCATTCAAAGGAAGCCCTAAAATCGCCCAGCTCTGCCCTCGTGCCCAAATCGATTGGTCGCTGTTTCCTTGATGCGTCGCACCGTGACTTGGCTGCCCCGTCTCAGGATCGAAATAATACGTATGAAAGGTGGTGGCGTCATTCTTAATGACGGTCTTTCGGACTGTCTGATAATGCTTACTCGCAGCCTCTGCGTAGCGAGGCTCTCCCGACAATTGAGTTGCTGCAAATAAAAGCGGCAAGTTCAGTAGCGAATCAATAATCAAGCGGTATTCTTGTGGGTCGCCATAAGCGCCCCAAGCTTGAATAAATTCCCCCTTTTCTTGAAACCGTGCCAACAAAACATCTGCTGCTTGAATGACTTCTTGCTTGCAGTGTTCATCGCCAGTGATCTTGTAGCCCGCACCGGCAGATAAGCTATATAAAAAACCAATATCATGATGATCTAATACAAAATGGTCGTCTAAACGCGTTTGAAAACTGTCGATATTTGCCATAGCTCGATCAAGAAAGTTCTTTTCCTTGGTCCACTCATAGGCGAGCCACAACATCCCGGTCCAAAAGCCATTGGTCCAATCATCGTTGCCTTTCAGCCGATATTTGCCATTGGTGGCACAGGCTGAAGGAAATTGTGTGCCAAAGCGCTGACTATTTTTTTCGATCTGTTGGATGCACGCGGTGATTTTATCCGCTACCCACACATCGGTCACTTTTTCTCCTAACAGGATCAAGCGTTGTTTGTTCTCTTGCAGACGCATGTTTACCCTCTCCTTAACTTGTTAACATATTAACTGAAATCATTATAACGTAAACGCACAAAAAAAGCGACCTCCCTTTGTTGATTCCCAAAAAAAGAGCATGACAACTGCACACAAATGCAGACCTGTCATACTCTCGTCCTCTTTTTTTAACAGTTCCAACCAAATACTTCGATTTGTGAAAGAGCTGGGAAGGGGGAATCATCCTCTGCTTTTTGCAGCTCTTTATAGGTCAGCTTAGTCGTTTCTTTTTTCGGAAAACGAACTTCTTGAAAAGACGCCGTATTTGTCGTTTCCACCACCAGCTCTTCTCCATCAGCAAAGACCAAGGTCCCTTTGGTCCAGTAGCTATCATGGGGATAATCTGCCCGCAATAGGAAGCGAACCCGATCAATCAAGACGGGACGACCAAACTCAATGGTCAACGCAGCATCGGCTTGCTGATTGATGCCCCAAGAAGCAAACGGATACGACCCGTGGGATCGGTTGCCATATTTTCCATCAATCGCATTCTTAGCAAAAAAGACGGAATCATCTCGCGTTTCCACATTCGCTGAAGCATGAGGATACGCCCCTGTCGCTGACTTTTGATCATGGGCATTGAAGGATAAATTTTGATAATTCGTGATCTCAAACGCATGGGCTTTGCGCACCATCAGGTGATGGCGCTGCGAGGTAAAGGCCGTTTCCACCGAGGACTTTCGAGCGGATTCCGTCCAAGGAATCTGATACTCCCAAGTGGATTGGGAAAGATAGATCAGTGATGGTGCTAAGGTTTCATCAAGCTGAAGGACATAATACGGATTTTCCCCCGTCACCTCAATAACGATCTTATCTCCTTCCTCATAGGGATAGTTTTTAATGGCTAATACGGCCAAATCATCATCAGAAACTTGAAATGGCGCGGGTTCTTTTTCATGGTCGATGCGACCGACGATCACCTGGTCCTGCTTATTTTTTATTGCTAGCGTAATCATTTGGATCGCTCCTTTCTTTTTCTACGATACCACCGACTAAACAAATCAAACGGTGCTTCCCTGGCAGGATATGTTGTGCTAAGTATGGAAAACTGGTTCTTGGAAAAAAGACGGAGGTATTGGCTTCTGGCTGAACAATACTGGCTTGTTGATAGCCTTCGATGTTGATGATTTGAGAACAAAAGCCCTCTTCACTGACTCGACTCCAGGTCGGTCCTGTTTGGGCCTGAGGCAACCGTCCAGTTAGCGGTACACTAAATCCGCCCTCACGAAGGTCCAACGAAATCGTCGTCGTCAACTCGTGCACGCGCACATGCCACTGACCAAATGGATAAATCTCAGTTTCAATCACTACCTCCTCAAAGGGAGCCCATTGGAAAAAGACGCCTTTTTCCGTCACTCGATAATCCATGACTGCGCCCTTCGTGCGAAAATAGCTGCCATCTCGAGCAATAGCTAATGTGCTATCGAAGGCGCCTTCGGCATACGTGACGCCGGCTTTCGGCACACTGAAGCCAAATTTGCTCGAATAGACGAATTTGCTGTATTTTGCTTGAGCATGCGCTTGCTGTTCAAGCATCAAACCTGCAGGATACCCCAACAAATGATGGTTTTTTTCATTGTGCACCAGCAACATATTGCCTTTTTCAATCCGTTTTTGCGGCTCTCTCTTGATTGGCTCAGGTTCAGCCCGCCAAAAAGGATGCGTTTCTGCGACCGCTAAAAGCAAAAAGGTCTTAAGCCCCCAGTAAGGCGAGCCTGGTGCATTGTACCCTTCTGCCATCACTTGATTTTCATAGTGGTATCCGATGGACAAGCGACCATCGAAAGTGAAAATCTCCTGCGCCATCCAATTGCGCAAGTGTTTCGCCAGTAGTCCTCGCACCTGTCCCCATGGGATCGCTTCGACATCTGCGAAAACCAGCGCCGAGAAAAAAGCACCTTGCGCAAACCGATAGGTCAGGCTGCGGCCATAGGGCAAGGCTTCGCCGTCTTCATCAAAATAATAGATGAAATCTTGGGCAAATCGGGTGGCTCGTTCTTTAAAACGCTGTGCCCATTCTGGGTCTTCGTCTTGCATAAATGTAGCGTAAATCAAGCCATAATAATGAAACGCAAAAGGAATATAGTAATCTCGCTGCGTCGTTTTCCCATCTACGTACCAACCATCGCCAATGTACATGGAATCGATCAATGCCAACTCTTGGGACAATGCTTCTTTTGCCAACGGTTCCCCACAGTGAAACAGGGCAACGCGAATCAACACTTTGAAGAATGTCCAGTTGTTCTTAGGAATCTTGCACTCAAGTGCTTGGGATAGCCAAGCCACTAGCTTTCGCTGGTTCTTCTGCGGCAACGCTGTCCAAAAAGCGTCCTTTTGCAATAAAAGAGTCAATGACAATGCGGCTGCTTCCACGATGTATTGATCATAATCCGTGATGCTTCCCCAGTAAAATGCGTGTTCAGGATCTGTCCCCGCGATCACTTTTTCCACATAAGCTGCTCGTAACGGATCATCTGAGCAAATCCTCCAATAAGGCGCCAGCCCCCACAAAGGACGCACAAGCGCTTCCATCTCAGCCCGTGTTCGGTCATACACGGCCCCACTGCTACCTAGATTCAATCCTGGATAGTCATCTGCCAAGATCGCTTCTCGCAAAGGAGCGATCATGTCTTCCACTGCCCGCTGATAATCCAGACGCGTCAAAAACGGATTCTCTTTGATTGCCATTTGCTTCATACGCCATCTCCTTCTGTCAATTTACAGAACAGAATAGCAAGCAACGGCTTTTTTATCAAGCGATTTTCTACTGGCAATACTGCTGAAAAATGAGAAAAGATTTCGAGGGATTTTTGACTTAACCTGTTAACAAATCTTTTGGGATTGATTTTCTTGCCTTCATTTTCTTTTAACTAGCAAAGTTAACTTAGTCTATATGAAAAAATTATGATAAATCATCCGTAGTGCCATGACTTTTTTTCATAATTTTTTTGCTAACCTTTTTTTGTCTAAATGAGGTCAGCATCCGTTATACTATCAACCTTTTTTCACTAGAAAAAGACACCTTAAAGCCTTAAGTCAGAAGCCTGCACTTCTTCTCAAAAGCCCTTAAGATGTCTGATCATTGGCCATTTCTCTTGTCAAACAGCGAAAAAACTATTCCTCGACCGTGACTTTGTCCCACCAAGAAGTGGCGGTCTTTTGGATCACTTCATTCAAGTCTTCGATGTGCTGTTTTCCGGTACTTGCTAGCCATTCTTTGGCTGCTTCTGTTCCTTGTTTTACAAAGGGTTCAACACCATCTTTCCACGTTGCCCGGCCGCACAAGACGCCATTGAAGGTGGAGCCAGCTTCTTTGGCAAAAACCAGCGTTTCTTGGAATAAGCTGGCTGATACGCCTGCACTGAGAAAAATAAACGGCAGATGTGTCGCGTCGCTTTGCGCTTTGAAATACGCGGCAGCTTCTTCCTTGGTATGCACGGCTTCTCCCTTGGCAAAACCTGCCACATAATTCATGTTGACTGGTACTTCCACTTTTAACACATCAACTTTGTACTGCGGTTTTGAAAATTCCTTCATCAATCCGATGACTTTTTCTGGTTTGCGTTGCGCATATGCTTTTGAGTCGACTTCAGGCAGCTTAGCATCATAGGAAAGGACTTCTAAAAAGAAGGGCAGATCAGCCGCTTGGCATTCGCTGCCGAGTCGTTCCACAAAGACATGTTTCAACTGATTGATCTGGGCATCTTCATCTACATCATAGTAAAGCAAAAATTTGATGGCATCTGCGCCAGCTGCTTTTAATCGCTCAACCGACCATGCCCCTAATAAATCAGGCAAACGTCCCGGCGTAGTCGCATCATAGCCGGTTTTTTCATACGCCAGCAAAAGCCCCGCCTCTGGATCACGGCTTTGCGCAGCTGCCAACCCATATTCTGGATCTAATAAAATAGAAGACGCGTAAGGGGTCAATTCTTGTGAGACTAGCGTTTTAAACTGACTGATTTTTTCTGCATCAGCCTCCACGCCAAGTGCTGCCATCATTTTTTTCAAGGCACCTCGTTGGTCGATCGCTAAAGCTGCGATCACTCCTTCTTTCGTTGACAGGCGATCCATCGCTGCTTTTTTGGCTTTCGTTACGGTTGCTTTCATTAAAATTCCTCCTTTTTTGTCCATGCCAAAGAATCAACCGCTTTCACTTTTTTCAGCGTTGGCGAAACGGTTGTCAGCACGTATAAAAATGTCTATTGATGAAGTCGTTCGACTGATTGACCACCGCACGTATCGACTTCGTACACGAAAAGATACGTGCTCGTGGTGGTCTTTCTCAGTCATCGTTAGTTGTTATACGGATGAATCGTCACGCCTTTGACCACCCGATTGACGGTACGCGTTGGCGAAGGGGTATCCGGTGTATTACCGACTTTGATCGATGCCAACAGTGCGATCGTTTGCGCAAAAACAATGTCTGCTAAGGCAAGATAGCCATCTGGCAGTGAAGTGTCATCTGGAAAGAAAAAGTTTGTTCCTGAAAAATTCACAGCTGCCGGCTGTCCGATGGCGGTCACTGCGACGGCGATGCCGTCACTCTTTAATTCTTCCAACATATCAAGATCATATTGCCGCGTGTAGGGCGTATTGCTGACAAAGACAAAGACGAGGGTTTGATCATCTACGAATGATTTCGGTCCATGACGGAAGCCCATCGAAGAATCGAACACGGTGGCGATTTTTCCCGCAGTCAGTTCCAATACTTTTAGCTGCGCTTCCCTGGCCAACCCCGACAACGTGCCTGAACCAAGGTAAACGATTCGCTTAAAGGAACGGTCCGTCAGTACTTGGAGATCTGTTTCTCTGTCGATCACTTCTTGCCCCAACCGGCTAAGGGTTTCAACATAATGCCCTTTTTCCGCCAGAGGCGTCTGGTCAAAAATCAGCAGTGCCGAAAGGGCCATGCAAGAAAAGCTTCCCGTCATCGCAAATCCAGCATCATTTGACCTCTCAGGCATCAATAACAGATAACTCGCTTCATCAGCGGCAGCTTGTTGTGCCAAAGATCCGTCGGCTGCACAAGTGATCGTCAAATGATAGCTGTCCGCAACGAATTGATCGACGATTTTGACCGCTGCTAAACTTTCTGGTGAATTGCCACTTCTAGCAAAAGAAACGAGCAGTGTTGGCTCATCCGCAAATAAAACTTGTTCTGGAGCAGCGACAATATCCGTCGTAGCAATACTTTCAAAAAGATAATCCACCGTTGCGCCGTTCTTATTCAAGTAAGGAACGATCGTATCTCCAACATATTGCGATGTCCCCGCTCCCGTGAAGACCACGCGGATTCGCTTGTCCGTCTTTTGCTTGATAGTACGTAAGAAAGCCGCGATCGCCTCTTGCTTTTCTTGATAGATCGTCAAGGTTTCTTGCCACAGTTCTGGCTGTTGTTTGATTTCTCTTGTTGTAATCTCCGCACCTAATTCTGCTAATTCCTTTGTTGACAGTTGAAACATCTTTCTTCCTCCTAGCTGCTGGTTTTCCAGTATGTATTCCCATTGACGGTACGAGGAGCGTTGTCTTGGATGAATACTTAGCGATCACCCAAAGGGCAAACTTCCTCGACCTCACTGGTTTTGAATACACACCTTTTCTTTGCTCGAGCGGATCATTTCAGACTGTCTAGGAAATGCGCTACTCGTCGTTACGCAAGTGGCGGACTTTGTATCTAAATTGGTCTGCTCGAGCAACACTCAAGGTGTATTCGATCACTTCATTTTCAATATTGAACGTGCTGCGTACCAGGTTCAACACCGGCGCACCTTCGTGGATTTTTAGCAATGCCGCATCTTTCGCACTGGCAATGCTGGCAAAAAATTCTTCGTCCGCTAGGCGGATCACTTGATGAAAATCTTCATGGAAGATATCGTACAATGGTTTTTGCTCGATCATCTCACTCGTTAAATTCATGAAGCGCTTGACGGGCAGATAAGAACGCTCGATCATCATCGGTTGGCCATCAGCAAGACGCAATCGTTTTAACTTGTAGATCGGCTCGCCAATGGAAACTTGCAACTGAGTGGCAAAATATTTTGTCGCTTCCATTTTTTTGAATGCCAATACTCTAGTTTCCGGTTGTTTCCCCAGTGCTTTCATCTGTTCGGTAAAACTATAGGAACCCGATAAATTGGTTGCCTGCTTGCGGATCTCCGAGACAAAGGTTCCTTTACCATGTTGGCGATAAATATAGCCTAATTTTTCTAACTCCTGTAGTGCCAAGCGAACGGTGGTCCGACTTAACCCGTAGCGCTTTGACAGTTCTCTTTCTGAGGGAAGCATCGTGTCTGCTTCCATTTCATTTTCGATTTTTTCAATCAGTAAATTTAACAATTGATCGTATAATGGTTGTCGATTTTTATTGATATTCATAAGCCCCTCCAAACTGGTTACTACCACATAACGAGTGTACTATTTCCCGATAGGCGTGTCAAACAATCGTCTACAGGGGCTCTGTTTCCTGAACTTGCATCTCTTCACGCAGGAAAATGAACCAATTGCCAGCACGAGCTAAGCTGAAAAGTCAGCTTTTGCTTGCTTAGCAAAACTCCTCCTACGGTTTGCGCCGTTTCTTCTGCTAGCTTGCTTATTGCGGCCAAATGGATGGATACAGACCAAAGCCAGAACCGATCAAGCCGATCACTAGCAGCAAAGCGATACATTTCAACGGCGTCCAGCCGCGTTTTGATAAGAAGAAATACAGCATCAGTGTGATGGTCAATGGAATCACTTGCGGCAAGATCCCATCGAGGATTTTTTGAATATCGATCGTCACAGGCACTTCGTTGACTTTGTTAAACGTCAATTCATATTTGCCGTTAGCCAATTCGTTGACCGCCGCATTTTCTTGCAGTGTGTCGGTCAATTGTCCATTCTCATCCGTGGTATACAGCATGTCTTCGTAAGCGGCAATGGCTGCTTGATCATCCACGATCGTCGTCGCTTGTGTCACTTCATTGGTAGTACCGTTAGGGATCTGAATATCCAAAGACGTCGCCCCATACACGCAGGTCAAGGAACCGACAACAAAAATCCCTAAAATACTCGCTGCTCGGGTGAACTCTTTGGCATTTTCCGTTAAGATCCCAATCGCATCTGTCCCTAAACGATAGGACCAATGCATCAAGAAGAACCGTAAACCAAATTGGGCCGCATTGAATACCAGTAAGAAAATAAACGGTGCAGCGATGTTGCCGTTGATCGCCATATTGGCTGTGATACCAGCTGTTATCGGTACCAGAGTGAACCAGAATAACGCGTCACCGATCCCGCCTAGCGGTCCCATCGCGGCGACTCGCACTGCCCGAATCATGGGAATATCGGCTTTGTTTTGTTCCATCGATAGAATGATCCCCATCACAAAGTTCACGAGGAATGGATGAGTATTGAAAAACTCTAGGTTATGGCTCATTGAAGCAGCCAAGTCCTTTTCATTTTTGTGGATCTTTTTCAATCCCGGTAAAATACTGAATAACCAGCCTCCTGCTTGCATTCGCTCATAGTTGAAAGAGGCTTGTAGAAATAAGGAACGCCAGACCATATTGTTCAAGGTCTTTTTATCCAGTTGTTCTGCGGGCGCTTGTTCGCTATAAGAATCGGGAATATTATATGCCATCTTCATCGCCTCCGAAATCATAGGTATTGGCTGTTGCTACTTTAAATTTGGACTGGATTTGATAATCCCAAAAGGCTAATGCAAAACCGATAAAGGCTAGAATGATCAAGGCTGGTCCTTGCAAGGAAGGTGCCGCCATTACGATCGTGGCTAAACCAAACCCCATAAAGAAGAAGCCCCACATTTCTTTGGAAACCATCACTTTTAGTAAAATCGCAAAACCGACATACCGCATCATGCCCCCAGCTGCGCCGAGCCCACCCATCAACCATTGAGGGATCGCTGCGACCGCCTGATTCCCGAAGGCAGCACCGCCGATAAAGAATAAGACCACAATCAAGCCGAAGATCGTTCCAAGACCCACCATCGCTAAATAATTGATCCGGTCAATGCCCTTCGTATTGGCATCATGGGCGTAGCTGTCAGCTTTTGACATCACTGGCGACATTAGTGAGAAGATAATCGTCACCCCATATTGCCCCAGCAAAGAAAACGGAATCGCCGTAGCGACGGCCACTGTCGGTTCCAGCTGCAGCGTGATCGCTAAGATTGCTGCCATAATTCCGCCAATCACCGCATTTGGCGGTTGCGCGCCGCCCACCGGCATATTGCCGATCGTCATTAACTGATAGGTTCCGCCAACGATCAAGCCGGTTTGAAGATCTCCAAGAATAAGTCCGATAACCATCCCGGTAACAATGGGCTGGTACAATGATTCTAAAAAACTAAATTGATCGATTGCGGCAATGAATGTAACTATGAAGACTAAAATGATTTGAAAAATCGTGTAATCCATTTTCTTTCTCCTTCCTTATCTCTGCATCACTGAAATAATTTCTTTTCATCTTCAACAGGTGTCGTTGGAACCCGCTGAATCACTAATTGCACCCCCATTTCCTTCAGTTTTTTAAAAGCATCGACATCTGCTTCATCGACGGCAACTGTCGTAGCAACCTGTCTTTTCCCTTCTGACATATGCATATTCCCAATGTTGAGTTTCTTGATTGGCACCCCACCTTCAGCTAATTTCAACGCATCTTGAGGATTTTCAACCACCATGAAAATCTTTTGTTTTGGCGATGCTTTATGAATGATCTCGATGGTTTTTTGAATCGAGAAATACCTCGTTTGGACGCCAGCTGGCGCCGCCATATCCATCAACCCTTGTCTGACTTTGTCTTTGGCGACCTTATCATTTGCCACTAAAATTAGATTTGCCCCCAACGTACCGTTCCATTGGGTGGCAACTTGCCCATGAATCAACCGATTGTCGATTCGCGTCAACAAAATATTTGGTTCTCCCATAAATATGTCCTCCTTCTATTTACTGCATGATTTCTGCAACCGCACTGCGTTCTACTTCGATCACCGTTCCCGATTTCACCCTTAGATCGACCGTCTCTTTCCCAAGTGCTTGAATCTCCCCAATAATGCCGCCGTATAATTTGATTTTCTGCCCCTTTTTCAAGGACTGCTGCAATTCAGCGAAATAGCCTTTTTGCTTTTTCAGATGTTTCCCATTCAAGAAAGATGAGACCGCCAAAAAGAGAAAGAGAAAAACAAGCACCACGATTGAGGCTGCTAAGATCATTTCCCACATCGTTAAATCCCTTCTTCCTCATTGGTTTCCTCATGGCCTTTGATCTTTCCGTGAAAAATACCGCTCTTGCCAATCTCTGCCAGTTCTTGACAAAAACGCTCTGGATCAGTTGCCGTATATCTAGTCAACGAACCTTCCACTAGCAGCAGTAGATTGATGCCGCCGATGACCTCGACTTGCGGGTCCTCATTGGCAGCGGTCATCGCAACATTAAAAGGGGTCCCGCCTACAAGGTCTGCACAAATCACGACCCCATCACAGGTTTCCTTTAATTGATCGATTGCTCCTTGCAACTCTTTTTCAAAGTCAGCTAACGGATTTTCCTCTAAAAACGACACTGCTAGAAACTGTTCTTGCGGCCCTGCAATCATCGCAAGCGCATTTTCCATCCCTTGCGCAAATCCTCCATGACCTGTTAAAACCAAACCAAGCATCTTATGTCCTCCCCTTACTCTCAACTGGTAGTAACCACATATCCAATATAAACGCTTTCATTTTGTCTGTCAACAATTTTTTTGTTTTTATATAAAAATGTCTTTGTTATCTTTAAATACGAAAAACGGCGCCAAAACAATGATTATCAATTAATAACCCAATTGATAAAGGTATTGAAATCCATCAAGGGAACGACCTTAATGTTATTTTTAACAAGTACGTTCACTGGTTTTTGAGTCTTGGTATCTAAAGAACCACAAGTCACTCACTATTCACCGATACAACAATCAACGTTGTTAAATAAAGGAACTATCAACAAATTTGCTTCCTTACTAAAAAACCAGCTAGGTATAATCCCTAACTGGTTTTGATCATCACCAAACTCATTTTCCATTATGCGTTTTATTAAATTGTATTACCATTTTTTTTAGGAATAATTCATGTTATTAACTTAAACAGGTTAGAGATAACAAGCTACCTTATAATCTAGAAGCTTTAAGAATATAAAAACCACCCATACTAACAGAACTAATGTAAAGCATATCTTGGTGGAGCTGATCTACTCTCTGTTCAATGTTTTCACGTGAAACAAAAAAACCTAACCAACCAGCAGGATCGCTGTTTGATTAGGAAATAGGCACTGCTTTATTGTTTGGTCAACCACGTGCGCGAGTGTTCAACTTCTTCATACGTTAACTGATGACTCGGGGTCCAAACGGTTGAAAGGACTGCACCCCGTGAGGTAAAGATCTCTTGGACGTAAGCACTGTCAGCTAGGGAAACGATCGGGTCGTTTCTGCCAAAACTCATAAACACATGAGTGTCAGGCAAGGAATTCGTCGGTACATTCTCGACTGGATACATGGCGTGGTAGAGGATCGCTTTTTTGAAGTGGTCACTATCATTTAGTAATAAGCGAATGGCAATGTTGGCGCCATTGGAATAACCCACCAGTACCACTTGCGCTAACGAAAAGTTGTATTCTTTGGCGGCTTGCCGAATAAAATCGGCTAATTCGTCGCCGCGAAGTGCTAAGTCGGCTTCATCATAAACCCCTTCAGCTAGGCGTTTGAAGTAACGGGGCATGCCGTTTTCTAAGACATTGCCGCGAATACCTAATAGTGAAGCTTGGGGATCAAGGGCTTTGCCTACTTCTAGCAGCGACTGTTCGTCGCCACCGGTGCCGTGGAGCAGCACCAAAACTGGTGCGTCAGCTGCTCCTTGTTGATAGATTGCTTTCATCGAAGTTCCTCCTTTAACTTGGTCGTTTGATATCGAAAATCTCCCCAATCGTTGCGTAAGAATTTCCCGCTAGCCGGCTGACTGCTTGTAAGGCACGGGGATCGATCTTGCCATCTTGATAGACATCCTCTGCAATCTGGTAGCCGACGACTTCCAACAATAAGAGATCGGCAGTGGTCTGCTGGTCTTTTTTGATGGGTACGTGTTGATGCAGAATCGTTTCTAAGCGTACATTGGCTTCTTTCAAGCCAGGAACGACAATTGTTTTCGATGTCGTTGTGGTAAATCCAGAAACCGTCAACTCGCTTTGGTCTGCGGGCAATAATGCCGCGGTTTTATTGGCCTCTTGGACATTTGTTTGATCCAAAATATGCACGACGGCTTCTTTTGTCGCCAACAGATTGCGGGCGGTGTCTTTCAGTTCCCCCTCTTTACGCTGGATAGCCAACGAGAGGATCACGGGTTCTGAGCTGACGATGTTAAAAAAACTGAATGGGGCGATGTTGACGATACCATCGGCTGATTGCGTACTGACCACTGCCACTGGCCGTGGAATGATGGAGCCGATCAGTAGTTTATAATTTTCTCGTTGGGTCAAATTCTTGGGATCTAAATAGTGCATACAGCGTCTCCTTTTTTCTAAACCGATAAGTCTGGCAAGCGATCCTCGATCTCTGCACGACGGCTTTCAAATTGGGCTGGCAACATCAACTGCTGTCCTAACGTTTCCAACGGTTCATCAACGAAAAAGCCCGGGGTTTCTGTTGCGATCTCAAAGACGATGTTGCCCCTTTCTTGGAAATAGACGGCTTTGAAATAGTTGCGGTCTTTGATTTCAGTGACTCCGTATCTTTGATCGTACAAGTATTCTTGCCACTCTTTTTGCACTGCTTCCGTTGGCACGGACCACGCGATGTGATGGACGGTGCCGACACCCCAGCGCCCTGCTGGCATTGCTGCATGGGGCACGACGATCTCATGAGCGAGGGTGCCTGCGGTATGAAGATGGGTGCTTTTCTCTGTTTTGTTAAAAATGTTCAGACCTAGATCATCTGCCAGCGTTTGAATGGTCGCTTCTGGTTGTGCCGAAAGCAAGACGGCCCCATGAAAGCCTACAATCGCTGGTGTTTCCGCCGATTCTTCGGCTTCGACTAACGCCAAAGACAGGTCATGCTGATCATGAAGTTCTAACGTTGGCCGATCAAACAATGTACTTTCTTGGACAGTTACTTGATGTTTCGCCAAATGTTCTTGCCAATAGGCACTGCTGCCTTTAGGAATACGAAAGGCGATCGTGCCGACTTGTCCGCTTCCTACTCGTCCAGGATGGGCATTTGCCCAAGGGAAGAAAGTGATGATGGTCCCATTTTCTAACGCTTGATTGCTGTAATAAAGATGATACGTGTAGGGATCATCAAAATTGACGGTTTGTTTGACGAGGCGCAACCCCAACACGTCGCGGTAAAAGGCAACGTTCGTTTGCGGATCGCCTACGATGGCTGAAATATGGTGGATCTGTTGAATGGGTTGCATACTGTGTGCCTCCTTAGGCGCGTTTTGTATTGAAGGGTTTGATGACTCCTTCGATGTATTCACGGCGATTTTCTAAAAATGGTGCCAATGATAAGGACTCACCCAATGTTTCGTATGGCTCATCCCCCATGAACCCTGGTTCATCTGTTGCTAGTTCAAAAAGAATATGGCCGATGCGCACATACAAGGATTCAAAATAGTAGCGATCCACATAGCCGGAGTTGGCCAATCCCAAGTTATCAAAGATTTCTTGCCAAACTGCTAATGAGTCGTGGTGAGCTAAGCGAAAAGCGACATGATGCACTTCGCCATCGCCTTGTTGCGCTTGCGGGCTCGTGGTATCTTCCACTAAAACGACTTGAGCGCCATTGCCGCCTTCACCGACTTCTAGCAAATAGCGATTATCTACTTGATCAATGGTTTTGAAATCAAAAACGGATTCCAGCAGCCCTTTGAAATCTGCCAAGTAAGAAACAGACATTTCGACAGGACCTAAGCCATAAATCGCAAATTCAGTAGGAACCGGTCCTTTTTTCCAAGGAGTACCAGCTTTCACGCCAGTATTGTGTTCGTCAGAGATCAATTGATAAGCTTGCGTATCAAAATCCCAAAAACGCATCACTTTTTTCCCAAATTCGGTGGTGATTGCTTCGTGTTTTACCTCAAATTCATCAAAGCGTGCGGCATAATAATCAAGGGCAGCATCACTGGGTACTCGGAAACTAGTGCGGGTGATCGAGTTGGTTCCTTTGCTGCCGCGAGCGGTATTGGGAAAATCAAAGAACGTCATGGTCGTTCCCGGTGACCCTAAATCATCCGCAAAGTAGGTATGGTACGTATAAATGTCATCTTGATTGACGGTTTTTTTCACTAAACGCATCCCTAACACATCTGTAAAGAAATGGTAATTCCGTTCCACATCACTTGTCATGGCCGTCACATGGTGTACCCCTAATAATTGATCTTGTTTTCTCATTTTCTTTTCCTCATTTCTGATCGTAAGTTATTTTTCGTAAAATTGTTTTTAATTGTTGCAATTCTTCACTGCTGAGTTCGGAAAAACTCGCCGCAATCTTTTGTGCATGACTGGGAAAAATTTTCTCCATCAATGCCCTGCCTGCTTCCGTAATCCTGACGTAAGTTACCCGTTGATCTTCTTGGCTAGGTTCCCGGCGCACGCAGCCTTTTTTGACTAATTGATCGACTACATAGGTTGTCGAGCTGCTGGCGATCAAAATTTTTTCCTTGATGGCTTGCGTCGTATGGGTGCCTTTATGGTAAAGCAATTCCAGTACAGAAAACTCTGTGATATTTAAGCCATAACAACGAACATCTTTTTTTGCCACTTGTTCCAAACGACTCGCCGTACGCAGCAAACCAATGTACGCTTTGAGCGCTTCTTCTTGATGCGCCATTTTCCTCACCTCTTTATTTCGAATTCGAGATAATCATAAATTACTTTTTGTAAGTTGTAAAAAGATATGCTTTGGTTGTTTAAGAAAATCATTCAATGCTTATTTTTATAGAGGTTAAGAACGGTTAGACACTAACGAAGGTCCCACCTTTTCTCTATGTCTCCTTCAAATCTAATAAAAAACGGAACTCATGAAAGGTTCCATGAGTTCCGCTAAATATATATTTTACTGAAGAGGATTCGATCCATTCCATGTACTGATCGATGAAGCGCTGATTCCCACGCATAGTTATCTCTTTTTCAAATCTTTACAGTCGGCTGGACCTGCTTTTCCAAAGCCAGCAACCACTTTTTGCGTTCGACACCGCCGCCATAGCCGCCGATGCTGCCATCGCTATTGATGACGCGGTGGCATGGAACGATCAACGCCAATTGATTTTTTCCGTTGGCATTGGCAACAGCTCGGGTGGCTTTTTCATTGCCGATTCGCTGTGCCAATTGTTTGTAAGAGTATGTTTCTCCGATCTTCATCGCCAACAGCTGCTGCCAGACGGCTTTTTGAAAATCAGAGCCGATCAATGCGATGGGTACCGTGAAGGCAGTTCGATTCCCTTCAAAATATTCCGTCAATTCTTGCTTGAGTTGCTGAATGATTGCTGTTTGCTGGGGAATAATCACTGCATTCAAACGGCTTCTCAAAACAGCGATCTCCGTTTCTAGCCCTCTGCGATCCACGAATTCTAACAAGTAAAGCTGCTGCTGGTCGCTGATTGCCAGCATCGATCCCAGCTTGGTCTCAAGCCAAGCAGAAGAAAGAATCGTTTTTTCACGGCTGTTGGAAGGCAATTCCCCCATAATCCGGGAAAACGCATCTCGAAAGCCGTTGCCAGAATCGAAGCCGGCTTCTAATTGTGCTTGGATCAGCGGTTCTCCTTCACGAATCTGCTTAAACGCTAACCCTAAACGGCGTGCACGGGAATATTCGATAAAGGTCATGCCAAAATATTTTTTAAATTGTCGACGCGCAGTATTGGGATGGATCGCTAGCGCTTCAAAATCTTTGTCGGTCCACTTTTTCTCCGGGTTGCTCTCCACCGCTTCCACAAGGCTTTTCACGTCAGGGGATAAGTGGCTAGGTGAGCTGAGCGGGCGACATCGTTTGCAGGGACGATACGCCGCCAGCAGCGCTTCTTGTGCCGTCTGAAAAAACTCGCAGTTTTTCTTGAGCGGTTTTTTCGCTGGACAGGTAGGACGGCAAAAGACGCCGGTGGTTTTTACCCCAACGTAAAAAATCCCTTCATATTGGGAATTTTTTTCAATCAGCATGTCGTAATAGTGGTCCCGTTGTCGGCTATCTTCAATCATCTTGCGCATCCCTCCTTCTTTTCTACACTTACAAAAATACTTTGTGCTTGTCCAAACACACGACCAACCAATGCAGCAGCCTGCAAAGGCAGGTCGAAAATTTGCCCACATCCTTCTGATGACATACGATCACCCTTTCCTCTGAATGACCTTAGTGTACAAAGAATGGTCTTGACGCATCCCATAAAAATTAACACCAATTTTTTAAAAAGGATCGAAGGCAGTTATCCTCCGATCCTTTTGATTTCCCGTTTGCCTATTTTTCGGCGAATCTTAAAAGCAACGCCTACATGAACCTAGACCGTCGCCTTCTGCTTGACTTGCAGGGCACTTTTTTTCAGCAAGACTCGCTCCAAACGGGGGCGATTATAGCGTTGGATCATGATGAATGGGCAGTTTGCCAATAACGCATAGGCGATCATCACCCAGCCCGCCCACGTAGGATTCCAGAGGAAAAAGAACGGTGCTGGAACAATCAGCAGCCAATGGGTCAGCTCTGCTCGGCGTGTTTCGATGACGAATTTTTCCAGATAGTCCTTTTGTTGCTGAGCCAAGCGAGATTTGTCAAAGCTTTTTTTGGCAATCACAGTGCCGTCGGGCAATTTGTCTTTCCACTGACGAATACGAAATACCTCCGCCCAGATTCTGCCGCCTTTTTCAAAGGCAAAAGAACGGAACCAGTTGGCATGACGTTCAAAAAAAGCATCACTGACTTTGCGCAAGCCAAACGAGATGCCTAGATGAAACAGCAGCCAAGCCAAGCTGTCTGTAATGAGCAAGAGCAGTGGAGATAAGGTGATCAGCGGCATGTGCATCGCCTCCTATAAATTGATTTTTCGTCCTTTCCAGGTCACGGATTTCAACAAATGGGTTTGGATCCATGACCAACCAAATAAGCCTAGGAAAAAAAGAAAGTAACATGGGAAAAAAAGCAGCAAGACTCGGTTGAAGTTGCCGACACGGCGAGCAAAGCACAGAGTTTGTCCAAAATAAGCAGCATAAAAAAGCAGTCCTAGCCAAAGCGGTTCCATCAGAAACGGTGCCGCCAGTACCCCAATGCCGCCGCTGATCCACAAGATGACACCCGCCATGATCAAAGGGTGAGTGAATTGCGAAGCAGTGGTAAAGTCCTTCGTCCAGCCTTGAACAAGTTGACGAACACCAGCTGGATACATCCGAAAGGCCAACAGGTCTTTTCCACCATACAAGGTGATCGGCAAGCGTTTTTTCTTAAAGCGTCTCGCTAATGCTAGATCATCTAAGATTCCTTGTGGCATGTCCTGATGCCCATTGGCTTGAAGGTACGCTGTTTTGCTGCACAAGATACACGGACCAAAGGCGCCGCCGGCTGAGAGTTTTTCGCCTACGATAGAGAAACGGTTCAACCCGACAGGTAAGATGACATTAAAGACGGCAGATAGTTGTTCATACAGGCGCTTCGTTTGATGATAGGGCTGCACCGAGAGCAGGCCTTGTCCCGATCGCTCCTCATACGCAGCGAAAAGGCGCTCTAAGCCATCTTCTGCTAGAAAGAAGGTATCGGCATCCAAAAATAATAGATACTTGCCCACCGCTTGTGAGGCGCCTAACCAGCAAGCCGCCGCTTTCCCAGCAGAATCAGCAGCGGTTTGCAAGACCGTCGCACCGAAGCGCTTGGCACAGGCGATCGTCTCGTCTTCCGATCCGTCATCAACCACCAAAATCTCCACAGGATAAAGGGTTTGCTGCTGCAAGGATGCCAACAATTGCGGCAAATTTTCTGCTTCATTGCGGGCGGGGATGATGATCGACAATTCTGCCCTCTCCTTCAAGTCTTTGGATGCGGCTGTCTCCTTGCGGGTGGGTATCGTCGGCAGGCGGAAAAAAATCAGCCAGCCTGCCAGCCAAGCAGCGCAAATACCAGCGAGCAGCAGGTACACAGTCATCATCCTTTCTTGTCTTAGTGTTCTCTTTTGGTGATCATCTCACTGACTTGCTGGCCACTAAGGGTAACCATCGGCATGCCGGCACCGGGATTGACCGTACCGCCAACGAAGTATAGATTTTCGTAGCGTTCGCTGTGTTTCGGGTGTTTAAAGCCATGATTTTTCTTGCGATTAGAGACCGTGCCGTAGATGGCGCCGCGATGTGACAAATAATTCTTTTGGATGTCTTCGGGTGTCCAACGGTCTTCATACACGATGTGCTTGCGTAGATCCGTTAAGCCCATGTTTTCCAGCTTGATCAAGATCCGTTCACGAAAGGCATCGTATTCCGCTTCCGTAAAGGGTTTATCCTGCAAATAAGGGATATGAGGCAAGATTTTGATGTTCTCATGCCCTGCCACTGTTTGCGACGGATCGGTTTTGTTGGCATTGACCAAATAGATCGTTGGGTCTTCCGGCAGCTGATGCTGATGGAAATTTTGATCAAAGTTTTCTTTTGAGGCATTGGAAAAGAAAAAGTTGTGGTGCGCCAGTTGCGGATAGGAGGTTTTGACCCCTAAGTGCAAGACAAAGCCAGAACTTGCTGGTTCAAATTTTTCTTCCAGTTTTTGAGTAAAGGCCGGCGCTTCTTCTAACAGCTCTTCATATGCCGGGATCACTTCCATATTGGAAACAAAATAGTCCGCTTCGATCAACGTACCATCATCCAAACGAGCGGCACGGATTTGTTCTTGTTCAACGATCAATTTTTCCACTTTATGTCCCGTATGGAAGGTCACACCGATCTCTTTTGCTAAGCGAACGATGCCTTCGGCTAACCGATGCATCCCGCCTGGCACGTACCAGACACCTTGGGCATGCTGCATGTAGATCATCATGTTCAAGACGGCTGGGGCGTCATAAGGAGACGAGCCGACATACTTGATAAAATAGCTCAGCATGTCTTGCAGCTGCGGATTGCTGATACGTTTTTGAATGGCATCATGCATGGAAGAGAAATAATCAAAGCCTTTCAGCGCTTTGATCACGCCGTGATACTTCAAGATTTCTTTCGTGGTATCTAAGCCTTTCTCGAAATAGCCTTTTTCCGTGATATCATAAATCTTTTGCGCATAGTCCAAAAAGTCTTGGTACTCTGCCATGTCTTTTTCCGACAAGTGGGGGTTTTCCTTTGCCATGCGGGCAAGATCGCCATAGAGATCGATCTTGGTGCCGTCAGGAAAAAAGGAGCGCCATTCCAATGGCAATCGGCGAATCGCAACATAATCCGCCATATCGCGATTGCTGCCAGTAAATAATTTTTCGAAAATCTGCGGCATCGTCAAAATCGAAGGACCTAAGTCAAAGCCGAAGCCGTTTGTTTCCAGTCGGTTCAATTTGCCACCTAAATGGTGATTTTTTTCATATAATGATACATCAAAGCCATTTTGGGCTAATGAGACCGCCGCTGATAGACCACCAAGTCCGCCGCCGATCACTACAACTGTTTTTTTCTCATTCATTGAGTTGCTCCTCGTTTGCTTTAATAAACGTCCCTATTTAGCCAATTCTTTTCACCGAAACAGACGGTTGCGTCTCACTGCAACTGCGTGTCTTCGCACTATTTTGGCATTGGCCACTTGAATCAAAGGATCGTTTTTCTAGATAATTCTATAGTATCACACCTTTGAAAAAATGACGGGGATGAGCCTACCGGTCAACTGATGCTGTTTTTTCTCAACCATGATTTCAGCGAATGAAAAAACAACCTGCTGGAAAAGAAAGGAAACCCAGTCATTTCGCTCATTCCGAAAATATTCTTTTTATAACAACAATTATCAGAATAGTTGAACATTTTTGACGTTAATACCAGCGAAAACAAATCTTCGTATGGTTACGAAAAAACGCGTTTGAGCCAATTTGGAATATCCTGTACATTGAATGTAGCGAAAGTCCTTCCCCCAATCATTAAAAAAAACAAAAGGGCCTTCTCAGTAAGACATTGCTTAACAGTGACTCTTTTTGATAATGACACGTATTGTCACTTTTTCCTAACACTTATAAGGAGTATTGATATGAACTTAAAAACGATCCAATCAGCCGAAGAATATGTAAACTTTTTTGACGTAGAATTTATCCACTCTCCCTGTTCTTATACACACCCAAAAATCTTTAATTTTTATCTCTCTTTGCGCCAACGATTCTTGGCGATCTATGAACAAGATGAGGGTACTTTTTTCGAAAAAATGTCGTTGCTCTTAGATATCGACGCACAGCTGCAAATACTAAAAGAACTTTATGTTTTAAAAATTTCTTCTCTAAACGAGTATACGGAAGAAGAGATCATTCAGCTGACGGTCAAAGACAAAACCTGTTTCTATCGGGAATTGACCGGTCTTCAGCTAAACCAAAAGGCGCCTTGGAGTTTGATTTACTTAAGTGAAGCCCAATGATTTCGCCCACATTGATCGATTGAATTGAAAACCGCTGGTTCCAAAGGCTTGCATCCGTACCTGATGCATTCCCCACTTCCCCTTCCCACACTCCTGCACAGCTGCGGAGAGTCAAGCCATTAAAAAAGAAAGCATCTTTCCTTCTCACTGTCTAAGCAGTGAAGGAAAAATGCTTTCTTTTCATGTAAAAGGCCCTTTCTAGCAACTCTTTAGGTCAAAACAGAATGGGAAACTAGAAGAGGTCTTTTAGGGCAAATTGGCGGGTGACGTTAGGATTGATCCGTTCAAGCAGCCGATTCCAGTCAGAAGAAGAAGGGATCGTTTTGAAGACGATACATTCAACGATATCTCGAAATTCGGTCGCATGCTCGGCATAGTTCGTCACTAGCAGATCAATGGTATTTTGTTCTAAATATTGAGCATTGACTTCCCCTGAGTCAGGATAAAAGACTTGATGGGATCGGCTAAAATAGCGGTTGGACCAGCCCTCAATGTACTGAACGATATTGTTATTTCCTTCGAAGATAAAGGCGATATTTTTTCGGGGAAACCAATGACGTTCTCGAACAGATTCAATAAAAATCACTAAGTTTGCACAAAAATCCGTCAGATACTCCACAGAATAAAGGGTGTGGTACTCGCAACTACTTTCTAAAAACTCTCGGTAAGCAGCAAACTCCTTAGAAAAAGTTTTCTTAATAAACGCATTCACATCATAAATATTACGATTGGCCGAAGTGGATAAGCACTCCTTCAATTTGGCAGAAGTAAAAAAGGATTCGATCAGAATCTGATCTTCTTTAGGCTTTTTCGACGATACATTCAACATCTGATAAAACTCGTTGGTCAACGTGCGAATCTCGGTCCAATGATTATAAGAAAGACAAAACTTTTGTTCGACGATCACATTTTGCAGTTTTTTCTTTGTGATAATACTAACAAACAAAAAGATAAGTTCATCGTTCGTCAATCGACATTGAAAGTACTTTTCAATAATGCCATTGATTCGCTGAAAGTGCATCAGCTGAATACTGTGTCGCAAGGCGTGGTACAATTCGTCGTTGATTTGCACAGTTTTGCCTTGCATAAATCGCTCAAGCGAAATATAGAGTAGATACGTATATTGTGAAAACGAAACAGTGTGATAACTATTTTTGTCAAACATCCTGCCGATTTCCGTTACTGCCTGTTGGACCGCAGCTGGCGGAAAGACAGTATGGGGTGTGCTATCCGTTTCATAGAAAAAGGTACAGAAGAAATTGCGGATATCTGCTTCTTGTCCAACGATATTCAGGGGATCTAGTGCTAGTTGGAGATCAAAGCGTGCCAGTTGTTCATGAATGCGCTGCAAGTATTTTGATAAGGTACTCTTGGATAAAAACAAGCAGTCCGCCCACTCATCGATCGTCTTTAACTCTCCAATAAAAATATTTTCCAATAAAATAAAGAGCGGTTCATTCGCTAAAAGCGAGGCTTTTTTCTTTTCATACTGTGAATAATCAAATAGTTCAAACGAATAGCCTTGATTGGTGGAAGTGATCAGGATCAACCCACAGAAATAATCATTAATCTGACTGATGTCTTTGCCAATCGTCCTTGTGGTACTACTTGTTACTTCAGCCAAATGGCTGGCACTGCAAATTTCATTTTTTTCAAATTCACTTAGAATCTGCAGCCATCGGACGGTCGATTTGCTTGTGACAAAACTCAATTGAAAATTTTTCAAACATAAGCTCCTTACTAAGAATTTCTTTTTTGCGGCTAATTTACGCATGAAAGGCGCCTAAGCAGTCTCATTATATCGGTTTTCATCCTACATAAAAAATCGGTTTTTTCATAGACTGATGAAAAAAAGCGTTGTGTCCAGACTACTGTCTTATAACAATTATTTTATCGGCTATTAAAAATAGTGCAAGGATTTCGCTTTTACTTTCATCAGATTCTGCTTAAGGAATAAGAAAATTCTTTGTATTATTTGCTTCATTTTGAAAAAAAACTGCTATGTTGAAAATCACCTATGTTTTCTTTATTTGTCTAAATGTGTCTGTCATGATGTTTAAAAGCTGTTCATATTGCGTTTCTTGACTTACTTTTTTCATCTGCACATTAAAGTCCTGTTCAATAAATTGTTTGGGTATCAACTGATCCATTTCTATTTTTGAAAGCCTCTCGGTACATTCCGCTAACAGTTGGTAATCCTTTACGAGTGTTTGCGGCAGCTTGTATGTTTGTGTAAAAAAGGAATAGCTCGCATTCTTTTGAATCGTTAGTGCCACCTGCTTTTGAATCAAATAGTGTAATTTTTCTAATTGCTTATCTGTGACGGATCGTTCACCGTTTTGTTCAAATAATTGACAGTAATAGTCTAAAAATTCGCTATTGGCCATCACTGCCTCAAAATCCGTTTTATTTATTCTCATAAAATGTTCCCCTCTTTTTTTATTTTATGCGTCACTGTGCAAAACATTCTTTTCGTTTAACAGAAAAAAAGAGCAGCTCATTTATCTCTTCTACTTTTTTATGGTTAATCATTTCTTGTTAGTTCTTTTCAACGATCAATACTGATTAGAAAAAAAGGAGTAGACTTATAATTGATGCACTTCCTGATTATTCGCTCCCCTACTTCGTTAGCAAGTTTTTATTCGTAGGGGTAACAACTGTAACGATTTTGCTTCTCCGCTCATCATCAATAGCATTCGAACCTACCATTTGTGCTGCTGGTTGACCGATCTGCTCACGCCAGTTTATGGATTAGCAACTGTTACGGTTATGTGAAAATTATAAAGAATCTATGCACGATTTTTTTAAACATTTTTTCGGTTTTCATGAAAAAAAAATTAAAATCGTTGCTCCCAAAAAATTGCTGGAAAAAGACAAAAAAAGAAAGTATCCACGATACTCTCTTTTCGGCAATCCTTATTTTGTTAAAAAAGCGATTGGATCGACCAATTGCTCTTGGCTCAAACTAGGCGATGCACTGACTTCAAAGTGCAGATGTGTTCCTGTGCTATTGCCCGTACTACCCATGAGCGCAATCGTTTCTCCTTGTTTCACTTGTTGGCCCACCCTCACAAGGTTCTGTTGATTATGGGCATAGAGCGTCGTCATCCCGTCGTCATGAAGAATTGCTACATAATTCCCCCAAGAAGGATGAACCTCTGAACGGATGACCGTTCCAGATTGACTCGCCATGATGGGTGTCCCAAACGCTGCGGCAAAGTCAACACCTCGATGAAAGCTTCCCCAACGTGGACCAAAGGTAGAAGTGACAACGGCTTTTTCAACAGGAAAAAGATACGTCTCACTTGCGGTCACATCGGGTTTTTTCTGATCATAACGGGTCAACGCATAGGCTTCGATCAATGCGGTCAGCTTTTGATCATACGCGGTATCAGTGGCATACCGACCAGTCAAATAATGGGCAGCTTCTTGATAAGAAGCCGCTTCTGATTTCCATACACCTTTATAAAAATCAGACTGCTGTCCGACCCCTTCTTTCAACAAACGAGCATAGTCCATCAATGACTCTTTGTACCCAGTATATTGGCGGAACGTTGCCGTGATTGTGTAGTGATTTCCCGAACCATCATCTTCTTGTGTCCGAAAGGCAACACCCTGTCCGTGATAGGTTCCTTTGATACCAAAGAGATTGAAGTACGGCGCCTGACTCAGTCTGCTTTGCCCGCCACCTGATTCTAAAATAGCCTGTGCAATCATGACAGAAGCGTACAAATCATTTTTCAAGCCAATTTCCCGAGCATCTTCGCCGATTTCTTGGATAAAATCCCACACTTCTTTTACTGGTGTGACCGTCCAGCTCGTTTCGCTACCTTGCTGCGTTATAGGATCGGATTGACTTGGCCCGCTTGGTGCTTGGGTACTTGGTGGCATGATCGGAGACACAGCCGCCGGTGTTTCTTGACTTGCTCCCCTATTTTCTTCTGGTGTCGGTTGCGTTTCTACAGGTTTTGACGGTTGGGGCTTCTCTGGCTGCGTCTCAGGTTTGGGCGCTTCAGGCTGTGTTGGTTTTTCTGGTTTCGGTGCTGGGGTTGGTTCTTCTGGCTGAGAAGGCTCTGGCTTACTCGGTAGCTCTGGCTCTGGTTTCGGCTCTGGTTTCGGTTCAGGCGTCGGTTGGGGATCTGGGGTTGGTTCTTCGGTTTGCTCTGTTCCCTCCGGCGCTGTCTCAGATCCTTCTGGTACACTTTCTACAGGTGCCGATCCTTGCTCCGAATCGGACACTTGTCCTTCCCCTGCTGGAGCAGTTTCTTCAACCGTCCCTGCTGTGCTGCTACTGTCACTTTCTTGTGCAGCTGTTTCTGATGTTTGGGCAACGATCGTACCTTCCGATGCAACAACCGCAGCTGAAACTGGCACACCAGCTAAAAGTTGTCCGCAAACCAAAAGAAGCGCTACCCCTTTTTGCGAATGCTTCATAGGCGATTTCCTTTCTCTCCTTTTTTCACTTAACAACCTCTATCAAAAAAACATGTTGTCATCCAAATAGTAAATAAATATCAATTCTCTTTTATTATACTACGCTTCGTTTTTTCGACTCAAGCAAATGACTCCCGTGCTTGTCAAAGAGAACGAGTTGTTGGAAGAATGGGTCTACTGGTAAAGGATCACGTTTTGCATCCAATTCGTTATCGAGTCTGGGTTGCAGCTTTTACTTTCTGTTGCCTAAGATCCTCTGGCGTCATCAGAAAAAAACACAGTTGTTCAAATGGGCAACTGCCAGTTGAACAACTGTGTTTTTATCGTCTTTTCTTACTTCATTAGCTTTTTATCTAGCGTTTGGAGCCTTTCTATTAGCGTTTCGTTTTCTCAAGTTTATGTATGATTTTTGGCAATTGGTTTCTCAGGTCCTTGCTATACTTACCGTGAACGATTGATATTCCCGGAAATGTTCTGCTGGTAGTCAGAGCCTTCAAGGCACTGTGGCAAGAACGCCTAACAGTTGAACGTTTCATTATCTGTGTAAATGATTATGCTATAATTATTTAAACTTATTTTTCGGAGGCTGACATGAAAATATTTCAATTAAAATTCATGCGAAATCGCACGTTGATTCGCTGGCTGCAATTGTTGAATGAATTTGAGAAAAGTCCCTCCCGTACACTGGGAGAACTCGCTGAAGTGACCGAGAGCAGTACGCGTACGTTGATTACTGACATTGCTAGCTTGCGAGAGTATTTTAAAGGGGCTATGGCGATCCATACAGCAAAAATCGGGTATCTTTTTGAAGAAATCGATCATGATAGGTATCGAAAGCAAAAGCAAGAACTGATAAAAGATGAACCGATTTTCCAGATTTTAGAAAGTATTTTTTATGATGAGCAGCAAACCCTCTTTGATTGGAGCTTAACGCTTAATATTTCTGAACAAGCGCTGATCAGCTACTTCCGTAAAATACAGCCATTTTTATCCCCTTTCGGTTTAAAAATCAAAACGGATCCCGTCTCTTTGGCAGGTTCGGAGATCGATATACGAAAATTTTTCTGTCTTTTTTACTACGAGTCTGACATTAATGTCCACACGTTATTTCCCTCGATCCATGTACAAGATGCAGTGATGGAAATCACTGACCTTTTGGAAACGAAGGCCTTACAGAGCTCTTCGTTTTCTTATTTTGCGTATATCCTTTATATTAGCGTGGAGCGCAGCAAACGCGGTTTACTTGCTGCCCCCTCTCCAGAACTAAGCGAGTTAGTTAAAAAAAATGGTTTACTTTCAAATTATGAGGACCTTAAAAAGATTATCCAGCGTTATTTTACCTTTGAGTTTCCTCAAGAAGAAGCAATCTATCTTTTGACTTGCATCATTTGTCGTCGCAAACTCAACACCGATCTAGAAACAAGCAAAGTGTTTTGTCTTAACTATAACCACTGGCCCGCGATCAAACAAATCACTGCTGATTTCTATGCCCAAAATCGCGGCAACAGCTTTGATGAACAAAAAGATTTGCTTTGGTTAGAGTCATTCTTCACTATTTTCAAGCTTCGTGAGTTGTTATCGCCAACGATGAACGTCAACATCGATGATTTGAATGCTTTCGTCAAAGAAAAATTTGCGGCTGAATATAAAAGAAATCGCCAGTTTTTGCTCTCACATCCTCTTGTGAAAACACTCTATTCTTTCGACCATTTGGATGATTTTTGTGCAAGTCTCACCTTCCACATGGAAGCCATCATTGAAGAGAATTGGGGCACACGGAGAACTATAGCTGTTATTTTTGAAGGTAACGAGTATGTTTGTGAGTACGCCGAAAGTATTATCCGAAAATATCTTGGCGTTTATCATGAAATGTACTACCCTGATTCAAACGAACTCTCCCACGAGTATTTAAAAGAAAAAAACATTAATTTTCTCATTACTAACTACTCCGAATACGCCACTGAATACTTACTGGATGTTGAAAGTGTCTTATTAAAATCAATACCCGACGCTGCCGATTGGAATTATCTTTTGAATCGAATCAATCCGAGAATTTTGCGGTTGGTCGTTCTTGATAATACGTAGTAATTCCAATCATTCACGCCGCTTCTCCAAAGAAAGAGAATTGATATTTCCTTGTCGCCTTTAAACGAACGCCTGACTAATCCTCCCATATAAAGCTGTTCTTTTTTAGTGGAAGCAGCTTTATATGGGACTTTTCCAATGAATCAAGTACGCTTTTTCCTTCTACGCCGCTACTATCAGCAATCATTGCTCTTTGGATTGATCTGCACTTAAAAATGTCCGTTTCGTAAAAGCCAGTGCGCCTACGAGGGTCATGAGTACGATGATTGGATGAGAAGATGCAGACAAGATCCCCAAAATCGCCGTCAACAGCGTGCCCGTATAACTCAAACCGACTGCCCATTGCTGAAGCCTTGAAAGCTCTCGCAGCTGCCCTTTAAAGGCCACCCCCAGCATCATTGCTCCGACAAAAGATAAAAGACCAAAAACTACATGTAAAAGTAACATTCTTTTTCCTCCTTTCTTAAATGTTCACATCGATCGCTTCAGCGATTCGTCTGCCGTATTCTGGGTCCGCACGGTAAAAATGCAAGACCTGCCGTTCTTTGATCTGTTGATTTTGAACCTGTCCCAAACTTCCCGCAATCGTTTGAATTAAACGTGTTCGTTCTTCTTCTGAGAGCAAACGATAAAAATCACCTGCTTGGCTATAATAGTCTTCATCGTAAGCAAAGGAACCGATCTCTCCTTCTAACGAATAGTGGATGCCCTTGGCATGCGGGTTTTCTTTGATGCCATCGAAACTGTTCGGTTCATAATTGATCCCTGAAGAATTCGTTTTGGTATTCATGAAACCATCCTGTTGGTGATTATGGACGGGCGCTTTTGGCGCATTGATCGGCAACTGGCTGCTATTGGGTCCAACTCGATAACGATGCGCATCACCGTAAGCAAACAGCCGACCTTGCAATAGTTTGTCCGGAGAAAAATCAATCCCTGGAACGATATTGCCCGGTGAAAAAGTGACTTGCTCGACTTCGTTGAAATAGTTCTCTGGATTGCGATTCAAAGTCATTCGTCCCACTTCAATGAGCGGATAGTCTTTTTGTGAGACTGTTTTGGTCACATCAAAAAGATTGACGGCAGCTGACCAACCTTCTTCAAAGGGAATGATTTGAACATAGAGTGTCCAAGAAGGATACTCCTTTGCCTCAATCGCTTTATATAGATCTTCAATATGATAATCAGGATTGCTTCCCGCAAGTTCTGCTGCGAGTGCCGCACTCATGTTCATAATGCCTTGATCCGTCCGAAAATGATATTTCACCCAAAAGCGTTCTCCCTCTGCGTTGAGCCAAGCGAATGTATGGCTCCCATACCCATGCATATGACGAAAGGTTGCCGGTAAGCCCCGATCCCCCATCAACAGGCTGACTTGATGGAGGGATTCCGGTGAATGAGACCAAAAATCCCATACCGCCTCTGGATTTTTCAAGTGCGTTCGCGGGTCTCTTTTTTGGGTATGGATAAAATCAGGAAACTTCAACGGATCACGAATAAAGAAAATCGGGGTATTATTGCCCACGAGATCATAATTCCCCGCTTCCGTGTAAAATTTAACCGCAAACCCCCGAGGATCGCGCAACGTATCCGCAGACCCTAGTTCTCCGGCAACCGTTGAAAAGCGAATAAACATCTCCGTTTCTTTCCCGATGGCTGAAAGAAACGCCGCTTTCGTGTACATCGTTACGTCGTTTGTTACTCGGAAGACCCCATGAGCCCCCGCACCTTTCGCATGAACGACCCGTTCGGGAATCCGCTCACGATTAAAATGTGCCAGTTTTTCTAGCAAATGGACATCTTGAATCAACACTGGGCCACGGCGCCCCGCTGTCAAAGAATTCTGGTTATCCGCTACACTGGCTCCTTGCGCAGTCGTCAACTTTTTTTTCATATCTTTCCTCTTTTCTCTATAAAATCAGTCAAGTGCAATTACTCTCAACAAAATACTTCTAATTAGTACAAAAATTATCATTATTCTTAAAATATATCAATTTATTTGCTCTAAAATAAGAATTAATTTAGATTTTTGACAATTTCCCAACTTTTCTATCGAAGCATCCAGGTTTTGCAGCAAGCCTCATGAATAGAAGGAAGCACAAAAAAGCAGTGAAGCGTTGGCTTCACTGCTGCTTTGCGTTCAATTCGATCCGAGACCACTCTACTGGCGATCAATTATTTTTTGCTGCTTGCTGCTTATTCGGCAGCTTCAATATCCTTGGCGATTTTTGCGACATCGATCTCCCGCTGCAAGTAGTCTTGGTTGTCGATAGGAAAATGCTGACGAAATTCGGCTAGTTCCATCAATTCGACTTCACCAGCTGCCACTTCAAAGTCTAAGACATGACCAGCAAATGTGCGATCATCACTAATAAAATGCAAATGGAAACCGGCGGCCGCAGCACCGTGGAACAACAACGGGGTAAAGAACCCGACGATCGTTCCGCTGATATCTTCTGCTTGAAATTCCGGCTGATGCTGGATGATCTCAATGAATTTTGGGTACGGTTTTTCTTGCTTTGGGGCAACGCGGACGTGCATCTTGGTAAATACCCCATGGATCTTGACAGCGGAAAACAAATTCGGGCTGACTTCTGTCAGGACGTGGTTTTTCACTTCTTCATCGGTCATTTCTTGGCTGACTTGCAGGTGCTTCGCCGCAGAAAAATCAACGACTGCCGCATAGGGGGTTCCTTCATTTCCTTGGAGCACTTGTACCTTGCCCGACTCGTCTACATGGTAGATTTCACCATCTAAAATAATCACTTCACCATTGGAACCAGCCAAAGTACCGATCCCAAAATTGCCATATTCAAGCATTTTTCCGATTTGCTCCGTGCCATCCATTAAATCCTGCATCAACCCACCTAGGGTGCCATGCTGATATAAATAACTTTTGTTTTTCACTTTCATCTTGCTGCTCCTTTGGTCTTAATAAAATTGATCAGGTAGGATCGTTTTGCCAAGATCGGCATTGTCTGAATAATCCACAGGGATATCAATGATCACTGGACCATCCGTTGCAAAGCCTTCTTCGATGGCTGCCATCAATTCTTGTTTGGTGGTTGCCCGTAAGCCTTTGGCACCAAACGCTTCGGCATATTTCACGAAATCAACGGGTCCAAAATCAACCCCAGAAGCACGATCATATTTCATTTCTTCTTGGAATTTCACCATATTGTAGGTACCGTCATTCCAAATCAAGTGAATGATGTTTTGTTTCAAACGGACGGCTGTTTCTAACTCTTGGGCAGAAAACAAGAAGCCACCATCGCCAGATACAGAGATCACTTGAGTATTTGGTCGCACGAGCGCTGCCGCGATCGCCCATGGCAAAGCGACCCCTAAAGTCTGCATGCCATTACTAAAGAGCAGATGCCGTGGCTCATAACTGCGGAAATGACGGGCCATCCAAATGTAGTGGCTGCCGACATCCACCGTCACCGTCATGTCATCGGTCACTTCTTGTTGCAAAGCATCAATGATTTCCAGGGGATGCAAGGTATTGTTGCTGCCTTCGACATCCGCTGGTTTTTCATTGAGTTTGGTTTGCAGCGTCGTTAAATAGTTTTGAGCGTCTTCGGTCAAGTGATACTGATCGATGGCTTTTGATAGTTGTTCAATAATTTTCGCGATACTGCCCATCAGTTCAACTTCTGGCTGCATAAATGGATCGATCTCCATCGGTACTTCATCGATGACGATCACGCGGGCATCTTTTTCCGCATTCCAGTTGCGAGCTTCGTATTCGATCGGGTCGTACCCCACAGCGATCACTAAGTCGCTGCGTTTCAACAGCATATCACCAGGCTGATTGCGGAACAAGCCGACGCGGCCAAAGAAATGCTCTTCTAATTCACGAGAAATGATCCCGGCGCCTTGGAAGGTCTCTACGACAGGCAACCCAGTTTTTGCAACTAACTGACGAATCGCTTGTGTTTCTTTCACGCCTGAAGCCCGCATCCCTAAGAGTAGGACAGGCAGTTTGGCTTCTTTGATCCGATCGACGAGTGCCTGGATATCTTCTGCATCGGCACTGCCTAATTTAGGCGAAGATAGAGGTTTGATCGCTGCCCCTTGAACGGTTCCATCTGTCACATCTTGAGGAATGGATAAAAAGCTCGCCCCTTTTTTCGCTGTTTTTGCGATGCGAAAGGCGTTGGCAATACTTTCAGAAAGGGTTTCAGGATCTTGGACTTCACTGCTGAATTTCGTGATCGGCGCAAACAATGCCGCATTATTCATGCTTTGGTGGGTCAATTTTGAAAGGTCAGAACGCTTCACTTGGCCTGCTAGTGCCAGGACGGGATCACCTTCGGCAGTTGCCGTGACCAACCCAGTCGCTAAATTACTGGCTCCTGGTCCACTTGTCGCAATGACGACTCCTGGCTCTCCTGTCAGGCGACCGATTGCTTGTGCCATAAATGCCGCGTTTTGTTCATGTCGCGCCAAAATCAACTCTGGTCCCCGATCACTCAACACATCAAATACGCCATCGATTTTTGCACCGGGAATCCCAAAGATATAAGGCACCCGATGATTTTCTAAACTTTCAACAATGATTTCTGATCCTTTTGCACTCACTGTATTACCTCTTTTCGAAAACTGTATTAATCACAATACATATAATAGCACTTTATATTTATTTATCAACGAAAAACACTTATTAATATCTGTACTATAAAAACGTAGTTTTTTAGAGAGCGTTTGCATCTGCTTCAGACTGCAGGTGTATGTCTTTCCATTTTTCCGACAAAAAAAGGAGTGGATCGCTCCACCCCATAAATCCTTTACTGTATCAGAACACCTCTAAAAAGAAGCTTCTTTTGTCGGTTTTTTATTCTGCTGGGACATTTTTTTCCGTCAGCCAACCGACAGCCAGTGTCATGGCCGCTCGTGCAGCTTGGGTCTGATCCATCGCATTGACCATCACAAAATCATGGATGATTCCTTGCAGACGTGCTTGGGTAACTTCCACGCCAGCTGCTCGTAAATGCTGCGCATAGGCTTCCCCTTCATCCCGCAAGACATCTGCTTCCCCTGTAATGATCAACGCTGGTGGCAGATCGGCTAACTCCTCTTTGGTCGCTCGTAAAGGAGAAGCGGTAATTTGATTCCGCTGTGTTTCATCCGTCGTGTATTGATCCCAGAACCATTGCATCCCTTCTTTGGTCAGAAAATAATTTTCGCCGAATGCTTCATACGAAGGCGTATCAAAGCGGGCATCTGTCACAGGATAGAACAATAATTGCTGTGCGATCGGAATGCCGCCACGGGCTTTCGTCAACAAGGTCATAACGGTCGCCATGTTCCCACCTACGGAATCACCAGCCACGGTCAAACGGCTAAGGTCTAAGCCTTTGACATCGACAAATCCCGGTAATTGCTGCAAGACCGCATAATTTTGTTCGATCGCCGTTGGGTATTTTGCTTCTGGTGAACGACTATATTCAGGAAAAATGACGATCGAGTTGGTTCGTACCGCCAATTCACGGATCAATTTATCATGAGTCGCGGCACTGCCGAAGACCCAACCCGCGCCATGGAGATAATAAATAACAGGGAGAATCGCATGATTTCCTTCGGGACGAACAAAACGAACATTGATGGGCCCCCATTCGCCTGTATCAACGGTCTGATCTTCTATCTCAACCGCCAATTTATTGACGGGTGACTCTTGGACTTGTTCCAATAGTGCGCGCCCTTCTTCTGGCGGTAATTCGTAGATCCGTGGGTGCGGTGCATTTGCCTCACTAAATTCAACGGCTGCTTTTTCCAACGAAATTCTATCTGTCATACGATTCTCTCCTTTTGTTTGAAAACGTTCGTGTTGAACTTAAGGGTACCACCAAGTCATTCTGATGCAAAGAATCTTGCTTCCTTCTGTTTCCAGGCATTTTGTTCGACAAAAAAGTTGGTTTTTGCACTCTTAACTGCCTTGCCTTCATCACCGATAACTGTAAGACACTCGCTGTGTAAACTTCCCAAAAAACTGAAAGGCGTAGGTAAGTACGTATGAAATTCACATTAGATGAAACACAAAATAATCGTCTGCTCGCTGCTATTTTTCAAGAACTCGCTGTCATAGTCTTTGATCCGCAAAAAGAAGTTGTTTTCGCCAATGCCAACATGACTGATATCCTAGGGTATAGCCAAGAAGAAATCATTGGCTTGCCGCATCGGACCTTTTGTTTTGACCATTATGCTGCCAGTACGGATTACCAAGCTTTCTGGAATCAACTGCTGTACTCAAAGCAACGATTTCAAGACAAAATCATCCGGAAAAACAAACAAGGAGAAAAACTGATTTTAGAAGGGATCTACTTCCCCGTCCTCGATGAGCAGCAAGAAGTCGTCAACGTCGTCAAAATCGCTTTTGACATTACTCAAAGAGAACAAGCCTTAGCGGTCACTATCAAAAAAGTGCAAGAAAGTGCGGCTTCCCTGACACGACTTTCTGCCAACGGGCATCAGCAAGTCGATCATTTGTCAGAGAACTTGGCGCAAGTCAAACGGCTGTCTGATCAAAATCAAGCAACGACCCATGCCTTAGAAATGGATAGCCAACAGGTGACAGCGGTGCTGCATGACATCGACCGCATTGCACAACAAACCAAACTGCTATCCTTCAACGCTTCCATCGAAACAGCACGGATCGGCGAACAGGCAGCTGGCTTTCGGGTAGTTGCCGATGAAATGCAAAAATTAGCTGAACAGACCAAGCAGTTGACCCAAACCATTGCCGCAACCATGCAAGCCATCAACCAGCAAGCCTTAGTCGTGTTAGATAGTGCCGATTCGACGACCATGAAAATCAGTGATTCGCAAAAAAGCCTCGCTGCCGTTTTGCATTCTTACGACACGCTGCGAACGACTGCCAGTCTTTTAAACGATGAAGCCGAGTATTTAACAGAGACCAACAATGCTGAGTTGGAAACCACATGAAGTGAAAGAGAGCGCCGCTGTTTGCGACGCTCTCTTTGTTTTTTTGACCAATAAATTGATTCCCTATTTGATTTCATCGATACTCAGCACTAGCCAGTCTCCCACTCTTGCAACAACTGCTGTAATTCTTGCAAAAATGATTGGGTCGCAAAGCCCAATGCTTGAAGAGGAACACGATATTCCTGTTGAATCACCAAAAAGCTACTAAACATTTTATGCTGGACCTCAAAACCGAGGTTTTTCCAAACACTCCAGGAAAAACTGACTATTCGTTTTTCTTTCTTTTCGTACGTGCACAAATACACTCGTTCAACGCCAAAAAGCAGTCCCGCATTCGCTTTCTTGCCAGTCATCTTTGACGTTAGCAACGCAAGAGGGGTCTCCGTTTCAGGCACTTGAAAACTAGCGAGGACTTGTCTTTGCCATTGCCTTGGTAGCACTTGTCTTTCTCCAGAAAAATAGAACAAATAATTTTGTTTTTGTAAAAAGGCAGTCAAACGATATTGTCGCTGGTTGCGCTGAAGGATGGGCGCCCTTTGAATCGGAGACGCCTGGTTTCCTGACGTTGGTTTTGGCTGCTCTTGTCCAACGAAAACGCCGGCTGTTGGTGCATTTTCCCTAAGAGCAGCAGACGACAAACTGATTTTCTTCAAGAGAGCAGCCAGCTGGGTCAGCGCAAGCTGTTTGTACGTCAGGGGACTGGACTGGGCAATTTTGGCGTGGTCAAAGGGCAATTTGATGACCATTTTGCCGCGGCAATACAGACAGACTGCCGTGCCGACACCCCAGTTTACTTCTAGTTCCCCTAAACAATGGGGACATTGAATGGGAATGATATCCATGAGATCATCCTTTCGTTTTGATGCATCGATCAGAGCTATTCGTTGTAAAAATACGGATCGCATTCCAGCTGACAAATCCCGATAGTAGAATATAAATAACCATGTAAATATTAACAGTCCATGCAAATGTGCAGAGAAAAATTACTACGACTAATTCATAGGCCATATTTTCAAGGTACCCATAAAAAACTTTCTTTGTAGTCAATTTTCTTCTTCTCACTTCAAATTCCATTTTTATTTTATCCAAATCAGCTTGTGGATAGGTTAATGCTTGATACAGCTCTTTTTTTAACTGTCCATGATCTAAAAAGAAGGACACCTTTTGGGCAAGACAAAAGAATCCAACTATAACCCAAAAAATAAAGAACAAAATTGAGGAGCTAATTAGACTGAATGTGACAACAGGTAATGCAGGACCGTCAAAGAAACTAGCAATAAACAAATCTATGAAAAAACCCACTAAGAAAAAAGAATAACTAGAATGCCAAAATACTTTCCGCGCTTTAGATAAATTTTCACTTATCTCCATTAGTTGCAAGGATTTTGGAAGTCCTGTCGTAAAAATTTGACTGTCATCGGTACCATTAACCGTAAAAGAATAGCTGGTATTTTTATACCTGAATTCGCCAATATAATAAGGGAAGTAAATTTTTTCAGTATCACAGTTTTTTGGGAAAACATTCAGTTGAATCTCACTTGACTGATCTTCTCCAATAACATACTCTTTCGCTTTTTCTTCGAGTGCTCGATGTAATTGTTTATCAGACAATGCTTTTTCTCTTGAAATGTCAAAAGGCAACACTTCGATGTTTCCCTCTTGAAGCGTAGCAAACTGCACCATATTCGTATAATAAGAACCCTTTTTATTAATATAAAGGGGCAGATTGCTGTTAATACTATAGTTGGATCTTTTTTCTGTTCCAGTAGGATAAGTGCTTTTAAAAATTGTTGAATTGCCACTACTATGTAAAGTAGTAGTGGCATCGAGGCGACCACTTTTCGACTGATACTCTTCAACATTCAATGAACTCTTAACTTGGACATCATAGGCGATATGGAAGTAATACATCGGGATAAACACTTGTTTCAAAGAAGTAATTTCCATATCAAAAAAGACATCTTCTGGGACTGTTTCTTCCCAAATCAGCATTTTTTTTACTATTTCTTCGCAATGTCTTTTATCAAAGGTAAAGGGATAAAATCCTTCTTTCACCATCCCTTGAAATAATGGTAATTCGTCAATCATAGGTTCTTTTTTTTGTGGTGCTTTTTGCTCTGAATTAATTAGTAATTCATTTCGACAATACTGACAGACAGCCTTTCTTGATTCCCAGTCAACTTCTAAGCGCCCCAAACAGCTGGGACATTGGATTTGAGTGATTTTCATTTCTTCTCCTTTTGTGAATGCTAATTTTCTGATCAAAAAACCTTTAATTTCAAATGAGGGGAATATTGTGCTTGTTATTTTCAGAGAAACACTGAAGAAAGTTGATTATTATCAAGCGGTTCCTCGCTTATATCAAACTAGACTATGCTTCCTTTACGTGCTATGTGTCAACCTTTTGAGCGGATGCCAAGCACTATTTTTTATAGATCTAAAACCACAAATACAAAACTACTCTTTCTCACTTTATATCGAAGTAATTTCTTTTGGTTCATCTCGTTTCGATACAGGTATCGGAGCTATCCGTGGTAAAGATACGGATCGTATTCCAGCTGACAAACGCCAGCAGCACTAGAAACGATAAGCCATAAAAACTGAAATACCAAGTCAGGATTGCTAAAAAAAGGATCAAGGCAAATTCATACGCCATGTTTTCTAGACTGCTGTAAAATACTGTCTGTCGGGCGAGTTTCTTCCTCCGCGTCTCAAAAGCTTTCTTCGCTGCAGCCGTTGATGCATCCGACTGACTCAATGCCTGGGAAAGTTCTGCTTTGAATTTGCCGTACTCTGAGAAAAACTTGACCTCTGGTACGAGCAAGAAGTACCAAGTCGCAAGACAAGCAAGCAGCAAAATGACCGCTGAAGCGAGCAGACTAAAGGCAACAGCCGGTAATAAAAAGCCATCAAATAGAAAACTCGAAGCAATTCCAGAAAATAATCCGACAAAAAAGAAGGTATAGCAGAATTGCCAAAGGACACTACTGGTCTTCGAAAAACTTTTCTTCACTTGCACCAGCTGTTCACATTCAGGAAGCTGGGTTGGAAAGAGACGTTCAGCATCGGTGCCATCAGCCACGAAAGAATAGGTTTGGTTTCCGTATTTGAATTCGCCAATGTAATAAGGAAAATACAGTTTTTCCGTATCACATTGTTTCGGAAAAAGAGTCAGTTGAACCTCATTGGCAACATCTGCTCCCACCAAATGGTCTTTGGCTTTTGCTTCAAAGACTTCCATTAGATGGGTATCAGAGAGTGCCGCTTCTCTGGAAATATCAAAGGGCAGCACCTGAGCGCCTTGGCTAAGTGCCGAAAACTGCTGCATATCCGTGCAATAGGCGGCTCCTTTTTTAAGATGCAGCGGCAGCTTACCATTGATACTGTAATCCGCTTCTTTTTGGGTATCTGTAGGGAAATATTCATTGAAAATTGTTGTGTTCCCGCTGTTATGTAAAGAAATGTCGGCAGTAATGCGCCCACTCCCCCTCTGCTGTTCCTCGTGGACATAGCTCCCTCTCACTTGCGCATCATAAGCAATTTGAAAATAATACATCGGGATAAATACACGTTTCAGATGAACCATCTCTAGCTCAAAAAAGATACTTTCCGAGATGGTCTCTTGCCAGGCTAGTTTATTTTTCAACGCCGCTTCACATGCCTTTTCATCATAGGCAAACGGATAAAACCCTTCTTTGACGGTCCCTTGAATGCGTGGCAACTCTTTAAGCGAGACGACTTGGTTTGTTTGTTCCTGGTTTTTTTGTTCCGGTTTGATCAACAGCTCATTTAAACAATACTGACAGACTGCTTTTCCTGAGTCCCAATCAACTTCTAGACGTCCCAGACAGCTGGGACATTGGATTTGGGTGATTTTCATTTTTTCTCCTTTTTTATGAATCGTTTTTTCTTTTCAACAAGATGGTTTATCAAAGAAACCGAAGAATGTTCCAAATAAGGGTAACGACCACGACCACATAAGCGAGCGTATCGTGCCATTCATAAAATTTCCTCATTCTTGCAAGATGCTTTCCACGCTTCTCGTAGTTTGCTAAAAAAGCTGTCCCAGTTTTCTTACCTAATAATTCTCTTTGGCACTCATCTCTAAATTTTTGGACTGTTTTGAGGTACTGTTCTTTTAGAAAGTGCAACACTATCCCCGATACTACCCAATAAACTGCAGTTGACAGGGAACTCATGACAATCCCCCCTATGACAGCCCTAAATACTCTTCCTAGAGGGATCCATTCAGAAATGAATAGCGCCAAGATCATCAGGATCACACCTAACGTAAAAAAGAGTACGGAGGACCAGCCAAAAACCTTACGAGCTTTTGAAAAATTCGCAACCGTTTGTAAGGTTTCTTGGCACTGTGGGATAATCGGCAGCTTCATTCGGTCAGGATCTTTGCCGTCGATCGCAAATTCAAAGGATTGCTCTTGGTACTTGAAGGTGCCCATATACAGGGGAAAGTAGAGCTTTTCTGTAGCACAGCTGATCAGGGAAAGATCTAGGTGCAGCTCTTTTAGATGATCGGCAGATTTTTTCTTCTGGATCACCGCATTCGCATGGGCTCTCAATTCCGCTTGTTTTTCAGAACCAAAGAGCGCCTGCTCTTGCTCAATATCAAAGGGAAAAGCATGAATAGCATGTGCTGAGACTAGCTGTTGAAATTCCTTTTGGTCGGTACTAAAGTGCGGTTTTCTTTTCATTTCATCATTGACCTCGAAGCTCTGAGGAATTTCTTGCTCGATCACCTCCGAACTGCCGCATTGATAGAGTATAACCGTCTCATCTGGATGGTCGCCTCGCTTCTTTTCCCACGTGGTCGTATGCGAGCCGTCCCAAGCAATGGAATGGGTATCGTAGCCAAAGGCCCCCTCCCAGTGCATCGTATAGGTCACCTGAAATTCATAAATCGGAATAAAATATCGTTTTACCTCGCTGACTTCAAGATGAACGATAATGTCCTCAGGAACTGATTCCTGTTGGATCAGCCATTTTTTCAAGGCATTTGCTACCTCGTCTTCATTAAAGGCAAACGAATAAAACCCTTCTTTGACTTTTTGAAAAACTACGGGAGCCTGTTCATTCGAAGCTTCTTGCGTTTGTTTTGGCGGCGACTGTAGGACTGACTTAGTTAAGCAATACTGGCAGACTGCTTTTCCTGTCTCCCAGTCAACGGTTAACTGACCCAAGCAGCTGGGACATTGGATTTGTGTGATTTTCATTGCTACTCCTTTTGCACATACTGATTTTCTTATCAATGAAGTGGCTTAGTTGCACATGAGGGGGAATGTCTTTTTTATGGTGTTATTTGGGGAAAGCCGCTTTTTTGCAGGTATTTGCTCGATTTCATCCGTTTGTTCAAAGCGTCTTTTTCTAGTAATGAAGTAAATACGTGTATTAGGACCAAGAGCTGTTTAGCAAAAAAAGCAAATACAAACGAAAAACAACTCTTTCTACATCATTTTATAATAAAAATTTCCGTAAATCTATTTATTATTGATAAAAATCTATTGGTTTGCTAGTTGAACTCCCTCCATACGTTCAGCAACCCTTGCTAGCCGGTTATTAATGGCGGATAAGTTAGGAAAAATGTTATAATTAAATTATTCACAAGAAAGGAAATGGAAAAAAAGTATGGGGATATTTATTTTTGTTGTTGGTTTTTTGACAATGGTTGTAAGCGGAATCTTTTTTGTTCTTAGTTTGATCAAGAAAAAGTCGCTTCGCAACAAAATCGTTATTTTTATGGGTGGTTTTCTCTTGTTGATTGGCGGAGCACTAATGACTCCAGCAGCAACACCGGAGCTTCACGTAGATGAAGCAGAACTGGTTACCAACGAACAAGGCGAAGCGGCGATTACGGGTCAAACCAACCCAGAAGCGCAACTGACGATCAACGGGGTGGAGGTTTCGCTGGCGGACGAAACATTTTCTTACACCGTGCAACTTGAAGATGAAGAGGAACAGGAATTTACCCTCCAAGCCTCAATGGGTGGAAACACCAAAGAAGAAGTCGTCACCGTCAAACCTTCTCGCGCATTTCTAGCGAGTTTGCAAGCTGAAAAACAAGAACAAGCAGCACTGGAAAAAGCCGAGACGGCACTGGCGCTTGCCGAAACCCAGCCAAACCAAAAGAATTACGACGAAGCCGTGACGCTGATTCATGCTTTGAGTAAAACCTACGAAGATTTCGCTACCCGGCTAACCGTGGTGGAAGAACATCTTGCCATCGGCAAAGCCCTCGATACTGCTGAAGCTTCCCTTGAGCGCAGTGATTTCGATCAGGCAAAAGAATTAGTCGCACAAGCGGTGTTGAACAAGGAAACGTTTGAAAGTCGGTTATCCACTGTAGAAACCAAGATTTCTGAGAAAGAAGCAGAAGCCCTCGTTGCAGAAGCTGTCCAAGCGGTGGAAGCGGTAGAGGCGGAGCCGACAAAAGATGCCCTTGCTCGTGCAGAAGATGCTGTCGCTCGTCTCAAGACCCCCGATGAGGAATTAGCTACTCGAACGAAAACAGTGGCGCGAACGATCACTGCCAACGAACAAGCAGCCGCACAAGCTAAGGCGGAGGAAGAATGGCAGGCAGCCGCCGCTGTGCCAGAACAAAGCCAGCCAGCCGCTGCTAGCAATCAAGCCCAAACGTCGGTCCTCGTTACACCAACAGGTTCGAAATATCATACGAGAAAATGCGGCAACGGTACCTACACGCCTGCAACTTTAGCAGAAGCGCAAAGTCGCGGACTTACTCCTTGCGCAAAATGTTTTCCGTAATAGTCACTAATATTTTGCAACGAAAAAAACAAACCTCATTTTTGTCTAAGGTTTGTCTGCAGTCTAAAGCGGTTGTCTCGTCGGAGGCAGCTGCTTTTTTGTCACTTGCTATTTCTCATCGTAAGAAAACTCGTACTCGTTTTGTTCATCATCGATCAGACGCTTGTCATTGTTGTCCACCATTTTGAATACTTTCTCAAAATCATCGCCAGTCATGCGCACTTCCTTTTTCTCTTGATCAATGATCACTTGGGCATTTGTCACTTCAAAGGTGTGCATAGTGCCGATGTCTGCCGCAGTCAGTGCTTTGCTTTTGGGAAACTCTGCTTGCAGTGTTTCGTTGATCTGCACTAATTGCGCCTCTTGTTCTTCTACCAAGTCCGCAGGTTCCTGATTCGGATCGACCAAAAAACTCAGCGTTTTATTGACGGTGAGCTTTCCATCTTCCAAAACGTACAAGGCATTTTGTTGATGACTGTTGCTATTGGTCAATACTTGATTTGCAGCTGCAGAGTCAACCCCTGAGCGGCTGCAGCTTGCCAAAAAAAATAGCACCGCCAAACAAACGGTAGCAAACATTCTTCTACCTAACTTGCTTTTCGTTTTCATTTTTCCCCTCCTCGTTGTCCCTAAGTTTCCTTCTTTCATGATTTTTCGCAAACCCGTGGGTTTGTGTTTCCTGTCAAATTGAGTTATTTTCAGTATAGCATAAACAATTTGCCTTTATAGCTTTTTTTTATAGTGAGATTAATTTCACGCGCAAAAAAACCAACCTTGTCGAGACAAGATCGGCTTTCTTTAGGCTTGATTCGTTGAGATCTTTGAACGTTCTCGCTGGGATATGATCGCTGCCTATTGTCCAATTAGTCCGACAACAAGCCCTAAAACGATCACTCCTAGAAACCCATTCACAAGGTGCAGCCCAACTAATTTACGGGACTGTCCCGAGTAAACAGCCATCACGAAGGTGGCGACCCCATACACCCCTAGCCACAATAAGCAAGCGACTTGCAAGGAGGTCATCAGCCAACCATCATGATCGAATGTGGCAAACCAATAGACGACTTGATAGGTCGCTGCCGATAAGAGAATCCCACCAACAATCGTGCCGCCAAAGGTAAAGAGCATGTCACCGGTCGTCATCTGCTGACCGTCCATCTTCTCTGCCATTCCTGATTCTTTCGCCCAAAACTTGCCCCACTTATGCATCGGGTTGTAAAGCAGACTTTCCACCACAACCCAGCTGAGGGTGCCGAAAATCAATGTCCAAAAATTAACCATTTTCGTATTCTCCTTTACTTTATTTTTAGCCATGTTCCTGAGAAGCGAAAAAATAGCCAAGCGGGCTGTTCCTTCTCCATCAGTTTATGCCTTAAGGGAGGGTTCTTCAACTTTTTCCACTGGTGTCCCCTATTTTTCGATGGTTCCAATAAAAACTAAGAAAAATGATCGTATACAGCAATGCGGTGAAACCTGTAACCGCTAATGGGTTAGTGATCAAGATTCCGGCAAACAGCAAAAGCAACGCAAGGATCGCCCCACCCAAAAAAATCGTATAGCCCATTTTCTTCTGCTTGCGTACCAAAACAAACGCCGCCACACTGATCAACAACCAAATCAGTAATACAGTATACGACAGGGAGCCTGCCAGATAATTGAAGAGTTTGTCGCCTAAAAAGTAAGAAAGAACGACTCCAAGATATAAAGTACCGCTGCAAAACATGATCGCTCGTTGGGGCACGCTGTTTTTATTCAGCATCGTGAAGCGGCTTTTTTTCTGGCCATTGTTGCTTAACCGGAAAAACAACGTTCTTGAAGAAGCATAGACCCCAGAATTGATGGAGGAAAACAAGGCCAAAATGATCACTAAATTAACGATGTCGGAAGCAAAAGGCACATGGATTTTTTGAAACACCATTACAAAGGGACTGACATTTGGATCTGCTAATTGATTCCACGGATAAATGATCAGTAAAAGAAACATGGGAATGATGTAAAAAGCGGCAATCCGAGTCATTACTCCTTTGATTGCTTGAGGGATCGCTTTTTTGGGATTTTCTGCTTCACTAATCGTGATGGCTACTAACTCAGAACCGCCATACGAATAGATTACGACCAATAAAGAATTGATAAATCCTTTGAGACCGTGAGGGGCAAAACCACCATAGTCTGTCATTTGTCTCATCGTCGGTAAAAAGCCCAGATCAAAGACTTGCGTGGCAACCAGATAGAGACCCACCAAGATCAGCACAATCACCACACTGATTTTGGCCCACGAAAGCCAGTATTCCGTTTCTGCAAACAAGCGGACCGAAAACAAATTGATGATGGTCGTGAGTAGTGCCAAAATCAAAACAAAGATCCAAGCTGGAATATTGGGAAACCACAGCTGCAAAAAGCTTGCGGCAGCAACTGCTTCGGCGATGATGTTGATCATCCACATTGACCAGTAGATCCAATCAATGAAATCAGCTGTATGCAATCCAAGATACGGCTGGACTAAGCCCGAAAGGCCATGTTGTTTTTGGTCAGATAAAACCAACTGTCCCAGTCCTGTCATGACGACAAATAAGATCAGCCCACAAAAAATAAACGCTAGCAAGACCGCAGGCCCCGCTAACTGGATCGCTTCCCCACTGCCTTTGAATAGGCCGGCACCGATTGCGCCACCTAGTGCCAACATAGTGATGTGTCTGGTTTTCATCTGTTTTTTTAATTGATTTTTTTCTGTCATACGTTCCTCCTCGAAAACCGTTGATCCTTCATACACGGTGATTCTCTCACTGTTGCTATTTTTAATTATATGAATGATTTTTTTTAACTACCTCATAGAGAATACCAGACGTTTCTACTATTGCAACTAAGAATCGAAAAAATTATCTATTTTTTCTGAAAATTCTATCATCCTCTAATCTTTTTCACCCAAATCAAATCTTGGCGAACTTTTCTTTAGCTGAAGGTACTAAAAAAAGCCATCTCCCAACTTGTGGGAAATGACTTTCTGTCCGTTTCTTCAAGCAGGCTCGATGATCAATGGGTCGTAACCAACTCGTCTTTGATAGCGTCAGGGAGATCCTGCTCGGTCACCTCTTGATACGACTCCACATGTTTGCCTTTTGCATCAAGCTCTAGGTAGGCATTTTCTTTTAATTTTTGTGGTGCCCAAAACGTGATTTTTATTTTTTGTCCATCTTCATTGATTCCTTCTTGCGTATATTCATAGGCATCATGTTCTTGCGGCACGCCATACTCATCGGATGTTTTGACATAAACCTTTTTCTCCGGTACGAAAGGATTGAAACGATCCACCAGCTGAACCAGTTCGCTGGAATCATCTTTCGTAAAATAAGACCATGTAACCAATGTGACGGTCCCGATCGTTAACACGAGCAGGATCATACTAATTGCTTTTTTCAAGTGATTGTCCTCCGTTTTTTCTATCTACCTTCAGTATAAAAAAACAAGCGATAAATATAATCAAACTTAAGACGTATTTTTCCGTCGGTCATTGTGACTAAGGTATCAATGGAATATTTCCTGCTTTTTCCACCTAAATGTATAGACAAACAACTAAGTTACTCCTACAAAAACGTCCCTTCTCACAGGAAGACCAGACTGTTTAATAAGTATCGTGATTTTTCATTCTTTGTAGTAAACTAAACTGCAACAACTTACTTTTAAATACTCATGATTGAAAACTATAGAAAATCGAGGTGTCCCATGCTAGAAATCAAACTGATCGATCAAGAACACCAAGCTGATATCCGCTTGAAAAACGAACCCTTCTCCTTATGGGGGAAAATGCTGCCGTCTTATAATGAGGGCAACTGGCAGTACACGATCTGTAAATTTGCACCTGAAGACATTCAGACGATGCGTTTCCCAGATGAAAATTATTGCTATGATGAAATGAGCCGAAACAGTCTGTTTATCGGTGCTTATGATGATGGAAAATGCATCGGCTTAGCGATCGTTCAAGACGCTTTTTTCAAGTATCTGTACCTCTATGACTTAAAGGTCAACACAGACTACCGCAAGCAAGGAATCGGTCAACTGTTGATCCAACAGGCACTGAAAGCGGCCCTTGCCAAAGACTATCGCGGCATCTATACACAAGCGCAGGACAACAATCCTTCTGCCTGTCTGTTTTACTTGCGAGCAGGCTTTCGTATCGGAGGCCTGGATACAGAGGTGTACAACGGAACCAATCAGGAAGGCAAAAGTGACATTTTGTTTTATTTGGATGCAGCGGAAACGGCTGTCAAAAAATAGCTGAAAAAAGAAAAAAATTCCTCCTGCCAGATGGTACACTTAAGGCAACAATGTTTTGAAAGGTGAGGAAGAAGAATGTACGTAGGATTTGATATTGGCGGAACAAGTATTAAATATGGGGTTTTAGATGAAACCGGAGTGATCCTTGAAAAATCAGCGATCCCCACTAGCTATGAGCCAGCCCAGTTTTATCAGGATCTACTCACGATCATCGAAGATGCCCAGAGCCGCCACACGATTGATGGCATTGGGATCAGTGCCCCAGGGATCGTTCAAAAAGACGGCTTTATGTTAACGGCTGGAGCCATCAAATCGTTATATGGTGAAAATTTTAAAGCAGTCTTGGAAGCGCGTACAGGATTGCCGGTGGCGGTGGAAAATGATGCCAATGCAGCAGCGATTGCTGAAAAATGGATCGGGAATGCGCAAGAGGTAGCCAACTATTTGTGTCTTGTCCTAGGCACTGGTGTAGGCGGTGGGATCGTAATCAATAATCAAGTCTACCGAGGTGCTCATGGCATGGCTGGTGAATTTGGTTGGATGGTGATCGATCAGCTGCCAGAAGAAGGCAATATCGAGGAAAGTTCCATCAATAAAAAAACTGCCGTCGTGGGCGGCTTGATTCGCCTCTACAATTTATCTGGCGCAGCAGTTCCTGGCTTTGAACCCACCCAAGACGCCAAAGAGATTTTTGACCGCGCGCAGCAAGGCGAAGCATTGGCGTTGAAGCTGACGGACCAATTTCTAACGGATTTGTCTGTAGGGTTGATCAATTTGATCAGCTGTTTTGATCCAGAATTGGTATTGATCGGCGGCGGCATCAGTGCCAATCCTTATTTCTGGGAACGCCTGCAGGCTCGCTTGACGATCACGGAAACACGGCATGAAGCGATTAATTATTTGCGCGGACAAACCATCGCGCCTGTTCGTCCAGCGAAGCTAAAAAACGATGCCGGCTTGATCGGCGCAGTCTATCAGATCCACCAACAGCTGCACCGTTAAAAGTTCGGATATGCTATACTGGTGTAAATTGATTATCTAGGACAGCGAGGAACCAGCATGGCGCTTTTTGAACAATTAAACTTGAACAAGCTCTCTGCGGTAGAACAAGAAATCTACCGTTTTATCGTCAATCACTTAGAAAAGATCCCGTATATGCGTGTGCGCGACATTGCCGATGATGCTCATGTCTCTTCGACTTCGGTCTTTCGTTTTATTCAAAAAGTCGGCTTTCAGTCGTTTCCAGAATTTCGCTTCTATATCAAAAATCATTTAGAAAAAGCCCATTTTGACGCGCATCCTGAACACTTAGGTTTAGAAGCGCGCATCAAAGGCTTGAATATGCAGATCTTCCACCCTGATGCGGAATACCAAATACGAAAACTTGCCGAAGCGATGCGAGATGCCGATTTGATCTTATTTATGGGGATGGGGGCATCCGGTGCGATCGCGCAATACGTTGCCCGCAAGCTAGCCAGTCTCGGTTACTTTAGTATCAGCATTGATGAGCTGACCTACCCAATCAAAAGCTTTTTGCGAAAAGATCAAAAAAATGTTTTGGTTTTTCTGAGTGTCTCTGGTGAAACCAAAGAACTGATCGAAGTCATTACCGGTTTAGACAATCAAGCGATCGTGCAAAAATATTGCATTACCCCCAATCGGGAAAGTACGTTGGCACGCCTGTGCGATTATTCGATCGAGTATGCGATCAAAGAGGAACGCAAAGACATCTTTCTTGATTTGACTAGTCAATTGCCTTCAGTAGCGATTTTAGAAACACTGATCGGCTATTTACAAGATTATCGTTCCAACCCTTGATGGTTCAGTTTACTGAACCATCTTTTTTTGTAACACTGTGTTCCGGATGCGGAATTTTTTTCATTTCTTGAGAGATATGTACGGAATCCGTATCCGCTTACTTTTAGCCGCTTTCATTCGCTATAATGATGGCATCAATTAAGGAAAGGTGTTATTATTATGCAAAAATTCAATGACCTGTTAGACCGCTCGTTGGTACCAATCGCAACAAAGTTGAACAATCAACGCCACGTAGCAGCGATCCGGGATGCATTCATGCTGATTTTCCCACTGACCATCGCTTCTTCTCTCGTTATTTTGGTCAACAATATTTTATTTTCCAATGAAAGTTTCATCGTGCAATTATTTCAACTGAATCGGCTTTTTCCTAATCTGGAAAGCGCCCAGCAAGTTCTAGCTTCCGTGGCGAACGGGACCATCAACATCATGAGTTTATTCATTGCGTTTCTTGTTGCCCAACTTTTAGCCAAGCATTTCCAAGCAGATGCTACGTTAGTTGGTTTGACAAGTGTCGCTGCCTTTATGATCTTGTACCCGACCTCGTTTGCAGTAGATGATATCAATGTGATCTCTACACAATATTTAGGCGCCCAAGGGTTGTTCGTAGCTATGATCGTGGCTTGTTTGGTCGGTGAATTCTTACCCAAGCTTTTCAAGGTCAAACGATTGCAGATCAAAATGCCTGAAATGGTACCACCAGCTGTTTCCCGTTCCTTTTCTGGCATGATTCCGATCGTGATCATCGTGGCAGTCACTGCTTTGATCAATTTCTTAGTTTTAATGATTGCACCGGAAGGCATCAATGAACTGATTTACAACGGGATCCAAAGTCCATTGCGGGATCTGGGGGGCAATGTCGTCGGTGTCTTGATCTTGGCATTCTTGCAAACCACGTTGTTTGCGATCGGGATCCATGGACCAAACACATTGAATGCGGTTCGTTCAGCGATTTTTACCGAACAAGATCTAGCTAACCTAGACTTTATCAACCAGGGCGGCTCCTTGTGGGACGTTCCTTACAAAGAAACCTGGGGCGTTTTAAATGATATGTTCGCAAATATGGGCGGAACTGGTATGACATTGGGCTTGATCATTGCGATCTTCATCGCTTCAAAACGTCCAGAACAACGTGAGATCGCTAAGATGTCCTTAGTTCCAGGAATTTTCCAAATCAATGAACCGATGATCTTCGGTCTACCGATCGTCTTGAATCCAATCATGATCATTCCGTTTATTTTGACACCAATGGTCAATATTTTGGTGGGTTATTTTGTCACTGTTGTCTGGCCGATCATGCCGACCCCAGCGATTGGGGTACCATGGACGACCCCAGGAATCATTAATCTCTTTTTAGGAACTGGAGGAAATGCGATCGCTGCGGTTGTCGGTGTCGTTTGTCTTGCGATTTCGGTCTTGATCTATTTGCCTTTCGTGATCGCCTCTAACCGTTCCCAGAAAGTAGAATTATAAGCAAACGAATGAGTCGAGGAGGAATGAAATTTATGTCCGCAAAAATGCCGAAAGATTTTTTATGGGGCGGCGCGATCGCTGCCCATCAAGCGGAAGGCGCTTGGAATGTTGCTGGCCGTGGAATGAGTACCGCCGATGTCATGACGGCCGGTGGCAACGGTATTCCCCGTAAAATCACCAAAGGAGTCATTGAAGGGGAATATTACCCGAACCATGAAGCCATTGACTTTTATCACCGTTACAAAGAAGATATCCAGTTATTCAAAGAACTGGGCTTGAAATGTCTACGGACATCGATTTCTTGGAGCCGGATCTATCCAACTGGAACAGAAGAAGAACCAAATGAAGCCGGTCTCCAATACTACGATGATCTTTTCGACGAATTGCAGGCAAATGGCATCGAACCCGTCATCACTTTGTCTCACTTTGAAATGCCTTATGCCCTCTATGAAGAATTTGGTGGGTTTGCTAACAAAGAAGTGATTCCCCTCTTTGTCAAATTCGCTAAGACTGTTTTTCAACGGTATCATGACAAAGTGACGTATTGGATGACTTTCAATGAAATCAATAATCAAGCAGATGGGCAAGAGCCGCTGCACGTTTGGACCAATTCTGCCATGATCATCGAGGATGACAGTCAAAAAGAAGCACTCGTCTTTCAAGCGGGCGTCAATGAGTTGATTGCCAGCGCGGCAGCCGTGATCGAAGGCAAAAAAATCAATCCAGAGTTTCAGATTGGTTGTATGATGGCCTATGTCCCGGTCTACCCCTACTCTTGTGCGCCAGCTGATTTGATGGCATCCGTCAAAGCCAATGAACGGCGCTATTTTTACAGCGACGTCCACGTACGAGGCAAGATCCCAACCTATGTGCAAAAATATTGGGCAAAAAAAGGCATCACGATTGAGATCACGCCCGAGGAACAAGCGCTATTAAAAGCAGGAACCGTTGATTATATTGGGTTCAGCTATTACATGTCAGGAACGATCTCAACCCTTGATGAAGTGGCTGGCACACCAACTGAGGATATCCCGGGAGCAAAAATCGTGAGTAATCCTTATATCAGTGCTTCTGATTGGGGCTGGCCTATCGATCCAGTCGGGTTGCGCTATGTGTTAAATACGATCTATCAACGCTATGACTTGCCGCTATTTATCGTAGAAAATGGCTTTGGTGCTTACGATCAATTAACCGATGAACAGCAAGTCCATGATGATTACCGCATCACTTACCTGAAAGAGCATATCGAACAGATGGAAAAAGCGGTGGTTGAAGATGGTGTACCGCTATTAGGTTATACGCCTTGGGGGATCATTGATATCGTCAGCTTCGGCAGCGGCGAAATGGAGAAACGCTATGGCATGATCTATGTCGACAAAGACAATACCGGCAAAGGAACCTTGAATCGTTTGAAAAAAGATTCCTTTGCGTGGTACCAGCAAGTAATCGCCTCTAATGGTGAAACGCTCTAATTACTGCTTCCATGACGAACACAAAAACCGCCCCCTCGTTTCGCCATCCTCCTTTTTACATTAGGAGCCTGGCAACGAGGGGCGTTTTTTTTATTAAAGAGGTGCGCCATTGCGAGGATGGCTTTTCTTATCATCACTAAACACTACCTCGATGCTTGTGGTACACTATAGCTATTCATTTACTTTTACGTTAAGGAGGAACTGCATGAAGCCGATATTTCGTCCGATCCAATCTCAAGATGATGCGCCATTAGCTGCTATCATTCGCAAAAGCTTGACCGACCACCAGTTGGCGGTTCCAGGAACTGCCTATTTTGATCCCGAGTTAGACCACTTAAGTGAATTTTATGCAGCAGATCCTGCTAGCCGCCATTATTTTGTCGTCACCGATGAATCGGGTATCCTTTTAGGCGGCGGTGGTCTTGCCACTTATGATTCAGAAGGGCAAATCGCCGAGCTGCAAAAATTTTATCTCAGTGATGCCGCCAAAGGGCAGCGCCTCAGCTATCCCCTGCTGGCGAAGATCGAGGCCAAAGCTTTTGAACTAGGCTATCGGCAACTCTATTTAGAATCCCATCATTCTTTAGAAGCTGCCTTGCATGTCTATCAAAAAGCCGGCTATCGCGCATTGTCCCAGCCACTATTGGCGGCACAGCATACCACGATGGATCGCTTTTATGTGAAAACACTCGTTGAAGAAAACGAATAGAACAGCAGCCATTCCTTGATCGCTAGGAATGGCTGCTTTTCCGTTATCCTTGTCCATAATAAGCATGTTCGCCATGCTTGCGGAAATAATGTTTATCCAGCAAATAATCAGCGATCGGTGTTCGCTCCAAGGTCAAAGCTTCGGTACCTAGTGCCATTTCTGCAACCTCTTCTAAAACAATACTATTGCTGACCGCTTGTTCCGCAGATTGCCCCCAAGTAAAGGGACCGTGTCCCGCTGTGAGGACAGCTGGGCATGCAAGCGGATCTAATCCCCGCTTTTCAAACGTCTCGACAATGACTTTACCAGTTTCTTTTTCATAGTCTGCCGTTACCTCAGAGGCCCGTAATGGTCGTGTGCAAGGGACACTACCATAAAAAGTATCCGCATGCGTCGTTCCATATGCAGGGATGTCTCGCTGTGCTTGCGCCCATTTTACCGCATTTGTCGAATGCGTATGGACGATCGCCTTGACGCCTTCGAAGTGCTTATACAATAGCGCATGGGTTTTGATATCCGAGGAAGGCTTCAACGTCTTCGCCTCTTTCGGTGTTCCCGTTAAGTCGCAAACCACCATTGAATCAACCGTCATCGTCTGATAATCAACACCACTTGGTTTAATGACGATGATCCCTAAATCTCGATCAATCTCACTGACATTTCCCCAAGTCAGCTTTACTAGCCCTTCCTCAGGTAGTCTCTTATTGGCTTGATAAACTCGCTCTTTCATCAATTGAAGCTGATTGATCAAGGTAACCGACCTCCTTTAGTTTTGGTAATAAATATGCTTTGGCTTGTTCAATCTCCCCAATCGGGTCAGCGCTCGTCTCACTCCACATCTCGATGACAAAAGAACCGTTATAATTCAACCGCTTCAGCGTGCGTAAGCAGCCATCAAAATCAACACACCCAGTGCCAAACGGTACTTCTTTAAACTTTCCTCGAAACTTATCTGAGACCGCCAATGTATCTTTCAAATGAATCTGGGTAATCTCGCAAATGCCTTTTTCTAATTCATAACCGACATCATTTTCTGGCCAGGCCGACAGGTTCCCGACATCTGGATAGACTTGTAGATAGGGTGAAGGGATCTGCTCCTTGATCCGTAAATATTTTGAGATAGAATTCAGAAACGGATCATCCATGATCTCTAGTGACAAAACGACCCCCTTTTCAGACGCCCTGGCGACGGCTTCTTTTAGATTGGCAATGAACCATTCTCGGCTACAAAGACTTTTTTCCTCATAATACACATCGTATCCGGCTAATTGGATGCAGCGAATACCCAAATCTGAAGCCAAGTCGATGGCTTTTTCCATCAGATGCATCGCGTACTTGCGCTTTTTTTCATCGATCGAACCAAAGGGAAACCGCCGATGTCCACTGAGACATAAAGACAAGATTTTGATCCCCGAGTCATAGATTGCCTCGACGATCTCTTTGCGCTGTGCTTGGTTCCACTCTAGGCGTGCCAAGCGTTCATCGGATTCATCGATGGACATTTCAATGAAGTCGAAACCTCGGTCTTTGACAAACTGCAATCGTTCCGGCCAAGAAAGGGCTTTGGGTGTTGCTTTTTCATATAGACCGATCAAACTCATAGAAAACTACCCCCAAATCCGTAAAATCTCTTGCTTGAAATCAACTGCTGCTTGTTGCGGATCGTCAGCGGCAGTGATGCCTCGTCCTGTGATAAAGGTATACACATCAATGCCGGCAAACAGAGCCAACGTCTCGACGCTCAATCCTCCCGTGACTGACACTCGAAACCCCATATCGATCAATTTACGGACTTTCGTTAAATCTTTTTCTCCCCATGTTTCACCAGCTAACAATGCGTCACGACTTTGATGATAGATGGCTTGTGAGATGCCGGCATCTAGCCACTGCTGTGCTTGCTGGTAGGTCCAGTCACCATATAATTCTACTTGGATCTCAGCAATTTCTTTTGCTGCTGCCTTCATTGTTGGGATCGTTGCTGCACAAATCACGGTCATATAATCCGCGCCAGCTTGCTGGCAGTTTTTGGCGACCGTCCCACCGGCATCGGCACATTTTGTGTCTGCTACGATCAACTTCTCCGGATACATTGCTCGGAAACAGCGTAATACCTGTTCTCCTTCTTGCAACAATAAAATAGTCCCTGCTTCAATAATATCAACCACATCGCCGACTTTTTTGATATCTGCCAGTGCACTAGCTAAATCGGAGTGATCGCAAGCAATCTGTAGTTTTGGTATGCTCATGAAATTCCCCTCTCTTTTGTTTGACCAACCTTTTTGTTTTGCCACATCCTGTTACGCTGACTACTCCTTTGAAAGACCCGCTTCTCTGACCCGCTCAATGATTTCTTTTGGAGACATCACATTTCTGACCCCGATCACTGTTACGCCCTTTTCTTTTGCTTTATCGAACATATTGACAAAGTTCATTGGCGTAAAGACCACATCGTAATTCTTGGCGGTGCTTTTGCCTTCAGAAATCGCGCAGTGGTGGATAGAGGTGATTGTGATCCCTTCAGACTTCAAAGCTTTTTCAACACTCCGCATCATCATCAAACTTGTTCCTGATCCATTTGCACAAGATACTAATACTCTCATCTTTTTTCCTCCTAAGAATTCATTATTTTTGTTTTTCTACATACGCATCGTAATCATCTACGATCAAGAAATACCCTTCTGGATCTCTGCGGTACTGCAATTGTGGAATCACTAATAAGATCACCACCACAAGAACCACACCAATGATGCCTAAGAATTTCATCAATACTGTAAAGAATGGCCAGACGGTCGCCCAGTCGAACATACCAAGATAGCCGCCATATTGGGACAATCCTACCCAAGTAGCGATCAAGGCCGAACCACCGATCTGAATGATGCCTGATAAGAATGGGAAAAGACAAGCCGCCTTGATACCTCCACGGTTGTTGGCAAAAACGGCAATCGCTGCATTATCAAAGAACAGTGGGATAAACCCGGCAATCACGATCGTTGGTGACCGGAACAAAATCAGTAAAGCAATCATTAAAAATTGTCCTAATGCACCGAATAAAAAGCCCACCGTCACAGCATTTGGTGAACCAAAGGCAAAGGTTGCGGCGATATCGATCCCCGGAACAGCACCTGGTAAAATCGTATTTGAGATTCCTTGAAATGACTCGGTCAATTCGGAAACGAAGGTGCGCACACCTAATTGAAGAATTGCTAAGTAGACGGCAAACATCAGTGATGTTTGTAAAATATAAAACAAGAAACTTTGTCCTTCTGCCATAAATCCTGCTGTTATTAAATAATCTTGTCCAAGTGTCACTAAAATGATACCGAAGAAAAAGAGCATCAGGATCGAAGTCGATACCATATTTTCATTGAAGACCGATAAAAAACCCGGTAGTTCGACATCTTCTAATTTCCGATTGGATTTGTTCTTTTTGAACCGTTCCGCAAGTCTCGCAAAGAAATAAACACCAAACATCTGTTGATGGGCAATCGCAAAACCAGCACCTTCCGTCAAATCTTGACAGATGCCCACGGTCAAATTGGAACCAACCGCCCAATAGCAGCCTAAGATCAAGCCCATGACAAGTAAGACTTCGATCCGACCCAAGTCTGGAAAACAAAATAGCAGCAACCAAAAGGCCGTTGCGGCTTGCTGTACTTGCACATTTCCAGTAGTGAAGACGGCCCGCAGCTTCGTATATTTTTTAAAGCGAACGAGTAAGATATTAAAAACAAAGGCAATCAATAATAAGAGCATCGTGTCACCAAAGGTGCGTCCGAATCGTTCTTCAATGCCGGCGGTGATCGCATTTTGACCAAAATACGGGTCAGTGACCATCGCATCTAATTCAAAACGCTCCTTAAGCCCCACCAAGATCGGACGGAAATTATTGACCAATCCACCAGAGCCAATCGTCAAAATCAAGTAACCAACGGTGGCTTTTAAGAAACCTGCGACACATTCAACAAACGGCCGTTTCAATAGTAAGTAACCGATCAGTACAATAAAACCGATCAAAAAAGCTGGCTGCATCAAAATATTCTGAGCAAAGTAATCCCAGCATCTCAATAAGAAATCTCCTACCACTTCCATCTAATCCCTGCTTTCTTTTTGGTCATATTTCTCCATCACCATTTCAAAATCTGCCATCGTTTTTACACCTAATAGATCTTCTACCAGCCCCTCTTCCATCAACATCTCTGATAAACCAGCGATATTGTTCATATGTGCTTCAGCGTTTTTGGCAGCGAGCATAAAGAACAACTGCGCCTCCTTGTCCGGATTATCTTCCTGAAACGAGATGGGCGCTGGAAAAATCGTCAGCCCGATCCCTGTTCCTAAGACGCCTTTGCTTTCTGCTGAAGAATGGGGCATGGCTACTTTGGGAATGATCACAATATAAGGACCGTATTGATGGACATCCCGAATGACATCTTCAATGTACTGATCCGTAATCAACGCCTTTTGCTTTAATCCTTCGCCACTCGCCCAGATAGCAGCTTCCCAGTCTTCGGGCTGTTCATGGTTGATTGCAACCAACTCATTTTCATAAAAATAACGCAGCATTACGTTTGCTCCTTTCAAATTTGGCTTTTGCAGCACCCCCCCTTCTTTTATAAGAAAGAAGGGAATGGCGTATCATTGTCGACCGAAAAAACATCTTTGAAGCCACGATAGAAATTAAATTCAAGATCATCTTTATTCGTTGGGTAGGTGAATTTGCCGCCAACTTGCCAAATATACGGTTTAAACTCATAGTTCAAACGATCTTTTTTAAACTTCCAAATCTCGGTGATCTCTTTTGGATCAGCCATAAAATTGGACCAGATATCATAATGTACGGGAATCACCACTTTGGCATTGAGGGATTCGGCCATCCGCAACATATCGACTGATGTAACTTTGTCGGTGATGCCCCGCGGGTTTTCGCCATATGCACCTAAGCAAACATCGATCTTGTACTGATTCCCATGTTTAGCAAATACATTCGAATAATGAGAATCTCCTGCATGATAAATCGCCCCACCGGAAGTCTCAAACAAGTAATTGACTGCGATACGATCCATGTCCTGTGGCATTTTTCCTTTCAAGCTGGTATCCGGATCTTCACAAGTAATCAGAGCGGTTCGATCGAATGCTTCTAAAGCGACGATTTTCACCTGCCCAATAGTCACTTCATCCCCCGGTTTGACCACGATGGTTTTTTCTTCTGGTATTCCCCATTTCAACCAAGTTGCAACGACTTCATGGGGACCGACGAATTTTGCTTCTGGACAATTTTGATGGACTGCGGCTGCGGTATTGATGTCTAAATGATCGGAATGGATGTGGGTCACCACTAACGCATCCACTCCTTTGATTGCAAATGGATCGATCACAAAGGGCTGAGTCCGTAGGTTAGGCTGCATTTCTTGTACACCACTCATTCGCATCATTTGATGGCCTTTTTTCATTTGCCCATTCCCATGACTGCGCTTGCCAGTGCCACACCAAAGGTCGCATAAAATATTGGTTCCTTCCGCACTCTTCAGCCAAATACCCGTACAGCCTAGCCACCACATGGAAACTGTGCCTTCTTTCACAAGCTCATTTTCAATCTCTTCGTTCAAATAGGTCCCCCATTCTGGAAACGTATTTAAAAGCCAACTCTCTTTCGAAACATCATTTACATGTGCCATTCTTATTCCTCCCTTGCTTATTTACACTTTGATTCTAACATATAGAAAAACGCTTTCAATCTAGTTTTATGTTAATTTAGCTTATTATATGTTAATTAACCCATAAATAAATGTGATTATTTAATATATATGGTAATGTATAGGGGATATGTTAAAATGAGTTCGAAAGAAGAAACAACAAACACATCGTTGCTTCTCAACAAGTGGTGTGGGATCATCACTTGAACTTGCGAGAATGAGGCGAGAAGGTTTTTGCTATGCAAAGGCAATCGCAATCTGGATAAACGATGAAAGACAAGAATAGAATAAAGCGCATGTAAGGAGGAAGTATCGTGAAACGTTCCAATGAAGAAGTGAGGCAAAGGAGAAAACAATTGATCGATCTGATAAAAACATCTGGTTTTTCTGATGTGAAGACCCTCAGTCATCAGTTGGGAGTATCAGAGATGACGATCCGCAGAGACTGTACCGTACTGAGTGAGATGGGTCAGATCAAACAAACCCACGGAAAAATCGAATACTGTGAAGCTTATGAAGATGAAGCGCATCCCACCGACTCGATCGAGTACATCAAAGATCGACTAGCCAAAGAAGCGGCTCGCCAAGTAAAAGATGGCGATACCCTTTTCGTCAATACGAGTACTAGCGCCGCTCAAACGTTGCGCCATCTAACGGACAAACGAATCAGTTTGTTGACGAACAATACAAGTGTGATCCAAATGGAACACCATCCAAAATCAACGATCGTTTTAAGTGGCGGCGAAATACGCTATCCTAAAGCGGCCTTGTCAGGGGATATCGCCGTGGAGTCGTTTTCTCATGTTCGTTCTGATGTTACGATCATTGGTTGTAGTGGGTTAGATTTACAGACCGGCATTTCCACTTCAGTGATCCACGAAGCCAAAGTCAATGCGAAAATCATCGAAAATTCTGGCAAGTTGATCGTTATCGCGGATTATCGAAAAATCGGTAAGCAATCCAATTTTACGATTGGCGCAATTGCGGCTATCGATCTGCTGATCACCGACCATTATTCTGATCCCAAAGTCATCGACTTGATTGAGCAACAAGGTGTTCAAGTCATCCAAGTTCCCGTCTAACCATCTTTGTCGCTAAAAAAAGCCCGACAGTTGATCTGAAAAGCCACGCCTTGCTGCCTCTTCCAACAGAAACAGCAAAGCGTGCCCTTCGATCAACCGTCGTGGCTTTTTTCGTTAAACAATCGTACGCTTCAAACGTGCTTTATGGGATGTGCCTCGTGTGAATTAGAGCCGCAGCAACCAAATCAACGCAACAGCACCCACGGTTTGGACGGCTCCAACGGAAAGACCATAGAATAAAAAGCGCGGTCCTTCTTTTAAAAACTTGCGGAAATCCAGGCGCAAACCGATGGCTGCCAACGCCGTTGTTTCAAACCACGTACTGATAAAATGAGCCCCCTCATTCAACCAGCTAGGCAGCGGCAAGAAGCTGTTCAAGATACAGATGGTCAAGAAGCCCAACACATACCAAGGGATTGGCAGCCGTAGCTTACCTTTGCCTTTGGTTTTGGTGGGGGTCTTTGTCGTCATTCGTTCAAAAACAATGACGACGACTGCCAACATGATGATGCGCGCGATTTTAAAGAGCATCGCGTATTTGACGGTGTCGGCATCAATCAAACTAGCCCCCGCCACGACTTGCCCGACGGATTGCAGTGTGCCGCCAAGTAAGGCGCTTTTTTGCAATAGATCATCGCCGTATAAGGCCAAGCCTAAAAACGGCAGCGTCAGCATCATCACCGTTCCTAAAAGATTGACCAAGGTGATGATCTGCCCTTTTTCTTCATCATCGGCATCAATGGCTGGTGCGATCGCCGCAATCGCAGAGGACCCACAGACAGCATTGCCGCCTGCCATCATCAGGCTCATCTTTTGATTAAAGCCCATTTTTTTCCCTATCAAATAAGCAGCGGTAATGACCAAGCTCATCATCAGCAAAATAAAGAGAAAGCCCCGAAGACCCATTTCACTGATAGTCTGGAAAGTGACGGTAAAGCCCAGCAAAACCACCGAATATTCTAGGAGACGACTTTCCGCAACCTTCGTCCCGACTTGATAGCGTTCTTGCTTGAACAGTGTATTTCCTAAAATGATTCCTAATAAAATAGCAAGGGTTGCTCCCCCTAATTTTGGCACAGCCAAAGCCATGATTCGGGCGATGACGGCTACCGAAAAGGACAGGAACAAACCGGGAAGTATCAAAGCTGTTTGTCGTTGCTTCATTGCTTTCATCCTTTCATATAACATCCATTATACACAGATTGACCGATCAGTAGGATTTATTGGTATAATAGTTATGATTGAATTTTCTAATGGAAGGGATTGCAATGTTAAAATTATTGGAGACTTTTAAGATGGTCTATGAAACGAAAAATTTTTCGAAAGCTGCCGAATTGCTATTTATTTCGCAGTCCACGGTTTCTGCTCAAATCAAGCAGTTGGAACAAGACCTGGATACACCGCTCTTTTTACGCAATGGTCGCAAAAACGTGATCGCCACACCCCAAGCAGAGTACCTTTACGAAAAGGCACTGAATTTATTGGATGAGTGGTCGACGATCACCAGCGAGATCCATACCAACACGCAGCACCAAAGCCACTGTGCCCTAGGCATCTCTCATACCTATGCGATGGCCTTGATGCCTAACTTGATGATTGCTTTATACAACGCCTTTCCCACGGTGCGTTTTCGGGTATCGATGATGAACTCCGCTGAAGTCTTAACAGCGCTTGAACAACATCAACTGGATTTAGGGATCATTGAAAAACCCTTATCCGCACCGAGTATTTTGCGTTTTCCGATTTTGAAAGATCAGCTCGTCTTAGCTGGCGATCCCCAAACCGGTCCTTGGCTCGTCCGAGAAGCGAGTTCTGGTGTCTACTATTACACTAAGCGCTATCTGGAGGAACAGAACATTCAAGGACCGATCATCGAGATCGCCAGCAATGAATTGATTGTCGCTTTGCTGAAACAAGGCTTCGGCTGTTCGATCCTTTCCAAGCGAGCCGCCCACGGCATTGGCTATCAACTGCTGGATAAAAACTTTGAGCGCCAATTTTACTTAATCCAGCGCAAAGTAGTCACAGAACCAGCCATCGAGGGATTGCGGACCTTCATTCAGGAGTGGTCGCAAAACGATCCCTCACAGGTGGCAAGCGTATAATAACAAACTGATTTTTTGGGGGAACCACCGCCTCGTGGGATTTCTTAACCTTTTCTTACGATTACGCTTCCTCGCTGCTGATCTGGTCCGATTGATTGTTTCTTAAGAAATTTGTGCTAAAATGAGGAGTACTGGCTATGGGCTCTAACGTTCCCCTTTTTGAGGGAAACTTAGACCGCCCTTTGACTACTTATGCAGTTCGTGAAGCAAACCAGTAAGAAAGGATCTTGAAATGAACGAACAAATCAAGAACAAATTAGCGCTGCTTCCTGATCAACCTGGTTGTTATTTAATGAAAGATAAAAATAACAAAATCATCTATGTTGGGAAAGCCAAAATTTTAAAAAATCGTGTCCGTTCGTATTTTACCGGCAGCCACGATACGAAAACCGAACGGCTCGTTCAAGAAATCAATGATTTTGAGTACGTCGTTACCGAATCAAATACGGAAGCTTTATTGCTGGAAATCAATTTGATTCAAAAAAACAAACCAAAATACAATATCATGTTAAAGGACGACAAGTCGTATCCTTTTATTAAAGTGACCAAAGAGCGCTATCCGCGTTTGATCATCACTCGTAAAGTTTTAAAAGACGGGGCTTTATATTTTGGCCCTTATCCTGATGCACGAGCAGCCAATGAAACCAAACGGGTGCTAGATCGCCTCTTTCCTTTACGAAAATGCGGTCCTTCTCAAAAGCGGCCTTGTCTTTATTATCATTTGGGTCAATGCGTCTGTCCTTATGTCAATAATGTAGACCCCAAGGATTATCAAAAGATCGTGGATCAAGTCAAACACTTTTTCCACGGCGGTCACGTCGATATTTTGAAAGATCTGAAAGAGAAGATGGGCGAAGCCATTGAAACATTAGAGTTTGAGCGAGCGGCTGAGCTGCGGGATCAGATCCAAGCGATCGATACCGTCATGACGCGACAAAAAATGACCCTGACCGACCTGATGGACCGTGATGTCTTTGGCTACAGTGTCGACAAAGGCTGGATGTGTGTCCAAGTATTCTTTATCCGTCAAGGAAAGCTGATCGAACGAGAAGTCTCTTTGTTTCCTTTCTACAATGAAGCGGATGAAGATTTCTTGACCTTCGTCGGCCAGTTTTACCAAAAGAATGAACACTTCATTCCCAAAGAAGTCTTTGTTCCGCAAAATGTCGATGCTGCCCCATTAGAAGCGCTGTTGGAAACCAAAGTCCTGCAGCCCCAACGAGGCGACAAAAAGAAATTGGTCGATTTGGCCAATAAAAATGCCCGCATTGCCTTGGCCCAAAAATTTGCGTTGATCGAGCGTACTGAAGAACGGACGATCGGTGCTGTGGATCGTCTAGGCGATGCCATGGGGATCCCGACACCTTATCGGATTGAAGCCTTCGATAACTCCCACATCATGGGAACCGATCCGGTTTCTGCAATGGTGGTTTTTGTCGACGGGAAGCCGTTTAAAGATGATTATCGGAAATATAAGATTCGTACCGCACAAGGCGGCGATGATTATGGCTCTATGCAAGAAGTCATCTACCGCCGATACTCTCGTGTTCTAAAAGAAAACCTGCCTTTTCCTGATCTGATCATCATCGATGGCGGGAAAGCCCAAGTCGGTGCTGCCCAAGAAGTGCTGCATAACCAGCTAGGTTTAGATATTCCGGTTGCAGGTTTAGTGAAGAACAACAAACACAAAACCAGCGAGTTGATTTTCGGGGAATTTTTAGATCCGATCCAACTGGAACGCAATTCTGTGGAATTCTTTTTGCTGCAACGAATCCAAGATGAGGTCCATCGTTTTGCGATCACCTTCCATCGCCAACTGCGCAGTAAAAACAGCTTTTCTTCCAAGCTGGATGAAATTCCTGGCTTAGGACCAAAACGCAAGCAACAGCTGATGAAAACCTTCAAGTCGTTAAAGAACATTCAAGCAGCTTCGGTGGAAGAGATCCAGCAAGCTGGTATTCCCAAAGCCGTTGCGGAAACTATCTTAGCCAAACTAGGCGATCAAAATCAACCCACTTCTTAAATCAAAACAAAAACGCTTCATAGCCAACAGTAGCTATGAAGCGTTTTTTCATTGAAGAAGCATTTTGTAAGCCGTTACTTTTTGCGGTGCTGTAACAGATCAGGCTTCATGTCTAACATGGAATAGCCACGAACATCATACCGATTGCGGCTGCAGGAATAGTCCACTGGACGTCCCGATTCTAAATAGATGATCTGTTCTAATTCCAATACCGGATCATCTACTTGGCACGCTAAATAGGTTTGATCGTATTCATCACTTTTGGCAGCCTGAAAAGTCCGATAAGCACCAGCAAATTTGTAGCCTAAATCTTGCAACAGATAGTCATAGACGGATTCTTCCAAGATCTCTTTCGTCAAACCGCTGACCAGATCCAACGGCATATAGGAATGCTCGAGTATGTAGGGATTGCCTTCTAAGATCCGCAAACGGATCACATGGTAGATTGGTTGTTCGGCAGTGATCTGAAGCATCTCTTGAATTCTTGTTGTAGGAAAACAGACTTCAAAGGTGATGACTTGGCTAGTCAACGTCCGTTTTTCTTGTTTCATCTGATAGCTCAGGCCTTTGTATTCTGTCACCGATGAGGTATCTTTGCCCCAAAAGGAATGATTCAAAACTTTGGTCCCTAAGCCGCGCTTTGTCAGCAGCAAGCCTTCCATAATCAGGATATTCACCGCATTTTTAATCGTCATTCGGCTGACGCCAAACTCTTCCACTAACTCTGTTTGATAAGGTAAAAGACTGTCTTTCGGATAAGTCCCGTCCTTGATTCTTTTACGCAGAACATCTGCGATCTCCATATATTTGGGCATTTTGCCACCTCCAAAACGTGTGTTGTATTGATTGGAAAACGAGAAAAGAACCGGCCAAACGAAAAGAGTGTCATCACACCACTGCACCTTCCAATGAAGCAGTGTGATAAGGGGTATTGCACTCTGATCGCGGCCGGATAAGGTCTATTACGTTTGGCGCTTGTTTCTAATCGACTCGATCAGACATTACGCATTTTTTAAACGGCGTGTTTCTTGAATTTGCGCCATTTTCACGAACGGCAAGTAGATAACGATCGACAAGATCAAGTTAACAGCTGCCAAGATTCCGCCAGCAATACTTTGTGTCGACAAAATACCGCCGATGATTGGTGGCGTCGTCCATGGTGCGATGACGGTACTTGCAGGAACTAAGCCAGTTGCAGTTGCAAAATAAGCAGTCGTGACTAAAACAAGTGGTGTCAACACATATGGGATGAACAAGATTGGGTTCAAGACAACGGGTAACCCAAACATCACTGGTTCATTGATCATGAACACACCTGGTGCAACGGATAGTTTTGCGACAGTCATATACGCTTTATGATGACGAGCAACTAAAAAGATCGCAATCAGAAGACCTAGTGTCGCGCCTGTTCCGCCGATGTTCACGAAAGAATCAAAGAATGGTTTGTTGACGATATAAGGCAAATCTGTTCCTGCTTCTAATGCTCGTGCGTTTGCTTCGATCGCTGGCACATTGATCGTTTGCATGAACGGGTCGATGATGTTGGCACCATGCAAACCAAAGAACCATAAGAATGCAGAGATAAAACCTAATAGCAAAGCAGCTGGGTAAGAGTTTGCCAAGCCCATGAATGGTTGTTGCACCAATTCATAGAAGGACAATACGATACTTGTCACACCAAATGCTTGGAAAATTGCTGTAAACAAAGCAAAGATCGATACGGTGATCATTGCTGGGAATAACGCAGCAAATGAACGTGATACTGCTGGTGGTACTCCATCAGGCATGTTGATGACTAAGCGTGGGTTGCCAGCTAGACGACGGAAGATCTCAGTAGAAATGATCGATACGATTAATGCTAAAAATAATCCTTGAGAACCAAGTCCGGCAGCTGTTAACAAACCATCTGGGCCTGTCGCCATTGCACCTAATGCGAAGAAACTTGCAACTGAGATCGCCCCAGCACCTAATGCGTCTTGATTGTAGCTTTTAGCTAAATTATACGCTACTGTGAAAGCGATTAACAGACCAAGTATTGAAAAAGTACCTGCTGACAAGTTGTTCCCAAAGGCTTGCCATGTCCCTTCACCAAAAATGCCATTCATAAAATCAATATAGGCAGGAATTGGTAAGTTGTTGATCAATACCCCAAAAGAGCCTAAGATCATCAACGGCATCGTTACGATAAATCCGTCACGAATGGCCACTAGATGTCTTTGAGAGCCTATTTTAGAAGCGATCGGAATAAAGTGCTTCTCCATAAATCCAATAAATTTATCCATTGTTTTTTTCTCCTTTCAAACCCTAAACAAAATAATGAAACCGATTTCTACTAAAGAATACCACGAGAACGTTTCCATGTCTAGTCTTTTCTTTATCAAAACTGTGCTTTTGTTTAACCCAGCTTATCATTTGCAAAAACAGGTGGTTTTTTAATAGAGAATGCCCTTCGGAACAAGACAGAAAAATCCGCGATTTTACACAAAAAAAGCAATGCTGATCCCTACAGCATTGCTTTTTCCATTGTTATTAAAAGCCGTTATTATCTGAAACTTCTTTAAACCAACGACCTGATTTTTTCACCGTTCGTTTAGCATCATTTGCTAAGTCAACGGAGATAAATCCGTAACGGTTCTTGCAAGCATTGGTCCAGGACCAGTTGTCCATGCAGGTCCACATATGGTAGCCAACACAATTGGTTCCTTCTTGGATCGCTTGGTGGACATACTTCAAGTGGTCAGAGACAAACTCGATGCGGTAATCATCTTCGATCACGCCATCAGCATTGACGAAACGTTCTTCTCCTTCGACACCCATGCCATTTTCAGAAATGTAGCACTTGATATTGCCATAGTTTTCTCGCGTGTTTGTCAAAATATCATAGATCCCTTTTTCATAGATTTCCCATCCACGATACGGGTTCATTTTCTTGTTTGGCATATCATAGTTATCAAAGTAATCATCTGGCATTGGACTTTTCGCTTGATCGATCGGTGATTCTTTCTTCATGATACGACGAGGTTGGTAATAATTGATCCCCAACAAGTCGATCGTATTTTCGCGAATCGTTTGTAAATCATCAGCTTCCATCGCTGGTACCATATCTAATTCCTTGACGATGTTCACTAATTCTTCTGGGAACGTGCCTTTGACAGCAGGGTCTAAGAAAGAGCGATTAAAGAAGGCATCTGCGATTTGCGCTGCTTTGACATCCTCTGGATCGTTCTCATCTCTTGGATAGCTTGGCGTCAAATTCAAAATAATGCCGATCTCCCCACCAAGGTTCATCTCATGGTAAACTTTGATGGCTTTAGCACTCGCCAACGTTTCGTGGAACCCAACTTGGACTGCATGTTTCATGTTGATCTCATTCGGATAATGGAATTGGTAAAGATAGCCGCCTTCAACAGGGACGATCGGTTCATTATGAGTGAACCATTTCTTGACACGATCACCAAATAACGTAAAGCAGGTTTGCGCAAACGCGACATAGGCATCCACGGTCTCTCGGTTCAACCAGCCGCCTTTTTCTTGCAGCGCCATTGGCATATCGAAGTGGTATAAATTCATGAAAGGTTCGATCCCGTTGGCGATCAACTCATCAATGTAGGCATTGTAAAAATCAACGGCTTTTTGATTGACTTCTCCTTTGCCTTGCGGGAAAAGACGACTCCATTGGATCGACGTCCGAAACGTCGTATGGCCGGTTTCTTTCATGAGTTGAATATCTTCTTGATAGCGTGTGTAGACTTGCGAGGTTTTTTCAGGACCTACCCCATTGAAAAATTTCTCTGGTTCTTGCTGATACCAGTAATCCCAGATGCTTGCCCCTTTGCCATCACCTTCAAATACACCTTCTGTTTGTGGGCCACTAGCGGCTGACCCCCACCAAAAGCCTGCTGGAAATTGATAATCCATCTTCATTCACTCCTCATTTTTTCTTTGCTGCCCTAATCATAAAGGAAGCAGTTACAAAAATCAATCTTTTTCAAAATAAATGTATAGACATTTAAAATAAAACATGATACATTATCAATGAAATCGATTGCAAAAAGAAATTTAAGGAGTGAACTAATAATGAATGGTTTTATGGACAAGTTATCTGAAAAGATTTTGCCCTTGGCGAATGCCTTAGGACAAAATCGCTACCTGACCGTCTTGCGGGACGCGTTTATGCTTTCGTTCCCAATCACTATGTTTGGATCGATCGTGGTCGTTTTAAACAACCTGCCCTTCTTCAGTGATGCCACTAAAGGAACATTAGGAACGCTGTTTGGCAATGGGCAAAATGCAACAATGAGTATCATGACTGTTTTCGTTACTTTCGGTATCGGCTATTATTTATCAAAATCATATGATGTGGAAGGGATTTTTGGCGGCGCCGTTTCTTTTGCCAGCTTTTTGATCTTAACTCCTTTCTTTATGACTACTGAATCTGGCGAAACGATCTCCGGCGTGCTGTCTCTTGATCGTCTTGGCGCAAAAGGGATGTTTATCGGGATGATCGCAGCATTTTTAGCAGCTGAAATCTATTGCCGCATCACAAAACGCGGCTGGCAGATCAAAATGCCTGATGGGGTGCCACCAGCAGTTTCTAAATCTTTTGCCGCTTTGATTCCAGCAATTATCACCTTAACGGTATTTTTAGTGATCAATGCCATCATGACGGGTGTCTTCAATGCCAACTTGCATGACTTGGTTTATGAATTGATCCAAAAACCATTGACTGGACTAGGCAGCAGCTTGCCAGCAACTCTATTGGCTTTGTTCTTTGTCCAATTCCTTTGGTTCTTCGGTCTACATGGTCAAATCATCGTCAACTCTGTGATGGACCCGATTTGGAATACATTAATGTTAGACAACTTAGAAGCGTATCAAAATGGGGATGCACTGCCGCATATCGTCACAAAACCATTTATGGAAACATTCACCGTTGGATTAGGCGGTTCTGGTATGACGTTAGCCGTTGTTATCTTGATGGCTTTTGTATTGAAGAAAAAACAATACCGCGATGTGGGTCGTTTGGCTTTAGCACCAGGGATCTTTAACGTTAACGAACCAGCAATCTTCGGTATGCCGATCGTCTTGAATGCGACGATCCTGATTCCTTGGGTCGTGGCACCTCTTGTGGTAACGACCTTCAACTACTTAGTGATGGCGGCTGGACTTGTTCCTGCACCAACTGGTGTTTCTGTTCCTTGGACCGTTCCAGTGGTCTTCAGTGGTGTCTTAGCAACCAACTCTTGGTTAGGTGGTTTGCTGCAAGTCATTGACGTGGTGATCGTCGGCTTAATCTGGTATCCATTCTTACGTGTTTTAGATCGTCAAGCAGAACCATCGATCGATTAAGCGCAACGGCTGGCTGAATTTTTTCAGTCAGCCGTTCTTTTTATAAAAAAACCAAGGTTTGATTGTCGAAACCGCTTTTTTCAGCTATACTTCTTGCGAGGTGATCAGATGCCAAAATACCAAGAAATTGCCAATATTTTACGCACACGTATCAAAAACAAAACGTATCCGCCTGACAGCTTACTGCCGAATCAAACTGATTTAGTCGAAGAATTCGGAGTCAGCCGGATGACCGTCAAAAAAGCCATCGGTATTTTAGCCATGGAAGGACTGGTTTATTCTCAGCGGGGCGCTGGAACAAAAATATTGAACCACCCATTCTTAAAAAAAGACACCACTGCTTTAACGGTCTATGAAGGCTTGTCAACAGAAATGGGCAAAGCTGGCCGCAAGCTAGTCAGTCAGGTCATCGATTTTCAAGTCGAATTTCCTGACCAAACGATCCAAGAAAAGTTGATGTTGACGGAAGAACAGCCAATCTATAGTATTGTCCGCTTGCGGATTCTTGAAGACCAGCCGTTTATTTTAGAATATACCTATATGCCGGTCCATTTGGTGCCCAATTTAACTCGTGGCCATTTAGAAAGTTCTATCTACCGCTATGTCAAAGAGGAACTAGGGGTCCAGTTTGCCGGCGCTTACCGCACCATTGCCGCTGATAAAAGCACCGCGTACGATCAACGGTATTTGGACTGTAAAGCCGATGATCCGGTTTTAGAGATCGAACAGATCGTCTATCAGAAAAATGGCTCACCTATCGAATTTTCCCGTAGTCGCAACCGTTATGACGTGCGGGCCTACTCTTATTTAGATGTCCAGCACTAAAAAGACCTATCCACGGTTTTCTTCCATCAGAAACCGTGGGCAGGTCTTTTTGTTGTTGCATTCGTTGCTTCGTTTATTTTTTTGCTGAGGGTTGGAATCGTTTCAGCCGCAAGGCATTTAATAAAACGGATACCGAGCTGAAGCTCATGGCCGCCCCGGCGATCATTGGATTGAGCAAGGGGCCGCCGAAAAGATGCAGCACACCCATTGCGACAGGAATGCCTAAGACGTTATAAGCAAAAGCCCAGAAAAGATTTTCTTTGATGTTTTTGATGGTTGCCCGACTTAACTCGATCGCTGATGGGACGTCCATCAGATCGCTGCGCATCAGTACGATGTCTGCCGATTCGATGGCGACATCGGTACCAGAGCCAATCGCGATCCCTACATCGGCTTGGGCTAACGCCGGCGCATCATTGATCCCGTCACCTACCATCGCAACCTTTTGGCCTTTGGCTTGCAGGCCGGCTACTTTGGCGGCTTTATCTTCTGGCAAGACGTCACTGATTACTTCATCGATACCGACTTGTTTGGCGATGGCTTGGGCTGTCCGAGCATTGTCGCCAGTGATCATTGCTACGTACAAGCCCATTTGATGCAGACGTTCAATGGCTTTTCGACTGCTTTCTTTGATAGTATCTGCCACAGCGATGATCCCGATCGCTTCGCCGTCTTTGGCAACATACATCGGTGTTTTCCCTTCGTGAGCCAATTGTTGGGCTTGCTCGATCAGGCCACCGATGGCAACGTTTTGTTTTTCCAGCCATTTCTGGTTGCCTAATAGGACTGGACTGCCAGCAATCGTGCCTTGAATCCCATGCCCCGGAATCGCTTCAAACCCGTCAACTTCTTGCAGGGCGAGGGCTTGCGTGCGGGCTTCGATCACAATGGCTTCGCCTAATGGATGTTCTGAGCCTTTTTCAACAGAAGCCGCCAGCTGCAGCAATTCCGTCGGCGTGTGGTTGCCGGCAGGCAGGAGATCGGTTACGACTGGTTTGCCTTCTGTGATCGTGCCGGTTTTATCAAAGACGATCGTCGTCACGTTTCTAGCTGTTTCTAACGCATCGCCGCTTTTGATCAAGACGCCATTTTCTGCCCCTTTGCCCGCACCCACCATGATGGCGGTCGGTGTCGCTAATCCTAAAGCACACGGACAAGCAATCACTAATACAGAGATCGTAATGGTCAATGAGAAGATCCAGGTTTCTTGTCCTAAGAAAAACCAGGCAAGTCCTGCAAAAACCGCCAAGACCATGACGATCGGGACAAACACACCCGAAACTTTGTCAGCCATGCGGGCAATCGGCGCTTTGGATCCTTGGGCATTTTCTACTAACTGAATGATTTGCGCTAACGTTGAATCTTCTCCCACATTGGTGGCTTCGTATTGAAACGAGCCATTTTTGTTGATACTGGCGCCGATCACCCGATCACCGACTTGTTTTTCGATAGGTAAGCTTTCTCCGGTGATCATTGATTCATCGATGGCAGAGCGTCCTTGGGTAACGATCCCATCCACAGGAATCTTTTCACCAGGTCGTACGACTAAGATATCGCCGGCTGCGACTTCTTCAATACCCACTTCGACTTCTTCGGCTTGATTCCCGCTGCCGCGAAGCACACGGGCTTTTTTCGGTGCGAGATCCAACAACTTCTTGATGGCTTCGGAGGTTTTGCCCTTTGAGACCGACTCAAGGTATTTTCCTAAGGTCACTAATGCCAAAATAACGGCGGCCGTTTCATAGTACAAGTGCATCGCATAGTGGGTCGTGCCCAGGTAGACCATCACGGTCCCATAAATACTATAAAAGAAGGCAGCACTGGTTCCCAATGCGACGAGGGAATCCATGTTAGGATGGCCTTTCCAAAGCGCTTTGAAACCAGCAATGTAAAAGGCGCGACCGAGGACCATCACCGGTAAGACTAAAATCAATTGAGTGGTAACGAAATTGACTGGATAGGCCATTGGATCTAAAAAGCCAGGGATCGGCAAACCGATCATTTCCCCCATCGTCAAATAGAACAAGGGGATCGTAAAGAGCGCCGAAAGCCAAAACCGTTGCCATAAAGCACGAATCTCTGCCTGTTTTGAATCCGCCTTGTCGGCAGAAGCGGTCGGCAGCTGTGCGTCATAGCCCGCCTCTTTCACGGCAGCTGCGATCTTCGCGGCGGACACTTGGTCTTGTTGATAGCTGACCGTCAGTTTTTCTGTCGCCAGATTGACGGAGGCTTGCTCCACACCCGCTAATTTTTGGACAGCTTTTTCTACTGTTTGGGCACAAGACGCACAGGTCATGCCCGAGATGGCAAAGGTCTCTTGTCTTTGAGAGCCGATCAGTTGATAGCCCGCTGCTTTGATGGCCTCAGCGAGTGTTTCTTCGGTGAGCTGCTGCTCATCATAACGAATATGTAATTTTTCAGTAGCCAAATTGACAGCTGCTTGGTCGACCCCCGCCAGCTTGCTGACTGTTTTTTCGACTGTCTGGGAACAAGACGCACAGGTCATCCCTTTTACCCCATAATTCTTTTCGATCATTGTTTCCTTCCTCCTTGCTTGCTATGCAAACCCATTCACCTTTTGCGTTTACAGTTGTAATCTTCTTCTACTTTACAATTATCGTTTACACTTGTCAACGATAATACTCAAAAAAAGGACGTTCTCCTTTGAAGCGGCCCAAAAAGCGAGACTTTTGGTCTACCTTTGGGCGGTCGCTACAGGTGGAACGTACTTTTTTCTAAGAAACGATCACTGCCGTTGCAGGGGTCGTTTCGCTTATTCAGGTATTGGCTTTAGGAGGCTAGCACTCTTGCCCGTTGGTTTTGATCAGCTCTTGATACCAGTAGAAGCTGTCTTTCTTGTAGCGTGCCAGTGACCCTTCTTGGGTTTCATCTTGGTCGACATAGACAAAGCCATAGCGTTTTTGGTAGCCGTTCAACCAGCTTAGCAAATCAGTGAAGGACCAGGTGCAATAGCCAAGAACTTCCGCGCCGTCGCTGATCGCTTCTTTGATGGCATGGACATGCCCTGCTAAATAATCGATGCGGTATTGGTCATGGATTTGGTGATCGTCTGTTAGTTTATCGTATTCACCAAGTCCGTTTTCCGTAATGATCACAGGCACCCGATAACGGCTAGTGATTCGGCGTAAAGCGATCCGCAGCCCTTGAGGATCGATCTCCCAATCCCAATTCGTCCGTTCCACAAATGGATTTTCAGCTTTTTTGAACATTCCTGGTGTCCCGGTTTCTTCGGAGCTACCTTTTTTCCCAGTGGTGTTCATTTTACCGGCACCGACACCATCTAATGGATTGTAGGCATTCGTTGCTGTTTGGTAATAGTTGATCCCTAAGAAATCTGGTTTTGCTGAACGCAGCAAGTCCATATCTCCTGGTTCGATCGTTGGTGCGATCCCTTGCTCGTTCAAGTAATTCATTGCAGCAATCGGGTATTCGCCCCATAGATAGACGTCTAACCAATAATGCGCCATCAAGTCTTCGGCGTTTTCAGCTGCCAAAATATTTTTCGGGTCGCTGTTGATTGGGTAGTTTGGTGAATAGGCGAAACTTGGTCCGATTTTCCCTGGGATTTTCATCTCATGGAACTTGTTGATCACCGACGCATTTGCCAAATTAGCGATATGATTGACTTCATACATCCGTTTAGGATCGGTCACTCCTGGTGGATGGGCAGCTAAAAGATAGCCTAAAGAAGTAAAGATATTTTGTTCATTCAAGCTGACCCAATAGTGAACTTTGCCGCGAAAGGCTTCAAACAATACCGCCGCATAGTTGGTGAAATCTTCAATGATTTTGCGAGATTCCCAGCCGCCATATTCTTCTTGCAACGTACGTGGCAGATCCCAATGGTACAAGGTCACCATTGGTTCGATCCCTGCTTTAATCAGCTCATCGATCAATGCTAAATAAAAGTCTAACCCTGCTTGATTGACTTCTCCTCGTCCTTCTGGAAAAATCCGTGTCCATGCAATGGAAAAACGATAGGTTTTCAATCCTTGTTCTTTCATCAAGGCAACATCTTCTTTGAAGCGGTGGTAATGGTCGACCGCGACATCTCCGTTCGTTGCTTTAAAGGTTTTGCCTGGAATGCGGACAAAATCGTCCCAAACTGAAGCGCCTTTGCCGTCTTCTTGCCATGCGCCCTCTACTTGATAGGCTGCTGATGCTGAACCCCATAAGAAATCGTTGGGGAATTCTTTTAGTTGTTTATGATCCAATTGTTTCCCTTCTTTCTGTTTGATGATACCCCTTTCTTAAGTATACCGATAATTGCCTGATTTGTCATAAGAAGATTTTTTACCTGTGCCAAGAAAGCCGATGGCACGCAAAAAACATCCGTGCAAGCAGTGGGTTACTCCTTGTACGGATGCGGACTAGTTATGGATCATGCGTCAAATTGTGCCTGATAGAGTGCGGCATAACGCCCCTCTCTGGCTACTAACTCTTCGTGGGTCCCTTGCTCTACGATATTGCCCTGTTCCACCACGAGGATCGTGTCGGCATGTCTAATCGTGGACAAGCGATGGGCGATCACAAAGGATGTTTTGCCTTTCATCAATTTGGTCATCGCTGCTTGGATCAGCAGCTCCGTTTGCGTGTCGACATTCGATGTGGCTTCATCAAGAATCAGCAGATCGGCATCTAACAGCATTGCTCGCGCAATCGTCAATAGTTGTTTTTGCCCTTGTGAAATACCGGTCCCGTCTTCAGAAATCAAAGTATCATAGCCTTTTGGCAGGCTCATAATAAAGTCATGGATATGGGCGGCTTGTGCAGCAGCTTGGACTTCTGCCATCGTCGCATTCGCCTTGCCGTAGGCCAAATTTTCAAAAATCGTTCCCGTGAACAGCCACGTGTCTTGCAGCACCATCGCATAGCTTTGCCGTAAGCTGCGGCGTGTCGCTTGGCGGATATTTTTTCCGTCTAAACGAATCGCTCCTTGGTCAGGGTCATAAAACCGCATCAAGAGGTTCACAATGGTGGTTTTCCCGGCTCCGGTCGGTCCGACGATCGCGACCAAGCTGCCAGCTGGTACTTGCAGCGAAAGGTCTTTGATGATGGGCTGCTGTGCTTGGTAGCCGAAGGTCACATGGTCAAAGGCGACCTCACCAGACACCTCGTGGTATTCGTAGGCTCCAGGAACATCAGAAACTTCCGGTTCTTCATCCAGCAAACGGAAGATCCGTTCTGCCGCCGCCAATGCCGATTGCAAATCACTGAAGATGTTGGCTAACTCATTGATTGGTCCTGAGAATTTTCTGGAGTAAAGAACAAAGGAAGAAACGTTTCCGAGTGTCAGATGACCGAACAAAAACAGCAAGGCGCCAAACATACTGATCAAGGACAACGACAGATTGTTGATAAAGTTGATGGAAGGACCGGTCATACTGCCGTAGTATTCGGCATTGTAATAGGCATCCACCGCTTCTTGGTTTTTTTCATCAAAACGGCTGATGATCGCTTCTTCTTGGTTGTAAAGCTTAATCGTTTGCTGACCAGAAATAATCTCTTCCACAAAGCCGTTCAGCTCGCCTAATTTGCGGGACCGATGGCGAAACAATGGTTGAAATTTGCTCATCAAAAAGCGAGTCAAAAAGATCGAAGCAGGGACCGTTACGACAAAAATCAGCACTAGCAATGGCGAAATCAAAACCATCATCACAAACGAACCAATGATCGTCACAAGACTGCTGAGGACTTGAATGGCATCGCTGGCCAATGACGTATTGATGGTATCGACGTCATAACTGATGCGGCTGATGATATCCCCAGTGGCGACTCGGTCAAAATACCCCACCGGCAGTTCGGTGATTTTATCAAAAATCGCCTTGCGCATCGCTGCCACCACCCGCTGACTCAAGCGGATCATCATGAGCGAAATCAGATAACTAAGAAGGGAAGACGCAAGATAAAACAGCAGCATCAGCCCACAATAAAAGAAGACTCGGTCAAAAATGACCTTGCCGGGACCCGGTTGAATGGCATCAATGGCGTACCCGGAAAGCAACGGGCCCACCAAGGCGAAGATGTTGCTGACCATCATTAAAATAGCGGCTGCCAACAGGAGTCCTTTGTACTCGTAGAGATAGCTCCACAAACGGCGGAGTGTTTTCTTGCTATCCTGCGGTTTTTCCGTTTTTTTCTTCGGCATCTTCGGCATCATCGGCACCTCCTGTCTGCCCTTGATAAATGGCTTGGTAGATCACATTATCTGCTAGTAATTCTTGGTGACTGCCAAAACCGTTCATTTGACCATTTTCCAGTACCAAAATTTTGTCGGCATGCTGGATCGAACTGATCCGCTGCGCGATCAAGATCGTCGTCGTCTGTTGAAACTGCTGTTTCAGGACCTTGCGCAACTGAGCGTCGGTCCGATAATCTAGCGCACTGGCGGAGTCATCCAAAATCAAAATTTCCGGATCCCCCGCCAATGCCCGCGATAACAAGACCCGCTGCTTTTGACCGCCGCTTAAATTGCTGCCTTTGGCATGCAGTGGATGGGCTAAGCGCTTGGGCAGTTGATTGATAAACTCCTTGGCTTGAGCGCGAGCCGCCGCTTCTTCGATCTGCTCTTTGGAAAACCGCCGGCCAAAGGCGATATTTTCTTCAATCGTTTCCGCAAAAAGCACGTCTTTTTGTAAGACGACACCGAATAACTGATGCAACTCCGTCGGATCGATGGAGCGAATGTCGCGACCAGCGATGCGGATCATACCCTTCGTTGGGTCATAGAGCCGCAGCAGTAATTTGACGATCGTTGATTTTCCGCTACCAGTCGCACCGATGATCCCTAAGGTTTCTCCCGGCTGCAAGGAGAAATCGATGTCTTTCAGCACCCGGGTACCGTTAGGATAAGTGAAGGAAACTTTTTCAAAAACGATATGCGCCGACTCTTCTTTGACAGGTGCCTCAATGACTTGCATATTTTGCGGCAGGCGCAAGACGGATTGGATCCGATCGGCAGAAGCGAGCCCCTTCGACACGATTACAAAGATGCGAGTGATACTGAGCATGGCATTCAAAATGATCGTAAAATAGGTCAAAAAGGCAATGATGACCCCTGGTTGGGTCAACCCTTGATTGACGCGAAAGGCACTGATGACGATCACCAATGTCAACCCGATATTCAAAAAGAGGTCCATCAGAGGTGGTGTCGCAGCCATGGTTCGATTAGCAGTGGTTTCCGCAGCTACTACGTCTTGATTGACGTGATCAAAGCGCTTTTTCTCGTAATCTGCTTTAGACAAGGCCTTGATCACCCGAGCCCCAGTTACATTTTCTCGGACAGTCCGCACCAACACATCCACTTGCTTTTGCAATGAGGCAAACAAGGGGATCCCCCGTTTTGAGATCGTGACTGCCGCCACTAAAGTGAAGGGCAAGACGCCTACTAAGACCAGTGTCAAAACGGGATCTAATGTAGCAGTGATCATGATTCCCCCTAATAACAGAATCGGGGCACGAATCCCCATCCGCTGGATCATCCCTACCGTTTGATGGATGTTGTAAGTGTCTGTCGTCAAGCGAGACACCAAGGAAGGAATCCCGACTTCTTCGACTTGCGGAATCGACAGATAGGAAACTTTTTCAAATAAATCATGGCGAATACTACCAGTGGTATCGCGAGCAACACTAGAGGCCATCCGATTGGCGATGATATTGGTGACAACTGCGATGATGGAGCAAACCACCATCGCCCCGCCCCAAGCAAAAATCGCTGATACTTGCTTCGTGGGAATCACAGAATCAATGATATACGCCAAAATCCAAGGCAATAGCAAGTCCATCAATGACCCGAAGAATTTGATGCTGACGCCAAGGGAAATGCGGCCGATATAGGGTTTTAAATATTGAGTCAAAAGATTCATTCCATCGCCTCAGCTTTCGCTAAAAGCCGTTGGGAATTTTCTTTGACGATTTCCAGATCGGCGATCAACTGCTGCTGTTGGGCAGCAGAAAAACCTGCTACGACTTGTTCATTCCAGCTTTGAAGCAGCTGTTGGATCTTTGGTTGGACGACAAGTGCTTTTTCGGTTGGATAAACCAGTAATTGTCGTTTGTCGGTGGGACTGCTGGCTCTAGTGACAAATCCTCGTTCTTCTAAGATCGCTAGTTGACGGGCAACATTGCTTTTATTAACAAAAATCTTCTTGGCTAAGGCTTCTTGACTGATCCCCGGTTGACGGCAAATGTTTAAGATATAGGTATGATGCATCCCACCTAAACCAAATTTTTTCAGTTCTTTTTCCCGATAAAGGGTGGCGAGACGGGCAATATGATTGATTGAGCGGATAATGGCTTCCATGAGCACTCCTGCCTTTCTTGGTTCTTCAAAGTGTCTTATCTATTATAAGGAATAATTGTTGCGCACGCAACGATTATTGTTTCTCTCGGAAAAAAATAGGTACACTGTTGCTGATCAACAAAAAAAGAACTTCAGCCCTCTCGCTGAAGTTCTTTTCTGATTCATTTTATTCAGATTCTTTCAATAAAGCTTGTACGACCTTACGACGACGATACAGCTGTCTTGTTTTCCAGCTGATAAAGCCGATGAGTAAAGCGAGCCAAGAAATGATCGTCAGCCATAAAGCTCCGTCGAAAAACCAAGGTGCGTCATAGTCAACGACTAAGACATTCTCCCCTGCTTGCTGTTGGACAGAAACGGCACCAATGGCACTCAAAGAGACATCTTTCTCAGTTAGTGGCTGCTGATTGAGGGTCAATTCAGTATAGCGGTAATTGATGATCGGTAACGCCTTCCACGCCTCTTGATCACCTTGCCAACGTAAAGTAAGTTTCCCGTTTTCTACGGTTTTTGCCACGGTATCATTTTTTTCAATGATTTCTTCCCCGTACAAATTGTACTTGTTCTTCTTGGTCTCTTGATAGAGGGGCAGATAATCTGGGGTAGAACGTTGATACAGCGCTAATGCTAAGGACTTGTCTTTACTAAAATAGGCTTCCTTCAATTGCGCTTCAGATTCCGCCGAGAGATAGGTGTGGTTTCGCAGTGAAACTGCCGCTTCATCGGAGTGCCAGTCCTGCATTTTGACCGTGTTTTGGATCAGGATTTGACCAACACTCAAAACTAAAACGAGGACGAACCAACGCGGATTTGCCAATGGCTTGCCCCGATAATAAGGAACCAGCAGGCACAAACCGACTAAGATCAAAATCGTGGCCGGAACAAAGAACCGAAAAGGGAATTGTAGTAAATTGATCACACCATTGTCCAGACTGCCTAGCCATTGCCAAGGAATAGCGTTCGATGATAAAACGAAAAAGACCGCTGCAGCTGCTGTCATTAATTTGAAGCCGCCGGATAGACGAGGCCATACACGAATCGCACCGCAAAAGAACAAGGCACATAAGATTGGCAGCAAGTACGGCGTCGTCCACCAATAGCTGCTGGTTCCTGTAATGGTATTGTTCTGCATGTTGCGATTCACAAAAGGCGCGATCAACGTGTTACTCGTATAGAGATCCAACATCCCTAACCAAATATTGGCGGTTAACAGTAAGAAGATCCCGATCGCTCCTGCTAAGCGCAGCACCAATTGTCGTTTTTCTTCGCCGGAAGTTCCAACAAAAAAGGCGCGTAAGAAAAAGGGCACATATAAGAGCACTAACAAGATGCTTGAAAACACATGGATTTGAAATAAGACCGCCACGGAAACCCCTACCGCAAAAGGCCGCAACCGTTTATGTTCCCCTAGTGCGATCAGTGGAATCAGACACAGCGGTAACACGGCTGCTCCCCAAGCAGAAAAGCCCTGCCGCTCAATCCAATACTGGACAGAATAGGTCGCCATAAACAGGATGCTCATCCCCACTGACAGCCAGCCATTGACTCGTAGTTTCTTTAATAAGCCAAACATCGAAAACCCTGCTAGCAGATAGAGCAGCCCATTGGCGAGCAGTTGGTAGGAAAACCACGAAGGACTCAGCAAGACCAGCAGACCTTGGAAATAGGCAAAAAAGGGACCGTATAATGCATTGACGATACGAGCAGATTGCTGAAACCCGTAGATAGAAAGAAAATATTGAAAATTGCCCTCTTTGATCTGCTGGCTGGTCTCATAAAAACGATTGAAGTGAAAGACCACATCAGAGCCCAAAATCATGCCTTGGCCTAAGATCTGCGGTAATAAAAAAACACCACTCATTGCAATCAGAATCACCACTTGCCAGAAAAGCGGCTTTTGTACTATTTTTTGTTTCAAAAAAAAACCTCCTTGCACCTTTTCGGTACGCTCATAAAAAGAGTACCAGATAGGGACGAGGAGGGGAAAAAGAAAGCTTAGTGAAAAGGGATACATGGTAAAAATTTAACCAATTACTAAACTTTTCTAGGTTTTAGGTGGTCGTTTCTTTGCTTTTTCTCAAATTTATTGGGTGATCGTTTGCCAGCTTTCCAGTAGTTCGCTTAAAAGTGGGACGACCGTTTCTGCAGGGGCTGCCTCTTTTTGGACATTGGCACTGACCAGCTGATCGTACATATAGCCATAAAGCTGATCGAGATCTTCAGCAATAGCGCCGCCTTGCTCACGGTCTAAAGAGACCCGTAATTCCAATAAAATATTCTGCGCCTTGACAAATTGCTGATGGGCTTGGCTCAACTCTTCTTTTTCCAATGCGATCACTGCTAATTTGATGTTTTTGATGGCTGCTTGCAACAGCATTTCAATCAGTTTGTTGGGGGAGGCACTCATTACTTGGTTCTGCAGATAGTTGTTTTGCATTTTTTGATAATTCATCTTTTTTTCCTCACTATAAATCAAATTCGACGAAGGCGGCACTGTCTTCTTGCTGCAAATACGTTTTGACAAGATTGTTTTTGCGGTTCAAACGCCCCAATTCTTGTTTGATCTCTTGCTGCTGGGCTTTGACCTGCTCTAGGAACGCTTGATACGCTTGGATCACTTGTTGCGCCAATGCACTGGTTTGTGGACTATGGCTCTGTTCTTCTGCTTGCATGGCTGCTATGACCGCTGCATTGGCTGCCATCAAACGACCGGCTTCTTCGCTGTCGCCGCGCCATTTTGCAAACCCAGTTAAAATCTGATTCAAACGTTCATCTAATGATACGTGTGGCTCCATAGGTTGTTTCCTTTCTTGTTGACGAGGGTTTCTTATGCGAATGAAAAAATGACTGCTTTAATCGGCTATCCTGCCTAGTTTGACGTATTGGCAAACTGATTGCTTAGGTAGCTCAGCTGATTTTCAGCCTCCATCATCACGGAGTCTAATTTGGTAAACATTGTGATGTAACGCTCTTTTTTCATTGCTAAAATATCATCAAACCGTGTAATCTGTTTGTTCAAATCCTTGATGGTACTGTCATAGGTCGCAGATTTGGTGGCAATGATCCCTTTATTGGCTGAAGTATTGACGACATAGCTGTTGGCTAATTCTTTTAGGGCTAGTGTATAGCCAGTCTCTTTCGTGCTCGCAGTGCCATCGGCTTCTTTAGTTTTCGTACTTGCATAAAAGAAGGACTTCACAGCAGCGGGATCTTCCGCTAAGGCTTCTTTTAACTTTGTCGTATCCAGTCCCAATGTACCATCATTATCAACGGTGGAGATACCTAGCTTATTGGCGGTCAGCTTTGAGCCGCTGACGGCTGGAATGGTGATCAAATTTCGCAATTGGGTCTGTAGACGAGTCAACGCACTGTCTCCCACCAAGGTCCCCGTCTTGTTGTTTTCACTACTAGGATCTCCCACGGTCAAATTGTCGCCGATAAAACTCATCAAGCTATTGTATTGATCCACTAATCCTTGCACTGCATCAACGACTTTCGAGGTATCATTGGCTAAAGAAAGCGTCACATGCTCCTCGCTTTTTTTCGCTAACGTCAGCGTGACACCATCGATAACATCCGTCACACTGTTGCTGTCGCGGGTGATCTCCATGCCGTCTAGTTCAAAAATAGCCGGTTGGCCTTGCGTCGTAGCCGCAGTTGAACCGATCCCTAATCCTTCGGCGGCATTGCCGTCGATCAAGAAGTTTTTGTCGCCCATTTTCGTATTCGTTAAAATCAAACGGTTATCCACGATGCTCGCTGCAACGAAGGTCGTCTTGCTTTGGCCATTGATCTTAGCTGCCACATCTTTTAAGCTGTCTTCGGCAGTGATCTCGATCGAAGCGGTGATCGGTTTGCCATCTTCATCGACTTCCGAACTGGTCAATGAGAGCTGACCACTGACATTTAGGGCCGTTTTGCTGCTTTGAGCTACTTGACTCCCCGTCACCTTCGTGGCTGTTGCTAGTTGGTTGACTTTTAGATCATAGGTGCCTTCTGGGGCTTCCGTTGTTCCTGCAATTGAAGCGATACTACTATTGGTGGTCGTCGCTTTTTTTGTTTGATAAGCATCATCTTTTTGTAACGCATCGACTTTTGACAAAAAGTTAGTCAAGCGAGTGCTGATATCACTCCATGCCGTTTTTTGTGCTTTAAGCGACGTGATTTTATTCTCAGCACGGGTCTTATTGATCGCATCTGCCGCCAATAATTTTTCAATATCTTCTGAAGTCACGCCAGAATAACTCCCTAGCGTTGTACTGATTCCTGAACTGCTGGTTACACTTGCCATAGTTTCATCCCTTTCGATCGACCGCAATGCCCATGTCATCCCATATTTTTCCAATCACATCTAGCATGTTGGCTGGTGGGATCTCTTTGATCACTTCGTTGGTCTGCATATCCACTAAACGCACCATCGTACGCCCTGTGCGCTCATGTACTTCATAAGCCAATTTCATATCTTTGCCAAGTAGTCGCTGATTCACTTCCTCCACGGAGGCTGCGATCTTGTGCTGATCGGCTACTGAAAAATAGTGGATCGGCGGTTCAGTGACCACTGTCCGTTCCTTTTTCTCCGCCATTTTCCCCTCTTGGTGTTGCGGCTGAAGGTTGGCGGTCTCTGGATCTAGGGATTCGATCGGACGTGCTTTAGCGACCGACGCAACGGCTTCGATCGGGTGTATTCCTGACATTGGCTGAATATCCATCAGAGCTTCCTCATTTCTAAGCGTTTTTGTGCTGCTATGTAAAACACAAGAACTGCGCTTCCCCTAGGCAGTCCTTGTGTCAGTGGTTCACTTGATCAAAAATTATCCTTGTAACAAGCTCAATACGCTGTTAGGCATTGAGTTTGCTTGTGCCAACATTGAAGTTGCTGCTTGAGAAAGGATGTTGCTCTTCGTAAAGCTCATCATTTCTTGGGCCATATCAACGTCACGGATACGTGAGTTTGCTTCAGATAGGTTTTCTTGTGTTGTACCTAAGTTGTTGATTGTGTGTTCTAGACGGTTTTGCGCCGCACCAAGATCCGCACGTTGTGCAGAAACTGCTTTGATCGCTTCATCGATTTTCGTGATTGGGTTGTTTTCAACGCTGACAGTTGCCGCTGCTGCTTTGCCTTCATCAGAAGCGGTAAATGTTGCTAAAGCATCATCGTATGTTTTTTGAGCTGTTGCTTTTGCTGTATCATCCGCAGCTGTATCGATGGCTGTTTGTAATTCAGCAACTGTTTTACCAGCTGCCGCATCAACTGTGCCGTCCGCTGCATATTTTGTTGTAGCATCTGCTTTGAAGGCAGTCGCTACTGCTTTATCTTTTGCTGCAGCAACAGCTTTGGCATCGCTTGTGTCAATGGCTTGTGTTAAATCTAAGCCTTTTACTTTCAATGCAGATGAGCTCATGTTGTTGATTGAAACGCCCATTGTTTGGTTTGCGTTGGCACCGATTTGGAAAGTGAATGATTTCGCATCATCGCCTTCACCAGTTAACAAGCTTTTTGTATTGAATTCAGTGGTATTGCTGATACGATCGATTTCATCAGACAATGCGGTGTATTCTTTGTTGATCGCACTGCGGTCGTCATCACTTAACGTACCGTTTGAACTTTGAACCGCAAGGTCACGCATACGGCCTAAGATGCTGTGGGTTTCATTTAATGCACCTTCTGCTGTTTGGATCAATGAGATACCATCTTGTGCATTGCTTTTTGCTTGTGACAAACCGCCGATTTGGCCTTTCATTTTTTCAGAAATTGCTAAGCCAGCTGCGTCGTCCCCAGCTTTGTTGATGCGTAAGCCTGAAGATAATTTAGACAAAGAATTGCTTTTAGAAGCATTTGCTGCCGTTAGGCGTGAGTAAGTATTCAATGCTGAAACGTTTGTATTGATTCTCATGTGTAGTTCCTCCTAATTTTTATTCGCTAAGGTTTCCCTCTGCTACTATTTATCGGAAGAAACCGTTCAGGGTTAAGCCTTTTTTCTAAAAAAAATAAAAAACTTTTGCTCCCGTCAAAGAACAAAAGTTTTTTGGGTTAATTTAAATAATCTAGAATGGACATCTGCATGATCTTTGTTCCCATTGCTAATGTTGAGCGGTAGGCAGTCATTTGATTTTGATATTCCATATACTTTTCCGCAATATCGACGTCTTGTTTGTTGGACAGTGTTTCGGTCAAGTTCAGCTTTTCCGTCTCATTTCGATCAGCTGCCGCCTCCAAGCGATTGTAGAGGGTGCCGATCTGCGCCCGTACATTCACTACATTGGTGGCATGCTGGTCATGAGCAGTTAAAAGCTCGCCCCCTAAGGCATCTTTATCATCACTGCGCAACGCAGACAATAAATCATTGAAGTAGGTGCTTAAATTTTGGGGATCCGTAGCGGTGCCCGTCTCGTTCATCAGTCGATCACCGCTGGCTAACAGATCCACCGAGACCCCGTTTGCGATTTCTCGGGGCAAGTCTTCACTGGTGCCATTGTATTTGATACCGACGATGGCGTCATTTTCTTTGACGATCTCAAAAGGCGCCGTCGTCGTATTCGTTCCGCTAAATAAATAGCGGCCATCAAAGTTGGTATTTAATGATTCAACGATACCTGCGATCTCTTGCTCGATCTCTGAACGATTTGCGCCTAATTCCTCACTGCCGGCTGTCGCATTGGCAGAAGATTGAACCAATGAGCGAATCCGCAGCATCGAGGTACTGACGCTTTCTAAAGCAGAATCTTGGGCTTTTGTCCAAGAAATACTGTCTTTGATCGTATTATTGTAGGTTTTGTTTTGATTTAACGACACATTGAGATCCATGATTTTTGAAACCAGCAGTGGATTATCCGAGGACTTGCTGACTTCTTTCAAGCTCGATAGCTGATTCAACGTGGATTGGACTTTGGAGGCGTTGGTTCCTAGATTTCGTAAAAAATCATTGTAGGTGATTGAATTGGAAATACGCATGTTCTACACTCCTGTTCGATTGATCAATGTGTCTAACATTTCAGAAACGACCGATAATATGCGGGCATTGGCCTGAAATCCTTGTTGGAAACGAATCACATCTGACATTTCTTCATTTAATGAAACACCGGACACCGATTGATTTTTGTATTCTAGTTGATTCAGCAGCGACAATTGGGCACTGACCGTATTGTCGGCTTGCTGTTTTGAGATCCCGTTTTTGGTGACGATGCTGTTAAAATAACTGCTGACACTCATGCCGGATGCTGCATTAGCAAACGTCAATGTCTCAGAATCAAAAGAAGCGATCGTCTTTTCTGACAACGGGAAATCCAATTTGGCACTGCTGAGTTTGGCCATTGCAGCAGCTCTTGAACCATCTCCTGCTGCATTGCTCGTTCCGCCGGTCACCAGACTTGGGTTATCTAACAGTGCTTGGCTGACCCGAATCGTCGTCGCTGTGCCGGTATCATCTTGGCCGATCTCAAATAGTCCGCTTGTACGAGAAGCGCCGCCGGTAAAGACCATGTTCATGGCTTGCGCGATCGTCGTCGTAAAGTTGTTCAATTCCGTCAAGCGACTGCCGATTTCACTAGATGATGCTTGCAGGCCACCGATCGCCCCTTCTTTGATCGGCAATTCTGTATAGGCGGTGTCGCCATTGTCGGTGGTTTTCGTCAACAAGACGGTTCCAGCTGGATAAGACCCCGTGATGGTTTCGGCAGGATTCAAGGCGTTGCCGTCTTTGGAAACTAAGGCGCCTGTGTCGCTTTGTCCCACCACCACACTAAGGGTATTGCGTTCCTCCGCACTTAAAATCGTCTGTCCGCTCATAGATACAAACCCACGGCCATATTGATCGGTCTTGGTTTCGATCCCTGCTAGACCCGAGAGATCTTTCAACAGACTGTCTCGACGATCTAAGAGATCATTGGGTGTTTCACCACTTGTCGTCAACCCATAGATTTGTTCATTCAAGGATTGCAGCTGCTTGACCTTCTCATTGAAGTCCAGCGCGGATTTTTCGATGGTATCCAGCGTGTCGCTTTGCAGCTGCGTCATTTGTTTGCCCATTTGGTTGATGGTATCGGCAAACGTACTGCTGTTTTCCAGCACAAGGGTCTTAGACGTATCCAGTTCAGGATTGTTGGCTAATGCGGTCCAAGAATCAAACATCGTTGCCAGCTGTTTGGACAGTCCGTTGTCGGAAGGCTCATTCATTAAACTTTCCAGCTGTCCTAATATGTCTGCTTTTTGTTCATAATATGTATAGGTAGAATTGGCATTGCGTACTTGTCCAATGACAAAATCATCGACGATCCGTTCGACACTGCCGACTTTCACACCCATACCGATGCTGCCGACACCCGCTAGATGGTAAGACGCTTCGGCTTGCAAGTTGACTCGTTGTCTTGAGTAGCCGTCTGTATTGGTATTTGCAATGTTGTGGCTGCTGGTTTGCAACGCTGCTTGATTGGCGGTCATGCCCCGGGTTGCGGTGCCTAATGAACCGAATAGTCCTGTCATAGTAGTACTCCTTACATTTTTTGATCGATGATCGCTGTTGAGACTGCTTGTTTTTCTTGATATTTCGAATACGTATTTGCCGGTGTCTTGATATTTTCTTTGACTGCATCCATCAAAACGGTTTGGAAACTAATGGCTTGTTCCGTCAGCAGGAGATTCTCGGCTTGCTGCACTTGGATCTGGCGGATGAGTTCTTTGATCGCCACTGAAAGAGTTCCTTCATACGTGGAAAAAACGGGTACGAAGGCGGTTTTTTTCTCGACGAGTTCTGGTAATTTTTCTGCTTGATTTTTGATCAAGCAGGTCTTTTCTTTTTGCAGCAACCGCAAGAACTGCTGTAGCTGACGCTCAAATTCCCGTTCTGTCATCTAGTCGACCTGCTTTTCATCTTGCTGCAGCATTTTATCGGCGATTGTTTCGGCAGATATTTGGTAGGTGCCTTCTTTGATCGCTCGTTTCAATTCTGCCACTCGTTCACTGCGACTGGCTGTTTGATTGGCACTCTTTTGAATGGCTTGAGCTGTTTCGGACAATTGAACATCGACGGTTTTTTCTGTCTGAGCAGCAGTTGGCTTTTCTTGTTTGACCGCTTCACGTTTGATAGCCTTGTCGCTGTATTCTGCGTAACCTCTTTCGATTTTCATAGGTTCTCCTCCGTTCTCATTCTTCTACCCTCTACTATCGGTCAAATCACAAAAAAGTTAAACCCATATGTTTAACTTTTTGCGATTTCTTCAAATTAATGCAAATTGTGGATGCGTTGTTTTTGCGAAAGAATGTTGGTGATCCGTACGCCGAAGTTTTCATTGATGACCACGACTTCCCCAGTGGCGATCAGTTTGCCGTTCAACAAAATCTCTAGCGGTTCATCCGTCAGTTTTTCCAGTTCGATGACGGACCCTGTATTGAAAGATAAAATGTCCTTAATGGTTTTTTTGCTGCGGCCTAACACGACACTTAGATCCAGTGGCACATCAAGAATCAAGTCCAAATTATCCCCATCGCTCACCCCGCTAGAGGCCAATGTTTGAAACGCCGGTTTGCTGACTTCAACGGGTTTTGATGTAGCCGCCGGTTCAGGGGTAGGCGCAGCAACGGGTGCCGTTGGCTGCGGTGTTGGTGTTTCTCGAGTAACGACAGTCGCTTCATCGGACAGCATCGCACTGGCGATATCGTTAACCACCGGATCCGTAAAGATCTGCATGATTTTGCTTTCGATCAGACCTTCGACGCGCAAAGAAAATGAGATACAATAAATCTCTTCCTCTGCCTCGATCCCGCTATACTCAATGTTTTCTGGTGTCTCCCATAGTTTGACGATCGGCGGTAAGATATCCACTTTACGGCTGATCATCGTCGCCATCGAAGTCGAGGCAGTCCCAATCATTTGGTTCATGGCTTCTGCCACAGCACTTAGCTCTAATTCCGTGAATTGGGTGTTGCTGGTTTCACCGGTTCCCCCCATCATCAAATCAGCGATCACGATGGCATCTTTGACTTCTAACAGCATCAAATTACTGCCTAAAAGGCCTTCTTTAAATTCAACTGTCGTTGCTACTTTTGGTGCAACGAGGTCGTTTAAGATCTCACCAAATTTGATTTTAGACACCCGGGGAGTCGTGATGCTGACCCGACGATCAAGAATGGAAGACAACGTCGTCGCCGCTTGCGACATGGAGATATTGCCAACTTCGCCGATAATGTCGACTTTGACTTGCTCTTCTAATCCTTGCGGCTGGGTTGGGGCACTTTGATTCAACAATGCATCGATTTCTGCTTGGGATAAACGTTCACTCATAGTTCTTGCTCCTCTTCTAACTTGTCTAATAATTCAATGGCTAAATGGTCCTCTTGCTTCCCAGGTTTTGCTCGGAAGTAAGGTTTTCCATCGATGAAGGTCTCTAATGGTTCAGTAATTTTTTTGTCTAGTTTGATGACATCGCCTTCTTCTAAGTGGAGAAACTCAGAAAGACTCATTTGAGCATGGCCCAGCAGAACTTCTAGATTCAATCCGACCCCATTCAAACTTTTTTGCAACTCGCGGCTATCGTCTTGGTTGACGGGCTGATTGCTATCAAACCAATTGCGGAAACTTAATTTATCAATGATCCCTTCAAAGAAGACATAGGGGATACATAGATTGATAAAATGTTTCACTTCAAAAATTTTGATAGTAAAGGTCACTAACACGACGGGTTCGTTGGGCGACATGTTTTGCATCAATTGCGGATTCGTATCGATTCCATCCAAAACCGAATCCAAGGCAACGATGTCCTTCCAAACATTTTGGTAGACCCGTACAAATTGTGCTACTACTTCTTCCAAGATCGCTGTTTCAATATCAGTAAAACTTTTTTTCTCGCTAAAATCCATTTCGATCGGCTTGTTTTGATAAACATCCAATCCGCCGCACAACAACTCCACCAACATCATACACAGTTGTGGGTTCATCTCGATCATTTGGATCCCGCTCAAAGGCTGCGAATGAAAGAGCCCCAACAAAGTAAATTTTGGTATCGAATGGATAAATTCGTCATAACTGACTTGTTCGATAGCTGCCAACTGCAAAGAAACATTGGTCCGCAGTTGGGTAGAAAGCATGCTGCTGCTCATCTTCGAGAAATCCTCGAAGATCATGTGCAGGGTATTGACGTATTCTTTCGACAGCTTTGTTGGTCGGCGAAAATCGTAGGCTTTCACTTTGGCTTGTTTGTCTTCTATCTCAATAATTTCTTGATCGATCTCTCCGCTGCTCATCGCATTCAACAATAAATCAATCTCTTGCTGCGTCAATACCTGATCCACACTAATCCCCCATTTTTTTAAAAAATCATGTGATCGATTTGAATCACACTGGCTACTTTTTCACCGATCGTCACGACCCCAACGGCATGTTCTGTCTCTTGATTGCCCAGTTGGATATCGTCTTCAGTGATATCAAGTACTTCAATTACTTCTTCTACGAGGACCCCTTTGGTCTCCTCTTGCTTCTTCATGATCAATATGTTTTTTTCGTAGGCTGGTTCCATGATGGGAATCAATTTTGCCAAACGAATCACCGTTACGACAGACCCCCGCAGATTGATCAACCCTTCCACCCACTCTGGTGCTAAGGGCACCTTCGTAAAGGAAGGGGCATCAATGACCTCGTCCACCGAGTCCGCCGAGATCAAATAGTACTGCTGGGCCATTTTGAAAAGAATCATCTGCATGTCGCTATCCTCCTAGGCATTAGGCAAAGGCTTTGTCGATGGCAGTGATTACGCGGTCCGTGTCAAAGGGCTTCACGATAAAGTCCACCGCACCGGCGCGAATCGCATCCATCACCATTCCTTGTTGCCCCATAGCACTGCACATCACGACTTTCGCCTGCGCATCAAACGTGCGGATCATTTTTAATGCCTCTAAGCCGTCCACTTCTGGCATCGTGATATCCATAGTCACTAAGTCTGGTGTCGTTGCTTGGTATTTTTCAAAAGCCTCTTGGCCATTTTGGGCTTCCCCCACGACTTCATAGCCGTTTTTTTCTAAAATATCCTTTAATTTCATGCGCATAAATACCGCATCATCCACGATCAATACTTTTTTTGACATTGTATTTGCCCCTTTCAAATTCCTAATGAATCAAATATGTTTTCTAGTACACCGATTTCTGGAATCAAAAATAACGATGCCTCTAATGTTTCTTTGGCGTAGACGAACTCATTACGAATCACCATCACCTGCTCATCATACTGGGCCATCGCCAGATAGATGGAGCTGATCGCTGCGCCAAAGAAATCATAACTGGCGCTTGGTAAAGACGCACTCAGCTGGGTTTCCAACAGTTGCCCGATCGCGATCAAAAAAGAATTGGTGAGGATGTTGGTCAACTCGTTGATGACCGATTGCTTCAACTCTTCTGACGGATCGCTTTCTTGGATCATCAACTGACGCAATTTTGCGGCGGATTCATCCGTTAAGACAAACAAGAAGATCCCCCGAAACGCCCCTTCGATCTGGCTCATCACCACATGGACTTCTTTGTCTTCCGCCATGATCTGCTGATACAGGTCCTCATACGCTAGAATCTCGACTTCCGGTACCCGCATGTCGATCGGTTGTTGGACGAGCTTTGATAAACTCGTCGCAGCGTGACCACCGCCGATATTGATCAGTTCTTTTAGGCCATCGATCTGCAGCGCTGTATAACTCATAAGCGGTCATCCTTTTTTTCCTGACAGATGGCATGAATGTCTAAGATCAGTGCAATCGAGCCGTTACCCATAATCGTTGCTCCTTGATAGCGATTCAGCTTTTGCAGCAGCGGATCGATTTTCTTGATGACGATTTCTTGCTGGCCGATCAGTTCATCTGCCAAAATGCCGTGAAATTGCTGGTCATTGTTGACGATGATGGCGAATTTTTTCTCAGATGGATCGCCTTCGATCGCTAAGAGTTGATCGGTCCGAACCAAGGGAATCAACTCCTCTTGAAAACGATAGACCTCATCCGAGACCGTCTGGATGATCTCTTCTTCTTTGACCATCACCACGCGTTCGACGAGATTTAATGGGATCGCAAAGGTTTCTGCTCCGACGCGAACCATCAACGCTTGAATGATCGACAGAGTCAATGGCAATTTGATCACAAACTGCGTGCCTTTATTTGGCTGACTCTTCATTTCGATCGTGCCCCCTAGTTGGGTGATCTTCGATTGCACGGCATCCATCCCGACACCGCGCCCTGAAATGTTGGTCACTTCTTGCGCCGTTGAAAAACCAGGATGGAAAATCAGCTGCTGCAACGCTTCATCGGAAAGACCTTCCGTTGCTAAGCCTTTCTTTTCAGCACTTGCTTTGATTACTTGCGGATCAAGGCCTTTGCCATCATCCTCTAAAGTAATGATCACGCGATTGCCTTCTTGGTAGGCCGCCAAGCGAATCGTGCCCTTGCGCGGTTTGCCCAGTTTTTCCCGAACATCGGGTGCTTCGATGCCGTGATCGACAGAATTACGCAATAGATGGACCAGAGGTTCACTCAACTCAGAAACCACTGTTTTATCCAATTCCGTTTCTTCCCCAAAAATGACAAGTTCCATCTCCTTTTGCAGTTCATTGGATAAGTCCCGAACCATTCGCGGAAAGCGACTAAAGACGACATTGACTTGCTGCATGCGGATCCGCAAGACCAAATCTTGCAGCTCAGAGGTCAATCGTGAAACTTGCTCTAAGGGGTCTTTGACTGCTTCGATGTTTTCCCGCTCACTGACATCCTCTAATTGATTGCGATAGACCACTAATTCGGACACGAGATCTAAGAATGAATCTAAGCGATTCAAGTCGACTCGGATCGATTGATTTTGGGCGGACGCATGATGCGCGGGCGCCGGCGATTTTTCTTTCGTTTCTGTTGTCGCTTGCTGAAGAGCAGAAGTCTCTGACTCTTGGGTCGGCACTGGTTGAAGCAGCTCTTCTGCCTCCTCCAACACAGCAGCTGAAGGATCAAACGGTGCCACCACAAAGGCTTCGATCTCACTATTGCTGGCGATGTTTTGCTCGACATCAGCCAGTGTTTGCTGCGTCAAATACAGCAGTGAAAAATCTGATTCAAAGGTGCCTTCTTCGAGTGTTTGGGCATCTGGTTCTGTATAGAGAACATCCCCTGCTTGACCCAGCTTTTCCATGATCAAGAAGGCACGAGCGCCTTTTAACATGGATTGGGCATCTAAGCGAACAGCAATTTGGACCGCTTGATAGCCATCTCCAGCCGCTTGCTCGATCACATACAGATCAGAAGGATCGATCTGTTGAAGCTGTGGGGTTAATGCGCCCACTGCGGTGGGTTTTTGACTTGCTTCTGTCTCGGTTGGTAGGCCGCCAGAATGTTCCGTTTGGTCAAGTTCGGCCAATAAATCGGCAATTTGAGCTGGCTGCAGGTCGCGTTCTTCCCGCAAGTCCTCCACAAGTTCTGACAGGCGATCCAGACATTTGAAAATCAATGAGATCGATTGCTGGGTCACTTGCAAGGTCCCTGTTTTAAATAACTCAAAAATATTTTCCATTTTATGGGTCAGCTGCGTCATGACGTCATAGCCCATCGTTGCCGCCATCCCTTTAAGGGTATGGGCAGAACGGAAAATATCATTCAGCAAGGCGCTATCTTTTGGATCGTTTTCCAATTGCAAGACATGATCATTCAACTGTGCTAAATGATCGTCTGTTTCTTCAAAGAAAAGGGTACGATAGACACTATTGTCATCCAAATGGGTCCCTCCTTTACAAAATTATACTTTTTGATAGATAAACGAATCGATTTTCTTGAGACCGAATTGTTCCGCAAAATTGATCGTTTCTGTCGCTCCCGTAAACAAAATGCCCCCTGGGACCAATGCATCGCTGAATTTTTGATAGACGGCATCCCGAGCATCACTTTTGAAATAAATCGTCACATTGCGGCAAACGATCACATCAAAAGGCCCATTGTACGGGTCTTTCAAAAGATCGTGTTGCTTAAAATGAACTCGCCGTTTGATTTCTGGTTTGATTTGAAACTGGTTCTTTTCTTTTGCATCAAAAAAACGGGTACGTTCTGCCGCTGAGACATTCCGCAATTCGTGGTCTCGATAGAGTCCTTGCTTGGCTTTTGCCAAAATTTGCGTATCGATATCAGTGGCCAAGACATTGGCTGCGGCAATTTGGTTTTTTTCTAGCAGCATGGCGATCGTATAGGGTTCTGCCCCAATCGAACATGCGGCACTCCAAATTTTTGGCAGCGTGGTTTTCGGGAGAACAATGGTTTTCAAGACGCGTTCAAAGGCGTCAAACAGTTCTTTGTTGCGATAAAATTCCGTTACGTTAATGGTGATATGGGCTAAAAAAGCCGCCCGCACCCCGTCATCTCCTTCGATCAATTGCTGGTATTCCCTCAACGTTTTTGCCCCGCTGTTTTCCATGATCGTAAGGATGCGGCGCTGCATTTGATTTTCTTTGTATGCGGCTAAGGGAATCCCTAATCGGCGATCCACCCACGCATTAAATAAGGCAAATTCTTCTTCCATCTTCTTCACCTGACCATCTGTGCAATTTTTGCTTCAATGCCCTGCAACGGCAGGACTTCATCCACGACTCCTTGTTCAATGGCATACCGCGGCATCCCAAAGACTGTACACGTTTCTTTGTCTTGAACGATCGTATAGCCCCCAGCCGCTTGGATCTGTCGTAAGCCAGCGGTGCCGTCTTTTCCCATCCCCGTCAAAACCACTGCCGCTAGTTGCGGGCCATAGTAGTCAGCAGCTGAGGAAAAAAGATAATCGACGGTTGGCCGCGTCCCATGACGTTTTTCTCGCTGGTCCAGCTGCAAGTGCCCTTGTTTGACCGTCATGTGGTAATCCCCTGGACAAAGATACACTTGATTTTCGATCCGCATGCCATCGACTGCTTCTTGTACTCGGACGGTTGTCTCTGTGTCTAAGCGCTTTGCAAAGGAAGCCGTAAATCCCGCAGGCATATGCTGAACAATCAAAATGGGACAACGCAAACGCGCAGGCAAACGGCGGATTATCCCCAGCAAGGCACGCGGTCCGCCTGTTGAAGCACCAATGACTAGCGCATCAAGTGATACCGGCAAGCTGTTTTGCGTCAGCTTAGTGGGCTGGGCAATCGTTGGCATCAGGGTTTGAACCGTGCCGGCTTCATGATCCATCGCCAAAATCTTTTGATGAAATTCAGCGATCCATTCTTTTTCGATCATCGATAGACTGACCGGTTTTTCGACAAAATCTCGGGCGCCTAGCGCCAATGCCTCAATCGTGGTTTCTTGATTGGTTAATGAACTAAGCATGATGACGGGAATGGCTGATTGCTGTTTCATCCTCCGCAAGGTCTCTAATCCATTCATCACAGGCATCTCCACATCCATTACTACCAAATCGATCGCTTCTTTGGTCAGATAGTCCAATGCTTGTTTGCCATTGCGGGCAGCGACGGTCACTTCGATATCAGGCAGCTGATTCAATAAATCTGTCACTACTTTCCGCATGAATGCCGAATCATCGACGATCATTACTTTTTTCATATCCCTGTACTCCTTTTACAAATAAACGATTTCTTGTTTGACTTGCCGAACCATGGTCTTGAAATCCTGAAGATCTACGATCATCGTTCGACCAGCGCTGCCGCCAACATGTTTGGCTACGATCGGAATGTTTAGCCGAGCCAAGACTTCCTCGACGGCTTCAATATTGCGCTGACCAATGTTGCTGGCAGCGTTAAGCGTCTGGAACTGAAACATATTGGCGCCCCCAACGATTTTCGCTTGAAAGCGAGGCCGACGGATCTTTTGTTCCAGCTCAGCCACCATCGCTGGCAATGCCAAATCCGCAAACTTCTCGGGCTTGATTTCCCGCTTGTGCAAAAAAGGCTGACTATCTGGCAGCATAATATGACTCAAGCCGCCGATATGACTGGCTTCATCGTAAATGATCGTGCCGATGCAAGAACCTAAACCCACCGTGATCAAACGCGTTGGCGCTTGGGCGATCTTATACTCCGAGATCCCCACATGCAGTTCCTCATTCACGGTCATCATTGTCATCGTCATTGGCGGCTGCCAATTCCTCTGTCTGATAGGCGTCTAACTCAGCCGTCATCTCAGCGGCTTGTTCATAGCTAAAAAGAAACGGCAGCACCAATGCCAGCACAAGTTCATCGTCTTTTTTCAGAAAGGCTTCGATATAGTTTTGCTTGAGTCCTGACGTATTTAATTCCGCATTGCTAGGACTTTCAATTAGCGGTAAAATGCCGACGATCTCTTCCACGTATAGGCCGATCGCCTGCTCTTGCCAGTGACACAACAAGACCACATTTTGCCCAGTTTCCGGTGTAAATTCATCAAACAGCTTTTTGCGGATGTCAATGATCGGCACCATCGCCTCTTCAAAAGGCTGGATCCCCAGCACGAAATCTGCCACTTCTGGCAGCTGTGTAAAAGGAGCAGCCTCAATGACCCGTACCACATAGTCGATACGCAAGGCAAAGAGTTGTTGATGACTTTTAAATACAACGTATTGTTCCATTGGCGTCACTGCTCCTTTTAGAATTTGAAACTATCCACTTGGAATTTAAGGATAGTGGCGATCGTTTCGATCTCTTGCACATTCCGTTCAAAGTCTTCGATGACTAAGTAGAAGTCTTCTAAGTTTGCCGTTACTTCTTGGGTGCCGGCAGAGGTTTCCGAAACAGCAGCCGAAATGTTGCTGACGGAAACTTGAACCATGTCTTTTTTCTCAACGATCCCGGTAATATGGGCTTCCACGGCTTGAATACTTGAAACCAATTTTTCGACAATATCAGAGATCTCATTGGCTGACTCGATCGCTTTGTTGATATTGTTGGTTTGTTTTTCGCCGCTTTCAAAGGAATCCGTCACTGCAGAGACCACTTTTTCCGATTTTTTGCGGATCGTTTCAATGATCGAACGAATGCTTTTCGTTGATTGACTGCTTTGTTCCGCCAAGCTGCGGACTTCTTCCGCAACGATGGCAAACCCTCGGCCCGCTTCTCCAGCTCGAGCTGCTTCGATGGATGCATTCAATGCCAGTAAGTTGGTCTGATCAGAAATGTCATTGATCAGCTGAACGATCTTACCGATGCTTTGGACATCTTCGTTCATGTCGTTCATGCTTTCTACTAATTCTGCTTGGTTTTGCCGTTCGATCTCCCAGCTTTCAAATACATGGAACATCATTTCTGAATTGTGGACATTGCTGCTTTGGGATTGACCCACATAGCCATTCATCAATTCGATCTCTTTGTGGATCTCTTCGATACTTAAGGCTAGCTCGTCCATATCAAAGGAGGTTTGTTCCGCTTCGGAGGCTTGTGAACTAGTGGCATCTGCGATGGCATTCATCGTCTGACGCACATTTTCAATTGAATTTTTGGCATTTTTTGAGGTTGTTGTTAGGCCGCCTACCATTTTTTCCATTCGGCTGCTTTCTTCGTGCATACCAACGATCACCGCTTTGAAGGTGTTTAAAACCCCTTGAAAACGATTTTGAACTTGCCCAAAAAGAGAAGTCTGGTCGCTGCTGCCGATCTCATCGATATGCGACAGATCGCCAGAACCGACTGCTTCTAGTTCTGTCAATAACGTATCCATGCCCGAATGGGTCTCTTTTTTTACCAAATAGGTCATTCCTACTAACACTGCGATTTCTAGCAGCAGTACGATTACTGAAAAAATAAAGAAACTTTTTGCTGCTTGTCCGTCTCCGTGGGTGCGGATCACGAAGAAATAGCATCCTAATAATACGATCAGGGTAAATCCTAGCGGAATCAACGCCGCCAAGCGGATTTTTTTGATGATAGCTTGTACCTTCTTCTTCATAACAGTATCCTTTCCTATGCAAAATGATCAGTCGTGCTGTTTATCAAGATTCGCTCTTCACTTGATAATCGTTGGGTCACTCCTTCTTTATCCGATTATGAAAACAATCTTCTAGTTCTTTAATCGGATCTTTTGCTAGAAAAGTTAAGCATCTTCACCAGACATATGTATCTTTTGGATCAGCAAAGCGCGTATAGCCGCCTTGATATTCATCACGAACCAAGCGACCGTTTTGCAGCTCGACTACCCGATTACGGACCGTATTGACCATCGTGCTGTCGTGGGTCGCCAAGAGGATCGTGGCACCGACTTGATTGATCCGCAAGAGTAGTTTCATGACTTCAACGGCTGATTTCGCATCCAGATTGGCGGTGGGCTCATCGGCGATCAAGACTGCTGGCTCTGTGACGATCGCCCGCGCGATCGCTACTTTTTTGCGCTGTCCCACGGAAAGCTCTTCAGGATAGTGATCCTTTTGAGGAAACATACCCACCAGTTGCAGTGCTTTGGCGGTTTTTTCCTGACGCAGCTTACGGGGAGTGCCTAGTACTTGCAGCGCATAGTCAACGTTTTTGGCAACCGTCAGATAAGGAAGCAAAAGGTCTTCTTGTCCGACGATACCGACTTGTCGTCGAATCATATAGAGATGACGGTCTTTGAGTTGTTCCAACAAGACATTGCCGACTTGGATAGAACCGGCCGAAAGCTCTTCTTCTTTCAAGAGCAATTTGAATAATGTCGATTTGCCGGCACCACTGGGACCCACCACATAGATAAATTCTCCTTGAGGGATCGCAACAGAAATATCGGCCAATGCCAACGTACCATTGCTGAATTTTTTACTGACCTTGGTTAAGCGAATCATGTTCTTTCTCCTCTAATCTGTAAAACGATTGATCACGGACCACATCTCATCAGCAGTCTGCATGGCTTTCGTATTCAATCCATACGCACGCTGGGTCGTTAACAAGTCTGTCATGGACGTCGCTAGATCCACCGTCGACTGTTCTAACTGTCCTTGCAAGACGCTGCCAAAGGCTGCTGGATTGGTTTGCGAAGTAAGCAACGCTTGATCACCGGCACGGTACAGTTGGTTGCCCACTGGCGTGATGTTTTCTGTATTCGTCGGCTGATAAAGGGTCAGCTGCCCCAACACGCGAGTCTGACCATTTTCTTCCGTCGTCAGCTGACCGCTGGCATCTATTGCGATTTGCTGCGCATCTGGCCACTGAGGGGTTGGTACGTTTGTGGTCATTGCCACAGGGTACCCTTCACTATTGACTAATTGCTTGTTCTCACTTAAATGAAAATTGCCTGCTCGACTCAGCAGCAATTGACCAGTTTGGTCCCGGACCCCGAAAAAGCCGTTGCCTTGGATCGCGAGATCTAATGGCTGAGCAGTGCCCGCCAGATTGCCTTGGGCAAAACTGGTGGTCGTGGTTGCCTTCGCCCCCATTGACGCACCATATTGGGCGGCGTTGCCATTAAACAGCGTTTCTTCTGCACCGATGGCATTTTCCATCAATGCTTGAAAGTGCGTCGTTTGTGCTTGGTAGCCATTGGTATTGACGTTGGCAATATTGTTGGCTGTCGTGTCTAAGTTTGTCTGCAAATGATTCATCCCAGAACGGCTGATTCCTAATAATCCACTGATATTCATTGACTCATCCTCAAATCTTTCCTAATTCGTTGACCGCTTTTTGCAATGTCTGATTCGTTGAACTCAAGACTTTCTGATTGGCTTCAAATTCCCGAGAAGTCTGGATCATCGCCACCATTTCATCGGCAACCGCTACATTGGCTTGTTCTAAGGCACCTTGTTGGATCACTGGTGCATTCACCGTGGTTCCTGCTGCGTTGCTAGTCACGTAGTTTTGACCATCTGTAGTCAATGCTTCTTGGGGGAATGTTTGGATCTGAAAGTTCGCTGGTCCTAAGGCGCTGACTGCTTGTCCATTGGCACCCAAGACAAGATAGCCTTCTTGTGTCACGTATTGATTCTGCTGATTGACAGTAAAGTCGCCATTTCTCGTATACAACCGCTGACCCGCATTGTTTTGAACGACAAAGTAGCCTTCGGAAAGCAGTGCAAAATCACTGGCTTGTCCCGTCTGTTTGACAGCACCTTGGTCTTGACTGATGGTACTGCCTGCCAATTGGGTCCCTAAAGACAATCCACCGATGTCACGGCGGATATCCGCATTGGGCCCGCTTTGGTAATTATGCAATGCCACTTCGTCTAGCGTCGACTGGAATAAGGTTTTTGCTTGATACCCTGTTGTATTGACATTGGCAATATTGCCGCTCGTCGTCTCTTGTCGCTTTTGTAATAATGAAATGTTCCGTGATAAGACATCCAGTCCTCGAATCATGCCAGTTCCTCCTCAATCAATGTGCGCAATTTGGCAATCGTTTTGCCATGAATTTGTGAAACTCGCGGAATCGAGACTTCTAAGATTTCAGCGATTTCTTTTAACGTCAGTTCTTCGGTATAGTACAAACTTAAAATCAATTGTTCCCGTTCCCCTAATTTTTTGATGCACGCAACCAAAGCGGTGCGTTTTTCTTCGGCGACCAAGGTATCTTCGACATTCTCGGCAGGATCTCGAACCATATCTTTTAACGTCATGCCTTCTTCTTGGTAAGCAAACAAGGTATCTTCCAAAGAGACGCTGGCTAAGTAGTGCAGACTCTCATAAATATCCGCTAGTTGACTTTGGTTGATTCCCAACTGTTTGCAGATCTCGGTGTCGGTCGCTTCTCTTTTGAGGCTTTGCTCCAACTCTTGCCGCGCTTGATAAAACTGATTGACTGCCGCCATTTTGTAACGGGAGATTTTGGCGTGCTTGCGTACTTCATCAATGATAGCCCCTTTGATGCGAATCGCTGCATAGCTTTCAAAAGGAACTTTTTTTGAGGGATCGAATTTCCGCAAGGCATCCATCAGCCCAATCACCCCAATATTGTAGAGATCGCCTGATTCATAATCGGCGGTTTTGATAGACAGGCGCTGAACCACCCGTTCCACTAGCGGCAGATACTTGATGATCTCCGCTTCTCGATCGACTTCATACATCGGCGATGCCCCTTCCTAAGAAAATTCTGCTTAAATGTCAATACTGCCCACCGTTTCGATCGCAATTTCATTGGGAATCTCATTCAGAGAAAGAACGGCGATATCTGGGAAATTAAAAACGATCATTTTTTTGAATGCTAACCGGATCTTAGGCGATGCCAGAATCACGAAATTGATATTTTGAGCGATCGCTGCATGTTGGATCCCACTGATGGAATCCAACAGCTTGGTCACGGTATCTGGTTTTAAGACCGGGTACGAGCCAGTTGCGGTTTTTTGGATACTTTGAGCGATGATTTCTTCTAGTTTCGGCTGGATCACCGCCACTTGCAGCTCGTGGTTCTCATTGGCATACTTGGCAGCGATCGTCCGTTTCAATGCTTGGCGGACATATTCTGTCAAAACTTCTACGTCTTTCGTGACAACGCCGTAATCGGCTAAAGTTTCTAAGATCGTTGCTAAGTCATTGATGGGAATTTGCTCATCCAATAAATTTTGTAAAACTTTTTGGACCTCGCCGAGCCGTAAAATATCGGGGATCAATTCATCGATCACGACATTGTACTGCTCTTTGATGCCCTCCAATAATTTCTTGACTTCTTGGCGACCTAACAGCTCTGGTGCATGGGCATAGATGATTTCTTTTAAGTGTGTTGCGATCACGGTCAACGGCTCGATAATCGTAAACCCTTGCAGATCCGCCATCTCCTTATCGGATTCATCGATCCACATAGCATCCAGATGAAAGGCTGGTTCTTTTGTTGCGATTCCTTGAAAAGGAAACGGCTCTTCATTCGGACTGATCACCATGACTTTATTCGGGTAAATATCGCCGCGGCCGACTTCGTTGCCGCGGATCTTGATCACGTAATCGTTGGCATCCAAATAGAGATTGTCGCGAATACGAACGGGACTGACTAAGATCCCTAATTCTCTAGCACTCTGTTTACGGATCGCCACGATGCGGTTCATCAAGCTGTTGTCGATCGAACGATCCACGATAGGGATCAGACCATAACCGATTTCCACTGAGATTGGTTCCACTTGGAAGGAAGCCACGGAATCGTCTTCTTCCTGTGCTTCTTTTTTGCGTTCCAGTGCCAATTTTTGTTCCCATTGTTTTTGTTCCACTCGCTGCTTTTCTTCTTTTTGCGTCACCAGAAAGCTGGCTGCGAAAAGGCCTAAGCCAATCAACACAAAAGGCACAAAAGGAAACCCAGGAACTAAGGCTAAGACGAAGAGAATCGCCCCCACGATCCGAAACAGTTGGGGATTACGCATCACATCTGCCGCAATATCCAAACCAAAGGAACTATCGTTATCAGAACGAGTCACGATCACCCCAGAAGCAATCGAAATCAATAAAGAGGGAATCGAGCTGACCAAGCCATCCCCGATCGCCAGTTTCCCGAATTGGGCGAAGGCTTCCATGACGGTCATTTGTCCCCCCATGGAGAAAATGATCGCCCCGCCGACTAAATTGATGACAGTGATCAAGATCCCTGCGATCGCATCCCCTTTGACAAACTTGCTGGCACCATCCATCGAACCAAAGAAATCAGCTTCTCGCTGCAGATCTTTTCGTCGTTTGCGGGCATCCGCTTCCGTGATCAAACCGGCATTTAGGTCGGAATCGATCGCCATTTGCTTGCCGGGCATCGCATCCAATGTGAATCGAGCAGTCACCTCTGAGACACGCCCTGCACCATTGGTCACGACGACTAGCTGAACGACCATGATGATCACGAACAAAATGATCCCCACGATATAATTGCTGCCGGCAACGACATTGGCAAAGGCATCGATCACGTGTCCGCCATTTCCTTGGGTCAAGATCAAACGAGTGGAAGATAGGTTCAAACCTAAACGAAACATCGTTGTGATCAGCAGCAAGGTTGGAAACGTAGTGAATTCCAACACTGATTTGGTAAACAGGGTGATCAGTAAAATGTTGATCGCAATCGTCAAATTGATAATGATCAAAATATCTAATAATGCACTCGGTAATGGAATAATAATCAAACCAATAATAGCTAGGACGATCACCGAGATTAAGATATCCGCCAGACCAATGCCTTTTTTCGGTTTTGAGGCAGCCTCATTCATTTTTGTTCCTCCTGTTTCCTTAAATCTTGCCGCGTTGGCTTTCTTCTAACTGATAGACCAAAGCGATGATTTCGGCAATGGCTTCATACATTTCAACAGGGATCAGATCCCCGGGTTCTACTTGACGATAAAGGGCCCGTGCCACTTCACGGTTTTCGATCTGTGGGATATTTTCTTTCAGGGCTTCTGCTTTCATCCGCTGCGCCAGCTGATCTGCCCCTTTGGCCAAGACCCGAGGCACCCCTTCACTGCTGGCATCGTAACGAATCGCAATGGCGAAGTGGGTCGGATTGGTGATCAAAACCGTCGCTTCTTTGACGTTGGCGATGGCATTTTGGGTCATCGCACGGTACTTCGCTTTGCGCTGTGCTTTGACTTGCGGATCACCTTCCATTTGCTTGAACTCTTCTTTGACTTCCTGCTTGCTCATCATCAAGTTCTTACGATGGCTATAGCGCTGGTAGCCGTAGTCGACTACGGCTAAAATGATCAAGAAAATCGAAATCTGTAAAAACAATTCTTTGGCCCGCAGCAGCATGAACAGGATCGTTTTTTCCAACCCCACTTCACTCAAACCCAGTAAAACAGGGACGGCGGCTAAAAATTGTTGATAGCACAAGTAGACGATCACGCCGAATTTCGCCAATGTTTTGCCTAAATTCATCAACGAGCGCAAACTGAATTGCTGCTTGATCCCGCTGATGGGGTTCAGCTTTTTAAAATCTGGTTTGATGGCCTTGCCGGAAAACAACAGACCGACTTGGGCATAATTCGTGATAAGCCCGACTCCGAGCGCAACCAGAAAGACGGGCGCACACAACAAAAGCAGCAGCAAGATACTCTGCACCCCCAGTTTTGGCAGATCCGCCAAACTGGTTTGATAATCAGCCAGCTGCGCCAAACTTTGGGAAAAATAAGGCAAAAAAGAAGCGGCGAAAAACTGCCATAAAGACAGGATCAAAAATGAGAAGACCAGCAGCGAAACAGCAGCTGCTAATTCCTGGGTCTTAGGTACCTCCCCGCGTTTGCGGGCATCCCGCAGCCGCTTGGCACTGGGTAGCTCGGTTTTGCCATCTTTTTCTGCCATCTTCTCACCTCCTGCTGGCTGCCTGTTACTTTATTGAAAGGACTCGATAAACTCCTGCAAGTAGCGGACCGTATCTGGCAAGTGTTTGCCTAAGTACGAAAGGACATTGGGTAATAGCAAGAGAAACACCACAAAACTGATGGCAGTTTTCATCGAGAGACTCATCATCAAAATATTGATCTGGGGGATCGAACGAGAGATCACACCTAGCACGAGGTCCACCAACAGCAGCGCAATGATCATTGGTGCCGCAAGATTGACTGCCATTACCATCATTTGGCTGAAAAGTTTGACGATGCCTTCAACCGTCGTGCCTTGGATCACCACAGAGCCTAAGGGCACGATCCGAAAAGACAACAGCAGTGCTGTGATCAGTCGATGATGCAGATCAAGACCAAAAAACACAGCGATCGTCAGCCAATAGTACGTTTTGCCATACTGGGAAGAGGCGATTTGCAACGTCGGATCATAGGCTTGCGCCATCGAAAAGCCTACTTGAAAGTCGATCAATTGGCCCGCAATTTCCACACCGGTAAAGACCAGCTGGCTCAAATAGCCCATCGCCATCCCAAACAGTACTTCTTTGATGACGAAAACCGTCAGCATAAAGAGGGAAAGCTCGGGAATCGCAGGTGCCGTCGGCAGACATAGGACCGTCAACGCCATGCCAATCACGATTTTTGCCAGTGACGGAAAATTTTGCTGTGAGAAGATCGGACAAAGGACGACAAACGCCAATATTCGACAAAAAATCAACACCGTCGCTTGAATCGTCGCCATCAGGTTTCCTCCTTACATTGCCGCAATCATTTTGAAGATCATTTCGGTAAAATTCAACAAGAGATTCAGCATAAAATTTCCCGCTAAGATCAAAGTCAAAAAAATCGCTAATAGTTTCGGCACAAAGCTCAACGTTTGTTCTTGGATTTGGGTAGTGGCTTGAAAAATACTGATCACCAATCCAACGAGCATGCCGACCAATAAGGCGGGGCCAGATATCGCTAGAATTCGAAGAAAGGCTTCCCTTAGCACATCAAGTACCATTTCTACTGTCATTTCCTCTTGGCTCCTTTCTTAGCGGCTATTGAAAGCTCTTGATCAGCGACTCCACGATCAGATACCAGCCATCCACTAAAACAAAAAGTAAGATCTTGAAGGGCAGTGAGATCATGATCGGCGACAGCATCATCATCCCCATCGACATCAAGATACTAGAGACGACCAGATCAATGATCAAAAAGGGGATAAAAATCAAAAAGCCGATACTGAAAGCCGTTCGTAACTCACTGATAATAAACGCCGGTACCATAACGGTCAGAGGAACATCGTCAGAAGAATGATACTTTTCGGTCTCCCCATCAGCTTCCGCAAACAAGGCAATGTCTTTTTCCCGTGTCTGTACCATCATAAAGGCCTTGATCCGTTTTTCTGAGCGGTCAAAGGCTTCGGCTTGGCTGATCTCTTGTCGATCAAACGGTTCAATCGCTTGCTGGTAGACGTCGGTATACACAGGTTTCATAATAAAAAATGTCAAGAATAAGGCCAACCCGATCAACACTTGATTGGGCGGGTTTTGCTGTGTACCTAACGAACTGCGCACAAAGGACAAAACCATGATGATACGAGTAAAAGAAGTCATCATGATCAGCAAGACTGGTAAAAGGGAAAGCAGCGTCAGCAACAAGAAAGTATTGATCGTATCACTTGATCCATTCCCATTCGACAATAAATTGTTGATGGTGGAACTGACGTCTTCCGTGTCTAGCGCAAATGCCGTCTGCGGAAGCATCAGACTGCTGAAAAGGACCGCAGCCATGATCTTGATATCTCTGCCTTTGATCTTCATTTTTGCTTGCCTCGTTTTCCAGCAATTTCCGCCTTGGCTTTGTTTAGCCATTCAGAAAAATCTTTGCCAGCTTGCACTTGGGTGCTTTCTAGGCTTTGCTGTAAAAAAGCGGCCGTTTCTTCTTGCGTCAACTCTTTGATGATCTGATTTTGCTGTTCAGAAAAGCTCATGACGTAACATTTGTCCATGATTTGGACGATCCCGATCGAAGACGACTTGCTGACGGCGATTTTTTGCAAAATACGCAACTGATGATTGTGCTGGTTCGTGTAACGATTCAAATATTTCAAACTAATGTTGATCAAATAAAGAATAAGCAGCAAAAACCCAATCATTTTGACCAGCGATAAAAATGTTTCCATCAACATGCCTCTTTCTATTGGATCACTAAATCCGTCACATAAACATCCTTGGCGATTTCTGATCCGTATTCCTGATTAATTGTTTCTTTCAATGCTTTTTTTAAATTCGGTACACTTTCGGCGGAGCTCAAAATACCGCTGGCCTTTTGTTGGCGCAATAAGTTTACGACGCTGTCACGAATGACAGCCACATTTTTCGTGGCTTCCGCGCTTTTTTCCTCATCCGCCACTAAAATCGATAAATTGACCTTCATGTATTGCTGCTCTTGGTTGTCTTCTTTTGCCAGATTGACTAAAAATTCATCCAATGCCACGATCGCTTCGTCTGAGGAGATTTTGCTGCTGTCTTTTGCTGTTTCAGCAGCTGCTGTTTTTTCCCCCGTCAAAAAGTGATTCGTCACTAAGGTTCCGCCGATACTGCCGCCGACTACCACGATCAAGAGGATCGGCAGTAAAACAACCATGTTCAAGCCTTTTTTCTCTTTTTCTGCTTTTGGTACTTTTTCTTCTTTTGCCATCTTTCCCACCCTTACGTTTTCACTTGGTTCGAATGGATCACCGTATGATACTCGATCACCCGCTGCGCAACTTCTTGCGCAGCTTCCGTCACCACTAAGGTTTTGCCGTCTGTCAGTGTGATCAATGTATCCGGCATTTCTTCGATCCGATAAATCAATGTTGGATTTAAATAGAATGGCTTGCCATTCAATGCGGTCACTAGAATCATGGTCAAACTCCTCTCAACGATGAAGCGTCACGTTCTTAACGTTTTAGATTCAATAATTCTTGCAGCATTTCATCAGAAGTCGTAATACTTCTTGAATTTGCTTGATAGGCACGGCTCGCAATGATCATTTCGGTAAATTCTGTCGAAAGATCGACATTCGACATTTCCAAGGCACCTGCTTGCAGCGTTCCCGCTCCATTATTGCCGGGGCCTGCAACGATCGCATTTCCTGAGTTGCTGGTTTGGATATAGTTGTTGCCGCCGACTTTTTCTAAGCCTTCTGGGTTATTGAAGGTTGCGACACCGACTTTTCCCATCACAAAGGTTTGATTGCCGTATTTTGCCAACACTAAGCCATTGGCATCGATTGCCATGGAGTTATAGGTCAAGGTTTCCCCATTGACGGTCAGTGTGCTTGGGATCGACAAGGGAGATACCGCACCTTGTCCGCTCAATGCCGTGTTTTCATCAAAGTTGTCATCATAGACAACTGGTTGACCGCCATTGACTGAACGACCTAAGACTTGCATCCCATCACTATTGGTCAAGGTTCCGTTGCTGTCGCGAACAAATGCGCCATCTCGTGTGTAATAGGTTTCGCCATTTGCTCCTGGTCCTTGTACCATAAAGTAGCCTTGTCCGCTGATATAAAAATCCATGCTGCGACCAGTCGATTGCGGGGCACCGACTGTATTGATGGTATCGATGGAGCCCGTCTGAACCCCTAAACCGATCTGCGTTGCATTGATCCCGCCTAAGCCGTTGCCTGGTGCAGTTGCGTTAGACATCGTTTGGCTCATCATGTCTTGGAAAAGGACTCTACTTGATTTGAACCCGACAGTATTGACGTTGGCGATATTATTTGAAACCACGTCCATTTTCGTTTGAAGATTTTTCATTCCACTGACACCTGAATATAATGATCGTAACATGCTTATTTTCCTCCTTATGGTTGGCGTATTTTCCTCTGTCATTCAGAAAATACTTGCAGCCCCTTTTCAGTCCAGCTGCTATTTGATAAATGTGGCGCTGTCAATATTGGTGACGGTGTGAAGCTCATTCATCCCCATCGCCGTAATGATGGTTCGTGAATGGACATCGGCGATCAAGCCCATATCTTTGTAAACAAGCAGTGATTCTTTGCTGCCTTTTTCCGCTAGCTCGCTAAGCGCCGTTGAAAGGGATTGGTAATCATCGTCTTGTAAGGTCAATTCCCTTGCGGTCAAACGCTTTTGCGCATGGTGCGAGACTTTGATGTCGTTTTGTTTTTGTTCAAGCATTGAAGAGAAGGCTTGTTTGTCCACGGCTTTGCGGGGATTTTGATAAGGCTCCCCGGCAACTTTTTGCAGCCCCTGTTGAATCGTCAAACTCATTTTGCTTCGCCGCCAATCTCTTGGATCGCACTCATACTGTATTCTTTGCCATTTACGACGATCGTGGCGTAGCCATTGGCAAAGCGGACCTTTTCGATGGTTCCTGACAATGTTTCTGTGCCGTCCATCAGAGTGACTTGTTTATTGATCAAGCTAAAAGCTTGCTGCTGTTGCTGTAAAATCACCGAGGTCGTCAACGTTTCGCTCAATTCATTCAAGCTCTCTAAGGTCGTAAATTGAACCAGTTGCGAGATATAGTCGGTGCTACCACCACCAGAAGAATCGCTGCCTCCCATCGATGGGTTGCTCATAGATGCTGCTAAGATCTTCAAAAAATCATCCATGGAGATATCTGAAGATTTTTTTGTTTGCGTTAATGCCGATGTATTGGCAATACCGGCCGCAGCTGCTGTAATTTCATCTGCCATAGGTCTCCTCCTTTACACTAAAATACTGATCGCATGATCGATCGGTGCTAATTGCTGCTCTTCTTCAACCGTATTGCTTTGATGAAATGGCTTTTTGCTTTGTCCTTTTTGAGCCTGTAAAAAACGCTGTTGGTTTAACTGACTGTCACTTGCCATCATACTGCCGGCAAAGGATTGATTTGACAGCGGACCAGCCTGCTGGACAGAAGCTAACGTAGGTTCTTTGATTGCTAGGATCGGCTGCTCTTGCTTTTGCAAAACTTGCTCTAGCTCATGCTTGATGGACAGCAATAATTCTTTGGCTTGCGGCTGCTGAACGGTCAGTTCTAAGCGGCTGCCTTGGGCATTCGTTTCTAGAGAAAGCTGGATCGTGCCTAATTTCTCGGGAACGAATTGCAACGTGATTTTTTTCTCGCTTGACGTGCTGCTCGTTTGGACGAGTTGGGCAGTCGCTTTTGCTAAGGGCAGAGCCGCTTGCTCCATACTCGCTTTTGTTGGCGCTAGTCCTTGCTTGCTCAAAAGGGGAGAAACATCAAGCAGTTGCAGTGCTGGTGTCGCCATTTCATTGTCGGTTACTGCCGAAAAAGCAATGGCTTGTGCAGAAACAGCTTCCGTATTTTTGGCGACTGTTTCCTTCGTGCTTTGCAAGGTGCTAGTCGTATCCGTCGCTTGGTGGGTCACTGGCGACACTTGATCCAATGGTCCCGTTTGGCCCAATTGAGCGGTCCCTTCGGTGGACTGTTTCAGCTGTGCTTCTGTCGTCTGCGCAATCGCGGCTTTTGTTACTGAATCGATTTCCTTGAAAGTCGCGATCCCTTTTGCCGTGGACTGCTCTTCGCCTACTAAGTCTTCTGGCAAAGGCGTTTCAAGCGTTGGTGCTGCGGCTTCACTTCTGTCATTTGTCATCAAATCCAGACCTTCAAGCGTAGACTCGGAGGGGGCGATGACTGTGGTGGCTACGTCTATTGGTGCTAAAGCTGCTGTGGCGCTTGTTTGGTTCTGCTCCGTCGTTACCATTGATGCCTGTGCCGCTTCCTGAACCAAGCCTGCAAAAGGTGTCTGGCTGATCTGGCTCATTTCTGGCGCTTGCGTCGTTGCAGATTGTTCAGCTGCTGAAGTGATTTCTGACTCCTGCGGCAGATGTTCCATACTGCTGGCCGTACCCATTTCTGGTGCGGCGGCGATTTGCTCCGTCATCCCTGATGTTTCGATAGGGGCTGGCAGGTTGCTGCCTGCTTGAACTGTCAGCTGTCGCATCATCAAACTGAAGACCTCTGGTGACGCCTCCATCTTTTTTGATTTGCTACCGACAGGTACAGCGGTTGCGGCACTTGTTGTGATCTCTTTCATTGTTCACCTCCTCTCAGCTGATGCTTTAAAACCAAGGTCATCTCATCACTAAAACATTAGTTCTTTAAGAAAATAAGGCGCGATTGCCGAACTCATCCAATTGTTTTTGCTCTTCCAATTGCTGTTCATAGGTGTATTCAGCAAATTGTTTTTCTCGCAGTTTTTCCACGATCTTGCGTTCCTGCTGCGCTTCTACCACTACCGATAAAGACTCTGCCAATTCTTGCTTCACGTGAAACATTTTGTTCTGAACCTCATCGATGGTGGCATTCAAAGCAAGCAAATAGCGTTGCTGCACTTGCATCCGCCCAATGGTCATTTCATTGACATCAAAAAGCTGGGCTTTTTCCTGTGCCAGCGTGTTCAGGTGCTGTTCTTGCTGAATCAACAATTGCTGTTTTTGGGCGTACGCTCGTTTGGCTTCTTGCTCAATGGTTTTTCGGTGATCCAATACTTTTTCTAAGGAAAAGTGAAATGCTTGCATGGTTGCTCCTTTATGATCTGTTTTACATGGTCGAACGCTGGCGCTCGATCAGCGCTTCTTCACTGAACAAATGCGCCAATTCAAAAATCGTTTGTTCAAATGGGATCCGCTCATCCACTTTTTGCTGTAAAAACCGTAGGATGGGGTGATGCAACGCGATCGCTTGGTCGGTCAACGCATTACTGCCGCTTTTGTAAGCACCGATATCGATCAAATCCTTGGCCTCTGCATAAACGGCCATGTTTTCTTTTAGTTCCCCCGCATGTTCATGCTGTTCCTCAGAAACGAGGGTCTTCATCAAACGGCTGAGGCTGTTTTGAATATCGATGGCAGGATAATGATTTTGAGCGGCGATTTTCCGTGACAACAGAATATGACCGTCAAGAATCCCCCGCACCGCATCAGCGATCGGTTCATTCATGTCATCACCTTCTACCAAGACGGTATAAAAGGCAGTGATCGAGCCTTTGTCAGACATCCCACTGCGCTCTAACAACTTCGGTAAAGCTGTAAACACAGAAGGGGTATAGCCTTTGGTCGTCGGTGGTTCACCTGTTGATAAACCGATCTCCCGCTGCGCCATCGCAAAACGGGTCACCGAATCCATCATCAATACGACTTTCTTGCCTTGATCGCGGTAATACTCAGCGATCGCCGTTGCCACATGAGCCCCTTTTAGTCGTACAAGGGGTGGCATATCGGAGGTAGCACAGACAACGACCGACTTGCGGTAGCCTTCTGGGCCTAGATCATTTTCAATAAATTCTTTGACTTCTCGTCCTCGCTCGCCGATCAAGCCGATCACGATGACATCTGCTTCGCAATAACGAGCCAGCATCCCCAATAAGGTACTCTTACCGACCCCGCTACCAGCAAAAATGCCGATCCGTTGGCCAAGGCCGACGGTCAAGAGACCATCGATCGCCCGGACACCTGTCGGCATGATCTCAGCGATTTTTTGACGACGAAAGGGGTCAGGAGAATCTTGACTAACTGGATATTCTGACGCAGTTTCCAGATCCAGCGCCATATCTAACGGTCGCCCTAGTCCATCTAAGGTGTGCCCTAGCAGCGTATCATCGATTTTTACCGTCAACGATTTGCCAGTTGGCCGCACTAAACAGCCCGGTCCGATGCCTTCTAGCTGATCAAGGGGCATCAGGAGCACGGTTTTTTTCACAAAGCCCACGACTTCGGCTAAAGCTGTATGTGTCTTGTTTTGCAGTGCGACTTCACAGATTTCTCCTATGAAAACCGACAACCCTTCGACTTTGATCAGCAGACCTACGACTTCGCTGACTTTGCCGTAAGTGGTAAAGAACGGCTGTGCTTGCGCTGTTTTGCGCAGCGCTGTGATCGGTAATTCAAACGTCATTCCTTCACACTGCTTTCTAGAAATTGGCTCAAAAAGCGAGCGATTTCTTCCCTCAGTTCAAAAACCACCAAGGCATTTTCAGATTCGATACAAAAATCGTGTTCCGCCAAGCTATCATCTGCCATGAGTAAATAGCGAAACCCGCTGATCGTCTGTTTTTTGGTTTCCAACAATTCTCGCAACCCTGCAAGATGCTGCTCTTGGCTGCGAATAGTCACAAATTGATCGGGTTGTTCAAATTGCCATAGCACAGACTCCACAAAAGGCAGAAAGCCTGCTTGCTCGTCTGTAAAACGTTGATTGATCAAGGCTTCGGCGATTGCCGTGCCGTAAGCGATCATTTCTTGCTTTTTCTCTGAGCGAAAGGTGTTGATTTCAGAAACGGCTTCAGCGACATTGGCTTGGGCTTGTGTCATCAATGCTTGCGCGGCTTCTTTGCTGGCATTGAGTCCTTCTTGATAGCCTTGTTGAAAGCCGTCTGCTTGTCCTGCTTGAAAGCCTTCCGTTCTCGCTTCTGCTAGAATTTGCGCCGCTTGCGCTTGTGCATCGGTCAAGATTTGCTGTTTCAAGGCTTCCATTTGCTGCAGATGCCGTTCCTGCTCCAACTGGCGTGCACGTCTAGCCGCTTGCAGTTCTGGGTCTAAGCTCGGTTTCTCAATCGGCGCTTTGATGGTCGTATCCGTCAAAATACTGCGCGCAGCTTCAGTCGTTTTGACCGCCTGCTGCTTCAATAAACTGCTATTTGACCACTGCATCTTGGTCGCCCCTTCCGATGTAGATCTCACCGGTTTCATCTAGCCGTCGAATCACAGCCACCACACTTTGTTGGGCTTCTTCTACAGCAGACAAGCGGGTAGGACCCATAAATTGAATTTCTTCTTGCAGATTTTCCACCGCCCGTGATGAGAGGTTGGAGAAAATAAAGTTCTTGATGTCGTCGGTCGTGCCTTTAAGCGCTAAGACTAAGACATCGTTTTGAACATCTCGCAAGACTTTTTGAACATCCAAGCGATCGAGGGTCACGATATCCTCGAAAGTAAACAAGCTGGATTTCACTTCGTTGGATAGTTCCGGTTGCCGCTTTTCCAAGTCGTTCAAAATGTTCTTTTCAGTACTGCGGCTGACTGAGTTCAAGATTTCTACCAGTGTATGCACACCACCGACATTTTCCGTATCGTTCTCAATGTAATTCGAGAATTTGTTCTCGATCACTTTTTCAATCCGTTCGATCACCAAAGGCGACGTACTGGAGATCGTCCCGATCCGTTCAGCGATCTCCACTTGCAAATGATCGGGAAACTGTGACAAGACGCTGGCCGCTTTGTCCGGCTGCATGTAGCACAAAATCAACGCTACCGTTTGTGGATGTTCGCCGATCAACAGATTGGTCAACTGTTGAACATCGGCTTTGCGAGCGATATTAAAGGGCCGTTCCCGCAGCTGAATCTGAGTCAATACGTCAATGACTTCTTTGGCTTTTTGAGGGCCTAATGCTTGGTTCAGCAAATTTTTGGCATAATCGATCCCGCCGTCTAAGACATATTTGCGGGCCGTTGCGGTATGAGAAAATTCCTCCAACACTTGATCCCGCTCTTCGGGACTGACAAAGTCGATGTTGGCGATCTCATAGCTCACTTTTTGTATAAATGATTCTGGCAGCAGCTTCATGATCTTTGCAGAGGTATCTGATCCTAGAGAAATCAGAAGAATCGCTGCTTTTTTTACCCCGTCTATTGTATCCATGGCTGCCCCCTTATTTTTCTTTCATCCAAGCTTTGATCAATTCCGCCGCTACTTCAGGATTGCTTTCGGCATAATTTCTAGCCGTTTGATCCAATGTTGGTTCTCCTGTATGTTCTGCTGTGGCTTCTTGTGTGGATGCTTCTGGCACCGCTGGTTTCGTTTCAGCAGACCGGTTACCGACACCGCCAAAAACGACTTCTTGTGCAACCGGGTTACTCGCTCCGATGCTAGCAGCGGATGGTTGTGCAAAAGTGACCATTTCATCCGTCACATCCACTTCCAACTCGTCTTCTTTGCGTCGGCGTCGGATCACGCCAACGATCATTAAGATCACCAAGAACAAGGTCAACACGATACCGCCGATGATGGCATACTTGACATAACCTTTGGCAGCTGCAATCTGTTCATTCCCTTGAGGATCAGCGGCTGGATCAACCTCTGCTTGGGCAAAGTCAAACCCTTGGATCGCAATTTGATCGCCACGATCATTGTCATAGCCGACGGCGCTAGCAATCAACTGCTGCAATTCTGCTTGATCAGCTTGCGAAAGGTTCGCATTGATCACGATTGAGCTGGTCATTCGTTCGATCATGCCAGGAGCCGTAATGGTCGTAGTGGTCTCGGTATCCAATTCATTTTCAACGGAACGACTGTAGGAATTGTTCCCCTCTCCATCCGTGCCCGTCACATTGGAGACATTGTCATCCACAGTCCCTGTTTGGGCTTCTTGGACAGTCTCTTGCGAACCAGCAGCCTGCACTGTTTCACTCTTGATCTCTGGGTCATCATAAGTGACTTTCTTCCGCTCGATCGAATCAAAATTCAAGTCTAAGTTGATCGACACTTGGAATTTGTCTGCACCATAGATCGGTGTCAGCAACTTCGCTACTTTTTCTTCTAGCGTTTTTTCATAGGAATCTTTGATGGCAATGTATTTATTGTTTAAGCCACTTAATTGACTGGCTTCATCTTCGGTTCTAGTCAACGTATTGCCCGCGCTATCAACGACTTTTACATTTTCAGGCTTCAGCTTTTCCACTGCGCCGGAAGTCAAGGTAACGATCCCTTGCACGGACTCGTCTGAGATTTGCTGATTTTTCAAGGACAACACGATAGAGGCCGTCGGCGCACTTTCCTCCGAAGAAAAGACACTTTCTTCTGGCATCACGAGTAAAACTTTGGCGGATTTGACCGCATCGATCGACTCGATTGCTCGCTGTAGTTCGCCCGTTACTGCCCGCTGATACATGATTTTGCGGTCTTCATCCGTTGTCATCATGTTGGCATCATCAAATAATTCAAAGCCTGTACTGGTATTTGGTAACTTATTGTCCACGGCAAGATTGATGCGGTATTCATCGACTTGGTCCTTATCGATCAAAATAGTCGTCCCATTGTCGGCTAATTTGTAGGCGATCTGCTGTTCATCCAAATCCTTGCTGATCGTTCCCGCATCGGCATCGCTTAGATCCGTAAACAAGATACCGTATTCAATTCGCGTATTTAAATAATAAACAGCTGCTGTGATTCCGAGAACGCTGATAACGGAAAGAACAACGATCATTTTCTTTAAAGAGCTTTGCATTTGCCAACGGTCTTTGAGTTGTTCTGTCCATTCTTTCACTTTATCCATCATTTATTCTTATTCCCTCACCCACTGCTAAAACTGCATATTTTTCACGTCATTGTAAGCTTCTAAACACTTGTTTCGTACTTGAACGGCTGTTTGTAGCGCCAATTGCGCCTCCGTCATGCGAATCATCACATTGCCTAGATCGCTTTCATCGCCGGTGATCAAATTGACAGTATCTTGATCCATGACCGCCGTTTTTTGATTCAACTGATCGACCGCATTGGTCAAGTAGGAAGAAAACTGGTTTTCCTTGGTGCCCACAACACTAGTCTCTTTTGAAGCAGCCCCCGTGCCTAGTGTCCGCAAAACGTTTTGGTAGTCTGTTAATCCTGTCGTTAAAAGTCCATCCATTTTCTCGTTACCCCTTTGATATTTCTAATGCTTTTTTCAAGATTGTTTTATTCATTTCTGAAGCAGAAACATTGGCTTCGTACGTTCGAACCGCTTGCAACATTGCCACCATTTCATCGGCAATATCCACATTTGATTGACCGACATATCCCTCAGCGTTGGCAGCGGGATTGGTAAGATCATAGGTCAGTTTTTCCGTCTCATCGGCAGCGATCCCCGTCACTTTGACACCGTATGTAGCCGGTGTTCCTTCACGACTATTTTTTAAATTTTCTGAAAAAAGAATACTCTTTTTTTGATAAGCCGCGGTTGTTTGTGTTTGATTTGTATTTACATTTGCGATATTGCTGGAGATCGTATCTAGTTTTAACCGTTCCAATGCTAGACCGCTCGCGTTGATCGTTAGTCCGTTAAATATACCCATTTGTTTTTCCTGCGCTTTCTATCAATTACTCAAGACAAGGTTCATCATTTGCAAGCGTCCGTTGACTTGTGCGGTCAATGCACTGTAATACAACCCATTGGCTGCTTGATCCAACATCTCTACCTCAAGATCCACGTTATTGCCGTTGTCTTTGATACTGGTAGTTGCATTTTCAGTGATTTTCGGTTTTACTTGAGAAACTGACGCTTCTGTTACAGCGTCGGTCCCTGACGAAGCGAGTGCCTGCTTTAATTCGCTTTCAAACACGATGCGTTTTGCTTTGTACCCATCCGTGTTGACATTAGCGATATTAGACGAAATCAATTCTGCGCGTTGTGCAGAAACGTTCATAGCTGTTTTTAATAAATCATAGGTATCCAACAATAATTGCTCCTTCCACCTTCTGTACCAAACGTTTTTTTCATCGATGGAACAGAAACAAATATATTTATTTATTTTTTTGTTATAGATTAAAAAAACAAGAAGACGTGATGTCATTATAGTAGAATTATTTTTATTTTACAATTTGATTTTTGCAACTTTACGGATATGACATTTAAGTTACAGACGTGTTATGTTATTTGTTAAACACTGTTTCATCGCAATTTCGTCCCCAGTTATAAAAAGCAAACGATCGATATAAAGCGTTTTACAAGCATATCTATGCCTTTTGATCAAAATCAGTTTTTTGATAAAAAAACAAGTATTATTCGAAAAATTGATTAAAAAATTTTCATTTGTGCCTGTTGACATGACAAACCCTGAGAAACGCTTCACGAAAAAAAACGGTACCATCTATAAATATTCACAAAAATTGCAAGCTGTACCATTTCAACAATTTGACGAAACTTGTCAAAAAAAGAACAAAAAAAGGAGAAACAGAAAATTTATTTTAGTTATTTTTTGGATTATTTTTTTTTGCTATTAAGAATGATTTTAATTCACCGATAAAATAAATGAGGGTTTAAAACCTGGAAATAGAATTTAGGAGGACGCAACAAATGGATTTTTTCTTGCTGATCGGTATTATTTTAGGATTGATATCTGTGGTGGTTGGGATGATTGTAAAAGGTGCCAATGTGGCCGTTTTGATCAATCCGGCAGCCGCGATTATCATTTTCGTCGGTGTGATCGCAGCCGTTATCAATTCATTTCCCAGCAGTGATATCAAAAAAATCCCGAAGATCTTCGGCGTTCTGCTGAAAAATAAAGAATACGACTTAAAAACAACCATCAATACCATCGTTGAATTAGCTAACCAAGCTCGGCGCGATGGCCTACTATCTCTTGAAGGTGCTATCCAAAACTTAGAAGATCCTTTTTTAAAAAAGGGCTTGGAAATGGTGGTGGATGGCATCGCTGCCGAACAGATCCAAGAAATCATGGAAAATGAGATCTATGGGATCGAAGAACGGCATCGCATCGGCTCGGCTATTTTTAAAACCGCCGGCACGAGTTCCCCGACCTTAGGGGTGTTAGGAGCCGTGATCGGGCTGATAGGGGCGCTAGGCAATTTAGAGGATGTAGAAGCACTGGGTCATATGATCTCGGCGGCTTTTGTGGCGACCCTTTATGGTATTTTCTTCGGTTATGTGCTGTTCATTCCTTTTAGCTCACGATTAACTTTGAAATCGGAGCAAGAAGTCCAAATGATGTCGATCATCGTTGAAGGGGTCTTAGCGATCCAAGCCGGACAATCGCCGAAAAGTATTGAGAAAAAATTATACAGCTTGATCGATCCGAAAAAACGGCAAGAACAATTATAAAGGGTGAAGCGACATGAAGCGAAAAAAGAAACATGAAGAACATGTAGACGAAGCGTGGCTTTTGCCTTACTCGGATATGTTGACCTTGCTGCTGGCCTTATTCATCGTCATGTTTGCCATGGCGAAAGTCGATGATGAGAAGTTTCAAGAAATCCGAAGCGAATTCGGCACCATCCTTTCCAGCCACCACAGCAACGCCTCCGTCATCGGGTCAGTGATCGATATGGGCGAGACCACGCCGCGAAAAAAAGCCGCCACTTCTGCCGAAGCACAAGCGCAAGAAGCAGCGGTCCGGACCCAACTGGAAAATCAGCAGCTAGAAAAAATCAGCGACCAGCTGTCACAAGAACTCGCCGCTTCTGGCTTAAAAGACCAGACAGAAGTCCGCTTGGAATCCGATGGCTTGCATATCACGCTAGCCAGCAGCATCTTGTTTGCCTCTGGTAGCGCCGAGATCACGGACACCACTCGTCAGTCACTGGATCTACTATCGGACTCACTGAAAAAACTAAAAGCCAACAAAATCGTGATCGCCGGGCATACCGATAACGTACCGGAAAAAGGCAATGGCCGCTACCAATCTAACTGGGATCTTAGTTCCGCTCGTGCGATTACCGTTATGGAATACTTCATCAGCAAAGGCGCCGTTTTAGAAAAAAATGCTGCCATCCAAGCCTTTGCCGATACCGAACCGAAAGCCGATAACAACACCCCACAAGGCCGCTCGGAAAACCGCCGCGTGGAGATGATCATCCAGCGGACCGAAACGACACAATAGCCCGTAATAAGGTTTTATAAATATCATTATGAAAAGCCAAGATGAGCAACATTCGTCTTGGCTTTTTTGTAGTCTCCTCCTCAACAAACAAAAATCACTCATCAGCCATTCTTGCGAATAGCTGATGAGTGATTTTTTTGCTTGATTTATTTCTCCACTTCAAAACGATTGGTCAATCGCTTCAACTCTTCTGCAATGTCTCTGAGGTCTGCCACATGGTTGGTAAATTCATCCATGGTTGCCAAGACTTCTTCTGCATTTGCGGAAACTTCTTGTGTGCCAGCGGCATTTTCTTCCGTTGATGCGGAAATGTTTTCTAAGTTTTCCAGTACACTGTTTTGAATATTTTCGATACGGGCACTGGCTGCTTCAATATGATGGATGCCTTCGATCATATAGCTGCTGCGTTGGAAAACTTCTTTTGAAGATGAGATCGCTTCTTTGATCAAGTTGGTTTGGCGAACGCCGCCTTTGACAGACGCCGACGTTTGTTTGACCATTTGACTAGACTGCTCACGAATTTCTTCAATGATCGCTTCGATTTCTTTGGTAGAAGCTTTGCTTTGTTCCGCCAATTTACGGATCTCAGCAGCCACGACGGCAAAGCCTTTGCCAGACTCGCCAGCACTTGCGGCTTCGATCGATGCATTCAAGGCTAGCAAGTTGGTTTGGTAAGAAATATCGTTGATGACCCCAATGATCGAGTTGATATTTTGGATACTATCATTCATTCCCGTCATGTTCGACATCAAGCGCTCCATCTGTGCCAACTCTTGTCGCCAGCTGTCATCGACTTGATCCATGATCGTTAAGTTTTCTTGATTGATCTTCGTAGATTCTTGCGACTTGCTGCTCATGCCGCCAACATTTTCTCGTAATTCTTTCACGACCTGCGAGAGGTTTTGCATTTGTGACACGCTGTATTCTGTTTCTTGGGCTTGAGCACCGGTCACTTCAGCAATCCCCGTAATGGTTTGAGAGACTTCTTCTGTCGCAATATTGGTTTGTTTTGACAATTCTAATAAAGAATCCGACATTCCTGCGACACTGTTGCTTTCTTTTTGTACTTTTTGGATCAATGCACCCGTGCCTTCGATCATCACATTGTAATTGTCCGCCATTTGCTGGATCTCATTGCCTGCTTTGTCTGGATAAACAACTCGGCGTGCCCATTGATCCCATGTCCATTTTTCGCCTTTGGCTCTTTTGGTTTTGCTCATCTTCTCTAGTTTGCCTTCACCGACTTTTCTAAAGTAGCGATTGAAGCAATCGATGATTGCTGCGACTACTTTGATCGCGGCATAAGAAACCAGTCCTACAAAGAGCAGCATCAAGATCGTAACGATAATGGTGGTACGGACCAACGCTCCTAACTCTTTGTCTAGATCACTAGCTTTGACTTCGGAGTACGCCCAAACATTGGAATCAGCAGACTTGTCATACAACACATCATTGACTTTATTCGAGTCGCCTAAACCAACCATGCCTGTCGGATCTTTGGCTTCTTTGATTTTTTGGAACACTTCTTCTTCTTTGATATTCTTACCGATTTGCTTGGTATTTTTTGAGGTCACGATGACCCCAGATTCTGAAACTAAGGTGACATTCCCAGTCCGCCCCACGGTAAAGGAAGACAAGATGTTTTGAATGCTTTCATAGGAAACATCGACGCTTAAAACCCCCACTTGATTATGGGAATTTTTGACCCGGATCGAAGCCGACGTCACAAATTGATTCGACACCGTATCTAAATAAGGTGCTGTCCAATACACTTCTCCTTCGGCTTTTACAGCCCCTTTGTACCACGGCCGAATTGTGGGTTTATAGTCATCCGGTAAGGGATTGAAGGTCACATACTCATCATCTTCTGTCCCAAAAGTTACTGCTAAGAAGCTGTTGCTCCCAGCAATCGCTAAAGAAAGATCTGAACGGATACGTCCCATGCTGAATTCTGTTTTCATCGCTGGCAGTTCAGCCATTGATTTCAATTTGCTTTCCGTCGATCGGCGCAAACTCTTTTCTTCCGCCAAGATCAAATTGACGGCACTTTCTTTGTTCAAATCATTTCGTTCAATCAATAAGTTCTTGGTGGTTAAATAGGAACTTGTCAGCATGACAATGATCGGGATCCCCGCAACCAGCATCAAGGTGATCATCACATAAATTCCTATCGTCTTTTTTCTTTTTTTCACAACTGTGCCACTCCTTCATTTCCAATTTCACACGATCCAATGAAGACTCGTCCGTAGACGACCCTTAGTAAGGATAATCGGTCATTTCTTTGAATATTTAAGAGGATTCATTGTCAGAAACGGCTGCAAGCGCATTTTCTTTTTTGCTAAGGCTTACGGTTGCTGTTGTAACGAATAGAAAAGCTCCTCAGTCATCAAGGAGCGTTACGACTGCATAAAAATAGCCAGCACGGAAGTTTCCGCACTGGCTGTAGGGTCCCTTTAATAGGACCGCTTCTATTGCCTATAATTCTTTGATGACGGCTTTTTCTTCCGCCGTCAAAGCGAAATCAAAGAGCGCTAAATTTTCGGCTTGATGTTTTTCTGAATGGGATTTCGGAATCACGATCACCCCACGCTCGATTTGGTAACGCAAGACCACTTGGCTCCAGGTTTTTTCATACGCTTCACCGATTTGGGTCAAGGTTTCCCGTGCCGCTTCCGAAATCCGGGAAAGCGGACCCCAGGCTTCTGGAACTACCTGATTGGCTAAGGAATAGGCGATGATCGCATCGTTCCACTTGCCTGGATGCGATTCGATTTGATTGACCGCTGGTTTGATCCGACTGTTTGCCAATAAATAGCTAAGTTCTTCTTCTTGGAAATTGGACACCCCGATCGCTTTTAAGACTCCTTTATCGACATAAGCCTCAAGAACCGCCCAGACAGCGGCGATCTCTGCCAAGTTGTCCCACGGATGATGGATCAAATAAAGATCGATCGATTCCGTCTGCAAGGCTGCTAAACTCGCTTCGACAGACGCTTTCACGGCAGCTGCATCTTGCGTATGCTCTGGTTTGCCAGGAATCTTAGAAGTCAGGAAAAATTCGCTGCGGTCGATCCCGCTTTCCTTGATGGCTTTGCCTACCACGGCTTCGTTGCGGTAAGAAATCGCCGTATCAAAATGCCGATACCCAAGCTTGATGGCAGTCAACAGCTCTGTCGTATCATCATTGATCGCACCTTGGTATTCTCGGTTTTCTTTCCCAAATGTATTCGTCCCACTGCCGATCACTGGAATCTGAATGCCGGTATTCAATTCAATCGTTTCCATGCTGCTTCCCCCTTTGTGTTGTTTCTAGTCTATCAAAAAAGCAGGAGTATGGGGAAGAAAAACTCTTATTGTCGCTAAAAAACGGGGAAAAACACAAAACGCATGTTCAAGCTGCCCCTCCTCCGTTATACTGAGGGTAAGACACGAAACACCCAAATAAGGAGGGTTACTTTTGAAAAAAACACTGTTTTTTCTTTGTGGATCACTGACATTCGGTCTAGGTACTTTAGGAATCTTTTTACCTTTCTTACCCACAACGGTCTTTTACTTGCTGACGGCTTATTTCTGGCTGCGGAGTTCCGATACCTATTATCAACGCTTGGTTCAATCAGAAAATTATCAAAAATACATTGAAAAACCACTCGTACAAAAACAGCTGAGTACCAAGGGAATGGTTCGGATGTTTGCCATGATGCTGGTAGTCTTTGCAATTCCTGCACTATTGATCCCTAATCTGCTGGTACGTTTCGTCCTCGCTGCCATCTACCTCGCCCATGTTATTGGGATCACTTGGTATTTAAAAGGACGCAAACCCGCGATTCAAAAAACGGATCAGCCCCTGTAAGGTGAAGCTGCACGAACACACCGTAATCCACCAAGCAGGCGAGCCTTGCTAGTGGACTGCGGTGTATTTTTTTCTCCTATTTTAGCGGGAGCCCACTGACGCCTCTTCGATGGTGGGGGCGGATTGGGCGATCGCTAACCAGGCAGCGGGGATTCGGTATGGGGAGCAAGAAACATAGTCGATGCCGATCTCTCGCAAAAATGCAATGGAATAGGGATCGCTGCCGACTTCGCCACAAACACCGATCGAGTGCTCTGGCTGACGATCTCTTATGCCAGTGATCGCTTGGCGCATCAAGGTACCAACACCCGCCTGATCTAAGTGCTGGTAAGGATCTTCTTGTAAGATCCCCGACTGCAAATAGGCTTGAATAAAGCTGCCTGCATCATCCCGCGAAAAGCCAAACGTCATTTGGGTCAAGTCATTGGTACCAAAACTAAAGAACGCAGCATCTTCAGCACACTCCCCAGCGATCAAGCACGCTCTAGGTGTCTCGATCATCATGCCGATCTCGATGTGCAACGGTTGCTGAAGGGTTGCTTCTGCTTGAGCGATCACCTGTGTCAACGTCGCTTTCAACACCTGCAGCTCTGCGGGCAAACTGATCAGGGGCAATAAGATCGCCGCCTCTACCTCGACTCCTTGCTGCCGCAACTCCACAGCCGCTTCACAAATCGCCGCTGTTTGCATTTCATAAATTTCTGGATAGCTGAGTCCTAAACGGCTGCCGCGATGCCCCATCATAGGATTGACCTCTTGCAGTTCGTCAATTCGCCGCTCGATCACTGCCAATGATTTTTTACTGCGGCGGGCCATCTCAAGGCGTTCATGCTCATGGGGCAAGAATTCATGGAGTGGTGGATCTAATAAACGAATCGTGCATTTTTTTCCTTGCGCGGCCTGCAGCATTTCTTGGAAATCGGCTTTTTGATAAGCCTTGATCTCAGCCAAAGCCGCCAATCGTTCCGCCTTCGTTTCTGCCAAGATGACTTCCCGCATTTTCCACAAACGCGCTTCCCCAAAAAACATATGCTCCGTCCGTGCTAAGCCGATGCCCGCTGCACCAAAGGCCAGCGCAGCCTCAATGTCATTTTTCGTTTCCGCATTTGCGTAAACCTTTAGATCTGCCTGGGCTTGTGCCCACGTCAAAAGCTGATCCAGCAAAACCCGCTCCTGTACACTGGTCATAGGCAGCTGCCCTTGATACAGTTTGCCAGTGCTGCCGTCTACGGAAAGTACGTCACCTTCTTCAATCAGCAGCTCGCCGCAGCGGGCCTGTTTCAAAAATGCATCGACACTTAATGCCTCGCACCCTACCACACAGCAGACCCCCAGACCACGGGCGACCACCGCCGCATGAGAAGTCATCCCCCCACGAGCGGTAATGATCGCTTCACTCACCACCATGCCTTCAATATCTTCAGGTGAGGTTTCCTGCCGTAGCAGCAGGACTTTTTCTCCTGTGCGGCTGGCTTTTTCCGCCGCCTCTGCAGTGAAATAGACATGTCCTGAAGCTGCCCCTGGACTAGCCGGCAAGCCCTGCGCAAAGGCTTCGGCTTGCTGTAAGGCTTCGGGGGCAAATAACGGGTGCAACAATTGATCGATCATTTCTGGTGTGATTCGGTCTAAGGCTTGCCTGATGGTGATCCGACCTTCTGCGACCATATCCGTTGCAATTTGCGCTGCCGCAGCGGCGGTTCGTTTGCCGTTTCTTGTTTGCAAGACAAACAACTGGCCGTCATCGATGGTAAATTCAATGTCTTGCATGTCTTGATAGTGATCTTCCAAACCCTCAGCCAGTTGCTTTAGTTCCTGATAAATCACAGGATGTTGTTGCGCCAACGCTTGGATCGGTTGTGGTGTACGAATGCCAGCAACCACATCTTCCCCTTGAGCACACACTAGAAATTCGCCGAAAAGTCCCGGTTCCCCGGTTGCTGGATTGCGGGTGAAGGCGACACCCGTCCCACTATTTATCCCGCTGTTGCCAAAAACCATTTCTTGAATCGTTACGGCAGTCCCTAGATCGTCAGGGATCCGATGGAGGGAACGGTAGGTCTTAGCCCGTGGGTTGTTCCATGAGCGAAAAACTGCCGTGATGGCTGCCAATAATTGCTGAAACGGGTCTTGGGGAAACGCTTCTTGGGTATGTTCCATATAAATACTTTGAAACACGCGACAGATCATTTGCCAGTCATTGCCGGTCATCATTTGGTCTGACACATAATTCTGCCGTTTCTTATAATCTGTCAAATAGGCTTCAAAGTGTTCTTTTTCTACACCTTTCACCACATCCCCATACATCTGGATCAAACGGCGGTAACAATCATAAGCAAAGACGGGGTCCCCCGTCTGCTGAGCCAACCCTTGGACGGTTTCATCATTCAACCCAAGGTTTAAGATCGTATCCATCATCCCTGGCATGGAAAACTTGGCACCACTGCGGACAGAAACCAATAACGGCGAGTGCAGTCCGCCAAATGTTTTGTTCCTGCGGACTGCCAATTCTTCGATGGCAGCTTTGACTTGCTTGATGATCGCCTCAGGAAGAACCTGTTCTTCTAAATAGGTCAGGCAAATGGTGGCCGGGACGATAAATCCCTGAGGAACAGGCAAACCCAAATTGGTCATCTCCGCAAGATTTGCCCCTTTCCCGCCTAATAATGCTTTTTGCTCTTTCGTGCCTTCTGAAAACCATACGACTGCTTTTTCCATCATGTTCCTCCTTTTAAATGTTATATACTATTTCGATTAATTAGCAGTATATAGTATGACACATTTAATCGTCAAGCCAAAAAAAGAAAACTTTTAAGGGATTTATCCTTTTTAAAAGAGAAGGATTGCCTTTTCATTCGGAAAATCATATAATCAATAGCATAGCACATAAAAGAAAGAAGGTGACACATTGGAATTAAGCCAAAGACAAATGAAAATCATTGAGATCGTCAAAGAGCATCAGCCGATCAGTGGGGAGACCATTGCGAAGCAGTTGGGTTTGAGCCGCGCAACCTTGCGGAATGACTTATCGATTTTGACCATGACCGGTTTATTAGACGCTCGACCGAAAGTCGGCTATTTCTATACAGGACAAACCGTTGAGCCTTTGCTTTTCGAAAAACTCTACCATACCAAAGTTGCAGAAGTCATGATCCCACCGTTGCTGATCTCACAAACGGTCTCCGTTTATGAAGCAGTCACGACTTTGTTTATGTACGATGTCGGTTCCCTCTATGTCAAAAATGACCAAGACGAACTGATTGGGGTACTCTCCCGCAAAGATCTGCTGCGCTTTGCGATCAGCAATGCCGCACCGGAAAAAACACCCGTAGCGATGATCATGACTCGCATGCCAAACATCGTGACCATCACACCGGAAGAAACGATCTTGACGGCTGGTACGTTGTTAGGACGACATGAAGTCGATACCTTGCCAGTGGTCGATCCACAGGAACCAAAAAAAGTCATCGGCAAAATCACGAAGACGCGGCTGATGAATTACTTTATTCAAGCAGGCAATGACAGTGACAACACACACTTTTAGGGGGCAAAAACAATGAAGAACGTTCGAATATATTTGATTTCAGATTCCGTAGGCGAAACGGCACAAAAGCTGATCGCCGCCGTTTCCGCGCAGTTTCCCACGATCGACCTTTCAGATATCCAGCTCTTTCCCTTTACTAATGATGAAGAGAGCTTAGGCGAGATCCTCAAAGATGCCTTGCTAGACAAATCGATCGTCGTTACCACCTTAGTCAATAAAGAATTAGTCGCTTTTGTTGATGCCTTTGCCAAACGGACTGGCTTGCAGCATGTCGACTTTATGTCGCCCTTGACCACGATGCTGGAAAAAACATTCGGTGTAGAAGCCGTCCAAGAGCCTGGTGCCTTGCATCGCTTGAACCAAGCATATTTCAGCCGGGTGGCCGCGATGGAATTTGCGGTGAAATACGACGACGGCAAAGACCCACGGGGATTTCTCGATGCTGACTTTGTCCTATTAGGGGTTTCGCGAACCTCAAAGACCCCATTGAGCCTATACATGGCAAATCGCGGCTACAAAGTGGCGAATCTGCCTTTGATTCCTGAAGTCGCTTTGCCAGCCGAAGTGCACCAAGTAGACCCACGGAAAATGGTCGGTTTGACTACGAATCCAGAATCCCTTACGGAAATCCGGCGGTCCCGGATGCATTCATTGGGCTTGAAAGAAGAAACCCATTACACCAATTGTGAACGAATCGAAGCAGAATTAGCCTACGCGAATGAATGGTTCAAAAAGCTGAACATTCCGGTGATCGATGTCAGCAAACGCTCCATTGAAGAAAGCGCGATGCTGATTGAAGAACAAGCCAAAGAACAGGCCCATGTTCAATAAAGACACCTTGGCAAACCTGACCGAGATCATCAACTTGGAAGCCATCCAGCAGCTGCCGAAAGCTACCGAGCATTTTGTCAGCGATCTGCATGGCGAATACGATGCCTTTGACCATATTTTGCGGAATGGTTCTGGCAGTATTCGAGAAAAAGTCGAGACTTTGTTTACCGGTGTCTTGACGAAAGAAGAACAGACCGAACTCTGTTTTGTCATTTATTATCCAGAGGAGCTATTACAAGAACAGGCCTGGACCCCTGCCGATTGGCGCTTGAAGATGGCACAGCTAGTGAAAGTTGCCCGCTTTACTTCCAGTAAATACACACGCTCCAAGGTACGCAAAGCATTGCCGACTTCTTTTGCTTACATCTTAGAAGAACTGTTGTACCAATATGATGCCGACTTCAATAAAGAAGCTTACTATCAGGCGATTTTTGATAAGATCATTGAATTAGAGGCAGCCCCGCTTTTTTGCCAAGAACTGGCGTACTTGATTCAGCGTTTCGTAGTGGACCATCTCCATGTCTTAGGCGATATCTATGATCGAGGACCGGCGCCAGACAAAATCGTCGATCGCTTGATGACTTCGCCTTCACTGGATATTCAGCTAGGCAACCATGATATCTTGTGGATCGGTAGCTTTTGCGGCTCGCTGCCCTGTTTGGCCAATACGATCCGCATCGCTGCTCGCTACGGCAATCTGGCATTATTACAAGATGGTTATGGGATCGATCTATCAAAAGCACTGGCTTTTAGCCAAAAATATTACACAGAAAATGCCGGCTTTTATCCGCAAAAAACAGTGGACCCTTTATCAAGCCAGCAAAAAAAAGCCGCCATGCTTTTGCAGCAGGCATTTGCCATCATCCAATTCAAAGTCGAAGCAGCCGTGATCCAGCGGCGACCGGCATTTGCGATGGCAGAGCGCTGCTTATTGCATCGCTTGTCTCAAGATCGACAACAAATCCAGCTAGACCAGACCTATCCTTTGATCAACGGCTGTTTTCAACTAGTAGATCCCGATGATCCTTACCGTTTGACAGCCGAAGAACATGAAGTATTGCAAGATTTGCTGAGCCAATTTCAACGCTCGCCCCGCTTAGCTGCGCATATGCGCTTTTTGGTCGAGCATGGCACATTGTACCAGCGCTTCAACGACAACCTACTGTATCACGGCTGCCTGCCTTGTCGGGAAAACGGCGATTTCCTGGCCTTTACTTTCCAGCAGCAGCCCTTAGCAGGCAAAGCGTTGATGGACTTTTTTCAGCAATGTTTGCAGGAAAGTTTTGCCCAACCAGAAAACCAAACAGACCTTGCCACCGATATGATCTGGTATCTTTGGTGTGGCGAAGGCTCTTCCCTCTTCGGCAAAAAAGCCATGAAAACCTTTGAGCGCTACTTTATAGCAGATCGCAACACTCATACGGAACAAAAAAATGCCTATTATTCTTTAAGGGAAAACGAAGACTTCTGCTGCCGTGTCCTAGCTGCCTTCGGTCTGCCGCCGACAGGCCACATCATCAATGGCCACACCCCTGTCAAAGTGCGTAAAGGCGAGACGCCCATTAAGGCAAATGGTCGTTTATTGGTGATCGATGGCGGACTCTCTCGCTCCTACCAATCCGTCACAGGCATTGCTGGTTACACGCTGTTGTCAAATTCCTTCGGCATGACCTTAGCAGCCCATCAACCCTTTACAGATCGCCAGCAAGCCATCCAGCAGCGACGTGACATCGTCACTCAGAAAAAAATCGTCGTGCGGCAAACGGAAAGAACAACGGTAGGCCAAACAGATATCGGCAAGCGGCTGCAGCAAGAAAGCCGAGTGCTTTTTGAAGAATTAAAAAATCATCCGATCCCTTGACGAGTCATTCGTCAACCAATCGGATGATTTTTTTTTACAGTCCTTTGGAACTATGAAAGGCTTTGAGTTTTTCCAACGCCTGCAGCACAATGATCAAGACCAAGATCGCTAACGCCAAAAAGAGCGTTTCTAACCCTTTTCCTTGCGCTAAAAGCAGCTCTCTTAAAATTGCTGTGATACTGATCAAAATCAAGTAACGCACCGGAATATGGTGACCTTCTTTTACGTAACGCAATAACATCAAAATAATTTCCAGTAAAATAAACAATGTCGCGATCTCTTCGATCAATAAAGAAAGATCGCTAACTTCATGCAGTGGGATCACATGGACAACGATTTTGTAGATCGCTTCCGCCATCACCACCAAAACCAACAGAACCAACAGTCCTAACATAATATCAACCACAACACTAATCAATTTTTCGAAGTGCTTAAAATACTTTCCCATAACACCCCTCCTCGCACTTATTATAGCGAAACTACTCAGAATCACTTTATGATATGCTTGCAAGTGCAGCTTTTTTTATGGAGGCAGTGAATAAAAACGTAAGACAGCTCTTTTCTGTTCCAGCAATCCTCCAAAAAACCTTCCTCTTTGCTACTTTTTGAAGTCTCAGAGTGAGGAATCGCGCATCCTTCGTGCACTTGGTGTGTTCGTGGCTCTGAACATAAGCAAATAAAAAAGCTAGGCACAAGGCCTAGCTGAAATGGTCCCTTTAGATGAGATTGATTTTTACAGTCAGGCTCAGTGAGCCCCTTCGACTGTTAGATCAACATTTTCACTCGTATCTTCCGCGGCTTCGTCGTCGCTATTGGAGGTTTCTGAAGACGGCTCAGTCGTTTCACTGCTGGAGCTGCTTGTTGTAGTACTGGTCGAACTCGTACTGGAAGAGCTTGAAGAACTGCTGCTAGCGCTACTGCTAGAAGTATCGCTGGTGGTGGTTGATCCGCCACTCGGCGCGGTACTCGAACTGCTTTCGCTACTTGCAGAAGTGCTGACGCTAGGATCTGTCTCTGCTTCACTTACGGAAACAGACGTGCCTTCATTTGTCGACGCTTCGATCGAGCGACTAGTCGTTGAAGACGATGTGTAAGAACTAACACTGGCTTCATAAAAAATCTGACTGGAATCAGAGGTTTCTTCGATACTGCTGCTTGCTGTCTGGTAAGGTGGCTCGGAGGAACTACTGGAAGAATCTCGTACAAAGGGCGCAGCCACAAAGGCATTGGCGTCTTGATTGATCGCCACACTCAAAAAAACCGCAACAAAACAACTGACTAATGCCGACTGCATATTGAACTTGAATTTCATCGCACTCCCCATCCTTTCCCCAAAAATGTGGTTGGCTCTTCCGACAACGCTCTATCTCATTCTTATATTATACAAAAAAAAGCAATCGTCAACAAATTAAGTTTTATTTTCAAAAATGACAAAGACATAATTGTCCGTTGCACAAAAAAAGCCCGAGGACAACTGCCGATCACCTGCGGGCCCATCCCTTCACTAAGGGTTGGCAGATACGACGGACGCTTGTTCCTCTGGCTTTAATGATTCCTTTATTGTTTAACCCCTTCTATTTATAAGTTACGCAGATGGTTGGGGTCATGGATCGGTGCTTCAATATCGCTGTCTCCCATGCGGGGCGTTGGATGGACGGACTCATCTGGCATTGCTGTTTCACCTGGTAACGGTTGATCGATGATCGGACCAGTATCTGCATCACGATCGGTTATTTTGTCCATCGGCTGATAATCGTAGACACCGACAACGAGTTTGTCTCGTTCAAGGTCATCACGATAACCATATAACGGATCATGCTCATCATGCCTATGAGCGGAATCGCCGAAAGAAAAAGCATCTTTGATTTTTTCCCAAAGCGAACGATCTTCATCCTCACTAGCTGCCTGCTCCACTTCCACATCATCGATGGATTCTAACCCAAATTGATCGATGACTGTTTGATTCGCAAACAGCACGATATCCTCTTTGCCATAGCCTTCGTTTGTCAATTGCTCAATAACCGGTAATACTTCTGTTCGAGTGTCGTAACTGCCAATAATCGTTAGGTTTCTGTTGTGCATGTGAAATCCTCCTTATTTTGTGTACGCTTCGATCGTTCTGGTTCTGAAGCAATTCCTTTAAAACTAGCAATTTCTATTGCTTCTTTCATTCTAACGCAGGGTTCTATGATTGACCAAATAGTTTGATTGCGCTTACGAAAAACAAGCGGTTTCTTGAAAAAAAACTAGCTGCTCCGGAAGAAGCGGATCCATCATAAAAAACCGCGTGAGCCAATGGCTTGCACGCGGTTTTTTTGCTTGTTACTTGGAAACGATCAGTTTTTGACCGACAAAGATCGTATAGCTGCTGTTGATGTTGTTCCATGATGCGAGTTGGCTGATGCTGGTGTTATATTTTTGTGCCAGTGACCATAAGCTGTCCCCTGATTTCACCGTGTGCGTCTTCGTTGAACTGCTGCTGGTATTCGTATTAGAAGACCCACTGCTAGCAGACGTCAAGTAGGCACCACTGACCCAGCCTTTGCCAGAAACATAATACCATTTGTTCGTGCCATTGACGGTCGTCCCGGTTTTTGTTGCGGTAACCGTGACGGTTGCTCCTTTACTTAAAGAACCAGTAATACTACTGCTAGTAGAAGCATCGGAACGAACATTTAAAATCTCGGTGGTTTTCATTTGCTGATTTGTGGTTGTTGAACCGTTATTATTGGAAGAGCTGCTGGTTGTTGTCAAGTAGGCACCACTGACCCAACCTTTGCCAGAAACGTAGTACCACGTTTTATTGCCTTCCACTGAAGTGCCGTTCTTTTTCGCTGTCACGGTAACGGTCACCCCTTGACCAAGCGTTGTCACAACACGGCTGCTGGTAGAAGCATCGGAGCGGACATTTAATGCGGCCGTCGTTTTCATTTGTTGATTGATACTTGAACCATTGTCTTCTTTTTCCGCTTCAGAAGCATTATTGTTGGTCACTTCAGTAAGGTAGGCACCGCTGACCCAACCTTTGCCAGAGACATAATACCAATTTTTGTTGCCATTGACTGATGTGCCGGTTTTCATGGAAGTGGCAGTAAAGGTCGTGCCTTTGCTAAGTGACCCTACCACTGATCCGCTAGTGGACGCGCTAGAACGAATATTCATCGCTTCCGTCGTCTTCATTTGCTTGTTGATCGTCGTACCGGAATTGCTATTGTCAGAACCGGTGTTGCCTGATCCGCTATTGTTGTTTGAAGAGTCGGTCGAAACCTTCGTCAAATACGCGCCGCTGACCCAACCTTTGCCAGAAATCTTATACCACGTGGTGTTGCCATTGACGCTGGTGCCGGTTTTGGTCGCCGTTGCCGTAAACGTCGTATTAGCTGCTAACGAACCAGTAATAGAGGCACTGGTGGAAGCATCGGAACGAATATTCATAGATGACGTGGTTTTCATCTGCTGATTGATCGCTGTTTCATCACTGACGATCGTTTCATTGCTATTGCCACCGCCTGCATTTGAGCTGCCGGTATCATATTGCGTTAAATTATACGTACTGATCAAATTGTTTAATTTGCTGGCATAAGAAGTATCGGTTGCATACCGCCCTTGTAGCCAAGCGGTCGCTTGTGTGTAAGAGGTCGTATTGCTTTTCCACGCACCGCTGTAATAGTAGTTGCCGCTAGAAAAACTCGTGTTACGCAACACATATGCATTGTCTTCAAAAGACTCTTTTAATGATGGGTATTTCCGAAACTTAGCGCTGATCAAATAATAATTGCCGGAACCATCATCTTCATACGTATCCATCGTCACGTATTGGCCGTTGTAGCTGCCTTTGATCCCAAACATATTGTTGGCCGTGGTCGTCAAAGTCGAGGCGCCCCAACCAGATTCCAAAATCGCTTGTGCCATCATAACAGAGGCATACAGATCGTTTGCTGCCGCCACTTCCGTTGCATAGCCGCAAATCTGACTGATAAAGGCAGCCGGATCGATCGTTGCCCGTGAAAATAATGCCCGACTAGTCAAATCCGAAAGGGCTGATGGTACTTCATCTGCTTCTAAGACTTCATCACTAGCGACTGTTGTGCTTTCTGTCGTCGCTGTTTCTGATCCCTCAGTAACTGCTTCAGCTCCTGACTCCTCTGTTATTTCCGAAGTTTCTTCGGTCACAACAGGTGCTGTCGTTGATTCTGTCGTTTCCTCAACCGGCGTGCTGTCGGTTTCTGGTGTAGTGTTTGTTGTTTGTTCAACGACCTTAAGGTCATTGCTGGTTGCTGTCGTTGCCGTTTCAGCCGCATGCCCTAAGGTCGGGATAAACGTTGATCCCGCTACTAAAGTAGTAGCCATCGTAATACTTTTTTGGGTATATTGCGTGCGCTTCAAGCGCTTTTCTAAGCGGCGTCGTTCTTTACGAATTGTCATTTAATCCCTCCGTCGTATTAGCCTTTTTTTATTGTAACACGATTTATTAAAAAATGGGGGGTTAAGATGAAAAAACAGTGAAATCAACGAGATAAATTCTTGCTATGAAACAGTTTTCTCTTTTGCTTTATCAGCCAATACTCTGTTCTAAAAAAAGAAAAAAGAGTTGTTTTAGCACCAAAAAAGCAGCCTTTATCAAAAAGACTACTTTTGGTGAATTGTTATTTAATAACAGGTGCGGGCTTTTTGGCTTTTTTTAGCATCGCATAGCCTATGTTGAGAACAAGCCCAAAAAGTGCTAAGAAAATTGCCGTATAGAAGGCTTTTGTATAATCTCCTTGGTTACTTTCTGCGATTGCTGCTGCAACTCTGGGGCCAAAGAATGCCGCCGTAGAATAACCAATAAAGACGATTCCATAGTTGACCCCTTGATTGATCGGTCCGTAATTTTCCATAACGATCGATGGGAAAACCCCCATCACGCCCCCGAAGCACAGTCCTAAACCGATGATCCCGACAGTGAAGATCACAGTTGTTTGACCAAGCGTCAATAAGAATAAGGACAATGCCACCACGCCATAGATGATCATCAACGTATTCGTCCGACCAATTTTATCAGAAACGGTGCCCCAAAGGACACGACCAAAACAGTTGCTCAATGAGTACAAGCTGACATAAAAGGCAGCGGCCGCTGCCGTCAAACCAAACATACTTTGCCCGATCACTGAGGCGTTGGAAGCAATCATCAAACCTGAGAAAGCCCCTACCCCTAACATAACAATAATCAAGTAAAAAGTTGGTGTCTTCAGCATGTCCAACCAATTTAGATTGATTTGAGGACCATTTTTTCCTTGATCCGCTGGTTGCCAACCTGCTGGACGGTAATTTTCTGGTGCTTTATGAATAAATAGACTAGCCACCAAGACGATCACGATATAGGCAATTCCTAAAATCCGAAACGCCGCTAAGACATCTTGTGATTCGATCAAACGATTCGCAATCGGTGCGGCAATAATCGCTGCCCCACCCATACCTGCTGTGATCAAGCCCGAAGCCAGTCCCCGTTTATCCGGGAATAACCGAATCGTATTGCTTAAACAAGCCGAATAGGCAAAGCCTTGCCCTAAACCAGCAAAGACTCCATAAGTCAGGTACAGCATAGCGGGTGAGTTGACCAAACCCGTCAGGAAGAAACCCGCTCCGAACAACACGCCTCCGCCAGCGATGACCCATCTAGCGGCTCCTCGGTCTGTCAGCAAACCACCCAAAATCATGGTAATCGGGCCAACTGCGGCATTGATGGTAAAGGCTAGCATGATCTCTTCCATGGACCAACCTTTTAATTGACTAAGAGGTCCTGCAAAGACACTAAAGGCGTATACAGCACCCGTACACAGCAACACTGCGGTCGAAGCGATCAGAATCAGCCAGCGATTGATTTTTGTTTCCATTTTTTCTCTCCTTTGTTTTAAGCATGTTACTTTATTCACATGTTTTTTCAAAAGCTAGCGCGCGTGACAAGTCACAACGCGCAAGGCTTTTTATTCGAGATGTTCTGCGACTGCTGTATTTCCAGCAATCCGGCCAAAAGTAAAGATGTCTGTCAACGAATTGCCGCCTAAGCGATTGCCGGCATGGATCCCCCCAGCAACTTCCCCTGCTGCATACAGCCCTTCAATGATTTGATCTTCCTTCGTCAACACATGGGTTTGCGGATCGATCTTCAATCCCCCCATCGTGTGGTGAACCGCTGGTTTTCTTGGTGTGGCATAGAAAGGCGCTTTTTCCACTTTCAAGTCGAAAACATCTTTGCCAAACTCTGGGTCTTTCCCAGCATCCACATAGCTGTTGTATTTCGCAACAGTCGCCTCTAAGACGGCTGGATCAACATTGATCTGCTCTGCCAGGCCAGCCAAGGTCTCACTGCGGAACAGCGTACCAGCAGCTACTTGCTTATCGATTTTTTCTTGACTCGTGTTATAAGCGGTTTTCTTGATCTCTTCATCCGCGATCAAATAGAACAATCCGCCATTATCGATCGCCGCTTGGGTCAATACATCGCGGCTTTCGTACTCATTGACAAAGCGCTCCCCCTTTTGATTGACCATCACAAAGTTAGCTGGCGGCACTTGCAGCCCACTGAATAAAGCCCCTGTGTTCGGATCAGATACGGGCATCATTTGTGAAAAGCCCATGCCAACAAGGTCCGCGCCAGCACTTTCCCCTAGTTTGATCCCGTCACCAGTGATCGCTGGTGAATTTGACGTTTTGATATCGTCTTCGATCTCTGTCCAATAGGTATTGTATTGTTTCAACATTTTGGTGTTCGCTCCGAACCCGCCGGAAGCCAAAATCACTGCTTTGGCATGGATTGTGATTTTTTGACCGTTACGGCCTTCCCCGATGATTCCAGTAACCTTACCATCTTCGATCAATAATTCTTTGACAGGCGTATCGGTTAAGATCGTTCCGCCATGTTCTTTCACGAATTGATGCAAAGCCGATACAAAGGCATACCCTTCGTTTTTAACTGGTTTATGCCCACGGCGCCATTTCGCTCCTACTGGCATATCGACATTGTTCATATCAAATTCTACGCCGATTTCTTCTAACCATTTCACTGAGGCCAATGCTTGATCCGTCAAGATTTTCACTAGCTCGTACCTCCCATAGATCGGTTGCCCATTCAAATCTTTGCGTTTTCCGCCTAGATAAGTTTGGATTCGATGCCACAAAGCAGAATCAAACAAGTATTCTTTTTCTGGCGTCGTTTCTGAAAGATACGCAGTGATTTGTGCCTTCAAAGCTTTGAAGTCTGGCAAGTATTCTGCATCGATGTCTTGTTCATCGATCGTCAGCACTTCTTCTAAAGCACTGCGTTCGCCAGGCAATGCGGAGAAGCCGTTTTGCCATTTTGGATCCGCAGCATTCATCGGTCCGCCAGTACGTACGGTATTGCCGCCGATCGCTGGGAATTTTTCTACTAAGATCACGTCTTTATTGGCTTGCAGCACACTGGCAGCTGCACTCAGACCTGCGCCGCCGCCACCTACGACAACGACGTCGGTAGTATACGTTTCATCTTCTGTTTGCAAAGCACTGGCGGCTTTTGGACGTTTGCGCAAGACATCTGGGTTCGCACCAGCCATTTTCACGGCTTTTGCTACCCCATCGACGACACCGTTACTAGTAACCGAAGCACCAGAGATCGCATCGACATTTAAGGTTTGCCCTTCAATGATCTCTTGAGGGATCCGTACGAAAACGACATCAGCGATCCCTTCTGATTCACCAGACGTATCGATATCGATGGCTTCGATCCGTTCTTCGCTCAATTTGACGACCATTGGTAGATCCCCGTTATGTCCTGGTGCTGTGACGGTATATTCGCCAGGCTCATAAACGACTTCTTCTGGTACGTTCAACAAATTAGCGACTTCCGTAAACCGAACGAACTTGCGGAAACAGCTTTCCAAAAAGTCGATCGTTCGTTGATCTTTTAAATTGCCTTGTTCATCAAAGGCTTGATGCGCACGTCCCAACAAGAACTCATTTCCTGGCATGACTGTCGCATTGACACCTGGAGCGTCAAGGATTTGGCGCAAATGAAGCTGTGCTCGGGAGGAGCCTTGCACATCGTAGGATGCGCCGACGATCATCACTGGTTTGCCATCAAAGGGATGGAGATTGAAGGAGAGCCATTCCAAGACGCTTTTCAATGCGGAAGGAATCGAATGGTTATGCTCTGGTGTCGCAATGATCACCCCATCGGCTGCTAAAATCTTGCTATTTAACCGTTGGATCACTTCACTATTGGTTTGATCTTGTGTTTCATTGAACATTGGAACATCCTTGATTTCCAGCAGTTCAATTTCTGCTAGGGCAGCAAATTCTCGCTGCATAAACGCTACTAATTGACGATTGGTCGATTTTTTGGCGTTCGTTCCGATTAGGCCGACAAATTTCATGACTAGTTCCTCTCTTTCTTATGCTTGTTCCCACGAAAATTTCTTTGCTCGTTCTTTAGCCGTTGAATATTCACTGACCAGACGGTTCGTGATTTCGACGAACAAGACAAATTCATTGAAACAGTCTTCTAGTTCGGCAACTTTTTCGTTATCGATCAAGTTTCCTTGTTCATCGAAGGCTTGCATGGAATGCCCTAACAAAAATTCCGCACTCGGCATGATTCGGGCTTTTACTTCAGGCGCATCTAAGATCTGACGCAAGTGGGCTTGGGCTCTCGATGAACCTAATGCACCAAGAGAAGCACCCGTGATCATCACTGGTTTATCGATCAAAGGCCGCGTCGTATAAGAAAGCCATTCGATCATGCTTTTTAACACCGCTGGGATCGAGTGGTCGTATTCTGGTGTACTGATGATTACCCCATCTGCTGCTTCGATCTTCTCTGACAAGGCTTGGACTGCCGCTGGTGCCGTCCGATCTTCTGGTTCATTAAATGCCGGCAGATCACTGATTTCGCAAAGTTCGATCTCCGCTTGGTCACTAAAATGGCTTTGAATAAATTGCAGTAAGCGACGGTTGGTCGAACGCGTCGAGTTGGTTCCTACGATTCCAATCAATTTCATTATCATCTCTCCTAATTGTGAATAATTTAACATTTAACAAAAAATAAAAAGTTTTTGACCATTGGCTTTGATTTCTTTTTTCAATCGTTTCTCAAGTTGTTTTTTACGACCTATTGAGATGAAAGGCTTCTTCCTAAACAAAAAAATCTTCCCCAAGTACCCATTAAGTGTACGGCTGAATTCTTTATTTGTGAAATATTTATTTAATTATCCATCGATAACAAATTTGTTATAATGAGAAAAATGACTAGGAGGACAACGCGATGGCACTTAAAGATTCCCATCTGATGCTGCAATACCTCGATACCTTGTTAAAGCATAGCAACTACACCAAAGCCGCCAAAGATCTCTACATTTCACAGCCTTACTTGACGCAAACCGTGAAACGAGCCGAGCAAGAGCTAGGGACCCCCATCATCAATCGGCAGCCGGGACATTTTCAACTGACGGAAGCTGGTAAAATCTATTATCAATATCTAGAAACCTTGGAAACAGAATCTGCCAAATTGAAAAGTCGGCTGTCTTGGTATACCGCGACCGAGAAGCGTTCTTTGCGCTTAGGCATCTTGCCAAGCCTTGGTTCTTACCTGCTGCCGCTCTTTTTGCCTGCGTATTATGAACACTATCCCAACGTGCACTTTTTCTTGCGGGAAGACCTGCCGAAGCACAATGAAAAACGCCTGCTGAATGGGCAGCTGGACTTTTTTATCGGACAAAATCCTGAGACGATCGCACCGAATCTAACGGTCCACAGTACCAATCAAGAACGGTATCTAGCGATCATTCCGCCTTGTTCTTCCCTGTATCAACCAGAGAAGCGGTATTTAGCGCCTGATTCATTGGCCGTCAAAGACTTGCTGCAAAGTCCATTGATTTTGACCGCCAGCGGCTCGGCGATTCGGCGCCAAATCGATCAATTGCTGCAAAAATACAAAGTAGAGGCGACGGTTCTCATAGAAAGCAGCAATATTTATACAGCAGCGGCATTGGCAGAAAACAACCTTGGGATTGCGATCGTACCAGAAAGCGTGCTACAAGCAGCGACCGCGACCCCTTTTAATCTTTATCCAATGCCAGAGGAACTCTTGTCCCTCACCTATTTTATTGCCCACCAAGCCGAACGGGCATTGTCAAACAGCGAAGCCGCCTTGATCGAGGCCTTTTTGCACCACGTCTAGCTTTCCTTTTTTACAAAAAAAACAAGCAGCGATCACCTATATTCCTAGGTGATCGCTGCTTGCTTTCATTCTGCTGTTGGCGTTTCGATCAAACGTGCTAATTCTTGCGGATAGATCAATTCACCTTGTTTGGTAATGACTAATCCAGTGATCCCTTCTAACGGCGCCAGCTCCTGCAAGATGGCTTGTGGCTCTTTGCCGAATAAGCGGGTCGTCCAAATCTCTCCATCAACCGATTTGTCGGATAGAATCGTGACACTGGCAATGGCTGACTCTAACGGATAGCCCGTTTCTCGATCAAAGATATGATGATAGGTCTTGCCCGCTACCTGATAGGTTCGTTCATAGATCCCTGATGTAACGACTGACTGATTGTGTACCTTCAACGCGGCGACAAAATTCCCTCTTGGCAAGAAAGGATTTTGGATCCCTATCCGCCAATAGCCATCAGCATGGCTCGGGGCATCGCCGTAAGTCACCACATTGCCCCCAAGATCGATCAAAGCGGCTGTGACACCGACCTGCTTGAAATACGCCATCAACAAATCAGCAAAATACCCTTTCGCAACGGCCCCTAGATCAAGCTTCATGCCGGCAGCTAACCCAACGGTCTGCAGCGTTTCATCCAAAACGATCTTGGCGGGATCAGTCTTTGGCAGCAGTTCAGCGATTTTCTCAGGCGTTGGTAGATGGGCATCTTGAAACCCGATTCGCCATTCCTGCACTAAAGGACCGATGGCAATATTTAAGTAGCTATCTTTTGGCAAGCTATGGGTTTTCCCTAGTGCGATCAATTCAACCAATTCCGGTGTGGCGGCGATCGCTCCTTGTCCTGCCTGCTGATTGATCTGCATCAACTCAGACGTCGGGTCATTGGCACTAAAACGCTGTTCAAAGGCCACGGCTCTTTTCGCTGCTTCCTCTAAGATCACTTCTGGGGTTTCATGCTGCACCCAAATCGTGATCACCGTTCCCATTCCCTGTAACACTCGTTGACCTTCTGCCATTGTCCTTGCTCCTTTGTCCTCTTCTTTTGGCTATCATAGCAGTTTCTGGGAGAAAAAAGTAGTCTGCGGGATGCCGCCACTGCTTTTTTTGAAAAAAAACTGCGAGGTCACCCTCGCAGTCTGCTGTCTCTATTGCTCAATGATAAAAGTCGAAGCGGCCTTTCGCCAATACTTCTTTGACCCCACCGGTTTGGTACAAGGAACGGTCCATAATGGCTTTTTTCACCACGGAAGCGGGATAGCCTTTGATGCCCATTTTCCCTACTAAGCCAAAGGCATGGGTATTGCCGATAGACGCCACTGAACCTAATGATTCAAAGTGGAAATCTGTTGGTTTTTCCCCGTTCATTTGACGTAAGATATTTTTACCCGCATGCTGCCCCATCTTCAAAGCGATTTGAGCCGTTGTTGGATACGGGCGATTGGTCGCTGGGTCCATGACTGCTGAAACATCACCGACAACATAGACGTTACTATGATCAGGGTCTGTTAGGTCTTGATTGACCATCACGCGACCCCGACGAGCAGAAAAGTCTGATTCAGCCATCACATGGCTGCCGCTGACGCCTGTGGTCCAAACGATGGTTTTGGCTGATAATTCAGCTGTTGCTCCTGTATCGGCATCATCTTGATAGACAACGACACCCGGTTTGATTGATTTGATGGGTTTACCAGTCAGGAAGTTCACGCCCCATTTAACGAGATTTTTGATCCCATAATCCGATAGTTTTTCATCAAACATCGGTAATAAACGAGTCACTGCTTCGACACAATACAGTTTGATGTCTTCTGGCTTGACGCCTGCTGCTTTCGCAAAGGTTTTACGGTTTTCCACCAATGAACCTAGCAATTCGATTCCGGTAAAACCAGCACCGCAGACAACGATTTTTAGGTAGTCAGGATTTTGTGTTTCTTTGTATGCCTTCATTTGTTTCAACAAATGATGATAGATGTTTTCTGCGGAGTCGACATCCACCATTTCCAACGCATGCTCCTCGACACCAGGGATCCCAAATGATTCTGATTCAAAGCCTAACGCCACGATCAAATAATCATACGTGCACGTGGATTGATCTTTAAAAACGATCACTTGCTGGTTACGATCGATCGACGCAACTTCCTTTTGAACAAAGCTCGTCTTTTGGGGACGAACGACATCATTGATGGGATAGCAAATGCGGTCTCTTGGTTGCGTACCAGCCGCAACTTCATGAAGATCGGTTGCCTCATAATGATAATCGTTTTTGTCGATCAATGTGATGTGAAACGCTTCTTTTGCTCCTTGCAGTACGTGCAATGCTCGCAATCCAGCATACCCTGCTCCTAAAATGACAACTTCCTTCATGTTTCCTTACTTCCTTTCTTTGCTGTAAAAATTATAAAATCAAACCAATCGCAAAACTCAGCACTTGTACGCATGCTCCGACCGCAAGGATCCGAACGGCACAAATGAAGGTCTCTCTTTTGATTTGTTTTTGCATAAATCGTTTTGTCTGTTGCCAGACAAAGGGCGCCGCGAAAAAGGTCAGAACCAGTGACCAAGGCGCAATGTTGAGGGCAACTGAGGCAATGATCGCAACAAACGCCAAGACGTTCATCGCGATAAATAATTTCAACGCACGGGCTTTACCAAGGTAATGCACCAGCGTATAGCGCTCATTTTTTTCATCCTCTTCCAGATCACAAATGTTGTTTGCCAGCATCAAGTTGGCGATCCATAATGTGTTGGGCAATGAGATCAAGAAAATACTGCCAATCGTGGCAATGTTCCATTCAAAGGTTTGATAGGCATTGAGATAGACACAGATCAATGAGATCATAAAGCCCATCGTAAAGCCGGAAAAGAACTCGCCTAAAGGCAAACTAGAAAGCGGCCGTGGACCAGAGGAATAAAAGATCCCGACTAGGTAACAATACAGCCCCATCCAAAAGAGCGGCCAGCCAACCACCATTGCCAAGGCGATCCCCATGGCGGCGGAAAGGATGATCATGGAGACCATCAACCAAAAAACCAATTTGACAGACAACTGCTCCCGACCAATAATATTGGTTTTTTCTTTGTAATCATGCCCTTCTGTGGCATGATGGTAATCGTTGTAGTTATCTAAAATATCCACCGCCATATTGAAAATCAGCATGGCAATGAAATACAATAAGACATAGCCAAGATGAATCGTTTGATAATTGTACCAGCTGTAGCAGACACCAATAAAAAATGGCAAAATACTGGCGGTTTTTGCTTTAAATTCGACAAGTTCTAAAAATACAGGTAGCGTCACAACTCCACCTCCTTTAGTGAGTGCATTAAACTAGTCAATCACGCCCCTTTACGCTAGAATAAGGGCTGAATGACTGTTAGAAAGGGTTATACTATGTTTGACTTTTGGATCGATTATCCGACGATCGAACAACGATTGAAAACCGTATGTTCCATCATTGAAGAACACGTTACTGTTCGTAACAAAGAGATACAAGATGTTTTGATCGACTTTACTTATTCAGGTGGAAAAATGCTGCGGCCAGCGCTCTTTTTTTTGTTTGCTGACTTAGGCGATCCCCATTATAAAAAAACCGACCAATTAACAAAAATTGCTGCTTCTCTAGAAATTTTACACATGGCCACTTTGATCCATGATGACATTATTGACGATTCGCCGCTGCGCCGCAGTCAAGTCACTGTTCAAGCCAAATATGGCAAGGATATCGCGGTCTACACGGGTGATCTTCTGTTCACCCAATTTTTTGAGCTTTTGATCGAAAGTATGAATGGCTCCCCGTTTTTAAAAACCAACGCACAAGCCATGAAACGACTCCTTTTAGGCGAACTTGATCAAATGCACACTCGCTACAACATCCATGAATCGATTGACGACTATCTACAAAGCATCAACGGCAAAACCGCTGAACTGTTTTGGCTCGCTTGTCTCGAAGGCGCTCATTTTGGCGGCCTCGACACAGAAAACCAAGAACGAGCTGGTGAGATCGGTCGCAACATCGGGATCGCCTTTCAAGTATTCGACGATATTCTCGACTACACCTCTGATAGCGGCACCTTGAAAAAACCGATTCTAGAAGATTTGGCGCAAGGGGTCTATACCTTGCCGCTGCTATTTGCCAAAGAACAGGCACCTGCAGCATTCGCTCCTTATTTGAATAAAAAAGCAGCACTCTCCTTGGCAGAAGCCCAAGAAGTTGCGGATCTTGTCGTCCGTTACGGCGGTGTCGAAAAAGCGCGCGCTTTCGCGGTCACCTACACGCAAAAAGCCTTAGACGACATCGATCTGCTGCCAGAAGCACCTAGCAAAGCCAAAATTCGTTCATTAACTGAACTGCTCTTGCAGCGCAATTACTGAGCCATAGCGCAATGATAAGAAAAGCGTCCATCACTGATTGATGGACGCTCTTTTTTATCGTCGTCCTTGGTCAATGGCCAATAAGTGTTGAAAATGTTTATTTTCTGCGGCCAATTCGGCAGGTGTTCCGCTCATGGTCAACTGACCATCTTCAATAAAAAGCACACGATCCATCATCGAAATTCCTTGCAAGTGGTGGGTGATCCAAATGATCGTTTTGTTCTCCAGCACTTGGAAAAAGGTTTCAAGTACGCCTTGCTCCGTGATTGGGTCTAAGCCGACGGTTGGCTCATCCAATAAGATGATCGGGGTGTCTTTTAGCAAGATCCGCGCCAATGCCAAACGATGCCGTTCCCCGCCGGAAAAACGCAAGCCGGCTTCATCCACCATCGTCGCCAAGCCATTAGGCAAAGCTACCACCATTTCTTTCAACCCGACTTGCTCCAGTACGCGCCAGACTTCTTCTTCCGAAGCCGACTCATTGCCTAGCCGAATATTATTCAAGACGGTCGTATGGAAAAGATAGGGACTTTGATTGATGACACCAATCAAGTCACTGATTGACTCACTCAATGCCGTCACTGGCACGTCATTTAAGGTGATCGCCCCTTGCGTCGGTTGCAGATCGCCTCGCAACAAGGAGGCAAATGTACTTTTCCCAGAACCGCTGCGGCCAAGGATTGCTAGTTTTTGATGCGCAGGAATCGTTAGATCCAGCCCATGAAGCACTTCTTTGCCTTCAGGATACTGAAAATGCAAGTCCTTGACTGTGATCGACACGAGACCCGTCACTTCAGGTACTAACGGTTGCTCCATGGAGACCTCTTGGCGATTTTCTTCTGGCAATGCATTGAAGCGATCGATGGAGTCTTTGTAGCGATTGGTTTCTTGAGCAGCTGACGGTAATGGCGCAAATGCATCAACTAAAGGAAAGACACACAGGACAAAGGCAGCGATCCAGTTGGCTGCTCCTCCGTGGTTACCTGGAAAGCGAATGCTGGTCCAAAGCAGCAATGCGACAGCGATCACCCCAAAGATGCTTTGTAAAAGAAAATCACGCCGGCGATCAAAGGACAGCATCTGTTCATCCACCGCCCGCAACTGCGTTTCCAGTTCCTTATGGGCAGCCACGTACTCGCTCCCTCTTTGAGAGAAGACCCAATCAGAAACCCCTAATACATTATCCGTCAGTGTCGTATACAAGTTGTTTTTCATATGTTTTTGCTTTTCTTGCCGCGCGCCGTTGATGATCACCGACCAAAGTGGCAAGACAAAGACGATGGTTCCTAATAGCAGCAGCATCACCAAAGCAAACCACCAAGAAAAATAGCCGAGTCCAATGATCAAGAACGCATACAAGATCCAAGCGATCACGGTAGGAAAGATCGTCCGCAAATACAGGTTTTGAATATGGTTGATATCTTCTGCCAATAAGCCCAAGATATCCCCCGTGCGATGCGCTTGCTTAAAGAAGATCGCATCTTTTTCTACTACGTTATACAATTTCAATCGTAAATTAGAAGTCATGCGTAGCACCCAGCTATGACTGGTCAACCGTTCCAAATAGCGAAAAACTGGACGGCCGATCCCAAATGCTCGGGTCAGTACGATGGGGATGTAAACCAATAGAATGTTTTCCGGGATCGACGCCGAGCGGCTGATCAGGTACCCAGAATTAAACATCAGTGCGCCACCACAGAAAAAGGTCAAGAAGCCTAGGAATAAGGCCAACGCCAAAACGTTTTTGTATTTTGACAAGAAAGGCTTGACCCAGGTATCGGTTTTCAATGAGCGCAATAAGCCGATTTTATTCAAGCTGTTCCCTCCTCATTCCATTGACTAGTTCTGTAAAAGCACCTTGCTTTTGCTGCAGTTGTGCCAAGGTTCCTTGTTCCACGATTCTTCCTTGATCCATCACGATGATTTCATCCATTTCTTCCATCCAGTGCAAGCGATGGGTTGCAAAAAAGACTAACCGGTTTTCCATCAGCGGCAGCATCCGTTCCTTTAAGGCAACTTCAGTTTCAATATCCAAATGTGCCGTTGGTTCATCAAACAAAAGAATCTTTCGTTGCTGATCTAAGAAGGCACGGGCTAAAGCGATCCGTTGGGCTTGTCCACCACTTAGATGTCGTTCCCCTTCTCCTAACATCGTGTCCAACCCTTGCGGCAGCTCTGCCAAAAGCTCAGTCAAGCCTGCCACTTCAATGGCTTTCAGTACGGCTTCTTTGGTAGCTGTCGGCTGATAAAACGCGACATTTTCCTGCAAGGTCAACCGATAGATATAAGGATTTTGCGGAATATAGATCAGCTGTTCTTGCCAGCTTGCTTGGCGAAAGGCCGTGGTTTGGGCTCCTCCAAGAGTGATCTCGCCACTGTCTGGCACGAGAAAGCCACTCAAAGTATTGATCAAGGTAGACTTGCCAGAACCGCTCAGACCGATGATCCCGATCTTTTTGAAGCCAGTCACGTTCAAGTTGATATCCCTCAAAGCTGCTTTTTCCTCGTAGGAAAAAGCCAGCTGATCAATCGTTAACTGGGTGTCTTCCTGCCAACGAGGCACCGTTACTGCCGGTACTTGGGCTTCCGGCTGATGCAAGATCTCCGTCACCGCAGTCATCGCATTTTTCCCGTCTAAGGTTGCATGATAATCACTGGAAAAGTCGCGGATTGGCAAGAAATATTCTGGTGCTAAAATCAAGATAGTTAACGCCGGAAACAGCAAGATCCCTTCATTGATCAGCCGCAAGCCTAGCAAGACTGCCACGACGGCAATCGATAAGGTCGTGAAAAAGTCTAAGGCGAAGGTCGATAAAATACCGACTTTTAATGAAGCCATCGTCGCTTTCCGAAACCGTTCGCTGGAAGCAAAGATACTTTTGCCATATTTTTTACTGACCCCAAACAATTTCAGCGTGTCGATCCCTCGCAAAGAATCGATGAAATGATTGGACAATAATTGAAACGTCCGGTATTGTTTTTCCGCTTTGCTTTGGGCGGCATAGCCCAAGATGATCATAAAAATGATGATCAAGGGGAACACCAACAGCAAGACCAAGCCGGATTCCCAATCCAGATAAAAAACGAGTGCCAAAATGACCCAAGGAATGATCGACATATTCATGATTTTGGCAAGAATCAATTTCAAGTAGTTTTCGACTTGGTTGATCCCTTCCAAGACCATCGTTGTTACATTTCCCGTCCCTTGCTGTTGTGCGATCTGAGGACCGACCCGAAACAATTTCTCCAATAATTGATCCCGCAGATCGGCAGCTTGCTGGTAACTGTAATCATCGAGTCTTTTGGAACGGAAATAGATAACGGCTTGCCGGGCGATAAACGAACAAAAGAACAGCAGAATCCAGCCCCACTGTTCCTCTAATGGTCGTCCTTCCCATAAGCTAGTGATGGCACGTGCCAATCCATACGCCTGCCCAATAATGAAGAGCGCCTGCAGGAACGAAAGTCCCGCAAGCAGCCCTAAAAGTTGTTTCATTCCTGGGAGCTTCATGATTTGTTTATCAATCATTTATACCCCTCCAACGCCTCCGTATGACTGATCCGTTTACGGAAGATATAGTAACTCCAAGCCGTATAGGCCAAGACGAAAGGCAAGATCGTCAGTGAAAGATAACTCATGATCTTCAATGTGTAGCGGCTTGAAGACGCATCAGCGATCAACAGGTCATAGCTTGAATCGATCGAACTGATCAAGACTCTTGGGAATAACCCTGTGAAGATCAATGCCACCAAAGCGATCAACGTCAAGCCGCTCGCAATGAAAGCCATCATTTCTTTGCCTTTAAAGACGCCGATATTTGCAATCAGTGTCAGTACAACGATCACAAGCAACAAACCAAGCGTTGTCGCAAAATGATTCTCAAAGAAATCCGTTTGGAAGTAAAGCATCACAGCAAAGACGATTAAGCCTGCATATAGGATGCCATAAAAAATACTTGCATAGTTGCGTGCCCGTGCCCGAATCGGACCTTCCGTTTTCAAAGCGATATAGTTTAATCCGTGCAAGTAGCACAACAAGGTCAACGCGATCCCGCCAACGATTGAAAAGGGATTGACGTAATCCGTAAAGGTTGCGGTCATGTTGCCATCTTCACCCAAAGGCATTCCTTGGATCATGCTGACAAACATCAGACCGAAGAAAAACGGTACGATCGTACTGCCGATCGTCAACGTCCAGTTCCAAATGTTTTTGTGCTCTTTCGGGAAGTTCGCTCGAAACTCAAAGGAGACACCACGAATGATCAACCCAACTAAGATCAACAGCAAAATCAAATAAAACCCGCTGAACAAAGAAGCATACCAGTATGGAAATGAGGCGAACATCGCTCCGCCGGCGGTCAATAGCCACACTTCATTGCCATCCCAGACAGGCCCGATCGTTTTAACGATCTGGTCTTTTTCCTCTTCATTGTGAGCCAATGTCTGCACAGACATCCCCACACCAAAGTCAAACCCTTCTAAGAAGAAGAATCCGGAAAATAAAAGCCCAATCAACGTGAACCATAGTAATTGCAGACCGGTCATCCTTCAAACGCCTCCTTATCAAATGGGTCTTCGTACCCATCTTGGTTGTCTCCTTGGCTGATTTCACCAAAGGCTTCTTTTTCAGGTCCATGATCCATTTCCCGTTTCACAAGATAGACCATTGTTCCGCCTAAGCCAGAGAATAAGAGGAAGTAAACAATATTTGAGATCAAGAGAGAGGTCACGGAAACGTTTGGTGACACACTATCTTCGATCGTAAACAAGCCGTAAACCGTCCACGGGTAACGTCCTAACTCCGTGATCAGCCAACCAGCTGTATTGGCAATAAATGGGGTGAACAAAGTGATCGCCACTACCCAAAGCAGCCAGCGCTTTTCAAAGAGCCACGGTTTCTTCTTACGCGTAAAATACAACCCCAGACCAGAAACCAACAGCATCAAGGCACCAAAACCAGCCATGATCCGGAAGCTCCAAAAGAGTGTGTTGACCGGCGGGTAGTAATTACGGTCGCCGTAGGTTTCAATCAATTGCTGATTGACCGTATCCATCCCATCGATTGAGCCGAAGGGTTCATTGAAGGCTAAGATACTCAACATATATGGAATCGAAATACCGAAGACTTGGTGATGTTCCGCTTCATTCGCCCAAGCAACGACAGTCCAAGCCGCAGGACTCCCGGTATCTTCATAAGTTCCTTCCATTGCGGCAAATTTCATTGGTTGTTCTTCAACCAAGTATTTCATTTGTTCATCCCCGGCTAGCAAGACGGTGAATGAACCGAACAATGCCACCGCAAAACCGATCCGCATTGATTTTTTGAAGAAATCGCGGTCAATGTCTTTGTCTTTCTTCAATAGACGAAAGGCTGATAAACCAGCAACAATGATTCCGCCCATCGTGATGGCTGCGGTGATCACGTGTAAAAACTCATACCACACTTGTGGATTTGCCAATAAAGCACCGAAGTCAGTCATTTCTGCCCGGCCATTGTTCAAGGTATACCCCACTGGATGCTGCATAAAACTATTGGCAGCTAAGATCCAAAACGCCGATAGCATCGAACCAAGCGTCACCAACCAGAAAAAGGTGGCGTGCAGCTTCGGACTGACCCGATCCCATGTAAAGATCCACAGTCCTAAGAACGTCGATTCTAAGAAGAACGCCAACAAAGCCTCCAAAGCCAAGGGCGCACCAAAAATATCCCCGACAAAACGAGAATAGTCTGACCAGTTCATCCCAAATTGAAATTCTTGAATGATCCCTGTCACGACCCCGACAGCAAAACTTAATAGAAAAATATTTCCCCAAAACTTCGTCATCCGGCGATATTTTTCATCTTTTTTGATCACATAAAGTGTCTCCATAATTGCAACGACGACACCAGTTCCGATCGAAAACGGTACAAAGAAAAAGTGAAAAATCGTCGTCATCGCAAACTGGATTCGCGCTAGTGTCACAATATCCATCCTACATCCTCCTATTTCATAAAAAAGTGCATTAAAATAATTCTAAAGAAAGAAAAATTCCAACTTCGAATATACTCCTCTAATCAGTAAAAAAGAAGCAAATTGCTTGCATTTACTGATTTTTAATCACTTCCTCTCCGATTCTTAAACATAAGGCGCTTTCATCAGCGGAATATAGCTTTTTAGGGCTCTTCCCACCCGTAACGAGTTCCCTCAGAAAGCAAAGGATCACTCAATAAAATTCCCGGGAAATCCTCCTTTAAAACAAACGTGCTTAATGATTGATACATGGAAAACGTGGTCTTCATCCCTAATCTTTCCAATTGATCTAACGTTTGTTGCATTAAGTCCGCCGCTTTTGGCTTGTTTTGTTTTAATAGACATGTCCAGCCTTCAAAAAACGGCATAAAGATCGCTTGCTCAATGTGTTCTTTTTCATAAACATGATCTCGCCATAAATGAAAGGTCTTTTCCGCATAATCCACCTCATCAAAAACAGCAAAGACGGAAAACACCGTCTCAAACGTGTTGTATAGAATATCTTTGTTGCCGGGGATTTTTGCAAAGCGCTGACTCTTTTTGATGGCGATCGTCAAACAGCGCCAAAGCAAAGCTGGCTCCATCGAAACTGCTACGCGGGCAAATAGCCGCAGCTCATAAACACCCCATGTATCGGTATTCAGCAAGTAATGTTTCGCAGAGTCCAAACAATAATTGTGTTTCGGGTACGCCTCCTGGATGGGCACCCCTTTAAAAAGCTCCTCTTTCATCAAGTAGTCAAAACGGATCAGTTGTAAGAAGTGGTCCAGCTCCAAGGAGTAATGTCGTTGAAAGTAGGCGGTCAGCTTTTGATATTTCTTTTTTAGTTTAGGTACTTCATCAATAGATTCGATCCCCATCGAACGGACATAGTCGACCATTAGCTTTTGAGCCTCCGAATGATGCTCCCCAGTATGCAGCAGATGAAATTCGGCAAAACTCACTTCTAGTTTATCTAGCAAACGATGAAATCGTTCGCAGGAAATCGTCGTTTTGCCATTTTCAAATTGCGATAACAAAGACATCGACAATTGTTCGTCCACTAATTCCTTCAATAGTAAGCCTTTGCTTTTGCGAAGCTCTTTCACTGTCGCACCATAATTGTTCATTTTTTCACCTTCTTTTTCAATATATTGAAATAAGCAGTTGCTTTTCCCGAAGAGCCTTTATAGTTGAATTATCTTATAGAAACGAGGGAAAAGCTATGGATACCCATGTAAAAAAGAAAATGCTTCACGTGAAACATTTGCAAAAAAGTTTCAAAGACAAAACCGTTTTGAAAGAGGTCACTTTTGACGTCACTCCTGGCGAAGTATTTGTCTTACTAGGATCAAACGGCGCTGGAAAAACCACTCTAGTCAAAATTTTGTCTACCATCCTGCCTTTTGACCAAGGAACCGCGCTGATCGATGGGATCGACTTGACCAAAGATCCAGCAGCGATTCGCGAGAAAATCAGTCTGACGGGGCAATTTTCCGCCGTCGATCAAGAACTAACCGGACGAGAAAACTTGCTGATGATTGCTGCCTTGCGCCATGTCAAAAACAAACAGTTGATCGTCCAACAGTTGTTAGAGCGTTTTGATTTGGTGGATGCCAGCAACAGACTAGTCAAAAACTATTCTGGTGGCATGCGACGGCGCTTAGACATCGCCATGAGTTTTATCGGCGAACCTGACCTGCTCTTTTTAGATGAACCGACGACCGGGTTAGACCCGCAAAACCGCTTAGCCACATGGCACATGATCAAAGAGATCGCCGCTCAAGGACGAACGATTTTCCTGACGACCCAATACCTAGAAGAAGCTGAATTTTTAGCAGACCAAGTCGCCATTTTGCATGAAGGGAAAATCATCTTGCAAGGAACACCAACGGAAGTCAAAGCACTGCACCCTTCGCAAACGATGGAAATCAGCGTATTGACAAAAGAACACTTGCAAACCGTGCGTCAGCATCTGTCTGATTTTCCGCTGCAAGTCAATGAGTCCAGTCTCTCTCTGGCATTTCCCGTCAGTCAAGACTTCCAGCATTCCTTCACGCTGTTGCAGGAACTCAATCAACTACCGATCACCATCACCAGTTTTAATCAAAAGAATGCTTCTTTAGAAGATATTTTTCTAACACTTGTCCAAGGAGGAAACCAATGAAAGCAATTATAGAAACCAACACCTTATTCAAGCGCAATCTCTTGCTATCGATTCGCAGTATGGAGACTTTGCTAAGTGGAATTTTGACCCCAGCGATTTTAATGATCCTCTTTGTCTATGTTTTTGGGGGAGCCATGAACGTCGGTGATACCTCTTATGTCGATTTTGTCGTTCCCGGTGTCCTCGTCCAATGTATCGCCCAAAGTGCTTCCTCCGTTGGGGTAACGGTGACGGAAGATTTGAAATCCGGCATGGTGGAACGGCTGATGACCTTGAATATTTCTAACTCAGCCTTTTTAAACGGCCATGTCTTCGCCGCGACCCTTCGGAGCTTGATCAGTACCTTGGTCGTATTGATCGTTGCCATGGTCATCGGTTTTCGCCCTCAAGCCACAGTTGCTGGCTGGGGGCTCGCCTTCCTATTGATCTTTTGCTTCACCTTCGCTTTTACTTGGGTCTCAGTTCTGGTTGGTCTCATCGCCAAAAGCCCCGAGACAGCTACCTTGTTTACTGTCTTGATCACCCTGTTGCCCTACTTAAGCTCTGGTTTCGTCCCTACGGAAACCATGCCGCGCCCGTTAGCTATTTTTGCTGAATACCAACCAATGTCGCCGATCATCCATTCTTTGCGAGGGCTTTTGTTAAACTTGAAAGATACCACCTTGATCAGTGCCTTTAGCTGGTGCGGCGGTATCGTAGTCGTGAGCTGGTTCTTGGCACGAATGCTTTATCAGAAACGGTTACGCTAATGACGCCGGCTCCCTTTTCTGACTCTCTTATAAAAAAAGCGGCAACGATCAAGCTTCTGCTTCGTCGTTGCCGCTTTTTTTAATCGAGGACTTCTCCGTTAGAAGCCGTCACTTTCTTATACCAGTCAAAGCTGGCTTTTTTGTACCGTTTTCCTGAACCATTGCCCCAATCATCTAGATCCACGTAAATGAACCCATACCGCTTGCTCATTTCTGATGAGGAGCAGCTAACAAGATCGATCGGTCCCCAAGGATAGTAGCCGATCAGTTCTACGCCATCATAGATTGCTTCTTTCATTTGTTCAATGTGCTGTTTCAGAAAATCAATGCGATACGTATCATCGATCGTTCCTTCTTCATTCAATGTCTCATAAAAACCCATACCATTTTCTGTGATCATGATCGGCAATTGGTACCGATCATAATACTCATTCAAAGCAATCCGTAACCCAATTGGATCAATCGCCCAGCCCCAGTCATTGGCTTCTAAATAAGGGTTAGGCGAAGCTGCGTCTTCTTTCCCGTAGTTTTCACTATGAATGATCCGCGTGTAGTAATAGGAGAAAGAAACAAAATCGACCGTATGCTTGAAGTCCGCTTCATCGTTTTCCCCAAATTGAATCTCGATGCCGTTTTCTTCAAAAAAGCGATAGGCATAATTCGGATAAGTTCCCCGCGCAAGTACATCTGAATAATAATATTCCATTTGATTATTTTTGAGAGCACTCAGAACATCCAACGGTTTACAAGTAGCTGGATAAACATTGCCATAATAAGACATCATCCCAATTTGAAAAGAAGGATCAATTTCTTTCCCTACTTTGATCGCTCTCGCACATGCTACCAATTCATTGTGAACCCCTTGGTACTTAGCTTGCTTCAGATTGTCTACTCGGTCAGCGGGAATACCAAGGTGGTTAAACGATTCATGGGTAATCAAGTTCATTTGATTGACTAAGATCCAATATTTGACTTTTCCTTGGTAACGCTTGAATACGACTTGCGCAAAATGACCAAAGAAATCAATCAGTTTTCGATTTGACCAGCCGTCATAAGCCATCGCTAAATGGATCGGCATTTCATAATGAGACAAGGTGATCAAGGGTTCCATGCCGTTTTCAAGGATACAATCGATCAATTCGTCATAAAAGCGCAACCCTTCTTCGTTGGGCGTTTGTTCGTCTCCCTTTGGAAAAATTCTCGCCCAGCTAATAGATGTTCGAAACGAATTCATGCCTGTTTCTGCCAAGAGTGCCAGATCCTCACGAAATGTATGGTAAAAATCGATCCCATCCCGTTTAGGGTAACGCCCTTCTTGATCATTTAAAGCAAATTCAACGTCTGCCGTCGTTATTTCTTTGTTGCTTTTCTTTTTTATATCGATATCATTACGAAAGCGATTGATGTCTGCCACGCTCCAGCCTTTTCCCCCTTCAAGATAGGCCCCTTCTAATTGATTTGCGGCAACTGCACCTCCCCAATAAAAATCGGCAGGAAATTGCTTCTTATTTTTCTTCATGTCATTGCTCCTCTTCTCAAAATTTGATTGCTCATCTCATAGACTTATGCTTCGGTTTGTCCTTCTTCAAGCACTAATTTGCGCTCGTAGGCCTTGAAGAAAGGATAATAAATACCCAAATAAATCAAGAAATTCACCACTACTAAGACAGCACCGCGAATGCTGGCTGTTGCGATCACTGCTGAAAAAATACTCGGAACCGTCCACACAGCCGCTAATGGATACGCCATTCCGGGAACAAGATTGGACACAAACGCGAAATAGGTCACGAAAGTGGTGACGATTGGTGCCACGACAAAGGGAATCGCCAGTGCTGGATTCAAAACGATCGGCAACCCAAACAACAGTGGCTCATTGATGTTGAAGACCCCAGGAATAAAGCTGAGACGACCAAGTTGTTTTAAAAATTTTGATTTGGAGAAACACATCATTGCGCAAAGTGCTAAGGTTCCTCCGCCACCGCCGATCCATAAGAAAGTAAAGATAAACGGCTGTACCCCCAGATTAGGAATCGCTTGTCCGGCTTGTGCTGCTGCCATATTTGCTTCAGAATTGACTAGCCAGATCGGCAACATCACCGTCGCTAATATTTGCGGATGAATCCCGAATAGCCACATGATACAAGTCAATCCTACATAGACCAAGGGTGCTGCTAACGAGTTGGAAGAAACACTTAATAAGGGTGTGATCAAACTTGCAATCAGGGCATTGATGTCAAAGCCGATCAAGTGAACAATGATCCAAACGATCGTCATTGAAAAAAACACGGGAATAATCACTTCAAAACTGCTGCTGACATTCGTAGGTACTTGCTCTGGCAGTTTAAACCCGATATTGTATTTTTTACAAAGGCGCATGCACTCGACTGCTAATATAGCGGTCAAAATACTGGCGAACATGCCTTCTCCTCCAAGATATTGCGTAGAGATAAACGTTCCTTCATCTAAAGAAGTGAAGGTCAATGTAGTAAAAAAGGTAAAAATTGCAGAAACGCCCCCTGCCAAACTATCCAGTTGGTAGCTTTGCGCTAATCGTGCGCCGATGCCAAAAGCTGCATAGATCGAAAGCAGTCCCATACTCATATTGAAGGGAATGATCAGTTTTGCCACTAAGTCGGGATGATTGCCCATAAACGATACATAGGATTGAGGCCATGGAATGTACGGTATCAATAAAAAGATCGATCCGATCACTGTGATTGGAATCGTTGCGATCAATCCATCGCGAACAGCACTCAAGTGACGTTGATTAGAAAGTTTCATCATTGGCGGCATCACTTTGGTTTCAATAAATTGCATTAATTTATCCATCAGTAAATCCTCCTAAATTTTTTAAGATATATCTTAACTTGAATATAAGCGCTTTCTCATAAGGAAACAATAAAAGCTATTTTCCAAAAATGGAAAATAGCTTTTTACGTTTACTCTTTTCTCATATTCATAATCATAAAAATCATCCATAGATGAAGCACTTTTTGCGAGTAATAATTCGATGACATCAATGGAACGACCTCTTTAAACAAGACACGCTCTTCAAAGAGATTACTTTGAGCGGCTTGCTCGCTGAACGTCAATAAAACTTTCTGACAGGCCGTTTTTTCAAGCAAATAGGCCTTTTTATCGATCCAGCTGCCTGTTAGATTGATCACAAAACAAATATCTGTTTCCCGCAATACTTGATCAATCAGCTGATCTTCCGCATTACGGTTTACTTCAAAAACGATATAGCCCATTTGACTAAGCAGTTCCCGCAGGAGATTAACAACCGAAAAAGAATAGCTGTTACCCAAAATCGCCACTCGTTTTTTTCGTTTCATTTCTTCTGCGATCCGTGTGCATTGGTGTTGATCAAATTGGTCAAAAATCTGTTTTTGGACCATGTACTCTCGTGCTAAAAATTGGTCAACCATTTCAGATACTTTACTCTTTGTATCGAGATTCGCTAGCATCCCTTCAAACATCGTATTTGCTAAATGGTATTCTTGTTCAAAATAAATCGTGAGGTCATTACGCATTTCTTTAAAACTAGCATAACCAAGTTTCTTACAAAATTTAGTGATACTGGCAGGGGTCGTCTGTGCAGCATAGGCGATTTCTTCAATATAGATCGCAGGAAATTCATCGATTCGCTCAATTAAAAGTTTTGTTATCAAAAAATTCAAATCGTATTTTTTGCATTTAAATAGATGTTCATTTAAACGAATGTATACTTGACTTGTCGTTTTCATAGCGACCACCTCACTTGCTTATTTACGCTGCCGGTTTCTTCTATCTTAGCATAGGCATCCATTTCTTAGAACCTTTCACTTATTGTACTTTTTAATAGAAATCAAAAAAAGAGTCCGCCTACGCGCAACTCTTCGATTCGGGTCCCCAGTTATTTCATTAACTGCTTTAACTGTTCATAAAAATTCTCATGGGTGCCACATAACAAGACTGGAATCACTTGGTCATCGATCACATCATAAGCAATACGACAGGTTGTCCCTGCATACTTAAAACCCTTCGACCAGATTCCAGCTAAATCGCCAGTTTTTTTGATCGCCGCTATACGGTTCGACAGCTATTTCATCATAAATGACATGAAGAAACTTTTGTTTCAGCGGTTTCTCCTTCAACTTTTTTAAATAATTCACTACTTGTCTAGATGGAATCACCTCATAAGCCAATTTCAGTTGCCAACTCCTCTTTGGTCATTGCTTTCCCGTCGGTAGCAGTATCCTTTGCAATTGTCTTAAATGAAGAAATCATCTTACTCTTACGCGCTTTAAATTCGGATAAAATATCTTCGTGTTCGTATCCCTCATTAATAATATCAGTCAAGATATCTTCACTGAAATCATCGAATGGTTTTACCGGTTCAATAAATTCATACAAGATTCCATTTTCTACTAGCTTTGCTTCTACTTCCACACCATTGGGAATACCAAAGTCTTTGGGCACCGTCAACATAATGGAATTCCCTTGTTTTCTTGTTTTCGTAATCATCGTTGCACTCCTCTCTCTGTTTTTGTAATTACTCTGTAAGAACATTATATCGTAATCGAATGTAATGACAAGTAATGCCGAAAGCTGAGTGTCAAATTGAGAAAATAAACCGCCTGCTACTTTACCTTATTTATTACTATCGATGCAGCAGGTGATACGGCTCATTAAACCAAAGAGCCCAATCTCCTTTTCCAGCGAAATATTGGCAAAAATACAGTATACTGGAGTTGAATGAAGAAAAAGGCAGGGATACCCATGGATCTTAAAAACCGTCTGATCGCATTCGCTCAGACCTTCAATGATGTTCAGATCGACCATCCATTTGCAAAGTTTCCCGAGTACCAAGTCTTGCGGCACCGTAAAAGCGGCAAATGGTTTGGCTTGCTGATGACTGTAGAAAAGCAGAAATTAGGCCTGGAAGGAACGGGAATGATCGAGATTTTAGATGTCAAAGCAGCGCCCGAAATGGTTTCGATCATCAATCAAAGTCACGGCTATTTACCCGCTTATCACATGAATAAAAACCATTGGCTCACCGCATTACTAGATGGCTCTGTATCAGAAAAACAACTCCAATCTTTGTTACGAGACAGCTATGAACATACCCGTTAAACCCAAATATCACAAAAAACCGATCAACGATGCGCCAGTATAGGAGCACCGTTGATCGGTTTTCTTTTATAACGGATCCTGCGTCATCCGTGAGTCTAACGAAACACTTAGGCCAACTCTTCTCCGTTTGTTGCAATAACTTGTTTGTACCAATCGAAGGATTTTTTCTTGGAACGATCCATCGTGCCGTTGCCTTCGTCATCAAAGTCAACATAGATAAAGCCATAGCGTTTGCTCATTTCGCCTGTTGAAGCACTGACAAGGTCGATACAGCCCCATGGCGTGTAGCCGATCAAGTCTACGCCATCAGCAATCGCTTCCCCCATTGCTTCAATGTGGCGGCGCAAGTAATCGATACGATAGTCATCATCGATCTTACCTTCTTCGTTAAAGGTATCAATGGCTCCTAAGCCGTTTTCCACGATAAACAACGGTTTTTGATAACGATCATACAATTCATTCAACGCGATGCGCAGCCCTTCTGGGTCGATTTGCCAGCCCCATTCACTTGCTTCTAGGAATGGATTGCGGACGCCGCCCAATAAGTTTCCTTGCACTTCATCGGCTTCTTCTGTGGTGATATCCACGGCAGAAGACATGTAGTAGCTGAAGCCAACATAGTCAACAGTATGTTCAGCAATCAAGGCTAAGTCTTCTTCGGTAATCTCAAGATCCTCTTTATTGACGCCGTGTTCTTTGTACAAACGATCCGTAAAGGATGGGTATTTTCCACGTACCTGCACGTCGGCACAGTAGTAGTTGAAGGCTTGATTATGGATCATCGTCGCCACTTGGTTGACTGGGTTCGCATCAATGCTGTAAGTCGTTGCATAAATGATCATACAACCGATCTGTAACTCTGGGTTTAATTCATGGCCGATTTTGACTGCTTTACTGCTGGCAACAAATTGGTTGTGCCACGCTTGGATCACGTTTGTAAAGTCGCTGGCACCCGTGCTGTTGACCATTCCTTGACTCAATGCAGAGAAATGGAAAGCAGAGTTGATCTCATTGAAGGTCATCCAGTATTTGACTTTGCTGTGGAACCGTTCCAAGACGACTTTTGCAAAACGCTCATAGAAATCGATCAATGCTCGATTTTTCCAGCCACCGTATTCTTTGGCTAAATGCAAAGGCATTTCATAGTGGGAGATCGTAACCACTGGCTCGATCCCGTATTTCAAACATTCATCGATCAGCGCATCGTAAAATGCTAGCCCAGCTTCGTTTGGTGTCGTTTCATCGCCTTTTGGAAAGATACGTGTCCAAGCGATAGAAAAACGATAGCTCTTGAAGCCCATCTCTGCAAACAACGCAATGTCTTCTTTGAAACGGTCATAATGGTCGATCCCGCGATGATTTGGGTAGGTGTATTTGTCCTCATCGATCGTCCAATCAAACGTATCACTACCTAAAATCGCTAAACGCTGTTTGCCGCCAGGCATTGCATCCGCCACTGACAATCCTTTGCCATCGCGATCGAACGCCCCTTCTAATTGATTCGCTGCGGTCGCGCCGCCCCATAAGAAATTTTCTGGAAATTTTGCCATTTGCTCGTTCTCCTTTTGTTTTCTTTTGATAAACCTACCTAGCTGGTTACTGAAAAATCTCTGATAAAAAACAAAAAACCTAAATAAGAGCCGCTGCTAAAACGAGAAGAGCGCTTTCTTATTTAGGTCTTGCCTGATCGAGTCAGTAACAATCCACGTGGGTTTTCTTTCTTTAACTATAGCACTAACTCATTGGCTTGTCATCATAAAATCGGTTTCTTTTAAACCGTTTCCCCCGTTGCATCGATACTTTCAGTTTGTGGGTGACCCTCCGCTTGCGCAGCTTCTGCTTCGGTTTTTAATTTTCCTTTATCTAATATTTTGACAAAAGGAATGTACAGCAAGCAGCCTGCCAAAACGCAAACAACTTGTAGAACTGCAACCTGCCAGCCTCCAGCTAGAAACCCATTTAGAAAAATCGGTGTGCCAAAGGGAACTTGTACGCCACTAAGTCGTGGGACGATCCCACTCCAGATCGCTAGGTACGCCACAAGCACTTGAACCAATGGTGTTAATATGAACGGAATCGCCATGATTGGATTCAAAATCAGCGGTAAGCCAAAAATCACCGGCTCATTAATGGTGAACAATCCAGGAACGGCACTTAGGTTAGCGACTGTCCGTGATTGTTTTGATTTCGCCAACAGCAAAATAACGATAATCAATGACAATGTTCCCCCAGCCCCACCAATACCAGCAAACAAATCATAAAACGACTTGCTCAAAATATTTGGCAGCTCGGAACGAGCAACACCGCTAGCTAAAGCATCCATATTTTCTACATCCATTGGTAAGTACAAAGCGGTGACAAAGCTACCCACCACCAACGAACCATGGATACCGAAGAACCATAGCACCATTTGGATCAGTACAATAAATAACAACGAACCGACACTAGAAGACAAGCTTTGCAGCGGCATTGCCAAGATTTGATAGATGAAATCTGAAAATGAGCCATAAGAAGTAAAACTGAATGCCCAGCTAATGACGATCGCGGTAAACCCAGAAATAATTGCTGGAATCAAACCGGCGAAGGTATCCGTCACAAATTGCGGCACGCCTGCTGGCATTTTGATGGCGATATTTTTTTCTAAAATAAAGCAGTACAAACGAGCAAAAACTAAGCCGCAGATCATAGCGGTAAACAAGCCTTGAGCGCCGAGTTTGCTCATGTCGAGGGTCGTTGTTTCCTCCAAGGTGACCATTGGCGTCATCATCAAAAAGGCAAACAACGAAACGATGCCGGCAGGGACTGCCGACTGCTTAAATTCTGTCGCTAAACGGTGACCGACAAGAAAGGAAGCGTACACTGAGATAACCCCAACGGTCATACTGTAACCGACGGAAAAATAACCGCCAATATTGATCGAGTTGATAAAATCTGTCCACCCTTGAATCGGCAAAACTGCTAACAACAAGGCGATCGAGCCAATAATGTTGATCGGCAGCGTCGCCATCAACCCGTTTGAAATTGCCTTTAAATACCGATTGTTGGAGATTTTATCTGCAAATACTAATACCTTATCCATATATTTATCCATTTTCTTTTCACTCCTTTATTTGGATGACGAACAATACATCTTCGTGACAATTGTGGGGATGGAAAACAGTGATACCATCAGTAACTGTCAGTTTTGGTTTCAAGAAACGATTGGTGTTCAAATCGATCAATGTGACGGTCGCTGTAGAAAGATCTCCTTGCAGGCGAACTGTTGTATTGCTTGGCAAGTAAAGCAAGGCATCCTTCCTTCCTGCGATAGCTGCCATACGAATCTGTTCATCTGCATCGATCAAGCGCTCTTGGAAAGGCACAAGCTCCTGAATATTTAATAATTCAAATAATTGCTTGATAAAGCCATAATCATCTGCCCCAGGAAAAGACAAAGCTTCTGGCCAAATCATCGGACGGTCAAACGCTTCCCCGATTTCTTCCGCAAAGGTTGCCGTCGGGGTTTGCCAACTCCAGATGCCGTGGGCACCGTACGTGATCCCAGCCGAGCCGCCGGCTAACAATGATTGCCATGCTGCTTTGCGGACATCTTTTTGACCAAATCGACCGTATACGTGACGGGCATAGCCCATTTGTTCATAGCAAGGTTCTGAGTTGATGATCGGCAGTTGCGGTTCTCGTTGATAAAAACGCTCTGCCAAATAATAAGGCATATTCAAAAAGGCGCTGTTATGACCTGATTGGTATAAAAATAAGTCCAAATGTTCGACGATAGGTTCAGGGATTTCTTCAAAACGTCCCTTGATATGAATCGTTTTCAAGGTATTGGGCGAATGCTTTTCAAAGAAAACAAAGGCTTCTAGATACGTATCGATGGTTGGCTGTGTTGGGAAGTCCGTATCGCCACCAATAAAGTAGATCGGATGGAAGGCATCAAACGTCTTAATCACTTTTTGATAGTAGGCCTGGCGGCAATCCTCCGGCAACACGTTGCGTTCTTTGTCCAACTGGCTAGCCCAAGTGCCAGCGACATAGTTTGACCACAAGACAACCAATGCTAAAGTAAAGCCTTTTTCATCGGCAATTTTACAAAGACGCTGAGCCCGTTCGAAATAGGCATCCTCCCAAACCGTAAAATCAAAGACACCCGCATCAAGGGGAAACGGCAAGCAGTCAAATTGACCACGGCTGCGATCCCATTGCGGTAACACATTGATTTGAAGGGTGTTGAATCCCTGCTCTTTGCGTTTGTCTAAGTAGGTGATCCAGTCATTTTCTTGAATACTAGTAAAAGCACTCCAGCAAGTATCGGCTAAATAAAAGAAATGCTGTCCGTCTCGCAATAAGGTGCGTTTGTTTTGGTTTACGGTGATTTTCACGGTGGAGCTCTCCTTTCATCGGCACAAGTTGTGCACTGGCGGTTATTAATCAATATAACTACTGAGCCAGCCTTCGCACAGCTCAAACCATTTGGCGACATGGGCATTGAGGTGACTTGACTTGCGTGCCGTTGTTCGATCCGCTAATGCCAGTCCGTGTTCGCCTTTTTCAAAAATATGCAGTTCGAATGGAATTTCTGCTTCTCTTAATTTGACCGCCAACTTCAACGAGTGCGCCACATCGACTAAGACGTCTTCCGTCGTATGCCAGAGAAACATCGGAGGTGTCCACTGATCGACATGATGCAAAATGTTCATGGATTGAATGGCTTCTTCCGTCGGTTGTTTACTCCCAAAAAAGCGCTCGTTGGCAGTTAAAGGTGTTTCGATTAGACGAGCGGCAAAGCCTAGCTCATCGATTGGGAAAGCATGCTCTTGATAAACCAATGGGTAGCCAGCGATCGCCAAATTCACTTTCAGTAAGTCACTGCTGACGCCCAACGCTTCTGCCAGCTCAGCATCGTGCCAGCGCGTCGCTAGCTGCAACGCTAGATGTCCGCCTGCTGAAAAACCGCAAACGATGATTTGCTCCTCATCCACCAACCATTCTTGAGCATGCGCACGAATGATTTTGATGGTTTGGGCGGCTTCCATCAAGGCATTGTGGGGAACGTTTTTCACCTGATCACCGGTGGTGTACCATAAAACAACGCTATTTAGCCCGATACTATTGAATTTCAAGGCAATGACTTCCGCCTCTCGATCACTGGTAAAGGCGTAGCCGCCGCCTGGACAGACGATCACTAGCGGTCGTTTTTTGCCGACATTGTACTCTTTGGATTGGTGCAATAAATAGGTATCCACGTAAGCCGTTTGATTCAGTTGAATTCGTTTGGTCTCCATATAGTTCCTCCTTTATCCTTCACTAAAAGCAGTTGACTTCTCAATGAACCGTTTCCATTTTTCATATTTCAAACGGATCACGGCCTGTTCGGCTTGCGGAACGATCGTGGTTTGCTGAATAGCTGGTTCATTCATGGTTGGTTTGGCAACAAGCATTGTGCCGATGGCTGAAAATTCTTCGACTTCGCTGACGATGACGGGTTTATTGATCAAAGTCGCCAATAAGCTCATCAAGGCGCGGTTTTTCGAAACACCGCCATCGATCATTACCTGATTGATCAGTCGTTCAGCGACTTCTTCCATCACATCGATCACTGCTTTGATTTGAAAAATGATGCTTTCTAAAACGGCTTTCAACAGCTCATGAGTCGTCGTTGTGCGTTTCATGCCGACAAAGCTGGCAGTCATCGTATTATCCCAAAAAGGGGCACCCATTCCTTGCAATGCTGGGATAAAATAGATGTCTTCTTGACTGTCACTGGTCAGCACTTCTTGACAGATCTCAGCTACATCTGGCAGCGGAGCCACTTGCTCACTGAACCAGTTGATGGCGTCACCACAGGAACGGATGATGCCTTCTAGCGCAAACGCTGTTTCCTGGCTAGTTTGCCAGCCGACCGTCGTCAAAATGCGGCGATCCCGCAACGTCTGCTCCTGCTGCACTTGCATCATGATCGAACAACCGGTGCCCATCGTGATTTTTACATCCCCAAGGCTTTGACAACCTTCCCCAAATAATGCCGCTTGTGAATCGGCTAAGATCCCTTTGATAGGGATTCCGTGATAGCTACCGAAAACCGTATCAGCAGGTTTGATCGCTGGCAAGTCTGCTAAATGGATGCCAAAAAGTTTGACGAGTTCTGCATCCCAACGGCCCTCTTCAATATTGTAAAACAATGTTCGGCAAGCGTTGCTGGCTTCTGTCGCAAATACTGTCCCTTGCGTTAAATTCCACAACAGCCAGCTGTCCATCGTACCGATCGCCAATTCGCCAGTCCCCGACTTTTCTTTGATGGCTGATAATTCTTGGGCCAACCATTTCACTTTGGTGCCGGAAAAATACGGATCTAAACGCAAACCGGTCTTTTGATTGATCGTCTTTTCCCAGCCTTGTGCCGTCAATTCTTCACAAATCGTAGCGCTGCGGTTGCATTGCCACACGATCGCATTGTACAGGGGATTGCCGGTCAATCGATCCCAAGCAACGATCGTTTCTCGCTGATTGGTCAATGACAAGGAAACGATTTGATCTGCAGTGATCGCTTGTTCTTGCAACACTTGTGCCAGCAATTCTTGGACATTTTGCCAAATCTCAAGGGGATCATGTTCGACCCACCCGACTTTTGGATAAATTTGGCGATGTTTTTTATCGTAACGCTGCAGGATTTTCCCTTCTTGAAACAGTAAGAGCTTGGTACCGGATGTACTCTGATCTAAAACAAGCTGATAGGTCTTGTCCATCTTAAGCTCCTAGAAACGCAACCGCTGTTTTCGCTATGGAGCCACCGTCTAAGCCATAATGGGCAAACAGTTCTGACGAAGAACCAGTAATCAAGGCTTCATCCGGAAAAGCAATGATTTTTTGTCGAATGCCCGTTTCTTCTGCCAGCGTTTCCGCCACGGCAGCTCCTAAGCCGTTGTATCGGCTGTGTTCTTCCACAGTGATCACGGTGCCTGTTTCTTTCGCCACTCGTTTGACCGTTTCTGAATCAAAGGGCTTCAAGGAATGAACATTTAAAACGGTAGCAGTGATACCTTGTTTTTCCAATAGCTCAGCAGCATCCAACGCTTGGCGCACGGTTTCGCCAGTGGCGAGCAATGCGACATCTTGACCGCTTCTCAGCTCAATGGCTTTGCCGATCTCAAAAGGATAATCTGCAGAATCATAACAATCTTCAACAGGATTGCGACCGAGACGGATATAGGCTGGTTCATTTGATGCCGCTAAGGCTTTAAACATTTGGATCGTTTCAAAGCGATCTGCTGGCAACAGCACTTGCAAATTAGGGATCGCTCGTGCCACTGCGATGTCTTGCAAGGAATGATGACTCATGCCTAATGCCCCATAGCTGACACCGCCGCTGATGCCTACGAGTTTGACATTTTTATTCGAATACGCGACATCGACTTTGATCTGCTCGATACTGCGCATGCTGAGAAAACAAGCAGGGGATGCAACGAAAGGGCGTTTGCCCATATGGGCTAAGCCGGCCGCAATACTGACGATGTTTTGCTCTGCGATCCCTACTTCCACCAATTGTGTCGGTAATTCCTTGGCAAAAGGTGCTAACGAAGCGGAACCACGAGAATCACTGGTCAACACCGTGATAGCAGGATTCTTTTTTCCTTCTTCAATCAATACGTCGCACATCGCTTGGCGATTGGCAATATTATTTTTTCCCATGAGTCAAAACCTCCATTTGCTGATCAAGTTCGGCAATAGCTTGTGCAAGCTCTTCTGCCGTTGGCACTTTATGATGCCATTGCGCTTGATTTTCGGCTGCAGAATAGCCTTTGCCTTTGATGGTTTTAGCAATGACCAGCTTCGGTTGATTGGGCTGATGCGGTTTTTCTAATGCAGCCACCAAGGCAGCCATATCATTGCCATCAACGATATGCACATCCCAACCAAAGGCACGCCATTTTTCATCTAGCGGCTCCACGGCCATCACATCTTCCGAGGCTCCAGTGATCTGCAAGCCGTTGCGATCAATGATGGCGGTCAAATTGTCCAGCTGGTAGTTGGCAGCCGCCATGGCTCCTTCCCATACCGAGCCTTCTGCTAATTCGCCATCTCCCAACAACGTATAGGTTTGATACGTGCGGTGATCCAGTTTGCCTGCCAAGGCGATCCCTACTGCGACGGGTAAGCCGTGACCTAGCGAACCAGTATTCATCTCAACCCCAGCTACTTTATTGTTTGGATGACCGATCAGTCGTGAACCAAATTGCGAAAAGGTGGCTAATTCTTCTTTCGGCAAAAAACCTTTGTCCGCTAAAACGGCCCATAGTACTTCTGCAGCATGTCCTTTACTTTGGATATACTGGTCACGATCTTGCTTTTGGGGATCTTTCGCATCCACATTCATTATCTGATAATACAGGGCCACTAAAATATCGGTACAAGAAAGATCCGAACCAGTATGACCCGTTTTTGCTTGATAGATCAGCTCTAACACGGATTTTCGAATCGTTAAAGCCTTCATTTCCAGCTCGTTTATTTCCATGATTGATCCCCTCTCAAGTATGCTTTGACGTCTTCTTCGATCGGATCATAAAAATCTGGCTGCACGCCGATGTATTTGCACGCTTCGTACAAGATCGGCACCACATTTTTTCTGACCGCCGCAACGTGATGAATATAAGGGCCTTCAACGAGTTTGAATTCCAAGCGATTCAAATTCGCAAATTCTAGATAGAGATAGGTCCCTTGATTGTATGGTCCATCGATCCCTTTGCCGGTGCCCATCAGCAACGAATACTCGCCGTTGTCTCCATCAAAGCGACACAACGTATACTCGTCTTTGATTGCCCGAAAAGCGACTGATCCCGGATAGTCAAAAACAAAATGCCGTTGCGGCAAAATCGGTTTGGTCTCCGCGGTGGAATAAGCAAAAACCCCTAAGTGCTGCAGCAATTCGCCATTCTCGTTTTCTGGATGGCGGCAGTTGACATCCGCAAAGATCGCACGGTGTTCCCCCAACGAAGCGGCTTCGACCAACAGTTCCGAGATCGCCCCATGAACATCCGTCTCACAGACAAAAGGCAGACCTTCTTCTTGTAAAAGCGACAGGGAGGCATACGGTAAAATACCTATTTCGTCTTGTAAAGCCGTCCAACACTGGATGACCCCTGCATTGCAGCCGTAGCTTTCACATAAGTTTTGCAAGGCCACTTTAAGGGCTGCCACCATCTCCAAATCTTTTGCCGAAATTTGGACTTCCGTATTGGTTTCGAAATAATCAATGACTGCTTGCAATTTATCTGGCTGCTGTTCTTTGACTTTCTTGATTTCTTGCACCACTTCTTGGATCGGTACTGGTGATAGCGAGATATTGAAACGCTCCAATAGTTCGCCTTCGTTGCAGATCACGGTCCAAAAATCAAAGGGCCGTGGGCCAACTTGCAAGATTCGTGTTTGTTTGAAGGTCTTGACGACATTGCAGACTTTGATAAAGTCTTGCAAGCCGCGGGCAAATTCCGGTGAATCAATATCAGAATTTTTGACATAGGTGAAAGGTACCTTGAAACGGCGCAAGACTTTCCCGATAGCGAAAAGACCGCATTGCGTATCCCGCAAACGTGAACCATCGGCGGCTGGTGTCTCGTCTTTGGGTCCCCATAGTAAGACGGGGACATCTAGTTTTTTGGCTAGACGAGCACAGGCATATTCCGTACCAAAGTTTTCATTGGCTAGAAAAAGACCGTCGATTTTTGCTGCTTTGAATTTTTCGGCGATTTTTTCAACCCCTTCATCATCGTATAGCAAGCCATCTTCGTTGATATCTAAAATATCTACATAATCAATGGCCAGTTCGTCCATTTTTTGTCGTGTCAGATTGGCGTACTCAATGGCTGCTTCTGCACTAAATAAATTTCTTCTAGTCGGGGCGAACCCGATTGTTACTTTATCCATAAAACCACCCTTTGCGTTTTAGTATATTTAGCTAAATTTTTATTTCTTCGACGATTCGTGCTACATTTCTGCTCAGAAATTCCTTATCCGTCAGTAAAACGATTTTTTTATTAGGAAAGGCTGTTGCGACTTTCGCTTGATTGAAGCGGGTTTGAGGAGCTAAAATCAAAAAATCATAGTCATTTCCCACCATAAATATTTCTGAAAAAGGCGCGGAATTCACTTGGTAATGCTGATCATCCGCTAGTTGTTCTTTGAGCGCTTTGACGAGCAGTGCGCTGGAGAGCCCAGTTGCACAAAAGAGACCGATCTGTGTCATCTATTCACTTCCTCAAAATGTAATCCCTTACTTTTTACACCTTAAATATAGCATAAGCTAAATATTTTGCAATAGTTTTAGATAAATATTTTTGTTTAATAACTAAAAAAAGACAAAACGCTTGCTAAACGTTTTGTCTTCTTCTTATTTTTTTCTTATTTGATGCTTTCGCGTTCGACGATCGTCGTGGCGACCAGCATTTTCAGATGGTTTTCATCTTCACTGGTGATTTTCTCGATCAAGCGTCGCACGGCTTGACGACCAAGGTACACTTTATCTACTTTGACGGTGGTCAGCGGTGGGTTGCAAAATTCCGCCAAAGGAATATCATCGAACCCAACGATGGCCAACGGATGATCGGGGAACACTTCGCGAATGGCTTTCATTGCACCGATGGCGATATTGTCATTGACCGCAAAAAAGGCGCTTGGTAACGGCCGCTGATCGGCACGCAAGGATTCCAAATAGACCTTCATGTCTTGATATGAGCCCTCCAAGGTGGGTTCTACTAAGGCTTCCGTCTCTTCATAATGGATCAGATCATGCTCTTGGATCGCTTGAATAAACCCTTGCTTGCGTTCACGGAAATTGTTGATTTGAAAGGTTGAGTTGATGATGCCAATGTCTCGGTGGCCTTTTTCGATCATCTTTTCAACGATCTCATAGGCGCTGTCACGATTATTGATGGCGACAAAATCAAAGTCCTGCGAATTAAAAATCGTATCTAAAATCACTAAGGGTACTTCCAAATGACGGAAGACTGCTAAATCTTGTTTTTCCAATTCCGTTCCTAACAATAGCAAACCATCTACTAATTCTGGGCGGATCTTTTCGATCGGGTCTTCCTCTGGCGCCAATGTGATATGGGAAATGACCAATTCATAGCCTAACGCGCTGCATTCCATTTCGATCCCCCGGATCAATTCAGAAAAGAAAGGCGTATCCCCTACGACATTTCCTTGTTTGTTCATTACAACAAATTTGATCTTTTGGCTTTCCGTTTTTTTAATTTCTCGCTGATCAAAATACCCCATCTCACGAGCGATCTTCAAGATCGCTTGCCGTTTTTGTTCACTGATCCCCTTACGATTGTTGATTGCATTAGAGACAGTTCCGCTGGAAACGCCAGCTTTTCGGGCAATATCAGAGATCACAACTTTCATTTGCTCACCGCTTTCTGCTTCTCATTCTGTTAAAAGTATAGCAAAAGAATTGTTTTTTTACTACCAAAAAAGCTAAAACAAACTAAAATTTTTAGTTTGTTTTAGCTTCTACTTTGATTAGTTACTTTGTTCCGCCAAAATGCAGAAGGACAAGGGGGCGATGGTTATTCTTGGCGCTGCTACGCCGCGAGAAGTGAGCCCAGCTCCTTTGGGGTCAGCAATGATGTGCCAAGAAGCATTTTCTGTTGCCGTCGGTAAGTCAAAGGACCAGCTTTCTTCCGTGCTATTGAGTATAACGAATAAAGAACGCCATGGATGCTGTTTGTCACGATTGGGTACTTGATACGCCAAGCGATTTTCATTCTTTGTCTCATAAAAGACCATGCTTTCAGCCGTTTGGGTCGTGGCATCTCTCAATGGTGCATAGGACTGCCGCAATGCCCACAAGCCCCGATACAGCTCGCGCAACTCTTTGAAGGTTTTGGCACGTGACCAATCCAGCTGATTGACTGCCAGTGGCGAACGGAAGGAATTTTCATCGCCTTCTTTGGTACGGCCAAATTCTTCCCCAGCTTGAGTCAGCACTGCTCCTTGGCTAGTAAACAAAATGGCTGCTGCTAGTTTATTGCGGGCTAAAAGCTCAGGATCAAACTCATAATTTCTTTCCTTCACTGAAGCCTGCATGGTTGCCACCAGCTTGTCCCATAAGGTCAAATTATCATGGACTGAAGCATAGGCGATCACTTGGCGGGGCGATTTTGCCCAGCGCTCGGCGCCTTCTTGTGCGGCAACTTTCGTATTTCCTTGAATCGCCGTTGCCAAATTTGCTGCATAAAAGGTTTGCTTGACTTGCGGTTGACCATTCATTCCTTGAATAAACGCGCCGTCTGTTTCTTCAAAGACATCGCCTTTGATACTGTCTCTTAAATCATTGCTAAAAACCGCAACGCCTTCTGACAGTGCCCAAACATTACTTTTATTTGCTGGGATATTCGGCTGAATAATTTGATTGCTGCCGGCATCCCATGGCTCGCCGTATAAAATCACATGGCTGAAGCCGGCATCATCTAGGCGTTGCCGCAACTGGTTCATGGTTTCCACATCGATCAGGCCCATCAAATCAAAACGAAAGCCGTCGATTTTGTATTCTTGCGCCCAATATAAAACTGAATCAATGATAAATTTACGCATCATTTTCCGTTCAGAAGCCACTTCATTGCCGCAAGCAGAACCGTCCGCAAAATTCCCTGCATCATCTTGACGGTAGTAATAATCAGGCACCGTCAAATTAAACCATGATTCTTCCGTGATCGCAGTGTGATTAAAGACCACATCCATCACAACGCCGATGGCTTCTTCGTGCAGCGATTGGATCATTTGCTTGCATTCACGAATCCGCGCCTTGGGATCACTAGGATCAGAAGCGTATCGTCCTTCAGGTACATTGTAATTTTTCGGATCATAGCCCCAATTGTAGGCAGACGAAGTTTCATCATTGTCAAAATCGAAGATCGGCAGCAGATGAACATAATTGATCCCCAGCTCTTTTAAATAGGCCATGCCAGTTGGTTGACTTTCATCTCCCACCAGATGGGTCTTTTTTTCAGTGAAGGCTAAATATTTTCCGCGATTTTCTGGTGAAATACCGCTGTTTTCGGCACCACTGAAATCTTCGACATGCAATTCCCAAATATAGGCATCTGTGATCGACTGCTGACCGACGCCGTGACTTTCCTGCCAACCTTCAGGATCTGTTTCCTTTAAATCAATGATCGCACCGCGGTTTCCGTTGATCCCTACTGCCTTGGCATAAAGATCCATCGCTTCTATTTTCTGCCCATCTCGTTGAAACTCAAAGGTATAAAACAGCTCCTTGACGTTTTCTTCCGTCGTGACTTGCCAACAGTTGTCTTCTTGAACCATTGGCAGCGTCAGCAGACGATCGTCAGTCCCAGCAACACCGCTTTGATAAAGCAATACTGAAACGGCCTCTGCCTCTGGTGACCAGCATTTGAACGTGGTTTGCTGTCCTTGAAAAGTCACACCAAGATCATTCCCGTGATACGTATGTTCTTCTAAAAAACCGATCCTGCGATCGATCGCAATCTTTTTTTCTCCATACTGCGTGTTTTGTCCCATCAAAATTCCTCCATTCAACGTTTCTAACTATAAAAGCCAGTTACTTTTCTGCTATTTCTACCTTCTCATATTTCTTGAAAATTGCCAACAATAACTGACAGCGTGCATACAAAAAACAGCTAAGACCAAAAAAGCAGGCAATGTACATGCTGAAAACCAGCGCATAGGGTGAAAGAAGCATGATGACAATAGGGGCTGCAGTCAGAAGATGAAGACTAAGTATTTTAAAAGGGTGCTTTGCGGCGACTTTTATGCTGTTCAAAAGGATCGTTTTGATTCCGCTATCGTAACGTGCGAGTAAGAAAAACGAAACTTGGAAAAATTGAAGCCACATGAACGTACAAATTACTAAGCCTACGGTAAAAAGATCAGGCGTCCCTTTTAGTTGGAAATAATACAACCAATCAGCAGTCAAAAGCCACAAAGAAAAAAGTAGACTGATCCAGATAAGAGTGCTCTTTCGAAAGCTTTGGCAAAAGACCGACCAAAACTGCTGAACAACAGCCGGTGCTTTTCCTTCTATCAGATCAGTCGCCACTTTAGAACCCGCAGTAATGGCTGCACCGATCGTGAAGAGCGGCAAACTAAAAAACAAGAGTAGTACATTTAATAGGAGCAACTGGCTGAATTTCCAAGCGATTCGTGCGAAGAAGTTTTCTGAATGAAAAAAGTGTATCATGTGGGTTTACTCCTTTACTGATCCGACAACGATTCCTTGAACGAAATATTTTTGTAGAAGCGGATAAATAATCAATAACGGCACCACTGCCACCACGATCTTCGCTGCATTCAAGTTTCGATCAGAGACCGCTAGCAGACTTTGTAGCTGCTCGGAAGTCAAATTCCCAGCTTGTTGCATTGTTTCAGCAATGTTGACTGATAGTGTTTGGATATAGGTCATTAAAGGATAGTTTTCAGTCTTGGTCATATAGATCAGTCCACTGAAAAAATCATTCCAACTACCGACAATACTGAATAGAGAAACGGTTGCCAAACACGGCAAAGACATTGGAATATAGATTCGTCCCAAAATCTGCAGTGGGTTGGCCCCATCGATCCGAGCAGATTCTTCCAATGATTTGGGAATTCCCCGAAAGAAATTCATCACCAAGAGCACACTGCCGATAGGGACTGCACTAGGTAAAATCAGGGACCAAATCGTATTCAATAATCCTAGATTGCGAACGACCAAATACGTTGGGATCATGCCGCCACTGAAGAGCATAGCGAAAACCATCACACTCATGAATAATTTTCTCGTTCGAAATACTTTTTTTGATTTAGATAGCGGATAAGCCATCGTTACGATCATCACCAAATTCAGCAATAAAGAGATCACCACACGAATGACTGAAATACCAAAAGAACGCCAAAACTGCTGATCGCTCATGATGCGCTCATAAGCCGCTAAGGTCAGATCTACTGGCCATAGCCCCACAGCATTTGCCGCGACGGCACTGCTGCTGCTTAAAGAAAGTGCCACGACATTCAACATCGGTACTAAACAAGAAAGAGCCAAAACAATGACGATCAAATAAATTACTGCATGCCGTATACTAAATTTTTCTTTCATCTCTTTTTTCCTTTCCTTAAAACATCACTCTGTCAGTCTTCTTCTCCGCAATTTTGTTGGAAGACCAAATCAAGAATAGACCGATCACCGATTTGACCAGACCAACGGCGGTTCCTAAGCTATAGTCTCTACCGATCAGACCGATTCGGTAGACATAGGTATCGATAATATCGCCGCTTTGATACACAACCGGAGAATACAGGTTATAAATTTGGTCGAAGCCGGCATTCAAGATATTAGGCAGCGACAAAATCGTCATCAGCAAAATAAAAGGCATCATCCCCGGCAGGGTTACGTGCCAGACTTTTTTTGACCAAGAAGCACCATCCATCGTTGCTGCTTCATATAATCCCGGATCAATCGAGGTAATGGCAGCAAGGTACACGATTGAACTGTAACCAAAACTTTTCCAAACATCGGTCCCGATCAGCAAACGAGGAAACAGCTGATTACTACCCAAAAAGTTTAATGGTTCTACACCAAAGTTTTGTAAAATCTGATTCACCGTTCCATCAAGACTGAATAAATTGACCACTACTGAAGCCAATATGACCCATGAAAGAAAATGGGGCAAATATACGATGGTCTGAATGGAGCGTTTCATCCACTTTACACGTACTTCATTTAATAGAATCGCAAAAAGAATCGGTACGATCGTATTAAAGACAATTTTCCAGAAAGCGATGAAAATCGTATTTTTAGTTACTAAGAAAATATCCGGTAAACTGAACAAATAGCGAAAGTGCTCGAATCCCACAAATTCAGAACCAAATACACCTTTCGCTGGCACATAATCTTGAAATGCCATCAACAACCCAAACATAGGACCATAAGAAAAAATCAAAATAAAAATTATGCCTGGTAAAATCATCCCTAGAAAGAAAAGCTGATCTCGAGAAAACCACTTTTTCTTTTCTTTTTTGCTTTCTTTTTCAACAGAAAGTTCCATTTACTTACTCCTCCATAAATTTTTTGCCTCACCAGCCGCTTGATGAAAAAATTCGAACAAAGAAAAGGCACCTGCAGTCGGTTTTCCTGCATACAACCTTGCTTTTCTTTGTTCGAAAGACGAGTGTCAGAACCGCTGGAGTGGCCGCTTAATTATCTGCTCGCTGATCTACTACTTCTTGCATTTCTTCAAGTATGGCTGTCCCACCTTGGCTATTCCAGGTTTCAACATAGTTGTCGAAGTTTTCCAGGGGTTCTTCTCCAGTGATAAACTTAATGAAGGTCTCTTCCTCCAGTTTCCCTACTTGTGCGCCGTTTCGTTCATTGGCTTTGATCGAATCAAAACGCGGTGGTTTCACTTCATTCAAGCGTCCTTGCTCTCTGATACCGCCCATCACATTATTGACGGCTAAATAGCGGGAGGCATAGCGGGTCCAGTCCACCGGATCAGTTTCTTCAGGGCTATCCAGATATTGCTTGATTTTTTCGGCGTTTTCTTTGATGAAGAAGTTGGAGATATCCTCGATAGATGTTTCGCCAACCGCCGCCTTGGAAGCTTCTACTGCATCATCAATCTCACTATAGGCTTTTAAGAAAACAACATTCCATGGACGAACCGTCCCATCGACATCCACTTTCGCATAGTCATAAATTTCCGGAAACTCGGCTTCAATATCTTCCGAGTTGACAACTTCACCATAAATCAGATTGATCATCTCCATGATTTTTTCCGGCTCAGAAAAACCTTTGCGCACCACGATGTATTGCCCAGTGCCGCGGTTAGCCACGGCATTGACCCCTCCATCGCCGTTAGCATTTTCAAGGGCATAAGGAACAAATTCAGCATTTGGATCATTTTGTTTGGCTTGTACTAAGCCCCAGTCAGGCATGTGCCAAGGACCAAAAGCGATGCCCGTTTCTCCATTAACCATCATGGCATGGATATCGTCATACGTGCGGGTACCAAATTGCGGATCCATGAACCCTTCATCTTGCCAGTCCTTCAGTAGCGTTAGTGCTTCTTTCATTTCTGGCGTATTGGATCCATAAAACATCTGCCCATTCTCATCTTGGAGATACGATTTTGGGTAGGCTCCAAACGCATTCATGATGGCTGTTCCGGTATATGCCGTGCCGCCATGATTTGGCGAAGACAACCAGAAGGCCAATGGCAAACCAACTGCTTTTCCGGTATTGGCTAAATCATTTTCTTGAAAAGCAATCGCTGTTTCCTTCAACTCATCCAATGTAATTGAGCGATTGCCATCTTTATCCAGTTCAATACCTAGCTCATCTAGCCAGTCCTGGCGCAACCAGACAAGATTGGGCCCGAAGTCATCGCTAGTAGATGGGATCGCCATCAAACGATCATCAAACGTGGCTGCTTCTAACTGAATCCCATCAAACGAATCATAGATGTCTTTTAGAAAATCGTCGGCATGCTCCTCAAATACTTCGGTCAAGTCTTCCACTAAATCATTGTTAACTAATTCTTCCAATTCATCTCTTGATCCGACGATCATCGTATCCGGTAGTTCCCCTGAAGCGATCGCTAGCGATACTTGACGATCATAGTCTTCCCCATGGGCTTCAAAGGCACTCTCCAGCTCGATGCCCAAGCGTTCTTGAATCAATCGAGTATATGCGTTATTGCTGTAAGAATCCCCCTCAGGCAGTTTCGAGTTCGGTGCGGTCTGGCGTCCGATCGTAATCACGGTATCCCCATTTTCATTGGTCTTTGCTTCTTCTGAACTGCATCCTGTCATAATAAGTGCTGAAGCAACTGCTGTTAACATTGCTGTCCCCCGCCTAAATTTCATTGTTTTCCTCCTCAAACTTTTTTGATATCCTTATTATACGCAATCGCTTCCACAGAAAATATAGCACTTTTTTCAGATTCATAGCACGATTTCCAGAAAAATAAAACGTTTACAAATTCGCTCTGTTGCTTTTTTTGTTTATCGCTTACTATAGAAAGAAGAAGCGACTGCGTAATTTTCTCTATACGAAAGGACGGCGAAAACCATGTACCGACTGCTGCTTGCTGATGACAGCTACGATCAAAGAGAAATGATCAAATACTTCTTGAGTCAGCATGAAAAAGAATGGCTGATCGAAGAAGCCAAAAATGGCCGCGAAGCCTGGCAACTTTTTCAGGAACAGCCCTTTGACTTGATAATTACCGACGTAAAGATGCCCTTTATGGATGGACATGCCCTCGTAGCGAGAATCAAAGAAGCAGTTCCTGAAATTCCTGTGATGTTTATCAGCGGCTTTGAAGATTTTCATTATGTAAAAAAAGCCATACAGTTAAAAGCGGTTGACTACCTCTTAAAACCAATCGACCCTGATGATTTTTATGAACAAATAAATAAAATCATTCTTTTTATTGATCAACAAAAGCAGCGCGCTTACACAAAAACAATCGCACAAACCCATTACTTGAAAGAGATTTTGAGTAAACTTTTTTATGGCTATCCTTGGCATTCACTGCCGAAGGAAGAGCAATCGATTGCACAAGATTTTTTTAAGACTCATCCCTCTTTTTTTCTCGTTACTTGGCCGCTGGATTCTTGGAATGCGCCGGATTTTGTCCCTTCGCTATCTGCTGCATTTCCTGAAATGTTCAGTTTGTTTTTAGCTCCAGCACAACTGCTCTTTTTTAACGAACCTTTGCCAAAAAGGGAAATCGAAGAGCGAAAAAACAACTTAACTACCTATTTTTCCGAACAGTTTCAGCAAAAAATAACACTTTTTGACAGCGGACCAGTTCCCCACCATTCAGGGGTGTATGGCACCTATCATGACTTACTGAGAACCAGTCAGCGGTCTTTTTATCAGCAAAACAAAGGGAAAATCTGCCAGTTGCTTCCGGGAGATCACTACATCGTCAAGAAAGCGCTTTTTGAAAAAACCGTTTCGTATGTGAATCAATACGAAAGTAAAAAAGCCCACGCGCTTGTGAAAACAGTTTTCGACTGCTTTGAAACAAATGGACGTGAGGAACCAACCAATGCCAAGTTTTATTTTGCGACCTTTTATCAAACAATCATCGATCAGTGCACGATCACTTTTGATGCGGAGTGTGGCGCTAATCAGATTGGAAAAATACTGGAAGCGCCAAGTCTGCAACTAATTGCGGATATTTTTGATGCCCTCTTCCATTATATCCATGATGCATTGCTTCAAATCAACGGGAGCCAGTCAAATGACTATGTGCGCCAAGTAAAATCCTATATATTCGCTCATTTTCACCAAGAGTTGAGCTTGGAGCGGTTAGCAAAGGAAGTCAATATCAATCCTAACTACCTAAGCGAATTATTCAGTACTTCTGAAGGCATGGGTATCACCAAATACATCAAGTCTTACCGTATCAAACAGGCTCAGAAGCGTTTAAAGAACTCGAACTGCAGCATTCGAACTATCTCCAAACAAGTTGGCTTTAATCATTATTCCTATTTTTGCAAAACGTTCCGAGAAATTGTCGGAATGACGCCGGATGCGTATAGAAAGAGAGGTCCCTTTTGTTAAGAAAAGTCCACGATTGTGTTAAAAATTTTCGTTTTCAAAAAAAGATCGCCCTTATTTCAATTCTTTCAAGCATTGTTCCTCTGATCGTTTTGACCTTTGTCGGGGTATCTATCATCCGAGCCTTTATCCAACAGCAGGAAAAAAGTGCTTACTCCGATAATCTCAAAAGTATCAGCTATCAGTTAGAAAGCAAGATCCACACCTATCGGGACAGCCTGCTCTTTTTAGCCAACAATACCGCCTTGACGCAAGAGCTTTCTAGTCAACGCTTCTCAAACTTTGATCAATACAATCTCTTTCAAAATACGATCGTGCCTTTGTTTCACAGTGTTCGTTTTCCGCAAGCAGATATTAAAGGCATCACGCTATACACCACGATCGATCTTTATGATCATGGGCAATACGTCAAAAAAATCACGGCTGATACAGCACTGCCTTTTCTAAAAGAACAACCTTCGACCGAGATTCGAACGTATTTTGACAAAGAACGGGAGGAACTTTCTTTTTATACCAACCTTTTTTTAAAAGGCCATACCGCAGATTCCTTAAACTACATCGTTTTAACCATCGATCGAGCAGCATTGTTCACGAATCTTGATGCAGTCACTGAGGAACCTTACGATTTGACGATCCAGTCAGAGACCGGGCAGACGCTTTACCGCATTGATTATTTGACGAAGCAGCAGCGTACTCAAAAACAGTGGCTGGTTGGAAGCGCAGTTATTGAAGAAGCCCCTGTACTGCTGGATAATCATTGGCAAATCGTTTTTGTTAAAACCGCACAGTCATTTTTCAGCAGTCTACTGTATCTAGTTGGTGCGGCACTCATTATCTTTGGTTTTGTATTAGTGATATTGGTTTTATCCAGCTGGTGGCTAGCAAAAACCGTGGTACAGCCGATCAATTCTTTGGCCCAGCAAATGGCTTCTTTATCAATGGATCAATTCAAAATCCAGCACACATATTCTTCAAAAGATGAAGTCGGACGGTTATACACCAATTTTCAAAAAATGCTAGATAAAATCGCTGAGCTGATCAATGAAGTATATGAAGCCGAATTGAAACAAAAAGAATACGAATTGCGGGCTCTGCAAGCCCAGATCAATCCGCATTTCTTTTATAATTCCTTAGCACTGATCAGCAATACTGCCACACTAAACGGCAATCACGAGATCCGTGAGATGGCTCAGCTGCTGTCTCGATTCTACCGTCTCAGCCTAAACCAAGGATCCAACCGGCTATCCATCACCAAAGAACTCGATCTAACAATCACCTATGCTAAAATCCAGCAAAAAATGCATCACCATTCCTTTGATTTAGTCCTCGAAATTGACTCAGATATCGATGAGTATCCGATGATCCATCTGCTCTTGCAGCCGTTTGTCGAGAATGCCGTCTTTCATGGGCTTGATCATATTGAAGATGACCGCAGAGGGGTATTGACGATCCGCTGCCTCAAAGAAGGACAATGGCTACGGTTTGAGATTCAAGACAATGGTCCCGGGATTGATCCTGAACAGCTAAAACAACTGGAGGAACCTTCTGATCAACATTATGGTATCAACAATGTACGCCAACGGCTAGCATTGTACTATGGCGCGCAAGCTTCCTTATCGATTCAATCAGTAAAAGGTGAAAACACCACAATTGTTCTACTCATACCGCAAGACTTACCTCCTCAAAAAAAACCGTCAGTGAAGAATGTTTAATCACTAACGGTTTTTTGGTGTCAAAATATTCAGATATTTATTTTAATGCTTGATTTCAAGTACCTATTCCTCTACAGCAAACGTACCGACCTCTAATAATCCTTGCCGACCCTGGTCTCGCGTCACGCCTTTTGCTTTCTTTAACATTCGTTCCCAATACTCCACGGTATCTTTTATAAAATCCTTGTTGCCGTCAGTACACCCTTCACGAATAAACAGCAATACCAAACCGCTAAAAAAAATCAAGGCTTCTTCATGGTATTTCCTCAGATCGTTTTCTTGCTCACATTGAAAAACAGCTGATTCAGCGATTGCTTCTTGAAAATATGCAAAAGAACACTCTTTTATGTAGGGACCACAACCAATATCATTTAAAAATAATGCAAAAAAGAGGGCTCGATTGCGACTGGCGAACACGTAATAGTCATGCCAAAAACAGTATAGAGGATCCAGTGTCATCACCGTCTCTTTTTTTGCTTCATGAATGTCATGGAAGACATCATCGACCATTGCCTGTTTATAATTTTGCATATTTGAAAAATTCAAATAGATTGGTTGGGTCGATGTTCGTGCATATTTAGCAATGTCGCGGACAGTGATTGGCCGATAAAGATATTCCACCAGATATTTTTTTAAACAGTTGATCAAATATTTTTTCGTAATCGTTGCTTTTCTCATAATACCCCTTCCTTTCTTGAGGCGATCAGCTCTCGCTAACGCTCCTCTACTCTCACTTGCTTTCTTCCAGTGAAACACCACCAACACCCAATTTTCTTACTGAAAGTAATCTGCATACTTCTACTTTAACAAAAAAGAGAACGTTAACATATACTTTCTGCCGAATTTCTTAATTTTGTTTTATATTTTTGACCATTTTTCTAAAAAACCTTCCTGTTTTCCTCGGCTAAGTCTTAAGACTGATTTTTTTGATACTACTTGTGAAATGATACTATGTAATGTATAGTATGGATATGAACAGGAGGAGAGCCTTTGGATGCCCAATTAAAAAAAGGATTATTGGAAATTTGTGTTTTAGCCTATTTGCAGCACGGGGACTCTTATGGCTATGAATTAGTCAAAAATATTTCTCCTTTACTACCAATCTCAGAATCCACCCTCTACCCTATCTTGAAGCGCTTAGAAGCCAGCCGAGCGGTTGAGACTTACAACAAGAGTCATCAAGGACGGACCCGAAAATATTACCGCTTGACCAAACTTGGCAAACAGCGGATCGACGATTTTTTAACCAACGACTGGCCCCAATTGACATTGATCCAGCGATTTATTAAAGGAGGAACACTAGATGAACAGAGTTGATTTTATCAAGGCATTGGCTGCAGAATTATCTGAAAAAGTCAGACCTAGCGAGATTCATCAGCTGATCAACTATTATGACGAGATGATCGAAGATTTGATGGAAGAAGGATACACCGAAGAAGAAGCCGTGGCACGCCTTGGCTCCCCAAAAGAACTGATCCAAACAGTCACAGAAACAGAAGAGGTCGTGGTAGAGATTCCCCGCCGCTTTCATCCCTTTTTGCTCTTGATCTTAGTGCTAGGCTTTCCATTGTGGGGCAGCTTATTGTTAAGTGCCGCTTTGCTGATCCTAAGCTTTTTAATAATCATCTGGTGTGTGCCTTTCACCACTGGCATGATTGGTGTCACTACGTTTATCGGTGGGATTGCTAGCGTTGTCTTAAGTCCCATGCTGATGGCGGATGGTTTCTATCTCTTTTTAAGTCAGTTAGGCGTGGGGATTTTCTTATTTGGTTTAGGGCTGCTTTGTCTGATCGCCACTTATAGTATGAGCCGACCTTTTTCACGTCTTACCCGCTCCCTTGTCGTTTGGCCAAAATCATTTGTTCAAAACTATCGAAAGAAGGCAGTCCTATGATCAAAATCAATAAGCGCTTTTTCGTTTTTCTCAGTCTGTTGTTTATTATTCTCGGACTGGTCATCACCTTTATCGGTTTTTCAATGTCAGGGTACTCACCTGATGCCTACCATATTGAGCATCGTCGTTGGTATCAACTGATTGGTTTCTACACAGACTAATCGGCAAAAACAATTATAAGTTGTTTTTTTCGTCAGAAAAACTAGCAATTTGCATTAATTTCATGTATTGATGAAAAAATTGAACTTTCCTTTTTAACCTCACCATATTACTATATAGGTACATCCTGTATCCTATTTCATAGGGTAACCAGAAAAACCCATACCATCCTATGGGTTTTTTTGTTGTTTATAAAAGCAAAAAAGCGTGCCGCAAGTCCAGGTATCGCCAAGCCAGCTATTTTTAGCTAACCTTGGTAGAGCCTGTCTGCAGTACGTTTTTTCTACTGATCGATTATTCCCCTAGTACTGGCTGTTCTTGCACAGTGCCAATAGGAAACAAGGCGCGAAACACCCGGCGAACGATTGGGCCTGCAATGAACAATTGCAACGGCAATGCGACAATCACATTTTTCCCAATGTTGCTTAGCCAATTGACGAACACCGAGTGATCAGGGTTTGGATGCATCAACGCACCAAAGAGTGACATACAGATCACCATGCCGGCGATCATCAATGAAGAAATCAACCCGATTTTCTTCCAAGTAGCTGATTGATGGTCCAAAAATCGAAACGCCAAACCTTTTGCCGGACCAGAAACAATGAACCAATCCAAAATAAAGGCGACACAAAGGGCTAATGGCAATTCATTCCACGCCAATTGGAATGCCAATGCAGAAACACCGACTTGGAACATGAGGTTGTAAACACTCATAAAATACACCATGAAAATACACATAAGTGTCGTATAGATCAAACTTTCTTTTTTGTTGATGGGCATGTAACAACTTCCTTTCTCTTTTTCGTACTCGACTATTCTAGCAGAAGAAAATTTTTCGTGTAAGTAAAAGTTTGAAAACTTTCAAAAAAGTTTTTTGCTATTTTTTTATCCACTTCTCTTGACACTTTCTTATGAAGTCAGTAGAATAGCGATAGATTAAATCGTACAGATAACAAGCGGGTTCGCTTGTCGAGAGAGAGGCGGTTTCTATGAGAATAGAAACGGTCTCTTTTTTTGCGAATTTTTTAGAGGTGAGAATATGGAAAACAACAAAAAACTCGTGGGGGCGATCCTCGCAACCGGATTGATGTCATTTGCAGGCGTGCTGATTGAAACAGCCATGAATGTAACGTTTCCGACATTGATCGATCAATTTACGCTTTCAACATCCGATGTTCAATGGGTGACGACCATCTACTTACTGGTCATCTCCATCATTGTCCCAATATCGACCTACCTTTTGAAACGCTTCTCATTGAGAACCTTGTTTCTAGCTGCCAACGCCTTTTTCCTTGTTGGCTTGGTGATCGACTTTTTATCGCCGACGTTTGCCATTTTGCTGATTGGCCGCTTTTTCCAAGGTGCCAGCACAGGGATCGCACTGCCTTTGATGTTCCACATCATTTTGACTTACTCCCCCTTTGAAAAACGGGGAGCGGCAATCGGCTTAGGGAATTTGACCACTTCCATCGCTCCAGCGATCGGACCGACATATGGGGGCTTATTGACCGCCCATTGGTCTTGGAATGCGATCTTTCTTTTCTTGATCCCAGTCTTGCTGATCTCCCTAGTACTCGGCCTTTACTCGATCCCTAAAACGGCTGGGGCAAAAGACACTTCCCTGGATTTACTGAGTGTATTAGGAATCGTCTTGATGTTCAGCGGCTTCTTATTGTTCTTGAATCAAGTAGGCACCTTAGCGAGTCTACTGCCGCTGCTTTTCGGTTTCATTGGTGCTGGCTTGTTTTATCAACGCTCAAAAGGCCCGAACCCTTTGATTCGTTTGGCTGTTTTGAAAAACCGTAGCTTCAGTTTGTTTCTGTTTGGCTTTCTTGTTTGTCAGTTCCTTTTACTGGGCATTTCCTTTGTCTTGCCGAACTTTGTCCAACTCGCTTTGGGAAAAGATGCCTTTACTGCAGGATTAGTTATGCTGCCCGGGGCGGCCATCGGGGCGATCCTTGCGCCGATCTCTGGTCGGTTGCTGGATAAAGTTGGACCGAAAAAACCGATCCTGTCTGGTTTGACGTTGATTGCCATCGGTTGGCTTGCCTTAGCCCTCGTTTTGCGTTCGCCTTTCATTTGGAGCCTAGTTGCTGGACATGTCTTTTACATGATCGGGATCGGCTTAGCCTACAGCAATATGATGACCACCGGCTTAAACAAGCTGACTCCTGCGTTGTACGCGGACGGTAATGCGATCTTTAATACGCTACAGCAATTTTCTGGTGCAGTGGCGACGGCTGTGGTGGCGACCATTATCAATTTGGCACAAAATGCGGCGACCGATTACACCCAAGGGACGGTCATCGGCTCTCAAATCGCCTTATTCTTTTTGTGGGCCTTGGTCTTACTGACTTTCCTATTAACGATTAACTACTTCCGCAAAAACACCGACAAAAAAGCTGTCAGCTAACTGCGGCTTTGCCAATTGAAAAACAACGAAAAAAAGCCGCCCTCCCTTGAGGACGGCCCATAAAAAAATCCGCTTCCGATTCCCCTTCTTAGTCAAAGGGCGCTCTCGGAAACGGATTATTTTTTTAGTTTAATTCAGCTGAACCAACCGCTGTTTTGGCTGTCACTGTGCCTGTAGTCGTCAATGAAAGCTGACGCACTTTTTCGGCATTCGTGATGACCGTCAAAACATCTGTCTGTTTGCCAGCTGCGATAACGGCATCTAGATCCATCACTGCAAGCTTCGTTTCTGGTGTGACCGTATCACCTTCAGAAACAAGAACCTCAAATGGCGCACCTTTTAGTTCTACAGTATCCAAGCCCATGTGGACGAGAACTTCCGCGCCACCAGGCGTTAAAATCCCGATTGCATGTTTCGTTTCAAAAATGCTAGAGATCGTACCTGCAACAGGAGCATAAATCGTTCCGTTCGTTGGCTGAACAGCAAAGCCGTCACCCATCATTTTTTGAGAAAAGACAGGGTCAGAAACTTCAGTGATGGCAACTACTTTCCCATCAGCTGGAGCATAAAGGGTTTCTTCTGAAACTTGTGTTGCTTCTGGGGCTGCAGTTGTCGGTGCAGCAGTCGTTGGTGCAACAGCCGCTGCTGCAGCTGTATCAGCAGCCAATTGCGGTTCTAATTTATTTAAGAAGGTAACTTTTCTAAAGACGATAGTGCAAACAAAAGTGATCGCAATCGTCACCGCCATTGAGATGAAGACCATTGGATAGTTTTCAATTTTAAATGATAAGAAGCCAGGCAGTCCCCCTACACCAATACCTAATGCACGGGTATTCGTTGCAGTGATCAGCATTCCACCGAAGGCAGAACCTACCATTGCTGCGACAAATGGGTAAACATATTTCAAATTGATCCCGAACATCGCTGGTTCAGTAACCCCCATGTAAGCAGAAATCGTTGCTGGAACAGAGACTTGTTCTTCTTTTTTATTGCCACGGTGAAGGAACCAAATCGCCAATACTGCCGTACCTTGCGCAATATTTGACAGCATGATCATTGGCCAAAGGTTTGTTGTCCCAAAATCCGCTACTAATTGAGAGTCGATCGCTAGCGTTGTATGATGCAATCCGGTAATAACCAAAGGCGCATACAAGCCACCGAAAATGAAACCAAATAACCAGTTTAATGGTGAGGTCAAGCCAGCATTTACGACCCAAGAAATGCCTGATCCGATTTGCCAACCGATTGGACCTAATACCATGTGAGCTGCTAAAATAGTTGGCAGCAATGAGAACAATGGAACGAAGATCATTGAAACCGCTTCTGGAATCCATTTCCGGAAGAATCTTTCAAGATAAACCAATAAGAAACCTGCCAGCATTGCTGGGATCACTTGTGCTTGATACCCAATTTTATCAATAGTGAAGAACCCGAAGTCCCACGTATAATTTTGGGCGATTTCTGCAGCAGAAGTTGAACTTACTGAATAAGCATTTAATAATTGCGGTGAAACCAATGTAATCCCTAAAACAATCCCTAATATTTGCGTGGTTCCCATCTTACGTGTAATACTCCAGGTAATCCCTACTGGTAGAAAGTGAAAGATCGCTTCACAGGGCAGCCATAAAAAGCCGTTGACACCGTTCCAAAAAGTAGAAGCTTGCGTAATGGTTTGTCCACCTAGAGCTTCTAACGGTACACCTTCTAAGAAATTTCTCAGCCCTAGCATCAAACCACCGACAATAATCGCTGGTAATAACGGGGTAAAGATCTCAGCTAACGTAGCAATCGCTCGTTGCACGATATTTTGATTGTTTTTTGCAATCGCTTTGCTTTGTTCTTTAGAAACACCTTCTATTCCTGATACATCGGTAAAATCATTGTAAAACGTTGAGACATCATTGCCGATAATGACTTGGAATTGTCCCGCATTCGTAAACATCCCTTTGACACTTGGAATTTCTTCAATTGCCTTTTCGTTTGCTTTTGTCTGATCGTTCAAAACAAAACGCATCCGTGTCGCGCAATGTGTTACTGCGGCGATATTTTCTTTGCCGCCAACATATTCCAGCAGCTTCTCAGCATCATCACGATACTTTCCCATAATTAATAAACCCCTTTCATATCCACTTGTATATATATGTTTTAATTACGCACTAATCATAACTTGATAGTTTTGATATTGCAAGCGTTTCAAACCAATTTTTTTCACTTTTTCTACAAACAATACAAGTGAATAGAAAAGGTACCGTATTAAAACCTTAATAAATAAACGTTTTTTAAAATATTTGATTAATATAAAATAATATTGCCAATGACTTTATTTACTGTTTATTTAACAAAAAAGAATAAAAAAACAGGTGAGATAAATTGAAATAGCTTACAAATTACGTTATAATCATCTTGCATGTATAGACAAGTTTAAAGGAGGACAACTATTGTGAATACGATTATATTGTCTAAGGAAGAATGGCTGTTAACGGATCAAACCGGTACGACCTATCCGTTTTCTGGGACAGACAGTGAACGAGTTGCTGCACTGACCGCGCAGCTGCAGAAAATGGAAGGTGGCGGGATCGTCTCTGAATCGCTGGTGTTTACGAATGAAGAAGGGACTTTTTCACTGGACCAATGGTTGACAGAAAAATTGAATCGTCCCTTTGTTTGCACCACGAAAGAACAGTATGAAGAAAAAAGTGCTGAAATTCCTTGGAACCTCGAATACTATGGCTACACCCCTGGTAAAGATGAATACTCGGTGGAGTCACTTTTAACCGTCGGCAACGGCTATCTAGGGCTGCGAGGCACGACGCCTGAGATGACCATTTGTGAAGCGAACTATCCAGGGCTGTATTTAGCAAGTCTTTACAATACGGTAGAATCGGATGTTTCTGGTCATACCATCAGCAATGAAGACTTCGTCAATGCACCGAATCTGCAAAAAATGTACGTGAAGATCGATGATGAAGTGATCGACATTGCCAACAATCAGCTTCTTTCCTTTAAACGGACATTAGATCTGAAGACCGGCTTGTTCCAATCAGTGGCAGAAATTGAAACAAAAAAACAAAAGCGTCTGCGAATCGAAACGAAGAAAATCGCCAATATGCAAGACGTTCACCAATATAGCTTGGTCTATCAGTTTACCCCGCTGAACTTTTCCGGCACCGTTACTTTCGTCAGTGAAGCCGACGGATCGGTCTATAACTATAACGTCGCTCGTTACCGTAGCTTAACCAACCAGCATTTGACCGTGAAAGAGACAGCAGCTGAACAAAACAAAGCGCATTTAGTGGTCACCACTAACCAATCACAGATTACCGTTGTCCAATCCTCTGAACTGTTTTCAAAGGACCTGCCATTGGCTGAGCTGCACGCTGAAACAAACGACCAGCTCGTCCGTCAGCAAGTAGCCCTTGAGGTGACGGATGGACAAACTTATCGGGTCGAAAAATCAGTCACTGCTGCCGCTTATCGGCAAGAGGATCCGCAACCGGCATTTACGTTTTCTTCCTTAGCATTACCTGATTTTGCGACGATGTATACCGCCTCAAAACAAGCCTGGGCTGAATTATGGGCGAAAGCGGCCATCGAAGTCACTGGTGACTTGATGTCGCAAAAAATGCTGAATCTGCATACGTATCATCTGCTGGTCTCCGCAGCACCGAATGCTTATCAGGAGTCCTTAGATGCCAGTATCACTGCCCGTGGCCTACATGGTGAAGCCTATCGCGGTCATATTTTCTGGGATGAACTGTTTATCTTACCCTTTTACATTCTACATTTTCCTGACACCGCCAAAGAAATTTTGCTGTATCGCTACCGCCGCTTAGCTGCTGCCAAAAAAGACGCCCAAAAAGCCGGTTACCAAGGCGCCATGTTCCCATGGCAATCAGGCTTGGATGGCAGTGAGCAATCCCAAGAACTGCATTTGAATCCTATCAGCGGCGAATGGAAAGAAGACCACAGTCGCTTGCAGCGCCACGTCTCCTTAGCGATCGCTTATAACATTTGGCAATATTGGCACAACACACAAGACCGTCCCTTTATGGAACAATATGGATTAGAATTGATGTTAGAAGTCGCCCATTTCTGGCAAAGTGCTGCCACCTGGGATGATACTGCTCAACGTTACTTTATCGATAAAGTCATGGGACCAGATGAATTTCATGAAAGCTACCCAAATAGTGAACAAGGCGGCTTGAAAAACAACGCCTATACCAATATGATGGTAGTATGGTTGTTTGAAGAGATCGAGAACCTCCAACAACAACTATCAGCAGAGAGCTTCCAAGCAGTATTGGAGAAAACGGCTTTAACCCCAGCGGATATTGCTGCTATGGCAGATATTCGTACCAAATTAGGCTTAGAGATCGATCACGAAGGCATCATCGCACAGTTTGAAGGGTACTTCCAGTTGGAAGATCTGGATTGGGCCCATTATAAAGAGAAATATGGCAACATTTATCGGATGGATCGCATCCTAAACGCTGAAGGCAAGAGTGCTGACAGCTACAAAGTCGCGAAACAAGCCGATAGTTTGATGATTTTCTATAATTTCTCAAAAGAGCAAGTCAATCAAATTTTGGCGGATCTTTCTTACCAACTGCCAACAGACTATATTGAAAAAAATCTCCATTATTATTTGGCTCGCACCTCCCACGGCTCGACTTTGTCGCGGATCGTTCACGCTCAGTTAGCGGCAATGGTGGATGATCAGGAATTGGCTTGGTCGTTATACCAAGAAGCCCTCTCTTCTGATTATCGTGATATCCAAGGCGGGACCACGGCAGAAGGCATTCACGCCGGTGTCATGGCCGCTACGTTGTTTATTCCGTTAACCACTTTTGCTGGGATTGATATTCGAGAAGAGCAACTGCAGATCACACCAAACTTGCCAAAAGCTTGGGACAGCTTAGCCTTTCAGCTAGAAGTTCGCGGCACCCGCTTTGCATTGAATGTTACACATGAAACATTGACGATCACCGCTGATCAGCCAGTCACGATCTTAGTGAATGGGCAGCAAGTTTCTCTAGAAGCAAAGAAAGAAGCAACGATTACTTACTAAAAGGAGTGTTACACATGAAAAAAGGATTTGTTTTTGATTTAGACGGCGTTATCACGGATACAGCTAAATACCACTACATCGCATGGAAAGAATTAGCTGCGGAGATTGGGATCGAGATCGATTTGAAATTCAATGAGCAGTTAAAAGGCATTAGCCGCATGGATTCTTTAGAGCGAATCTTAACACTAGGCAACAAAAATGATGCCTACACAGAAGTCGAAAAAGAAGCCTTAGCGACAAAGAAAAATACCCACTATGTACAATTATTACAAAGCTTGACTCCTGATGATCTATTGCCGGGGGTAAAGACGTTCCTTGATGAAGCCAAAGCAAAAAATATTCCTTGTGCCATCGCTTCGGCATCCAAGAATGCGCCGTTTATTTTGGACAAACTAGGTGTCATGCAAGACTTTGATACGATCGTTGACCCAGCAACCTTGAAAAAAGGCAAACCAGATCCAGAAATCTTTATCCAAGCAGCGCTAGCACTAGGCATTGAACCGGCAGAAGCAGTTGGGTTTGAAGATGCTCAAGCAGGGATCGACGGCATCAAAGCTGCTGGTATGTACGCGGTAGGCGTTTATTCAGGAGAAGAACTACACGGTGCAGATGTGATCGTTGAAAAATTGACGGATCTAAACATTGACGAACTTTTGGCGAAATAGTCGATTGCATTTCCAAATTGGCCTCGCTATAATAGCCAAAGAGGGGGCAATCCGATGAACAAGTTCAAAGAGATATTTTTAGATTTAGAACAAAAAATTCTAGCAAACGAATACCCTCCGCATTCTTTGCTGCCTAGCGAAAACCAATTGATCAAAACTTATGGTGTCTCCCGCGAGACTGTCCGTAAGGCATTGAATTTATTGCGGGATGCTGGTTATATCCAAAAGAAACAAGGGAAAGGTTCGATCGTTTTAGACTTGAATCGCTTTGATTTCCCGATTTCTGGCTTGACGAGTTTTCGTGAGCTGCAAGATACCCAACGCATTCCTAGTGAAACAAAGGTTGTCGAGATCCGTAAGATCGCCGTTTCGCCAAAGCTGCACGAGACCACTGGTTGGCCTGTCGCTTCTGAGGCATGGAAACTGATCCGTCAGCGGAGAATCGATGGAGAAGTGGTGATTTTGGATAAAGATTACCTTGATGCTTCTATCATCGAAGAGTTGCCAGAAAACCGAGCGAAAGTATCGATTTTTGATTACTTTGAAAATGATCTTGGCCTTGAGATCGCTTATGCACAAAAAGAAATCACTGTTGACCCCGTCAACAAAGAATTGCGGGATCTAATGGATCTGCGTCCTGAAGATCAGCATGTCGTTACGGTTCGCAGCCTCGTGTATCTAGAAGACACGCGCTGTTTTGAATACACCGAATCGATCCACCGACTGGATAAATTCCGCTTTGTGGACTTTGCCCGTCGACGCAAGATTTGATGGACGTATAGACGTGAAAAAGACAAAACAGACCTAGACTTCACCGAGAAGTCTGGGTCTGTTTTATCTTTCAATCCCCCCCTCTCGAGATGATGCTGGATCGATCCTTCCTCTTTTCGCCTCTGTCGCTAACGATTCATCCTTTTGCTTTCCCGGCGTTTGGCTGCCGACGAACAAAAAAGGCTCAATCATTTATGGGACTGATGAAAAGCACAGTTGATTTTGAACAACTCAGTCGTCCTTATTAACAGTCAGCCACACAAAAAAAGCAGTACCCTCTGAGAGGATACTGCTTTTGCTTGCTATTTGGCGTAATCCGTTGCGCGGGTCTCGCGAATAACGGTTACTTTGATATGACCTGGGTAATCCAAATCGTCTTCGATCTTCTTGCGGATGTCGCGAACCAATCGTACAGCATCCAAATCAGAAATCTCTTCTGGTTTGACCATTACACGGACTTCACGTCCGGCTTGGACGGCAAAACTGGAATCGACACCTTTGAAGCCGTTGGCGATATTTTCTAGGTTTTGCAAGCGGCGAATATAATTTTCCAATGATTCGCTGCGGGCACCTGGACGGGCTGCTGACAAGGCATCTGCGGCTGCAACTAAAACAGAGATAACCGATGTTGCTTCAACATCTCCATGGTGAGAAGCGATCGCATTGATCACCACACCATTTTCTTTGTATTTGGCAGCTAACTCAGCCCCGATCTCAACGTGAGAGCCTTCGATTTCATGGTCAAGGGCTTTCCCGATATCATGCAAGAGTCCGGCACGTTTAGCTAACTGAATATCTTCGCCTAATTCTGCGGCAAGAACACCGGTTAGTTTTGCGACTTCGATCGAGTGGTTCAAGACGTTTTGTCCGTAGCTGGTACGGAAACGCAAACGACCTAAAATCTTGATCAAGTCTGGATGAAGGGTGTGAGCACCGACTTCAAAGGCTGCTTGTTCCCCATATTCACGAATATGCTCATCCATTTCTTTCCGAGATTTTTCGACCATTTCTTCAATTCGAGCTGGATGGATCCGGCCGTCTTGAATCAGTTTTTCAAGGGTCATACGAGCAATTTCACGGCGAATCGGATCAAATCCTGATAAGACGACTGCTTCTGGCGTGTCATCGATGATCAAATCGATCCCTGTCAATGTTTCAAGGGTCCGAATGTTCCGACCTTCTCTTCCGATGATTCGACCTTTCATCTCATCATTTGGTAATGATACGACCGATACCGTGGTTTCAGACACTTGGTCTGCGGCACAACGTTGGATTGCTAGGGACAAGAGATTTTTTGCTTTTCGATCTGCTTCTTCCTTCGCACGCTGTTCAGATTCTTTGACCATGATCGTTAATTCATGGTTCAATTCCTCTTCCGTTGATTTCATGATCAACTCTTTTGCTTCATCTCTAGACAGCGCGGCGATGCGCTCTAATTCTTTCTGTTGTCCATCGATTAAGTTTTCTACTTCTTTTTCTCGCTCGTCAATTAATTGTTGTTTCTCACTAAGTCTGCCTTCTTTATCTTCAAGTGAGCGTTCTCGTTTTTCCAAAGAATCGTCCTTACGATCAAGTACTTGTTCTCTTTGGAGTAAACGATTTTCTTGTGATTTTAAATCAAGTTTGCTTTCTTTCAACTCACTTTCAATCTCTGACCGATACTTCTGATTTTCTTCCTTAGCTTCTAACAATGCTTCTTTTTTAAGAGTTTCTGCTTCTTTCTTAGCGCTTTCGATAATTCCAGCTGCAGAATTTTGGGCGCCGTTGATTTCTTTCTCATGACGAGATTTCGTCACATAAACTCCTAATCCAAGACCGACAATTAAACCGATGATAGCGAGGAGAATGTAAAGTAGTTCCAATGAATCCACCTCCATACTATCTTTTTAAATATTTTGTAATTTTGATTAACAAAGGATAACAAAATTATCAATTCGCTACTTCTTATGTGGAAATCCACATACGTTTATTCTAATGTTTGAACACAAGAGTGTCAACTTTAAATAATAAAGTAAACTTTCGCAACCCTTCCTTTTTACGGATGTTTTTTCAACAATAGATGAATCTAGCAAAAAGCCACAAAAAAGCCAAACAACCTCGTTGTTTGGCTTTTCAAGACTTATTCGTCTAATGGTAATTCTTCTTGCGCTTCCTCGAGGGTTACGGTCTCTCCTGTTCCAATCCCGTAAGCATCGCGGACGCGAGCAGAAACTTCTAGCATCATTTCTTGGTGTTCACGCATATAGTTTTTGGCGTTTTCACGACCTTGACCGATGCGATCCCCTTTATAGGCATACCACGCACCGCTTTTATCAACGATGTCTTGTTCCACGGCCATATCCAATAATTCCCCTTCTTGTGAAATACCTAGACCATACATCATGTCGACTTCCGCTACTTTAAATGGTGGCGCTACTTTGTTTTTGACTACTTTGATCTTCGTGCGGTTCCCGATGATATCTGTACCGGATTTCAATTGCTCAGCACGACGTACTTCCAAACGGATGGTTGAATAGAATTTCAACGCACGTCCACCAGGTGTCGTTTCTGGATTCCCAAACATGATCCCAACTTTTTCGCGAATTTGGTTGATAAAGATCGCGATCGTTTTCGTTTTGTTGATGGAACCAGAAAGTTTCCGTAATGCTTGTGACATCAAACGAGCTTGCAAACCAACGTGGGTATCACCCATTTCACCATCGATCTCCGCCCGTGGGACTAAAGCTGCTACCGAGTCAATAACTACGATATCAACCGCACCACTTGAAACTAAGGCGTCAGCGATCTCTAATCCTTGTTCCCCTGTATCTGGTTGTGATAACAAAAGATCATCGATATTTACACCTAATTTTTGCGCATACTGAGGATCTAACGCATGTTCGGCATCGATAAATGCTGCTGTTCCGCCATTTTTTTGGACTTCCGCAATGGCATGTAAAGCAACTGTCGTTTTACCAGAACTTTCTGGGCCGTAAACTTCTACGATCCGTCCTCGTGGGTAACCACCTACACCTAATGCAACATCCAAGGCCAATGAACCACTTGGGATCGTTGAAATTTGTTGATCAACTTTTTCGCCAAGCTTCATGATGGCACCTTTACCATAGTTCTTTTCAATCTTCTTTAGTGCAGCATCTAAGGCTGCTTTACGATCATCTGCCAAACGGATAATCCTCCTTATATTCATCACTTTCGTGTGTCGTTCATAAGATAATAATAGTCCTTCTGAAGGGAAATTGCAAGAAAAAACGAACAAACATTCGCATTAATTTAATAATTCCTTACGTATTTGATTTAAGCCTGCCATGACAGCACTATGCCGAATATAGGCGCGGTCGCGGTTGAAGTGATACAGCTGGCTTGAGACGCCTTTGTCAGAAGCTAAGGCGATCCAAACAGTGCCTTTGGGCTGGCCTTCTAATTCGTCTGGACCAGCAACACCGGTGAAGGCCACCGCATAATCGGTCTCTGCTTGTTTGCGGGCATAGACGGCCATTGCTTCCGCACACTCCTGACTAACAGTCCCATAGCTTTCTAAAAGCGCTGAATCGATGCCTAAGAGCTTGCTTTTTGTTCCAGCAGAATATGTCACGAACCCACCGGGAAACACCTCAGAGACGCCAGGAATCCCTCCTAGGGTCGCTTGAAACAAACCAGCGGTCAAACTTTCCGCTGCGGTGACGGTTTTCTTTTTCTCGATTAGTAGATCGACGACTGTTTCTGCCAGCGAATTTTGTTCCCCATATCCATAGAAATACGCACCGACCCGTGCTTGGACGGTTTCTTCTAATGCATCCAATTGTTTGATTCCTTGCGCCTCATCTGCGGTTTTGACCGTCAGACGCAATGTGACCTCATTGGGTTTGGCATAAGGGGCGATGGTGGGATTGACTTGGTTCTCGATCAAATCGGCCAATTCTGTGACCAACGCCGATTCTCCGATCCCGTAATAGCGCAAAACGCGAGAAAGCAAGACTTCTTCTTGGGGAAACTGCTCTAACAGAAGTGGTTTTGCGTGGGTAAGAAACATCGCCTGCAGTTCACTTGGCGGTCCTGGCAGCAGCAAATAACTGGTAGCGGCTGTCTGATAAAAAATCCCGATCGCTAGTCCATTGGGATTTGGCAAAGACACACCGTCTTTGAAGACTAAGGTCTGCCGCAAATTGTTTTCCGTCATCCTCCGTTGACTATTTTCAAAGAAGGCTTTCAATTGGTGATAACCTGGTTCATCTCGCACTAATTCCTGTCCCACATGGCGCGCAGTGACTTGTTTCGTCAAGTCATCGTCGGTGGGCCCTAAGCCGCCGCACAGCACGATCAAGTCGCTGCGTTTGTCGGCGATCGTCAGCAATTCCTCTAAGCGATTGGGGTTGTCCCCGACAACACTATGATAAAAAACATCGATCCCTAGACTTGCCAGTTCTTCTGACAAGAAGGTCGCGTTCGTATTCACCACCTGTCCTAAAAGTAATTCGGTCCCGACTGCAATAATTTCTGCTTTCATTCTTTTACTCCTTCATTTATCAGATACGTAAAAGTCTTTCATATTGACAAAAAAAGTCCAGAAAACTTCTGAACTTTCGTGACTTGCATCCTTGTTTTTATCGCTTCTTTATCTAGATCTAGAAATTTTACATAGAATCTTTAAAAACATTCGTATTTTTTATGAAATAATCGACCCCGGAATAGATCGTGAAGATCAAGCATAGATACAACATGATTTGATCGACAGGTAAACCGATCATTGAAAAGGGAATGTTGTTCAAGAACAAGAAAATGATCGCAACCATTTGTGTCGCGGTTTTGATTTTCCCCGGCCACGCAGCAGCCATGACTTCGCCGCTTTGTTCCACTAACAACAAGCGTAAACCTGTCACTGCCAACTCACGGCAAACGATGATCGAAACTACCCAGCCTGGGGCTTTGTTTAATTCGACCAGCATGATAAAAGCCGTCATGACGAGCATTTTATCTGCTAACGGGTCAGCAAACTTCCCGAAGTTGGTAACAAGGCCTCTGGAACGAGCGATCTTGCCATCTAGCCAGTCCGTAATGCTGGCTGCCGCAAAAAGGATCGCTGCAATAAGGTGCGTGTTTTCTAATTGTGTCGTACCAACGGTCATCGTGCCAAGATCGATCGGCAAAACCAAGACCAAAATAAAGATGGGGATCATAATGATTCGTAATACAGTTAATTGATTGGGTAAATTCACGAAATAGACTCCTCTCTGCCGACTATTGTACGAAATAACGGCAAATCATGCCACTACTTCTGCTTTTCACCAGTCGGGTGCAACAGATAACTTTTTAGCTAATGATACCTCAATAAGGCGCATTTGTCAGATTTATGCCGCATCGTCTTGGTATTCAATCACGAGACGGACCGTCTTTTGTAACAATTCAAATTGCGGATCAGAAAAGTCCACTTCCTGTCCATTGGCCTTGATGGAGATATTTTGGCTTGCTCCCAGGGTCAAAGTCGCATTCGTGGCGCCTTCTGGCAGCGTCATTGATTGCGTTTCCCCTGCTTGTAGAGTGTATTGGTACACATAAGCATTGTCAACTTGTACACCGACCCAACAAGAAGCATCTAGCCCAGTAAATGCCAATTCAATAGGGTTTTCCGCATCTTTCATCGTGATCGTGATCGAGGATTGCGTGGAATCGCTAGCCGTCATCGTCATTTTCGCTTCGCTGGATTCCGTCGTACTTGAGGACTCCGTCGCTTCACTCGAAGTACTGGTTTCTTCCGTACTTGTCGTGGTGGAAGCTGTAGACGCCGAATTTTCTACCACGAGAGAAGAACTCCCTTGGATCATCGGTGTTGTATTACGGTCTTGCCAAGCCATGTAGCCCACGATACTCACGATCGTAATGGCAACCAGGCCTAATAGAATCATCGGCAAATAGCGGACGACAAATGAGCCGCTTTTTTCTTCTACGTGCTGTGCTTTTCGTGAGCCGCTGACGGTTTCAGGCTGCGGTCTTTTTGGTAAGGGGGCGTCTAACGTATCTTTGCCATCAAAAACGGCCACCAATTTGTCGCCGTCTTCTCCAACCGCTGCTGCATATTGGCGAATAAACGCGCGGACATAAAAAGTGCCTGGCAATTGATCAAAACGCTCCGCTTCAATTGCTTCTAAATAGCGTTTTTGGATCTTTGTCATTTGTTGTAATTCAATCAATGAAATGTTCTTATCTAAACGGGCTTGCCGTAATTTTGCTCCAATCGTTGTTTCGTTGGCCACTCGATCATCTACTCCAGTCTTTTATTCATCTTTAAAAAAAGCCCTAAAATCGCTGCGCTGCTTGTCGTAAGGTCAGCAAAGCTGCTCTATCATTTTAAAACAGGGGTTCCCTGTATCAGTCAATAAAAAAAACTCCGTCACGCCGATTTCCATCTGGGCGCGCCGTCTACTAAATATAACATTTTTTCCGTGATTTTTTGCAAAAAAACAAAAAAAGATTTTGCTTCAATAATTAAAGAATACCATAAAAGAAAAAGTCTGAGGATAGCCTAACCACAACTCGCAAACAAATTTTAATACTTTTCGCCAAATTGGCATCAAAATGCAAGAAAAAACCACCCTTTGACGCAAAAAGAAAACACTGAATGATCTAGGAGTTGGGCAGCCCTTGAGCTGTTGGGCCTTCCTCCTTGAATCATTCAGTGTCGCTTAAATGACAGCTGTTTGACAAAACCAGCCTTCGCTTAGGCTTTTTCCGTTGGATACATGTAAAAACGGCTAAACGCTTTAGGATCGATAAAGGAACGAGCCGCTTGCTGAACATCTTCCAAAGTGATCGATTGGATCACCTCCGGTAGATCAAAGAGCGTCGTTTCACCGAATAAGCTTTGGGTAAACTGGTTTGCAATAAACTCCAATGAGTTCAGTGATTGGAAATATTTCCCTAGCATTTTCTTCTTCAATAACGTCAAGTTTTCTTCATTAATCTCTGGGTCGTGCTGGAAATTCATTAAGATCGCTTCGATCTCTGCCAACATTTCTTTTGGCTCTTCAGAATCCCCCGAGAAATCGGCAAAGTAAAAGCCGCGATCCAAGTTCACTTCAAATCCAAACGTGTCATCGATGATGCCTTGATCATACAGACGCAAATAATTGGCGGAAGTATTGCCTAAAACCAATTGGCAGAAAAGGTTCAACGCATTTTTGAAGCGTAAGAGCTCTCTTCCTGATTCCGGCAGTTTGTTCAAGTCCCCTTTGATCCCTAACACGCCTTTAGCACGTGTCACTGGCATGGTAAGGCTTGATTCTGCTTGAATATCGGCAAAGGTTTCTTCAGGAAACTGGCGAATGATCGCTTGCGTTTCTGGAAAGGTCTTGGCCGCTTGATTGGTCCGAATCCACGCCATCGTTTCTTCCGGATCGATGTTGCCTACCACAAAAAGTGTCATGTTGCTTGGGTGATAGAAGGTATTGTAGCAAAGATACAAGTCTTCTGCGGTGATCTGCGCAATGCTTTCCACCGTACCAGCGATATCGATATGCAGGGGGTGCTTCGGATACAAATTTTTGATGATGCCAAAAAACTGCTGCCAGTTCGGATCGTCATCATACATTTGGATTTCTTGGCCAATGATCCCTTTTTCTTTTTCGACGGTTTCTTCTGTGAAATACGGGGCTTGAACGAAATCGATCAACGTTTCAAGGTTCAGCTTGATTTGATCGGTTGCCGAAAAAAGGTAGCTGGTTTTCGTGAAACTGGTAAAGGCATTGGCAGAAGCCCCCTGCTGACCAAAGGTTTGAAAGACATCGCCGTCTTCTTTTTCAAACAGTTTGTGCTCTAGAAAATGGGCAATGCCATCTGGAACTTGATGCAATGCTTCGGGTGAAAACCCGAAATGATTGTCGACAGAGCCATAGTTCGTACTGAAAAGTCCGTAAGTTTTATGGAAATCGGCTTTTGGCAGCAAATAAACTTTCAAGCCGTTTGGCAATACTTCTTCATAAAGGGTCTCATTGATTTGCTGATAGACTTTTTTATTCATGGGTCGTCTCCTTATCCAGGAAGAATACAGCTTGCAAGGACACGTTTTTGGCCAATGCTTGGACATCTGCTACGGTCACTTGAGCCAATTTCTGCATAAATTCATCTTCCGTCATTTTCGTATTCGGTACCCACTGATTCAGATAGGCTGTTTCGATCAGTGCTTGTGGGTTATCCAACGAAAGCAAGTACTGGTTTTTCAACATCGCTTTTGTTTGTGCCAGTTCTTCCGCTGTGACTTCGCCACGCTGCAAGCTTTGCAGCTGTTGTTCGATCAATTTGAAGACCTTGTCGCGGTTTTTGCCGTCGATTCCTGTTTGGACCGACAAGTACCCGCGAAACGTATCGATACTGCTGGAAGCATAATAAGCCAAACTTTCTTTCTCTCGGACATTCATAAACAGTTTTGAATGAGGGAATCCGCCAAACAACCCGTTGAAGACCATAAAGGCGATCCGCTCGGCTTGGTCATAATACACGCCAGTATGATAGCCTAAGTTCAATTTGGCTTGAATGATTGGTTCCCGCAAGATTTTCTCGCGAATGATATTTTCCGCCGCTTGCTGATAAAAGACCGGTATTGCTTGGTCTGGCCGATCGGTAAAGGCCATGTTCTGGAAAATCTCCGCGACTTCTGCTTCAACCACATCGCCGATCACAAAAAGATCGATTTGGTCATTGTCCATCATTGAGCGATAGGTTTGGTAAAGCTCTTTTGCGGTCACAGCTTCTAAGTCTTGGGGACGGCCAAAGCTCGGATACTTCTGATTCTGATCGTTTTCGAAATACAACTCTTGCAGCCCTAAAGAAGCCAATGCTTGCTTATCTTCTGCCACGCTGTTCATATAGGCGATCAAGTTGTGCTTTTCGATGGTAAAGTTCTTTTCCTCAAATTGCTCCTCGTGGGCATTCGGATGGAACAAAACTTCTGCTAAAAAAGCGGCTGCTTGCGGCAAGACTGCTTCATCTGACACATACTTCCCGTTGACAAAGGACATCGCTGCATTGATTTGATGCAGATTGCCCCGTTTGTTGACATTCATTCCAAAGCTGGCACCGTAAAGCTCCGCCAGTTGACTGCTAAATGCGGTCTGCGTCGGATAAGCCAAACTAGTCGTTTCTAATAAACTAGTCAATAAAGTCCGTTTGGCGGTCATTTCGGCCTGCAATGGTGCAGTGAACCGAACGAAAAAACGGATCGTTTTATACTTTTTGGTCGGCAGCACCGTTAACCGAACACCTTTTTTTAATTCAATAGACATGTGACACCCCTTCTAGAAGCAAAATTATCTCTTCAATTATAGCATAGCTGACAAACTTTCTCCTTGGCTCATTGATCAAACCTGCTGCAGCGAGCGTTTTTTTTTATAAATCTTGCATTTTTCGCTATACTGTCAGTAAGATTTAGAAGGGAGGATACAGGATGATTAAAGAATTTAAAGAATTTATTTTACGAGGAAACGTCATTGACTTGGCGATCGGGGTCGTGATCGGGAGTGCCTTCACCGCAATCGTCACTAGTTTAGTTGAAGGATTGCTGACACCATTGGTTTCATGGATCTTATCACTCTTCGGTAACGCCGATGCCTTTTCTGGCTTGGTCTTTGAACCCGCCAAAAATGTAGTCTTTGATTTTGGCCGCGTCATCACTGCCATTATTACGTTCTTGATTACCGCATTTGTCTTGTTCTTGATTGTCAAAGCAGTGAACAAATTACGCAATCTGAAACAACAACCTGAGGAAGACGAAGTACCAGAAATCACTGCAGAGGATTATTTAGAAGAGATTCGTGATCTTTTAAAAGCGCAAACGCCTACTGCCAACACCGTTGATCCACGTCCAACATCATTGGACGATACGATCAGATAAGAAACCGGCTCTTTGTCATTAAGGACAAAAGAAGCAATTCGGATTCATCCGATCCATCAATCATAGCGCTAAAAGAAGCAAGCACGGCGAACCTCTCTAGAGAGTCGCTGTGCTTGCTTCTTTTTTCATCCCGACATGCAGGATCCCGTCTTCATAAAAAGGCGGTGTAATGGTTTTAAAGCCATACTGGCCGTAGAATTTTTCTAAGTGGGCTTGTGCTTCGATCTCAATAGGCAAAGCCGGATAACACTGCTCAATGCGATGCAAAACTTCTTTGATCAGACGATGGCCTTCTTTTTGCCCCCGGTATGCCGGTGCCACAATGACCCGACCAAAATGCACCGTTTGTTCCTGCTGGAAAATACGGGCGTATGAAACGACCTGCCCGTCCTCATCAAGGGCCCATAAATGTTTGGCCTGTGCATCGATCACATCGATCTCCTGATACGCACACGCTTGTTCCACCACAAAAACTGCTGTGCGCAAACGGGCAAGTTGATAAAACTCCACCCCAGTCATTTCCCCTAACTCTTTTAGAAAAAACGCCATCCCATCACTCCTTATCTTGTTGAACCAAAAAAGAGTCAACAAAGTGTCAACTCTTTTTGTTTCAAACAGCTTCCGATAAAAATTCAATCTCAACAGTTCTGGTTAAAATATCTGAATAACTATAAGAAACCCGCTCGAATGAATTCTCGTTTGGATCCAAATCTACAACAAAAACTGAAGGATAAGTTTCTGTCAAAACGCCGCGACGTTCAGTTTGACGCTTACGTCCAGTCTGAGCAACTAGCATAATCTCACTACCGATACGGCCTTCTAAATCTTTCTTGATTGTAGCTAAAGTTGTTGGCATCGCATTCACCTCGAGCATCATTATACCACGAAATGCAGAAAATTTCAAGTTTACCATAAAATAATTCTACTTTCAATAAGATTTTTGTTAAACGTCTTTGATAAGCGCTATCAATTTTGTCCTACCGCGGCTGAAAGCGCTTTTTATTTTTTCGTAAGACAGCTTTTCTTGAGCCGCAATCTGATCAAGTTCTAATCCTTTTAAATAATTCATTATAACCATTCTTTCTAAAGACGATAAACTTTTCGGATACTCTACCAACGATTCATTAACAAACAAATAGGTCTCTGCAGTTTCCGCACAGCGATTATGATCGGTCAAAAACCGATTGCCTTCTTGTGAAAGCTTTTCTTCCAGCGAGCAGGCATCGACTTGGGCTTTGCGTTTTTGGGCATGCTGCGCCCGCAACAAGCTGCAGATACGGTTTTCAAAGGATCGCTTAAACAAGATACCCAGCGTCGTTCCTTTGTCCTGATCGTAAGTCTTTAGACACTTATTAAAAACGATCCGGCCTTCTTGCAGCCAATCATCTAAGTCATAATCCCGCAGATAATATTTTTTATGCAAAATCTCAACGATCGGTCGATATTTTCTGAACAACTCTTCAAATCTATCAGAAGGGTGTGATACTTGTCCTTCTTCCCTGCGCATCGATATCACTCCTTTTGTTTTTGCTTCATTTGCTACAAAAGGAGCGTATCATAAATGGCTGGGACATCTTCTAATTTACCAGACCAACTTTGTCCCTAACTAAGGTCGCGCAATTTCTTTTCAAGTTCAGCTAATTGTTCCGGTGACCAAGGGGAATTGCGCCGGAAATTTTCAAACCGCAAATCGGTTTGATGCTCGTGGATGTCTTTTTCCGTTTTTTCCACGCTTTTGTACAATTCCCGTGCCGAAGTTCGTAAGGCACCTTGAGAGAAGATCACCCACTGTTCGGCTAAATCGCTGGTAGCGACGGTGACTTGCGTCAATCGATTGTTTAACTCACCAGCGATTCGTTCAATGTAGCTGTCGGCGGTCTCTCCTTCTTCGGTAAAAATAACTTCCAGCTGATATTTGGTGTAACTTTGTGTCACACCAGGCACCAGTTGGGCATCAAAAACAACGATGATTCTCAAGCCTTCATATTTTGCATAATTCGATAGCCGGTTCAGCAAAGCTTCTCTCGCATCTTCTAAACGGTCCTGATTTTTCAAAAGAACCAGCTCCGGCCAAGCGCCAATCATATTGTAGCCATCCACGATCAGCAAAGGGGTTTTCATTGGGATGCCCCATTTCGGCTAGTAAAGGCCTGATACATCAACAAGCCTGCCGCCACACTGGCGTTCAAGCTCTGCACGTGCCCGGTCATTGGGATCGTCAGCATTTGATCCACTTCTTTTTTCAAACCTTCCCCCATGCCGCGACCTTCGTTACCGATGATCAAACCGACCGCCCCTTGGGCATTCCATGTACGGTAATCACTGCCGCTCATATCAGTACCGAAGATCCAAAAACCAGCTTTTTTCAGCTGCTGGACTGCTTGGGTCAAGTTGGTCACTCGAGCCACAGGGATATGTTCCACTGCGCCGGTCGATGTTTTCACCACGATCGGCGTGATCCCCACCGCACGGTGTTTCGGAATGATGATCCCGTCTACGCCGCTGGCATCAGCGGTTCGCATGATGGAGCCGAAATTATGGGGATCTTCTAGATTATCTAAAATCAGATACAGCGGCTGTTCTTTCGTTTGGGCCAACAATTCATCCAAGGTCAAATACTGGTAAGGGGTGATCGCCAAGATCATGCCTTGATGGACCCCTTGGTCACTCATCGTATCCAGCTTTTGTTTTGGCACCCATTTGACAGGAACTGCCTGTTCCCGTGCCATTTCTTTCAGACGATCGATCTTTTCTCCCCTTGCCTCTTCAGAAAGAAACAGCTTGTTGCCTCGCCCTTCTTTCAAGGCTTCAGCAACCGCATGATAGCCAAAGACAAAATTATCTTCGATGGCTTCTCCCTCGGCTTCTTTGCGGCGATCCGGTCTATTTTCTTTTCTAGCTTCTGATTGGCCAGCTGTTTTTTTATTTGGACGCTTTCTTTGCGGTTTTTCTCGCATCTTCTTCTCCTACTTTCTTTATACACCAGTCTACCAGCTCGTCTAAGCGTTCTTTTTGCTGCGTGAGGTGCAAATACCCGATCAGCGATTCAAAGCCAGTAGCGATGCGATACGTCGTGACATCGGCATTTTTGGCACCCGTATGACTTTTACTATTACGGCCGCGGCGATAAAAATCATGTTCTTCTTCGGTCAAGATCTCTTCATCCAACATCTTTTGGATCAACGCTGCTTGGGCCTTGGCAGATACATAGTGGGTCGCCATATGGTGCAGTTGGTTTGGTCGGGTTTGGCCTTGGGCGACTAAATAATCGCGAATATAGACTTCATAGACCGCATCCCCCACATAGGCCAATGCCAAACCATTCAATTGTTTATAATCTCTCATATTTCTCGTCTCCATCGGGTTCCTTGCGGGGTATCTTCTAAGATGATCCCTTGTTCTTTCAACTCATCACGGATTTGGTCGCTGCGGGCAAAATCTTTGGCTTTGCGGGCGGCGATTCGTTCATTGATCAGCTGTTCGATTTCTTCATCTAGCAATTCTTCTGATACAAAATAAATCCCGAAAATCGTCAGCCATTCGCTGAACTTGGCTAATCCAGCGGTTAATAAAGCCAAGTCTGTTTCTGGGTCTTCGCTAGCTAAGTTCAGCCACTTCGCCAATTCATAGACCACTGTGATCCCATTAGCCGCGTTGAAATCATCGTCCATTTCTTTGATGAAACGTTCTTCAAATTCTTCCAGAACCGGTGCATTGACTTCCTCATCGCTGGCTTGATAGTGACTGCTATTCAAGCGGAATTTGGCATTTTCATAGGTCGTACGCAATTTTTGCAGATTGGTTTGTGCTTCATGCAAGGTAGTCTCGCTGTATTTGATTGGTCGGCGGTACTGAGTCGTTGCCAAAAAGAAACGCAGCACCTGTGGATCAACTTTTTTGACCATCTCATGCACCGTGACGAAGTTGCCCAGCGACTTACTCATTTTTTCTTCGTCTTCACCGATCGTCACATAGCCATTATGCATCCAATAGTTGGCAAAGGTCTTGCCGGTTTTTGCCTCGCTTTGGGCGATCTCATTTTCATGATGAGGGAAGGTCAAGTCTTGTCCGCCTCCATGAATATCGATGGTCTCGCCTAGGTGTTTGGTCGCCATCACCGAGCATTCGATATGCCAGCCGGGACGGCCGGCTCCCCAAGGAGATTCCCAAGCGATCTCATCGCCTTTTGCCGCTTTCCACAAAGCAAAATCCAACGGATCTTCCTTGATTTTTTGTTCTTCACCGGTTCGCTGGCTTGCGCCGACTTCCAGCTCGTCGATGGATTGGTCGCTTAATTGCCCATAGTGAGCAAATTTACGGGTACGGTAATAAACATCGCCATTGACTGGATAGGCATAGCCTTTTTCTACAAGAGCAGCAATAAAGGCAATGATGTCTTCAATATGATCCATCACACGAGGATTCATCGTAGCAGGTTTGACATTCAGCGCTGCAGTATCTTCATTGAAGGCGTTGATAAAACGCTCTGCCACTTCTGGGGCCGTCGTACCTAATTCTTTTGCTGCACGAATGATTTTATCATCGACATCGGTAAAATTCATCAAATAGTCCACTGTATAGCCGCGGTATTCGAAATAACGACGTACGGTATCAAATGAAACAGTACTGCGGCCATTCCCGATATGGATATAGTTATAGACGGTGGGTCCGCAAACATACATTTTTACTTTCTTTTCTTCCAATGGCTGAAACACTTCTTTTTCTCGTGTCAGCGTATTATAGATTTTAATCATCGTGGGTAACCTTCTTTCCTTTGATTCGAACGATCTTTGCCGGGATGCCGACAGCAGTTGCTTCTGCGGGGATATCCTTCAAAACCACTGCATTGGCGCCGATCTTTGCACGCTCACCGATCGTGACAGGACCTAAGATCTGCGCATGGGCTGAGAGAAACGCACCGGTTTTAACCGTGGGATGACGCTTGCCCCGCTCTTTGCCGGTTCCCCCCAGGGTGACTCCGTGAAACAAGACGACATCATCTTCAATGATCGCCGTTTCCCCAATCACGACCCCCATCCCATGATCGATAAAGACCCCTTGACCGATCTGGGCACCAGGATGAATCTCGATCCCGGTCAAGAAACGCCAAAACTGGGCCGTCAGTTTTGCCAAAAAATACCAGCGATGCTGAAACAAAAAGTGCGCCCAACGATGCCAAAATAAGGCATGGAATCCCGGATACGTGATGATGATCTCCAACGTTGATCGCACCGACGGATCGTGTTTTTTTGTTGCCGCAATTGCTTTTTTGAACCAAGTCATCTTCTCACCTGCTTTATCCAAACTTCTTGATACGAAAAAAGCGTCTTTCAAATAAGTTTCCTTATTCAAAAGACGCTTTTTTGCGTGGTCCCACTTTTGTTCGCAGTTCGGCACTGCCTTCAAGCGGGTAACGTCCGCTGCTTCGTCTTTGACTTGCGCCAAAGCCACTCCTAGGTGCATTTCCTAGCCTTTTTTGACCACTCTCACCTTCCGTGGCCTCTCTGAAAAAAATCGGCTAGTACTTCGTCTATTCGCTGTGTTTATAACACGTTATTCAAATGATCAAGGGCTTTTTCTTTCCCTAATAATTCAACGGTATCCGGTAGTTCTGGTCCATGGGTTTGGCCTGAGACTGCCACTCGGATCGGCATGAATAAATTCTTGCCTTTGATGCCTGTTTCTTTTTGGATCTCCTTGATAGCTGCTTTGACTGCTGCAGCTTCTACGACTGGCGTCGCCAGCAATTTTTCTTTAAATGCTGTTAAAACCGTCGGTACGGTTTCCCCTGCCAAGACTTCTTTGGCTGCATCATCTAATTCAGGATGTTCTTCGAAGAACAATTCCGAAAGATCGACGATTTGAGCCGCAAAACTCATTTGTGGTTGATACAAGGATACGATTTTTTTCAACCAAGCAGCTTTTTCTTCGGTCAATGTTTCTTCGATGCGGCCAGCTTTTACCAAGTAAGGAACGCACATTGCCGTCAATTCATCCAAATCCATTTGTTTCATGTATTGGTTATTGACCCATTCCAATTTCTTGGCATCGAAGGCAGCTGGTGATTTGCTCAACCGTTCAGGATCAAAGATTTTGATCAATTCTTCTTGAGAGAAAATTTCTTCCTCCCCAACTGGTGACCAGCCTAAAAGTGCAATAAAGTTGAACATAGCATCTGGCAAATAACCCAATTCACGGTATTGCTCGATGAATTGCAGAATCGATTCGTCCCGTTTGCTTAATTTTTTCCCAGTTTCGCTATTGATGATCAACGTCATATGCCCGAATTCCGGTGCTTGCCAGCCAAATGCTTCATAGATCATCAACTGTTTTGGTGTGTTGGCGATGTGGTCATCTCCACGCAACACATGGGTGATTTTCATATGATGGTCATCCACTGCTACTGCAAAGTTGTAGGTCGGCATGCCATCACGTTTTTGGATGACAAAATCGCCACCGACATTATCTGATTCAAAAACGATCTCGCCTTTGACCATGTCATGGAATTTGTATTCAGTATTGCGAGAGACACGGAAACGAATCACTGGTTTCAAGCCTTGTGCTTCTTTTTCGGCTTGCTCTTCCGGTGTTAAGTTGGCACATTTCCCTGCATAATGAGGCATTTCGCCACGCGTTCTTTGGCCTTCGCGTTCGGCTTCCAACTCTTCTTCCGTACAATAACACTTATACGCACGATTACTTGCGAGCAATTGATCGACCAGTGGTTGGTAGATATCGCCGCGTTCTGATTGACGATACGGCCCATATTCCCCTGGATTTTCAGGTGATTCGTCCCAATCCATCCCTAACCATTGCAAGTTTTCAAGCTGGCTTTTTTCACCATCTTCAATGTTTCTTTTTTGATCGGTGTCTTCGATTCGGATAATAAATTCACCGTCATTGTGACGAGCAAACAAATAATTGAATAAAGCCGTCCGAGCATTCCCGATGTGTAAATGTCCTGTTGGACTTGGCGCGTAACGTACACGTACTTTTGTCATTGTTTTCCTCTTCCTTCATCTGATTTCCAAGCCAGCCAAGCTGCTTGGGGCTTATTGTTCAGTTTAGTGGGAAAGACCCGCGTAAAAAACAGAACCCTCAAGTTGAATTGTACAATCAATAACCCAATTAGTAAAGGCAGCTGGCATATTTTACGCCAGCTGCCGAGGATTATTTCTCTGATTTTGATCCTTCTTTGTTGTCGATGCCGCGACCAGAATGGGCTGGTTTGGCAAAAATCATCCGCCCAGCTGCCGTTTGCAAGGCGCTGGTGACGATCACTTCGATGTGTTCGTTCATGTAATGCTGGCCATCTTCCACCACGACCATCGTCCCGTCATCTAGATAAGCGACCCCTTGCTGCCGCTCCGTGCCAGCTTTCACTACTAAGACGTGCATGCTTTCTCCTGGAATCACCACTGGTTTGACCGCATTGGCCAACGCATTGATATTCAAGACCGGCACATTTTGAAATTCAGAAACTTTGTTTAAATTGTAGTCATTAGTCACAACGACACCATCCAGCAATTTCGCTAACTTGATCAGCTTGCTGTCGACTTCGGAAATGTCTTCAAAATCGCCTTCGTACATCTCAACTGCGATGCCTTCTTCTTTTTGCAAAGCATTCAAAATATCCAAGCCGCGACGGCCCCGGACCCGTTTCAAACTATCGCCAGAATCTGCGATGTATTGCAATTCATACAAAACGAAATTCGGGATCAGCAGGACGCCTTCCAAAAAGCCGGTTTTGGCAATATCATAGATCCGGCCATCAATGATCACGCTGGTATCCAAAATTTTGTATTTGTGGAAATGGTCCGCGATTTTTCTTTCTAGCATCTGCTGTTCATCTTGCTCTTGAGGCTCTGCCTTTTTGTTTTTCGGGGCAAAGACTTTTTTCCATTCATCGATCCGTGTCGTCCCGATCTGAAAACCGAGATACCCTAACAGGACCATCACTAAGATTGGGGCGATCCCGTTGATAAAAGGAATATCCCAATTGTAAAAAGGAATCGACACGATCACACCGATCATCAGACCGATGATCGAACCAATTGCGCCAAACAAGAGATAGGTTAAGCTCAATTCACTTAGTTTTTCTTCAATTTTGCGAATACCGGCTGCAATATATTTCGCTAATAGTAAAGATAATAAAAAGAAAATAAGGGCTCCAAGCAAACTATTAGTGATGTTATTATTCAGCCATTCATTTTGGGTTTGCCCAATGGCTTGCCATGCGATGGGCATCAGTGAGATCCCTAGACTTGCACCGGCAAGTACCATTAGTGCGGTAATGACTCGTTTCTGCATACATGTTCCTCCATACTCCAGTAGGTTTCTTTTGTTCAAAAATCCGTGCTGCCAAACTGACTCCTTCCACCAGTCAGCGGCTGTCGGTTGGTTCAATGAATGAACCAGCAGCGTCAGGGCAAGAGGAAGGGAGATTGCCCCTTGCTCTTGCAGTGACTCCACTTTAACGGAAGACTTTCCGTAAGGTTTCGGCTAAGGTAGACACGCCTTCGACTTCGATGCCTTTTGGCGGCTGCCAACCAGTCAGATTGTTTTTAGGCAAATAAACTTTTGTAAAGCCCAGTTTCTGCACCTCTTTGACCCGTTGTTCGATCGCATTGACTCGGCGAATCTCACCCGTCAAGCCAATTTCACCGATAAAACACTCCGTCGGGCTGGTGCCTTTTTCTTTATAGCTGGAGGCGATACTAACAGCGATCGCTAGATCGATCGCGGGTTCATTTAATTTGACCCCGCCGGCTGCTTTTAAGTAGGCATCTTGATTTTGCAGCAGCAAACCTGCCCGTTTTTCTAAAACCGCCATGATCAGCGAGACCCGGTTGAAGTCTAGCCCCGTCGTCGTGCGTTTGGCATTGCCGAACATCGTTGGCGTGACCAATGCTTGGATCTCCACCAAGATTGGCCGACTGCCTTCCATTGCCACTACGATCGCCGATCCGGTTGCGCCTTCTAAGCGTTCTTCCAAAAAGACTTGTGACGGATTGGCGACTTCTTTCAACCCGCCTTCTTCCATTTCAAAAATCCCGATCTCATTGGTGGACCCAAAGCGGTTTTTGACGGCCCGCAAAATCCGAAAGCTGTGGTGCTTTTCGCCTTCGAAATACAAGACGGTATCCACCATGTGCTCCAGCATCCGCGGTCCTGCGATCGAGCCTTCCTTCGTCACGTGGCCAACGATAAAGATGGCGATGCCATTGGTTTTAGCGATTTTCAGCAATTCTGCGGTCGTTTCTCGCACTTGGCTGACACTGCCTGCCACACTGGTGATATCCGGTTGGGTCATGGTTTGGATCGAATCGATGATCACATAATCTGGGCGGATGTTTTCGATCGCTTTACTGATCTCTGACATGTCCGTTTCCCCATAGAGATAAAATTCCGTGTCGATGGCGCCTAAGCGCTGCGCCCGCATTTTGATCTGCTCGGCACTTTCTTCTCCTGACACATACAAGACCGTTCCGCCGATCGCTGCTAATTGCTGGGAAACTTGCAAGAGCAGCGTCGATTTTCCGATCCCGGGATCCCCACCGATCAAAATTAAGGAACCTGGGACCACGCCGCCGCCTAAGACGCGATTCAACTCAGCGAGTTTCGTTTGGACCCGCGGTTCTTTTTTCGGTACGACATCGGCAATTTTCGTCGGCTGCATCTTTTGCCCCGTCAATGTCGTACGTACACGACGATCAGCGGTTTCTTGGATCACTTCTTCTACCATTGAATTCCAGCTGCCGCAATTGGGGCATTTTCCTAAATATTTAGGGGAACTATACCCGCAATTTTGACAGACAAATTGACTTTTTGCTTTTTTTGCCATTGATCTCCTCCACTACTTCTATCAAACAGACCCCCAGGCAGGATTTACTGATTCGAGGAGCCAAAGCCGCCGGTTCGGCTGGCAGTGGTTGTATCTTGATCAGCTTTTAAGAACGGCAAGAAAATTCCTTGGCCGATCCGCTCGCCTTTTTTAATGACGACATCTGTGGGGCCGAAATTAGTAAACTGGAACATAATATGCCCTTCATTATCTGGATTGTCATAGTAATCGCTGTCGATGACGCCGACACCATTCGTCAAGACTAAGAAACGTTTCAAAGGATTGCTGGAACGATTTGTCAGCTGCAAATACTCGTCTTCCCCCATATAGGCTTTGATCCCAGTGGGAATCAAGGTTGGCTTCAACTGTTTTGCGGTCTCTTTCGCAAAAAGCGCTTTGACCCCATCGATCACGCCCGCTTTCCAAATGCTTGGCACCACGATTTCTTCCGCGGCTTCAAAGTCATAACCAGCCGCATGATGGGTGGCACGTTGAGGCAAGGTGATGCTTTTTTCTTTATATGATGTAATAATTTCAAATCCTCGTAATTTCATGGGTTCCTCCAATAATAAAACATATAGCTATTTTAGCATAGGAAGAACTATTTTCTTCATGGAAAACACAATTATCGAAAAGTCTTTACAATTTCTTCGTTTAAAATAGCTCAAAAAGAAAAAAGAGCATGACGAAACGCCCGTTTGCGAGTACAATAGAAAAAATATCAAAAAATAGGCGGTGGCATATGCGCGCAGATCTTTCAAACAAAAACCGAATCGTTGTAAAAATCGGCACCAGCTCGTTGATTTATCCCAATGGTGCCATCAATCTAGCTGGCATCGATGAATTAGCCTTTGTCTTAGCAGCTTTGCAAAACCAAGGCAAAGAAATCATCTTAGTTTCTTCCGGGGCGATCGGTGTTGGCATGAACAAGTTAAATTTGAAAGAACGACCCGTGGAGATTCCACAGCAGCAAGCCGTGGCCGCCGTTGGCCAATCGGAACTGATGACGATCTACAACCAGCGTTTTCAAAGCTATAGCCAGCAGACTGCACAAATTCTGCTGACCAGAGACATCATCGAATTTCCCCAAAGCCGTCAAAACGTTAGCAACACCTTAGAGCAACTACTTACGATGGGGATCATCCCGATCATTAATGAAAACGACACGGTGGCAGTAGATGAATTGGACCATCTCACCAAATTTGGCGACAATGACCAGTTGTCAGCGATCGTCGCTCAGTTGACGAAAGCCGAGCTTTTGATCATGCTTTCTGATATCGATGGCTTTTATTCCGCCAATCCGCTGAATGATCCTGATGCCGTTTTGTATTCCGAGATCAATGAAATCACCCCGGAACTTTTAGAACAAGCTACGGGAAAAGGCAGTCCTTATGGAACCGGCGGTATGACCAGTAAACTAAAAGCCGCCCAACGCATCTTAGACGTGAACAGTCACATGCTGCTCGCTAACGGCAAGCAGCCGAAAATTATTTTTGACTTGCTCGCAGGGGAACCTGTCGGCACCCACTTTTATCAACGAACGGAGGATGAGCAATGAGCAACTTGCAAACGATCGGTCAACAAGCTCAAGCAAGCGCCCAGACATTAAGCTTACTGAGTGCCAGTGAAAAAAATCACCTACTGGTAGCGATGGCCGATGCTTTAGAAAAAGCTACTGAGACGATTTTAGCTGCTAATCAACAAGACCTAGCTGCCGCAAAAGCCAAAGGAACCAGCCAAACGATGCTGGATCGACTGTTGCTGACAGAACAACGGATCACAGAGATGGCTAACGGCATCCGAGAAGTCGCCCAATTGCCCGATCCAATCGGTGCCGTGGATAAAATGTGGCGCAATGCTGACGATCTTTTGATTGGTCAACAGCGGGTGCCCTTAGGGGTCATCGGCATCATCTACGAAGCTCGTCCTAATGTCACCACTGACGCCGCTAGTCTGTGTTTCAAATCAGGAAATGCCGTGATTTTGCGTGGTGGAAAAGAAGCCTTCCACTCCAATCAAGTCCTCGTGACTATTTTACAAGAGGCATTAGCTGCCAATGGACACTCCCGCCATGCGATCCAGTTTATCGAAGACACGAGCCACGAAACAGCGGCTGAACTAATGCGTCTGACGGATTACTTGGATGTTTTGATCCCCCGTGGGGGCGCCGGCTTGATTCGTCGCGTCAAAGAGACCGCCACAGTACCAGTGATCGAAACCGGCACCGGCAACAATCATATCTACATCGATCAAGCCGCCCAGCTGCCGATGGCACTGGCGATCGTTACGAATGCAAAAACGCAACGCCCTTCTGTCTGCAATGCCATCGAAACGATCCTCGTCCATGAAGCAGTGGCAGCGGAATTTTTGCCAATGGTAGAACAGCAATTTGCCAATCAAGTCGAATTGCGAGGAGATGAAAAAGCATTGGCGTTTTTAAACAATGCACAGCTTGCCACTGAAGAGGACTGGGCAACCGAGTTTTTAGACTATATCTTAGCGATCAAAGTGGTGGCTTCGCTAGAAGAAGCCATTGCCCACATCAATCGCTACAATACGAAGCACTCCGAAGCGATCATCACTGATGATTATTTCGCTTCCCAACGCTTCTTGAAAGAAGTTGATGCGGCGGCGGTTTACGTCAATGCCTCGACCCGTTTCACGGATGGCTTTATGTTTGGCTTTGGTGCCGAGATCGGCATCTCGACGCAAAAACTACATGCCCGTGGGCCAATGGGGTTAGAAGCACTGACTTCCACCAAATACATTATTTATGGCGAAGGACAGATCCGTAAGTAACGATATGCAAAAACAGCCCCCTGCTGTAGTGTCCCCCAAAAAGTTCGATCAAAAGCGAACTTTTGGAGGTCGGTACACCCGTGCAAGGGGTTGTTTTTGCGTCTTCTTATGCTTGTGCAGCCCGCAAAACGAAGGAAAGCGGGTCGATGCCAAACAATTCTGTCAGCACCCGATTGGTTGTGGCAAAAACGTCTGCTTCACAACTCTTTTTCGGACAAGCAATCGTCTGTCCTTTGCTGGAAAACGTATCCTGGCGGCTGCCTTCTACAAAAATCACTTCTTGTGTTCCTTTGCGATAGATCAGCCCTTCGTCTTCTTCCAATAATAAGCGAGTCTGCCACTGATTGATTTGAGCGATGGGCATCACCAAGGATGCAACATCCAAGTTTTCTAACGAAAAACTACGACCATCTGGCAGCTGCAGCGTGAAGGTATTGAGTTCATAAGGCAAACAGGCATTGCACCCTCCTTCTGTGATGACTTGGCTCGTGAGGATTTCTACGTTCATTCGTTTCGCCTCCTTTCATGAATACTTCATGTTTAGTTTATCACAAAACCTATGGCCCACGGCGGAGCAATTATTCCGCCTTAAGTTGGATGTGTTTCTTCTTCCTTCTTGCTATGCTAAGGATAAGAAAAAAAGTCTAGGAGGAGTCGCTATGAATACAGAAAGTTTATTAGGAAGAATCGTTACTGTCGTGGCAGTTTTAATCGCAGCATCTCTTGTTTTATCTGTCGTATTAGGCATTGTTGGTGGGTTGATCGGATTGATCTTCCGTTTCGGGATTCCTTTACTGCTGGCCGTTTTGATTGTTCGCTGGTTAACCTCGATTCGCCAAAAACCAAGAAAATATTATCGTTAATTGCAGGAAAACCAAAACCACCTGACTTTCCAACAGTCAGGTGGTTTTTTCTATCCATCAGCCTAATGCGACATCTAGAACCATCATTAAGATAAAGCCTAACATGACGCCAAAAACCGCAAAATGGCGGCGACTCGTCAAGGTTTGCTGCGCTTCTGGAATCAATTCTTCCACCACCACATAAATCATAGCACCCGCTGCAAAAGCCAACGCATACGGCAAGACAGCGGACATACTCGTTACCAACAAAGCCCCGATCACACCCGCGATCGGTTCAACGATCCCAGATGCTTGCCCATACATAAAGGCTTTGGTTCGGCTTAACCCTTCTTGGCGCAAGGGGATCGAAACGGCTGCGCCTTCTGGAAAATTCTGGATCCCGATCCCGATTGCCACCGAAAGTGCTGCTAAGATCGCAGCTCGCGGATCATCAGCACTAGCCGCCGCCCCAAACGCTACCCCTACCGCCAAGCCTTCCGGGATATTATGTAGTGTGATGGAAAAAACCAGCAAGATCGTTCGCTTCAAATGACTAGGCAATCCTTCTGTTTCATGATTCGGACCAAAATGCATATGTGGGAGTGTCTTATCTGCTGCATAAAGAAACAAACCGCCCAAACCAAACCCGATACTGACCACCAGCCACGGAATGTCGCCATTTTCTTCGGCTCGTGCGATCGCAGGATCTAATAACGACCAGAAACTAGCGGCGATCATCACTCCAGAGGCAAACCCCAGCATCGTGTTCAGGACATTTTTATTGATTTCTTTGAAGAAAAAGACTAGCGCTGCCCCAAGCGCCGTCATACCATACGTAAAGATCGTCCCCGCCAGCGCTTGCTGCCATGGCGACAATCCAACCAACCAATCCACCATTCGTCTGCTCCTTTGTCTAACTATTCTACCAATACTCTAGCATAGGAAGCCGTCAGGTTCTACTAGGAAGGCAGCAGCAGCCATAATTTTTCTTTCACCAGGCCTATGCCTTTCCTGACGAAATCCGCGGCTTTACTTGAAAGTTTCAACATTCATCGCTATAATGCTAGGAGACTCCATGTCAATTTATATAAAGTGAGGAAAAGAATTGATTACAGTAAGTGATGTAAGTTTGCATTTTTCAGACCGCAAACTGTTTGATGATGTTAATATTAAGTTTACGCCTGGTAATTGTTATGGTTTGATTGGTGCAAATGGTGCTGGTAAATCAACTTTTTTAAAAATTTTATCTGGTGAGATCCAACCTTCGACCGGGAACGTTTCTTTAGGTCCTGATGAACGGATGGCTGTCTTGAAACAGAACCACTATGATTACGAAGAGTTTCCAGTGATCGAAACGGTCATCATGGGCCATAAACGTCTCTACGAAGTGATGAAAGAAAAAGACGCGATCTACATGAAGGAAGACTTTTCTGATGAAGATGGGATTCGTGCCGCCGAACTAGAAGGCGAATTTGCGGAACTTGATGGTTGGGAAGCAGAGCCAGAAGCAGCCGTTCTTTTGCAAGGCCTGAACATTCCCGATGAATTGCATCATGTCTTGATGAAAGATCTAACTGCTGGTCAACGGGTAAAAGTCTTGCTCGCACAAGCCCTTTTCGGTAAGCCAGACGTCTTGCTCCTAGATGAGCCTACCAACGGATTGGATATCCAATCTATCAACTGGTTAGAAGAGTTTCTAATCAACTTTGACAACACTGTCATCGTTGTTTCCCATGACCGCCACTTCTTAAATAAAGTTTGTACCCATATGGCCGATCTAGACTTCGGCAAAATCAAATTGTTTGTCGGCAACTATGATTTCTGGTTGGAATCAAGCCAATTAGCGGCGAAATTACAATCACAATCAAATGCCAAAAAAGAAGAACAGATCAAAGAACTGCAAGACTTTATCGCACGCTTTAGTGCCAATGCATCAAAATCCAAACAAGCAACGTCTCGGAAAAAAATGTTGGATAAAATCACCCTTGATGATATTCAACCTTCGTCCCGCCGTTATCCGTTTGTTGGTTTTAAACCAGAACGTGAAATCGGGAATGACTTGCTGCAAGTCGACAATGTCAGTGTGACGATCGACGGCAAAAAGATTTTAGACAATATCTCTTTCACCTTGAATAAAGACGACAAAGTCGCTTTTGTTGCCAATAGCGATATCACCACCACGACGCTATTCAAAGTCATCATGGGGGAAATCACTCCTGATACAGGTAGTGTTCGTTGGGGCGTCACCACGCAGCATGCCTACTTGCCAAAAGATACGACCAGCGAATTCGATACGGATACCCCGATCGTTGATTGGCTGCGTCAATACGCAAGCAAAGAAGAAGACGACAATACCTTCTTGCGCAGCTTCCTAGGTCGCATGTTATTCTCTGGTGATGAAGTATTAAAACCCGTCAACGTTCTTTCCGGGGGCGAAAAAGTTCGCTGTATGTTGTCGAAAATGATGCTTTCAAAAGCCAACGTATTGGTGTTGGATGATCCAACCAATCACTTGGACTTAGAATCGATCACCGCATTAAACGATGGTTTGATGGCCTTCACCGGCTCATTGTTGTTTGCTTCTCATGACCACCAATTTATTCAAACCCTTGCGAACCGTATCATTGCGGTCTCTAGCAAAGGCGTGGTGGATCGTGCCGAAACGACCTACGATGAATTCTTAGAAAATAAAGATGTCCAAAAACGCGTAGCAGAAATGAATCAATAATCTGCTTCTACAAAAAAGAACGCTCCAGTTGCAGCCTTGGTGGCAGGCAACTGGAGCGTTCTTTTTATTTTGTCTAATACTTCGGGCATGTTGGGCAGGTTACGCTTGTTCTAAACGGGCTTTGCCGAATGAAAACAGCGCCAAGCAGCCGTAGCCGGTATGACTGGAGATCGTTGGACCTAATGGATAATGATGAATAATAATGTCAGGAACTTTTTCGGTCAAACGCTTGATGACTTTCTCCGCTGCTTCGGCATCGCCAGCATTGGCAAAATAAACCGTATTGGTTTTTGATTCGTGAAGATTGGCGATGGTTTGATCCACGATTTTTTGGATCGCTTTGTTGCGTCCCCGCACTCGATCAACACTGCGTAATTTTCCCGCGGTATCTACGGTAATGATTGGTTTCACATTCAACAATCCACCGATCGCTGCGGCTGTTTTAGAGATTCTGCCGCCGCGTTCCAATTGTTTTAAATCATCGACGGTGACCCATGAATCTAAACGCAGTTTATTTTCTTCTACCCATTGGCTGACTTCCAGCAACGAACGCCCTTGGGCTTTTTGTTGAGCTGCTTCAGCCACTAAGAAGCCTTCGCCTAAACTAGCAGAGCGCGTATCGATCAAGGTGATCGCGACTTCTTTGTATTCTTCTTTTAGTAAGGCTACGGCTTGGACGGCACTTTGGAATGAGCCGCTCATTCCTGAAGAAAAACCTAAATAAAGGATCGGTGTGCCCGCTTCGACATATGGCCGAAAATATTCCATATAACGTCCGACATTGATTTGAGAAGTCGTCGGTTGCGCATGCTCTTTTAGTTTTCCTAAAAACCATTCCGTATCAAATTCTTTGCCCATATCATCGATATATTCTTTGCCATCTAATTCAATCAGCATTGGAATATAGGCGACATCTAGCTCCGCTAATCTTGCTGCTGGTAAATCACAGCAGGAATCTGTCATGATTTGAAACATGGTTTCACCCCTCTCGTTACCCCCTATTATAGCAAAAAAAGAACAAGACAGAAGAAATTCTCATCAAAAGCAGCCAAACTTATCGTTGACCGCTTCTGACACAGAAGTTCTTTGTCTTGTTCTGATGCTTTCGCGTCAGGTTAAATTTGCGCCCAAACACTTTCTAAGATGTTGGTTTGGCTGCGGTCTGGCCCTACCGAGAAGGTCGAAATGCGGACACCGACTAATTCAGAGATGCGGTGAACGTAATTGCGTGCATTTTCTGGCAGATCTGCCAATGTTTTGCAGCCAGTAATGTCTTCAGACCAGCCAGGAAGTTCTTCGTAGACTGGTTTGCAGCGGTTCAACTCTTTCAAGCTTGCTGGATAATGATAGATCAATTCGCCGTCTAGTTCATAAGCGGTACAGATTTTCACGGTTTCTAAACCGCTCAAGACATCGATCGAGTTAAGGGATAGGTTCGTGATCCCTGAGACCCGTTTTGAATGGCGCATCACGACGGTATCAAACCAGCCCACACGACGAGGTCGTCCTGTCGTTGTCCCGTATTCACGACCGATCTTACGAATTTGTTCACCTGTTTCATCAAACAGTTCCGTTGGGAATGGACCATCTCCTACCCGAGAGGTGTAGGCTTTGCAGACACCAACGACTTTGTTGATTTTTGAAGGGCCCACACCACTACCGATGGTGACACCTCCAGCAACGGGGTTGGATGACGTTACGAAAGGATAGGTTCCTTGGTCGATATCCAGCATCACGCCTTGTGCCCCTTCAAATAAAACTCGTTTGCCTTCGTCTAAGGCATCGTTAAGGATCACCGAAGTATCCGTCACATATTTTTTGATTTGTTGGCCATATTCGTAATACTCTTCAAAAATATCTTCAAAGGCGATTGGCTCTGCATCAAACATTTTCACGAATTGACGATTTTTTTCTTCTAAGTTGATACGCAGACGTTCTTCAAAAATTTCTTTGTCTAAAAGATCAGCGATCCGAATGCCGACTCTGGCCGCTTTATCCATATAGGCTGGTCCGATCCCTTTGATTGTCGTACCGATCTTGTTGTCACCTTTGGCATCTTCTTGCAGCTGATCCAAATGGATATGGTAAGGTAAAATAACATGTGCACGATCAGAGATCTTCAAGTTTTCTGTTATTATATTGTTTTCTTTCAAGTATGCTAATTCTTTAACTAATGATTTCGGGTTCACAACGACCCCGTTTCCAATGACACTGATTTTATCTGCATAAAAGATCCCTGAAGGAATCAAATGCAGTTTATAGGTCACACCGTCAAATTTAATCGTATGGCCGGCATTGTCTCCACCTTGATAACGTGCAATGACTTCCGCGTTTTCACTCAAAAAGTCCGTAATCTTTCCTTTACCTTCATCGCCCCATTGTGTACCTACTACTACTACAGATGACATATAATGACCTCTTTCTTTAATTAGTGCATTCCTTAAGTATTGTAACAAGATTCGCAAGCTCTTTCAATCTAAAATCGAATAATCGTTTTAAATTCTCATTTTTCAGGGGTAAAAAACGAACTATTTTCTTTGGAATAATTATTTATACACGTAAAAACGAATAAAGTCGACACATAAAAAAAGCCCTACTACCATCAGCGCAATGCAGACGGCAGCAGGAGCCATTGTTTTTCAAATAATTGGTGTCTTACCCGAACTCTTCTCGCGGCGAGACCGAGGAGAACTTATTGTATTCTTTGATGAATAGAAGTTCGACGGTCCCTCGGGCACCACTCCGGTTTTTCTCGATAATGACTTCGATCACATTGTTGTTTTGTTGTTCTTCTGGTTCATCGTCATCGTCGCCTTCGCTGCGGTAGTAGTCATCTCGGTACAAGAAAGCAACGATATCGGCATCCTGCTCGATCGACCCTGATTCCCGAATATCACTTAAAACAGGACGCTTGTCTTGTCGCTGTTCCACACCCCGAGAAAGCTGAGACAGTGCAATCACCGGCACTTTCAATTCCTTCGCCAGTTTCTTTAATTGGCGAGAGATCTCAGAGACTTCTTGTTGGCGGTTTTCGCGACCCGTTCCTTCAATCAGCTGCAAATAGTCGATCAAAATCAAGCCGAGATTGCCTTTTTCTTGCGCCAGTTTCCGACAACGCGCCCGGATCTCAGAGATCTTGATCCCGGGGGTATCATCGATATAGATATTGGCGTTAGAAAGACTGCCCATGGCAACGATCAAATTCCGCCATTCTTCTTCTGAGAGCTGCCCCGTCCGCAAGTGACTAGCCTCAATCGAGCCTTCCGCACAAAGCATCCGGTTGACCAATGATTCAGCCCCCATTTCCAGACTAAAGATCGCTACGGAACGATCGGTTTTCGTTCCGACATTTTGCGCGATATTCAAGGCAAACGCGGTTTTCCCTACCGCGGGGCGGGCAGCGAGAATAATCAGCTCTTCTTTTTGCAGCCCCGCCGTCATTTTGTCTAAAGCCGCATAACCCGTAGGTAATCCGGTGATTTCTTCATTGTTTTGCGCCAATTGATCGATCGTTTCGATCGTCCGATTCAAGACTTCCGCTATCGATTGGAAGCCATTACTGTTGCGCTTTTCGGATACTTCTAAAATACTTTTTTCTGCTTGATCAATGATCGATTGTACATCTTCATCTTGTTCAAAGCCTTTGGTTACGATACGGCTCGCTGTTTGGATTAGATTGCGCAGCGTGGCTTTGTCGTCAACGATCTTCGCATAATAAGCAATACTTGCTGCTGATGGTGAAGCTTGACTCAGTTCAGTCAGGTACGTCAGACCGCCAACATCTTCAAGACTGTTGCTTTTTTCAATTTCTGCTTTCAACGTAATCAAGTCGATCGATTCACTACGGTCGTTCAACTGGATCATTGCTTGAAAAATTATTTGATGGCTGCGGCGATAAAAATCTTCTGGGGCGATTACTTCCATTGCATCGATGATCGCATCGGCATCTAAAAAGACTGCCCCTAGGACCGCTTGTTCCGCTTCAATATCTTGTGGGGGAACTTGATTTTGCCAAACTTCATTCATGCCATTCGCTCCTTCGTCCATTCATTCTACAAGATTCCCATCCAAAGTACAAGATTGCTTGGACGTTTGCCGAAAAAAAACCCAACATGTGACTGTTGGGAGTAATGCTTATTCTTGAATGGTATGAACATTGATCGTTGCTGTTACTTGTGGGTGCAATTTTACAGGTACTTGCGTAAACCCTAATGCACGAATCGGCTGATCCAATTCGATTTTGCGTTTGTCGATCTTAATTTTGTATTGCTTGTTCAAGGCATCGGCAATTTGTTTTGATGGGATCGAACCGAACAAGCGGCCATCTTCCCCTGCTTTGGCATTGATCTTCACGACGGTTTCTTCTTTTTCAAGAAGTGCTTTTAGCTCTTTCGCTTCTGCTAAGACTTCCGCATCTTGTTTTTCTTTGGCTTTTTGTTTGCCTTTTAATTCTGCCATGCTTTCATTGTTGGCAGGTTTGGCTAAGTTGTTTTTGATCAGAAAGTTTTGTACGTAGCCATTAGGGACTTCCTTGATATCGCCTTTTTTGCCTTTGCCTTTGACATCTTGTAAGAAAATAACTTTCATCTTGGTCACTCCTTGTTATTGTTCATTTTTCGTTAATTCCGCTCGCAGCTGGTTTTCTACATCACCAATGCTGCTGTTCTTTATTTGCGTGGCTGCGTTGGTAAAATGTCCGCCGCCGCCTAATGCCTCCATCAAGGTTTGTACATTGACTTTACCAGTGCTTCTAGCACTGATACCGATCAAATCTCCTGGTTGTTTCGTAATGACAAATGCGGCATGGATCCCATTGATCGATAGCAGAGTATCGGCCGCTTTTGCAACGGTGACACTATCGTACACCCGATCTTCATCCGCTGCAGCAATCACGATATCTTCGCGGAAATGCTGGCTGCGAGAAACCAGTTCACTGATCATCAAATAGGAATCGAGATCCGTACTCAACATGTATTGAACCAATGACGTATCTGCGCCTTGGTTTTTCAAATAGCCAGCAATATCAAAGGTCCGACCAGTGGTTCGCACCGTGAAGTTCTTCGTATCCACGTAGATTCCCGCTAATAAAGAAGTCGTAATAAATTTAGGGACTTGCGATCTGCGAGAAGCGCGATACTGGATCAATTCTGCTACCAGTTCCGATGCTGAAGACGCGGAAGATTCAATATACGTCAATAATGGCTTATCGGGAAACTCATCCCCGCGACGATGGTGATCGATCACTGCGATTTTGTCAAATTCATCATAGACCGCTTGCGAGATCGACATCGACGGCTTATGGTAATCTACCATCACTAAAACACTTTCTTCATTTGATAAATTGACTGCTTCTTCCCCAGTGATCACAAATCGTTCCAGCTCGGGGTATTTTTTCAATTCTTCCAATGCCCGCTGAATGTCGGCGGTGATCTCTTTCGGATTTAAAATGATGTAGCATTCTTTGTCGCTCATCATCGCCATGTAAGCCACCCCAAAAGCCGAACCTAAAGCATCCATGTCCGGGTAACGATGACCCATGATAAAAATCCGCTGGTTTTCAGCAAAAATCTTTCTCAACGCCGTACTCATGGCACGAGAACGAACACGCGTTCTCTTCGGCGTACCATCCGTATTACCGCCAAAGAATTGCGGTTTTGCTTCTTCTTTGGCTTCTTTTAAAACGACTTGATCGCCGCCACGAACTAACGCAATGTCGAGATTGTTTTGTGCCACTTCACCAATCTCTTCAAAAGACTCTTCCCCATAGGAGATTCCCATACTGATCGTTAATGCCAGATCATTTTTTTCCGCAACTTGCCGTACTCTAGTCAAAAATTGGAATTTTTCTTCCTTCATCCGCTCAATATCTGAATACTTCGCGACGAAAAGAAACCGCTCGGAATTGATTCGTTTGTAAAAAACATGATTCTCACTTGCCCAATCAGAAATCAGTGTCGTGATCAGCGAGTTCAAATAAGAAACTTGTTTGTCGTCTTTTTTCTCAATCAAATCATCGTAATTATCAATTGAAATCAACCCAATTGCTGCCATCTTTTTTACCCCTCAATGTATCATCCCATTTTTTTGAAGCTTTGTTCCTTATTTTACCACAAAACAATCAAATAGGCGATTGATGCAAAAAGTTCCACGTGAAACTTTTTTGGTGAGATAATCATGGGAAAATTTCTGTCACTCGTTATTTTATCTGTATATAAAATAACAAGTATTTCTTCAGTAGATAAAAAAATTGACAAGCTTCAAAAGAAACTTGTCAATGAAAATCATTCGATTTATTCTTCGCCTACGAATGGAAGTAATCCCATAATACGCGCACGTTTGATTGCAATGGTAAGTTTGCGTTGGTTTTTCGCACCAGTACCAGTTACACGACGTGGTAAAATTTTACCGCGTTCTGAAATGAAACGTTTTAGTAATTCAATATCTTTATAATCGATATGTTCAATATGGTTTGCAGCAATGTAGTCTACTTTACGACGTTTGCGTCCGCCTCTTCTTTGTTGTGCCATCCTATTTCCCTCCTATCAATTTCTTAGAATGGTAAATCATCGTCTGAAATGTCGATTGATGAGTTTCCGAATGGATCGGAGTTGTCTCGATCAAAATTAGGCATTCCTGATGGTTGAGAGGATTGAGTTTGATTTGAGTTATTGTTACCAAATCCAGAAGAACTATTTGAGTTATACGTATTGCTGCTGCCAGATCCGCTATCAGTTGTGCGTCTTTGCTCGGAAGCATTTCGCGATTCTAATAATTGGAAGTTGTCAGCAACGACTTCTGTTACATAAACACGTTGGCCTTGTTGGTTGTCGTATGAACGGGTTTGAATACGTCCAGTAACCCCTAATAAAGTTCCTTTGCGTGCATAGTTTGCTAATGTTTCCGCTGGTTTTCTCCAAATAACACAGTTGATGAAATCAGCTTCGCGCTCTCCACTTTGGTTGGTAAAATTGCGATTTACCGCCAAGGTAAAGGTTGCGACACCAGTGCCATTAGAAGTGTAACGTAAATCAGGATCTTTGGTTAGTCTTCCTACTAGTACAACATTATTAATCAAAGTTCATCATCTCCTCATCGCTTTTGTTTCATGTGAAACAATATTATGCTTCTTCTTTGACAATCATGTGACGGATAATGTCATCATTGATTTTCGCAAGACGGTCAAACTCGTTGATTGCACTTGCAGTTGTTGAAGAAGAAACTTTAACGATGTGATAGATACCCTCACGGAATCCATCCATTTCATACGCTAGACGGCGTTTTTGCCAATCTTTTGATTCGATAACTTCAGCGCCGTTATCAGTTAAGATTGAGTCAAAACGAGCGATCAATGCGGCTTTTGCTTCTTCATCAATGTTTGGACGAATGATATATAAGATCTCATATTTCGTGTTTTCCATTGATTTTTCACCTCCCTGTGGACTTTGGCCCCTAGTTTTCTAGGAGCAGAGAGAGTGGTCTAATTAGACTACTCACAAATAATTATTATACACTTTTTTCGTCCCTACTGCAAGCTATTTTTTTGCGTCCCTGCATCTACCCATCACCGCAAACAATCGCTTACACTGATAAATACGTCAGCTGCTGCCGATTTTTTGAAAAAGAGTAAAAAGACAGCAAGCTGCAGGTTCGCAGGTTGCTGTCTTCCTAGAAAATGTATTGCTTATTCTTGTGTATCCGTGGTGTCTTCCGTTGTTTCTTCCACAACTGGCACGTCTTGTCCCGCTGTTTCTTCGGCAGTCGTTAGTTCTTCTTCGACTTCCGGTTCAACCGTTGCCATCGTCACTACTTTGGCATTGTTTTCCATCTTCATCAAACGAACCCCTAAGGTTGCCCGACCAGTTTGGGAAACAGTCGCTACATTGAAACGAATCAAGACGCCTTTATTGGTGATCACCATGATGTCTTCCTCACCGCTGACCGTCGTCAAGCCGGCTAATGGACCGTTTTTCGCCGTAATGTTGGCTGTTTTGATCCCTTTTCCGCCACGACCTTTGATTGGGTATTCAGAGCCTTTGGTGCGTTTGCCATAGCCGTTCTCAGTGATGACCAAGACTTCACTGTCTTCTGTGATCACAGCGGCACCTACGACGTAGTCTCCATCTCTTAGACGAATGCCTCGCACACCAGCAGCTGTTCGGCCCATATCCCGAACAAGGGCTTCTTTGAAAGTCACAGAGTAGCCATCGTGGGTGCCGATGATCACGACATCTTCGCCATGGGTTTCGATCACGTTAACCAACTCATCATTTTCCCGAAGACCGATCGCAATCAGACCATTGGCACGGATATTTGAAAAGGCCGTCACTGAGGTCCGTTTGACCACACCTAGACGCGTCGTGAAGAACAAGTAGCGTCCTTCTTGAGGCCCACCAGAAGCCGAAATGATCGCTTCGATCCGTTCGCTAGAATCGATCCCTAGCAGATTGATCACAGGGATACCTTTGGCTGCCCGACCATACTCAGGAATTTCATAGCCTTTGGCTTTGTAAACTTTCCCTTTATTGGTGAAGAACAGTAATGTGTCGTGAGTCGAACAAGAAATCAACGTCTTCACGAAGTCTTCATCGTGGATCCCCATTCCTTGAACGCCACGTCCGCCGCGACGTTGTGCACGGAATTCAGACTTAGCTACTCGTTTGATGTATCCATTGTTCGTCAAAGTAATGACGATTTCTTCTTCTTCGATCAAGTCTTCATCTTCAAGACTTAAGACTTCCCCAACCAATAATTCAGTCCGGCGATCATCGCCAAAGCGTTGGCCTAATTCTTGCAACTCCGTTTGGATGATCTCTAGGACTCGTTGTGGATTTGCTAAAATGTCTGTCAAATCAGCGATAAATTCTAACAAACCTTGGTACTCGTTTTCGATCTTGTCGCGTTCCAAACCAGTCAAGCGACGCAAACGCATATCTAAAATTGCTTGCGCTTGGCGATCGGACAATTTGAAGCGCTCCATCATGCTATTTTTTGCTTCATCATCAGAATTTGATGCCCGGATCAAAGCAATGATCTCATCGATATGATCCAATGCGATCCGTAACCCTTCTAAGATGTGGGCACGGGCTTCTGCTTTGTTTTTATCAAACTGTGTCCGACGAGTCACCACTTCTTGTTGATGCTCGATGTAGTTTTCTAAAATTCGTTTCAAACTCAAAATCTTCGGCACGCCTTTTTCAATGGCTAACATATTAAAGCCAAAAGAAGATTGCAGTGCAGTCATTTTGTAGAGATTGTTTAAGATCACCGACGCACTGACGTCGCGACGAACGTCGATAACGATCCGCATGCCTTCACGAGACGATTCATCCCGCAGATCGGTGATTCCTTCGATCCGTTTGTCACGGTGCAGCTCAGAGATCCGCTCGATCAACTTCGCTTTATTGACCATATACGGCAATTCAGTCACTAAGATCCGTTCTTTACCGTTGGGCATTTCAGTCACTTCGACTTTTCCGCGAACAGTGATCGAACCTTTCCCTGTTTCATAGGCACGGCGAATACCGGATTTTCCCATGACGATCCCGCCGGTTGGGAAATCTGGTCCCGGCAGGACTTCCATCAATTCACTTGTCGTGACTTCTGGATTTTCCATCAATAGATCGATGGCTGCAATAACTTCATTCAAGTTATGAGGCGGGATATTGGTCGCCATCCCAACAGCGATCCCCGTCGTCCCGTTGACCAAAAGGTTCGGGAAGCGTGCTGGTAATACCGCTGGTTCTCGTTCTGTATCATCATAATTGCTTTGGAAATCAACAGTATCTTTGTTGATGTCCCGCAGCATCTCCATCGCCAGTTTGCTCATGCGGGCTTCGGTATACCGCATCGCAGCGGCACCGTCACCATCGACTGAGCCAAAGTTTCCGTGGCCATCGACTAACATGTAGCGATAGCTGAAGGGCTGTGCCATCCGCACCATTGATTCATAGATCGCACTATCACCATGGGGATGGTATTTCCCCATGACATCGCCGACGATCCGGGCTGATTTTTTATGGGGCTTGTCTGGTGTGACCCCTAATTCATTCATTCCATATAAAATTCGGCGGTGAACCGGCTTTAAGCCATCCCGCACATCTGGTAAAGCCCTAGCAACAATTACACTCATTGCATAATCGATAAAGGACTCGCGCATTTCACTGGTCAGATTGACGTCATGAATATTTTGTTTTGCTTCTTCACTCAAGCTGTTTCCTCCTCTACGATTGGCTAGATGTCAAGATTTTTCACGTAGTGCGCGTTTTCTTCGATAAAGGCCCGTCTTGGTTCGACGCGATCCCCCATCAGCATTTCAAAAATTTGATCGGCTTCAATGGCATCATCTACGCTGACCCGCAGCATCATCCGATTGTCAGGATCCATCGTGGTTTCCCATAACTGGTGGTCATCCATTTCCCCTAGACCTTTGTATCGTTGAACTGTTGGTTTTGGTGTCGCAGGTAGTGATTCAATCGTATTTTTCAAATCTTGTTCGGCATTCTTGCCGGGTTGGATATAATGGATATTTTTCCCTTGTTTGACACCGTACAATGGCGGTTGTGCGATATAGACATAACCGGCTTCAACGATGGGACGCATATAACGATAGAACAGCGTCAAGAGTAGGGTCCGGATATGGGCACCATCGACATCGGCATCGGTCATGATGACTAGCTTGTGGTAACGGGCTTTTGCTACATCAAAATCAGCACCAAACCCGGTACCCATTGCCGTAAACAATGAACGGATCTCTTCGTTTGCTAGGATTTTGTCCATGCTGGCTTTTTCGACATTTAAAATCTTCCCACGGATCGGTAAGATCGCTTGGAATTCCCGACTGCGGCCTTGTTTTGCTGAACCGCCGGCAGAATCTCCTTCGACGATAAACAATTCGCATTTTTCTGGATCATTACTGGAACAGTCGGCTAATTTCCCAGGTAAGTTACTGATTTCTAACGCACCTTTTCGGCGAGTCATTTCCCGGGCACGTTTGGCTGCTTGACGGGCTTTTGATGCCAAAAGTCCTTTTTCCACGACTTGACGACCCACATTCGGGTTTTCCATCAAGAATTTCGTGAAATGTTCGGAAAAGAGACGATCGGTGACTGTCCGCACTTCGGAATTTCCTAATTTGGTTTTCGTTTGTCCCTCAAACTGAGGATCTGGATGCTTGATGGAGATAACCGCCGTCAAGCCTTCCCGAACATCTTCTCCGGTCAGGTTTTCGTCGTTTTCTTTCATCAATTTTGACTTGCGGGCGTAATCATTGATCACCCGGGTCAAGGCAGTCTTAAACCCGAATTCATGGGTTCCGCCTTCATAGGTATGGATGTTGTTGGCAAAACTTAGCAGGTTGCTATGGTAGCTATCGGTATATTGCATGGAGACTTCAACCGTGATTCCTTGTTGTTCTCCTTCTAAATAGATCGGATCTGGGAAAATCACTGTTTTACTCGCATTCAAATGCTCCACATAGCTCTTGATCCCGCCGTCGTAATGATATTCTTTCAAAACGGGTTTTTCTTCCCGTTTGTCTTCGATCGAGATTTTTAAACCACGGTTCAAGAAGGCTAATTCCCGAACCCGCGTCGCTAATTTATCAAAATTGAATTCCGTTGTTTCCGTAAAGATCTCTGGATCTGGAACAAAGTGGACGGTCGTTCCGTGGCGGTCGGTTTCATCGATCACTTTTAAGTCATCAACGACTGCTCCACGATGGTATTCTTGATAATACACTTTGCCTTCTTTATAGACTTTTACGTCTAAAGTCGTGGACAACGCATTAACGACGGAGGAACCTACCCCATGAAGTCCGCCGGAAACCTTGTAGCCGCCGCCGCCAAATTTCCCGCCGGCATGCAGGATCGTAAAGACGGTTTCTACCGCTGGACGGCCTGTCTTGGCTTGGATATCAACGGGGATCCCCCGACCGTCATCGACGACCGTAATACTATTATCTGGTTCAATGATCACTTGAATACTTGAGGCAAAGCCTGCTAGTGCTTCGTCGATCGAGTTATCGACGATTTCCCATACTAAGTGGTGCAAACCTTCTGAACTGGTAGAACCAATGTACATCCCAGGTCGTTTGCGGACGGCTTCTAGTCCTTCCAGCACTTGGATCTGACTGGCATCATAGGCTTTCGCACGTTCAACTAAGCTTTTTTCTTCTTCTGTCATTCAGTCTATTCTCCTTTAATATGTCCTTGCTCTACATAAAAAATCTCTGCTTCCACAGACATTTTGTCTTTTACATGTTCTAATGTCGTTGTTGTCAGAAAGGTCTGAACTTTTCCTTCAATGGTTTCCAATAAATGCAGTTGTCGGGAATCATCCAGCTCACTCATGACATCATCTAATAAAAGGACGGGATATTCCCCTGTTTCTTCTTTCATCAAATCGATTTCTGCCAATTTGACACTTAGGGCCGTTGTTCGCTGCTGTCCTTGCGAACCAAAGGTCTGAACATTTTTCTCATTGATCAAAAAATCCAGATCGTCTCGATGGGGGCCTGCCAACGTGACTTGCCGAAATCGTTCACGGTCTTTGACTTGTGCCAAGGCTTTGACAAATTGCTGTTGGATCTCCTCCAGCGAGGTCGCCTCACCGGGCACATTTGATAAATAGTCGATCTGCAAGGTTTCTTTTCCTTGGCTGATCTTTTGGTGCAGCTGATTTGCCCAATACGCCAAGCGCTGAACAAACCGTTGTCTGGCTAAAATGATTTTACTGCCGAAAGCCACCAGCTGTTCCGTCAAAACATCTAAATAGATCTCATCGGTCTGTTTTTTTTCATTCAGCTGTTTTAAGTATTGATTGCGCTGTTTCAAAACGGATTGGTATTGAACGAGATCATAGAGATAAATTGGATCGATCTGCCCAATTTCCATATCGAGAAATTTGCGGCGGACTTGGGGACTTCCTTTTACAAGGGAGAGGTCTTCTGGAGCAAATAAAATGACATTCAGCTGCCCTATGTAACTACTGAGCTTTTTTTGCTCAATGTGGTTTACTTTCGTTTTTCGTCCTTTTTTTGACAAAAACAGTTCTAACGGGATCGTTGAGCGTCCCCGACTGACACTGCCAGAGATCCGCGCACCTTCCGTGTCCCAACGGATAAGTTCTTGCTCGCTGGAGGTGCGGTGGCTTTTGGTCATCGCCAATACATAGATACTTTCTAAAATATTGGTTTTTCCTTGCGCATTTTCGCCTAAAAAAATGACCAGACCTTTCTCAAAAGTCAGTGTCAGCGAATCATAGTTCCGATAATTGCTTAAATGCAACTCATTCAGCCGCATCTGCGTCTTCCTTCTTCACCATAAAAAAAGTACCTTCATCAGGTAGCTCAACACGCATTCCCGCATACAATTTGCGCCCTCGTCGATTTTCCGGCTCGCCGTCGACAAAAACGGTGTGCTCTGCAAGGTACCATTTCGCTTGGCCGCCGCTGCTGATCACACTGACTTCTTTGAGCATTTGTCCAAGTGTCATATATTCCGTTTCTAACGGTATTTGCATTTTCATAATTCCCCTCAATTCTATCAAAGAGCGTTTAGCTCTATTATACTCTTTTTTTGCCAAGAAAACAAATTCATCGGCATATTTTTCATTCTCAGAAGACTTACTGCTTTTAGACAAAAAAGAAGCCAAAATAGAAAAAAGGGCTTAAAAACGATTTTAAGCCCTTTTAACTCATTTATTCATTTTCAGATGATTGTTTCAACTTTTTTCAAAAGACATGAAAAACTAGTTGGTGCGCACCGGTGTGATCAGCTGGATAAAGCTGCCTTTGCTCTCTGTTGGCTCCAATGTAAAGGGACGGATCGCTGAGATAAAGCGGATCACGATGCTGGTGTCACCAAATGCTCGTAGTGCAGCTTTCATATAATCAGGATTGAAAGAGATCTCTAATGGGTCGCCGGTCACTTTTTCAAAAGAAAGGTCTTCTTCCACTTTCCCGATTTCTGGTGAGTTTCCATATAAGACAACAGCTTCCTCGGAGATTGCCAAACGAACGATGTTGTTACGGCCTTCATGGGAAAGCAATGACGCCCGTTCGATAGCCTGTAACAATTCTGGCACAGAAAATTCAATTTCAGTATTGAAGCTTGAAGGGATCAGACGGTTGGTATCTGGGTAAGTTCCTTCCAATAAACGAGAATAGAATTTCATAGTTTTCGTTTGGAACAATACTTGGTTATCCATAATGCTGATTTGGATCGCTTCTTCTTCATCTGTTAAGGAACGAGAAAGTTCCGTTAGGCTTTTGCCGGGAATCACGATATTGAAGGCTGTTTCCCCGCTTTCCAAGGGAATCACCCGTTGGCTCAAACGGTGTGAGTCCGTTGCAACAGCTAATAATTTTTGATTTTCTAAGACAAAGTGGACCCCAGTTAAGATTGGACGGCTTTCGTGTTGCGAAACCGCAAAGACCGTTTCACTAACAACCTTATTCAACACGTGCGCTGGAATCTCGATCGAATCTTGACTTTCGACAACTGGTAAATGTGGATAACTATCGGCATCCAAGCCGTTGACGGTAAAGTTAGCTTTTCCAGAAGTGATCGCTACTTGATTATTGTCTAAAACTTCTAACGTTAAGGTACTTTCAGGCAAACGACGAACGATTTCGCTGAAGAAACGTGCTTGTAAAACGATTGCTCCTGTTTTTTCGATTTGCATTTGCGCTTTTTCGTTTTCCACACTTAAAAAAGTTTCAATGGAAATATCGGCATTGCTCCCAGTCATGGTCAATCCTTTTTCGGAAAGGGACAATTTTACTCCGGTTAAGATCGGGATGGTGGTTTTGGTTGAAATCGCCCGTTGGACAGTTTGTAATTCTTGCATGAACTCTGTTCGGTTTAAAGTTAGCTTCATAGCGATACTCCTTTAATTTATAGTTATTAAATAAAAGTAATAGTAGTAATAGGCTTGTTAGTAATGTGGATAACTCGAGAAAAGAGTGATTAGACTAACGAAAATGCCTGTGAATAACTTGTGGACAACTTTTTTGGTTCTTCTTTTCTTATCCACAGATCAGCTGAAGAGAATTTGTTTGATTTCAGCGATCTCATTTTTGATCGTGGGATCTGTTTCGACTAAATGCTGAATTTTTTCATGGGCATGAATGACCGTGGTATGGTCTTTGCCACCAAATTCGCCACCGATTTTTGGTAAAGAACTATCGGTCAATTCTCGAGAGAGATACATCGCGATCTGCCGTGGGACAACGATGCCTTTGACCCGTTTTTTCCCTTTTAGATCATTGACATGAATGTGATAGTATTTTGCGACTTCTTCTTGGATCTGCAAAATCGAAACTTGGGTCGAGCCATGGCTTGATTTCAAGGCTTTGATGGCTTCAGCTGCCAAGCTCGTTGTAATGTCTGAGTTTTGCATCGTAGCAAAAGCTTGCACCCGCACGAGTGCTCCTTCAAGTTCCCGGATATTTGAATCGATCTGTCCAGCGATATAACTTAGCGTATCGTCGGGGATCTCCAAGCGTTCGGCTTCGGCTTTTTTCCGCAAAATCGCAGTCCGCGTCTCTAGATCCGGCGGGGTGATATCAACGGACAAGCCCCAAGCAAAACGGGAAACCAAACGTTCTGGTAAAGTCGGGATCTCATTTGGCAAACGATCACTTGTGAGGACGATCTGTTTATTATTGCGATACAGTTCTTCGAAGGTATTAAAGAATTCTTCTTGGGTTCCTTCTTTATTGACTAAGAATTGAATATCATCCACTAGCAAAAGATCAACATTGCGGTATTCGTTTCGAAAATCTTCCATTTTGTTCTTTTGAATAGAAGTAATGAAATCATTGGTGAAATTTTCACTACTAACATACTTGATTTTGGCATTGGGACGTTTCAGCAACATTTGATGACCGATCGCATGCATCAAGTGGGTTTTCCCTAAACCAACGCCACCATAGAAGAACAGCGGATTATAAATAGACCCAGGATCTTCTGCAACAACTAAAGCAGCAGCGTGGGCCATCTGATTGCCTTTCCCGATGACAAAGGTATCAAATGTGTATTTTTCATTTAAGATCGATTTCGGCGGCCGCTCGTTTTCTTTTGCAGCTGTTTGAATAGTAGAAGGGGCTGTTTTTAAAGCTTCTGCTTCTTCGACAGTCACAAAACTAGGAATCAATTCTTCACCAGTTTTCATAAATCCCATTTCAACAATTTTGGCAGCTAGATTTTTTTCCCAATAAGATTTATGAAGATCGCTGGGTACTTCGATCAGCAGCTGATTTTTTTCAAACGACAAGACATTGGCAGTCTCGATCCAAGCACTATAACTGGCCGGATTCAGCTCTTCTTTAAAGGAACGTTGAAGATCTTGCCAAATAGAATCAGCAGATGGCATAAATTGTCCTCCTATAACTAAGAATAGATATAACTAAAATAGCACGGATTGAAAAAGTTTTCCACAGATTACGATAAAAAAGGTTAGAAAAAAATACTTTTCCACAAAACGGGATAAAAGAAAAAAGGAAATGCACATGTTCGAAAATGCACTATCCACAGGTAGAAAAAGAATGTGCATAACTAGAAAAAATTCTCTCTTATCCACAGATCTATCTGAAGATCACGCCTTGATAATACTAGGTTTTAGGCCAGTTATCAACAGCTGGAAAAGCGATTGTGGAAAACTTTTCTACAGGCTGTTTGTTTGTGGAAAAAGTCAAAATAACTCTGGGGAAAAAGTTATCCACAAAAATTAGCTGTAAACAGCAAACCCACACAAATCAAGGGAATTGTGGATAAAGAATGGTCGATTTTGAGCAAACTTCTTATTGACAAACTAGTACTTGACTCGTTATACTATCAAAGTATGTCTGTGCGCATAAGCATTATCCTGATGGAGGTGGAAATAAATGAAAAGAACGTATCAACCAAATAAACGTAAACGTCAAAAAGTTCACGGATTCCGTAAACGTATGAGTACAAAAAATGGACGTCGTGTTTTAGCTAGCCGTCGTCGTAAAGGCAGAAAGGTTATTTCTGCGTAAGCCACTGAATGCCAGTGGTTTTTTTTTATGCCGTTTTTGCGGAATATAGTGTCTGACTTTTGGCAAATATGGTATTATTGACAGGTGAGTGGTTACGGATTCAATCCGTTTCGCGAAGCTTAATTGAAAGAAGTGAAGGAACCGAAGATGAGAAAATCCTATCGAGTAAAAACAGAGCAAGATTTTCAAAAAGTTTTTCAGGCAGGAAATTCTTTTGCAAATCGGAAGTTCGTGGTGTATGTCTTACCTAAAGAGCAATCACATTTTCGAGTTGGTTTATCTGTAGGAAAAAAAGTCGGTAATGCAGTGAAGCGAAATGAGGTCAAACGTAAGATTCGTGCGAGCTTAACGGAAATGAAGCCGCGAATCGAACCAGCGATCGATTTTATTGTGATCGCCCGTCCAAGTATCGCCACTTGTTCCTCAAAGGAAATCTACTCGAATTTAGAGCATGTCTTAAAGCTTGCCAAAATTATTCATTAATGGAAAGGAATTAGTTACGTGAAAAAAGGGAAACGCGTCTTACTATTTTTGGGAGTTCTCTCATTAGTAGTTGTCTTATCTGCCTGCGGTGCAACAGGTGAAGTAAATGCACAAAGTACCGGTCTATGGGATCGTTACATCGTTTATTATTTTGCAGAGGCGATCAAAGCCCTCTCCTTCGGCAATGCCGGGATCGGGATCATCCTCTTTACATTGATCATCCGGGTCATTTTGATGCCGTTGATGCACTTTCAAACCAAAAGCATGCGCAAAACGCAAGAATTACAACCGAAGCTAAAAGCGCTGCAGCAGCAATATGCGTCAAAAGATACAGAAACACAAAGCAAGTTAAAAGAAGAAACACAACGTTTGTATGCGGAAAACAATGTCAATCCCTATGCCGGCTGTCTACCATTATTGGTACAAATGCCGATTTTGATGGCCTTGTGGCAATCGATCTCACGGGTTCCTGCTCTGCAAGAAGGAAAATTCTTATGGCTGCAGCTGGGTGATCGTGACCCATACTTCATCTTGCCGATTTTAGCGGCGCTCTTTACTTTTGCAAGTACCTACTTATCAAGTATGAGCCAAGTGGAATCAAATGCGAGTTTGAAAATCATGAATTTCGCTATGCCGATGATGATCTTACTGATGGGGATCAACATTGCCAGCGGTCTTTCCTTGTACTGGGTTGTTTCTAATGCATTCCAAGTCTTGCAAACAATGATCTTAAATAACCCATTCAAGATTCGCCAAGAAAGAGAAGAAGCCGCCCGCAAAGAACGCGAGCGTGAACGAGCCCTGAAAAAAGCAATGAGTCCTAAAAAGAAACGGAAAAAATAAGAGGAGGTTGCACTGCAATGCCGATTTATGAAAATCTGACAGTAGCTGAAGCAATTCAAGAGGGATTGCAAGTCCTTGGTATCACCAAAGATCAAGCAGTAATCGAAGTCCTGGATGAAGGAAAAAAAGGCTTCTTGGGGCTAGGAAAAAAACAAGCACGGGTCTCCATTGAAAAAAGAATCGTTGAAGAACCGGCACCCGTTGAAGAAGTACCAGCAAAACCGCTGGTAGAACCAGATCCTGTGACGACAGAGGATGCAAGCAGTGTGATGGAGGCGGCCGCGAGCGAACCTGTTTTGCTGACGGATCTTTCAGATGAGGAAGCATTGGCTCAGTTGGGACTCTATCTGACAAATATTTCAAAAGCATTGAATGCACCTGCCTTAGTAAAAACCGCTCGTCAAGACGGCGTGATCGTCTTTCAATTAGAAACGCAAAAACAAGGCATTTTGATTGGGAAGCACGGCAAAACCTTGAATGCACTGCAATATTTGGCGCAAGTTTATATTCATCGCATCGCGAAAAACAAATTGTCGATCGTTGTGAATGTCGGGGATTACCGTGAAAAACGTCAAGCGATCTTAGAACGTTTGGCCAGCCGTACTGCTGAAAAAGTCAAACGAACAGGCCGCCCGGTCTTTTTAGAGCCGATGCCGGCGTTTGAAAGAAAACAGATCCATTCCGTATTGAGTAAAGATGCGTATGTTCAAACTCATTCTGAAGGGGATGAACCGTATCGCTACTTAGTAGTGGAACCTGCGGACAAACGAATTTAATGAAAAAAGGGAAAGGCGGTCTGACAAGCCTTTCCCTTTTTTGATGGGAAAAAGCGATTGACAACAAATTTAAAACCAAGTATCCTTGACTAGAAATCATTCTTATCAAAGTCAACATACGTTACGTAGGTCAGCCTTTGGTATCAAAAAAGAGTCCGTATGCCGCGGACTCTTTTTTGTATTTCGTTGTTCAAAGGGGCAATTAGCCGCCAATGGTTGATTGAGTAAATTGAACCACCGTACCATAGGCAAAGATCTCAAGGTAGGTTTTGTCGCCTTCGACGATGCGGTCGTGTTCGAAATGACAGTTGATCACTGCATTCGCACCGTAGCTGTGAGCTGTTTCTTTTAAGCGATAGGTCACATCTGCCAAAAGATCGTTCAAATTCACAGATGTATCAAATAGATCTACTTCGATTTTGTCTGCCGCAAAGACGATATCCCGCACGACATAAGGCCGATTCACGTTTCCTGTCGATAAAATGATTTCTTTAATGCGGGCAGCACTGTTTGATGATTTGATGGTTTCCATAATAGATCCCTCTTTTCTTATTCTTTGCTTTTATTTTAAAGGTTTTTGCGGACAGATGCAAAATTTAAAAGTTTTTGAAGGAAGCTTGCGACTCGCGCAAAAATGTGCTAATCTATTTCCAGAATTTAATTGACAAGCAGTCAAAGTGCTAAGTCTACTCGTTTTTATTGATTTTCAATCAATTTGACGGGTGGAGTGGGCACTTTTTTTATGTGAAAAAATAGGAGGAGCATGCAACATGGCGAATATTACGCAAGAATTTGATACGATTGCCGCAATTTCCACCCCGCCAGGCGAAGGGGCCATCAGTATTGTGCGATTAAGCGGGGAAGAAGCAATCGCAATTGCGGATCGGATTTTTCAAGCAGGCACTAAAACCCTCGCCCAAGTCCCTAGTCATACGATTCATTATGGTCATATCGTGGACCCAGAAGAAAACCGTTTGATGGATGAAGTGATGCTTTCAGTGATGAAAAAGCCGCGGACCTTTACCCGAGAAGATGTCGTTGAGATCAACTGTCACGGCGGGATCGTTGTCGTCAATCAACTCTTGCAGCTGGTTTTACGACAAGGTGCACGTTTGGCTGAGCCGGGGGAATTCACGAAGCGGGCCTTTTTAAATGGACGGGTTGATCTTTCTCAAGCCGAGGCGGTGATGGACCTGATTCGTGCTAAGACCGATAAGGCGATGAATCTCGCTGTCAATCAGCTGGATGGCAATCTTTCCCACTTGATTCGGACCTTACGCCAAGAGATCTTAGAGACGTTGGCGCAAGTTGAAGTGAATATCGATTACCCTGAATACGATGATGTGGAAGAATTGACGACCCGCTTATTGTTAGAAAAGGCCACGATGGTCAAAGGGCAGATCCAAGCCTTATTAGCAACTGCCCAACAAGGAAAAATTTTGCGAGAAGGCCTGAGTACTGCGATCATCGGTCGGCCGAATGTCGGTAAATCCAGCTTATTGAACCATTTATTAAGGGAAGAAAAAGCTATCGTAACAGACATTGCTGGTACGACTCGAGATGTCATTGAAGAGTATGTCAATGTTCGCGGGGTACCGTTGAAACTGATCGATACGGCTGGTATCCGCGAAACGGAAGATGTCGTTGAGAAAATTGGGGTCGAACGCAGCCGCAAAGCACTGGCAGAAGCGGAGTTGATTTTGCTGGTTCTCAACCAAAGCGAAGGATTGACCCAGGAAGACAAACAATTGCTGGAGCTGACTGCTGGCAGCCGTCGGATCATCTTATTGAATAAGACCGACCTTGAGCCAAAACTAGCGCCCGCTGAATTAGCGCAGTACGCAGCAGATGAACCGATTTTTTCTGTCTCTGTATTGACCAACGAAGGCTTGGATCAACTGGAACAAGCCATTGCCGATCTATTCTTTGGGGGGAAAACCACCGACAAGGATGCTTCCTATCTTTCTAACACCCGCCACATTGCCTTATTAGAAAATGCCGTTCAGTCGTTGTCTGAGGTCATCCAAGGGATCGAAGCAGGAATGCCTGTCGACTTGGTTCAAATCGATATGACACGTTGCTGGGACTATCTAGGAGAAGTTGTCGGCGACAGTGTCCAAGATGAGTTGATCACCCAATTATTTAGTCAGTTTTGTTTAGGAAAATAAAGAATGCGCCACTGGCGTAAAAAGGAGAACACCATGCAAGAATATCAAGCAGAAAGTTATGACGTGATCGTTGTTGGTGCCGGCCATGCCGGATCAGAAGCTGCCTTAGCAGCCAGCCGAATGGGGGCAAAAACCCTTTTACTGACCATCAACTTAGACATGGTCGCATTCATGCCTTGTAATCCCTCCGTCGGCGGACCAGCAAAAGGCGTCGTGGTGCGCGAAATCGATGCTTTAGGCGGAGAAATGGGCAAAAATATCGATAAAACCTACATCCAAATGCGGATGCTCAATACAGGAAAAGGTCCCGCAGTGCGGGCTTTGCGGGCGCAAGCCGATAAACATGCCTATGCGGCTGAAATGAAACGAACGATCGAAAAAGAAGCCAATCTAACACTGCGCCAAGGGATCGTTGAAAAGCTGATCGTTGAAGAAGGCGAATGCCGTGGCGTCGTGACATCTACAGGCGCTCGTTACCAAGCCCAAGCTGTAGTGATCACTGCAGGAACAGCGTTGCGAGGGGAGATCATCATTGGAGAGTTGAAGTATTCTTCTGGTCCAAACAACTCCCAGCCATCGATTGGATTAGCCGATCATTTGAAAGAGCTTGGTCTAGAGATCGCTCGTTTTAAAACCGGTACACCACCGCGGGTCAAATCCAGCACCATCAACTATGAGGTAACGGAGATCCAGCCTGGCGATGAACAACCGAATCACTTTAGTTACAGCACACCCGATGAAGCCTACAATCAAAACCAAGAACCTTGCTGGTTGACCTATACGAACGAAGGGACGCACCAAATCATCAACCAGAATTTACATCGGGCGCCGATGTTTACAGGGATCGTCGAAGGGGTAGGTGCCCGTTATTGTCCATCCATCGAAGACAAAATCGTGCGTTTTGCAGACAAATCTCGTCACCAACTATTCTTGGAGCCAGAAGGATTGAACACCGAAGAAGTGTATGTTCAAGGGCTTTCTACTTCTATGCCAGAAGACGTTCAAGTCCAAATGCTGCATTCCATCGCAGGTTTAGAAAAAGCGGAAATGATGCGGACGGGCTACGCCATTGAATATGATGTCGTGGTACCTCATCAATTGCGTCCAACATTAGAAACCAAAGTCATCGAAAACCTCTTTACGGCAGGACAAACCAACGGAACCAGCGGCTATGAAGAAGCGGCCGGTCAAGGCTTGATTGCTGGCATCAATGCCGCTTTGAAAATTCAAGGCAAAGAACCTTTCATTATGAAACGCAGCGACGGTTATATCGGTGTGATGATCGATGATTTGGTGACCAAAGGAACCAATGAACCATACCGTTTATTGACCTCTCGTGCCGAATACCGCTTATTGCTGCGTCATGATAATGCCGATCTGCGTTTGACCGAAGCGGGACATCAAATTGGGCTCGTCCCAGAAGCGCAATACGAAGCATATGTAGCGAAAAAAGAAGCTGTTGAAGCAGAAATCAAACGCTTGTCTAAAATCCGCATCAAACCAACGCCAGAAGTACAAGCATATTTGACTGCCAAAGGGACGGCCACCTTGAAAGATGGTGTTTTAGCAAATGAATTCTTGCGCCGGCCTGAAGTGACGTATGCGGAAATGCTGCAATTTATTGAAGCCAATGAAGCATTGAAACCAAAAGAGATCGAACAAGTCGAGATCCAAATCAAATACGAAGGCTATATCAAAAAAGCCCTCGAAAAAGTGGAGAAACTCAAACGGATGGAAGCCAAACGCATTCCTGAAAACATCGACTATGCCGCTATCAATGGCTTGGCAACAGAAGCCAAACAAAAACTGCAAAAAATCCAACCCGAAACCATCGCCCAAGCGAGCCGTATCAGCGGAGTAAACCCAGCTGATATTAGTATTTTGATGGTGTATATCGAACAAGGGAAGATTGCAAAGGTTAACTAAAGACGGTGAATATTCTTTGAAAAACCAATTTATAAATGGTAAATACAGTGTCAAAAGCCCGCTACGAGAGTAACTCGCAGCGGGCTTTTTGTGTTAGCAATTGATTTATTCAACTTTTTCAATCGTAGTGGTTCCCCAGTTCATGATGTTGCTGAGATGGACATAGCCATCGTACAAATTCAAGAAAATTGAGAAGGCACAGACGATATAGATCAATACATAAAAATTATTGGCCTTTTTGTTACGCCATAAGACAAAGCCATCTAAAATCAAACCTAATGGAAAGAGAAATGAGCCGATTCCAGCTAACAGTAGCAAGAGCAGACTTTCATCTTTTTCCGTTGCCATCGTTCTTTGGAGTAACGACAATTTTTCTTTTTTGTCGTTAATCTCTTGATTATTGGTTTCGATCCGCTCTTTTAACGCTTCGTTTTCCCGCAAGAGCTCATCAATCGAGACTTGATAGAGATCGCTCAACAAAATCAAATTCTCAATATCTGGATAGCCGCGCCCGTTTTCCCATTTTGAAATCGACTGGCGTGAAATCTGTAATTTTTCTGCGACTGCTGTTTGCGACAATCCGGAAGACTCGCGACAGCTTTTTAATTGTTCTGCTAAAGCCAATGTATGCTCCTATCTGCTATTTAACAACTAGCTTCCCATTTGAGATCGTGGTTACGACACTCCCATTGGTAGTGATTATACCTGCTTTTTGCTTAAACGTACAGGTGGCTTTAGTGGACGTGTGAGTTAATGAACTAGAAGTGATACTTCCTCTGTGAGCAACTAAACTTAAATTCGAAGTGCCTGTAAATTGATTGCGGCTATTGACCGTGACATTGTAACTAGCGGTCCAATTACCGGTGGATGTTTTTGACACGCGATACGTTCCTGCTGCCAGATTTGCCCGGAATGACGGCAATTTTTCAATGGTCAAAATCAACTCGTTGCCTTCTTCATCTACGGTGATCAGCTGCTCATAGGGACTATCTGATGCTAAGTCGTAAACGAGTTCAGGTTCTTCCACTGTTTGGGCGGCAGCTGGGAGAGCAAAGAAGAAACAAATAAAAATAAACGGCACAAAAAATAATTTTTTCACAAATACCACTCCTTGTACTTTTGATAGTTTAAGTATACAAGGTTTGGCTAGTTAAAGAAAGCACAAGCTAATTTGCAACGGCAACGGATGGTTTACAGTTGTTGCTAGAGCAGCATTTCATAGGCTTATTTTTTAGGATGTCGAGAAATTTTAAAAGTAATGGTTCATTCAAAAGGTCTTCGTTTTTTAGGTTTCTGACAATGAAACGTTGTTTTTTAAAAGAAACGTTAAAGAAGCGGTTGCTTTAGTTTTAACCAAACCTAGCTGTAAAAGGAAACAAAAAAGCGAAAGAGAAGGTAACGTTTCGCGCCGTTAAAACGACAAACGTAAGACCTCCTTCCGCTTTTTTGCGGCCAATTTTATTCTCCTAAATCAATATCCTTTTGATGGTCGCCGTCTTTTTTATAAACGTTCACCACGGATTCTTTATTTTCGGCAATTTCTTTGGCACGGGCGATGGCCTCTGCTTTCTTGTCGAAATGATCACTGGCACGTTTTGCTCCTTTGGAACGGACTTGCCATTGGTCCTCTTCATACACAACTTCAACATCCGCATCCATTAATTTTTTCGCATTTTTATTGGTTTGATGGGCATCATCTTTTTGCGGATTTTTCTCTTTCTGAAAAGCTTTCTTCTCCTCTTCATCTGCATTGTCATACCATTTTTCTGCTTGACTCGTGGCGATCGGGATCGCCCGATCGTCGGAATAGCCATCGGCTAGCAGGGCATTGGCGATATCGATCGCTTTTTTACGAACTAAGGGGTCTAGATTCTTCATTGACGCAGGATAATCACGGACATTCCAAGGCATTGTTTGGTTCCTCCTTTTTCTTGATCCAAAGTCATTTTCCTAGGGGTTCCTTTTTACAGGCACCACCAGATATTACTTATTAGTTTACCCCCTTCTATAAAAAAGTGAAATCATTTGCTTTCTGGTCAAAAATGAGGGCACTTTCTTTTTTCATTTTCTAATAAACGAGGATTTATTTTTGTTAACAAAGCGTTATATTTCCCAAAAAAAAATGAATGGTTTAGAATTTTATTATAGAGAAAAGGAGGACGTAAGAATGAGTGAACCTATTTTGACTGATCCACGGGAACTTTATCACACGGGTAAATACAGCAAACAGGAACAAGATACGCCTGCTTTACAAGAAGAAATGCGACCAAAACCTGATTGTGGTGAAGACTCTTATGAGGGAAGTCAGCAGTTAGAAAACCGGCGGGTACTGATTACCGGTGGGGATTCTGGGATCGGACGAGCAGCAGCGATTGCCTTCGCTCGTGAAGGAGCAGACATTGCCCTGCACTTTTTCCCAGGAGAAGAAGAAGATGCCGAAGAAGTTGCAGGGTACATCAAAGAAGCCGGACGCAAAGTGATTTTGCTACCCTATGACCTGCGAGACGAAGCGACACCACAAGAGATCGTTGACAAAGCGGTAGCAGCATTAGGTGGGTTAGATACATTAGTATTGAACGCAGCACAGCAAATCACGCGGCCATCGATTGCAGAATTACCGATTGAACAAGTGAAAGACACCTTTATGGTAAACATTATCTCAATGTTTGCATTAGTGAAAGCAGCTGAGCCACACTTACCGGCTGGAGGAGCGATCGTGACAACGACTTCTGTCCAAGCCTTTAGTCCAAGTGCCCATTTAATGGATTATGCGGCAACCAAATCGGCGATCGCCAGTTTTACAGTCAGCTTGGCGAAACAATTTGCTGAAAAAGGGATTCGGGTCAATGGGGTAGCCCCAGGACCAATCTGGACACCATTACAGTTAGATCATGGCCAACCGCAAGACAAGCTGCCTGAATTTGGTCAGCAAGCATTACTGGAGCGGGCAGGACAACCAGCTGAGCTGGCACCCGTCTATGTCTTTTTAGCTTCCAATAAAGCTAGCTATGTGACAGCACAGATTTATGGTGTTACCGGCGGAGAAGCCATCAACTTGTAAGCTTATCAAAAAATCGGAGAAAAAGGAGGAGGTGTCCTATGAGTAAAGGGTGGAAAATCGTATCAATCATCGTTTCGTTGATCTTTATCACTGTCTTATTACCAATCGTTTTAATGAGTAATCCTTACATGCAGCTGCCATTTGGTTTGGACAGCAGAGGCAATGTCGTCACGTATTTCTTTGACAACTTGTTTATGCGTCAATATATGTTTTGGGTAGCCGTTGTTTTGATCGCCGTATTCTTGATCGTGATCTTAGTCGTGCTGTTTTATCCAAAAACCAAAACAACCTTTGTTTTGAAAGAGGATAAGGGCGCATTGACGATCGATAAGAAAGCGATCGAAGGACTTGTACGTACGAAAGTAAATGAAAAAGAATTTGTTGAAGGACCAAAAGTTCATGTCAAGGCGACCAAAAATCGAATTTTAATCAAAATCAAAGGCCGCTTGAAACGGACGTCTGCCTTAGTTGGCAAAACCGAAAACTTAATGGCGGAAATCCAACAAGATGTCCAACGAGTGCTTGGCTCAAGTGAAAAAGTCAAAGTCGAAGTCAATTACGCGAATTTTGAACAAAATGAGACTCCGGAAAACCCGCGAGTAGAATAGGAGGGCTATGATGAACGAACTACAACAATACAAAATCCCATTGATTTTTGGAGCAATCGGCCTTGTTCTGGCTGTGTTGTTTGTAACGATCGGTTTTTTCAAAACATTGCTGATTCTACTCCTAACAGGTTTGGGTTTTGCGCTAGGATTGTATCTCCAACGTACCGGTATCATCGACGAATTTTTTAACCAACAATAACGTATTTTATAGGAGGAATTTTTAATGAATAACGATAAAAACGAATTAAACAATGAAAAAAATGTCAGTGCACATCCAGATCCAGTGGTTCCCAACACCAATCATCAAGCCAATGAAAATGCGATTCCAATGACTGAATCACCTGATCCAGTGGTACCAAATGCTGAAAAAGCAGTAGCAGGACAACAAAATGGACCAAAACCAGGGGATCATCCAGCACCAGGAAATCCAGATCCAGCCGGACATCATCCAGCACCGCCAAAACCTGGCCACAACGATTTTGAAGGACCAACCGGGGATGCACCCGTTCATGGTTCATTGACCTATGATGACAAAGTGATCCAAAAAATTATCGGAATTGCATTAGAAAATGTAGATGGTCTGTTGACGGTCGATGGTGGTTTCTTCTCTAATATTGCTGAAAAATTAGTTAATACAGACAATGTGACTGCCGGTATCAATACTGAAGTTGGGAAAAAACAAGTAGCCGTTGATTTAGATATCGTGGTTGAATACGACCGCAATATCCCAGAAATCGCTGAACAAGTCAAAGAAGTCATTCAAAAAGAAGTAACGACAATGACCCAATTAGAAGTGATCGAAGTCAACATCAACGTTGTGGATGTGAAAACAATCGCTGAATACGAAGAGGAACAAGAAACGGTTCAAGACAAAGTAACGTCAGCGGCTTCTAAAACCGGCGACTTTGCTTCACGTCAAACCAACAAAGCCAAACATGCGGCTTCCCGCGCGTCTGATCGTATCGAAGAATACAACGAACCTCGCGTGAAATAAAAAAGTTTCATATGAAACAAAAACAAGCATTGATCCTGAGATCAATGCTTGTTTCTTTGAGAAAAAAGCTGACCAGCAGGGTTGGCAGCCTTGCTGGTCAAGGAAAAATGAAAAAAGTTTTTTGGATTGAAATGAGTATAATTTCTATGCCTTAAACCAACCTTAAAGCCCCAGTTAAAAAATAGTAAATTCTCCTAGAAAGCAATCTCTGGCTATTGCATCGCACTGCTTTTTGCGTTAAAGTAGGAACTAGTCTGTGAAACATTTTTCTGTTTCACAAAATAGAAAGGATTCGTTATGCTACCTGAAGAATTTCATGAAGAATTACGCAAAAACGGGATCGTTTTAACCGAAGAACAAATGGAAAAATTCGCTGTCTATTTCGAGCGTTTAGTCGAATGGAATCAGAAGATGAATCTAACCGCAATCACGGAAAAATCAGAAGTGTATTTAAAGCATTTCTACGATTCTGTTTCCTTAGCTTTTGAAACCGCCTTTGACCCGCAAAGTCATTTGTGCGATGTCGGTTCAGGTGCTGGCTTTCCAAGTATTCCACTAAAAATCGTGTTTCCTGAACTAGAAGTGACGATCGTCGACTCTTTAAATAAGCGCATCACCTTTTTACAAACTCTTGTGACGGATCTACAATTGGAAAATGTCCACTTGTACCATGACCGTGCAGAAACATTTGGTCAAAACCCGCAATTTCGTGGGCAATTCGATTATGTGACCGCTCGAGCGGTTGCCCGTTTGAATGTGTTAACGGAACTCTGTGTGCCATTGGTGAAAAAAGCAGGCTATTTTTATGCGCTCAAAGCTGCCAAAAGCGAGGAAGAACTGGTTGAAGCCAAACCAGCGATCTCACTCTTAGGCGGCAAATTTATTGAAGAAAAAAGCTTTACCTTACCGGTCAGCGGCGATGAACGCCATCTTTTGATCATTCAAAAGAAAAAAGAAACGCCAAAGAAATACCCCCGCAAACCGGGAATGCCAGCGAAACAACCAATTAAATAGGAGGAAAATCAATGGCCCGTATTATTTCTGTTGCAAACCAAAAAGGCGGCGTAGGCAAAACCACCACAACGGTGAACCTAGGTGCGTCCTTAGCATTTGTCGGCAAAAAAGTGTTACTCGTAGATATTGATGCCCAAGGCAACGCCACAAGCGGTGTCGGCATTCGCAAACCAGATGTGGAACAAGACATCTATGATGTATTAGTCAATGAAACACCGATCGTTGAAGCGATTTTACCTAGCAGCCGAGAAAACTTGGATATCGTTCCAGCGACGATCCAATTAGCTGGTGCGGAAATTGAATTGACCTCCATGATGGCACGGGAATCTCGATTGAAATCGGCTTTGAATGAAATCAAAGAACAATACGATTATATCTTTATCGATTGCCCGCCATCTTTAGGTCATTTGACGATCAATGCCTTTACCGCCAGTGATTCGATTTTGATCCCAGTCCAATGTGAGTACTATGCATTGGAAGGGCTGAGCCAACTATTGAATACCGTGCGTTTAGTACAAAAACATTTTAACCCTGAGTTAGAGATCGAAGGGGTCTTACTGACGATGTATGATGCCCGCACGAACTTAGGCGCGGAAGTCGTGGAAGAAGTCCGCCGCTATTTCCAAGAAAAAGTATACGAAACCATTATTCCGCGGAATATCCGGTTGTCTGAAGCACCTAGTCATGGATTGTCGATCATTGATTATGATCCACGCTCAAAAGGAGCCGAAGTCTATCAGACGTTAGCAAAGGAAGTGTTAGCCCGTGAAGAATAAAGGGAAAGGATTAGGGCGTGGGATCGATGCGTTGTTTCAAGACCTGCAAGGGTTAGAAGAAGTCGATATCAAGACAGAAAAAGTCGTTGAACTGCCTTTAAACGAATTAAGACCCAACCCTTATCAACCGCGAAAAACCTTTGATGAGCTTTCATTACAAGAACTGGCCAATTCGATCCAGCATTCGGGGGTCTTTCAACCGATCATCGTGCGGCAATCATCCGTCAAAGGCTATGAGATCATTGCTGGTGAACGCCGGTTTCGAGCGTCCAAATTAGCTGGCAAGGAAACGATCCCAGCCATCATCCGCAATTTTGATGAAGAAGCGATGATGCAAGTCGCCGTTTTAGAAAACTTGCAGCGGGAAGATTTGAATCCTTTAGAAGAAGCAGAAGCCTATGACATGCTGATGAAGAACTTGAAATTGACCCAAGCACAAGTCGCTGAACGTTTAGGGAAAAGCCGCCCGTATATCGCCAATTATTTGCGGTTACTGTCCTTGCCGAAACTCGTCAAAGAAATGGTTCAAGATGACCGTTTGTCTATGGGGCAAGCCCGGACATTATTAGGCTTGAAAAACAAAGAACAGATCTTAAAATTAGCCAATCGTTGTGTCAAAGAAAATCTGACAGTCCGCCAATTAGAACAAATGGTCGCTGAGATGAACGACACGAAAAACGAAAAGAAAAAAGTGCCGCGTCTGATTCGGGAAAAACCGTACTATTTACGAGAAAGCGAAGAACGGTTGATGGATAAATTCGGCACGAATGTCGAGATCCGCGAAAAAGAAGGCAAAGGAAAAATCGAGATCGAATACCTGTCACAAAAAGATTTAACCCGTATTTTAGATTTATTGAACATTCAATTTGATGAAGCTTGAGGTGATAAAGATGTATGATCTTGGGGATATTGTCGAAATGAAAAAACCGCATGCCTGCAAAGCCAATCGTTGGGAAATCATCCGCATGGGGGCAGACATCAAAATAAAGTGTACGAATTGCGGCCACATCGTCATGATGACGCGCCGAGAATTTGATAAAAAGATGAAGAAAATCCTAGAAAAAAAAGAGAAAGAGTGAAGTGAAGCATGGCGTTAACTGCCGGAATCGTTGGATTGCCAAATGTGGGCAAATCTACTTTATTTAATGCAATAACCAAAGCAGGAGCAGAAGCCGCAAACTACCCGTTTGCGACGATCGATCCGAATGTAGGAATGGTGGAAGTGCCAGATTGGCGCTTACAGCGTTTAACAGAATTAGTCCATCCGAAAAAGACGGTCCCAACCACCTTTGAATTTACGGATATTGCCGGAATCGTCCGCGGTGCCAGCAAAGGGGAAGGATTAGGGAACCAATTTTTGAGCCATATCCGCCAAGTGGATGCGATCTGTCATGTCGTTCGTTGTTTCGACGATGACAACATCACCCACGTGGAAGGCCGCGTGGACCCATTAGCTGATATCGACACCATCAATTTGGAGTTGGTTTTAGCGGATTTAGAATCCGTCAACAAGCGCTATACTCGGGTCGCAAAAATTGCCAAAACCAAAGACAAAGATGCAGTTGCGGAACTGGCCGTTCTTGATAAGATCAAACCGGTCTTAGAAGAAGGGATCTCTGCTCGTTCGATCGAATTTACAGATGAAGAACAGCGCATCGTCAAAAGTTTGTTTTTACTAACGACCAAACCAGTCTTATACGTTGCCAACGTAGCAGAAGAAGACGTGGCAGACTATGAAATCAATGACTATGTCAACAAAGTGAAAGAATTTGCAGCAAGCGAAAATGCGGAAGTGATCGTCATCAGTGCTCGTGCTGAAGAAGAGATCGCTGAGCTGGAAGAAGAAGACAAAGCAGAGTTTTTAGAAGCATTAGGAATTGAAGAATCAGGGTTGGATCAATTGATTCGTGCCGCCTATGATTTGCTGGGTCTAGCAACGTACTTTACCGCTGGTGAACAAGAAGTGCGTGCGTGGACGTTCCGTAAAGGCATCAAAGCACCGCAAGCAGCGGGGATCATCCATACGGACTTTGAGCGCGGCTTTATTCGTGCGGAAACTGTTTCCTTTGAAGATCTGAACCAATACGGCACGATGCAAGCGGCCAAAGAAGCCGGTCGGGTACGTTTGGAAGGAAAAGATTATGTCGTGCAAGATGGCGACGTGATGTTGTTCCGTTTTAACGTATAAAGGGCTTTCTTCCCAGTGAATTTGTGGTAAAATGTCCATTGTGAAGAAAACGCAGAAGGGAGAATCAATTCATGGAACCAGAAACTCTGCGAAATTATGTTTCCGAAAATCGTGAATTAGAACAACAATTAACAAAACGAAACCAACAATATATATTTGATTTAAAAAAATCGCTAGAGGCAGCCAACCTTTCTGAAGAAGAAAAAACGATTGCCTTGCATGAGATGCTGCCGGTCTTAGTCAAAGAACAAAAAGGCGGCAAAACGGCCCGCCAATTATTTGGTACAGTGTCTGAACGTACCGAAGCCATCATCAACAAACCCGTTGAGCAAAAAGAATCCGGCCCCTTCTTGATGTGGTTGGATAACACCTTGCTGATTTTAGGGATTTTTGGGTTGATGCTAGGGGTTATGGGAATCTTTACTAGAGGACAAGCACAACCTTATGGCTTATTGACCCTCTTCTTGATGGCGATGCTTGCTGGTTGGGTCTTCTACTTGATGTACAAATACATGTATCAATATGAACGCCCGGGTGCTGATAAGAGCAAACGGCCGAAGATGTGGAAGATCATTTTGATTTTAGTCGCAGCCTTCATGCTATGGATCGTTGTGATCTCGCTTTCTGCGATGATCCAACCACCATTGAATCCACAAGTGGACCCTGTGATCGAAGCCTTGATCGGGGCAGTGGCATTAGCAGCGAAGTACTACTTGAAACGCAAATACAATATCATCAGCAGTCTGTCTGTTCCTAGAGGCTGATGGCTACACGTTGATCGTGCGCCTTCTTTTGTTAAAAAAGACCGCACGATCAGCGTGTTTTTTTAGAAAAAATGGCGAATTATGAGATTTGACCAAAGGTTTGAAGAGGATTATTAAGAAAGCTTTCCGAATGGTTGACTTATGAAAAAATCTTTGCTATTTTTTTTAAAATACCTAAAAACTTTAAGGAGTGGTTACAAAAATGTCCAACTGGGAAACCAAATTTGTAAAAAAAGGGTTAACGTTTGATGATGTCTTATTGATTCCGGCAGAAAGTCACGTCTTGCCAAATGACGTGGATATGAAAGTGCAGCTTGCCCCGAATATTACACTAAATATTCCAATCATAAGTGCCAGTATGGATACCGTAACTGATAGTAAAATGGCGATCTCAATGGCGCGTCAAGGCGGACTTGGCGTGATTCACAAAAACATGAGTATCGCCGCGCAAGCAGATGAAGTGCGCAAAGTAAAACGTTCTGAAAGCGGCGTGATCATCGATCCGTTTTTCTTAACACCAAGTCACTTAGTTGCTGATGCAGAACATTTGATGAGCAAGTACCGCATCAGCGGGGTACCGATCGTAGAAACGATGGAAAACCGCAAATTAGTCGGTATCATCACGAACCGCGACATGCGTTTTGTCACGGATTATACGATGCCGATCAATGATGTGATGACCAAAGACCAATTGATCACAGCACCTGTCGGTACTTCGTTGAAAGACGCGGAAAAAATCTTACAACAACACAAGATCGAAAAATTACCGATCGTTGATGAAGCAGGGATCTTAAGCGGGTTGATCACTATCAAAGATATTGAAAAAGTAATCGAATTCCCGAATGCAGCCAAAGACACGCATGGACGCCTATTAGTGGCAGCGGCAGTCGGCGTTACTAGCGATACCTTTGAACGAGCACAAGCATTATTGGATGCAGGCGTGGACGCGATCGTCATTGATACTGCCCATGGACACAGTGCGGGTGTTTTACGCAAAATCTCTGAAATTCGCGCGCATTTCCCAGAAGCGACATTGATTGCTGGAAATGTTGCCACTGCAGAAGGCACGAAAGCATTGTATGATGCTGGTGTCGATGTCGTAAAAGTCGGGATCGGTCCAGGATCGATCTGTACTACTCGGGTGGTAGCCGGTGTCGGAGTTCCTCAATTGACAGCGATCTATGATGCAGCCTCTGTGGCACGTCAATATGGCAAAGCAATCATTGCCGATGGTGGGATCAAGTACTCCGGCGATATCGTCAAAGCTTTAGCAGCTGGCGGACATGCTGTAATGCTCGGTAGCATGTTGGCAGGAACTGACGAATCACCAGGTGAATTTGAAATCTATCAAGGCCGTCGCTTCAAAACGTACCGCGGAATGGGTTCATTGGGGGCAATGGAAAAAGGCTCCAGCGACCGTTACTTCCAAGGGGGCGTAAATGAAGCCAACAAATTGGTTCCAGAAGGCATTGAAGGACGTGTCGCTTATAAAGGCAGCGTTTCTGATATCATCTTCCAAATGATCGGCGGGTTGAAATCAGGGATGGGTTATGTCGGTGCCGGCAATCTGCAGCAATTACGTGATGAAGCACAATTCATCCAAATGAGCGGCAACGGACTAAAAGAATCACATCCCCACGATGTTCAAATCACGAAAGAAGCACCAAACTACTCCGTAAAATCATAAAATGTTTCACGTGAAAACCAACGCCCCCTCTGTTCAAAAGTGGACAGTGGGGGCGTTTGGTTCTAAAAAAGGGTGCCGATCTTGCCAAAATGGCTGAGATCGGCACCCTTTTCTCTAAAATCGCTGCTGGATGATCAGCAAATCGCTTTAGCAGTAACTTATTCGTTTGATTTCAACGCATCGATCATATTGACATGAGTCAGTTTCACATGGGTGACGTACATCACGATGATCGTAAAGAGAATCGTCATGCCACCGGCTAAAGCATAAGCCGGCCAATTGATCACTAATGGAAAGACCATGTTCTCCATCGAAGCTTGGATCAAAATAAAGTCAGTCAAGAAGTAACCTACCACGTAACCTGCGAGAATCCCAAATAACGTAAAGACGATATTTTCTCGTACGATGTACATAGTCACTTCCTTATTGTAAAACCCTAATACTTTGATAGTAGAAAGCTCGCGAATCCGCTCGGAAACATTGATGTTGGTCAAGTTATACAAGACGACAAAGGCTAATGCCCCTGATAATACAACTAAGATCAAGACAATGGCGTTCAAGTTACCCATCGAATCATCCTGCATTTTGATCTGAGTGGAAAGGAACGTCGTGTTTTTGACTTTGTCGGTATCTAACAAGGCTGTTGATAAAGCTTCCTCTTGTTTTTTCGTCATCGTCTTGCTTTTGACTAAGAACGCATTTGGTTCAAAGGTACTATTGGTGATTTCTTCATAAACGGTCGGCGACAGATAAAGAGAATTGCCTAAATAATTTTCTGCGATGCCACTAATAGGTACTTCATAGGCTTCTTGATCGCTGGTATAGAAGGTCAATGTATCGCCAACGTGCAAATCATATAATTCTGCGTACTTCATAGTCAGCACGGCACCCTCTGTTAATGACAGCTTCTGTCCTGCCGTCGTTTTCAAATGGACATAGTCTGCAAAAGCATCCTGATCTGCCGGAACCATCAAGGTCAGACTTTGTTTTCCTTGGTTAGTCGGTCGAATCTCGATCGTTTCATTGTAGACTAGCATCGAATGGGTCACAAGAGGCTCGTCTGTTAAAACCGTTTCAGCGGCAGCAACGGTTTCTTCCTTCGCATCATTTAAGGTCACGACGGCTTGATAATCCGTAATGGGCCCAAATTGTTTTGCAGTCACGGCACTTAGAGAATCTTTCAACCCAACGCCTGCCACCATCAGTCCCGTACAACCGGCGATGCCAATGATTGCCATGATCATTCGCGATTTGTAGCGGAAGATGTTACGGAAGCTGACTTTTTGATTGAAGCTTAAACGGGACCATAAGGGGGTAATTACTTCTAATAAAATCCGTTTCCCGGGCTTTGGTGCGCGAACTTGCAGCAGCTGGGCAGGTTTTTCCCGCAATTCTTTGATCAGAACAAACAGACAGGCACCAAGCGTCGCCAGTAAAAAGGCGATTGCGGCCAAAATAATTGGCGACCAGACATAATAGACGCGAATCCCGTCTAAAAGATACCGTTCGCTGGATAGGAAATAGATCAAACGCGGCAACAGTTCGGTTCCTAATACGGCACCACTAATAATGCCAATGGCCGAAGAAAGGAGGGCATAAATCAAATATTTAAGGGAGATCTCGACTTTGCCATAGCCCATCGCTTTTAAGGTACCGATCTCTTTGCGGTTTTCTTCTACCATCCGCGTCAGTGTCGTAAAGGTGATCAACGCAGCGATAAAGAAGAAGAAGACAGGAAACACATTGGCGATCGCTGCGATACGATCAGACAGCCCACCATATTCTTGGAAACCGGGATTGTCTTTGCGTTGGTTGTAAAGATACGTCGGCTCTGCCAAGTCTTCGATCTCTGCCCGTTTTTCTGCCAGTGTTTGTTGGGCATCGGTTAGTTCTTGTTGCTGTTCATCTAATTGGTCTTGCTGCTGTGTCAATTCTGCTTCTCCAGCCGCCAATTGGCCTTCGAGGGCTGCTTGTTGTACGGGCGGCAGCTGTGCCAAGGCGGCTTGCTGTTGTTCTAGTTCCGCTTTGGCCTGATCCAGTTGGGCTTGTCCATCAGCTAACTGTTTTTGTCCATCGCGGACTTCTTTTTCTGCAGGGGCTAATTCATCAAAAGCGTCTTGTTGAATTTCTGCTAAGCGTTCCTTAGGACGGTCCGCAAACAGTTCCTCAATCGTTTCTTGATGGGCTGCCATCTTGTCGGTGTACGTATCGGAGTATGTTTCAAGCCCGGCGACATCATCAAAGGCGAGATAGAGGATCGATTTGACCTCCATCGTGAACTGTTCTTCCGGTACATAAGCAAAGTACGTCACGACACCGCTGCCGACATTTGCATAGCCCCGTTCGGCAGCACTGATATAAATGGGAGAAGTGGCAAACCCAACGATCGTATACTCTTTGTCCGACAGATTATCGGCATCATCGATCGTAAAAGTATCACCTATTTGCCAGCCATAATTTTTTGCTTCGGTGTCCAGCACGATTTCATCGGCTTTTTCTGGCAGTCGGCCGTCCTTCACCAGTAACTGGTTGAGTTCCTGTGAGGGGTCATAGGAGGTCACTTGCACGACTTCATCTGAATTGGCAGCGTAATAAAATTGATAGGCGGCTTCTGTGTGAGCACCGCTTTTTTCCGCGGCATCAATGTCGTCCTTCGTCAATCCCAGTGTTGAAGTGACTTGCAGATCTGCTAATTGCTGGCCGTTGACATATTCACTCGCGGAATGGTTCAGGATCGGGCCGGTCGATTTGACACCGACAAAGAGAAACGTTCCTAAAAAAATGATCAAGGTGATTGCGATAAAGCGGCCTTTTGATTGGCGAATCTCTCGCAAACTTGCTTTAAGATAGGTCTTATTTTTCATCAGATCCTCCTACCAAACGATTTCATCGATCGAGATGGGATGAGGATTCTCTTCAATGGAACGGACAGTGGCATCGTTGATATGGATCACCCGATCGGCGATCGGGGCAATGGCGCTATTATGGGTGATGATCAACACCGTATTGCCATTTTTCCGGCTAGCGTTTTGCAAAAGCTTCAACACTTGTTTTCCTGTTTCAAAGTCCAAAGCACCAGTCGGTTCATCGCATAGCAGCAGTTTCGGGTTCTTGGCTAACGCCCGAGCGATCGATACCCGCTGCTGTTCCCCACCAGAAAGCTGAGAAGGAAAGTTGTTTTTGCGGTTTTCTAACCCGACTTGGGCCAAGACTTCATCAGGATCGAGTGCATTCGGTGAGACTTCAGTAGCCAATTCAATGTTTTCTTTTGCTGTCAGATTTGGGACCAAATTATAAAACTGGAAGACAAACCCAACGTCTGTGCGGCGGTATTCTGTTAATTGTTTGTCGTTAAACTTCGCGATATCGACATTGTCGATAATGATTTCTCCTTCATCTGGCGAGTCCATCCCGCCTAAGATATTCAAAACGGTCGATTTTCCGGCACCACTAGGTCCAAGAATCACCACTAATTCGCCTTCTTCAATGGCAAAGGAAAGATCATTATTGGCAGTGATAGTGGTTTCGCCCATCTGATAGCGTTTATATTCATTCTTTACTTCAACATAACTCATTAATAAAGCCTCCATTTTTTAAACACGTGTTGATTTAATCACATGGTGTTAGTATACTAAGAAAGAAAAGTAAGAGCAATCCTCAATGCTTGCTTATTTGTCATTAAATAGACAAATATTGATTAAATGTACAGAGAAAAGGGGAAACGATATGGTAGGGACTGTCGGGAACCGTCGAACGATCTACTCGAAAAAAGTGATCCGGCGCGCCTTTCAGGAGTTATTGTTGGAAAAAGAGTATCGCAAAATCACGATCAAAGAGATTGCGGAACGAGCAGATATCAATCGGGGAACATTTTATAAATATTATAAGGACACAGCCGCTTTGTTGGAGGAGATCGAAGGGGAGCTCGTTGAGCAGATCGCATCGAACTTGCAGCAGGAAAATTTGTCATTGGATCTTTGGCTGGAAAAACTATTGACGATTTTGTATGAGAATCCTAGTACCACCCATTTGATTTTGTTGAACAACAGCCATTTGCTGAATCTTTTGTTGTCAGAAATCAAACCGGAGACCTTGAAACGATTTGCCCAATACTTTCAAGATGCTTCCGAGGAAGAATTGGAACTGTGCCTTAGCTTTTTTGTCTGCGGGTCTATCGGTTTGATCGAACGCTGGCTCAAAGATTTTTCAACGATGCCGCCAAAAGCTGTCGCTGATCTATTGATTCAAATTTTTGTGACTAATGTGTATGAAGAAAAGAAGGGCTAAAAAAGAGGGAATGATCCAATAACCAAAAAGGAACGCAGCAAGAGACAATTTGCTGCGTTCCTTTTTCTCTTAATCAACGAGGCGTTCATCGTTCATCCCAAAGTATTGATGCAACGGTTTTTGCCGTGCTTCTAATAATTGATCGACGGTCACGAATTCGTAGCCTTCGTTTTTGAGTGTTTTAATGACTCCCGGTACGGCTTTCACAGATTTCGGGTGGATATCATGGATCAAGATCATGGCACCATTAAAGACATTTTGTTGAACCAAGGCATTGATTTTCTTCGGATCCTTCAATTTCCAGTCTTGAGAATCGATGTCCCATTGAATGATCGGCATGCCGATGGTTTCTGCGCTTTGTTTGTCGATAGCGCCATAAGGTGGCCGTAAATTCCTAGGTAGTAAACCCGTCGCATTGTAAATGGCTTTATTGGTTTTCGTAACTTCTGCCTGCAAATCTTCCGCTGAAAGAGTATTCAGCTGCGGATGAGAGTAAGAATGACTGGCGATCTCGTGCCCGGCTTCTTGGACTTTTTTGGCAGCTTGTGGATATTGCTCAACCATTTGTCCCAGCATAAAGAAGGTCGCTTTGACGTCATTTTCTTGTAAGATGTTCAAAAGATCCATAGTGGAGGTACTGTTGGGTCCATCATCAAAGGTCAATGCCACGTATTTTTTATTGGGGTCAAGACTTGGCAAGGCATTGTTGAGTTGGTCAGCAGCCACGAGATCAGGATCAATGAATGGGGCGATCTCGCTGTAAGACAGGGTGATTTCTGTCGCTTCCGTCTGATTTTTTGGCAATTCGATGGTCAGCTTTTCCGGATCATAAGTAAATTTCGAATCGAAGGTGATCCGCTCCATGGCCAAGACGGCATCGATGATTTTGGCGGGTTCCTTGGCTTGATCCAGCAGTTTCTGCTGAATGACTTGTTGAATACCTAATAAGCTGCCTTCATCAGGAACAAGTTCTTTCAAAGACAATTCGGTTTGCGTCTTCTCTGATACGAAGATCGGTGCATCTGTTAAACGATCAGCATCTTCAAAACGACCGGTTTCTCGATTCCATACATAGCTGTCGGCTTTTAATGAATAGGTAGAGACTTTTGCAGCTACCGTTTGTGCTTGGATACGGGCAACGGTGACGACTTCTTTTTCCGTTTGTTTTTTGCGCAATGACTCAGCGGCTTTTGTCAACCGGTCTTTGATATCTTTGATGGGAAACGTATCGAGGTCTTGCGGGCGGTAGATCAGTTCTTTGTTTGCTCCTTCTGAGAGCACTTCAGGCGTTGTTTTTAACCCATTTTGGCTTTGTTCTGCTTGGATTGATGCCAGTAATTTCTCTGCAGCTGCCTCATATTTTGCTTTGGCCGCAACTTCTTGTTGGTGCAAGGTGTAAAGAACCGAGCCAGCCGTTGCGATCAAAACGATCAATAATAAGGCAAATAAGGAAAAAATTGCTTTCCGATACGGCTTCTTTCTCGAGGGTGGTCCTTTCGGTCTTTCTTCAGCTGATGCTGTTCGTTTTTGATTATTGTTTGGTTTCTTGTGCAAGTCACTCCGACGGGCATAGGTCTTTCGTTCGGGCATTGGTGAAGCTCCCTTCATTCCATCCTAAATTATGCCCACGTTACCATAAGTCACAGGCACTTTCAACGATCATGCCCGGTTTCTGATAGAGGATTAAAAAGACAAAGGGATTTTTCTAATTATTCGCTTAAAAATTACAGCCTTGTTGCGTTGTTTCTCTTGCAAGAAGTGATCAAAGTGGTTAGGGGGATGGAAACCACTATAGGCTACGTGAACAAGAAAACCCCTAGGCAACAGCTCACGCGGTGTGACTGTTCTCTAGGGGTTGCTACTGAGGTTACTAAGGCTTAGGCTTTTTCAATTTTTGTCAGTCCGCCCATATAAGGAACCAGAACTTCTGGTACCGTTACACTGCCGTCTTCGTTTTGATAATTTTCAAGCACTGCGGCTACCGTTCGACCGACAGCCAAACCAGAGCCGTTTAGTGTATGCATGTAGTGAATCTTGCCCTCTTGATCACGGTAACGGATCATGGCACGACGTGCTTGGAAGTCTTCACAGTTTGAGCAAGAGCTGATCTCACGATACATCTCTTGGGCAGGGATCCATACTTCTAAATCATAGGTCTTCGCTGCAGAAAAGCCCATATCTCCTGTACACAAGCTAAGCACACGGTAAGGTAAATTGAGTTTTTGCAAAATATCTTCGGCATTAGCCGTCATTTTCTCTAATTCTTCATAAGAATGTTCTGCATCACTGAATTTCACCATTTCGACTTTATTGAATTGGTGCAAGCGAATCAAACCGCGAGTGTCACGGCCAGCGCTGCCGGCTTCTGAACGAAATGATGGGCTCAAGGCAGTGAAGTATGCAGGGAGCTGTTCTTGTTCTAAGATCTCCCCTTGATAGTAGTTGGTCAAAGGTACTTCCGCAGTCGGGATCAAAGTCAAATCAGTGTCTGCCAATTGGAAAACATCTTCTTTAAACTTCGGAAATTGCCCAGTACCGAACATTGCTTGGCTGTTGACGATATACGGGGTGATCATCTCCGTATACCCATGCTCATAAACATGCTGATCCAACATGAAGTTGTATAAGGCACGTTCCAAACGAGCACCTAAGCCTTTGTAGTAAACAAAACGGCTACCAGAAACTTTGGCACCTCGCTCAAAGTCGAGAATCCCCAAGTCTTCTGCGATCTCCCAATGGGGTTTTGGTTCAAAGGCAAAGGTTTTTGGGTCTGCCCAACGGCGGACTTCTACATTGTCATCTTCATCTTTGCCCACCGGAACAGAATCATTGGGCAAGTTCGGCAACGTCGTGGCGATCTCTTTGATGTCTTCATCAATTTGAGCGATCTCTTCATCCAATTGCTTGATTTGGCTGCCGACTTCTTTCATTTGGGCAATTTTATCTGCCGCATCTTCTTTCGCCCGTTTCAAGGCGGCGATCTCACCAGAAACCTCATTACGCAATTTCTTGCGCTCTTCCGTTTGGACTAAGAGTTCTCGGCGACGCTCATCAAGTGTTAAAAAGCGGTCCAACACTTCTTTTTGGACACCTCGTGTTGCGAGTTTGCTTTGTACTTCAGCAAAATTTTGGCGAATCATTTTTACATCTAACATAGTGATACATCCTCCTTTGATTTTTCCATAGAAAAAAGGCCATTCCAATCCCGTATTGCTTGGGACGAAATGACCATTCGCGGTGCCACCCAAGTTCAGCTTGCGCTGCCCTTGCTGCTCGTATCGTGAGCCAACGATTTTTCTTTCGAAAAATACACGTTAAAGAACTGGATTCTATTTTTTCCAACACTGATTTTCACCAACCATCAGCTCTCTATACAGATGAAAAAAATATACTAGGTTCTGTGCCTTGATTATTTTCTCTAGCATACCCAAAAAATGTTGGGTCGTCAACCATAGGTTTGTGTGTTGGATAAGTTGTTGCGTTTCAACGGGAGATGGATAATAAAGGACGTCCATTCCGGCGTTGACTTGGCATAGATATAGCCGCCATGTAAGGCGACGATGCTTTGAGCGATCGCTAGACCTAAGCCAGTTCCTCCTGTTTCTTGAGAGCGGGATTCTTCCACTCGGTAGAAACGATCGAATAGAGAATCAAGGGCTTGCTTAGGGATCATTTGCCCATTGTTTTTGACTGTTAAGATCGCTTCGGTCCCGACTTTCTCGACTTCCATGCGGATCTTATCGGCGCCTTTGCCGTATTTCAAGGCATTCGAAAGCAAGTTATTGAAGACCCGCACCAGTTTTTCGGTATCGCCATCCATCTCGATGTGTTCCGGACGGGTGTATGTTTCAATCTTGATGCCTTTCCGACTAGCTTCTAATTCAAAGTCCGCCGCCAATTGTTCCACTAGCTGGGCCATGTCAAATTCCATCACATTGATTGGGACGCTAGGCTGGCGCACTTTTGTGTATTCAAACAAATCATCGACAAGGGATTTCATTTGCTTGGCTTTGACATACGCCGTATGGGTATATTTCAGCAATTCTTCTTCTGAATGGTATTGTCGATCTTCAATTAGACCTAAATAGCCGATGATCGAAGTCAACGGTGTTCGAATGTCATGACTGACATTGGTAATCAGCTCATCTTTGGATTGCTCGATCCGCCGTTCATCTTCAATCGCCGCCACCGTACTGTCGACTAAGCCATTGATATTAGAAACGATCCGACTTAAATCGCCCCGTAACTCGAAGGGGATGCGATGATCGTAATTGCCTTCCGCAATAAAATGAAGCTCGCTGATAATGTGACGTAGCTGCATTTGATGGTAGCGACGAATCAAACGCCAATATAAGACGATCACATCTAATAGGAAGAACATCGGTAGAATGAAGTTGCGCCCACTGCGGAAGATATCTGTATTAAAGGCAGATGTGAAAGCATTCTTCGATGCGTAGATGGCATCAACTAAATCTGGTGAATTTTCAACGATTGAGGTCAAGATGACCAAAATAGCGATATTTAATAGAAGTAAAAGAACAATCGTTACAATTCCTTCGGCAAATAACTCACTGATTTCCTTTGAGGTCAGCGTGATCCGTTTCTTTTTTTCGATTGGTGTGTTGCGCTTTTTTTCAGTTGGTTTACTTCGCATCTATTTTGTAGCCGACCCCCCATACTGTTTGGATGACTTTTTCACCATCCGTGGCTTCTTCAATCTTATCTCGTAAGTGACTGACATGGACCATAACTGTTTTGGCAGAAACGACACTTTCTTGTTTCCAAACTCGTTCAAAAATCTCATCGGCGCTAAAGACACGGTTCGGATGCGATGCCAGCAAGTAGAGGATACCGAATTCTAATGCAGTCAATTGAATTTCGTTGCCATCGACGGTTTTTACTTCATGGGAATCGCGATTGATAATAAGGGAGCTTACTTCTAGAATCTCTGGTTGATTTGAAGCAGCCTGCATCTTGGTTCTTCTCAATAGCGATTTTACCCGGGCCATAACTTCTAATGGGTTGAAAGGTTTTGTGACATAATCATCCGCACCGGCGACCAATCCACGAATCTTATCCATATCGGTTGTTTTAGCGGTCAGCATAATAATAGGGATTTGGGATTCTTTTCTCAATTCTTTCACGACTTGCATGCCATCCATTTCTGGCATCATGATATCTAAGATCAATAGTTCGATATCAGAAGTGGTGCGGATCTTGGTCAGTGCTTCTTTTCCATCATATGCTTTGACCGATTCATAACCTTCATTGTGTAAATAAATGCTTAATAGTTCTACGATCTCTTTGTCATCATCTGCTACAAGTATTTTCATACTGGGTCCTCCTAGGAACAATATTCTTTTCTCCATTTTAGCAAATATTCCACAAAATAGATAAAATCATACTTAAATTTATAAGAATGATAGGAATTAAGAAAACACAAAAAGGAAAAAGACGAACGATAGGCAAATAATAACGGAAAAATTCCTTAAAAAAGGCGGAAATCACGGACTAAAAATCACGAATCATCTTTGGAAACGGAGTAACTAGAAACGTTGGTCTATCAATCATTTTATGGTTGACGAATAGCGCAAGTCTTGGTATATTATTACATGTGCCAAATGACTAAACGAATTCGTAAAAAGAATTTAAAAAAGTGGTTGACGCACAGCTCGACAGATGATATTATAACGAAGTCGCAATTTTAAAATAGTTAATCGATGTTGATACATCAACAAAATTAATTAAAAAAAGTTGTTGACAAATAACAAATCATTTGTTATTCTAATGAAGTCGCTGAGACAGCCGCTGCGAAGTTGAAAAACAACGAGCGAAAAAAACTTTTAAAAAAGAGTTGACAATCAAACGTCGCTCTGATATGATATAAAAGTTGCTAACACAGCACTGTAGACCTTTGAAAACTGAACAAAGCAAGCAAACGAACCAATGTGTAGGACGTTTCAATTTATTGAAACAAATACATGCAAGCAATAGCTAGCAAAGTTAATTTTTATGAGCTTAATGACCGTATGGTCATTCAAACAAATCATTATGAGAGTTTGATCCTGGCTCAGGACGAACGCTGGCGGCGTGCCTAATACATGCAAGTCGAACGCTTTTTCTTTCACCGGAGCTTGCTCCACCGAAAGAAAAAGAGTGGCGAACGGGTGAGTAACACGTGGGTAACCTGCCCATCAGAAGGGGATAACACTTGGAAACAGGTGCTAATACC
>NZ_NGLK01000001.1:1714058-1854058 GCF_002141235.1 Enterococcus sp. 3C7_DIV0644 | reverse complement strand
TCAGTTGGTAGAGCATCTGACTTTTAATCAGAGGGTCACAGGTTCGAGCCCTGTACGACTCATAGTAATAACCTATGCGGGTGTGGCGGAATTGGCAGACGCACTAGATTTAGGATCTAGCGCCTTCGGGCGTGGGGGTTCAAGTCCCTTCACCCGCACTTCATTGCCGGCTTAGCTCAGTTGGTAGAGCATCTGATTTGTAATCAGAGGGTCGAGGGTTCAAGTCCTTTAGCCGGCATCAGGAATACGCGGAAATAGCTCAGTGGTAGAGCACCACCTTGCCAAGGTGGGGGTCGCGGGTTCGAACCCCGTTTTCCGCTTTGCCTTAGCAATTTTCAGCCGGGGTGGCGGAACTGGCAGACGCACAGGACTTAAAATCCTGCGGTGAGTGATCACCGTACCGGTTCGATTCCGGTCCTCGGCATTTCATAATATGCGCCCATAGCTCAATTGGATAGAGTGTTTGACTACGGATCAAAAGGTTAGGGGTTCGACTCCTCTTGGGCGCGTAGTCTTTTTATTTGTTTCATTTTTATTATCGGGAAGTAGCTCAGCTTGGTAGAGCACTTGGTTTGGGACCAAGGGGTCGCAGGTTCGAATCCTGTCTTCCCGATTTTTTGATGCCTGAAGCATTCGCTTCAGGCTTTTTTGTGTTTTCAGCCAGTGAGAAGACCTGAAAATATGATACAATAGTAAAAAACGAGGAGGAAATTGTTTGAAGGGACAAATCATCAAAGCGCTAAGCGGATTTTATTATGTGGCATCAGAAGATGAAATCTTTCAAACCCGCGCTCGAGGAAATTTTCGAAATCGAAAAATCACTCCTTTGGTTGGGGATGAAGTGATTTTTGAAAGCAGCAATCAAACAGACGGCTATCTTTTAGAGATCTTGCCGCGAAAAAATGAGCTGGTTCGACCGCCAGTCGCAAATGTGGATCAAGGAGTGGTCGTGACAAGTCTAGTTGAGCCGAACTTTTCCTATAATCTATTGGATCGCTTTTTGGTGACCTTAGAGTATGAGGGGATCGAACCGATCATCTTTTTGACAAAAGCGGATCTTGTGAAAGATCTTGCCGCAATGAAAGCAATTGAGGAGACCTATCAAGCAATTGGCTACCACGTGATCACGTCAAAAGCAGAAGGCGAAGATCTATTGGAACTTCAACGGTACTTCCCTGAGCGGATCACTGTCTTTATGGGGCAATCCGGTGCTGGAAAGTCTACGCTATTGAATCGAATCGTCCCGGAATTGGCATTGGAAACAGGAGTGATCTCAGAATCTCTCGGACGGGGGAAACATACGACCCGTCATGTGGAGCTTTTGCCGATTTGTGATGGATTGGTTGCCGATACACCAGGATTTAGTTCGATCGATTTTCTGGAAATCGAAGCAGTAGAGTTACCAAAGCTCTTCCCTGATTTTTTAGCAGTAGCTTCCAACTGCCGCTTTAGGGAGTGTATGCACCTCAATGAACCTGATTGTGCAGTTAAACAGGGAGTTGCAGCAAATGAGATTGCTGAAACTCGTTACAAAAACTACGTGCAATTTTTAGAAGAGATTGAAAACCGACGTCCGGTTTATAAAAAGAAGAAAAAGTGAGGGAAAAGCATGATGAAACTAGCACCATCTATTTTAAGTGCCGATTTTGCAAATCTTCAAAGAGACATTGAGCTGGTAGAGCGCCATGGCGCAGATTACATTCACGTAGACGTGATGGACGGTCATTTCGTTCCTAATATTACCTTAGGCCCAAACATCGTTAAAGCGATTCGCCCAGTTACCAAGCTGCCGTTGGATGTTCATCTAATGATCACCGAGCCAGAAAAGTATATCCATGCCTTCGCGGAAGCTGGAGCAGATATCATTGGTATCCACGCGGAAGCAACGCCTCATATCCATCGTGCGATCCAAATGATTGTGGCAGAAAATGTCAAAGCAGAAATCGTCATCAACCCAGGTACACCAGTTTCAGCCATTGAACATGTTTTATCCATGTGTGATCAAGTGTTAGTTATGACGGTTAATCCAGGGTTTGGTGGGCAATCCTTTATTGAAGAATCACTGGAAAAAATTGCGGCGCTGGCTGCTTTAAAAGAAGAAAAAGGCTACCATTATGATATCGAAGTAGATGGCGGGATCGTTCCTGAGACAGCCAAACGCTGCCTGGAAGCAGGCGCAAATGTCTTTGTAGCAGGAAGCTATATTTACGATGCCGATGAACCTGCGGCGCAAATCAGAGCCTTGAAAGAAGCTTTGCAATAAATGAAGATTTTGTTAGCGGCAGGTGGAAGTCCTGAAAATTGGCCACAGTTGATGGCGTATGATAAATACATTGGAATTGATCGTGGGGCCCTGTTTTTGCTTCAGCACCAACGGCCAGTCGATCTGGCAATCGGTGATTTCGACTCCCTGACCGCAGCAGAACTGCAAGCGGTCAAACAACAAGTTAAGACAGTGATCCAAGCCCCTGCTGAAAAAGATGATACAGATACTCAATTGGCATTGGTTGAGACGTTGCGTCTTTATTCAGAAGCGCAAATCGACGTGATTGGTGCAACGGGGGGACGCCTTGACCATCTTTTAGCCAATCTGTGGTTAGTTTTAGAAGATCGGTTTCGTCCATTTGCCCCAAATCTGCGTTTTTTAGATCGTCAAAATGTCGTTCAGTTCTTTTTACCAGGCACCTATCAATTGGAAAAAGAACCCGGGATGCAGTATTTGGCGTATTGCTGTTTGACGCCGGTAACAGATTTGACGTTAACAGGTAGCAAGTATTTATTAGAAAACGTCCAAGTACCGTACCCAACTTCTTATGCTAGCAATGAATTTCTGACACAAACAGCAGGTTTTTCCTTTAGCAGCGGGATGATAGCAGTCATTCAAAGTTGTGATTAAGAGACGGAACGTCTCTTTTTTTTGTTGAAAATTTCAGAAACTTAATTACAAAAAAAACATTAAGACGGACAACTTAGCTTTTGTTTGCAGGGTATTAATGGTAAAATTGGAACTACAGTTTGGAATTATTTGAGGTGTCTTTGTGAAAAAGTTTAATCCTAATAAAAATATTATCATCACATTGATTATTGTGATTTTAGTTGTCACCGTATTAAGCGTGACGATCGCCCGCCGAGCAGCGGGAAACTCCACCAATGCCGTGCAATCTACGGTCAATGACTCCGTTGGCTTTATCGATAAAATGATTACCGCTCCTTTTCGTTGGATCGAAAATGGTGCCAATTCAGTCAAAAATTTGTTTGTGACCTATGAAGAAAATGAACGTTTAAAAGAGAAATTGGACAGTTTTGAGGAACTGGAACAAGCGAAGGACAATGCGCAAAGAGAAATCGATGCCTTGAAAGAAGAGCTAGAGCTGAATGCAACCTTGACGAATTATGAACGGATCTCCGCCAATGTCATCAATCGGTCACCTGATACTTGGCAAGATATGCTGATCGTGGACCGAGGCTCAAGAGATGGCGTTGAGGTCAACATGGCAGTCATGTCGCAAAAAGGCTTGATTGGTCGTGTCATTGAGGTCAATGCAGCTTCTTCTAAAATTGAACTTTTGACTTCTGAAAACCAGAATTCCAACCACTATCCGGTTCGGATCAGCGGCGAAGATGGGTCAAACTTTGGGATCCTAAGTAGTTACGATCAAAAAGAACGTTCCTTAGTCATTACCCAATTGACGGGGGACAATGAGCTGAAGGAAGGCGATGTCGTGCAGACCTCTGGATTAGGAGGAAACTCGCCCGCCGACTTAGCGATCGGAACAGTGATCCGTACCACCAAAGATGAGTTTGGTCTTGATACCCAAGTATTTGTAAAACCGTATGCCCAAATGTATGATATTCAAGCAGTAACGATTATCAAACGCTTGGCAGGTGAGGAATAGCCATGAAAAAGCATGACTACATCAAATACCTGGCAGCGGGCGTCTTCTTTTTGATGATGTTGGCAGATGGACAACTGACGCGTTTTTTGGAAAAATGGACCCAAGACAATTATATCGCCAGTGCGCATCTTTTATTGATCGCCCTTTTATGTGGCGCGAAGTATTTGCCGAAAAACTTTTTGATTACCACGGCGCTGGTGATCGGCTGTCTCTATGACGTGTATTATGTCGGTGTGATCGGCATCTACACGGTGGCGTTTCCCTTGATCGTGTGGATTATGTATATTTTGAAAAATACGCTTTATCAAAATGTATTTACCATGTTTTTCGGAATGATCATCTTTGTTACCAGCTTAGAAGTTGTGACATTGGGGGTTCAATTGCTGTTTAAGATCGCATCAGTTAGCACGTCATTCTTTGTTTCCCGCTTTTTAGCACCAACGCTTTTATTGAACATCCTTTTGTTTATCCTTTTAGTTGTTCCATTCATGAAGCTATTCAAAGACGAATAGCTTCATTTTTTTTTGCGTTTGACTGTATAAAAATAACAGAGATTGAAATGTTTTTGTAATATTCCTTTTATCTCTCTGACATACGGCTGTGTTACAATCACACTATCGTGAAGGACTTTAGGTATTCTTAAGCATTTATACATAAAAAAACCATATTAGGGGAAGCAACAGCCGGAGGAATGAAGAGTGAAAAAGCGAATTTTATCTTTATTGTTAGTAAGTTCAATTGTTCTTACTTCTGCAGCAGCACCGACACTTGTCTTTGCATCAGATTTTGACAATAAAATTGAAGAAAAAAATCAAGAGATCTCTGACTTGCAAAACCAGCAAGCGAGCATCCAGTCACAAGTAGCAGCACTTGAAAGCGACGTGACTGCAATCAATGAAAAAGCCCAAACTTTGTTGCAACAACAAGGGGATTTGCGTGCGGATTCTGAAAAGTTGAAGCAAGAAATTGCCGATTTGAAAGTCAGAATCGAAAAGCGTGAAGAAGCGATCCAAAAACAAGCTCGTGATGTTCAAGTCAATGGACAAAGCACGAACTTTATTGATGCTGTATTAGAAGCTGACTCTTTAACAGATGCTATTGGCCGTGTGCAAGCAATGACGACGATCGTCAATGCTAACAAAGATCTTGTAGATCAACAAAAGGCAGACCAAGAAGCAGTTGAAGCGAAAAAAGCGGAAAACGACGATAAATTGGCAGAGATCGCAGCGAACCAATTTGAATTAGAAACACAATTAGGGGATCTACAAGCCAAACAAGCTGATTTGAATGTTTTGCAAGCGGAATTGGCTGTTCAACAAGCATCTAAAGAAGATGAAAAAGCTGATTTAGAAAAACAAAAAGAAGAATACGAAGCAGAACAAGCTCGCATCGCTGCAGAAGAAGCGGCGGCAGCAGCAGCTCGTGAACAAGCAGCACAAGAAGCAGCGGCTCAAGAAGCGGCAGCAGCTGAAGCAGCTACTCAGGAAGCAGCAGCAAGCGAATCTTCAACGTCGAATTCAACGACATCAAGCGCCACAACAAATTCTAGTACGACGACTGATACTACGCAAGGCAGTTCATCACAAGGCAGCGGTTCAGCAAATACGACCCCATCGACACCTGCCAATAATAACAATAGCAATAACAACCAAGGATCAAATAATAGCAGCAACGGTTCAAGCAGTACTCCTGCACCCGCACAAACGGTCAATGGTTCAGCAATCGTAGCAGAAGCAATGAAATACATTGGTACCCCTTATGTTTGGGGTGGTACGACACCAGACGGCTTTGACTGTTCTGGCTTTACACAATATGTATTTGCTAAAGTTGGGATCTCATTACCACGGGTAACGTACGCACAAGAATTTTCCGGTACGGTAATTTCGATCAACGAAGCAAAAGCCGGTGACTTGTTATTCTGGGGTAGCCGCGGAAGCACACACCACGTGGCGATCGCTATGGGTAACGGACAATACGTTCATGCACCAACACCTGGTCAAAATGTTTCTGTCAGCAGTTACTCTTATTACTCACCAGATTTCGCGGTGCGCGTAAACTAAATCAATTGAAGCTATTTCAAAAGCTGGCGTTTTACGTCAGCTTTTTTTGATTTCTGTTTTAAAAAACGTATGCTTTTTTTGTTTTCAGTCTTGCCAGAACATCTTATAATAGAGAAGAGAAAGGAAGCGGATAAAATGAACAAGACCTCGTCTTCCAGAGAAAAAATGATAACGGTTAAGTTTTATACGAATTATCTTTCTCGCATGATGATGCCGAATTTAAGTATTTTTATTGCGTGGATGCTGATTTCATTCCTGTTGCCTTTTTTCTCAGTCGATCAACAAGTGATCCAGCAAATGGAACAAGGGGTCTTGACTGTGTTGCTGCCCCTCATGATTGCTTATACAGGTGGGCAAATGTTGGCGCCTGAACGCGGTGGGGTCGTAGGAGCAGTGGCGGTCTTAGGGGCTATTCTCGCAACCGATATTCCCCAGGTCTTTGGGGCGATGCTGCTGGGACCGCTAGCGGGCTGGCTATTGTACTGCAGTGATTCGATCGTGAGCAAAGTCAAAAGTGGCTATGAGATGCTGGTGCGCAATTTTATTGCAGGTGCGTTTGGCGGACTCCTTTTTTTAGGCAGTTACTTCCTATTGGCGCCGCTTTTTAATTGGTTCAGTCTCGGCAGCTATCAGCTCGTGGATTATTTCGTTCGGCAAAACGTCGTGCCCTTTATTCATATCATTGTAGAACCATTGAAGGTTTTGTTTTTTAATAATATTGTCAACCATGGACTATTTACGCCGCTAGGAATCGAAGCCGCGGCAGTTAACGGTCAGTCGGTTTTATTTTTGATCGAGGCCAACCCCGGTCCGGGATTAGGGGTCTTAGCGGCGTATCTTTTCTTTGGTTCAAAGCGAAACCGAACGAATGCCGCAGCATCCATTTTTGTGCAGGCTATTGGTGGGATTCATGAAGTGTATTTCCCATTTGTTCTGCTCGATCCTTGGGTGTTGCTCGGTCCGATCGTTGGTGGTTTCAGCGGTACACTGATCTTCCAATTTTTAGGAGTAGGCTTGAGAGCACCGGCGTCCCCGGGCTCGATTTTGGCGATTTTACTCAATACACCGGCTTCTATGATCCTTGGTGTCTTAACTGGGATTGTCGTCAGTACGGTCGTATCGTTTGCGATCGCTAGTGTGCTATTAAAACGGAAGACCAATACAGAAAATGAGGAGCGTAAGATGCCGAAAATGAAGAAAGTCACGGAGATCGTCGTGGCCTGTGACGCAGGGATGGGGTCCAGTGCGATTGGTGCCAGCATACTAAAAAAACAGTTGCAAGAAGCCCAGCTAACGTTTCCTGTCCGCTATCAGTCGATTTATCGTGTGACCGATGATCCCGCGCTGTTAGTGATCACCCAACGGGAATTAGCGACTATTGCCCAAAAGCAGACACCACACGCACAGCATTATGTGCTAGATAATTTTTTGGCGGCAGATGAGTATGCCCCGCTGATCCAAGAATTACAAAGAAGAGAACAGGATCCGCAAAAATCGTTACAAATCGAAGCAGCAAATTCGCTAGGGTTTTCAACGATCATCTTTTTGTATACTGGAAAAAAACGCGGTTCACAAACGATGGCAGTGGAGATACTAAGAAAAATGGCCCGCCAACAAGCGCTTCCTTTGACCATCAAAAAAATGGCATATGAAGGACAAGCTCTTGATCCTACGGCAATCTATATCCTCCCGAAAGAACTTGCAGAAAAGTGCTCGATCCCAGATGTTCCTTTACTGGTGGTGGATGATTTATTGACGACAGATGCGTATCGTCAGTTACTGACAGAAGGAGTCGACTATGTTTTTGACCAATCGTGAAACACTTTTATTAACGGAATTGATGAATAGTACCGGTCCGGTTTCTTTAGATCGCATGATGCAAGTCTTAAAAGTCAGTAAACGAACGGTGTACCGTGAACTGGCTAATCTAGAAAAATCCTTAGAAACAGTAGATGCTATCTTAGAGAAGGTCGGTCGTGGTCATTTCCAAATTTTTGCATCAGAAACGAGCATTCGCCAATTACAAGAAGCCATTATGGCAGATACCGATCAAGAATTCGCGGCTAGTGAGCGGCAACACCGTATTTTGTTGCAACTGACTACCGCCACGAAGCCTGTATCCAGTCATTTTTTCTTGGAGCGTTACCAAATCAGCAATACGACGTTTTTTTCAGACATCAAACAGCTTGAAGAGAGTCTCGCACGGCTGCCGTTAAGGATCGTGCGCAATCAAGGGTATGAGATCGAAGGCTCCGAAAAGTATCGGCGGTTGATCACAGCCAATACACTAGTGATGGAGATCAATGAATACCAATTTTTCCATTTACTGGAAACCGATGATGAAGCCCCGTTTATTTTTCAATTTCTGTCCCGCGACCATCTATTGCTAGCCCAGCGGTTGATTCGGGAAACCATCGAACCCCAATTCAAGGAACTTAGTGACCGCAAATTAGCCTTTATCGTCTTGATGCTGGCGCTAGCCATGGATCGTGTAGCTTTGGGCTATACGGTGGAAGAAGAGACGTACCCGAGTCAGATCAACAAAGACTTGCTGAAGGTGGCGAAAAAGATTTTTGCTCAGATCGCCGAAAAGACCAAACTGCTTTATTCCATCAACGAAATCGTCTTTTTTGCCGTGTTATTAGGTGATTTTGCCAATTCCTTTGATCGTGATTTTTTTGATGACAATTTTGATACCGACTTGGCTTATCGTGTAAAACGCTTGATCGAATTGGTCAGTGAGCAAACGGAAGTGGCGTTTTATGAAGACACGAACTTGTATAAAATGCTGCTGACCCATATCTCAGGAGTGATGACGCGGGCGATTTTAGAAGAAGATCATTTGAACAACCCTATCCTAGAAAAAATCATGAACCAGTATGTCGAGATTGCCAGCGGGATTCGCAATCATCTGCCGCAAGTCTTTCCGCAGCAGCAGTTCTCGGAAGAAGAAATCGCCTATATGGTCCTGCATTTTGCCAATTCGTTGGAAAAAAATCCGAAAGTGTTAGAAGTCAATATTGCAGGGATCTCTCCTAGCGGATTAGCCTCCATCAGTTTGTTAGAGATGCAGCTGCGGAAACATTTTCCCTTTATCAATCAAATCACCTTCTTTCGAGTGGGGGATGTCAAACGGGAAAATATCGAGGAGACCTATGACTTGGTGATCTCGACTTCATTGTTGCCAGGGTATCAAGGAGAGTACAAACTCGTTTCACCGATCCTGCTAGAAGAAGACATTCAAGAGTTGAAGAAGGCCTTCCAAGCCATTAGTCAGAAAAAACGTTCCGCCAAAAAAGCACCCTCTGCTTTGGTCAAAGAGGAATCCTATGAAGCGGTCTTGGCTTTTATCGAAGCTATTAACCAGCTATTGGCGCTGTTTCAAGTGCAGGCGATTGATAACCCAGCGGACTTGGAAGAAACGTTGCAGCTGGTGCTGACGTCTTTTGATGCACATGTTGTTTTGGATCGTGAGAAAGTCGTTGATCGTCTCTTACGGCGCTACTTCCAAGCGCCAGTGGGCATTCCTGACACCCACTTTGCCTTGTTTCACGCGGCGAGTTCGGCGATCCTGCAACCAGTTTTTCGTATTTTCGATTTGAAACAGCCGCTGCCACTTCTAGCGATGGATAAAAAAGAGATCGCTGTTACCCGTTTATTAGTCATGCTGGCGCCCTATCCTATCAATGAAACAAGCTCTCAGATGTTAGGAAAAATCAGTGGTTCGATCATTATGAATGATCTAAATACGGAGATTTTTAATTCCGGCAATGATTCGATTATTTATCAGTTACTCTCTTCGCTCTTGATTGAAGAAGTAAAACAATAGGAGGGATCAGCGATGTATATTCCACAGGAGCGGATTTTGTTGGATCAACACTTTACCGATGCCACAGAGGCCCTGACAAAAATTGGCGAGTACTTAGTCAACCAGGAAATCGTCTCTTTACCTTATGTCAAAAGCCTTTTGCGGCGTCATCAAAAAACAGGTGTTTACATCGGGAACTTTGTTGCACTGCCCCATGGGGAAGAAGAAGCCCAGCAATGGATCAAGGAAGAAGGGCTCTTTTTGATCCAAGTGCCTGATGGCGTTGACTTCGGCACGAAGGAGCAGCCCAAAACCGCTACGATCCTTTTCGTAGTCGTCCTAAAAGAGCAGCAATTAGCTGTTTTGCAAGAAATCGCCTTTTTTTGTTCTGATATGCAGAATGTTCGGGCGCTTAGTGATGCCGAATCGGTTGAAGAGATCCAACAGATTTTGCTGGCAGAAGAATAAGCAATCAGCAGCAGACTGGCTTGCAACAAGAGCAGCGAACGAAATACATGAATGAGCTACAGCCGTGTGCTCGCTCTTTCTACCTTGTGTAGAAGGAGTGGGTACACGTTTTTTTTTGCGTTTTGGCAAAAACCAAATAAAAATGCTTCACGTGAAACATAACAAAAAGCCAGTGAGTGCAGGGGCTACTCGCGTTTTTTTGTTCTGTCTGTTTGGCTACAAGTTTTGGCACAGTTTTTTGTGACAAAGTACGACTTTCGACCGTTTTGGGAAGCGCCTACAATAAGGGTGTAAGCAGACGAGAGGAGAGAAAAAAATGGAACAGACACAAAAAGCAGCCAAATCATCAGTAAAAGCAAAAGTTCAAAAATTAGGCAGTACGTTGTCGAGTATGGTGATGCCGAATATCGGCGCATTGATTGCATGGGGTGTATTAACGGCATTATTTATTCCAGATGGGTATTTACCAAATGAAGCCTTTGCAACGATGGTCGGTCCAATGCTGACGTATTTGATCCCAATCTTGATCGGGTATACCGGCGGGAAAGTGATTGCTGGCGACCGCGGGGCCGTGGTTGGGGCGATCGCGACGATGGGGGTCATCGTCGGAACGGATATCCCAATGCTATTGGGTGCGATGATCATGGGTCCTTTAGGCGGTTGGGTCATCAAGAAATTTGACGAGATCTTCCAAGACAAAGTTCGCGCTGGCTTTGAAATGTTGGTCAACAACTTTTCATCAGGTTTGATCGGCTTTGCCTTAGCATTACTGGGCTTTGTAGCAATCGGACCAGTTGTTAACACCTTGACACAAGCAATGGCAGCAGGGGTAGAAGTGATCGTCAATGCCCACTTGATTCCATTAGCCAATATTTTTATTGAACCAGCAAAAATCCTATTCTTAAACAATGCCATCAACCATGGAATTTTGACACCACTAGGTACTGAGCAAGTCAGCGAATTTGGGAAATCGATTCTTTACTTATTAGAAGCCAATCCTGGACCTGGTTTAGGAGTCTTGCTAGCCTTCACTTTCTTCGGAAAAGGAGCAGCGAAATCTTCGGCACCTGGAGCGATCATCATTCACTTTATCGGTGGGATCCATGAGATCTACTTCCCATACGTCATGATGAAACCATTGATGTTCTTAGCAGTGATTGCCGGCGGTGTATCAGGAAGCTTTACCTTCCAATTGCTAGGTGCAGGCTTACGGGCACCTGCTTCACCAGGTTCGATCATTGCGATCTTAGCAATGACGCCATTCAACTCGGTGATGAGTGTCGTTTCTGTCTTAGCCGGAATTGCCGTAGGAGCAGGCGTATCCTTTATCGTCGCTGCCGCGATCTTGAAAGCAGATGCGAAGGATACAGTGGATAATTTTGAAGAAAAAGTACAACAAACGCAAGCAGCAAAACTCAGCGCTAAAGGCTTGGCGGCTCAACCAATGACTGGCATCAATCGTATCATCTTCGCATGTGATGCAGGCATGGGCTCCAGTGCTATGGGGGCATCGATCTTACGTAAAAAAGTCAAAGAAGCGGGTCTTCCACAAAATGTCTCGAATTCCGCCATCAACAATTTGACGGACGATGCCAATACGCTGATCGTCACTCAAGAAGAATTGCAAGAACGTGCCAAACAAAAAGCGCCAAATGCGACCTTCGTCGCGGTTGAAAATTTCCTGAACTCTCCACGGTACGATGAAATCGTAGCCACATTGTCAGGGACTAAGACAGCGGGGGAGTCAGAAAAAACGTCTGAAGCAGGCAACCAGGCAGATGTTCCTTCCGCCAATGACCTTAAGCAAGTCAGTGAAATCATTTTGGCCCACGATGATCGCAAAGGTTCGGCAACGATGGCTCAGAAAGTCTTCCAAGATCTTTTAGCCAAAGAAGCTCTGACGATGCCGATCAGAAAAAGCCATATCAATGATCTCCATGCCAACGCCTCTTCCCTGGTGATCACAAAAGAAGCCTTAACGCCGCAAGCGCAAACTTCAGCGCCAGAAGCGATCCACCTATCCGTTAATAATCTGATGGGAACGACGAACTATCAACGGATCGTGGCATCGATCAAAGCAGCGAATTAAGAAAGGATGAGCCGAATGCAAGTATTAGAAAAAGACATGATTGAATTGAACAAACAATTTGCGACCAAAGAAGAAGCCATTCGTTACTGCGGCGAAAAATTGCTGGCGGCAGGCTGTGTGGAAGAAGAATACGTCGAAGCCATGCTTGAGCGTGACGAGATGCTCTCAGTCTATATGGGGAACTTTATTGCGATTCCTCACGGCACGGATGAAGCCAAAAAATACGTCAAAAAATCAGGTATCTGTATCGTGCAAGTACCTGATGGCGTGAATTTCGGTACCGCGGACGAAGAAAAAATCGTCACCGTTCTTTTCGGCATCGCGGGCAAAGGGGAAGATCATCTGCAATTGGTCCAACAAATCGCCCTCTTTTGCAGTGATATCGATAACGTCGTCGAATTGGCGGATGCTTTGGATAAAGAAGAAATCGCCCAAAGTTTGACCGTAGCATAAGGATTTAAGGAGGAGACAAGACATGAAGGCAGTTCACTTTGGTGCAGGTAATATTGGTCGCGGCTTTATCGGCGAGATATTGGCTGCCAACAACTTTGAAATCACATTTATTGATGTCAATGAAACGATCATTGACGCCTTAAAAGCAAGACAAGGGTATACCATCGAATTAGCCGATGAGACCCAAGAACAGATCCACATCGAGCATGTGACAGGATTGAACAATGCCAAAGAACCAGAAGCGGTGATCCAAGCGATCGCCGAGGCAGACATCCTTACGACCGCCATTGGTCCCAACATTTTGCCGCATATCGCTGAGCTGATCGCCAAAGGCTTAGAAGCACGTCAGCAACACCCAGACAAGCCAGCCATTGATGTGATCGCCTGTGAGAATATGATCGGCGGATCGACCTTTTTAAAAAGCGAAGTGCAAAAATACGTTGCGGATTGGTCAGCGTTGGAAGCGACGGTTGGTTTTCCAGATGCAGCGGTGGATCGCATCGTACCGCTGCAGCACCATGAAGATCCCTTATTCGTTCAAGTAGAACCCTTCTGCGAATGGGTGATCCAAGAGTCTGGGATGAAATCCTCGATCCATCTGCAAGGGGTCCATTATGTGGCGGATCTGGAACCGTATATTGAACGGAAATTATTCAGTGTCAATACGGGTCATGCCACGGTAGCGTACACAGGCGCCCTCCAAGGCTATCAGACGATCGATGAAGCGATGCAGGATCATTTAGTGGTGATCCAATTAAAATCCGTTCTCGAAGAAACTGGCCGCCTTTTAATTGAGAAATGGGCCTTTGATCCTGAAGAACATGAACGGTATATCGAAAAAATCATCCAACGCTTTAAAAACAAGCACATTTCCGATGCCATCACTCGGGTGGCACGGACACCTGTCCGCAAATTAGGGACCGAAGAACGCTTTATCCGACCAGTCCTTGAGTTAGAAAAACGCAATATGCAGCCAGATCATCTCTATGAAACGATCGGCATGATCTTCAACTACAAAGACCCTGAAGATGAGCAAAGCCAACAGTTACAAGCACTTTTGGATGAAAAATCACTACCGGAAGTCATTGCAGAAATCACTGGCTTACAAGATGAAGACATGATTGAAACGATCCGACAAAACATTGAAAAATATGCGTATGTTGCTGCATAAAAACGAGTAACACACAGAACAAGCAGATAAATTGCCGCATCCGTAAAAGCTAGCCCAACAAGCGAGCTTTTGCGGATAGGTCAATTTCTTTCAACGCTTGTTCTGTGTTTTTTGGCTCACCGATTGACCTTTGCTGCCAACTTGACGATAATAAGAAAAGAAATGAGGGAGAGCAATGGAACGATGGTTTGAAGAAGCCCAGCTTCAAGTAATTGAGTTGCCGATCGAATGGCAGGAAAACCGCCCCGTCTATCGGGCTTTTATCCGTGAATTGCCGACGATCCAAGGGGAAGGAACATCGCGGCAAGCTGTTTACCGGCAGTTGGCAGAAGCCTACGCGGCTTACCTTGCCCAACTTCGAGAGGTCAATGAGGCGCAGGAAGAAATGACGTCTTCCTTATTATCGACGGAAGAATTATTGCGCTACTATGATGGCGAGACCTTCGATGGTTTTGAGTTGCCCTCTGACGAGTAACAGGAAAAAAGCCATTCACTGAAAACTGAAAAGCTACGCAAGAAAAAACCGCTCAGCTGCAGCTCGATCGATACGAAGGATCGAACGCTGCAACTGGCGGCTTTTTTTCTCTAAGAAACCAAGTCTTATTCGTGGTTAGTTCAATGCCTCGGTAATGGCTTGATTGAAGGCATCTAAGTCATCTGGGTTTCGGCTGGTGATCAACCGATAGGTTTCGTCGATCACGACGGGCTCATCTTTGACGGTGGCACCTGCGTAGGCTAAATCTGGTCGCACAGAATCATAAGCCGTCAAGGTCAAATCTTTCGTCAGTCCTGTTTGGATAAACAGTTGTGGGCCGTGGCAAATGGCAAAGACGGGACGATCAGATGTCAAAAAGTCTTTCGTCAATGACACATAGCGCTCATCGGTCCGTAATTGGTCAGGGGAGAAACCGCCTGGGATCAACAAAGCATCAAAACTGGCGGGATCGATTGTATCGATGGCCGCATCAACGGGAAACGTTCCACCTTGTTTGCCTTTTACGGTCTCGGCGCCTTCATTACTAATAACGACTACTTCATGTCCGGCCGCTTCCAGTGCTTCTTTTGGTGACGTCAACTCAACATCTTCAACTAGATCAGTGACAATAACAGCAACTTTACTCATTCGATCTCCTCCTTATTACTTGATGAACAATTTGTTCACCTGCTATTATTTATGCTAACGAAGATTTTCGCTGTTGACAAATCATCTGTTTGTCTGCAGCTTGAAAAAGAAAGAAGGCAACGCCATGGCAACGATCCAACTATTTATCTCTGATACCCCCCTTTGCTTTGAAAAAGCGGAATTCACTTTTATGGAAGAAACATTTGTCATCGAGAAACAGCAACTATTTGAAAAAGTCGATGCGGTGATGCATCAAGAGGTATCCTCGTCCTTGGTTTCATTGGTAGAAAAAGCCCTTTTGACGCTAGAAGCGATCGGGGAAGAAGAGGATTATTTCGACCTGCTTTATTTGACCTATGAGAATACCCGGCGTTCCCTCAGCGGACAGCAATTACTCGCACAGCCTTTTCCAGCTGTAGAGGCAGCCTTGCAGCCGGTCTTTGATGAGTTGGCAGAACCGATCGTAGAAAAGTTTTATGAAGAGCTGACCAATCAATTAGAAGAAATCACCGATGATGAGCTGTTTAGTTCCTACTATCTGGATGATGAGCAAGCGGTGATTCAAATCGATGCCCCGATCCAACATGAAGAAGTAATCGCATTGCCCGCCCTTTTACGGGATTACCATGGCACGTTGCACCTGACCTTTGAAAAGTTTTATGAATACCTTGTGTAGCGGCGGCAACTGTCGTCGTTATTTTTTGTGAAAACAGTTACATGTTTAGTTTTTTTTAAATCCTGCGACAGAAGCCTCGGGAATCTTGACCCTTTTGTCAGAAACGATTATAAAGGTAAGAAGAGGCTGAAGGAACCGAGACTGCCGATGGGCAGAATCGGGTAAGAAAAGGATGAGAATCATGCGAAAAGTCCCGCCTATTTTAAAACCAATTGCACTTTTAACGATATCAACGATCATTGCCACTGCTACCGGCGTGGTGAATTCAGGCAGTTACCGCCAACCAAGTCGTGCGACGGAAACGACAGAAACGACCGAACAAACACCAAGTGAAAGCACACCGTCTTCGATAACGGAGGACAGTCAAAATCAAACACCTGCAAGCACGGACTCACAACCGACGAACGATGACCAGCAGACAACACCGTCATCCAGCAGTGAAGTAGTAACACCAGAAACGACCCCGTCTTCTTCGGTGCCTGCAGAAACGACGCCATCAAGCGATGCCAATGTTTCACCGGCACCATCGGAAAACAATCAGGAAACACCTTCTTCAAGTGAAGAGACCACGCCAGATCCACAAGGGATCATGGATGAGAATCAAGGAAATGAGTAGGTGAGAAAATGACGCTTATTTTAGATTTAATCAACGGCATCCACAAATTTTTGGGCTATCTTGACATCAGTCCCAAATACTTGAATCGCGCCTATACCATCCTCAGTATTATTCCAACGGCGTATATTTTACGGATCATCTATGGAATGTTTGCGAACCAAAACTATTTTCAAGCGATCCTTTATACGATCGGCTTTTTGGTCTTAGTCTATTTTTGGGTACTGAATATCTTCTATTATTTCTTGAATAAAAATATGAAGTTCGATGTCACTCAGACCTTTGTCAAAGTCTTGCCGGATGAAGTCTTCAATATTGAAGGGGAAACTATCAGCACCACCGACATTGATCGTTTGACGACTGAAAAAGCGGTGATCGATTTTGAAGAAGACTATCAGCTGGTATTGGCGAATCATTTGCAGACCTTGATCGCTCAAGAAGAATTGGCGATCAAACCGTCATCCAACGGCTTTACGATTCCGAAAAATACCTTGTACCCTTACTATTTTGTCAAACAGCAAGGGAAAAACGAGTACGTATTGCAGATCGGGACCAGCTACACGGAGATGACGAAAATTGGCACGATTCAATGGACAGGCAAGCAACCTTTAGAGCCAGTGGGCTTATTTATCACTGGCGGTGATTTTGTCAAAAACGATGTCAAATACCACGAACCATACAGTTTAAAATTGTATGTCAAAAAAGAGGTCTCCGAAGAAGAACCGCAGACCTCAAGACAGGCGTATCGACGACAAGCACGCAAATAAGAAAAGCAGTCCCGACCAGAGTTTCCTCTGGGGGGACTGCTTTTTTAATTTGTTGTTATTCGATCGGAATGTTTTTTGCAGGTGCGTCTTTGTAGCTAGCTTTCGGTAAAGTCAGGGTCAAAACGCCGTCTTCAAACACTGCTTTGATGGACTCGTCATCAATGTCTGTGATGGTGAAGGTCCGTTGATAGGCACTGCTGGAGCGTTCTTTGCGCAAATAATGTCCGAAATCATCCTCGGTTTCAGTGGTCTCCGTTTGAGCCGCTGAAATCGTCAGCGTGTTGTTGACGTAACTGACGCGGATGTTTTCTTTCTTGATGCCGGGTAAATCTGCTTGAACGAGATACTTGTCTTCGTATTCTTTAATGTCCGTGTTCATTTGTCGTTCTTGCCAAAAACTGTTCATTAATTTGCCTAATAGTTCTTCGCCGCCTGCTAAATCTCTTGGAATCAAATTTGCCATGTGGTTCCCCCGCTTTCTTTTATCCATTGAGTTGGTACCTCTATTTTACGAGGAACCAAGCCAAAGGGCAACCAAAATGGCAACAATCATAAAAACAAGAGAAATCACTCAACTATCTTATAAGAATCTGCTATGATAGAACTAAATAACTATCAGATGATTGGATGAATGAAGATGGAGATTATTGAAAAAGCGCCAGCTAAGATCAACCTCGGTCTCGATGTGTTAGAGAAAAGAACAGACGGCTACCATGAGTTGGAAATGGTGATGTCTAGTGTTGATCTAGCCGACCGTCTGATAATGGAAGAGATAGCAGAAGATAAGATCATTGTAGAAACCAACAAAGCTTTTTTACCAATCGATAAACGCAATAATGTCTATCAGGCCGCCAGTATTTTAAAAAAACGCTATGGTATCAAAAAAGGCATTCGTATTCGCATCACCAAGAATATCCCGGTGGCAGCTGGGTTAGGTGGTGGCAGTACGGATTGTGCGGCAGCGCTGCGGGGGATGGTTCGCCTTTGGGACTTGGATCTCTCCATGGCAGAGCTGATCGATATTGGTATGGAAGTTGGCACTGATGTTCCCTATTGTCTGTATGGGACCACTGCTCATATTGCAGGAAAAGGGGAGCTGGTGACGCCGCTGCGGCCGATGCCGCAATGTTGGGTCATCTTAGTCAAACCTCGTCTGAGTGTTTCAACGGGGAAAATCTTTCAAGAAGTTGAGCTGGACCAACTGCACCATCCAGATATCGCAGCATTGTCTGCCGCCGTCTTAGCCGAAGATTACCCAGCAATGATCGCTGCCATGGGCAATAGCCTAGAAGCCATCACGATCCCGAAGTATCCGATCGTCCAACAGATCAAAGATCGCATGATGAAATACGGCGCAGATGTTGCCTTGATGACCGGCAGCGGACCGACTGTCTTTGCTCTTTGTCAAAAATATTCGCGGGCACAACGGGTCTATAATGCCTTAAAAGGATTCTGCGATGAGGTTTATCTTGTACGTACATTGAAATGAATGAGTCAAGGACACAGGCAGGAAGTGCCTGTGTTTTTTCGTTCCTTCGATAAAAATCAGTCATATAGCGAAGAAAAAGGCAGCTGAGGTAGGGAGGAAGCATCTAGAAGCTGCCCTACACAAAAGTCCCCGACGAAAAAAAGACGTCGGGGTCGGATTCTTTACCTAAAGCAAAGGCTATTCTTTTTGGTGCTGCTTCTTTGCGGATTTTTTCTTTTTGTCTTCTTCATACAATGGTTTGTCGATCGTTTTGCGGATTTCTTCGGTTTGCTGCGATGCAGGATCTTCCGGTAAATCGATTCGATTCAGCAGTTCGCTGTTGTTTACAGTTGGCGGCACAGTTACAAATTCGTTCATCTTCGTTTCCTCCAAGTGCTTTTAGATGATTATCCTACTTACTCTCTAATTTTTCAAGTTATCACAAAGGAATCGCATGGCCAACGGTGTAAAATAAGACGATGTTCCCGAGAGAAGAATCCGCTTCAAATGAACGTTTTCTCCTATGTTTTCCGATTTATCTCGAAATAAAAGTTTTAAATCGTAAAACGTACGATTTGTCTTGACGAACCGGAAATCATTTGATAGAGTAACTTTTGCTAACAAAACGGAGTTGTTCCGTTTTAAAATAAAAAGATGAGCCAGCAAATGGAAGGGGAAATCCCGATGAAAAAAATCTTACTTACTACAGCACTCCTTTTAGGGGGCGTGCTTCTTGGCGCTTGTGGGCAGCAAGAAGCGACAAGTCAATCGAGTGACGCAGAAAAGCTGTCGATCGTCACGACCTTTTACCCAATGTACGAATTTACGAAAGAAGTCGCAGGTGAGGCAGCGGATGTCTCCTTGCTGATCCCTGCAGGAACAGAACCTCATGACTATGAGCCAAGTGCCAAAGATATGACCAAAATTATGGATGCAGATGCCTTTGTCTACAATAGTCCTGAGCTAGAAACTTGGGTTGCTAGTTTGACGGATTCCGTCGATCCTGAGCAAACAGCAGTGATTGAAGCGGCCAAAAACATTCAGTTGGTGGAAGGCACAGAGGAAGAGCATGGTCACGAGGACGAAGACCGCCATGAAGGCCATGATCATATGTATGACCCTCATGTTTGGACCGACCCAGTCTTAGCGATCCAAGAAGTAGAAACGATCCGCGATGACCTGATTGCGAAGTTTCCTGAGCAAAAGGCAACCTTCACGGAAAATGCGGCTGCCTATATCGAAAAACTTTCTGCGCTAGATGAAGCCTATCAAGCGGCGTTAAAGGATGCGACTCAACGGACCTTCGTCACACAACATGCAGCTTTCGGTTATTTGGCACGGCAGTATGATTTAGTCGAAGAATCGATTTCGGGCATTTCACCCGATCAAGAACCAACGCCAAGTCGGTTGGCTGAGCTGAAAGAATATGTGGAAGAAAAACAAGTCAAAGTTATCTATTTTGAAGAAAATGCCTCATCGAAGGTGGCTGAGACCTTAGCCTCTGAAACGGGCGTGGAGTTAGCGGTCTTGAATCCATTAGAAAGCTTGACGCAAGAGCAGATGGATAACGGCGAAACATACCTGTCTGTAATGGAAGACAATTTGGCAGCATTACAAAAAAGTATTCACTAAGGAGGCGCCTGCGTGCGTTATATCGATGTAAAAGATTTGACCTTTTATTATGATGATGAGCCCGTCTTGGAAGACATTTCTTACTTTGTTGAAGACGGCGAATTCGTGATTTTGACCGGCGAAAATGGGGCGGCAAAATCTACTTTGATCAAAGCAACCCTTGGTTTGTTGAAACCTTCTAAAGGAGCAGTCACCTTGGCGACCAAGAATGCAGCTGGTGAAAAATTAAGCATCGGCTACATTCCTCAGCAGATTGCTTCCTTTAACGTCGGGTTCCCCAGCACCGTTTTGGAATTGGTCCAATCAGGCCGCTACCCAAGAGATCGTTGGTTCAAGCGACTGACGAAACGAGACCATGAACATGTCCGCCGTGCATTAGATGCCGTCGGGATGTGGGACGTGCGTCATAAACGGATCGGTGAGTTGTCCGGTGGCCAAAAACAGCGGATCAGCTTGGCACGGGTCTTTGCCACGGATCCTGATTTATTTATTTTAGATGAACCGACTACGGGGATGGATGAACAATCCCGCAATCTGTTTTATGAACTGCTGCGGCACAATGCTCATGACCACGGCAAGTCGATTTTGATGATCACTCATGATCACGAAGATATCAAAGAATATGCGGACCGTCAGATCCGTTTAGTGCGGAAGGAGGATTCACCATGGCGCTGCTTTCATATGAATTCATGAGAAGAGCTTTTCTTGCGGCGATTTTTATTGCTGGTATCGCACCAATGCTAGGGGTCTTTCTGGTGATTCGAAGACAGTCATTGATGGCTGATACGCTGTCCCATGTCTCTTTAGCAGGGGTGGCACTAGGCTTCTTTCTAAATCTAAATCCGAGTTTGACGACGCTATTGATTGTAGTCATTGCCGCAATCATTTTGGAATACTTGCGAACACTGTACCGCAGTTATTCAGAGATTTCGATCGCCATTTTGATGTCCGGCGGTTTAGCGTTAGCCCTCGTCTTGATGAACCTTAGCGGGGGGAACTCCGCAACGAGTATCCAATCGTATTTGTTTGGGTCGATCGTTACGATCACACAAGAGCAAGTTTGGATCTTAGGCTTTTTGTTTTTAGTCGTTTTTGCTTTATTTTTCTTATTCAAACGGCCCATGTACATTTTGACCTTTGATGAAGATACCGCTCATGTCGATGGCTTGCCTGTGCGAGTGATGTCGATGCTCTTTAATGTCTTGACGGGGGTGGCAATCGCCATGATGATCCCGATTGCGGGTGCATTGCTGATCTCTGCGATCATGGTTTTACCAGCTGCCATCAGTATGCGTTTAGGCAAAAGCTTCAACGCGGTGATTTTGATCAGTGTCGTGATTGGCATGATTGGGATGATGTCTGGTTTGACCAGTTCCTTTTATTTGGACACACCACCGGGAGCGACGATCACGCTGGTTTTTATCGCTCTTTTCTTAGTAATCAATTTGATCAAACGCATCGTGATCCTCGTGCAACGAAAACAACGCCTCAAATAAAGGGCTTTATGAAAAAGAAACGAAGAATTTTCGTTTCTTTTTTTTAAACTCTAATCAAAACCGAACGATATAAGCAATATTTCAGATAATGCTCGCATTTATCCCGAAAAAGCCTTATAATAAGGCGAATAAACTAAAGGAGTTGTCCGGTGTGAAAATACGTCGAAGTGAACGACTGATCGATATGACACATTACTTGTTGAATCATCCCCATGAATTGATTTCATTGTCCTTCTTTTCTAAACGATATGCCTCTGCAAAATCATCGATTAGCGAAGATTTATCTATTATCAAAAAGACCTTTAAAGAACGAGGAACAGGCATTCTTGATACCGTGCCAGGCGCTGCTGGCGGTGTTTTTTTTGTGCCTGAAATTTCTGAAGAAGAAGCGTATGCGTACGTTGAAGGGCTGGCAAAACGCTTGTCTGAGCAAGACCGTTTGTTGCCTGGCGGCTATGTCTATCTATCTGACTTATTGGGCGAACCGGAATTGCTGCGCCAAGTCGGCCGCATCATCGCTTCCAAATATTTAGGCGAACAAATCGATGCGGTGATGACCGTTGCTACTAAAGGAGTTCCGATCGCTCAAGCAGTCTCTTACTACTTGAATGTTCCCTTCGTGATCGTGCGTCGTGATTCCAAGATCACTGAAGGCTCGACCGTGAGTGTCAATTATGTCTCTGGTTCTTCAGAGCGGATCGAAAAAATGGAATTATCCAAACGCAGCTTAAAGCGCGGCTCTAGAGTATTGGTGGTCGATGACTTTATGAAAGGCGGCGGCACGGTCAATGGGATGAAGAGCTTGATTGAAGAATTTGAAGCCGAATTAGTCGGTATTACGGTTTTTGCCGAAACGAAATTCAAAGGCAAGCGGGCCATCAGCGATTACAGCTCTCTGCTGTATGTTGAAGATGTCGATACCCAGACCAAAACGATCTCGGTAGTACCGGGAAATTATTTTGAGAAAAAAGCCTGATTTTTGTGGCTCTTAGACTGGCGCAAGCAGCTGTTTTTCGAACGGCGGCTGCCAGTCTTTTTTTGATTGGTCTAGGTGGGGATTCCTTAAATCGTTGAAATTTACAAGTACTTGGGCTAAACTGTTTATAGGAAATTCAATGAACAAAAATCGTTCAGATTGATAGGAGTGGAATACGTGGACGCACGTTTTGCAATAATTTTAGCGGCTGGAAAAGGCACGCGCATGAAATCGAAGTTATATAAAGTGTTACATCCGGTTTGCGGTAAGCCAATGGTGGAGCACATCATGAACCGAGTGGTGGAAACAAATCCTGAAGAGATCGTGACGATCGTTGGTCACGGGGCGGAAATGGTCAAGGAGCAACTGGGGGATCGCACCAATTACGCCTTACAAGCCGAACAATTAGGTACCGGTCACGCTGTCGTTCAAGCCGAATCATTTTTAAAGGGCAAAAAAGGCACGACCTTAGTAATTAGTGGGGATACGCCGTTATTGACGACGGAAACCTTGAATAACTTGTTCGATTACCATCAAGGGAAAAATGCATCGGCAACGATCTTGACGGCACAAGCGGCAGACCCAACGGGCTATGGCCGGATCGTACGGGATCATGTCGGCATCGTGGAAAAAATCGTCGAGCAAAAAGATGCGTCGACCGAAGAAGCACTGATCCAAGAAATCAATACAGGCACGTATTGCTTTGACAATGAATTGTTATTTGACGCCTTGGCAAAATTAGATACGGACAATGCCCAAGGGGAGTACTACTTGACTGATATTATCGAGATCTTAAAGGAAGACGGCAAAATCATCGCTGCTTATCAAACCGAAGATTTCCATGAATCTTTAGGAGTCAACGACCGCATCGCCTTAGCCGAAGCCAATCGCTTGATGCGCCAGCGGATCAACCGTCAACACATGCAAAACGGCGTGACCTTGATCGACCCGGCGACGACTTATATCGACGAAGGCGTTGTGATTGGTTCAGATACCTTGATCGAAGCCGGTGTGATCATCAAAGGGCAGACGACGATCGGAGAAGACTGTGTCATTACGGCAGCTTCTGAAATTGAAGACAGCAAGATCGGCAACCAAGTGACGATCAAGGCATCGACGATCGAGGAGAGCATCATTCATGATGGCGCCGATGTCGGTCCCAATGCCCACCTTCGCCCCAATGCGGAAATTTTGGCCCATGCCCATATCGGTAACTTTGTGGAAATCAAAAATGCGACGATTGGTGAAGGCACCAAAGTCGGACACTTGTCCTATGTCGGTGATGCAACCTTAGGCAAAAACATCAACGTCGGCTGCGGTGTAGTCTTTGTTAATTATGACGGCAAGAGCAAATTTAAAACGACTGTCGGGGACAATTGCTTTATCGGCTCCGGGTCTAATCTGGTTGCACCCTTGACCATCGAAGAGGAAACGATGATCGCTGCTGGCTCAACGATCACCAAAGATGTTCCTAAACACAGTATGGCGATTGCCCGCGCCCGTCAGGAAAATAAAGCGGATTACGCGAAAAAGTTACCTTATCTAAATTAGAAATAGCGAAATGACTTGATTTCTTAAGGAAAAATGACTACTATTTATTAGGAAGAAGATTCTAGTAAAAAGGAGTCATTTTTTTCTAGATGAACGCAAAGAAAGTGGAGGTTCTCATGTCAAATCATTATTTTGATCCAAGATTGAAGATTTTTTCTCTGAACTCAAATCGTCCTTTGGCGGAAAAAATCGCAGCTGCAGTAGGTGTTGAATTAGGTAAGTGTTCAGTCAAACAATTTAGCGATGGTGAAATCCAAGTGAATATTGAAGAAAGTATTCGTGGTGCCCACGTCTACGTGATTCAATCAACCAGCAGCCCTGTAAACGATAACCTAATGGAATTGCTGATCATGATCGATGCTTTGAAGCGCGCCAGTGCGAAGACGATCAATGTAGTAATGCCTTATTATGGTTATGCAAGACAAGACCGCAAAGCGCGATCAAGAGAACCAATCACCGCAAAACTTGTAGCAAACATGATCGAAAAAGCCGGTGCGAACCGTATGGTTACACTGGATTTGCATGCTTCACAGATTCAAGGGTTCTTTGATATCCCAGTTGACCACTTGATGGGTGCACCATTGATCGCCAACTACTTCTTGGAAAGAGGCATTCAAGGCGATGACGTCGTAGTCGTTTCACCAGACCACGGTGGCGTGACTCGTGCCCGCAAATTAGCTGAGTTTCTTAAGTCACCAATCGCGATCATCGACAAACGTCGTCCGAAAGCCAACGTAGCGGAAGTCATGAATATCATTGGTCATGTTGAAGGCAAAACTTGTGTCTTGATCGACGATATGATCGATACTGCTGGTACCATCACATTGGCTGCGAATGCGTTGAAACAAGCAGGTGCCAAAAGTGTTTACGCCTCATGTACTCACCCTGTCTTGTCAGGACCTGCCTTGGAACGAATCGAAGATTCGGCCATTGAGCATCTAGTTGTGACAGATTCGATTTACTTGCCAGAAGACCGTAAGTCGAAAAAAATCGATGAGATCAGTGTTGGTGCCTTGATGGGCGAAGCGATCAAACGAATCCATGAGAACAAACCAGTAAGTCCACTGTTTGAATCAAAATTATCAATTTAATCGTGCCTCATAAGCATGAGAACAACAGCCAATGGTCGGTCTTTAACCGCTCATTGGTTGTTTTTTTCTGAGGAGTTTCAGGATGTTTTTAGAAAAAACGATCGCAGTCATGTTTCTTTTCACCAATTTATGGTATTCTTGAAAGTGACTTGCGAAACGCAAGCACAAAATAAAATAGAATCTAATCACAAAGGGGAGTCTGCAAAGGCTGAGAATGAGAGTACTCTAAACCCTTCGTACCTGTTTCGATCATGCGAACGTAGGAATTGTGACGAGTTGAAGTGTCTAACACTTCTCCTTTGTGAATTGTGATGATTCTAAAGGAGGAGTTTTTTTTGAAACGAAAAATGTCGCTGCAAGTGTGGACGGAAGGAACGATGATTGCTGCTATCGGGGTCGTCTTGTCGTATATCCCGATCCAGACAGCCAATTCCAGTATCGACTTGTCTCTAGGGCTCGTGCCCTTGGTCTTGTATTCGTATCGTCGCGGGGTGCTGCCGGGAATGACGGCGGGATTTATGTGGGGCTTGCTGAATATTTTGATTGGTAGCGCCATGCGTAACTTTATCACCGTTCCACAGATCATCTTTGAATATCCCTTTGCCTTTGCTTTTGGCGGGATGGGCGGCTTGTTTGCTAATAAAATCCAGCAAGCGATCCGTCAAAACAGCAAAACCGTTACGTGGTATGTCGTCTTAGGGGGCATCGTGGCGGTGATTAGCCGTTGGTTTTGGCATTATTGGGCAGGGGTTTTTGTCTGGGGAATGTACGCACCAGAAGGACAAAGCCCGTATCTGTATTCCTTGATCTTCAATGGAACATCGGTCATCATCAATATCGTTTATGTGGGCGTTGTATTAGGTCTCTTAGTTAAGGCAGCCCCGAAATTATTTGTGCCGAAAGCTTAGTTTTAGAAATGAAATCATAAAAAATGTCTTGATGCTCTTTGAAAAAGAGAAGCATCAAGACATTTTTTTGTCGAAAAAGCCAAAAGCCAAATCTTCTTGATCAATTTCCAACGACCAGTTTTTTTTGCTGGCTGAGTAGCGCAAAACTGCAATTTGATCTAACTCTTTTTGATTGACCAATGTGCTTTTCAAGCCAGCATCTTCTGACAGATAGATCGGAATCGTATAAGTTTTATCGATCAGTTGTTCTTGTGTCAGACAGAAGACGATGCCTTCTTGCATGATTCCCCGCAACTCTTTCAGCAAATTAAAATCGAGTTTTTCCACCGGTGTTGCTTTTTTAAAAAAGGAGAGGCGATCATTGATTTTTTCTAAGACGATGCGGGTGATCCGATCCGCCAAGATTCGGTAATATTCATCTAAGTAGCGATAATAAACGCGGGAACGTGCATCTTTTAAGTCAAAGAAAACAAAGTTATTTTGCAGTTTGTAAAAGAAAGGGGAGTGGAGGTGTGTCTTCATGTGGCCAAAATATAACAATTCGGAGATCTCTAAAGGCGTCAATTCTTTGACCATCTCGTAATCATTAAAATCGATCCACTTCATTTCTTCGGCAATGCGACCTTTGTTGATTTGCTGAAAAAACAGTTGGACATCTTCCATTCCGCGTATCACTTTTAAGCCCGTATGACCGTCGAATTCGCCGAAATCACTGGAAGGATCAAGCAAGAGCAAATTCTTGGGCTGATGGACGATGCTCTTGTTAAAATCTTGGGGGGCAAGCCCGCGGGTCAAGACGGCATTGCTGGTTGTATCAATATGTACGTAAATCGTGTTAGACATGCCGATCGATCCCTCCTATATACTAAGTTCATTCTACAACAAAGCGCTGAAAATTGCTTGTATCTTTTCGTTTAAAGTTATATTACAAAATAACAGAAAAAACAATTTTTAAGTTCCCTTTTTCGACAAAAAAAGGCAAATCTTGTCTTTTCGTAAAAAAACTGGCCAAAATTGGCGTCTTTATGAGGATTTTGGTATGATAAAAGAAGAAACTAATGGAGACGAGAACCTATGAGAAAAAAGAAAAGCAGACTTTCGAATTGGCTGAGCAATCTCTTTTTGCTTGTGCTGTTATTGATTGGTTTAGCATTGATTTTTAATAATCAAATCAAAAATTATTTTATTAAACAAACAGGTGAAGCATACGCAGTCGGCACCATTGATCGTAGTGAGGTCGAAAAAAATATGGAAGCGGAAGCGACCTTTGATTTTGATGCCGTGGAGCCGGCAAGTTCAGAAGCAGTCTTACGGGCGCAGCTGAGCAACAAAGCTTTGCCAGTGATCGGCGGCGTGGCGGTTCCCAGTGTTGGGATCAATCTGCCGATTTTTAAAGGCTTGGCCAACGAGGCCTTGCTGTATGGTGCTGGTACGTTAAGTCCCACCCAAAAAATGGGGGAAGGCAATTACGCGTTAGCTAGCCATCGCGCTCAATCGCCAGAGCTCCTGTTTACACCATTGGATGATGTCGCGATCGGGGCGGCTATCTATGTGACCGATCTGGAAAATATTTACACGTATACTGCGACTTCTTCTGTGCGGGTCGACCCGACCGATGTTTATTTGCTTGACGAAGTAGAAGGCCGCAAAATGATCACGCTGATCACCTGTGGGGAAATGGGCGGTGTCACCCGTCGTGTGATCCAAGGTGATCTGGAATCTGTAACGCCTGTCGACGAAGCAACGGATGAGATGTTGGCAGCATTCAACATGGCACAACGAACATTTTAATCAAAAGAATAGCTCGAGTGGTACGGCAGCTGGCGTGTCATTCGTCTATTCTTTTTTGCATAAGGAGGCGTCTTGATGAAAGTGAAAAAACTGACTTCGATCGATTTTCTTGCACAAAGGGCAGGATTTCAAGAAAGCCGACTCGTCTTTTCCTTTTTTGAGTCGCATTCAAAAGCGCGACGAGCCTTTCTAGCCGATATAGCACAGCAGGGCTGGCAGATCGACAGCCGTTACGGACGTCTTTACCTTGCTGGGCAGTTTGATTTTGACCAAAAGACACTGACTATCACCAATCTGCTGGTGGAAGCGGCCGCCGAGTTTACTTGGAAACAACTGCTGGCCGTGACAGAAAACTTCGCCCGCAGTCGCTTTGTAGCAGCCGTCTTGTGGCAGCTTCCTCATCGGCCCCCCTTGGCTGAGTGGTTTATCCAGCAAGGGTATCAGGTGGTCCCTCAAGGGTATCAAAAAGCGCTAGCTTATCAGACGGCGCTGGTTTTAGGCGGTGGCGGTGCTCACGGGGCGTATCAAATCGGTGTTTGGCAAGCGCTGCAAGAACGGGGCATCACCTTTGAATGGATCACGGGAACTTCCGTCGGTGCCTTGAATGGTGCCTTGATTTTAATGAACGATGTGGAAGCGGCCGTCGATTTATGGGCAAATATCTCCAGCGAGCAAGTATTGCACTATCCGCTTGCTTCGGTACGAGCCCAAACACTGCGGGATTTGATGAATCAAGCCAACTCGCTGGTCCGTGAAGCGGTTAAAAGCAACGGCGCCAGTACCGAACCCTTGGCAAAGCTTTTGCAAAAGACCTTTGATCAAGAAAAATTCAGCCAAACTGCTTGTCATTTGCTAATCTGTACGACTCGTCTGCCAGATTTCAAGGAGACGGTTTATGCCTTTGATCCATCAGCAGTAGAAGAAAACCTGCATTGGTTATTGGCATCCGCCTCATTTTATCCAGCGATGCAGGCGCAAAAAATTAATGACGCCTATTACATCGATGGCGGCTATCGCAACAACCTGCCCATCGATGTCGCTCTACAGCAGGGGGCAACGGAATGTATCACTGTGGATGTCCAAGGACCCGGCATCAATAAAAGGACGGTTTTGACGGAAGAAACTGCGCAACTTTCGTTAGGGTCTCCTTGGTCCTTAGGCAGCTTTTTGGTTTTTGATGCCCAGCGTTCGCTGGATAATATGACCTTGGGCTATTTGGAAACCTTGAAAGTGTTCGGCAAATACCAAGGCCATTGGTATACCTTTGAAAAGACGGTTGATTTTCAGCCGTTATGGCGGGGCTTTTTGAAAGAGCTACGCCAGACAGACCCGTTGCTTTATCAGGAACTAAAGAAAAAAGAATTTTGGAAAAAAATGCGTAAATTCTATCAACAGGATGTGCCATTTGAGCAGTGGGGGCGTATACTGATAGAGTGTACCGCGAAAGTATTGTATCTAGCGCCTACGGTGATTTATGAGCAGGAAACGATTCTAACGGCTTTAGCTGAAAAAATTGCGCTAAAGGCAGTGGAAGAAGCCGATGCCTGGTCGATCACCGAGTGGCTGAGCTATTATCGCGACCGTTTTTTTGTCTTGTCCGAGCAAAACCGCTTTTTCTTTTTTTATCGGACGCAGCAATTGAATCTGCCCGCCCTTCAGCAGATTCGTCGGCGTTACCCGCTGACTGCTTTAATGGCAGCGTATAGTCACTATCTTTTGAAAGGAGCAGAAAATGGATAAATTTTCGTATGAAATCGTTGAAGAGATCGCCGTGCTTTCGGAAAATCAAAGAGGCTGGCGCAAAGAATTGAATTTGGTGAGCTGGAATGGGCGTCCGCCAAAATTTGATCTGAGAGATTGGGGTCCAGAGCACGAGAAGATGGGCAAAGGCGTGACCTTATCCAATGAAGAATTTGCAGAACTTAAAAAAGCCCTGCTTTCCATGTAAGAAAGCAAAACGGTTAGGAGTGATCAAATGAAAAGTATGACTGGTTTTGGCAAAGGCAGTGCAGAAACGCCAGATGTGCAGATCGAAATTGAGATCAAAAGTGTCAATCAGCGCTTTTTGGACCTGCAGCTGCGAATGCCTAAACAATTGAATCCTCTAGAAGGTGCTTTACGGCAGTCGATCAAGCAGACCCTCCAGCGGGGGCGAATCGAATTGTATGTGACGTTAAAAGAAAAAACCGCAAATACGAAACAGATCGAGATCCAATGGGACCTGCTGGAACGTTTCATGCAGGAGATCGATACCGAAGCCAACGCCCGTTTTGACCTGACAGAGCTGCCAAAAGCAGCATTGCTGGAACAATTCCTGCTCCATGAGGCTTTTCTAACGATCTCTGATCAAGAGCCAGAAGAAAGCACCTTAGCCGATGGCGTGATGGAAGCATTAGACCAAGCGTTGGCAGCGATCGACCAAAGCCGCTGGGTGGAAGGGCAAGGCATTCTGCAGATCTTACAAGAAAATCAGCGACAGCTGCAGGAAAAACTAACAGAACTCAAACAATTCGTGACCCTCTATGAAGCGGACTACCAAGAACGCTTTGAAAAGAAACTGACTGCCTATCTAGGGGAAGAAGTCGAGCGCGATCGTTTACTGACAGAGTTGGCGATTTTATTGGAACGCGGCGATATCCACGAAGAACTGGATCGTTTAAGTATCCATTTAACGACGATGACGGAGCTGCTGGCAGCTGAGACGCCGATAGGTCGAGAGCTGGATTTCTTGATCCAAGAGATGAACCGAGAAGTCAATACGATTGGCTCAAAATCAAGTCCGATCCAAATCAAAAACAGTGTCGTCCAAATGAAGACGATCATTGAGAAAATCAGAGAACAAGTTCAAAACATCGAGTAGGAGGAATGAACCAATGAAATATTACGATATCACCTTTCACGAACTGAGCGGAAAAAATGTCATCAAGCGCAGTATTCCCTCTGATAAAGAGAATTTCTCTGCGTGGGAAGATGCCTGCGTAGCCATCGAGCCGGATTTTCTTCATCTACTAGTTGATGGCGTAGCTGTTTCTTTGAATCGTCGGTACATCGTGCGTATCGATTGCCAAGAAGTGACGGATCCGACCGAAAAAGCGATCACTGCCAAAGACGAATTAGCAGGGGTCATCAATACCTTGAGCAACATGGGCTTTTAAGAAAGCAGCCGAAGTGTAGACTAGCAATTTCATGAAATTCCCATTATAATAAAGTAGTTCTTGAAAGTTGCTGAAAAAAAGTGCAAAATAGACGTTAAGCAAATGTCAGTGAAAGGACGTCATTATGTCAGAGCGAGGATTACTTATAGTTTTATCAGGACCTTCCGGAGTAGGGAAAGGGACCGTGCGCAAAGCAATTTTTGAGAGTGACGACAACGATTTTCAATATTCCGTTTCAATGACCACTCGTCAAAAACGCGAGGGGGAAGTGGAAGGGGTCGATTACTATTTCCGCACGCGGGAAGAATTTGAAGCCTTGATCGAAGCCGGTGAAATGCTGGAATACGCCGAATATGTCGGCAATTATTATGGCACCCCATTATCTTATGTCCAACAAACACTGGATCAAGGAAAAGATGTATTTTTAGAGATCGAAGTGCAAGGGGCAAAACAAGTAAAAGACAAAGTTCCCGATGGTGTGTTTATTTTTCTGACGCCACCTGATCTGGCAGAATTACGCTCTCGTATTACAGGAAGAGGAACCGACTCTGCCGAAGTGATCGATGAACGGATGCGTGTCGCCCGTGAAGAAATCGAAATGATGGCTTTGTATGATTATGCCGTTGTCAATGATGAAGTACCTAAGGCAGTCCAACGAATTCGCGAAATTATTTCGAGTGAACATTTTCGCGTTGACCGAGTGATCGGAACCTATATCAAAATGTTAGAGGAGCTGTAAGAAATATGATGTTAAAACCTTCAATCGATTCTTTGTTGGATCGTGTCAACTCAAAATATTCATTAGTGATCTTAGCAAGCAAACGGGCGCATGAACTTGATGCCGGTGCGCAAGCAACATTAGAAAACTTTGATTCAGTGAAAAGCGTGGGTCAAGCACTTGAAGAAATCGAAGCGGAATTAGTCGTTAATGATCCTCATCCAGAGATCAAGCGTGCCCGCTTGAAAATGGAACAAGAAGAGCGCAAAGCGCAAAAAGACCAAGAACAAAAAGAATTAGAAGCGCGTATCCGCGACGAACAAAAGCTATAGACAAAAGCAAGCTAGAGCACGCCTGTGTTCTGGCTTTTTCTTTTGAATGGCGATGGTTAAATTTTTGTAAGGGGTACAGACAAACCCCAGCCCATTTAGTAAAATAGAACCTAAAAGGAGGAGAAGAGATGGCGTACATAGCAGAAGTGATCGTGGATGTTCCCACGATGCAGACCGATCAGCCTTTTACTTATCTGATCCCATCAGAATTACAAGCCGCCATTGAGACAGGAATGCGGGTCGAAGTGCCATTTGGCAAAGGTGACCGTCATATCCAAGGGTTCGTCGTCGGGCTTTCAGAAGTTGCCGAACCGCAACAGACCTTAAAACCAATCGTTCGTTTGTTGGATTTGTCGCCTGTCGTCAATGAAGAACTTCTCCAATTAGCCGACTACATGAAGGAAACGACCTTTGCCTTTAAGATTACTTGTTTGCAGACGATGCTGCCTAGTGTGATGAAAGCCGAGTACCAAAAGCAGATCGTTTTGCTGGAAGGAAATCATCCCATCAAAGAATATTTTCCCGAAGACGGCATCCTCAGCTGGCAAGCCGCCGAAAGTGCAGGGCTGCTGCCACAGTTGAAGCCTTTGCGGGAAGCCGCAGTAGTTGAACTGCAGTACCTCGTGAAGAATAAAAACAAAGCGAAAATGACCCGTTATATTGAACGTAAGATCGAGCCAGCAGAAATCCCCGCCGTCCAGCAACAGCTGCGCAAAGGGGCCAAACGCAAGCTGGAAATCTTACAGATTTTGATAGAGGAAGCCCGCTTGCCGGTTTCCTTTTTTACCGAACAAGGGATTTCCACCGCGGCTTTGAACCAAGCGCAAGAAGCTGGCTGGCTGACCTTTACGGAAGTTGAAGCCTACCGTGATCCTTACAAAGACCGTCAATTTCAAAAAACGGTCCCCCTTGAATTAAATGAAGAACAGGCAGCTGCAGTAGCGCAAATCACTGCTTGTGCGGATAACCAAGAGGCGCAGACTTTTTTACTGGAAGGGATCACCGGCAGTGGAAAAACAGAAGTCTATCTACAAGCGATCGCCCAATTGCTGAAACAAGGCAAAACTGCGATCATGCTCGTACCGGAGATCGCTTTGACCCCGCAAATGGTCGAACGCTTTAAAAGCCGTCTCGGCGACGCAGTGGCTGTTTTACACAGCGGCTTGTCCCAAGGTGAAAAATACGATGAATGGCGTAAGATCGAACGTGGGGAGGCGCAGGTGGTGGTTGGCGCCCGCTCGGCGATTTTTGCTCCGTTGAAAAACATCGGGGTCATCATCGTCGATGAGGAGCACGAAGCTTCCTACAAGCAAGATGAAGCCCCTCGTTACCATGCGAGAGATTTAGCGATTTGGCGCAGCCAGTACCATCACTGTCCAGTGGTGTTAGGCAGTGCGACGCCGTCATTAGAATCTCGTGCTCGGGCCCAAAAAGAAGTCTACCGCTTATTGAAATTGAATCAGCGGGCAAAAACCAGTGCGCAATTACCGCAGATCGAAGTCGTGGATATGCGTACCGAATTTGCCAATAAAAAGTATCAAACTTTTTCTCGTCCGTTACAGGAAAAAATCACAGACCGCTTGGCCCGGAAAGAACAGATCGTCTTGCTGCTGAATCGGCGCGGCTACTCTTCCTTCGTGATGTGCCGCGATTGTGGGTATGTTTTGCCTTGCCCAAATTGCGACATCTCCTTGACGCTCCATATGGATACCAAAACGATGCGCTGTCATTATTGCGGACATGAAGAACACATCCCCCATCGTTGCCCCAACTGTAATGCAGACAAGATTCGTTATTACGGAACGGGCACGCAAAAAGTGGAAGAAGAGTTGAAGGAACTGTTTCCCGAAGCGCGGGTTTTACGGATGGATGTCGATACCACCCGCAAAAAAGGCGCCCACGAAAAAATCTTGACCTTGTTTGGGGAGAAAAAAGCGGATATTTTGTTGGGGACCCAAATGATCGCCAAAGGCTTGGATTTCCCTGATATCACACTGGTAGGGGTCTTGAATGCCGATACCGCCTTGAACTTGCCAGATTTTCGTTCGAGTGAACGGACGTTCCAGCTGCTGACTCAGGTCAGTGGTCGGGCAGGTCGGGCGGAAAAAACCGGCGAAGTGGTGATCCAAACATTCAACCCTGAGCATTATGCCATCCAGTTGGCGCAGTCGCAAGACTACGAAGATTTCTATCAAAAAGAGATGTGGATGCGGCACCAAAGCGGTTATCCACCGTATTATTTCACCGTCAAAATCACCTGCAGCCATCCCGAAGAGCAAGTCGCCGCTCAGAAGATGTTTGCGATCGCGCGGGATCTGCAGCAGGAGCTGTCACCGCGAAGTATTTTGTTGGGGCCGGCACCAAGTGCGATTTTGCGGGTGAAAAACCGTTATTACTACCAATTGATCATTAAATACAAAAATGAACCGCAGCTACCTGCTTTGTTGACCCGTCTGTTGGATCAAAGTCAAATCGATCAGCGCAAAGGATTGTACGTATCGATTGACCAAGAGCCGTTGAATTTTATTTAGAGGAGAAAATATGCGTTATCCTATTATTATCACCCCCGATGAACGCCTTCGTCGGCAAGCAAAACCCGTCAAAGTAATTACCGATGAGCTCGTTCAGCTACTAGACGACCTTTATGAAACGATGGTCGCCCATGACGGGATCGGTATTGCCGCACCGCAAGTCGGCAAAAACCTGCAAGTGGCGATCGTGGAAGTCGAAGAAGACGATCGCTTTGAAATGATCAACCCTGAGATCATCGCTTCTTCTGGTGAATCCCTTGATGTGGAAGGCTGCTTGAGTATTCCCCACACCTTTGGGACCGTCAAACGAGCAGACGAGATCACTGTCCGCTATTTCGATCGAGAAGGAGAAGAAATGGAAGTGGAAGCATTCGGCTACTTGGCGCGTGCGATGCAGCATGAGATCGATCATTTAAATGGCGTGCTGTTTGTCGACAAGCTCGTCGAGCGCATTCCTGAAGAAGACTTAGAAAAGTATATGGAGGAACATGAAAATGACTAAAATCGTCTTTATGGGTACCCCGGCGTTTTCCGTCCCAATTTTAGAAGGCTTGCTTGAAGCCGGCTATGAAGTGGCAGCAGTCGTGACACAGCCGGATCGTCCCGTCGGTCGCAAAAAAACCATCACTCCGACACCCGTCAAAGAAGCGGCGTTGAAGCATGGCTTGTTGGTTTTACAACCAGAAAAAATCAGTGGGTCACCAGAAATGGAGCAGATTCAAGCTTTAGCACCTGATCTGCTGATCACGGCAGCTTTCGGCCAATTTTTACCTAGTGCTTTACTAGAAGTACCGAAGTATGGCGCTATCAACGTTCATGCGTCCCTACTACCGAAATACCGTGGCGGAGCACCTGTGCATTATGCCATCATGGAAGGCGAGCAAGAAACGGGTGTAACCATCATGGAAATGATCAAAAAAATGGATGCTGGCGGTATTTTTGCTCAAGCTCATTTGCCCATCACGGCACAAGATGATGTGGGGACGATGTTTGATAAGTTGAGCCTGCTGGGCAAAGACTTGCTGCTGGAAACCCTGCCGAAAATCTTGTCAGGAGAGTTGCAGCCGGTTCCGCAAGAAGAAGCGAAAGTAACCTTCTCGCCGAATATCAGCCGTGAACAAGAAGCCATCGACTGGCAGAAAACGGCGGTGCAAATCGATGCCCAAGTCCGAGGCATGCGGCCATGGCCGATCGCCTTTACGACACAAAACGGCAACCGCTGGAAGCTTTGGCAAGTAACACCGCTGGAGCAAACGACGACAGCCCAGCCAGGAACGATCATTGAACGGACGAAAAAAACGTTGCTGATCGCTTGTGGGGAAGGCACGGTATTGGCTATCGATGAATTGCAGCCAGCTGGAAAAGGCCGACAAGACATTGCCGCATTCTTAAACGGCAGTGGACAACAGATTCAAAAAGGGGATCAGGTAGGTACCTATGAAGCGTAATCTTGGAGACATACAATATACAGTGCGTTTTGTGGCACTAGAAGCGTTGTTGCGAATCGAAAAAGGAGGTGCTTATTCCAATCTACTGCTGCGGGAATTGATGAATCAAGGGCGTTTAAATGACAAGGACGGTCGCTTACTGACTGAATTGGTGTACGGCACCATCAGTCGTCAGCTTTTATTGGATTATTATTTGGACCGGTTTATTAAAAATGCCCGCAAAGTCGACCCGTGGGTCAAAACGCTGCTGCGGCTTTCCTTGTATCAGATGCTGTATCTCGATAAAGTACCCGCCCATGCCATCATTCATGAAGCCGTGGATATTGCGAAAGCCAAAGGCAATCCGGGGACTGGTAAATTCGTCAATGGCGTGCTGCGCACGATCCAACGACAAGGAGTGCCAGACTTGGCATTGATTAAAGACCCAATGGAACGTTTAGCAACGGAAATCAGCCTGCCCTTATGGCTAACGAAGAAACTAGTCAAACAAATTGGGATCGAAGAAACCAGTGAGCTAGGCTATGCCTTATTTGAACCCAATCATGCCAGTGGTCGTATCGACCTGCAGCGCATCTCGCAAGCAGCAGCGATCGAACGGCTGCAAGAAGAAGGCATTGACGCACGACCAAGTGAGCTTTCCCCCTATGGGGTTGTGGCTGACAAAGGCTTTATGGCGGGCTCTTTCCTCTACAAAGAAGGCTTACTGACGATCCAAGATGAAAGTTCGATGCTGGTTGCCCCCGTTTTACAAGTAGCCCGGGACCATCAAGTATTGGATGCCTGCGCCGCACCAGGAGGCAAAACGACCCATATCGCTGCCTTCTTGTCTGCCGCAGAGGGCGGCAAAGTGACAGCACTGGATATCCATGCCCATAAGGTTAAGCTGATTCAGCAAAATGCCCAACGTTTAGGCGTAGAAGCAGTTGTGGAAACCCGTGTGATGGATGCCCGAGAGACGGCTCAAACCTTTGCCCCCGAACAATTTGATCGCATCTTAGTGGATGCCCCTTGTTCTGGATTAGGGTTGATGCGCCGTAAGCCGGACATCAAATACAGCAAGACGGAGGCCGATTTCCAACGCTTGCCGCAGATTCAGCGAGAGATTTTGGAAAGTGCCGCCCCAACCTTGAAAAAATCGGGTATAATGGTCTACAGCACATGTACGATTCTAGAGGAAGAAAATCAACAAGTCGTGGCAGCGTTTCTCGCTGACCATCCTGAATTTGAGCAAATGCCTCTTGCGGTAGGACCGCTGGCAGCCGAAGCGGTTCAAGAGGATATGTTGACGATCTATCCGCAAGATTTTATGACAGATGGCTTTTTTATCAGTTGTCTACGCAAAAAGTAACGAGGTGAAAGAAATTGGAGATTCGTTTTCAAACAGATGTCGGCAAACGTCGCAACACAAACCAAGATTTTGCAGCAACCTATGTAAATAAAGCCAATGTGACATTGGCCTTGCTTGCCGATGGCATGGGGGGCCACCGGGCCGGAGATGTCGCTAGCCGTCAAGCAGTCAGTGAGATCGGCACCGCTTGGGAACAGACAGAGCTGACAGACAGTGAAAAAACTGCCCAATGGCTGATCCAAAAAATCCAAGCAGAAAGCCAAGTGATTTTCCAAAAAGGACAAGAACAAGAAGAACTTAGCGGCATGGGCACCACGATCATTGCTGTGGCCTTATTAGGCGACCAGTTTACGATTGCCAATGTCGGGGACAGCCGTGCCTATCTTTTACGCAATCAAGTGCTGACCCAAATCACAGAGGACCATTCACTGGTCAATGAATTGGTGAAGTCAGGACAAATCACAGCAGAAATGGCCTTGAATCATCCTCGCAAAAACGTTTTGACCCGCTCGATCGGCATGCCAAGCGAAGTCGAAGTCGATGTGGCGATCCACTTTATTGCAGACGGGGATTATTTGCTGCTGTGTTCAGACGGATTGACCAACATGGTCTCAGATGAAGAGATCACAGCAACGATCCAAGAAACCCCTGTGCTGGAAGAAGCAGTGCAATCATTGATCGATCAAGCCAACGAACGCGGCGGTGTCGACAATATCACGGTATTATTGATTAAAGTTGGAGGAGAGCGCCCATGATCGAAATTGGGAAGAAGATAAACGGCCGATACAAAATCATCGGCAATATCGGCAGCGGCGGAATGGCAAATGTGTTTTTGGCGCATGACTTGATCTTAGACCGTGAAGTGGCAATCAAAGTGCTTCGTTTTGACTTCCAAAACGACCAAAGTGCGATTCGGCGCTTTCAACGAGAAGCATTGGCGGCGACTGAGCTGGTTCATCCCAACATCGTAACCGTTTATGATGTCGGCGAAGAAGACGGCATGCAGTTTTTGGTGATGGAATATGTCAAAGGGATGGATCTCAAGCGCTATATCCAAACGCACTATCCAGTACCTTATTTGCAGATCGTTGATATCATCCAACAAATCTTATCAGCGGTAGCGCTGGCCCATCAACACCGCATCATTCACCGGGACCTCAAGCCCCAGAATGTGCTGATCAATGAAGACGGCGTGGTGAAAATCACCGATTTTGGGATCGCGATCGCCCTATCAGAAACATCGATCACCCAAACCAACTCGATGCTAGGCTCGGTGCATTATCTTTCACCAGAACAAGCACGAGGCAGTATGGCGACCAATCAATCAGATATTTATGCGATTGGGATCATTCTCTATGAAATTTTAACCGGCAAAGTACCTTTTGATGGCGAATCAGCCGTAACGATCGCCCTGAAACATTTCCAAGATGAGATCCCTTCGATTCGGATCTATGACAAAAATGTTCCGCAATCGCTGGAAAACGTCGTATTGAAGGCGACCGCCAAAGAACCGGCGGATCGGTACAAAACTGCCGATGAAATGCGAGCGGATCTTGATACTGTATTGTCACCTGATCGACTCAATGAACCGAGATGGGAACCTCATGCCCTGATGGATGAAACGAGAGTGCTGACCCCTGTAGAAGCAGCCCAAGTTGAAACGCCGCCAGTGGAAGAACCCGTGGCAGAAACGGCTGCGGATCAAGCCGAAGAATCAGCGAAACCGAAAAAGAAAAAACGCAAACGCTGGCTGCTGCTGCCGGTCATTATGGTGATCGCACTGCTAGGCATAGGCAGTTATTTCCTATTCGGCGGTGGTCGGGGGGATGTAGCGATTCCTGAAGTCAACGGCAAGACAGAAGCGGCCGCCCGGGCCGAACTGGAAGCCGCTGGCTTACAAGTGGCAGACGAGGTGGAAGAAATCGAAGACGATGAAGTCGAAGCAGGCAATGTCGTCAAGACCGATCCGCCAGAAGGCAATGAAGTCAAAAAGAATTCCGTCGTGACCCTCTACATCAGTAGCGGAACCAAGAAAATCACCCTTGATGACTATGAAGGTCGCTCCTTTGATGATGTCAAAAAAGAGTTGATCGATTTGGGCTTTGATGAAGACAGAATCAAAGAAGAGCTAGAGTCGTCAGATGATGTCGATGAAGGGGATATTATCAGTCAATCACCAGCAGCAGGGCGGGAAGTTTCCCCAGCAGAAGACGAAATCACCTTTAAGGTCAGCTCCGGACCAGATAGCTTCGCAATGGACAACTATTATGGCATGACAGAGGCAGATGCACGAGCAGCATTGACTTCTCGTGGTGTCGACCGATCACAGATCGAAGTGAACTATCAATCTAGCAGTCAACCATCAGGCACGATCATCGCCCAAGCACCCGCAACAGGTGAAACGGTGGTGACTTCCCAAACGACCATCACTTTGACGGTCAGCAGTGGGCAGGAAATGGTCAATGTACCAAGAATCGTTGGGAAAAGCCAAGCCGATGCAGAAGCAGACTTGAATGAAGCGGGATTGGACTCAACTTTTGAGGAAGAGGACGGCTATAATGACTCGGTACCAGCTGGACATGTTGTCCGTGTCTCTCCAGGTGCTGGAACCTCCGTCGAAGTTGGCTCTACTGTAACGGTCACGATCTCTAGAGGACCTGAACCAGATGATTCGTCCTCATCGACGCCAAGCAGTAGTTCAGATGATTCCTCTGATTCAAGCGCTACGAGTGAAAGTAGCTCAGAAAGTGATTAGAAACTAGCTAAAACCAAATACTTTAACCAAGCAGCCTTCGGGGACCAAAGAATTCTCTTTTTGTTCCCCGTCCAGCTGCTTGTTTTTGTTTCTAAACCTTATAGTGAGGCACAGGTGTCTTTAAAATTTCCTTTAGTCCTGCCATTTGTGCAAGCGTACATCTTTCCAAGGATTCAAAAATTGGGTATAATGAAGGTCAGAATTAGTCAAGGGAGGGAATGAATTGAGTCATCACAATACTTCCGATTTGATTGAAGCATATTTGAAGAAAATTCTTGAAGATAGTGAAACCATTGAGATTCGTCGCGCGGAAATGGCAAATTTGTTCAACTGCGTGCCCTCACAAATAAACTACGTGATCAATACCCGCTTCACCGTTCAAAGAGGCTATGCGGTTGAAAGCAAACGCGGCGGGGGCGGCTATATTCGGATTGAAAAAGTCAAAATCACGGACAGCCACCACTACTTAAAAGAAATGAATCAACTATTCGATGAAACCATCTCGGAAAAAGATGCGTATGCAATAATCCAGAAACTTTATGAGGAAGGAATCCTGTCCAAGCGAGAAGGCAACTTATTATTGACCGTCATCGCGAAAGCAGTTCTAGGACGTTCTCCTTATGAAAATAGAACACGAGCTGATTTGCTCCATGCAATTCTAGAACGATTAAGTTACGAAGACAGGAAGTGAAAGAGATGGATGAATTATTCACCCAACGCGCGAAAGCCGTTTTGGCTATCGCCCAAGAAGAAGCAAAATACTTTAAGCACCAAGCAGTAGGTTCTGAACATATTCTATTGGCATTGGTCATTGAACAAAACGGGATTGCCGGCAAAACCTTGCGGGAAATGAATATCACAGAAAATGATATTCGTGAAGAAATCGAACATTTAACAGGGTATGGCACTGTCCGTCAATACCCAGAAAACGCCTATCTCGCGTATTCACCACGAGCAAAACATACATTTGCTTATGCAGGGGATGAAGCCAAACGCTTAGGGGCACCACAAATCGGTACTGAACATCTATTATTAGGCTTATTAAGAGATGAAGACATTTTGGCTTCTCGAATCATGCTGAATCTCGGCTTGAGTCTCGCGAAAATGCGTCAGCTTTTGAAGAAAAAAATGGGCTTCAATGAAAGCAAAACCAACGGAAGTGCTGGTCGTCGTCGTCCAGCCCAAGCCAAAGCGCAGCAAGGAACACCGACCTTGGATTCCTTAGCCCGTGATTTGACCAAATTAGCCCGTGAAAAACGGTTGGATCCTGTTGTCGGTCGTGCCAAAGAAGTCAAACGCCTGATCCAGATCCTTAGCCGTCGGACCAAAAACAACCCTGTTCTCGTGGGGGAACCTGGTGTTGGGAAAACCGCGATCGCCGAAGGCTTAGCCCAAAAAATCATCAATGGGGAAGTCCCAGAAGACATGCAAAACAAGCGTTTGATGATGCTGGACATGGGGGCTTTAGTTGCCGGAACGAAATACCGGGGCGAATTTGAAGACCGAATGAAAAAAATCATTGATGAGATCTATCAAGATGGTCAAATCATCTTATTCATTGATGAATTGCATACACTGATTGGGGCCGGCGGAGCAGAAGGGGCGATTGATGCCTCGAATATTCTGAAACCAGCCTTAGCCCGTGGGGAATTGCAAACCATCGGTGCCACAACACTAGATGAGTACCAAAAATACATTGAAAAAGATTCTGCGTTAGAACGCCGTTTTGCCCGGGTGCAAGTCGACGAACCGACACCAGAAGAAGCGGAAGAAATTTTACGGGGCTTGCGTCCTCGTTATGAAGAACATCATGGGGTGGAAATTTCTGATGATGCGTTACACGCCGCTGTGCAACTGTCCGTGCGTTACATCAATTCGCGCCAATTACCAGATAAAGCCATCGATTTGATGGATGAATCAGCTGCCAAAGTGCGTTTAGACAAAACCGATGAAAGTTCAGAATTGGCAGATCTGCAAAACGAGATCGCCAACTTGATCGAAGAAAAAGAAGCCGCTATTCGTCAGCAAGATTTTGAAGCAGCAGCTCGTTTACGGATCAAGGAAAAGAAATTGACCCAACAGCTGACGGAAGTAGCGTTTATGGAAGTCAAAGAAGCATCAGGCTATGCCGATAGTGTTACTGCAGAAGATGTTGCTACGGTCGTTTCCCAATGGACCGGCGTACCTTTGCAGCAGATGGAGAAAAAAGAAAGCGAACGCTTGTTGGATCTTGAAAAGATCTTGCATCAACGGGTAGTTGGCCAAGAAGAAGCAGTCAAGGCAGTCGCTCGTTCGATCCGCCGCGCCCGCAGTGGGTTGAAAGATCCGAACCGTCCAATTGGTTCCTTCATGTTCTTAGGCCCGACCGGTGTCGGGAAAACCGAGCTTGCCAAAGCCTTAGCAGAAGCGATGTTTGGTAGTGAAGATGCCTTGGTTCGTGTCGATATGTCCGAATTTATGGAAAAATACAGCACGAGCCGTTTGATCGGTTCACCGCCAGGCTATGTCGGCTACGATGAAGGTGGGCAATTGACGGAAAAAATCCGTTCAAAACCATACTCCGTCATCTTATTGGACGAGGTGGAAAAAGCCCATCCCGATGTCTTCAATATCCTCTTGCAAGTGCTAGATGATGGTCATTTGACGGATGCCAAAGGTCGGAAGGTCGATTTCCGCAACACGATTTTGATCATGACCTCTAATATCGGTGCCCAACAAATCCGCGAAGAAAAAAGCGTTGGGTTTAATGTCACTGATTTAACGAAAGATCACCAAGCGATGCAAAAACGGATCTTAGAAGAGCTGAAAAAAGCCTTCCGTCCAGAGTTCTTGAACCGTGTGGATGAAACAGTGGTCTTCCAATCCTTAGGTGAAGGGGAGATCCACGAGATCGTGAAGATCATGAGCAAAGCGATCATCAAACGATTAGGCAACCAAGACATCCAATTGAAGATCACGCCATCTGCCATTGATGTGATCGGTAAAGCTGGTTTTGATCCAGAATATGGGGCACGGCCGATTCGTCGGGCCTTGCAAAAAGAAGTCGAAGACCGTTTAAGTGAAGCACTCCTATCAGGACAAATTCATTTAGGTGACAAAGTAACGATCGGTGCTTCCAAAGGATCGATCACCCTCAATGTCAAAGAGGGACAAGCACGGGTCTTGCAACAAGTTTAAGTCGAGCCAATAACGGCAGTGGCGTTTCTATGGTCGAGCAATCGGCATCCATAGGAACGCCGCTTTTTTGTCTTGTTATGTCTAGTAGTGATCAAGAAGTCTCCACTGATTATGATTGATGATTCACAAAAAAATATCCTTCTAAATAGCTTTATGACAACGGTTGATTAATGATAAAAGCGCTATTCGTGAAAAAAAGAGTAACGAGACCTCTTGGAAAGAATCCTGCTGTGTGATACTATGAATGAGTTGAAAAAAGGAGGAGTATTATGGTTGAGATTATCGCCACGGTGGAATCGATCGAGCAAGCACAGCAGCTGATCCCTTATGTTGATACATTGTTTTTTGGAGAAGAGACATTTGGGCTGCGCCTACCGGCCTCTTTTTCTCGTGAAGAGCAAATCAGACTGATCGACATGGCCCACGAAGCTGGAAAGAAAGTGACGATCGCGGTCAATGGCATCATGCACCCAGAAAAAATGAAGCTGATTCCAGAATACCTAGCATTTCTGAAGACCAATCAAGCCGATCAAATCGCTCTCGGAGATCCTGGGATCATTTACCGCATGAAGCAAAATCCAGAATGTGCCTTGCCATTTATCTATGCAGGGGAAACCTTAGTAACAAGCGCTCGTCAAATCAATTTTTGGGGACAAAAAGGGGCAAGGGCAGCCGTTTTAGCGCGAGAAGTTCCTTTCGAGGAAATGAAAATCATGGCCCCGCAACTAAATATTCCTGTGGAAGTATTGGTTTATGGTGCGACCTGCATTCACCAATCGAAGCGTCCGCTTTTACAAAATTATTATAACTATACCCAACAATCGGAAGAAAAGAACCACGATCGTGGGTTGTTTTTATCCGAACCGAAAAAAGAAGAAACCCACTATTCCATTTATGAAGATAGCCACGGTACGCACATTTTTGCCAATAACGACATTAATTTGATGCTGCAGCTGGCGGAATTAGCCGAAACAGGCTTTCAAACCTGGAAGTTGGACGGAATCTATACACGAGGGGCAGCCTTTGTGGCAATTGCTAAACTGTTTGCCCAAGCCAAGACCCTTGTAGAAAGTGGGGAGTGGCAAGCAGAGCAAGCTGCTGTGCTCAGTGAACAAGTTGCCCAACTTCATCCGGCAGAACGTGGGTTAGACACTGGATTTTATGCCATCGATCCTGACGATATCAAGTAAGGAGCAAGAACAAATGACCGTTAAACAAGCATTGAAACGACCAGAAGTGTTAGCACCAGCTGGTACGTTAGAAAAATTAAAAACAGCGATCCACTATGGCGCTGACGCTGTCTATATCGGCGGCAATGCCTATGGCCTACGGAGTCGCGCGGGAAACTTTACCTATGAAGAAATGGCGGAAGGGGTAGCTTTTGCCAAAGCCCACAACGCAAAAGTCTATGTAGCAGCCAACATGGTGACTCATGAGGGCAATCAAGAAGGTGCAGGGGAGTTCTTTCGGGAATTGCGAGATGTCGGTATTTCGGCCGTGATTGTTTCTGATCCAGCTTTGATCCAGATCTGCGCAACAGAAGCGCCGGGTCTACCGATCCATTTGTCCACCCAAGCCAGTGCCACGAACTATGAAACGTTGGAATTTTGGCGAGAAGAAGGCCTAGAACGGGTCGTCCTCGCTCGGGAAGTGTCGATGGAGGAAGTCGCTGAGATCCGCAAAAATACCAGCGTGGAGATCGAAGCCTTTATTCATGGCGCCATGTGTATTTCGTATTCTGGCCGTTGTACTTTGTCCAATCATATGTCGATGCGAGACGCTAATCGCGGCGGCTGTTCGCAATCTTGCCGTTGGAAATATGATCTGTTTGACATGCCCTTTGCAACGGAACGAAACAGTTTGACCAAGAATGGGACAGTGGAAGAAGAGTTTTCTATGAGTGCTGTGGATATGTCGATGATTGAACATATCCCTGATCTGATTGAAAACGGCGTGGATAGTTTCAAAATCGAAGGCCGCATGAAATCGATCCACTATGTTTCAACCGTGGCGAACGTTTATAAAGCAGCCGTGGACAGTTACATGGCCGATCCAGAGAACTATGTCTGCAAACAAGAATGGATCGATGAACTGTGGAAAGTTGCGCAGCGCGAGCTTGCGTCAGGCTTTTACTATGATACCCCGAGTGAAAATGAGCAGTTGTTTGGTCCACGTCGGAAAATTCCACAATACAAGTTTATTGGGGAAGTCATGGCATATGATCCGGCAACGAAAACAGCTACGATCCGGCAACGGAACCACTTTTCCGTCGGCGATGAAATCGAATTTTACGGTCCCGGATTCCATCACTTTCACCAAACCGTCGAAGTCATGTATAATGAAGACGGTGAATCCATCGATCGTGCACCAAATCCTATGATGCTGCTGACGATGCCGGTCAAAGAACCGGTGGAAGTCGGAGACATGATTCGGAAGAAAAAATAAGGTCGAGAGTCTCTCTCGGCTTTTTTTGTTGAATCAATCCAGCCAAAAAGGATCGATGAGAACATAGACAATCTTAAGGAGGAAACAACAAATATGGAAACATACGACTACATAGTAATTGGCGGCGGCAGCGGCGGGATCGCCTCAGCCAATCGAGCAGGAATGCACGGTGCCAAAGTATTATTGATCGAAGGCAATGAATTAGGCGGCACCTGTGTCAATGTCGGCTGTGTGCCGAAAAAAGTCATGTGGCAAGCCAGTGAGATGTTAGAAATGATCAAGCGGGACGCAACTAGCTACGGTATTTATCCACATGTGGATAAATTTAATTTCACTGAGCTTGTGGATAACCGTGAAAAATACATTGATTTTTTACACACAGCCTATCAAAAAGGTTTAGATAGCAATAATGTAGAAGTTATCCACGGTTATGCACAGTTTGTGGATAACCACACGGTCACCGTCAATGGGGAAAACTACCATGCAGCAAATATTTTGATTGCCACCGGTGGAAAACCCAGCGCTATGAATATTCCCGGTGGTGAGTACGCCATTGACTCGAATGGTTTTTTTGCGTTGCGAGAAGCACCAAAGCGTATGGTCGTCTTAGGGGCAGGCTACATCGCAGCCGAAATCAGCGGGGTCAGCCAACAGCTGGGCAGCCAAGTGGCTTGGGCGTACCGCAAAGAGCGGCCATTACGAACCTTTGACAAGATGCTTGCGGATAATCTTGTGGAGATGTACCAAGAATCAGGGATCGAAACTTATGCAGGCTACGTTGCCTCTCGTATCATTAAAGAAGGTGACGAGTATCTCGTTCACTTTGAAAATGGTGAAACCTTGACCGGCGATTGCGTCCTTTTTGCTGGTGGTCGCGTGCCGAATACGGATAAGTTAGGCCTAGAAAACACCGATGTCCAATTGGATGAAAAAGGGTTTATCATTGTGGACAAATATCAAAATACCACAGATGACTCGATTTTTGCGGTGGGCGATGTCATTGGAAAATTGGATTTGACCCCGGTTGCGATCGCCGCCGGTCGTCGCTTGTCTGAACGCTTGTTCAACGGTCAAAGCGATGCGTACTTGGATTATAATTTAGTACCGACGGTCATCTTTACGCATCCACCGATTGCCACGATTGGTTTATCCGAAGAAGCAGCCTTGGAAAAATACGGCCAAGAGCAGATAAAGGTGTATCGTTCGCGCTTTACACCGATGTACTTTGCTTTAAATGAGTATCGCCAAAAGTGTGAGATGAAATTGGTGTGCTTAGGAGAAGAAGAAAAAATCATCGGTCTGCACGGCATCGGGATCGGTGTCGATGAAATGCTGCAAGGCTTCGCTGTAGCCATCAAAATGGGTGCTACAAAAGCAGACTTTGATCAAACCGTTGCCATTCATCCGACGGGGTCAGAAGAATTTGTGACGATGCGTTAAAAGAAAAAAAAGCCTCAACGGACAGATGAGTTGTCCGTTGAGGCTTTTTTTGCGTATAAAATTCTAGCTATCAACTAAAAAGTCCCCAAAAGTAGATCAGAAATCGAACCTTGGGGGCTTATTTCAGGATGATCCCAGCTGCTGGGTTTATCCTAGATCCTTGATCAGTTCTGACGCCCAAGGATCTGAGCAGTGATCTGATAAAGATATGTTTTGGTTTCATCTTTGGTCTCAGGCAATTTCTGGATCGCTTGCAAAGCTTTTTTCGTGTAGTCGGCAGCGAGTTTCTTGGCTTCGTCAATCCCGGCGCTTTCTTGGACGATCCGATAGACTTCATGGGTATCCGCCTCAGTCATGGCAGCTTGTTTTTCCAGCAGTGGCAACAGTTGTTGGCGGTCATTTTTCAATGCCATCAACAGCGGCAAAGAATAGACGCCTTGCCGAACATCTTCCAATACTGGTTTTCCTAAGGCAGTCGCATCTTGACTGTAATCCAAGACGTCATCCATGATTTGAAAGGCAAGGCCAATGGCTTCGCCGATCTCACGGGCTTGATTGGCAAAGCGCAAAGAAGTACCGCTTTCGTAAGCCCCGATGAAGCAGCTTAAAGCAAACAACTCAGCGGTTTTGCCGCGAATGTTTTCTAAGTAATCCTCGATAGTGACGGACAAATCGTATCGTTTGCTCATTTGTCCTAATTCGCCGGCCAGGATTTTTTCCATACTACGGGAATTCATCTGCAAGCTTTTCATGGAGCTGGCATAATCCGCCATCAATTTAAAGCAGCAGACAAAGAGGTAATCACCAGCATAGACAGCGACATCGTTGCCAAATTCGGAACGAATGGTCGGCAGCTTGCGTCGGGTGTCCGCATGATCGACGATATCGTCGTGAATCAGCGAAGCAGTGTGGAGCATCTCGATCGAAGCCGCCAATGCGACGGCTTTTTCGCGATCTTTGTCACTGCCATAAGCAGAAAAGAGCAGCTGATAAGCAGGACGCAGCAGTTTCCCACCTGAATGGATCATGGACAGGATCGCTTGTTCGACCTCTTTGTTTTTTAGTTTTAATGATTTTTCCATCAATTGCAAGGAGGCAGATAAGTCAGCTTGCAGTGCTGGATACTCTTGCCACATGGAATGAAGTTTCATAATTAACTCCTTTATTCTGAATCCGAGCGCCATTTGACTTTGGTCTGGCGTTCATAATCAATTTGAAAACGGCGCAGTGTTTCAACACGACGCAGCAAGTAGTTGGCGGCGATCCCGATAGCGATCCCGGACAAGATCCCAAAGAAAGACAGGACCGGCAAGTAGAGCATCACGCTCCAGGATTGAGCGATCCATGAGGCGGTGATCAACTGTCCGACGTTGTGCAAGAAACCGCCAGCCGCACTAATGCCGATGATACTGACACGCTTAGGCCCCAACTGTTTCACCAAAGACATCCCAAAGTAGCTCAGTAAGGAACCACTCATACTATATAAGAAGGTCGAAACCGTTCCTCCTAGTAACGTCGTTAAAATCAGTCTTAGCCAAATCAAGAGAAAACTGTCTTTTTTCGGCATGGTGAACAAAGCAATAATGGTAATTAAATTTGCCAAACCTAGTTTCGCACCAGGCGCAAAGGCAAATGGATAAGGGATCATATTTTCAACTAAACCAATCACGACCCCTTGGGCGACCAGCAGTGAGATGAAAATTATTCGTTGTAATCGACTCATAAGCAAACGATCAATAGATTAGATCGTCGGTCTCACTCCCATCTGCGGCTTGGATTTCGATCACCAATTTATGAGGTAGACAGACAATGGTTTCCCCATTTTTACTGGCCCAGCCACGGCGCACACAAATCTGGTCGCCGCAATCAGCTTCCTTGATTCGGATCCGATCGCCTTCGATCTCCAGTAAATTGGTATCCCCGTCTTCATCTTCATAAAGATAGGTGTACGTTTTTTGACCTTCAACTAAGTCAAAACGTTTGATTTCTGTCCCATCGACCCGCAAGACGGCTTCTTTCTCAGCCGTTTGCGTCTGGCCAAAAATAAAAATCGGTAAAAAAGAGCTGAGGATCAAAACAAGTATGATGACGCCATCCCATGGTTTTAAATGGGCATCGCGGATAAATTCTTTTAGTTTCATCAAAAAAGACTCCTGTTCTTTCATGTGATGTGTCTCATTCTAGCATAAGAAGACAAGATTCTACTAGCTGAATCCTCAATAATCCACCGATTTCTGTGCAAGGACGATCAAGAAAAAGTTCTGTACTTGGAAAGAGACCAAGACACTGATTGAAAATCAGAATGTCTTAGTCTCATGAAGTCGTACAGGTATTCTATTTTGCTGGCTTATTTATTGCCATATAAGGAGCGAGGGGTACCGTACCACCATTTTCCAAGGGTACGTTGCAACCATGGGATTACCCAACGATCTAAACCGACTGCGCGTCCTGAACCGTTCATCAAGGCAAACGCAACTGGAATGAACCAGATGTTTACCCAGTAGAACATACCAGACATACAGAAAGTCAACACTAAAACGATGGTCGTTGCGTTCACTAACCAAGTGAAGAGACCAGCCATCAATGCAAGAGCTAAAGCAATTTCAAAGAAGACCATGAATTTTTGGAAGAACATTGCAACGTCGTTGTTTGGCATAATAAATTGCATAACTTTTGTGAACCAGTCAGGTGATTTTTCGATCACGATCATTGGTTGTTCACCGTAAGCATAGCTCAAACCAAAGTGTGCGGCTTGTGTCGCTGCATCGGCTGCTTCACCGGCGCCACTAGCGGCACTTGCTGCATCGGCTGCTTCACTAGCACCACTTGCTGCATCAGCGACTGTTTGATATTCCCAAGTCCAAGGGAATACGCTGTTGCCTTGGAACCAAGAACCTTCACCGAACCAAGTACCAGGTTTGAAGACTTCCCCATTCGTACCTAAAATTTTCTTGAAGGCTTCAACGAACCAGACAAGACCATAGAAAATACGAAGCGGAACACTCCACAAGACGTTACCGTAACGAGACGTGTGACCACGAGCGACTGTCCGGTCATCTTTGATGTGGAAGATTTCATGCATCAAGTATTGGAACATGTAGTAACCAGAACGAATATCAAAGAAGTATTTCAAGTTAACGATGTGTTTCATAATGATCGCTAAGAAACCGCTCAGGTGAATCTTATTGAATAAGTTCGCCACGCCCCATTTGGCACCGATCGAAACCATAAATCCTTGGTAGTTTCCTTTGAATTTATGTTTTTCGCCGCCTTTGATGGCTGCAACGATGTTCGTTGCTGCAGTGTGACCTGTTTGTTCAGCTGCTTGCACGATTTGTGGTGTTGGTGTATTCGGGAATTCTTCGAAGTAAACCAAGTCACCAATAATATAGATGTTTTTGTCTTCGTAGCCTTTTGCTTCCATGTACTCATTGGCAACTAGACGGAAACCACGGGCTGTTTCTAAACCGAAATCAGCAGCATCGCTAGTTCCTTTGACACCGGCAGTCCAGATCAATGTGTGGGTTGGGATCGTTGAACCATCTTTTAGTTTGATGTGGTCAGGTGCCACTTCAACGATTGGTGCATTCAAGACAAGATCAACATTGTTTTTCTTCAAGTAGCGTTCTGCTTTGGCTGCATCGTTACGATCAAGCATGTTCAAGATCGTTGGCATTGCTTCAACGACTTTCAAGCTGATTTCACTTGGGTCCAATTTATAATCGGAAGCTAAACGATCTTTCCAATCGATCAGTTCACCGATCATTTCGATCCCGGTAAATCCAGAACCACAAACGACAAAGGTCAACATTGCTTTGCGTAATGCTGCATCTGGTTCGATCGCTGCTTTTGCGACAGTTTTTTCAATGTGTTCGCGAATACGGACAGCATCGTCAAATGACCATAAAGTAAAGCCGTTTTCTTTAACACCAGGTGTACCAAAGTCATTCGGTTCGCCACCCATCCCTAAAATCAAGTAGTCAAATGAATAGCTACCTAATTTTGTTTGGACGGTTTTATTTTCTTTATCGATCCCAGTTACTGTATCGGTTACTAAACGAACATTTTTCTTGCGTGAGAACAAGCGCTGCAAGTCATATTGAATTGCGGTAGGTTCTACACGTCCTCCAGCGACTTCATGCAGTTCAGTCATCATCGTATGATAAGAGTGACGGTCGATCAATGTTATCTCAACATCATTGTCTTTTTTCAATTTCTTTGCCATGTACTTCGTAGCAGAAACGCCTGCATAACCGGCACCGACAACGACAATGTTTTTCTTTGCCATTGCAAATCTCTCCTTAATAAAAATAATCTATGATAATAATTACACAATCGTTCCTATTATATAGACAAATGGTTCATTTGTCTAACGATTCTGATGAAAAAAACGCATATTTCCTGAAATTCGTGAAAACTTGCGAAAATCAAAAATTAAGTCCTTTTTCCGTAAAAAAGCGGAAAGGAAGCGGTTGACATATCGTAAATTTACTTTACAATGTTAGATGTATCACAAACTTTTTTGTGGGGAAAATAAACAAGTAAAAGGTGGATAATTATGAAAGCAAAGAAATTGATTGTAGGTATGGCGGTATTTTCATTCTCAGCAATGTTGTTAGGGGGTTGCGGAGCAGATGACAATAACACAGCTTCTTCGTCAACTAGTGAAAGTACATCACAAACTTCTGCAAGCGATTCAGCATCAACAGAAAGCACGGAAGCAACCATTGTTGCGGGCGAGCCAATGCAAGATGGGACGTATCGTTTAGAAGAAAAGAACTATAAAAACGACTACCGTGTCACATTTGAGATCACAGTCAAAGACGGCAAAATCGTTGAATCAAAATATGACAACGTGAATGCTGATGGCGAATCAAAAACAGAAAACACTGAATACAATGAAACGATGAAAGAAAAAGCAGGCATCAGTCCAGAAGAATTTATTCCTAAATTCAATGAAGAATTAGTTGCCGCACAAAGCCCTTCTTCAATCGAAGTAGTTTCTGGCGCGACTCATTCCTTTGATTCCTTCCAAAACTATGCACAACAATTGATTCAAGCGGCGCAAGCAGGCAACACGGATACCATTGAAATCGACAACGGTGCAGACTTGCAAGACGGAACCTATACATTAGAAGAAAAGAACTACTCAAACGGTTACCGCGTGGTCTTCTCAATGACTGTGGCTGACGGCAAAATCTCTGAATCAAACTACGACTACCTAAACGAAGCCGGCGAGTCGAAAAAAGATGATACAGAATACAATGAAAACATGGAAGCAAAATCTGGTACTGGTCCAGAAGAATTCATTCCAAACTTCAATGAAGCTTTTGTTTCTGCAGTCAATGCTGAAGATGGTTCTGTGGCAGACATGGACGTCGTTTCTGGTGCAACCCACAGCTTCCACAGCTTTGTTATCTATGCACAACAATTGTTGAATGCAGCTGAAAAAGGTGACCAAACAACCATTGAAGTCGATAACTTCGTTACTGAATAATCACAACTTTTTTGAATGAAGAGGACAGCATTCGTTTTGAATGCTGTTTTTTTTGTGGGCAACCATGAGAGGGGGAAAGTTCGTGCAAAAAAAAGCAATCTGGTGAGTACTTTTTTTAAAAAGAAATGGGTTCTTTAATGATGGAAAGCATCGATTAAGGATTCCTAAAATACCTTGAGAAATCACGGAATGCCCCTTTTCATTCTGCCAAAAAAAGGCTATTATATGAAGGTTGAAGACAATAGAAAAGAGGAAAATCATGAAAAAGAAAGTAACGTTTTTTCTGATGTTTGTTTTTTTTGGCACAATGTTGGCAGCTTGTGGCAGTAATCAGGAAGCAACGACGCTGCGGGAAGAACCATATTTTCAAGAAGAATTTTTATTAGGCACTTATACTCGAATCCGCATTTATGATGAAGGCAAAGAGGACGCTATGAAGCCAGCCTTTGACCGCATCAGAGAATTAGGCGATAAAATCACCATCAACCAAGCAGGATCAGAGATCGATGAAATCAATGCGCAAGCTGGCATCAAACCAGTGAAGGTTTCGGATGATATTTATTATTTGCTAAAAGAAGCTTACGATTACAGTGTGAGATCAGAAGGCGGCTTTAATATGGCCATCGGTGCCATCACCCAATTATGGCGAATCGGCTTTGATGATGCCCGCAAGCCAGAGCAATCTGAGATCGATGAAGCGTTGAAACATATCAATTATGAACAAGTCGAGTTTAACGATGAAGATCAAACCGTTTATTTAAAAGACAAGGACATGATCCTTGACCTTGGGGCGATCGCCAAAGGCTACATCACGGATGAAGTCGTCAAAGTGCTGAAGGACAATGGCGTGACTTCCGCGATCGTCGATTTGGGCGGGAATGTCTATGTGTTAGGTCATAGCAACCGCGGTGCAGATGAGCCATGGAATGTCGGAATCCAAGATCCAAACAAATCTCGCGGCTCGATTATCGGCAGTATCAAAGAAACCAATAAAACAGTAGTTACTTCAGGGATCTACGAACGCTACTTAGAAGTAGACGGCAAAACGTATCACCATATTTTTGATTCTGAGACTGGCTATCCTTACGATAGCGATGTAGCAAGTGTGACTGTGATCACTGACAAATCCATCGATGGTGACGGGTTGACTACGGTGGCGTTTGATAAAGGAGTCAAAGAAGGCTTGGCTTATATCGAACAGCATACCGAAAAGGGAACCGATGCGATCTTTATCACAAAAGAAGATAAAGTGTACGTAACAGACGGCATCAAAGATACCTTTGAGCTTTCAGAGGAATCAGGCTACACGATGGGTGATCGTGCTGATTTAGAATAGGAGGAGTGAAAGATGTCTCTTTCAGTGTTTTTAGAAGTGGTGGAGATCCGCACCAAGGTGGCGAGTGTCTTCCCCTTCATTATGGGTGTGTTGTTCTCGTTGGTGTATTTTCATGAATTTCATCCGTTGAATACTGTGATTTTTTTTCTGGGGATGCTGCTGTTTGATTTGACGACGACGTCCATCAACAATTATATGGATTTCAAAAAAGCCAAATCAGAGACCTACAAATACCAGCACAATGTGATCGGGCGCGAAAACATCTCAGAAGCTACTGTTCGCAATCTGATTTTTGCGATGCTGGCAGGAACCTTACTGATCGGTCTTTACTTGACCTTTGTTACCGGCTGGCTGCTGCTAGTGATGGGGCTGGTGGTTTGTTTTATCGGGGTCTTTTATACCTTTGGCCCCATTCCGTTATCGCGGATGCCTTTAGGCGAGGTATTCAGCGGTGTAACGATGGGATTAGGGATTTTTGCCATCACGATCTATATCAATACCATTGATCAAAAAGTTTTTTATCTGGCACTGGATTTTGCGAACGGAACCTTTGGCTTAGTGGGGAATCTCTGGGCTGTGTGTGCCATCGTGTTGGCATCCTTGCCATTGATTTTCACGATTGCTGACATCATGTTAGCCAATAACTTACGGGATCTGGAAGCTGATATCGAAAACCATCGCTACACGCTGGTGTACTACATCGGTCGCGAAGCAGGTATCCGTCTGTTTCAAGGAATGATGCTAGCTTCCTACGCCGCTATTTTATTGGGCCTCTTGTTTGGACTCTTTCAATGGCCGATTTTGCTCGTGTTTCTGACACTGCCGAAAATCCGTCAAAACTTGAAAGAACATCAAACCAGCCTGCCCCACCCACGTAGCTTCGGCTATTCGATTAAAAACATGATTTTATTCAACAGCAGCTATGCCTTGGGCTTGCTTTTGTGCCTGCTGTGGCAATTGCTATAAAAGAAAAGATCGACCCGCTCTTGAAAGAGCAGGTCGATCTTTTTTTGAGAACCAAAATAACGTAAAAAACTTCAGAAATCATTTGATAAAATAACGATCGTAATGCTTATTATGAAAAGATGAGGCTCGCTTTCTCTGCGATCCTGATTGCAACAGTAAAGTTTTGGTGACAGTGGCTAAACCCGATAGAAAGGGGAGCTGCCTAGGTTGTTCTTTTGTATGACTCCTCGGAATAAGCAGGTCTGTTTATGGAGCATGTGTGCTCGCGATTGCTTTGACTGATTCCCTGCGAAAGCAGCGAATCAGCAAGCGAATTTGCGACTTTTCGCAGCATCAATACCGTTCCAAACTGATTTCTCCAGAAGAAAGCACCTTGCGCTCCGTCGCTGTTTCCACCACTAATTCACCGGTGTTGGTAATGTCTTTGGCGATCCCTTCATAGGTCACACCTTGTTGCGTAAATTGAACGGTGCGGCCCAAAACAAAGGATTTCTGCCGATAGCGGGCCATATAATTCATGTCAGGCAGTTGCGCTAATAATTGGAAGAAACGGCGCCAAATTTCTTGGATCAACGCGGCCCGAGAAAAGGTTGGATACTCTTCACCAGGAAAGAGTGATGTCGCTTTTTCCCGAATCTCTGCTGGAAACTGCTGTTGCGGAATTGAAAAACTGATGCCGATACCGATCACAACCGAAGTAATACGGCCTGTCTCAAAGTCACTGGTTGCTTCAGACAAAATACCGCAGATTTTTTTTCCATCTAAGTACAGATCGTTGACCCACTTAATGGCCGTTTCCTTCATTAGAAGGGCATCGATGGCTTCGGCAACTGCTACCGCCGCCAGAACGGTATATTGCGGCAATTCTTGAAACGCTTGGTTTGGTTTTAAAAGCAAGCTCATATAGATCCCTTGTTTTTTCGGTGAGAAAAACGGTCGTTCGAAGCGGCCATGGCCGCCTGTTTGTGTTTCGGTCAAAAAAAGGGCGGGGGTTGCCAGTCCACTATCCAAAGCGGCGATCTTGGCTTCTTTCATAGTAGACTCAACAGCATCCTTGATTTGAATCGTGGGGATCATCGGCAAGGCGGCTGCAAGTGCTGCTTGATCGTAGCGATCATCCGAGACAAAGCGATAGCCGTTGGCCAAGTGTTCGAAATGATAGCCTTCTTTCTCGAGTTCTTTAATGGCTTTCCAGACTGCGGTACGAGAGATCGACAAAGCTTGGGCCAGTTTCTCTCCAGATAGCACAGTATCTTCTTTTTGTAATAAGGTCAGTATTTTTTCTTTTGTCGTCATAAGGATATCCTTCCTAATGTTTCACGTGTAACGTTTTCGTTAGCATAGCAAGAAATCGGCAAAAAGCAAAGTAGTTTCTTACGAAAAACAGTCCACACCAGCCTTGTTTTTTTCTTTAGAAAATCTTAGGAAATGGGTGCACCAGAAAAGCATTGTAACTTCCAATGAAAGCTTGACAGAGAAGTGCTTCATCTGTATAATAAGGAGTTGCAAAAACTATCTGAACGAAAAAAGCAGAAACGAAATATTGTCCGTTTCGGCTTAGGAATAAGGAAACAAAAGTAGAAAATGCCCAATGCATCCGTTCTATTTTTGGTTTTTTTTTGCCTAAAAGCCGCAAAAAATGCTTTCTGTAACCTATATTTAATATTTGTTACAGTTTTGTAAATAATCGGATAGCCTTTTTGAAAGACTTTATGAAGAGGTGAAGAGCTTGGCTGGACACGTAGTAAAATACGGAAAGCATCGCGAACGTAGAAGTTTCGCACGGATCAGTGAAGTATTAGAATTACCGAATTTGATTGAAATTCAAACCGACTCTTACCAATGGTTCCTAGATGAGGGCCTGAGAGAAATGTTTGAAGATATTTTGCCAATCGAAGGATTCAACGGTAACTTGTCCCTAGAATTTGTGGATTATGAATTGAAAGAACCAAAGTATACAGTAGAAGAAGCCCGTGCCCATGATGCAAACTATTCGGCACCATTACATGTTACTTTGCGTTTGACGAACCGTGAAACCGGGGAAATCAAATCCCAAGAAGTATTCTTTGGTGATTTCCCATTAATGACTGAACAAGGAACCTTTATCATCAACGGGGCAGAACGGGTTATCGTTTCTCAGTTGGTCCGCTCTCCAGGTGTATATTTCCATGGCAAAGTCGATAAAAACGGCAAAGAAGGCTTTGGTTCAACTGTTATCCCTAACCGCGGTGCGTGGCTAGAAATGGAAACTGATGCCAAAGATATCTCTTACGTACGGATTGACCGTACCCGTAAAATTCCTTTGACGGTCTTAGTCCGTGCCCTAGGGTTTGGTTCTGATGACACGATCTTTGAAATTTTCGGCGACAGTGAATCATTGCGTAACACGATCGAAAAAGACTTGCATAAAAACGCAAGCGATTCTCGTACCGAAGAAGGATTGAAAGATGTTTACGAACGTCTTCGTCCAGGCGAGCCAAAAACAGCAGACAGCTCACGCAGCTTGCTGAACGCACGTTTCTTCGATCCAAAACGTTACGACTTAGCAAATGTTGGTCGCTACAAAGTAAACAAAAAATTAGACTTGAAAACACGTCTATTGAACTTGACCTTAGCAGAAACCTTGGTTGACCCTGAAACAGGCGAGATCATTGTTGAAAAAGGCACTGTTTTGACTCACCAAGTCATGGAAACACTAGGCGCATTTATCGATAATGGCCTAAACAGTGTAACGTACTATCCATCAGAAGATGGGGTCGTTACCGAACCAATGACGGTCCAAGTCATCAAAGTCTTTTCACCAAAAGATCCAGAACAAGAAGTCAACGTGATCGGTAATGGCTATCCAGATACTGCCACACGTACCGTTCGTCCAGCAGACATCATTGCTTCAATGAGCTACTTCTTCAACTTGATGGAAGGCATCGGCAATGTCGATGACATCGACCACTTAGGAAACCGTCGGATTCGTTCTGTTGGTGAATTATTGCAAAACCAATTCCGGATCGGGCTTGCTCGGATGGAACGTGTCGTTCGTGAACGGATGTCGATCCAAGACACCGAAACCTTGACACCACAACAATTGATCAATATTCGTCCGGTTGTCGCAAGTATCAAAGAATTCTTTGGTTCTTCTCAGTTGTCACAGTTCATGGACCAAACAAACCCACTGGGTGAGTTGACCCATAAACGTCGTCTATCTGCCTTAGGACCTGGTGGTTTGACGCGTGATCGTGCTGGCTATGAAGTCCGAGACGTTCACTATTCCCACTATGGCCGTATGTGTCCGATCGAAACGCCTGAGGGACCAAACATCGGGTTGATCAACAGCTTGGCCTCTTATGCCAAAGTCAACAAGTATGGCTTCATTGAAACACCATACCGTCGAGTTGACCGCGAAACAGGCCGTGTTACAGACAAGATCGATTACTTGACTGCCGATACCGAAGACCACTACGTTGTGGCCCAAGCAAACAGCTTGTTAAATGAAGACGGCTCTTTCGTAAACGACGTTGTTATGGCGCGTGCTACTTCTGAAAACTTGGAAGTATCGATCGATAAAGTCGACTACATGGACGTATCACCAAAACAAGTAGTCGCAGTCGCAACCGCATGTATTCCTTTCTTGGAAAACGATGACTCCAACCGTGCCTTGATGGGTGCCAACATGCAGCGGCAAGCTGTACCATTGATCAATCCGAAAGCACCTTGGGTTGGTACTGGTATGGAATACAAATCAGCACATGACTCAGGAGCTGCTTTGTTATGTAAACATGATGGGATCGTAGAATACGTGGATGCAGCCGAAGTGCGCGTTCGTCGTGACAATGGCGCATTGGACGTTTATTCTGTTACCAAATTCCGTCGTTCAAACTCAGGAACCAGCTACAACCAACGTCCATTAGTGGCACTTGGTGAAAAAGTGGAAAAAGGCGACATCTTAGCAGATGGCCCATCTATGGAACAAGGCGAAATGGCACTAGGACAAAACGTCTTAGTCGCATTCATGACTTGGGAAGGGTACAACTATGAAGATGCCATCATCATGAGCCGTCGTTTGGTGAAAGATGATGTTTACACTTCTGTCCATATTGAAGAATATGAATCAGAAGCCCGCGACACAAAATTAGGACCTGAAGAAATCACTCGCGAAATCCCGAACGTTGGGGAAGACGCGTTGAAAGACCTAGACGAAATGGGTATTATCCGCATTGGTGCGGAAGTCAAAGATGGCGATCTGCTTGTTGGGAAAGTCACTCCAAAAGGGGTAACGGAACTTTCAGCAGAAGAGCGTTTGTTGCACGCAATCTTTGGTGAAAAAGCCCGCGAAGTGCGTGACACTTCTCTACGCGTGCCTCACGGCGGCGGCGGAATCGTCCACGATGTCAAAATCTTTACCCGCGAAGCTGGCGATGAATTGTCACCAGGTGTGAACATGCTGGTTCGCGTTTATATCGTTCAAAAACGGAAAATCCATGAAGGGGATAAAATGGCCGGACGTCACGGAAACAAAGGGGTCGTTTCTCGCATTATGCCAGAAGAAGACATGCCTTTCTTACCAGATGGCACACCAGTCGATATCATGCTGAACCCATTAGGGGTACCTTCTCGGATGAACATTGGACAAGTATTAGAGTTACATTTAGGAATGGCAGCGCGTCAATTAGGCATTCACGTGGCAACACCAGTCTTTGATGGAGCCAGCGATGAAGATGTTTGGGCAACGGTTGCTGAAGCAGGAATGGCCAGCGATGCCAAAACAGTGCTTTACGACGGACGTACCGGCGAACCATTTGATGGCCGCATCTCCGTTGGTGTCATGTACATGATCAAATTGGCCCACATGGTCGATGATAAATTGCATGCCCGTTCCATTGGACCTTACTCATTGGTTACGCAACAACCATTGGGAGGAAAAGCCCAATTTGGTGGACAACGTTTCGGAGAGATGGAAGTTTGGGCACTGGAAGCATACGGTGCTGCTTACACCTTGCAAGAAATCTTGACCTACAAATCAGATGACGTGGTTGGTCGTGTGAAAACATACGAAGCGATCGTCAAAGGGGAACCAATTCCAAAACCAGGTGTACCAGAATCATTCCGCGTATTAGTAAAAGAATTGCAATCACTGGGTCTAGACATGCGTGTCCTAGATATCGATGATGCAGAGATCGAACTGCGTGATATGGATGATGACGATGATGATTTGATCACCGTTGATGCCTTAACAAAATTTGCGGAGCAACAAACAGCCCGTGAATTAGAACAAAAAGCACAAACAGAAGCTAAAAATGCCGCCGACGCGTTGAACCAACAAATCGAGACAGCAGAAGATCGCTTGCAATAATAGACGGCCCTCGCTATTTCCGCCACTAGCGGAAATAGCCCCCGTTCTATCGGATATGTCCATGAAATGAAATGGAGGGAACCTTTTTTGATCGATGTAAATAAATTCGAAAGTATGCAAATCGGTTTGGCTTCTCCTGAAAAAATCAGAAGCTGGTCTTATGGTGAAGTAAAAAAACCAGAAACCATTAACTACCGTACGTTAAAACCTGAACGCGAAGGGTTGTTTGACGAGCGTATTTTCGGTCCAACCAAAGACTGGGAATGTGCTTGCGGCAAATACAAACGGATCCGCTATAAAGGCATCGTTTGTGACCGTTGCGGCGTGGAAGTAACACGTTCAAAAGTGCGTCGTGAACGCATGGGACACATTGAACTAGCAGCACCAGTATCACACATTTGGTACTTCAAAGGCATTCCTTCACGGATGGGTCTTGTCTTAGACATGAGCCCACGTGCATTGGAAGAAATCATCTACTTTGCTTCATACGTAGTGATTGAACCAGGAAACACCAGCCTTGAGAAAAAACAACTATTGACTGAACGGGAATACCGTGAAAAACGTGACCAATACGGTCAAGAATTTTCAGCAGCAATGGGTGCCGAAGCCATCAAACAATTATTAGATGGCGTTGATCTTGAAGGCGAAGTTGCTGAATTAAAAGAAGAATTGAAAAACGCGACTGGTCAAAAACGGACCCGTGCGATCCGCCGTTTGGATATCTTAGAAGCATTCCGTGCTTCAGGAAACAAACCAAGCTGGATGGTCATGGACGTTATCCCAGTTATCCCGCCTGATTTGCGTCCAATGGTGCAATTAGAAGGTGGACGTTTTGCCACAAGTGACTTGAACGACTTGTATCGTCGTGTAATCAACCGTAACAACCGTTTGAAACGCTTGTTAGATTTGAATGCACCAAACATCATCGTTCAAAATGAAAAACGGATGCTACAAGAAGCAGTCGATGCCTTGATCGATAACGGTCGTCGCGGCCGTCCAGTTGCAGGGCCAGGGAACCGCCCATTGAAATCTCTTTCTCACATGTTGAAAGGGAAACAAGGTCGTTTCCGTCAAAACTTGCTAGGAAAACGGGTCGACTACTCAGGTCGTTCAGTTATTGTCGTTGGTCCATTCCTTAAAATGTACCAATGTGGTCTGCCAAAAGAAATGGCGATCGAATTGTTCAAACCGTTCGTGATGCGGGAACTTGTTTCTCGTGAAATCGCGTCAAATATCAAAAATGCCAAACGCAAAATCGAACGTCAAGAAGACGAAGTTTGGGATGTCTTAGAAGATGTCATCAGAGAACATCCAGTGCTATTGAACCGGGCACCTACGCTTCACAGATTAGGTATCCAAGCATTTGAACCCGTCTTAGTTGAAGGCCGTGCCATTCGTTTGCACCCACTTGTTTGTGAAGCCTACAATGCCGATTTCGATGGAGACCAAATGGCCGTTCACGTACCATTGAACGAAGAAGCGCAAGCAGAAGCACGTATGCTGATGTTAGCAGCCCAAAACATTTTGAATCCAAAAGACGGAAAACCAGTTGTAACACCATCTCAGGATATGGTCCTAGGGAACTACTACTTGACGATGGAAGAAGAAGGCCGTGAAGGGGAAGGCATGATCTTCCGTGACATGGACGAAGCAGTTACGGCATGGCGCAATGGCTACGTGCATTTACACACACGGATCGCTATCAATCCAAACACTTTAGGGGACAAACCATTCACGTCTGAACAAAAACAACGCTTGATGGTAACAACGGTGGGTAAAGTGATCTTTAACTCGATCATGCCACCAGAATTCCCATTCTTAAACGAACCGACAGACTACAACTTGACGGTTCAAACACCAGACAAGTACTTTATTGAAGCTGGTACAGATGTGCCTGCCTTCATCAAAGAACAAGAGCTTGTTGGCCCATTCAAGAAGAAAAACTTAGGAAACATCATTTCAGAAGTCTTCAAACGTTTCCGCATCACTGAAACGTCACGCATGCTTGACCGCATGAAAGACTTAGGATACAGCCATTCAACAATGGCGGGTATCACCGTTGGTATCGCTGATATCATGAACTTGCACGAAAAACATGAAATCATCGACAATGCCCACAAACAAGTTGAAACGATCACGAAACAATTCCGTCGTGGATTGATTACCGATGACGAGCGTTATGAACGAGTTATTGGTGTTTGGAATGCAGCCAAAGATGAAATTCAGTTAAAACTGATGGAATCATTGGAAGCGAAAAACCCAATCTTCATGATGTCTGATTCCGGTGCCCGTGGTAACATCTCCAACTTTACTCAGCTTGCTGGGATGCGTGGATTGATGGCCGCGCCTAACGGACGAATCATGGAATTGCCGATCATCTCAAACTTCCGTGAAGGTCTATCTGTCTTAGAAATGTTTATCTCGACCCATGGTGCCCGTAAAGGGATGACCGATACCGCCTTGAAAACAGCCGATTCCGGTTACTTGACACGTCGTCTCGTTGACGTTGCCCAAGATGTTATCATCCGTGAAGACGATTGTGGTACTGACCGTGGTTTAGACATTCAAGCAATTCGCGAAGGAAACGAAATCATCGAATCCTTAGAAGAACGTTTGATTGGACGTTACACACGTAAATCAGTGATCCATCCTGAAACTGGCGAAGTCCTTCTAGGGGTCAATGAATTGATCACTGAAGATTTAGCTAAAGCCATCGTGGACGCTGGTATCGAAACAGTATCCATTCGCTCTGTCTTTACATGTAACACCAAACATGGTGTATGTAAACATTGTTATGGCCGCAACTTAGCTACTGGTTCTGAAGTTGAAGTTGGGGAAGCAGTCGGTACCATCGCTGCCCAATCAATCGGTGAACCTGGTACTCAGTTGACCATGCGTACCTTCCATACCGGCGGGGTTGCCGGAGACGATATCACGCAAGGTCTCCCTCGTGTCCAAGAAATCTTTGAAGCCCGTAATCCGAAAGGACAAGCGGTCATTACCGAAGTTACCGGAGAAGTCATCGATATCTCAGAAGACCCATCAACTCGGACCAAAGAAGTGACTATCAAAGGGGAAACCGATACGCGTACGTATACCGTTCCTTATACTGCCCGGATGAAAGTAGCAGAAGGCGACTTTATCCATCGTGGTGCGCCATTGACGGAAGGTTCGATCGATCCAAAACAACTGTTACAAGTTCGCGATGTCTTGTCTGTTGAAAACTACCTATTACGGGAAGTTCAACGCGTTTACCGGATGCAAGGGGTAGAAATCGGCGACAAACATATCGAAGTAATGGTTCGTCAAATGCTGCGTAAAGTCCGCGTCATGGATCCAGGTGATTCAGGCATCTTGCCAGGAACATTGTTGGATATCGCCGACTTTAAAGACCGCAACTACGACACATTGGTAGCCGGCGGCGTTCCTGCAACTAGCCGTCCAGTCCTACTAGGAATCACGAAAGCATCTTTGGAAACCAACAGCTTCTTGTCTGCTGCGTCCTTCCAAGAAACCACTCGTGTGTTGACCGATGCAGCGATTCGCGGCAAGAAAGATCCACTTCTTGGATTGAAAGAAAATGTTATCATCGGTAAGATCATCCCAGCTGGTACTGGTATGCCTCGTTACCGTGAAATGGAACCAAAAGAAGTAACAGTTGCCAGCGAAAATGTCTACAGCATCTCAGACATCGAAGCACAAATGGCTGCTGAAGACGCATTGAACAGCCAGAACTAATCAATGCCCAGCACCTGATTGACTCAGTGTGACGGAAAAGCTTGTCATTCTTCGGAATGGCAAGCTTTTTTTGTCTATATTATAGAAATTAATGTTATTAGGTCCATATGTGCAAAAGAAATCACCTTCGAAAGTATGATGAATCCCGACATGCGCTCAAATTGTTCCTTGGCGTACGTCATTCAACTCTTTCGAAGGTGATTTTTTTTGTTTATTAGTTTTCCTCTTGCCGTTCTTGCAGCATATGAATTCCCTTTTCCTGAACCTGCCGAGCGATAAACGCCAAGTCATTCGAAGTCAGATTGATGTCTGCATAATGAAATAAGTTTTTTCTGCAGGAGGGGGTCAGATTGCCGATGATCAAATCATACGTCTCATCCAGTTTGGTCAGAGAAAACGAGTCCAGAGGATTTAAAATCGTGATGGTTAGCTGATAAGGAATAAACTGTTGGATTTTCGTTTGGATAAATTCCGTATGGTAACTATTCGTATCATAAAACAAAGCTAAGCGAAAGCCAGCATTGGCATCGATGATTTCTTTAGCGAAATTTGGGAAAGATATATGGAAAATATAAATCAGGTAATTGATCGTACTTGGTCGAATGATCGGTAAATTTGAATGGGTCAAAAGGTGAACGATGTCTCGATTGACTGCCTGTTGGACCAAATCACAGTTGTTGACAAAACGAGCAAAGCGATCATCCAAGATGCAGTAAGGAACGCGCAAGTTGATCCCAAGAAAATAAGAAAAGACCACAGCGTCGAGTTTCTCTTCAAAGTCGGCTTCATGATAGTTGTACTTTTTAAATATACGTTTGGTCATTTGATAAAACTCTTGTTTGGTCTTACGAAAGACGTTGGGGTCCTGACCAATATGGGTCGTGACATAACCGACCATTTTCTCGACGTAGGCCCGACTGTAGCCGGTAAATTCGCTCAAATCGATTTTCTCTAAGAAATATTCGACGTGGTTTCCATTGGGGTTGGAGGCGTATAGGCGATCGCGCTTCGTGTTGATATAGATCACAAAAGCGATTTTTTTGATGTCGGAAAAATAAAGCTTTAAGGGTGTCGCTGCTGCCATGATACGAGCGATTTTCAAAAAATCCTGTTCTTGGTTGATGTTGGCATCCACAAATTCATACTGGTACTTTTCTAAGAAGAAAATCAGAAAAAACTGGCGAATGTTGTGTTCATTTCCTTTTAACTGGATGGGTTTGGTCGCGATGAAGAAATCATATGGTGCCAGAACCATGTTGATCCTCTTGATCAAACGAATGATCGACGATTTGCTTAAATTTAATTCTAGAGCCAACATATCATAACTAGTGAAACTTGATGAGAAGAGTAGTTCCAATAATTGAAATGCAGAAGAGCGAGTCAAAAACTGGCTGTATACGTCTAGCCGAGTAGCAAAGGGATGCAAGTGGAGGCGAACAGCTGAATAATTGTCAAATTGTAAGTCCAGAAACGAAAATTCATTGTCGATTTCCGCGATATAGGTTTTTGCTGCAGACATTGAAATGGAAAATTTTACTGCCAAATCGTGAAGACTCGTTCCCTGATCGTCTAATAAATACTCAATCAGCTGTAGTTTCTTTTGTGTCGTAGATGATAACAATTTCCGTAACATGATTGCCCCTGAGCCCCCTTTTAAGTAAATAGTATCACGTTTTTACATGTATTCAAAAAAATTGCGTGTTGTATTTTTTTTGAATACATCCCACCCCAAAATTTTGGGAAAATAGAAGTGTGGAATAGTAGTAATACGTTTGATACAAGTAGCAAAGACCAAAATTTTTGAATCATGGGGAGGAGGCAAAAAGCAGTTGTTTGTTGGGATATATTGCTCACTGTTGAACAATGTTATTCGTCGAGCGTTTCCGAGATCAATTGAAAAAATTTAAATAAAAAAGGAATGAACAATTATGAAAAAACAATTTTCTATCTATATATGTTTGCTAGTCTTGCTTGGCTCCATTTTTTGTGAACCAACGATCATACTAGCAGAAGCAATCAACGCAACCGAAAGTACCGAAAGAACGACTGAAACGCTGGAAAGTACCGATCCTGAGACGGGAACGATCGATACGGAAAAAGCACCTACGGATTCATCGACAGCGGGAGCAGTTCAGTCAGAAACGAGTCAAGCAGAAGAAGAACAAGCAACCGTCCCTAGTGAAAGTCAAGCAACCCAAGCATCTTCGACACTGAATCAAAACAGCATTCAACCCCGAGCACCAGATACTGAGGCGGAAACGGAAGCTTCTACTACCGCTGAGAATCTTAGTGCCAACCTAAACGAACGGGGAGTACAACTTTTTGACAATGTCCGAATTACTGACTTAAACGATCAACCCTTCACTGCCGAAAATCCACCGATGTATAACGGCAACATCAAAATTCATTTTGACTGGTCGTTAGCAGATACGGAAGAAATTCGCGCTGGCGATTATTATACGTATCAATTACCGGAATATTTTGCTATTCATAACACCGTTAGCGGCGAATTGACCCGTTCTGGTGGGCAATCGATCGGAACCTTTACCTTAGCACTCGATGGCACGTTGACTGTTACTTTTAACGAAGCGGCACAAACACTTTCCAACCGCTCAGGGACTATCGATCTAATTACGGAATTAAGTGTGAGCACTGTCACCGAAGAAGTGACGATTCATACTGGGATCTACGATGAAGATGGTCATGAGATCATCATTACATTGCCTATTTATGAAGTCGACATCATTAAGACTGGTAACGTGACTTCCAGCGGTTCAGTGGTTTGGGAAATTATTTTTAACCAAACCAGTCGTGAATTGCATGATGTGGTGATCACCGATAAAATGCCTCAAGGTTTGTCTTATAGTACTTCGACAGGCTACTTGTACGATGAAGCCACCGAGGAGTGGGTTCGTACCGATGGCTTATATACCTTTAACAGCGTCAACAACACGTTTACCTTCAATCAAACGGTTAATCAACCGGTTCGAATCGTCATCAATAGTGCAGTCACTGATCCAACGGCTTCTTCTTTCAAAAACACGGCAACAATCAAGGGCAGCGATTTTACAGAAAAAACTGCAGAAGCAACGGTTACTTACGATGAGCAATCGGAATACAAACGGTTCAAAGGCTATGATCAAGAAACGAAACGAGCATCATGGGAAATTTCCGTCACATTGGACAAAGACCAAGCCAGAGTTTTGGATCAGACCTATTCAGGAACGGATCCTGAAAAAGCCCTACATTTTTTTGTTCCAGAGACTTTGGTGATCACGGACAAAGATGGTAACTCTATCCCAGCAGAAGATTGGTCCTTTGATGGGACGTACCAGCTGGATAATGAGGGAAAAATCGTCCGCTTTGGCATCACGTTTGCCAAAGCTGGTTACTACAAGATCCAATACGATACCCAGTTGTATGAATCTGTTCTAGCTGATACTCGTATTTACAACTACGCTTCGATCCGCGACAATCAAAATACCTCATTGACGGGCAGTGGGACAGTGACGCCAACCAAAACGATCGGTGTCGTGAAAACAGCTGGCACCAAAGACTATGAAACGAAGACTGTCGCATGGAAAATTGATGCCAATACCAATCAGCAAAAAGTCAGTGACCTAATCATCGAAGACCGCTATCAATTGATCTCAGGGGCAAACAGCAGCGCACTGGCCTTGTTGGCGGATACGCTGGTAGTGACGGCAAGCGGAGTGACCGAGCCTTTAGAGCTCAATACCGATTATACGCTAGAGCTAATCACAGAAACGAAAACGCTAGCCGATGGCTCAACGAAGGAACTTGAGACTGGTTTTCGGATCAAGCTGCAAGGGGCGTACCAAACGACCTCGGCAACGATCACGGTTAATTTCAAAACTAGCTTCGATGTTTCACAGCAGATCGCATTAGGAAGTTCTAGTAGTCGTTTTAGTAATGCAGCGTTTGTCCATTATAAAGACGAAGCCGGCAATACGTTCACGGAAGCCTCTGAATCCAATACTTGGATGGATACCAACTGGTTAAAAAATGCCTTGAAATACGGCCTATTTATTGGTGAAGGGGAAGATGTCGCCAAAGCGATTACTGCCGTATTAGGTCGGAACTTAGGAACTATTTTTGATGAGCAGACCGCTTCCAGCGATCAAGTCTATTGGATGGGGCTATTCAATACGTACAAAGAAAAAATCAACAAAGATGCAGTCATCACTGACCAGCTGCAAGAAGGCCAAACCTTGAAAGACCTGGCGCTTTACACGGTCACAGTAAGTGGATATACGACGCAAGTCAGAGCACTAAAAGAGCAATTGGTGCTAAACGAGGATTACAGTTACACCTATGACCCTGACACGAAGACAGTTACGATCACCTTGCTGAAAGAAACCTCAGAAACACTGGCGGTCTTCTTGGCAACGGAAGCAGCGGAAGATGTATTTACCTACAAAAATACCATCACGTTGACAGACAACGATACAACGTTGACCGCGGATGGCCAAGCCGATAAGTCGGCGAAAACGGACTGGTTGATGAAAAACGGTAGTCAGAATGCCGAAAACAATCGGTTGATCGATTGGGAAGTCATGATCAATGCTGACAGCCGCAAAATCCACAATGCGGTAGTGACCGATACCATCAACTACAATCAACACACCTTTTTACGAGATGCCGACGATGCCGTGATCGTAGATGTGTATGAAGCGGTCTTAAACAATGGTACGTGGGAAAAAGGAGAAAAAGTCACCTTCACCAACGAAGACAATCCGAAAATCACCTCGGATGTGGTAGCAGGGACGCAATCGTTAGTGATCGCTTTTGAAGAAATGATTGATAAACCATACTTTATCGTTTATCAAACACAACTTGACCCCGGGATTTTGAACAATGAACGGGTGACCAATAATGTCAATTTGACGGGTAGTGAGATCGAGATTCACACAGTAACCAAAGAAATCACCATCAAATCGACAGATGGCAGCGGAACGTCTTCTGGGACGAACGGTTCCTTGACGATCGTGAAATACGATGCCGATGGCACCAAAGAACGAGGGATCGATGAAGAAGCGGTTTTCCAATTAAGCCGCAAAAATGTACAAAATACCTATGAAGTCATCTTGTCGAACCTGGTGGTGAAAAACAATCAGATCATGGAAAACGGCAACGCCATTGATCGGATCGACAATCTGCGTTACGGCGATTATATGATCCAAGAAATCACCGCACCGGAAGGATACGAACGAGATGCGACTCAGTACACCTTCACTATTTCTGATAAGCAAGTCAATTATGTCTTTGAACTAGCCAACAAGCGGGAAATCAAAGAAACGACCCACGCCTTGAATGTTCAGAAGCTGCTTGATGGGCGCGAGCTAAAAGACGGCGAATTTACGTTCCAACTAGTGGATGAAACTGGCTCTGTGATTTTAACACAAACTAATGATGGCAACGGTCAAGTTGCCTTTGACGCCATCACTTACAATGAGCCTGGCGAATACCATTACACGATTCGGGAAAAAGCCGGCGATGATCCAACCATCACCTATAGCGACAAAGAATTAAAGGTAACTGTGACCGTCACGGAAGAAGATAGCCAGTTGATTGCGAAAGCAGTCTATGAAGGCAATCAAGTCTTCGAAAATGACTATACGCCAAAAGCCGGTAGTGTCGTTTTGAATGCTGAGAAAGTGCTGATCGGTCGTGATTTGAAAGCAGAAGAATTTGACTTCGAATTAGTCAATGAAGCAGGAACTGTACTTCAAACAAAAGCCAATGATGCCACTGGCAAGATCTACTTTGACGCGCTCCCTTACGAGGAAGCCGGTGAGTATCACTACACCATCCGTGAGAAAGCAGGAACTGACGGTACCATCACTTACGATGCAAAAGAACTAGCGGTAGTCGTGACCGTCACCGATGAAGACGGACAATTGACCGCAGTGGCGGAATATGAAGGCAACCAAGTCTTTGAAAATGACTATACGCCAAAAGACGGCGGAGTGGTGCTGAATGCTGAGAAAGTATTGACCGGTCGCACGCTGGAAGCCAACGAGTTTGCCTTTGAGCTGGTAGATGAAGAAGGCAATGTACTTCAAACAAAAGCCAATAACGCAACCGGACAAATCTACTTCGATGAATTGACATATGGCGAAGTCGGCGAATACCGCTACACGATTCGAGAAAAAGCTGACGCAGATAGTACCATTACCTATGACATGAAAGAAATTGGCGTTGTCGTGAAAGTAACCGATGAAGACGGGCAACTGGTGGCAAAAGCAACATATGATGGCAATGCGATCTTTGAAAACGACTATCAACCAAAAGCTGGTAGTGTCGTACTGAGTGCCGAGAAAGTCTTGACCGGACGCACCTTACAAGCTGACGAATTTGCCTTTGAACTGGTAGATGAAGAAGGAACTGTTCTTCAAACAAAAGCCAATGATGCAACCGGACAAATCTACTTTGACGCGCTCACCTATGAGGAAACTGGCGAATACCGCTATACCATCCGTGAGCAAGCAGGAAACGATGGCACCATCACTTACGATACGAGAGAACTGGCAGTAGTCGTTACCGTCACTGATGAAGACGGACAATTGACTGCAGTGGCAGAATACGAAGGCAACCAAGTCTTTGAAAACAGCTACCAACCAAAAGCTGGCAGTGTCGTATTGAGTGCCGAGAAAGTCTTAACCGGCCGCACATTACAAGCAAATGAGTTTAATTTTGAACTAGTGGATGAAGACGGAACTGTACTTCAAACAAAAGCCAATGATGCCACTGGCAAGATCTACTTTGACGCGCTCCCTTACGAAGAAACAGGTGAGTACCACTACACCATTCGTGAGAAAATAGACAGCGATGGCACTATCACGTACGATACAAAAGAACTAGCGGTAGTCGTGACCGTGACGGATGAAGATGGACAGTTGACCGCAGTTGCCGAATACGAAGGCAACCAAGTCTTTGAAAACAGCTATCAACCAAAAGCTGGCAGTGTCGTACTAAGTGGCGAGAAAGTCTTAACTGGTCGTACACTACAAGCAAATGAATTCGATTTTGAACTAGTCGATGAAGCCGGAACTGTACTTCAAACAAAAGCCAATGATGCCACTGGCAAGATCTACTTTGACGCTCTCGCCTATGATGAAACAGGTGAGTACCACTACACCATTCGTGAGAAAACAGGAACTGACGGTACCATCACCTACGATACGAAAGAACTTGCAGTAGTTGTGACCGTGACGGATGAAGACGGACAGTTGACCGCAGTGGCGGAATACGAAGGCGATCGAGTCTTTGAAAACAGCTACCAGCCACAAGCTGGCAGTGTCGTACTAAGTGCTAAGAAAGACTTGACGGGTAGAGACTTGCAAGCCAACGAATTCGCATTTGAATTAGTGGATGAAGCTGGAAAGGTTCTGCAAACCCAACGCAATGACGCAAATGGAACGATTACCTTTGATGCATTGACGTATGACGATGCTGGGGAACATCGTTACACGATTCGTGAAAAAGCTGGCAATGACGCAACGATCATCTATGATGAAACCACCTATCAAGTAACGGTCACCGTCAAAGATCAAGACGGAAAATTAGTGGCTGAAGCGGAACAAACGGCAGAGATGGTATTCAACAACCGTGTCAAAGAAGGCAAAACAACGAAGCCGGGCACTGGCAACTTACCGAAAACCAATGACACCACGACCGCTGGTTGGGTCGTCCTTGGACTGTTGTTAGTAGTAATCGCAGTAGGCATCTACCTTGATCGCAAAAAACGGACGCCGTTATCATAGGCTGGGGAAGCAACAGAGCAGAAAGAGAAAGCGGGATGAGACCAACTTGTCCCGCTTTTTCCTGTCCTGTTTTTTTTCACTTCAAAGAAAAAGACCATCAAAAGTATGAAACGCTAGAAAGCGAACAATCAGCAAACCCAGACTCAAGAAGGGGACGAAGGGCAACTGCGCCAATCGTTTCTTCCAGATGCTTTGATAGCTAAAAAAAGCGAGGAGACCAAGACTGCTGGCTACTAGTAAGAGGGCCAAAAGGGTCGTTGGCGCTAGCCAAATGCTCCAGCCTGCCAGCACTAAGAGATCGCCGCCGCCCATTTTTTCCTGCCAGACAAAAAAGACCAGTGGAACCAGCAAGCCTAAAGACAGCCATTGAAAAGAAGCGCCGCTTCTAAGCTGTGCCAGCGCTAGCAGTAGGTGGGCGGGGTACAGCAGTTGCGGGTAGACGCTATAGTCTATCAAGTCGGTCAAGCTGAGTAAAAAGGCACTGGTCAGCCAGACAAAAGCCAGGAAGCTTTGGGAATCATGAAAGGCAACCCCGCAAAGTCCGCCATAGCACAAGCAGGCGAAAACCCAATAAAACGGGGGTGAAAGCCATCTCGTAGGAAGGCGAAAAAACCAATGGTTATCCGAAACTTTGTTCACTTTCTGGTAGTGAGAACGAGAATCACTTTTTAGTGGATTCCAAAACAGGGTATGTAAGAGCAAAAGCCAAAAGAAGCCGAGTAAAGCGCCTAAAAAAAACACGAAAATCGTCATTTTTCGATCCTCCTTATAAAGAAATACGTAAGAGAGTGAGAAATTTTCTCAAATAGATGATTTTGTTGTACTTTTTATTTGTTTCGTATTATCCTTAAAATAGATAATTTAGAGGAGGAATCGTTATGAAATTTGAACAAACAAAAGAAGTATTAAACCAACTTGTTGCTGATTTAAGCCAAATGGCTATGGTCGTTCACCAAACACACTGGTACATGCGTGGACCTGGCTTTTTGACCTTGCATCCAATGATGGACGAATTCATGGATGATCTAAATGAGCAATTGGATGAAGTTTCTGAACGCTTGATTACATTAGACGGTTCACCATATTCAACTTTGCGTGAAATGGCAGAACACACTCAAATCCCTGATGAAGTTGGCAACTGGGACCGCACGATTCCAGAACGCTTAGCTACATTGGTGGAAGGCTACCGTTACTTAGCGGACTTATACCAAAAAGGGATCGAAGTATCTGGTGAAGAAGGCGACGATCCAACCCAAGATATCTTCATCGGCTTCAAAACAGCCATCGAAAAACGTATTTGGATGATCCAAGCGCACTTAGGCGAAGCGCCATTGATCGATCCAGCGAAATCTCGCGTACGTCATTAATCAACAAAAAACCAGCGAAGAATTTTCTTCGCTGGTTTTTTTACTTGCTTGCTAATAACCCTTTGGCGGCTTCAATTTGCTGTGCTACTTGATCAAAACCGGTGCCGCCATAAGAATGACGATTTTTGACGGCGGTATAGGAGTCAAGTTTTTCAAAAATATCGCTGTCGATGGCAGGATGGATCGCTTGGTAGTCTTCCAAGGAAACATCTTGCAGATAGATGCCTTTGGTCAAGCACTCGCTGACGAGCTTGCCGACAATCTCATGGGCTTGTCTGAAAGGCACGCCTTTGCCGGCTAAGTAATCCGCTAATTCTGTTGCGTTGGAAAAATCCTTTTCAGTGGATTCTTGCATCCGTGCTTGATTGACCTTCATCGTTGCGATCATGCCCGTCATGATCTGCAAGCTTTTCGTGATGGTTTCGGCACTGTCAAACATGCCTTCTTTGTCTTCTTGGAAATCTTTGTTGTACGCCAGCGGCAAGCCCTTCATGACCGTCAAAAGACCAAAGAGATTCCCATAGACACGTCCTGTTTTTCCACGGATCAGCTCCGCCATGTCAGGGTTTTTCTTTTGAGGCATGATGGAGCTGCCAGTGGAGAAGGTATCGGTCAGTTCCACAAATTGGTATTCATGGCTGCACCAAAGAATCAGCTCTTCACAAAAACGAGACAGATGCATCATCAATAAAGAGGCGTTGCTTAAAAATTCCAAGATAAAATCACGATCGCTGACCGCATCTAGGCTGTTGCTGTAAATATTGCTGAACCCTAACTCTTGAGCGGTGAAGGCCCGATCGATGGGGAAGGTGGTTCCTGCCAAAGCGGCACTGCCTAAAGGCATCACATCGATGCGGCTCAAACTTTCACTGAAACGCTCTTGGTCACGCGTCAGCATACTGTAATAGGCTAAGAGGTGATGGGCAAAAGAAATCGGCTGTGCATGCTGCAGATGGGTATAACCAGGCATGATGGTGTAGATGTTGGCTTCGGCTTGTAAAACCAGCGCTTCTCGCAAATCAGCGATCAAAGTGATCACCTCTTGCACGACTTCTTTCAAATACAAATGCATATCGGTCGCCACTTGGTCATTACGACTACGGGCAGTATGCAATTTGCCTGCCACTGGTCCAATCAATTCATGCAAGAATGTCTCGATGTTTAAATGGATGTCCTCATTTTCAATCGTGAAGGTCAATTCGCCAGCGGCTAATTGCTGCTGAATCGTGGTCAAGCCGCCAATGATCGCTTCGCCATCGGGTTGACTGATGATGCCCGTATGGACCAGCATTTTGACATGTGCCAAACTGCCAAGAATGTCTTGCTTTGCTAACTTTTGATCAAACGTGATGGAAGCCCCAAAAGCATCGATCCATGCTTCGTTTTTCCCATCGAAACGTCCGCCCCATAATTTTGCCATATTCTCACCTCAAAAAAAGATTACGGCTGAAGCGGCAGCTTCAGCCGTGCATACTTAAATCAATGTTTCTGTTAGTTGCTGTTGTGCTTGGATCTCAGCGTGCACTTTGCTTGGCAGTCCCCATAATTTGATGAAGCCGATAGCCGCATGCTGATCAAAGGTATCTGCAGACGTGTACGTTGCTAAGTTTTCATCGTACAAACTATTTTCTGATTTCCGTCCTTCACAAATGACGTTGCCTTTGAACAATTTCAAACGCACGATCCCGTTGACGTAGACTTGCGTGCTTTTCAGGAAGGTAATCAAGGCTTCTGTCAATGGATTGAACCAAAGACCATCATAGATGACTTGCGCTAATTGCTGCTCGATGATTGGTTTGAAATGTGCCAATTCCCGTACAAAGACCAAATCTTCCAACTCTTTATGAGCCGTCATCAAAGCGATCGCTCCCGGACATTCATAAACTTCCCGTGATTTGATCCCCACCAGACGATTTTCGATATGGTCGATCCGACCAACGCCATGCTCGCCAGCCATCCGGTTCAGTTTCATGATCAATTCTGCTAGATTCATCGTTTCGCCATCAATGGCGGTCGGTACCCCTTGATCAAAGGTGATCTCAACGATCGTTGGTACGTCAGGAGTATCTTCTAATTCTTGCGTGATGGCGTAGGCTCCTTTTGGCGGTGTTGCCCAAGGATCTTCTAAGACGCCACACTCACAGGCACGTCCCCACAAGTTTTGATCGATGGAATACGGATTGTCCAAGTCAGCGGGAATCGGTACTCCTTTTTCAGCCGCATAGGCAATCTCTTCTTCCCGGGACCATTTCCATTCCCGAACCGGTGCGATGACTTTCAAGTGAGGCGCTAAAGCAGCGATCGCCACTTCAAACCGAACTTGGTCGTTGCCTTTACCGGTACAGCCGTGGGCGACGGTCGTTGCGCCAGTCGCTAATGCCAACTCCACCAATTTCTTGGCGATCAATGGACGAGACAAAGCGGAAACAAGAGGATAAGAATTTTCATAAAAAGTATTGCCTTGTAAAGCGATCAAAGCAAAATCTTGGGCGAATTCTTCGCGGGCATCGATGGCATAAGATTCAATCGCGCCAACTGCCAAAGCTTTGTCTTTAATGGATTGGGTATCGCGACCTTCACCGATATCTAGGCAGCAAGCCACCACATCATATCCTTGGTCCGTTAACCATTTAATTGAAACGGAGGTATCTAATCCTCCAGAATAGGCCAATATTACTTTTTCTTTCATACTTATTAACTCCTTTTCCGCATGTTTTCAAGTGATTGAAGCTATCTTATCAGAATAAAAATAATAAATCAAGGGTAAAATTAAATATTTATACACAAAAGCAGTGATTATCAGGTTTTTATACTATTTTCGGTGGTTGGAGAAAAGAAGTGGATGCTCACTTTGTTGATGAAAGTTTATACATAATATTCATTATGGTATTCAGTTTTAGAAACCTGCAACAACAAGTTTCGTTTTTCAGAGAAAATGGCAGAAAACGAATGGAGAAAATTTTCAAAAAGAGGCGGAATTACGTTGACATTAGGCTTTATAGAAGGTATTATGTTATATGGTATTGTTTGCCCCACAAGAGCCCCGGAAACTCAAGTGTATGTCAAACATTCGTGAAATTGAATTGGAGGAAAAAATTGTGCGTACAACATATATGGCCAAACCAGGCGAAGTAGAACGTAAATGGTACGTAGTAGATGCAACAGATGTTCCTATGGGTCGTCTTTCAGCAGTAGTAGCATCTGTCTTACGTGGTAAAAATAAACCAACATTCACACCTCATGTGGATACAGGCGATTTCGTAATCGTCATTAATGCAGAAAAAATCAAATTAACAGGTAACAAAGCAAGCGATAAAATTTATTACCGTCACTCAAACTTCCCAGGAGGATTGAAATCAGTCTCTGCTGGAGAATTACGTGCTAAAAATTCTCGTCGTTTGATCGAAACTTCTGTAAAAGGCATGCTTCCTAAAAACACTTTAGGCCGTAAACAAGGAATGAAACTTCATGTTTATGCTGGCGCTGAACACCCACATGCTGCACAACAACCAGAAGTATTGGACATCACAAACTTAATCTAATAGGAGGGAATTTCATTGGCACAAGCTCAATATATCGGCACTGGCCGTCGTAAAAATGCAGTAGCCCGCGTACGTTTAGTACCAGGTACTGGTAAAATTACTGTTAACAAAAAAGATGTTGAAGAATACATCCCACACGCAGACTTGCGTGAAGTAATCAACCAACCATTCGGCGTTACAGAAACTAAAGGTTCATACGATGTTTTTGTAAACGTAAATGGTGGTGGATACGCTGGACAATCAGGTGCAATCCGTCACGGTATCGCACGCGCATTGTTACAAGTTGATCCTGATTTCCGTTTAGCTCTTAAACGTGCTGGCTTACTTACTCGTGACGCACGTATGGTTGAACGTAAAAAACCAGGGCTTAAGAAAGCTCGTAAAGCTTCACAGTTTTCAAAACGTTAATCTTTTTATTGAAGATTTCAAAACACTCTCCTTTTGGAGGGTGTTTTTTGCTTAAATGTCGATCTTATTGCGGTTGCTCTTGAAATGGATATTCAAGAGTTATTCAGCGAAATAATTAATCTAATGTGGCTGAGACAAAACTTTCTAGTAATATTTGAATTGGCTCGCATTTTTAATTGTGATTGCCACAAGCGATTCTAAATAAATTAAAATTGATTGAAATGTGTATTGACTTCCAAATGTTTTCAAAACATTAATCTTTTTACTTAATTTTTAAGAGCGATTCCTATCATATAGAAGTGTCTTGTAATAATTAAATACCGACATAATTCCTATTGAATTTGATGTATGAGTAACTCCTGTCTCTTATACACATCTAGATGTTGTCATATAAAGAATATATGCAAGCTCCAGAAAAAACATCATATCAAATACAAGTTGAAGTTAAAAAGGAGACAAATGAGACTAGATTCTCCCCTAATTTGATTAATGAGGTCAGACAATATATTTATTTTGGAGCTCCAGGAACTGGGAAAAGTTATCAACTTGATAAAGATAGTAAGATGTTTTCTGAAAAAAATGTCGAACGTGTTACGTTTCATCCGAATATGACTTATGGTCAATTTGTTGGCGTATTCAAACCTACACCAATTAGAGAGGATAAAATAACATACAAATATGTAGAGGGACCACTGATGAAGCAGCTAGTCCAAGCTTTATTACATCCGGAATCTGCATTTCTTCTCATAATCGAAGAGATGAATAGAGCCAATGTAGCGGCAGTTTTTGGAGATATGTTTCAATTATTAGATCGAGGAGAAGATTTTATTAGTGAGTACCCAATATCAATAAGTCAAGATATGCAGTGGTATTTTGAGAATAACGTTTACTTAGCTAAGGAAAATGAAGAATATATTCTTAATATGAAAAAACAAATGAACCGTGGATTAATATTTCCGTCAAATTTTTTTATTTGGTCTACTATGAATAGTGCTGATCAAGGTGTAATGCCTATGGATACCGCATTTAAACGTAGATGGGAGCAAAAATATTTTGGTATAGACAAAGCGTATGAAGAAAATAAGGATCAGTTTGATAATTATAAAAAAATTATTGTGGGAAAAAATGATGATTCTAAATTGTTATATATAGAATAAACTTATTAAATTAAAAGTACCTGAGGATAAGTTGTTAGGACCATATTTTATTTCAAAAACTATATTACAGTCCACAAATGAGAATTTAACCGATTCTTTTAAGACAAAAGTTTTAATGTATCTTTTCGAAGATGCAGCAAAACAAAAACGGACAGAATTCTTTAGCTTAAGCAAAGAAGACATGATTTACTCTAAGTTAATTGAAAAGTTTGAGCGAGATGGTATTGATGTATTTATAGATTCGGAGGAATTGGTGGAGCATAAAAAAATAGGAGGGGGTTCTAATGCAAGTCCTACTATTTAAGGAAAATAGTCCAGTTACTTCTGAGTACTTGCATAATGTACTTCAATATAAAGAGAGCATTATTGAGAAATTAAAGTTAGCTAGGATTCTAACACATAGACTGCCTAAGATTGAACTATATGAGCAAAATGATGAGTACATTGAAGAATATGTAGTTGATAAAGAATGTTATTTATTTAACTTTGTGGGAATAATTATGATAGAAAATTTTTGTTTGGTCATCTATCCGAAATATATAAAAGATATTGAAAAGGATTATAATGGTTCTCAAAAGAAAATAATACAAATTTTAAATGTAATTGAGAAGTTTCAAACTTACCATGAAGGTCAATACTCTTCTGATGGACAAGTGGGCTTGTTGGCTATGATGATTAGCATCTTGAGAAATTATTTGGATTTTGGCCTATACTCAAGTGATAAAAGTGCTGTAGAAATTAATGGCGAAGGAAATATTTTATGGGAAAAAACAATCGATGAGAGTACGGCATATTTAATAAAAGATATTCCTTTTTATTTAGATGTTTTTACAGAAAAGAATACGTTGAATGAACTTGATATAATAAGAAAATTACATGCAGCTATTGTAAGTGAAATAGTTGCGCAACTACAACCTATATCTTCCATATTTAATCTTCCTGATATAGCTTTATCTGCGGAAAAAATAGAAGATTTTGGAGATGTTCATTATCTAGAGTATATTTTAGAGAAAGAACTCTCTATGCAATTTATAACATCTAAGCAAATAATTCTACGAGAATTATTGAGTTATATTTTAAAAAAGTATAATCAGGAAATGACTAATAGTTTTGAAGTGTATGGAACAAATTCGTTTAATTTAGTTTGGGAAGACATTTGCAAAAAAGTTTATAAAGATGATTTAAATGAAAAGTTATCTTCTTTAGGCCTCAAGTTGTTTTATGAAGTAGAAAAAAATGGTGAGAAAAAGATAGTGATTGATTATAGAGAAAAAAAACTATTAAAGCATGTAGTTGAAGCACCAGTTTGGAAAAAAAAAGATTCCGTTGAAGGGATAGAAGCAAGGAAATCTTTGGAACTTGATGTCTTACATGTTAATCATGAACGAAAACGTTTTGAAATTTTTGACGCAAAATACTATTCTATTACTTTTAGTGAAAAAGATATTTTTGGATACCCTGGTATTAATGATATTACGAAGCAGTATCTGTATCAATTAGCCTTTAAAAAATTAGCTCAAATAAATAATTATGAATTTACAAATATTTTTGTTATTCCTAAAGATGAACTTCATGAAGATAATGGAGATGGCGTTGAATATGCTATGGTAGAATTGAAAATATTGCGCGAATTGGGTTTGGAGAATATTAAAGTTATTGCGAGGGATTGTGAAGTTCTTTATGATCAGTATCTAAATGCTTAGATTTTTATTTGGTCTTATCGCAATAAATTAGGTGTATTAAATATCCTTTTTAGAATCCTATTATAAAAAGGATGATAACCTGATAGTAGCAAAATAAGGAATCGAAGAATGTTAATTCTAAAAGTAACGAAAAGTACAATAAGCCTCCCAAGAACAAAGGTTGTACTGAGAATACATTGATGTTAAATATTTAAAATTTTAGTAATTTGATATCGAGTTAAATCTTTATCTTAATGAAGATTGCTCATTTGCTAGAGGCCTCACATCCCCTTGATGCCTATCTAAATTATGCTCTTATCGTCGTATATTGGCTTTTATACATTTTACACATATCATAATTCTAATTACGCGAATAAGGTTTTTGATAATTCGTTAAATTAAGCAATAACGGGAGTAAGTAATTTGGCTGATATTCAGTAGTTTAGCAAGTTATTCTTGATTCAAGTCTTTGTCTTCGCGTAAGTCGCGAATTCTATGATACACAAAATCACCTCATATGATAATATTAATACGGTCAAAGAGATTACAGCATAATAACAAATTGTACACATCGATTACTTTATCCATCAAAAAACCATAAATCAATTCTGTTATTAAATCATTTCCCTCAGATTTGGTCTTGCTTTCCAAAACGGGTTTCTATACAATAGAGGGGAATAGAAACCGAATAAAAAAAGGCACCCCGTATCAGAGTTGGCGCTCCAATACGAGGCCTTGAAAAGTCAATAGGACTGACTAATCAAGTTGCCATAGTCAATACCCTAAGGTATCGACCTGTTTATTGTACCTAATATTCTGTTCTTTTTCTAGTAGGAAAAGCAGATTTTCTGGGATTTTATGCAGGATGCCTTATGCTTATTTCGCTATGTCAAAAGGATTGGACAGTCGTCCAATCCTTTTTTTGTGTTTCAGATGGGGAAGTTAAAATAACAGGTATTGACACATTTCATTTATAAAATAAAGTGTCGGCAAGCCTCGGTTTCTATTCGTCTATCAAATAGTCAAAAAGCTCTGAGGAGGGATTCACATAGAAAGTGAAGTTGCTTGGAAACTGCCGGAAGGGATTTTTTAGATAAAAGAGGGGATGAAGCAATGAGAAAGAAAGACGAGTGTTGGCTAAAAAAGCGTGTAGCAACTGATGTAGTTTCGACATATAGTTTCGAGCAGTCGGACCAATTGACGGATACGATCAAACGAGAGATGCAAACATTATTTCCAATGTGCCGTTATGTGGAAGAGGCAAATGCAGAGTTATATTTCAAAAAGGCAACGGATGCGCTGCTTGGGGATGAAGGATTTGAGATCAGTTATGAGCACAATCAGACAGTCGTTTATGCGAATGCTAGTAAAGGCTGGTTATATGGCTTCTTTGAACTTTACAAGCATGTGATTCGAACCACTGAGTTGCCAAAAAATCTGAGGTCGATTCCCGATCAAGCCATTCGTATGGTCAACCATTGGGATAATTTTGATGGGACGATTGAACGTGGGTACGCTGGAGAATCGATTTTCTTTTCAAACAATCAGTTTCGACAAAATCATGAAACGGTACGCGACTATGCGCGTTTCTTAGCTTCCATCGGAATGAATGCGGTTTCTATCAATAACGTGAATGTTCGCGGAGATGCCAAATGGTTTATTACGGAATCGTACTTGATCGAGATTAAAAAAATCGCAGATACATTCGCTGCCTATGGGATTCGGACGTTTTTAAGTATCAACTTTGCGGCACCTATATCCGTTGGAGGATTAACGACCGCCGACCCGTTAGCTGAGGAAGTTATTGCGTTTTGGCAAAAAACAGCAGATACAATCTATCAAGTGATGCCGGATTTTGGTGGGTTTGTAGTCAAAGCCGATTCTGAAGGGGAACCGGGACCGTTTGTATATGGGCGTGACCATAATGATGGTGCCAATATGCTGGCACGAGCGTTGCAACCCTATGGAGGACTACTGATATGGCGCTGCTTTGTTTATGATTGTTTACAGGATTGGCGAGATCGCTCAATTGATCGTGCCAAAGCTGCCTACGACCACTTCATGAAATTAGACGGTACGTTTGAGGAAAATGTTATTTTACAGATTAAAAATGGACCGATTGATTTTCAAGTACGGGAACCCGTGACGCCGCTTTTTGGCGCGTTAAAACACACCAATCAAATGTTGGAATTCCAAGTGACGCAAGAGTATACCGGACAACAAAAGCACATTTGCTGCTTACTACCGATGTGGAAAGATGTATTAGATTTTGATACGAAGCATCCACTTGAACACGCCACAGTAAAGAAGATTCTCCCAGAGCAAAGTCCAAATCCTAAATATTCTGGCGTGGCAGCAGTCGTCAATGTCGGCATGGATGATAATTGGACCGGACACAAGCTAGCGCAAGCGAACCTTTTTGGCTATGGCAGATTGATTTGGAACAATGAATTAAGCACAGAAGCTATCCTTTGCGAATGGATCGATTTGTCCTTTGAGTTAGATGATTCTGCAAAAAAACGACTACTTGCAATCCTCGCTACGTCCTATCAGACCTATGAAAATTATACTGCCCCACTAGGTATCGGTTTTATGGTTCGTCCCAATCATCACTATGGGCCTGATGTCGATGGCTACGAATATGATAGATGGGGGACGTATCACTTTGCAGATAGAAAGGGCATTGGCGTTAATCGAACGTTAAAAGACGGCACCGGCTATGTAAGGCAGTATGCGGATGCTTGGTGTGAAACATACGAAAATGTAGAAACTTGCCCAGATGAACTTGTCTTATTTTTCCACCATCTACCATACGATCATGTCTTACAAAGCGGCAAAACGATCATTCAACACATCTATGACACACATTTCGAAGGCTATGAAAAAGTAGAAGAATATGTTACCGAGTGGGCTTCCTTACAGGGACAAATCGATGAAGAAAGTTATCAAAACGTCGCCGAACGATTGCAAGAACAAGTTCGTTCTGCTAGAGATTGGCGGGATCAAATCAACACGTATTTTTATCGTAAAAGCGGCATTCCAGATGCACATGGACGTCAAATTTATGCGTAGAAAGAGAATCAAGTGCTAGGCTTCAAAGAAGAAATAGCCCGTTTAGATTACTAAGAAAAAAGATTTCAACCAGAGGTAAAATTTTTTGTAATATAAGTTAGTTTATCCAACTTACTAAAAAGAATCAGGAGGAAGAGTGATGAAAAAATGGAAAAAACAATTGATAGTGGTAGGTTCTTTGCTTTCGATATCGTTGGTGTTGGCTGGATGCAATGCTGGGAGAAAAAAGACTGAGACAACGGGGAGTGGTGATCGAGTAGAAATCAGCTTTAGTTGGTGGGGAAATGACGATCGCCACCAGGCAACCCAAGAGATGATCGCTCATTTTGAAAAGGAGCATCCTGAAATTGCAGTCAAAGGAGAGCCGAGCGGCTTTGGCGATTTGGATCAAGCCTTCACGACGAGGTATGCTGGCAATACTTTGGCGGATATCACGACTTTACTCTACAATTGGGTGCCGCAATTCGGGCAAAATGACGGGTTTTATGATCTTAATACAATCGATAGTTTGGATCTGTCCACCTATGATCCTGATTTTTTGGCATTCGGACAAGTTGATGGAAAGCAGGTTGCCGTTCCTTATGGGGAAAATACTTTAGTTATGTATTTAAACAAATCCGAATATGAAAGACATGGTATTGATGTCACTACGTTGAAGACGTGGGACGATTATGTGGAAGCCGCTAAGAAGTTACCAGAAGGGACCTTTTGTGTCGTATCCCCAACTTGGCGTTTTCCAGTAACCATTTGGTTGCAACAAAAGACTGGAACGTCTGAGTTTGATGAACAAGGAAATATGAATTGGACAGAACAAGACTATTTAGAAGCGATGACTTGGTATAAGGAAATGGCAGATGCTGGGGTCTTCGTTTCAAGACAAGATTATTTAGAAAATGTCGGCTCAGAACCGGTATCCTTAGCCACCAACAAAAAGTGGATTGAAGGACAATATGCGGGCGGCATCGATTGGAATGCCAGTATGTCTTCTAATTATGAAGCATTGAAAGAAGTAGGGGATGAAATGGTCGTCGTTGACTACCCAATCGCAGAAGGCGGCACCGAGGTGAATTTAATGTCAAAACCTTCACTGCTTTTTGCCGTTCGGAAAAATGTCGAACATCCAGAAGAAGTAGGCACATTTTTAAATGAATTTTTAAATGGCGAGGAAGCAAATAAAATTTTGGGTCTTTCCAGAGGGATTCCTGCTTCTAGCAAAGCGATCGAAGTATTGACAGAAGATGGACAATTATCAGGTGTGATGAAAGAAGGCTTTGAGTACGCCCAAAGTGTCGCAAAAATCAACCAGACGCCGTTCTATGAAGATGGTACCTTAACGACTATTTACACTGCAGAAATGGAAGCTGTCGAATTAGGACGAACGGATTTAGAAACAGCTGCTCGCAACGTTTACACGAAAACAAAAGAACAAGCCGAAAAGCTTGCGAAAGACTATAAATTGCAATAGACAACTATCCGCATACTTTATGGGGGGTGAATGGCTTTTGTTTGCTTCCATGAAGTGTCGTGAATCGTTGTCAAAAAGATTGGAGGGATTTTATGAAAAAGGAAAAAGTGGGCTTGATCTATGTAACCCCTTGGCTGATTGGCTTTTTACTGTTGACCGCTTGGCCGATCTTGTCTTCATTTTATTACTCACTGACCGATTATTCTTTGGCTCGTGTCGGACAGACACCTGCATTTTTAGGCATTCAAAATTATGTGAATCTCTTTAAGGATCAAACGTTTCTTGATTCGATGCGGGCGACATTAATTTATACAGTGTTTACTGTACCTTTTCAACTAGGGTTTGCGTTGTTCGTTGCGTTTATTCTGAATTTCAAATTAAAAGCCATCAATTTCTATCGGACGGCGTATTATATTCCCTCGATTCTAGGAGGAAACGTGGCCGTTGGTGTGCTTTGGCGATCAATGTTTCAACCAGAAGGTTTGGTGAATATTTTTCTAGGAACCGTTGGCATCGAGCCAATTAACTGGTTATCGACACCTACAGGCGCAATGGTCGTCTTAATTCTCTTGAAAGTGTGGCAATTTGGTTCCTCAATGTTGATTTTCTTAGCTGCATTGAAGGAAATCCCCCAGGATTTGTATGAGTCCTCGAGTTTGGACGGCGCATCAAGGGTGACCCAGTTTTTCAAAATTACGATTCCTTTGATCACACCAACCATTTTTTTCAACTTAGTGATGCAACTGAACAATGCCTTTCAAGAATTTAACGGCCCTTTTATTGTCACCGGTCGTGGTCCCCTCAATGCCACGTATCTGTCCTCAATGTTTATTTATGATAAAGCATTTAAAGAATTTGATATGGGCTACGCAAGTGCGGCAAGTTGGGTATTGTTTGCGTTGATTGTTTGTTCAACGGTTCTTCTTTTCACGAGCCAAAAACGATGGGTCTATTATTCTGATGGAGGTGGGAAATAAATGGAGGCAACCCCTATAGCATCTGCAAAAAAGAAGCACTCGAATAAGCATGGTCAAGCACTGATTCGCTATGTTTTGTTGACGGTCGTTGCACTGATTATGCTGTATCCAATTATTTGGATGGTTGGAGCGTCCTTCAAAACGAACACAGAGATTTTCACATCAATCGGCTTCATTCCTTCAACGATTGATTTCCAAGCATATATTGATGGTTGGAACACCAAGGGCGATTATACGTTCACCTTGTATTTTATCAATACCTTTAAATACGTCATTCCAAAGATTCTTTTTACCGTTGTCTCGGCGACTCTTACAGCCTATGGATTTGCTCGGTTTGACTTTCCATTCAAGAAAATCATGTTCTCGTTGTTAATGGCAACGATGTTTTTACCTCAAGTCGTAACCAGAATCCCCTTGTATCTCTTCTGGAATCGCTTGGATCTATTAGATACGTATGTTCCGTTACTGGCCAATTCATTTTTAGGACAAGAACCCTTCTTCGTGTTCATGATGATCCAGTTTATGCGTTCAATTCCACGGGATCTCGATGAAGCAGCGATCGTTGACGGTTGTTCTTCTTTCGGTGTTCTCTGGCGTGTCCTGATTCCGGCATTAAAACCTGCACTGATTTCTTGTGTGATTTTTCAATTCGTTTGGAGTTTCAGTGATTTCTTAGGTCCATTGATTTATATCACTTCACAAGACAAATTCCCAGTATCTCTTGCGTTGCGGCTCAACGTTGATCCATCTACTAATACCCCATGGAATCAAGTGTTTGCAATGTCGGTGATCTCATTATTGCCAGCAATCATCTTATTCTTCAGCGCGCAAAAGTATTTTGTCGAAGGTGTTACAAGTTCGGGTATCAAAGGATAGGAGGTAATTATGAATCCTTTCTTTCACGCTATTTCTGAGTGGACCGTTACCATCGTCCACTCAGCCTATCGGCTTTTGGTTTATCAGCTGTATTTCATCCTGTCGAATAGTTTACTCCTGATGCACTTGTTTTTTCTTCGACTGACTCTGAATAATATTGTCTTCTTTTGGGTACCCCTAGTATTTTTTATTGCAAGTCTGTCCGCTCAATTCGGCTTATTTAACAACCCAGAGCATTTATCGATTACAAAGAACTATTTTCAGTACTATCGAGAATGCTTGAAGAAAAACTGGGGATTATATTTCTTGTATTCTCTGATCATTCTCTTGATCCTCTTTGGACTGAAAACACTGATATTATATCAACGCTCTGTTATGTTTTTGCCATTTGTCCTGACGAGCTGTTTTTTATTAAGCAGTATGCTCTTTGTGTTACTGATCTCAAGCGATTCTCGCGTCACTCAAATCCCATTTAAGAAGAAAATAGAATGGTCGTTGCTGATAAGCTACCGTTTGCCTTTAGTCACGGTTTATAATAGTGCATTTATTGGACTGTCAATTTTGTTAATGCAGTATTTCTCTTTGGCGTATCTTTGTTTTCTTAGTGGTGCAATCAATTACGGCGTGTATCGTAATTTGATTCGACGATTTTCACTTGATTTGTTTTTTGAGGAGTGGGGCAACAAGGGCGAACGGCTTGAAATGAATACTAATCAAAAACTGTAGCTTAAATTTAAAAAAAGAGGTGTTCCTATGAAAATAAAAAATCCTGTCTTATCCGGCTTTCATCCTGATCCGTCCATCATCCGAGTAGGAGATACGTACTATATAGCTAATTCAACGTTCGAATGGTTCCCTGGGATTCGTTTGCACGAATCAAAAGATTTGGTCCATTGGAAACTGCTGGATGCTCCTCTCGATTCAGTAGAGATGCTAGACATGAAGGGAAATCCGTCGTCTGGTGGAATATGGGCACCAGACTTATCCTATGCAGACAATAAATTTTGGTTGGTGTTTACCGACGTCAAAGTTGTGGATGGGGCATTTAAGGACATGACCAACTATTTGACTACCGCAACGAATATCCATGGACCGTGGACTACACCGATTCGATTGAATGGTGTTGGCTTTGATCCCTCTCTGTTTCATGATGAGGATGGCAGAAAATACCTCGTGCAACAGACGTGGGATCATCGAGAGTATAAAAATCCTTTCAATGGCATTACACTGACCGAATTTGATGTAGAAACCATGCAGTTGAAACCAGAAACTGCTCGAATGATTTATGAAGGAACGAATGTAGGATTAGTTGAAGGACCGCATCTATACAAAATAAATGGGCGTTACTATTTATTTGTGGCAGAAGGTGGAACTGACTTTACCCATCAAGAAGTCGTAGCTAGGTCCTCTTCACTGGAAGCTGATTCGTTCGAGACCGATCCTCATGGACCGTTTCTAACCAATTACGATACGCCTCATTCATACTTGCAAAAGCAAGGACATGGGGCGCTTGTGTCTACTCCTTCAGGCGAATGGTACTATGCATCACTATGTGCCAGACCCTTACATCGAGAAAACGAGTCGGTGACAAATCCTCGCGGATGGTCAACTTTAGGACGTGAGACCGCCATTCAAAAAGTTGAATGGGATTCTGAAGACTGGCCAAGAATCGTTGGTGGACATGGGGGACAGACAAGCGTGGAGGCACCTAAAGATGCAGCACCTACCGAAGTTTTGAGTAGCCGCTCTCATTATGATGACTTTAGTGAGAAGCAGCTAAATAAAAACTGGCAGACCTTTCGTGTACCATTTTCAGCAGAGATGGGCAATGTAGGCGATGGGAAACTAGAACTAATTGGAAAAGGAAGCTTAACAAATCGCCATGATCTTTCAATGATCGCACGCCGTTGGCAAACCTTTTATTTTGATGCAACAACAAAAGTAAAATTTGATCCATTTTCTTACCAACAAATGGCAGGACTAACCAATTACTATAATGACCAACACTGGTCCTTCGTTTTTATTACTTGGAATGAAGAAAATGGAAAAGTAATTGAAGTAGCCGAAAATAATCAAGGAACCTATACGTCCTACTTAAGAGAAAATGCGATTACCATTCCAGATGCTGTGGATTTTGTATGGTTCAAAACAAAAGTCCGCAAGCAGACCTATAGATATGCCTATTCCTTTGATGGAGAAACATGGCAAGATTTACCAATCGAATTTGATTCTGCTATTCTCTCGGATGATTATGTATTACAAACTTGCGGCGGCTTCTTCACCGGAGCATTTGTCGGACTAGCAGCGGTTGACTATGCAGGCTATGACACAAAAGCTGTGTTTTATGAATTTGATTATCGAGAGATGGATGAGGAAGGGCGCAGTTAATTATTATATTGATTTAGAGTAAACTCATTTTTTGTGAGTTTACTCTTTTTCGCTAATTTCTTTCAGCTGGCGGAAAAAATGAATACTCCTAATTCCTGCATTTTTTTCAATCCTGATTGGCGACCTTAGTTTTCCGAGATTCCCCTAAAAAGCTCATCTAACAGCTCTTAACCTTATATACATTTACAAATTTAACTCTTATCTTTTCGCTTTTAGTTAGTTAAAAAGCAAAAAATAAATGTGAATCCGAGCTATTTTTAAATAATTAACTAGATAATCTTCCGATTGGAACGGTTAAACAGTGAATGATTGTTAGAAAAGAGATTGGGGAATGCAAGTTGTGATAAGTAAATTCATAAAAGAAGAATGCTAGAAAAGTAGAGAAAAAACAGGATTAATGAAATAATCGAGATCCTTAATTTTTAACAATTTTCGTAAACCATAAATGAATTGACGGAAGCTTAGTGTGGGTGAAAGAATAATTACAAAAAAATATTGACTTAAAAAAATGGCTGTGGTAATCTATAAACGAAAATAGTGGGAACGTTTCCAAAAAGCATCTTCGTTAAATTTTTATTTTTTTAAACGAAAATGGAAACGTTTCTAAAATGTATTGGGAGGAGATCGAATTGGAAAAGACATTGGGACCAGGTGGTGAGATAAGGGCGGTACAACGAGATAAAAAAAATATCTCGAAGTGGGAAAAATTAAAGAAACAGTTGCGGCGTGATAAGTGGATGTACTTGTTGCTCTTACCAGGTATCATCATGACGTTTATCTTTAAGTATGTGCCAATGTACGGTGCTGTGATTGCATTTAAAGACTATAATCCTATGCTAGGAATTTTGGAAAGTCCTTGGGTAGGACTAGATCACTTTAGGGAATTTATCAGTTCACCAAATTTTACGCTTTTGCTGAGCAACACATTAAAAATTAGCATTTATGGTTTATTGTTAGGTTTTTTTCCACCAATTATTTTAGCACTGAGCTTGAATCAAATTATCAATAAAAAAATAAAACAGAAAATCCAGTTGATTCTATATGCGCCGAATTTTATCTCAGTAGTTATTATCGTGGGGATGCTGTTTTTGTTCCTATCCGCAAATGGACCTATTAATGGGTTAGTAGAAAAGGTTACGGGGCAACCAATTATGTTCATGTCTAATCCAGCTTATTTCAGAACGATTTATATTTTATCGGGAATTTGGCAAGGAATCGGCTGGTCATCCATTCTTTACACCGCGACGCTGGCGGGAGTCAGTACCGATTTATATGAGGCAGCAAATATCGATGGGGCAAATATTTTACAAAAGATTTGGCATATCGATTTGCCTGCATTGAGGCCTGTGATGGTGATCAGCTTCATCTTGGCCGCCGGCGGTATTATGAATGTAGGATATGAAAAAGCCTACTTGATGCAAACTTCAATGAACATCCCTGCCTCAGAAATCATTTCCACTTATGTATACAAAGTCGGCTTGCAATCAGGTGATTATGCCTACTCTGCTGCTGTTGGTCTGTTCAATATGATTATTAATGTCGTTTTATTACTGATTGTCAACAATATAACCAAGCGGCTAAACGATGGTCAAGGCTTGTAATGAAAGGAGAAAATTATGAATAGTGCTTTATCAAAAATCGACCGTCAAATCTTATGGTTGAATCGAGTGATTGTAACTTTTTTAGTCGTCATCACCATTGTTCCGCTGATTTATGTACTGGTAGCTTCTTTTATGGACCCAGCTACTTTGATCAATAAAGGTATAAGCTTCAATCCGAAAGATTGGACAATACAAGGATATCAACGGGTATTTGCAGATGATTCCATTTTACGCGGTTTTGTAAATTCGTTGTTTTACTCTTTTAGCTTCAGTTTATTGACTGTATTTATTACGATGATCACTGCGTATCCTTTGTCTCGACCTAACTTGGCGGGGAAAAAGATTATTATGACTTTTTTTGTCATTACAATGTTCGTGGGTGGCGGCTTGATACCTACCTATTTATTGGTAAAGAACTTGGGCATGTTAGATAGTGTATGGGCGATTATCGTACCAGGTGCTATAAATGTGTGGAATATTATCTTAGCCCGTACCTATTTTAGTGCTTTGCCAAAAGAACTTTCTGAAGCTGCTACTATCGATGGCGCCAATGACTTGCAAATACTGTTCAAAGTCATGCTTCCATTAGCTAAACCAATTATGTTCGTATTGTTTTTATATGCCTTTGTTGGGCAATGGAACTCATATTTTGATGCCATGATTTACATCAAAGATCCCGACTTACAGCCGTTGCAACTCGTATTAAGAAATATTTTGATCCAAAACCAACCCTCACAAGACATGGTGGGAGCCAATACTGCCATGGCAGAAATGAAACAAATTGCTGAGTTGATCAAATACGCAACGATCGTCATTTCTAGTCTGCCATTAATCATAATGTATCCTTTCTTCCAAAAATATTTTGATAAAGGTGTTTTAGTTGGTTCTGTTAAAGGGTAAGAATTGTTCACTATTTGTATGAATAAAAATTATAAAGGAGATTTTAAGATGAAAGCAAAATGGATGCTGCCAATCGTTTTTACTTCCGTACTAATTTTGGGGGCTTGTGGAGGCTCAAAAGAAAAGAGTAAATCAAGCCCTGATTATGAACTAGAAAATGTCTCTTTTCCATTGAAAGAAAAAGTATCTTTAAAAATGATGTCTCAAAGTGCCCCTTTGGCTCCCAATGATCCTAATGACAAATTGATTTTCCAACGATTAGAAGAAGAGACCAATCTCCATATTGATTGGACAAACTACAGTAGTGATTTTGCCGAAAAAAGAAATTTGGATATCGCTAGTGGTGATTTACCAGATGCCATCTTCAACGCCGCTGCAGGTGACTATGATTTATTAAACTGGGCGGAAAGTGGTGTTATTGTACCGATTGAAGATTTGATCGAAGATTATATGCCAAATCTGAAGAAAATTTTTGATGAAAACCCCGAATACCGACAAATGTCTACTGCACCTGATGGTCACATTTACTCTATGCCTTGGATTGAAGAATTAGGCGAAGGAAAAGAGTCGATTCATACAGTAAATGGGATGGCTTGGATCAACAAGGAGTGGTTGGATAATTTGGGTCTTGAAATGCCGCAAACCACTGATCAGTTGATGACTGTGTTGGAGGCTTTCAAGACGCAAGATCCAAATGGTAATGGTGAAGCAGATGAAATTCCTTTTAGCTTTATTAACAATGGAGGAAACGAAGACTTAAAATTTTTAATGGGGGCATTCGGTCTAGGTGATAATGATGACCACTTAGTCGTTGATAACGATGGCCAAGTACAATTTACTGCTAACAAAGAAGGGTATAAAGAAGCCATCAAATATTTCAATGAAATGAATAATAAAGGTCTTATTGATAAAGAGGCTTTCGAACAAGATTGGAATACGTATGTTGCCAAAGGGAAAGAACATAAGTATGGCGTGTACTTTACTTGGGATAAAGCAAATATCACGGGTGCAGATGATAGTTATGACGTCTTGCCAGTCTTAGCGGGACCAGATGGAACGAAACACGTTACTCGTACGAATGGCATGGGTTTCTCAAGAGATCGTTTCGTAATTACTAGTGCGAATAAAAACTTGGAACTTACAGCTAGGTGGATAGATAAAATGTATGAACCGTTACAGTCTGTCCAAAATAACTGGGGAACCTACGGTGATGAAGCACAGGCGAATATTTTTGAATTAAAGGATGGTATGTTAAAACATTTGCCTTTAGAGGGGACAGCACCGGGGGAACTAAGACAAAAAACCGAAGCTGGAGGACCATTAGCAGTTCTTGATTCTTATTACGGCACAGTCACTACTATGCCAGATGATGCGAAGTGGCGTTTAGATTTGATGCATGACACGTATTTGCCATATATTACAGAAGACAATATCTATCCACGTGTCTTTTTAGAAAAAGAAGAAACAGATCGATTAGCAAAAATTGAAACAGATATGTGGGATTACATCTATCGCAAAAGAGCAGAGTGGATCACCGGCGGTAAAATCGATGAAGAATGGGAAGAATACCTTGCTGAATTGGAACGTGTAGGTTTGGAAGAATGGATTCAAATAAAACAAACTGGCTATGATAATTTTTTGAAGGGAGCACAATAAGTGTTAGTAGAAGAAACGGCGATTTTGGATAAAGCAAATCGATTTATTGAAATGATGCGAGGAAAAGTTAACCCTCAGTATCGACAAAACTATCATTTTTCCGCACCCATCGGGTGGATAAATGACCCCAATGGGTTTATATATTACAAAGGGCATTACCATCTCTTCTATCAATACTATCCTTACGATAGTCGATGGGGGCCCATGCATTGGGGGCATGCGCGCAGTAGTGATTTGGTCCATTGGGAAGATCTACCAGTAGCGTTAGCCCCAGATCAACCTTATGACAGCGGCGGGTGTTTCTCAGGAAGTGCAATTGAAAGAGACGGAAAACTATATTTAGTTTATACAGGCTGTCAAGAAATTGATGGTATTAGCCATCAGCATCAATGTTTGGCGGTCTCTGAAGATGGTATTCATTTTAGCAAATACAGTGGTAATCCTGTGGTAGCAGAAAAACAGCTAGGTGAGAATGGGCTGATACAAGAATTTCGTGATCCTAAAGTAATTGTTCACAACGATGCTTACTATATGGTAGTAGCTACTAAATCTACACAGTCTACTGGTAGAATAGTGATGTTTCAATCGTCAGATTTGTATACTTGGCACTTTTACTCTGTGTTGCTAGAAGGGACTTCAGAGCAAGGAATAATGTGGGAATGTCCTGACTTATTCCATTTAGACGGACGAGATGTCTTAATCATGTCACCGATACAAATCAAGAAGAACGGACTGGAATATCATAATATCAGTTCTACCATGGCTTGTATTGGTGAGGTAGACTGGGAAACAGGTCAGATGATAGTTGATAATTTCCATGAAATGGATTTTGGAATGGATTTTTATGCACCACAAACAACAACAGATCCTAATGGTGGACGGGTGATGATTGCTTGGATGCAGATGTGGGATCGTACATTGCCTACACATGAGTTAGGCCATCTTTGGGCAGGCTCTATGAGTTTGCCCCGAGAGTTAAGAGTGAAAAAAAATCGATTGGTACAAAAACCCATCTCAACTGTATATAGTCATTTAGTTTATCAACAAGGCAGTGAAAATATCGCAGTGACTGACACATCAGTCGTATTTCGAAACGCACTGTCGGATTCTTCATATTTACATCTAGTCGCAGATTTGGAGAAAGCAGAAGTTTTTACAATTGAATTACTGCGGTCTAAGACGGATTGTCTCAAACTAACTTATGACACTGCTAAACAGGTTTTTGAATTGGATCGTCAGAAACTAGGAAGAGAGCTTACAGGGGCGGAAGAAGAATCTCTGAATGTCCGAAAAGTTGAAGTACCTTTGATTGATAATCAGCTCGTTCTTGAGATTTTTAGAGATACCTCATCAGTTGAAGTCTTTATTAATGGTTTAGAAGTTATGACGGCTACTTTCTATGAGCTGGAAAAAGCTCGAGATATCTTGTTTCATTCGATTGGAGAAAGTCGTATTCAAGCTTTTGAAACAGCGAGTGTGAAATAAATGTTTGATTGCTTAGGCGGTGTATCAATTATTTAATAGGTTTTGAAGGATAATATTTTTAGAAAAGAACAGATAGCTAGATTTCCCATGACTTTGCTATTAGTATTTTGAAAAAATTAGTAATTTATGACAAAATTCATTATACTAAACTTGTGCAGAAATGTGAGGGATCAACTATGAAAGCAACAATGAAAGATGTCGCAAAATTAGCAGGTGTCGGAGTAGGAACTGTTTCCCGGGTATTGAATAACGGCTCTGTTAAAGCTTCTACTAGAGAAAAAGTTGAAGCAGCAATGACAGAGTTAAACTATCAACCAGATTTTTATGCCCGGGGGTTAAAGATGAAGCATACGAATACGGTTGCTTTGATTCTACCCACTGTATGGCATCCATTTTTTGGCGAATTTGCCTACCATGTAGAAACAGCATTAGAAAGACAAAACTACAAGCTTTATTTGTGTAACTCCAGTGGGAATAGTGAAAAAGAACAAGAATATATCCAGATGGTCAGCCAAAATAAAGTAGACGGCATCATTGGAATTACTTATTCAGATATCGATGAATACATTTCGAGTAATCTGCCTTTTGTTAGTATTGACCGTTATTTCACTGAAGAGGTGATTTATGTGACCGCTGACAATGCGGCCGGTGGACGTTTGGCTGCAAATGAACTTTATCGCCGAGGATGTCAGAATGTAGCATATATCGGTGGGTACCAAGAAACACCGAATGAAACGAAGAGTCGTCGAAAATATTTTGAGATCGAGTGCCGTCAACTGGGGATTTCCTATAAAGCGTTAGATATGTTAGAACCTTTAGACCATCTCTCAGAACGTGTAACAAATTTTTTGTTAGAGAATTCCGATATCGATGGGATTTTTACGATCAACGATCCGATGGCATTAGCTGTCATTGGTATGCTTGAAAAAATAGGGAAAAACGTACCAGAGGATGTCCAAGTTATCGGATTTGATGGTCAAAAGATGACAGAAGGAGACCCTTATCTCGTATCAACAATTGCCCAACCTACAAAGCAAATGGCGGAAGTGGCAGTGGCAAAATTAATTGCTGTCATTAATGGAGAGACAGTAGAAAAACGTACCGTATTGCCGATTGAATTTGGCGAAGGTGGCACAACGAAACCTTTAGTGAGAAACGATTTTGCTTAGTGCAAATACGTTTCTTTTTTTGAAAATGAGTGAATGAAAGGTGTAGATAAAATGTTATATGGTGGAATAGAAGCTGGTGGAACAAAGTTTGTCTGTGGGATTGGTAATGAACAATTACAAGTGATAGAACGGAAAAGTTTTCCTACCACAACACCAGAAGAAACGATGAAGCAAGTGTTTGATTTCTTTGATAAGTACAAAGGAAATATCGCATCAATTGGTGTAGGAGCATTTGGGCCAATTGATATTCAAATCGAATCAAGAACTTACGGATATATCACCAACACTCCGAAGGTAGCTTGGCAAAATTATCATTTTGTAGGAGCTTTGGAAAACGCCTTGTCGGTTCCCATCTATTGGACTACCGATGTAAATGCTGCTTGTTATGGAGAATATATGGCAGGGTATGGAAAAGGTAAAAATAGTGTTCTTTATTACACCGTTGGTACTGGTGTTGGTGGTGGTGCTGTAGTCGATGGAAAAATAGTCACAGGTTTCAGTCATCCTGAAATGGGACATATGCTCTTACAACGTCATAATGAAGATCAATTTGAAGGAATCTGTCCTTTTCATCATGATTGTTTGGAAGGGTTAGCCTCAGGCCCCGCGATTGAAAAACGCTTTGGAAGAAAAGCCCAGACCATTTCATTTGATCATCCTTATTGGGCGATTGAGGCAGATTATCTTGCTCAGTGTGTGTATAACACAACTTTACTATATGCACCGGAAGAAATAATTTTAGGTGGGGGTGTAATGAAACAGCCGCAACTACTCGAGTTGATTCGCCAAGCGTTTAAAGAAAAAATGGGTTCCTATGTGGATACCCCTGCTCTTGAAGAATACCTACTAACTCCAATGCTTGCTGACGATGCAGGTTTGATCGGCTGCTTAGCTTTAGCAATAAAGAAGTTGGAACAATAGCAGCATGTTAAAGAACGTGTGAGAGAGTTTTTATAGCAGTTAGGATAGATAAAAAGGTTAACTAAAATGAGAGCTAGTAAAAAGGATGGCTAATAATAGATGTTCATATATATTTTTTGCGTAATCGAATGTCGCAAATAAGAATTTTTTCTTTCGTTCTCGTCTTCAGTTATATTGTTGTCTAGCTGCCTCAAAATTACTTCTTAGTGCTTGTTTTTTTTCTATTAGCCCGAGCAAAGAAAAAGGAAACAGAATGTCTTATTAAAGCCAATTAGGCCTACGCCTAATTGGCTTTCTATATTCCTGTGCTAATTGTGTTTGGGTGGGATGAATATCCTTTTTATTAATAATAGTGACGGTGTAATGAACGGTTTTGCTAACGGTAAAGATTCAACTTTCTACAAACGCGAACATCCTTTGAATTTGATTTACTAAAAGCTGGGTAGCTTCTCATCAGTCATTCTCTTCATTGGGGTTAATAAAGTGTTGTCAGTCATCCTGCCCTATTCTCAACAAGTACCTGCCTAATGCCTTCTTCAAACGTTGTGATCTTAAAATGAGGAAATGCCTTTTTGAATTTATCAGAGACAAAAAGATTATCCACCGTGTATCTAGGTAATAACTCACTTAGTTCGCGCGCGTTTTTACTGAATAGCTTAGCAAGTTTAAATTGCCACAAAGGAATGACACGGTATTTCAATGGTTTGCCTTCAATTTTTTCGGCGAGATCGATCATGTCTTGGAAACTATGAGGTGTATCACAGGGCAAATGCCAAGTCTGGCCATAGGAACTAGGCGTATTTCCGATAAGGGCCATTGCTCGGCTAGCATCAGGTGTCCATATAAGTGTGCGTAAAGTGTCCTTATTGACAGGTATTTTGACGGGAGCATTGTGGACTATATTGTTTAAGACGAGTGTATTGGTAATGCTCTGGGTCTTGCCTGGGCCGTAAAACTCGGGGGCTCGACAAATCACCGCATCTAAACGGCCACTTTCCATCTCGGATAAAACCAATTGAGCCATTTTAGAGCGTACGAGGGACTTCCTGCCTGCTGGAGAAAATGGCGTGTCTTCCTTTTGGGGGGTACGATCCTTTGGATACATATAAGTATTATCAAAAAAAACCAGTTTGCTCTGTGCTTCTTGGCAAGCGCGGATGACATTTTCTGTGATTTTCATAAAATTGGTTTCCCACAGCTCTGCATCCATCGGTAACCCAACAGTGAAGTAAACAATCTCACTATGTTCAATCGCTTTTTTCGTTTGCGAAAAGTCCATCAAATCTGCGGAAACGATCTGATCTGTAGGATTGATTTTTTGAGGCTTCCGGCTAACTAGCCGAAGCTCATTTGTGTAATTTTTGTATAGTTCTTTTGCTAGTTCATAGCCGATTTGTCCATTGCTTCCTAAAATTGTTTGCATGACTGTACCTCCTCAAGATATAGTTTTGCTACAGCACGTACAGAAAAAGGATTTTGGCCAGTGATGATCCGCCCATCTTTTAGGGCAAATGCTTTATAAAAGCGTCTTTTTTTGAATTGAGCGTTTCTTTCTTCTGCGGCGGTTTGATTAAAGAAAGGAACTTTGTTCATTTTCCCGGCGAGAAATTCTTCGGTTTTCGTAAATCCTGTGATTTTTTTCCCAGAAATCAAAAAGCTTCCTTCTCTATCTTTTATATTTAGTAAACCAGCGATTCCGTGGCAAACAGATAAAATATACCCATTGTTTTCATAAATGGCTAAAGCGAGTTCTTGCAGCTCTTTATTATCAGGAAAATCCCACATGACACCATGCCCTCCGGTAAAATAAATCGCATGGTAGTCATTTGGATTTACTTCTGCGGGTTTTTTCGTTTGAATCAAGCCGTTTTGAATGAAATTTTCTTCCAGATAAATGTTCATAATGGCTTGATCTATATATTTCATGCTTCTTGGATCTAGAGGAACAAAGCCTCCTAATGGACTTACGAAATCAACATCAATCCCTTGTTGATAGACTTCATCTAGAAACTCGGCACTTTCTCCTAACCAAAGTCCGGTAGCCTCGCTCGTGCCAGCATATTTTTGAATGTTTGTTTCAACAACTAATACTTTCTTCATGAATGGTCCCTCTCGTTCATAATGTGAAGGACTTTCGTTAAAAAGGATTGGAGTTTTTTTATTTCTGTTTGCTCATGATCGAGATAGTAATAATTTTTTGTTCCTTCTTGTCTGAAATTCACGATTTTGGCTTCTTTTAAGATTTTCAAATGATGTGAAATGGCGGGTCTAGATAAATTGGTGGCCTCTAATAAGGAAGTGACCTGTAAGCCAGCACAATTTTCCGCTTCTAGCAACCGAATGATGATAGCTTGTCTTTTTTTGTCACCTAGCGCGATTAAAAAATCACTTAACTCAGAAAAATCTTGTTGCAGATTGGCATAATCTATCATAATTGTCTCTCCATTATCGTTTAAAAGTTTAAACCATTAAACCATTTAAAGGAGATTTTTGCAATGAAAGAAGCTCGAGAGCATTCCTCTTCTCCACCATCGCTAAGGAGATTAGAATGTTCTGTAAGCAAATAGATAATAATGGAAAAGCATAAGAGCATTTGATCCTTTTTTGTGTATAGAAGCAACTTATTTTTTTATGAAGTGATTAAGAGCCGTGTCTTGCTCATTTTTTGTTGTTGTGTTATGTATGTAACATCTAGACAAAAGACGTAGTGAGATATGAGGCGGAGAATATGAGAGACTTACAGTTAGCATTTATCAGTAATCGCACAACTAAGCGCTTATTTCGAGTTTTGAGTGTGATGGAGCGAGATCGTTTATTTACAATTGGTGAAATGGCAGAAAAGATGCAAGTCACACAACGCACAATTGCAAATGATCTCAAGTATGTGAAAGACTATTTTGGTGATTGTATCACCCTAACTTCGGGGAATAGTGGCTTTCTTTTTGAAGAGAAAAAACCTTCCGTGTACCAAGAAAAGAAACAAGATTTGCTAGAAAATGAGTGCTTATTTGAAATCATCGGTCATATTTTTCAAGGGGAATTGATGGATATTGACGAGTTGGCCCATCATTATCATTTTTCTGAGAGCACGTTTCGACGGTTGTTGGGTCAATCGAACAAAATATTGAGCAGTTATCGGTTAAAATGGGTGTCGAATCCATTGACAATTGAAGGGAGCGAAGCGGATTTACGGAAATTCTTCAAAGACTTTTATTACGAAGGGATTGATACTGCCCATACCCTTGTTCCCGACCCCGCATTGCATGAGTTGGTCTTAACCCAGTTAAACAACAAACTAGGACAATATGATATTGGCTCTGGAACAACACCAGCTGCTTTTTACTATACTTTTTTTATTGCAATCAAACGGGCGAGCCTTGGTTTTCCGATAACAGTCCCGAAATACTTGATTGAATTAGCCTACAAAGGAAATAGCTTCTCCCTCCTGTATTCTTTAAAAGACGGAATCAACAAGCTTTACGGCGTAGAACTAGCGAAGGAAGAATTTGCATGGATTTATTTAGTTACTATTTGTAAACGTACCTTAGATCGAGAAGCATCGGAGGAAAAGTTCTACCAGCAGTTTCATCAAGGATCAGAAATTGCCAAACTTACGGAGGCTTACTTACAAGAGTTTGAGCTCACAAATGAGAGCTATGCCAAGATAAAAATTTTCTTGCAATCCTTCTTTTTGTCTAGAAAAGTGAACTATGCGTTAGCTCCTGCATTGAACAAAGAGGCACAGGACATCAAAGAATCTCTCATGCGTTCTGACAATGAAAACTATCAACGGAATTTACGATTTTTAAAGAAGCATCAAAGAAAAGACTTTTTGGCTGCGCCATATCTTGAAGATATTTGTGTGAGTTTAACGATCTACAGTGATTTGATTTTTGATTTTTATTCACCGACAAAAAGAATTTATTTTCTTCTAGAAGGTGATCACTTCATCTGCCAACAGATTCGAACTCGTGCAATGCAACAGTTTGGTACAAAGCACACGTTGACCTTTTTGCCATTGCAACATCTGACACAAGAAATATTAAATGCCGATCATATTGATTTGATTGTCACAAACTATAATCGGTACCTCTTAGACTATATTATTGAAACAGATTACTTGTTATTGAAAGCTGTCCCAGATGAGCATGACTGGCGGAATCTGGAAAGAAAAATTGATCCGTATCGAAAACCATTTCTCTAATCTCCGTACACTCGTTAAAAGTATTAACGAGTGTTTTTTTTCATTTATTTCATCCGAATATGAAAATGTTGATTCCCATTTTATCTAAAAATCATGTAACCTTTATCATGTAAGAGATAGGTATGCATACAAACTTACAGACAAATGTATCAAAAACCTTCGTTTTTTAGAATAGACATTTGTTGTTTATTCTCTAAAATAGAAAACCTAATCTAATAACTTTTCCATGACATTCGATCGGATCGAATGTCTATTTTTGTTCTAATCTAAAAATCGAAGAAATTTGAGACTAATTAAGAAGTAGATATCTCTTTATTGGTTTAGGAAGGTTGTTTTTGGTGTTTTTCATCCATAAAGTATTCCACTTATTAAGTGTACAGACCTTTCTCGTTAAATGTTCTGAAATTTTTAAATATTGAATCACATTAGTACGAAAAACGAGGTGAAAGTGATTTGAATATATAGATCACTTGGTTAAATGACCTTATATTTATATGTTAGGAGGTGGTCAGGTGAAGAAAAGATTATTGACTGTATTATGTTTTTTGGTTGTTCAAGTTTTTCATCCTATTATTGTTTTTGCCGAGGTTCATGTTCGTCAAGAAGACGAAATTGCTCAATCCAAATCATCAAGAGAAGAAATAAATGAATCAGATAGTGACGAATATTCAGATGATACACTATTTGAGAGTGAGACATCAAAAGTAGTAGATAGCAATATATCAGAAAATTCACATGACAATGAACTAAAACAAGAAATAGAGTCTGTGGCAGTGGCACAAGAAAAAAGAGATAGTAAAGTTACAGACTCGATTTTAGTCAGAGGGATACCTACAGATCAAGGGTTATGGGGGACTGTACCTTGGTCTTATTACGAAGGAGAAGGAACAATCATAGTAGGTGGCGGAACAGCAGGGGCGGCAAGAGAGTCGCCATGGTGGCAGTATCGTCACATTCGCAAAATAATTTTTGAAGATCAAGTGATTTTACCTAGTAACTCGTCGGGGATGTTTAGGGAATTACAACTTTTAGAAGTCATAGAGAATGCAGACAAACTAGATGTTTCTAACGTCACTAATATGGAGAGTATGTTTCAAGTTACATGGCGGTTAAGGGAAATAGATGTTAGTAATTGGGACACGTCAAATGTGACTAATATGAGACTTATGTTTGGGAATCTGGCGGCCACACCCGCAGCTTTTACTAGGTTAGACCTTGCATCGTGGGATACATCAAGTGTCACGGATATGAGTCAAATGTTTATGAATGCTCAAAGTCTTACCACCTTAGATTTAAGAGCATGGGACACATCAAATGTCACGGATATGAGGGACATGTTTCTTCAAGCCAATAGTCTTACTACTTTAGATTTAGGAACATGGAACACATCAAAAGTTACGAATATGAGCCGAATGTTTAATTTAACCCGATCTCTCACACGATTGAATCTTAGTTCATGGGACACTTCCAGTGTTACAAATATGAGTCAGATATTTAATAATACTAATTTAAAATCATTGACACTCGGAGAAAACAGCTTGTTTTCAGCTGACACTCAGCTTCCAGCGATTCAACAAACAGACGGTTATACCGGTGGGTGGAAGTTGGAACCAGGTACAGAAAATCTTGGGATCAGGTATGCCAGTTCAAGTGAATTCATGACAAGTTATGATGGCCGTTTTCCAGGTACGTATACATGGGAAATATTTGAAATGTGGGGATCCGTTCCATGGCTATATGATGGTATCTCAGAAACGATCATCTTGTATGGTGGAGAAGCTGGAGCAGTTGCAACTGCTCCTTGGAAAACTTATCCATCGGTCAAGAAAATCTTAGTCAATGATTCTGTTACTTTACCAAGAAATTCTTCCTTCTTATTTGATGGACTAGCAGAATTGGAATCTATCGAAAATGCTGATAAGTTTGATGTTTCTCAAGTAACAGACATGAGATTCATGTTTAGTCAGGTCCGTGCACTGAATATACTAGATGTTAGTAGTTGGGATACTTCTCAGGTAACTAATATGCGAGCGATGTTTCAAAATGCGAATTCTTTAAAGAAGATAGATGTTAGCAATTGGGACACTTCACAAGTAACAGACATGGCATTCATGTTTACCGAGGCGAGTGACTTAGAAGAAATTGACGTCAGCAACTGGAACACCTCTAGTTTACTGTCTACACAAACTATGTTTAACAATGTGAATTTAGAGGAAATAGATGTAAGCAACTGGGATACTTCTCAGGTAACTAATATGCGAACGATGTTTCAAAATGCGAATTCTTTAAAGAAGATAGATGTTAGCAATTGGGACACTTCACAAGTAACAGACATGGCATTCATGTTTGCCCAGGCGAGTGACTTAGAAGAAATTGACGTCAGCAACTGGAATACTTCTCAGGTAACTAATATGCGAACGATGTTTCAAAATGCGAATTCTTTAAAGAAGATAGATGTTAGCAATTGGGACACGTCACAAGTAACAGACATGGCATTCATGTTTACCAATGCAAGTGACTTAGAAGAAATTGACGTCAGCAACTGGAATACTTCTCAGGTAACTAATATGCAGAGTATGTTTGGTAATACTAACACATTAAATAGAATAACATTAGGAGAACAATCTATTTTTTCTGCTGCTGCAAACTTACCAGCAATCCCAAGTACTGAACAATATACTGGACGCTGGACGCTAGAAGAAAATTTGTCGGGTGATGGTTCGGTTATAACTTTTGAAAACTCAACTGAGTTTATGGCTAACTATGATGGTAGTTCCCCAGGAACCTATATCTGGGAGCGAGTAGCTCCAGAACAGCTTGTCGCAAGCATTGATCGAGTAAGCGATCAGTCCCAAACTATTACTGGATATGCAACAGAGTCCGTAGATGAGTTGACTATTAGTTACCAAACGACGTCTGGAGATAAGGTAGTTCTTGAAAAAGATGATCCTCGAATTGTTTGGGGCGATTATCAAGAGTCAAATCAACAAGTCCGACAGTTCCAAATTGATTTGATAGGGAATGAACGTCTTGAGACCGAGACAAAGGTAACGATTACAGTTTCGAAACCTTCTGTTGAAACGACCGGTGATAGAACGGAAGAACAAACAGTCATAAAAGGAATTAATTATCGAGCGAATAACTTCACTTTAGACCGTTTCAAAATTAATGAATTAAGCACGCAAGAAGAATTAGATGCTTTGATCCTTCAAGAAAGTCGCGCGCAAGCCGTAAATGTGTTGACGGAAGCGGATATGACGGATGACTTTCGCATCGTAGAAACGGATCTTACACGAGAAGTGGACGAAGACGGCAGTTACTTCGCTGTTCTTGAGGTGGGGAATAAAGCCTACCAGATGACCATCGGTATCGATGTGACATCGAAACTGGAGCATATGCGAGTGACAATCCCGACCAAAATGGTCTTTGAATCCTTGTACAATACGGCGGAATCGAATCGTAATTTTGAAAGCCAAGCGTATGAGATCCGCAATCAATCGCCACTTGCTGTGGATACCTATATCAATCAATTGGCGATCGATGATAGTGCCGGAATCGTCTTGTTAGAAGAGGGAGAAGATCCCCTCGATTACGCTGAAAGCGAAGAGGAAGACCCAACCCTTACTTATGACGATATCTCAACCCCGCTGTTGCGACTGAACCTAAAAACGGAAGAAACCCAGATTCAACTCTATGAAGCGATGGAAGAACAACACTTGGTTCGCTTAGAAGAAAGAAGTCGCGTGCCGATTTCCTTAACAGGGGATTTCTATGGGAATTACCCGCAATGGGTCGTTGATTCAGAAGCCGATCAAGGCGGATATTATGAAGACTTGCTCGTACCGAATTATCGCATCGTCTTACGCTTTGTTCCACGAGACTAAGAAAAAAAGATCGTACCAAATGGGAAGGAGGTGAATCCATTGGAGCAAACGAATCAAACCGAAAATAAAAAACGACGGAAATGGCTCTGGTGGTTGTTGCTATTGGCCGTACTTGCCGGTGGACTCGGGTACTATTTCTATCAATCAAAAGAAGCAGTTCCGTTGATCAGTGCAGACCTTTTGCCTGAATCTGGCGATGCCACCGATCAGCGATTATCTGAACGGGCGCAGGAAATTGCAGATGCGAATTATTTCACCCTGCAAATCAATCCAGAAGCCATTTTTGAAGATGGTAAAAGCACGGGATCCATCGAAATCGTTAATCCAGGCACCAATGTGTACCCAATCGCCGTGGATATCTCTTTACTGTCGAGCGGGGAAGTCATCTATTCTTCCGGTGCGATCTATCCAAATCAATTTGTTGAAAATGTCGCCTTGGCGACACCATTGGCAAAAGGCGAGTATCCTGCCAAAGCCACCATCAATATTTACGACCCTGAAAGCAAAGAAAAACAAGGGGTCACTGAAGCTGAATTAACGATTATCGTTAAGAATTAAAAAAAGGAAAAGTGAGGAAATAAAAATGAAAAAATTTGTAGCAGCTATTCTAAGTACAGCAACGATCGCAGGAGTAATCGCAAGCGGCACCACCGCTTTTGCGACACAAACTATTGACGGACGTGAAGGCGATACGTCAGGAGATGTCCAAGTAAACGGGATCATCGGTGAATTCGATAATACAACACCTGGACCAAATCCCGATGATTTGAACCAATGGATCAATGTAACGATTCCAACGACTGCTTTGTTCTATACGACAGAAGCGTCAAGTCATACAGAGATCGTTTCGCCTACGTACACAGTGACAAATAACTCAGCAGTTGGTGTGATCGCTTCTGTTGCAGGCGTTGATACACCATTGAATATGTCTGAAGTAGACTTGTTAAACGTAAACGGGATTGAGTTGTTTGAAAACGGCACACCAACTGTAACAGAAACAGAATTGTTTACCCTTGAAGGCAACCAAGGAACGAATGAAGGGACGTTTGCGTTCACTGGTGAAGCAACACCTGCCAATGCATCAGAAGAATCAAACCCAAGTTTCAAATTGGTCTTGAGTTTTGCGCCGGATGTAGAGGAAGACTAAAAACTGAAATCCCAGTAAAGAAGGGATCTATCGTATGAAAAAACGAAAAAGAATCATTTTTTTCATCGCTGCATTACTGGCTCTGACTGTCTGGGATCTATCAGAAACCATTGTCGCAGAGGCGACAACAGGGCAGGTCACTGTGACTGGTCGAATTGGTGAAACAGCGAAGAAAGAGGAAGAAGCAGACGATGACAATAAGAAAACGATCGTCGCAGATGCTTCTCAAATCGGACAAGGGAAATTACCGCAAACAGGTTCTTCAAACACAAGCAGTTTGATCATCCTGGGGTATGCACTCATAGTATTTTCTATCTTATTACTATTGAGTAAAAGCAGACACATTTATGGAACGACTGATTACTATAATTAGTGAACAAATAAATGAGTAGGCAGAGTATTCTATAATTACTTATGCCCTATCAGAACACCTCGATGGAGCTGATAGGGCAGTTTTATTTAATTGTTATAAAAAGGAAGGCAAGATAATAGCGTTTTGCTGATACAAATAAAATTTTAGGAAAAATACATAGAAAGAGGGGCAAATGAATGGACGGTGGAAACAACCACGAACCCTTTTCTTACTACTTCAATTTTAAGAAAATAAAAAAAGGTATTGAACGTGAAAAATTGGAAGCATATTGCGAAAAACACCTAACTGAATTCGGTCAGCTGATTGAATCGATTTCAAAAGATAATTTCTGGGAAGTGCTCCCAAAAATTCTAGGACTTGATGCAAAGATGAATCTAGTTTCAGAATTATCTCGATTCGACGATTTCTCAGCAGATGAGATTATTAGAATTACTGAGAATGATTACAAGACATATTTCAAAGAAATCTGTGGTTATGATCTAAGTGTAGAAAAGAAGAATTCTATCGTATTCAATGTGTCATAGGTTTTGCATAAATAAAAATTATCTTAAAAAAGGCTTCGAAAAAAAAATTTTTTGAAGCCTTTTTTTGTTTTCCGCAAGTATTAAGATTAAGAACTAACGCTACTGTCTAATGACATAGTTAAGGGAAAACGTAAAGATCTGATGTCAAAGCTAAACCTTAAAGGAAAAGATAGGAAAAAAACGAATAATTGGGAAGTTACTATTTTTCGCTAATGAATTTAGACAGCAATATTATGGAGATAAAGGAATCACGATTAAGAAAGTTCACGATTGATAAAAACTTGCTAATAAATGAAACTATTTGACCTGTTCTTTCGTCATACCCTATAGAACAACGAAAGAGAGGAAATACTATGAGAAAAAAATTATTGTTAATAGCTATATTCTGTGCACTGATTCTTACGTTAGTAGTGGGTGCCATGTATAAGTACCTAATGAGTCAAGTGTATGGAGAAGAACAAACAAATTTTGAAACGCAAGTCGAAAAAACAATTAAAACTGAATTTTTTGATCGTGATATCACTCAGATTGAAGAATCAAAGAGTGGCGATAATCAATACAATAAATATTACCTGTACTATTCTGCGACTGAAAATAAAAATATTATAAAACAATTGGAAGCTCAAACTCAGGTTGCCTCGAAACAATTGAAGGATTCTCGGTCAATGGTGCTTTCCTATGTCAATGAGGAAAAGGTGAATGATGCCCTTATTAATCGACAATTAGTAACAAAGGAATATATTTGGGATGATAAAACAAAGTCTTTGAAATATTTAGGTGAATTAAAAGAATTATCTGAAATACTCTTATCCAAAAATCGAAATGAACCTCGGTTAAAAGATATTGTCAACGATGAATCAGACTTGCTTGCGATAAACAGAATTGTACAAGAACAGCTACTTAGTACTCGAACTAAATTAAAATCGACAATTGATGAAGAAGAATTAGATCAAGTGTTAACAAATGACTTTTTAAGCAAGGATAGTAAGATAACCATTCTCCCTCACTCAATACAAATCGCTTTTGATAAAGAGGTCTTAGGGGTGACAAAGATGAATGTCGACATTGAAAAAATTCTGCCTTTTATTGATCCAGCGATCGTTTCTGATAATAATCTGCCAAAAAAATCCTTAGACCAAAAAAGAAACTATGTTGCGCTCACCTTTGATGATGGACCTAACGATACGTCTACGAAAAAATTACTAGGAGAGTTAAAAAAAGAAAAGATCAAAGCGACTTTTTTTGTTTTAGGTCAGATGGTTGATAAGAACCCAGAGGTCGCGAAAAAAATAGTGGGAGAGGGGCATGAAATTGGCAGTCATTCATACACTCACCCAGACTTAACTCAAGTAACTCTGGATAAAGTCAAAGAAGAAGTACTGAAGACTGATAAGGCAATATTTCATGCTACAGGGGTATTGCCAAAACTCTTTCGACCACCTTACGGAGCAGTAAACGGTGCCGTTGCCAAAACCATCGGATTGCCTATTATTCAATGGAATGTAGACTCTGAAGATTGGCAAGTCAAAAATAAAGATTTGATTGTAAATAAGGTAATTGATACTGTAGAAAATGGATCAATCATTTTGATTCATGATATCCATGAACGTTCCGTAGAATCCATTCCAGAAATGGTAAGTCAACTAAGAAAAAGAGGCTATGAGTTTGTGACTATAAGCGAATTGCTCTCTTATGGACAAAAACCACTAAATCAGTATTTTGGTTTAGCTGACCAAAGAGAAATTAAATAGCAGTCTTTTCTAGTCCCTTGGAGAGTTGTTGAAGGAGTGATCTTTATTTTTAAGAATAGAAGTCAAACAAAAAAAGTGCGCTATTATGAGCATCTACTAGAAGAACTGATAGAAGGTAAATATGATCAAATGTATCGAATTGCCTACAGTTATGTTTATGATCATGAAGATGCTTTAGATGTCCTGCAGGATAGCTTTCAAAAGGCGTTAAAAAGCTTTAGAAACACAGTAGAAATTGATAATTTTCAAGCATGGTTCTATAAAATTTTAGTAAGAACCGCGATTGATCAATGGCGAGTGAAGAGACTAAGACCATTTGGGTTAGCCTTTGAAGAAACTATAGAACTAAGTCATTTTCGTTTCGATCAAAGTGAATTTCTTGAACTAAAGGAAATTCTAGAGAGAACGCCTAGTCCGGAAAGAGATATCATCATTTTAAAATATTTTGATGGATTTACCTTGCAGGAAATTGCTCAAATACTTAATTTAAATGAGAATACGGTGAAAACGAAGATGTACCGTTCTCTTGTTCAATTTAAGCATCTTTTAAATTAAAAAAACAAGATATGAAAAGGAGAATGAGCGAAATGAAACAGCACACGTTTGATGGAGAAAACCAGGAACAATTAAAGCGTGAAATAGTTGCACGTTTTCAAATAGAAAAGGCAAAGGTATACGAAGAAAAGAAGCGAAAAGTACTTAGAAGAGGCGTCGAAAGCGTGATCTTGGTGGTTTTTAGTTTTTTGATTATGCTTCAAAATACTACCTTTAGAGGTTTTGCATCAGAAATACCTATTTTGGGGGATTTGGTATCAATTATAACTGGGGAAACGCTTCTGTTCAGTCAAGAGGAAGCAGAAATCACTATTGATGTGCCTAAGATAACAGAAGAAAATCAAGTGTATTCGCAATTAAATGAAAAATATCTCCGTGAAGGACAACGAGCATATCAAAGTTATACAGACGTAATAAATAAGGTGGACGAAAAACAAATGTATGTCAGTGGTACCTATGATGTGAAAGTCAATGATAATCGATTTTTAGTAATCGACCGTACGTTTGAAGAGACAGTGGGGAGCACCAATGTCGAACATCGATTTGATACATTCGATAAAAAGAACGAGGTCTTATTATCATTAAAGATGTTATTTAAAACGGAAAACTATTTAGAGGTGCTGGCTCAGGAAATTGAGCACCAAATGAAAGAGCGGATGAGAGTAAATAGCGATATCAAATATTGGGTTTTAGACTATAATGATACAAATTGGTTGGAGAATGATCCGAATTTTTATATTAATGAAAATCATGAACTAGTTATTTCGTTTGATAAATATGAAGTTTCGGCTGGATACATGGGGACACAAGAGTTCATAATACCTACTACAGTATTGAAGCCGATCTTAGTTGACGCAAATTATTTTAATTAGATCGATAAATCAGTTTAAGCTTATTCGGAAAATGATTTCTGGATAAGCTTTCTTTTTTTCGCTAGCAAGAGCGGAAAATAAAGCCTACTTTTCTAATTGGCTGTGATACCATGAGGGAAAAAATCGACGAACCCAGGGCTCTTTTATACACGTTTACTAAAAAGGCAATAAAAAGTCCCTTGTTGTCTGCTTTTGTCAGTAACTTTTCCACAGTGTGGAACTCCCTAGCCTTACTACCATTATTGAATTTGAAAATAATTAGAGGTCTAATTATTAGGTAGCGAATCTTTTTATTGACTTTCCTTTTTAACCGGTGTATATTCTTTTCGAATAGTTAGATATCTAACATTTGGCAAAGGGGGAGTCGTTTTGGAGGAACTGATCGTTTCGAATTTGATGCGGTCCATTATGAATAAGTCACGGGAATCGATGGAACTGCGTATAAAAGACCTGGATATCAGTCAACAGCAAGGAAGAATGATTGCGTATATCGCACAAAATGAAGACAAGGGATTGATTCAGAAGGATTTGGCCCAAGTGTTTCAACGTCGTGATGCCAGTATCACAAGTATGCTTCAAGGGTTAGAAAAAAAAGGGTATATCGAACGCCGCATCCCAAAAAATAATGAGCGGCAAAAAAATATATACGTTTTACCTAAAGGAAAAGCGTTGATTGATCAAACCAATGAAGCTTTTTATGCGGCAGAAAAAGAACTGGTCCAAGCACTGAATGCAGAAGAAGTCGAAGAACTAACTCGTTTGTTAAGAAAAATCGATCAAAGTCTATGAGCAATAAGCAGTCAATCACTGCTTATTGCCTTAAAGTTAGAATTCTAACAGTTAACTATCTAATAGAAGGAGGAATCATCATGGAAGAAGTCACAATGAATGAATCCAATATTTACTACTTAAGCGAAAGTCCGGTGCGAAAGGCAATTGCCCATTTATCGATCCCGATGATGGTTGGTATTTCAACCACGACGATCTATAATTTGATTAATGCCTATTTTATTGGATTGATCCATGATACCAATATGATGTCGGCGATTACCTTGGCGATGCCCATTACGATTCTGTTGATGGCGGTTGGGAACATGCTGGGTGTTGGTGGAGGAAGCTATATCACACGACTACTAGGCAATGGAGACACTCAAAAGGGCAAGAAAGTTGCCGGCTATGCGTTTTACTCAAGCATCCTGCTCGGTGTGATCATAGGGATTGTCACAGTAATTTTCATGGATCCGTTTATTCATTTACTAGGAGCAAGTGGGCAGACATTTTTGTATACAAAACAATATTCACTGATTTTGTTTGTAGGTGGAGCATCGTTCATTTTAAATTTTGCTTTGGAACAGTTGGTGCGTTCAGAAGGGGCATCAAAAGAATCAATGTACGGCATGTTTGTCAGTGTTGCAGTGAGTATCCTACTGGATGCATTATTGATTCTCGTCTTTAACCTACATGTGATCGGTGCAGGGCTATCACTAGTGATTGCGAATATCGCTTCAACAACGTATTATGTCTGGTTCCTAGAAACGAAAAGCGAGACATTGAAGGGCTTTTTAAAGAACATGAAACTTTCAATCAAAGATCAGCTAGAAGTTTATAAAATAGGGATATCCGAGCTGTTTAAATCAGCTTTCATGATCGTCACCACATTATTATTGAACAATTTTTCTGCTGAATATGGAGACAATGTTGTGGCTAGCTTTGGTATCGCTGTTCGAATCACGCAATTACCGGAATTTTTAACAATGGGTCTATTTTTGGGCGTCATACCGTTATTTGCCTACAGTTTCTCTGCCCATAACACGAAACGAGTGAAAGAAGCACTGAAAGAAGTATCTTTGTGGATAGGTGGGATCTCCATCCTTTTTGCATTGATTGTGTATTGGTTGCGAGTGCCTGTGCTGGGGTTATTTACAAGTGATCCTCGTGTGATCCAAGTTGGCTTAACGATTTTAGGGGCCCAGTTGGTTTCTTCGATCTTTAATGGTTTCTCTGGTTTATTCACGGGCATCTTTCAGGCATCTGGACTAGGTGCTCAGACCGGAGTGATGTCCACGATTCAAGGAACATTCTTTATTCCGATCGTTTTATTGCTGCATCATTTCTATGGATTGGATGGATTGATTTGGTCAATGACGATTACAGAAGGTATCGCGTTTGTTGCGGGTGTCTTAATGATGATTCCTTATCTAAATAAACTAAATAAGAATGATCTGCCCGCCATGCAAAACCAACAGCGTATATGAATCAGATACATTCGGAATATTTGTTTATGGAAGAAAGGAAAACGAAAGGTTTCTTTTCGAACATCCTATAAGGAAAGCCCAACGAAGCAAATTTCGTTGGGCTTCTTTACTTGCTATATATTTCCTTTTCGTTAAAGTAAGAGGAGATGTTGATTCTGTTGTACTTACTATTGAAAAAAACTTCATTTCAAGGATAAACGATCTTTTTCATGTATCAGATAGAAGAAAAGCGTCTAAAACAAATGCTATTAGCAAAATTATCAAGCGATTGAGGAATCTACTATGCAAAAAAAAATTTATAAAGTTGTCTCTGTCTCGAATAACAGTCGTCTGTTTGCGATTTTAATGGCTTTTTCAGGTGGGGCATTAGATGTCTATTCTCATAATTACTTTCATGGATTAGTTGCTACTCAAACTGGGAACATTATTTTGATGGCTTCGAATTTATCCCAATATAATTGGCAGCAAATGCTGCCTAAAATCGTATCGATCATTTTGTTTACGGTAGGATTTTTATTAGGTATTCTTCTAAAGCGCAGCAATTTCAGTCATTATTGGCGCAGTTATACCATGTTGCCTGTTATTTTATCGAGTTTGATCATTCCATTATTGTCTCAAAATCTACACCTTTTTAAAATTGGTCTGCTTGCTTTTGGCAGTGGCTTGCTGATGCTGACGTTCACTGGAACGCAAATCGAAGGAAATCCTTATACGATCATGATGACCTCAGGCAATTATCGGAAAATGCTAAATGAATGGTATCTGTATCTGACCTCACGGAATAAAACGTCGCTTCAAAGACGCAATGCCCATAACTATACGATCGTCGTGCTCTCATTTGTCATTGGTGCTTGTTTACTAGCCTTTGTCAGTCTTGTTTTAAAAAAATATTCAATTTGGATCGTAACCTTCACGTTTCTGCTTGCTCTTTTTATTGAAATCCATCAAGCGAAAAAGACGATTCGATAGTCAAAGAAAAACCGTCAGAGGGACTCCTGCTGACGGTTTTTCTTATAAGCTGAAACAGGAATATTTTTTAGAATGTCCTCACAGCTCCGCAATCTTCCGTACGGTATTGATGGTTCGAATCGTAATCTGTTTGCCGACGCTGGTGCTGGCTGTTTTTTTCCACCAATTGGTTTTTTGATAGTCTTTGCGGAGGTAAGACCAGAAGACGACGTCTTTGTAAGGGAAAACCTGTTCAAGCTCGGCATTCGGAGCCCCGAGTTTTTCAGATAACTCCTCGTAGGTCAGCGAAGGCATCAAAAAGATCAGGTTGTCATAGATGGTTTTATCTTCCGTTCCTGACCAGTCGGGCATATGGGTCAAGCGTTCCTGCAGCTCTGATTGGCGAATGATATAAATAGCGATATCAAAGGAAAAGTCGCGTTTGACCATTGCTTTAATCGTTTCGGCAAGGGCTTGTGGATCATCCTCTTCACTGGAAAAAATCACATTGCCGCTATTCAAATAAGTGACCACATTGCTAAACCCCAATTCTTCAAAACCGGCTTTCAATTCTTTCATAGAAATTTTGTTCTTTCCACCGACATTGATGCCTCTTAATAAAGCGATGTATCGTTGCATGGATAACCCCTCCTTTAAACCCCTTCTTTTAGCTGATTATAGAATGGATGGAGCGGAAGCACAATCCTGGCTTCTCAGCTACCCAAAATACGTGAGCGAGAAACGACGAATGCAAGCTTATTGGTGGAGTGGCTATGGCGCATGTATTTTTGCGCTGCTAATTAGTAAAAACGAATAAACAGCCTGTAAATGATAACAACCCTCACAAATCTGCTCAAGCAAGCGAATTTGTGAGGGGCACTTTCAGTCGTTTTCTCTGTTTCTGGCTTCGTTGCTAATCCACCGCAATCCTCACAGACACGGTCTGTACGGGGACATCATAAAAGGGATCTTCTCGTCGGCCTAAAAAGTCTTGGGCTTGTTGAGGGAAGAGGGCGTACATCAGCACGTCTTCTTCGCTTTTGGCATACTCAGCGATTTCTTCCCGAAAGGCTGGCAGTTGTGGTGCCAGTAGATCAGCTGGTCTGACGGTGATCACTTCAGCATCTCCGATGATTGTTTCTTTGATTTCGTCGGTGATGGGTGCTGGCGATTGACCGTAAAGTCCTTTGACGTAATCTTTGATCTCACTTGGGACAAGTTTGTAACGTTCTCCTGAAATCACATTCATCAAGGCTTGGGTACCGACCATTTGCGACAATGGGGTCACTAGTGGCGGATAGCCCAAGTCTGCTCTGACTTTTGGTACTTCTGCTAGGACTTCTTCATACTTGTCTTGCAATCCTTGTTCCGTCAATTGGCTGAGTAGGTTTGACAACATGCCACCAGGTACTTGATAGATCAAGGTTTTAGGTTCGATATCTTTGACTTTCGGGTTCAGTAGTCCTTCTTCGCGGAAACGATCACGAACGGGATTGAAATGTTCAGCAATCTCAGCGACTTTCTGCAAATCAAGTCCCGTAGCAAAGCCGCAATCTTCTAAGGCGATTGCCACAGATTCGGTTGCTGGCTGACTGGTGCCGCCAGCAAAAGAGGAGATGGCGGTATCAATGATGTCTGCACCGGCTTCCGCAACTTTCAAGTAAGTCATCTCAGCGATGCCGCTGGTGGCATGGGTATGGACTTCTAGCGGCAGATCGACGGCATCTTTGATTCGGCTGACCAGCTCATAGCCGGTTTGCGGCGTCAAAACGCCGGCCATATCTTTGATACAGATGGAATCGGCGCCGAGGTTTGCCATTTTGTTGGCAAGGTCAACGAAGTAATCCACGGTATGGATTTGGCTAGTAGTATAAGAGATTGCCGTTTGACAGTGTCCACCGGCTGCTTTTGTGGCGCGGATGGCGGTTTCTAAATTGCGAACATCATTTAAGGCGTCAAACAAACGAAGAATGTCGATGCCGTTTTCGACCGATTTGGTCACAAAGTCAGCAACGACGTCATCGGCATAGTTTTTGTAACCTAAGAGATTTTGTCCCCGTAAGAGCATTTGCAATTTGGTATTTTTCACTTCTTTGCGGATCGCCCGCAATCTTTCCCATGGGTCTTCATTTAAAAAACGCAGACAAGCATCGAAGGTCGCGCCGCCCCACATTTCAAGGGCATGATAGCCTGCTTGATCCATGGTTTTTAAAATCGGCAGCATATCACTGGTAGGCATTCGCGTGGCGATCAGACTTTGTTGGCCGTCCCGCAAGACGGTTTCGGTAAATTGGATTTTTTTCATTCTTTCACTCTTTCCTGAATGATTTTACGGATCTGCTGCTGTATATCTGCTACGCTATGAGTTCTAGAACGGCCACAAACTTTGGCATCTTGTTCACAGACGTAGCAGCTTCTTGCCGGCAGTCCGATTTCGGTGCGGCTGATAGGTAAAAGCTGGTCTTGGTTTTTGGCTAAGACATCCAGATCCACCAATCGACCATAAGGATGATGGGTCTCAATCTGAACCATCATTCGTTTTAGTTCATAAGGATCTGTGGGCAGTACGAGATAATATTCCGGTCCAGTTTCCAAACTACGGTAGAGGTTTGCCAGTGGAATCAGTTCCTTGACGGCCTCTTCGATTTCCGTAATGAGTTCTTCAAAAACGGCGGTCAATGGGACAGAATTTTTCACGGGACCGGGAATATTCATGGTGGCAACAAGCAATGCCGCTTTTTCATCCGCAGCGAGAAGCTCCCGTTGAAGGGAGTTTCTATTTTCTCGCGCCTGCAGCATATCGGTTAGCGTCACAGGGGTTCCTGAAAATAGGGCATCAGACATTTTTGACCACATCAATGATCGTGCCATCGCGGTATTCGATCAAAGCGACGGTTTTTTCCCCGTACTTGATTGGTTCGGGTTGACCGACAATGCTGTAGGCTTTTTCTTTTAATTCTTCAATGGTGTATTGGGGAATATCCAATGCTTCAAAATGGCTGATCAGGTCTTTGCGAGCTGGATTGATGGCGATCCCGATTTCTGTGACGACGACATCAATGCTGGCGCCTGGCGTGACGATCGTGTTGACGGTATCGACGATCGTTGGGATCCGTCCCCGCACAAGAGGAGCGATCACTAAGCTCATTTTGCACGCCATACTGGTATCTGAGTGGCCACCAGAAGCACCGCGGATCACACCGTCAGAACCGGTGATGACATTGATATTGAAATCCGTGTCGACTTCCAGTGCGGAAAGAATGGCGGTATCCAATTGATTGATAAACGCCCCTTTGCTTAATGGTGAGGCATACATATTGGCATCGATCTCGTAATGATTGGCGTTTTTCCCTAGCGATTGTGCGGAAGGGTGATCAAAGTCTTGGACATCGATCAGTTTTTCCACTAATCCTTCTTCTAACAGTTCCACCATGGCATTGGTAATGCCGCCGAGGGCAAAGCTGGCTTTGATCTCATCTTTGATCATTGCTTCGCGTAAAAAACGAGAAACGGCTAATGCGGCACCGCCTGTTCCGGTTTGGAAGGAGAAGCCTTGTTGGTAGTAAGGCGAGCTCGTGATGACCTTGGCTGCATACTCAGCAATCAGTAATTCCTTTGGATTTTTGGTAAAGCGGGTCGCACCTTTTGCGATCCCTGCAGGATCACCGATGGCGTCGACTTCCACGACATAATCGACATCCGTTTGGGGAATGCTGATTGGGGTATTTGGAAACGGCACCAGGGTGTCGGTGATGATCACGACTTGGTCGGCGTATTTTGCATCGACCATCGCATAGCCCAATGAGCCACAGGTTGCTTTTCCGACGGTACCATTGGCATTGCCATACGCATCTGAGCTAGGCGCCCCTAAGAAGGCGACATCGATGTGGATATCGCCGGCGGCAATCGCACGAGCCCGACCGCCATGAGAACGGATAATGACTGGGGCATCCATAATGCCTTCGGAGATTGCGGCACCGACTTTGTCCCGCAGACCGCTGGAGGTGATATTGGTAACGACCCCAGATTTGATATGTCCGATCAATGGTTCATGGACATTGGCGATGGAACTAGGGGCAATCGCAAGATTCTTGATGCCCATTTTTGCGATCTCGTCCAAAACGAGATTCATGATAAAGTCCCCTTCGCGAAAATGATGGTGGAAGGAGATCGTCATGCCGTCCGTTAACCCTGTTTTTTCAATGGCTTCACGAATACTGCCCAAGACCTTGCTTTTGCCCGGCAGGACTGGCTCGATCTTGCGACTCGCTTCTTTGTAGGCATGGATATTGGCTGTTTCATTTTCGAAGACCCCGTATTGGTTGGCATAGCATTCAGGGATGTCTTTTCCTGCTTTGTTTAACACCATAATTACACTTCCTCCTCGGTAATCAATTTCGCTGCTTTGGCAAGGGCAATCACGCGTTCCGCTCGCTCAACGATTGGTTTATCGACCATTTTGCCATTCAAGGAGATCACACCAGAACCTTTGCTTTCGGCTTCACGAATGGCCCAGATCACTTCTTTGGCCTGTTGGATCTCGGCTTTTGAAGGCGCATAGATCCCATTGACTAGGGGAATCTGCCGTGGATTGATCACTGATTTTCCGTCAAAACCAAGCTGCTTGATGCGAGTCGTTTCAGCGAGAAAGCCATCGGTGTCATTGATATCAGAAAAGACGGTATCGATGGCGGCGATCCCTGCAGCTCTAGCTGCATGCAAAATCATACTGCGGGCAAACAACAATTCTTGCCCATCTGGGTAGCGACGGGTTTTCATATTGGTGACATAATCTTCTGCCCCTAAAGCGATCCCGATCAAGCGGTCGGAAGCTGTGGCGATGTCTCGGGCATTTAAAACGCCTTCGGCCGACTCGATGGCAGCCATCATTTTGGTGGTTCCTACAGGCAGATCGTTTTCTTCTTCTACTTGTGTGATCACAGCGGCAACGTCAATGATATCTTGGGCGGTTTCGGTTTTCGGTAGTCGAATGACGTTGACCCCCGCTAGGACCATCGCTTCGATATCAAGGGCACCCACCGTGTCGAGGCCGTTGATGCGCACGACGGTTTCGATGGCAGAATAGTCAAAGGTTTTTAAGGCAAAATGCACCAGGGTCCGAGCAGAGTCTTTTTCATTCAAGGAGACCGCATCTTCTAAATCAAACATAACGGAATCGGCGCCATACAATGGCGCATCCCGTAGCATGGCAGCGTTAGCTCCTGGTACAAACATCATCGTTCTTCTTAAACGTTCCATGTGTCGATCTCCTTCCAAGCATACTGTTCTTGTTCGGCTGCCCGATGAACGGCTGTCAGAGTTCGGGCTTTGATGGTACAGTCCAATGCGCCTTTATCGGTGGCGGTGATTTTGGCCTGTGTCACGCCTAGATGGTTCAGCGTCTCAAGGATGACGGCGCGAATTTGTTTGCCGAATTGTTTTTCGACACTGCTATCGAGGGTCAGCTCGATGGTTTGGGTTGTGGTGGGCTCGATCGCGATCAAGATATCACTGGATTCAACGGAGCCGGCAACCGCACTTTTTTTGATTTCCACTTATTATCACCTCTAAATATAGTTATGCTGCATTAAAAATGAGAACGTTGTTTCTGGCAAAAATTGCTGCAAGGAAGGTATATCTTTTTCTGCAATCGCTTTCCGAACTTTAGTAGCCGAAACGGTTGATTGGTTGATCTTCAGACGGTCGATCACGATCAGTTCAAGCTCGGGAGAAAAAACGGCAGCCATGGCCTCATTGTAGAGTTGGGTCACGGGTGAGTAAGGCTCTGAGCCTACAAAACGCGTGGTGATCGCCAACAGCGGGGCAATTTTTTCTTTGAAGAGGGTTGCATCAAAGGCGGCTTGTTTTTTGGCAATCGCCTCAGGTGCTTGCTCTTTTAAGAAATAACTGGGAAAAACTGCCGAAGAGACGAGATAGTTGTTGGTCGGCAGCACCGTTACATTTGACAGGTGAGCCAAGCCCTCCGTCACCATCTGCAGCCGTTCACTGGCAGAAAACTGTGAGCGGTCTTCTGACAAAACGAACACATAAACCTGCTCTTTTTGACTCGCAGCTGTTTCAACTAAGTACAAATGTCCCTTGGTAAAAGGATTGGCGTTCATCACGATCGCGCCGTTGTTTTGTCCGATTCGCTGCCGTTGCAGTTGTTGGGCATAGCTTTCATAAGAAGGAACGCCTTGTTCCATGAACAAGATGTCTTGCGCAGCGAGCACTTCACGAAACCCGAGAGATTCAAAAAACAGACGATTTTTCGGTGCTGTATAGACGAAGGACTTGGTATAGCCCTCGTCTTTGATATGATCGCTAAGGTGCGAAATCAATTGCGTCAACAGCTGTTCGGAGCGTTTTTTTTCACAGACCACCACATACTTGATGATATTGGCATAGCAAGAAGCAGTAGCAATCAAGGTTTGCTGGTCAAAAATGCCGACGGTATAGGCTACTTCTTCACCGACGGCTAAGCCAGCACGGGTGATCAATTTTTGCCATTGCAAAAAGACTTCCGGATCTTTTTGCAGCCAGATTCTTTTTAGGGTATACATACAATGCCTTCTTTATTTTTTTACTGGGAAGAGCTTCGACAAAAGCAAGGATGCGAAGTAGATGATCAGGATCACGACAAAGACGCCGCCCCAACCGAATAACAACAATTCAAATGAAGTCAGTAAATCTTGACTCATAATTTTCCTCTCCTTTCTAGTGACCTAAGCAATCAGTGCCAGCAGTAAGCCACCGGCGATGACCGAAGCAATCTGTCCTGAAACGTTGGCACCGGCTGCATGCATCAAGATAAAGTTTTGCGGATCTTCATCTGTCGCCATTTTTTGGATGACACGACTAGACATTGGAAACGCAGAGATACCAGCTGCACCGATCATTGGGTTGATTTTTTCTTTACGGAACAAGTTCAGCACTTTCGCAAACAACACGCCGCCGACCGAGTCCATAATGAAGGCAACCAGCCCTAAACCAATAACCATCAATGTATCGACTTGTAAAAATTCTTCATATTGCATTTTCACAGAAATTGATAAACCTAGGAGGATACTGATGATATTCACCAGTTCGTTTTGAGCGGTGATGGACAAACGATCTAAGACACCACATTCCCGCAAGAGATTTCCGAACATCAAAAATCCGACCAATGGCAATGAAACAGGAGCAATCAACCCTGCTACGATCGAGATCACGATCGGGAACAAAATTTTTGCCGTTTGCGAAACTTCACCGGCACGATACGTCATGCGGATTTTTCGTTCGTGCTTGGTCGTCACAGCTTTGATGGCTACCGGTTGAATGATCGGTACTAGCGCCATGTAAGAGTAAGCTGCTACCATGATCGCACCCATATATTTCGAGTTCAGCGTATTTGCGACAAAAATCGACGTTGGTCCGTCAGCGGCACCGATGATCCCGATGGAAGCTGCGTCGTTTAAATCAAAACCAAGCAACACGGCAACGATGATCGTAAAGAAGATCCCGAATTGCGCAGCGGCACCAAACAATAAAAGAAATGGATTTTGCAGCAATGGACCGAAGTCGATCATCGCACCAATCCCGATAAACAAAAGCAAAGGGAACAATTCAGTTGAGATCCCCATATCAAACAATACTTGGAACGGGCCAGCTTCTCCACCAGCACTTAACACACCTGAGTTCGGGAAGTTCACTAACAACGTGCCCAATCCCATAGGGACCAACAAGGTTGGTTCATATTCTTTCTTGATCCCCAAATACATCAATAGACCACCGATGAGCATCATAACGATCCGTCCCGGCTCCGATCCTAACCCGACTACACCTTCAATTAACGTTTCCACTACGTCACTTCCTTTTCAATAAATTAGCCGATCGTAATCAGCAGTTCTCCTGGGTTGACCATATCGCCCGCATTGACTGCAATGGCAACCACGGTTCCGGCTTTTGGTGCCACGATCTCATTTTCCATCTTCATGGCTTCTAAAATCATCAACGACTGGTTTTCTTGTACAGTATCACCTACATTGACCAAGAGACGTAAAATCGTTCCCGGCATCGGAGAATGAATCGGCTCGCCATCAGCAGGAAGCGTAGCTGACGCTGGCTGTGGTGCTACTTCTGGTTCTGGTGTGCTGACTGCCTCTGGTTGAGCAGGTACCGCTGCAGGAGCCGGTGTTGGCACTGCTGGGGCAGGAGCGGTAGGTTGCGGGGCACCGATTTCTTCCATTTCGACAAGGTATTCTTGCCCATCGATCGCTATTTTAAATTTACGTAACATGTTTTTCCCTCACTTGTTTTCATTTTTTTTGGCTATTTTTTTGATTGTGAACTGAGAATCAGGCAGCTCTCCTGCGGCAATACTGGCGGCAATCAGGGTGACTCGCTTAAATTCAGGATTGCGTTTCTCAATTCTTCGAATGACAAACTGACTTTCAGGGGAACACTCGGCACCTAGTGCGGCGGCTATCAGACTGACTAACGGATAATCTTCTGCAGGCGCCGGCTGATAGCCCGACACTTCTTGCCAATCAGACGCGGGTGGGTCCGCTATCATTTCCCTTGGCTTCAGAGGAGGACTGACAGGCGCATCTGGTTCATCATGCGTTTTTTTGAACAATCTTTTAATAAGATTCATGGGTTTCTCCTTTCTCAATGATTCGTTCCCTTTCATTATAGAAACTCCCGTTCAATCAGCGAGATTTATTTCGGCTGAAAATTGTTTTTTCAGTGTTCCTTTTTTGAGAAAAGAGTGAAAAATCGATATAAACGTTGATTTATCAAGGTTTTTCTTGCGTTAATATTCTGTTAAGAACTTTTTAAACGAAAAATAAGATTTGAAAAGAGAAATTGTTTTTTTGCTGTTCTTTTTTTAAACGGGTCTTTTTTTCTATTTCTTGATTGTTTATTCTTAGACGTGTAAAGCATTCAATAACATTATTTCCTTTAAGAAAAGAAAAATATTCACAAACTAGTGACGCTTGTCGCTAACAAATTACGGGCCTGTAATTTTTTTAAAATGTTTTTTGACAACGCTTACACATTTCGATGCATGAAAGGAAGAAGAAAATGTTCTTAACAATTTTGTCCTATGCCATGATTATTGTCTTCATGTTTGTCATCATGAAGAAAAAAATGTCACCCTTTACATCCTTAGTAATTATCCCATTACTATTTACCCTCGTTGCGATGGTTGCTGGTGTTTCCGAAAAAGGCAACATCGGTGATTTTGTCCTTGAGGGCATCTCGACAACAGCCAACACAGGAATCATGTTGCTGTTTGCGATTTTGTACTTTTCCATTATGTTGGATGCCGGTTTGTTTGATCCAATCACGAAAAAAATGATTTATTTTGCTAAAGGCGATCCGATGAAAGTCTTGATGGCAACGGCAGTCGTTGCCGCTGCGGTCTCTTTGAACGGTGATGGAACGACCACTACCTTGATTTGTTGTTCTGCGTTTATTCCCATCTACAAGAAGCTGAATATGAAAATGATGAACCTTGGTGTCTTGATCATTTTGCAAAACACCATCATGAACTTATTGCCATGGGGCGGACCGACTGCCCGAGCAATGGCCGTGCTGGAAGTTGATGCGGATATTCTTTCTTATTTGTTGCCAGGAATGATTTTGTCTCTGTTATATGTGATTTTCTTCGTGGCTCGCAGAATGGGGATCCAAGAACGGAAACGTTTAGGGGTTACGGAACTGACGAACGATGAGATATTAGAAATGACGACTGTGACTGATCCTGATACATTAGCGATCCGTCGTCCGAAAAACTTTGTCTTCAATGGTATCTTAACGATCGTCTTGATTGGCTGGTTAGTAGCAAGCTCCTTTATTTCTAGTATCGCTTTACCACCAATCTTGTTATTCCTTGTAGGTACTTGTATCGCATTGATGGTCAACTACCCAATTTTGAAAGATCAATCGTCACGGATCGGTGCCAACGGCGGCGATGCTGTTCAAGTAGTAATTTTAGTTTTTGCAGCAGGCGTCTTCATGGGCTTGTTCCAAGGCTCTGGGATGGCTACTGCCTTAGCGAATAGTTTCACGCAAATCATTCCTAAACAATTGGCTGGTTTCTGGGGCATAGTTATCGCCCTGATCTCTGCACCTGGGACTTTCTTTATTTCCAATGATGGGTTTTACTTTGGGGTTCTACCGGTCTTAGCAGAAGCGGGTCGTTCGTATGGCTTCACCAATATGCAGATGGCCTTGGCGTCCTTAATGGGCCAAGCGTTCCACTTGTTAAGTCCATTGGTTGCCTTCATCTACTTGCTATTGCGCTTGACTGGCTTAGATATGGGGCAATGGCAAAAAGAAGCGGCGAAATACGCACTGGGGATTTTCGTGATCTTTGTCGTTACGATCGTACTATTGGGTCATATGCCGTTTTATATTCCACAGTAACTTCATAAAGAAACTATCGAGCAGGCTGCCATTTTGCTCGGTAGTTTTCCTTGTTTATCGATATATCTATTTTTTCCCAAAAATCTCATTTGTTTTTAGTATGATAGGAGTAAATCATGAATCCAATTATTGATGCAGTAAATAAAAATCTGGATCTGACCAAAAATAAACCATTAAAAGATTTGATCTATGAAGCGTTCAAAAAAACCATCATTTTAGGAGACATTCCCGCAGGCTCTCGCATCAATGAGAAAGAATTTTCCGATACGTTAAACATCAGCCGGACCCCAATTCGTTACGCCATGACGCAGCTGGTGGCTGAAAAACTGGTGGAACACGTACCAAAAATCGGCATCGTCGTAAAAGGGATCAGTATCAAAGATGCTTATGAGATTTACGATATCCGCAAATCATTGGATACATTGGCGACTATCAAAGCAATGGCCTTGATGAGTGAGGAGGATTTCCGGGAGATGCGCTGCTTGTTAGAACATGGCGAACAGCTGAATCGTGAGGATGATGTGGATGGGGTCTTGAAAAACTTTTCTGACTTCAATGCGTTTATTTACGAAAAAAGCCAGATGCTGCGGTTAAAAAGTATCGTGCTGGATCTGCAAGCGTACCTCGTTTATTTTCGTGACATTGCGATTCGCTCTTCTAGAAGAAGGGATGCGGCATTGGCGGAACATTGGCTGATTTATCGCGGCATGAGAACCAATGACACGGAACAGATCACGTTGTTGACCCATGAACATTTGGATCACTCCCTGCAATTTATTCTTGCTGAAATGGAGCGAAGAAAAATTGACTGATTCCCGTCTTTTTATCGCCAGCAGCTATGCAGTCAATGCGCTGCATTATGAGGTAGCGTTAGCACCCAAGCCTGGTTTAGTAGATCCTTGCTCCTCTGGTGCGCATCAGGACATGAATGTGTTTACCTTTATCAATAGTATCACTTGTTTGGCGCCTTTTTTTCAGCGCTATAGCCAAGCTGGCTTTGCCCATACAGGCGCCCTGATCCAGCTGTTTGACCAGTTACGTGGGATCGGTCAAGAAGCAGAAGAAGCGATGCTTCAGGCAACCAAAGGCATCAATACCCACAAAGGGGCGAACTTTTCCTTTGCAGTTTTGTTGGGGGCGACAGGAGTCTATTATCAACAGCATGACAAGGCTGTGCTGACGGCTGAAGATACCAATCAGATCCTGCAGCTTGCCGCCGACATCTGCCAGCATTTGGTCAAGCAAGACCTGCAGCAAATCACCCACAAAGACCAGTTGTCTTACGGAGAAAAAAATTATTTAACCTACGGCACGATGGGGATTCGTGGAGAAGCCGCAGCTGGTTATCCAACGGTTAAAAAATTGCTGGAGTACTTACGGCAGCAACCACAAAAAACCTCCGTTTCCTTGTTGCGAGGGTTGGTCTATCTAATGAGTGAAACCGAAGACAGCAACCTCGTCCACCGAGGCGGCTACGAGGCGATGAAGACCGTGCAGCAGGAAATGCAAAAAATTCACCAAGCCAATCTGTCGGATACAGACTTGCTTCGTGAATTAACGACCTATGATCAATTGTTGATCGCACGCCATTTGAGTCCTGGCGGGTCGGCGGATCTTTTAGCCTTGGCCCTTTATTTCTTGCAGCTAGAAGGCGTCTCCTTCTGGTAAAAAGGTATAGCCGATCCCCCAAACGGTTTTCAAAAAACGGGCTTGCTTCGGCTCATCTTCAATTTTGTTTCGCAGATGATTGATAAAAACCATCACGGTATTGGCATCGAATTGGCCATCTTGCCAAACATTGCTGTAAATCTGTTCTTTCGAGAACACTTGATCCGGATTTTCCATGAAAAAGCGCATCAGCATGATTTCTTTTGAAGACAACTTGATGGGCTGGTCATTTTTGAAAAACTGATAGCGTTTTTGGTCAAAACGAAACATGCCGCTGCACAGATCCCCTTCCGGTTTGGCGATCCCTTTTTCTCGCAGCACGTTGCGGCGATCAAGAATCGAAACGATTTGTGCTTTTAAGAGTGCTGGTGAAAAAGGCTTCGTAATGTAGTGATCGGCACCGATCTCATAGCCGTTGATCATATCTTTTTCGTCACTTTTACCGCTCAAAAAGACGATCGGCACCGTGGGGTTTTCTTCTCGAATCAGTTGTGCCAAATGATAGCCGTCATTTTCATGCTCCAAACTGATATCCAGTAAAAAAAGATCAAAGCTGACACGAGAATTGATCGCAATCGTTTTTTCAACGGAATCAGTCTGGTAGATCAAAATGCCCGTCGATTGTAAAGATTTCCAAATCAGCCGCCGAATAGCAGGGTCATCATCAACGATTAAAATTTTTTCATCTCGCAAAATATCCGCCTCCTGTATCAATAGTATTATAGTAAATATGAAAGGGGTTTACAATGAAACCGCCATCAAAGTTTTGGCTGTATTTAAGCGTGGTCGCTACCTTATTCATTACATTGATTGGACTTATTTTTACCTTTACAAGTTATAAAAGCGCACAAAGACAAGCTGAAACCGTCGGGTTGCGGCAGTTAGAAACGGTCAACCAAGCGGCGATCAAGCTGATCAGCCGTAGTATCGAATCGTACCACATGGCTCTTGCCAATTATGCCGATGACCACCTTGAAGGCGCCGCCTTGGCTGATTTGCAGCGTCCCTTAACGTTACCAGTGATCAATTCCGCGAACAATGCCATGGTCGGATTGTTTTTGATCGACCAACAAGGTCAGGTCATCGCCCAAAATACCGCAACGGCGGTCAATAAACCAGAAGACCCGCCGGTGCAAGAATTGTTATTCAAAGATCCATCCTTAGACAAAGTATTGGCGGGTCGGCAGGTACAAAATGGGCAAGTCTATTTCGATGGTAAAGAGGCCTATTTAAATGTGTATCAGTCCCTAACCCTTGACGACAAAGAAGCGGTTCTTGTGATGCCTTTGAATCTGCAGCGCATGTATCATCATGAATTTACCACCGATCGCAATGTCTCCGGCTATACGATGGTCAAAAACGCCGATATGCGGATCGTTATGCACCCATCGGACGAACAAATTGGTTTTTCCATCGTTGAGAGCCGCAAAAAAGAATTTCCAGAGCTGGATTTCACCGATCTTGAGCGCTTGGAGCAAGAACAAATCGACAATGAAGAAGGCACCTCCGTCTATTATTCTTATTGGTGGAACGAAGAAACACTGCAAAAAGTGCTGAAATTGGCTGCTTATCAATGGATCACCATCGGCGACAGTCGGCTGATCGTCGCCAGCAATGCCGATTTTTTGGAGCAAAGCGGTCTCTTTTTACAAGACAACTTGATTTTGATTGGCCTACTGGGTTTGTTGTTTGTCATTATGATTTTATTGACCGTCCTGATCAAAAACTACATGAAACGCAATCAAGCCTATGTCGAAAACCAAGCACTGAAAGAACGACAACGGCTGTTAAAAGAAAAGCACGAAATCGAAAAAAACATTTTGCAAGAATCAAAACTGGAAACCATTGGCTTGCTAACGACCTCAATCGTCCATGACCTAAACAACTTTTTGACGCCTATGATTGGTCATCTGCAATTGCTGATCGAGGAAAACCAACACGATGAAGTCTTAGTGGAGGACTTGCAAGAAGTCTGCAAAGCGGCGGAAAAAGGCAAAGAGTTATCCAGCAATGTGCTACGTTTTTCGAAACTCGAAAGTGCCGATAAAACTGTGCAGTCGATCGCTACTACCTTGACAGAAGCCATCGATACTATGCGCGCACTGTTGCCAAAAGCCTTTTCCCTTACGTATGATATCCAAGAAGTAGGATATGCCGTCTACGAGAAGATCGATCTGCAAGTCATTATTTACAATTTGTTGATGAATGTGTACCAAGCAAATGCCGATTGCAGCATTCGATTGAGTCACACTTCGACAGAGAGCGCCACCTTTCCGTTTCGTAAGAAAGCTTTCTCCGCACAACAGGAGTTTGCTTTGATCGAAATCGTCGACAACGGTCCCGGCATACCAGAAGCAATCCAAGAAAAAATCTTTACCCGCTTTTTCACGACCAAGAGTGCCACTGGCGGTACTGGTCTAGGACTCTTCACTGTCTCTTCAATCGTGGAAAAAAACGACTGGTTGATCGATGTTACAAGTACGCCTAAAGGAACCACCTTTTATATTGGTATTCCTCTAACTGATCCCGAAAAAGCCACTGAACCCAACTGATCCGACGGGCTAGTTTCAGTGGTCTTTTTCTTGGGCATGCTGGAAGGCATTGATTTTTTGCAGGACTAGCAAGACCAGTACCAAGACAAAAATCGCTAGAGCAAAAAATAGGGCATCGTTCGCCATGCCTTGCGTTAACAATAGCTCGCGCAAAATCGCAGTAATACTGATCAAAATCAAGTAACGGACGGGAATATGGTGTCCGTCCTTCATATACCGCAGCAACATCAAAATGATTTCTAACAAAATGAATAACGTGGCAATTTCTTCAATCAAAAAGGACAGGTGGGGCGCTTCACTTAAAGGAAAGAGCGTCGTGCTGATCATAAAAATCGCTTTTCCCATAAAAATCAAGACGACAACGACTAAGATCGCTAACATGCTATCAATACAGATACTGATCACTCGCTCGAACATCCGGTTCAATTTTTCCATTTGTCACTCCATTTCTGCTTTTTCTTTTATTATACAAAAGAAGGCGCAGGACAAAGGGAAAAGAACAGTGAAAGAACAATCGCGGCAATATCTTTTTGACCGCGAACTTAACGGTCATTCTATGAGCGGGACCTTTGTGGCAGCTTTGAATAGCAGAAAGTAGCGAGGAAAATATAGTATCTTTTTCCGATAAAATTAGAAAAAGATGAGAATTGATAGTTAAAATATACACAAATTATTACGAGACACTTAGTTTCTTTTTTTGTTACAATGGTTAAATAAAATAGAACGCTGTTGAAACGTTGCTTAAACAATGTTTTTATCGCTATCGAATAGAAAAATAGTCCGATCGCAAGATGTTTACCATTGTTAATAAAGTAACAAGTTAAGCGGGGTTCGCAAGAAAAATGCTTCTTTTCTCATCATTTATGACGGGGATCAGTGAGGAGAAAAGGGCAAAAAGAAAAACGGAGGGAAACAAATGAAAAAAAGTGGATGGTCAAAATGGGTGATTGGGGCAGCCTCATTATTGTTGCTTAGTGCATGTGGTGCCGATGGCGGAACAAAAGCCAGCAGCAGTGCGGCAAGCTCTTCTTCAGAAAGTGAAGTCACTTCAGGTGCTTCCCAACAAGAGTATACCGATCCAGTAGAGTTAAAAGATCAATATGATATCGTCATCGTTGGTGCTGGCGGTGCAGGGATGGCAGCAGCCTTGTCGGCTAAAGATGCTGGAATGAATCCAGTCATTTTAGAAAAAATGCCGATCGCAGGCGGAAATACCTTGAAATCTTCTGGCGGAATGAACGCATCAGAAACCAAATTCCAAGAAGCCCAAGGCATTGAAGATTCGAATGAACAATTTTTTGAAGATACCCTTAAAGGTGGTAAAGGAACCAACGATCAAGCATTGCTACATTATTTAGTAGACAACTCTGCTTCAGCGATTGATTGGTTGGATTCAATGGGGATCACTTTAGACAATATCAGTTACAGCGGCGGTGCCAGTGTAAAACGGATCCATCGTCCTCACGACGGTTCAGCAGTCGGTACGTATTTGGTGGATGGCCTGTTGAGAAACATTCATGAGCAAGAAATTCCTTTATTTGTAAATGCTGATGTGACAAAAATCAATGAAACAGACGGCAAAGTCACTGGCGTCAACGTGAAAATCAATGGCGAAGAAAAAGAAATCGCTGGTGATGCAGTGGTTGTTACTACTGGTGGTTTTGGCTCCAACAAAGAACTGATCGAAAAATATCGTCCAGATCTGAAAGGCTATGTCAGCACGACTTCTGAAGGAAGTACAGGCGATGGTATCAAGATGATCGAAGAATTAGGCGGCGCAACGGTTGATATGGATCAAATCCAAGTCCATCCAACAGTGGTTCAAGATACAGGTATGTTGATCAGTGAAACCGTTCGTGGAGAAGGCGCCATTTTGGTGAACCAACAAGGAGAACGTTTCTACAATGAATTAGAAACCCGCGACAATGTTTCAGCTGCCATCACAGATCTGCCAGAAAGCTATGCCTACTTGATTTTTGACAATGCGTTAGCAAGTAGAGCCAAACAAGTCGATTACTACAAAGAACAAGGTGTAGTGGTAGAAGCTGACACCATCGAAGCGTTAGCTGAAAAAATCGATGTCGATCCAGCAACCTTGAAGAAAACTTTAGATACATGGAACCAAGCAGTGGCAGACAAAGCCGACAAAGATTTTGGTCGTGAAACGGCGATGGACTATGATTTGACGGAAGGGCCATTCTATGCGATTCAAATTGCACCTGGGATCCACCATACAATGGGCGGCGTCAAGATCAATACGAAGACCCAAGTGTTGAAAGAAGATGGCACACCAATCACTGGCTTGTATGCAGCAGGTGAAGTGACCGGCGGTATCCACGGACAAAATCGAATCGGCGGCAATGCTGTAGCCGACATTATGGTCTTTGGTCGCCAAGCAGGCGCGCAATCCTCTGACTATGTGAAAGAAAATGGGAAATAAGCGGCTGTTTTTTCCTAAAAAAGATCGTCTATAAAGAAAGAAACTTGGAACGAATCCTCTTAAGTGATTAGGAGGAGAATCGTTTCAAGTTTTTTTGTATTTCTAACTGAAAGGACGGAAAACTAGTCATTATAATCTTATAATGATTAAGTCGTTTATCATACATATATAAATAAACTATTTATATATGTAGGGTTTGCTTTTCAATGAATCGGAATCAAGGAATAAACGGATAGGATTGGTTTATTCGATGATAAAAAATTTTAGGAGGCAGAGTATGAAAAACGCATTGGTAAAATGGTCGGTCGGGGTGGCAATCTTACTTGGAGGGACCTTGTTCTTCACAGGGAAACAAGTATTTGCTCATGGTTATGTGGAATCACCGGTCAGTCGGGGCTATCAAGGGTCTTTGGATCGCAATACGTTAGGGTGGAGCGCTGCGTTTGAGAAATATGGCAATGTCATTTCAAACCCACAATCATTGGAAACTAAAAAAGGCTTTCCAGAAGCAGGACCAGTAGATGGTCGCATCGCTTCGGCAGATGGTGGACTCGGACAAATCGGGGACTTTGTTCTTGATGAACAAGGAACCAATCGTTGGACCAAACAAGACATCAATCAAGGACCATTGCGGGTCAATTGGCATTATACAGCGCCTCACAAGACCACAAAATGGCATTACTATATCACGAAACCAGGTTGGGATCAAAACGCGCCACTTTCAAGAGATAGCTTGGAATTGATCGCTACTGTGAATCACGATGGTTCGGCTGCCAGCAATAGCCCAAGCCATACCATTACCATTCCAGAAAATCGTCTCGGTTACCATGTCATTTTAGCGGTCTGGGATGTTGCAGATACGCCAAATGCCTTTTATAACGTGATCGACGTCAACGTTTCCGGCTCAACGGTCATTCCCGAAAAACCAGCAGCACCAGCAAATGTCCGCTCAGAACGAGTGACTAGCAGCACGGTGGCTTTAGCATGGAACGGTCAAACCGATGCGAAAGAATACAACGTGTATCGCGATGGTGCCTTAGTGGCAACGACTACTGAGCCAACTTTTACCGACACACAATTAAAAGCCAACACAACCTATAGCTATCAAGTAGAAGCAGTTGGCTTTACTGCGTTAGTTTCAGAAAAAAGTGCTGCAGTGAAAGTGACTACCTCAGCAGACAATCAAGTCGAAACACCTTCGACACCAGGCAACCTGCACCAAATGAGCGTGACAGACAGCAGCGTGTCCTTAATGTGGCAAGCATCGACTCATACAAATGGGATCGCTGGATATGATGTTTACCGCAATGGCGTCAAAATTGCTACGGCCACAGGAACAACCTATGAAGACACGAATCTAGCAGCGGATACAACCTACAATTACCAAATCAAAGCAATCAGCAAAACGGGCGAACAATCCGCTTTCAGTAACCAGCTGAGCGTGAAAACCAATGCCAAAGAAGAAACTGAAACACCTGGAGGCGGGGAGTCAGAATACCGTGTGTGGAAACTAGGTACTTTCTCTGCACCAGAAGTGTATACAAGTGGTGAAATCGTGAGCCATAAAGGCAGCAATTATGTCGTGATTAACACCCACTCAAATTACGGAGACACCACTTGGTCTCCTGATCAAGCACCAACCTTGTTTAAGAAGCTGTAACCCTTGAATGAATCAGGAAAGCAAGAGCAGTGCGGAGGCACTGCTCTTTTTGGCTCTTTTATGAGTGAATGGCTGAATCTTTGTTCGATTCGTGCAACCAATTGGACGAATTCGTTTGAGGAATGCAAAAACAGGTGCTGCTATGCATCATGCGTAGCAGCACCTGTTTTTTGTTTTAGATCAAGAATAGAAGAAACGGATCAAGATTCCACCTAGAATCAGCACGATCGCACCGCATAAACGGTTGGCCATTTGGGCAAAAGCAATCATTTCCATTCTATCAGAGGCAGACAATACAGCGATATTACCTGTTCCCCCCATCGAGTTGTTGATCATACCGGCGCCAATTGCGGTTTCAACGGGATACATCCCTAATACCATCCCGAAGAACCAGCTGGCAGCCCCCATAGATACGACACTGGTTAGGCAAAGCACGACAAATTGCCAAGTAAAGGCAGAGGCCAGTGTTGACAGATCGATCAATGCCAAACCAATCCCCGCCAAAACCGCGTGGGTCAAATTCGTCATTACAACATTGTTGAACATCACCACAGAATCTTCGAGTTTCTTAGGAACAATATTCAAGGCTTTCAGAATAAAGACAATCACGATCATAAAGGCATACTCGTGAATTTTAGGGAAAAAGTCGCTTAAAATCGCACCAACAACCAACAGTGAAAAGGAAAACAGCATCCCGACCCCGATTTGTTGGGCATCAAGCGTTATTTTTGGTTTTTCTAATTCTTCTTTCGTGGCATTGATCAGGGTGCCATGGCCATTGTATTTGGTTTTAGCAAAGGCCTTTGCGATAAATAAAGCACCAATAATGGCAAGAATATTCCCGAAAGTAACTGCTGGCGCTAATTGAGAAAAGATGGCGGCTTGATTGCCGTTTGCCAAGCCATCAGCATAAATTTGTGAAAGTGGGGTGATTCCCGCCCCCATCCCGCCAGACATCATTGGTAGAGACACATACATCACCGAATCAGCGAATCCATTGCCTAGCAGCATACCGACAAGGCCGACGGAGAAAAAGCCTACTACCATTGTGATCAAAGCAACAGGAATGAATTTCGTAGAAGCCTTCACCAACAAATTGCGGTTCATACCTAAAATCGAGCCGCAAATCAAAGCGGCAATATAGAAATCAAGAAAACCAAAACCGCCCCCCATGAAGTCACTGACCGCGTCAATGACTTTCGTGGGAACGAGATGGAAGGAGGCCAAAAGGGTGGCACCAAGCAGGGTAAAAACTGACCCACCGCCAAGATAAGAATTCATGATCGGGAGTTTTTCCCCAATGAAATACAGCAGGTGTCCTAAGGCAACCAGTAAAATGGTGATCCCGACCATATTTAATGGCAACTTGTCTAAGGCAATCGCACTGAATATGACAACCATGAAAAAGAGATACAAGGGAAGACTAATTCCCGAAATCGTCATCGTTTTTAATTTATTCATTTTTCAGACCTTCCTAGTATGTTGGATACCATTTAAGATTTTGGACAGCTTTTGCCATATCGGTTTCTTGCGCTTGGGCTAGTCCTTGTTCTTTGGCTTTATTGGCAACTGCTTCAGCCACTTTGATAGAAACGTCCGCAACGTATTCAAATGGTGGGAGAACAGGTGCACCGGGTTGGCTCAAATCAACCAAACCACTTAATGAGTGAGCAGCGGCACCAATCATTTCGTCGGTCAAGAGAGAGGCTTCTGAAGCCAACATACCTAACCCTAGACCAGGATAGATCAAGGCGTTGTTTGCTTGACCGATTTGGTAGTCGACTCCTTTGTATTGGATCGTTCCTGAAGGGACACCGGTTGCCACAAAGGCTTTTCCATCAGACCATTCGATTACTTGTTCAGCCGTTGCTTCTAATTTTTTGGTTGGATTAGAGATAGGGAAAATCACTGGACGAGCAGTGTTTTCACACATCGCTTCCACAACTTCTTTGGTAAAGGCACCCGCATTGGTTGAGGTACCGACCAAAATCGTTGGTTTTGCGACTTTAATGACATTGATCAATTGCGTCATATCGCCAGCATTGGCAAAGTCAGCCCGTTTTTTGGCAAATGGTTTTTGTGCAGGAGTCAAATCGGACATATCATCGAACAAAAGCCCTTGTTTGTCAACCATAAAGAAATGATTGTAGGCTTCTTCTTCTGAAAGACCTTCGCTGACCATTTCCGCATGGACTCGACTGGCAATCCCGGCACCAGCGGAACCACCGCCATAACATAAGTAGACTTGATCCGTTAATTTTTCACCTGTAATATCCAGTGCACCGAAGATACCGCCCAGCACAACGATTCCCGTTCCTTGGATGTCATCGTTAAAAGTTGGAATTGTTTGTTTGTATTTGTCCAAAATCGTTGCAGCATTTGAACGGCCAAAGTCTTCCCAATGCAAGTAAAGTTTAGGGAACAATGATTCTGCCGTTTGAACAAATTGATCGATGAATTGGTAGTAGGCATCACCGTAGACACGTTCTTGACGATTGCCTAGATACAAATGATCCTCTAACAATTCTTTACGGTTGGTACCGGCATCGATCACGATTGGTAAAACAGAAGCAGGGTCGATCCCAGCAGCTGCTGTATAAATCATCAATTTACCGACAGAAATATCGACACCTTGGACACCCCAGTCACCAATCCCAAGAATCCCTTCAGCATCTGTGGCTACGATCAAGCGAATGTCCCGATCGCCAGCGGCATTTTTCAACGTTTCTTCGATGTTCTCTGGATGATTGATATCTAAGTATGCTGCATATTGAGGATCCACAAATAGGCGGCTGTAATTTTCAATGGTATCAGCAATCGTTGGATCATAGACGATCGGATTGAATTCAACGATATGTTGATTGAACAAATAGTAGAACAATGTCCGATTGGTATTAAAGATTTCCATTAAAAAGTGACGTTTTTCAATGTCTGATTCTTTGGTGACATATTGCAAATAAGCTTGTTCTGCTTGTTCTTCGATCGTTTGCACGTGAGGGGGCAATAAACCGATCAGCCCTAGTTCTTTTCGTTCTTCTTGTGTAAACGCGGTTCCTTTGTTCAAAAATGGGTTATTTAAGATGTCATGTGCTTTCATTATGTTCCTCCAATGGATATATTTTGAGTACTCGTTCATTTCCATTAGCTACTTTAATCCTCGGACAGAATTATAGTCAACTATCGGTGGTATAATAAAAATTATTTATAACAAAACCGCTGCTAGTTTAAACCGGTTAAGGGAGGAATCAGACGATGAATATACGAGATTTAGAATACTTTAACGCTTTGGCAGATATGCTTTCTTTTACCCAAGTAGCGCATAAATTTGCGGTCAGTCAACCAACCGTCAGTTACGCTGTCAAACGCTTGGAAGAGCATTATGGCTGTGATTTGATCGTGCGAGAAGCCTCACATCGCTCCATCTCATTGACCACGGAAGGGGAAATTTTGAAGGCTCATGCGCAATATATCTTAGATGAATTTGTGACCTTGGACCGAGCCATCGATCATGCCAAAAACAACCGCACCCATATCGGTCTGCCACCGATCATTCGTTCCAAAGTTTTTTCAAAACTCTTAGATGAAAAAGAGATCATCCGCTTTATTTCGAAATTTCACTTGGTATCTGGGGGATCCAATGAATTGCTTTCAAAACTATTGTCAGGAAAAATCGATTTTAGCTTGCTGGGCAGTGTCAATCCCCTCGTCCACCCGAATCTGCAGGTGAAATTATTGCATCAGCAAGAGTTTTTTATTTTTGTGTCAAAAGAAAATCCATTGGCTAAGAAAAAGGAAATCTCATTTGAAGAAGCTGCCGAATATCCCTTTATCCTATTGGAAAAAGGCTATACCCACATGCGCGCCTTTCAGAATTTAAGTGAGAAATCAAAGAAGAAGCCGGAAGTCCCCTTTTATTTTTCAGACGTCCAGACGATTGGCCAGCTGGTCAGTTCCAATATCGGCATTACCTTGATGACGGAATTTCCTGTGTTTCAAGAAATGGAAGGCTTAGTGAAAATACCGCTAGTCCCTGAAGATAAGGAAATTTTTTATATTCAATATGCCTATTTAAAGAGTGCGATGTTGAATCAAGAGGTTCAAAAGTTGATTAGGATCTTGGATGAGCTGTCTTGGGAGGAGGAAAGGTGAGGAGTGGGGATTTCTTGAGGTAAGGTCAGAGAAAAATGGTGCAGGTGCGTGTTCTTCGGATGTTGAAATAAAAGGGATCTTTCAATGCGGGACAAGACGAATGGATGGTTCCTTTAACCAATGAAACTAGAAAAAAATCCCTTTACTTAGACCGTTCTTATCGCATGAAAAAACGCTAAAAACCTTGATAACTATCGGTTTTTAACGTGGATTTTTGGTATAATAGTAGGACAGTAAAGTTTGTGACGGTGGCTATCTTTTGAAAGGTGGTGGTGCTTATGAAAGTAAGTGCTAACTCTTTAGAAAGGAGAAGCCTTTTGTCTGTAGCTGAAGCATTAGGGCTAATGATTAGTTTCGGTTCTTTAATCGCAACGATTATCTTTGGCATCCTAACTGCAGCAAAAAACGACAAAAAAAGTAACCAGTCACTAAACTTTGGCGAGTTGACTGATTACTAAAATAATATAAAACTTGCCACCGTCTTAAACGGTGCTGTAGGGGAGTTGTTGACGCAACTCCTCTTTACACAGTAATTATAGCAAGATTTCAGTAAGATATCAATCATTGACGCTACAGACGTGCTTTGCACGTCTATTTTTTGTCCTCCTAAGTGGTGGGGAGCAGCTGGAAGGTGGAGGGCAAAAAAGATCGCTTTTCTTTCTTTAAAAAGGTCTAAGTACCACCATTTTTCCGCAATTTAACCATCCATTTTCTCGGTATTCTTAATCCATCAGGTACTTGAAATACCTTTCATGCGCATGAAGAAACTGAGTGAACAATGGAAAATGGTACAACAGAAAATAAAGGCACCTTTTTAGATCTTTTTCAGGAATCGAAGGATTTCGTTTAGGGATGGAACAAGCTGGCTACCGATGTGTTGGGTATTGTGAGATCGATGGCCATGCCAGAAAAAGTTATCAATCAATTCCTGACACAAAACAGGAGGTAGAAATGTATGATATCACAAAATTTTCAGATGAATTTATTCGAGGAATCGGACGTGTGAACATTATCGCGGGAGGATTTCCGTGCCAAGCTTTCAGCCTTGCTGGAAAAAGAAAGGGTTTTTCAGATACTAGAGCAACTCTCTTTTTTGATAATGCACGCTTAGCATCTACCTTGCGACCTAAGCTTTTATACCTTGAAAACGTCAAAGGACTTCTCAACCATGAACGAGGGGCTACGTTTGAGACAATCCTCCGAACCTTGGATGAATTGGGGTATGACGTGGAATGGCAACTGTTTAAAAGCAAAGAGTTTGTCGCCCAAAACAGAGAGCGTTTATTTATTATCGGACATCTTAGAGGAGCAGGTACCAAAAAGATTTTCCTATCACAAGAGAAGAAGGATCAGTTGATCAAAAATCAGGAAGGATCCATTTAGCTGGCGTCACATGCAGCGAATGATTTAAGTCGATTTACACGAGAAAGAACGTAATATACAGATGGTCTGATGGGGACTTTGACCGCAACGGACTACAAAACACCGAAACAAATCGTTGTTGGCAACGTCAATCCAAGCGGTGGAGGAATGAATGGCCAAGTATATGATGCTTCAGGACTTAGTCCTACGATCACCACAAACAAAGGGGAAGGAAATAAAATTGCGATTCCGATCCTAATGCCAGATAAAGCCACTATTCGCCAAAACGGCCGTAGAATGAAGGAAAATGAAACACCGATGTTTATCTTAACCACACAAGATCGTCACGGAATTATCGTGGCAGGGTCGATCGATGGTTCCTATCGATCAGCTGCAGCGATCCATTCCGTAGATGGCTATGCCCTACACTTACCACCATGAGTGGTGGCGGCCACAAACCCAAAATACTGGTGAAAGCAGCCACGAAAAAAGGCTATACTGCAGTACTACCAGCCGATAGTATCAATTTCATTTATCCTAAATCTACAAAACGTTGGGGACGTGTGGGAAATCAGCAAGCAAATATACCCACGTTACAAGTGATCAGCAAGCCGTAGTAACCGATGTTTTTCAGATCCGGAAACTAACACCACTTGAATGTTGGCGACTGCAGTTGTTTCCTGATTGGACCTTTTTGTCAGCGAAATTCGGTAGTAGGCAGATTGCTGAAGAAATAATCAGTAACGGGCTTGATCACTATAACTGCAGATACGATCAAGAAACTTCGAATAGTCAGCTGTACAAACAAGCTGGAAATTCGGTTACTGTATCAGTCATTTATTTCATAGCAAAGCACTTCGAAATAAACGATACGACGGCTTTTGATCGCTTTAGCGAAAGGTAAAAAATTATAGATAGTTCTTGAAAAGAACGGTATGCCGTGATATAATAAATATACGGTATACCGTTATTTTATTTAGGTTAAGGAGGGGTTTTATTAAAAATAGACGGAACAAAAAAAGCATTTATTCTGCTGGGAACAGAATAAATGCACAGTAACAAATCCTTTCACGGGACGCTACTACTCAAAATATACCATAATTGCGAGTAGTGGCAAGCTTTAATTGTCACACTCCTTTCAGGAGGAAAAAATATGTATGCAGATAAAGAAAAAATTGAATGGCTGCTATTTAAAAGCGGTCACTCGATCACTGAAATCAAGAATAGATCCGAAGTCAAAGCAATGACTGTCTCTGATTTGATGCACAAGAAATCTTCTATAGAAAGAATGCGATTCGATAACGCTGCAAAGCTTACAAAACTTGCGGATCAATTAAAAGAAGAAATCACTGAATAATCAGGGTTTTGCCTTGTAACTCCTTATCTTTAGGAGGAGAAACTATGAACGCCGTTTTAAATAAGAAAAAATGTATTGTGACATTTGATCACTATGAAGATAATAACAATGTAGCGATTCAACTGGTTAAGAAAAGAAGAGGTCAGTCTGAAGAAGAGCTGCTTGCTACGGCTACGGTGAACACGAGTGTCGGAATCAAACAAGATTTCGTCGCAATCAAAGGGTGGTCTGAAAATACGGGCATTGAAGATGTACTGATAGAAGCTGGTGTCATTTGTGAGGAAGCTGTAGGGGCAATTCCTTGTGGCATGGCTGTTGCAAAAGTCTTTCCCCTTACAGAAGAAGCAAAGGAAGTCATGAAAAACAATCAGTAGAAAAGAGTCCGTTCAAAGCTGCGGCGAGTGTGGTTACACGCTCGCTGCGTCTTTGATTAAATCTTTGATCGTTTCAATGAAGGAGAGCGAGTTATGACCATTGCAAAAGGAAACACACGTCTTCCTGTAACGCTTAATGAAAAGAGGAAGCAGGGACTGAAGCACTTGAACACCAAGTACAAGAAAAGTGAATCGAAATTAATGTGTATCGCTTTAGATATGTTGCTTGAGCAAGAAAAAGCGGGATTTGAGATTCCTGAGCTTAGAAAGTGACTGCACTTTATTTTCTATTTTATTGAAGTGCTATCACTTATCAGTGAAACCGTTATCCAATACGTGGTAAACTAAAATCAGACAAAAGGTGAGATCCAATGGATGAAAAAGCCAAAAAGAAAATCGTAAAATTATTAGCACTTGCAAATGATGGAAAACTTCGCTCGTTGGTTAATTTTGTCCAATGAGAAATCAATAGTAAAATGTGATTTGATGGCAGATTATCCAGAGAGGAGTAGTGAATTATTGCTTAGATCTATATTTTGTTTACTGATTAATACTTCTATGATTTAAAAAAATAAGGTGAGAGATACAATATTTAACCATTAGATATATGGTCTAGTGGTGGTGAAGCATGGTATCAGCTGGACAATAAATCGGTGGGATTAAATTGAAACTTTACTGGAATAATTTTAAGAAAAATCAATAATTTAATATTTCTAATTTTATTTTTAAGCTATAATTTGTTTGTCAAAAGACTGTATAATTTAAAAAATTATTGATATAGGTTTATAT
>NZ_NGLK01000001.1:1707640-1710585 GCF_002141235.1 Enterococcus sp. 3C7_DIV0644 | reverse complement strand
GTTAAAAAATAGTATAGAAGATTTTCAGAATAACTATGATTTTATTTGGGTATCAAATATCAATAATCTAGATCTTCAACAGAGATTTGTTTCGGGATTATATATAACAAAAAAGAAATTAAAAAAATTAACAAGTATCTATTCTGATCAAGGTTTTTGAGGTTGTGTTGAAAAGCTTGAAAGATAAACGGATTTGCCTAATTTTCAACCAATGGATTATGCTGTTTTGAATGACCTTTCAATTTCATTCCAAGCAGAAAAGTCGAAGAGGGTAATTTCTCTTCGACTTTCTTTGTATAAAGCGGAAACCACTTCAATGCTTTTGGACTATAGATTTGAAAAAAATCATTACATTCGCTGTTCTTTGTATGATCTCACTTGCTTTGATAGGTGGAATCTTATTTAATGTGTCAAGTGAGCCTGAAGTTGTAAAATCAGCGGAAGTTCAGAATATTTCTGAAGCAGTTTTTAAATGGAAATCGGTTGTGCAATCGGAAGTGTAACTATCAACAACACAACTCATCAAGCAGCTTTTAATACCGGAAACCAGTTGATTAGCTTCAATGGTCAAGCACTAACCTATAATGCAAATGGGAATCGTCTAAGTGATGAAAAATATAACTACGCTTGGGATCAAGCGGATCGCTTGGTAGGGGTGACGAAAAAGGGAGAAAACCAACCATTTATCACATACACTTACGACGAGGACAACCGACGATTGTCTAAGAAGGTTAATGGACAGATAACAAACTACCATTATGATGGTGATAGCATTGATGTGCTGTATGAAACAGATACGAATGGGCAAGTTTTACGTCATTATATCTACTCTGATGACAATATTCGCTTAGCTATGAAGAGTGGGAAAAACACGGTATACTATCATTACAATGGGCATGGTGATGTGGTTGCATTGACGGACGAAAACGGCCAGCAAGTAGCCAGTTACACTTACGATGCGTGGGGAAACGTTCTAACCAGTGAAGCAAAAACGGAACTAGCGAAAAGCAATCCTTATGGTTATGCCGGATATACGTACGATGCTGAAATCCAACAGTATTATTTAATGGCACGGTATTATCATCCGGCACATGGAGTTTTTACCTCTCTTGATCCTGATCCAGGGGACGAAGACGATCCATTGACCATGAATGGATATACTTACGCGGACAATAATCCGGTGATGAATGTTGACCCTAATGGGCATTTTGCGATTGTAGCTGGTCTAGGGATTTATATAAGTGCAAAAGTGATTTTTACTGGTGTAACTATGTTAGCTGGAGCAGGTATAGGTTATTATTTGGCGAAAAAACGACCTTATAACAAAAATAAAAAATCTACACCAAATCTTTCTTATAAAGGCCCTAAGGGATATAGAGGGAAAGCTAAAACAAAAACTCAACAAAAAAATGGTAGAACACACCAAAAAAGGATTTATGATAAAAAAGGGAAGCCACGTGTTGATATCGATTACAGTAATCACGGTAATGCTAAACGACATCCCCATGTTCCACACAAGCACAGCTGGAAGAATAGAAATGGAAATGGCCAAAAGTACCCACGATATAATAGGAAATTTAATAAAAGGAGATGATGTGAATTGTGGAGTTATGTAAATAATTCGGATGAAGTAGGATATTTGAATGAAAAGTATGGGAATTTTCATGATTCATTTGTTGAAAAAATGGAGTTTTACTCAGGTATGATACTAAATTTAGATGGATCGCTATCCTATGCTAGTATTAGTATGTTAACCGGTGAAGAAGGTATGGAAAGTGATATATATGAAAACGCAAGTCTATTATTGTTATTAAATTCTCTAGAAACATCTTCCAAGGTCGTCCTCAAATTTCAAGGAGTACTAGATTTTAATTATAATTTTTCATTTAGAAGCGATAATCTGCTAGATGAACCTGCTTTAGATTTTAAAGGTTACAGATTTCATTTTAAAACTAATTTATTTAACGTATCTTCAAAAAATATGGCGTACAAAATTATTTTATGACCTACTTAACTCACGGAATTTTTATCTAACTAAATCTCGATTTAGAGAATCTATAATGTGCATGCCCACTTGGACAGTAATCCATTGAACAAATTTGTTTCATATGGATAAATTCCGGTAACAATCACTACTTGGGTAGGATTTTTCGTTGCTGTAAAAATTACTCGAATTGTTATAATATGGATTGTTGAGTTTCTTTATGTTTTCCGATTAGTTAAAAGAACGCGGGACGGTCACAGATCTTAGAGCTATCATCAACGACGAAAAAAAGTGCAGGTGCATATGATGAGAGAATTACCATTAAAAGATAACCTAACAATCTTAACTACACCCACAGAAAACAATTTATGTATATTTTCAAAAGAAAAAGCTACTATTAAAATTTTTGAAGAAGATAAAATAATTCATACTTTTGAGAATGAACTGTTCGAACAAAAGGAAATTAAGATTCATGAAATTATGATGTATAAAAATGAATGGTACCTAATTTTTTCGATGGATGATGAAGAGGCTATCTTTATAAATAATTCTATTACTGTATTAGGAAATGGAATACTAAATATAGTGCCATCTCCAAGCGGAGTATTAGTTGCGTATAATGAAGAAGGAATACTATCCGCAGAAAACGATTGGGCTCACTATGGATTAGTAGAATTCAATATAGATTTAAATAGATTTAATGCGGTACTCCCTCATCATTTAACTTCGACATTCATTGATCTAGGGGCTATATCTACAATATCCGCTAATGGTGATATCTTTTTAATCGCATATACTGATGCAGAAACACAAATAATGATTAAATGTAATTTGTATAGCCATTTAACTGAAGTAAAAGAAATTAGGTGTGACGCTACCATATTTGAGCTTCGACAATTTAATGATTATATTTGCGTTTTTGCAGAAGATTCCATTTACTTATTTGATAAAACTATGTGCC
>NZ_NGLK01000001.1:1678176-1707540 GCF_002141235.1 Enterococcus sp. 3C7_DIV0644 | reverse complement strand
GTGAAAAAGTAGGACACGAGATATATAATGTTTATTCTAGTAAAAACAATATTATTTTTGAAACAGAGGAAATGTATATTGTAGCCACTATGGGTGAACTGCTAAATAGCATAATATAGTCTAAAATGTTATCATCATTATTTAATCATTGAATTTACCAATGAAACTGCAACCTAATATGTGAGAGATTAAAGTCAGACCAAGAGTGAGATACAATGGATGATGACTAAATTATTTGAAGAATATGGTGGGGTGCGTTGAAAAGTGCAGCAAATTATGCGGTTTATCTGTTAATAATATCCAAATGATTAAATCATCAAGGTGTTTAGGAATCTATTTAAAAGAGTGTTCAGAAAATAACTATTTTTTGAGCACTCTTTTTAGATACCATAATTGCAGTAAAGCTTTTTATTTTTATGTCCTTAAACTTTTAAATTAAATGATTGTTCATTTGAAAATCATTTTTATAAGTATTTGGACAAATTCTTAACGGGGTCAGAAACTTAAGAGTTTTTAGTTATCAATCTTATATCAAAATTACAATGCTTGTGATTACATAGGAAAAAGTATCTTAACCCATATCGGTCAAGATACTTTTTTAGTTTAAAATAAGTTTGAGAGCGTTTGAATCATTCTCATTTTAAATATTTTTTCAATATCAATTGAAGCTCTTTCAAATAGCTGTCCTTTAACTCTTCAGGATATTCGACTGTTATACTATTACCAAAGCGTAATAGATAATGAGTCATATAAGGAAGTTCTTTTTGATTATATCCGCCAACGATGTAAGAAATGCCATCCTTGATCTCTAAGGACATGTTAGGATAGTTGTGTTTATGAAAGATTTCTTTACCAAATGCCGTTAATCGACAACGAAAAGGTATATCATGAAAATTTTGTTCATATTTTTTTTGAATTTGGTTTAGTTCTTCAATAGAAAACGACTGATCAAATTCTTCTAAGATCTCACTCGCTACAACACAATCGCTTCGGTAAGTCCCCCAATGGTGGGTCGTAAAATCGTAGGCACTAAAAAACCAAATCCCGTTTCGATAGAAAAGTTCATTACTTTGCAGTATTGTTTCAATTTCTTCAAACTGGGCATAGGTCACTTTTATCGCTTTTTCATTTAGGATAGAATCAAGTATTTTGGCTAGATTTGTTTGTGTTTTTAATGGCGCTGTATTGTAGTACTTTACAACAGTTAAAAGTGTTTCTATCTCTTTTTGCTGCTTGCTTGTTAAAGTAACCATGAGTTTTGATTGGATATGTGTATAGGATTTATCAAAAGGAGTGCTAGAAAGCAGTTCTAGTGCTTTCAAGGCAAAAAAAATCGCAAAAATTTCATTTTGATCAAAATAAATAGGCGTTAATAGTGACTGATCCATTAATTGATATCCGCCGCTTCTCCCATAATCGGAGTACAAAGCAAGCCCCATTTCTTCTAAAGATTCAATGTCACGTAAAGCAGTACTTTTAGAAATATTAAATTCTTCCATAAGATCTTTTAAGTTGAAAAAATTTTTGTTCTTTAAAAAAATCAATTCTTTATTTAGTCGCTCTGACTTTTTCATAGTCTCTCCTTAAACGGTATCATGTTCTGACACCTTTTCGTAGTATAGTAAGTATATCAAAAGAAAAGAGGTAATTACATGAAAACTTTACTAATTAATTCCCACCCTGAATTCAACAAAAAAACAACTTATTCAAGTAAGCTACAAGACTTATTTTTAGGTAAGTTTCATGAGCAATTTGATCCAAATCAAATCACTACTATCAACCTTTATGATATGGACATTCCAAGAGTTGAGCAAGGTCAATTATTAGCAATTTGGGAGAAAAAACGAGTTGGAGAGAGCTTAACGCAAGATGAAATGAAAATTGATGAGACTTCTACGACTCTGTTACAACAATTTAAAGATCATCATAGAATCGTGATTGTATCCCCCCTTCATAATTTCAATGTGACGTCTCGTTTGAAAGACTATATGGATAATATCTTGATTGCTCGTGAGACATTTAAATATACCGAAACAGGATCTGTTGGTTTAATGGTCGATGATTATAAGATACTTTTCCTGCAAGCAAGCGGTAGTATTTACACAAATGATGACCGATATTCTAAAATGGACTTCTCATACAATTATCTCAAGCAGATGTTTGAGGAAATCATGGGGTTCTCTAGACTTGGGATTGTTAGAGCACAAGGAACAGCATTGTTGTCTGAGTCAGAAATTATGATGGAGGCTAAACAAATGCTGAATTATGAGTGGGATCTTTTTGTATAGACCTAACTGATCTAGTTCACAAATCTACTACTGAGATTGAGGAATAGTAATGATAAAATTGATTATTAGTGATATGGATGGAACTTTTTTGAATAGTGATAGTAAGTTCAATCAAGAATATTTTAAAAAGATTCATGAAGATATGAAGAGAATGTACATCACGTTTGCTGCATGTACAGGAAAACAATGTGAAAGAGTAGAAAAAATTTTTGGTGAAGAATTATCAAGTGATATATGGATATTAGGTGATAGTGCAACACGGATAAAACATAAAGGAAACTATATCTATCAGTCATTGCTTCCTAATAAAATAGGTTTAGATATTATCGCTAAGTTAAACGAAATTGCAGACGACTATGTAATTATAGCTTGCACACCGACCGCCGCATACGTAAAAAATACGACAAGAGACCAAGATATCAAAAAGGCGAGAGGCTCATACGAGATCTTAGAAACCTTAGAAAATCTTGCTGATATAACAGAAAATTTCGTTAAAATTACTGTATACGATCCGCAATTACGCTCTTTTGAAACAGTGAAGGAATTGGCAATATTTCAGGATAGAGCCTATGTTGTTGCTTCAGAAGCAGCATGGATCGATATTTCGAACTTAAATGTTCATAAAGGAACAACAGTTGCCCAACTTCAATCGATTTTGAACATCGATAAATCTGAGACGATTGCATTTGGTGATGGGTTTAATGATATCGAACTATTTTCTCAAGCAGGTATCAGTGTTGCAATGAAAAATGCTTTTGAAGAAGTCAAAATACAAGCAGACTTCATTACTAAATCAAATGACGAAGATGGCGTATTACGTGCGATCGAAAAATTTATCACCCTCTAATAGTTTGTAATTTTTTAAATATCATTGTAAGACAAATTATCATATTTACTTTATAGAAATTAATTGGTTGATTGCGTCAATAGGAAGGAAGAAAGTGAAATGAAACAAAGAATTGATTATTATAAAACAGCACCTGATGGAATGAAACACTTGTTGGAAATGGAAAAATACTTAAGTAAAACAGAGATTGATAAAAATCTACGAGAGCTTATTAAAATTCGTGCTTCTCAAATCAATGGCTGTGCTTTTTGTCTAAACCTCCATAGCAGCGATGCTCGAAAATTAGGGGAAACAGAACAAAGAATCTACTGTATAAGTGCTTGGAGAGAGTGTGATTTTTATACGGATGCAGAAAAGGTCGCTTTGGAGCTTACAGAAGCTATAACATTAATTTCAGATTTAAAAGTTCCTGAAGACTTGTATGCTCGTGTACGCGATTACTATGATGAAAAAGAATATGTTGAACTAGTACTATTAATTACTCAAATTAATAGTTGGAATAGAGTGTCCATTTCAATGGGGAATTTTGCGTCTAGCCAAAATTGAAATTATTGTCAGAAGCCGAAGAGGATCTTTCCTCTCGGTTTTTTTTTATAGAACAAGAAAAGAGGGTCAGAAACTTAAACGTTTTTGATACACAAATAAATGCTCAGTATAATAGACTTGAGAGTAGTTTATAAACTAATGTCATTAAGTTAGGGGATTTTGCATGATTTTAGATAACAATTTAGGTTTTACCAATCAAGTTGCATTAGACAAGGCTGAAGAAAAACTAAGCAAGCAAAAAGCGAAAAAATTATACGATTCGGGGAAAATAAATGAAATCGAAGTGGGTACTTTTAAAGGCTTAGCTGAAATTCATGAATTTCTCTTTTCAGAGATTTATGATTTTGCTGGAAACATTCGAACGGTCAATATCGCAAAAGGAAATTTTCAATTTGCGCCGGTCATGTACTTGGAGCATTCTTTAAAACATATTGATCAGCTACCGCAAACTTCTTTTGAAGAGATTATCAAGAAATATGTAGAGATGAATATCGCTCACCCTTTTCGTGAAGGAAATGGTCGGACTACTAGAATTTGGCTGGCTCTCATTTTAAAAAAAGAATTGCAAAAGGTTGTAGATTGGAACTTGATCAATAAAGAAGATTACCTTTCGGCAATGGAGCGAAGTCCCATAAATGATCTAGAGATACGCTATCTAATTTCTAAGGCATTGACTGACAAAATTGATGATCGCGAGTTATATATGAAAGGAATCGACGTCAGCTATTTCTATGAAGGTTTCTCCAAATACACGATAGATGATTTGTCAGAGTAGGAGAGATACAAAATATGACTATGCACGTGTCTCAGCCACATCTCAAAGTAAGAAAGAGTAGATTCAACAACAACTTGTGAACGGTGTTGAGAAGGAGCATTTGTTTCTGGAAACTTTATAGGTATGAAACGGGGGAGTCCAACGTTTAATCAGCTGATAGTTGGTCTGAAGCCTGAAGATGAAATCGTTGTTACAAAACTTGTTTGATTCCCCGTAATACACGAGAAGCATTAGAAGTTGTCAATTTTTTACTGGATAATAACCTCACGATTAATGAGTATACATACCTCTTAATGACAAATGAAATTTTCTACCTTTGTAGGAGTTTACTTTATTCCTGGTGCTGGACAAATTGCTTTGTCTGCGTCTGAAGCGATTGTATTAGGTGAAATTACGACCGATGTAAGCACCGAGCATATAAAACAATTAATGATGGGCTAAAGAATCCACAAAATAATGCTGCTAAAGCTCATGGTATTCCTAAAGGTTTGCTAGATTCGAATGGTAATGTCAAATTTAGGAATTTTAACCAAAAAGTAAATGGAAACAATAGTTTGCTTGGTAAGATCCTAAAACAGGCTATGCTAAAGAAGATAACGCAAGACATGGCGGAAGAAAGTGGAAAAATAAAAGATAAAACTGAAATAGGAAAGCTTCAACTACATGTAAGGATTAAACTTTCGATCTAACACATAGACCTTTCGATTAGTACTTTTCTTTATATGTCATTTTTAAACACTGTGATTGTTTATATGCATTCGCAATGCTATGATTAACTAGAACTAAATAAATATAGATATATTTGAAATTAGGTAATTGTTCATACTGGCTGTGAATCTAATTTCGTTTTGGGTCATTTAGTCAGTGGGAAGATAAATGCTCAGGTTGCGGAAAGAATAGCAGCATATCCTATAGAATGGTATGAATTAAATGCAGAATATTCCAACATTCCTTAAAACAATGAACAAGAGGATGGTTTTTATATGAATTACAATTTGATTTATTATGGTAGAAAAGTTAGAAGATTTTTGCTGTTTACCATTAAATTTATCGATGTTTTTTTGTTATATCTAGTGATTGGAAGACAAATGTATTTAGCAATTAAAATTTTTTTGTTTATTGTACTCATATGGATAATAGGGGCCACAGTTGTATTAATAAGAAGGAAAATCCTGTATGGAACAATAAATGATAGACCAAAAGAAGATGGGTATTTGCATCCAATTCATGATAGAAGAGAAAATATTATGCTGCTAGTATGTGTTGTGTTATTAATCATGCAATTGTATATTCTTTCTCTGCCATTACCTACTATATAAAATGCTAGTTTCCTATCTTCTAGCTCTCACCGTAATAGTAAATCCAACAAGGGAGTATTTTTTCTGAGAATGAAAGTTAGGCTAAAGAACATAAGAGAGAAAAATGAAAAATACTCAAAATTTGTACTTTTCCAATCGACAATAGTGACAAGTATAAAATACCCACAATTACATTACTGGGATTTTTTTTAAAGACGTCAGATGAAGAGAAGTATATAGCGACTATACAAAATTTTGTCAAATAAAATTAGGAAGGTCCTAAATGAAAAAAAAGCTTAGAGGATTAAAGCGCAGATGGAAACTAATGCTAAAAAACTTGGATAATATGGCTGAAACAATTGATTCTACTGACGATGAAATTTTTATTAAAGAATCCTTCCAATATTTCAACAGGAAAATATCTTCCTCATATAAAATTGAGTTATTTGATAAGCTATTGCATATACTTACTACTAAACAAAAACAAGATGGTAAGCGATGTTATCTATTATGGTATCTTCCCAATGACATATTTGAATCTAGTATTTTAATTTTTAACGGATCTGTTGCATTAGAAAAGTTTATCAAAGAAAGATCCTCTAGTGCTATTGATAGTGGCGAGTATCGGTTGTTTTTTAATGAAGAGAACAATCCAGAAAATTATATAAGTGCTAGAGTGAAGGATGAAGAAATGTTATCCGCAATAGTGACAATTGAAGATGAGGAATATGGATATAAAGTTCCTGTGATAATAATAGCTAATGAAAAAATTATTTCTATGATTAAAATGGAAATGAGTTGAAAAGATAGTCAGAATGATCCTAATCTAGATCCTTTGGTGATTTTTTGCGACTTGAATGATAACTATAAGTAAAATTAATAAAGTGACACGTATGAAATACATTGGGATCACTGGAATATCTGTAAAGAAATAGCGATAGGCTTTAAAACATGAGCATTCTAGGTTTATTTTGAATGTGAACTACTCACCACTTAGCTAAACCTAATGATTCTTAACGTTTGAAGAGGGTGTTTCTCGAGAATAGTGTATATTTGATAGGGTACTAATAACGATGGCTTTTACTCACCAAGCTATTCCCTTAGTTCCTACGGTTTTTGCTGATTCAAAGGTTAGTGCGTGTATTCTTATATTTCCGATCACAATGATTACACTAGATGAAAGGAGGAGGATTTTGTGTTTCAAGATATTGGAGTCAATAAGATAGTCTTTAAGTATCGTAAGTGGACAAGGAAATTTGAGCTTAGAGAGTATGCAAGGAATTTAGAGTTTGAATGGGATACTGCTACAGAAGATGACATCAGATACCTAAGAAATGATGGTAGAGCAAAACTAGATTTTTTAGGAGTTATTCCAGGAATTCAGATTTCATCTTTCAGGGCTGTAGCTCATTTTCTCGATGATAAAAATATTTATTTCCAACTGTTACCTACTAAAAGAAAAAAGGGGATTCAGGAAAACCTGAATGAAAATATACCAGACCAATACTTTTCGTGTAGGTTGAGTGATTTCAATGAACTACAGAAAACAGGGGGGATTAAAATTGAAAAAATCGTATTTTTAGATACAAGAGATGAAAGTCAGGAATAAACTGTACTTGTTGCACGTTCCTACCCTAATGCTTAATTTAGTTGAAATTTAGGTTAAGTTCGAATGAAGAAAATGTTTCATTTTTTTATATCAAAAAACAATGATGATATCGAAATTTATATAAAAAAGTGACTTAATATGTCTAATTCTTAGTTTTTTCTAACTGCGATACGTTTATTATAAAAGTAGTAAAAGAACAAGAATAGAAATAAATCCTGCAGATAATCACTTTTTGATTTAATATACAAAATCATGATATTCATGCGTATTCATTCATTTATAATTTAGTTCCCCTTGCAAAAGTAAACCGCTTTCTATAAACTAGAAGGCGAATAGAAATCAAAAAAATAGGCACTTCGTATTAGTGCTACCAACACCAATACGAAGCCCTGATCAGTCACGATCTTTACACGGATGACCAATCAAGTTGCCATAGTTGATACCCGTAGGCATCAACGTGTTTATTGTACCGAAAAAACGCCTTCATTTCTAGTAGGAGTATGCATTTTTTCGATAAAAACACAAGAAGCCTAACGCTTATTTAGCTATCTCACAGGCATTGGACAAATCCGTCCAATGCCTTTTTGCTGTGAATCACTACGATTGACTCACGAAGTGAGGCAGAGTAGATGATGAACAGTACTAGGCGAGCGCAAGGGAGCGTAGTCCTAAAACTATCGGTTCCACAAAAATGTTATCTGCGCAGTACCATTTCCGCTCCCTAAGTCTAAGTATCTAGCTAGTACGAGGACAACGACCAGAAGTTGGCAGAAAAATAGGCAGTCATAGTTGATTCTTTAGGCGAAGAACGACGTTGAATGGAGAAAAAGAAATACCATTGCCAAAAATGGTCAAAATAAGCGTTCATGGGTCAGCCTTTTATTCTAGATAAAAAAGAAATTTTTGATTTCTATTCGTAAGTGTAAACAATGGTTTCACAAAAAAGTAAAAACAGCTAAAGGAGAGAATATGGATAACTACGAAGTGAGTTTTACCCTGATTCTACACGCGGGAAATGCAAAGTCAGCTGCCATGATGGCGATTGAGGCAGCCCGGGAAGGAACCTTTGAAGAAGCACAACGTTTATTAGAAGACGCCAAAAAGGAGCTTCAGCAAGCCCATCAATGTCAAACCGATTTGGTGCAAGCGGAAGCCAGAGGAGAAAAAACGGAATTATCTATTATATTGATACATGCTCAAGATCATTTAGTAATGGCAATGACTGCCACAGAACAAGCCGCGGAATGGCTTTATTTATACCAAAAAATTTCTGAATTGCAAGGAGGAGTTTCATCATGAGAATTATGTTAGCTTGTGCAGCGGGAATGTCCACTAGTATTTTAGTTGCCAAAATGGAGGAAGCCGCAAAAGAACAAGGAAAAGACTACAAAATTTGGGCGATTGATCAAAGTTTGATTGAACGAGAATTAGGTAACTTCGATGTCTTGCTTTTAGGACCACAAGTACAACATACGATGCGTAAAGTGAAAAAGATCGTCAATGATACAGTGCCAGTAGCAGTCATCAAAGCAGTCGACTACGGTCGGGGCAATGGAGCAGCTGTCTTGAAGCATGCGGAAGAGTTGGTAAACGGAGGACAAGGATGAGTGCTTTCGACAAATTCGCTGACAGTGTCAGTATCATTGCAGAAAAAGTAGATGATAACAAATATTTAGGTGTCGTAAAAAATACCTTTACAGTGTTGATGCCATTCATCATCGTTGGTTCATTTGCAACTCTAGGGAATTCGTTGTTAACAAGTGAAACCACAGGGCTGGCCCAGTTTTCTGCCTTAAGCTTTTTAGCCATTATGGAACCAGCCTTTACCGCCATCAACTTTGCGACGATGAATACCATGACATTAGCCGTGATCGTCATTTTGGGGTGGATTTTAGGTGAGCGAAACAATGAGAACGGTATCATGTGTGCGGTGGTCTCCTTGAGTGCCTATGTTTCAGTCGTACCCCAAGGGCTTGAAACGGTCGTTGATGGAGTGGCAGGAATGGCTGCAGGTCTGCCAGTAGATACTTTGAATGCTGGCGGACTGTTCATTGGTATGATTTTGACGATGGTTACCGTAGAATTCTTTTGCAAGCTGAATAAGATCGAGCGTCTGCAAATCAAAATGCCACCGAGTGTTCCTAGCGCCATCAGTAAGTCTTTTAGTGTGCTGATACCAATTTTCATCACGCTGTTTGTCATCGCTATTGCTGGAAGATTGTTTGAATTGGCGTCAGGTCTCTATATCAACGAAGCATTGTACCGCTTCTTGCAAGCCCCGTTGGAAGGGATTTTGCAGCATCCAGCTGGGATTATTGGTTTAGTGATTATTTCCCAAGTTTTTTGGTTAGTCGGAATCCATGGCGGACTCGTTATTTCTCCGATTCGAAACCCAATTTTGATTGCAGCACTAGCCGCCAATATTGCTGCCTTTGAATCAGGACAAACGCCAGATCAAGTCATCACGATGGGCTCTTGGGTAACATTCTTAGTAGCCGGCGGTGCGGGATTGATTCTTTCTCTCAATATCGGATTACTGATGTTTTCGAAAAAAGATGACCTGCGAGCCGTCGCCAAAATTGGCTTAGTTCCTTCTTTATTTGGTATCAGTGAACCCGTTGTGTTCGGTTTGCCGCTAGTATTGAACCCGATTTTTGCGATTCCCTTTGTTCTAGGAAGTGGACTCCCGGCGGCGATGTTATTAGCTGCCAATCAGTTTGGATTAATTGGCTCGAACATTGTGGATGTACCATTTGGTTTACCGATCGTTGTCGGCGCCTTTTTGGGGTGGGGAATCAATGGAGTCATTTTACAATTGCTGATTATTATCGTCGGGGTGTTCATTTATTTACCATTTATTTTCTTGAGCAATCGCCAAAGTGAGTTAGCTGAATAGTAAGAGGATTCTCAAGATGAGTCTGTTTAAGAAAACAAGGGAATAGAATAATGAAGGAGGAGTTTTATGACAAAAAGTTATTTTCCAGAAGGATTTCTATGGGGCGGTGCGATTGCAGCCAATCAAGCAGAAGGGGCATGGAATGTTGACGGCAAAGGCATGTCGGTTGCAGATGTAGCACTATACAAGCCTGACGTTTCTGTAGAAGACTATAAGAAGCAGTGGCATGTCGATGAACAAGCCATTGCTGAAGCGATTGCCGAAAAAGGAACCGGTAATTATGCAAAACGTCGGGGCATTGATTTTTATCACCGATATAAAGAAGATATCGCACTGTTTAAAGAAATGGGCTTTAAGGTACTGCGAGTGTCGATCGCATGGACGCGGATTTTTCCTCGGGGCGACGAAGCAAAACCAAATCAAGTAGGATTAGCATACTATCGAGACCTTTTAACTGAGCTGAAAGAGAATGGTATTGAACCATTAGTGACGCTTTCTCACTATGAAATGCCGCTGCATCTAGTCACCGATCTGGGGAGAATATCCGAAATGGCTTTTGCGAGAATGGCAGGAAAAAGGCATTGAAGTGGCGATGGAAAACTGGGATTTGGCAACGATCAAGGAATACACAGTGGATTTTCTTTCCTTCAGTTATTACATGTCCCTAGTAGTTTCAAAAGATGCCGAACAGCGAGAAAAAGTCAGCGGCAATATTGCGACAGGGGTAAAAAATCCCTACTTGCCGATGACAGAATGGGGCTGGCAAATTGACCCAGTCGGACTCCGAATCTCATTGCTCTCCTTATATGATCGCTATCGAATCCCTTTGTTTATTGTAGAAAACGGCATAGGCGCAGCAGATGAAATCGATGAGAAGGGAGAAATCAATGATCAATACCGCATTGATTATTTCAAAGCCCACTTTGAACAAATCAATTTAGCCCTAAAAGAAGGCGTTGACCTGATGGGTTATACCTCATGGGGCTGCATTGATATCGTCAGTGCCTCGACGTCGCAAATGAGTAAACGCTATGGTTTTATCTATGTTGATGCTGACGATGAAGGAAATGGCACCTACGATCGGAAGAAAAAGAAATCCTTTGATTGGTATAAAAAGGTGATTGCGTCAAATGGGAGTGATTTGGCATAGGGTGTTAAGACGAATTTCGCAGGCTAGAAACCTTGCTTTCCCTGTTGGTCTAAGCAATCTGTATTTATTAATTTGGTTTTGAAATTAAAGATAAAATCGGATAGTATTTCCACTTGGAATGTTTGTAAAAGGAGAGTACAGAGCAGTTTTTCTCGGTATTCTCCTGCTTTTTTGAGACAAGCTTATGCCATGCACTCATTTTCTAAGAGTGAGTAAAAAAGTAAACCAAGCCCATTATTGTTGTATATGCAACAATAATGGGCTATTATAGTGCTAGATAGGGAGGGGATAGTTCGTGGAGGATATCCTTCGTGAGATAGGATCAATCAGTAGAATGTTGGAATCAATTGCTAATATTGAATTTAAAGAGGTTCAACTCAGTAAAGGGCAATACATTTACTTAGTTCGTATATTTGAAAATGAAGGAATTATTCCTGAACGTTTAGCCGAACGGATCAAAGTTGATCGCACGACTTTGTCCCGGGCGGTAAAAAAATTAGAGGAAAATGGCTTCATTCTAAAAGAGTCAGACAAAGAAAATAAAAAAATCAAACACTTATACACAACCGCCAAAGGGAAACAAGCGGTTCAATTAATCATAAGAGAAAATAACTATTCAAATAAAGTAGCGATTCAACAGTTATCTGCTTTAGAAAGAAAAAATCTTGCGGAAATGCTGGCAAAAATAAAATCTTCGGTAGAAGTTGATTGGGTCAACGTCAAGAATGGGATCAAAAGAGACTATTGAACGAATAACGCAACTGGGGAGATTGGATCTGATTGAATGTACATTCATGCTACCTAGGGTAGGAAGCACAGGTAGCTGATATTTTGTTAAAAAGGATATAGCTCGGCTGGCTGCTGAAAAAACAGAGAGCCTGAAAAATAAAGGACATGAATTTGTTCAAATAAACTAAGTAGGAGTGTAGAGAAAGTGAAGAAAATAATGATCGATCAAGAATTTTGGGCGCTATTTCCAGAAGCCCAAATCAACTGCCTTGTTGTAAAAAATATAAACAATGTTGCGGATGTTTCACAAGAGACGTTTTTTACTAACTTGCTAAAAAGTAGTAAAGAGCAAGCAAAGCGCTACTTAACGACCGACACCTTCAGTGAAAACCAGGTGATCCAAGATTGGCGAAGTGCTTTTCAGCAATTTAAAACGAAAAAAGGGGTACGCTCTTCCATCGAAGCACTGTTGAAACGGGTGAATCAAGACAGAGAATTTTCTCCCATCAATCCTTTAGTAGATATTTATAATAGTATTTCCTTGAAATATGGTGTCCCTTTAGGCGGAGAAGACCTCGATACAATCGTTGGCGACCTTCATTTAGGCGTTGCAAAAGGTGGCGAATCTTTCTTTCCCTTAGGTGCAGATACTGATTCCCCAGCCTTGGAAAAGGAAGTCATTTACTATGATGAGAAAGGTGCAATCTGTCGATGCTTAAATTGGCGGGAAGCCCAACGTACGATGCTAACAGAAGAGACCACCAATGCTGTTTTATTCATTGAATCGATCAATGAAACGCAACGGGCTCGGGCGAATGAAGCAATCAAAGAGTTAAGTCAGTTGGTTCAAGAGTATTTTAAAGTAGCAGGTAATGATTATGTGCTAAGTAAAGAAAGTCCTGAAATCATTTTGTAAGGGCGAGCTTCTTGTCTATAGGATAAGGATGTACACGTACTTTTTCTCGATTTTGCATACCATTCTCTCATTTTGATTGATCGGTCATCGTGAAAATCTTGACCCAAATATTCGGATGTGCAATAATTAGGTGGAATTTAAATAATGACATTAGATTTGTTCGCCGGAATAAATCTTATTGAAGTCAGAAAAACTAACCTTAGGCTTTTATGGTTAGTTTGTCTGACTTCTTTTTTGTTTTAGGAGGTATAGGCAGATGTTAAAAGAACAATTGAAAGAAAAAGGAAAGAGCCCTAACCAGTCGGGACTTTCCAGTAAAGAAGCAGAAATGAAGCTAGAGAAATATGGGTTTAATTCCATAGAAAGCACAGACGAGAAGCATTTTTATGACTATTTGAAAGAGTCGATGAAGGATATTACCATCTTGATTTTAATCGTTGCAACGCTCTTATCTAGTTACGTTGCATTTCAAAACCATCCTGATGATTTTACGGAACCAATAGTCATCTTTTCAATTGTCATTCTTAATCTATATTTGTCGATTCGACAGCAAAAACATGCGGAAAAATCAATGAGTGAATTAAATAAAATGAGTGTTCCCGTGAGTAAAGTATTCAGAGATGGGGTGTTAAAAGAGATTGAAAGTTTGAACATTGTTCCTGGTGATATTGTTCAGTTGGCATTAGGGGACCGTATTCCAGCAGATGCTAAGCTTTTAACGAGTAGTAATTTCTTTGTTGATGAGTCGTTTCTAACTGGTGAAAGTGAACCAAGTGAAAAAGATCCCACCTATATTTCTTCTAAAGAAGATTCTTTAGGGGACAGAAAAGACTTGGTTTTTTCTGGCTCATTAGTAGTCACAGGAAAAGCAAACGTTCGAGTTGAAAAGACAGGAATGAATACGGAAATTGGTAAAATATCGAGCTTATTAAGCAAGGAAGAAACAACCATAGCACCTCTACAAATAAAAATGCAAAAACTGGGGAAAGTTCTAGGCCTAATCGCTATTCTCTCTGGCTTTCTAGCGATTGCTATAGGAATCAGCAAAGGATTGTCTTTAGAGACCAGTATCATGACTGCAATATCAATGGCTGTTGCTGCTATTCCAGAGGTTTTGCCAGTCGTAGTAACAATCTCTCTAGCTGTTGGGATGAGGAATATGGCACTGAAGAAAACCATCGTTAGGACTCCTTCAACAGTAGAAACCGTTGGGGGTGTTTCAATCATCTGCTCAGATAAAACTGGAACAATTACCGAAAATAAGATGATCGTGAAAGAAGTTATTATGATGAAGGATAGACTGACTTCCTGCTTAGAAATAACAGAAGAGAAGGAAAAAAATCTCTTGTTTCTCTTCTATCTTGCTAGTTCGATGGAAGAAAATGCAACAGTAACCAGTAATCCAACAGAGTTGGCGATCAGAAAAAAACTGGCATCGCTCTTCACTAAAGAGGAACTAGGTAAAGTCGCTTCAACCTTTGAACAGATTCATGAAGTTCCCTTTGATTCAAAACGAAAAAGGATGACTGTCTTATATAAAGTAAACGACCAATATGTTTCTGTCACAAAAGGGGCTTTTGATCGCTTGGATCTCATTGATGCGAACAACCCTGCCTACTTGAACAAGCATGATGAGTTGGCCAATCAAGCATACCGTGTTTTGGGCGTTGCTTATAAAAGATACGATGAAAAACCTACACGTCTTACTGAAGAAATTCTTGAAAGTCAGTTAGAGTTTGCAGGATTTGTTGGGATTATCGACCCAGCTCGGCCCGAAAGCTATACGGCTGTTTCTATTGCAAAACAAGCAGGGATTCAAACCGTAATGATCACAGGGGACCACTTACTAACAGCAAAAAAAATCGCAGAAGATGTAGGAATTCTCACCGATGGGAAAAAAGCAATGACCGGCGCGGATTTACATGAAATGAGCGATGAAAAATTAGCCCATGTGATTGATGACTATCGAGTCTTTGCCCGTACTTCCCCAGAAGATAAAATTCGAATCGTAAAAGCATTTCAAAAAAATGATGAGATTGTCGCTATGACTGGCGATGGTGTCAATGATGCACCTGCATTAAAAGCAGCTGATGTAGGGATCGCAATGGGAGGTGGCACAGAAGTAGCAAAGGAAGCTTCTGATATGGTTTTAGTAGACGATAATTTTGCGACGATTGTTCAGGCGGTTGAAGAAGGACGACGGGTATACAGCAATATCAGAAAATCATTATACGCGATGCTTGGTTGCAATATTTCTGCACTGACGATCGTTTTAATTTCCTTGCTCGTTGGGTGGGGAGCACCTGTTACAGCGGTTCAATTGTTAATCATAAAAGTAGTTGCAGATGGAATCCCAGGAATGAGTCTTAGCATTGAACCAGTCGATAAAAAAGCAATGATGGAAGCCCCGATCGCTAAATACACGAGCATTTTTGCGCAAGGATTATTGGTAAAAATTGTAGAAATCTCAATTGTTTTTACAGGCGTCACATTAGGCGCGATTCTAATTGGACGTCTAGAATCGATAGAGGTTTCGCAGACAATGACATTTATTGTATTGGGATTATCAACTATTGTGCATATGTTTAATTGTAGAAGTAAAGAATCTATTCTGAAGCTGCGTTTTTTGAGCAATCCGTTGTTAGTAATGACAACCTTCATAGGTGCATTGATCATTATCTTGTTAGTAACGATTCCATTCATGCAAACTATTTTTGGCTTTGTTTCTCTTCGTGCAGTTGACTGGCTATGGGTAATCGGCTTATCCATTTTTCCTTTAGTGTATATTGAAGTGAAAAAATACTTTGGTTTCTTCTAATAAGAATGATAAATAGAAAATCCTCTGTTAACAAATTTTCTTGAGAAATGAGGGAGGGCAAAAACTGGGAAGTTTTTGCGTCTCCTTTAATTATTTACAGACGCTTATGATTTCTGGTTTGATATTATTTAGAAGATATCAGAATGCATAGCAACTATTGTTGAAAGGAAGGAATCGGTAGTATGTTTCAGGAAAATCACCAGAAGTAGCTAAAAAAATCCCCTCTATTCTACTCTCTTTTTCAAGAATTCCTGTTAAATGGTAGGTTTTATGTCAAAATGAAAGGTAGAAATCGATGAGGAGTTGTTGAAATGAAGGAAACAATATTAGCAATGAAGCTGAAAGAATATAGAGAAAAAAACAAGCTAACACAAAGTATGCTAGCAGAATTATTAGAAGTAAGTGACAAGACAATCTCAAAATGGGAGTTAGGTGCTACGTACCCTAGCAAAAAAAATATGATCAAAATAGCCGAAGAATTGGATATCTCATTAGAAACATTACTTTTGGAAGAAACTAAGAAAGACAATGATGATTTAAAAGTAAGTATCAAGTATGGGGTGATTAGTTTTTGCTTGCTCTTTTTTGTCACGATGATCGTTACTTCGTTCAATCAAGACTTCAGCACGATTATGAATCTTTCTATTCAAGAAAAATTTGGTGTACTTTTAAACACTGCTTTAAAATTATTGAGCATCTCGGTGCCGCCAGCGATCATCATTGGCTCCGTGTTTTATTTTTATATCTTCCCTAAAAATAAAAAAGAGAACGAACCATTTCCTCGGTTTCGACAGAAATGGTAGATTAGAGTATAGGAATCAAGTCATGGACAGAAAAACGCATTTTAGATAAAAAGAATGCTCAGTCTGGCTAGTGTGAAAAGCGCATAAATTTTATAAGAAGGGGAGAACAGGGTGGGATTCTTTGGTAAAAAGAAAGAAGTCAGAAATTTAACGAAGGAAGAAGAAGCAGAGATCAAAGAAGAAATGGCACGACAAATTCTTTCGAAAAACGAAAATGATATTGGCATGGTCAAGAAAATTAAAGTCCTGACAAACATGCGTACAGGACAAGCGAAAGACCTATTCCTGAAATTTAGGGATGAGTTAACCGAGAATTAATCGGATAGGGAATCAGATAGCGATTGCCCTTCAAGAAGGCGATATTTTGCTTATTATGTTTCTTTCAAAATTGAGATGAATAGAAAGGGAGAATAGATATGAAGAAAAAAAACTCTGAAAAATGGTATTTTTGGGTACTTGTTGTCATAATGGTTGTTGTCTTTTTCTATCTTACTAAGTAAAGAGAATGAATTTTCTTGAAAATAAACACTTACTAAGAATGACTATTTTTTAAGTTATGAATGGATGATGATTTTATGAAAAACGAATATGGATTTACCTTGATTTCAGTTTTAACTATGTTATCCATTAGATTATTATATTGATGAATGAAGCATCCAGAGACCCATTGTTTTCTGAATGCTTTTTTCATCTACAAATCATTCTTTGAGAATCCGGCTGTTGCGAAAAATCAGTGATAGTGTATTAGAATATATGATGAATTCTGTTGAAGGGTGCGTTCATTAAATGGCTCGGGCGATTAATTCCCTGTAGGGTTTCCATTAAAAGGACCACTTACAACGACTTTTCCCAACATATGGCCACTTTCGACATCTCTCGTTGCGCGCTTCAAATTTGCCGCGTTGATTCCATCCGAATAGACTTTGCTTAAGGTTGTTTTTAGTGTCCCTTCATTTGCTAAATCAGCAATCACTTTTAGCGCTTGTCCTTGTGTCTCGATTTGATAGTCGTGGTCTGTTTTAGCGAACATATACTCCCAATCAAAGCTAACAGAAAGGTTTTTCCATACACTTAAATCAAGGGGCTCGTGAAGGCCAACGATCGTGCCCACATGACCATAAGGTTTTACCAAATGGCTGATTTGATCAAAGTATTGGGTGATGTCAAACAAGACAGCGATATAGTCAACATTCGGAACGCCTAATTCTCGAAAGCTGTCCCTTAGGTCGTGATGGTAGTCTAAAGGGTGGTCAACCCCGGTTTTTTGAAGCCAGTCAAAATTTTTTGAACTAGCGGTAGCATACACTTCTAGACCTGCCCAATGAGCCAACTGATTCAGTATCGATCCGACGCCACCCGCACCATTGATGACGAGAATACTTTTCCCTTGATTGGCGTTTTCTTTAGGAATCAAGCCGAATTTTTCAAACAGCAATTCATAAGCGGTTAATGCAGTCAATGGGAATGCAGCAGCCTCTTCATCTGTTAAATTTTTAGGGGCTAGGGCAACGATCCGTTCATCGACTGCTTGATATTCTTGATTGCTTCCTGATCGAGTGGTGGTTCCTGCATAAAAGACCCGATCACCAACAGTAAATTTCATGACATCTTTTCCGACAGCGACCACTTCTCCGACCGCATCAAAACCTAAGATACGCAGGGCATTTCGCTTGCGAGTCGTTTGCCGTAATTTGGTGTCGACTGGATTGACCGAAACGGCTTTGATTTTTACTAATAAATCACGAGGGCCTGGAACAGGGATTCCTTCTTTTTGGTCAATAAAACTATGCGTAGATTCAATTGGCAGGCCTTCGAAAAAGCCTATTACATTCATCGTTTTCTGTTCTGACATCTTCATTCCTCCTTTTCTGGATAGAAAATCGCATTAGTTCTTTTACGTATTGCCCTCCCTTTGGATCAAGACCGGTTAGTTTGCTTTCGCAGGATTTTTTCCGATAAAAATGCGGAACAGACTGTAAGGCTTCTCTCTCAGGTCTTCTCCTTTGTGAAAACTAGCCTGCCGTTGCAGCTGGTTGGCGTTAAAATATAAGTATTGATCTGGTCCAATAGATAAAGTATCTGGCCATAAAATACGCGGATCGTGAGCCAAAGTCTCCATAGTACCATCCGTGTGAATCACACGAATGCTGTTGTTTTCATAGTCGCCAGCATAGATCGTTCCATCTTCTGCCGTAATCATGCCATCAGAGGCGCCTTTTTCGCCCCAATCTTTAACATGTGCTTCTAATGCGTGATCATCAATTTCTTTGTTGAAAATTTTATCGGTTTCAATTGAGTATAAATGTCGACTGGATAAAGGACTAAAAAACAAGGTTTTTCCGTCGGGAGAAATCGCTAGGCCGTCAGCTGCCACTTGCCAATGCGAAGTTGTTCCATCAGCCGAGCGATTTAACAAAATCTCGCCTTCAACTTTAGGAATAAAGGCTGGATCAACCGCGGTGGAGGGCGTGCCATCTAAAATACGGAATGCATCGCCAGTACCTAAATCGAGTACGATCAACGCACCAGGACCGGTAATAGAAGAATCGGTTATATAGGCTACCCCTTCAGAACCGCGGCGTAAATCAATTCGAACATCATTCAAATACGTAGAGTCTAGGACGACATCCGGTGAAAAAGTATAGACTTTGCGAATTTGATTAGTACTTAAATCCACAGCAACCAGTTTTGCCCCACCCTTAACAGGAACGGTGAATTTGGGTGCAGCGGTATCCAATACCCACAAAGTACCAGCACCATCAGCAACGATACTTTGTACACTTAGAAATCCGTTTTCCGGTTTTTGAGGATCAAATGTATTCGCTTCTTGGCTAGGATAAGGAATTAATTTGCCGTCTACTCGTTCAACGACTGTCGCGGTTACTTGGTCTCCCCATTCAGGAAAATTAATAAAGATTCTCCCGGTTTCCGATAAGCTAACACCGGTAGGCATCGCATCATAAAATTCATGGACTTGTTCTAGTTTGCCAAAATAGTTTTCTTTTGCAGCATTCATTACGTATCTTCCTCTCTGAGCTTTCCCTATTTCACTTCGACTTCAAAGTTCACAACACCACGAGCTAGGACATGTCCAAAGGTATTAAAAATGAAAAAAGCTGGGGTAGAATCCTCAGGAATTTCAACTTTCTCAATAGCCAATGCCCAAACCGTTAAGAAGTAGTGATGAACACCATGACCTTTGGGCGGCGCAGCACCAATATATTTTTTCATGCGGGCATCATTTGGTAATTGAACGGCTCCCGGTGGCAGCTTTGCGTTATCGCTACTGCCGGCTCCTTGTGATAATTCCTCTACAGAAGCGGGGATATTCATGACTGCCCAATGCCAAAATCCTGATCCAGTTGGTGCATCAGGGTCGTATAAGGTAACCGCATAGCTTTTCGTATTGCTTGGTGCACCGGTCCAGTGAAGCTCTGGTGAAATATCTTGTCCATCCTCAATCCCAAAATCACCAGACATAAATTTTTTATCCATAAGTTTCCCGTCAACAATGTCCTTACTGGTCACGTGAAACGCTGGCACGTCTTGTAATCCTAAAAATGGATCGTTCATACTATCTCCTCCTTGAAACGTGTTTTTGTAACAAGGATAGCGTAATCCTCGGTCAATGAAATGTAAATTAGGGAATTTTTTTATACCACAATTAGAGGTGAACGAGTGTAAACTGACTTAAGAAGCCTGCTTGCCAGTCTTTATCCGATTTCAAATGGACTTGACCGTAATCAACTAGCCAACCATGAAAGTTTTGAGCTTGTTCATTGGTAAATGTATCTGGTAATTCGATCATATTTTGAAGGGTGAGGTAAGTAAGCGGCTCATTTAGGCCTAAGCGACTAAAAATTCGTTGTGCGTATTTATCAGCGATAAACACGACCTTATTAAACACAAAAACCATTAGTACATCTGCCGTTTCATAGCCAACACCATAGATAGCTAGCAACTCTTTTCGTAACTCAGCCTGTTCTTTTTTCTGTAGAATACCGATATCATAGTTGTAGCGCTGAAACCAAGAAAAGATTTCTTTTATCGCGCGGGATTTATTTTTGTAGAAACCACTGGGCCGAATCAGATCCTGAAGAAGGAACTGATCAATTTCTGCCAATCTTTTCGGAGAAAATCCAATCTCTCTTCTGATGTTTGCTAAGGAATAGGCCACATTTTTCCAATTGGTATTTTGAACCAAAATTGATCCGACAACGATTTCCCATGGATTTTCTGTATCCCACCACGTTGAATGTTCCATTGATGTGCTTAATGCTTCATATAATTCTTCAATATTTTCAATCTTTTTCACGTTAAAAACCTCATTTTTACTAGCAGTCGCGATCAATTGCAAGTTAAACATTCTTCTTCAAGTAATCCCGCGTTTTTGTGATTAAAATCTTCGCCCCAGCGATACAATAATTCAATGATCTCTTTTAAAGAGTAGCCATAATCGGTCATTCCATACACAACCTGTAATGGTTTTTCCTGAACGACCTTACGATAGATCAATCCATCCTTTTCTAAATCTTTCAACTGCAAAGAGACCATTCTTCTAGTGATGCCAGGAATCAGCTTTTGTAGTTCGTTATAGCGAAGTGACCCATCAAACATCAAATGATATAAGATAACGCTTTTCCAACGACCTGAAATCATTTGTAAAGTCGATTCGACCGCGCAGCCATGTTCGCAATTGTATATTTTTCTTGTCATCTTCCGTTGTCTCCTTTTCCGTATGTCTGAGAGTATCATAAGGATTTACTTACTATTTGTAAAACAATTCATCTCCTAATCGTAAGAAGGCAATAAGAAATAGACGTATAAAAAAATTCCCTAATGTACAACTCTTTCTTTTGAATCTATAGTACACGAGTAAGCAAATTTATTACCTTTACAGTTATCTCAAGTAATCCTAATAAACAACTTGCAAAAAACATTTAGGAGAGATTTATTATGAATAAGAACGGTGCAGACTTGATTGTAGATACATTGATTAAAAATGGTGTGGAATATGTCTTTCAATTGCCAGGCGGCAAGTTGGGTCCGTTATTAATGGCTTTGAAAAAACGTGAAGAGATTAAAGTTGTTACGGTAAGACATGAACAAAATGCTGGTTTCATGGCACAAGGAATTGGGCGCATGACTGGTAAACCTGGTGTAGTGATGACTACGTCAGGACCGGGGGCTTTGAATTTGGTCACGCCCTTAGCTACGGCGACTTCTGATGGTGACCCGGTATTGGCTATTGCCGGACAAGTTCCACAAGCGAAGTTAGTAACACCGTATCCTCAAAATCCTAATATTTCTGGCGTAATGAATGATTCAACGATTACTAAATATGCCAAGGAAATTCAGCATACCGATGCCCTTGCGGATGAAGTAGCGAATGCGTATGTCTCAAGTATCAATGGCAATCCCGGGGCCGTTTTTATGGATATTCCAGGTAATATTCTGTTAGCTGAGACCACTAAATCTGGTTTGGCTTTTTCGACCTTAGTGAATCAATTGGACAATACGATTAGTGACGAAGCTGCCATTCTTAGTGCAGTTGAGAAAATCAAAGCGGCAAAACGCCCAGTTATTATCGTTGGTGCTCGGGCAGCCGATGATAATGCGGCGGCTGCCATTCAAGGGTTCGTTAAAAAAACGGGAATTCCGGTCGTGGAGACGTTCGAAGCTACAGGTCTATTGACGCATGAGTTTTCCCAAAACTATGTGGGTCGAGTGGGGCTGTTTAATAACCTGCCTGGGGATGAACTGGTTTTTAACAGTGATTTAGTGATTACATTGGGATTAAATTTGGTTGAATACTGGGCTTCTGTTTGGAATACCGATAACAAGCGCATTATTGATATTGATACTGTAGTGGATCATTTAGATGAAACTTATCTCCCTGACACCATCCTCTTAGGCAATATCGCAAAAAATCTAAAAAATATTACCAATAGCATAACGGAACAAGCCATTACGGATGAGTGGAAAATGGTGGTTCATGACTTGCAAGAAAAATTGACAGCGAAGAAAAAAGTACCCAGCCAAACACCTGAGGATGCACTACATCCATTGGAAATTGTTGACTCTTTGCAAAAAATAATCGAGGCTCATCCAAATACGACCGTTGTTATGGATGGAGGAAGTCATGAAGTGTGGCTGGGTTCGTACCTAAATGTGTATCGGCCAAAACATTTCTTAATGTCTGATGGGGAACAAACCTTAGGCGTCGGTCTTCCTTGGGCGATTTCAGCAGCACTGTTACGTCCAGAGGAAAAGATTTTGTCTTCAGGTGGGGATGGCAGCTTTATGTTTTCCTCACAAGAATTAGCTACAGTAGCCCATTACAATTTGAATATTGTGCAAGTAATCTGGGTGGATAAAGAATACAACATGGTTGAATTCCAACAAGAACTAGACTATAACGGACAAAAAGAAGGGGTCGATATCGATTATATTGGGTATAAAGAAATGGCTGAAAGCTACGGTATTAAAGCAGTTCGTGTACGTTCCAAAGAAGCTTTAGATGCTGCGCTGAAGGAAGCGTACGCTACGAGTGAACCAAGAGTGATTGAAATGATCGAAGACAATCATGAGAATATTCATTTACGAGATAAAGAACCGTTTAAAAAGTACTGAGTCTTTCTACTATGGGCCACAAAACATGTGTTAGAAAAGAATGGCAATGCACCTTTACTACGTTAAAGAAAAGAAAGTTCTTTTTACAATAAAAACAGTGCCTGACTAAAAATATGAAGTGGAATTTTTAGAGAATCCAGGACAGAAGTCTTTAATAAAATGCCGTTGGTAAGGACGATGATTCGTTTGCTGCTAGCGGTATTTTTGTTAGCATCTCCTCTGATTTTTTCGGAGAAAAGGTCTGCCAATTCGGCACTGTCTTAAAAAAGCACATCGATACTCTAAATACGGTGGATAGCGGTGATTTGGATACGTGTTTCTAGTCTTCATAGAGGCAGATTTCAAGTAAGTCGAATGAAGGAAATTAAGCACTTCCTATGTTGTTTGATGGAAGAATTATTAGTGAGGAGACTCCTTTTTCCAGCTAAGGAATGACTTCTATAGGATGGTTTCCTTGTTAATTGTTGTAAGTATAATGTGTAAAAATATTTTAAGTTTCTTTTTTTAATGATTGATATGTATAATAAGATGGTAAAGCAATAAAGTGTATGCTGAAAAGAGGTCTCTTATGAAAAAATTTGCACTCGGCGTTTTTTGTTTCAGTCTTTTTATCACGGTCGTTGGCTTTTTTTTACAAACGATTTTGATTCCTATTCAAGATTTTGACACAATAAGCCAAGAAGAGCTTAAGAATATCCAACTTGATCTTGCTATTAATTATCCATTAGGAACTGGTATGCTCTATGTCGGACTTCCTTTGTTAGTATGCTCGAGTGGTTATTTGGTTTATTGTTATTTTAGAGATAGGAAGAACTGAAAGAAGAGTAAAACTATCTGGAGTATAAAGCTTTCGTTCATTAGGAGGGATAAGTTGAAAAGAGGGTTATTTTTATTGTTTTATGTCCTATGGAAGGGGCTAGCAATACGTGGCATTCCTTCTTTTTATGCAAGATATTTGATGAGTTATAATCATTTCGGAGTAAAACTATTGTTCGTTTTACTTGGTATCCTTCTTTTCCGTAACTATTTAGTAGAGAGTTATAAAAAGATAAATAAAATTGCGCTAATAAAAATCGGTCTCATCGTACCTACTAGTATTATCCTCACTATCGGTTTAATTAATATTCTTTTATTTCGTGATCTCAATGCGTTGATTTTTGTTTATCTCTCCGATCAAAGAACCCTTCCATTTGTATTCGATGTACTTTTGCTAGCACCTGTTTTCGAGGAAATGCTTTATCGCTATACACTGATTTATGTTGGAGAAAAACGATGGTTGAGAATCATCACTGCTGTCGGAAGCCTCTTGCTTTTTACTGAAAGTCATATCGTAAATGTGAACGGGAATCTTTTTGCTCTTTTTCCCTACTTTGTCATAGGGTTTTATTTGACGATCACCTATTTACGTAGGGGAAATATTTGGGAATCCATTTTTGCACATAGCTTCTATAATTTCGTTGTGATGGCAGCAGCTATCTTGATCTAAAGATTTCTTCTTAATGTTTCCTCTTAATAGTAGAAGAATTGGGGGCAATTTATCTATTATGTACGTATAGAATCTCTAAAACATATTTGGTGAAAGTACATTTGAGAGGTCAGAGAAGCGTCTTAGGCATGTTGTTTTGTACAGTTCTTATCTACGAATGTCTGTCCTTCGTCATTTTTTAGATCATCATTTAGGTTCCACTGCTAAATATGAAAAGCAACTCCTTGTTCAAAGATGACTCACTGGCCCTATTTCCAAGAACATTGTCATACTGACAAAGAAAAGTGACGACATACAATTCAGTAAGAACTAATACAAGTCCGCTTCCTTTTGCAATGTGAGCGGACTTGTATTGGTTTTCTTCAATAAAAACCTATTAACTTTCAGTATCTAACATCCGCTCCATAAACCATTCCACTTGTTGGGGGGCATCGTGGTCAAAGAATGCGGACTCTTTTTTATCTAAAGCGGCTATTTTTTCAATGTCTTCTTGGGAAAGCTCAAAGTCAAAAATAGCAATGTTTTCAGCCATCCGTTCTGGACGAACTGTTTTTGCTAAAGCGACAATCCCTCTTTGCATCAACCAGCGAAGAACAACTTGACCAACCGTTTTGCCATATTGCTTGCCAATTTCTGCTAATGTCGGATTGGTAAATAGGTCATGGCGTCCTTCTGCAAAGGGAGCCCAAGCTTCAACTTGGACGTCATATTTTTCATGCCATTCCTGATCTTCCGCTCGTTGATTCCAAGGGTTCACTTCGATTTGATTGATTTGAGGTTTCGCCTCATTCAAGCCGACAAACTCGATCATCTTAGCTGATTTGAAATTTGAAACGCCAATTGCACGTAATTTTCCTGTTTTTTGAGCAGCAACCATTGAGCGCCAAGCACCATAAATATCTCCATATGGTTGGTGAATAAGGTAGAGATCAAGATAAGTTAATCCCATTGTTTCAAGCGAATGTTCAATCGTTTCTTTCGCTTTATCTTCGGAAGCTTGGAGAATAAATAATTTAGAGGTAACAAAAAGTTCTTCTCGAGTGACTAGACCTTCAGTGATGGCGCGCTTGATTCCCTCGCCTGTTTCTGTTTCATTTCCATAAATAGAAGCAGTGTCGATCAGTCGATACCCAGCTTTGATTGCTTGGTAAACAGCTTCTGCTGTTTCTTCCAAAGGTATTTGATAAACGCCAAATCCTAGTTGCGGCATGGTGACACCATTATTGAGTGTGATTGTTTGCATAATGTTTCCTCCTCTAATTTTCATTGCATGTTCTATCCTAAACCTTGGAGTTAAGTCCATAGCAAGTGAAAGATGTTACTTTTTTCGTTCCCATAATTTTTCCACTTTATCAGGGGTCATATTTCCTGCTTTAAATTTTGCGATATGCTCATCATACGTTTCTATCTTATAAATAAGTAGGTCTCTTACTTCCTGCATTGCTGCTAACTTTTTCTCTAATTCTTCGAGTTGATCGGCTAAAATCTGTTTCTGAGCTGTTTCGACGTTTTGACTTTCACGTACTTGTGCCAATTGAGCAAATTCAATTAGCGATTCGATCGACAATCCTGCATTTCGTAAATGTTTTGCTAAATAGATCCAGTTTAGATCATTTGTTGTGTACACCCGATAGCCACTCTCATTGCGTTGGACAGGTGGAATCACACCGACTCGTTCATAATAGCGCAATGTGTCTACGCTCAAATCAAACATTTCCGCTGCTTTTTTTATATTCATCGTTGGTTCTCCTTATCTTTTCTATAAGTAATCATAAACCCTGAAGTGGACTCTAGGGCAAGTGGTTTAAAATCGTTTATTGAAAAGAATATATTTTGTTCGTTATGGCGACTATTCGGGAAGAAAAAGCTACAAGCATTTTTATTTCAACAGAATGATTTGAGAAATCATCAGTATTGAAAGCTCCTTTCTTAGTGTGTTTCAAAGCAAGTCATACTCTCTTAGAATTGATTGTTTCGTTATCTATTTGAGCGAGGCAGTTTTTATCCATAGATTTTAAATAAATCCATCTCATGTTATGATGATGTTGAAAATTCTTAACTTGGATCAATGAAACAGCGATTCTTGTTATGAAAAACGAAAATAAGCTGATGAGAGTGTGACTATCCATGAATATAAAAGAAGTAAGTAGTATGAATCAAAAGTTAGAGCAACAATTAATTGAAGTATGGGAGAGTTCTGTTAAGGCGACGCACACCTTTTTGTCAGAGACCGAAATCCAAGCCATTAAGCAATACATTCCAGAGGCATTGCATCATGTGCCACATTTGATTATCGTAGAAAGTGAAAATGGAGAGCCAGCTGGCTTCATGGGGATCTCGGATCGAAATCTTGAAATGCTTTTTATAGCAAATGAACAAAGAGGCAAGGGACTAGGAAGAAAACTCTTGGCATACGGGATGGAAAACTATTCTGTAAATGAACTGGGAGTAAATGAACAGAATCCTCAGGCGAAAGGATTTTATGAGCATATGGGATTTGAGGTATACAAAAGAAGCGAGTTAGACGAACAAGGAAACCCTTATCCAATTCTTTATATGAAGAAAGTTGATAACAAGTAGCTGTTAAAAATTATTTGCGTTTGCGGGAAATATGTAAGAAGGAGTCGAGACATATATAGCTAGTCACGACCCCTTCTTTGATTGCTATTATCCTTATTAATAAGTAAAGTAAGGATCAAATGATTTTCTCTTAACTAGCTTTCTCTTCTTTTTTTATCTCTTCTTTTTTCTGATTTGAAAATGGTGTATCAGTCTCTTCAGGTAAGATGATTGGTGGATGATGGGAATGCTGATTACTTCCACACATGGTGATGATTTGTTCTTTTGAAGCTTCAGAGATTACTTTCATTGTATACCTCTCCTTTCTTTTATATTTCCAGATGACATAAGGTAGGCCTATATCATCTAAATTCATGATTTATTTAACTGAATTAGCTCATCAAATGAACCTAGAAATTCCTGATTTGTTGAGTGAGTAACGACAATGATTATTTTATCTGTAAGTGAGCAGATTAAGTCACTGATAATCATCTCGTTTATACTGTCTAGACCAGATGTTGGTTCGTCAAAAAGAATAACATCGGAATCTTTAAAGATTGCCCGAGCAATCTCAAGCCGTCTAAGCTCGCCGCCAGAAAGAAAGTTTATCCATGTATTATCTTGCGTATCGGTTAAATCATTGTTATCAAAGCGATCATCTAATCCACTTCGTTTTAAAACATCAACGATTTTTTCAAGTTCGTATTCACTAAAAATAGAAACGTTGTAAGCAATACTCGTCTGGAAGATAGCAGTTTTTTGTTGGACAAGTGCAACTTTCTCATAAAGGGAGTCTCTAGATAGCTGATTCATCTCTTGCTGGTCAACCAATACTTGATGATCGTCGATAGGGTAAATTCCCGCTAAAATATTCAATAGTGTCGACTTCCCGCTACCGCTTGCGCCAGTGATAGCATATTTTTTTCCACGCTCAAATGTTTGAGTAAAACCATTAAAAATCAAACGATTTCCATGATGGAAATGCAGATTTTCAATCGATAAAGTATTTATTGGTTCTGCAAGTTCAAGTGAGCGATTGGGCTCATCATCATCGGTACCATCAATGAAAGCTATAAGATCGTCCGCGACCTTCTTGCTCGCTAAAATATCTGTAACTGAAGTACTGAAATACTCTAACGGACCGGCAATCGTACTCATTAGTGTAGTCATCGCAATAAGATCGGGAATGGTGATTATTTTGGCAGCAACAAAGAAACCACCAACGATCCATGTCCCTGAATAGGCAAGATCCCCAAGTCCAAAAGAAATTGCATAAGTCAGTCCTTGTAAGGTTTCAAAAGTGATACTTTCCTTTTTTAATCGTTCACTACTGTTAGTAAAAATTTTCGTATATGTTGGAAAACCTTTGCCGACACGTAAGGTCAGGTATCCTGAGAGAAGTTGGTCAAATAAACTAAGTGTACGATCTTGCTCCAGAACAACGGACTTGCGACGATCACTAAGGATTCGCTTAGCGAAATAAGGGGCTAGCAAAGGACTAAAAGCTAAGAGCAGCATAATCAATGAAAAAGAAGTGTTTAATTTTAGTGTGAATAAAAGAGAGAATAGAAAGGTAAAAATGCTTAAAATCAGTCCAAATCCGGGCTTTAAAAATTCTAATTCAACGACTTTCATTTCATTTGCCAACTTTGAGAGATACTCGTTTTTCTCATTTTTAAGAAATAGTACCGGATTCATTCGAACGATTTTCTGCGAGAGACTCTCTCTCAGTTGATTCATTATTGATTGAACTAAGACGGATTTACTTCTTCTTGGAATAAAATCGCTCATCGTGTTCAATAAGATGTAAAAGAAGGCGAATATACCAATAAATAAAAGTCTTTTTACATCTCCTGACATAGCAACCTCGGTGATTTGTCTATACACCAAAGCAACCCCAACTTGAATGAGCGCTGCCATTGCGCATAAAATCACATGCAAAAAGAAAAGTGGTTGGTTTCTTTTTAATATTTTTTTCATTCTCTCCCTCCTATGTAAAAACTATATCACA
>NZ_NGLK01000001.1:1582629-1678076 GCF_002141235.1 Enterococcus sp. 3C7_DIV0644 | reverse complement strand
AATTAAAAAAAAATTGAAATATTATTTTGTGAAATGTATAATTATTGAAAAAGGGGGTTAGGTGATGCGTTTTTCACGGTATGTCGATATCATTGAGAACGGTAACGAGACTATTCTTTGCAATACATTAACGCAAGAAATAGTTACTATTGATTCAAAAAAAATGAAAAGTAAAACGGAGATTTCGAGCGAAATAAGTGAAGGTGAACGAAAATATTTATTTGAAAATGGATTTATACACGGTGATTTGGAAAGTTATAAACAGAAAACAATCAATTTAAAGAGAGACTTAGTTACTATCACTATAAATATCACAGAAGATTGCAACTTTTCGTGTACTTATTGTTACCAGAATGATTTCCTTTCTAAAAATGTTATTACTGATCAGACGATAAATAATATAATGCAATACATTTTAGACATTGCTCAGCTAGGCGTTCGGAGACTATATATCTATTTTTTCGGGGGCGAGCCACTTCTTTATAAAAAAAGAATTCTCGCAATTAAAAGTAAGATTGATCAAATTGCGTCAGAGAAATCACTCTCAATTTCTTATGGTTTAGGAACAAACGCCTATCTACTCACTCCAGATTTTATAAATCATTTTGATTCTTTAATTGTCGATACTACACTAACATCTAGAAAAGATCATGATAGAAATAGATCTCTTAAGAGTGGAAGCGGAACGTATGATAAGATTTTTGAAAATCTAGCGGTAGCATCTAAGAGCGGACGTGTTAAAATCCATATTGGTTATAATACATCTGATAAAAATACAGAAGAGTTTCAGTCTTTTCTCGTTACGATCCGCCAAAGTGATATCAAAGCCCATATCAATTGCTATTACATTAATAACTATGAGTTTAATGAAAATTATTTCAATGCATTATCCTATGAAAAATATCTAAAGTGGGTATCTTCAACTGCAATTGATCACCTAATTGAAAACGGTTTCCTGGTGAATGTCTCTCCATTTTCTTCGTATCGCTTTGAGTGCGATGCGTATAATCCTTGGTCTGTAAAGTTTTTCTCTGATGGATCTATAGGGTTATGTAATGCAACAAATTTTTATGAACGTAGAATAATAAAAAGTTTTACAGAATCATCTTCTTTTGCAGAAGATGTTCAATATAGCCTTTATGACCAAAAGAGTGTTCTTCCGAAAAGCAACAATCAGTGTAATTCATGTGAATTAATTGCAGTGTGTCGAGGAAAGGTACAGTGTGATACTTCATGTAACCCCAACTATTCAATTGATAGAGAAACATTCATACGTTCTTTTGTAAAGCATACAAATCTAGGTAACAGAAAATTTTTTACCCAATTTAATTAGGAGTGATTTTATGAAATTATCGCAATATACGATTGTTGAAGAAGTGGATAATGAAATACTTTTGTACAATTCGGTATACTCTGCTATCGTTTTACTAACTCAAAGCGAGTTCCATGATCTACAGACTTTTATTAATAACGATAACTTTGAGAAAACAGAATTATTCTCTTATTTAGAAAATCAAAATATCATTGTTTCCGATGAGATTGATGAAGAAGCAAGATTAGTGTCTGTGGCAAATGAAAAACGATATAATCCTAGTCAAGTAACTTTCACAATTGCCCCTACGATGAACTGTAATTTTTCCTGTTTTTATTGTTACGAGCAAGGGTTTAGACAACATACTATGACTACTGAAACTGCTAAGAAAACAGCTGAGTTTATTCTTAAAAATGTATTACCCCATCAGTCATTGAAAGTAATTTGGTATGGAGGAGAGCCTTTGATGGGATTGAACTCTATTAAAGTTATAAGTGAAATAATAATGAAAAACGAAAAAAAATATAAAAATTTCAACGCAGAAATTGTATCCAATGGTTATTTGCTAACAGAAAAAGTTGCACAACTTTTAAAAAGTTATCACGTTAATTATGCTCAAATTACTCTGGATGGGGATCAGATAAATCATGATTCTAGAAGATGTTTAACAAATGGGAAAGGGACATTTGCAAGAATATTACAGAATATAGTTAAAACTCTAAAATATATTCCAGTAACTGTAAGAGTAAATATAGATAGGGAGAATAATCATGAAGATGTTATTCGTTTGATGAACTCGCTGGATAATTTTAATTTACTTAAGAAAGTTGGCTTTTATCTTGCGCCGGTAGAGGATTTTGATACCTACAAAACACCCACATGTTATACATCCCAAGAGTTTTCGAAAGAAGAAATAATGGTTTATAAAAGTCTTTTGGAAAGAGGGATAAATATTGTTGCCATACCACGGACAACGATTGGGTTCTGCGAAGCTATCAATCGAGATGACTATGTAATCGACCCTAATGGATTTTTATATAAATGCTGGGTTCATATTGGTAAAACGATTGGACGAGTTGGAGATATCTATACAGGAATACAATTGAACAGTGTGCATAAAACATTTACAGAGTACAAATTTTTTTCGAAAGCGAAATGTTCAAGTTGTAAAGTTCAACCTTTGTGTTTAGGAGGCTGTCCGTTAATTCGAATGAATACAGGTGAGTCGAAGTGCGTTAGCTATAAGTACAATATTGAAGAGCATATAAAAATGGCTTCGGCAAGACTAATATAATCTGGTGGAATATTTTTGCTTCAGAAGATTGATAAGGTCTTCTTAAAAAAATAGCTTAGTTAAATAAGGTTACTATGTTACATTGTGAATAGAATCTATACTTACTTATGAAAATAGAAAGCGTAACTCAATTTTCTCATTCATATTGTAATAAATGATTTCTCATATTAAAATTTTTATAAGAAAACTAAATAGTGAGCAAAGCTCACCCCAAGCAGCCTCCGAAACTGTTTTCGGGGGCTGCTTGAGGTTTGGGGGGCTTAGCTAGCTAAGTAATGATCGATCACTAAAAAAATGATCAAAACAGAATAGGCAATTTTTTCTTTTCAATCAAAAAATTTTGATCATTTTATCAAGCAGAGGATGGCACAAGTAAGTGGAAAGTAGGTAGTGGCTATTTTTTTGTTCAGGATGGGGAAGTAGATTTGTCTAGGATACGCCGGAGGATAAACGTTTTGAGGATCATTTGTTTTTGACTTACCTATGTGCCATCACTGCGGAAACCCTGTGGATGAAGGCGTCATGTACGACACCAGATACTCGGATGAGAGCTAAGGACGTTTGATTGCCGTGCCTGACACGCTTTTTCTAACCGCAAAGTCGTAGGGGCTAAAGAGCTACAGCGCTGAGACAGATGACTGCCCCGTGCGATTTTGGGTGTTTTTTGAACCCTACAAGCTGCTATTGCTACGCGTCTATTCGTCGCAAGCTTGGAAGGTCTTCTCATAAAATGCCCGTCAGCTGTCAACAGGCTGCCTTTTGCATCAGGAAGCATCAGCGTTCCAACAAATCTTTTTGATCCAGTAGTCGCCCACTCATTTTGGGCAACTTCTATCCGAGAAAACATTGCGTTAGAAGTATGTCTGTCCGTCTTTTCCAGATAAAAGTCAGCTGAAAGAGGGCTGATACTTAACAAAACGGCAGTTAGGACGACCACAAGCGCTCTCAAAAAAACTCAGTCCTTTCTTTTCAATGGTCATTGTTCTTATCTGCACTTCATGATAGCACCGAAACGCGAATTATTTTTCGCGTTTTTTTGTTTTTAAAATAAAAAATTAGGTATTCGCTTTTTTGGGTTAAATGGTATACCTGAGATGGAATAAAAATAATAAAAGAAAGGACAGGATTTACAATGAAGAAAACATCATTAGTTGCAGGTTTCGTTTTAGGTGTAGGCGTTTTGTTTACTCTAGGTGCATGCTCAACAGTGGAAGAATCAGGGGAAGTGGTCTCTGGGTCTGGAACGGAAACGTTGATCAGCGATTCGTCAGATGAAGTAGTTGTGGGAAGTGAAAAATTGAGTGATGACGGGTATTTTGAAGAAATCGTAACTAAGGGAATCGATCCGAAAATCAAAGACGTCGTTTGGTATGAAACGAATTATGAAAATGCTGGTTGGGATCACATTCGCTTTTTAGTGAATCATGTAAAAATCGTGAATGTAGAAGAATTCAAAGACAAAGACAAAGAATACAAAACATTGCTCTCACTGAAATATCAATTGTTTAATGAAGATTCGAAAGACAAAAAAATCAAACCTGACAAAGCCTATTTGGTGTTGAATGATGGCAAAAAAGTAGAAGCGGAAGTGTTTGTGGACTACTTAGATGATGAGATTTTGACCCATGACAAACATAAAGATGGCTTTATTCATTTTAAAGTGGCGCAAGAACAAAGTTTGCCAGCGATCAAAGCGGTCGAAATCGAATTTAAAGCAGATGGAGATTTGACACATACGTACCATATTGATCTATCTTCCGCTGCTGAAAAATAGTATCTAACGATAGGAGGTAAAAAAAATGGATACTAGCAAGAAAAAACTATCATTGTTGAGTTTTTTTGCAATAACTGCTTCAATGGTGATGACGGTATATGAGTATCCAACCTTTGCGACATCGAAGATGAATTTAGTTTTTTATTTACTCGTCGGCGGTTTCCTCTGGTTTATCCCTGTAGCCCTTTGCTCTGCGGAGATGGCTACTGTAAAGGGATGGGAAAAAGGGGGACTCTATACCTGGGTCTCAAAAACATTAGGGAGAAAATGGGGCTTTGCTGCCATTTTCTTCCAATGGTTCCAAATCACGGTAGGCTTTATTACGATGATTTACTTTATTGTCGGGGCGCTTTCCTATGCCCTAAATTGGCCGGCTCTTAATACGAATGTTTGGCTGAAGCTGATTGCCACTTTAGTGATCTTTTGGCTGATCACGATCTCGCAATTTGGCGGAACAAAAAATACTGCGAAGATTGCCAAAGTAGGGTTCTTTGTGGGGATCGTCGCAACAGGGATCATTCTTTTTATCTTAGGAATTGTCTACATTGCTCAAGGGAATCCCGTCAAAGTTTCTTTTGGATCAGGCGCTTGGATTCCTGATTTCACGAAAATCAATACGCTGGTCGTTTTTGTTTCCTTTATTTTAGCCTATGCAGGGGTTGAATCTTCTGCCAGTCACGTAAAAGATATGGACAATCCTGGAAAGAATTACCCGAAAGCTATTTTGATTTTAGTTGTAGCAACGATTCTTTTGGATACGTTAGGTGGGGCAACGGTGGCTGCCACGATTCCCCAAAATCAATTGTCTCTTGATACTGGCGTGATTCAAGCCTATTCTTATTTGATCCATCATTTTGGCGGCGGAGAATGGCTGGTTCGTTTGATTGCCGTGGTCATCTGTTTAGGTGTCATTGCAGAAATTGCTGCTTGGGTGGTCGGCCCATCGACTGCGATGCTTGAAGCAGCTGAAAATGGCTTGCTGCCAAAACAAATGGCCAAAGTCAATCAACACAATGTCCCAATCAATATCGTTTTGGTACAAGGCATCATTGTTTCCATTTGGGCGGTTGTCTTGACATTAGGCGGTGGAGGCGCCAATCTATCCTTCTTCGTTGCGATGGCGTTGACGGTCTGCATCTATCTGGTGGCTTATGTCCTCTTGTTTCTTTCCTATATTAAATTAGTCAAAGAAAAAGACGACTTAACAAGAACGTATCATATTCCTGGTGGGAAAAATGTGAAAATTGGTGTTGCGATGGTTGGTTTGCTTGTTTCTATTTTTTCTTTCTTTATTTCCTTCTTTCCACCGAGCGATATCGGCACCGGAAAGGGCGGAACCTATTTAGCCATCTTGATCATCAGTTGGCTGATTATTGTCGTGATACCGTTTGTCATCTATAAATATGTAGGTGAAAAAGCAAGCGATAAAAAATAAAAAGCACAACCTATGAGGAGGAGAGCTGCATGTTATTTAGTAAAAAAAATCGAAAAGAAGCCCAATATTTGGAGCCTATCTATGGGAATGAGGCAATGGATCAAGCGATCCCTATGTACAAATTACCAAAAGAGTCCTTGGTACCGCGGGATGCCTATGAATTAGTCAAAGATCAATTGATCGATGAAGGGGTCTCAAGACAAAATTTGGCGACGTTCTGTCAAACCTACATGGAACCAGAAGCAGTCAAAATTATGAGTGAAACCCTTGATAAAAACGCCATCGATAAAACCGAGTACCCACGGACAGCAGAAATTGAAAACCGCTGTGTCAATATGATCGCTGATTTATGGCATGCCCCAGAAGCGTCCGATTTTATCGGTACATCAACGGTAGGCTCAAGTGAAGCGTGTATGTTAGGTGGATTGGCCTTAAAATTTGCTTGGCGCAATCGGGCAAAAAAACTTGGCTTAGATATCAATAAACAAAAACCAAACTTAGTGATTTCTTCTGCCTATCAAGTCGTTTGGGAAAAATTCTGTGTCTACTGGGACATTGAAATGCGAACGATCCCTATCGATGAAGAACATGGCAGCATTAATGTTGAAAAGGTCACGGACTATTTAGATGAATATACGATCGGGGTCGTTGGTATTTTAGGAATCACTTACACTGGACGATACGATGATATCAAAGCACTAGACAAGAAATTAGAGGAATACAACAAACACACCGACTACAAAGTCTACATCCACGTGGATGCGGCTAGTGGGGGATTGTACACGCCATTTATGGAACCAGAACTTGAATGGGATTTCCGTTTGAAAAACGTTCGTTCCATCAGTACGTCTGGACATAAATATGGGTTAGTCTACCCTGGTATCGGTTGGGTGCTTTGGAAAGAAAAAGATTTCTTACCAGAAGAGTTGGTCTTTAAAGTAAGTTATCTTGGCGGTGAAATGCCAACGATGGCCATCAACTTTTCAAGAAGCGCCAGCCAAATCATCGGACAATATTACACCTTTATCCGCAATGGGTTTGAAGGCTACCGCTTGATCCACAAAAAGACCAGCGATGTTGCCCAATATTTAGCAAAAGAGATTGAAAACATGGGTTACTTCGATATTTATAATGATGGTTCACGGTTGCCGATCGTCTGCTACAAATTAAAAGAAGATGCCGATATTTCTTGGAATCTGTATGATTTGACGGATGAATTTGCGATGAAAGGCTGGCAAGTCCCTACCTATCCATTACCTGATAATCTATCACATATCAATATCCAACGCTTTGTCTGCCGGGCAGATTTAAGTATGCAAATGGCAATGGATCTGGTGCAAGACATGAAAGAAGGAATCGAGCGCTTGAACAAGCGACCAAGCCGTCATGTTTCATCCGATCAAACCTATGGCTTTTCACATTAAGAAACGGTATCGCTAGAAACCCTTTCATTGCTTTTTTCAATGAATAAAAAGTCCCTTTATGAAACGTTTTTTGCAAGACTGAATGAACCTTGGTTTATAGAAAAATCAAAGGCGGTTGCATCGACTGCCTTTGATTTTTTTGTTTGTAAGAACGGGTAAGCACTTGATAGTGTCGTTTTTTAAGAGAAAGTAAAAAAACAGTGCTTGATAATTTCATTTATTGACATTTCTGACTTGTGATAGTATTAATTATTATGGTCTAAATATATTTTTTTAGAGAAGAACGTTTTACATAAACGAAAAGGAAATCTTAGAACGTTGTCGTGAGGGAATTCTTAGGGAAATTCGTCTTGCATCGAGGGTTTTTGTTTGTCAGTCATGGTTTGTTGGGGAGTAAGTGAAGGAAAAATATGTGTAGAAAGGGCCTGTTTTTACTGCGCTTGTTTGTTTCATAAGTAACGTACTGCTATCTTTTTCTGTAAATTGGTTGTAACTATTCTGAATGAATATAGATTTACACTGGAGGAAAAACAGTCATGTATAAAGAAGACTTACTGGATAAGGACTTAAAATTAGAGTATATCTTGCTCAAATTTTTGTATTTATCGACCGGTCATATCAAAAAAAGTGATGCGTGTCGGGAATTAGATATTACGATGCCGACCTTGACGAAATTATCAGAGAGCCTTCAACGGCAACTAAAAAATGAGAAGGTCTCATTTATCATCAATCGTTATACGTTGGAACTGCAAGTAACCGATAGTGTCTCACTGGATGATTTGACCGACACGTTATTGAAAAAATCTGTAAAATATCAAATCATCCATTATTTGTTTCAACATGCAGGCTATGATGCTTTCGTATTAGCCGATGAATTAAAAATAAGCGTAGGGACACTGAATCGTGTGATTGCTGAGTGCAATCAGTTGTTGCAGCATTTTGAATTAAAGATCAGAAACAAAAAACTAGTTGGAACGATGACACAACGCATTTATTTTTACTATAATTTTTTCAAAATGGGTGCAACAACGATCGATTCTGTTTTGATCGATGACCTGGTTGCGGAGTTAGCGAAAAAAATAACCTTATCGATTGCCCAACAAAAGCAGCTGAAGATCTGGTTGTATGTGATTATGAAAAAAGTCACGTCTCACACGACCTTGGGAAGTTTAAGTCCGGAAGAACAAACCAAAATCGAGCGTTGCCAAGAGATGCCCCTCTGTCACTTTATTCGACAGATCTATGCTTCTAAAAAATGTATCTGCTCAGTAGATGAAGCGAAGATCGTGCCATTCTTTATCTGTCTCTTCCTCATTACGGTGGGCGGGATTCCTTACGAGGAACTTCGCTTAGGACTGTACACTAATAAAAATCCCGTCTTTGAGATCACCGATGAAGTCATGGCAGCAATCCAGTCCATTTATCGTCTTGATGCCTCGCATACGACGATCGATATCAAAGCCAATGTCTTTTCCTTAATCGCACAAGTTTATTACTTTCATGGAGTGAATTATTCCATCGATCGAGTCACGCTAAATTATTACCACAAAATGTTTCACAATTCCTTGCGAGATCAAGTGATCTCAGACATTCTGGAACACATTATTGCACCGACCAACTTGTTTACGCCCACGAAACTCAACTATCTCAAGAAACGCCTAGTCTTTTTAATTTATATGTTATCGCCTAAAGAAGAATATCGGGTACGGATCGGGGTCTTAAATATGTGCTCTAGTCTTTTGGCGGATGCTTCGATTTACTTGTTAAAAAATGAACTAAAAGGCAAGCAAAATGTTGTTGTTTTACCCTATACTCCGGACGAGACATTTGACTTGTTGATTTCCAATGCCAATCTCCCCCAATTAGGGAACAATTATGACCAATTTTATCAAGTGACCGCCATTGGTGCCGATTTAGATGTCAATCAGGTTTCTGCGATCGTCGATCAAATTGCTTATTCTAAGTATCATTCTTTTGTGGTGTGAGCCATCACTTGTTAGTTAAAAAGCAGTGAGTCAACGGATAGGTGATTCGCTGCTTTTTTAATTATCTACGAAGGATGAGAAAGAAAAAGAACATGAATTGCTCTTATTATTGATACCAGATGAAAACAGGGATCAGTCAAGCAGCTTTCTGCTAAATAAATGTGTCCAGTATCCTTGTATAACGTATCGCAACAGAGCAGAAGACAACAAGCGTGAAAATAATAGAAGAGATTCGAAATGCTGATTTTGTAAGGATGTAAAAAAAGACCCACACAAAGATGTGAGTCTGCAGTCGTTAGTTCTTATTTTCTAATTTCTCTAGAACCTTTTTGGGAATTGCGTTTTTTTCAACGCTATTCGGGCCTTTTATTGTACGCTTTTCACTGATTACCGCTTTTACATAAGAATTTGGGGTTAAGGGTTTTGCGTTATCTTCTGATAATGAAACCTCGAGTGTTTGTGTGCTACCATCTTCTTTTACAAAGTTTAACGTGTAATCGTAAGAATACCAAGGCGACTGGTCGCCGATGCCGCTTTTACTTTCATGTTCTACCTTAGGGGGAATCTCAGATGGGACATACGCGTAAGCTGTTTGTCCTGAGTAGGTGGATTGATAATATTCATAGCCTTTGTATCCGGCAAACCCTAAAAGTACGACTAAGACGAATCCGATTATTTTTTTCATATAAACCATCCTTATCCTCAAATATGGAGCTATTATAACAGAATGGTTCTATAGATGACCTTTCATCAGACGAACAGTTTTGCAAGGAGAAATGTTACTAGCCAGTCGTGGAAAAGTGGGGAACGCCGCTAATAAAGGGTTCTATCTATAAATCGTCAGGGGATTGTTGCTTAGAGTGACTAGAAATAAGTGCGGAATCAGGCGACAAGACCTTAATAAAAAAACATAGCAAGTAGTATGACCTTTTTTGTACGCACAACAACTGACTACTTGATGAAGTGAGTCGTTTGTTTTTTCACTATAGAAAGATGAAAAAAGGCGCATCAGTTTAATAAAAAACCAGCAAAGACGCTCCGTAATAGGACCGTCTTTGCTGGTTTTTTCTACAGAAAATGTTTGAGCGCAGGCCATGACAGCTGCTTACGGCTCGATTTTACTATACAAATCGAGGGCTCTTTTCCTGGCTTCGTTATGGTCGACTATAGGCAACGGATAGTCGGTGCCTAAAACTACCTTTAGGTCGGCTTGTTCTTCGTCAGTCATCAGGTAAGGTTCGTGGATGAATTTTAGCGGCAACTGGGCGAGTTCGGGAACAAATTGTTTGATAAACGTCCCCTCTTGGTCGAATTTTTTCCCCTGAGTGATGGGGTTGAAAATTCGAAAGTAAGGAACCGCATCGGTGCCGGTCGAAGCTGCCCACTGCCAGCCGCCGATATTGCTGGCAGCGTCGTAGTCGATCAATTGTCGAGCAAAATAGGCTTCTCCTTGCCGCCAATCGATCAGTAAATCTTTGGTTAGAAAGGAAGCGACGATCATCCGTAGACGGTTATGCATCCAACCGGTTTGATTCAGCTGCCGCATCGCGGCATCAATGATCGGATAGCCGGTTTGTCCTGCTTGCCATTTGTTAAACGCCTCTTCATCCTTTTGCCAATCCATGTTTCGATATTTCTCAATGAGTTCATAGTTTTTTTGCTCCGGATGAGTGAAGTAGATCATATGATAAAAATCTCGCCAAGCCAGTTCTTTTAAAAAGGTCGCTTTGCCAGTGCTGGATGGCATTCCTTGGCAAGCGGCCCAAACCTTCCGAATAGAGAGTTGTCCAAAAGACAAGAAAGGAGACAGGCGGCTGGTTCCTTTGATCGAAGGGAGATCACGGTCTTTTTCGTAGGCGGCCAAACGCTTTTGCACAAAGGCCTGCAATTGTTTATGCGCATAGTCTTCCCCAACGATCGTTGAAAAATCGGTCTTTCTATTGTTTAGCACCTCAGCAAGCAGCGCTGTCCCTGCTTTGAAGTGAGGGGCATCATTAAAATGAGCGGCTTTTTCAAAATCAAGGGCCTGCTTTTGATACACCGGTTTGGGCAGTTGGATCCATTTCTTATAATAGGGCGTAAATTTTTTGTAATACGTCCCGTCCTCTTTGGTGACTTCCGTTGGTTGGTGTAGATGATGTTCTTCAAAGGAATGGACAGTGACGCCTTTTTTCTCGACCAATTCTTTTATGTAGAGGTCGCGTTTACGACCATATCCACGGTTATCAAAGTTGAAGTAAAGCTGGCTCCATTCTGGATAGCAAGCGAACAACTGATCAAAGGCTTCTGTCAACGTTCCCGTCAAGAGGTGGATCGTCAGATTTTGCTTTTTGGCAGCCTCGATAAAGTGAGCAACCGCGCTAAAAAAGTAATCATGGCTTGGTGCATCGGGGAGAAACTGCTTTTCATTGAGATGAAACACACACAACAATTGGTCGTTTGCTTGAAGAGACAAAAGCGCCTCAGTAAGCGCCGTATTGTCCTCTAAGCGCAGATCCTTTCTAAACCACATCACATGAATTGCCATAACAACCTCCTTGATAGTATAACCGTGCTAAAAAAACGATCGGATTTCGTTCATAGTAAAGGAAAGATGGGATTTATTCAAATTTGGCGATTGCGTAAGGAAAATTGCTGTTGCAACAAGTCGAGGGATGCTTACAGGGTTTGTTTTAATTGGTGCACCGATTTGAATAGGCGCTTGTCATTTACCGTTTCGTTTCTGCAAATCGTCTCTTCTTAATAAATAATAGGTAAAAAATGAGTAGTAGGGGATGAAATGAGTTACATTTGCGTAACGAGAACGTATATAATCATAGTATATAGTGAGGCTTTTTACTTTAGCGTTTATTAATAAGCGCATATTTGGATGGAGTGAAGGATGATCAAAAACAAATTACAGCAATACAAAATTTTAACGCTTTTACTGATACTTGTGACGGTTGGATTAATTCTCTTTTTAAATCAGATGATTTATGCTTGGCAGGCCATTGAAATTTTGGCGATTCTTCTTTGTGGCTACTTAGTGGTTTTTGATCAAAGGGATGGAACTTCGAAGATTGCTTGGATCTTAGCTTTATTGTTTTTACCGATTGTAGGAGTCATGTTGTATTATTTAATTGGTCGTGAACCTCGATTAAGGAAGTTGCCCAAACAGCAGATACAAAATGAACGGGAAGTGCAGCGAACGGTTTCGGCTATTTTGCAAGAACATTCAAAGGTCATTCATGGGAAACATGATCTCTCCACTGAGATTTTTCATCTTTCGGGCAAGTATCCCACAACTAATAATCATCTGACTGTATTAAACGAAGGCGCTGAGGCATTCGCTTCTTTGCTGGAAGATATCAAGAAAGCCAAGCATCATGTGCATGTGTTTTTTTATATCGTTAAAGGGGATGAAACAGGGGAGGAGCTGACAAATGTTCTGGTCGAAAAGGCCAAACAAGGGGTGGAAGTTCGGTTTATGTATGATAGCGTGGGGTCGATCGCCTTTCCTAATCAATTGTTATTATTGATGCGAAAGAATGGAGTAGAGGTGCGCACGTATGATTTGTTGAACTCGCCTTGGCTAAGTAATAAAGCGAACTGGCGCAATCACCGTAAAATGGTCGTTATTGATGGGGAGATTGCACATACAGGAGGCATGAATATTGGAAATGAATATAGTGGGCGAGGCAGTAAGTTTTCTTATTGGCGAGACACAAACATCCGGATAGAAGGACCTGCTGTTCTAGAAGTTCAAGAGTGTTTTATTTATGATTGGCTCTTTCTTGATGAGACGGAAGAAACGGTCACTCATTTTTTGACACAGACAGCTACGTATTTTCCGTTGAAGACCGACGTTCAAAGCGGTTCGGAAATCGTTCAGGTAATCTACGGCGGACCCTATGATAGCGAGCGAATCATTAAGGATTCCTTTAATGATCTCATTGGAAAGGCAACGGATTCGATTAAGATCGCCATGCCTTACTTTATTCCTGATGAAGAAAGTTTAGGTGCGCTTAGAAGAGCAGCACGGTGTGGGATCAACGTGCAATTGATTGTGCCGGGAAAAGGGGATCGAGGAATTTCTTTTCATGGCACGAATTCGTTTATTGATGATTTATTATCTGCCGGCGTCGAAGTCTACACCTATGATGAGACTGCTTTTATTCACTGTAAATATATGATCGTCGATGAGTTTGCTGCAACGATCGGGTCAACAAATTTTGATATTCGTAGTTTTTACCTTAACCATGAGTTATCTATGTTCATCTATGGACCGTCTAACATAATCACAGAGTTAAATCAGCAATTTATGGAAGACTTAGCTCGTGCAAAATTAGTAGAAAAAGAAGAATGGCAAGCCAGAAGCCTTTTGACGAAAACAAAAGAAAAAATCAGTGGCTTGTTTGTTCCGATTCTTTGAAGGAAGATAGTGAACAAAAGAATGAATTATTTCTGATCCATCAGTCTCATATATGATTGCCCTATGATTCCTAGCGGATAGCATCTTCTCAGCTAGGGATTATTTTTTGTTTGTGCTAATCTATTGGCTGCATGGATGGAGAGTCTAGCGAATTGCTAGGATTTGTAGTGATTAAGCGATGGGGGTGAGTGAGACGGTGCGTTCACCTGAATCTGTCCACGATCATTCGATTTTTGTGTGTAATGCCCCGTTTTTATGTGAGGAGGGAATGCTAGGAGCTGCTCGTGTCTTCAGAAGATCGTTTTTGAAGAAGCGGGGAACAATGAGACCTCTTTTTCATGTTCCACGCTATTTCATGACGAATCGTGAAACAAACGTTTCAGTTTCAAGGCTGCCTATTGAAATAAGCAATAATTTACGAGATATTGAAATCGGTTACAAGAGTTTTATCCGGAGAAACTTGATGTGATTAAAAGCCAATTTTTTTCAGGGAGGAAAACTATGAGTGAATCAAAATCTATCATCAATGATCGAATAATGCCTGTAATGGGGAAAATTAGTCAGATAAAAGCGATTCGAGCGATTCAATATGGGGCGATGTCTACCATGCCATTGACATTGGGGGTCAGTCTGATAGCTATTTTAGTCAATCTGCCCGTTGAGCCTTGGTTGGCTTGGTTAGCGCAAACTGGGATCGATGAACATATGCGTGCCACTATCAAGGTGACAATGGAAATTACTGCGTTGTATATGACGTTTATGATTGGTTATCATAATGCCAATGAAAGAAATTCAAGTCCTGTGACCGGTGGGATATTATCTTTGGCCTCGTTTTTCGTTTTGATGCCGCAAGTGATTCCCTATGATGGGGGCGAAGTAGCCGGACTAAATTTTGACTATATCGGCAGTAATGGTATTTTCGGCGGGATGATCGTAGCGCTATTGGTGTCTAGTCTATATTGTGTATTGGACAAAAAAGGCTTGGTCGTTAAACTGCCAAACTCGGTGCCGCCAATGGTTGCCCAGTCGCTTTCGCCGACCTTTATTGCCATTATTATATTTGTACTTGTTTGCTTAGCTCGCATCGGCTTTAGTCTAACTGCGTGGGGCGATTATTTTGATTTTATCAATGGCGTGGTCGGAGCACCGATTATGAACTTGGGGGCAACACCGATTTCGGCGATTATTTTTATGATCACTATTTCGATCTTCTGGTTTTTTGGGATCCATCCCAATACGATCCTCAGTATTTACTTGCCGGTTTTAATGGCTACAGGGGTTGCCAATTTAACGGCGTTTATGGAGGGAGAACCGATGCCGCATTTGGCATTTTCAGCGGTGATGGCTTTTTATGCACTTGGAGGTGCGGGCAATACCTTAGGAATCTCGTTGCTGATTCCCTTTATTTCGAAATCACAGCGCTATAAAACTCTTGGGAAACTCAGCTTGGCACCAGCGATCTTTAACATCAATGAGCCATTAGTGTTTGGTTTGCCACTGATGTTGAATCCGATCTTCTTTATTCCGATGGTCAGTACTTCTTTGGTGAATGGGATTATAGGGATCATCGGCTACAATCTTGGGGTGTATGACACACTGAATCCTTCGATCTCACTGCCTTGGATCATGCCAGCCTTCATTGGACCGATCTTGACCATCGGGATCAAAGGTGTGATTGCGGTAGTCATTGCGATTTGTATCAATGGGTTGATCTACTTGCCGTTTTTCTTAAAAGCCGACAAGCTGGCATTGGCGGAAGAGCAAGCGCTTGAAGATGAGGTTATGGCAGAGAAAGTCACAGAGGCGGTCTAAAGAAAGACAGGAGGATCAGTCAATAACATGAGTTTACCAGAAGGATTTTTATGGGGCGGCGCTACCGCCGCCAATCAATATGAGGGGGGCTTTGATCAAGGAGGCAGAGGACTATCTACATTGGATATTGTTACCAGCGGCAGTCAGGAACAGCCCCGTCAACTTACTGTGAAAGATGCGCAAGGCAAAACCCGCAACATTTCTATGTATGAAGGAATGCCAGCGGATTGCCAAGGATACTTAGACGAAAATCAGTATTATCCTAGCCATCGCGCCACAGATTTTTACCATCATTGGCAAGAAGACATTGCTTTATTTGCTGAACAAGGCTACAAGGCTTATCGGATGTCGATCAGCTGGACACGGATTTTTCCTGATGGAACGAAAGAATCGCTTAATGAAGAAGGAATTCTCTTCTATGAAAGGATCTTCAATGAACTGCTCAAATACGGCATTGAACCAATCGTTACCTTAAATCATTTTGATATGCCGCTGGCTTTAGCTGAAAGTCGTGAAGGATGGCTGGATCGGCGTACGATTGAAGATTTTCTGGACTATGCGGTTTTGCTGTTCGATCGTTTTAAAGAGCAAGTGAAGTACTGGATCACCTTCAATGAAATCAATTTTTTGAATGGCTATGTTTTTTTAGGGATCAAAGGAAAAGACTTAGGAAAAAGGGCGCAAGCATTGCATCATGTCTTTCTTGCTAGTGCCCGCTGCGTGATTGAAGGCAAAAAAATCAATCCCGATTTTCAAATTGGAATGATGCTTGCCAATGCTGGTATGTACCCAGAAACCTGTAATCCAAACGACAGTATGCGGGAAATCGAAGTTTCTAGAATGTTCAAATATCTGTATAGTGATGTCCAATGCCGTGGGTATTACCCTGAATATGCCTTGAAGGAGTATGAACGAAACGGCTGGCAGCTGGTCATGGAATCAGATGATCTTGATCTTTTACGCGTAGGGACGGTCGATTTTCTTTCTTTTAGTTACTACAATTCAGCGGTCATCTCCACAAAAGAACAAGAAAAAACGAGCCGCGGCAATATGATGGAAGCGGTAAAGAATCCCTACTTAGAGGAATCGGAGTGGGGGTGGCCGATTGATCCGACAGGTTTGCGGATCGTATTGAACCAATTGTATGATCGCTACCAGCTGCCGTTGTTTATTGTAGAAAACGGCTTAGGCGCACTTGACACTTTTAACGAACAAAACGAGATCATCGATGATGCGCGTATCGCTTACCTCAGCGCCCATATTGAGCAGATGATCAAAGCGGTTGTACATGATGGCGTGAAACTACTGGGCTATACACCGTGGGGCTGTATTGATATCATATCTGCAGGAACAGGGGAAATGAAAAAACGTTATGGGTTCATTTATGTAGACTTGGATGATGCTGGAAAAGGGACTTTTGCCCGCAAAAAGAAAAAATCTTTTTACTGGTACAAAAAAGTGATTGAGTCTAATGGCACCTCGATCCAAGCAAAGTCTTGATTCAACCTGGAGGTTTTTTATGACAAAGACAGAGACTGATACACCTACCCAGATTACGTATTCCGTCCATTGCCAAAGATACGATTGGGGACCGGCAAACCATAAAATTGTGATTGATTTTGGACAAGTGATCGATGAGCAAGTAGATGCCTCGTTTTTTGAAGTACTAGGAGAAAAAGAAGGCTTTGATTGGTCGACGAAAATACCAAAGCAGATAAAAGGCAAGATCGAACTCAAAGAGGCTTATTTATCTGATTCGACAGGACAAAAGCAACCCGTCGATCTGCCGACGACGTGCGTTACATTGGCGTTGCAGGTTCATCCCGATGCCCCGTTGACATCACCCTTTGTCTTTAATCCACAGTTGTTTTTGAATCAAAAGCGACAGACGATGTATACGATCACGCTAAAGAAGCCTCTGTGTATTAATGGTTCTTCTTTGAACGAGCTCGTTTTGACGAACCAACAGTTTGAAGAAACCGTTTATGAAGGGACCGAGCAATTTCTGCAAAAAGAATTTTTTTATGAAGATGCTGAGTTTGGTGAGATCACTTTACACCATGCACTTTTTGAACCGAAGGAAAAAGGGAAGCATCCCCTAATCATTCTTTTGCACGGCGCGGGCGAAGGCGGAACCGATCCTGAAATTGCGCTTTTGGGCAATAAAGTGGTTGCTTGGGCTGATCCCGAAGTACAAGCGATGTTTGGTGGCGCCTATGTTCTGGTTCCTCAAGTGCCAGATATGTGGATGAACGATGGAAGCGGCGGTTACACTCAAGATGGCACCAGCAAGTATACCCGAGCTGTCAGCCGTTTGATTGATGAAGCAGTTCAGACCTTTGAAACGATCGATCCAACGCGGATCTATTTAGGCGGCGGCTCCAATGGCGGCTTTATGACCATCAATCTGCTTTTAAGAAAGCCCAATTTTTTCGCGGCAGCTTTTCCTATTTGTCAGGCCTATAAGACACAATGGCTCGATCAAAGACAACTTGAAGGCCTCAAGGAGGTCCCACTTTGGTTGACTCATGGCATTCACGATCAAGTCGTTTCCTTTAACGAGCATAGTCAGTCATTATATGAAACGCTACAAGCGATGAACCATCCGAATCTTCACGTGACTGCACTTGAAGCGATAACGGACGAAACAGGCTGCTATCAGGACGGTACGGGGGCACCGTATCGCTACAATGATCATTGGGCATGGATTCCAGTTTATAATGGTGAGATTGCGAATGAAACCCAGTCGTTGTTTCACTGGCTAGCAAAGCAAAAACGATAATGGGTTATCACCTCGGAAGATACCATATATTCCGAGGTGAAATATTTTTTGAGAAAGTTGGGTAAACAATGAATTATCTTGTTTATGATATAGGAGGCAGTTACATCAAATACTGTTTAATGACGGGGGATCGCGAGATTTTCTACAAAGGGAAAGTAAAAACACCTCTTGAAGAGAAAGCCTGCTTTTTAGTCGCTGTCGAAGAAATTTTTCGGCAATTCGAAGGGCAAGTCGATGGTATCGCCATCAGTATGCCGGGGAAAATTGATGTCTTCAACGGTTATGCCCATACCGCTGGTGTGCTGACCTTTTTAGAACAGACAAATATCGTTGATCTCTTTCATACATTCACTGATTTGCCGATCTCGGTAGAAAATGACGGCAAATGCGCGGCATTGGCAGAATCGTGGGTCGGAGCGCTGGCGCATACAGATCATGGCATCGTCTTGGTCTTTGGCACTGGTGTCGGCGGTGGACTGATCATCAATAATCGCCTACATCGCGGCAGCAGCGGGATCGCTGGAGAGTTTAGTTTTGTCCAGCAAACCGATGCGTACCATCAACCAGCCGCTTATTTCGGTGCTTCTGGCAGTGTTCTGTCGCTGGTTAGTGAAGGAGAACGAGTCAAAGGGATGGAAAAAGGCACGCTCAGTGGTGAGTTGCTGTTTCAACTGATTGAGGAAGGCGACAAAGAACTGCAAGGCGTTCTAGAAAAGTATTGTGATACGATCGCCCTTCATTTGTTCAACCTGCAGTATATTTTTGATCCCGAGACATTTGCTATCGGGGGCGGAATCAGTGAGCAAAAACGATTTATCCAAGAAATCGAAAAAAGCATTGATCGGTTGAAAGAGAAACACACATATCATCTTGCAGTGCCGCAGATCGTTCCGTGCAAGTTTCGAAATGACGCGAATTTGATTGGCGCCTTGATGAATCATCATTTAAATAAAGTGAAAAAAGTAAAACACAACCTTATATGAGCATGGGAGACACTCTGCGTTTAGAAAAAGACCAGAAATCGTTCGGTGCAAAATCGTTTGGGAGATATAGTCATGAATTTATTTGCAAAACTGAATTGTGTCAAATATTTGTCTGATACAGAACACAACATTATTGATTTGATTAATAAGGACCCAGTTGCTTTTACACAGATGACCATTCGTGAGATCAGTTCATTGGCATTTGTTTCTAAAGCTACCATCTATCGTTTTTGCAAAAAGTTGGGGTATTCCGGGTTGAATGAATTGAAATTAATGGTCACTGCCTCTTATGCCGATCAATTACAGCATGCAGATAAAAAAGTAGATTTGAATATTCCATTTGGAAAAACAGATTCTGCGTTTACCGTCATCTCAAATTTAAGAGATTTGTACGAGCGCTCGTTATTTTTGGCAACGACTTTTATCAGTGTCAAAGATCTGCAACAGATTGCCGTGGACTTGATCCATGCTGTCAATATTATTGTGTTTGTCGATGATGAACAGCTGCATGTAGCAAAAATTTTTAAAGATCGAATGGAAAGCTGTGGTGCCAGGGTCACAGTTCCTGCAAATCTCTATCAAAAAATTTCACTTGCACAATCGGCAGGTACCCAAGACATTGCGATATATGCTTCCTATTATCCTGTTCAAAAGCGTCACTTGGAGCTAGCAAAGATTTTAAAAGGCAATCAAGTGAAAATGGTGGTCATCAGCTCATCTGATGACCACTTACTCAATCATCATGGCGATCGCAACCTCGTAGTAGGCCCGATCGATCATGAAAAAGACAAGATCGCTGATTTTGCGATTACGATCATTTTTCAATTTTTGTTTGATTCCATCTACTCAGTATTCTTTAAAGAGCGCTACGAAGAAAACATTGAGAACTTACGTGCCTCTTACTTGAAGTATCGGAATATCTGAAAGGGGAGCTTGTGCCTGAAAATTGTGTTTTTAAGCGGTGAATAGCTAACTGTGGGACTATTTTCGTTTAGGGGTGGCTCATCCGTTAGAGTCTGGAAATGCTGCTTGGTTGAAGGACAGTGTTCATTGAAGGGACTATTCTTTATTAAACAAAAGTTAAAAACTCGATTCCATCATTTGGAATCGAGTTTTTTCGCGTCATTTTCTTCTAGCAGCTCGAAAATAATTGATCCCGGTTCCTGCAAATACTACGAAACTAGCCAATAGGAACAAAAATCCTACGGGGATTAGATAGAAATTTTCATGTAAAATGCCGGATTGATCGATGTATTCCACGGAGCTTGCTTTGATGAAGAAGCAGGCAAAGCCGAATAGTAGTAAAAATGTTCCGATCAAGGTCGTGATCAAATTGAGTTTGGCGCGTCGGGTCTCGCTGCCGTCTTTGATTAGTTTTTCAGTGATCTTGTTCACTTGAGTTCCTCCTAAAATCAATTCATCAAGCGAGAGTTGAAAAATCGTGGCGATGGCAATCAACATTTCTAAATCTGGTAGATTGCGATTGTTTTCCCAGTTCGAAACGGCTTGTCTCGTCACGTGTAGTTGAGTGGCAAATTGTTCTTGGGTCAAGTTATTTCTTGTGCGTACTTCTTTGATTTTTTCGCCAAATTCCATCTTTTTTTCCTTTCGCTGATGTGACTTAAGCATAGTCGAAACCTGCGTTGTTTCCAAGAAAGCAGGGCTTGCTTCTTGATAAATCAAGGGAAAGTGGTGCTTGCGTCGTTTTTTATCTGCTGTTTTTTTGAGAGGAGCATCGTTTTCATTCTGAGGTCGTGAAAAACGTCTGTGACAAAGTGACCTTGAAGCATGTTATTTTTACTGCATATCATTTTGTTTATTATAGCACTGAGGCTAAGGGGAAGGAAATATGTGGCTCGTTTTTTCTCTTGCTTGATTGGTACATGTTCGATACATGACAGTTTATCGAGTGGGGAGCAACGCAACAGCAAGTTTCTTTTCTTAAAGAAAATCACTTAGTTGACAAATAGGGAAACATCTTGTTTAATATACCCCGAGGGGTATAAGAAAGGAGCAAGAAATGTTTTCATTATTTAAACGCATACCAAGTATGTCAACAGCAGATTTACAAAAAGAAGGAGCCAAAGAATGGACGGTTCTGGATGTTCGCACGCCGGCGGAGTACCGTAGCGGGCACATTGCCTACGCCAAAAATGTACCGTTAAACAAGATTGCGGGCTTCACTAAAAAAGGTGACAAGAAACTGGCAGTCATTTGCCAATCAGGGATGCGAAGCAAACAAGCAGCCAAAATCCTAAATAAAAAGGGGTTTGATGTGGTCAATGTTCGCGGTGGCATGAATCAATGGCGGGGAACAACCAAAGGAGGAAAGTAACGATGGAAAAAATAGTTATTGTCGGTGGGGTAGCAGGAGGAATGTCTGCAGCAACGCGCTTACGTCGGCTTAAAGAAGTAGCGGAGATCATTATTTTTGAAAAAGGTCCTTTTGTCTCTTTTGCGAATTGTGGACTGCCGTATGCCATTTCTGGTGAGATCGAAGAGCGAGACGCCTTATTGGTCCAAACACCTGAGGCGTTAAAAAAACGGTTTAACCTAGATGTGCGGCCTCTTCATGAAGTGCTGGCGATCGATCCGGAGGAGAAAACGGTCACGGTCAAACATGGCGAACAGGTCTTCACGGAATCTTATGATGCGTTGATTTTATCACCGGGGGCAAAACCGCTAGTACCAGCGATCAAAGGGCTAGAAGAAGCAACCAACGCCTTTTCTTTGCGCAATGTTCCTGACTTAGACCAAATCATGACACATCTTGAAGACAAAAAGCCTCAAAAAGTGACGATCATTGGCGCTGGGTTTATTGGGTTAGAAGTCGCTGAAAATTTACATAAAAAAGGCCTACAAGTAACGATCGTGGAAAAAGCACCCCACGTATTGCCACCTTTGGATGAAGAAATGGCGGCGTATGTCAAAAATGAATTGATCAAGCAAGGGGTCAATGTTTTGACCTCGCAGTCAGCGACCGCTTTTGAAAAAGCAGGGCAAGAAATCGTTCTGGAGGATGGAACGGTTCTGGCTTCAGACATCACGATTCTTTCGGTGGGTGTCCAACCAGAAACGGATTTGGCGAAACGTGCTGGTATCCAATTAGGACACCGGGGGGGTATCCTGGTAGATGAGCAATACCAAACCAGCAAGAAAGACATTTACGCGGTGGGAGATGCCATCGTTGTGAAACAACAAATCACTAACGAAGACACGCTGATCTCCTTGGCGTCACCAGCCAATCGCCAAGGTCGGCAAGTGGCTGATGTATTGGGAGGACTGACTCGCAAAAACAAAGGCAGTATTGGGACGGCGATCGTGCGCGTATTCGATCTTGCCGCAGCGTCCACTGGGTTGAGTGAGCGCAGCGCCAAACTGGCGGGGCTAAATCCTCAGGTGGTTCATCTTTCAGGCAAAGACCATGCTGGGTATTATCCTGATGCGACGGATATTTATTTGAAATTGATTTTTGATGCTGATACTGGAAACATCTACGGTGCGCAAGGCATCGGTGCCAAAGGGGTCGATAAACGGATCGATATTTTAGCAACAGCGATCAAAGGTGGCTTAACGATCTTTGACTTGCCTGAACTGGAATTCACCTACGCGCCGCCTTTTGGCTCAGCGAAAGATCCAGTGAATATGATTGGCTATGCAGCGATCAATCTGGCAGAAGGAATCAGTGAGAATATCCAATGGCACGAATTGACGGAGGCCTTAGAAAACGGTAAGCAGTTGTTGGATGTTCGTTCAGAGATGGAATTAGCCAATAATGGGCGTTTTCAAGAGGCGCTCCACATTCCGTTAGATGAATTGAGAGATCGGTTGTCTGAATTGGATCCAAGTGTTTCGTATGTTGTTACGTGTCATAGCGGATTGAGAAGCTACATTGCCGAACGCATCTTAAAACAAGCGGGCATCAATTGTCAAAACCTCGATGGTGCCTTTTCGTTGTATAATACTATTAAGCCGGAGATGATTATTCATGATTAAAGCCATATCTATGGAGGAATTTACCCAAAAAGAAAAACGTGAGGCGCTTGAGATCCTTGATGTCAGAGAAGTTGATGAGTTTGCACAAGGACACATCAAAACAGCACAAAACCTACCGTTGAGCGAGCTGACGGAACAAACCAGCGACTTAGAGAAGAATAAAAATTACTATGTCATCTGTCATTCAGGGGCTCGTTCGCAAATGGCGTCTGAGTTTTTGAACCAGCAAGGGTTTCAAGTGACCAATGTCCTCGGCGGCATGTCAGCATGGAGAGGAGAAATCAAACGATGACCGCATGCAACAAAGATATTTTGAATCGGTTAAAACGAACCGAAGGCCAGTTGCGGGGGATTCAAAAAATGATCGAAGACGAGAAAGAATGCGTCGATGTCATCACGCAATTGTCCGCCGTTAGTTCCAGCGTCAACCGTATTATGGGGATCATTGTCGCTGAGAATTTGAAAAAATGTTTGGAAAATCCAGACAGCGACACGGAAACCCAAAAGCAGAAAATCGATCAAGCCGTTCAGCTGATCGTGAAGAAATAGCGGGATTTTTGAAAGGTTTGTCGCGTTTTTTATCATCCCATAGAAAAGGTTCAGAAGAGCAGTATGTTCTTCTGAACCTTTTTATTCTTCATCAGTGATTGCTTGTCGACACCAATGGAGGAAATAAGCGGAGCTTGTCGGGATGTTTTGTTTTTTTATTACGAAGGAATATACACCGAGAAGGCTGTATGGTTAAATGGAGGGAGAAACGTCAAAACGCCCGATGGGTCGTTGAGTATTTATAGCGACCAACGATCGCTTTTCTTATGACTAAAATCACAATAAGCGAGTGGGTGTTGCGCAGTTATGACGAATGAGAGAGGAGAGCTTCTTGAACAAAAAAATACAGTCTTTTACATTGCCTTTGATTGCTTCCAATTTGTTTCAAATCATTATTGCACAAGTTTCCTTAGCGATTATTTCAAGAAGATCCACGGAAGCGCTGGCGGCGATCGCACTGATCGACGGGTTTCTCTATGCTTTTGCGGGTATCTTAGGTGCGATTGGGCTGGCTTTTAATATTTATGGCGCAAAGGCAGTCGGGCAAAGAGAAGAGACGAAGTTAAATGATTATCTGTCGTCGGTTCTTTTTCTAGTAGTCGCGATCGGTGTGAGCTTTTTGCTGATTTTCCTGCTTTTTGGACGAGACATTTTACAGCTTGTTTACGGATTTAGCGGGGAGCTGCTAGGAACTGCGACGTTGTATCTTGCAATCATGTCCCCCTATATTTTACTTACGTTAGTCACGTTTGTTTTTACTAGCCTTTTAAAAATTGAAAAGAAAACGAACTACATCCTCGGTGTTTCGATCATTAGTGCGTTGGTACAGGTGTTGCTTAGCTATTTATTGATCAACGGCAATCTCGGTTTTCCCGCCATGGGGGTCTTAGGCAGTGGCATCGCAAATATGCTTGCGACTTTGTGCTTGCTGGGGATTTATGGGGTTCTTTTAAGAGAAAGTCTAGCAAGAGGGCTAAAACAAAGACCACGAAAACGCGCCTTTTTATTGAAAAAATCGATCCCCTTAATGATTCAGGAATGCTTTGAAGGCTTAGTCTTTATTATTGCTTTTGAAGCTTTCGTCTCACGGTTGGGTGTTAGTACGCTGGCCGCCTATGCGATCGGCAGCCAAGGATTGATGATCGCACGGTTGCCTGCTTTGATGTATGGCAACGCAGTGACCGTCTTTGCGAGTGAGGCGAATGGTCAGAAAAATCGTCAGAAGATTTTAGCAGTGGGAAAAAGTGCCTTCGCTTCTTCTTTCGTGGCTTATGTTGGAATCGCCAGTCTGATCTGGGGCTTTCGTTCTGCTTTTTTCCAGTTGTTTACTACAGATGTAGCTGTTTTAGACTTGTTGCCAGCTATTTTGCCAATCATGCTGGGGATAATGCTCGTCAGTCCGTTATATGAAATCACAAAATACTTATTACAAAGTTTGGAGTGCAGTCGCATGGTTTGTCTGTTGACAGGATGCGTCAACAGTCTGGTTTTAATGGGAATCACAGGCTTTTGGAGCAGTGGGCAGCTGAACTTTTTCTTCCTCTACTGTCTATACGGTTTGAATTTCCTGATTCTCGGCAGTTTCTTTGCAGGGCTGTTTTATTGGACGATCAAGCAGCGTTATCCTCAAGGCAAAGGACGCCTTTGAGGGGGATAGAAAAAAGCGAAGGTGCTGCTGATCCTTCGCTTTTTCGTCGCCTACAATTGGACAGGGGAGATTAATTGTGGCTGACTTCTTCGTAAAAGATAGCATTGCGTTCTGCAATCAGTTGGGTTTCCCTTCGCTCTAATTCGAGAAAGGTTTCGTCTGCCAGCAATTCGGCAGCAGAGTAGCCGGCCGCCAAGAAGTTTTCTGCATAGGTCAATTTCTGATTCGTGATGTTTCTTCGTTGCTCGGCAATGACGAGCAGCTGTTTCACATTCATACACTCACTCCATTCTTTTATAAAAAGCAAGTACTAAAAGAGGACAGCTAATAATACTTGCAAGTCAACGTTGAAGGCGGGATATCAATCATGCTCGGCTATTCATAAATAAGAGAAATACGGTAGGTTCGTTTCTGATTGGTCGTTTTATACGGAAGCTTTGTACTAAGTATAAAAAAATTTCCCCCGTAGCAACAGAACCTAGTCGTTTACATAAAGCAACGATTGGTTTACATTACTCGGACAAGCGGGTGTTACAAGAAAAACAAGTAATTTTTCCTAGGGGAACGGCGGGATTTGACGACAAAAAAACCTGCGATCGCCTCAGGCGGATAGCAGGTTTCACGGGCTAGTAGAAATAGCTTAAACGGTTTGTTTTGCTGGGCGCAGCAAGACTTCGCTGATCGCCACATGTTTGGGCTGTTGAATGGCATAAACCACTGCATTTGCTACATCTTCTGGCGTTAGGCTGTTGCCTTCTACGCGAGAGGTTTCTTTCAAGGCTGCTTCTAGTTGAGCATTACCTACGGTTTCAAACAATTCCGTGGAGACCATTCCCGGAGAGACGATGGTGGAGCGAATGCCATGTTCACGTTCTTCTTGGCGCAAGCCTTCCATGATTGCACGAACTGCAAACTTTGTCCCGTTGTACACGGCAGATCCCGGGTAAATGACATGTCCAGCAACTGAGTCAGTGGCGATGATCAAGCCATCTTGTTGTTTTTGCATGATGGGCAGCACAGCGCCGATCCCGTTCAATACCCCCATGATATTGATATCCAGCATTTTTTGCCAGCTGTCATAGTTCAACTCTGCCAAGTTTCCTTGAGGCATGATACCAGCATTATTGAAAAGGACATCAATACGACCAAAGGAGGTCATGGCTAAATCAATGACTTGTTGGACTTGTTCGCGATTCGTGACATCGGCTGTTTGATACAAAACATTTTCTCCTAGTTTTTCAGCCAGGGCTTTAATGCGCTCTTCGCGGCGGGCTGCGATTACTACTTTTGCCCCTTGTTCGGCTAGCTTAACGGCGGTTGCTTCCCCAATTCCCGAAGAGGCTCCCATAATTACGATAACTTTTTCTTTGATTTCTGTCATTTGTATTTCCTCCAGTGAATGATTTTTTCATCGAATCCTGCTGCTGCCAAACCCAAACCTGCGAGATGACGGGTGATTGACAGTACAGTGCTTGCGGTGTATTTTTATTGTAGAACCTGAAGTTAGGTTTAGGTCAAGGGAGAAACAAAATTTTTTTTAGGAGCGATGCAAGTGAGTTACTCGATTGGTGAAGTATCAAAAACGACTAACATCCCCATCTCGACACTACGTTACTACGATCGAGAAGGAATGTTTCCGAATATGGCCCGTAGCAATGGCGGCATTCGGGTGTTTTCAGAAAAAGAAGTAGCGACGATCAAAGTGATCGATTGTTTGAAGAATACCGGCATGCCCATCAAAGACATCAAGAATTTCTTGGATTGGGGCGAAGAAGGCGATGCGTCTTTGCAGAAACGACAGCAGCTGTTTCATGAACGTTTGGAAGAAGTCACCAAGCAAATGGCAGCCTTGCAAGAAACGATGAATACGATCAAATACAAATGCTGGTACTACGATACAGCGATGGCAGCAGGTACCGAGGCGGTAGTAAAAGAGTTGCCGCTAGAAGAAATACCAGAAGAAGTCCGATCATACAAACTGTAAGTCCATCGAAAAACCACCTGCTGTTTTTGCAGGTGGTTTTTCGATTCTACTGGTTTTGCTGGGAAAATCAACCTTGCCAGTTGCCGTTTTCTAATGAAAGACTGACAATCCTACGAAAATAGGCTCTGTTATTCAGTAGCGCTACTCAATAACCCCCACTGGAATCAAATAGCGGGGTTCATTTTCCGTCGGCAGTTGTAATAATTCTTTGAGTTCATGATCCGTGAAGGCGCCGATCGGCACAGCGCCTAAGCCTAACGCTTGGGCTTGTAAAAGGACGTTTTGGGCGGAATGACCGACTTCGATATAGGCATAGCGTTCGATTCCTCGGTCCCCATAGCGCTCAATCAGTCGTTCATAAACCACTGTATAAAGCAATGTGGCAGGTGCCCGTTGGATCGCTTGCTGATCCAACGAACCTTCCGCCAATGCGGTCCGAAAATCACCAGCAAGGATTTTTTCTAAGGCATGTTGCTCAGGTTGATACAGATAAAGCCCTGGCTCAAGCCCCGTTACCTGTGTGACCACGACATAGAGGTCTAAGGGATACAAGGCACCAGCCGAAGGCGCTGTCCGGCGACCATCTTCTGTAGTGACACCGGCAGCGGCCCATAAAAGCTGTGCCAGCTGTTCTTGTGTTAGCTCAGTGTCTTGAAAATCTCGTTGCGAGCGCCGCTCGAAGAGAGCTTCCGCCACACTGGTTTCCCCGTCTAAGATCGGTTGCGGCAGTGGAAAGGATTCATAGGAAACCGCAGGTTCAGAAGAAGTGGCGGTGTTGGTAGTCGGTTGTTCTTCAATCGGTGCTGTATCCGCACTGCAGCCAGTGAGGAGTAAGCCCAGCATCCAAAGAGCGCCTAAATGAGCAAAGCGAAATCGTTGGTAACGGGTCATGAGGGTTCCTCCTTTTCCTAAGGACTTCGTGTTATTTATAAGTATAACAAGGATTGCTTTTTCATGCGCTTTTATTCACAAGTAGATAATTAGGGAGGTAATCAGTCTCTCAGTCGTATCATAGGCTGATTGTGCTTTTTAATATTTTCTAAAGACCTAGATAATGAGTAGTATCGTATTAACTTGCTATGAATATTTTTTATGAAATCCAAACCGACTGCAATCAAACGTAAGAGAAAAAAAGGCCATACAAAAACCCTCCAGCAACGAATTGCTGGAGGGCTTCATTTAATTCGCAGCTGCCAATGACGCTTGGTTTTGTTTGGCATGGTAGGCTTCTACGTCTAAGATTGCTTGTTTGAACATTTCTCGCGTGATCTCATAAGGCACGTGGACGATATCATTGGTGGTCATTGCTTTATCTAAGATTGCCTCAAGGTCGCTGGTGGCGTTAAGACCCATATCTGCTAAGCAAACCGGCAGTTTGTTTTCCTTCATAAAGGCGTAGATGCGCTGGAAGAGGGCCTCTTGCTGATCGAGCTGCAACAAGGCCAAAACACCGTAACTAACGGAAGCACCATGCAAATAGTCTTCCATTTTTTCCAAAACGGTCGTTCCGTAGTAAAAGGAATGGGCAAGGGCGGAGTTGTAATCATTGATGACTAAGACGGAAACTAAGCCGGTAGTCACGATGATATCCAAGACGACTTGCTCAATGGCATAAGATGGCTGATTGGCGGCACTGTCTTTCAAGGCTTGTGTGCCGTATTGCAATAAGCGTTCCGTGCACATTTTGCCGATTTGGATGCCTAACCCATCGGTGTAGTCTAACTCATCGCCCCGCGCTGAAAACGTCGATTCGATCTCTTTGGAGAGGGCATCGCCGATTCCTGCCCATAAGTACTTGTCGGGGGCCTGGGCGATGATCTCACTGTCGATAAAGGCATGGGTCGGTGGTTGCGAAGGGAAAAACAGCCCTTGCATCTCGCCGTTTTCTTTATAGATGACACAGACCGCGGTGACTGGTGAGCAGTTGGAGCCGATCGTTGGAAAGGTGAAGACTGGTTTGCCTGCTTTTTCTCCAACCACTTTGACGGTATCGCAAACGCGGCCGCCGCCAACGGCGAATAGAACATCGGCGGCTTGGACGCTTGGATTGGCTAACAGCTGATCGACGTTTTCATAGGTCGAGTTGCCGCCGTACCACAAGGTATCCGTCACTTTGACTGCTGACGTTAAACCGGCTTTGATCTTGTCTTCGGCTTTTTCAAGGGCGGTTTTTCCGCCGATGATCACGGCATTGGTGCCGTATGGTTTTACGATCTCATTTACTTTTTCGTAGGCGTCCGCCCCGATTGTGTAGTTTGGCAAAAAGATACTTTGACTCATACTGTTTTCCTTCTTTCTTGGCCACGAGATTGGCTAAAATTGGTCCGGTAATTTGATGGATCACCATGCCGACTGCGGCAGGGGTAACGGCTGCAGCAATGGCGGCAAAGTGGGCATTGGCTAACGAGATCGCTAGGCCGGTATTTTTCATTCCTAATTGAAACATGATGGATTTGGCTTGGGTGGCACTGACGCCCATCACACGGCTCAGACCATAGCCTGCACCGTAGCCGATCAAGTTATGGAGCAAGACTAAGAAAATCACGATCAAGCCAGATTGGACGATGACGGCACCGTTGCGAGCGACAGTTCCGGCAACGATCAATAAGATACTAACGGAAGAAATCAACACAAATGATTGCAGAAATCGCTCGATGTGCTTGGCAATGAGTTTGTGGACGATCACCCCTAAAATGATCGGCAAAAGCACCATCTGCAATACAGACAAGAGCATTTCCCAGAAGGAGATCTCAGTATACTGACCAGCCAAGATGTAAACCAAAAAGGGGGTAACGACGGTCGCTAACAAGGTCGATACCGTGGTCATGGAAACGGTGAGGGCGACATCGCCTTTGCCGATAAAGGTCATGACATTGCTGGCGGTTCCACCAGAAACGCAACCTAGTAGGACAAACCCGATGATCAAACCGGAAGAAAGACCAAACAGCTGCGCTAAGCCGTAAGCAACCAAAGGACTGATGGTGAACTGGAAAAGCACTCCTAAGATGAATGCTTTAGGCTGTAAGACGACCATTTTAAAAGCAGCAACGTTTAAAGTCATCCCCATACAAAACATGATGATGCTCAGAAGAATCGTTGTACGAGGCGGAATCCATAAGAAGGGTTGCGGGAAAAAATAAGAGACGATCATCAATAAAATCATGATATAGATCAAATACTTGTTTACAAAAGCAGCGATCGTGTTGACGGTTTTCATAAGAAAAAATCATCCTTCCTTTTTCTGCATGACCAATCAAGTGTTCAAACAGAAGGGGTCTTTAGAATAAGTGCAGTGCATAACCGTGGGGAATCGGCAGCAGTTGTTCAACGAGCGTTTTCGGATCTATCTGACATCAATGTGTCAGCCTGCAAAAGGCCGCTTCCTTGAAAATGGGTATAAAAAAACACTCCATCTCAAGAAGTTGATCTTCTTTTTGGATGCAATGTGAATAGGGACTCTTTGAATGTATAAATCAAACAGTCCCGGCTATAATAATAAAATAATTCGTTTGCTAACATTGGTGCGGGTCATATACGCCACCGTCCTTTTCTTTATTTGGAATTTTCTAAATATTTAAATTATTTCTACCTAGTCTACAAAAGAGTCAAGGCTTTGTCAATCGTTTGAGAAAATTTTTTTCATTTTTTTGGGTGTTTTTTTAAAAACATGGGTTTCTATGGGGAAAAATAGCAAGAATTGGTTTGTGCTGTGCCTTTTTCTCCTTCGTTTAGAAACAGAATAGTTGTTGGATCTAGGTTTTTGTCCTACGATGATACTAGCAAGAGTTGGAAAAAGAGTCGAGAGGAGTAAAGAAAATGAAGATTTTTGTCGTTGGTGCTACCGGACGGGTGGGCCAAAAATTGATCGCCTTTCTAGAAAAACAAGGACACATCGTTTATGCTGGTGCGCGCAGCAGTGAGAAAATCACAGAAACGGAGAATATCAAGCCCGTGTTCTTTGATTTACACACGGAACCGGAAGAGATGGCGGCCAAATTCGCAGATGCGGAAGCGGTATACTTCGTGGCGGGTTCCCGAGGCAAAGACTTGCTGCAATCTGATCTGTATGGTGCGGTCAAAGTGATGCAAGCCGCTGAATCAAAAGGAATCAAGCGCTACATCCACCTTAGCTCAGCCTATGCCTTAGAACCTGAACAGTGGCAAAGGGAAGGCATGGCGTCATTGATGGATTACACGATCGCCAAATTTTTCTCTGATCGCTGGCTGATCGACAATACCGCACTAGACTATACGATTTTGCAGCCGGGTGCGTTGAAAGAAACACCAGGATCTAGTTTGATCGAGATCAGTGAAACGACCTCTGGTGCGATCCCGATCGAGGATGTCGCCGTCTTGTTAGGTGAAATGCTGGAACGTCCAGCAACTTATCAAAAAGTCATCAAAGTCCAAGCAGGAGAAACACCGATCAGCGAGGCACTGGATCAGCTTTAAGGCGTGCCTTTGGGCTTGAAGAGAATGTACTGAAGGAACTGCACGGCAGCGAATCGTTGTCGTGCGGCTTTTTTTTCGTAAAACTTTGAGATGCCCCTTCATTGCTATGAAAGCGATGACTCTTGACTTTGGAAAAATAGTTTGTTACGCTTATTGCTAACTTTAGAGGGGGTGGTAAACGAATGTCAAGCGACTCGAGTGACGGTGAGCAGAAACACTATTTTGACTTGCCTTACTTTTTAATTGAATAGGAGACCAACAACAGCGCGTTATTTAGGAGTAGTTTCTAAATAAGGGGCTTATTTGCGTTATCCATCAATGAAAAAAGAAAAGGAAGAAGAATAAATGAATAAAAAAGAGTTTCAATTATCAGTGTCAGAAACAATCGAACAGTATCAGGTGCCCTCTATCGATCAGGGATTGACTGAGGCGCAAGTAACCGAGCGGTTAGAAACCTACGGATTGAACCAATTAGCGATTAAAAAAACCGCCAAGTGGCGGTTGCTGCTGCGGCAATTCCATAACACGATCATCTACATTTTGATTTTCTCCGCCATCTTAACGCTGCTGATGGGGCATTTCTCTGATGCCGTGATCATTGGCATCGTCGTACTGGTCAATGCGTTGATCGGTTATTACCAAGAAGCAAATGCTTCCGATGCGTTAGAGCGGATCAAAGAGATGCTATCAGCAGAAGCCACGGTCTATCGGAATGGGATTCGGCAAGACATTCCAGCTGCCGAAGTCGTTCCGGGGGATGTTGTATTCTTAGAAGCCGGTGACAATGTGCCTGCGGATCTGCGGATCATCGAAGCCGACAACTTGCGTATCCAAGAATCCGCCTTGACTGGTGAAGCCGATTCGGTGGAAAAAATAACAGATGCCTTAGTGGATGAAGCAACCCCATTAGCAGAACAACGGAATTTGGCGTTTGCTTCGACTTCCGTGACGTCAGGAAGCGGGAAAGGAATCGTGATCGCTACCGGCGCCACGACTGAGATCGGGAAAATCTCCACAGAAGTCAATCAAACGGAAGAACGAAAAACGCCGTTGATGAAAGAAATCGATGGGCTGGGGAAAGGCATCACCTATGTGATCATGGGCGTGGCGGTCTTGCTGTTTATCGTCAGTTTGTTCCAGCAAACCTACGCGATCTCTGTCTTGTCCTTAGCCGTCGTCACCATGATCGTCGGCTCGATCCCAGAAGGATTGCCAGCAACGACATCGGTGGTTTTGGCGATGGGTGTCAGCGACATGGCAAAAAACAAGCACACCATCATCAAAACACTGCCGGCGGTTGAAACGCTAGGCTCAGTGGATGTGATCGCGACGGATAAGACCGGTACCCTGACCAAAAATGAAATGACGGTCAAAGACATCGTATTGGCTGAGCAGGAATATGAAGTGACGGGTGACGGCTATGCGCCGGTGGGCGTGATTCGTCCAAAGCAGGAGGACGTTCGCACGCAAGACATCTTGCAGTTGTTTTTGGAAGCTGGCTACGAAGCCAACGATACGGTATTGGTGCCAGAAGGAAATCACTGGACGATCAATGGGGAACCAACAGACGGCTCCTTTTTGACGCTGTATCATAAGCAATTTGCCTATCCGCAAGCACCTGCTTACCAAGAGCTGGATATGCTGCCCTTTGATTCGGACAACCGCTACATGGCGAAACTAGTGGCAAACCCTGCGGGGGAACGCTTGCTATTTGTTAAAGGCTCCCCAGATAAATTGTTTGAAATGGTGCAAAAACAAGCGGCACCTTCTAATGAAGCCTATTGGACAGGTCATGTTCGCCGCTTGTCGGCAGAAGGCAAACGAGTGGTAGCGGTGGGCTATCAGAAAGTTTCGATTGATCACATTGATGAAACGATTTTTGAGCAAGGGCTACAATTACTAGGGATCGCCGGGATCATCGATCCGCCGCGAGAAGAAGTGATTGCTTCCCTGAAGGAAATGAACCAAGCCGGTGTTCAAGTGAAAATGATTACTGGGGATCACCCTCTGACCGCCAAAGCGATTGGGGAAAAGCTTGGCTTAGCGGATGAGATTCACGTCGTGACAGGTGCCGAGTTGGATCAGATGAGTGAAGCTGAATTTCAAGATGCTGCCTTGACGAATCAAGTCTTTGCACGAACCACGCCGAAAAATAAATTGGACATTATCAAAGCGCTACAAGCCAAAGGCAAAGTCACGGCGATGACAGGGGACGGCGTTAACGATGCCCCGGCGTTGAAGCGGGCGGATATCGGTGTAGCGATGGGGATCAGCGGCACGGATGTAGCCAAAGATTCTGCTGATATGATCTTGACCGATGACAATTTCGGTACCATGTCCTTAGCGATTCGCGAAGGACGCAGGATCTATGACAACATCAAAAAGAGCATTCTGTTTCTGTTGCCGACATCTTTTGCCGAAGGGCTGATCATTGCCTTTACGATCATGATGCAAAAAGAATTGCCGCTGCAGGCGACACAACTGCTGTGGATCAACATGGTTTCTGCTATTACGATCCAGTTTGCGTTTATCTTTGAACCAGCAGAGTCTGGGATCATGAGCCGCAAGCCGCGAAAGACAGGCAATAAATTGTTGAATCGTCACGATATTTGGCAGATGGCGTATGTGTCGATCTTGATGGCAGTCATCAGTTTGATCGCTCATGACTGGCTCTTGCTGCAAGGCGTCAGCGAAGCCGTTGCCAGTACCATGATGGTCAATATCGTGGTCTTGAGTAAGATTTTCTATTTGTTCAACATCCGTACCAGTGCACCAGCGTTTTCTAAAGCTTCCTTCACCAATCCAAAAGCGTTCGTGATCATTGGTGTAATGCTGGTTCTGCAACTGTTATTGACCTATGTTCCATTTATGCAAAGCGCCTTTCATACGGAGGACATGTCCTTGATCGGCTGGGTCATCTCAGCAGCTTCTGGGATGGTCGTCTTACTCGTGACGGAGTTCGATAAATGGCTTCGTTCGAGAAAAAATATTTAACCTAGGTTTTCTCGTATTTTTTTACAGGCAAAATCGCCTTGCTGCAGCTTAGGAAAATGGCGGAACGACAAGGGATTTCTGCTGTCGCTTCTTTGGGATTGCCAAAAGAAAAAGCCAAGAGGAATTCCTATTGGCTTGTAATCAGGCCTATTGACAAACAAAAATGGTCGGGCTAAAATGCACATGAATTGAATAGTATTCTTCGGGGCAGGGTGTAATTCCCGACCGACGGTGACAAGTACAATGCTTGAAGTCCGTGACCCGCATAGCTATGCGGTGGAGCCAGTGTGAATCTGGCACCGACAGTGAAAGTCTGGATGGGAGAAGAAAAACCACAAAATTTCAAGGGGCGCAGTGCGTCTAAAATTGATTTTTTGCCGGTCTTGTTTGTCTATGCCTCGTGAGATTCTCACGAGGCATTTTTTTATTGAAAGGAGGAAGGAAGATGCATAACGAATACATGCGTTTGGCGATCGCAGAAGCCAAAAAAGGGCGTTACCAAACCTTTACCAATCCGCTAGTGGGCGCTGTGATCGTCAAAGAGCAACGGGTCATTGCCAAAGGGGCTCACTTAGTCTATGGGCAGCCCCATGCGGAACGAAACGCCATCGAACAATGCCATTCCTCCGAAGACCTAATCAATTCGACTTTATACGTGACGTTAGAACCTTGCAACCATCAAGGAAAACAGCCGCCTTGCACCCAGCTGATCATCGACAGCGGCATCAAAAAAGTAGTCGTCGGCCAGTTAGACCCTAACCCGATCGTGGCTGGACAAGGCAAGCGCTTTTTAGAAAATCAGGGCATCGAAGTGTTGGTGGGTATCGAAGAAACAGAAGTGCGCCGTTTGAATCCACACTATAATTTTTACCATCAGCATCAGCTACCTTACGTGGCATTGAAGCAAGCGATCACTTTAGATGGTCGGATCGCTCATGATGCGCAGACCCGCAATGCGATCACTGGTTCAGCGGTTTGGCAAAACGTTCATCAAGAACGTGGGGACTACCAAGGGATCTTAGTGGGCAGTCAGACGGTGTTGACGGATGATCCCACCTTATTGACCACGATTGAAACCAGCTTTCCGCCGATTCGCATCGTGGTAGACCGTCGGGGACGAACGCTGTCGCAACCCCAATTGGCACTGTTTGCCGACGATTCGGCACCTGTGTGGATTTTTACGCAGCAGGCAGCTGTCAGTGATTTGCCAGCGCATGTCTCAGTGATCCAGCTGGAAGAGTTGACGATCGCTGCATTGTTGAAGGAGCTTGCCACACGACAGGTCCAATCGCTTTACGTGGAGGGAGGCGCTGCGATCCATGATGCCTTTTTAGCCAGCGGACTGTGGCAAGAAAGCATTACCTATGTGGCGCCAAAGTTTCTTGGGGGCAATAGTCTCGCAAGTTTTACTAGTGAACGTACCCCGAAACAGCTGCAGCAGCTAACAGAGGTGACGGTGACAGCAGTTGGGGAAGATGTTTGCATCCGAGGAAGGAGACAAGAGGAATGTTCACAGGATTGATTCAGGAAAAAGGCCGCATCAAAGAGATCCGCAAGCAAAGCCGCACGATCCAGCTAACCTGCAGTGCGTCGGAAGGCTTGCTGGCGGATTACCAGATCGGAGACAGCATGGCGATCAACGGGACGTGTTTGACGGCGATCGCCAAACAAGCGATGACGTTTACGGTGGATATCATGCCGGAAACCTTTCAACGAACGACCTTTAAACAACTCTCGGTGGGTGCCGAAGTCAATTTGGAGCGAGCGATGGCAGCGACGCAGCGTTTTGAAGGCCACTTTGTCGCAGGCCACATTGATGTAACGACCCGTTTGATCCAGAAAAAGCAGTTGGAAAATGCCTTGATCTTGACGTTTGCTTATCCTGTCAGTGTGCAAGGGGAAATCATTCCGCAAGGGTCGATTGCGATCAATGGCGTCAGTTTGACGGTTACCCAGACGACGGCACAGGCATTTTCCGTTAGCTTGATCCCCCATTCCAAAGACCAGACGACGCTGGGGCAGTTGAAACAAGGGGAGTGGGTCAATATCGAGACGGATATGATCGGGAAATATGTCAAATACCAACGAAAATGAAAGAAGGCAGACGATGCATAAAGTAGAACAAGCAGTGGAATGGTTAAAAAAGGGCGGCTTAGTGATTGTCGCCGATGATGAAAATCGGGAATCAGAAGGAGATTTGATTGGGATCGCTGAATACGCAACGCCAGAATCTGTCAATTTTATGGCGACTTATGGCCGCGGCTTGATCTGTGCACCCATCTCACAAGCGATCGCTGAAAAGCTGGCATTGCCTGAGATGACCGCCAATAATACGGATGCCTTTGGCACCGCGTTTACCATCAGTGTCGATCACGTGACGACGAGTACAGGAATTTCTGCGAAAGACCGGGCAGTGACGATTGAAAAGTTGGCTGATCCTGCGTCACAGGCTGCGGATTTTTATCGCCCTGGCCATATCTTCCCATTGACCGCTCAACCTGGCGGCGTGTTGGAACGCAGAGGACATACAGAAGCGGCTGTGGATTTAGCAAAGCTTGCTGGCAGCGTGGAAGCAGCCTACATTTGTGAGATTTTAAATGAAGATGGCACAATGGCTCGGGTCCCAGAATTGAAAAAATTAGCAGAAAAATGGCAGCTGCCGTTTTTGACCATTGATGAGTTGGCGGAATATCTACGAGGAACTGCACCTATCACGGTGGATCTGCCAACGGCTTATGGGGCGTTCCAATTGACCTTATTTGAAGATGAATTCGGCAATGAACACCTTTTACTAGCCAAAGGCGAGATTCAACATACTACCGAGCCGCTGTTACTACGGATCCATTCAGAGTGTTTAACAGGCGACGTCTTCGGCTCTCATCGCTGTGATTGCGGCGAACAGCTGCAAGAAGCGATGCGGCAGATCGAAGCAAAAGGCCGCGGTGCGATTTTGTATCTACGCCAAGAAGGCCGCGGTATTGGCTTGCGGAACAAGCTTCGTGCCTATCAGCTGCAGGAACAAGGCATGGATACTTATGAAGCAAATATTGCATTAGGGTTTGCAGCAGATGCCCGTCATTACACGTTTGCCGCTGATGTTTTACGTTCCTTAGAAGTGCAGGAGATTCAATTGATGACCAACAACCCTGACAAAGTGAAGGAATTAGAAAGCTTAGGGATTAAGGTAGCAGAACGGGTACCGCTGGAGATGCCTGCGCATAAAGAAAACAGCAGCTATTTGAAAACGAAGAAAGAAAAGTTTCACCATTACCTATCTATTTAATCAACCAAAGGAGAATGAGCGATGACAGTATTTGAAGGAACGTTTCAGGGAGAGGCAGTCAAAGTAGGGATCGTGGTCTCACGATTCAACGAGTTTATCACTTCCAAGTTAGTGGAAGGCGCCAAAGACAATTTGTTGCGTCATGGAGTCAAAGCAGAAAACATCGATGTGTATTGGGTTCCAGGTGCTTATGAGATTCCGTATATTACCAAAAAAATCGTTGACCACAAGCAATACGATGGGATCGTGACATTAGGTGCCTTGATTCGCGGAGCAACGACCCACTATGAATTGATCTCAAATGAAGTGGCGAAAGGCGTAGCCCAAATTGGTCTGAATGCCGACATTCCGATCATGTTTGGTGTGTTGACGACTGAAACGATCGAACAAGCCATTGAACGGGCGGGAACCAAAGCTGGCAACAAAGGCAGCGAAGCCGCTCAAGGTCTTTTGGAGATGATTTCGTTGAATCAACAAATCCTTGGCAACGCATAGGTTTCACGTTCGAACAAAGGGAAGCTAGCAAGAACAAGCCTGCCTGAGCATAGGCATCAGACTGGAGACAGACTTCGTACAAAATGAAGTCTGTCTTTTTTTCATCATTAAAAAAACACTGGATTATTATGCCAAAGGATTCGCTTCTTCACGGGTACCGTGTTTTCGATAGGTCAATGAAGAGGAAAACGCCCAATCAATCAAGAACATTAGAATAACTCTTATTTAAGGAAATTTTCAGAAAATTATTTACATTTCACAAAAGGTTCCTTATAATGACTCTATTCATTGAGAGTGATTCTCATTTGCAAATAGATGTCAAAGCAGCACATGGCTTTGGCGCTTTTCATGAGAAGAACTTTTATAAGCGAAAAAACGCACAGATGCTTCTTTTATGATGGCGGCGAGCAACACTCAGGTTGTTTTTGCTGTGAAATCAGAGGAGTTCGTGCTGAATAAAGGAGAATCACATGTCGGTAGGGTTGATTAAATCAAATCGTTGGATGGTGTCGACAATCATTTGCTGTGTTTTAGTTGTCGCCATTCTCTTATCTGCAGGAGTTGCTTTGGCAAACGGCCAAGCCAATATCACCCTTGGCGAAGTTTACCAAATTCTCTTCTATAAAATCAGCCACGGGTTGGTTGGTGATCTTTCAGGCATTTCAGACGCAAACATCAATATCGTCTGGTTTGTTCGGGCACCGCGGGTCTTGCTTTCTATTTTTGTGGGGATGGGGTTAGCGATCAGCGGGGCAGTGATGCAGGCAGTGGTCCAAAATCCGCTGGCAGATCCATATATCCTAGGGATCTCTTCCGGCGCATCCTTAGGGGCGACCTTTGCCATCTTAGTCGGTTTTGGCGGCTCGGCGCTAATCTTGCAGCTGGGCTTATCGTTTGGCGCCTTTGCAGGAGCGGGGATTGCGACTATTTTGGTGCTGCTGCTTGCCAGTATCGGTGGGAAAATGACTTCCACAAAACTTGTGCTGTCGGGGACGATCGTCAGTGCCTTATGCAGCTCTGTTTCAAACTTGATCATCTATCTGGCTAGCAATGCAGAAGGGATGAAGACCGTAGCGTTTTGGTCGATGGGCAGCCTAGCCTCGGCTTCTTGGAATAAATTGGGCTTTATCGTGGTTCTGGTTTCTTTGATCACGCTGTTCTTCCTGACGCAATACCGTGTTTTGAATACGCTTTTGCTGGGGGATGAAGTTGCTTCCACCTTAGGGGTCAAGCTGACCTTCTATCGGCGTTTTTACATGCTGCTAGCAGCGCTATTAACTAGTATCATCGTTGCGAATTCTGGGATGATCGGCTTTGTCGGCTTGATCATTCCTCATATCGTACGTGGAGTCAGCGGCTCGGATCATCGCCTGTTGATGCCTTTGACCGCTTTGACAGGCGCGTTGTTTTTGATTTGGGCGGATGTGATCGCCCGCTCGACCCTGCAAGGAGTCGAACTGCCGATCGGGATCATTACAGCGCTGATTGGCGCACCGATCTTTATCTATATCATTGTCAAACGACAATACAACTTTGGGGGGTGACGAGATGAAATTGGCAGTTGAAAAGCTCAATCTGACGATCGGGGATCAGCAGATTCTAAAAGACATCTCCGTCCAAACCGCACAAGGGCAATTTGTCGGTTTGATTGGGTCTAATGGCAGTGGGAAGTCCACGTTGTTAAAAGCCATCTACAAAACGTTGAAACCTGACAGCGGCGAAATTTATTTGGGTGAGATGAATATTTTGAAAAGTTCCGAAAAAAAAGTCGCCCAGCAAGTCAGCGTCGTCAGTCAGTTCAATGAGTTGAGCTTTGATTTAACAGTAGAACAGATGGTGCTTTTAGGCCGCACGCCCCACAAGGGGTTGTTGGAACAAGACACCAAAGCCGATCATGAGCTGGTCACCGAAGCCTTAGCCAAAACAGGGTTAAGTGCCTACAGAAAACGCAGCTACCTCTCATTATCAGGAGGCGAAAAACAGCGGGTCGTCCTTGCTCGTGCCATCACCCAAGAACCGAAATTTATGATTCTCGATGAGCCGACCAATCATTTGGATATCCGTTACCAGCTGGAAATCTTAGAGACCGTCAAGCATCTGAAGATTGGCTTGTTGGCGGCGCTGCATAATTTGGAACAAGCAGCCAACTATTGCGACATCATCTATGCCTTAAAAGATGGTCGGGTCGTAGGGTATGGCGAACCAGAAACGCTGCTGACAGAAGAACTGATCGAAGAAATCTATGGCGTGAAATGCAGTATTTACCATCATCCGATCACAGGCGGATTAGGGTTTCATTATTATTTTGAAAAGGAGCAAACAGATGAATAAATGGGGAAAAATGATTGGGGTAGGATTGGCAGTCTTTACATTAAGCGCTTGCGGCAATACGAAGGATGAAGGAACTTCGGCTTCTTCCTCACAGGCAGAAAGTACGTATCCCTTAACCATCAGCAACTACACCAAAGCAGAAGGCGGCACGCAATGGACCGCCAAGGATCAAACCTTTAATGAGGCACCAAAAAAAGTCGTTGCCAACACACGACCAGCAGCGGAATTGCTGCTGCATCTCGGCCTCAAGGATCAGATTGCGGGTGTCGGTGCAACCTTTGGTGCCGCTGATGAGGAAGTTGCTGCCGATTACGCAGAACTCAACGACCTGGGCAGCGACTATATCAGTAAAGAAACAGCCTTAAGTGTGGATCCAGATTTGATTTTTGGCCGCGGGGGACTTTTCGATAACCAAGATTGGGGCGTCGGAACCGTTGATTCCTTGAATGAGATGGGCATTCCGACTTATGTCCAAGAAACCTCTGTCACTGGGGCGACGTTTGATTCTGTTTATCAAGACATTGAAAACCTTGGTAAGCTCTTCAATGTCCCTGAGGCAGCCGCTGCTTTTGAAAAAGAATTAAAGGATCGTCAGAGTGCCTTGGAAGAAAAAGTAGCAGACAAAGAAGAGCAAACCTTTGCCCATCTCTTTATGTCTGATCCTAGTGTTGTCAGTGTCTATGCCGCTCAGGACGAGTCTTTTTTCAATAGCAACTTTGATATGATCAAACTGAACAATGTGTTTCAAGACTATTCAGGGGAAGTCAGTGTCGAAACTTTGATCGAAACGGATCCCGATGTCTTGATCGTCGGCGACTGGTCAACGATCGAAGGCAGTGTTTCCGGTCAAGAAATCATTGAAGGCTTATACAAAAACGACAAACTCTCTAGCATGAAAGCCATCAAAAACAAACAAGTCTACAGCATGGACTACAATTATCTCTTTGGCTACGGCTACCAAGCCTTGACTGGTTTGGAAGAACTGGTAGAGCAAATGGCACAATAAACACCTCCTATTCCCATAAAAAGGAGAACCAACTTTTTATATAATAGAAGAAAATCAACGTTTCACTGGCCGATTGACCACAGAAACGTTGGTTTTTTGTATTTGGGAAAAGCAACCTTTGCCGCTGCCCGTTACGCAACAAGTAGCCCGTTAGCTGTTTTTTTCTGTCTCTTGGTTCATTTGATAGCGAGACAAAAGCTTTTCTTTGTGTTTTTGCATGATTGTTTCCAGAGAAATATCGTATTTATCGGCGAGAATAAATAAGTTATCCAGTACATCGCCCAATTCTTCCGTCAGATTTGCCAGTTTTTCTTCCGGCAAGCCTTCTTGCTCATCGGGACGGTCACGGCCAATCTCCAATGTCCGAATGGCACGGCTCACTTCCCCGACTTCTTCTGCTAAAAAATTCGCCCGAATAAACGGATCATATTGATACCAGTTGCGGGCTTTGTAGAAGTCACTGATAAATCGTTGATATTCCTCAATGTTCATAATTTTTTTTCCATCCTTTCCCAGAACCTTTATCAGAATCATGATATACTATTTCAAAATGATTGAGAAGGATGATGGAGAGTTTTATGAAAATTGCAGTCTATTGTGGTGCCAGTGTCGGTAATGAACCTAGTTTTGCAACAGCCGCCCAAGAATTGGGGCAGTGGATCGCTTCACGGCAAAATACGCTGGTCTATGGCGGCGGAAAAGCGGGCTTGATGGGCGTGCTGGCAGATGCTGTCTTAGAAAATGGCGGTCAGGTGATCGGGGTGATCCCAACCTTTTTAAAAGATCGGGAACTAGCACATCCTGGATTGACCGAACTCCATGTCGTCGAGACGATGTCAGAAAGAAAACGAAAAATGTTCGAATTGTCGCAGGCGTTTGTCGCACTGCCAGGTGGTCCCGGGACGCTGGAAGAAATCACGGAGATGATCTCGTGGTCAAGAATCGGTCAAAACCCGAATCCTTGTGCTTTTTATGATGTGAACAACTTTTACCGCGCAACGAGAGCCTTGTATGACAACATGGTGGAAAATGAGTTCTTGACGCAGGCCGATCGCGAAAAAATCGGCTTTGCGCAAACAACCCAGGAGCTGGAAGTCTTTATTCAAGCTTACGAACCACCAGTTATTCGGCAGTATTAAGCGTCTGTTGCAAAAGAGCAAGGCGAAGCACCGGCGGGTGTCGTCTTGCTCTTTTGCTTCTTTGACGCATTCTTAGTATAATGGGGTTTGTTTTGCAAGTAGGGTCATAAAATAAGATCCTTGGACAAAGAAATGGAGCGTAAATCATGACAACAAATTTTTGGGCTGAATTGCCGAAGCCTTTTTTTATTCTAGCACCAATGGAAGATGTCACCGATGTCGTTTTTCGGCATGTCGTTCAAGCTGCCGGCGCACCAGATGTTTTCTTTACGGAATTTACCAACTCCGATAGTTACTGTCATCCAGAAGGACGCGACAGTGTGCGGGGACGTTTAGTCTTCACCGAAGATGAGCAACCGATGGTAGCCCACATTTGGGGAGACAAGCCAGAGTATTTCCGTGAAATGAGTATCGGATTAGCCGAGATGGGCTTTAAAGGGATTGACTTAAATATGGGCTGTCCAGTGCCAAACGTTGCCGGACGAGGCAAAGGCAGCGGCTTAATCTTGCGACCAGAAGTTGCTGCTGAGCTGATCCAAGCAGCCAAAGCTGGCGGCTTGCCGGTCAGCGTCAAGACGCGTTTGGGCTATACCGAACTAGGGGAAATGGAAGCCTGGTTGACCCATGTCCTGCAACAAGATATCGCTAACCTTTCGATCCATTTACGAACCCGCAAAGAAATGAGCAAGGTCGATGCCCATTGGGAATTGATTCCTGAAGTGGTGGCCTTGCGGGACCGAATCGCCCCACAAACGAAGCTGACGATCAACGGCGATATCCCTGATCGTACCAAAGGTTTAGAGCTAGCAGAAAAATATGGCGTAGACGGAATCATGATCGGTCGGGGTATTTTCAAGAATCCCTATGCCTTTGAAAAAGAACCGAAAGAGCATACCTCAGAAGAGCTATTAGGCTTGCTACAGCTGCAATTAGACTTGCAGGATCATTACGCCAAAATGGTGCCACGCTCGATCGCAGGATTGCATCGTTTCTTTAAAATCTATGTCAAAGGCTTCCCAGGAGCCAGTGATTTGCGAGCAAAATTGATGAATACCAAATCAACGGATGAAGTTCGGCAACTGCTGGCAGAGTTTGCGGAGAAAAAGAACCACGAGGAAAGTATTGAAGCGTAAGTTTCAATGCTTTTTTCGTTTTTGGTTGCTGCATCCGCTCTCAATGTCAATCCTTTCTTGACAATAGATAGGTACCTATGTAAAATGGAGAGCGGACTTTTAACTAGGTACCTATCTAAATAGTGAAGAGGCGAAAGGAGCTGAAGGTCGATGGTTTCCGAACAAGAAATCGTGGAACGATTGTTTGAAGTGTATAAATTAAATCGGCGGTATGCGGAACAAAAATATGGGCGTTTTATGCCAGGTCGGGGACAGTTCAATTGCCTACTGGTATTGGACGAAAAAGGGACGTTGACCCAAAAAGATCTCGCCGCGTATTTAGCGATTCGCTCGACATCCACTGGCGAACTACTAAAAAAACTGGCTGAAAAAGGGCTGATCCAAAAAGAAGTCGATCCGAAAGATAAACGCATCCATCTGATTTCGCTGACGGAAGCAGGCAAGGAAGAGGCACAGCGAATGAAAGAAAAACGTAGCAAGGCGCACCAAGAAATGCTGACCTATTTGACGGCAGAAGAAAAACAAGCCTTTGGTCAAGCCTTAGCAAAAATCGAACAGTTTTATCTTGAGAAGGAGGCGGACGTTGATTGAGTGAAACAGTCCAACGAACGGAACGTCAGCGGACGCTGATTTTTATTAATTTAATGATTACATGTATTGCCGTATCCATGTTGGCGACCGCATTGACGACGGCTTTACCCGCCATCGTCAATGACTTGCAGATTTCCGTCACTACGGGCCAATGGCTGACTAGCGGGTATTCTTTGGCAATGGCGATCGTTATGCCCTTGACGGCATATCTTATGAATCGTGTGCCAACCAAAAAGCTCTATCTCGCTGCATTAGGAATCGCTCTGGTGGGTTTGCTGCTTTGTGCCACAGCGCCCAATTTTCTAGTCATGATGCTTGCTCGTATTTTGCAGGCCGTAGGCAATGGAATCTTGACCGCGATGGCACAAGTGATCCTCTTATCGATTTATCCGATCAATCGCATCGGTGTCGTGATGGGCTGGTATGGACTCTCAATCACCGCGGCACCTGTGATCGCACCGACGATCGCTGGGCTGATCGTGGACCGCTTGAACTGGCATGCGATTTTTTATATCGTTGCCGTGATTGTTTTGATCTCATTGATTTGGGCCATAAAGGTTTTTGATGATGTGTTGCCAGTAAGCAACAGCAAATTTGATCAGACCTCTTTTGTTTTGAGTGCCTTCGCCTTTGGTGGGATCACTTTAGGCTTTGGAAACATCGGCAGCTATGGCTTTTTCAGCTTGCCGGTTTTAGGAACCTTAGCGATCGGTTTAATAGCAGGGATCTTTTTTGTCTTCCGTCAGTTAAGAGCAGAAACCCCATTTTTGGATCTGCGGGTCTTAAAAACAAAAGAGTATGCCATAAGTGTCTTTGGCAGTATCATGCTTTACTTGGTCTTGATGGGTTCGGCGATGCTGATGCCGCTTTATGTGCAGTCGATTTTAGGCAAATCAGCGACGATCTCAGGATTAGTCGTTTTGCCAGGTTCCCTAGTCTCGGCTTTTTTAAGTCCGGTGGCTGGACGAATCTATGACAAAGTCGGCATCCGTCTGTTGACGATTTTCGGCGGCGGCTCACTGGTCTTGAGCAACATCGGCATGTATTTCATCCATATACACACGGGTATTTGGGTAGCAGTGGTCTTGAACATGTTGCGCTGTGCCGCCACAGGCTGTTTGTTGATGCCCTTCGTGACGTGGGGAAATAAAAATATTCCGCCGCAGTTGACGGCGCATGGAACAGCATTATTGACTTCTTTGCGGACGGTGTCAGGCGCTATCGGGACAGCATTATTTGTCGGGATCATGAATAGTGTGGCGCAAAACAGCACGACCTTAACGGGGACGAGTGCACTGCTTCACGGGATGAATGTTTCTTTCTTATTGATGACGATCGCTTCTGGTCTGCTGTTTGCAACGGGGCTATTTTTGATTCGTGATCAGAAACCAGAAGCCGTGTGGCTGGAAGGTGCGGAGGAACCGCTGGAATAAAGAGGGGCACCTTTCTTTGAAGGGTGCTTTTCTTGATTTATTTCATGAAACTCTATGAAAAACCAAAAAATTCGATATAATAAGATAACTTATGGTTTAGGAGGAGTATTTTTTTTCAGGAAAGACTTGTTTTCATGGAAAAAAATCAGGGAGAAAATGAAGAATAAAGGCGTTTATTTTGGGTTGTCTGCCTATGTCTTGTGGGGCTTGGTCACACTATATTGGAAAATAATCGTTGGGGTTTCGCCATTAGCAACGATGTGCTACCGAATCGTGTGGTCCTTTGTTTTTATGGTGCTGTTTATTTTGCTTTCCGGGAAGAAAAAGCAATTTTTACAAGAAGCGCGTCTGCTGTGGAAGAACAAAGTGTTTGCTGGACTGATCGTTTTAGCTTCTGTGCTGATCTCCATCAACTGGTTCACCTTTATCTTTGCGGTGAGTGCGGGCCATGTGATGCAAGCCAGCTTAGGCTATTATATCAATCCGCTAGTCAATGTCTTGTTAGCAACCGTTTTTTTGAAAGAACGTCTTAGTCGTACTGGCATGCTGGCGTGTCTGCTGGCAAGTATCGGGGTGATCTTATTATCGATCCAAACAGGAACGATTCCTTATGCCTCACTGATCATGGCCTTTTCCTTTAGTACGTATGGCTTGATCAAAAAAAGGATCCCCATTAGTTCGGTTACTGGGTTAACGATCGAAACGATGGTGATTTTCCCCTTTGCGCTCGTGTATATTTTAGGATTTTCAACCGTCGGCTTTATGAATTATCCCTTGCAAACCAATCTCTTATTGATGGGTGCCGGGATCGTGACGGCTATTCCGCTGTTGCTGTTTGCGGAAGCCGCGAAAAATGTTTCTTACATTACGCTTGGGTTTATTCAATACGTCAACCCGACGATCATGCTTTTGTTGGCCATCTTTTTGTTTCACGAAACCTATTCACTGGCCCAATTTTCCGCCTTTGCGTTTATTTGGCTAGGGATCGCGGTCTTCACCTATGGTACGTTAGGCACGGCTATGAAAGAGCGGCGCATGGGACAGCAAAGAAAGCAACTCTGATACATCAGGAATGGCTGCAGCTGAGCCGTTCCTTTTTTTATTAAAAAACAACTCAATTTAGATAGTGAAGGATGTTGCAAGGAGAATTGTTCAATGGTATAACAAAGGAAAAGCACGTTGCAGAAATTCTGATTGAAAAGGGTTGCATCTGCCACAGGGGTGTGTTATTATTCTTTCAGTTACAAGGATTGTTACTGTTCGGCAGGCAAAACCAGAATTGACCGTAGCGCGCTAATGGGGAGATTCTAGGTTTTTTTATTTTGGAGTGAGGGAAAACGATGGTTATTGGGAAAATATTAAATAATAATGTCGTCATCTCGACCAATGATGCCGGTCAGGAAGTGATCTATATGGGTCGTGGCATTGCGTTTAAGAAGAAGGTCGGCGATCCAGTGGATGAAGCCTTTGTCGAAAAAGAATTTGTGTTAAAGGATACGTTTACCGCAAATCAGTTTCAGCAATTGTTTTCAGACATTCCTGTGGAAGAAGTCGAAGCCGTCAAGCAAGTGGTGGATGATGCAGAAGCGTCATTGGGGATCGAGCTGTCGCCAAATATTTATTTGACACTGACCGATCATATCCATTATGCGCTAGTTCGGGCACGTGAAGGCATTGAGCTGCCGAATCCATTGTTGTTTGAGACCCGCAAATTTTATCCGAAAGAGTATGCGGTTGCAGCAGATGCCGTTGCTTATTTTGAAAAAGTCTTCGGGATTTCATTGCCGGAATCGGAAATTGGCTTTATCGCCTTTCATATCGTCAATAGCGAACAAGCAAATGGTACGATGGAAACCACGATGCAAGCGGTAGAGATCGTTCGTGACGTATTGGCGATCATCAGTCGTTTTTATGGACGAGTCTTTAACCCAGATTCCTTGAACTATCAACGGATCACCACGCATTTACAGTATTTTGCGCAACGCTATTTAAGCGATGAACTTTCGGGGGAAAAAGATGAATTTTTATTTGCCCTTGTGCAATCGAAGTACCCTAAAGCGTTTCAAACGGTTCAACGGATCAACGAATATTTGATCAAAACCTACGACAAATCGATCGGTGAATCAGAAATGATCTACTTAACGATCCATATCGAACGTGTCGTCAATGATCAAACCAATTAACATTCAATCATTAACGGATTGTTACTGTCAGGCAGGCAATACCCAGATTGAAAAGACAACAGTCAGCGAGGAAAAGACTCGTTGGACGGTCGTTTTTTCAATCTGGGTTTTTTTATTAAAAAAGGAGTGTTGAAAAAATGAGTTCAAATAAAGAAATTGCAGTTCGCGTCCTCGATGCGGTGGGCGGCAAAGAAAATGTCAATAGCGTGGTGCATTGTGCGACCCGCTTGCGTTTCAAATTAAAAGATGAGAACAAAGCGGATACGGCACGCTTGAATCAAGACGACGACGTGATCCAAGTCGTTCAAAGCGGCGGACAATACCAAGTGGTGATCGGCAGTCATGTCAGCGACGTTTACCGTGAATTGAATGGAGTAGCGAACTTCGATGGTGAAGCAGACAGCAAAGGCGACAAAGGCAACCTGTTGAATCAACTGGTGGATATTATTTCGTCGATCTTCACGCCGTTTTTAGGCGCAATGGCAGGTGCCGGGGTCTTAAAAGGATTCTTGACGCTGGCAGTCACCTTGAATTGGTTAGCAGCTGATTCTGGGGTCTACACCGTATTGTATGCGATTGCCGATGGGTTGTTTACCTATTTACCAGTGATGTTGGCTTTTACTGCAGCGAAAAAGTTTCGCACCAATGAATTTCTAGCGGTTTCCTTAGCGATGGCGTTGGTTCATCCAGACATTACCGCTTTGGCTGGACAAACCTTGAGTTTCTTAGGCCTACCGGTCATTATTGGTGCTAGTGCTTATACGTCTTCAGTCATTCCGATTATTTTAGCGGTCTTTTTACAAAGCTATGTGGAGCGTTTCTTTAAAAAAGTCATTCCTAGCTTCTTACAGATCATCTGTGTACCTTTAGCGGTCTTCTTGATCATGGCGCCATTGACCTTTATTGTCGTCGGTCCACTAGGAACGATTTTAGGAAACTTGTTAGGTAGTGCTTACGACAGCATTTACCACTTCAGCCCACTGATCGCTGGTGCTGTTATGGGTGGTTTATGGCAAGTCTTTGTGATGTTTGGCATGCACTGGGGCTTTGTGCCGATCATCATGTTGAATCTCAGTCAAACCGGTGTCGATACCATGGTACCAATGCTGTTGCCAGCTGTCCTTTCTCAAGGTGGTGCAGCGCTAGCAGTGTTCTTTATGACAAAAAATGTGAAATTGAAAGGCTTGGCCCTTTCTTCAACGATCACCTCAATTTTTGGGATCACAGAACCGACGGTGTATGGGGTAACCTTGCCATTGAAAAAACCATTTATCGCCGCGTGTATCAGTGGTGCCATCGGGGGAGCCTTCATCGGCTTCAGCCAAGTCGAAAACTATACCTTTGGGTTAGTCAGCTTACTAAGTCTTCCTTCCTTTATCCCACAAGATACGAAAGATCTAAGTGGTCTGATCGCAGCTTCAATCGGAACGGCTATCGCTTTTGGGGCAGCGTTTGTCTTGACCTTCTTCTTACGTTTTGAAGATCAGCCAGCAACCGATGCCAGTGCAACATCAGCGAAAGAGCCAGCAGTACCCACAGATAGTTCGTCTAAAGAACGAGTGATCCTTAGTAGTCCGTTAGAAGGCAAAGTGGTTCCCTTAGCAGAAGTCAAAGACCAAGTCTTTTCTTCTGGTGCATTAGGAAAAGGCATCGCCATCGAACCGACCGTCGGGGCTTTATATGCGCCGGCAGATGGCACCATCACGACGCTCTTTCCTACCGGCCATGCTGTTGGTTTGACCACCACGGATGGAGCAGAAGTCTTGATGCATATTGGTATGGATACCGTGGAGCTAGATGGCAAAGGCTTTGAGGTCTTTGTTAAACAAGACGATCAAGTCAAACGCGGTGATTTGTTGGTGAAGTTTGATCTAGATACGATCAAAGCTGCCGGCTTATCCACGATTACACCAATCGTTGTGACGAATACTCCGCAATATTTAGATGTGATGGATATGAATCAAACCGATGTCTTGCAAGGAGAAGACTTCTTAGCCATCGTAAAATAAGCAAAAGAAACCCGATCCTCGACTGAATATCAGCAAGGATCGGGTTTTTTGTAAGAAAATAAGGCGCAGTTGCCGGTCTCGCTTGCCTTCTTCGGTGGAGAATGCTTGTCACAGCGCTAGTTAAGGGCAAGACCAACAGCAGGAACGCGTACTCAGGGAAAATCCGAACATTCTTATGGGCTGCTCCTTATACATGGCTTAAATTTTCGGCAAGCGACTCTAAAGCGGGGAAATCGAGAATTGCATAGCCCTGTTTTTGTTTTTCGATCAGCTTGTCTTCACGAAAGCTGGTAAAGGTTCGCAGCAGGTGGCGATAGCTGACATTCAAGATTGCGGCACAGGTGGTCAACTGAAAGGAAAAGTGTTGGTTTTCTTGATGCGCAAGAATAAATTTGGCCAACCGTGTCTCTACAGGTTCCGTCAATGAATTCGCTAAGTTGATCCCCGAATTCAAGCGGGAACTGAGCAACTGACAGATAGTTTGCAAAAAGCGGACGTCTTGTTGCAAGGTGCTGCGGTAGCGATTCAAAGGGATGCAGACGCAGACGCAAGCAGAAGCGGCTTTGACACTGCTTTTCGGCAAGAGTTCCCATAAAGAGGAAGCTTCCCCTAAAGGTGCAGCCGGCTTGGCGTAATCAATACAAATCGTTTGGGTATCCGAAGAGAAGGAATAGACCATCACGGTTCCTTCCACGAGAAAATACAAGTATTCAGAAGGCGTGCCCGTTCGAATCAGGTGCTCTTCTTTTTCAAAGGAATGCAAAGTGGCCATCGCTAACAAATCATTGTCCATATAAGATTGCAGATCGTATGTGTCAATGTAATTCCTGAGGCGTGCGGTATCATCGATTTTTTTCATGGGAATCAGCCACTCCTGAATGGTTTTCTTTAAGTATAGCTTAGTTCCCCTTTTGACTCAACACGAACGATAAATAAAAACTAATGTAAATTGTATGTAAAAATAAGGTAAAATAGGACATGTGTCACTTCATTTTGAAGGGATACTTGGTATGATTTGAATGTAAGAAAGCTTCAAACCATTAGGAGGAGAAAAAATGCCATTGAAACGAATTGTTAAAGGAATGTTAGGAATTGCGTTAGTTGCAGCATTGACCGGCTGTGGGAATGGGAGCAGCAGCAGCGACAGCAGTGCCGCAGCCGAAAAAGAAAAGCTGGTGGTACAATTCGTACCGACCAATAATGACGGCTCGATGCAAGCCAAAGCAAAACCGTTTGCTGAGTATTTATCAAAAAAATTAGACCGTGAAGTAGAAGTAACGTTAGCAACGGATTATTCGACGATCGTAGAAGCGATGGCTTCTGGCCAAGTTGATTTAGGGATCATGCCGCCAGCCGCTTATGTTCAAGCCAAAGACATGGATGCAGCAGAAGCGATTTTGACTTCTCAATTAGGTGCCTATGATCCAGAGACCGGCTTGCCATTAGAAGGGGAAAAAACCAATACCTTCAAAGGGGAGATCTTGGTACGTGCGGATAGCGATATGACAGAATTGACGGACTTAAAAGGGAAAAAAATCGCTACATTGAGTCCGAACTCTGCCAGCGGCTATATTTACCCAGTTGCCGAGTTGAAAGATGCAGGAGTTGATCCAACGACGGATGCTACATTAACGACGGTGAACGATATTCCAAGTGAGATCACTGCAGTCTTGAATGGTCAGATGGATGCCGCCTTTGTGTTTCAAGGGGCACGGAATGTCTTTGCTTCAAGCTTCCCAGATAACGATTTATTCGAAGATCTAAAAGTTCTTTACTTAACCGAAGGGGACATCCCGAATGACGCCATTGCCGTTCAACCGACGATGGATGCTGAACTAAAAGAGCAGATCAAAGAAGTGTTCTTGAATATGGCAGACGATGAAGAAGGCGCCGAAGCAATGAGCTTGTGGGGACACCAAGGGTATGAAGAAGCAGCTGATTCTGCTTACGATACCATTCGCGACTATACTAAACGAGCAGCAGAGTAAAAAATCAGGGATTGCGGTAGAAGGATAACGGGACACGGAGATGTGCAGCGATTTACTAGGGGAATAGGTGGAATACGCAGTATCAGTGCATTTTTTAGTGAGATAGACCGTGACCGATTGGGGAAACTTTGCCGCGGTCCCTACATAATGGAGAAGACAGATGATAACTTTTGAGAATGTATCCAAAGTCTACCCGAATGGGGTCAAAGGATTACAGAACATAGATGTAACGATTGAACAAGGAGAATTTGTGGCAATCATTGGTTTGAGCGGTGCTGGTAAGAGTACCTTTTTGCGCTCGATCAATCGCTTAGTGCCAATCACTGAAGGAGATATCCGGGTAGATGGCAAATCAGTCACGAAAGCCAATAAAAAAGAATTGCGCTTGATTCGCCGACAAATCGGATTGATCTCCCAAAGCTTCAATTTGGTCAAACGTAGTACTGTCCAAAAGAATGTGCTATCTGGTCGTTTGGGGTATTACGGGACATGGAAAAGTATTTTAGGGTTGTTTACGAAAGAAGACTACGAAAGAACGAAAGAAGCACTAGCGACTGTCGGCTTGTCAGACAAACTGCAAACGAGAAGCGACCAGTTGAGTGGTGGGCAACAGCAGCGGGTATCCATCGCCCGTGCCTTGGTCCAACAAGCACCAGTGATTTTAGCAGATGAACCCGTGGCATCGCTAGATCCCATCACCACAGAGAAAGTGATGGAGGATCTGAAGAAGATCAATCAAGAAATGGGCAAAACGATTGTCATCAATCTGCATTCGATTCCCTTGGCTCGTCAGTATGCGACAAGGATCATTGCCTTAAAAGCAGGTGCGATCGTTTTTGACGGCAACGCAGCCGCTTTGACGGATCAGCGTTTAGAACAAATCTATGGCAAAGCAATTTTTGAAGAAAAGGCAGGAGAAATCGATGAAACTGAAAGAAACAGTTCATTTTAATTGGTACAAGCACCTGCTGCTGGTTCTTTTATTGCTGCTCTTTTTTCAAAGCAGTGCCTGGATCACGGGGGCTGATTTTGCCCAAGTGTGGTCGAATCGAAGCCAGATGACGGCTTTCATGGCTCGCTTTTTGCATCCGGATTTTAGTTATTTACCACAACTGATGATGCCCTTGATCAAGACATTGCAGATGTCCTTTTTAGGCACCGTTTTAGGAGTAGTCGCAGCAATACCGGTTAGTCTGTTGGCGACGACAGTCGTGACAGAAAGCCGTTGGGTCTCTGTGCCGATGCGTTTTCTCTTAGGGCTGGTGCGGACGATTCCCAACCTATTGTTGGCGGCATTGTTCGTAGCGATTTTTGGGATCGGTGAAGCCACTGGTGTTTTGACCATCGCGGTCTTTACCTTTGGTATGGTTTCACAGCTGATGTTCCAAGCGATCGAAACCATTGATTTTGCGCCAATCGAAGCAGCAGCGGCGGTAGGGGCAAATAAATTTCAAGTGACTGTTTGGGCGATCATACCTCAAGTCATCAGCCAGTTTGCCAGCTATACTTTTTATGCCTTTGAAGTCAATGTTCGAGCTTCGACGGTGTTAGGATATGTGGGTGCCGGAGGGATCGGGGTCATCTTGAACGCCTCATTGGCATTATTGAATTATGAACGGGTCTCAATCATTATCTTGACGATTTTGCTAACGGTAGCGATCGTTGATTTTCTCAGTGAGCGGGTAAGGAGGTCATTCCTATGATGATCAGAGAAGTGAAGAAAACGACTTGGCTATTATGGGGACTCTTTGCTATCTTACTGGTATTATCCGCAGCGACGCTGGATTATTCCGGATTGAGTACTTTTTCCTTAGCGATGGGAAGAGATGTCCTGCAAGGGTTGAGTCAGCCAGACTGGTCTTTCTTTTACGACGGTAGCGGGGAGGATCTGTGGAGCTTATTGTTACTGACGATCGGCATCGCTTGTCTAGGAACGATGATCGCAACAGTCTGTGCGATACCGGTGACTTTGCTGAGTGCCGCCAACCTATGGGCTTCTGCGCCGTGGGTCGCGAAGGTCGGCAAAATGATCTGCAATATCTTGCGGGCATTTCCAGAGCTAGTTTATGCGATTATTTTTGTCCGTGTGGTAGGTCCGGGACCTTTTGCTGGGGTTATGGCGATCGGTGTCCACCAGATCGGTATGCTGGGCAAGTTGTTTACCGAAGAAATGGAAGCCATGGATGAGCGCTTGACGGAAGAGATGCAAGCAGTTGGTGCCAACTTTTGGCAGACGATGTTTTTCGTGCGGGTCCCTTACTTAGCACCCATCTATAGTTCCTTTGCATTGAATCATTTTGAAATTGCGGTCCGCAGTGCGGCAACGTTAGGGTTAGTCGGTGCTGGCGGGATCGGTGCACCATTGATTTTTGCTATTCAAACCAGAACCTGGAGCAAGGTAAGTATTATTTTGTTGGGCGTCGTTGTGACCGTCTTCTTATTAGACCAGTTGACTGGAATCATCAGAAAGAAATTGAGATAAACCTATGAATATATTGCATATATCAGATATCCATTTTCGAGAAAGTTACCTGCCTTGTGAGGAAGGGTATCAAGGAATGCTGGCAGCCATGCAAAATCCCTTGATTCCTCTTGAAGAGTGTATCCAAGATGCCAAGGCGCGAGGGGCGATCGATTTGGTGGTGATCAGTGGCGATTTGACCGAAGATGGCGCGTCTGCCGATTATGCCTCTTTGAAGCAATATTTAGAAAAAGCCTTTGGCTCAGTGCCGATCGTGGTAACGCTAGGTAATCACGATATCAAACGGCATTTTCGCCAAGGCTGGCAAGGTAAGTCAGTTGAAACGGCCAGTGATACGCCTTTTAATCAAGTCTATGAAACGGAGACATTGGCGATCGTGACTTTCGATAATTCCTGCTATGGCTATGCCGACGGTATCGTAGATGAGCGACAGTTTGAATGGCTGCAAGCCACGCTGGCGCAGCTCAAAGAGAAAAAGATCGTTTTTGTGACGCACCATCATTTGTTGCCTTATCAAGCAAGCACGCCGGCATGGGCCGGTGCCAATCGTTTGGTGGCATTATTGCAGCAGTATCAGATCTCTTGTATTCTCAGTGGACATACCCATCATGCATTTACGGGAACGATCGCAGGGATTCCTTACTATACTGTGGCAAGTATGTCGTTTGTCGGGGAAGATGAAGGCGAGGGGATGGTCCGTTTTGAAGAACGCTATGGATACAATTTGTATCGTTTTGAGGAAGGCGCGCTGGTTCATCAATCCTCAGAAAACTATCGACCGAACCGCGTATTGATGCGGGTCAACATGCAAGGATAAAAAACAGACGTTCCGTAAACGCTGAATTTAGCAGCAGGAAAGGAACGTCTGTTTTTGTGCAAAAAAGGCTTAACCTTGATTGCCAAAGGTTTTGACAACTTCAATCGTGCCGTCGATATGGAAAAACAAGGTATAGTTTTCTTCGGTTTTGATACCGTCAAAGCGGCGAGCATAATAGGTGACTGCGTCTTTGAAGGTTTGTGGGGGGACACCTAAAAAATCAGCGCATGCCGCCAACGTTTTGCAGCCTTCTTCAAAACAAGCGATGATATCATAGGGCGTGACCACGATCGCAGAACCAATGTCACGGGCTTTGCGTTCTTGTTTGCGTTTTTCGTTGGTGTCTTGGGCGGTAATGTCGCCAGCACTGGTCAAATAATGACCGATTTCTTCACCGATGGTGCTCAAGAGGTCTTCTTGTGATTGGTCAGGGTTCAAGTAAATATGGTGATCGATGTACAATCCTTGCTGACCATCAGGCATATTTTTATCGAAAATAAAGTGCAAGTCTGGGTAGGCGGCCATCAGTTCTTCTACTTTATCCATTTCCATCATTCCTTTTGGGCGTGCCGCTGTTTTATAAATTCAATGTAGCTGAGGATATCTTCCATCTGCTCATCGGTGACGTCATCATCAATATGGGCCGCAACGGTTTGAACTTTTGCAGAGGGCGGCGTAAAGCCTGCCGGGACTTGTCTGCCTAATAAAAAATCGGTGGATACTTGAAAAATCTCCGCGAGTTTGACGATGGTCTCGCCATCGGGTTCGTTACGATCATTTTCGAAATGCGAATACGCTGCGCGGGTGATCCCTAGCTGATCTGCGATCTGCTGTTGGGTTTGGTTGGTTCGTAGTCTGAGTGTTCTTAGCCGTTCGCCAAGCATGAGTGATCGCCTCCTTTTTTGTAGTATAGCACGTTGGATATAATTTGTATCTATTTTTGTATTATTTGATATAAAAAATATCACATCAGTTGACGATACGAATCGTATCTTTTATACTGGAAACAGATGATATGAATCGTATCAAAAAGAATGGGGGAGGATCATGGATACATCGATCGTAACAGTTGTCTTGCCGTCACTCATTACTGGTGTACTTACTTATTTGGCTACCCGAGTATCCAGCAAAGCGAATTTGGAACAAACGAATATCGAAAATGCCCAAAAGCTTTACCTAAAATATGAACAGATCAATCAAGAATTGACCCATAAAATCGATCAGTTAGAAGAAGAAGTCCAAAAGACCGCCAAAACCTACCAAGAAGAAGTCTTGGTCTATCAAGGAAAGCTTGCTACTGCCCAAAGCGAAAGGGATTTATTGCGGGCAGAAAACCAGGTGCTGAAAGAATTACAGCGAGGGAATCAAGTGCCTGTGGCGCGTGAAGAGAAGCAACATTCAGCCGTTGGCTAATAGAAAAAAACTGCTTATCCATCAATAAGCAGTTTTTTTTCTAGTTTTTATTCTTTAATTGATCATTTGTTCATTCACGTAGGCAGCATAAAGCGGGTGATTGTTGATCAATTCTGCATGGGTACCTTGACCGGTAATGGTACCTTTTTCTATAAAGTAGATTTGATCGGCATCCACGATGGTCGACAAGCGATGGGCGATCACTAATGTCGTGCGCCCTTCCATTAGATGATCCAACGCCCGCTGGACCTTTTCTTCCGACTGAGAATCTAGGCTGGCGGTCGCTTCATCGAGCATCAGCAGCTTGGGGTCTCGCAAGAATGCTCGTGCGATGGCGATCCGTTGTTTTTGCCCGCCAGATAGTTTGACGCCGCGTTCGCCGATTTGTGTTTCTAGTTTTTCGGGGAACTCTTGGACGAACTGATCGGCATAAGCCAATGCCAGTCCTTGCCACAATTCCTCCTCTGACAGTGTTCGGCTTAATCCGTATTGCAAGTTTTCCCGAATCGTACCGGCAAAGACCGCACTGTCTTGGGAAACATAGCCGATCTGTGCCCGCCAGTCCTGCAGATCAATGTCAGCTATCGGCTGTTCACCAATCAGCAAGCGCCCGCTGGTGGGTTCATAAAAGCGTTCCAGTAAAGCGAAGATCGTGGATTTTCCGCCGCCGCTTGGTCCCGCAAAAGCAATCACGGTGTTGGGTTTGGCTTCAAAAGAAATGTTTTGCAAAATCGGCCGTTTGGGATCGTAACTGAAATCGATCTGTTCTGCCCGTAGGACTGCGCCGTCGATAGCGGCTTTGGGTGCTGCCTGGATCGGCTCCAGCGGCGTATCCAAAATTTCTTGGATCCGTTCCGTAGCACCCATCGCTTTTTGGACTTGTGAAAAGAACATCGCAAACGTCGTCACAGGCGCAATAATATTAAAGAGATACAGTAGAAAAGCAATCAATGCGCCACTCGTCAAGGTGCCGGCTTGGACACGGATCGCGCCATAACCGAGGATTCCTACGAGTAATCCCAGCATTGCCGTCGTCATGATTGGCTGCAAAATCGCACTAACTTTCGCATCCTTGACCCCGAGGGTAAAGATTGCCCCAATGTTGCGCCGACCGTTTTCTTGTTCACTAGCTTCTCCGTTGCTGGCTTTGATCAAACGGATCTCTGAGAGTTTTTCGCTGGCATCCGCATTGAAATCGGCAGTCGCTGCTTGTAGTTGGCGTCCTAGTTTCGACATGATCTTGCCGATCGGCCACATGATCAAGGTGATCAAAGGCACCGCACTGAACATGATCGCCGCCATCTTCCAATCCATCAAAAACAAGATGATCATCGAACCAACCAATTGGATCAAGCCAGTGACAAAGCTGGGAAATTGCGAGGTGACTAGTTCTTTGATCACGGAAGTATCATTAACGAGTCGCGAACTGCTTTCCCCCGACTTATGGTCATCAAAATAGCTGACTGGCAAATGCAGCAGATGTTTCCAAAGACGTTCTCGTAATGTTTTCACGGCACTTTCTCCCACATAGCGCAAGAGAAAGCCGCCTAAAGTGCCTACGCCTAATTGCAGCACAAAGGCTAGGATCAAAACGACCAGCATGGAGGTGCTGAACGTGGGGGTGCCGCTGGCATCGACTAGCGTTTTCGTCAGCTGCGGCACGACCAAACTGGCGGCACTCGTGATCAGGCTAAAGAGCATCCCTAAAAGAAACAAGCCTTTCTTGGGATTGACACTGACGATCAGGTGGATAAAGTCTTTCATTTTAAATTTGTTTTTGTTCACTGTTGGTGTCGTTGTTTCCATTCGTTTTCCTCCGCTACAAGCAAGATGTCCTGCAGCTTTTTCTTTTTCATTAGGTGCTATTAGAAATCCTGCCAATCATCTTCGGCTGCTTCGTCTTTAGAAGCGGAATCAGGTCTTGCTTTGTGGTCTTGTCCAAACCCGTAGGCATCAAAAAAGTTGCCTTTTCCCCATGTGTCCCGTGGATCATTCGCCTCGCTACTATCAAATGGCCCAAATGGCCCAAATGACCGATTGCCAAACATGCCGCGGTGTCCAGGAAATGGCATTTGCCGCATGGCTTCTTTGATCTGCTTTTTCATTTGACGCCGCTCGTCAGCGCCCATATCTTGCCAAGTATCTTTCATTTGTTGCTTCATTTTTCGGCGATCGTCATTCGTCATTTCCTGCCAATTTCCACCCCATTGCTTCATCATCTGTTCCCGGATCTCCTGCATAGCTTGTAGACGATCCATCGGGTCAATAAAGCGTTGCGTCTGTTGCTGAAAGTCAGCTTCCCACCCAGTGGCGATGTTTTCAAGCAGACGGGCAAATTCGGTTTGTTCTTCCTCTGTTAACCCAGCAAAAAACGTTTGACTGCTGGCGGCTTCTTTTTGTGCCAGTAATTTTTCTGCTTTTTTTCGTCCAGTCTCTGTCAGAAAGATTCGTTTGATCCTTTTGTCGGCTGCATCTTCTTTGCGTTGGATATCCCCACTGCTTTCCATTTTCTTCAATAGTTCTGCCAAGGAACTTGGCCGTAAATCTAAAACTTCTGCGAGGTAATTTTGCACCAAGCCATCTTCTAAATTTAAAACGGCTAGGACGCGTTGCTGTCCAGAAAGGCGTTGGTTATTTTGACTCATAAAAGCATTGCTGGCTTCGCTGATAAAACGAAGCTGTTTCATTAAGTGATCGGTCATTGTACTCATTGAGAACACTCCTTTTGAATTATTGTTCGGTACCTAATGATATCGATGAGTTGATTATAGTTCGGTGCCGAACGAATGTCAAGAGGAAGTAGCTGGGATTTTTTTCTAACAAAAAGTAAGCAAAATGATTGACTTACTAAAAGTAAGTTTGATATGCTGAGTCCATCGTTAAAGAAAACACAATAAAAGGAGTACAAAAGAATGGTCTTTGGATTTGGGAAAAAAGAACAAATAATTGAAAAAGAAGTAATTAAAGAGGTGTATCGCACTCCGGAAAAGAAAAAAGCGCAAAAAATCGGAATCATCGTTGGCAGCACGAGAGAAGGCCGCGTGAGTCCGCAAGTAGCCAATTACGTTTTACAAACAGCACGAGCACATAGCGACCGCTCATTTGAAATCATTGATATCAAAGACTACAACTTGCCCTTTATGGGTACAGGCGAAGCGAACCAAGCGTGGAATGAAAAAATCGCTGAATTAGACGGTTATATCTTCATCGTACAAGAATACAATCATGGGCTATCGGCTTCCTTGAAAAATGCGTTAGACAGCGCCCGCGAGGAATGGTTCAACAAAGCAGCAGCAATCGTCAGCTATGGTTCAGCAGGGGGTATTCGGGCCGCTGAGCAAGTTCGCTTGATTTTGGCGGAACAAAAAGTAGCCACGGTGCGCACTAATCCAGCCTTCAACTTATTTACTGATTTTGAAAATTTTGCCACCTTTACTCCTGGCGAACATATGACGGCAGGAATGAACGATATGTTGACGGAATTACTGGACTGGGCAGACACATTTGCCAATCGTTAAAAAACAAACGAAAACAATCTTAGGAGGAACCTATCATGAAATTTGGTATTATTTTAGGCAGTACAAGAGAAGGACGCGTAAGTCCGCAAGTCGGAGCATATATTCAAGAAATTGCTACTCAACGGTCAGAGCATCAGTTTGAGATCGTTGATGTAAAGGCATTTGATTTACCGTTTATGGGAACGGCTGAGCCAAACATGGCGTGGAACAAAAAAATCGCTGAATTAGATGGCTATATCTTCATCGTACAAGAATACAACCACGGTTTTGCGGCTTCCTTGAAAAATGCCGTAGACTCTGCACGGGAAGAATGGTTTGATAAAGCAGCTGGGATCGTCAGTTATGGTTCTGGCGGTGGGATTCGTGCCGCTGAACAATTGCGTAACGTTTTAGCTGAACAAAAAGTTGCCACCGTGCGGACTAACCCAGCCTTCAATCTCTTCACAGATTTTGAAAATTTCAGTACCTTCAAACCCGGTGCGCACATGGCTGCAGGTGTCAATGACATGCTGGATGAATTGTTGTTGTGGTCAAAAGCTTTTGCCACGATTCGCTGATCTGTTTTAGGAGGTCACCATTTATCATCGATCATTTGCTGTTTCATTCATTGAATGGAGCAGCATTTTTTTGCGTTTCCAAGGAATGGTTTTCACTGGAAAGGCTATTTCACTGAAAGAATGACTAAAAATCGGGTATACTAGAAGAACAGAAGATGCGGGCAACTGCGTTCGATTTTTTGCCCAACGAGTGCATCCAGTAACAGAGGAGTGAACAAGAGCATGAATCTACTTTTTGCGATTGATGATCGATTCAGTGAACAATTAAAAACAACGTTATATTCAATCAAACGCCATACGACAGCAGCATCTTTCGATGTCTATGTCTTACAAGAAAAAGAATTGAGGCAAGGTGCAGAGCTAGAGGTCTTTTGTCAAAAATTGGCGATGACCTATCATCCCGTCATCATCGGTTCTGGTTCGATCTTTAAAACGGCACCAGTTAGTGACCGCTACCCAGAATCAATCTACTATCGATTGTTGGCACAAAATTACTTGCCGCAGCAGGTGGAAAAAATCCTGTATCTGGATGCGGATATTTTGTGCATCAATGATTTGCGCCCCTTGTATGAGCTGACGTTAGGGGATTTTCTGTATGCCGCTGCCAGTCATTCCAAGCTGACAGAAGTGACGACGGTCATCAATAAAGTCCGTTTGCGCAATTATGAGTCAGAAGGCTACTATAATTCAGGTGTCTTGCTGATGAATGTGCACCAGCTACGGCAAGAGGTCAAAGAAACAGAAATCGCAGCCTTCATTGAGAAAAATCATTTGAACCTCTTTTTGCCGGATCAAGATATTTTGAATGGGTTATATGGTGATCGGGTGCTGGCGATTCCTGATCAGCTCTATAACTATGATGTACGGAAAAACCGTACGTATGAGACGATCAGCCTAGGGGAATGGAGTTTGGATTGGGTCATCGAACATACCGTTTTGCTGCATTTTTGCGGCAAAGAGAAACCATGGAAGAAAGGCTATCGCAGCCGCTACGGTTCGTTATACAAATATGTAGAAAATGAACGGCGGAAGTTTGAAGAGGAACAATCAAAGTAGCTGTCATTGAATATAATCAAAATTACCTTGAAAGAAACGTCCACACGGCCGTTTCTTTTTTTAAGCGTTCTATTCTGCTTTTTTTCGATTCGATGGTACGATGAAACTAGTGAGTTATGAAAAAAAGAAGGAGTGGAGAACATGAAATTTTTAATTTGGCTGGTCTGTGTGATCGGCATTGAAGCAACAGGAATCATATCGAGTTTGTTTGCAGGGGACATTGCCGGAACGTATGCGCAAATGGAAAAACCCTTTTTAGCCCCTCCTGGCGGGATCATTGGGATCGTTTGGACGATTTTGTATGCCTTTATGGGAACGGCGTTGTATCTGTTGATCGTCGCCAAAGTCAATCCAGCGCTTAAAAAGAATGCCTACATCTTCTTTGCGATCCAGCAAGTATTAAACTTCTTTTGGAGTATCGTTTTCTTTGGCTGGAATGCTTACTGGGCAGGAACGGTCATTATTGTCTTGTTAGTGTTATCAGTGATTATTTGTATGATCCTCTTTGCTCGCATCGACAAAAAAGCGATGTACTTGTTTATTCCTTATTTGATTTGGTGTTTATACGCCGGCTACTTAACGATTGGCTTAACTTTATTGAATGCCTGATAGAAAAACCCTCTTCCAAGCGTCTTGTTGGAAGAGGGTTTTTTCTTTTAGATATAGTCTTCAGTCAATTCCATAAAGCTGGCAACATCTTTTAGGACCATGTCGATCCCTGCTTGCCAGAAGTCTGGTTTCGTTAAATCGACACCAAGGTGTTTTTGCGCCAGTTCTTCCGTCGTCATTGAAGCAGTATCTTGCAATAAAGCAATGTATTCTTCTTCAAAGCTAGACCCTTTTTCATTGGCATACGCGTAGATCCCCATACTAAAGAGGTAACCAAAGGTATAAGGGAAGTTGTAGAACGGCACATCGTCAATAAAGAAGTGCAATTTGGCTGCCCAGAAATGTGGGTGATAAGTCGCTAACCCATCCGCATAGCTTTCTTTTTGCGCCGCAGTCATCATTTCCGTGATTTGTTCCGCTGAAACCAAGCCCTTTTGACGAGCTTGATAGAAGCTGTTCTCAAAAATAAAACGTGCGTGGATGTTCATGAACATCGCGATCGCATTTTGCATTTTAGCATCCAATAGATTGATTTTTTCTTCTTTTGTCGTTGCTTCTTTGAGGGTTGCATCAGCAACGATCAATTCAGCAAAGGTACTTGCTGTTTCGGCAACGTTCATGGCATAGTTGCGGTTTAATTCTGGCAGCTCCCAAAGAACGCTGCTGTGAAAAGCGTGACCGAGCTCATGGGCAAGCGTCGCTACTTCGTTGACAGAATTGCTGTAGGTCATGAAAATACGTGATTCTTTGGTTTCTGGCAAGCTGGTGCAATAGCCGCCAGGACGTTTGCCGGGACGATCTTCTGCTTCGATCCAGCTTTTTTCAAAAGCGACTTGGGCAAAGTCAGCCATTTTTGGGCTGAACTTACGGAAGTTGGTCAAAATGAAGTCAGCTGCTTCATCAAAGGTGTAGGTTCTTTCTTCCATATCGCCAAGGATGATTGGCGCATCTTGGTCTTGCCATTCCATTTTTTCTTTGCCGAAAAGCTGCGCTTTGCGGGTCAAGAAATCAACGATCGGCTGTTTGTTCTTTTGGATCGTGCCCCACATAGCATCCAATGTCGCTTTTTGCAGACGATTGTATTCTAATGGTTCCTTCAAGTAATCAGTGACACCGTGAAGTTTGAAGGTAGAAAGGCGGAAACCGTCTAAGTGGTTCAAGGTATCCGCAAAGAGGTCTTCTTTTTCTGCCCACGTCTTTTCCCAAGTGTCGAATAAACGCGCACGAACTTCCGGATCAGGATCACCCATCATTTTATTGAAGGCTTGACCAGCTGAAAACTTGATCGTCGTGCCGTCTTCTTGCAGGAAAGGAATTTCGATCGAGGCAACGATCGTATCGTAATGTTGGCTCCAAGCATTCAAGCCATCTAAATTTAAAGTATTGATGATGGTCTCTTCTGCTTCGGATAACAATTCTTTGCCGTCGCGGCGAATCTCGCTTAAACGAAAAGCGACAGGTGCTAAGTTTTCCGCTTTAACTAGTGCTGTCCAATCATCCTCAGAAATTTCTGTCAATTTTTTCGAGAAAACGGTTTGTGCTGCTTGCAGTGCTGGCAATTTTGCGTAGAGGTCACCCGTCAGGATTTTGGCTTTGCTGTCATTGACATTCGCTGAAAGCAAGGCATTGATAAAGCTGCCGCATTGTGAAAATCCTTGACTAATAGTTGCGGATAAATCAAGTAACTCTTCTAATTTTGCTGCATCGTCTTCGCTGTTGGGCGACCATGCATCGACTGTTGTTCGGTAATTTGCAATTTGTTCTTCCAGTTGGCTCATGCGTTCTTTTAATTGAACAGAATCGCTGCCTCCCGGAAAGATTGTTTCCAGATTCCAATTGATTGAATAGGTCATTCCTATCAAACCCCTTTCTTTTCCTTCGATCTTATTAAGTATAGCATAACGAAATTTGGTCGCAACCATCAGAATCCTTATGAAATAAGGGTTCTTGATGAAACTGTACCAAAAACAAAAAATGGAATGTATAACTCCTTGATCTATTGATAGGGCGGAAAAACGTCAAAAATAAAAAAACTATCACATCCTCATCAAATTCTTAGAAAAAAATCGATGGATAAATATTACATATGAAAAAAAACAGCGAGTAAAAAAACGCCTGATGAGCGATATTCGCTTTTTCATGCATAATGCCAAATCCTTTGCGAAAAGAACACGAAATATACCACTGCGAAAGCGTATACAATTAGGTAGCATAGAGGTGTAAACAGAAGAAGGAGGAAGAAAAATGCCAAATGCTATTCATGTTTTTTCAGAGATTGGACGATTGAAGCAAGTCATGCTTCACCGCCCTGGTCGGGAATTGGAGAACCTTGTTCCTGATCATTTGAACCGCCTGCTATTTGATGATATTCCTTTTTTGGAACAAGCCAGAGCAGAACATGATCGGTTTGCGGAAGTCCTACGTCAAAATGATGTGGAGGTGTTGTATCTAGAAGATTTAGCTGCTGAATCGCTCACGTCACCAGAAATCAAACAGCAATTTCTCAAGGATTATTTAGCGGAAACTACAATCCAAAGTTCTGAGATCATCAAAGAAGTCACGGATTATTTTATGTCTTGTGACAATGATCGGGAACTGATCGACAAAACTATGGCTGGTTTAGCCAAAAATGAACTGGAGCTGCCAAATACCCAGAGCCTCGCTGGGACCGTGGATGATCAATACCCATTTCTGATCGATCCAATGCCGAATTTGTATTTTACACGAGATCCCTTTGCGACGATTGGTAACGGAGTATCCTTGAATCGCATGTATTCAGAAACAAGACGGCGCGAAACGTTATACGGCAAATATATTTTTGCTCATCATCCAATGTTCCAGCAAAATCCGCCTCATATGCTTTATGATCGCGCCCAACCAACCCGCATCGAAGGTGGCGACGAATTAGTTCTGTCAAAACATGTGTTGGCGATTGGTATCTCGCAACGAACGGATGCCGCTTCGATTGAGCAGCTGGCCCGCAAAGTGTTCGAAAATGAGCCAAGCTTTGAGTATGTTCTAGCGTTTGACATTGGTCAAGAGCGCAAATTCATGCATTTAGATACGGTATTTACAATGGTCGATCATGACAAGTTTACGATCCATCCAGAAATCGAAGGAGAGCTGACGGTTTATTCAATCTCACGAGCAGGTGATGGGGTGACGATCAAAGAAGAAAAGGACACGTTGGAAAATATTTTATGTCGCTATCTAGAACTAAATACGGTTGAATTGATTCGTTGCGGCGGCAGTGATTTGATTGCAGCAGCTCGGGAACAATGGAATGACGGTTCCAATACCTTGACGATCGCACCTGGCGAAGTCGTCGTATATGACCGCAATACCATCACCAATCAGAAGTTGGCAGAAGCCGGTATCAAATTGCACAAAATCTCCGGCAGTGAATTGGTTCGTGGTCGTGGCGGTCCTCGTTGCATGAGCATGCCATTTGTTAGAGAAGATATTTAAATCAGAGGAGGAATCATCGATGGAACAAGTATTTAAAGGAAGAAGTTTTTTAGCAGAAAAAGATTTTACGAAAGCCGAGTTAGAATACCTCATTGATTTTTCAATCTATTTAAAACAATTGAAAAAACAAAATATTTCTCATCGTTATTTAGAAGGCAAGAACATTGCCCTTTTGTTTGAAAAAACATCGACTCGGACACGGGCGGCCTTTACGACAGCTGCCATCGATCTTGGTGCCCATCCAGAATTTTTAGGCGCGAATGATATTCAGCTAGGCAAAAAAGAATCTGTCGAAGATACAGCAAAAGTTTTAGGCAGCATGTTTGACGGTATTGAGTTTCGTGGATTCAGTCAACAAGTCGTTGAAGATTTAGCCAAATTCTCCGGTGTTCCTGTTTGGAATGGCTTAACCGATGAATGGCACCCAACCCAAATGATCGCTGACTTTATGACCATCAAAGAAAACTTCGGCACCTTGGAAAACATTACGCTAGTTTATGTGGGCGACGGCCGGAACAATATGGCGAATAGTTTGTTAGTGACGGGGGCAATTTTAGGGGTCAACGTTCGTATCTGTGCACCAAAAGAACTTTTCCCAGCGCAAGAAGTGACAGACTATGCCAACAAATTTGCTAAAGAATCTGGCAGTCAGTTGATGGTAACAGATGATATCCAAAAAGGCGTCAAAGATGCAGACGTCTTGTATACCGATGTTTGGGTGTCAATGGGGGAAGAAGACCAGTTCGAAGAGCGGGTGAAGCTGTTGAAAGATTACCAGATCAACCGCGAAATGGTGATGGCCACCGGAAAACAAGACGATGGCTTGATCGTGCTGCACTGCTTGCCAGCGTTCCATGATACGAATACGACGTATGGAAAAATGATCGAAGAAAAATTTGGCATTTCTGAAATGGAGATCACAGACGATATTTTCCGTAGTCACTGGGGTCGTCAATTTGAAGAGGCTGAAAACCGGATGCACTCGATCAAAGCGATCATGGCAGTAACATTAGGCGATCTATTTATTCCTAGAGTGTGAGAAGGAGCAGTGAGCAGATGAGTGAAAAGAAACCAACGATCGTTGTCGCCCTTGGCGGCAACGCCATCTTAGCAGAAGATGCCAGTGCCAAAGGGCAAAAAGAGCGACTCAAACAGACCGTGGACTACCTGATTCCCTTGATCCGAAAAGACGTCAATTTGATCATTACTCATGGGAATGGTCCCCAAGTGGGAAACCTGGTTTTGCAGCAGCAAGCGAGCGATTCTAGCAAAAACCCAGCAATGCCTTTAGATACCTGTGTCGCCATGACCCAAGGCAGTATTGGCTATTGGTTGCAAAATGAGCTGAGAATCCAGTTGAAAGCAGCACAAATAGCGAAGCCGGTGGTGACTGTGGTCACGGAAATTACAGTCGATGCCCAAGATCCAGCATTTGCCCATCCGACAAAACCAATCGGGCCGTTCTTAACGGAAACGGCTGCCAAAGAAGCCATGGCGGCTTCAGATGCCATCTACCGGGAAGATGCTGGTCGTGGCTGGCGGAAAGTCGTGGCTAGTCCTGCACCACAAGCGATCCAAGAAGTTGCCAGCATCAAAGCGCTGATTGAACAAAACACGATCGTCATTTGTGCAGGAGGCGGCGGCATTCCCGTGCTAGACAATGGCCTGGGTGTTGAAGCCGTGATCGATAAAGATTTTGCTTCTGAAAAATTGGCTCGATTAGTCGATGCGGATCAGCTGATCATTTTAACGGGCGTAGAAAAAATCGCTTTGAACTTTGGCAAGGAAAGTGAGCAGTGGTTGGATCATGTGACCGCCGCGGAATTGGAAACCTATGTCGATGAAGGCCATTTTTCACCAGGTAGTATGTTGCCGAAAGTACAAGCCGCTTTGAACTTTGTCAAAATGGGGGCGGAAAAACGGGCAGTGATTACTTCTTTAGACAAGCTGGCAGCTATCGATGATGCTGGCACGCAGATCACCTGGAAGTAAGCGAAGCAGCAAAGCAAGACCCAAAACATTGGAGTGAGAAAAATGATCGACCACCAAATAAAAGATCCATCAACAAGAGCGAACAGCTTTCAATGGCTGGAAGAAGAAAATCAGCAGCGTTTGAAAGAGCATATTTACTGCCGTACGTACAAAAAAGGTCAAGTGCTTTTTTATGAAGGCGACGTAAGAGATCGGATATTCCTTGTGATAGAAGGACTTGTGCGGATCGAAAAGACCGACGGAACTGATTCCTATTGTTATGTAGATTTTGTTGGGCCAGATCAGTTATTTCCTTTGATTGGCTTGTTTGAAAGAGACAACTATGATGTATCGGCATTCGCTGCAACAGACATTGTCGTGCAGTTTGCAGCGATGTCACTGTTTGAACCGCTAGTCGTTTCGTCTACAAGTCAGTTGCTGTGGCTCAATCAGCAAATGAGCCGGCAGTTGGAAAAGCAAAGACGCCGTGTCGAGTATTGTGTCACCTCCAGCGCGCAAACAAGAGTCGTTAATACGATTGGTCTTTTGATGATCGAGCATGGGCAGACACAAGGTGAGCAGATTCGCATCCCTTTTCCAGTTTTTATCAATGATATAGCCAAGTACAGTGGAACGACGCGAGAGACAGTCAGTCAAACGCTCAAGGCGCTCGTGCATAAAAGAAAGATTTATTATCGCTACAAAGAACTCATTATTTATGACCAAGATTATTTTTCTCATGTTGCCAAGTAATGGCTGGCAGCAAATAGGATCGATTCAAAAAAGGGGGAACACAGATGAAAAAAAAACAAAAAGAAAAAAAGTCGCTGACATCATTCAGTATCTTATTTCTGATCATTATCGCCTTGACGGTCGCTTCCTGGCTCTTAGCAGGGCAGCCTTTTGCGCCTTCTTTACCAGCAGGCCAAGAAGAGATGGTCAGCCAAGTGGTGGGTGCCAAGTTTTCTGATTTCTTTATGGCGCCTTTTAACGGATTTCGTGATGCGATCGAGATCTGTGTGTTTATTCTCTGTTTGGGTGGTTTTTTGAATATCGTCACGCGAACAGGCGCTTTGGAAGCCGGGATTCAGCATTTGGTCAAAAAACTCAAAGGCAATGAGTTGATTTTGATTCCGATTTTAATGATCTTGTTTTCGATCGGCGGCTCCACTTATGGAATGGCGGAAGAAACGATTCCTTTTTATTCCTTATTAGCAATAACGATGGTGGCATCAGGTTTTGATACGATCGTCGCAGCAGGAACCGTTATGCTGGGTGCTGGTGCCGGCGTGATTGGCTCCACCGTCAATCCCTTTGCGACCGGCGTTGCGATGGATGCCTTGCGAAGCATCGATATTGCCCCAAACAATGGCACGATCTTAGTAGTCGGGGCATTGCTTTGGTTAGTCACGACCGCATACTGTATCTTTGTGGTGATGTCTTATGCCAAAAAAGTCAAAGCCGACAAAGGCTCCACGATCTTATCGCTGCAAGAGCAAAAAGAAATGGAAGAACATTTTGTCAAAGACACGAACGAAGCCTTGGTGTTTACGCAAAAACATCGCCTGATTTTGACGATTTTTGGTTTATCCTTTGTGATCATGGTGGTTTCCTTGATTCCTTGGGGCGACTTTGATATCCATGTGTTTGACGGTTGGACCGCCTTTTTGACCGGCAATAGCTTCGGTGAATGGTATTTTGGTGATTTGGCCATGTGGTTCTTCTACATCAGTATCATCATTGCGTTGATTCAAGGATTCTCAGAAAAAGAAATCGTGACCAACTTTATCGATGGGGTCAAAGACATTTTATCCGTTGTCTTGATCATCGTTGTGGCACGGGGTGCTTCCTACATTATGCAAACGACGTACTTGGATCTGTTTATTTTGGATCGGGCTTCCCATCTTTTAGAAGGTCTATCACCTGTCCTGTTTGTGATTGGCGCCTACATTTTGTATCTGCTCTTATCGTTCTTGATTCCATCGACTTCCGGACTAGCGTATGTATCGATCCCGATCATGGGGGCCTTGGCGCAAAGCATCGGACTCAATCCGAACGTCATGGTGATGATCTTTACTGCTGGTTGCGGATTAGTGAATTTGATCACACCAACTTCTGGCGTCGTGATGGGGGGATTGGAGCTGGCTCGGGTCAACTATTCCACTTGGACCCGCTTTATGCGCAAACCGTTACTGGTTATCGGAATTTCCAATCTTGCCATTTTAATCTTCTCAATGTTGTTCTTGTAAGCTACGTTTCAAGATGTGAACGAGACGGATCAACTATTTCAGTAAGCGAGACGACTTGAGAGGAGCGGATCAAGTAAATGAAAAAAAAAGAGCGACAAGCAATTATCAAAAAACTCTTTGTCCTACATCGGATTGAGTCTCAAGAAGAATTGATGAATTTATTAAAAAAAGAAAATGTTTCAGCTACCCAAGCCACGATTTCTAGAGACATGCGGGAAATGAACATCGCTAAAACGTATGCTAAAAACGGTCGGCCGTATTATTCGATCTTTGAATCCAAAGAGCAGGATCTAGAAGACAGAATTGCGTTTTCGATGTATGAGTACCTAAAAAAGATTACGCAGATTGACTTTTTAGTTGTCGTTCATACGGCTGAAAACGGCGCCGATGTGATCGCCAATTATCTTGATGAAATGGAGCTACCAGAAATTGTCGGCACGATTGCAGGGTTTGATATTTTATTGATCATCACGCCGTCACAAGAAGCGGCAGCAGAGGTGGTCGATCGGTTGAACCATTATGTAGAAGGCTACGAGATGGGTTCGTCATTGTTTACTGGAGAAAAAAACGCAAAACAGCCCTGAGAATCGTTGAAGGAGCTGAACGTCACAAGCCCCAAAATCTCACAACCAAACGGGTGACGGCTTTTCATACCGATGGCTATTTTTAAAAAGAAAGAGTGCTTCTAATCTTCACGGAAGCACTCTTTTTGTGTGTGCAATGTCACCACGGTTTGCTGGAAAAACAGTTGCATCACCAAATGAAAATGGTAAGATAGGAAAATGAGGAGTGAAAACTATGAAAAAATTACTGAAAGAACCGAATTTTTACTTTTGTATCGCACTTGCGGTTATGGTCATCCTCTTTATCAGTTCTTCACAAACCTATGAGCAGCAATCACAAATCGGGTTGCTTTCACGAATCTTAAAAAATGAACCATTGAAAGAGTGGCTAGAGAAGATTTCTTTTTCCTATGCTGGTTCGGAGATCAGTATTGCGGAAAAAGGCTATTTCTCATTTGTGGAATTTTTCATTCGTAAAGGCGCACATTTCTTTACCTATTTTGTCTTAGGGGGCAGTCTGTTCTTCGTTCTCGTATATCGCCGTACGCCGTATTGGCTAGCCGCTTTTTTTGCTTGGTTAGCAGCTACCGGCTATGCTGGGATCGATGAATACCATCAAATGCTGACGGGAGGACGGACGCCGCTTTTTCAAGATGTCATGCTGGATTCAGCTGGAGCACTGACCGCCGTTCTTTTGGGGTGGTTGATTTGTCAGTTATCGAAAAAGTCACCTAAACGCCGCAAAACATAACGAGTTGTCGGCGTTTTTAAGCGTTAAGCTGTTAGAAAGTATAAAAAACAAGAGGCGAAACCAATGGAAAAAAGTTTGAGTAGTGTCAAAGGCAAAACCGAGTTTGTCGTGCATGAAAGTTTGCCGGTGGGGGTTCTTCTCGCGATGGCTGGCGGCTTTTTAGATGCCTATACCTATCTCTTTCACGGTGAAGTGTTTGCGAGCATGCAGTCGGGGAATGTTATTTTGTTAGGGATCAATCTTTCAACGGGGCAGTTTGAACAAGCCTTTCGGTATCTGCCACCAATCTGTATGTTTTTAGTGGGGATCGTGGTGACGAATTATCTGCAGCATCATTTTCCGACTGGTGGTTGGATCGTTTGGCAAAATGCTGCGTTGATCTTTGAAGCAATCGGTATTTTGGTTCTGGGCTTTTTTGCGCGTTCTTTACCCAATGTCCTGGTTGATTCCGGATTATCTTTTTTTGCAGCGATTCAATATGCCGCTTATCGGCGCTTGGCAGGGATGCCCTATGCCACCACGATGACCACTGGCAATTTACGTTCGCTGGCTGATTACTTGTATTTGCGCGGGTTTAAGCAGGACCGATCAGTGACACCCAAGATCATTTCTATTTCCTTGATCATCGGCGGTTTCTTTTTTGGGGCGGTTTTAAGCAGCTTGCTAGGAATTTTCTTATTCCACCGGACCATCTGGGTGGTTTCAGGAATTTTAGCCCTGGTGTTGGGAATCACGATCCACAGTCAAAATAAAGAATAGAAAAAAGACATTCCCCGGAATGTCTTTTTTGTCTTACTTTTTGGTGCTCGCGCGTGAATCTTTGAGATAAAGCGCTATTTCTACCAGCAGTGCTGCTAGAAGATAGCTACCAAGGACGGCTATCTGGTAAAATTTCTCTTCAATCAGCTCGTTGCGCTGCAGCAAAATGACCCCACCTAGAAAGAGCATCGCCAACAGGGAGAACCACTGCTGGGAAAAACGCCAATTGCTGACACTGGCTGTACTGCGCTTGGTGCGAAAGCCGAATATATAATTGGGTTCTTCTCGGTAAAAGAACCGGAAGACGATGAAAAAAATACCCGTAAAAATCAACAACAAAAGACCAATATCGATCGAAATCACTTCCTTTCAAGCGAGGTTTGTTGGGAAAATCAGCGAATAAAAAGGATTATCTATTTATTGTACTCGCTGTAAAGGGTTCTATGAAGGGGAACTATTGAAAAAATAGATAGTTTTGCGTAAATAAAAAGGGAGGGCGCTATAAGTCGCCATCCCTTTTTCAATTATCCGCGTTGAAATGGTCCTTTTGGTGCAATCAGTTCAAGATTGGTACCATCTGGATCTGTAAAGTAGGCAACACCTGTCCCGAAGCCGCTTTTTAAACCATCTTGTTCTTCAAAAACGATTGGGGTACCGTCAGGTTCAACCCCGATGGCTTTTAGACGAGCAACGGCTTCATCAATATTTTCGACTTCAAAACAAAGATGCATGGCACTGATTTGCTCATTGGAATAGCTAGCTTTGTTGGATTTTGGTTTGACGTATTCTAAAAGGTCGATGTTGAGATTGTCTAAATGAAGATTGGCGTATTTGATCAATGTATCCTCTAAACCTTGCGTTTGCGCCATTCGTTTGCCACCGATCGTATCTTGATTGGCGATTTTCTTTCCAGTTAATGCTTCATAAAATTGGATGGAACGTTCGAGATTGCTGACGGTGATTCCCACGTGGTTCACCATTGAAAAGCCTGTGTTTGTGTTTGTCATTATACTTCCTCCTAAGGTTTTGTTTAGTATATCGTTTGGTTAATGAAAATCGAATGTGTCTGGATCTGGACCCACTCGCAGGTCCTCATTTAATGCGTTCAAGCGAGCCATTTCATCTTCTGATAAATGGAAATCAAAAATCGCTGCATTGGCGCGCATTCGCTCAGGGTGTGTCGATTTGACATTGACTAAGATTCCTTGTTGGATAGCCCAGCGTAAAAGCACTTGTGCCGCTGATTTTTGCTGTGCATCGGCGATCGCCAAGACGGTTTCCTCTTTCAGCAGTTTGCCTTGCATCAAAGGTGACCAAGCTTGGATCGCAATCCCCTTTTCAGCACAAAAGTCCCGCAGGTCTTGCTGCGTAAGTTTGGGATGCAGTTCGATCTGATTGACGACAGGAACGACCTTAGCAGCGGCCAATAGTTGCTCCAAGTGATGAATCTGGAAGTTGCTGACCCCGATTGCTTTGATTTTTCCAGCGGCATACAAGTCTTCCAAGGCGCGCCATGACTCTTGAAATGCCTGGTTTCCCGGCCAATGGATCAAGTACAAGTCGAGATACTCGAGGTTTAAGCGGGCCAAACTTTCATTGAAAGCATGGATCGTTTCATCATAAGTTAAATGATCGTTCCAAAGTTTGGAAGTGACAAAGAGTTCTTCACGAGCCAACCCCGTTTCTTGTAAGCCTTGTTTGATTCCTTCCCCTGTTCCTGTTTCGTTGCCGTAAATAGCCGCCGTATCAATCAGGCGATACCCATTGATAATGGCCTGTTTCACGACCTCTGCTGTTTCAGCTTCAGGGATTTGAAAGACACCTAACCCCAAACCGGGGATTTTGCTGCCGTTGTTCAGTGTAACGGTATCCGATAATTTTTCGATCATAAAAACATCTCCTTTATTTTTTTCTGTAATCATCATATAATGATGAGGTAAGGTTGTATAGTACGTACTTTTTTGTTTGATACACACCTTTTGGTAACATTTGTGTGTTTACAGACTTGATGAGGTGAAAAAAATGGAAGTAAAAATTTATAATATCGGTGTAGAAGCAACGATGGATGTCATCGGCGGGAAATGGAAACCAATCATTCTTTGTAATTTACGCCATGGGGCATTGCGTCCTAGTGATTTACGGCGAAAAATTCCTGGCATCAGTCAAAAAATGTTGACGCAGCAATTGCGGGAACTAGAAGAGTCTGATATCGTTACCCGCAAATCCTATAATCAAGTACCACCCAAAGTTGAGTATTCCTTGAGTGAATATGGAGAAACGTTAGGCGGCTTATTGGATACCCTTTGCCAGTGGGGCACGATGCACGTCGCTGCGCTACAAGACAAAGGAGAACAAGTTACTTTGTTAGAACAAGAAGAGGCGATTGTCTAGCAGAGGGCAAGTGGCATGAGAAAAGGCCGGCAGAAACCATTGGTTTCCGTCGGCCTTTTTTAGGCTATGCTTGTTGGATCAATTCTAGAATGGCTTCAGCATTCATGCCGCTGTAATGATTGATGGGAAATGACAGGCGCTTGATTCGCGGCGGGATGGCCTGCTTGATCATCGGATCTGTTAAAGAAAGCAAAGGATCGACCAAAACGATTTTTTCTTGCGAAAAACGATAATTCATCAGACGTTCTGGTGTCACAACAGTCACGCTGATTTGATCCTCGGACAGCATTTGGATGTTGCGGGCGAAAATTTTAATCAGACTTCCAGCTAAAGTAGAACGATCAATAAAGACAACTTTTTCCAAAGTGATTCTCCTTTTTAATTAATATGCTTAATTAAGTATATTAATTAAATGGCGCTTTTTAAACAGGAACATTTGGAAACAACAAAAAAGCCGCAAAAGAATTTTTTTGCGGCTTTTGGTTCATCTATAAAAAGGTTTGACTCTTTTTTCCATTAAATCACGATCACGGGTGTCCCGACTTCGGCTTTACTGTACAATTCTTTCATCACGCCTGGCGGAGTATTGATACAGCCGTGAGAGCCGCGGGTTTTCCAAAGATCACCACCGTATTCCGTTTGCCAATCAGAATCATGGATTCCGACACCGGTCCAATCGATCGGCATCCAGTAATCAACAGGGGACGCATAATCTTCACCGGTCAAGGTTGCATCTTCTTCTTTGTTCCAGACATAGAAGACACCAGTTGGCGTTGGTGTGGCTGGTTTTCCAGAGATAATTTTCGTATCTAGCACCAGCTCGCCATCTTTGTAATACCACATGTGTTGGTTTTTCAGATCAACTTCGATATACGTGTTGCCAAATAACGGGCTGCCAGCATCGGTGCTTCCTTGAGCGATCGGTGTGCGCGTGAAGTCTTCGCCGGCTTTTAACGCCTCAATCAATGCTTCTGTTTCCGCATCGGTTTGGATCGTCCAGCTGAGGGTGCCGGCTGGAACCGTTACTTCGCCTTGTTTGGTACTCTTGAAGGTCGAAGAATTGGTGCTGGTGTTGTATTGCTCTCCGATCGAAGCGACATAGCTTCTTACTTTGTCTTCGTCGATCGTGGTGTTGCCATCTTTGTAAGAGAGCCAATCCATGATCGATTCTCTTGGAATTTGAAACGTGTTTCCGTTGATCGTATAATTGCCGGTTACTTTGGCGATTTTATTCAACGAATCCATTTCTTTGGTTAGATCAGGATCATCAGCGGTCACACTTGGTTTTGTGACGTAATCGACGAGATTTAATTCCTTTTCGCCACTGACGATGGCTTCTTGGAAGTCTGCTACTGCTTTGTCCACATCAATGGCATCGCCGTCAACTTCTGGTTTGATAGAAAAGCCGTCTTCGCCTTTTTCCAATGTTGCATCGGCTGACTTGGTACGATCCTCATTTAAAGTTTCTAGTTCCTTTTGGATCGTGTCCGTTTCGCTGTTTAGCGTATCTTGATCCACCGAGAGATTGTCCAGTGTTTTTTCTTCTGCAGCGGAAACATAAGCCATTCCCCAACTCCACTGGTTCTGTTCATCTTTTAATGATTGCAGCTCATTGGTGAAATCCGTTTGTAACCCAAATTGAGCAAGGTTGATTGTCTTCCATTCGCTATCGCCTTCTTTGATGGTGAAATCTTCTTGCGAGTAGCGGTCATGCAGCAGGGCATTGGCCTCGGCAACAGTTTTGTTGCTGATGTCGATCCCATCGATTTCAGTCTTTGGTAAAAAACGGTTTGCATAATATGTACTTCGGTAGGTATAGCCGCCAGCGATCACTACTAATATAGCAGCCACAACGATTAGAACAATTTTCTTGGTATTGTTCTTGGCGTCAGTATGTTTGTTTGAACGAGTCATTCAACTACTCCTTTTTTTCTAATGGCATAATAGATAATAACGCTTAAATCATACCATATTCCCCCAAGAAAGCGAATATGGCAAATGAAACTTCCATAAAAAATAGAAAATTCTTAAACTATCTTTAGCTAAGCTGTAGAAAAGCATTTCTTTGCATAAAAAAACTGAACGAACCGCAGCAAATCATCTTGATCAAATTGTTCTGAAAAAGAGTGAGCTGTAAGGTTCGTTCAGTGGCATAGTTGACTAGCTAAACGAAGTGAAAGAAATTATTGATTGTCTTCTGCATCTAGTTTCGCAAAAGCTTCATCAAGAATATCTTTTAATTGTTTTGCAGAAGCGGCCATCCGGTCTTTTTCACCATCCGTCAATGGGATCTCAATCACTTTTTGAATCCCTTGGGCGTTGATAACTGCAGGCGCACCGATGTACAAGTCGTTTAAGCCGTATTCGCCGTTCATGTACACAGACAATGGTAAAACAGCATTTTCATCGTCTAAGATCGCACGAGTGATCCGTGCTAAGGCTACCGCGATCCCATAGAAAGTCGCACCTTTTTTCTCGATAATGGTGTAGGCTGCATCACGAACGCTGAAGAAAATGTTGACCATTGCTTCTTCATCGATATCTGGGTTGTTTTTGACCCATTCATAGATTTGCAAGCCGGCTACGTTGGCATGAGACCAAACAGGGAATTCTGAATCCCCGTGTTCGCCTAAGATATAGGCATGGACGTTACGGGCATCAACATCGACTAATTCAGCCAAAGCTTGACGGAAACGTGCAGAGTCTAAAGAAGTACCTGAACCGATGACGCGTTCTTTCGGGAAGCCTGAGAATTTCCAAGTCGAATAAGTCAAAATATCGACTGGGTTTGCTGCTACTAAGAAGATTCCGTTGAACCCTGAATCAACGATTTGGGTAACTACTTCCCGGTTGATTTTCAAGTTTTTATGAACCAAATCTAAGCGGGTTTCACCTGGTTTTTGAGGCGCACCAGCTGTAATAACGACTAAATCAGCATCATGTGCATCTTCATAAGAAGCGGCATAGATTTTTTTAGGGGAAGTAAAGGCCAAGGCATGGGACAAATCAATTGCGTCGCCTTCTGTTTTTGCTGTATTTATATCAATGATTCCGACTTCTTGCGCAATGTTTTGGGTCACCAGCGCAAACGCGTAACTAGAACCAACCGCACCGTCTCCAACAAGAATTACCTTTTGGTGATCTTTTTTGTTCGTTTTTGCAGTCATCTGTGTATCATTCCTTCCGCATAATTGTTTTACTCGCTATCATCCTACCATTTTCAAGTATATTTGTCATGTGATTTGCACAACAATATTACACAAAATATCGCTGTTTCAGTTGTAAATGCTTTCTTTGTTATTACGTCAAAAAGAGGATATATCAACGTTTTATTAAGATTCGTTAAGAAAGATAAAAACTGAGCAAGAGGACGCCACCATAACAGTCCATTTCGTGTTATAATTATTTCAGCAAAAGAACTGGGCGCATTTGTGTGCCCAGTATTTTGTGTTTGGATAAGAAAACCGATAAAATAGATGAAGAATCAGCTTGAAACTAGAAATAATGGAGCGTAATCGAAAAATGAAAATGATTGTAGGCTTGGGAAATCCCGGCAAAAAATATGAGAAAACCAAACACAATGTTGGCTTTATGGTAGTGGATGCGTTGGCACAAAAGTACCAAGCAACCTTTAAAAAGTCGGCTTTTGAAGCAGAAGTGGCAGAGTTTTTCTTGAAGGGTGAAAAAATCCTTTTGGTCAAACCGCAAACCTTCATGAATGAATCCGGTCGTTCGGTAGGTCCGTTGATGACCTATTTTGGCATCTACCAAGAAGAATTAGTAGTGGTCTATGATGACCTTGATTTAGCATTAGGGAAAATCCGCTTGCGCCAAAAAGGCAGTGCGGGGGGACACAATGGAATCAAGAGTTTGATCGCGCATTTGGACTCGACAGTCTTTGACCGCATCAAAATCGGGATCGATCGGCCACGTCCAGGACAAACCGTGGTCAATCATGTACTGAGTCCTTTTGCAAAAGACGATCTGCCCATCGTTTTACAAAGTATTGATAAGGCAGTCGAGGCAAGTAGTGATTACTTGACCAACGGCGACTTTCTTGCCACAATGAATCGATTTAACTAAGGAGGGCCGAGATGGATTTAATTGAATTAATAAATAAAGTGCCGACAGTGGCGGCTTGGCATGCAGGTTTACGTGAACAGGCCCCCCGGCAATTATTGACCGGTCTAGCTGGATCGGCAAAAACATTGGCGATCACCGGTGTGTATCAGGCATTTCAAAAACAAGTGATCGTGGTGACACCAAATCTGTATTATACGAATCAACTAGCCGAAGATCTGCGCAACGTGACGGATGATGTCTATGTTTTCCCAGTGGACGAAGTGTTGTCAGCCGAAATGGCTTTTTCTTCACCAGAAGCACGAGAAGAACGAGTGGCAGCGCTGAATGCTGTTTCTCAAGGAAAAACTGGGATCTATGTGTTGCCGGTGGCGGCTTTGCGAAAGTATTTGCCTGAAAAGAAAACCTGGTTAGCCAACCAATTCCAATGGCAAATCGGCGATGAGATCGATTTAGAGCGTTTGCCGCAACAATTGATCTTGATGGGTTACGAACGGCAGTCAATGATTGGCAAACCCGGCGAATTCAGTATTCGTGGGAGCATCCTCGATATTTATCCATTAAATGCCGAATACCCCGTACGGATCGAGTTATTCGATGTAGAAATCGACTCGATGCGTTCTTTCAACGTGGAAACGCAACGCTCAGTGGAAACGCTGCAGCAAGTGGCTATTTTACCGACTACCGAATTGGTTTTCTCAGCGGAAGATTTAGCGGCGGGGCAAAAGCAGCTACAAGAATTATTGAACAAACGGTTGGCGGTCACCAAAGAAGTAACTGATCGCGCGTTTTTAGAAGACTATTTCGGCCAATTGGCCTCCCAATGGCAAGCGGGGATTCCCGGTGAAAGTGCCCGTTATTACACGGATTTGCTTTATCGTCAGCAAACGAGTGTCTTAGATTATTTTTCTGAAGACGCCTTTTTGATGATCGATGATTATGCTCGGATCATGGAGACCAATCGTGAGATCGAACGGGAAGAAGCGGAGTGGCATACCCAAAAATTAGCGGAGCTGCGGGTCTTTTCTGAACAGCAATTCGGGATCGATGTCCATCAACTGCTGCAAAAAGAAACCTTTGTGACCAGCTTCTTTTCTTTATTCCAAAAAGGAATGGGGAACATTCGCTTCCAAGCGATCCATCAATTCCAATACCGGCCGATGCAGCAGTTTTTCAGCCAAATGGGTCTCTTGAAAGTTGAGATTGATCGCTGGGAGAAGCAACAGCAAACGGTGATTTTTCTGGTCAGTGACCAAGAACGGGCCAAGAAGTTAGAGCAAGATCTGCGAGATCATGATATCTATGCCGTGCAGACGCAACAAGACCGCCTGTTTACGGGACGCACCCAAATTGTGGTGGAACGTTTGCAAAGCGGCTTTGAAATGCCGCAAGACAAGCTAGTGGTGGTTACAGAAAAAGAAATTTTCCAAAAGATGAACAAAAAAAGAGCCCGCCGGCAAAATGTCACCAATGCGGAACGTCTCAAAAGCTACAATGAGTTAAAAGCCGGCGATTATGTCGTCCATGCGAATCATGGGATCGGGAAGTACATCGGCATGGAAACCTTAGAAGTCGATGGCGTCCATCAAGATTACATGACGATCTTGTACCAAAACGAAGACAAGCTCTTTATTCCAGTCACCCAATTGAATTTGATTCAAAAATATGTGGCTTCCGAATCGAAAACACCGAAAATCAATAAATTAGGCGGCAGTGAGTGGGCGAAGACCAAGCGCAAAGTGACGGCTAAAATTGAAGACATCGCAGATGATTTGATTTTATTGTATGCCAAACGCGAATCAGAAAAAGGCTATGCCTTTCAACCAGACGATGCCTATCAAAAAGAATTTGAAGATGCCTTTCCTTATTCGGAAACCGATGATCAGCTGCGCAGTACGGCAGAGATCAAGCGGGATATGGAAAAAGAAAAGCCGATGGACCGTTTGTTAGTTGGAGATGTCGGTTTTGGGAAAACAGAAGTGGCGCTGCGGGCTGCTTTTAAAGCGATCAAAGAAAGCAAACAAGTGGCTTTCTTAGTGCCGACAACGATCTTGGCACAGCAGCACTATGAAACGATGGTCGATCGTTTTGAAGGCTTCCCCGTCAATGTTGGGGTGCTGAGTCGTTTTCGGACGAAAAAACAGCAGAATGAAACGATCGAGCAAGTGCGCAAAGGGCAAGTCGATATTTTGGTGGGGACCCACCGATTATTGTCAAAAGATGTCGAGTTTGCTGATTTGGGCTTGTTGGTGATCGATGAAGAACAACGTTTTGGGGTCAAACACAAAGAGCGCTTGAAACAACTGCGTTCGCAAGTCGATGTGTTGACGTTGACGGCAACGCCGATCCCAAGAACATTGCATATGTCGATGCTGGGCGTGCGGGACCTATCTGTGATCGAAACACCACCGGAAAATCGTTACCCGATCCAAACCTATGTGATGGAGATGAATCCAGGAGCGGTGCGAGAAGCGATCCAACGGGAGATGGCACGCGGGGGCCAAGTGTTTTATCTCTATAATCGTGTCGATACGATCGAGCGAAAAGTCGAAGAACTGCAGGCGTTAGTGCCAGATGCACGAATCGCTTATGCCCACGGGCAAATGACCGAGATCCAATTGGAAAATACCCTGTTTGACTTTATTGAAGGGCAATACGATGTGTTGGTGACGACGACGATCATTGAAACCGGTGTGGATATTCCCAATGCCAATACGTTGTTTGTGGAAAATGCCGATTACATGGGGCTTTCGACGTTGTATCAGTTGCGTGGCCGTGTCGGTCGGAGCAATCGAGTCGCTTATGCGTATTTCATGTATGAACAGCAAAAAGTGTTGAACGAAGTCAGTGAAAAACGTCTGCAAGCCATTAAGGACTTTACGGAGTTAGGTTCAGGATTCAAAATCGCGATGCGAGATCTTTCGATTCGTGGGGCAGGAAATCTATTGGGGGCGCAACAGCACGGCTTTATCGATGCAGTCGGGTTTGACATGTACTCACAAATGCTGTCGGAAGCAGTCACTCGTAAACAAGGGAAAAATACCCAAACAGAAAAAACGACCGTTGAGATCGATCTGGGGATCGATGCCTACTTACCGACTTCGTATATTGAAGACGAACGGCAAAAAATCGAGATCTATAAACGAATTCGTGAGCTGGAATCACAAGAAGCAGTTGATGAACTTCAAGATGATTTATTAGACCGTTTCGGAGAATACCCTGTAGAAGTGGCGCACCTCTTAACGGTGGGCGAGATCAAAATGAACGGCGATCGTGCCTTGTTAGAAACTATCCGCAAGCAGCAACAAACCGTGTCGTTTACTTTGAGTAAAGTCGGCACGAAAAATTATTCGGTGGAGCAGCTGTTTGAAGCATTGAAAGCTACTAAATTAAAAGCCACGATGGGTGTCGATCATGAGCAAATGACCATCAAATTACAGATTCCGCCAGTGATGAAAGAAAGCACCTGGCTATTAGAAATCCAAGATTTTGTCAAAGCGTTACGGGAACAAAAATACGCCAGCCAAGGCTAGAAAGGAACCAGAGGGATGCCGAAATCACAATTGAAGCGTACGATGGAAGGGGCGTTTATTTTAACGATCGCTTCCTTTATCGCAAAAATCTTAAGTGCCGTTTATCGGGTCCCTTTTCAGAACCTGGTAGGCGACGAAGGGTTTTATGTGTATCAACAGGTCTATCCGATTTATGGATTGGCAATGACTTTGGCGTTGTCAGGTTTGCCGCAGTTTATCTCCCGCATTGTTGCTGAAGAACCTGATCCTTTGAAAAGCAAGGAGCGGCTGCAAGCGTTGACGCCTTATGTGCTTTGGTCGGCGATCGGCTTATGGGCTGTGACCTTTTTATTTGCCGGTCCAATCGCGCAAGTGATGGGGGACCATCAACTGGCAGGCTTGATTCGAGTCGTTTCCTTTACCTTTTTGTTTGTCCCACCCTTGACCTTTTATCGAGGAATGTTTCAAGGAAATCTACAAATGGTGCCAACCGCAGTGTCTCAAGTTGTAGAGCAGCTGCTTAGAGTTGGTGTGATTTTAGGTGCTGCGGCAGCCTTCCAGCAATTGGGCTGGACGATTTATCAAACGGGGACTGTCGCCATGATGGGTGCCTTAGTCGGGGGCCTTGCGGCGTGGTGGATTTTAAGTTATTATAGCCGACAAATCAACGGCAAACGCCTATCGCTATGGCATAAACCAGTCACCCGTACAGGAGAAAATACCGCTGGTTTATCCGCCTCGTTGAAAAAACGGTTCTTCTTAGAAGGCGGTCTGTTGACGATTTATAGCGGCTATTTGATCTTGTTCCAGTTAGCGGATTCGTTTTTATTGACCAATGCGCTAGAAGCGGGGGGATTGACGGCACAAGCAGCCCGGATTTCGAAAGGGATCTATGATCGCGGACAACCCCTCGTCCAACTAGGTCTTGTGGTGGCGATGGCGTTAAGCTCGACGTTTTTGCCAACGTTGACCAAGTATTTGACGGTAAAAAATCAGCAGCTGTTTGAAAAGTCGGCAAAAATGTATTTGCGCCTAACAATCGGGATTGCTTCGGCTTCTGCGGTAGGGTTAGCGATTTTGCTGCCTTATATCAATTTTGCCTTATTTAAAGACGGATCTGGCAATGCTGCGCTGGTATTGTTTGTCTTTTCCATCGCTCTGATGGCGACGATTCAAGCCTATCAAAGCATTCAACAAAGTCGCAATACCTATACCTTCGGCTTGCTCGCTGCGGGGATTGGTCTTTTGGTCAAATGCCTATCGATGTGGCCACTGACCGCTTCTTATGGGACTGCAGGAGCAAGTATCAGTACGCTGTTGGGGTTAGGCGCGACCTTATGCTGTTTTGTGGTTTCCGAACAGCGTCGAGCACAAAGTAGCATCAATCGCTTTTGGTATGAAGGAAATTATGGAAAAAAATTATTTCTTTGTTTAGGGATCATGGCAAGCGTGCTATTCTTATATTATAGCTTCGTTGCGATCTTATTGAACGGTCCTTTGACCCATCGACTACAGGCGCTGATTTTTTGCCTAGGCGGTGTCGGTCTGGGAGGCGCAGCCTTTATCGGGACAGCGATCAAAATCAAATTGTTAACGATTCGCGAATGGCTGTTAGTTCCATTTGGAAAGAAACTATTAAGAAGAGGTGAAAAACATGAGATTAGATAAATTTCTTAAAATCTCCCGCATCATCAAGCGTCGCTCTGTTGCCAAAGAAGTGGCAGACAAGGGACGTATTCAGATCAACGGCAAATTAGCCAAGTCAAGCAGTGACGTCAAAGTAGGCGATACTATGCGTATTCAGTTCGGGAATAAGGTCTTGGAAGTAAAAGTCAATGAATTGCATGAATCGACGAAAAAAGAAGACGCTGCAAAAATGTATGAGATTGTTTCAGAGGAAAGAATCTCAGAAAATGCTTGATTTTTACGGCATTTTCAGTTAGACAAGCTTTGCGGATGTTGGTATAATGTAAAAAACAAAGACAGCGACGGGAGCGAGTTCAGGTGGCAAAAGAATCAAATAAAAAAATAGAACTATTGCAGACCGATTATGCGAAAGAGCAATTTGCCAAGTTTGAAAAAGAGCGGCGGCAAGTCGTGTTTCGCCGACGTCGGCTGGTGGCGTTTTTCGTGGCGGCATTAGCGATATTTGCAGTCGTGGGGATTCAGATGTTTAACGACCAAATGCGCCTGCAAAAACTAAAGGAATACAAGGCGGAAACAGTCGCCGAACAAAAAGAAGCTGAACAAAAAGTGGCTTCATTGGAGCGAGATGTTGCCTTATTGCAAGACGATGAGTATGTGGCAAAATTGGCCCGCAGCCGATTCTTCTACTCAAAAGATGGCGAAAAAATTTATCCTGTCTTGCCAGATGGAACGGATTCTCAAAACACTAATGAGCGTTCTGCGCAAAGCGAACAAGAATCATCATCCACAGAGTCACAAGATTAAGCAATGTCATACCTACTCAGCGCAGTAGTTTGAATTATTTTAAATGGGTAAAAATTAGGAGGAACATTTTTTATATGTCAATCGAAGTTGGAGCGAAACTAAAGGGCAAAGTGTCTGGTATTACAAATTTTGGTGCGTTCATTGATCTTGGTGAAGGGAAAACTGGTTTGGTGCATATCAGTGAAGTATCAAACGGATTCGTCAAAGACATTCACGACGTGTTGTCTGTTGGGGATGAAGTGACAGTACTTGTTACGGCAATCGGCAACGATGGAAAAATTGGACTATCGATCCGCAAAGCAGAAGATAAGCCGGAAGAAAAACGTGAATACCCGAAAAAAGAATTCAATCGACCAAATCCGAAAAAATCTTTTTCACGCAATCAAACTACGAATGTAAATAAACAAGACTTCGATTCATTGATGAGTTCTTTTCTAAAAGATAGTGATGATCGTCTTTCATCATTACGTCGAAATACAGAAGGAAAACGCGGTGGCCGCGGCGGACGCCGTAACTAAACATGAATAGCAAGTTGGAAAAAGCTGAAACAAAACTGTTGGTTCGTTTTGTTTCAGCTTTCTTTCTTGTGGATCTACCAAATGAGAAGGAGGGCAAATGATGGTCATTCAAACCGTTCGAGGGCAACTCACTGCCATCGATCCTGAAAAAAAACGCCGCTTTTTGCTGGCGGTATCGACGGGAGTCGACTCCATGGTCTTGCTGCAGGTCTTTTGTCAGTTGTTTCCCGAAATGCAAAAAGAGCAGGTCTTTGGTGTGGCACATGTAAACCATCAATTGCGCCCAGCATCTGCTGAGGAAGCTGCTTTTTTACGGCAGTACTGCCAAGAACGCGGCATTCCTTTTTATGAGCGGTGCTGGGAAAATCCGCCAGAAACTGGCATAGAAGCTAGCGCTCGGGACTTTCGCTATACGTTTTTTGCCGATGTCATGTCCCGAGAAGGCTATGATGTTTTGCTGACTGCTCACCACAGTGATGACCAAGTAGAAACGATGCTGATGAAGATGATGCGAGAAGGCCGCTTGCAATCGGCTGGCGGGATGCAGCAGCAGCAGCCTTTTCACGCTGGAATCCTGTTGCGGCCGTTGCTTAGTGTCAGTAAGACAGCGATTTACGACTATGCGCAAGTACAGCAGATTCCCTACTTTGAAGACGAAAGCAATCACGAACCGCTGTATTTGCGAAACCGACTACGCCAGCAAGTAGTGCCGGCATTAAAAGCGGAAAATCCGCAACTGTTGCCGCATTTTCAACAGCTTTCTGTAGAAATGCAGTTCGCCAATCAGTTGATCCAGCAAGAGCAGCAGCAATGGTTGTCTGCGTTCGTTCAACAGCAAGCTACTCGCTTAGTGATCGATCTGCAACAGCTGCCGACGTTTTCGCCGGCGCAGCGCTATTTTTTCTATGCGGGGTTTTTGCAACAAGCAGAAGCTTTTACAAAGCATCCACTCAATCAAAAACAGCTGCCACAGCTATTGCGTTTGCTAGACGAAAAGAAAGGGCAATGGCAATTGGCGTTGCACAAACAGTGGCAGCTGCGGCGCAGTTATGACCAATTACTATTGGAACTCATTGCTGTTCCCCAAAAGCCTGCAGCGCCGTTGACAGAAGTCAGTCAGCGTCTGGTTTTAGGAGAAGGGATCTATCTTTCTGAAAAGGAATGGATTGGGTATTTTCCGATAAATGAACAGCATATTCCCAAAAAAATCACAAATTGGTCAGAGTTTTCCCAAGATTTACCGCTAAACTATTCCTCTGAGCTGATCGTACGTAAGCGTCAGCCAGGAGACCGAATCCGCTTGGCACGTGGCCTGACCAAAAAGATCAGTCGTTTTTTTATCGATTCAAAAATTCCTAATGAAGAGCGAGAAAAAAGTTGGGTCGTCACAAACCTTGATAAACAGGTGATTGCCTTACTACCTCATGCATTTTCCTATTTGAGTATTGCGCCAGAAACTGATAAAATACACTACATACTTCTTTATAAATATCAGAAGTAAGAGTTGGAAGGAGAACTTTATGCTAGATAAAGATATTGAGAAAATTTTGATTTCCCGTGACGAAATCAAAAATCGTTGTGTGGAACTTGGTCAAGAATTAACGGCGGCTTATGCGGATAAAAATCCTCTAGTCGTAGGTGTACTGAAAGGTGCCGTTCCTTTCATGGCAGACATCGTTCGTGAGATGGATTGTTACTTGGAGTTAGACTTCATGGATGTCTCGAGTTATGGCAATGCCATGATTTCATCTGGAGAAGTCAAAATCATCAAAGATTTAGATACAAATGTTGAGGGCCGCGATCTTTTGATCGTTGAAGACATCATTGACAGTGGTCGCACGTTGGCTTATCTGGTAGATCTATTCAAATACCGTAAAGCGAAATCAGTGAAAATCGTGACGTTATTAGATAAGCCGGAAGGCCGTGTTGTTGAGATCGATGCTGATTACGTCGGCTTCGATGTGCCAAATGAGTTTGTTGTTGGATATGGACTGGACTATGCAGAGCAATATCGAAACTTACCTTACGTTGGCGTCTTAAAACCTAGTGTTTATCAGTCAAATTAGTGACTGTTCTAAATCAATTGTGATACAATTAAATGGTCAGGATTGATAAAACAAAATAGCCAGGGAGGTACGCATGAATAAGAAAAATAACGGTATGGTAAAAAATACCTTATATTATGTACTTGTCTTGTTGGCGATGGTCATGGTCGTTTATTTCATTTTTGGAAATGGCAATCAGCAGACCCCAACGATCGAGTACTCCACGTTTACAGAACAACTGAAAGACGGGAAGGTCAAACAATTTACTGTCCAACCCGCTAACGGTGTTTATCGAATCGTGGGTGAATACAATGAAGAACAAACTGTCAGCAATGACAACAGCTTGTCTGTTTTAGGCAATACACAGGCGAGTTCGACCCGCTTTTCAACGATCATTTTACCAAATGATTCTACGCTGAGCGAAGTCACCAGTCTGGCCTCAGCACAAGGGGTCAAAACTACCATCGAAGAAGAATCCAACAGTGGTATTTGGTTATCGCTTTTGGTTAGCTTCTTACCACTTGTGATCATCATTTTCTTCTTCTATATGATGATGAGCCAACAAGGCGGCGGCGGTGGCGGTGGCGGCCGTGTGATGAACTTTGGCAAATCAAAAGCCAAAGAAGCGGACAAAAAAGCCAACCGCGTACGTTTTTCAGACGTAGCCGGTGCAGAAGAAGAAAAACAAGAACTTGTCGAAGTCGTGGAATTCTTGAAAGATCCTCGACGTTTCGTTGAATTAGGTGCCCGTATCCCAGCAGGTGTCTTACTTGAGGGACCTCCGGGAACCGGGAAAACGTTGCTAGCCAAAGCCGTTGCCGGTGAAGCTGGCGTACCGTTTTACTCGATCTCTGGTTCAGATTTCGTTGAAATGTTTGTCGGTGTCGGTGCAAGCCGGGTACGTGACTTATTTGAAACAGCGAAGAAAAATGCACCAGCCATCATCTTTATCGATGAAATCGATGCCGTCGGTCGCCAACGTGGTGCCGGTATGGGTGGCGGACATGATGAGCGGGAACAAACATTGAACCAATTATTGGTTGAGATGGATGGTTTTGATGGGAATGAAGGCGTGATCGTCATTGCCGCAACGAACCGTTCGGATGTTCTAGATCCAGCGTTGCTGCGTCCAGGTCGTTTTGACCGTCAGATTTTAGTTGGTCGTCCAGACGTGAAAGGCCGTGAAGCAATCCTCCGTGTTCATGCTCGGAACAAACCTTTATCAGATGATGTTGATTTGAAAGTCGTTGCCCAACAAACACCGGGCTTTGCCGGTGCGGATCTGGAAAACGTCTTGAACGAAGCCGCCTTAGTTGCTGCTCGTCGTAACAAGAAAAAAATCGATGCTTCAGATATCGATGAAGCAGAAGACCGCGTGATCGCTGGTCCTGCGAAGAAAGACCGTGTCATCAACAAACGCGAACGTGAAATGGTTGCTTACCATGAAGCAGGACATACCATTGTTGGTTTAGTCTTGAGTCGTGCCCGTGTGGTACACAAAGTAACCATCATTCCTCGGGGGCGAGCTGGTGGGTACATGATCGCCTTGCCGAAAGAAGATCAATTCTTGATGACTAAAGAAGATATGTTTGAACAAATCGTTGGCTTGCTAGGTGGACGTACGGCTGAAGAAATCATCTTCGGTGTGCAATCAACGGGGGCTTCCAATGACTTTGAACAAGCAACTGCGCTTGCAAGAAGCATGGTGACAGAATATGGAATGAGCGATAAATTAGGTCCAGTTCAATATGAAGGAAACCATCAAGTCTTTGTCGGTCGCGATTACGGTCAAACAAAAGCATACTCTGAACAAGTTGCCTTTGAAATTGATCAAGAAGTTCGCAAGATTTTAATGGATGCCCATCAAAAAGCCCATGAAATCATTGAAGAACATCGTGCCCAACACAAATTGATCGCTGAAAAACTACTTGAACATGAAACATTGGATGCTAAAGCAATCAAATCCTTGTTTGAAGAAGGCAAAATGCCTGCAGGGACTGAAAGCTCTGAGTATCCTAGTGAAAAAGCCCAAACGTTTGAAGAAGCGAAACGTGCGCTGGAAGAAAAAGATGCAGAGAAGCAAGCTGCAGAAAAACACAGCGAAGATGCATCATCAAACGATTTTGATCAACAATTGGAAGACGTTCGCCGCAATAGCGAAAGCCAACCGACTGATCAAGAAAACAAAGATGATAACGCCTAAAACAAGACGTATCAAGGCGCCGAGGAAACTCGGCGCCTTTTTGTTTCTATTTAAGAAGACTTTTCTTAAATTCAAACACATTCAGTTGAAAAAAGCGGCGCTTCCTAGTATGATTCATTAATGAATAAAAAGGAGAATCAAGATGAAGGATTATTTAGTAAAAGCACTCGCATATGACGGCTTCGTCCGAGCATACGCCGTATCGGCAACAGAGACGATCGCCGAAGCACAACGACGCCATGAAACATGGAATACGGCATCTGCTGCTTTAGGGCGAGCGATGGTGGGAAGTTTGTTATTAGGCAGTACCTTAAAAGGGGAAGACAAATTGACCGTCAAAATTCAAGGAAATGGTCCTGCTGGGGCAATCGTCGTAGACAGCAATGGCCGTGGGGACGTAAAAGGATACATAAAAAATCCACAGATCAGTCTGCCATTGAATCCTCAAGGAAAATTGGATGTTCGGGGCGCAGTGGGAGACCAAGGAATTTTTACCGTAATCAAAGACTTAGGGCTAAAAGAACCTTTCTCTGGACAAACACCGATCGTCTCTGGGGAACTTGGGGAAGACTTTACTTATTATTTAGCAGTGTCAGAACAGATTCCTTCTGCTGTTGGTCTGAGTGTATTAGTAGAAACCGATGATTCGATTCGGGCAGCCGGTGGATTTATGCTACAGATCATGCCTGGTGCCAGTGAAGAGATCATTGATGCCATCGAAAAACGTTTGGGAGAATTGCCTCGAGTGTCAACCTTGATCGATGAAGGCCAATCACCAGAAGAGGTCTTAGCGACATTGTTACCAGACACGACGATCGAAGTACTAGAAAAAATGCCCGTCCAGTTCCACTGTGATTGTACGAAAGAAAAATTTGCGACAGCGATCATCACCTTAGGGGCTGAGGAGATCCAAGCAATGATCGATGAAGATCATGGGGCAGAGGCAGTCTGCTCGTTTTGTGGCAACAAGTATCATTTTGATGAAACGGAATTGGCGGCGTTGAAGAAAGAGGCGGAAGCGTAAGTGAAAGATAGACAGACATGGCAGATCGGCTCGGTTGAGATTCCTAACCGCGTCGTCGTTGCGCCAATGGCAGGGATCACCAATTCTGCGTTTCGTGTGACAGTCAAAGAATTTGGCGCGGGTTTAGTCGTCTGTGAGATGATCAGTGATCGAGGGATTCAACTGCGTAACAAGAAGACCCTTGAGATGCTGTTTATTGACGAGACCGAGCATCCTCTTAGTATTCAGATTTTTGGTGGGAATAAAGCATCCTTAGTAGAAGCAGCGCAATTTGTCGCAGAGAACACAACTGCCGATATCATTGATATCAATATGGGGTGTCCTGTAAACAAAATCATCAAAGCAGAAGCTGGTGCGAAGTGGCTTTTAGATCCCGACAAGGTTTATGAAATGGTCCATGCTGTTTCCAGTGCGATCGACAAGCCCGTTACCGTCAAAATGCGGATCGGTTGGGATGAGCAGCACGTCTTTGCGGTTGAGAATGCCCAAGCCGCGGAAGCAGCGGGTGCCGCAGCAATCGGTATGCATGGCAGAACCCGTGTACAGATGTATGAAGGATCGGCTGATTGGGACGTTTTGAAACAAGTGAAGCAAAGTATCACCATTCCTTTTATGGGCAACGGCGATGTCAGAACCCCTGAAGATGCGAAACGAATGTTGGAAGAAGTCGGCGCTGATGCAGTGATGATCGGACGGGCAGCCTTAGGCAATCCGTGGATGATCCACCGCACCAAGCAATACTTGGAGACAGGCGAGTTATTGCCGGAACCAACACCACGAGAAAAAATTTCGACAGCGAAACTTCATTTAGAACGGTTGGCTGATCTAAAAGGGGAAAAAATCGCTTCGCGAGAATTCCGCCAACATGCTGCGTACTACTTAAAAGGTATTTCACGGGCAGCCAAAGTGAAGGCAGCTATCAATCAAGCAGAAGATAAGCAAACGATTTTTGATTTATTGGATGCATTTGTAGAGAAGACCGAAAAACAGCCGGTAGCAACTTTTAAGGAATAAGAAACAAATCAAGTCGATTCGAAAGTTCGGCTTGATTTTTTGCGTCATCATTGGCATTATAAGAAGGAAACCCAAGTTAAGAATGGAGGAAAACTCGTGACAGAGGAACGACAAACACAAGAAGAATTGAATGATCAAATGTTGGTTCGCCGTGAAAAGATGGAAAAACTACGGGAAGAAGGCATTGATCCTTTTGGCAAGCGATTCGAACGCACCCATAATTCTGCCGAGTTACATGAGTTATTTGATCAAAGAACCAAAGAAGAATTAGCCGAAATGAATCTTTCAGCAAGCATTGCAGGAAGAATCGTTACAAAACGTGGAAAAGGGAAGGCTGGTTTTGCGCATTTACAAGACCGCGAAGGCCGTATTCAAATATATGTACGTAAAGACCAAGTCGGGGACGAACCTTACGAAGTATTCAAGCATGCAGATCTAGGTGATTTCTTTGGTGTATCTGGTGAAATCATGAAGACCGACACTGGCGAAGTGACCATCAAAGCCAAAGAAATCGTGATCTTATCCAAAGCATTGCGTCCATTGCCAGACAAATACCATGGCTTGACGAACGTAGAACAACGCTACCGTCAACGTTACTTGGATTTGATCAGTAATAAAGAGAGCTTTGATCGTTTCATGAAACGAAGCCAAATCATTAGCGAAATTCGTCGTTACCTTGACGGACATGGATATATCGAAGTCGAAACGCCAGTATTGCATAATCAAGCAGGTGGTGCAGCGGCTCGTCCCTTCATTACACACCACAATGCCTTAGACATGGATCTGTATTTACGAATCGCACTTGAGCTTCACTTGAAACGATTGATCGTGGGTGGCATGGAAAAAGTCTATGAGATCGGCCGCGTTTTCCGAAATGAAGGAATCGATACGACCCATAATCCCGAGTTTACGATGCTAGAAGCGTATACAGCATATACAGATTTCAAAGATGTGATGGATTTGACAGAAGGCATTATCCGTAATGCTGCTGAAAAAGTCTTGCATACAGCAACGATCCAATACGATGGACAAGAAGTCGATTTAGCTAGCGACTTTGCACGAATCCATATGGTCGATGCAATCAAAAATCAAACAGGTGTTGATTTCTGGCAACCAATGTCCGTTGAAGAAGCGCGTAGTTTAGCGAAAGAACATCATGTTGAAATCACTGATGCCATGACTGTTGGCCATATCATCAATGAATTCTTTGAGACATTTGTTGAAGAAACGTTACAGCAGCCAACCTTTGTCTTTGGTCATCCAGTGGAAGTTTCGCCATTAGCGAAAAAGAATCCAGAAGATGAACGCTTTACGGATCGCTTTGAATTATTTATCGTTGGTCGTGAATTTGCGAATGCCTTCACGGAATTGAATGACCCAATCGATCAAAGAGAACGTTTTGAAGGACAAGAAAAAGAGCGCGAAGCAGGAAATGATGAAGCCCATGGGGTGGATGAAGATTTCTTAGAAGCACTTGAATACGGTATGCCGCCAACTGGTGGATTAGGGATCGGGATCGACCGCTTAGTGATGTTGTTGACCGATGCACAATCGATTCGTGACGTTTTATTATTCCCGACAATGAGATAAAAAAGCTCCGTCCACTCGCAAGAGATGGGCGGCTTTTTTATTGTCTACTGAGCCAGAGAGAAAAACTGCGAGGAAATAGAGGGAAATACGTTAGGACAGATGCTAGGAAACGGATTAAATACGAACGATAAAAGCTGGATTCAATGTGATTAGACGGGTTTGTAAAAATTAAAAAAAGCCATAGAAAATGATTGACCGCAAGGGATTTAGTTGGTATATTATTACATGTGCCAAATGACTGAAATGAATTCGTAAAAAGAATTGAAAAAAGTGGTTGACGCACAGCTCGACAGATGATATTATAACGAAGTCGCAATTTTAAAATAGTTAATCGATGTTGATACATCAACAAAATTAATTAAAAAAAGTTGTTGACAAATAACAAATCATTTGTTATTCTAATGAAGTCGCTGAGACAGCCGCTGCGAAGTTGAAAAACAACGAGCGAAAAAAACTTTTAAAAAAGAGTTGACAATCAAACGTCGCTCTGATATGATATAAAAGTTGCTAACACAGCACTGTAGACCTTTGAAAACTGAACAAAGCAAGCAAACGAACCAATGTGTAGGACGTTTCAATTTATTGAAACAAATACATGCAAGCAATAGCTAGCAAAGTTAATTTTTATGAGCTTAATGACCGTATGGTCATTCAAACAAATCATTATGAGAGTTTGATCCTGGCTCAGGACGAACGCTGGCGGCGTGCCTAATACATGCAAGTCGAACGCTTTTTCTTTCACCGGAGCTTGCTCCACCGAAAGAAAAAGAGTGGCGAACGGGTGAGTAACACGTGGGTAACCTGCCCATCAGAAGGGGATAACACTTGGAAACAGGTGCTAATACCGTATAACACTATTTTCCGCATGGAAGAAAGTTGAAAGGCGCTTTTGCGTCACTGATGGATGGACCCGCGGTGCATTAGCTAGTTGGTGAGGTAACGGCTCACCAAGGCAACGATGCATAGCCGACCTGAGAGGGTGATCGGCCACACTGGGACTGAGACACGGCCCAGACTCCTACGGGAGGCAGCAGTAGGGAATCTTCGGCAATGGACGAAAGTCTGACCGAGCAACGCCGCGTGAGTGAAGAAGGTTTTCGGATCGTAAAACTCTGTTGTTAGAGAAGAACAAGGATGAGAGTAAAATGTTCATCCCTTGACGGTATCTAACCAGAAAGCCACGGCTAACTACGTGCCAGCAGCCGCGGTAATACGTAGGTGGCAAGCGTTGTCCGGATTTATTGGGCGTAAAGCGAGCGCAGGCGGTTTCTTAAGTCTGATGTGAAAGCCCCCGGCTCAACCGGGGAGGGTCATTGGAAACTGGGAGACTTGAGTGCAGAAGAGGAGAGTGGAATTCCATGTGTAGCGGTGAAATGCGTAGATATATGGAGGAACACCAGTGGCGAAGGCGGCTCTCTGGTCTGTAACTGACGCTGAGGCTCGAAAGCGTGGGGAGCGAACAGGATTAGATACCCTGGTAGTCCACGCCGTAAACGATGAGTGCTAAGTGTTGGAGGGTTTCCGCCCTTCAGTGCTGCAGCAAACGCATTAAGCACTCCGCCTGGGGAGTACGACCGCAAGGTTGAAACTCAAAGGAATTGACGGGGGCCCGCACAAGCGGTGGAGCATGTGGTTTAATTCGAAGCAACGCGAAGAACCTTACCAGGTCTTGACATCCTTTGACCACTCTAGAGATAGAGCTTCCCCTTCGGGGGCAAAGTGACAGGTGGTGCATGGTTGTCGTCAGCTCGTGTCGTGAGATGTTGGGTTAAGTCCCGCAACGAGCGCAACCCTTATTGTTAGTTGCCATCATTTAGTTGGGCACTCTAGCGAGACTGCCGGTGACAAACCGGAGGAAGGTGGGGATGACGTCAAATCATCATGCCCCTTATGACCTGGGCTACACACGTGCTACAATGGGAAGTACAACGAGTTGCGAAGTCGCGAGGCTAAGCTAATCTCTTAAAGCTTCTCTCAGTT
>NZ_NGLK01000001.1:1580909-1582529 GCF_002141235.1 Enterococcus sp. 3C7_DIV0644 | reverse complement strand
GTTCGGTCCCTATCCGTCGCGGGCGTTGGAAATTTGAGAGGAGCTGTCCTTAGTACGAGAGGACCGGGATGGACTTACCGCTGGTGTACCAGTTGTCTCGCCAGAGGCATCGCTGGGTAGCTATGTAGGGAAGGGATAAACGCTGAAAGCATCTAAGTGTGAAGCCCACCTCAAGATGAGATTTCCCATTTCTTTAAGAAAGTAAGATCCCTGAGAGATGATCAGGTAGATAGGTCAGAAGTGGAAGGCCAGTGATGGTTGGAGCGGACTGATACTAATCGATCGAGGACTTAACCAAAAAGAAAAAAGCACGTAAACTCGTAGCGTTTTGATTTCTTCGATCCAGTTTTGAGTGAGCAACACTTACTCAATTGAATAGTGTGGTGGCGATAGCAAGAAGGATACACCTGTAACCATGCCGAACACAGAAGTTAAGCTTCTTAGCGCCGATTGTAGTGAAGGGTTTCCCTTTGTGAGAGTAGGACGTCGCCACGCGTTTTTTTTACCTTATGGGGGTTTAGCTCAGCTGGGAGAGCATCTGCCTTACAAGCAGAGGGTCAGCGGTTCGATCCCGTTAACCCCCATATGAGTCGTTAGCTCAGTTGGTAGAGCATCTGACTTTTAATCAGAGGGTCACAGGTTCGAGCCCTGTACGACTCATAGTAATAACCTATGCGGGTGTGGCGGAATTGGCAGACGCACTAGATTTAGGATCTAGCGCCTTCGGGCGTGGGGGTTCAAGTCCCTTCACCCGCACTTCATTGCCGGCTTAGCTCAGTTGGTAGAGCATCTGATTTGTAATCAGAGGGTCGAGGGTTCAAGTCCTTTAGCCGGCATCAGGAATACGCGGAAATAGCTCAGTGGTAGAGCACCACCTTGCCAAGGTGGGGGTCGCGGGTTCGAACCCCGTTTTCCGCTTTGCCTTAGCAATTTTCAGCCGGGGTGGCGGAACTGGCAGACGCACAGGACTTAAAATCCTGCGGTGAGTGATCACCGTACCGGTTCGATTCCGGTCCTCGGCATTTCATAATATGCGCCCATAGCTCAATTGGATAGAGTGTTTGACTACGGATCAAAAGGTTAGGGGTTCGACTCCTCTTGGGCGCGCTTTAATAACGGGAAGTAGCTCAGCTTGGTAGAGCACTTGGTTTGGGACCAAGGGGTCGCAGGTTCGAATCCTGTCTTCCCGATACTTTTACAAAAGGGGCCTTAGCTCAGCTGGGAGAGCGCCTGCTTTGCACGCAGGAGGTCAGCGGTTCGATCCCGCTAGGCTCCATATCATTTGAATAAATGATTCTTTTTTACGCGGTGTAGCTCAGCTGGCTAGAGCGTCCGGTTCATACCCGGGAGGTCGGGGGTTCGATCCCCTCCGCCGCGATTTTTTAAGAGCCTGGACCTTTAGCTCAGTTGGTTAGAGCAGACGGCTCATAACCGTCCGGTCGTAGGTTCGAGTCCTACAAGGTCCATTGTGGCATTGTATCTGTTTTATTATGGAGGATTACCCAAGTCCGGCTGAAGGGAACGGTCTTGAAAACCGTCAGGCGGGTAAAACCGTGCAAGGGTTCGAATCCCTTATCCTCCTTAACTGTCTCTTTTGTTGCGAGCAAAAGAATCACAGTC
>NZ_NGLK01000001.1:1580302-1580809 GCF_002141235.1 Enterococcus sp. 3C7_DIV0644 | reverse complement strand
TGGAGGATTACCCAAGTCCGGCTGAAGGGAACGGTCTTGAAAACCGTCAGGCGGGTAAAACCGTGCAAGGGTTCGAATCCCTTATCCTCCTTAACTGTCTCTTTTGTTGCGAGCAAAAGAATCACAGTCCTTTAATTACTGAAAAGTAATTACTTATCGCGGGATGGAGCAGTCTGGTAGCTCGTCGGGCTCATAACCCGAAGGTCGTAGGTTCAAATCCTGCTCCCGCAATCGCTTTGTTTAACGGCAAAGCAGCAATACAAAGCTTCTGGTTTGGTAGTTCAGTTGGTTAGAATGCCTGCCTGTCACGCAGGAGGTCGCGGGTTCGAGTCCCGTCCAGACCGTTGTTTTTGGCTCGGTAGCTCAGTTGGTAGAGCAATGGATTGAAGCTCCATGTGTCGGCAGTTCGATTCTGTCCCGCGCCATAGGAATGCGGGTGTAGTTTAGTGGTAAAACTACAGCCTTCCAAGCTGTTGTCGCGAGTTCGATTCTCGTCACCCGCTTTGC
>NZ_NGLK01000001.1:1347669-1580202 GCF_002141235.1 Enterococcus sp. 3C7_DIV0644 | reverse complement strand
TTTGGGGCCTATAGCTCAGCTGGTTAGAGCGCACGCCTGATAAGCGTGAGGTCGATGGTTCGAGTCCATTTAGGCCCATTACATTTTCAAACTGGTCCGTTGGTCAAGCGGTTAAGACACCGCCCTTTCACGGCGGTAACACGGGTTCGAATCCCGTACGGATCATGCAAACACTCTTGAGAGTGTTTTTTTATTACCCAAAAATAATCTTTTTTATCATTTTTCAACTACGAAGGGTCAAAATTTGTTATAATCAGTCCGTTGCAAGTTCCCGAAAGGATTCGCAGCTGCGAAGATGCCTTGTAACCGAAACATATATTAGGGGGAATACAAAAATGACAGAGAAACACTTATTTACATCAGAGTCCGTTTCAGAAGGACACCCAGACAAAGTAGCCGACCAAATCAGTGATGCCATCTTAGATGCGTTGCTTGCCGAAGATCCAATGGCTCGGGTTGCTTGTGAAACGTCAGTTACCACCGGATTGGTTTTAGTTTTTGGAGAAATTTCTACTTCTGCTTACGTAGATATCCAAAAAGTCGTCCGTGAAACCATCAAAGAAATCGGCTATACACGAGCAAAATTCGGCTTTGACGGCGATACGGTTGCTGTTTTAGTAGCGATCGATGAGCAATCACCAGATATCGCTCAAGGCGTTGACGATGCTTTAGAAAGTCGCGGAGAAACGGATAAAGAAGATATCGGTGCCGGTGACCAAGGCTTGATGTTTGGTTTTGCCGTTGATGAAACACCTGAATTGATGCCTTTACCAATCGCATTGAGTCATCGGTTAGTCCGTCGATTAGCAGAGTTGCGTAAAAACAATGAACTAAGCTACTTGCGTCCAGATGCAAAATCGCAAGTAACTGTTGAATATGATGATAACGATCAACCACAAAGAGTGGACACCGTCGTTATTAGTACCCAGCATGATGATGCGGCTGATAATGAAACGATCCACCGTGATGTCATTGAAAAAGTGATCAAAGAAGTGATTCCTGCCGATCTTTTAGACGAGCAGACAAAATATTATATTAATCCTACTGGTCGTTTTGTGATCGGCGGTCCTCAAGGGGATGCCGGTTTGACAGGCAGAAAAATCATCGTTGATACTTATGGCGGCTATGCTCGTCATGGTGGCGGTGCGTTTTCTGGAAAAGACGCAACCAAAGTTGACCGTTCAGCCAGCTATGCGGCTCGCTACATTGCCAAAAACATCGTAGCAGCAAAGCTAGCCAAAAAAGTGGAAGTCCAATTAGCCTATGCGATCGGTGTGGCACAGCCCGTTTCGATCAGCATCAACACTTTTGGTACCGGAACCGTCAGCAACGAGCGCTTGATCCAAGCGGTACGAGAAAACTTTGATTTGCGACCAGCAGGAATTATTGAAATGTTAGATTTGCGCCGTCCGATTTATCGTCAGACTGCCGCTTACGGACATTTCGGTCGTACAGATATCGATTTGCCATGGGAACGCACCGACAAGGTGGCGGCACTTTTGGCAAGTGTGAAGGATTAAAAGAGGCGACCTCTATTGATGACTATCAATAGGGGTTCTTTTTTTTGGAGTAAAAGGAGGAGTTACATGCGAACCAATGTAAAATTAGTCACTATTGCGGTCTTTGTCGCAACGTTTATGACCGCGATCGAAGGAACGATCATTACGACAGCGATGCCTACCATCGTTAGTTCATTGAAAGGAATCGAGATCATGAACTGGGTCTTCTCGATCTATCTTTTGACCAGTGCGATGTTGACCCCGATCTACGGCAAGTTTGCCGATAACATCGGCCGCAAACCAGTCTTTCTATTTGGTACGCTGCTGTTTATTATCGGGTCGGCTTTTTGTGGGATGGCCAACACAATGTTGACGTTGATCATTGCCAGAGCATTGCAAGGATTAGGCGCAGGGGCCATGATGCCCGTTGCCCTAACGATCATTGCGGACCTGTATCCCGTTGAAAAGCGGGCGAAAGTCTTAGGGCTCAATAGTACTGCTTGGGGGATCGCCAGTGTCGTTGGTCCCTTAGCCGGTGGATTGATCGTAGATACGATCGGGTGGCATTGGATCTTCTTTATCAACGTGCCCATCGGATTAGGGTTGATCGCCTTAATTTGGTTTTATTTTCATGAAGAAAAAAAGGCCTTTGCTGCAGTCAACATTGATTATGCAGGCAGTCTCTTGTTGATGTTGACGTTAGTAGGGCTCCTGCTAGGCTTCCAATTGCTTGGAGATTATGGGGTAAGTCTGCCTGTTATCGGTCTGTTCGTTTTTTCTGTCCTCACGTTTATCGGCTTCATTCGTGTGGAGAAAAAAGCAGCAGATCCGATTATTGATCTGAAGCTGTTCCACTCAAAATTGTTTGTGGTGGTCAACATCGTAGCAGCTTTGGCTAGCGGCTTCCTGATGGGGATCGATGTTTATATCCCAATGTGGATGCAAGGGGTCTTAGGCATGAGTGCGGGGATTGGCGGGCTTGTGTTGGCACCGTTGTCGATTTTATGGATGATTGGTTCCTTCTTAGCCAGCCGTTGGTTGACACAGCACAGTGTCAGCTGGGTCTTGACGGTTAGCTTGTTGATCACGGCTACCGGTGCTTTGTGGTTGTTTTTGACACCGGCACAGACTTCATTCTGGTTGTTCTTGGTGATTTCTTCTATTACGGGCGTCGGATTAGGGGCAACGATGGTGGTTTGTACCGTTACTGCCCAAACCAGCGTTGCACCCACCCAAGTCGGCGTGGCGACTTCTTTTAATACCCTGCTGCGAACGATCGGGCAAACCATTATGGTGGCGGTCTTCGGTATCGTTTTAAACACCAGCAATAGCGTGGGCTTGGCACAGGCGCAAGTCACTGATAGCAGTGTCATGAATCAGCTGGTAGATCCAGCCGCCGCGCGTCAGCTGCCAACAGCCTTATTAGGGCAATTACGGGAGATTCTTTATAGCGGTCTACACTGGGTTTTTGGGATCGGTGTTTTGTTGATTGTTTTAGCGATTGGTTTGACCCGCACGATTTCGCGAGAATCTGGTACAATATAAAAAAAGGATCGCAGGTGATTGTATGGCTTTTTTACAAGCAAATATCTATTCAAATGTTCTTGAAATGGAGGTAATGATCGATGTGATCTTGCCTCAAAGTACCAAGAAAAAAATCGGCACCCAAAGCCAATCGACGGGCACAGATCTCCCGGTGCTTTATTTATTGCATGGGATGAACGGAAATCATAGTGTCTGGCAGCGACGGACGTCAATCGAGCGATATGCCGCAGAGTATCAACTAGCGGTCATCATGCCGTCTACAGATCTGGGCTGGTATACCGATACGACCTACGAAATGAAGTATTGGACATTTATCGCCGAAGAATTACCACAAATTTGTCATGAACTGTTTCCTCAACTGACGCAAAAACGAGAAAAAACTTTTGCAGCAGGTCTCTCGATGGGGGGCTATGGTGCAGTAAAACTTGGGCTGCGCAAGCCTGACCAGTTTGCGGCGGTAGCGTCTTTGTCTGGCGCATTAGCGCTGGCTGAAAGCATGGATTCCTTGCTGCAGCTGCGAAGCCAAGCTTATTGGGAAGGAATCTTTGGCCCTTTAGAGCAATTCAAAGGGTCAGAAAATGATTTGATCCATCTGATTGAGACCATCGATCCAAGCACCGCGCCGCGCTTTTTTATTAGCTGCGGAACCGAGGATCAACTGTACCCGGCAAGTGAGTATGCGGTGGACAAGCTGCAAAAACGCAAAATAGCCGTAACGTTTGAATCGGGAACTGGGGATCATGATTGGAATTTCTGGGATCAATGGATCCAACGAGTCCTGCAATGGCTTTTTAGTGAATAAAAAAACCATCAGTCGATCGACACCTTAACGTGCCGAGGACTGATGGTTTTTTCGTTCGATACAAAATAAGATCGGCGGCTGGTTGCGCTGATTGATAAATTGATAGGAAAGGACATTGTATTCCTCTTGCGGCAGCTGCTGACAAAAGGAGTGGACTTCTTTCAGCTCTGCTTCGCCGCCAGCGTGTCCATAATAGCAGACGAGGATGATTCTACCTTTCGGGGCTAAACGTGTCAGTAAAGCTTCTAAAGCCGTTTTCGTTGTATCAGGCAGCGTGATGATCGCTTTGTCCCCTTTCGGCAAGTAGCCTAAATTGAAAATGGCGGCGTGAACCGGACCGCTCACAACATCTGCCAACGTCTCATGGCCTTGATGGATCAGCTGGACTTGCGCCAACAGCTCTTTTTCAGTCAAACGTTTTTTGGTGGCTTGGAGGGCTTGTTCTTGAATATCAAAAGCAAACACCTGACCAGTCGGCCCAACTAAGGAAGCCAGTAATTCCGTGTCAAAGCCGTTGCCCATCGTGGCATCAACAGCGGTATGTCCCGGTTGCACAACTTCTTTTAAAAGGGTGTGGCTATAGCGCATGGCGGTCGGCAGCATTGACAAGCTCCTTTCGCACGTTGAATTTCCCTTGATAGGAGTTGCGGCGTAGCATTTCTTGATCAATCTCATTCAAGACTTCCCATTTTTTCAAACTCCACATTGGACCTACCAGAGAATCCCATGGTGCATCGCCTGTCAAGCGATGAATGATGATCTCTGGGGGGATTATTTCTAACTGATCGCAGATCAATGACACATAGGTATCGCGCCGCATCAATTGCAAACGTCCCTCATGATAATCCCGCAGCATCCGAGTATTGCGCATCAAATGCAGCAGGTGCAGTTTGATGCCTTGGATATCAGAATCTTGAATGGTGCGGCGGACGTTTTCTTGCATCATCTCGATCGTCTCGCCTGGCAGGCCATTGATCAAATGGGTACAGACACGAATATTGTGTTTGCGCAGGCTGGCGACGCCGTCTAAGTAGGTTTGATAATCATGGGCGCGGTTGATGGCATTGCTCGTGGTTTCAAACGTCGTTTGCAGTCCTAATTCGACCCATAAATAAAAGCGTTGATTGAGCTCTGCCAGATAGTCAACGACATCTGCTGGTAAGCAGTCTGGTCGGGTCCCAATGGAGATCCCGACAACACCAGGTAGTGTCAGTACTTGCTCGAAGCGCTCGCGGATCACTGCCACCGGTGCGTGGGTGTTCGTAAAATTTTGAAAATAGACAATGTATTTGTCCACTTGCGGCCACTTTTTGTGCATCATGGCGATCTCTTTTTCAAACTGCTCTGGTAGCGGGGCTTCAGGTGCTACGATCATATCGCCAGAGCCGGACACACTGCAAAATGTACAGCCGCCTTTGGCAACGGTGCCGTCACGATTGGGGCAGTCGAAGCCCGCATCGATGGGAACTTTAAAGATTTTTTCGCCAAATTCTTGCCGCAAAGCAAAGTTCCATGAATGGTATCGTTTGTTTTTATCTTCTGCATAAGGAAATGGATTCATTTTTTTACCTTCTTTTATAATTGTTTACGGGTGAAGCGCCAGACAAAACGTTTCTGCAAGTAGTAAGGGTAGGTCAACAGTAGCCAAGACAGGCCAACACAAAAACCGCCTAACACATCACTGGGAAAATGCACGCCAACATAGATGCGGCTGATGCCGATACAACTGATCAATAGGCCTAACAGAATACGGAGTCCCCATTGCCAAAAAGGCTGCTTGAAGAAAACCGGGACCAAGAAGAGCAATGTCCCATAAAAAACCATACTGCCTGTCGAGTGTCCGCTAGGGAAACTAAAACTTGATTCCGTGACTAAGTGTTCAAGGGTTGGTCGCTCCCGTAAAAAAACCAGTTTGATCAATGGATTAAAGAGCCCGGCAATCCCGATGGTGCCGATACTGAGCCATAGTGCTTCTGCATAATATTTATTGATCACTAAAACGGCTAAAACAGCAAGAAAGAGCAAGATGATCGTGGTAGGATTCGCAAATTTTGTGACCCATAGAAAAAACGGTGTCCAAAACGGATAGCCGGTGCGGATGATGCGAGTCAAGGTTTCGTCAAAGGAGACCAACCAAGTAGGATAAAATTTCACGAGATAGCCGAGAAAAACGAACAGCAGTAAAAAGCAGCTGCCGGCAAATTGAAAATAAAGTTTTTTATGCATGGAAAAGCCTCGTTTCTAGAGAATTTCTGTCCCTTCAAGCAAAGAGACATCTAGAAGGTATTATAGCATTTATCGCAAGACGGAAAAAGCAGGGAACCATTCAGGGAGCATCCCACTGTCAAGGAATATTTTTCGTTGGGTTAAATACAAACTCTTCATTTCAATAAATGTTCGTTTGATTACAAAGAGTTTACAGTTTCTGAAATCGGCTCAAATACCTTTTATAAATTCTTAAGAAATTGTATACTAAACCTACGTTCACTATAAGGAAAAAACGGAGGAATAACGGACATGAACACGAGTCAATCAAGAAAAGTACATCGTCAAGCAGACCAATCGGGCGATAAGTATCGAGTGATCAAAAAAAGTGCAGTTGTTTTAGGAACGACACTGACTGCTTGCTCTGTTGTAGCTCCATTGGTGTCATCGGTTCAAGCAGAAGCCGTAGAGACCTCGATCGCCCAAGTTTCTACTAGCAATTTTGCCGCGCCGAATACTTCCGCATTTATTGCCGAAATCGCTACTTACGCTCAGCCCGTGGCACAAGCCAACGATTTATATGCTTCTGTGATGATCGCACAAGCCATTTTAGAAAGTGGTTGGGGCCGAAGCAGTTTATCAAAAGCACCGAATTATAATCTATTCGGGATCAAAGGCAGCTACAACGGTCAAACCGTTTATATGAGTACTTTGGAGTACTTAAACAATCAATGGTTGACTATGAATGAACCCTTTAAGCGCTACCCATCATACACGCAATCATTCGAAGATAACGCACGTACTTTACGCTCAACCTCTTTACAAAGCGGCGTTTCATATTATTCTGGCGCTTGGAAAAGCAATACGACTTCATATCTTGATGCAACCGCATGGCTAGCAGGCCGCTATGCGACTGCACCCAATTATGCTTCTTCCCTGAATGCAGTGATCCAACAATTTGGTTTGACACAATACGACACACCTGCTTCTGGCAATGCCGGTGGTGGTGCCACAGCTAGCGCATCAACCAATACTACGACTACAACGGCGGCTGTCAGCACGAGCGGCAGTCAAACGTATACAGTCGCTTCGGGCGACTCTGTATGGTCGATCGCTAACAAACATGGCATCTCCATGGACCAGTTGCGCAGCTTGAACAACATCAAAAATGATTTTGTTTATCCAGGGCAAACGTTGAAAGTCAACGGCAGCACCCAAAGCACTTCGGCAACTTCTACGGTATCGATCGTCAATCGTAATACTTCAGCAACTACATCAGGCAATACCTATACCGTAGTTTCTGGTGATTCAGTCTGGTCGATCGCCAATAAACATGGGATCTCAATGGATCAATTCCGCAGTTTGAACAATATCAAAAATGACTTTGTCTACCCAGGACAAAAAGTTGTCGTCAGCGGTGGTTCGTCTACGAATACCAGCAGTACCACGACCGTCAGCACTGCATCAACTGCTAGCCAAAGCAGCGGCGGTACCTATACAGTGGCAGCGGGTGATTCAGTCTGGTCGATCGCCAACAAACATGGGATCTCCATGGATCAATTTCGCAGTTTGAATAATATCAAAAATGATTTTGTCTACCCAGGACAAAAAGTTGTCGTCAGTGGTAGTTCCGCAACGAGTACAAGTACAACAACGAGCACGACCGTCAGCAGCCAAACCAGCAGCAGTGCTGCAGGCAACACCTATACGGTGGCAGCGGGTGATTCAGTCTGGTCAGTTGCCAATAAACACGGGATTTCGATGGACCAATTCCGCAACTGGAACAACATCAAAAATGATTTTATCTATCCAGGACAAAAGGTGGTCGTCAAGCAAGGCGGCACGGCAGCTACTACCAGCACTTCAGCGACCAATGGTACTTACAAGGTCGCATCGGGTGATTCCGTTTGGGGGATCGCAGATAAGTTTGGCATCACGACGGATCAATTTATTCAATGGAACAATATTCAAAATAACTTTATTTACCCAGGACAAACAGTTAGGGTAAAATAGATTGCTATTCCTAATGATTTTTGTTAGGATAAGTGCAAAGAAACTTTCACGTTTGAGAAGGAATAGTAGAAGTACGGTGGGACTTTTAGAGAGTGCATGGTTGGTGGAAATGCACAGCACACCTTTCGAACTCGTCTTCGAGTGATATCTGACTGAACCTGATTTGGCTAGGCAGATACGGCGATGGCCGTTAAAACATCGAGGTCTGCTTTTTTGAGGAGCAGATAAACTTAGGTGGTACCACGTTGATAACGTCCTATAAAAATCATAGCGATTTTTATAGGACTTTTTTTAAGTTTTGCTGGTTGATTTGACGAGCAAAACACCAATTTTTAGGAGGAGTCCATCGTGAATTACAATCACAAAGAAATCGAAAAAAAATGGCAAAAATATTGGGCAAAGAAAAATGAGTTCAACACCCATGATGAGCCGGACAAACCAAAATTTTATGCGCTAGATATGTTCCCATATCCATCCGGACAAGGATTACATGTCGGACATCCAGAAGGCTATACGGCTACGGATATCTTGAGCCGTTTCAAACGCAGCCAAGGGTACAATGTACTGCACCCAATGGGCTGGGATGCCTTTGGTCTGCCTGCCGAACAATATGCACTAGATACAGGAAATGATCCAGCGGAATTTACGAAGAAAAATATTGAGACCTTCCGCCGTCAAATCAATGCGCTAGGGTTCAGCTATGACTGGAATCGTGAAATCAATACGACAGATCCTGAATATTACAAGTGGACGCAATGGATCTTTACCAAGCTTTATGAAAAAGGGTTAGCTTATGAAGCCGAAGTTCCGGTAAATTGGGTACCAGAGCTTGGAACTGTGATCGCCAATGAAGAAGTCATTGACGGCAAGAGCGAACGGGGCGGCTATGATGTGATCCGCAAACCGATGCGCCAATGGATGCTAAAAATCACGGCATATGCTGATCGTTTGTTGGACGATTTAGAAGAAGTTGATTGGCCAGAAAGCATCAAAGAAATGCAACGCAATTGGATCGGACGTTCTGTCGGAGCCAACGTAACGTTTAAAGTGGCAGGGATGGAAAAAGACTTTACCGTCTTTACGACTCGTCCAGATACCTTGTTTGGTGCGACCTACGCTGTATTGGCACCAGAACATGAGCTAGTGGCCCAAATCACTACCCCAGAACAAAAAGCAGCCATTGATGCCTATGTAGAAGAAGCATCGAAAAAATCTGATTTGAACCGAACAGATTTGGCCAAAGAAAAAACCGGTGTCTTCACTGGTGCCTATGCCATCAATCCCGTGAATGGCAAAGAGATCCCGATTTGGATCGCCGATTACGTTTTGGCTTCTTATGGAACAGGTGCGATCATGGCGGTTCCTGCCCATGACGAACGTGACCACGAATTTGCCAAAACATTCGGTTTAGAGATCATTCCTGTATTGGCAGGGGGCAACGTGGAAGAATCTGCCTATACCGAAGATGGACTGCATATCAATTCAGACTTTTTGGATGGGCTAGACAAAGAGACAGCCATCGAAAAAATGGTCGCATGGTTGGAAGAAAACCACGTTGGGAAAAAAGAAGTCAGCTATCGTCTTCGCGATTGGTTGTTCTCTCGTCAACGGTATTGGGGGGAACCAATCCCAATCATCCATTGGGAAGATGGGACGACCACAGCGCTTTCTGAAGATCAGCTGCCATTGCGTTTGCCAAAAACCGACAATATCAAACCAAGCGGTACTGGGGAATCGCCATTAGCTAATGTCACGGATTGGGTCAATGTCACCGATCCAGAAACTGGGAAAAAAGGACGTCGCGAAACCAATACGATGCCACAATGGGCAGGAAGCTCATGGTATTTCTTACGCTTTATCGATCCTCATAATAAGTCTGTTTTGGCAGACTATGATAAATTGAAACGCTGGATGCCAGTCGATATTTATATCGGTGGGGCGGAACACGCTGTCTTGCATTTGCTTTATGCTCGCTTCTGGCATAAATTCTTGTATGATATCGGTGTCGTACCAACGAAAGAACCATTTGAAAAATTGTTCAACCAAGGGATGATCCTTGGGGAAAACAATGAAAAAATGTCGAAATCCCGCGGCAACGTAGTCAATCCAGATGATGTCATCAATCAATACGGTGCAGATACTTTGCGTCTATATGAAATGTTTATGGGACCATTGGATGCATCGATCGCCTGGAATGAGAATGGCCTTGAAGGCAGTCGCAAATTCTTGGATCGCGTGTGGCGCTTGATCGTCGATGAAAATGGCAAAATGCGCGACCGCATCACGACATTCAACGATGGAAAATTGTCGAAGGTGTATAACCAAACAGTTAAAAAAGTGACGGAAGATTATGAACAGCTGCATTTCAATACGGCGATTTCCCAATTGATGGTCTTCGTCAATGAAGCGTATAAAGCTGATGCCTTACCTTACGAGTATGTCGAAGGATTTGTGCAGCTATTGGCTCCAATCGCACCACATATCGGTGAAGAGCTCTGGTCGATCCTCGGAAATGACAATGGGATCTCTTATGTGCCTTGGCCAACCTATGACGAAAGTGCCCTAGTGGAAGATGAGATCGAAGTCGTCTTTCAAGTCAACGGCAAAGTTCGTGCCAAAGCAATGGTTCCAGCAGACGCAGAAAAAGCAGTGCTTGAACAATTGGCCCAAGAAAACGAACTTGTCCAAGAACAGCTCCAAGGAAAAACGATCCGCAAAGTGATCGTCGTACCCAATAAATTGGTCAATATCGTTGCAAACTAAACGCTAAAAAAGTAGCTGCCTAACAGGTCAATGGTCTGTTAGGCAGCTTTTTGGTAGCGACAAAGAAAAAAAGTGTTACTGAGTGGTTCTCAGCAACACTTTTTTGTTATTTTTTGCGAATGATACCATAGAACAAAGCGGCTGTTGCGACCAATGGAATCAAGATCACTAGTAGAAAGCCGTTTGGATACGTAGCGCGAGTGAAAATTTCTGATGAAGCATCACTTCCGCCAAATAGATGATTGGAAATCATGAACTGAGCCATCATAGCAACGATTGCGACAAAACCAATTGCAGCACCAGTACCGACGAATAATTTTTTCTTTGCGTTGTTCATTACATTTGCCCCTTTTATAGTCTCTATGTATCATTATACAAAATTTGGATACGTGTTCAATCTGATTTTGTCAAATAATTGATTCGTAATACACTTGAAATGTTTCTGACATATTTAAGGGCTAAAAAAGCCAAATTTCCGCTTGTTAGCGATCATATTATTCGCTGATCCTCACAGACTCTCGTATAATAAAGAAAGAGAAAAGAAAGAGGGGACGTACATGGAGTATCAATCATTTGAAGGCCAAACGGCTTTTTTTGAAGATTATGCACGGATTGCCAAACCTGGCTATGAAGAAGAGGCAGTCACTGCCGATGTCTTGGAACAGTTGAATCAACAATTAACAGAAGAAGAGCTGTTTTACCGTTTAGCAGCCGAAGATGCCGAAGAAGGGCAAGTCTTTTTGTTTCCTTTCAGCAAGCGAATGTTTACCGAAGACCTTGACGCTGCCATTTCAACAGAATTCCGTTATGATGGCGCACCCTATGTCTATGAGACTTACGAAGATGAACAACCTTAATCACACAGGAAAAAAGCTTTCAGATGATTTAATGGATCATCTGAAAGCTTTTTTTGTTGAGACAACTTGTTGCTATTGGTGCTTGGCTTGCTGCTGCGCTAAGGTCAAGTCACCGATGTAAGGGACTTTTTTTCCAGCGACTTTCAAGTATTGTTCGGCGCCTTTGCCCGCAATAATCACGATATCACGACCGTCTGCTTCAGCGATCGCCAATTTGACGGCTTGAGCCCGATCCATCTCATGAATGATGGCAACTTCAGGATTGGTGATAGCATCTGCAATTTCTTTTGCGATCGCAGCTGCTTCTTCAAAATCAGGATCATCGCTGGTCAGGTAGACTTTGTCCGCATATTCTCCTAGCGCTCGTCCCATATCTGCTCGGCGAGATTGGGCTTTTCCGCCAGCACTGCCAGTGACAAAAAGCAGGCGACCATCTGGGCGTAATTGACGGGCAAGTTCACTTAATGATTGGAAGCTCAGGTAATTGTGGGCATAGTCAACGATCATGACGGCGCCATTTTCTTTTTCTAAAACGATCATTCGTCCAGGGATGATCACTGTCGGCAGGACTTTCTGAGCGTCCTTACGAGAGGCACCCGCTAAGCAGGCAGCCAAAATCGCCGCTGCGGCATTCTCATGGTTGAAAGAACCTAAGATCCCCAGTTGATATTCACCAGAGACCTGCAAAACATCAGAAGCAGCTGTCAGGGCAAAACTCTTTAGGTCCATTCCTTCTTGGACGACATAATCGGCGTCTGAACGTCCGTAGGTGATATAAGGAACTTGATGGACTTCACAAGTTTCTCGCAGCAAGTGGTAGTGATCGCTTTGACGATTTAAAATCATTTGTTTGCTGTTGCGAATCAGTTCCCGTTTGCAGTAAAGATAATCATCATAAGTTGGATGTTCCACCGGTCCAATGTGATCAGGCGAAATATTCAAGAACGCGCCAATATCAAAGGTAATGCCGGCTACCCGTTTGGTTTTATACGCTTGAGAAGAAACTTCCATTACAAGATGGGTCATGCCGTTTGCAACAGCCTCAGCCATCATTTTATAAAGATCCAGTGTTTCGGGAGTCGTCAACACTGCTTCATTAAAGGTTTTTCCATCGACTGAGTTTTCCTCAGATGAAAAGAATGCTACTTTTTGACCCGTCGATTCTGCTAAAATCGCCCGAGCAAAATAGGCGCAGCTGGTTTTGCCTTTGGTGCCAGTGATGCCGATGGTCACCAGCTGTTCTTGCGGGTTGCCATAAAACGCTTGAGCGATCACTGCCATCGTTTCTCGAATGTCCGTAACAATGATCCCGTAGGTTGCGAAGTTGTCATAAGGTGTTTCTGAAATGTAGCACTGAATGCCTTGATCAATGGCGGCGGCTAGGTAGCTTTCTTTAAAAGAAGCCCCTTTACAGAAAAAAAGCGTTGCCGCATCGGCCGTTCGCGAGTCGTAACTTAAGGAGGTAAAGGCAATATCAGTCATTTCTTGCGGCACGGTATAAACCCAATCAGTGGGGGTGATGATTTCTTTTAATAGGTTTTCCTGCAATAAGAGTTTGCGGATCTGTGGCACGGTAATGAGTTCCTTTTGCATCGTTGTTCTCCTTCATTCCTCTAAAGATTTCTCTTATTATAGCATAACTCCTAAAAACCGCCGTTTAGGAGGGAAAAGTTTTCTTTTTTTTCTTCTTATTTTGAAGAAACTTTAAGATGTTGCAAAAATAGATTGCGACCAACTCTTTTTCGAATTAAAATGGAAGGGATATGTTTGTAGAAAGTTGGAGATAATGGCGATGGATAATCACATGCGTTCAGTGTCAAAAGAATTAACTACACAAGAAAAAATGGCTCAAGGATCTGCTTGGATGACAATGGGCAATATCGGTTCACGTTTGCTTGGCGCCATTTACATTTTACCTTGGTATTATTGGATGGGGGCAAATGCCGATAAAGCAAATGCGTTATTTGGGATGGGCTATAATGTTTACGCCTTATTTTTAATGATCTCAACTGCTGGGATCCCATCGGCAATTGCCAAGCAGATTTCTTTTTATAATTCTCGCCAAGAATACCGCACTAGCCAGAAGCTCTTTTTAAGGGCCTTCCAATTGATGGCAGGCTTTGGCGTGGTGACCGCCGGAATCATGTATTTGGCAGCCCCATGGTTGGCAACGGCTTCAGGAGGTGGGGAAGAATTGATTCCTGCAATGCGCTCATTGAGCATTGCACTATTGGTCTTTCCTTGTATGAGTGTTATGCGAGGATACTTCCAAGGAAACCAAGACATGAAACCTTTTGCGATCTCGCAAGTTGTCGAACAAATCGCCCGCGTCTGCTATATGCTTTTGGCGACCTTCATCATTATGCGGGTTATCGAAGGCGAATACACGGCGGCTGTGACGCAATCGACCTTTGCCGCCTTTATCGGTGTCTTAGCCAGTATTTTGGTTTTAGGCTATTACTTCCAAAAGCAACGGGTGCGGATGGACGTCTTAGTCGATATGAGCAAAGAAGAAACCGTGTTGCAAACCAAAGAATTGGTTTTAGCGACCATCAAAGAAGCGATCCCTTTTATTATCGTTGGTTCTGGGATCACGATTTTAAAATTGGTGGATCAATACACCTTTGTGCGGATCATGAGTAGTTTTACTGAATTTTCAAATGATCAGCTCTTAGAATTAATGGCGATCTTCGGTAGCAACCCTGATAAGTTGACGATGGTGGTTATCGGATTAGCTACTTCCATGGCTTCAACAGGCTTGCCTTTGATCAGTGAAGCAGTCGCCAAAAAAGACAAAAAGAACTTAGCTAAATTGATCAGCAACAACTTACAATTGTATTCCTTTGTAATGTTCCCAGCGACCTTTGGGATGATCGTGCTGTCTTATCCCTTATACACCTTGTTTTATCGTCCAGATGCGTTAGGAGCGAGCGTTTTAGTCGCTGCCTGTCTGTCTGGTCTGGTCTTGGGCTTGTTTATGCTTAGTTCTAGTATGCTGCAAGGAATGTACCACAACAAAGAAGCCGTTGTTTTCTTCTTTGTAGGGTTGCTGGTGAAGTTGATCCTGCAGTATCCAGCGATTCGGTTGTTCCAAGTTTATGGCCCATTAGTTTCCACGACGATTGCTTTAGGGATCGTCTGCTGGCTGAACATTCGCAAGATGATTCGCAAAGGCCATTTCAATGTAAACTTAACGTTGCGACGGACGTTATTGATTGGCGCGATGACGATCATTATGGTGATCGCAGCGTTGATCGCCCGCCAACTCTTTGGTCTCATCTTTAGCTCTGAAAGAAAAGTCCAAGCCTTTATCTTGAGCTTGCTAGTAGCAGGAGTCGGTGGCAGTGTGTACATCTACATTGCGCTGAAATTGCGTTTAGCTGAAAAACTACTCGGCTCATCAATGGTTCGTTTACGCCAGAAATTACACATCAAATAAAACTAGAAGCAGCCGCTGAGCCTCCTTTGTGAGACCTTGGCGGCTGTTTTATATGAAAGGAAGAAACCGATGCGTTTAGACAAGTTTTTAGCGGATATGGGTTATGGCTCCCGCAAAGAAGTGAAACAGTTGATCAAAAAAGGTCTCGTGACCGTCAATGGACAAGTCATCAAGAGTGACAAAGCGCAAGTACTAGAAACACAAGATACCGTTTGTTTTGAGGGGGAACCCATCGTCTATCAAAGCCAGTTTTATTATTTGCTGAATAAACCCGCTGGAGTGATTTCGGCAACCGTCGATTCCTATGAAGAGACGGTCTTAGATTTGTTTTCTGAAGAAGCGTTTCGCGAAGATTTGTTTCCAGTAGGACGGTTGGATAAAGACACCGAAGGCTTTTTGCTGATTACGAACGATGGCGGATTGGCGCATCAATTATTGTCGCCTAAGAAGCATGTGGAAAAAGAATATTATGCCCAAGTCGAGGGAATCATGACAGCGGAGGATCAAAAAACCTTTGCCAAAGGCATCATATTAGACGGCGAGTGGACCTTGCCGGCTGAACTGCAGATCCTCAACGTCGATGAAGACGAAACGCGCAGCGAAATCAAACTGATCCTCCATGAAGGCAAGTTTCATCAAGTCAAACGGATGGTCCATGCAGTAGGAAAAGAAGTCGTTTATTTGAAACGGATTCGCATGGGAGGCCTGTCCCTGCCAGATGATTTGGCATTAGGCGAGTATCGGGAATTGACTCCTGAGGAATTGGCGAAGCTGCAAGAGCGAGGATAAGACGATCGGCGAGCTAAAGAAATTCTTATGAAAGTTGTTATTCGGCTGCAATATTTGTAAAAAAAGCCCGTTTTATAGGTGATTTACATGAAAGTTTGCAACAATAGACTTTAAACTGTTGGAAAAACCCTCTTTTTTTTCATGAATAAGCATGTTAAAGTAGCCAAGCTACTAAAAAAAGAAGGAGTTACCTCATTGAAGAAAAAGATTTTTTTATTGCTCGCCCTTACGTTGCCGCTTTTCCAGCCAGCTATCAGTTATGCTGCTGAAACCAAGAGCAGCGAGGAACTGACGGTTTTGACCACAGAACTAGCCTCTTATGAAGACGAAGTCACCACCAGCCAACAGAAAGTCACAGCGTTGGAAAGTCAATTAGCGGATTATCAGGAAGAATTAAGCCAATTGGCAGAAGAAAGCAAGGAAGTTCAAACGCAGATCACTGCACTGAATGATCAAAAAGCCCAGCACCAAGGAAGCCAAGCGCAAAGCAGTCTGGTAGTCGATGGACCGCAAGCCACGATCCAGCAACTACGCAAGTTTAGTGAACAACAAGCGGCTTTACGGGAAGTGAACCAACAATTGGCGGAAAAAGAAGCCGAACAGCAACGAATCACTTCGTACCAAACCTTGACGCAAGCCCAATTAGTACATAGCGAAGAACAATTAGCAACAGCCAAAAAAGAATTGCAGTCCCAACAAGAGCAGCTGCAGCAGACGCAAGCCCAAGTGCAAGACCTACAAGAAAAAGTGGAGCAAGAAGCAAAAGCAGCTGAAGAAGCGAAACAAAAAGCCAAAGAAGCAGCGGAGAAAGCGGCAGCCAGTGAATTTTCACTGCCAATCACTGGCTCCGTGTCGATCTCCAGCGGTTTTGGTACTCGAGCAGACCCGACTGGTTTTTCAGGGACGCAGCATGACGGGATCGACTTCACAGGTCAAGCGGGGGAGAAGATCGTCGCCGCTCGTGATGGACAGGTAGAAGATGCTGGCTATGGCCCAAGCACTGGAAATTACGTGATTTTGGCTCACGATAATGGCTTTTACTCGTATTATTTTCATTTAACAGCTGTCAGTGTCTCAAAGGGGGCGACCGTTGCAGTCGGCGACCAAGTCGGTACGATGGGGACGACTGGAAATTCGACAGGCGTCCATCTGCACTTTGGACTGAGTAAGACGTTGTGGTCAGATTTCGTTGATCCAGCAGCTTACTTACCGCTATAAACCAAAATACCAAGTAGAAGCATGGAGAAAATCATCTGAAACCAAAAAGCATGACTGACAAGAGGGATTCCTCAAGTCGTCATGCTTTTTGGTTGCTTACCACAAGCCCGGTTGAGCGATGATCACTAACTGTTCTTTGGTAAAAGGATGCTCTAGATGCAATTCGTAGCCATGCAGCAGCAAACGTGGCGCTGGTTTGTTTTGGTAAAGCGGGTCGCCAACGACTGGATGACCGATGCTGGCAAGGTGGACGCGAATTTGGTGGGTCCTACCAGTTTCTAACACACAATACACATTGGTTGTCTTTTGTTGGGCGTGGGCGATGGTTACATGGGTGACGGCTGACTGACCGTTGCGGGAGTCAATGATCCGCTTGCGACGATCGTGACGGTCACGACCGATTTTTTTGGCGATCGTTTGATCTTGCGTAAGTTTCCCAAAAACAGTGGCTTGATAGCGACGGAAAATCTGTTTGTTTTCCAGCATTCGGCCCAAGATCGGCAACACCAAAGGATTTTTTGCAAATAAAACCACACCGCTGGTTTCTTTGTCTAGACGATGGACCACATAAGGCTGCTGCTGTTTCGGCGCAAGGTAAGCAGCTGCATCATTCAACAGAGTATCTGCTTCTAATGGCTGATTTGGGTGCGTCTTGACCCCGGCAGGCTTGTTCAGCACCAATAAGTGTTCATCTTCAAAAAGTACGTCGACTTTGTCCGCTTGGCCTAACTGGATCGACTGGTAGCTGTAATCACTGTCTTCAATGATCAAAGTGATTTGATCGCCGCCACGAACTTCTTGATGAAACATCGCGGGCTGCTGATTGACGGCCACATTTTTCCGTGTGCGCAGAAAATGGCGCACTTTTCGTGGAACGAGCCACTCCTGTTCCAACAAATCGCGAAGCGGCATGGGCGGGTGATTTTCGGGTAAAGTCATGGTGTATTCCATAATAACGTCCTTTCTTTGCTATTCGCTACCGACTATTATAGCATCTTTAAGCTTTTCTTATAAAAAAAACAATAAAAAACAGAGTATTCAATGCTAGAATAATAAAGCATTCTTTTCGAATGAAATTACGTCTAGAGCCGTATAACAAAGAAAGTCATTTATGCTACACTTAACCAAAGGAGCGTGAAGTAATGGATTGGAAACACATCCTTCACAAAATAAAGACCGGTTGGCTGACCTTTTGGCGCTGGTTAAAACCGTATTTGCAGCAATTTCATCAATGGCGCAAGCGGGTTTGGAAAAAATACCACGTAAATAAAATTTTTATTTTACTTAGTTTAGTTGCTATCTTAATCATGAGCGGGTATTTATTTTATATCGCCAAAAATACGAAAGTCAGTGAATTAGAGTCAGGTCTGAAAGAATCGACGGTGATTTTTGATGCCAATGGTGATGAAGCAGGGCAGTTGTACTCGCAAAAAGGCACGTACGTTTCTCTTGATGCCATCTCCAGTGATGTGGTCAACGCCTTGATCTCAACTGAAGACCGCAACTTCTATAATCACCACGGGTTTGATATCAAAGGGATCGCTCGGGCAGCCCTACGTATGCTGGTCAACCGCAGTGCCGAAGGCGGTGGGGGAAGTACCATCACCCAGCAGCTTGCTAAAAATGCCTATCTGTCCTTGGATCAAACCTTTAGTCGAAAAGCCAAGGAGCTTTTCTTAGCGATCGAGATCGAGAAGAAATATTCTAAAGATGAGATTTTAGAAATGTATTTGAACAGTTCCTATTTCGGTAACGGGGTTTGGGGCATTCAAGATGCCTCGCTAAAATATTTCGGTGTCAATGCTTCTGAACTAAGCGTGGGAGAAGCTGCGACGTTGGTGGGGATGCTCAAAGGTCCTTCGATCTATAACCCGATCGACAATCTGGAAAACGCCACGAACCGTCGCGACACTGTTTTGAGTTTGATGGTGGATAACGGCAAGTTGGACCAGTCCGTTGCTGACCAAGAATCACAAGTTGCCTTAGCCAATTTACTTTATGATGGATTTGGCAATTCAGAATCTGGCTATAAGTATCCTTATTATTTCGATGCGATCATCGACGAAGCCGAATCCTATGGGTTGGACGCCGATGATGTCATGAATCGCGGCTACAAGATCTATACAGCCCTGGATCAAAACTACCAAGCACAAATGGAAGCTGCCTATAAAAACGATGCCTTGTTCCCTGAAAATGCCGCTGATGGCACGATGGTGCAATCTGGCTCTGTTGCACTTGATCCGAATACCGGTGGGGTGCAAGCGGTGGTGGGTCGTCGTGGTGAGCACGTCTTTAGAGGATTTAATTTTGCCACGCAAATGAAACGTTCACCAGGTTCCACGATCAAACCGATCAGCGTCTTCGCCCCTGCCCTAGAAGCTGGGTTTGAACCGGACAGTGTCCTGAAAGACGAGCCCCTTGATTTTTATGATGCTCAAAACTTTGACGGGACCTATGCTGGCGAAGCAGTCATGTATCAAGCCCTCGCCCAAAGTTTGAATCTGCCAGCAGTTTGGCTGCTGCATGAGATCGGCTTAGATCGCGGGTATAGCAAAGCACAAGAATTCGGTCTTTCCTTGACCGAATCCGACAAATATTATGGCTTAGCATTAGGTGGTTTGGAAAAAGGGGAATCTCCAATGACGATGGCAGCAGCGTATGGCGTTTTCGCTAATGGCGGGTATTACTACAAACCGCATTTGATCACCAAAATCGTTGATTCAACTGGTGCCGTGATCGTTGACAATACGTCTGTGCAAGGCAAACGCGTGATTTCTAAAGAGACCGCTGATAAAATGACGAGCATGATGCTAGGAACCTTCTCTAACGGGACGGGGGTTAGTGCTAGTCCGTACGGCTTTACGATCGCCGGTAAGACGGGTACGACAGAGACCAACTTTGATGCTTCTAAGGTCAATGACCAATGGATCGTCGGCTATACTCCTGATATGGTTCTGTCAACCTGGCTAGGATTTGAACATGTGAGTGAAGATCATTACTTAACGGGAACTAGCGGACAAGTTGTTGGGAAAATATTTAAAGCAGAGGCCGAAAGCTTACTGCCTTATAGTCAAGGCACCCAATTCCAAGTTGCAGACGCTTATTGGACAGGCGGAAAATTAATGGCAGCCGATGAGGTACCAGATCCTGATAGCAGTACGTCACAAAATAGCAATGATTGGCAACAAACCATCGATGACTTTGCCGAAAGCGCCAAAGAAGGTATGAAGGAATTCGGCAGCAAGATCAAAGAAGGAACGAAAGAATTGTTTGGCGGCTTGTGGAATTCCATTAGTGGAAATTAAAGGAATTAGGCAACTGCTAGTCTAGAACCTGAGAAGAATGGTATACTAGAAAAAAAGAGGAGGCGTCAAAATGGCAAATATTTATGATACAGCAAACCAATTAGAACGTGAATTACGGGAGTCAGAACAATTTCAAGATCTGAAAGGTTCTTTCGACCGTTTGAAAGCAAATGAAGAAGCGTACGCGTTATTCAAAGAGTTTCAAGAGTTGCAACAAAGCCTGCAACAAAAAATGATGGCTGGCGAAGAAATGACGGAAGAAGAAGCGCAAAAAGCCCAAGAATTATCGCAAAAAATTCAACAAGACGGCATCGTTTCTGACTTGATGCAAAAAGAGCAAGCCTTCAGTTTAGTGGCCAATGACTTGAACCGCATCATCATGGGTCCTGTAAGAGATCTATACGAAGCGTAATCGCCAACAAACAAAGACCAAAGAAGCAAGTGAAACTTCAGAGAAATCGGCTGCAACTGCAAGAGTCGTTTCCAAAGAAGTTTCAAAAGCGCTTCTTTGGTTTTTTTTATGAAAAAGGCGAACAAATTTTCGTATTTTGCTGACGAAATGACTGATAAATGTTATGATAGAAGCATTAAGGAGGGAGAAAGAAATGCGATTTTTACATAGTGCAGACCTGCATATCGACCGGTCATTTGAAGGGGTCCATCTGTTATCTGAAAAAGTGAAGACCCAACTCCCTGCTATCAATCAAAAAATCATCCGTAATTTGGTGGATGTTGCTTTAGAAAAAGCGGTCGATTTTGTTTTGCTGGCTGGGGATACATTCCATCAAGTACGGCCGAGTCTAAAAGTGCAGCATGACTTTTTTGCCCAACTGCAACGACTGGGAGAAGCAGAGATCCCAGTCTATATGATTTTCGGCAACCATGATTATTATGATCCGCAACGGTATTGGTTTGCTTTTCCAGAAAACGTCATTCTCTTTTCATCGGAAGAAGTTCAAACGGTACAAGGAACAACGAAAAACGGTGAAACCTATGCAATCAGTGGATTTAGCTACCAACATCCTTGGATCGCTGAAAATAAAGTAACAGAATTTCCCGCAAGAGCAGCGGTGGATTACCATATTGGGCTTTACCACGGGGATCAAGCCGGTGAACGGTATGCCCCCTTTTCAATCAGTGAAATGAAGCAAAAAGGCTATGATTATTGGGGCTTGGGGCACATCCATGTACCTAAGACGCTCTCAGAGCAACCACCGATCCTCTATCCCGGTACGCCTCAAGGAAAGACCAAGAAAGAGCAGGCGACTGGGGTGATTTTGGCAGAATTATCGCCACAAGGACCAACAATCGAGCGCTTGGAGATCGCGGAAATCGCTTGGCAAAAGCAAGTGGTCTCCTTAGCGGATGTGACCGCCTCGAATGCCGTATTGCCAGCGATCATCGAGCGCTTAAAAAGTCCTCGTTCGCGCTTGCTGCATCTGGTGTTGACCGATGTGCAGCAGCTGCCGCCAGATTGGTTTCCAGCTGCGGAAAAAAATGAATGGCTGACCTACCTCAATGAACGGTTGGCACAAACAGAGCCGCTGCAAGTAATCTATGCCCTTGAAGTCGAGCAAGTCAATGAAGACAAGATCGCATTGGCGGTACCACAAGACTATATGCTGCAGTTTTTAGCGATGTATGAGTCACCAGAGATCTTTGCGGACCGACTGTCCGATCTATTGCAGCATCCGCTGATCCAGCGGGGGATCACCCATGAATTATTTCAAGAAGAAGTCTTGCAGCAAGCCAAGCAATTGTTGAAAGACGACTTTCAATGGGAGGAGCAGTCATGAGAATTTTAAAAGCAGAGATTACCGGTTTTGGGAAATACCATGAACAAAGCTTTGCCTTTCATCCGCAAAATCAGCTGCTCTTTGGGCACAACGAGATCGGAAAATCGACGTTGTATCAATTTATTGCCGCCATCTTATTTGGCTTTCCGAAAAAGACAGCCAAGAAAAAAGACTATACCCCCAAAAACGGTGCAGCTTACGGTGGCAAGTTATGGTTGGCTCTGGAACCCTTCGGCGAAGTGATCGTGGAACGCTATCGGCATGTAGAGCGCGGTCGTGCCAAAGTCCATGTCGCTGGTCAGACGGTCGATGAGCAATGGCTGGCACAACACCTGCAGCCCCTCAATCGAGCATTGTTCTTCGATGTCTTTACCTTTCAGCAAGAGCAATTGACCCAGATCGATAAGCTAGAAGAAAATGAGCTGCACCAAGCGTTGATTTCTCTGGGAATCAGCGGCAGTCAAAAAATGCTGCAGCAAGTGGCACAATATGAAACCATCAATCAGCAGCAATACAAGCCACGGGGGCAAAAGCTGCCTTTGAATCAGGCGTTAAAACAATTAGAAAAACTGCAAAAAACGATTGCGGAAAAAGAAAGCGAAGAAAGCTGCATCCAACAGCAGTATCAGCAGATCGCCCAGTTGCAAGAACAGATCCAAGACTTGCGACACCAGTTTCAAGCATTGAATGAAGCCTATCAGGAAAATCAGCAGCAGCTGAGTCATTGGGGGCTTTATGAAGAGTGGCAGCAAATGGCACCAGCAGATACGTTAGCCGATCCTCAGCAAGTCCAAGCCATCAAACAGTTTTATCAGCAGTATCAGCAGCTGACGGAAGAAATTCGCAAAAAAGAAGCTGAATTAGATCAGTTGGAGCAAGGAAAAGAATCAGATAAGTATTTCTTTTACCTTGATCACGAGCACCAAATCAATCACTTGCTGCAGCAGCAAGTGACGATGGCGCGTTTGGCAGATCGTGAAGCAGCGGCCAATCATCAAGAAGCCGTCGCCATCACGGAGCTGAATCGCTTGGTCGAAAAGCGCCAATGGAGCAGAGAATCGCCGCCGCTAGTAACGGCTTCGATCCATGAACAAACCACACGTTTACTACAAGAACGTGTGCAGTTAGAAGAGCTCGAAAAGCGCATGATGCGTTTAGAAGAAAAAGCGCAGCCTTTGCAAGCCACCGCAGCTCGCTTAGAACAGCAGCATCCTCAATTGATTGGCCGCAAGCCGGTTTCTCGCCCGCTATGGCCGCTAGGGATCGTCGGTGGGCTGCTAGTAGTGATCGGTATCTTTTTGCCGAGTCCGTGGCGCTGGCTTGCTCTAGGTGTAGGGATCGCAGCGATCATTGGCAGTGTTTTGCCGTTGATGAAAGCAGCGCCAAACAAACAGCAAGGCATCAAACAGGAATGGCAGACGGTTCTCATGCAGCTGGATCTGCTGGGAGAAGAGTTGGCGCAGCTGGGAAATGAACAGCAGCAAAAGCAGCAGCAGATCGATCGTGCCCACCAAGCCCTGACACCCTTTTTTGGTAATTTGCCGGTGGAAAGCTGGCAGTCGTATTTATTAGCCTATGATGAAGATGTTGCTAGCTATCAAGCCTACTCACAGCAGCGCAAACAAGCCTATCAAGAACGGCAAGCCGTCGCAGAAGAACTGGCACCCTTTGACGAGCAGTTCCGACCTTATGCTGAGTGGCTGCCGTTGCAAAACAAAACCTTGTTAGAAAAAGCAGCGATCTTGCAGAGGTTTAATGAAGAGATGCAAACAATCAAGCTTTCACGACTGCAACAACCTAGCACGCTGCTGGCCCAACAGTTGACCCGCACCCGCAATGAACGCGACCAGCTGCTTTCCCAGGCCAGTGATCTCTTGCAGCAACAAGGCTTAGATCACCCTGCAGAAATCAGCCTCTGGTTGAAGCAATGGGAAGCGGCGCAACGCACGCAGCAGCGAGCAGAAGAATTGGCGGTGATGTTAACACCGATTTATCCTAAACCAGTGACGCAAGCAGAATTGCTGCAGCAAAAAGACCAGATCAAGCAGCAGCAAACACAGCTTCAGGCACAAATACAGCAGTTGACGGAGCAAAAACAGCGTTTGGAATTAGAAGCAGCAGCTAGTCAAAAAAATGGCACCTTGAATCAGCTTTATCAAGAAGAAAGTGAGCTAAAGGCGGTCATTGAAGAACTTGCTGTGGCATGGGGGAGTCGTCAGTTGGCGGCTTCGATTTTAACGGATGTCACGACCGAGTTGTCAGAACAGCAATTGCCGCAGCTATTGTCGGCTGCTTCAACCTATTTTGAACAGCTATCAAACGGACGTTATCAAAAGATTCTTTTGGAAAATGGCTTGTTGGTAGCGGCAAATGCCAGCGAGACGTTTTCGATCATCGACCTGTCCACAGGCACGAAGGATCAGTTAATCATGGCGTTACGCTTCGGTTATCTAGCACTGCAAAAAAATCACCCATTGTGTCCAATCATTATTGATGATGGTTGGCTGCATTATGATAGTGTTCGTAAGGAACGGTTTGCCGCACTGTTAAAAGAGTTTGGGCAAAGTTATCAAGTAATTTGTTTGTCTTCTGACCAAGAAATGGTAAGCTATTATCAGAAGTACCAGCAGCCTATCCAGGATCTGAGTAAAGGAAGTGAAAGATTTGGCTGATCGGCCAAATAAGCCCATGAAAAAAATTCGTGAATTAACTGTTGATGAAACGTTTCAACTTTTCTTGCTGATCAAGAATGCCGATGTGCGGATCGCGAAAAACGGCAAAAAATTTATTGCCTTCACCTTTCAAGATACATCCGGCACGATCGACGGAAAGTTCTGGGATGCATCAGATGAAGAAATCGCCCGTTTTGAACCCGGGAAAGTAGTACTGCTAGATGGAAAACGGGAGGTCTACCAAGGCAATCCGCAAGTCAAAATCATGCATTTGCGTTTAGCGAAACCGGAAGAGCCCCATGAACCAAGCCAATACATGGAAAAAGCACCCTTGCGAAAAGAAGAGATGGAAGAAGAAATCAGTCAAACCTTGTTTGAGATCACGAATCCTCACTGGAATCGAATCGTCCGTTTCTTACTGAACAAGTATAAAAAGGAATTCTTTGACTTTCCAGCTGCGAAGCGCAATCACCATGCCTTCGCCAGTGGATTGGCGTATCATACGACCACTATGCTGCGGTTAGGAAAAGCAATCGTCAAAGAGTACCCTGAATTGAATGCTTCACTACTGTATGCGGGTATCATTTTGCATGATTTAGGAAAAGTGATCGAGTTGACAGGTCCGATGACGACAGAGTATACCTTGGCGGGGAATCTAGTAGGGCATTTGGTCTTAGTGGATGAAGAAATCACGCAAGCCTGTATGGCTTTGAAATTTGATGACAAAGAAGAAGATATCGTTGTTTTGCGGCATATGGTTTTAGCCCACCATGGCTTATTAGAATATGGGTCACCTGTTCGCCCCCGCATAATGGAAGCGGAGATCCTCCATCAAATCGATAATTTGGATGCTTCCATGCAAATGATGCTGACGTCGATTCGTTTAACGGAACCTGGTCAATACACAGACCGAATTTTTGGCATGGACAATCGGAGCTTTTATGTACCGAAAGAAGTGTAGCGGTGACCTTGTAGCACGATCAACCAAAGTGAATGACGGAAAGAACAAAAAACCACGCTAGGCTTGCTTAGCGTGGTTTTTCAGATGTTGGAAAAAGTAGCTGAATCGGCAATATTAACCTAATTAGCATAAAAAAAGAAGCGCCGTTACGACGGCACTTCTTTTTTCGTTTATTCAGCAGAAGAATCTGTAGCACTTTCACTCGTTGCAGTAGAATCATCGGTTGCATCAGTAGCAGAAGAATCTGCCGCTGAGCTGTCCGTTGCATCGGTAGCAGAAGAGTCAGCAGTTGAATCTTCTGTTTCAGCCGCTGTGATGTAATCAGAAAGCAAGTCTGCTAAGTCAGAGTCTTTCATTTTCACATTAGCTGCTTGCAATTCTTGACCGATCGTTGCTGCCATAAAGGTTGAATCATTCAACAAAGTGTTTTGAGCAATTTCAGTCAATTCATCTTTGTATTTATCCATATCATTGCCTTTGTCTTGGTTTTTCACCATTTTCACGATATAGTATTCCGTCGTGTAAGTTGACGTGTTGGTTGCAGAGATCACTTCAGAGATTTCACCATCTTTTAAATCAAAAGCGGCTGTTTTTACTTCACTTGGTACAGCTGATGAAGTAGAATCGAATTTGATCGTTCCGCCATCTTCTTTTGTTGCCGCATCCGTTGATTTTTCTTTAGCGATTTCGCCAAAGTCTGCATCATCTTTTTTCGCTTCTTCTAAGACGTCTTTGGCATCATCTTCACTTGCTACTTTGATGATTTGTGCTTCTACTTCAGGGTGGAAAGAATCCCAAGCAGTTTTCATGTCTTCATCAGTGATATCCATGTTGGCTTTTAAGCCTTCACGTAACGCAAGTTGTTGTTTCAATTCTGCACGGTAAGATTTCACCGTATAACCAGAGGCAGTCAATGTTGATTCAAAGGAATCACTGCCGCCATATTGTTCAGCCACATTATTGAATTGTTCGTCGATCATTTCTTCTGTTACGTCATCACCGTATTTTTCATCAAACACTTTTAAGACGATCATTTGACGCAACGCTTGTTGATTTTCTGAACTTGTTTTTGCTTGGTCATAAAAATCTTGAACAGTGATTTTACCGCCCTTCATTGTTGCGATTTCCTCACTTGAGTTACCACAAGCCGCTAATGCAAAAAGACTCATTGCACTGACTGCTACTAAAATTAATTTTTTCTTCATTCGTTTAAGCACTCCTAATTCTAAAAAGATTCATAATAATCACTGCACCTACTATACCACTTCTAGAAATGGTTGGAAAGAAAACAGCGGATGTTTCAAACAAAATTCATAAAAACTACAAATTTTCGATTTGTTTGTCATCCTCGGCGCTTTGGGCTTGAATCGTCGTGATGTGCTGATTCAATTGTTCCATTTGGGTTTTTATCCGAGCAAGGCGCGGTTGTGCTTGGAATTTGAAGGCTTCCAAATCTTTCGTGAAAGATTCGGTCACAACTGGGATCGTTTCGTCGATCGTTTTGCGGGTTACCATCACAGCATCTTTGAGCTGTTTGACACTGTCATTGAATTCTAAGGTCGCTTCTGTCGTGTCATCTAAATAGCGAATCAATTCTTCACGGGTTTCATTGCCGCTTTTTGGTGCAAAAAGCAAACCGCCTAAGCCGCCGGCGATGGAACCGAACAAAAGTCCTTTAAGAAAATTACCGATCATTTAGTTCACCTGCTTTCCAATTTTTTCGGCGATTGCCGCCAGCTCTTCCCCCGTGTAATTCTCTGCATGATTGCCAAAATGGATCTTGAAATCATCGTCTTTGCTGTAGCGAGGAATCAAATGGACATGGGAATGGAAGACGGATTGGTACGCCAATTCTTTATTGTTGTTGATGATATTTAAGCCTTCGATCTCAGGGAATGCTTTTTCGATCGCCCGAGCAATCTTAGGGATACGGGCAAAAACCGCAGCTGCCAACGTTTCATCGTACTCGAAAATATCCGTCACATGCGTTTTGGGAATGACCAATGTATGACCAGGGGTGACTTGGGAAATATCTAAAAAGGCATAGACTTGCTCATCCTCGTAGACTTTGTAGCTAGGAATCTCACGATTATTGATTTTACAAAAAATACAATTTTCCATTGTAAAAAACCTCCTTGATCTATTACCTCTACTTTACCATATTTTGCTTTTTTTCGTCTGGTTTCCTCTTTGAAAAAGTCGGAACAAGGCAACTGTTCCTTCAACAAAGGCGCTTTTTTAAAGAAATGCGAAAAGCAAGCGAGAAACGCTTGCATTTAGATTCCAACAACCCTAGACTTAATATCAGAAATCATTTGGAAAGAAGGAACCTATGAAACCGATCATTAAAGAAACCTTACAGAAAAAAACAACGACTTCAGCGAAGCTTCGCTACTTAGCCTATGCCTATAAAGAGTGGTTGATCGCGATCACGCTGTTTGTGGTGTTTGCTGGTTCAATCACTTATTCTCTGACACGTCCGCAAGAAGAAGTAGTCAATGCCGCCATTGTCACTGAAACAGCAATGGACCCTGCGGTGCAAAGTGAATTGGAAGCAGCCGTTGAAGCATGGGCAATAAACCAAGGGTATCAAAAAGAAGAGCTGAGGATTAGCCTGGTTTCTTATGCCGAACCAGCCGCTGTCCAAGCCTTTACCACCCGTCTTGCCGCTGGTGCCATCCAAATGGTCGTCTTTCCAGCCAGCGAAGCACAAACGTGGCAAGAGCGCTTTGGCAGCCAAGAACTAGCGCAAGAAATCATTACAGTGGGAGAAAATGAATTTATCCTGCAAGTCACGAATAAAGAAAAATAAACAACTGTTTTGCCAGCTGACTGAATTGAACAAAAAGAGCCTACGTTGACAAAGAGCCATAATCAGGCGAATCGGAGGGAAAAAATGACTTTACAAGTAGCAAACGTGACAGGCGGCTACAATCAGCTGCCAGTCTTAAAAAATATTGATTTTACGATCGGCGATGGGGAGCTCGTTGGCTTGATCGGCTTGAACGGGGCAGGGAAGAGTACGACGATCAAAGAAATCATCGGTTTACTGCAACCTCATAGCGGCACCATCACGATCGACGGCTTGACCCTTAAAGAAAACCCAGAGCAATACCGCAAACAAATCGGGTATATCCCCGAAACTCCTTCTTTATATGAAGAATTGACCTTAAGAGAGCACATTGAAGTGACGGCGATGGCCTACGATCTTCCACAAGAAGAAGCCATGAAGCGAGCAGAACGCCTGCTAAAAACCTTTCGCTTAGAAAACAAACTCGATTGGTTCCCGGCAAACTTTTCAAAAGGGATGAAACAAAAAGTTATGGTACTGTGTGCCTTTTTGATTGAGCCGAGTGTCTACATCATTGATGAACCCTTTCTAGGATTAGATCCTTTAGCGATCAATGCGTTATTGGAACTGATGAATGAGATGAAACAAACCGGGGCATCTATTTTGATGTCCACCCACATTTTAGCAACCGCAGAGAAGTATTGTGACAAATTCATCCTCTTGCATAACGGTGAGATCCGCGCACAAGGGACATTGGCGGAACTAAGAAGCCAATTTCAAGCACCAGAAGCCTCCCTTGATGATCTGTACCTCGCACTGACAAAGGAGAGTCAAGCATGAAGCAGTTTTTCTCGCAACGCTTACAGCGGCATCAAAAACAGATGACACGCTATTTGCGCTATGTCTTCAATGATCATTTTGCTTTGATCAGCACCTTCTTAGTCGGAGGTCTGGGGCTCTATTATTCTGAATTGCTAAAAACATTGCCGCGGCCGTTTCCATTAGGCGGCGTCATCGTGGTCGCTGTTTGGCTCTTTGTTTTACCGCTGGGACGCTTAGTGACACTGACGAAACCGGCAGATTTGATTTTTCTGTTAGCCAAAGAAGGGCAAATGACAAGTTATCTCAGCCAGGCGTTACGTTATTCCCTCTGGCTGCCCTTTGGGGTTTTATTTTTAGCCGTAGGGGCAACGATGCCTTTGGTCGTGGTCACAGCAAACAGCACCTTTGCCTCATTCCCATACTTTTTAGGGATGATGTGGCTCTTAAAACTGGGGGATCTTTCACTACAACGGATTCGTTTGTATCAAGAAACTCAGCAGCAAGTCAAACAGCAGCGAGGCATCTGGTTCGCAAGTGCGTTAGCTGCCACACTTGCCAGTATTTATGTAGCACCTTGGCTAGGATTGGGGACCAGCATCTTCCAAGCAATCTGGTTCCTCTTTGGACTGAAAGCCAATAGCCAGCTTTTGGATTGGGACTATATGATCCAAGCCGAACAGTCGCGCTTAATGCGTATCTATCGGTTTATCAACTTATTTACAGATGTTCCCCAAATCACGACGGAAGCCAAACGGCGCAGATACCTCGACTGGCTGCTGGCAAAGATCAAACCAGTGCACAGCAATACGTACCTCTATCTTTACTTGCGCCGAGTGATCCGTGGGGGGCAATATGGCGGGCTTTATGTCCGTTTGACTTTGATTGGTGGGTTCGTCTTATTCTTTGTCGATGAGCTTTGGATCAGTCTGCTGATCGGCTGCTTGTTTCTTTATTTGATCGGTTTCCAACTGATTCCTTTGATCAATGAGTTTCAATACATGGTTTTGACACATCTGTATCCCGTGCCAGAAAAACAAAAAGCCGCAGCGATCAAAAAAATTCTTGGGGCACTCTTACTGGTGACCGCAGTTCTTTTCGGTGTGATCTGTTGCTTGCGCTTGCCTTTTGTTTGGCAAGGCGGTATCGCGTTTCTTGGCTTCTTAGGGTTTGCGGGTCTTTTTTTAGGCATCTACTTGCCAGGGCGATTAAAGAAAATGCACGCCTGATCCACAAGTGGCCTCTCTTACAAAAAGCGAACGCATATGCGCTTGACGGCGACCCATTAGGAAGCTAGAATAAGAGGTACTGCGAAATAAGGAGAGAAGCTAGGATGGATATTCGCTTGGATCAAGATTGGCGTATGCGGCCAATCAAAGGCGACACCGGGAAAGCCTATATCGGGCTCAAGGACAACGACAAAGTCTTTATCAAACGAAATACGACCCCGATGCTTGCGGCACTCTCTAAAGAGGGCATTGCACCCAAACTCGTCTGGACGAAACGGACGGGAAATGGGGATACGCTCTCCGCACAAGAATGGCTGGATGGACGGGTCTTAGATCCCGATGAAATCGGCCAAAGAAATGATGTCATTGATGTGTTGTATCACTTGCATCATTCAAAAACGTTGGCACAGATGCTAAGCAAAATCGGCGGACAAGTCAGATCGCCTGAACAGATGCTGATGGATTATCAGGATCAGCTGCCTTCTGCGGTCGCCCAAAACCGTTTTATTCATTTGGTCACCGAGTATTTAAAAACCAATATTCCAGCTTTTGACGAGCAGAAAGCCGCGGTCGTCCATGGCGATGTCAATTATCGAAATTGGCTAGTTTGTCAAAACTATTTGTATTTAGTCGATTGGGATTCCGTGATGTTTGCAGATCCGGCAATCGATATCGGCACTATTTTAGGTCACTATGTGCCATTATCTGGCTGGTCTCATTGGCTCGTGCGCTATGGTATCCACAGCAGCAGCGAAGTGATCGAAAAGATTTATTGGTACGCATTGTTGAGTATGCTGCAAGAGGTCAAAAAATATTATCTGCGAGGCGATTACAAAGCCATGAATGCAGAGATTTTACAATTAAAACGAATTTATAGCGAATGAAGAGAAGATGGAGCGAGGCAATTTGGTTCCATCTTGTTTTTTCGGAAAGGAAGAAACATGAGAGTAAGAAAACGTGCAGGTGCAAAAGAGCTGATTGACGCTCATCCAGAATACGTCGTTGCAGAGCCTACTGAATGGAAAGGGCGTTGGCATGAACGCTTTGGCAATGATCACCCGCTGCATATCGAAATTGGAATGGGAAAAGGCCAATTTATTACGGAAATGGCGAAAGCTCATCCCGAGATCAATTATATTGGTGTGGAAATGCAGATTAGTGTCGTTTCGATCGCATTGGATAAAATGATCGAGCAGGAGATCCCGAACTTGCAACTGCTGCATGTCGATGGTTCCGCATTGACCAATTATTTTGCAGACAATGAAGTAGACCAGATCTATTTGAATTTTTCTGATCCATGGCCTAAGAAGAAGCATGAGAAGCGCCGTTTGACTTCCAAAGCCTTTTTAGCAGTCGACGAGCAGATTTTACGTCCCAACGGCGAGATCCATTTCAAAACGGATAACCAAGGATTGTTTGAGTATTCCTTAGCGAGCTTTTCTCAATACGGCATGATTATCAAACAAGTTTGGTTGGACTTGCATAACAGTTCCTTTGAGAACAATATCATGACTGAATATGAAGAAAAATTCTCAAGCCGCGGGCAGCGGATCTATCGGGTGGAAGCCCAATTTGTGGCAAAAGAACCACAGAAATAAACGAATGATGAAAGATGAAGCAAATTTGCTTCATCTTTTTTTTCTATTCTCAAAGCGTTTGCGTATTTCTTTTTAGGAGGGATAAGTCGTGGATATTCGAGCATTCTCAGACGAGTTGATTCTTTATGGAAGACAAGAACGCATGCAGGATCTGGCCATTTTGCCTAGCGGTACACAGATGGAGGTGATTTTCAGTAAAAGCTATCTCAGAAAGACCTATCAAGTACTGACCAACGAAGAAGCTCAGCAGCTGATCACCCGCTTCAAATTTTTAGGAGGAATGGAGGTGGGAGAACGGCGCAAAGCTCAGTTAGGCGCAGTCAGCTATCTGTTAGGCGATCAGCTACAGCGGTTGCGCGTCTCAACGGTGGGTGATTATCAAGGGCGTGAAAGTCTCGTGATGCGGTTTCTTTATCCTTTGAACAAGGAGCATCTGCGCTATTTTTTTGCAGAAGACGTCCAGCAGATCCAACAGACAACCAAACAAAGAGGCCTATATTTATTTTCTGGTCCCACTGGCTCAGGAAAATCGACCCTCATGTATCAATTAGCACGGGCAACCAAGGGACAAGTCATTACCATCGAAGATCCTGTGGAGATTGAAGAGCCGCATTTTTTGCAGCTGCAGACCAATTTGAAAATCGGACAAGACTATGATGAATTGATTCGCTTGTCTTTACGGCATCGTCCGGACCTGCTTTTGATTGGCGAGATCCGTAACAAAGAGACGGCGCAAGCCGCTGTACGAGCCGCTCTGACAGGTCACCGAGTATTTGCCACGATCCATGCACGAGGCGTAGCAGAAACCAAGACACGGCTGCTGGAATTGCTAGGGGCAGACGATCTTCTGGCGCACGCGTTGCAAGGGATCGTTTATCAGCGATTGTTGCCGAATGAAGTCAACGTACCCCATGGGTTGCTGGCGTATCACTTTTATGAGGGGCAAGTGGAAAAACAGTGGCAGCACGTATTAAAACGAGTGAAAGAAAGTGGGTGGATCACCGATGAAGTTTATGAAAAAGAAGCCCCAGCTACCACGCCGTGCAACTGAAGCCCTCTTGGTCACCTTCACGGTGTTATTGGAGAGTGGCTTTTCCCTACAAGAAAGCCTCCAAGTGTTGCTGCGCAGTCGCCAGTTTTCTGAACCTGTGATCGAACAGCTGATTGCCCATCTTGCCCAAGGGCAAAGCTTGGCAGCAGCAGTAGCGCCGTTGTCTTTATCGGCTACCGAAAAAAGTCAGCTTTATTTAGCAGAAAGTCATGGGAATCTCACGACGACCTTGCGGCGGATGGTCGACTACCACAAATTGGTCAACAAGCAAAAACAGCTGCTGTACAAAGTAGCGGCCTATCCGCTTTTGCTACTGGTCTTTTTAGTGGCGGCTCTCTTTGGCATGCATCGCTTTTTAATGCCTCAATTGTTAGCCTCTGGCATGATCGACGAAGGTCATTGGGGCATTCGCGCCATCACTTGGGCACCAGCAGTACTTATCCTCTTCTTGTTGGTAAGTGTGCTGCTTTTTGTGATCAGCCGCTGGGTGTTTGCCCGCCGCACTGCCTTGCAAAAAGCTGTATTCTTCAGCCACCTGCCATTGTTCGGAGCATTGTACACGAGTTATCACACGAGTTTTTTCGCATTGGAATGGGGCAAGTTGTTTCAGCAAGGGTTAGATATCCAACAGATCATTGAGTGTATGGAGCACACCAATAAAGCTACCTTGATCCAAGAATTAGCGCGAGAGTTGCGAGTGACCTTGACACTTGGCGGAGAACTCCCAGAAAAACTTCGTCATTTCTCGTTTCTCACACCAGAATTTTCTTTGATCGTCTTTCAAGGAGAAGTACGGGGAAAGTTAGGAGAAGAGCTTTTTTTATACAGTCAATTATTGATGGATCGCTTGTTTCAACGAATCGAAAAAGCTATTCACTGGGTTCAGCCTCTGATTTTTTTGTTGGTTGCTTTAATGATCGTTGGGATCTATGCCGCTATGTTTTTACCAATCTATGGAAATATCCAAGGAGTGATCGAATGATAGAAAAGAAAGTCGCATCTTCTCGCAAGCAGGGGATTTGGCGTGTCAAAAAAGGCTTTACATTGGTTGAAATGTTGGTTGTTTTATTAGTGATCAGTATTTTGGTTTTGTTGTTTGTCCCAAATCTTGCCAAGCAAAGAGGAATCATTGATGAGAAAGGAAATGCGGCCATCGTGAAAGTGGTGGAAACCCAGATCGAACTCTTTCGTCTGAATGAAAATCGGGAGCCCTCGAGAGAAGAATTGATCGCTGAAGGGTATGTATCTGAGGAGCAATATGCGATTTATGAGCAAGGGGACTAAGGGCTGTCGACGGTGCTCTTTTGCTGGTTTTACATTAATAGAAAGCCTTTTGGTCCTCATGGTCAGTAGTATGTTTCTCTTTTTTCCCGTCGTGGCCATCGAGTACTATCAACGATCTGCTGAAGTCTTAGGCTTTTGTGCACGCTTAGAAAAAGGCCTCTATACCATACAGCAATCGGCCATCATCGATAACACACAAACCCGAGCCGTTTATCAAGCAGCGCCAACGCCAACTGTTTCATTTTATGGCGCTGCAACTGAGCCGGTCACCAAGATCGAAGTCCCTCCTCAACTAGCGATGCAGGCGTTTCCCGATATTCTTTTTAGTAGTCAGTCCGGCAACAATAGTAGTCTGCGAAGGATCGTTTTCTATTGGCAGGAGAAAAAGCAAACCATCAGCTATAAGTTTTTATTTGGGAGCGGACGCTATGAAAAAATCGTTGAATAGCGGGTTCATCTTAGCAGAAAGCCTGATTGGCTTTGGGGTGTTGGCAACCTGTGTGTTATTGTTTTTAGCGATGCAGACCGCTTCACTGACGCAAAGTGCGGCATTGCAGGAAAAAGCCCAAATGCTGCGGGTGCTGTATGAAGAAGTCCAGAACCACTCCTTTGATGCGTCAACCATTACCTACACGACGCAGCGTCAGACGGTCTATCAAGTTCGCTTTTGGCAAGCAGCGCAGCATCAACAGGCACGCATCCAAAGTGGCGAACAGCTCTGGGAGATTGTGTATGAAGAGTAAAGGCTTTACTTTGTTGGAGTGTCTGTTGTCTTTATGGGTATTGGCGATCTGCTTATTGATGATCAGCGGGATCGTCAAGCACCTCGCACCGGTCAATCAGCAGATCATGGCTCGCAAAGATCAAGAATGGCATGTTTTTTTGTTTCAGTTGGAACGGGAATTAAGTACCTGTGTCTATCTATCAGTCAGCGAGAACACGCTATATTTGCGAAGCAGTCAAAACAATTCGGTAACGATCGATCGCATCAACCGCGTGTTGCGGAAACGGGACAACAATGGCTATCAACCGTTGTTGACAGAAGTGGCAGATGTGTCTTTTGAGAAAATTGGCGCAGCGATCCGCTTTACCGTTTCCTTTGAGAATGGAGACCAGAAAATTGGACAATGGAAAATACACTCACAAGAGGCGGCATAAAGGCGGTATTTTACTCACAGCATTGTTGTTTGTGCAGCTGTTGAGCTTGATGTTATTGCTGGTGTTAGAAAACAGCCGCACAACAGCCCTTTTTTATACAAAAACCATTGAAACCTATGAAGCCCGTATTATGAGTGAACTTTTCCATGCGGAATTCTTGCAAAACGAGTTGGAAGATCGAGGGACACGGTTTTATAATGTAGGAAAGTTGACTTATGAACGGCAAGGACAGAGCTTACAGATCGAATGCTATGTCAAAAGTCGGCGATTTACTTTTACCTTTTTGTTGCCTGAAGAGCAGCCTGAAATAGACACAGATGACCAAGAAGAATAGTACAGGAAAAGGATGGTTGTTTCGACCATCCTTTTTCATACAGAAATAGAAAAAGAATGTTTACAGCTTCACAAATTATTCTAAACGAAAGCGATTGATTATTTTGGATGAATCGGCTAAAATTAAACAGGTATATATGTTGTTATAGTTTTGAAAAGAGGTGCAAGATGTCCGCAGAAAAAATGGAAACGTCTTTTCATTTGACCGTTGAAGCGATCCAACTGCTTCAAAACGCATTGGAAACGTCTTTTTTTGATGCTTACGTAGAGACGATCGAAAATTTTGTTGATCAATACCAAGTTCGCGTGATCGATGGGGTACCAGATGAAGCAACTGCTGCTCGTTTAGAAACCATCTATCAAGAAATTCGAGCAATGGAACTATCGGCAGAAGAAAAACGCAAGCTTGCGCAGTTGGTTTTGTTGAAAGGCAGCCAAACGGAGCGCCTACAGGCCAATCACCAACTGACACCAGATAGTCTTGGGTTTTTATTCGTCTATTTGATCGAGCAGTTGAGTAGTGCCGACCAACCAGTGAAACTTCTTGATTTATCGGTAGGCATGGGGAATCTCTTATTGACAGTCTTGCTGAATCTGCAATTAGCGAAGCGTCCAGTAGAAGGAACCGGTGTGGATATTGACGAAACCTTGTTGGCGATCGCAGCTGCGACTGGCGAATGGACCAAAGCGCCCTTGCATTTGTTCCATCAAGATGGCTTGCAAGAGCTTTTGATCGAACCGATGGATCTGGCGATCAGCGATCTACCGGTGGGCTATTACCCACAAGATGACAAAGCCCGCAGCTTCATTACGGCGGCTCCAGAAGGGCACAGTTACGCCCATCATTTGTTGATGGAACAAGCGATGAACTATGTCAAAGCTGGCGGTTACGGTTTGTTCTTAGTACCAAGCAACTTCTTGGAAACGGAACAGAGTGAATTTTTGAAAAAATGGCTGAAAGAAAAGGTTTATTTGCAAGGAATGATTCAGCTTCCTGAAGAACTCTTTAAAAATGAACATTCACGTAAAAGTATTTTGCTTTTACAAAACCATGGAGGGACAAGCAAACAAGCAGACGAAGTCTTGCTGGTCAAGCTAGCCTCACTGAAAGAACCAAAGAACATCACAAAACTTTTTGAACAATTTGCGGCTTGGAAAGCAGCAAATCTGTAATATAATTCGGATAAGGAGATCATCATGTCAAAAACAATCGCAATCAATGCTGGAAGTTCAAGTTTAAAATGGCAATTATATCAAATGCCAGAGGAAACAGTTGTCGCTAAAGGAATCGTTGAACGAATCGGTTTGAAAGATTCTATCTTTACCATCAAATATGGGGAAGATCAAAAATTCGAACAAATCATCGACATCAACGATCACGAAGTAGCTGTAAAAATGTTATTGGATCAACTGATTGAATTAAACATTTTAGGTGCCTATGATGAAATCACTGGCGTCGGTCACCGCGTCGTTCACGGCGGAGAAGATTTCCCTGATTCAGTTGTGATCACAGACGAAGTGATGGAACGCATCCAAGCATTGGCTGAATTTGCGCCATTACACAACCCAGCAAACTTGATGGGGATCACTGCTTTCAAAAAAATCTTGCCAGAAATCATCAGTGTCGCTGTTTTTGATACTTCTTTCCATGCAACGATGCCAAAACACAATTACCTATACAGCTTGCCATTAGAGTACTATAACGAATTTAAAGTACGTAAATACGGCTTCCACGGTACAAGCCACCGTTATGTTTCTGAGCGTGCAGCAGAAATGTTAGGTAAACCAATCGAAGAATTAAAAATCATCACTTGCCATCTAGGGAACGGTGCGTCGATCACTGCGGTTGACGGCGGAAAATCAGTAGATACATCAATGGGCTTCACGCCATTAGCTGGTGTAACGATGGGCACACGTTCAGGTGACATCGATCCTGCTGTTTTGCCTTACTTAATGGAAAAATTAGATTTGAATATCGATGAAATGGTGGATGTTTTAAACAAAAAATCTGGTTTATTAGGCTTAACTGGTATTTCCAGCGACATGCGCGATCTAGAAGCAAACTACGACAAAGAAGAAGTCAAAGTTGCTTATGACGTCTTTACTGACCGCATCCGTAAATACATTGGTGGCTATGTAACGACCATGAACGGTGTTGATGCGATCGTCTTTACTGCCGGTATCGGTGAAAATGATGCCCACGTCCGCAGCGAAGTTATCAAAGGCATGACTTGGTTTGGTTGCGAATTAGATGCCGATCAAAATGCAAAACGCGGCGAAGAATTAGTGATCTCAACTGAAGAGTCAAAAGTCAAAGTACTTTTGATCCCAACAGATGAAGAATTAATGATCGCTCGCGATGTGGAACGTTTACGCGGCTAAGCGAAAACCTTCCTTAGAATAGAAGCTGAAACACATGCAAGAGAAATGCTTGCATGTGTTTTTTTGTAGGAAAGTCCGCAAAATGGGGCTAGAGAGAAAAATTGGTGAAGACCATTTTCTAATTTTTTAAACAGATAATTTAATAATTATACATATGAAAATTGGCTCATACTGCACCTAGGTGGAGGGCTTCTCATTTTGCTTTCATTTGAATTTAAATTTCCCTCCTTTTTTACAAGGTGTTCTCAGGGAAATACCCTTGTAAAAGTTGCCAAATGGGAATAAACTGGCATTTGTGAATTTTCAGAAAAATTCCGCTATTTTATTTTCATTAATTTTTATAAGGGGCCATTACATATGGAAAAAGAAAAAACATTCTTAGGTCAGCCGCGAGGGCTGTCGACTTTATTCTTCACGGAAATGTGGGAACGATTCAGTTATTATGGTATGCGGGCGATTTTGGTGTACTTCATGTACGATGCAGTTGCCAACGGCGGCTTAGGGTTGCCAAAAGGAACGGCTGTGGCGATCATGTCGATTTACGGTTCCTTAGTGTATATGTCAAGTATTGTTGGCGGTTGGATCTCGGACCGTCTGTTAGGATCAAATAAATCCGTCTTTTATGGTGGAATCTTGATCATGTTAGGACACATCGTCTTGGCAACACCTTTAGGGATTCCAGCGTTGTTTGTGTCCATGATGCTGATCGTCATCGGAACCGGACTCTTGAAATCCAACGTGTCGGGTATGGTGGGGCATTTATACAGCAAAGACGATATCCGTCGGGATGCTGGTTTCTCGATTTTCTACATGGGGATCAATATTGGCGGCTTGTTAGCACCGATCATCGTCGGGATCTTAGGACAAGAGGTCAACTACCACTTAGGCTTTTCGATTGCTGCTATCGGGATGTTCATCGGTTTGGTGCAGTATTATGTGCAAGGAAAAACCACGTTGAAAAGTGTAGCGATCGCGCCAACGAATCCCTTATCGGCAGCCGAAAAGAAAACCTTCTTCCGAGCAGTCGTTCTGGTTCTTCTCGCATTGGCAGTGTTGTTTGGCGCAGCAGCTGCAACTGGCCATCTGACGGTTGATTTCTTCATCAACTTTATCAGTGTTCTAGGTATTTTCTTACCGATCTACTACTTTACCAAAATGCTCCGTTCGAAAGATGTCACACCAGATGAAAAGAAAAAAGTGTTGGCCTACATTCCGCTGTTTTTGTCAGCGATCGTCTTTTGGTCATTGGAAGAACAAGGCTCATCGATCTTGGCATTGTTTGCCGCTGACCGTACGCAATCAACGTTATTCGGCATCAATATTCCAGCAAGTTTGTATCAAACCTTAAATCCACTTTTTGTCGTCTTATTGACACCTGTCTTTGTCTGGTTGTGGACCAAACTAGGCTCTCGTCAGCCACGGACAGAAGTGAAGTTTGCCATTGGTTTGGTCTTAGCCGGTTTGTCCTTTCTATTGCTAATGCTGCCAAGCCTCTTGTTTGGAGTAGAAGAACGGGTCAGCCCATTATGGTTGGTATTGAGCTTCTTCATTATGATTGCAGGGGAAATGTGTCTTTCACCGGTGGGCTTGTCGGTGACGACCAAACTAGCGCCGAAAGCCTTCGAAGCACAAACCTTGGCGATTTGGTTGTTAGCAGACGCTTCTTCACAAGCCATCAATGCGCAAATCGCTCGGTTCTATACACCACAAACAGAAGGGATGTACTATGGCATCGTCGGCGGAGTAGCCGTTGTTGTCGGTATCATCTTGTATTTAGCTAGAAAACCGATCCGCAACTTGATCGGCAACATTCATTGATCAAAAAATAAAAACTTGATTTTCCGCCTATGCATGGATTGAACAACCCATGCATATCGTAGGAAAATCAAGTTTTTTTGTTGCGAATCAATGTCTTAGTCAATCAAGGGGCTCAGGGACTGGCGCGTGATCTGCTGCTGTGCAATGACCAGGGCTTCTTGGAAGTGCTGCTGTAAAAAGTAGCGGTCATGGCTGACCGCCAACAGGGTCCCTTGATAATCTTGCAGCATTTCTTCAATTTCTTCTCGGGCATAGCTGTCGAGGTGATTGGTTGGTTCATCCAAAATCAGGACGTTGATTTTTTCTAAAAAGAGTTTCAGTAACGCCAAACGGATTTTTTCACCACCAGACAAATCTTTGATTCGTTTGGCCACATCACTTTGATAAAACCCACTTTTGGCCAATTGCCGGCGAGCCGTTTCTTCGTTTCCTGTCAACGTGTGGACGTAGGCCAACAAGCGGCTCTCGGGGTCGGCAAACTGCAGCTGCTGGGGCAAATAGCCAATTTGTAAGCTGCTGCCGCGCTTGATAGTACCGCCGCTAGGAAGCTCCTGACCGAGAAGTAATTTGAGTAAGGTTGATTTTCCGGTACCATTGTCGCCGATGATGGCTAGATGCTCCCCACGGTAGATTGCAAAAGTGCTGTCTTTGAATAGGAGCTGATCGGCGTATTGCTGGTGCAAATCGTGAACGATGAACACCTCTTTGCCTGATTTTCCGCCATTTGTCAAGCCTTGCAGCCGATTTTTCGGGGGCGCTGGCGGTTTGACCAGCGTTAGTTTCGCTAGGCGGCGTTCCAATTCTTTGGCTTTTTTGAAGAAGGATTCATTGTCTCCTTCATGGGCCCACTGACGAAACCGACGAATCATGACTTTCAGCCGCTGGACTTCTTTCTGCTGCAGTTCGTAATTTTTGGTCAGTTCCGCCAAGCGAGCTTCTTTCAAGACACGAAATCGGCTGTAATTTCCAGGATACTCAACCAAGGCGCCTTCTTCCAGTTCCCAGGTCTTGGTGGTGACTTGATCGAGAAAGTGCCGATCGTGAGAAACGACTAGAACCGCTTTTTTCGTATTCTGTAAATAATTTTCCAACCAGCGGATACTTGAAAGATCCAAGTGATTGGTTGGTTCATCCAGTAACAGCAAGTCAGCATCGGCAACTAGCACTTTGGCTAAAGCGACTTTGACCCGTTCACCGCCGCTAAGCTCTGTTAAGCGTGCGTCCTGCCGATGGGGAATTCCTAAGCCTTGTAAAATCGCGGAAATACGGTCTTCCAATCCATAGCCGCCCAGCTCTTCAAAGCGCTGCTGCAATTCGCCATAACGGATCAGACACTTCTCTAAATCAGTATCGGGTTCTGCCATCAAGGCTTCGTAATGGCTCATTTGCTGCTTGAGTTCTTGAATGTTAGCTGCAGAATGGAGCAGGTAGTGGGTAACGGTTGCTTCAGAAACTGTCAGCTCTTGCTCGACCGTCCCGATCCTCAAGCCTTTTTGGCGGCTGATAACGCCGCTATCAACGCCTTCACTGCCAGTCAAGATTTGTAAAAAGGTTGATTTGCCCGTTCCGTTGATGCCGACTAGGGCAATTTTTTCCCCAGCTTCGATTTGGCAGGATAACTCCTCAAATAACGGATTCCCGCCGATGTTTTTTTTTATAGCAATTGCTTGTATGATCATGATCTCTCTCCTTGAGACCACTCAAAAAGGCCATGGATATCCATGGCCAGTGTTATTTAAACTCAGATTCTCTTGAGAAAAATACCTTGAGATGGCCATTGATTTTACGTAAATTTAACTGTTTTGGACAGACTCGTCCCGTCAACAGCAACTGTAAAACCAATTGCATGGCTAAATGCGATATGGTATCGTTGGTAATTTTCATTACTTGTTATTTTAGTCATGCGCATCATGGTCGTTTTCCCTCCTTTGTGTCTTTGTCTTTTCAGTGTACCTGAAAGTATCAGAAAGTTCAACCAGGACTGGCGGTTTCTTAGCGTTCCTCGATGCGTAATTCTGTCAGAGAGCTTTCTTTCATCTGACCGATGACCAAAGGAACGGTCTCATGAACCACATCGCTGTATTCTAAGCCGAACCAGCGTTCAGGTGAAATAGTATGGCGTTTGATAAAAAGCTTCGTCTGCATGACTTGCTTCTGCCATTTGCTTAATGCAGTTGCATTCGACAGCTCTTCTTCGATCATCACGAATTGGAAATCACCCACATTGCGTCCAGGCGTTAAGGAATAGCGTTGCGGCTGTAGCGGCAAGCGACCATCTTTCATCAATTCTTGAATGATTTGGCGAATGTAGAGATTGACTTCTTGCGGCACCCGAAAGCCGAGATAAAGCTTTAGTTTAACGATAAAATCGGTATCTGCCATCGAAACTTCATATTTTTTCGTATAAGGTTCATCGGTGACTTCCACATTGACGAACCAATACACTTTGGCACGCTTCGGCCGTTTGTCTAAAATGGAATAGATGAACTGCTGACCGATCTGATCGTCTTGCAATTTAGGAACCATGAAGACGACGTTCGTCTGAGATAATGGCAAAGAATCATCTTCCCGCAACTGTTTCAATTGAGGGATGTAGGTAGAAAGTGCAACTTCTTCGGCAGCATTTTCTTGAATACGATTGCCCCATTCCCAAATCAGCATCACACCGATGATCACGCTGGCTAATAAGATGGCAACGTAACCGCCATGGAAAAATTTCGTCGCACTAGAGATAAAGAAAATGCCTTCGATCGCTGCGAAAAAGAGCGTGATGAACGGTGCCAAGAAACGGGTCTTCTTGTTTTGGTGCAAGTAGAAATACAGCAAAATGGTGGTCATCAACATCGTTACCGTAATGGCCAATCCATAAGCGGCTTCCATCCGAGTAGAGGTCTGGAAGAATAAGACCACGCCGGAACAGGCGATCCACAGCAAGGTGTTCAAGGCAGGAATATACATTTGCCCGATAGACGCCCCCGGATAGATGATTTGCATCCGCGGCAATAGTTTCAACTTGATGGCTTCAGAAACCAAGGTAAAGGAGCCAGACAGCAGAGCTTGCGAAGCAATGATGGCAGCGAGTGTGGCGAAGCTGACACCAAAGACTGTCCACCCTTGCGGCAACGCTTGGAAAAATGGATTCAAGTTTTCGATTTCTTGATAAGTCGGGTTTTGATAGACTTGCAGCAGCCACGCCGCTTGACCAAAGTAATTCAGCATCAAGCAGATTTTGATATAGGGCCAGCTGGCATAAATGTTTTTTTTGCCCACATGACCTAAGTCCGAGTAGAGGGCTTCCGCACCAGTAGTCGCCAAAAAGATATTGCCGAGAATAAAGAGACCAGCGCTGTTATCGGGACTAAAGAGCAGATTGATCGCATACCGGGGATCAAGGGCCCGAATCACCGAAAGGTCACCAGCAAAGTTCATCACACCGACGATGCCCAAGAAGGTGAACCAGCCTAGCATGATCGGTCCGAAGGCTTTGCCGACAAACTCAGTCCCAAAGCGCTGTAGGGCAAAGAGGACCAATAAGATTGCTAAGGTGATGCCGACGATGATCGATTGGTCATTGCCGAAGCGATCAAAAAAGGCTGGGATCCCCCGTAATCCTTCGATGGCAGTGGTTACGGTCACGGCTGGCGTCAATACCCCATCTGCTAGCAGGGCTGCGCCCCCGATGATCGCTGGAATAATCAAGTAGCGGCTGTTTTTACGAACTAAGGTATAAAGGGAAAAAATCCCGCCTTCTCCATGGTTATCCGCGTTTAATGCGATCAAGACGTACTTGATCGTCGTTAACAGGGTCAGCGTCCAAAAGACGAGTGAGACGCTGCCTAAGATAAAATCGGGCGTTAAGGTGCGGAGTCCGCCATTATCCTCCACCAGGGCTTTCATTACGTAAAGTGGGCTCGTACCGATATCACCGTAGACCACCCCCATGGCGACTAAAAGTCCGCCGGCGGTCACTTTTTTCATTTTACTTGAACTCATTGACTGTTTTCCCTCCATTTTAAACTGCAAAAAGACCTAAGCGGCCCCTTGCCACTTAGGTCTTGCAAGAAACATCTTAAACCAGCGGATTCCCGCTTGCTGTTGATCTAAGATCATGGAACGATCCATGTGCTACTCCCCTAAAGTGTTCTTATTATCTTTGTTTTTGCAGCTCCTGTCAATTGATTTGATAAAAATGGCAATAAACATTTTTCTTTTACTGCTTTTCAGCGTAAGATAACAATAGGTATGGAATAAGGAGGCAGGAAAATGATTGAGATCAAGAATCTGACGAAACAGTATGGACCCAAAAAAGCATTGTCTGATCTTTCCCTGACGATTCGTCAAGGGGAGATCTTTGGCTTTCTGGGACACAACGGGGCAGGGAAGTCGACAACGATCAAAAGCTTAGTTAGTATTTTGCAACCGACGAGTGGGGAAATCTTTTTTGACGGTCAATCCCTCGTGGAACATCGGGAAGCGATAAAAAAACAAATTGCCTATGTGCCGGACACGCCAGATTTATTTTTACAGCTAACAGCAGGGGAGTATTGGGACTTGATTGCCGCAGCGTATGAGGTGCCAGCAGCGGAAAAGGCCGAGCGTTTGCAAAAATTAGGGCGCTTGTTTGATATGCTGTCTCATGAAGAAGAGACCATCGCCAGCTTTTCCCATGGAATGCGGCAAAAAACGCTGCTGATTGGGGCATTGATCCCCGATCCGGACATTTGGATCTTGGATGAACCATTACAAGGCTTAGATCCTCAAGCGGCGTATGATTTAAAAGAAATGATGAAACAGCACGCTGCCAAGGGTAAGACCGTGATTTTTTCCACCCACGTCTTGGACACCGCCCAGCAGTTGTGCGATCAATTGGCGATTTTGAAAAAAGGTGAGTTGCTGTACAATGGCTCAGTGGCAGATTTGCTGGCACAGCATCCGTCGCTTTCTTTGGAAACGATCTATCTGCAAATGACTGGGAGAAGTCAAGAAGAAGCGATTCTTGCAGAAGCGGAGGAAGCGTAGATGCGAAAACAACAATTTCTGACGCTGACCTCCGTTAATTTGCGGTATGCCAATCCCCAACTGACAGACAAAGCCCGCAAAAAAGGCAAGGCTGGTTCGACCTTGACCAGTTATCTGTTGTTTCAATATGCGCTTTCTGGAGTGGTGTTTCTGCTAGTCTATGGTTTGACGATGATCACATTGGATTTTAGTCAGATGCCGGGCTTTTTTACCTATTATGTCGCTTTGTTCGGAATCTTAGGCTTTTCCCAAGGGATTTCGTCCATTTACAATGTCTTCTTCGAAAGTCAAGATCTGCCAGCGTATTTGCCGCTGCCCTTTCGACAGAGTGAAATTTTTCTGGCAAAGATCGTGGTGGTATTTCTTACCGTTGCGCCGTTTATTTTTCCTTTGTTGGTCTTATTTCTCCTGACAGGGATTCGGGCAAACGTCTTTTTCTTGCTGACGATCTTATGGGCGTTCTTGCTGTTCGGCTTGTTTTTAGTCTTGATCTTCAGCATTTGCAGCTTGATCGTCTTCAGCCTGACCCGCACCAAGTTTTTCTTGAAGCATAAAAAATTGGTCACTAGTTTATTGCTAGGTGTGACGATGCTGGTTGTTGTGATCGGGGTCTTAATGATGAATCAGGTGAATACTTATGAGACAGACGTGGTAGACCGGGGAGCGATCAGCTTTTTATTGCCTTTTTATTATGTGATGGTGGCACCGTTTCAAACGACCGGTTTGCTTAGCTTGCTAGGGATCATCGCCACAGCAGGCGTGCTGCTTTTTGCCCTCTATCGATTGATCTTGCCGAAGTTTTATGAGCAAGTGGCAGCCGCGGCGCCTAACCAAGGGAGTGTTCGTCGGAAGCATAAACCCAATCAAGGTTTGGGCCAGCTGTTGTTTAATTACAATTCGCAGTTGATCCGTGATCCGAATTTGATCATGCAAGTCTTTTCTTCCTCGTTACTGATGCCCATCATTTTTTTAGTGTCCTTTGTGTTTACTGGGGCGGTTCAGTTAAGTGAATTGGATGAGCGATTTATCGGTGTTGTTTTCGTGGCGGGGATCGCCTTGGCGGCACTGATGGTCAACCCGACTTCTTTTATCAGTAATTTGATTTCATTGGATCAGGAGAATTTCTTGTTTGTCCGCTCCTTGCCGTTATCGATGAAGCGCTACTTGCGGGAAAAATTCCGCTTTGGCGTCGTTTTGCAGCTGAGCTTAACGGCAGTCATCGTGCTGGTAGCAGTGCTTTTATTCAAAATGCCGCTGATTTTGGCTATCTCTTTCCTAGTAGGAGCACTTTGGAGCAGTTTTCTTTTGTGCTTGAAATATTTTGCTCGTGATTATCGATTGCTGCTTTTGGATTGGACCAATATCAGTCAATTGTTTACGAGAGGGGCGGGGAGTCTTGGGTTAGCCATTGGAACAGTCGCAACGCTATTTCTTTCCGTCATTGTTATCATCCTTTATGGCTTTGCTGCGACTTCGATTGATTTTTTGTTATTGAATGGTCCGGTTTTCTTTGTGATCCTCTTGACCAGCGTCCTTTGGATAGCCCACTATGACCATAGATTTTGGCGTCGTTTTTCCTAAGGGAAGCGATGCTTTGCTTTTTTTTATTTAAGGATGGATAAATTAACTATTTATTCAGAAAATTCAGAAAAACTATTTACAATCAAAAGGAAACATGGTTAGATAGGAGTACCTATTACTTTGCTTTCATTTTTTGCTGTACAAGTTTGGATAACCGACTTGTCAAAGAGCTGTGACCAAAGGCAAAAAGACCAATGAGACCTAAGTGCTCGTTGACTCTTTTGCTTTTGTCACGGTTTTTTTTGCACAAAAAAACCTGCCGTTCGTCGGCAGGTCGTCTAGCTATCAAGCTTTGGTGTGGTCTTTTTCTGGGATTTTGTTTTCTAGATCTGTCCGCACAACTAACACATCACAGCCAGCATGGCGAATGACATACTCAGACACGGAACCGATAAAGATTCGTTCCACGGCATTTAAACCAGTGGCACCGATCATAATCAAATCGATGTTGTGATCTTCGGGCAATTGTTTGGCAATGATTGGTTTTGGCGAGCCGTATTCAATCACTGTTTTGACTGCAGTTACTTGGTGTTTGCGGGCATAATCCTCATAGTCTTTCAAAGTTTGTTTGGCCATTTCGGTTGCTTGCTCAGCAAGCATGCCGTCAAAAGAAGAAACGGTTTGAAAGGCCCGAGTGTCGATCACATGTGCTAAAACTAATTCAGAATCATTCCGCTGTGCCACATTCACGGCTTTTTTGAAGGCTAATTCTGACTCGCTAGACCCATCGACGGCTACCATGATTCGTTGATATTGTTGTAACATAAGAAACACTCCCATCTGTTATCTTCTACTTTTATTGTAATGCTTTTTTCTGGAAAAAGAAAACCTAATCTTCCTTTTTTTTCATTTTTTGTGCCAGCAAGATGCTGAATGAAGCGGAAGAGAGCAGCAACAACGCCAAATAAAACAAGGCAATCAGCTCTCTATCGACAAAGCCCACAACCAATGCCACTACGCCTAAAAGGAAATGAATGAGGCTATAGGTTTTTAAGAAGACTTTATTCGCCTCAGTAGTAGGGATCAAAGTGAAAAAAATCGCTTGTTTGGCATAAAGCAAATAACTGGTGCCGAATAATACGAGTGCCACGATCGTAAATAATAGAAGAATCATAAACATACGCCATCCTATTCTAAGTTGATAGGTTTAGTATAGCGAACCCTAGAAAGAATAGCAAAAGCCACCCTTACTCTGATGTCAGGCAAGGACGTTTCACTGTTGCTATCGGTTAGAAAACGCAAAAAAGCCATCTGTTAAAAACAGATGGCACATTCTAAAAAGAATGGGTAATATCCGTTGATGCCGTTCTTTTTCCCATAGTATTGATCCCGCAAATTCTAGCAGGTGGGTTCCACGGTCTAAGCTTCGAACTACCAAAGGAAAAGGCATGTTACCAGCATTGACACAAGACGGATCCCAAGATATCAATAAAAATGTTCGGTCAACACACAAAAGGGACAACTCGTACATCACAGAATTCCCATCCTTATAGTAGCATAGGAATGACGAAGGTGCAATAAAGTTGTTTGAAAACGATACCAAAAAGTCACTATTTTTTCTAAGCACCTAGTTTTTTTTCTTTCGTTGCTGCAATTGTTGGTACCGTTGGCCCAACGCTTGCTCATATTTACCGGTGGCTTTCGGTTGATAATAGTGGGTACCTTTTAGCTTATCAGGTAAATATTGCTGATCGACCCATGCATCATCAAAATTATGTGGGTATTGATAGCCAACTCCTCGATTCAAGCTTTCGGCGCCTTTGTAATGACTGTCTCGTAAATGATCCGGGACATCGCCAGCTTTACCGCTACGAATATCTGCGATCGCTGCATCCAATGCCATGTAGGCCGAGTTGGATTTTGGTGACAAACATAGATCGACCACCGTATCGGCCAAAGGGATCCGAGCTTCCGGCAAGCCCAAACGTTCAGCGGCTAACACAGCATTGACGGTTCGAGCAGCGGCTGCTGGGTTAGCTAAACCGATGTCTTCATAACCGATGACCATCAAGCGCCGACAAATGATCGCCAAATCGCCTGCCTCTACTAAACGACCTAAGTAATGCAGCGCACCATCCACATCGCTGCCGCGAATCGATTTTTGAAAAGCAGAGATCACATCATAGTGCGCATCCCCATCTTTATCATGGGTCAATGCTTTGCGCTGTACGCACTCTTCGATGATCGCTAAGGTCAAATGAATAATGCCGTCTGGTCCTTTTGGTGTGGAACGGGCAGCGAGTTCTAAGCCATTGAGGGCGCTTCGTAAATCACCGTTGGTCGCTCGCGAAAGATGCAAGCGGGCATCATCGGTCAATACGATGGTTTCTGATCCAAGTCCGCGAGTTTCATCTGCTAAAGCTTGATCAATGGCGGTCAAAATATCTTCTTCTTGGAGCGGTTTGACTTCAAAAATCTGTGTCCGACTGCGAATCGCTGGATTGATCGTAATGTAGGGATTTTCCGTCGTGGCACCGATCATAATAATCTTGCCGCTTTCTAAATGGGGCAGTAAAAAGTCTTGTTTTGTCTTGTCTAGTCGATGGACTTCATCAAGCAATAAAATGACAGTACCGCTCATTTTGGCTTCCTCTGCCACGATTTGCAGGTCTTTTTTTGTATCTGTGGCGGCGTTCAGCATGCGAAACGCATAGCGTGTCGAGCCGGCGATCGCACTGGCAATGCTGGTTTTTCCGGTTCCCGGCGGTCCGTATAGAATCATCGAAGAAAGCATTTTGGCTGCGACCATTCGGCGAATGATTTTCCCCGGGCCAACCAAATGCTGCTGTCCGACGACTTCATCTAAGTTCCGTGGCCGCATTCGATAAGCAAGTGGCTGCTGCATAAAACGATCCTCTCCTTTTCCTGTAAGTATAACATAAGAACGTACATTCTCATAAACAAGCTGATTTGCGTCCTTACGAAAACAAAAGGGCGCGTATTTTCCACTCAGTCAGCAAAAAACAGGTTCGTTGAAAAGAAATCGTTGAGATCACCGCAACTCTGTAGTCAAAGATAGTAAGTTGACCGAGAATTGTGTAGAATAAAGAGGGTGATGAGAATGGATGAATTAATGGCACTATTTGCGACACAGCCGACAACGACCATCGCACGTGCCTTATTAGGAATGTATTTGGAACATGAGACCCCAGAAGGAACATTAGGTGGGTATATCGTGGATTGTGAAGCGTATCTAGGTCCCGATGATCTGGCGGCTCATAGTGTGGGCATGCGAAACACACCAAGGGTTCGGGCGATGTATCAGGAACCCGGCACGATTTATTTATATACGATGCATACGCATCGAATTGTCAACTTTATTACGCAACCAAAAGGCATCCCACAAGGAATCATGATTCGCGGGCTAGAACCGGTGGATGGGATTGACTTGATGGAACAACAGCGACAAAAAACGGGACCGGATGTAGCCAATGGCCCCGGGAAACTAGTACAGGCACTACAGATTCCAGCTGAGCTTTACGGCGAATCGATTTTTACGAGTCCGCTGCATTTGGTTCCTGAGCGCCGACGTACCCCAAAAGAAATTTTGGCATTGCCTCGAATTGGTATCCCGAACAAAGGGGAGTGGACTCAGATGCCGCTTCGATTTGCGGTAGCTGGTAATCCTTATTTAACAAATATACGAAAAGCCGCTGTTCAGCAAGATCATGGCTGGCTAGAAAGAAGGAATAGTGATGGCGAAAGAAACGATATTGACTTACTTAGATCAGCGATTAACGAAAAAAATCTCCGATTATGATGTGGCGATCGATTGGGATGCCAAAAATCATACCATCGAATTGGTGTTGCGCTTGTTTGCCGAAAATCCTCAACAAGTCCAAATCGACGATGCGCAAGGTGTGGCATCAGAGGAAGCGATCATTGAATTTGAAGATGGGATTTTGTTGTATGATCCACAAAAATCAACGTTTGATGAAGAAGATTATTTAGCGACGATTCCTTATGCAGGAAAAAAAGGGATCCAAAAAGCGTTGTTAGACGGATTGGTTGATTACATTCAAGAAATTTTAGAAGAAGGCCAAAGCGATCTGCTTGATTTCTTGAACGATGACAGTGAAGAAGCGATCTTTGAATTGCGATTCAACGAAGAAGCATTTGTGGAGAAAATGACGAACTATCAAGCCGGGGCTGGGGAAACCATGATCCCGTACCCTAGTTACTAAGGAGAACGAACATGAAATGGAATGAAGTAACCGTAGCGACAGCTAGCGAAGCAGTGGAAGCAGTCGCCAATATTTTAATGGAACACGGAGCAAGTGGGGTAGCGATCGAGGACGTTTTAGATGTCGAAAATTTTAAAAGCGATGCGTATGGCGAAATTTTGGATAAAGAAACCTATACGACCTTAGAAGAAGGTGCGCAAGTCAGTGCCTATTTCCCAGAGACGATTTTTTTGCCAGAAGTGCTGCCGACGATCAAAGCAGCCATCGACCGTCTGCCGGAGTATGGTTTGGCAATCGGCAAAAACACCATCACAACGAGCGAGGTCGTGGAAGAAGCATGGGCAACGGCCTGGAAAAAATATTACCATCCAGTCCGTATCTCCCGCTATCTGACGATCGTGCCGAGCTGGGAAAACTATCAACCGCTGCAAGAAGATGAAAAGATCATCACCCTTGATCCGGGAATGGCCTTTGGGACCGGCACGCATCCTACGACACGCTTGACATTACAAGCCCTAGAAGTCTACTTGCGGGGCGGTGAAACCGTCTTAGATGTCGGGACGGGCTCAGGGGTGTTAAGTATCGCCAGCAAATATTTAGGTGCCAAAGACGTGTTTGCTTATGATCTAGATGAAGTCGCTGTGAGGTCCGCCCAAGAAAATATGGCGATGAACCCCATTGCTCACGATGTGACCGTGCAAGCCAATGACCTTTTGCAAGGGGTGACGGTCCCTGCTGATCTTATCGTTGCCAATATTTTAGCGGATATCATTTTATTGATGATCCCTGATGCATGGCGTTTATTGAAGCAAGAGGGCACCTTGATCGTTTCTGGGATCATTGAGACGAAAAAACAATTAGTGATCGATGCCATGATCGCACAAGGCTTTGAGATCGATCAATTGTTCAATCAAAAAGACTGGTATGCGATCGCCTTTAAAAAACCAGAGGTAGAGTAAGATGCAGCGATATTTTTTACAGGAGCCTTATGAAGCAAAAGCGGTGTTTGCCGTTTCGGGAGAACCCTTCCACCATATGATCCGAGTGATGCGCATGACTCCCGGCACGAAAGTCGGTTTAGTTTTTGAGGATCATTTGGCGATCATCGCCAAGATCAAAGAGGCCGATGAAGAAACGGTTTACTTAGAGGAAGTCGAAAAAGAACAGCAGGACAAGGAATTGCCGCTGCAGGTCACGATCGCTAGCGGCTACCCGAAAGGCGACAAGCTGGACTTGATCGTTCAAAAAGGCACGGAACTTGGGGCGGCAGCATTTATCGGTTTTCCTGCGCAAACTTCGGTCGTGAAATGGGATCAAAAGAAGTTACAGAAAAAGCAGCAGCGGCTGCAAAAAATCGCCCAAGAAGCGGCGGAGCAATCCCAACGGCAGATCGCACCAGCCATCACACTACTGGATAACGCCAAAGCATTTTGGCAAAGCCTCAGTCAGTACGATGCGGTCCTAGTGGCTTATGAAGAATCAGCCAAGCAAGGAGAAGTAGCGATGCTGCTGCAAGTGATCACCGAATTGCCCGTTGGTAGCAAAGTTTTAGCGATCTTTGGCCCAGAAGGCGGTCTGACCCCCTCCGAAATCGAAGGAGCCCAGGAAAACAACGCTAAATTATGCGGGTTAGGCCCTCGGATTTTACGAACAGAAACAGCACCGTTTTATTTTTTAAGTGCTGTCAGTGTGCTAACGGAATTAAAGAGGATGTGAGTTGATGAATAAGAACCAAGAAGCAATCAGTGTCCGTTTGTTGACGGCCGATCTGACCGACTGGGTCTTGAAGGATTTTATCAATCAATATAAAACGGCTTTAAAGGAAGTCGTCGTTTTGCCTAGTGCCATTCGGCGGGCGAAAATCTTGGCACAAGGCTCTTCCTTACAAATCGGCGCAGTGATCGATTACCCCCTTGCCCAAGGAACACTGGCAAAGGTAGCGTTTGAAATCGGTCGGGCGTTTATGGAAGGTGCCGATTTTTTGGAAGTCTGGCTACCGGCTTCTTCCTTCATGGAAAATGATCGTGGCTTTGCGGAATTGACTGAAACGATTCGCTCCTTGACCTTGACAGGAGGGGAGATCCGCTTAGCTGTGCAAACCGAGATCATGAATGAATTGACGAAGATCCAAGTGGCACAACGCTTGAAAGAAGAAGCATGGCCAAAGATCGTGTTAGGACAAAAACAACCACTAGCAGAAGCATTGCACGACGTGAGCTTGTTTTCCTTAGATGGTGGCAGTCAACTGTCGATCCAGATCAATCCTGACACAATAGATGAACAAGCTATGCAATCACTACAGGCTGCTGGCGCTGAGAAAATCGGGCTCTCGTATCATGTTTTTGAAGAATTGCTTAAGGACCAGCCGGCACCCGATGTGCTTTGAACAACAGCGATTGAAAAATAGCTGAAAAATTTGTATAATAATACTACTAAATAAGAACTGCAGGTTAGACAGGAGTCCCATGCTTAGAACGTTTGTCCGCAAGGCTTTGGGTGCGTGACGAAACGTTAACAGCGACTTCTGTCTGCCTTTTTGATAGCACAAAAAAGAAGAGCAGGAGGCGGAATGAATGGCAAAAGAAGTTATATTGACCGGGCCCAATGTCATCAAATTGGTCGCTCATTATATGAGTGAAGAACATGTTGCCTTTGTCCAAAAAGCATTAGATTACGCGACAGAAGCCCATAAAGAACAATTCCGTAAATCCGGCGAGCCGTACATTATTCATCCAATCCAAGTTGCGGGGATCTTGGCAGAATTGCAGATGGACCCTCATACCGTTGCAACAGGTTTTTTGCATGATGTCGTCGAAGATACCGATGTGACGTTAGCCGATCTGAAAGAAGAATTCGGTGCCGATGTAGCGATGCTAGTGGATGGCGTGACCAAGCTGGGTAAGATCAAGTACAAATCTCATGAAGAACAATTAGCAGAAAATCATCGGAAAATGTTGATCGCCATGGCGCAAGATTTACGGGTCATCATGGTCAAACTGGCTGACCGTTTACATAATATGCGTACGTTGAAACATCTGCGGGAAGACAAACAACGCCGCATCGCCCAAGAAACGATGGAAATCTATGCCCCATTAGCTCATCGTTTAGGGATCAGCCGAATCAAATGGGAACTAGAAGATATTTCTTTGCGTTACTTGAATCCACAGCAATATTACCGAATCGTGCATTTGATGCAGACCAAACGAGAAGAACGGGAATCCTACGTTTCCGAAACCGTGGAAGAGATTCGGATCGCTACGGAGGAACTAGATATCTATGCTGAGATCTATGGTCGACCAAAGCATATTTACTCGATCTATCGCAAAATGAAAGACCAAAAGAAACAGTTCAATGAAATTTATGATTTGTTGGCGATCCGAGTGATCGTTGACTCCATCAAAGATTGTTACGCGGTTTTGGGAACGATCCATACAAAATGGAAACCAATGCCTGGGCGGTTCAAGGACTATATCGCTATGCCAAAAGCCAACATGTACCAATCGCTGCATACGACGGTCATTGGTCCCAAAGGCAATCCTGTCGAGATCCAAATTCGGACCCATGAAATGCATGAGATCGCTGAATTTGGGGTTGCTGCGCACTGGGCCTATAAAGAAGGCAAGACCGAAAAAGTCCGAGCCGACAAGATGACCCAACAAGTTGGCTGGTTCCGTGAAATCTTGGAACTGCAAGATGAAAGCTATGATGCTTCTGAATTTATGGAAGGTGTCAAAGGCGATATTTTCAGCGACAAAGTCTATGTATTTACGCCAAAAGGTGATGTGACGGAGTTGCCTCAAGGCTCCAGTCCACTGGATTTTGCCTATAGCATCCATACCGACATCGGCAACAAAACTACTGGTGCCAAGGTCAACGGCAAAATGGTCCAATTAGACTATAAGCTGAAAAATGGCGACATTATTGAGATTCTGACATCACCGAATTCCTTTGGGCCAAGCCGCGACTGGGTCAAACTAGTGGCTACCAGCAAAGCGAAGAACAAAATCAAACGATTTTTTAAAGCCCAAGATCGTGATGAGAATATCATCAAAGGACATGAGGCAGTGGTTCGTACCTTACAAGATATGGGCTTTGTGCCAAAAGAATTCTTGACGAAAAGCAAAATGGCGGAAGCTTGCGAACGATTCAATTATCAAACAGAAGATGACCTGTTTGCCTCTGTCGGCTATGGGGAAGTCAGTCCCACGACCTTAGCCAACCGTTTGACCGAAGAAGAACGGCGCGAGAAACAAATCGAGAAGCAAAAGCAGCAAGTCCAAGAGATGATCAATCAACCGGCGAAAAAAGAACCAGAAAAAATGAAGGTTCGTCACGAAGGCGGCATTGTCATTGAAGGGGTCGATAACTTGTTGATCCGCATCTCCCGCTGCTGCAATCCGGTTCCTGGGGATTCGATCGTCGGCTATATTACTAAAGGGCGGGGAATCTCGATCCACCGCAGCGATTGCCCCAATGTTCAAAACAAAGAGGCAGCGAACCGTTTGATCGATGTTGAGTGGGAAGATGCCACCGACATCAACAAAGAATACGATGCCGATCTTGAGATCTACGGCTATGATCGGTCTGGGTTGCTCAACGATGTCTTGCAGACGGTCAATAGCGTCACGAAACGCTTAGTGAGTGTCGAAGCCAAAACCAATAAAGACAAAATGGCAACGATCCGTATCACGGTGGCGATTCAGAATTTGACTCATTTGAAATCGATCGTTGATAAAATCAAGCAGATTCCAGATGTTTACAGCGTCAGACGTACGAAGGGGTGAGAAAGAATGCGGGCAGTGATCCAGCGAGTCAGTCAAGCAAGCGTGTCGATTGAGGACAATATCGTCGGTGCGATCCAACAAGGGTTCATGGTTTTGTTGGGGATCACCCATGAGGATACAGGCGACGATGTGGCTTATCTCGTAAGAAAAATCAAAAATCTGCGGGTTTTTGAAGACGAAGAGGGCAAAATGAATCGGTCACTGGAAAGCATAAACGGCGCGGTCTTGAGTATTTCACAGTTCACCCTTTATGGGGAGACCAAGAAAGGCAATCGCCCTAGTTTCATTCAAGCGGCACCGCCAAGTATTGCGACCCCGCTTTACGAAGCCTTTAATGAAGGTTTACAAGCCGAAGGCATCACTGTTGCTACTGGAAAATTTGGCGCAGATATGCAAGTCGCCTTGGTCAATGATGGCCCGGTGACGATCGTGATCGATACGAAAGAAAAATAGGGAATACAAAACGAAGGATTTTCTCGCTGGAAAAGAGTCGGAGAATTCCTTCGTTTTTTTTATACTCTCGAAAGCGCTAAGCATTTTTGATGGAATCCAAGTGAAATCTAAGTTGAAATCGGGAAATCTTACAAAACTGTTAGCAAAAATTCCATTCTTTTATTTGTTATTTAACATCTTTTTCTTGTTCTTTTATAAGGGTTATTAAATGGAAATATCTTTTTCACCCGTTTTTTAATATTTTAAATTCGAAAAACGATCCTTTATTGCGATTGTTCTTGAGGGAGAAGTATGGAATAATTGTTAAAAAATAATGTCACTGGAGGAAATAACAATGAACTTTTGGCAGCGTGCAATAAAGAGTATCACCAGAAGAAAAGGGAAATCATTTATTTTATTTTTAGTTCTATTTATTTTAGGCAATGTGATCGCTGGTGCTGTAGCAATTCAACAATCCACTGCCAACGTGGAGCGAGAGACGAAACGCAAAATGGGGAACGTTGCTACGGTGGAAATGGATTGGGAAGGTTTTGAAAAAGACCATGCGGATGCTTCGGAGGAAGAGCAGTCACAAGAAGATTTTTATCCGAAACCACCAGCGCTGGATCTTTATGAGCAAATCGGTCAATTAAGCTATGTGAAATATTTTGATTACCAAAATCAAGCGTGGTTAGAAACAACAAAATTGAAAGCCTATACGCCGGAGGATGGATCGGTCGGCATGGGTGGCAACTACTTCTCTTTGAAGGGCGGAAATTTGGTTGAGCCATTAGACATGCAAGAAGGCTTGATTCGCTTGGAGGAAGGCGAGGGATTGACAGAAAAAGATGTCAGTGAATTGACGAACGCGGTATTGATCAGTAAAGAGATCGCAGAATTGAATAACCTGAGTGTCGGTGATCAATTGGTATGGGATACACGGGCAGAAGTCATGATGGAAGGTGGTTCAAGCGAGGGAGTAAGTGATGATAGTGAGGATGCGACGGACGAAACGGCTGAGAGTGGCAATCGTGTCGCGACCTTTGATTATCCCGTGACCATTGCAGGGATCTTTTCTGTAATTAAAAAGGATCAAAGCAATCAAAGTAGTTCATCAGATCAAAGTGATTCACAAAATAGTGATCAGGTATGGCAAGTGATGGAACAAATCAATACCTTTTATGCTAGCAATAATTTAGTGCAAGATTTTAACAAATTGCAGTCTGAAAAACTTTGGGGTCAAGAAGTGATCGAAGAAGAGTCAGACGCCTATTATCAACCGATCTTTGTCCTAAATTCAACGGATGACGTCGAAGCCTTTAAACAAGAAGCCGGTGCGTTATTGCCCCAATATTATCGTATCATTGCTAATACGGATCAATACGAGCAGATCGCCGGTGGCTTTACTCGGTTAGGGGTGATCGCAAATTACATCGTGATCATTGCGTCGATCGCAACCATCTTTATTATTTCCTTAGTGGTCTTGCTTTTCTTACGAGATCGGAAACAAGAATTGGGCATCTATCTCTCCTTAGGGGAAAGCCGTGGGAAAGTCATTGGACAGATCGTGATTGAAGTCTTGCTGGTTAGTTTAGCCGCACTGCTATTGTCCTTAGTGACCGGGAACTTATTAGGTGGTGCCGTTTCAAATACCTTGATGCAAAACGATTGGATGAGCAATCAAAATGATATGGGCGGTGTTTATTCTGGCGGTTTGATGGCAGCTGATATTGATTACATGGATATCAAGAATGCCTATCAAGTGTCCTTCTCAGCAGGCTACATCATTACGTATCTGCTGTTAGGTTTAGGAACCGTCTTGTTCTCAGCTATTTTACCGCTGTTGTATATTTTACGCTTGAATCCAAAGAAAATCATGATGTAGGAGGAACCAACGATGACTTTATTAGAAACCAAAGCAGTCGATTACTATTACCAAGACGGCGATCAGCGCCGCTATATACTGAAAGAGACCTCTGTTTCTTTTGAAAAAGGGACTTTCTATGCCATCTTAGGGCAATCTGGTTCGGGAAAAACGACGTTTTTATCCTTGATCAGTGCGTTGGATAGTCCGAAAAGCGGTCAAGTACTTTATGAAGGCACCGATATCGAAAAAATTGGGCATGAAAATTATCGCCGCGACGACATCAGTATCATTTTCCAAAGCTATAATCTGATTCCCTATTTAAGTGCAGTTGAAAATGTCTTAGTGCCGATGGCGATCACGAAAAATCAGCTGCCAGACAATCAGCGAGAAGTGGCATACAATTTACTGGATTATATAGGCATCACCAAAGAAAAAGCCGATCGGCTCGTCAATCAATTATCTGGTGGAGAACAACAGCGGGTAGCGATCGCCCGGGCGTTAGCCACCAATGTCGATATCATTTTAGCGGACGAACCAACCGGGAATTTGGATGAAGAAATGGAACAAGAGATCATCGATATCTTTAAGGAGCTGGCACACGTCCACAACAAATGTGTGATCGTCGTGACCCACGCTAACGAGATCGCTCAACAAGCGGATGAAGTCTTGTATTTACGTAAAGGTGTGTTGAGTAAACATGAGTGATTTTTTATCAAATTTTAGCCCGGACAACTATGATGGCAAAAAGAAATCCGCTGGCAATAGCGAGAAAAAAACTAGCGAACCTGTCGGAGATCAAAATGCAAGAGGCGCGGAGCAAGCGAGCAAACCAGCGGAGCCAACGACGGTTCACCAATCAGAAGAGCCGACAGCTAGTGAGCCGATGAGTCGCTCGGCAGCCCGTCAACAAACACAGACGACTGAAGCAAAAGCGGCGAGTTCTGGGACTGAGAAGGTAGCATCAAAGGAACCAGTCAGCCGTTTTGGTAAAGAAGAAACGGAATTTGATCCGACCTACAAAAAGCGTCAGCAGAAAAAAATCTTGCTGATTGCTTTACTGACCGCCTTGGCGGTTGCCGTGATCGGGATCGTCTATTATCAGATGACCCATGTGAAGGTGCCGGATTTCACTGCCCAAGATCTGTCAGAAGCGCGGACGTGGGGCATGGAAGAAGGCGTCGCTATCAAAGTGGAGCAAGAATATGACTTTGACAAAGACGTCAACCAAGTAATCGACCAAAGTGTCGACCCTGAGAAAAAAATCAAGAAGGGTGCCACACTGACACTGACGGCGAGTCTCGGGCCTGATCCTGAAGAACGCTTAGAGCTACCGGATTTTTCAGCGATGCAAGTGACCGAAGCAAAAGATTGGATCGCTAGCAATAAAGCCGAAAACCTCTCTTTGATCGAACAATTTGACGACAATGTAGCAGCAGAAGCTTTTATCAAACAAGAGGCGGCCAACAAAGAGCTTGATTTAGCCGAATACAAACGCAAAGACCGTTTGAGTGTCTACTATTCAAAGGGCAAAGAAGTCTTTGAAAAAAATATTGAAGTACCTGATTTTACAGGCAAAGCCAAAAGTGAAGCTTCTGAATGGGCGAAAAAGAATGACTTGAAATACAAAGAAGAAACCGTCTTTTCTGACAGTGTCGCCCTGGATCTGGTCGTTTCACAAGAACCAGTCAAAGGCAGCAAACTTGCGAAAAAAGAAGAATTTGTGGTGAAGGTCTCAAAAGGCCAAGCTTTGACCGTTCCAGATTTTTCACAATACACGATCGAAGAAGCCCAAGGACTAGAATCAAAAATCCCGCTGCAAGTCAGCACGGTCTATTCCGATCAAGTGGCGTATGGTAGTTTCTTGAGTCAGTCGGAGGAAGCGGGCAAAGAGTACAGCGAAAGCGATACTTTGCCAACTGTCAAAGTCGTCTACTCATTAGGCAGACCGTATTTGAAAGACATCCGTTTCCAAGCAACGGAAGGCGACTTGCCAAAACTATTCTTTGATGAATACAAATCAAAAGGCGCCAATGTCTATTACGAAATCTACTATGTCGATTCGGCGGAACCAAAAGGAACCGTCGTTGAAATGAGCCGCTACGGCGAGTTCATTCCCCTAGAAACGTGGATCACCATCGGTATCAGCCGCGGCAATCTGCAAGGCAGTACCCAAACACCGCCGGCAGAGGATGGCGGGGAGGCGGATGAACCGGTCAGTACCGCTGGTTCATCTGCTGCCGAATAATCTCGCAACCGACACTTTTTCACACAGCATCAAAAGGTAAGCACCCTTCTTTGGAAGGGTGTTTTTACTTACTAATTGTAAAAAAAACACGAGCGAGCCGCTTGAAATCACTGGATCGATAAAGTAAACTTGATGGTAACGAGAAAAAATGGCTCCGCAGTGCCATCTATAGAAGGGACGAAACAAATGATAAAAAAATTACTCGCGAATGTTGGCAGCTATAAGAAGGATAGCTTGCTGACCCCTGTGTATGTAGCAGGAGAGGTTGCCTTAGATGTCATTATGCCCCTGATCATGGCAATGATGATCGACCAAGGGATCGAAAAAGGAGACGCCGGTGTGATTCTAAGAGATGGCGGCTTGCTTTTTTTATGTTCCTTGATCGCGTTACTTTTAGGAACGCTTGGCGGACGAACGGCAGCGATCGCTTCGGCTGGTTTTGCCCGCAACCTGCGGCACAATCTATTTCGCCGAATCCAAGATTTTTCCTTTTCAAACATTGACCGCTTTTCTTCCTCCAGTTTGATCACCCGCTTGACCACTGACGTGACCAACGTCCAAAATGCTTATCAAATGATTATTCGTATTCTGGTCCGCAGTCCGTTAGTTCTGATTTTCTCACTTGCAATGGTTAGCACCATCAGCCCAGAACTTATGACGATCTACTTAGTTGTTTTACCGATCTTAGCGATTGGCCTTGCCTTAGTGATTCGTTTTGCCCACCCGCTATTTCTAAAAGTATTCCGCATTTATGACCGCTTGAATAATGTGGTGCAAGAGAATCTACAAGGGGTTCGCGTTGTGAAATCGTATGTCCGGGAAGAACAACAAGAAGAACTGTTTGGCGAAGTGTCCACCGATGTTTATCGGAATTTCACTCTCGCGCAACGAATCGTCTCTTTTAACATGCCATTGATGCAATTTGCAGTCTATACATGTATGTTGCTCTTGTCATGGTTTGGTGCCCAGTTGATCGTGGAACAAAGTAGCCTGACGACTGGTGAATTAGTCAGCATGTTCAACTACACGATGCAGATTTTGATGAGCTTGATGATGATGTCGATGGCTTTCGTGCAGATTTTGATCGCACGAACGTCGGCAGAACGGGTCGTGGAAGTATTAGATGAAGAAAGTGACTTGAAAAATCCCGCCGAACCAGTCAAAGAAATCAAAGACGGCTCCATCATTTTTGAAAATGTCGGCTTTAGTTACGCCAATGACAAAAACAAGTTGGCGCTGATTGATGCGAATCTACGCATCGAATCCGGTGAAGTCATTGGGATCATTGGTGGAACCGGGAGCGGGAAATCCACCCTCGTCCAGCTGATCCCCCGCTTATATGATGTGATTGAAGGGCGTGTCATCGTCGGCGGTCATGATGTTCGCGACTATGATTTAGAAGCATTGCGGGACCAAGTAAGTATGGTCTTGCAAAACAATGTACTCTTTAGCGGCACCATCAACGACAATTTACGTTGGGGCAATGAAGAGGCGTCGGATGAAGAGATCCAGCGCGTGGCGACGATCGCACAAGCCGATCCTTTCATTCAAGAGTTTCCTGATAAATATGAAACGCAGATCTCACAAGGAGGGAACAATGTTTCCGGTGGGCAAAAACAACGGTTGACGATTGCCCGTGCCTTATTAAAGAAACCGAAAATCTTGATTCTCGATGATTCTACTAGTGCCGTCGACACCAAAACCGATCGCAGTATCCGCGAAGGCTTGAAACGAGAAATTCCGGGAACGACGACGATCATTATTTCCCAACGGATCAATTCGATCGAAGACGCCGACCGGATCATCGTAATGGATGATGGCAAAATCAATGGCATCGGTACCCACGAAGAATTGTTGGCAAACAATGCCATCTATCAAGAAGTGTACCATTCGCAGCAGAAAGGATTTGGTGAAGGTGAAGAATAGACAAGCAGCAAATCCCAAGCGTACATTAAAACGTTTATTGCGAACGATGTTTGGCGACTACAAAGGACAACTCCTATTCGTCGTTGTTATGATCTTGTTAAGTGCTTTTGCCAACGTTCGTGGTTCGTTGTTTTTACAAGTCGTGATCGACGATCATATCACACCGCTTTTAGGGCAAGCCAATCCTGATTTTGGCGGCTTGTTTCGGGCGATCGTCCAAATGGCGATCATCTACCTGATTGGGATCTTGGCCGCACTGATCTATAACTTTATGATGGTCAAGATCAGTGAGGGCACGCAAAAAAAAATCCGTGACCAAATGTTTACACATATGCAGTCTCTACCAGTCGGCTACTTTGATGCCCGCTCAGATGGCGACATCATGAGTCACTTTACCAACGATACGGATACGTTGCGTCAAATGATCTCCCAAAGTATTCCAAACTTGATGATGGCGGCGGTAACCTTTTGTTCTGTCTTTATCGCCATGTTCTCCATCAGTGTTCCATTGACTCTGTTCGTGATGCTGTCGGTTATTTTGATGCTGAATGTGATCCGCATCATTTCTCGCCGCAGCGGCCGCTTCTTTGGCGCACAGCAACGAGATTTAGGCGCTGTCAACGGGTATATCGAAGAAATGATGCACGGACAAAAAGTCGTCAAAATCTTCAATCATGAAAAAATCGTCATGGAAGAATTTGATGCCTTAAATGATCAACTGCAAGAAAGTGCCACTAAAGCCAATGTCAATGCCAATACCTTGATGCCGATCATGATGAACTTACTAAATGTCCAATATGTCTTGATCGCCATCATTGGTGGCCTGTTTGCCATCAATGGTGTTTCTGGACTGACGGTCGGGATGATCGCTTCTTTCTTGCAACTGAGCCGTTCATTGAATGGCCCTATCAGCCAAGTATCACAACAAATCAACTTTGTGATCATGGCATTAGCCGGTGCTGAGCGAATTTTCAACCTATTAGATGAAACGCCAGAAATCGATCATGGCTACGTCACACTGGTCAATGCCAAATGGTCGCAAGGTCAACTAGTTGAAACCAAAGAACGAACAGGCACGTGGGCGTGGAAACATCCCCACGAGGATGGAACCATTACCTATACGGAAGTGACGGGAGACGTGCGATTTGAAGATGTTGATTTCGGCTATGTCGATAATCAACTGGTCTTACATGAGATCAATCTGTATGCAGAGCCTGGGCAAAAAGTTGCCTTTGTTGGTGCAACAGGTGCTGGTAAGACAACGATCACCAATCTGATCAATCGATTCTACAACATCCAAGACGGGAAGATTCGCTATGATGGTATCAATATTGAAAAAATCCATCTGGAATCCCTCCGTCGCTCATTAGGAATCGTTTTGCAAGACACCCATTTGTTTACTGGAACGATTCGCGAGAATATTCGCTTCGGAAAACTGGATGCCAGTGATGAAGAAGTGCTGGCAGCAGCGAAACTAGCCAATGCCGACATGTTTATCAACCATTTGCCAGAAAAATACGACACCGTGATCACGGGCGATGGCGAAGGGCTTTCCCAAGGTCAACGGCAGCTGTTGGCAATTGCTCGCGCAGCGATCGCTGATCCGCCAGTGATGATCTTAGACGAAGCCACCTCAAGCATCGATACCCGTACAGAGCGTATCGTCCAATCAGGGATGGATCGTTTGATGTCTGGACGGACCGTGTTTGTGATCGCCCATCGATTGTCTACAATCCAAAACTCCGATGCCATCATGGTGATGGATCATGGCCGTATCATTGAGCGGGGGACCCATGAAACGCTGTTGGCAGAAAAAGGCACCTATTATCAGCTATATACTGGGAAAATCGAATTGGATTGATTCTGCCATTGCTACGGCTTGAAGCTGCAGCGACTGGCGATCTGCCTATTTTCCCCTTGTTTGCAACGACCGATTGGCAGTAAGCCAGTCGGTTTTTTTGCGCAGCTCGAAAAAATGGTATACTGTCACTGAGACAGCCGTAGAACGGCGGCAGCACGTAAGCAGTTGTGCTGCGGAAAATGGATTCCATGAGGTGAAAATATGAAACTAGCATTGGCAAAGATCGTTTTAGACGAAGAATGGTATGAGGTGGTCCAATCGGAAAAAGGGCTAGTGTATTTTGGTCGGCAGCAGGATCATCATGAATTACTCAAATTCTTTCCATTGGCTGAAATCAGTAGTATAGCTGACCTTGATCCAGTAATTGAAACGCAGCTGCAAGCTTATTTTGCAGGGGAACCAGTGACGTTTACTTTTGCGTTTGATTTTGTAGGGACACCGTTTCAACAAACCGTTTGGCAAGCACTGACCCAAATTCCTTATGGTGAAACCACTACGTACAGTGACTTGGCGCTGCGCATTCAACGTCCGACCGCTGTCCGAGCTGTCGCCAACGCAGTGGGGCGTAACCCAATGATGATCGTGGTTCCTTGTCATCGGGTGTTAGGAAAAAACGGCCGCTTGACGGGGTATCGGGGCGGGTTAGCAACCAAACGCCGACTACTGCAACTGGAAGGGATTCCGTTTAAAGAATAAGGAAAGTAAACTATTTATAGTAAAAAATACTAAAAAGCAATTTCATTTCCTTTTTTCTCTGGTATAATAAAATTGATTCCGGTTACAAGAAGGGGTGGAGGAAATGAACATCGTTGATTTGCAAAATGGTTCTGATATTCGAGGGATTGCGATCGCAACAGAAAAAGAACAGGTGACGCTGACGGAGCAAGCGGTTCGGCAAGTTGCTTCGGGCTTGCGCAACTGGTTGGAAACAAAGGGCAGCGGACCTTTTCGCGTGGCAGTCGGTCGTGACAGTCGCTTGAGTGGCGAAGCACTGCAAGAAGTGTTGATGGCACAGCTGCAGCAAGAAGGCGTGGCAGTGATCGATTGTGGCTTGGCAACGACACCAGCCATGTTTATGAGCACACAGTTTGCGGATTTCGACTGTGATGCTGGTGTGATGCTGACAGCGAGTCATTTGCCTTATTACTTTAATGGAATAAAAATTTTCAGCCGCCAAGGCGGTGCCGAAAAAATGGATATCCACTATATTTTGACCCACACTACCGTTCATGAGGCAGCGGAAAAAGGAAGCTATCAGCAAAAAGACCTGCTGACGCCTTATGCCCAAGATCTACTGCAAAAAATTCGCCAAGGGATGGGAACCAATGAGGAAAAACCTTTGGCTGGATTAAAGATCATTGTTGATGCAGGCAATGGTGCCGGCGGCTTTTTTGCTGAAAAAGTGTTGCTGCCGCTAGGGGCAGATACGAATGGCTCGCAATTTTTAGAACCGGATGGGCATTTTCCCAATCATATCCCTAATCCAGACAATAAAGAGGCGATGGCAAGTATTCGTGAAGCCGTCTTACGAGAACAAGCCGATCTAGGCATTATTTTCGATACCGATGTCGACCGCTCGGCTGTCGTGACCAAAAGCGGTGAGCCCTTGAACCGCAACAATATGATTGCTGTATTAAGCAAGATCATCTTAGCGGAACACCCTGGCACGCGTATCGTCACTAATTCACCAACCTCTAATCATTTAAAAACCTTTATCGAAGCACTGGGAGGGCAGCAAGTACGCTATATTTCTGGCTACCGCAATGTGATCAACAAAGCGATTGAATTGAATGAAGCAGGACTGGACACACAGTTAGCCATCGAAACCAGCGGGCATGCCGCGTTTAAAGAAAATTTCTTTTTAGATGACGGGGCGTACGTGATCGCCAAGCTCTTGATGATGCTGCCACAATTGCAACAGCAAGGCACGACACTGGATGAGCTGATCGCGGCGTTGCAACAACCCGCCGAGACCCAAGAATTGCGCTTTGCGATCCAAAAAGCCGACTATCAAGACTATGGTCGCCAAGTGATCGCGGATTTAGCCGATCATTTGCTGCCAGGCTGGCAGATCGATCCAGAAAATGAGGAAGGCATTCGCATCAACTTGACAGCGCCCTATGGCCAAGGCTGGTTCTTGCTGCGAATGAGCTTGCACGAACCACTGCTGGTGCTGCAGATCGAAAATGATGAAGCGGGTCATCTACCGGCAGTCGTTCAAGCAATCGGTCGCTTCCTATCGCAGTATGAAGCCATCGATCAAAGTAAACTGACACAGTTTTTAGCACAGCAACCAAAAATTTGAAGAAAAGCAGGGAACTAAAATGGTGATCTTGATGCTGCTGATCATGGCAGTGACGTATGGTGTGAATTTTTTCTTGTTTCGTTATTTGAACAAACGACCAAAAATCGATGTCGTTGAACGGTTATCAATGCTATTAGGTGTCAACATGAGTGTGCTTTTTTTCGATGGGATTTTATTGTTTATCGGAAAACTACTAATTGAGACTGTTGAGATCATCGAGTAACCTAGTCGTCCGTTTTTTGTTTGCCTCTTCACTGATTCCTCAGGACAGTGAAGAGGTTTTTTAGGGTTTGCTAAAAACGGCGATTAATGTTCGCATTCGTTTTTGATATTTGATAAAGTAAAGAGGAGAAAATTACGCAAAGTGAGGGAATTCACGGATATGGCAAAAATAATGGTAGTAGAAGATGAAGCGGTGATTCGCCAACTGATTATCGAAGAACTAGAAAAATGGCAGTTTGAGACCTTTGGCACGACGGATTTCCATCAAGTGTTGACTGACTTTGAAGAACAAGAGCCCCAACTGATTTTACTGGATATTAATTTGCCGGTTTTTGATGGCTACTATTGGTGTCAAAAAATCCGCGAAGCTTCCAAAGTACCAATCATTTTTATTTCCAGTCGCAATACCAATATGGATATGATCATGGCCATGAATATGGGGGCGGACGATTTTGTGACAAAACCTTTTGAGATCGACGTTCTGATTGCAAAAATCAATGCCTTATTGCGCCGTTCCTACAACTATGTAGAAAGCAGCAGCGAGACGTTAGTGCATAACGGTTTGACCCTCAATATCGACAACAGCAGCATGTATATCAATGGCGAAAGCATCGATCTTAGCAAAAACGAATACCGCCTGCTGTATATTTTGATGAAAAATCACGGCAAGATTTTAAGTCGTGAAAAACTCTTGCGGGCCTTATGGGATGACGAGCGTTTTGTAGATGACAATACCTTGACGGTCAATATCAATCGTTTGCGACGAAAAATCGAACAAGCGGGGATGAATGGCTACATTGAAACCAAGGTTGGTCAAGGGTATATCGTACCATGACAAAGTGGCGGGTTTTGCGCAGTTTTTTGAAAGATCGTTGGCTGCTGTTTATTGGCTGGCTGGTCTTTTTCGTGTTGACGGTCTTAGTTTTTTGGCTGACTCCTCATTCCCCGATGGATTGGGGTACAGTCGGCTATCTCTTTTTGATGCAAAGTGTCTTGATGGTGTTCTTTTTGGCAATCAGCTACTTATCTAAGCGGCGTTTTTGGCAAAAAATCACCCCCAAGCCCGGAGACAGCTTGCTGCAAAACTACTTGCAAGGAGCACGCTCGGCGGAAGAAGAACGGATCGAATCTTACATCAATCAGTTGATCCGAGAGCACCAAGAATTGATGCAGCAAGTCGTCAGCAATCAAGAAGAACAAAAGGAATACATCGATTCGTGGGTCCATGAAATCAAAGTACCTTTAGCCGCATCACGATTGCTTTTGCATTCGATCGAATTTGATATTCCAGATGAAAAATTCATCTTACTAGAAAATGAATTGAACCGCATGAACGAATATGTCGAGCAAGTCTTGTACGTCGCCCGTTTGGACAGCTTTTCAAAAGATTATCTGGTCCAAGAAATTTCATTGAAAGCCGTCATCCAGCCGGTTTTACGCAGTCAGGCAAATTATTTTATCCAAAAGAACCTGCACTATGCCGTTGAAGGTGAGGATCAGCAAGTGTTGACCGATGAAAAATGGCTCGGCTTTATCTTTCGACAATTGGTCAGCAATGCCGTTAAGTACACACCACAAAATGGGCAGCTGACAATTCGGATCGAAAAAGATGCCCAAGGAACCTATCTCCACTTGCAAGATAGTGGGATCGGCATTCCTAAAGAAGACATGCGTCGCATCTTTGATAAAGGCTTTACGGGCGAAAATGGGCGCCAAACGGACACCCACTCGACGGGATTAGGGCTCTTTTTAGCGAAAAGTTTAGCGAAGGAATTAGGCATCGAGCTAACGGCTTCGTCGACAGTTGGAAAAGGAACCACCATGACGCTGTTCTTTCCCTTGTTGAGTTATTATGAGGAAAAACGCTAATCTGCTTTTTTTCGAGTATCTTTTTGTGTTTTTTGACAAAAATCACTTGTCCCTAGAACGTTTTCACTGATACACTAAAGCCTGTGTTTAAAATTGAATGGTAAGGATGAATGAAATGGAGATACTCGTTGCATTAGTACCAATGTTTGCGTGGGGCAGCATTGGTTTAGTAAGTGCCAAACTTGGCGGGGATGCGAACCAGCAAACGCTAGGAATGACGATTGGTGCCTTTTTCTTTTCTCTGGTCGTATATTTTGTGACGATGCCAGTGATTGATGGAAAGGTGATTTTGATCGGTCTTTTGTCTGGTCTCTTTTGGTCCGTCGGTCAAAACGGTCAATTCCATGGCATGAAATATTTAGGTGTGTCTGTTGGACTGCCGCTTTCAACCGGCATGCAGCTGATTTTAAATACGGTCGCCGGTGCATTGTTTTTTGCGGAATGGACCCAGACCCGCGATTATGCACTAGGTGTTAGCGCATTGATCTTGTTGGTGATCGGGGCGTATCTGACCGCTCGTCAAGATGGCGAAAGTCCGGTAGAAGCTGGCAGCAAGATGCTTGATTTTCCTAAAGGATTTCGGGCATTGATCTCATCAACGATCGGTTACGGTGCCTATACGATTTTGATTACTTGGGCAGGATTGGACCCCTTGGCGATCATTTTGCCACAAAGTGTCGGGATGCTGATCGGTGCCAGCCTATTTGCTTTAAGGAAGACGAAGGTCGACCGTTTTGTAGGGAAAAATACTTTGTCAGGGTTGTTATGGGGCATCGGAAATGTCTGCATGCTGATCACGGTTCAGCAAGTCGGACTAGCGGTGGGCTTCTCATTGTCGCAGATGGGAATCATCATTTCAACGCTAGGCGGGATTTTTATTCTCGGCGAAAAGAAAACCAAAAAAGAACTGCGGTATGTGGTGATTGGTTGTCTGCTGGTGATTATCGGCGGTGTTTTGCTGGGGTATATGAAAGCAACATAAACGTATATTTTTGAGGAGGAGTTATGGATTTATTTCGAAAAAAAGTCATACAACGGGAAAGTGTGACGAATTTAAAAAAAGAGTTGAAGTTAAAAGATTTGATTATGTTGGGGATCGGCGCCATTATTGGCACAGGTATCTTTGTTGTTACAGGGACTGCTTCTGCTGAGTATGCCGGACCGGCATTGATTCTTTCCTTTGTTGTAGCTGGTATCGTTGTTGTGTTATCAGGGCTTTCTTTTGCGGAATTTGCTTCTCGGATCCCCGTTTTAGGGGGCGCCTATTCGTATCTGTATGTCGTTTTTGGTGAATTTACCGCGTGGCTGGCAGGCTGGTTTTTGATTTGCGAGTTCTTATTGGCCGTTTCTTCGGTGGCATCTGGCTGGTCAGGCTATGTGCAAGGCTTTTTGGCCAGTGCGGATATCCATTTACCAACCGCGTTGACGGGCGGTTATGACCCAAGCAAGGGGACCTACATTGATTTGATCGCTGGTTTAGTCATTATTTTTGTAACCTTGTGGGTCAGCCAAGAAGCGAAAAAAGCGTTACGTTTGAACAATGCCATGGTATGGGTCAAATTCGGCGTGATCCTCTTGTTTATCGTCTTTGGTGCCTTTTTCGTGGAACCAGACAACTGGCAGCCCTTTATGCCCTTTGGTTTTTCAGGCGTTTTTAATGGTGCAGCGTTAGTTTTCTTTGCTTTTCTTGGCTTTGATGCCGTCGCAATGGCGGCGGAAGAAGTCGAAGATGCCAAGAAAAATGTCCCTCGAGGAATCATTGGTTCCATTGCGATCGCAACTGTCCTTTATATCATTGTCACACTGATCATGACGGGAATCGTTCCGTTTGCTGAATTAGGAGTCAATGATCCGGTAGCTTTTGCGATGCGTTATGTCGGTCATGGGGTTGTCGGATCAATCATTTCTGTGGGTGCGATCTTGACCTTATTAACAGTGACGATCGCTATGATGTACTCCTTGGCGCGTCTGTTATATGCCATCAGTAAAGATGGGTTATTGCCAAAAGCGATGCAAGCCATTGATCCAAAGCATCAAACACCAAAGAAAGCGACCTACATCGCGGGTGTTTTTGCTTTCTTCTTTGCGGCAGCTTTCCCATTGAATATCTTGGCAGAATTGACCAACATTGCGGCATTGTCGTATATGATCTTAATGTCCTTAGGAATCATCAAGCTGCGGAAGATGATGGGCCCACCTGCTAAAGGCGAATTCAAAGTACCACTGGTACCGTTATTGCCTTTGTTGTCCGTTGCCAGCTGTCTCTTCTTGATGACCCGTCTACAAACGGCGACCTGGATCGTTTTTGGGATCTCCTTAGTGATCGGAATCGCGATCTATTTTGTATATGGCTATCGTAACAGCGAATTAAATGAGAAAATTGACGAATAGGATTGTGAAAAGGCAAAGACCCGGATGCGGTTTTTGTCTTTTTTTATGTAAATATAGCCGAGCTTCCTATAAGCAGCGTTTTAGGAGGCTTTTTTTGTTATTCAAATAGTAGTCATTTCTGGTGCTGATCATTGCAATGACAGTCTTTCTTGATCAAAAGTCCTCTATGAATCTGCTTTTTTTGAGAAATTTTCCAAATGACAGATTCGCTAAAGGTTCATCCAGTATGCTTTTGTTAGAGAAAAAAGAGAGGATGTTGGCAATTGAATTATATGAAACGGGCATGGCTGAGTGTGACGAGAAAGCGAGGAAAATCTGCAATATTGTTTGCTGTTATTCTAATTTTAGGAAATGTAATCGCTGGAGCAATTGCGGTCAATCAGTCGACTCAAAATGTCGAAAAGCAGATCAAAAACCAATTAGGTTCCCTCGCAACGATCGATATCGACTATGAAGCCTTGATGGCAAATAGTGAGGGCGGCACAAGTATGGAGGAGATTCAGCCGCTGCCGGAGGAGCTGATCAAACAAATTGGCGAGCGCTCGGAAGTCAAACAGTATGACTATTTGCGAGAAGCAATGATTGCTGTTGATAAATTCAAACCCTATAGTTTTAGACCAGAAGTTGAAAACGAGAATATCATGGTTTCTGGAGGTATGGATTCTTGGGTCTATTTAACAGGAACCAATCTCTTACAACCGTTGGATTTTGAAGAAGATACGGTGAATTTAACACAGGGACGCTTCTTTACAGAAGAGGAACAGCGTACCGGAAAACGTGTAGGGTTGATTTCTGAAGAGGTGGCTCAGGAAAACGGCTTGACCGTTGGTGACACCATGGTATTAGATGGACAGTTTATCGATTATTCATCTGGTGGAGATCCAGAGAAACAAAAAGGCAATGATTATCCTATCGAAATCGTCGGGATCTTTAAAAATACCAGCTTAGAAAAAGCGAATGAACAAGGACAAGAGGGGGGAGTCAGCTCGTTTGCTTTTGATGATCGTCCCTTCAATCGGATCTATATGCCAAATGATGCTGTGAAAACGATTGTTGAAGAGGAACGTGCGGGGCGACAAGCGGCGTTTCCAGCGACAGACCCCGGATCTGACGAGGATTTCTTTACCCCGCAATTTATTTTGAATCAACCAGAAGATGCAGAACAATTCAAACAAGAGGTGACACCACTCTTGCCAAATGGCTATAAGGTCAATGCTTCTACGGATGAGTATGACCGTGTGGGAACCAGTATGAATCGCTTATCACAAATTTCCTCGTATGTCGTAGTGATTGCGGTGATTGCTTCCTTGATTATTATCTCCTTGATCATTGTGTTGTTTACCCGTGATCGTAAATATGAGTTAGGCATCTACCTTTCGTTAGGGGAACGCCGGAAATACGTGTTTGCACAGATTGTGATCGAACTCCTGTTGATTGGTGTCAGTGCAATGCTGATCTCCTTGGTTACAGGGAATATGCTGGGCAAGATGGTTTCTGAATCTTTGTTAGCCAGCAGTATGCTAGAGGCAAACCAGGCAGGGATGGAACAATTCTTTGTGGGGGCACCGAAAATCGACCAAGCGACGATCAACGAGGCGTTTCGCGTTCAATATACCTTATCTTATGTGATCGCCTTTTTAGCGACTGGGATCGTGACGATCTTGCTTTCGGCAGTGGTGCCGCTGTTGTACATTTTACGGTTGAATCCGAAAAAAATCATGCTGTAAGGAGCGATGAACATGGCAATTTTAGAAACAAAAGACATGACGTATTACTACCAAGATGGCGAGAATCGCCGGAAAATTTTAGATAAAACCAATATCTCCTTTGAAAAAGGCAAATTTTACACGATCTTAGGAAAATCAGGCTCAGGAAAGACCACTTTTCTTTCCTTGATCAGTGCATTGGATCAGCCAACCGATGGGGAAGTGTTTTTTGAAGAAAAAAATATCAAAACGATCGGTTATGAAGAATATCGCCGCAACAAAATCAGTCTGATTTTTCAAAGTTACAACTTGATCCCTTATTTGACGGCTTTAGAAAACGTCCTTGTTTCGATGGCGATTTCAGACAACAAACTCCCGGATCAGCACGATCAAATTGCGTATCGTTTGCTGGACTATATCGGCATCAATTCCACGAAAGCCGATCGTTTCGTCAATCAGCTTTCCGGTGGGGAACAGCAGCGGGTCGCCATCGCTCGTGCTTTAGCGACCAACGTTGATATCATTTTAGCCGATGAACCTACCGGGAATTTGGATGAAGGCATGGAACAAGAAATCGTGGATATTTTTAAAGAACTAGCGGCGATCCACAACAAGTGCATCATCGTAGTGACCCATTCGACCGAGATCGCCAAGCAGTCAGATCAGACTTTTTACTTAAAAAAAGGTGCGTTGACGGCCTATGAGTGATTTTTTATCGAAGTTTGAAGAAGAACCGAAACAGCCAGACAAGGAATCAGCAGCAGCCGAAGTGCCTTCTTCCCGTGCTTCCCGAAAAGAAAAAGGTTCAGCTTCTTTAGAAGAGGGGATCGAACATGATCCCTCCTTCAAAAAGAAGCGGCGAAAAAAACGACTGCTAGGGTTAGCTGCCTTGCTTGGACTCTTTATACTCAGCGGCTTTTTATTTTTCCAATTGGCGTATGTCCGGTTGGATAACTTTGTGGACAAAGAGATCTCAGAGGTCAGAGAATGGGCAGCGGAACATGATCTTGCGGTTGATGTCACACCAGCCTATGATGAAGCCCCAGCCAATCAAGTGATCGCCCAAGCAGAAGCTGCCAGAAGTCGAGTCAGAAAAAGAAGCACTCTGCATCTAACCGTGAGCCAAGGACCTGATCCAGAAGAGAAATTGGCATTGCCAGACTTTATGGAAATGACGAGGGACGAGGCAGCAGAGTGGATCGAAAAAAATCAAGCAAGCAATTTGACGATCGTCGATGAATACCACGATGAGATCGAGGAAAAAGCACCGATTCGAGTAGAATTTACCAATAAAGAAGTCTCACGAGAGAACTATCATCGTCGAGATGTCGGACGAGTCTTTTATTCCAAAGGCGAAGAAACCTTTGAAAAAGATATTGAAGTACCAGACTTTAGTGATAAAACCCGTGCAGAGGTAGAAACATGGGGGAAAGCCCATGAGCTGGAGCTTGAAGTCAAAGAACAGGCTTCGGATACTGTGGAAGAAGGCAAAGTCATTGAACAAAGCGTGGCACCAAAAGAAAAAATCGCGAAACGGGATGCGTTTCAAGTAACGATTTCCCTAGGGAAAGGGGTCACCGTACCAGACTTTTCAACGATTTTACCAGATGATGCCCAGGCCGCTGTTGAGGGTGTCACTGTGCGGATGCGGATGCAGTTTACTCAGAGTCTGCCCTATGGACAATTGATCTCGCAAAGTGAGACCGCCGGGACCGTCTTAACCAGCAAAGATGACAAAGGCATTGAAGTCGTCTATTCGGCAGGTCAACCTTATATCAAAGATTACCGTCGAAGCGAGATCCTTGAAGGGGATCTGCAAAAACTCTTCTTTGATGAATTCCGTTCAAAAGGGGCGAACATCAGCTATCAAGTCCGTTATGTCAATTCAGCAGAACCCTACGGGACAATCGTGGGGATGAGCAAGTTCAATCAGTTTTTACCGTTAGAAGATACGATTACCTTCGATATCAGCTTAGGCAATCAGACAGCCCCAGCGGCATCTGATTCTGAATAGTCGCTTTCTTTTTTAGTCAACCTGCAAAAGGAGGAAACCCATGCGTCATCAAGAGAATTTTCAAGACCTTAGGAAAAAGCTGTTTGTGTTTTTACTAAGCGGTATGGTAGCATTGTTGCTACACATGTGGATTCATCAATCCAGCGAACACGTGCGGATCGTTTCAACAGAACGTTTTATTGGAGAACAATTGGAATGATCCTACAGGAATGATTATGCTTACCGAAAAGTGATTGAAAAAAGAAATGATGAGTGCAAAAGGGGGACTGACCAATGCGGATTTTATTCGTAGAAGATGAGCCATCGATCGCAGAAGCTGTTGCCAGCTTATTGAAGAAACAACATTATTCCGTCGATTTGGCCTTTGACGGCGAAACCGGATTAGATTATGCAGCGAGTGGTGTATATGACATTCTCGTTTTGGATATCATGCTGCCCAAAATCGATGGAATCACATTGCTAAAGACGTTACGCAAGCAAAATATTCGCACGCCGATCATTATGTTGACGGCCAAAAGCGAAGTCGATGACAAAGTACTCGGCTTGGATGCAGGGGCAGATGATTACTTGACGAAACCCTTTCAAATGAAAGAGTTGCTGGCACGGATTCGTTCGCTAGGCAGAAGAAAAGATTTGGATTATCAAGAAGACCAGTTAGCCTTTGGCAACGTGGGCTTAGATCGTAATGAGCTGCAGTTAGCCACGCCTAGCAATCAAGTGGTGTTGTCACCCAAAGAAATGAAACTGATGGAACTGTTCTTATCTAGACCCAAAGTGATCTTATCAAAAGAAACCATCATCAATAAAATTTGGGGCTTTGATCCCGATGTGGAAGAAAACCGCGTTGAAATCTATGTGTCTTTGCTGCGGAAAAAACTGACGCTGCTTGAAGCGGATATCGGCATTCGCACGATCCGCAATGCGGGGTATATTTTGCAGAGCAAGGAGCCGCCATGTTAAAAAAATTGCGAAATAAAATGCTGTGGTTCAATATGGCGTTGATCTCAATCATTGTCTTAGGTGCCTTTACCTTTATCTATATTTTGAATGCCACCCAAATTGAAAACGAGATCCAATCATTGATCTCGCAAGAAGCAAACACCCTAGCTGCGGTACCTTTGGATGAGGAGGAAGTGCGGCAATCACTGACAGAGCCTGAGTATCCAATGATGTTGACCATCACGAATAGTACCAGTGAGCTCAGAGAGATCGCTCTACTTGACATTAGCCAAATGGATGTCGTGATTCAAAGTATTGATGAGAGCGTCGATCAAAACGAGCTTTATGAAGCCTTGGTCGATGCAGCGGCGAAACAAGGGGAGATTCCTAACGAAGTGAAGGTGAATGGTCGAAATTGGCGGTATGCGCTCTTTTTAGTGACTTCTTTCAATCAATACTCAATCGATTACGATGCAATAGGGGAATATTCCACCAGTATCAATAATTACGAGCCATTTTATCAAGTGCTGTTCTTTGACGTCACCGACTACAAAACCAGTCTAAGCAACTTAAGAAACACGCTTTTGCTCATCGGCGTTTTAGCTTTAGCCAGTATTTATATCGCTAGTTTTTATGTGGCCAATCGAGCCTTGCGACCGGTGGAACTGGCTTGGCGCAAACAAAAAGAGTTTGTTTCTAACGCTTCCCATGAGTTGAAAACACCACTGGCGATCATTCAAGTCAATGCTGAGGTATTAGCTGGCAGTCCAGAAGAAACCTTGGAAAGCCAAATGAAATGGCTGGAAAACATTCAGTTAGGTTCCGAACGGATGGATGAGCTAGTAAATAGCTTATTGCTGTTGACCAAATTCGAAAGTGCCGAACAAGAAATGGTGCGTTCTTTGATCGACGCCAGTCAAGTCGTGCAAAGTGTTTATCAAAGCATGGAGGCGATTGCGCTGGAAAAAGGGATCCACTATCAGGAACAGATCGCTAAACAGGTGCGCCTTGAAAGCAATGAGCAAGCCTTGCGGCAATTGACCATGATATTGGTAGACAATGCCTTGAAATACACGCCCGCTGGAGAAACAGTCACAGTGGCCCTAATCGAACGGCAACGAAAGACAGTGCTGCAAGTCTCCAACGGTGGTTGTCCGATCCCCGAAGAAAAAATTCCCTATGTCTTTGACCGCTTCTACCGCGGGGATCCTTCTCGCAACCATCAAGACGGTGGCTATGGGTTAGGTTTAGCCATCGCCAAAGCCATCACAGAAATGCTGCAGGCGCAAATCAGTTTGACGGTGGATCAAGACGGCGTCAATCATTTTGAAGTTTCATTTCATTGAGATTGGATCGCTGCTTTCACTTAAATAAAATTTTTCTAAAAAAGAGGACTCCATGAATGGAAGTCCTCTTTTAATAGGTGAAATTTACTTGTTGCTAGTTAAATCCAATAAGCGGTCTTTCAAGTCTTCTTCTAGATGACCCAATTCCACTTCGGCAGCACGACGTTTTTCTTTTCCTTCTTTTTGGATCCGTAATGTTTCTTGGATCGTTTCCACAAGGTCGTTTTGTGTTTTTTGCAATGTTTCGATGTCGACGATGCCGCGCTCGTTTTCTTTCGCTGTTTCAATAGCAGAAACTTTCAACATTTCTGAGTTTTTCTTCAATAGATCATTGGTGGTTTCAGAAACTTGACGCTGTGCCGTAACTGCATCTTTTTGACGCAATAAAGTCAAGGCAATCACCACTTGGTTTTTCCATAGTGGGATCGCTGTATTGACAGAAGCTTGGATTTTTTCTGCTAACGCTTGGTTCGTGTTTTGGATCAGGCGAATTTGCGGTGCCTGTTGGATCGTGATTTGACGTGCCAAGCGCAAGTCATGGGTCCGTTTGTCTAAACGATCTAGGAATTGCGTGTAATCGTTGGCGATCTGTACGTCCATTTGATCATTCGTTTCTTCTGCTTTTTTCATGGCTTCAGGAATGATTTTGGTTTGCAATTCTTGCATCTTCAACTCGCCAGCGGCAATGTAGATGTTCAATGCATCGAAGTAATCTTTGTTCTTTTGATACAACTGTTCCAACATCAGGTTGTCTTTTAGCAAACCGTCTTTTTCTTTATCCAATTTGACGGCGATCTTGTCGATTTGGGCACCGATTTTTTGATATTTAGCGGTGATTTCAAAAATGGATTGTTTTACTTTACCAAACATCCGCTTGAATAAGTTGCCTTCACCTGCACGCAGTTCATCTGGATTGGCTTCTTGTAAGCGATACATCAACTCAGTCAATGAGTCGCCCACAGGGCCGATATCAGCTGCTTGGACATGGTTCAACATAGATTGGGAAAACTCCCCAAGTTTGGTTTGGGCAGCTGCACCATAGGTGATGACTGCTTGCTGGTCAGTTGCATCGATCTTGCTGGCTAATTCTTGGGCCTGTGCTTGACGCTCTGGCGGTAATTTGTCAATCAAACGCGGTGCTGTTTGCTGTTCTTTCAGCTGACTGATCTCCGCTTGTTGAGTAGTGGTCAAAGTGTCGACAGGGGTTGAAAATGGGTTGTTCAATAAATCGTCAAGCGTATCCGTTACGGGTTTTACTTGATTTGGTGTGTCACTCATAATAACTCCTCCTAATAATTGTCTGCTTTCGAAAAAAATCTAGCCTGGGCTAGATTTTTTTTTAGATTCTTTTTTTGTTGCCAATCAGAATCTATCCCTATTCATTATCTCGTTTTATGCTTTGTTTGGCAATGGATAACTCAATATCCATGTCATCAAGATCGTCTGCTACAAATTGGGAGTAGTCTTTGGCGATCAAGGAAGCCATTTGCTCGATAATTTGTGTGCTTTCTTCGATTTTATCATAGGTCTCACGACTTTTGATCTCATGGCTATTGATTTCAATGAACTTATCGGTCAAATCGACCATATTGGGCAAGTGGGTATAAAGGAAATGACTTGCCAAAGGCAGTTTAGTTGGTTCTTTTACGAGTTCTTTGAAAAGAGCTTTTGAGGCACGCAAGGCATCGTGACGCAAGTCAATGGCTTTTAACTTGTTATTGCTAGTGATATTTTTTTGGTATTTATCGATTTGGTGTTTCGTCTGATTCATCGTTTCACGGAACAATTCGATCTCACGAGCAGTCATTCCGCTTTTCAAGTAATGGGCTTCTCGTTCTCTCGTTAAAGAAGGCAAAACTTGTGGATCCGCTGCCGGAACTTTACGTCCTCTGATACCGACGTAGACTAAAATCGCACCGACGATTAATAATAGGCTCGCAAATGAATCGCCTACTACGTTAAAAATAATACTGATGAGGACGATCGCACCAACGATCAGCCAGATGTTTTTTTTCATTTTTCCTCCTCCTAAAAATCTCTTGGACAAGTAGATTGGGTTATTCGACATCTTTATTTTAGCATGTTCACTAAAAGAAAAATATCAGACTTGGGGTGGATTTTCCGATTTTTAGTAAATTCATAAGCTTTCTTGCCATTTCTTAAGAAGATATTTTTTCTAAATTATGCTAAAGTGTTTGATAGATAAGACGTATGAGGAAAGTTAGGTGTCGATAGATGTTAGAATTTAAAGATTTTGAAGAAAAAACGATCCAACGGAATGAAATTTTCCATGGCAAAATCATTGATGTGGTGGTTGATGATGTCTCCTTGCCCAATGGTGGAACCAGTAAACGCGAACTAGTCTTCCACCCAGGTGGGGTGGCCGTGATCGCCTTGACGAGTGAGAACAAAATGCTGTTCGTTCGCCAATTCAGAAAGCCATTAGAGCGAGTGATTTTAGAGATACCAGCAGGCAAAATCGATCCAGGAGAAGGCGCACGTCCAGATTTGACTGGCGCCCGGGAATTGGAAGAAGAGACTGGCTATCGCGCAAAAACGCTAGAGCATGTTTCTTCTATGTACCTTTCACCAGGCTTTGCGAATGAAATCTTGCACGTCTATTATGCGAAAGAGCTGGAAAAAGTGGCAAATCCCTTACCGCAAGACGAAGACGAAGTGCTGGAAGTCTATGAATTGAGCTTAGAGCAAGCACAAGCCGCTATCGCTGATGGAACGATCTGTGATGCGAAGACCGTGTTTGCGATCCAATTTTGGGAGTTGCTGGAATTGAAACGGAGGAACGGACTTGCCTAAAGAACCATTGATCACCCGCAGTGAACTTCGACGCCGACGCGAAGAAGAACAAGCGGCGTCTGAACGTAATCAGCAAATCGTAGAAAAGCAAAGCAAGAAAGAATGGAAACAAAAAGAAAAACAAATCGATAACCACTACCGAAAAGTGCGCAAGAAAAACAAAGAAATCACGAAGACCCGTGCCGGTGAGAACCAGAAATCTCGGGATCTGAACCGTTTTTTAATGAAAGCCATTGTGATCGTCACTTTATTGTTAGTCGTCGTCGGTTTGGCGATCTTTTTGTTATGATTCATCTAGTACTAAGAAAAAGCCGCCCCTGCATCTTCTGCAAGTGCGGCTTTTTTGTTATTCGGTCGGCTTTTTCAAAATAGCTAAAAACATGGCCGCTGGCTGATTCATGAACAAATGATCCGCTTCATGAAAAACGGTAAAGGAAGTGTCGGTAAACCCAATCGCCTCTGTCAGTTGAGTCAATGCAGCAGGGTCAAACCCATTATGAACCAGCGGGTGAGACACGGCGGGATTTTTGAGGAAATCCACTAGGTAAAGGGTTCCTCCTGGCTGCAGCAAGGCGTATAGTTTTTCCATCATAGCGGCTGTGTCAGGAATATGCAGCAAGACGAGGGATAGCAGCACAGCGTCTGCTTTTGCTTGTAAGGATTCTTGCAGCAGATCGTGGACAGTTGCAGAAGCATTGGCCAGCTGCAGTTGGTTGATTTTTTTTTCAGAAACCTCGATCATGCCAGGGGCAGTATCCCAGATGGCTAAGTGCTGGACATAAGCTGCTAAGGGCAGACTTACTAGGCCGGTACCGCCGCCGATATCGATCAGAGTTTGGTGCTGGTTGTCTTTAAAATAAGGTTCAAGGGTTTGGGTGACTAATTGTGCTAACGCGATCCGTTCAGGGGTATCGTATTTTGCTGCCATGGCGTTGAAAATTTCAGACATAAGTGCCTCCTTTGATAATGACAAAAAACTGTTCGTTTCGTCAAAACTAGTTTATCATGAAAGGAGAAAAAACACGTCAGTAGATACGTGGGAATTTCTGTTGTTTTTCATTTTAAAGGATGAAAAATAAACGAGAAGCAGGAGGCAAACACATGAAAATTGGTATTATTGGTGCAATGGAGGAAGAAATCAAGGCGTTGCGGGAACAGTTGATTTCACCGCTTTCTTGGGAACGCGGCGGCGCACTATTTATTTCAGGAAGTATCGGCAATCATGAAGTGATCGTCGTTCGTTCAGGTATTGGTAAAGTTCTGGCATCGATCACCACTAGTTTACTGATCCAACAATACGGGGTCAATATGGTGATCAATACTGGATCAGCTGGTGGGATCGGTGCCGGTTTACAAGTAGGGGATTTAGTGATCTCAGATAAAGTGGCCTATTTTGATGTCGATGTGACGGGCTTTGGTTATGAATATGGCCAGTTGCCTGGTGGGATGCCTTTGTATTATGAAGCCAGCCGCTATTTGATCAGTGAGATGACAAAAGCCGCAGAAGCGACCCATCATACCGTGAAAAAGGGACTGATCGTTACTGGTGACAGCTTCATTCATGACCCGCAAAAAGTACAGGAGATTTTAGGACATTTTCCAGATGCCTTGGCTTGTGAGATGGAAGGAGCCGCGATCGCACAGACTGCGCAGCAATTCAATATTCCTTTCTTAATCGTGCGCGCGATTAGCGACACCGCCGACCACGCAGCAACCGTCTCTTTTGATGAGTTTATCTTAGAAGCTGGCAAGCGTTCCGCTGAAATGGTCTTGGCATTCGTTGAAACATTAAAGTAACTTAAAAAACAGGAGAGCCGATCCGTAAGAGGAGGAAGGAAGCATGAGAGCATTACTATCCATTGATTATACGTTTGATTTTGTTGCAGATGAGGGACGATTGACGACGGGTGCTGCTGGGCAAGCGATTGAAGCTGCCTTAGTGGCTCGGACGCAAGCCTTTATCGAAGCCGGTGAGTATGTCGTTTTTGCCATTGATCGTCATGAGGAAACAGACAACTATCATCCTGAAAACCGCTTGTTCCCACCCCACAATCTTGCGGGCAGTGCGGGGCGACATCTTTATGGTCGTTTAGCCCCGCTTTATGAAACCTATCAGGAAGCGCCAAATGTCTATTGGATCGACAAGCGCCATTACTCAGCGTTTAGTGGTACCGACTTGGACATCCGACTCCGGGAAAGAGGGATCACGGAATTGTACCTGACCGGCGTTTGTACCGACATCTGTGTCTTGCATACAGCAGTGGATGCCTATAATTTAGGCTACCAACTGGTGATCGATGCAGATACCGTTGCTAGCTTTGACGCGGTCGGACATGAATGGGCACTACGCCATTTTGAAAATACCCTTGGTGCGAAAATCATTTCTGCGAAGGAGGAAGCATAAATGGGATGGATGGATCAATTAAAAGCAAATTTCAGTTTCAGTGAACTGACTAGCCTTTATCAAGCGTATCAAAAAGGGGATCTTGATGTGAAGGCGTTGTTGAACAATGACTTCTTACAAAAGTATACGGATTTTCAGAACTTGGATGAGTTTATGGCTAAATTAGGCATCCAGAATGAAAACCAAATCTTCGACTTTCTAAAAGACCGCCCCAATCGGCAAAAAGCCGATCAAGTCGTCAATGAGCATTCCCAATTTGATTCTGTGATCAGTATGATGAAAAAAGCTTTACAGAAATAAACAATTGGCGAAGAAAAAGCGCAAGCAGAAAAATCTGCTTGCGCTTTTGTTTACCAGATCTGCACACGATCTTCTGGTGCACGATACATAGGGTCACCAGGTTTGATATCAAAGGTTGTATAAAATTCATCGATATTTTGGACTTGGATATTGGCCCGTAGTTTAGCTGGTCCGTGGACATCGATCGCCAGTAAGAGCTGTTGGTATTGTTCTTTGGCTTTTGTACGCCAAATCTTCGCCCAATTGGTGAAGAAGTCTGTTAAAGAAACATCGCTTTCTTTTTGCGCTGCTTCTAGCGCACAGCTTAGTCCGCCTGCATCGGCGATGTTTTCAGAAACAGTCAATGTTCCGTTGATGGTACCGCCGGCAAAGGGCAGGCCATCAAACTCGTCGATCATCGCTTGAGCTAAGCGTTCAAAGTGGGCCAGATCTTCTTCTGTCCACCAATTGTTTAAATTACCATATTCATCAAATTTTGCCCCGTTGTTGTCAAAGGCGTGGGAGATCTCATGAGCAATGACCGCGCCGATCCCCCCATAATTTGCGCTGGTGGATTGCTCCAAACTATAAAAGGGCGCTTGTAAGATTGCTGCTGGGAAAACGATCACGTTCTTAAATGGGTGATAGTAGGCATTCACGGTAGCGGCGGACATTTCCCATTCCTCGCGATCCACGGGCTGCTGCCATTTTTTGAAGGTATCTTCTCGGAACAAACGATTGAAATGAAGGGCATTTGCCAACAGACTTTTCTCTTCATCGGTATGCAATTGATCATAAATAGCAGGAACTTGATCAGGGTACCCGACATGGATGCCTAAACGATTCAATTTGATGATCGCTTTTTGGCGGGTTTCTTCACTTAACCACGTGTTGTTGCGCAAACGATCTTGGTAGACAGCAATCATTGTTTCCACCATGTGTTTGACGTCTTTTTTCGCCATTTCCCCAAAGTACTTGCGTCCATAATAATCACCGATCACTTGACTAAAATGACCCATCGTTAAGTAATAAGCCGCTTTTTGTTGGGGAGCCGCTTCATCGATCCCTGATAAGTAGCGACTGTAGGTTCCGCCTAACTGACGCAATTCTTCACTCAGATAGCTAGTATAGCGCAAGCTTTGGTTGACGATCATCCAGCCTTTCAAGAGTTCAAAATGGCTATCAGAAACAATAATGTCAAAGGCTTCAAAGTAAGCGGGTTCCGTTACGATCAGCTCTTCTGGTGTACCTGGTAAAAGGGCTGTCAAGAGTTGTGTAAAATCGATCTTGCTAGCTTGCTTTGCAAATTCCTCCAAGGAGCGAGGATTGTAGTTTTTACTATAATCCGCACTTTCTTCCGCACTGCGGACATGAGGGGCGATCAATTTATCAAATGCGATCGCTTGCTCTACCAACGATTCCGCTTCTGCTTGGTCTTTTCCGTAAGCAACTAAAACGTTGACGGCCATCTCAAAGTAGACTTGCAGCATTTCGCCTGCTTGGGGATTTTCTGTGTAATAGGTTTTATCCGGCAAAATAGTAGCAGGCGGATAGACCGACAAAGTATTCATTTGCGCATTTTTCATGTCTGCATCGACATCCAGTTGGAAAGGCAAGGCAATACCCTCTAAAACGAAACTTGCCAGTTGCTGATTCAATTCCTCATAAGAACGCAACGCTTCGATTTTTGCTAATAGTGCATTTGCTTCAGTAGCGCCAGCTGCCTCTCGTTGGGCAAAATCGCTGGCTAAGCGGTAAAAAGCCACAGCATCCTTCATGCGGCCTTTTGGCGTAGCATGGGGATCGTGTGCCATATTTTCAAATTCTGCGATCATTAAGGAATCGATTCCGTCAACGAGATCTTGGAATCCACCCGTAGCGGGTTTATCTGCTGGAATAACAGCGGTCTCCAGCCACTCGCCATTTACATAGTCATAAAAATCATCTTTTAACAAGGTTGTCATGTCTTTCGCTCCTCTCGCTTTCTACTATTATGAAACAAAATCTGTAAGGACGCAAAGAAAAGTTTTCTAGACGAAAAAGGGTTTTGATCCAAGTAGGAGGAGAATCTAAGGTATAATAAGAAAAAAGGCAGGTGAACGAGATGGAACAAGTAGAGTGGAAAGGGATCGCCGAAGAGCGGTTTCGTCCGTATAAGCAGTGGGTCACTCCTTCAGGGTATTTATGCGGCACCTATGCGGCAGCCGTCTTTTTGGCCTACTATCAAGATTACATCGATGAAACGATCATCCCGAAAGCGTTTCGCCGAAAAAAACAGCGGGATCTGACAGTAGTGACGGAAATGCTGCGTGTGCTGATTCAGCCTCATGGGTTGCCGACGATCGCTTGGCAAGTCAGTCATGGTTTGACTCGGTTTTTCGATCAATTCCAATTGCCTTACCGCGGACGTGCGACCGTTGTTGGCGGTTGGCATCGAGCGTGCAAACGAATCGACGAAGGCAAACCGGTGATCATCGGTATTTTGAAGCCTTTAGGCAGCACATATGGCAATCATTGGGTCGTGGCTTACGCCTACGCCGAAACCGCCAGCGGAGAACGCTATTTTAAAGTTCATGACAACTGGGGCAACTACAAAAAAGTAATTCCCGCCAGTTGGGTAAACGGTACCGTCACACTTCCTTGAACGAGACGGTTAAAAAAACAGTCACTTTGTGCTAGAATAGAAGAAAACAACCACATTCATTGGAGGCAATCATGGGCGAAAGTTATAAAGATAGTTCGTTGAAAATTTTTAGTTTAAATGGAAATTTACCATTAGCAGAAAACATTGCGAAAGTTTTCGGTACAGAACTAGGGAAGTCAAAAGTGACACAGTTTAGTGATGGAGAGATTGCCATCAATATTGAAGAAAGTGTGCGGGGCGACCATATTTATATCATTCAATCGACGAATGAACCCGTCAATGATCACTATTTAGAGCTATTGATCATGATCGATGCGATGAAACGGGCTAGTGCGAAGACCATCAATGTCGTTTTGCCTTATTACGCATATGCGCGGCAAGACCGAACCGCCAACCCGCATGAGCCGATTACTGCAAAATTGATTGCCAATATGCTGGTGGAAGCAGGGGCTTCTCGGATCTTGACGCTTGATCTGCATGCCGTCCAAGTTCAAGGATTTTTCGACATCCCAGTGGATAATCTCTTTACGATCCCATTGTTTGCTCATTATTATCGCGAACAAAAAATGACTGGTGACGACTATGTCGTTGTTTCACCAAAAAACAGCGGTGTCCAACGGACCCGTAGTTTGGCAGAATACTTAGATACAGCGATCGCGATCGTCGATCAAGATGAAGCCGATGGCGGCTATGTGATTGGTGATGTCGTTGGGAAAAAATGTATTTTAGTTGATGACATTTTAAATACCGGCCATACATTGGCAAAAGCGGCAGACTTGTTGAAGGAAGCTGGTGCCAGCGAAGTGTATGCTTGTGTGTCTCATGCCTTACTTTCGCCGCCAGCTAAAGAAATTTTGGATCAATCAGCGATTGAAAGGATTTGTGTCACCGATTCTTGTTGGACCAGCGAAGAACGCCATCCAGAAAAACTGCACTACATTTCTTGTGCTGAATTGATGGGGGAAGCCGTTCGCCGCATTCATGAAAATACACCAATGAGTCCATTGTTCCGCCTGGAAAGCAAAGAGTATAAATAAAAATATGAAAAGCACCCGCTATCCTTAGGGACAGCGGGTGCTTTTGCGTGTGGGGGAAGTGGACCAAACACAGTGGATCAGTTCAACTGATTGCGGTTCAAGACCGTTTCTCGTTTGATCAGCTTATGTGGTACGACCAGCTGTACGCCGTTTGAATCTTCATGATTCAATTGCGCCATCAGCCGTTCGGTAGCGATTTTTCCTAAGGACAACACGTTGATATCGATACTAGTCAAATACGGGTGTGTCAAAGTAGCAAAGATCGAATTATTGAAACTGATGATGGATAAGTCATCCGGGACTTTGTAGCCATACATCGTCGCTAATTGAATGATCCGCACAGCGAACAGATCATCGATCACGACGATGGCCGTTGCTTGGGATTCTTTGATCGTTTCTTCAAACGTGACGTAATCTTCCGCTTTTTCAAAGGTCAATGCTGGATAAAAGGGGAGATTTGCCAGCATCATGGCTTTTTGGTAGCCGAAAAAACGTTCGAAATACAGATTTTCATGGGTCGTATTAGTAGCAAATAAAATCTTCGTATGCCCTTGGGCGATCAGATGCTCGGTTGCTTGCTTGCCTAACAACTGGTTGTCATTATCGACAAAAACGATTTTGTCTTCATTGCTGTATGGTTGACCAATCAAGGTAAAAGGGACTTCTTTTTCGACCAGATAGTCGATGATGGGGTCTTTTTCATCGGAATAGACCAAGATAAAGCCATCTACTTGTTTTTGCAGGTGCATCCGTTCCACGTTTTTTAGTAATGTAGCAAAGTCACGGGCGGAGGCAACGGCAACCGTCATTTGATGATGGCGGGCCTCTTCATTGATGGCTTCGATCGTTTCTAAATAAAAGGGGTTTCCTAGTCGTTCTTTCGAATCAAGAGGCGGCAAGATCACGCCGATGGCACTGGATATCTGTTTGCCGAGATTTCGAGCTGCAAGATTGGGGACATAGCCCATTTCTGCCATTACTTTGCGCACTTTCTTCTTGGTATCTTCAGAAATGCTGGGATGATCGTTTACGACACGAGAAACCGTGGATGTAGCGACGCCAGCCTTTTTGGCGACATCTTTGACCGTAATGCTCACTGATTTCCCTCCTTTTTTAGCTTATAGTATCACAAAGTGTCGGCACAAGGGTAGAGCCAATCAAAAGAAAGAAGAAATGCAGACATTTCTTCTTTCAGAAGGCTTGTTTAGTTGATCGCTGTACTGATTTCGTCTTCTAAAACATAGTCTTTGCCATACACCTTGATTGGCAATGCCTCACCGCTGATTTTTTTCAAAGTCACCGTTGACTCATTGACGGAAACAAAGAGCAGACGTCCACGATAGTTGATGTGGAAGGCATAGCGGCTCCACGTTTTAGGTAAGAATGGGGCAAAACCTAAGTGGTCGTGATCGGTTTTCATTTGAGCAAAGCCTTGAACGATCGCTAACCAGCTGCCGGTCATAGAAGTGATGTGCAAGCCATCATCGGTATCATTGTTGTAATTGTCCAAATCAAGACGAGCAGTCCGCTCATACATTTCCAACGCTTTTTCTTCCATGCCTAATTCCGCTGCTAAAATCGCATGGATACTTGGGGAAAGGGAAGATTCATGCACTGTCATCGGCTCATAGAAATCAAAGTTCCGTTGTTTTTCTTCTTTGCTGAATTGATCGCCAAAGAAGTAGATCCCTTGCAAAACATCGGCTTGCTTGATAAAGCAAGAGCGCAAGATATGATCCCACGACCAATTTTGGTTCAATGGCAAATGTTTTGGATCAAGATCGGAAACGGGCATCAAGTCTTTGTCTAAGAAGGTATCATGCTGGACGAAGACTCCAAGCTCTTGGTCTTCTGGGAAGTACATATTGTCGATGATGTCTTGCCATTTGGCTTGTTCTTCGTCTGAGATCGTGATAGTCGCTTCGTCTTTGAAGGCTTCATAGCTGGCTAAGGTATAAGCTAAGACCCAAGTAGCCATTTTGTTGGTGTACCAGTTGTTATTGATATTGTTTTCGTATTCGTTTGGTCCAGTGACGCCATGGATCATGTATTTTTGCTGACGTTTTGAATAGTGGACACGATCTGCCCAGAAACGTGAAATCGCGCTTAACACTTCTAATCCTTCTTTTTTCAGGTAACTTGTATCGCCAGTATAATTCGTATAGTTGTAAATGGCATAAGCGATGGCACCGTTTCGGTGGATTTCTTCGAAAGTGATCTCCCACTCATTGTGGCATTCGATCCCAGTGAAGGTCACCATTGGGTAAAGGGCACCTGCTAAGCCTTGTTTTTGCGCATTGATATGGGCTTGCGGCAATTGGTTGTGACGGTATTTCAACAAGTTGCGGGTCACTTCTGGTTTTGCTAATGCCAAATACAATGGAACTGCATAGGCTTCGGTATCCCAGTAAGTCGCACCGCCATATTTTTCACCAGTAAAGCCTTTCGGTCCAATGTTCAAGCGCTCGTCTTCGCCATAATAGGTTGAAAACAATTGGAACAGGTTGAAACGAATCCCCTGTTGCGCCGCAGCATCGCCTTCAATGATCACATCGGCTAAATCCCAGCGGGCTTTCCAAGCAGCGACTTGTTCTGCACGCAACGCATCATAATCTGCTTTGTATAAAGTGCCTAATTCGGTGACTTTTGCTGGATGATCATGAGCGGGAACATCACGACTCGTAATGATCAAGACTTCTTTGATCAATGAGAAGGTGTCACCGGCTGCCCCAGAAAAGGCAAAGGTATCAGCGACGCAAAGTTCGCTTTTCACGGAATCAGTCGGTGTTTGGCTATGACGCATAGCAGAAGTGACAGTGAAGCGTTCAATGTCAAAATTATTTTCTACAGTCCGAGTGGTCAAGTAATGGAAGGTTTCGGTTTGGCCATGATCTAATTCTTCCCAGAAACGTTCGTCGTAGTTGCTGTCTTCGTTATGGACGTTGTTATCTAGTTTAGAAACGACTTTAATCTCAGCGTCGCCTTCAATGATCTCAGCATCCATCTTAATGAGGGCAAGTTCACGTTTTACGATGCTCAAGAAGCGTTCAAAAGAGAATTTAACCGTTGCACCTGCCAAAGTGACAGTAAAGTTGCGGCGTAAAATCCCGGTTTCCATGTCTAGTTCTAAACGGAAATCACTTGGGCTGATTTTTGCTAAGTCGACTAATTGGTCATTGACAAATAGGTCCATTGCAATAAAGTTGACCGCATTGATCACTTTGCCAAAATAGTCAGGATAGCCGTTTTTCCACCAGCCAACACGGGTTTTGTCTGGGTACCAGACACCTGCGATATAGGTACCTAAGTGATGATCGCCGCTGTATTGTTCTTCAAAGTTGCCGCGCATTCCCATGTAGCCATTCCCGATGCTTGTTAGCGACTCTTGCAGTCGACGATTTTCTTTATCTAAGGTAGATGTCGCGATTTTCCATGGATCGATCTCGAACAATCGTTGGATTTTTTTCATGAAAGTCCCTCCAGAATCTTTTTGATATCTCTATCATAAGCGCAAACGATTGCATCGTCAAGTGAAAGTTGTTGCGTTTAAAGAATTTCCTATTAGGAAACATCGAGAAAGAAAGATTCAGTTATATAAAGGTGGAAAAGCGAATAGAATCCCTTTTGATATTTCTGGGTTTACAAAATCTTTTTTCTCCGTTAGAATGAAATTATTAAGAAACCGATTGCGTAAATCGATTCAGGGAAGGAAGAAGGAAGATGAAAAAATTATTGAGCTTCGAATTTTGGCAAAAATTCGGAAAAGCGCTAATGGTGGTTGTCGCTGTTATGCCAGCCGCTGGTTTGATGATCAGTATTGGGAAAACGATCCCAATGATCAATGCCGACTGGGCATTCTTGATCACCACAGGAGGCGTCATTGAAAACATTGGTTGGGCAATTATTGGTAACTTGCATTTATTATTTGCATTAGCTATTGGTGGTAGTTGGGCTAAAGAGCGAGCTGGTGGGGCATTTGCTGCCGGGATCGCCTTTATTTTGATCAACCGGATCACTGGTTCGATCTTTGGCGTGACGAGCGCGATGTTAACCGAAGAAGGCGCCTTTACCCATACGTTGTTTGGGACAAAGATCATGATCGACGGTTTCTTTACTAGTGTATTAGAAGCACCTGCTTTGAACATGGGCGTCTTTGTCGGGATCATCGCCGGTTTTGTGGGGGCAACAGCTTACAACAAATACTATAATTTCCGCAAATTACCGGATGCGCTTTCCTTCTTTAACGGCAAACGCTTCGTCCCTTTCGTGGTGATTGCCCGTTCAGTAGTCGTCGCATTAGTGTTATCAATCGTTTGGCCTTACATTCAAGCCGGTATCAACAACTTCGGTTTATGGATCGCGCAATCACAAGAAAGTGCGCCCGTTTTAGCACCTTTCTTGTTTGGAACCTTGGAGCGGCTGCTCTTACCATTCGGGCTGCATCATATGTTGACGATCCCGATCAATTACACCGAATTAGGTGGAACCTACACGATTCTTTCTGGGGCACAAGCCGGCACCCAAGTCTTTGGACAAGACCCATTATGGCTTGCTTGGGCAACGGATCTAGTGAATATGCGCAATGCTGGCGATACGTCACAATATCAATTTTTATTGGAAAACTTTGTTCCTGCCCGCTTTAAAGTTGGACAAATGATTGGTTCATCTGGGATCTTGATGGGCTTGTCTTATGCCATGTATCGCAATGTCGATGCGGACAAACGGCACAAATATACCTCTATGTATTTATCAGCTGCCATTGCTGTCTTCTTGACAGGGGTAACGGAACCGTTGGAGTTCATGTTTATGTTTGCTGCCGTACCGCTTTACATCGTTTATGCAGTCGTACAAGGGGCGGCATTTGCGATGGCGGATATCGTCAACTTACGGGTCCATTCTTTTGGGAATATCGAGTTGTTGACACGTACCCCAATGGCGATCAATGCCGGCTTAGGACAAGATTTGATCAACTTTGTGTTAGTGACCATCGTCTTTGGTGTCGGGATGTATTTCTTGGCAAACTTCTTGATCAAAAAATTCAACTTTGCAACACCAGGTAGAAACGGCAACTATGAAACAGAAGGGGCCAGCGATGCGCCAGCAACTGCTTCGGCGGATGGCAACTTGAACCCAGATTCGCAAGTCGTGAAAATCATTCATTTATTAGGGGGACGTGAAAATATCGCCGACGTTGATGCATGTATGACCCGTTTACGAGTTTCTGTGAAAAATCGGGAAGCGGTCGGCGATGAAAAAGCGTGGAAAGCCGCAGGGGCTTTAGGCTTGATCGTAAAAGACAACGGTGTGCAAGCAGTCTATGGACCGAAAGCAGATGTCTTAAAATCAGACATTCAAGATATCTTAGATTCTGGTGTCACGATTCCCGAACCGACTGCTAGTCAAGCACCAGCTGAAACCACTACCCATCAAAGCCAAGGCGTGACAGCTGAACTAGCTGCCGTTGCCACTGGAGAAGTGATGCCGATCACCTCTGTCAAAGACCAAGTGTTTGCGGAAAAAATGATGGGTGACGGTTATGGCGTGCGTCCAGAGCAGACGACAGTTGTCGCACCAATCAGCGGGAAAGTCACCAACATCTTCCCAACGAAACATGCGATCGGCTTGCTTTCTGATGAAGGCATCGAAGTATTGGTTCACATGGGCTTAGATACCGTTGACTTAAACGGTGCACCCTTTACGGTAGCTGTCACTGAAGGACAACAAGTGGCGGTCGGTGACAAGTTAGCGGAGATGGATCTCGCTGCAGTAAGTGCTGCTGGCAAAGACACCACCATCGTTGTAGTGTTGACCAACAGCGATCAAATCGATTCCTTTGAATTGACCCAAATCGGCAAGCAACAAGCAGCCGCAGTTGTTGGAATCGTAAAACTATAATAAAATGACAAGCGGGTCGACTCTTTTGTTGACCCGCTCTCTTTTATTTTTAAAAGGAATCGTACAAGCAAACCGAGAGAAGGAGCCTTATTCATGAAGGTATTAACATTGAACACCCATAGCTGGTTAGAAGAAAATCAGCTAGAAAAATGCAAAATGATCGCACAAGAGATTGCAACAGGCGACTATGACATCATCGCCTTGCAAGAAGTCAACCAAACGATCGCTGCTCAAACCATCGTTCCTGATGGGCTTTATTGCCCGACAGATACGCTGGTGGAAATCAAGGAGGACAATTTTGCTTTACGCCTAGTGGAAGAACTGCAACTGTTAGACTGTGACTACTATTGGTCATGGACCTACAGTCACGTAGGCTATGACATTTACCACGAAGGCAATGCCTTATTGTCCAAACAGCCCATCATTGCCAAAGAATATCTTGCTTCACAAGCCACGGATGTCTGGGATCATACCACGCGCAAAAACCTGAGCGGCGTGACTGAAGCCGATGGGCAGATCGTACAAGTCGTTAGCTGTCACTTTTCTTGGTGGCAAGACGGTAAATTTGCCTACGAGTGGCAACAGACAGAAGCATTTTTAGCAGAACGGGCAGATACCTTATTGATTCTAGGAGATTTCAACAACGATGCCGCCAGTTCTGGTCATCAACTCGTCCTTGACAGCTCCTTACAGCTGCAAGACAGCTTTTTAACGGCTGCTGAAACGACCGGGGAAGCCTCTGTCGTTAAAGCCATTGATGGTTGGCAAGACAATCGAGAAGCATTGCGGATCGATTATGTTTTTGCATCTAATGACCTGCAAGCAACGGAATATGAAGTCGTTTTTGACGGAACGCGTACTCCAATCGTCAGCGATCACTTTGGAATCAAAGTGGTTTTTGCTTCAAAAACAGATCCAAACTAACATGAGCGACAGCAAAAAAGCAGCGCCAACCGGCACTGCTTTTCTTTTTGGGGAAGTTAAATCGCTGATCGAACAAGGAGGAAAAAGAATAAACTCAATAAAAGAATGAATGCTAATGCCCCATAGGTAAAACTCTTTTCGCCCCCGGTTGCGTTTTCCTCCTGACTCGAAAGACTTCTTCTTGTAAAAAAGACGAGTCCTGCGCCGATGACATTCGCTGTCAGTAACTGTTGAAAGAAGATCAGGAATAAATACTGACCCAAAAGGCCTTTTTTACTCATGGAAAACCGTTGAATAAAGTACAGGCAAGCCCCTTGCAGCAAAAGGAGACTACTTAACAAGACCCCTAAAGCGGCTAACGGTTGCGAGTTGAGGTACTGGGCAAAGGTCATCCCATGGTTGAAGGCAGTCAAGGAAAGATAAAGATAGTAAGCACCGGCGATCAAAAGCCAATAACTCAGTAAAATCAATGGAAACGCCCATTTTCGTTTAGTCATGGTTGCCCTCCTGTAAAGTGAATAGTCCGTAGGAACGGATCAAATAATCAATCAAGCAGCTCAGTCCGATCAAAGACTGGCTAGGGATTTTCTTGCGACCGATTTGAAAAAAATCGCAATAATAGGTCAGGTGAAACGTTGAATGGCGAGCAAAATAATTATCTCCTGGCGCACTCAATGTCAAAACGGGAATCTGACGAATCGCAAAAGTCGTCAGATTCTCTTTGACGTTTTCTGTTTCGCCGCTCAGTGAGGCGATGATCACACAATCTTCGACAGTGATCATCGGCATGACCATATCAAATTCCGTTTTGTTCGGCAATACGATCACTCGTTTTTCCATAGAAAGCATCATTTTGGAAAACTCCTCCAGTGCTTTCTTTTGGGAAAACCCAGTTGGGTAGCAGTAGATGGTTTTGCTGCGGTCAAACAAGCGGTTGAGGGCAGCTAAGTCTACTGTTTTTACATAGTTTAGGGTGGCGAAAATATCCTCTTGTTGCTTTTCAAAAATCGTTTTTTGCTGCGAAATCGTTGTTGCCTGTTCTTGCTGATGCCGTAGAAAATATTTGAACTCGGAATAGCCAGAAAAACCAAGTTTTTTCGTCAACCGTAAAATAGAAGACTTTGAGACGTGAACCTGCTCGGATAGCTCGACGATCCCCATAGATAGAACGGTATCGCCGTGGGAAAGAATATAGTTCAGAATGCCACGATCAAGTTCACTTAACTCTGCTTGGTGCTGTTGAATCAAATACTGTAATTTCACAAAAACCCCTCCTTATTGATTAAGTATAGCTGAAAAGCCAGGAGGGGAGGCGAAGAACGCTGGCTAGTGTAATTCTGGCCAAAAGGCTTGATTTGCTTCGATCAATTCATCGAGTAATTCTTTAGCTACACGGGCATTTGGGACCACTTTTGAAAGAATCAGTGCTTGCCACAGCTTCTGGTAAGAACCCTCTGCCCAAGCTTCCACGACTAATTTTTCTACGGCGACTTGTTGTTCCATCAATCCTTTTTGGAAGCGAGGGATCTTGCCTTGTGTGATTGGTTCTGCCCCGTTACTGCCGACGATACAAGGCACTTCCACCATTGCCTGTTCATCAAAGTTGACGATCGCTCCTTCGTTAGGCACGATCAACAGCATTCGTTCTTGCGTGTTATAAGCAATCGCTCGTGCAAGGTCAACAATGTAGCTGGCGTGTTCATCCACTTCAAGCGTGGTGTCAGTCGCTGTCTGGTTTTCTACGATGCGTTGGCATTCACCAAAGACGTGTTTTTCGCGACCAGCCATGACTTCATTTGCCCGTGTAAAAGATGGGTTGGTGTGCGCCACTTCATCTTGAGGGAAAAAGTAATACTTCAAGTAGGTATTTGGCAAAGTGGATGGATCAACCTCGTACACTTCTTTTGCTTTGGCAAAGGTGTGCATCCAGCTGGCATCAGCATGTTGGCTCGCTTCGATTTCTTCTGGCAATGAATAGCCGTATTTTGCTACATGCGCTTGGATCTGCGGCAGCAAGTCATTGCCAGCTTTGTCTCGTATATCTGTCCACCAGCCAAAGTGATTCAAGCCATAATAGCGAACGACCAATTCTTTGCGAGAAGCTAAACCGATCTCTTGCGCCATCCGTTCTTCGATTCCCACTGGCATATCACAAATATTAATGATCTTAGCATCAGGGCGCAATTTACGAGTCGCTTCTGCGACGATCGCTGCAGGATTGGAATAATTCAACATCCACGCATCAGGGGAATATTTTTCCATATAATCGACTAACTCCAATACACCGCCGATAGAACGCATCCCATAAGCGATCCCGCCAGGACCACAAGTTTCTTGGCCGACCACACCATATTTCAAAGGGATTTTTTCATCCTTTTCGCGCATCGCATACAAGCCAACTCGGATATGCGCCATCACAAAATCGACATCCTGAAACGCGGTTTCGGGATCAGTGGTTGCTAAAAAGCTGATTTCGGGTGCGCGTTCTTTCAATAAAATCTCGCAAGCTTGTGCCACTTTTTCTTGTCGTTCTTCCAAATTGTCGTAAAACTTGATTTGGCGAATCGGGAAACGATCCAAGTGTTCTAAAAGCATCAAGACGATTCCTGGGGTAAAGGTACTGCCGCCTCCAGCGATCACGATTGAAAATTTTTTCATTTTTGCTTCCTCCTTAGTCTGATACAGCTAATAATTTTTCGAATTGTTCTCTTACTTGTGGCACATCCAGGCCAACGATTACTTGGAAGGCGTTGCCGTTACGAACGACGCCATGGGCACCAGCGCCTTTAAAGATGTCATCTGGCAGCACTTGGTCTTGATCTTTGACGGTGATTCTTAGGCGAGTGGCACAATTAGTGACTTTATCGATATTGTCGCGACCGCCAAACCCTTCTAAGTAGACTGCGGCTTGTTCGGTGTAGCGATTGGCACCGGCAATCACTTGAGTTCCAGTGTTGGCTTGTTTTTCTTTGTAATCTTTTTTGGTGTATAGTTTGACTTCGCTATTGTTTTCTTCCCGTCCTGGTGTGGCTAACTTAAATTTGAGGATCAAGAAGCGGAAAACAAGGAAATAAAGCGCAGTAAAGGCTAACCCAATCACCAACTGCGTGAAGATCATACTGCGATGATTTTGAAATAGCGGAATCCAGACCTTCGCTAACAGATCGATCAAGCCGCCCCCCATATCTCCAACGACCCCGAAGGCAAACATCGTTGCCGCCATGGTCGCTGCTAAAACAGCGTGCACCGCAAAGAGGGGTGGTGAGATAAAGAGGAAGGTGAATTCCAATGGCTCAGTGATACCAGCTAAAACGGCAGTTAAAGTGGCAGGGATCAAAATCGCTAAGACTTTCTTTTTATTCTCAGGCTTGGCTGTGAAATAAAAAGCAGCAGCGATCCCCGGTGCAGCAAAGATCTTAGAATTGCCATGTAAAGCAAAGCCCCCTTCAGGGAAAAGCTCTTTCAATGGTCTGGTGGATTGGGCAAATTCTTGTAAATGTGCCATCCAGTATTTGGAGATTCCTTCTTCGACGACAGCAGGACCAAAAACAAAGGGGGTATACACGAAATGATGAAGACCGGTGGGGATCAATATTCGCTCTAAGAAAGTATAGAGCCAGACCCCAAAGACCCCAGCACTTGCTAGAAACCCTTGCATGGACCCAATGCCAGCTTGGACTTTCGGCCAAATCAATGCAATCAAGAAAGCGACTGGCAACATCAAAAAGAATCCAAGGATCACGACAAAGGAAGAGCCTTGGAAGATTCCGAGAAAATCAGGAAGCTTCGTATCGAAAAACTTGTTGTGAAGATAGACGACGATCGCCGAAATAAAAATTGCTCCGATAATACCAGTATCTAATGTTTTGATGCCGGCGATCATTTTCAAGCCACTCTCACCGCCGGGATCAGCTGCAAAGTTGACACCGAAGAAGTGACCAAAGTACTCGATCATGCCAGAGATAAAATAATTACAAGTAATATAGACGACAAAGGCTTCCATTGCCGCTCGCGCATTGGCTTTTTTTGCGAGACCGATCGGTAATCCAATAACAAATAGTAATTCCATTTGGTTGAAGACCGTCCATGCACCGTTTTCAATGATCGTCCAAATGTTGAACCAAGTAGAGCCTTCAGTGGCGATGCTCCCCACAAGCATCGGATTTTTAAAGATAATACACAGCGCGACCATGATCCCCGAAAATGAAAACAAGAGGACCGGGGTAAACATCGCACCGCCAAACCGCTGAACTTTTTCCATCATAATTTCTTAACATCTCCTTTCAATTTTTACTACAATCTCAGTATAGAAAAGAAAGATAGCGGTTACAATAAAGTGAGGCGGCATAGGAACGTAGAAGCAAACAAAGAGAAAAGGCAGCAACTGCGGGGAAATTTCCCATAAAAAAACAAACCTGCGAAAAACAGGTTTGTTTGCTAAGTACGTGTATTTAAATTTCGACGTTGCCATAACGATTGGCAAGGGCGGTGCGGATCAAGCGCTCTGCCAAATGCTCATTTCTTGCGAGAAGCGGTCCGTGGAAGTAAGAGCCGAACACATTGCGGTAAACCACGCCTTCGGTTTGGTCTTCGCCATTGTTTCCTTGTCCTTGGATGACTTTCCCCAATGGTTTTTCCCCTTTACCTAAGAAAGTACGGCCATTATGGTTTTCAAAGCCATAATAGGTCTCATCGAATTCTTCATTGTGGATCACGATGTCACCGATGAACCGGTTGTTTTCCTGGCTTAAGGTGTAATGATCCAAGGCACCGATCCCCTTGATTTTCTCGCCGTTGGCACCGATGTAGTAATGACCCAGCAATTGATAGCCGCCGCAAATTGCCAGCATCACGCCATCATTTTCGATATAGCTGGTCAGGGCTTCTTTTTTTGATTGGATATCTTGTGAAACGATCACTTGTTCAAAATCTTGCCCGCCACCGAAGAAGACGAGATCATATTTTTCAGGATCGAAGGGCTCGTGAATGCTGACGACTTCTGCGTTGAAGGTCACGCCTAGTTTTTCGGCCACGTAGCGCAGCATCAAGAGATTGCCATTGTCGCCATAAGTATTCAAAAGATTTCCATACAAGTGGGCAACATTCAGTTGATACTTAGTCACTACTCATTCCTCCTTTGATATAGCCTTTTTCCGCAAGCTTTTTGCGTAGCTGCAGGACTGCAGTGTAAGTCGCTAAAATATAGACTTTTTCTGTTGGTAAGTCTGCAATTTGCTTGATGACGTCATCAAGTTCAGGGGTTTCAATGATTTTCTCTTCAGGGATCCCCGCAACTTTTAACCGCAACGCCATATCTTTGTGACGATCACCACCAGCGATCACTTGAGGAATCCCCATATCGGCAAACGCTTCATGGTCGCCATCCCAAATCCAGCTGACGTCGATCCCATCTGCGTAGTTGGCATTCAACAAGCTGACTAGTGAGAAAGGATAGGGCGACAGGCCGATCATATCGATGACTTGGTTCAAACCAACAGGGTTTTTAACTAAGACTAACGTACATTCTTTGTCCCCGATGCGGATCACTTCTTGGCGGCCAAAGACTTTTTCGTCATAGGCCAAACCAGATTTGATTTTTGCAGGTGCTACGCCATAATATTCCGCAACCGCAGTTGCCGCCAGCGCATTGTAGACATTGTACATCCCACCAACTTCGATGCGATAGTCATTGCCATCGATCACAAAATCAGCAGAGGTGTTGTCCATTGCGGTCATTTCCGTCAGTTTATAATCCAATTCTGGTCGATGGAAGCCGCAATTTGGGCAGTAGTATTTCCCAAGATTGGCATAGGTGATCATTTTATAATGCAAAATGTGATGACACTCAGGACACAACACGCCATCCGTATTGTAATGGGCCATCTGCTCTTCATCTGGCAAATGATCAAATCCATAGTATTTCCGCGGATTGACAGTTGCCACCGAATTGAACAGTGGCGAATCCCCATTGCAGAGGATCGTTGCTTCCGGTGAGTTTGCCGCACCTTCAACGATCATTTTATAGGTCGTATAGATCTCGCCATAACGGTCCATTTGATCGCGGAAAATATTGGTGAAAACGAACAATTCCGGTTTGATGTACTTCGTTACTTTGCTGAGACTGGCTTCATCGATTTCTAAAACCGCAAATTTTTTGCCTTTTTTAGGGCGTGCCGATAGAAAGGTTGAAACGATCCCTTGGACCATATTGGCGCCGGTGGGGTTCGTTAATACTTCATCAAATTCTTGGCGCAAAATATTGACAGTCAAGGCAGTCGTCAATGTTTTGCCGTTGGTGCCTGTGATCACGACGACTTGGTAATCTTTCGCCAAATGATCTAATATATGTGGATCAACTTTTAATGCTAATTTACCAGGCAGGCTTGAGCCACCTTTGAAAAAGTTCTTTAATACCCATTGAGAGGTCTTACCGACTGAAACAGCCAGATGACTTCGTATTCCCATAATGTAACCCTCCATTAGAGCGAATGCTTTCGTTGTGCAAATTCAATTTATCATACCATATACCAAGAAAAAGGTTAAATTGCTTTTGCGATTCTTTAAATTTCTACAAAGACCATTCTGATAAATGGCTCTTTTACTTGCGATGATCAAAGGCTTGAAAAGCAAAACAGCAAACCTTCTGCCAGGTTTGCTGCTGCTTTAACCGATAATGATTTTTTCCGTTGGGTACTCGTAGCCTAAGTCACGTGTTTCTTTTGGTACGAATAACATCAAGGTGTACAGCATACCGACACGGCCGATAAACATCAAAAGAGCAATCACGAGTTTGCCGATGGTTGATAAATCGCCCGTGATTCCTAAAGAAAGCCCTGTGGTTCCAAAGGCCGAGGAAACTTCAACAATGATGGCGATCAAAGGGATATCCTCGATGGCGGTCAAGAATAAGACACAAAAGAAGCACATGCCCATCGAAAGCATGAAGACCACCACTGATTTACGGACGTCATCTTGATCGATCCGGCGACCGAAGATATTGATATTGTCCTCACTTTTCAAGAAGGCATAGAGGTACAGCCCAATGATGGCAATGGTCGTCGTCCGAATCCCCCCACCAACAGAGCTGGGACTACAACCAATAAACATCAGCAAGGAGAAAACGATCAACGTCGTGGTTTGGAAGTTGCCTAAGTCATGGATCTGCAGGCCAGCATTCCGCGTTGTCATGGAATAAAACATGCTGTTCATCCACATACCACTAAAGCTGTAATCTTTGAATAAATAATCTTTCTCAAGGAAAAAGATCGCTAATGTACCGCCGACAAAGAGGATCACGAAAGCCAAAACAGCAATTTTTGTGAATAAAGAAAAGCGAAACGGCAAGCGGCGGCGTTGTTTTTTCATTTTAAAAAGGACCCATTCCCGAAAGTCCATGATCACTGGAAATCCGATCCCCCCGATAAAAATCAAAATCATGATACACGTCAGGAAGAAATAATCATGGGAAAACGGCAAGATGGAATTGCCCGTCACATCAAACCCTGAGTTGGTCACAGCAGAGATCGCTTGATAAAACCCATAAAAGATCGCGTCACGCCAATTGTCATAATACCCGTAAAGATGAAAATAAACAGCGAAGATCGTACCTGCTACCAACTGACAAACTAAAATGATGGTAAACGTCGTTCGAATCATCCGAACGATCCCGCTAAGCTTTGGCTGGTTCATATCTGTCATGATCAATTGGCGCTGCTTTAAACTGATTTTGCGCCGTGAAACGATCGCAAAAAAGGTCGAGATCATCATGATCCCTAAACCACCAACTTGAAAGAGGACTTCCAATAAAATGACCCCGCGGTCGTTAAATACGTCATTGATCGGGAAGGTAGTCAACCCTGTGACACTGACCGTGCTGACCGCCATAAAGAACAGATCGATAAACGCGACATGAGAGCCCGGTTCCCGAAAGAAGGGAAGTGAAAAAAGCCCCAAAGAGACCACCGTCATCACGATATAATAAAAAACAATCACTTGGATTGAAGATACATTCTGGGAAATAAACGTCTTGCTCCTGCGCTGCGTCAAGCGAGCAAAGCGGGTAAAGTTCATAACAAAAACCCCTCACTAATTAAACTATCCCCAGTATACCAAAGAACCAAGTAGATTTGAAAGAAAGCAGGATAGAATTTATGTGGGGCAGAAATTGCGCAAGGAAACGTTTCTGGAGTGATTCTTTTCATTCGGGCAAAGGAGCCGCCAATCAATCCTTGTGTTTGGCAGCGATGGTCTGCCTTTGAATGATCTTCAATCATTGTAAGGATTTTTGAAAAGGTAGGCACGATTGAATGGTGTAAAGCAGTAGTCTCTTTTTTGAGAGGCACTACCCTTCAATCGATTTTTTAGCAAGAAAAAGGATGCGGAAGTTGTATATACATGTTAAAATAATAATGTGAGAAAAACGCTTTCTTTAATAAAGAAAGCCAGAATGGAGAGAAGTAGATGAATGCCAACCCTTATGATATCAAGTTAGTAGCTGTCGATATGGATGGAACCTTTATGCGCACGGATTATACGTATGATGTTCCCCGCTTCAAGGCCGTGTTGGCCCGCATGAAAGCAGTCGGCTGTCAGTTTGTCGTTGCCAGCGGCAATCAGTATTACCAGTTGCGGGCTCAATTTCCCGGCTATGATCACGAGCTGAGTTTTGTTGCAGAAAACGGAGCACTTGTCAAAGACAAAGAAACAGTGCTTTTTGCAGCGGACATTCCCCGAGAAACGGTTTTCGCAACCTTAGATTTATGTAAAAAATACCCCGAGGTTAAAAATGTAATGTGTGGGCTCAATAGTGCTTATTGTGAACGGGGAACGGTCAGTGATGCTTTTTTTGAATTAACAAATAAGTATTACCACAAATTGCAATGGGTCGATGACTTTGCCCAAGTAGAGGACACGATCCTGAAATTTGCCCCAACCGTTCCTGTCGAAAAAACGGCCTATTATTCGGAACTATTTCAAAAAGAACTAGCTGGTTTGCTAGTGCCAACAGGCAGTGGGCATGGTTCCGTGGATCTGATCGTGCCTAACTGCCACAAAGCATCAGGATTGGCACGCTTGGTAGAGCGATGGGGGATCACTCCTGAGCAATGTGTCGCTTTTGGCGATGGCGGCAATGATTTGGAAATGTTAGCCTATTGCCAGAGAGGCTATGCGATGGACAATGCGCCAGAAAACGTCAAAGCCGTTGCCACCGCTGTCTGTCCCTCAAATGATGAGGATGGAGTATTAGTCACATTGGATCAGCTGTTCCCGATAGTCTAGGCGTTCTTTAAGATTCTTAAAAATAGGTAAGTATTCCGATCAATTTTCACAATTTCAGAAGAAAACGCTGGCAATTTATGAGAAGATAAAAGAAATAAAAGATAACAGCGACGATCCGCACGGAACAATAGAGAGAAAAGCGCATCAATTTTTTTGAAAATCGAGACGGAAATGGGGAAGATCATGAAGAACGTGAAAATTATTTTTTTTGATGTTGACGGCACACTGATCGACATGAGCAAAAAGCAAATCTCTAAAAGAATGTTAGCCACATTAAAAGCCTTGAAGAAGCAAGGGATCCTGTTGTGCATTGCGACTGGCAGAAGTCCCATCGCGTTGCCGCAATTTGAAGGCGTGACCTTCGATGCGTTTTTGACCTTTAACGGATCGTATTGTTTTAATCAAGCCGAGGGGATCCACCAAAACCCCATTCCTAAAAAAGATGTTCAGCAAATCATAGAAAATGCGACGGCCCTCAAGCGTCCAGTAGCAATCGCAACGAAGGATCGTACCGTTGCCAATGGCAAAGATGCTGATTTAGTTGAGTATTTTTCCTTTGCTCACCAAGAAGTGATCGTGGCAGAAGATTTTGAAGAGTTGATCCAACAGCAAGACATTTTCCAAGTGATGTTAGGTTCAGGGAAAGAAGACTACGCCAAAGTGATGGCAAATACTACAGAGGCGAAAATCACCGCCTGGTGGGATCGGGCAGTCGATATTATTCCAGCCAGCAGCGGGAAAGGAAGCGGCATTGCCAAAATGCTGGCTTACTATGGCTTGGATAAATCCGAAGCCATTGCCTTTGGGGATGGCAACAATGATATTGAGATGCTGGAGGCAGTCGGCTGGGGTCTAGCAATGGCCAATGCTTCGGATGAGTTAAAAGCGATCGCCGACGAAGTGATTGGTCACGTAGCCGAGGAAGGCATTTATCAATACTGCTTAGAAAACGGGTTGCTGGGTGAAGCCGTGCAGTGATGGGCAATGCGTCAGTTGCTGTTGCCCGCTAATAACATGCGCAGCCAGGATCGCTACTGCGTGTCAGTTTGATCAAATAAAAAAACTGTTTCCGAAATGCATTAGGGAAACAGTTTTTTATTGATATAAAGTTGTTTAGCAATTTGTACGGTTTACAGCGCCTCTACTGCTTCGATCGCCTGATAGACTTTTTCGGGTGTGATCGCAGGATCGATCAAAATAAAGGTTTCTTCTTCCTTGACAGCATAGGTCAGAACCGAGGCGAAGTAATCCCGATCAAGGCGTGTCACGTGGAGATCCTTCAGCTTCATCGGCAAGTGCAAAGCTTCGTAAAACGGCCGTAATTCTTCAATCACATCAAAATCATTGGTATAGGCAAGCTGGACCCAAATGCAGTAGGCGACTTTATTGCCGTGCAAGACACTATGGGTCTCATTCAAATAAGACAAGCCGTCATGCAGCGCATGCGCACCGGACGTGCGGCCAAACTCTACTGCAAAACCGCCAACTTCACCTGCCAAAGCAATGATCGCGTCGGTGATGCGGGCAAAGGCGGGTGTCAGCTGCCCAGCTTCTAGGTCTTTGACAGCTTGGATCGCATCGGCAATCAGCAAGTTTTTGATCAAAAGAGCGCTTTGGAAACCTAGCCGTACTAAGGCAGTCTTGTCGTCTTCTGCCATGTTGCGGACGATGGCTTCCATTTCATAATATTTGGCTAAGGTATCAGCGATCCCTGCGATAAAGTAATCAACAGGTGTGGCTAGTAAAAAACGGGTGTCGACGATCGTCATGTAGGCACCTTTTTTGGCATAGTCGATTTTACAAATCGTATGATCGGGGTAATAGGCGACGATCACCGGGGTAAAGGGCGCACAGTTGGAAACCAATGTAGGGATCACGATCAGCTCTGCGCCAAGGGTTTGGGCGGTGATTTTTGCTGTATCAGCGACCTTGCCGCCGCCGATTGCCACCACGGCATCTGCTTGCTGGATCGCTTCAGCTAAGGTTTGCGCATTTTCATAACTCGATGATCCATCGTAGCGGTAGATCGGGTAGTCAAATGAATGAGGGTAATAGTTCGAAAACACATCGAATGACTGCTCCCCAGTAATTACTGCTACCTCTTGGAACTCTCGTAAATACTCCGGCAAATCAGTTAAGACCCCATCGCCCGTAATATAACGGTTTGGACCTGGACGGACTTCATTAGCTAACATCAAACAAACACTCCTTTATAATCGTCAGAATTTTCTAATCAGTGTAGCGCGAAAATGCCCTAACTGTCAATTTCCTTTTTGGGAAAAAACAGAAAACAGCCGATCTGCTGACGAGGCAGATCGGCTGTTAGTGATGAATTGTAAGGAACGTTCCCCAAAATGTTAAGCCCAGTTTTGGCGAATAAAGCCGGCTCGACCGGAGCCTTCGCTATAAGCATTGTAATGGGCTGCATTTTTTTTGTAAAAATCTTGATGATAATCTTCTGCAGGATAAAAAGGTTCTGCTGGTTCGATCTTCGTTACGATCGGACGGTCAAAGCGGCCGCTAGCTTGCAACTGCGCCTTTGATTTTTCCGCAATCGCTTTTTGTTCTTCACTATTGTAAAAAATCACTGGACGATAGGAATCACCACGGTCGGCAAACTGACCAAACGCATCCGTGGGGTCTGTCTGCTGCCAATAGATGGCAACTAATTCTTCATAAGAGATGACTTCAGGATCAAAGGTGATTTCAACTGCTTCGGTGTGACCGGTGGTACCTGTCGTTACTTGTTGGTAGGTTGGGTTAGGGACATGGCCGCCAGTAAAGCCCGAAACCACTTTGAGGATGCCTGGCTGTGAATCAAAAGGCTTCACCATGCACCAAAAACAACCACCAGCAAAAATTGCCGTATCATTCATAGGTATTCCTCCTTTGCTTCTATGGTATGCTTCTAGTAGAGAAAAACAAGAGATATGCTTAGATAACTTACTAACGAAGAAAGGAACCGCCCATGGAAAGCATGTTAATTTTACTACGGGGGAATTCTGGCAGCGGAAAAACCACTATTGCCAAAGCTGTTCAGCACGTTTTTGGGGAAGAGGCAGTGCTGATTTCACAAGATGTTTTTCGGCGAGAAATTTTTTGTGTCAAAGATACCCCTAATAATTTAGCCAGCGGTTTGATGAAAGAAGCTGTCCTATATGCGAAGGGGAAAGTGCCGATGATACTTGTTGAGGGGATTTATTCTCGTGAAAAATACCAAGACTTTCTCGACTTTCTAATGAAACTCTTTCCCCAAAAAAAGCTAGTTTATTATTTTGATCTTTCTTTCGAGGAAACGGTCAAAAGACATCAGACCCGAATGCAGCGAGACTATTTTTCCGAGGAAGCGATGCGCAAATGGTGGCTTGAGCGAGACTTGCTTTTCCCAAAAGGATCTTCAGAGGAAAGACTGATCAAAGAAGGCCTAACGATAGCAGAAACGGTCGATCAGATCATCGCAGATTATCAAGAAACAAGAAGGAGTGATTGAATATGGCGCGAATCATTGAACAAGGAACAGACCAAGAATTGGCTGCGTTAGAAACAGCATTAACAGCATACACAAAGCATCAAAAACCATTTACACAAACAGAGACCTATCAGAACTTTAGCAGTGTAATCAAAAAAGAGGGTGTGGTGATTGCTGGCGGTATTGCCTACGCCTCGATGTATCATATCGGCTATCTTGACACCCTGTGGGTCAAAGCATCCGAGCGGGGAAAAGGGTATGGCAAGCAGATTCTTACGGATCTTGAACAGCAGTTGAAAGCATTTGGCTGTGAAAATTGCCAGACGGCGACTTTTGATTTCCAAGCACCAGATTTTTATCAGCGAGTGGGCTATGAAGAAATCGGGAGAATCGCCCATACGCAAAATCAGCTAACAGAAATTTTTCTAGTAAAGAAATTACGTGATTGAATCCCGAAGAAACCGTTGAACAAGGACGAAACCAAGGAAAGAGAGGCACAACCAATGTTAGATAAATCAATTCCATATGCAGAAATCTGGATGAAGCGAGCACACAAAAGCACACCGATCCAGCCCATTCAATCCGATAACTATTCGCTACGCAGCTACCAAGCAGGAGACGAAAGGCACTGGGCACGGATCGAAACATCCGTCGGAGAGTTTGACAATGAGGAAGAGGCATTGGCGTATTTTGAAAAAGAATTTATGCCCGAGCAAGCACAGCTAGGACAGCGAATGTTTTTTGCCCTTGATCAAACAGGTACACCGGTCGGCACGGCTACCGCTTGGAAAAAAGCCAAGCAAGACGGTACACCGGTTCCGCTAGTCCATTGGGTAGCAGTAATGCCGCAAGCTCAACGTCAAGGGATCGCTCGCGGCTTGGTCACGCAAGTCGTTTCTGTCTTAGAGGCAGCCAACGAGCCGATGTATCTTCATACGCAAACGTGGAGCCACGCAGCAATCAAGCTCTACCAGCAGCTCGGTTTTGTGATCATTGCAACGGATATCAATGGGAATGAAAATCCAGAATATCCACTGGCTTGTCAAGTATTGGCAGAAGTGGCCAGAAAAGCCAGAAATGATTAAGAAGTACCGGCAGCAAAAAATCCGTTAACTTTTCGTAAAACTCTTGCGTAAAAGGCGGCGTGTGTCGAATTTAAGTCTGTAAAAATTCTCCTTTTTCAAGTATAATACCAAAGGAGTATGAGGAAGGATGGGCGAGATGGCACAGCTTTTTTTTAAATATGGCGCAATGAATAGTGGGAAAACGATCGAGATACTGAAAGTTGCTCACAACTATGAAGAACAAGACAAACCAGTCGTGATCATGACAAGTGGATTGGACACGAGAAGCGGCGTGGGAAATGTTTCGAGTCGCATCGGCTTAGAGCGAGACGCGATCCCGATTTTTGATGAAACGGATCTATTTCATTTGATCAAAGACCTCGGTTATAAACCTTATTGTATTTTGATCGACGAAGCACAGTTCCTAAAGAAGCATCACGTGCTGGCTTTCACCAAAATCGTGGATGAGTTAGGTATTCCTGTAATGGCCTTTGGCTTGAAAAATGATTTCCGCAATGAATTATTTGAAGGCTCAAAATACTTGCTGCTTTACGCAGATAAAATCGAAGAGATGAAAACCATCTGCTGGTTCTGTCATAAAAAAGCAACCATGAACTTGCACTATATCGACGGAAAACCCGTTTACGAGGGCGATCAAGTACAAATCGGCGGCAATGAAGCGTATTATCCAGTTTGCCGCAAGCATTACTTTCACCCGGGAATGAAAAAAGAAGGAGAATAATCAATGTACGATCAGTTACAAGCAATCGAAGACCGTTACGAAGAATTAGGCGAATTACTAAGTGATCCAGCCGTGATCTCTGACACCAAACGCTTCATGCAGCTTTCAAAAGAAGAAGCCAATACACGGGAAACGGTGGAAGTCTACCGCCGTTACAAAGAAGTCGTTGAAGGAATCAAGGACACTGAAGAAATGCTTGGGGAAAACCTAGATGCAGAAATGGCTGAGATGGCCAAAGAAGAACTCTCTGACTTGAAAAAAGAAAAAGACGTTTTAGAAGAACGCATCAAGATTTTGTTGTTGCCAAAAGACCCGAATGATGACAAAAACATCATCATGGAGATCCGTGGTGCAGCAGGCGGCGACGAAGCAGCCTTATTTGCTGGCGATCTTTTCAATATGTATCAAAAATATGCGGAAAACCAAGGCTGGAAAGTCGAAGTCATGGATGCCAACGTCACTGGGATCGGCGGCTACAAAGAAGTCATCATGATGATCACTGGCGACAACGTCTTTTCAAAATTGAAATATGAGAGCGGCGCCCACCGAGTGCAAAGGGTACCGTCTACCGAATCACAAGGCCGAATCCATACGTCTACGGCAACGGTCGTGGTTATGCCTGAAGCAGAAGAAGTCGAAATCGATATCGCAGACAAAGATATTCGGACCGATATTTACCATGCCTCTGGTGCCGGTGGTCAGCACGTTAACAAAACAGCTTCTGCTGTTCGTTTGACTCACTTGCCAACAGGGATCGCTGTTGCGATGCAAGATGAGCGTTCACAGCTGAAAAACCGTGAGAAAGCGATGAAAGTCTTGCGGGCACGGGTCTATGACCAAATGCAGCAAGAAGCACAAAGCGAATACGATGCAAACCGTAAATCAGCAGTGGGTACCGGCGATCGTTCTGAACGGATCCGGACTTATAACTTCCCGCAAAACCGCGTAACAGATCACCGTATCGGGTTGACTATTCAAAAATTGGATCAAATTTTAGCTGGAAAACTCGATGAAATTGTTGATGCACTGATCGTTTACGATCAAACATCAAAATTAGATGAGATGCAAAATGGCTAAAACCTATCGAGAAGTCCTTTCACGGGCTTCTTCTTTTTTAGAAACGAAAGGACTGGACGGGTATGCGATCCAATACCTGTTTTTACAGCGAAAAAACTGGCAGCAACTCGATTGGCTGCTGCAGATGGACCAACCCATCCTAAGGGAAGATGAGGCACAGATCGCAGCAGATCTTGAACAGTTGCTACAGCATGAACCCCCGCAATATTTATTGGGGTATGAAGAATTTTATGGTCATCGCTTAAAAGTGACCCCTGCAACCTTGATCCCGCGTCCAGAAACCGAAGAGCTGGTGGAAAACTGTCTGGCAAAACTACCAGCAGATCAGCCGCTACGAGTCGTTGACATTGGCACGGGTACAGGAGCGATCGCCATTGCCTTAAAATTGGCACGTCCCCAGTGGTCGGTAAGTGCCGTGGATCTTTCAGCAGAGGCGTTAGCCGTTGCTAAAGAAAATGCGACAGCCTTAGGTGCAGAGATCCGCTTTTTCCAAGGAGATACCTTGGAGCCTGTGGCAGATCAGCAATGGGATCTGATCGTTTCCAACCCGCCGTATATCAGCGCTGAAGAGTGGCCGCTGATGGATATCAGTGTACGGGAAAAAGAGCCTAAAATGGCGCTTTTTGCTCAAGAACAAGGATTGGCGATCTATAAGCAATTAGCACAGCAAGCACCGAAGTGTTTGGCACCAAGTGGGCAAATGGCGCTGGAAATCGGCTTCCAGCAAGGACAAGCTGTTCAACAGCTTTTTGCAGCCGCTTTTTCCAACAAAGAAGTTACCGTAGTAAAAGATCTTGCGGGTCAAGATCGGATGGTGTTCGTCAGTCATCCACAAGATGTGGATAAATAAATTTTTTTTGCTACAGAAAAAGTGCAAAAACCTTATGAAATGAACAATTTGGGAATAAATGGAGTTATAAACAAGGTTATCCACACTTGACAAACGACTTATCCACAAAATGTGGATAAGAAACGAGAAAATGTTGATAAGTGTGGAAACTTCTCAAAAAAGGATGTGGATAAATTGTGGAAACAAAAATTTTTGATCAATCACAGTTAAACGAAGCAGCAGCTATCTTAGCTGAGGGGGGATTAGTGGCGTTCCCGACGGAAACTGTCTATGGACTAGGGGCTAGCGCGCTTTTGCCAAAGGCTGTTGCGCAAGTGTATCAAGTCAAAGGACGACCTAGTGACAACCCTTTGATCGTTCATATTGCCGAGCCAGAGCAGTTGGAACCGTTTGTGGATAACAAGCATCCTTTTGCTGATAAATTGATGGAAACTTTCTGGCCTGGGCCCCTAACCTTGATCTTTTCGATCAAAAAAGACAGCTTACCTAGCATCGTTACTGGCGGCTTATCCACAGCGGCGTTTCGGATGCCCAACAACACCAAGACGTTAGCGTTGATCAAACAAGCCCAACAGCCATTGGTTGGTCCTAGCGCAAATACATCTGGTAAACCAAGCCCAACATCAGCTGCGCATGTTCAGCATGATCTGGCAGGCAAAATCGCTGGCATCTTGGACGATGGGGTGACACAGATCGGTGTCGAATCAACGGTCTTAGATTTGAGTGACCCAACGGCACCGCCGATCATCTTACGCCCTGGTGCAATCTCTAAAGAACAGCTTGAAGCAGTCTTACAAACAAAAGTCCTCGTCGATCAGCATTTAGTAACAGAAAGTGAAGCACCCAAAGCGCCAGGCATGAAATATAAGCACTATGCACCGAATACCAACGTCATGATGGTCAATGACCAAGATTGGTCGGCAGCCATGGCTTGGGCGAGAGAACAGCAGCTTAAGGTAGGTGTTTTAGCTGGACCGACGATCGCCGAGCAGGTCCGCTTCGAAGCTGCAGCCATCTATTTATTTTTTGATGACAGTGTGGAAGCTGCGACAAAAGGGCTGTTTGCGGGGTTACGGGCGTTAGATGAATCGATTGCTGAGCTAGATGTCTTATTCGCACCCACGTTTCCAGAAAGCGGCTTAGGGGCTGCTTATATGAATCGGTTGAAAAAAGCTGCAAATCAAAGTTTCTTTCAAGAAAATTAGCAAAAAACCAGAATTCATTATAGGTAGCTTATGAAGAAATGTGATACAATGCTACCATTAAGGTAAAGGGGTGTTGTAAGCATGGATTATCAAACGTTTGATCCCGAATTGTGGCAAGCGATCGAAAAAGAAACGAATCGTCAACAAAACAATTTGGAATTGATTGCGTCTGAAAATATCGTTTCAGAAGGTGTAATGGCTGCGCAAGGTAGTATTTTGACAAATAAATACGCTGAAGGTTATCCAGGTCGTCGTTACTATGGCGGTTGTGAATTTGTTGATGTGGTAGAAAACTTAGCAATTGAACGGGCGAAAAGTATTTTCGGTGCGGCATATGCCAATGTTCAACCGCATTCTGGTTCTCAAGCCAACACAGCAGCTTATTTAGCGTTGATCGAAACAGGCGATACAGTATTAGGGATGGATCTTTCCGCAGGCGGTCATTTGACCCATGGCTCACCAGTGAATTTCAGCGGCAAGACCTATAATTTTGTTAGTTATGGTGTTGATCCTGCAACAGAAGTCATTGACTACAATGTCGTTCGTATTTTGGCGCGCAAGCATCAACCGAAACTGATCGTTGCCGGTGCCAGTGCTTACTCACGTACGATCGATTTTGCGAAGTTCCGTGAAATCGCTGATGAAGTTGGCGCAAAATTGATGGTGGATATGGCGCATATCGCTGGTTTAGTAGCGGCTGGTCTTCATCCAAACCCAGTTCCTTATGCGGACATCACGACTTCTACGACCCATAAAACATTACGCGGCCCTCGAGGCGGCTTGATTTTAACAAATGATGAAGATTTAGCGAAAAAAATCAATAGTGCCGTTTTCCCTGGTATTCAAGGCGGCCCATTAGAGCACGTGATTGCAGCGAAAGCTGTTGCATTTAAAGAAGCACAAGATGCGTCGTTCAAAGAGTACTCTGAACAAGTCATTCGCAATGCGCAAGCAATGGCGAAAGTCTTCAACCAAGCACCACAAGCCCGCTTGGTCTCTGGTGCAACAGACAATCACCTATTATTGATCGATGTGCGTGGCTTTGATTTGAACGGCAAAGAAGCAGAAGCATTGCTGGATCAAGTCAATATCACCGTCAATAAAAACTCGATTCCTTTCGAATCATTAAGTCCTTTCAAAACGAGTGGGATTCGCGTGGGGACACCAGCGATCACTAGTCGTGGCTTTAAAGAAGAAGATTGTGTCGAAGTGGCGAAATTGATCGTCAAAGTTTTAGAAAAACCAAATGATGAAGCCGTCTTGGCAGAAGTAGCGGCGCAAGTCAAAGAATTGACGGACAACTATCCACTTTACAAAAACAAATAAAATGGGACTGTGACAGAAGTTAAGGTCAGACAAGATGTCTCACGCGTTTTTCCTGCGCTCCAGCTCTTTGATCACCAAAAGTGAAAAAGGGGCTAGAATGAACGCAGAGGCGTGTTACATGCCGTCTTGTCTCCTTCCTTCTAACACAATCCTTTTTTTGAGGAAAAGCAGTATTGCCTGTGGCAGATGGTTGTAACAAGAGCCGATTTGCTTTAAAATAAGAGAAAAACCAAAGGAGATTTTTTTAAATGGGTAAATTTCAAGTAATCGATCACCCGCTGATCCAACACAAATTAACAATGATCCGCGACAAGAACTGTGGAACAAAGGTTTTCCGTGAAGTTGTTAATGAAATCGCAATGTTGATGGCGTATGAAGTGTCTCGCGACATGCCGCTTGAAGATCTAGTGATTGAAACACCAATTGAAGAATCAACACAAAAAACACTATCTGGTAAAAAGGTAGCGATCATTCCGATCCTGCGCGCAGGTCTAGGCATGGTTGATGGTATCCTTGAATTGATCCCAGCCGCAAAAGTTGGTCATATCGGGATGTACCGTGATGAAGAAACGCTAGAACCACACGAATACTTCGTAAAATTACCTGAAGATATCGATGAACGTCAATTATTTATCGTTGACCCAATGTTAGCTACGGGCGGTTCAGCGATCATGGCGATCGACGCACTGAAAAAACGCGGCGCTTCAAACATGAAATTCGTCTGCTTAGTTGCTGCACCAGAAGGCGTGAAAGCATTGCAAGATGCCCATCCAGATGTTGATATCTACACTGCAAATCTTGATGAACGCCTAAATGAACACGGCTATATCGTTCCTGGTTTGGGCGATGCTGGTGACCGTCTATTCGGTACAAAATAAATCAATACAAATAAGACAAAGGCAACTGAAGTTTTGCCTCGTCAATGATGCCATGGAAGAAGATCGACAGCCAAAACGGTTCGATCGGTTATCCATGGCTTTTTTTGCGCTTTTCAAAAAATCAGACAATGAAAAAAGGAGAAAATCAACTGATTTTCTCCTTGCATTAAACGGGTTATAGTTTGGTTAATTGTTTGTAATTGATGATCAATACACCATTACTTTGCGAAACTAATTTCTGGTTTTCTGGGGTTTCGTTCAGCTCGACCACCGCAGAGTTTTTCAACTGCTTTGTGATGGTACCAGTTTGTTTCTTCCCATGGAACGTGAACATGACAGGAGTAGCGACCTCAAACGTTGAACCTTCTTGTGACGGGACAATTGTTGTTTCGAATTTACCAAATGTTGCCATGTAAAAACCTCCTTGATACTTCTATTATATCACAATTTTCGGAAAATTTCAGTAAGTAGATTTTTTTCAGCAGACCTCTTTACAAAACAACCGTTTTTGCATATAATTTTCTTTGTGCCATACAACGCCAGCTTAGCTCAGTTGGTAGAGCAACGCACTCGTAACGCGTAGGTCACAGGTTCGAATCCTGCAGCTGGCATAAGAAATGAAAAACCATGAATCTTCTTTTAGAGGATTCATGGTTTTTCTTTTGCAGGCGATAAGTAATCTCAATTTTTCTTGGTTTCCCCGATAATTGTTCTTATTCGCCCATTAGCATTATATGGCATGTCCTATTTCGCACACGATTTTGATCGAAGTCAACAAAATAGATATAGCCTACGGAGCCGATCTCTAGCTTGCCATTACTTAAAATAAAGCTTTCGCTTGCACCGAAAAAACTCGAGCGAATATGCGCATCGCCGTTTAAAATCGTTGCTGGATCTGTTGGGTAGTTTGGATCGTCCAGACTCATCAAAAATTCTAAATGCTTTGGTCCAGGATAACGATAATCGGTATTTTCTGATAGTTCACGAGGAATAATTTTATCGAGAATTCGGTTTAAATCAACTTGAAGAAATTCATCTCCGTTAAAGTCTGTATCATGCATGTATTCTTCAAAGATAACAGAACAAGTCGTATGGGGAGACTGTACGAGACAGATTCCATTTGAAATTCCACTTTTTTCAACCATTGCTTTCACTTCTTCTGTGATGTTGTGGTAAGACACTCGATTCCCGTTAGAAGTTAACGTCAGTTGCTCTTTTAAAAATTTCACAGTGTTAATCCTCCTTTTTGTGCTTCACCGCTTGTCTGATCATTTCTGTAAGGGTTTGAACTGGATCATCTGCTTGCACAATACCGCTTGTCCCTCCGGTACCATCAGCACCTGACGACAAAGCTTTTTCAACATCGGCAGCACTAGATATACCAGCAGCCTGCAAAATCAGGATTTCTGGATCAATTTCCCGAACAACACGATTTGTTTCCGTCATGTATTGAAGATCACTGGTTTGTCCTGTCCCAATTAGTTCGGTTGGCTCGCAAACCATCACATCGGGTTTTAGGGAAGCCGCGGCTCTCGCTTCAGTCAATGAATTCGCACAGACAATTGTTAAGAGACCCAATTCATTTGAGCGCTGAATCGCTTTAGTCAGTTCTTGCAATGTCATGGGGTGTTCAGCATGGTTTAAAAAGGTAGCTTCAGCTCCGGCTTCTGCCACTGCTTCGGGTAAAACATAGCCCATTCCACGACCGATTTCGATTCCGTCTAAGTGTTGGACAGTGACGAATAAATGTGTTGTTGCCTGTTTAATTAAAGAAACGTCTGCATGCTGAACAGTAAATAGAATGTCGATGTCATACAAAGATGACAACTCATCAGCAGCTTTTGCCAATGCCAATGCTTGTTTTCCATAAAGATAGGCTTTGGGATTGATGACAAAGAATGGCGATCTTAAAGTTCTTTTTTTCATTAGCTTTCTCCTTCACGATAAGGTTTGGTATGAAAGACTGTAAAATAGTGCTCGAGTGTCTTGGACATTCCATTGCTTGCTGAATGAAGTAAATCGAAATAGTCATTTGGTTGATTTTTGTGAATTTCATTCATAGCAGCAGTGACAAAGTCAGTAAAAATATTTATTTTCCGGATACCTTCTAAGGCACATTTTTCAAGGTTTTCATCGCCAGAAGAGGATCCGCCATGCAGAACAAGAGGAACATTGACGGCATGGTGTATTTCCTTTAAAACGTCAAAATTTATTTTGGGTATCCCTTGATAATGTCCGTGAGAGGTGCCAATAGAAACTGCCAACGAATCAACCCCGGTTAATTTGGCAAATGTAACAGCCTCAGAAGGTTCTGTGTAAATAGATTGACTATTTACGGCTGATTCCAGACTGTTTTCCGACCCAACGTGCCCGATTTCGGCTTCAACAACGACACCATTTTTATGAGCGTAATCGGCGATCTCCTTTGACCGACGGACATTTTCTTCAAATGGCTCCTCAGAAGCATCGATCATTACGGAAGTAAAACCTAAATGAATGGCTCTTTTGATGACCTCTTCATCGGTACCATGATCTAAGTGCAAAGCGATAGGTACAGTGCTTTTCTTTGCCAAAAATTTTCCAATCATGGCAGCCTCTTCTAAAGTCAACATGTTCATATGGGACTGAGCGAAGGCCAATATCAAAGGCTTGTTTAAACGTTCAGCAGTCTCCGCGTATGACCTTGCACTAGTTAAGTCGAAAAAATTTGCTGCAGGTAATGCATAATTGTGTTTTTCTGCATGTGCGAATAGTTCTTTTGTTGTGACCAACATAGGGCATTCTCCTTATTCTTTGATTTTCTTTTCGATTTCCGCGTACATTTCTTCTGTACCAATCCCTGTTAAGAGTGGCAGCCCCATAATTACGCGATCTTTGATTGAGTCTGGAACAACCGTTGTACTCACCACGATGTCATAGTTATCAATTTTATTCATCTCATCTGCCACTTTGGATTGATACAGTTTCACTTGATCAGTCATCCCTTTTTCTTTCAGCCATTCTTTTACCTTATTTGTTACAATTGTTGAAGTTGCAACACCTGTACCGCACATAATCAATAGTTTTTTCATTATCATTTCCTCCTATAATTTCGATGTTTGTTTCTTGGGACGAATTTTATTTACATAAATCAATCCAAACAAAACAGAGACGCCAATTATGGCTAAACCGCCCCAGCTTAATATTTTGGTTAAGCCGACATAAAGGAATGTGGTCCATAAACCACCTTCAGCCATAGCAGTGATCATAGAGTTTCCTTGTAGATCAAAGTTTGCGGATCGAGCAGCAGTAGTGACAAGCGGTGCTGCCCACGAAGTAATATAGAGAATGCTTACCATATAAATCGTTCCAGCAATTACTGTTCGAATGATGTTTCCTCCAAAAACAGCAGCCATCAAGCAAATCAGAAAGGGAATGGTTGCTAAATCACCAAAAGGCAAGGTCGTATTGCCAGGTAGAACTACGGCTAACAAAATAGTGATCGGAACTAGCAGCAATGAGGAAGAAAGGACAGCTGGATGACCAACCGATAATGCTGCATCCATACCGATGTAAAGCTCTCTTCCAGGAAACCGTTTTTTGACGAATTCATTTGCAGATTCAGAAATAGGCGTTAGACCTTCCATCAGTAAAGCAACCATTTTAGGCATCAAAACCATCACAGCGCCTGTTTGGACGGCTAATTGGCCGACACCTGCTGTGTCATATCCGGCAAGTATTCCCATGATGAGACCAATCAAAAAGCCCATAACAGTAGAGTCACCAAAGACACCAAATTTTTTCTGAATGGTTTCTGGATCTGCTTTCCAATCTTTTAGTCCCGGAATACGATCAAAGAGCCAATTCATCGGAAGTGCAAAGATGAATCCTGGTGCGGCGGTACCATGAGGAAAAGTGATATTAGGAAATCCGTAGAACTTATTAATGATCGGACCTAAAATATCTCCCATTAAAAGAATCATCATCAAATAGATGACGGTGGCCGCGATCCCCATTGCAAAGTCTCCAGTGAGGGCATAAATCAGAGAAGAGATGAAGGCTGCGTGCCAAATATTCCAAATATCTACATTCAATACTTTAGTCAGCCCTAAAATGATGAGTAAAACATTTAGGACCACACCAATCGGAATCGCAAGGCTTCCTAAAATCGTCCCGTAAGAAATTGCCGCTGCGGCAGGCCATCCGACATCAATCGTTGTCAAATTTAATCCTAGACGTTCAACCATATGTTGGGCGGCAGGACCCAAGCTGCTGCTTAGAAGGTCAATCACCAAATTCAATCCAACAAACCCGACACCAACAGTTAAGGCTGAAGTAAAGGCTTTGCCAGGCTTGGTTCCCAAAATTATTCCAAAAATAAAAATTAAAATAGGCAAAACAACGATTGAACCTAGATCAACGAACCACTGTAATGCATTTAACATAATTGTTCCTCCTTTTTATTGCAGTCCATTTTTTTCAATAATCGAAAGATACGCTTCTTTAGTCGTTACTGAGGATAGGGCTTCCAAAACCCCTGGTGTTTGAAACATAGAGATAAGATTTTGTAGCATACCCAATTGCTCATGTGGTTCCTTCAATGCAAGCATGAACAACAGAGATACATCGATTTTCTTTTCTTGCGAACCCATTTCAATAAATGAAAGGGGAGAGGCAAGTGACATAAAAGCGACTTGGGATCGTAAAACAAATTTGCTGTCCGTATGTGGGATCGCTACCCCAATGCCGTTAATTTTTAAACCTGTAGGAAAGGTTTCTTCTCGCTGTACGATATTTTGATAGAACTGATCATTTACACAATGAGTTTTGATGAGTTCGTCTGCTAATAGTCGAAAAGCTTCCTCTTTTGTTTTAGAATCTTTTTCAAGTAACACGATTTGGTGATCAAAAAACATGATCAATTTCCTCCTCTTAACAATCTTTGATACAGTTCTTCTTGCGTTTGACTATTAACGATCCATTGAATTTCTTCGGCTGAGTTAAACAATCCGTAAATCGAAGCGATCAACTCTTTTGCCTCGATCATGTTTTCTTCAGCAATCGCAATCAAAACAATTAGTTGGATTTTTGTGTCTCCCCAAGTAATTGGCGCATCGAGGGTGAGAAAAGCAAGTTTTGTTTCTTTCACTGTATGTGGATCAGCATGTGGAATGGCTACTCCCGTCTTTAAGCCAGTGCTTCCTAGTTCCTCTCGTTCAAATAGAGAATGCTTAAATTTTGTTGTAACAAGCTTTTTTTTCAGATAATCATCTGCTAAAAAATCCAGTACATCTTTTTTTGTTCGAAACTTTTTTTTGACAAAAAGGAAAGTAGGATCTAAATATTTTTGTAATAAAGTCGTTTTCTGGTATTTTTTTGAGTAAAAATTTTTCTCATTCTCATTAAGATTAGATATCTTTGCTGAGATTCTTCCTATTTCTTCGGTAGTAGGAAGCGGCGAAATATAAATAACTGGCGGTGCTGTAATGTCTAATGGAATAGTTGATATGATCAGATCAACAGCTTCAAGAGATGTACTGGCCAGTTTACTCAAAGGAATGATCTCCAATACGGTATCAGCAGCGATCGTCTGTTTGATACGGTTAAAAATCAACTCCGATGTAGCAAAACCAGATTGGCAAACAATTAGTATATGGTTAGTAATTTTTATCTTTTCAAAGGCTAGCTGAAAATGGATCGTCAGAAAAGAAACTTCGTCTTCTGTTAATAAGATTTGAAATCGCTCCTCTAAATCTCCAATTGCATATTTGGTCAATGTATACATTGTTGAGTATTGTTTTTTGATACTTTTTATCAGTGGGTTTTTCAATAAAATTCCTGTCTTTGATCGATGGATCATGGGAACGATATGAGCCAATAATGTTTGCAGCAATAATTTATCTTGTGTCAGATCTGCGTTTAACATATGTGACATTTTTTGAATAATTTGTTTCGTACAATTTGTGATAGTAGATTCGTGAGGCTCATCCATTTGACCAAAAGGCTCGATGCCGTGTGCTAATAACAAGGAACACACATATTGAATATCTGTATCACTAAATTGAACAGGTAGTTGCTGTTGGATCATTTCAGAAAAATCAACCGCGATCATATAGAATTTCATTCGTCTAAGTTCGTCAAATACTAGATGCTCTTGTTTTTCAATGTGTTTATCTATAAGAAGTCTTGAAAGAAAAATTCGCAATGAAAGCTTCAAAGATTCAATAGAATAATTATTGACTGGATGGCCGATTGTTTGAGTCATGTCTGAGACAAATTTCTTCGTTAAATCGAGAACCTTAGAGTCAAAGAGATTGTTGACCAAAAGATTTTCACTGGCTTTGGCGTCGGTATACTTCTCTAAAAAAGATTTGAATACGTTTTGAGCAGCAGATTCAACTGAGGTTAGCTTGAGTCCGCTAGTAGTCATTTTTGTTGATACTTGATGGAATCGACAGAAAGCAACGATTTCATCAACATCTTTCTTTATTGACTGGTTGCTAATATAAAAATATTCAGAGAATTCCTGATAATGCATTGGTTTTACTGAAAACAGATAGTTAGCGAAAATAAAGATTTTACGATAATTAGGTGAAAATAGTTCGAGTTTAGTCTTTTTTTTTGCTAACAATCGATAACCATTCTGTTTTGCTGATTCAGAACCAGATAAAAAGATTCCTTTTCTTGGTACTTTTTTGATAGCTAGTCCCGAATCTTTTAGTTTCTTTTCTAAAGTCGTTAAATTGTTATAAACCGTTTTTTGGGATACATTTAACTGCTTTTGAAAAAAAGAGGCAGGGCGAAACTCCGTTTGTTCTAATAGTAGTTGCAACAGTAGTTGTTCTCGATTATTTAAAATCATTGGTTCACCTCCGGAAGCGCTTCCTTAATTGTATTCTAGTGAAATTATGTGGTGGCGTAAATAACATTTCATTACCACATTAATGTGGTAAATAGGCTCGTCGTGCATCAATTTATATTCTGAGCAACTTAAGGGAAGTAGTCACAGGCTGCTATTTCTTTGAAACGAAAATAAGGTGGCAATTTTTGACTGATTTAAAGTTGCTTTGTTCGGTTACATTGAGCAAAGAATAATTAAAATAAAGAAGAATACTTAGAATAAGGTGTTTTATTAATAAGAAGAATAGACGAATTCAGCGAGTTTTAATAGAAAAATATGTCTCTGTACTTCCTATCTAGTACATATACTATCGTCTTATTCTGATTGATCAGATATGCATCAGAACAGAGTGCTTCTTTCGTTGTAATTCTAAACAATTTTAGATTGTTTTTAACCCTCTTTTCCCGAAAATCATTAAAGTTTCTAAATTTTTTGTGAATGCTCATGGACAATCCTTTCTTTTCTCCTCAATTATCACTATAATGGATAAAGATTCTACAGAAGAGAGTGTGGACATGGAAAATTCACGAATAAAAACGAACGATAATCGAATTGACTACGGTGTGATTCTACCCGTATTTTTATTATGTCTGATTGGTTTGGCGTCCCTATATGTGGCGCTGACACACGATCCGAATAATCCGAATATGATGCGAATGTTAGGGTTTCAAGCTTTATGGTATGTGTTAGGCGTTGTTGCCGTGATCATTATCATGCAGATCAAATCAAAATGGCTCTGGAAATTGACGCCCTATATTTATGGAGCTGGGCTAGCCGTTATGTTGGCGCTGCTGAAATTTTACAACCGGACGATGGCTGCCTCGACAGGGTCGAAAAACTGGTTTAGTTTTGGTCCCTTTACCTTGCAGCCTTCAGAATTGATGAAGATCGCCTATATTATGATGTTGGCGTTAGTCGTCACGCAGCACAATGTCAAGCATCGGGAACGGGATCTGAAAACAGATGGGTTGCTGATTGCAAAAATGTTAGCCGTCACGATCCCAGTATTGATTCTGATTACCTTACAAAACGACTTTGGTACGATGTTGGTCTTTCTAGCGATTTTCGGTGGGGTCTTCTTGATGTCAGGAATCTCATGGCGAATCATCGTGCCAGTGATTGCAGCATTTGTGATTCTCGGTGGTGGAACGATTTTCTTAGTGACCACCGATGTTGGTCGTGAGTTTCTGTACAATACAGGAATCTTTAAAGAATACCAATTCGCCCGTATCGATTCGTGGCTAGATCCTTTTCATGATACCCAAGGGCAATCCTTCCAATTGGCGTATGCTCTGATGGCGATCGCTTCTGGCGGGATGTTCGGGAAAGGATTTAATGTCAGCGATGTGTATGTACCGGTCCGAGAATCCGATATGATCTTTTCGGTGATCGGTGAGAATTTTGGGTTTATTGGCAGCGCATTTGTCATTTTATTGTATTTTATTTTGATCTACCGGATGATCCGGGTATGTTTCGATACCAACAATGAATTTTATGCCTACTTGGCAACTGGGATCATTATGATGATTCTCTTCCATGTGTTTGAAAACATTGGCGCAAACATCGGTCTCTTACCGTTGACGGGGATTCCACTGCCGTTTATCAGCCAAGGAGGATCTGCCCTATTAAGCAATATGATTGGGATCGGTTTGATTTTATCGATGCGCTATCAAGCTGAGACCGCACCAAAAACACTTTAAGGAGTTCACATGATTACATTTTATTGGTACCCAAAATGCAGTACATGCCGAAATGCGAAGCGTTGGTTAGAAGAGCACGAGATTCCCTTTGAAGCGATCGATATGGTGGCCACACCGCCTCAACCGGAACAATTGCTGGCTTGGATTCAATCAAGCGAAGCACCGTTAACCCGTTTCTTTAACACAAGCGGCATGAAATACCGTGAATTGCAATTAAAAGAAAAAGTGCCGACCATGACTGCCCAAGACGCAGCCGATGTGCTGGCAACCGATGGTATGTTGATCAAGCGCCCACTACTCGTTAGCGGCGACCGCTTTTTGATTAATGGATTTAAAGAAAATGAATATGAAGGAGTCTTACAAGAATCATGGAAAAGAAATGCTTAAGAAAAAAAGATAATTTGTGGGTTTTGTTTAACGGGAAAGAATATTGTGTCGGTTTAACAAAAGAAGCGCAAGAAGAACTTGGTGCGGTCACGTTTGCTTCGATTAAAAAAGCAGGAACTGCTTTAAAACAAGGAGAGACCCTTGTTGAGCTGGAAGCGGAAAAAGCAGTCAGTGAATTTCCAAGTCCATTGACGGGCGTGATTTCTTCCGTAAATGAAAAAATCGATCAATCCATTGATACCTTAAATGATGAAGACGAAATGAACGCTTGGCTTGTCAGCTTCAAAGAGGTTGACCCAAGTCAATTTGAAGCCTTGTAAGTCAAATCTGTAAAAACGACTATTTTTTCAAAAAGAATTGACAGTCGGATAAGACGTTGCTATAATTTGCTCAATAAATGAATGCTTTGAAAAGAAGAGTACATGTTCTTAACGTACACAGAGAGCCCTGTTTGGTGCAAATGGGCAACGGAGAGAGGATGGAAGATGGTCTTTGAGCATGATAGGTGAGTGGAAACAAGCCTATCACGGGAGGCACCCGTTACAGTGCAGCAGTATGCGAAGCAATTCAAGTACTGAGCGAGGCTGTTGATGCGAATCGACAGTAAATCAAGGTGGTAACGCGGAAGTTGTGCTTTCGTCCTTTGTAACAGTATAATGTACAGAGGATGAGAGCTTTTTTTGTGTTTAACCAACCAAAGAGGAAAGATGGGAATAACATGGCATTAATCGAATTGTCGCATGTAAAAAAGTCATTCGGCAAAAAGCAAACGGCTGTCCACGCCGTCAATGATGTTTCACTGCAAGTGGAAAAAGGCGATATCTATGGAATCGTCGGCTACTCTGGTGCTGGGAAAAGTACATTAGTTCGTTTGTTGAACGGCTTAGAATTGCCGACAGCAGGAGATGTAGTCATTAACGGTCAAAATATTTTGGCATTGAAAAACAAAGAATTGAGAAACTTCCGCAAAAAAATCGGCATGATTTTTCAGCACTTTAATCTATTATGGTCTCGAACGGTGGCGGAGAACATCGAATTGCCATTGGAGTTGGCAGGCGTTGAAAAAGCAAAACGACGGCAACGGGCGCAAGAGCTGATCAAGTTAGTTGGGTTGGAAGGACGGGAAACTGCCTATCCGGCACAATTGTCTGGCGGACAAAAGCAAAGAGTCGGGATTGCTCGTGCATTAGCGAATGAACCAGAAATTTTGCTGTGTGATGAAGCAACGAGTGCGTTAGATCCACAAACAACAGAAGAAGTGTTGGATCTCTTGCTTTCCATCAATAAAAAATTGCATTTGACGATCGTGCTGATTACCCATGAAATGAACGTCATTCGCAAAATCTGCAACAAGGTCGCGGTGATGGAGCATGGGCAGATCGTGGAAGAAGGATCAGTACAATCGGTTTTCCGTAACCCGCAGCAAGAAGTGACCAAACGTTTTGTTCAGCAAGATTTGGAACCAGAAGAAGATGTTGAAGAACTACGGCAAGCCTTCTTACGAGAAAATCCGCAAGGGCATTTAGTGACCTTGACATTCACACAAGACAACGCCAATGAACCAGTGATTTCACAAGCGATCCGCCGCTTTCAGATCGATGTCAATGTCGTTTACGGAAAGATCCAACAAACCAATGAAGGATCCTTCGGCGGCTTGACGGTCTTATTGACAGGTGAAGCAAGTGAGGTCGAAAAAGCGATCGCCTTTTTCAAAGAGCAGCAAGTGGGCGTGGAGGTGATTGAACGTGGATAAGTCATTTGTAGAAACCTATTTTAATTTTGAAAAAGTCGACTGGACCAACATGCAGCAAGCCACTCTGGACACTTTGTTTATGACTTTTTTCTCAATGGTTTTAGTGGTTGTGATCGGTTTGCTTCTAGGATTGGCGCTTTATTCACTAGGGCGTAAACAAACGGCGGGAGCCAACATTTTCTATAATGTGGTTTCCATCATCAGTAACGCCTTTCGCTCAACGCCATTCATGATTTTGATGGTCTTGATCATTCCGTTTACAACATTATTAGTCGGTTCGTTCCTAGGGGCAAAAGCAGCGATCCCAGCATTAGTTTTATCGGCTGCGCCGTTTTATGCTCGGATGGTGGAAATTGCTTTTCGTGAAGTCAATCCTGGTGTGATTGAAGCCGCCGAAGCGATGGGCGCCAGTTACTGGGAGATCATTTATAAGATCGTGATTCCAGAAAGTGTTCCGGCATTGATTTCAGGACTGACGGTCACAACGATCTCAATGATTGGTTATACCGCCATGGCAGGTGCGATTGGTGCCGGTGGGCTAGGCGCTTTGGCTTGGCAAGAAGGATTTCAACGTGGAAATTACACTGTTACGCTTGTTGCAACAGTGATTATTTTAATTATCGTTTTCATTATCCAAGGGGGCGGCGATTTCCTTGCGAAGGCCACCGATAAACGGTAAATGAAACGAAGAACAAAAAGTGGAAAATATGGGAGGAAATGGATATGAAAAAGATTTTTGGTATTGCAACAACCTTATTGTTAACTGCCGCTTTAGCTGCTTGTGGAACGGGCTCAAATTCAGGAAGCTCTGATTCATCTGCGGCTGAGGGAGAATCAACAAAATTAGTGATCGGTGCATCGGTTACGCCTCATGCGGAAATTTTAGAACAAGCCAAACCTTTACTAGCAGAAGAAGGCATTGATCTTGAAATCAAGACCTTCGATGATTATGTGTTGCCAAACAAAGCATTGGAAAATGGCGATATCGATGCCAATTACTTCCAACACATTCCTTACTTGAACAAACAAATCGCAGACAATGGCTATGACTTTGTTAATGCCGGTGCGATCCATATCGAGCCAATGGGTCTTTACTCAAAACGAATCTCTGATATTTCAGAACTAGAAGATGGTGCAACGGTTCTTACTTCCACTTCTGAATCTGACTGGGGTCGTATCCTAACGATTTTACAAGATGCTGACTTGATCACCTTAAAAGACGGCGTTGATACAGAAACGGCAACCTTTGATGATATTGCTGAAAATCCGAAAAACTTAGAATTTAAACATGACGTCGATCCATCTCTTTTGGCGACTGCTTATCAAAACGACGAAGCAGACCTAATTGCCATCAATGCGAACTTCGCATTCGGGATCGATTTGAACCCAGCGGATGATTCTGTTTTATTAGAAGCGGATAATTCTCCTTATGTCAACGTGATCGCTGTCCGCAGTGGTGACGAAGATAGCGACAAAATCAAGAAATTGATCGAAGTGCTTCATTCAGACGAAATCAAAGATTTTGTTGAGGAACAATGGCAAGGTTCAGTGAAAATCGTTGATGCTGACGCAAAATAATTCACTGATAGTAAAATGATTTTAAAAAGAGCGTACCGCTATTCAAGTGGGCGCTCTTTTTGTTGCGGAAAGGCAATGATGGGTTGGAAGAAAGAGACGTCTTGCCAAATGCATTCATAGAGTAAGGGCAACTCGGGATGCTTCTTTAAAAGTTTTTCGTAGTGGGGAAGCTGTGTCAAGAAAGCACGGACCAAGCGTTGTGAACGTTCAGATAAGCGAGGATTTAATGGCGGGTAGACAAATAAATTGCCCTCCAATAATGCCCCCAGCAGATGGGCTTGGAAAATTTTCGGCAAAAGAACCTCTAACGGCTGCTCGATTGGATACTGTCTCAAAACTGGGGTGATGATTTGGCATAAGAGGCCAGATTCTTCTGCAGGTACATAGAAAGGCTCCAGTGTTAGAAGCTGTTTCCATAAAAACAAATAGCTGCGTTCGCCGACTAAGTAGAAACTTGGAACAAAGTGTTTGGGAAAAACTTGTTGAGTAAACGTGATTGATGTGTTGGGATAAAAAGCAGTTTTCCGTAACTGATGGATTTGTGTCAGCTCCTGAAACGCTTGATTGGGGGAGATAAGCGCTGGGTTTGCTAAGAGGGTAAGGCGAAAAAGCACATAGCGCAGTTGTCGTTCGTTGCCAGTGATTAAAGGATAACTGCGGCGATCGATAGCTAGTTGATAAGGTGCTAAAAAGTTAGAAAAGGATGAAAAGCGCCGATGCAAACTGGATGGGCTGAGATAATAGCGTTTGTAGAGATCTGCAAAGGAAATAGTCGGCATTTTTAACAAGAGCAAGAGTAGCTGATAATTTGCACTTTTAGTGAATAATGCAGCAATCATTTCCATATGGGGGAGGGAGCAACTGGCTGATTGCTGCAAATGGCGGTCTGCACGAATGTGCCCTTGTTGTACATCATAGTGGAAGAATGGGTCCTCGTTTAAATAGCTTGACAGCAGCCGGCGGATCGTTTTGACAGAGATTTTTTGGGCGGCAGCAGCTTTATTCAAAGGCAGGGGATTTTCGGTTAAAAGTGTTGTGGAGAGTCGCAGCATTTGCATAATATCTTTTTCAAGGATATTTTTCAACATCATGCACCTCTTTCAGCTAAATTTTGCAACTGTCCTTATTATAAGGGAACTTCATTCGTTATTTTCACTCGCAAAAAATAGTCAATAAAACGTAATAAAAAACGATGTTTTTGTCGAGTATTTATTTGAAATTGCTGCTAGACAGAATTAAATGAAAGGAGGTATGCAAAAAAAAACCACCTTCTAAAATAAAAAGGGTGGTTTTTTATATAGGTGTCGTTATAAAAAGAGAATGGCGAATGGGCGTTAACGAGTCTCGCTAGGCAATAAAATCGTTTGCCGCTGCCCATCATCATACACATAGACTTTTTGGGGATACAGGTCGGAATACCGGTACGGTAGATCAACACCAAGTTCGATTTGACTTTGGGCTTGAGAAAAAAGCAGGGTGACACGACCATGATTGTTTTGGACTTCAAAGGTGAGCAGATTTGTCAACGGAATAAACCCTTTTAAATCAAGATCAATGATTAACCAGATACTATCGATCAGTTCGCTAGGTAGTGTTTGAACAATACCGCCAGAAGCGTAACGACTGCGGTGATCATCAAATGTTTCAAACATAATAAACCCCTCCTTCAAGTAGGCTTGCCATTAACATCAAATTTGTCTATTTATCATAATGAAGAACCGTCAAAAATGCAACTACTTCTGCTTTTCTTTTTGGTCAGCGACGCATTTTAACTATTTTCTTAAAAATTTGTTGGGTTGGCTGGACCAAGCTTTCCCAAAGACGTCTTTCAATGGGAAATAGTCAGTTGCAGCATACCAGCTCTTCGTAAGAATGAAAAGGACTCTTGAAGGGAAATCCCTTCAAGAGTCCTACATTTCTTAGAAGTGTCTGTTGATTGAAGACGTGGTCTTAAGAACGGTGTTCTATGATTACTCTTCGTCTTCACCGATAACTGCTGGTTCAGCAGCTTCGCCGGCTTCTTCATCTTCAGAGATTTCTTGTGGTTCAGTAACCGCAACGATTTGTTCTTCTGGATCGGTCACGATCGTGTACTCGTCGTTCTTAGGCAGATCAGCCACTGTTAATGAATCGCCGATCTCTAATGATGTCACATCGATCTCAACACGTTCAGGCAATTTGTCTGGTGTTGCTGATACAACGACTGTATACAAGTTTTGTGCTAGAACACCACCAGCTTTGACACCAGCAGATTCACCAATTAAGGTTACTTCTGCTTCTACTTCTGTTTCTTCATTCATATCGACAGATAGGAATTCAACGTGGGTTAAATTGCGTGTGAAGGTATCTGATTGATACTCTTTGATCAGTGTATTGACTTTTTTGCCTTCTAAACTGATCGTGATTACGGTATTCAATCCATTTTCACGCAAGATTTTTTCTAATTCTGCTGCATTGACAGCAATCGGTGTGCTTTCTACTTTGTACCCATTGACAATTGCAGGTACTTTTCCTTCGTGACGCAACTTGTTCCGTAAAGAACGTGGGCGAACTTCTCTTTTCGTAACTTCTAATGATACTGACATAACTCAATTCCTCCTAAAATTTTCTCGTTAGTAACGAGATTTTTTAAGCAAATTTTGTTAACTCTGCACATTAAGTGGTACGTGAGTGAAAACACGCAAAAGGGCAGTTGTGTACACAACTGCCCCAGAAAGTTTTGGTTCAACTTTTCTCCACCAGGTCATAACGCTGTGTATGAGAAACTATATTTACTTTACTCTTTAACCTTACGCAAAAAGACAAAGAAAGTCAAATCATTTGAAATCCTGGCAGTTTCCTTTCGCTAGATCCTAAGCTATAATAGCCACTATGGAGAAAAATTTATGCGTTTAGATAAAGTGATCGAGCAACAATTGAATACATCCCGGAAAGAGATGAAACGGTTGTTTCAGCAAGGAAAAGTCTTTGTGGATCATAGGATTGAGCGAAGGCCCGAGCGCAACGTCGATAGCAGCTTGCATCAAATCATGGTTGCGGGGCGGCAGTTGGAAACACAGGAACGCTATTATATCGTCAACAAGCCCAAGGGTATCGTTACAGCCAATCTGGATCAACAGCACCAGACAGTGATCGCTTTGATTGCACCCGAAGATCAACATCCTGATCTTTATGCCGTCGGTCGATTGGATCGGGACACGGAAGGGTTGGTATTAGTTACGACGAATGGTCAGTTAGGCTATGACTTGCTGCATCCCACCAAAAAGGTGACCAAGCGATATGAAGTGGTGGTCAATGACTTGGTGACTCCTGAGGATGTGGCGGCATTTGCTGCAGGGATCACCTTTCATGGTGGTGTCACTTGCAAACCAGCTGCCCTAACGATCATCGATGCCCGAGCGGATCATTCCTTTGTTTCGTTAGAAATTGCTGAAGGCAAGTTCCATCAAGTGAAAAAGATGTTTTTAGCCCGAGGGAAAAAAGTCATTCAGCTGAAACGAACAGCGATGGGTTCGCTGGTTCTACCAGATGATTTAGCAGTGGGCAGTTATCGCTCGCTGACGCAAGAAGAATTAAAAGGACTGGCGGCGCATTTCCGCTGAGAAAGAGGGAGAAAATGAAGTATAAAACATTATTATTTGATGTCGATGACACGATCCTCGACTTTCAAGATACCGAAGATCAAGCCTTAAAAGCACTGTTTGAAGCTCATGGCTTGGAAATGACTCCAGAGCGCAAACAAAGCTATCAAACGATCAATCATGATTTGTGGCAGCAGTTTGAGCAAGGGAAAATCACGAGAGACCAAGTCATCAATGAGCGTTTTGGCTTGTTTTTTGAAACGCAAGGCATTCAGGTCGATAGTCCAGCAGTTGAATTGGCGTACCGAGAATTTCTAAATGAAGGACATAAACTGTTAGACAACAGTGATGAGATCTTAGCGGAGTTGGCGCAGCATTTTGACCTATACGTGGTTACGAACGGGGTTTCTGAAACCCAGTACCGTCGCTTGGAAGATGCCAAATTGAAGCCCTATTTCCGTGATATTTTTGTTTCAGAAGACACGGGTTATCAAAAACCAATGAAAGAATATTTTGACTACGTGTTTGCCCGCATACCAAACGTTAAAAAACAAGAAACAGTCATTATTGGCGATTCACTGACTTCAGATATCTTAGGCGGACAATTGGCAGGGATCGACACGATTTGGTTTAATCCAAAGAAAAAAAACAGTGGTGAGATTCAGCCTACCGTTGAGATCGAACGTTTGCAGCAATTACTTCCTTTATTGCAGCACTGATTCTACAGAAACAGTAGTAATTTGCCGAATTTTCGCTATAATAGAACCAGTGTGAATTTTTTAAGATGAAAGAGGTTAATTGAATGACGAATGGCAAGCCCATTATTATTGGTGTGACAGGTGGATCAGGTAGTGGAAAAACAAGCGTGAGTCGGGCGATCTTTAATCATTTCCCCAACCATTCTATTATGATGCTTGAACAAGACTCCTACTATAAAGACCAAAGTGATCTGAGCTTTGAAGAACGGTTGAACACCAACTATGACCATCCTTTTGCATTTGATACTGATTTGTTGATCGATCACTTGCAGCAGCTGCTTGCATATCAAACGATCGAAAAACCTGTCTATGATTATGTCGCTCATACTCGCAGCGAAGCAACGATCATTCAAGAACCCAAAGAAGTCATTATCTTGGAAGGGATCTTGATTTTAGAAGATGAGCGATTACGTAATTTAATGGATATTAAACTTTATGTTGATACAGACGATGATATTCGGATTATTCGCCGAATCAAACGTGATATGGAAGAACGTGGCCGGACGTTGGATTCTGTGATCGAACAATACTTGACGGTCGTAAAACCGATGTATCATCAATTTATCGAACCGACAAAACGGTATGCTGATGTCATCGTACCAGAAGGCGGCGAAAACCACGTAGCCATTGATTTGATTACGACCAAAGTGGCAACCTTTTTATCCTAAGGTTTCTTGAATCCATCGATTTGAACGTTTCTTTTGAGAAGAAACAACTGGTTCATGTAAAACTGCTGATAAGTGCTCTTTCTTGAAAGATGTTTATCCGCAGTTTTTGATTTTATAAAAAAAACAGTAGTATTCCGACTAATTTTATGGTAAAGTAATCCTCATGCGACGAGTCGAGAAGGTCTAGCATTAGCTGACCAGATTGATAGCAGAGGCACACCGCGTAAGCAACCTACCGGATTTGTAGGGTGTCGGAATATTCCTTTTGTGGAGATAGGGTATTCTACTAGCAATAGTACTGTGAGTGAAAAAAGCTGTGAACAATTTTGTTCACAGCTTTTTTTTGTTTATTTACGTGAGAGAACAGCGATAGATGGTGGAAGGCTCTCCCCAAGGATGGTAACCAGTGCCAATCGGTTCAAAAGCAAACTGCTCATAAAAAGTAGAAAGATCCGTACATAGATACAAAGAATCAAAGCCAGCTACAGCAGCGCGTTGTTTGGCTGTTTCGATCAAAAGGCGGGCACCACCTTGGCCACGCCACAAAGGGTCCACATACAAGGCGCAAAGCCAAGGGGTCAAATCCATCCGACTGATGAAGTCGTTGGGGATCAAGCCGCCACAGCCGATGATTTGATAACGTCCGTCTGCTGCGATTTCTTCGTTGACCAGCAGCAGCCATTGCGGCAAACTGCTTGTTGAAAAACTATGGGTCAGGCTATCCTCATAAACCATGAGGGAATCGGGACCAGCCCACTGCTTTTGGAAGTAACGAATCGCTTCTGCTAAGTAGTCAGGGTGTTCTTTAAGGGTGATGACCTGCATTTGTTTTTCTCCTTTATCCTTCTTTAGGTAAGCGAATCTGAAAAATAACCCCTCGTGGCTGCAAATCTTTGACCTGGATTTGTCCTTTGTGCTCTTCGACGATTTGCTTGGCGATCGCTAAGCCTAAACCATAGCCGCCGGTCTCCTTGGAGCGAGAACGATCCTCACGGTAGAAGCGGTCAAAGATGCGAGCTTTCTCTTCATCGGAAATAGTTGGTCCAGTATTTTTGACCTCGATCAGCCATTGCTTGTTAGAAATCTCCGATAAGAGCGTAATTTTATCACCACTGCTGGTATATTTTAAGGCATTATCTAGGAGAATCACGAGGACTTGATGAATTTTCTTTTGATCAAAGCAAGCGGTCGTTTTGGCAAAATTTTCGACAATAAAATGTTTTTGATCCAGTTCGGCAATTTCTTTGAAAGGTTTGACTAAGTCATCGATAAACGGAACTAATTCGACGGTTTCTTTCGTTAACTGCAGTTGATTGGAATCACTGCGGGCAATCGTTAGTAGATCAGCCGTTAATCCAGTTAGCCGTCGGGTTTCCGCTAACGCTTGGGCGATGCTTTCAGATTCTTCAATGATCGTATGATTGGGCTTGGTAAACAGGCGCTCCAGACTATTTTGAATGATCGTCAATGGTGTGCGCAGCTCGTGAGAAGCATTTTCGACAAATTCTTGTTGTTTCTTCCACGAGGCTAAAATTGGGCGCATGTTCAAGCTGGAAAGCAAGTAGCTGATCCCGATCGAGAGAATCCAGAAAAAAATCATCGATAAAATCAAGATGGTTTGGAAATTGTTCATGGCATTTTTGATTTGATTGGTGTTCGCTAAGACTTGGATATAGCCGACCCCGGCGTCATTGGTTGGGGCTTTGGTGGTGATTGAGCGAAACAAAAGTGTCTCTTCTTCCTCTGACAAGGACTGATCCACCACTGAAAAAGACGTGATACTGTCTAAATGGCTCGTATCTAAAGATAGACTTGCCAATTGTGAAAAACGGCCGCCTAAAGTCTGTTTGTTTAAAATCTCGCCGTCCTCAGACCAGAGGATCAACTGGGTGTTGAAGCGATTGGTACCAGGGATCTTCGGCATTGCACTATCTGGTGGCAATACCTCTAGATTGGATTGTGAAGCGCTGATCTCAGCTTGGATCAAGCGGGTATCTTTGACTGCTTGTTCCAAAGAAATATCGGTTTGACGATAAGCCGATTGGTTGAATAATTGGAGCACGATCGTTCCTAAAAGTAAGAAGACCAAAGCAAAGGCACTGACATTTAGGAGAAAGGAGTGCAGCCGTTGTCTCTTAGAGCGTTCTTTATTCATAGACTAGGCTCCTTGCATAATATAGCCGACATTTCGCAACGTACGGATCTCTTTGTCGATTCCTGTCTGGCGCAAGTGTTTTCGCAGATTGCTCATGTAGACTTCTACGACAGTCAGGGTCGTTTCTGAATCGAACCCCCAGATGCGATCAAAAATCTGTTCCTTGGTCAAAATAATGTTTCTATTTTGTAGAAAATAGAGCAGTAGCTCAAATTCTTTCCCTTGAATCGGTAAAAGCTCCCCTTGATAGCTGACCTCGTTGGTGCCAAGGTTACAGAGCAACCCGTTATATTCCAGTGTATTTTCATTGAACAAACCTAAGGAGCGTTTTAGCAACGCTTTGATCCGCATCAATAATTCTTCCCGATAAAAAGGCTTGGTCAAATAATCATCAGCCCCTTTTTGAAAGCCGGTTACTTTGTCTTCTAAGCCGTCTTTGGCTGTTAAAATCAGGACGGGTGTTTGGAGTCCTTTTTTTCGTAATGCTGAAAGCACCTCATAGCCGTTCATCTCAGGCATCATCAAGTCAAGAATAATCAAGTCATAGATCCCCGTTTCCGCCTCGTACAAGCCTTCACTGCCATCATATGCTTGCGTGACTTCACCGATTTCGCTGACGATCTCTTTCATATTTTCAGATAATGTTTTGTCATCTTCGATTACTAATAATTTAATCATGTTCCCACCTCTTTAAGGATAAGAATAGCACGAATAGCATAAAAAATGCTTAAAAAAACTGTTTTGTCTTAAGCTGCATTTAAGATAGCTGCCGTAAATTCAGTGCATGGATTTCAAGGGAGGAACATTTTATGAAATTAAAAAAAGTCTTTCAAAGAAAAGAGACGAAATATCTATTGACTAAGGAGCAATTTCCAGCATTTCTTGGCGAGTTGCAGCAAAAAATGGCGATCGATGAATATGGGCAACACACGATTATGTCCTTGTATTATGATACCCAGGATTACCGCTTTATTCGTCATTCGATGGACAAACCGAAATACAAAGAAAAATTTCGGGTCCGCAGCTATGGGGTACCGACAGAGCAACAGTTGATTTTTTTAGAGATCAAGAAGAAAGTCAGTGGCGTGGTCTACAAACGCCGCGTTCCGATGCCCTATGCTGACTATTGCCGCTGGTTGCAAACGGGGGTCTTGCCGTCAATGGAGGAAGCCCCGCAAATCGCCGCGGAGATCCACTGGTTATTTAAGAAAAACCCGGACCTGCTACCAAAAGTCTTGATTGCCTATGATCGCCTGTCGCTGTTTGTTGATGATGATAGTGAATTTCGCGTGACGTTCGATCAAAACATTCGCTTTCGCACCTGCGATCTCATGTTAGGTTCCGGTAGTGACGGTGCACTAGTAGCACCGGAAGTCGGAGTGTTGATGGAAGTCAAAGCCCTCGGCTCTTATCCAATATGGTTTGTGGAACTGCTGAACAAATACAGTGTGCGCAAAGGCAGCTTTTCAAAATATGCCCAAACCTATCAACGGCATTTATTCAAGAAGGAGGAACGGTTACATGTTATCTAGTCTATTTTCTGGCGATACGAGCACCCTTGAATGGAGTAGCTTATTGATCTGTATCGCCGCCTCATTGCTTTTAGGATTATTAGTGGCAGCGATCCATATGATCCGCAATGTCTATACGAAAAACTTCGTCATTACCTTGGCAGTCTTACCGATTCTCGTTCAATCGGTGATCATGCTAGTCAACGGCAATCTTGGCACAGGGGTGGCGATCTTAGGTGCCTTCAGTTTGATTCGTTTCCGCTCGGTTCCCGGGGGTTCTAGAGAGATTACCAGCGTCTTTTGGTCGATGGGGATCGGTCTGGCAACTGGGATGGGGTATGTCGGCTATGTTGTCATTTTTTCCATTATCGTGGCGCTTTTCTTGACCCTTTTATATACGATGCCCTTTGGCGATCGACAAGCCACGAGTGAACGGGAACTGAAGGTCACAATTCCGGAAGATTTGGATTATCCACAATTATTCGATGATCTCTTTGAAAAATATACGCATTCTGCCAAACTGACATCGGTTCGAACGACGACGATGGGAAGCTTGTATGAATTGCGCTATCAGTTGCTGTTAAAAGACCAAGCGCAAGAAAAGCAAATCATTGATGAAGTTCGGGTTCGTAATGGCAATTTACCTGTTGTTTTAGGCAAGCTCACCGCTAACCGCGATGAGCTGTAGAAGGAGGAACCTTTTATGAAAAAACTCATTTATCCACTCTTGCTCTCATCGCTGCTCTTAGGCGCTTGCGGGCAAACCGATAGTACTAGCACGAGCAGCAGTTCCAGTTCCGCAGCAGCAGTTTCCGGTTCTGCCGCAGTGACCAACGTTTCAACGACCCTTGATGATTCTGTGGACTATTACGGTAGTTACGAAGAAGAAGATGTTGATGCTTCCTACGATGAGGCAACTGCTACGCAACTTGAATTGAATGGCAGCGACACGACGGCTGTTGATGGCGTTTCAGTGGAAGACCAAACCGTGACGATCACCCAAGCCGGCACCTATGTCGTCAGCGGGTCGTTAAGTAATGGCCAACTGGTTGTCAACGTCAACAAAGAAGAAAAAGTCCATCTGATCTTTGCTGGTGTCACGATCACCAATGAAGACGGGGCGGCCGTCGTCATCGAACAAGCAGAAAAAGTCATCACGACCTTAGCCAGTGATACGACGAATACTCTGACGGATGGCAGCAGCTACACCTTGGCTGAAGGCGAGACAGAACCAGATGCTGCCTTTTATAGTAAAGAAGATTTGTCCATCAACGGCGATGGGACGTTGGTGATCACAGGAAATTACAGCAACGGATTGCGCAGCAAAGATGATTTGGTTTTAGCAGGTGGTACGATTGAAATCACAGCGAAAAACAACGCCATCAAAGGAAAAGATTCCGTATCGATCTTGGCGGGGAACTACACACTGAACACCACTGAAGGAGATGGTATCCAAGCGAATAATACGGAAGATGCGGAAAAAGGCTACGTTGCGATCGATGGTGGTACCTTTACGATCCAAAGTGGTCGTGACGGGATCCAAGCAGAAACAAATTTAAGCATCCAATCAGCTGATATCACGATCAAAACGGCTGACGGAGCCCAAAGTCAGTCGCTAGTGACGGATGAAAGTTACAAAGGATTGAAAGCTGGCGGTGTGATGACCATCAGCAGCGGCACCTTTACGATCGATAGTGCGGATGATAGCTTGCATGCCAATGATACGATCAACATTGCAGGTGGCACGATCACTGCCAGCAGTGGCGATGATGGGATCCACGCCGACAATGAATTGACGATCTCCGACGGAACGATTTCTATCGAAGAATCCTATGAAGGATTAGAAGCAAGTGTAATCACGATTGCAGGTGGCACGACACACGTCGTGGCTAGCGATGATGGGATCAATGCCGGTGGTGGCAGTGATACGGATGAAACAACGGGACAATTTGGTCAAGACAGTTTTGGCGGCGGCCCTGGCGGCGGCGATACCGCGGATGACAGTAAACAGATCACGATCACTGGTGGAACGTTGGTCATTGATGCCGAAGGGGATGGCCTGGATAGTAATGGCAATGTCACCATGAGTGATGGCGTCGTCATCGTAAATGGTCCAACGACCGGTGGCAATGGTGCTTTGGACTATAACGGCACATTTGAACTCACCGGCGGCGTCTTGTTAGCGGCAGGCACGACCGATATGGCCATGAACGTTAGCGGTGGTAGTCAACAGTCGATCGGAATCAGTTTCGATCAAACCCAATCAGCCGAGACCCTAGTGACCTTAAAGGACAGTCAAGGTCAGACGATCTTGTCCTATGCCCCAAGCAAAAGCTACCAACACGTGGTTCTTTCCAGCCCAGATTTGACCGATAGCAGCTATACGTTGGTCAGTGGTGGGACGAATGATGCACAAGCAGTCTCCGGTTATTATGCTGGCGGAACCCTCAGTGATGGGACAGAGTTAGGAACATTGTCCGTCACGGATACTATCGCTAACTTGACCCAATCAGGTGCAACAGCGACAACCAATCAGATGGGCGGTGGTTTTGGTCGTTAGTTGAAGTTTCACCGATCATCACCAAATGGTTATCAATAAATCGAACAGATCGCAGGCAGTCGTTGCGGTCTGTTTCTATGATTCAAAAAATCAGGAGACGGTTTAAGGTCAATTTAAGCTAGGATCCTTATAGTCGAAAGACAATAAATAGCTATTCAGGAGGAACAAAGATGAATTTTTTGAAACGAGGTCTCCAAAGTTTATGGGCGAAAAAAGGCCGGAGCCTGTTGCTGATCGCCGTATTTTCTGCAATCTTGATTTTTGTATTGGCGGGTCTGACGATTCGCAGTGCGGCACTAGTAGCGACTGAAAATGCCCAGAAAAGTGTTGGCGCAACTGTGACGTTGCAAGCAAACCGCGAGCAGGCTTTTCAGCAAAGGAGCTCTTCTTCTGACAGCGATGACCAAAGCACCCGACCAGATCCAGGGAGTTTTCAATCGACACCAGTAGCGATTACTGATGCCCAAGCGATCGCCGATTTAGACGGGGTTGCCTCATATAGTTTTGAAGTCAGCACCTCTGCTGATGCCGTCAGCGGGATCGAACCGATCTCCAGCAGTGACTCATCGACAGAGTCAGAAGCAACCGATAGCAGCGAGACGGGGCAAATGGACGGTATGCCAGGAGGAATGCCTGGCGGTAATATGAGTACGGGTGATTTCCAAATCACTGGTGTATCAAGCAGTGCGGCGTATACGACTTTTTCGGAAGGAACAGCGACGATCACGGATGGAGAAGGAATTACTTCTGAGGATGAAGGTACGAACCAAGTCCTGATCGAATCCTCACTAGCTGAAGCGAATGATTTGGCGGTCGGAGATACGTTTTCGATCACTGATGCAGAGGACAATGAAGTAGACGTGACGATCAAGGGAATCTATGAAACGAGTGAAGTTGGCAACAGCATGAGCCAAATGTTCAACTTTCTCAATCCAGCCAACACGATCTTTGCTTCTTATACCCTTGCCAATACGTTGAGCGGCAATGAGGACACCATTGACTCGGCAACCTATACCTTGAGTGATCCGTCTGAGATGACAGCATTCGTGGAAGAAGCGGAAGGGTTGATCGATACAGAAACCTACAGCATTCAAACCAACGATCAAATGTATCAGTCGATGCTGACACCATTGAATAATGTCGCTAGCTTTGCAAAAAATATTATTGTGTTAGTTGCTGCTGCCGGTATCATTATTTTGACGTTGATCGTGATGATGTCGATTCGGGAACGTCGCTATGAGATTGGTGTATTGCTCTCTTTAGGCGAGTCACGGGCTAAAGTGATCCTACAGTTTTTCACAGAGATTTTTGTCTGTATGGTATTTGCTTTAGGGATCGCGGCCGCTAGCGGCAATCTTGTCGGTAATGCCGTCGGAGAGCAATTATTGGCACAACAAACAGAGACAACGACTGATCAAGCAGCCACTGAAAACGCTGGTCCTGGAGGCGGGGAGATGCCGCAAATGGGCGGAAATCGTGGTGGTTCTTTCCCATCCTTCACCCAATCAGCAGAAGTGGAGTCCTTAGAAATCACCGTTTCCCCTCAACAAATTGGTCTATTGGCATTACTCGGTCTAGGGATCAGTTTTGGCTCGATCTTACTCTCTTCCGCGGGCATTTTGCGGTTGAATCCGAAAAAAATCTTGGTTTCTTAGGAGGAACGACATGACATTACGAACAGAACAATTAGGATATTGGTATCAAAGCGAAGCAGAAGCGCTGTTTCGTGACGTTGATTTGATCTTTGAACCTGGCAAGATGTATGCGATCTTAGGTTCTAGCGGATCGGGGAAAACAACTTTCCTGTCACTGATCACGGGCCTAGATACACCGAAAGAAGGAAAGATTTTCTACAATGAAGAAACGTTAGCAAAAATCGGATTGCGAGAATACCGCCGCAAAGATGTTTCCATCGTGTTCCAAGCGTATAATCTATTGCCTTATATGTCGGCACTGGACAATGTGATCACAGCCATGGCGATCGCGAAGTCGCAGCAAGCCGATAAAAAGGCCTATGCTTTAGCCAACTTAGCCAAAGTTGGCATCACGGAAGAGCTGGCACTGAAAAAAGTGACCCAATTATCGGGTGGGCAACAGCAGCGGGTCGCTATCGTTCGCGCGTTGTGCTGTGAACATGAGCTGATCGTAGCCGATGAACCGACTGGAAACTTGGATGAAACGACATCTAAAGAAATCGTCAAACTGTTTCAAGAAATTGCCCATGAGCAAAAAAAATGTATCATCTTAGTGACCCATGAACAAGAGGTAGCAAAGGCTTGCGATGTCGTTTATGAGTTGAAGGAACGAGCATTTTCTAAAATTGAAAGGTGAGCTTTGCGTATGGTAACTGCTAGTTAGTGAGACAAAGATCGTCATTCTTATTCCCTCATTGAGCAAGACTGAAATGAAAATACCGCAAAGTCTGCTTGCATCTTCTAGGTGCTCCTCTTACAATAGAAGTAATTGTAAAAGAAGGAACTTTTGAGAGGAGCAAGCAGATGCGGCTTTTTATTGACGGCGACGGTTCGCCGGTGAAAAATGAAGTGATTGAACTGGCTCAGCAGTATCAGCTGCCGATAGTGATCGTGACCAGTGTCGATCATTATACGACCAAAGACTATCCCGCCCATGTCCACTTTGTCTATGTCGACAAAGGCTCGGATCGCGCGGATTATGAAATCGTGAAGGAAATAGAACCCGGCGATTTTCTCGTCACCCAAGATTATGGCTTAGCTTCGTTAGTCTTGCCCAAAAAAGCACGAGTTTTTCACCATAACGGTATAGAGTATTTGCCAGAAACGATCGATTTTTTATTAGGTCAACGCTACTTAGGTGCGCAGATGCGTAAAGCAGGCAAGCGCACAAAAGGACCGAAGCCCTTTACGAAAGAGGATCGGGAAGCCTTCAAACGAATCTTTGAAAACGAATTGCGACAGATCCTTGCAAAATAAGCACCCTCAAGACCCAGCTTCTGCATGAACCACGGGAATTGAAGGTGCTTATTTATTTCTTGCGAAAACGATCATAGAAGTATTTGCTGACTAAAGCCACGATCGCGAAAAATGCTAAGGTATATCCGAAGATCCCCATCTGATGGACGAAGGCTCCTTGTTGCGGGCTGGCGACCACCAATAAGGAAGAGCCAAGGATGACCGCAGCTAGAATAATACCGATCACCAGTCGATTGACCATCTGATCAAAGCGGTCCAATAGCTGTTTTTGTTCGCGGATCTCTAAATTCAACCGGTGTTTACCAGTGGCAAAAGTGTCTAAGACAGCCAAGGTCCGATCAGGAAGGTGGCTAAGTGCCCGCAAGCTTTTTGCGGTTGCCAAGGCGCTTTTTTTCACCTCGTCTTCAATACTCAGCTGCTGTAAGAAATATTTTTGAGCAAAAGGCTGAGTGACTTCCATCATTGATAATTCGGGGTCTAAGGCTTTGATCACACCTTCCAAGGTGCCAAAAGCCTTAATCAGCAAGGTGATGTCTCGATGCATCTGCAGTTGGTTATCATGGCAGATCGTGATGACTTCCCCCATCACTTTTTGCAAGTCGATATCCTTTAGCGGCATATTATAGTAGTTTTCAACAAATTTTTGAAGATCCTGATAGAAGGCGACTTCATCAAAGGAACTGCCGCTGCTGTTGCACAAACGCAAGACAGCTTTGCCGACTTCTTGGGTGTCTTGGGTATACAAAGCAATCAATGCATCAGCTAAGCGACTGCGTAATGACTGATCCAAGTGTCCCATCATCCCAAAATCTAAGAAAATCACTTGGTAAGGCGGCATAATCGCTTCTTCTTGCCACTTCAATGAATAATCAACACCGCCGAGGACACCGACGCGCTGTTTGACTTGGAATGGTTTTGGTCGATTGGCTTGATCTGTGAAGACATGTAAAAAAAGATTGCCAGGATGCGGATCAGCGTGAAAGAAGCCATCTTCAAAGACTTGCTTCATAAAGTTTTCGACTAATAGCGTTCCCACTTGTTTTTTCACTGCTTTCACGGACTGATTGTCATAAACGATATCTTGATTGCTGCGGGTCAGCAAGCAGTTCAAACTTTCACCGGCCATGTAATCCATGACTAATACTTTTTGGGTGCACCATTCGGGATAAACTTTTGGCAATGCCAATTGCGGGTTTTGGTGATTGTTTCGGTAGAATTCCTGCGCATTTTTCATCTCTTGCAAAAAATTCGTTTCATTGGCAAGGGATCGTCTGACTTCGCTTAACACGCTTTTTAAATCCACCACATTGGCTTCTGGAATTGCGCGAACCAACGGCAGGGCTTTTTCAAAAAGATCGAGATCTACTTGAATCGCCGCAATGATTCCCGGATGCTGCACTTTGACGATCACTTCTTTGCCGCTGATCAAGTTTGCTCGGTGGGCTTGTCCGATGGAAGCTGAGGCGACTGGGATTTCATCAAAAGCGGAAAAAACTTTCGTTAGTGGCTGCTGTAGTTCTGCTTCCAGCAGTGCTTTGACCTTGGGAAATGGATCGCTTTTGACATTGTCTTGTAACTGCTTGAAGGCATCAACGAAAGTGCTGGAAAGTAGGTCATTGCGGACCGAAAGCATCTGCCCGATTTTGATAAATGTTGGTCCTAATTCTTCAAACGCTTGACGCACCATTTCGGGATGCTGCTGTTTGCTGATATTTTGAACGACTTTGTATTTCAAAAAGACTTGAAGGATTTGTTTTAATCGTCCTTTTCTAGAAGGAGCAGTTTGTTCTGTCATAGGTCCCACCTCTTTAAACGTGCCGTGATATATTCATAGTACTGACAAAATGAAAAACATTCAACTAACGACTGTGTAAGCTTAAAGAAATTTCTGCAAGATTTAATGCCGGTTGGTCGATTTTGTGCTAAAATGTGGAAGACTTAGTTTGGTAGAATCAATGAATACAGGAGGAAATTCTTTTGAAAATCATTTTATTATACGGGGGACGCAGTGCAGAGCATGAGGTATCACTGTTATCCGCTTTTTCAGTTGTTAATGCTGTATATTATAATTACTACCAAGTTCAATTAGTAATGATCACTAAAGAAGGACGCTGGTTAAAAGGCCCATTATTGTCTGAGGCGCCAACGTCACCAGATACTTTGGCATTGACCAACGAAGAGACCAAAGGGGAAGAAATTTCACCTGGGGCCATCTATGAAGAAGACGCGATCGTCTTTCCATTGCTCCATGGACCAAACGGCGAAGACGGCACGATCCAAGGGTTTTTAGAAACCATCGGAATGCCTTATGTCGGAGCCGGTGTCTTGACTAGTGCCTGCGGGATGGACAAAATCATGACCAAGTACATCTTGCAAGCTGCGGGAATTCCGCAAGTTCCCTATGTACCAGTCTTGAAAAATGCGTGGAAAGAAAATCCGAAAAAGATTTTCGATCAATGTGAAGGCAGTCTGCTTTATCCGATGTTTGTCAAACCTGCCAACATGGGCTCAAGTGTCGGTATCTCGAAAGCCGAGAACCGTGAAGAACTGCAAAATGCGCTACAAGAAGCGTATCGATATGATACCCGAGCGATCGTTGAACAAGGAATCGAAGCCCGTGAGATCGAAGTCGCTGTTCTTGGAAACGAAGACGTGCGGACCACCATGCCGGGAGAAATCGTAAAAGATGTTGCGTTTTATGATTACAATTCCAAATACATTGACAACCGAATCGAGATGCAGATTCCTGCGCAAATTCCCGAAGAAACACAAGCCAAAGCCCAAGAGTTTGCGAAAAAAGCCTATACGATGTTAGGCGGCAGTGGATTGAGCCGTTGTGATTTCTTTTTGACCAATAAAAACGAGCTCTTTTTAAATGAGCTAAACACGATGCCGGGATTCACTGAATTCAGCATGTACCCATTGCTATGGGAAAAGACCGGATTGCCTTATGGGGATTTGATTGAAGAATTGATCCAATTAGGGATGAATCGTTTCAATCAAAGACGTTCGTTCTTGACCAACGTAGAAGCAACCGAAACGGAAGCAGAAAACGAAAACGAAGCAGAATAAATAGCAGGAAGAAAGCCAGCTCAACTCAAGGAAAATACTTGAAGCGATCTTGTGCTTTCTTTTTTTGTAAAAAAGGAGCGAAACTGATGAATTTTACTGTAAAAGAAGCCGCTGCCGTATTTGGTCAGCCAATTGAAAATGAGACACCACTTGCCTCTGTGGAGTTTGACAGCCGTCTAATCAAAGAAAACAGTCTTTTTGTTCCCTTGGCGGGGACTCGGGATGGACATGAATTTGCCCAACAAGCCAAAGACAATGGTGCGATCGCGACATTGTGGAGTCATCCCACCATACAACCACCGCAAGGCATCCTTGTGATCCCCGTCAAGGATACTGTCAAAGCGTTCCAACAGTTAGCACGAGCCTACAAAGAAAAACTTGCGCCAAAAATCATCGCTATTACCGGAAGTAATGGGAAAACAACCACAAAAGATATGGTAGACGCGGTTATGGCACAAAAATACCAGACCTACAAAACTCAAGGTAACCATAACAATGAACTAGGCGTGCCTTTGACTATCTTGCATGCACCAGAAGATACGCAAGTGTTGATTTTAGAAATGGGAATGGACCATGCAGGAGAGATCGAAGTCCTTTCGCGCTTAGCAGAACCTGATGCAGCGGCGATCACTTTGATTGGCGAAGCCCACATTGAAAACTTAGGGTCCAGAGAAGGGATCGCCAAAGCCAAAATGGAGATCACCGCAGGATTGAAAAAAGACGGCTTCTTTATGATGCCGGCGGATGAACCATTGTTAGACCCCTTTGTTCCTAACTTGACGCAGCCCATTGAAACTTTTGGCTTAACAGAGGGAGATCTGCAAGGAGACATCGTAGAGGAATCGCAAGATCAAACGATTTTTACGGTAGCAGGTACGACTTTTACCTTACCGGTATTAGGCGGTTATAATGTCAAAAATGCCTTGATCGCGATTGGGTTAGGACGTCATTTTGGTGTAGCAGATGAAGCCATCAAGGAAGGCTTGGCGCATTTTCAATTAACGAAAAATCGGACCCAATGGGTAACTGCCGGTAACGGAGCAGCGATTTTGAGCGATATATACAATGCCAATCCGACTGCCATGGGTCTTGTATTGGATAGTTTCCGCAAATTGCCGTTAGAAGGACGACGGATCGCCGTATTGGCAGATATGCTTGAATTAGGACCAGATTCTGCACAAATGCACGAGCAGATGGCCGCACATTTAGATGACTCGTTCCAACTAGTTTTTCTTTATGGCAAAGAAATGCAAGCATTGCAAAAACGACTAGTTCAGTCACCACTGGCTGACAAGGTGCGCTATTTTGCGACAGATGAAAAACCGCAACTGATCGCCTCCTTAAAGGAAACTTTAGAACCTTCCGACAGCTTGGTAATCAAAGGGAGCAATGGCATGGGCTTGAGCGAAGTCGTTGATGCACTAAAAGGAATGTAAAGCGGAGTTGAAATCTTGCTGAAACTTTCAAAACGTGTTATACTTATCTAACGCCGAAAGATGAAGCACAGAATGATTACTGTAAAAAACATTGACGTTTTGAGATAAAATGATGGCTGAGACAAACAACACTTGTTTTAGCCTTTTATAATGCCTTCGTGAAGCGGTTTTTCGGTACCGAGAGAAAGATAAGAGTAAATGGGACTACTCTTGTGTTTCTGAAGAACTAACCTACGCTTCGATGATAGAAAAACAGGCATCGAAAAGATGACCAGCCTAGGAGGATCCATTTGAAATTTAAAGATCTAGAATTATCCAACGAATTATTGACTTCTGTTGAGCGTGCCGGCTTTGAAGAAGCAACACCCATCCAAGAAGCAACGATTCCATTAGCCTTAGCAGGCAAAGACGTGATCGGTCAAGCACAGACCGGTACTGGTAAAACCGCCGCATTTGGTTTGCCAATGTTAGAAAAAATCGACCCAGCGAACCATCAACTACAAGGATTAGTGATTGCCCCAACCCGTGAATTAGCGATCCAAACCCAAGAAGAATTGTATCGTCTTGGTAAAGACAAAAAAATTCGCGTTCAAGCAGTTTACGGTGGAGCCGATATCGGCCGTCAAATCCGTCAATTAAAAGATCGTCCCCATATCGTAGTTGGTACGCCAGGACGTATGTTAGACCATATCAACCGCCACACCTTAAAATTAGGTACGGTTGAAACGCTTGTATTAGATGAAGCAGACGAAATGTTGAACATGGGCTTCTTGGAAGATATTGAAAAAATCATCAGCCAAGTGCCAGATGTTCGTCAAACGTTGCTATTTTCAGCAACAATGCCGCCAGCAATCAAAAATATCGGCGTGAAATTCATGAAAGAGCCTGAACATGTTCAAATCAAAGCCAAAGAAATGACCGCTGATTTGATTGATCAATATTATGTTCGCTCAAAAGATTATGAAAAATTCGATGTCATGACTCGTTTGTTGGATGTGCAATCACCAGAATTGACGATCGTTTTCGGTCGTACGAAACGTCGTGTTGATGAATTGGCACGTGGTTTAGAAGCTCGTGGCTACAAAGCTGAAGGCATTCATGGGGACCTTTCTCAACAAAAACGGATGAGCGTTTTACGTTCATTTAAGAGTGGTCAATTAGATATCTTAGTTGCCACAGACGTAGCAGCTCGCGGATTAGATATTTCTGGTGTTACACACGTTTACAACTACGATATCCCTCAAGATCCTGAAAGCTATGTTCACCGGATCGGACGTACAGGTCGTGCCGGAAAAGGCGGAATGTCAGTGACTTTCGTTACACCAAACGAAATGAGCTACTTGCATGTCATTGAAAACTTAACGAAAAAACGGATGACACCAATGCGCCCACCAACCGAAAAAGAAGCATTTAAAGGTCAATTAGGTGCCGCAATCGAATCTGTTGAAACAAAATTGGATGAAAATGGTTTGGATAAATACTTGCAAGCAGCCGACGATCTTTTGGAACGTTATTCTGCACAAGATTTAGCAGCACTGCTTCTAAAAACAATGGCGAAAGATCCAGCTGATTTAGAACCAGTCAAAATTACACCAGAACGCCCATTACCTCAAGGAAAAAAATCATTCAATAAAAACGGACGTCGCAGCAATAACAGCAATGGCGGCAATCGTAACCGCAAAGAAAACGGTGGGAACCGTGGCGGCGGCAACGGCAATAAAGCCCGTGGTAACTATTCAAAAGATGGTGCCCGTAAAAACAATCGCCGTAGCAACGACAAAAAACGCGGTTTCGTTATCAGAAATAACCAAGACTAATTGAGTTTGTGGACCTTGTAAGGAAACTTGCAAGGTCTTTTTTATATAAAAAACAAATACGAGCAATTGAAAATCTTAATCTCCGTATAAACTCGTCAGATTTGAATGGTAATTCGCCATTTTTTTGGTAGAATGGTAACTAGCTAAACAAGGGCCAATTCCAATTTGGAAACCCCTATCTTAAGTAAAGGTAGCGAGAAGAATGATTAAAGGAATCGGAATCGATGCAGTCGAGCTGCCTCGAATGAAAGAATTAATTGAAAAAAAACCTCAGTTTATAACGCGTATTTTAACAGAGAAGGAAGCAAAATTATTTGCCCGTTTGCCCCTGAAACGTCAGGTAGAGTTCATCGGGGGGCGCTATGCCTGCAAAGAAGCGTTCTCCAAAGCTTGGGGGACGGGGATCGGCAAAGTTTCTTTTCATGATATTGAAGTCTTGACCAATGAATTCGGTGCACCGATCGTTACCAAAGCACCGCACCCTTTAGAAAAAACGTTTGTCAGTATCACCCATACAAATGATACTGCCTTTGCACAAATTATCTTAGAAGTATCGGATAGTGAGTAACCTGAGTGGAAGTCGTCACTTGGTGAAAAAACTACGATACTTTATGGACGAACAGCCGACTACATAAAACCAACTTAATTTGTTTGTCTGATCAAGCATTAGTAGAAAGAAGGAACTGGAAATGGTGGTTGCTTACCATAGACCAACGAAAGCGATTATTGATACGACCGCGATTACCGAAAACATCAAAAATGAGATTGCTCACTTACCAAGCGAGACGTTTCTTTTTGCGGTGGTAAAAGCCAATGGGTACGGGCACGGAGCGGTACAAACTGCTCAAGCAGCCAAAGAAGGCGGTGCAGCCGGTTTTTGCGTTGCGACGATCGATGAGGCAATCGAATTGCGAGAAGCAGGAATCACTGACCCGCTGCTGATTTTAGGGGTTGTGAACGTGCAAGATATTCCCTTACTTGCAGAATACGATTTTTCTTTTCCAGTCGCTTCGATGGACTGGTTGGTAGAAGCCGGTACTTATTTGGAAGAGAATCCTATAAAGACACCGCTTAAAGTACATGTCAAAGTGGATACCGGCATGGGGAGAATCGGTTTTTTGACCCCAGAAGAAGTGCTTCAAGCCGTTCTTTGGTTGGAAACTCATCCCACATTTGATTGGGAAGGAATCTTTACCCATTTCTCCACAGCCGATCAAGCTGATACAACTTATTGGGAAACACAGCACCAGCGGTTTAAAGAAGTCTTAACTGTTTTGCCTTATTTGCCGACATATATACATACAGGCAATAGCGCGACCTCCTTGTGGCACAAAGAGGCCGTTGGGAATATGGTCCGTTTTGGGATCGCGATGTATGGATTGAATCCGTCAGGTCATGCATTGAAGGAACCATTTTCCTTAAAACCAGCCCTTTCACTTGTTTCTGAACTGATCCAAGTGAAATTACTTGAAAAAGGAGCGGGGATTGGCTATGGTGAGACATATATCACGCCCCGTCAGGAATGGATCGGCACTGTGCCTATCGGTTATGCGGATGGCTGGTTACGAAAAATGCAAGGCTTCTCACTCTTAGTAGAAGGCGAACCTTGTGAAATCGTCGGTCGGGTGTGTATGGATCAACTGATGATTCGTTTGCCGCGAGCCTTTGCTGTCGGTACAACGGTCACGTTGATTGGTGAGAATCATGGGAAACGAATTACGATGCAGGATGTTGCAGACCAGTTAGAAACGATTCACTATGAAGTAGCGTGCACCCTCTCAGCAAGGGTTCCGCGAGAATATAAAAGTTAGGGTGGTCCTATGGTAAAAAGGGGAGATATTTATTTTGCCGATCTTTCACCAGTCGTTGGATCGGAGCAAGGCGGAATACGACCGGTCTTGATCATTCAAAATGACTTGGGCAATCACTTCAGTCCCACCGTGATCATTGCGGCGATCACGGCAAAAATGGCGAAGCCGAAATTACCAACCCACATTGGGATTTCCGCTTCTTGCACAGGGATTGGCAAAGACTCCGTCATTTTGATGGAACAGATCCGCACGATCGACAAAAGTCGGTTGAAAGAAAAAGTTTGTCATTTAGACGATAAAGTGATGTGTGAAGTCGATGCTGCTTTGATGATCAGTATTGGTGTGGAGCCGACCTTTGCTACATCAACGATCGAGGTGTAAGACAAGCAATGGGGTATGTAGTATTAATAGTAGTTGTCATTTTATTGATTCTCTTTACTTATAAACATATTCGCCGTTTTCTTTCAGAAACCAAAAAGCGCAACGAAACCATGGAACAAGGGTATTACCTTGTCAGTCATACATATGAAGAGAAACGGGAACAGACCCATTATTACGGCGTTTTTCAACAAGGAGACAAAGAACTGATATTAGAAATGTCACTCCAGCTTTATTTACAGCTACAGCCACCGCAACGGGGGATGTTGACCGCCAAAGAAGGCCGAGTCCTTTCTTTTGAAGGGTGATCATGTGAAGAAAGCAGTGCCCATGAGAGAGTATCTCTTCAAGGAAAAGCAAACAAGCAGGAAAGAGCTGCTCCATTTATTTCACAGGAGTTGGTTCATTCACTGCTTGTTTTTTATGACTAAAATGTTTGTGAGAGCTATTTCAAGCAAGATGGCGTGATGGATGGGAACATTGAGCATCGAAAAAATGATCAACCAGCGCAGTAGAGCAACGGTTTTGCTTTGACAAACAACCAAGGTACGGTTGCTTTTCACAAAGAATTCAGTTATAGTATGTAGCGACTAGTTTGAAAAGAGGGAAAAAAGTGAACCCATCGATTTATGGACTTACCAAATCAGATCTATCTTTGTGGATAACTGAACAAAATGAAAAGAAATTTCGAGCCAACCAAGTGTGGGAGTGGCTCTATGAAAAACGAGTAACCAGCTTTGAAGAAATGACCAATTTACCGAAACCTTTGATTGAGAAACTGACGGCAGCCTTTGTGATCAATCCCCTGAAGCAGATGGTGGTACAAGAAGCCAGTGATGGGACCGTCAAGTATTTATTTCAATTGCCCGACAATCACATGATTGAAACGGTCTTGATGCGTCAAGAGTATGGCATGTCGGTTTGTGTGACGACCCAAGTCGGTTGCAACATCGGCTGTACCTTTTGTGCCAGTGGGTTATTAAAGAAACAGCGGGATTTAACAGCAGGCGAGATCGTGGCTCAAATCATGTTAGTACAACACTATTTTGATGAACGCAACGAGGGAGAACGGGTCTCTCACGTAGTCGTCATGGGGATCGGCGAACCCTTTGATAACTATGACAATGTGATGCATTTCTTGCAGATTATTAACGACCCAAAAGGTTTAGCGATCGGTGCGCGGCATATTACCGTGTCAACCAGCGGCTTGGCGCATAAAATCAAAGAGTTTGCGGAGAACGGCTTGCAAGTGAACCTAGCGATTTCGCTGCATGCCCCAAATAATGAAGTCAGAACCTCCATGATGCGGATCAATCGGAGCTTCCCGATTGAAAAACTGATGGCAGCGGTCGATTATTATTTAGAAAAAACCAATCGTCGCATCACGTTTGAGTATATCATGCTGGATCATGTCAACGACCGACCGGAACATGCTCGTCAGTTGGCAGCATTATTGAAGGATAAAAAGAAATTGTCTTACGTCAACTTGATTCCTTATAACCCAGTGAGTGAGCATGACCAATATGCTCGAAGTAAAAAAGCCGATGTGTTAGCTTTTTATGACATTTTAAAGAAAAACGGCATCAACTGTGTGATTCGTAAAGAACATGGGACAGATATCGACGCAGCATGCGGACAGCTGCGAAGCAAACAAATGAAAAAAGAAGCTTCTGCTTCTTAAACAAAAAAAACCAAAAGAAGGACTGCACAAGCGCAGTTCTTCTTTTGGTTTTTTATTATCTAAGCAATTAAAAAACGCCTTAAAGAAAGCGTATTCCTGTAAAGAAAATTCAAAAAACATTGTTTTACAAGAAAAAAATAGATTATACTAAAAGCTGGTATTCATTAAAAATAACTTACTGTGAAAGGATGATTTGATGGAATGGATTAAATTAATTGGTATTCTAGTTATTTTAGTCGGCTTTTTGCTGAAGCTAGATACTATTGCTGTCGTAATCGTTGCTGGTTTTGTCACCGCGCTTGTATCGGGAATTTCTGTTGTTGATTTTTTAACAATGTTAGGAGAAGCGTTTGTCAATAATCGACTCGTGACACTGTTCTTGTTGACATTACCAATGGTCGGCTTGTCGGAACGTTTTGGCTTGAAACAGCAGGCCGTCATATTGATTGAAAAAATCAAAGGCTTGACACCAGGGAAGTTTTTGAGTTTGTACTTATTTATTCGGGAACTTGCTGGCTTTTTCTCTATTCGGATCCAAGGACATACGCAATTTATCCGCCCAATCGTTAACCCGATGGCGCAAGCTGCTGGGGAAAATAAATTTGGGGAACTGGATGAAAAAGATCAGGAAAAAATCAAAGCTCGGGCTGCCGCTAATGAAAATTTCGGGAATTTCTTTGCCCAAAATACCTTCGTGGCTGCTTCTGGTGTGCTGTTGATCGTAGGAACGTTGCAATCACTTGGATATGATGTGGCAGCTAGTTCGATCGCGCAAGCATCATTGCCGATCGCATTGATCGTCTTAGTTATTGCCACGTTATCGAACTTGCTCTTTGATCGCAAATTAGCAAAAAAATATGGCAAGAAGGAGGAGAAATAGATGGAAGGAATCGTTAACGGATTACTAGAATTCTTTTATATCTTGATTGGGCTGCTGTCGATCATGACGGCTGTCCGGGTTTTTCGTGAAGCAGACCATCCTACACGATTAGGCACCTCTGCCTTTTGGTTACTGCTAGGGGTCGTCTTTGCTTTCGGAAATTTTTTGCCGTATCTTGTGGACGGAATTTTGATCGTTTTGATGGGCTGTTTGACCTTCTTCAAACAAGTACAGATCGGTAAAATCGTCGACGTTGATGATGAAAAAGCCGAAGCGTCAGCAAAACGGATCGGTAGTACGATCTTCGTACCATGTATCAGCTTGGCATTGATCGCTGTGGTGATTTCTTATACACCATTAGGGGGCCAAGTGGGGATCGGGATCGCGTCGATCTTAGCACTCTTGTTGGCAGTCGTGCTAACTTCCGCTAAACCAAAAACAGTGTTAGACGATTCCGACCGGATGCTTCGCCAAGTCGGAACTGCCGGTATCTTGCCGCAGTTATTAGCAGCACTAGGTGTCATTTTTAACGCTGCTGGTGTTGGTGATGTGATTTCTCAAGGAATCTCTGGCGTCGTGCCAGAAGGCAATCGTTTTATCGGTGTCGTGGCTTACTGTTTAGGAATGATGATCTTTACTATGATCATGGGAAATGGCTTTGCAGCATTTACCGTTATAACTGCCGGTATTGGCGTACCTTTCGTAATGGCGCAAGGCGGCGATCCAGTTGTTGCTGGCGCTTTAGCAATGACCGCTGGTTTTTGCGGCACGTTGCTGACCCCGATGGCAGCCAATTTCAATGCACTGCCAGTGGCTTTGTTAGAGATGAAAGACCCTAATGGTGTCATTAAAGCACAAGCCCCAATTGCTTTATTATTGTTAGTGATCCACATCGCTTTAATGTACTTTTGGGCATTTTAGTGGTAAAACAGAGATGGAAGGATGATGGAAATGAAACTATTAATTACCGGATTTGATCCATTTGGCGGAGAAGCAATCAATCCTGCCTTAGAAGCAGTGAAATTACTGCCAGATACAATTCATGGTGCACAGATCGTGAAAGCAGAGATCCCCACTGTATTTGGGAAATCAGCGGCGATCGTCGAAGAGAAAATTGAAGAGGTCCACCCAGATGTCGTCTTAAACATCGGTCAAGCGGGCGGCCGGTTTGCCATCTCACCAGAACGAGTGGCAATCAATGTGGATGATGCCCGGATTCCTGATAATGAAGGCAATCAACCCGTCGATGAAGCGATCCAAACAGAAGGAAAGCCTGCCTACTTCACACAACTGCCAATCAAAGCAATGGTAGAAAATATGAAAAAAGCAGGAATACCTGCAGCCGTTTCTAATACTGCTGGAACTTTCGTCTGCAACCACATCATGTATCAAGTACAATACATGATCGATACAAAATACCCTGAAATGAAAGGCGGTTTTATTCACGTGCCATTTATTCCTCAGCAAGTCGTCGATAAAGCAGGACAGCCTGCAATGAGCATCGAAGACATCGCCAAAGGATTAACTGCAGCAGTGGAAGCTATCGTTGATTATGCCGACAAAGAAGATTTAAAAGCGATTGGCGGCGCGATCCATTAATCATTGAAGGACATCCTTTCGAGGACAAAACAAAAGTTCTTAAAATGAAAAGACCTGATCAGTAAGCATGCGATCAGGTCTTTTTTGTCTGAATTTGATAAGAAATCATCCTTGTTTTCTGCATGTTTACTTTTCTATCAGACATTTCTCATTTTGATGACTGAAATGAAAAAAGCAGACAGAAAATGAATGTAAGTTACATTTAACCATGTTTTTTTATTATTTTTTTCGCTTTATTTCTTATAAATAAAGAAAGGAAAAATAGCATTTAACGAATGTTTGATGAGAGTAAGGTAAGTAAATACCAAGAAAACTTTCTTCCAAAGGTGTTTTTTATCGAAAAAGGGATTGCTTTTTTAATAATTATTAATTAAAATCTTATCTAACTTCAGAAATCGAATGATTATTCTGAAAATTAATTCAATTAAGGGGTAGGACAGGATGAAAAATAAATGGGCCTATGGTTTAGTAGCTGTGTGTGGCGTGGTGTTAGCCGGCTGTACAACAGGCGGAACAAATAGTTCAAGCAATGACACAGCAACTAGCGGCGATAGCAACGCAGAACAAGTATTTAACGTAGTGGTTTCACAAGAAATGCCAAGTGCGGATCTTTCATTAGCAACCGATACGATCAGCTTCAGTGCATTGAACAATGTATATGAAGGCCTGTATCGTTTGGATGCTGACAGCACACCACAACCTGCTGGTGCAGCTGAAGCAGCTGAAGTCAGCGAGGATGGACTAACTTACAAGATCAAATTGCGTGAAGATGCGAAATGGTCAAATGGTGACCCTGTTACAGCAGCGGATTATGTTTATGGCTGGCAACGGACGGTCAAACCTGAAACTGCATCAGAATATGCGTATCTATTTTCACCAGTCAAAAATGCGGATGCCATCACAGCTGGCGATACGGATCCATCAGAGCTAGGCATCAAAGCAGTGGGGGATTACGAATTAGAAATCACCCTAGAAAAAGCAACACCTTACTTTGATTACTTATTAGCATTCCCATCATTCTTCCCACAAAATCAAAAAGTAGTGGAAGAAAATGGCGATCAATATGCATCAACAAGCGACAATGCCGTTTATAATGGACCATTTGTCCTGACTGGTTTTGATGGACCAGGAACGGATACAGAATGGGCTTATGAAAAGAACGATCAGTATTGGGACAAAGACACTGTTAAATTACAAACGATCAACGTAAGCGTCGTGAAAGAATCCTCAACTGCCTTGAATCTTTTCCAAGATGGTCAAGCAGATGATGTCATCCTAACAGGTGAACTGGCGCAACAGATGGCTAACGACGAAGCATTCGTTTCTCAACCAGAAGCAACGACTTCTTACTTAGAATTGAATCAACGTGATGAAGATTCACCTTTCCGTAACGAAAATTTGCGTAAAGCAATCTCTTATGCGATCGACCGTGATGCCTTAGTAACATCGATCTTAGGTGATGGTTCAATTGCTTCAAGTGGTTTGGTTCCAGAAGGCATGACTTTCAGCCCTGGCGATCATACAGACTTCACAGAAGCAGCTGGCAGCGTCATTAGCTACGATCAAGAGAAAGCAAAAGAATATTGGGAAAAAGCCAAAGAAGAATTAGGAATCGATTCATTAGAATTTGATATCTTAGCTTCTGATACAGACTCAACCAAGAAAATCATTGAGTACTTGCAAGACACGATCGAAAAAACATTGGACGGTGTGAAAGTCACGTTAAGTCCAGTTCCATTCTCTGTTCGTTTGGATCGTTCAAATGCGGGTGATTTTGATACAGTAATGGGCGGTTGGGGTGCTGACTATGCCGATGCAAGTAGCTTTACTGACTTGTTTACGACAGGTAACTCATACAACCGTGGTCAATGGAGCAGTGAAGAATACGATGCAGCTGTAAAAGCAGCAGGTACGACCAATGCCAATGACCCTGACAAACGTTGGGAAGATTTAGTCAATGCAGAAAAAATCATTATGAATGAACAAGGTGTCATTCCAGTTTATCAAAAAGCGGAAGCACATTTACGTGCAACAAAAGTCAAAGGTGTTGTTGCTCACGCAGCGGGCGCACAATACGACTACAAGTGGACATCAATCGAATAATCACGAGTAGTTGACTTGAAATGCCGAAGAAAAGGCTGGGACAATTTCTTGTCTCAGCCTTTTGCTTCTCATTTCAATGAGTAAAAATATAAGAGTGAAATTAACTAGTAGCAATCATTAAAAAGAGCAATGAAAGGAATAACAAGAAGACACCAGGCCATAACCAAAAGGCGTAACTCTGTTTGCCGACTTGGGATAATTTCAGATAATCTGTTTTATTTTTGGAAAAAGCTTTCTTCATGGAATATTGAAAATGGTCAAAGAAACCAGAAGCAAATACCCATAAAAAACCGCCAATGATCAAAAAGAACAGCGCCCACAAGAAAAGGGCATCTGAAAGAGCTGCTATGGAAAATTCATTTTTTATGGCTAACCATCCGCCAGAAATTGCGAGGCATAGGAGGGGTATGAGCCCACTACTTTTTTTTATTTTCATGATCTGACTCCTTTTTAATGATTCGTACTATGTTAATTTACATAATTATTGAATAGAAGTCAAAATACTTAAGGGGGAAACTGCGTGAACAGCTTTTTGAAATATTTATTGAAACGAGTGTTCTACATGGTCTTAACATTATGGCTGATTGCCACGATCACCTTTTTCTTGATGCAATTTTTGCCAGGAACACCATATACGAATGCTGAAAAATTAAGTCCAGAACAAATTGCCTTGCTAAATGAGCAAGCAGGATTGGACAAACCGATCATTACCCAATATTGGCTTTATTTGACCAATCTACTAAAAGGTGACTTTGGGATCTCTTTCCAATTTAAAAACCAGCCAGTAGCGAATTTATTATCAGGAAGAATCGGACCTTCACTGCAACTAGGACTACAAGCGATCATCTTTGGTACCTTCTTTGGGATTATTTTAGGAACGATCTCTGCAATGAAGCAAAATACTTGGGTCGACACAACGTCTACCTTAGTGGCGATCTTAGGGCGTTCGATCCCTAACTTTGTCTTTGCCGTTTTGCTGCAATATATTTTTGCCATCAAACTAGGGATCTTGCCGATTGCCAAGTGGGAGACCTTTGCCAGCACGATCTTACCGACCGTCGCCTTAGCGATGTCGCCGTTAGCGGATTCCGCTAGGTTTATTCGAACCGAGATGGTGGAAGTGCTGCATAGTGATTATGTCGAGTTGGCACGAGCAAAAGGTTTGAGCCGCTGGGAAATTGCCTTCAAGCACGGTTTGCGGAATAGTTTGATTCCGTTATTGACGTTGTTAGGACCGCTAGCTGTCGGTTTGATGACTGGTTCCCTTGTCGTAGAAAATATTTTTGCGATCCCGGGTATCGGTGAACAGTTCGTAAAATCAATCATGACCAATGACTATCCGACGATCATGGCGGTAACGATCCTTTATTCCGCAATGTTGGTCTTTGTGATTCTTGTTGTTGATATTTTATATGGAATCGTTGATCCGCGGATCCGAGTTTCAGAAGGGAGTCGTGGCTAATGGCAGAGAAACCTTACACAGCAAATGATGTTGCTGCCATCGATGCAGCCAAATTTCAACCGTTACAAAAAAATACCAATGAAGAGCGTGAAGCGATCGCAACCCCCTCATTAACCTTTTTCCAAGATTCGTGGCGTCGTTTGAAAAAGAACAAAGCCGCTGTTTTCTCAATCGTTTTGTTGCTGATCATTATTACGATCTCAATCATTACCATTTTTGTCTCGCCACATGATCCGACCGCGCAAAATGTGACCTTTACAAATCTGCCGCCGAAAATTCCCGGTATCAACATCAATGGCTTAAACGGCTATGCGATGGTGGGAGGCGAGCTAGTAGATAAGTATGCAGCTGCCAATGTACCTGACGGGACATATTTCCTTTTAGGAACGGATGGATTAGGTCGTGACTTATTGAGTCGTCTATTTGTAGGGACACGTATCTCCTTATTGATTGCGTTTATCGCAGCGATGCTAGATATCATCTTTGGTGTAACCTATGGTTTGATCTCTGGTCTTTTAGGTGGACGAATCGATAATGTGATGCAACGTTTCCTAGAAATCTTATCAGGTATTCCCAACTTAGTGGTAATGATCTTAATGCTGGTAGTTTTCGAACCTGGGATCTTCTCGATCGTGGCAGCAATGGCGATCACTAACTGGATTCCAATGGCGCGGATCGTACGGGCCCAAACAATGAAACTAAAAGATCAGGAATTCGTTTTAGCCGCAACAACGCTGGGGGAAAGCCGTCTCAAGATTGCGATGAAACACGTATTACCAAATATTTCCAGCGTGATCATCGTACAAATGATGTTCAGTATTCCCTCGGCGATTTTCTTCGAGGCCTTCCTAAGCTTTATTGGGCTAGGATTAAAACCACCTTCAGCATCTTTAGGGATGCTACTAAGCGATGGCTACAAAACCTTCTTGTTCCTGCCTTACCAAATGTGGGTACCGGCTGTGACCTTGTCTGTGATTATGATTGGGTTCAATTTGCTGGCAGACGGTTTGCGTGATGCCTTTGATCCGAAAATGAAAGAGTGATTGCTATGAAAAAAGTCTTAGAAGTGAAAAACTTAGAAATTTCTTTTGACACCTTTGCTGGGAAAGTCCAAGCAATCCGCGATGTCAGTTTCGATCTATACAAAGGAGAAACCTTGGCGATCGTGGGCGAATCCGGGAGCGGCAAGTCCGTGACAACCCGCAGTATCATGGGGTTGTTAGCCAGCAATGCCAATGTCGATAATGGCCAGATCCTCTTCAATGGGACGGACATTTTGAAAAAATCCGAAAAAGAACTGCAAAAAATCCGTGGCAAGGAAATCGCCATGATTTTCCAAGATCCAATGACTTCACTAGACCCAACGATGCCGATTGGCAAGCAAGTGGCAGAGTCATTGATGAAGCACAACAAAATCAGTAAAAAAGAGGGCTTGCGACAAGCGTTGGAATTACTGAACCTTGTCGGCATCCCGAATGCTGAGAAACGCTTGAAAAATTATCCGCATCAATTTTCGGGTGGTCAGCGGCAGCGGATCGTTATTGCGATCGCGCTGATCTGTTACCCACAGATCTTAATTGCAGATGAACCGACGACTGCATTGGATGTAACGATCCAAGCACAGATCTTAGAGTTATTAAAAGATATTCAGAAGAAAATCAATTCGTCCATCGTCTTTATCACCCATGACTTGGGTGTCGTTGCCAATGTGGCTGACCGAGTAGCCGTGATGTATGGTGGGAAAATCGTCGAAGTGGGCACCGCAGAAGAAATCTTCTACAACCCGCAACATCCATACACCTGGGGCTTGTTGGGTTCGATGCCAACGTTAGAAGGGACAGGCGATCGTTTGTACGCGATTCCTGGTTCACCGCCGGATCTGTTGGACCCGCCAACCGGGGACGCTTTTTATCCACGAAACGAATTTGCTTTGCAGATCGATGCAGAACAGCAACCGCCGTTCTTTGATGTTTCACCGACCCACAAAGCAGCAACGTGGCTGTTAGCGCCGCAAGCACCGAAGGTAACTCCGCCGGATGAGATCTTGATTCGCTGGAAAAAATTCCAAGAAAAAAATACTCAGGCATCTGTCTAAAGGAGGAGAAACGGTTGGAAAAAGTTTTACTTGAAGTAAAGAATCTCAAACAATATTTTAACGTTGGCCGCAAAGACGAAGTCAAAGCCGTCGATGATATCTCCTTCCAAATCTATGAAGGAGAAACCTTTGGTCTAGTAGGTGAATCCGGAAGCGGAAAATCGACCACTGGACGGACGGTGATTCGTTTGAATAATCCTACCGGAGGCGAAGTTCTTTTTGATGGACAAGATGTTATGAAAATCAAAGGCAAGAAACCGCTGGCTGATTTTCGCCGGGAAGTTCAAATGGTCTTCCAAGATCCTTATGCCTCCTTGAATCCACGGATGAAAGTTCGCGACATTATTGCCGAAGGGATCGATATCAACGGATTAGCTAAAAATGAAAAAGAACGTAATGATCGGGTGGATGAACTCTTGCGAACCGTCGGACTAAACCCAAGTCATGGGACCCGTTATCCTCATGAATTTTCAGGGGGACAACGTCAGCGGATCGGAATCGCCCGAGCATTAGCCGTCGATCCAAAATTCATCATTTGTGATGAACCGATCTCGGCATTGGATGTTTCGATCCAAGCCCAAGTTGTCAACTTGCTGCAAGATCTGCAAGAAGAACATAAATTGACGTACTTGTTTATCGCCCATGATTTATCGATGGTCAAACACATCAGCGATCGGATCGGCGTGATGCACAACGGCAAACTGCTAGAAGTAGGAACCAGTGATGAAATCTATCATTACGGGGTCCATCCGTATACTGAAAGTCTTTTATCAGCGATTCCGCTGCCAGATCCTGACCATGAGCGTCAACGCAAACGGATCAAATACGTCAGCGAACCAAACGATAACCAAGAACGAGCAATGGAAGAGATCGCACCAGGACATTTCGTTTATGCCACGAAACAAGAAGCCAAGATCTACCAAGAAAAGTTAGCACAAAAAAAGGGGAACTAGCGTCAAAGGTATAGGGAGTGTTAGGAGGAGATGAAACTGGGTGTTTTAAAAGCATACAAATTTCGGATCTATCCTAATGGACAGCAAAAACAGTTTTTCATCGAAACCTTCGGCTGTGTTCGGTTTACGTACAATCAACTGCTGGAGGCGAAGATGGAGGAGCTGGCCAACAATGAAGCAAAGCAAGGGTTGACGCCAGCCAAACTAAAAAAGGAGTATCCTTTTTTGAAGGAGACCGATAGTTTGGCATTGGCGAATGCACAAAGGAATCTGGACCGAGCGTTTCGAAATTACTTTCAAAAGCGGGCTGGCTTTCCAAAAATGAAAACCAAAAAAAGTATTTGGCAATCGTATACTACGAATAATCAGCAGCACACCATTTACTTTGAAGAGGATCAAATCAAGCTGCCAAAGCTCAAAACACTGGTTCCAGTAAAAAAGCATCGGGAGATCAAAGGGAAAATCAAATCGGCAACGATCTCAGCGAAAAACAATGAAGAGTTTTATATCTCGATTCTTTGTTTGGAAGAGATCACACCACTCCCGAAACAGCAAGCGTCTATCGCGGTTGTTTATGATCCGCAGCAGCTGATCAAAGCCAACCAATCGGTACCGGTCACTTGTGAGCATGCGATCCAAACAAAACAGAAGCTGACACGAGCAGAACGCAAACTTCAGGTGAAAGCTACGGCGGTCAAACGGAAAAAAATCCTTTTGACTCAGGCACGAAATTATCAGAAGCTAAAAGGAAAAGTCGCTCGCCTCTATCGTTTTCACTGCTGTCAAAAGCGGGAATTCATCGATCAAGTCAGTTATCATCTCGTAAAACAGTACGATACAATCTATTTGGAACAAATTGCTGAAGAAACGGTTCTAAAAGCCGGTCATTACAGCATCAGCGATTGGCATCAGTTTGTTCGCAAAATCCAGTACAAAGCGCAGTGGTACGGCAAAGAACTGCGTTTTGTCACGTTGGACACGCAAGACCAACAGAAGCTAGAGCGGCTCTCAGGCGAAATGAGCAGCTGATCTGCTTGAACTGGAAGGAACGCCAGGGATCGCCTAGGGTATAGAAAAAATCTTTATGATTTTTGTTTCTAGGAACCACGTTCACTAATTATGATTAACCAGCAACCCCCTGCCAAACTATGGTTTAGCAGGGGGTTGTATTTTTTTTACATTTTATCACCTAAAAATGCGTCATTTAAGCGATAGATCTTTGAGGGACGCCCGATGCCAACGGGCTTTTCGCCGACCTCCGTAAAATATTGAAGCATGGATTTTTTAAAGTTGGAATGATCGATCATTTTAAAATCGATCCCTAAAAACTTGGCGAATACTTTACGGGCTTCCGTGATCGTAAAGTCTTTGCCTAACACAAGAAGCACTTGCGGCTCGTGCTCCATCTTATTGGCAACCCGTTTGAAGGCTTTGAGAATGATCGCGCTGTGGTCAAAAGCCAGCGTATCTTTTCCAACAGAGGCACCAGTCACCAGGTCAAGAATGATCTCGATCTCACCGCTGGTCAAATAGATTTGATTGGCTTTTCTTTCCAGAGAAAACCAGCGTACCTGATTCGCATCGTCCCCAGCACTTAAGGGCTCTTCACCAATAAATGCCAAATAGCTGACGGTGATTACCCACCCACGTGGATCACGACCAGGGGTGCTGAAGGTGTGCAGCTGTTCGATGTTTTGTTTGGAGATAGTGACCCCGATCTCTTCTTGGGTCTCACGGATCACACTTTGACCTGTCGATTCATTCGGATTGACGAAGCCCCCCGGCAATGCCCAAGAATTGCGGAAGGGATGGCCTTTTCTTTGGATCAGCGCAATTTTGAGTTGTTCTTCTTCTTTGTTGTAACACATCAACACCATATCGACGGTTACGGAGGGTTTCTCGTATTTCGGCTGATCTTGTGCCTGATACCACGTAAGAAAGTCTGCTTCAGAAGCTTCTTTCTCATAGTAGTGTTTTTCAGCTGATTTTGAGGTAAATTCTTTCATTGGTTTCTCCTGCCTTAGATAAAGTAAGTAACTGAGCGCGATGGTTTTCCTTAACGGAAAAAATAAGGAACGATCAAATTAATGAAAAACAGTGCGAGATAAAGCCAAGAAGACCGAGGGTGTTCTTTGAGTGCTAAATAGCCCCAAAGAGCGATCCATAGCAGAAAAGCTACCCGTAGGATTGCCAGCGCTGTCGCAAAAAGCGCCGCGTAATCATGGCTGTTGAAGTAAGCAAACAAAAAGGGGTAACCTGTGGTTGAAAAGAGCAAGTGCCCCACAGAAAGCGCGGTTAAAAGCAAAAAATGCTGTTTGTTTTTTCGAGTCATAGCGTTCCTTTCTATAAGAGAAGTCTTCCTCATTATAGCAAAAGAAGTACCTGTTAATCAAAGAGAGATAAAACACCTTTATTTCTTATGAGATTCGTTGTCAGGATCAGATTCTTCCCCTAGAACATTGAAGTGAACGGCTATCTGCGCTATGATAACTAGTAGAAAAGAAATACTCAAATCTGCTGGTTTATTTGCTGCGTTTTAAGGACGAAAACGATTCCTTTGCTTCTTTTAGAGCATGAAGAAAGGTCTTATTATGTCCGCTTTTTTGATTAAATTTATAGCATTTTTGGGTTGCGAACTGTATACTACCTAAGTATACACTTTACTAGTGAAAAGGAGGACTTGCGTCCATGGCTGAAAAAGAAACATTCTATATTACGACGCCAATTTATTATCCAAGCGGCAAGCTGCATATCGGGAATTCTTACACGACGATCGCTTGTGATGCGGTAGCACGATACAAACGATTGATGGGCTTTGATGTCTTTTATTTAACGGGTGTCGATGAGCACGGTCAAAAAATCGAGAAAAAAGCAGAAGAACTTGGCGTAGATCCGCAAGAATACGTCGACAAAATGGCAGCTGACGTCAAGAAATTATGGAACACACTAGACATCAGTTATGACAAATTTATCCGTACAACGGATGACTACCATAAAACAGCCGTTCAAAAAATCTTCCAGCAATTGCTTGATCAAGGCGATATCTATCTTGGGGAATACGAAGGCTGGTATTCTGTTTCTGATGAAGAATACTTTACTGAAACGCAATTAGCAGAAGTTTACCGAGATGAAGAGGGCAAAGTCATCGGCGGCAAAGCGCCAAGCGGTCATGAGGTAGAATTGGTGAAGGAATCTTCTTATTTCTTCCGTATGAGCAAATACGCCGATCGTTTGGTTCAATACTATGATGAACATCCAGAGTTCATTCAACCAGAATCACGCAAAAATGAAATGCTGAATAACTTCATCAAACCAGGTTTAGAAGACCTGGCTGTTTCCAGAACGACCTTTAAATGGGGCATTCCTGTCACGGCTAGTCCTGAACACGTGGTGTATGTTTGGATCGATGCGTTATCTAACTATATTACGGCATTAGGCTATGGCTCAGAGGACGATTCCTTGTTCCAAAAATACTGGCCAGCTGACGTGCATATGGTTGGGAAAGAAATCGTGCGTTTCCATACGATCTATTGGCCAATCATGCTGATGGCCTTAGACTTGCCCTTACCGAAAAAAATCTTTGGTCATGGCTGGTTGATGATGAAAGACGGCAAGATGTCGAAATCAAAAGGCAATGTCGTTTATCCAGAAATGTTAGTGGAGCGCTACAGCTTAGATGCGTTGCGTTACTATCTATTACGGGCGGTTCCTTTTGGTAGCGATGGTGTGTTTACACCAGAAGATTTCGTTTCTCGTTTGAACTACGATCTAGCCAACGACTTAGGCAACCTGCTGAATCGGACGATCGCCATGATCAATAAATATTGTGATGGCTTAGTGCCCGATTATGCCTCAAAAGTAACGCCTTTTGATAGCGAGCTGTCAACGACTGCGGCCAATGTGGTTGGTCGTTACCATGAAGCCATGGATAAAATGGAATTCAGTACGGCATTGTCAGAAGTTTGGACATTGATTTCCCGTGCCAACAAATACATTGACGAAACCCAACCATGGGTGTTAGCCAAAGAAGAAGAAAAGCGCGCGGAATTAAACAGTGTGATGGTTCATTTGGCGGAAAGCTTACGCATCGTTGCGATCTTATTGCAACCGGTGATGACAGAAACACCAGCCAACATTTTCCAACAATTAGGATTGGCTTCTGTTGCCATGGATCTGAAAGATTTACGCTTTGGTGAATTTCCAAGTGGCACGAAAGTCGTTGCCAAAGGCACACCGATTTTCCCTCGGTTGGAACTTGAAACAGAAGTAGCCTACATCCAAAAGAAAATGGCTGAAGGGACACAAAGTCCAGAAGAAACAGTCAAATGGAATCCAGAAGAAACCACATTGCAATCAGACAAAGCCGAGATCAAATACGAAGACTTCGACAAGATCGAATTAAAAGTGGCAGAAGTCGTTGATTGTCAAAAAGTCAAAGGGGCCGACAAGCTGCTACAATTCCGCTTAGCTGCGGGAGATGATCAAGATCGTCAAATTTTATCGGGGATTGCTGAATTTTATCCAGAACCACAAGATTTGATCGGCAAAAAAGTCGTGATCGTTGCCAACTTGAAACCACGGAAAATGCGGGGGCAAGTCAGCCAAGGAATGATCCTTTCTGCAGAAGACAATGATGGTCGTCTGCAAATCGTGGAAGCGCCAAAAGGCATGCCAAACGGCTCGGTCATCGCTTGATTTTTAGGAGAAATTCTTTGTTGAATTTCAGCGAAAATAAAATTGCCAGACCCGAAAAGATTTTGTATAATGTAGGTTATTGATATGAACATGAGGGAGTAATTGGCGGATTTTATCTGCGGCAGTATCACCATCCTGAAAGAAATTTCTGGTGCTGTCTTAAACAGTGAGACTTATGTATGCTTAGACAGTGCATACATAAGTCTATTTTTTTTCATATCATGTACAATAAAGGAAGAGTAAGTATAAAAGGAGGAGAAACATGTCAGAAGAAAACAAAAAGGAGCAGCTATCGCAGGCGTTTTATGCGCAAGAAGCGCAGCATGTTCTGGAAGAAATGCAAACAGATGCCAATGGATTAACGAACGATGAAGCGCAAAAACGCTTATCTGAGTATGGTCCCAACGAATTAGAAGAAGGCAAAAAGAAATCGATGGCACAAAAATTCTTTGAGCAATTCAAAGATTTGATGATCATCGTTTTGCTAGCGGCGGCGATTATCTCAGCAGTCGTTTCCCATGAAGTCGTGGACTCAATTATTATTTTAGCAGTTGTCATTATCAACGCGATCATGGGTGTTGTTCAAGAGGCAAAGGCAGAGCAGGCCATCGAAGCACTAAGAGAAATGTCCACACCAAATGCCAATGTCCTGCGTAATGGTCATACCGTCACCATCAAGAGCGATGAATTGGTTCCGGGGGATATTGTCCTATTAGAAGCTGGCGATGTCGTACCGGCAGATTTACGCCTCTTAGAAGCAAGTTCGTTAAAAATTGAAGAAGCCGCTTTGACCGGTGAATCCGTACCAGTCGAAAAAGAATTGACTGTCATCGAAGGGACGGATGTCGGGATCGGCGATCGCGTCAATATGGCCTATTCAAACAGTAATGTGACCTATGGCCGCGGAAAAGGGGTCGTGGTCAATACAGGAATGGGAACCGAAGTTGGGAAAATCGCTGGCATGCTAGCTAGCGCCCAAGAAACCGAAACACCATTGAAACGTAACTTAAATGAACTAGGAAAATTCCTGACGATCGCCATCATTATCATTGCAGTGATCATGTTCTTTGTTGGAACGATCTTTAACAATACGTCATGGGTCGACATGCTATTGACTTCGATCTCATTAGCAGTAGCGGCGATCCCAGAAGGGCTGCCAGCGATCGTAACGATCATCTTAGCCTTAGGTACGCAAGTAATGGCGAAACGAAATGCAGTGATCCGTAAATTACCAGCGGTTGAAACCCTTGGGGCAACCGATATTATCGCTTCTGATAAAACTGGTACTTTGACGTTGAATCAAATGACCGTGGAAAAATTGTATGTCAATAACAAACAACATGCTGCTTCAGAAGATATTCCGTTAGACAACATGGCATTAAAAGTCATGAACTTTGCCAATGATACAAAATTTGGTGAAGAAGGCAACTTGATCGGTGATCCGACCGAGACCGCATTGGTGCAATTCGGGATGGATCAAGGATTCCATGTGCGGGATCTCGTCAATCAAGCACCACGGGTAGCGGATCTGCCCTTTGATTCTGACCGAAAACTTATGAGTACGATCCACCAACAAGAAGACGGCCGCTATTTAGTTGCTGTCAAAGGTGCACCGGATGTCTTACTAGGCAGAACCTCAAAAGTACTATTGGATGGCCAAGAGCTACCAATGACGAATGAAGAAAAAGAAAAAATCTTATTCAACAATACCGATATGGCAAAACAAGCGCTGCGGGTATTGGGAATGGCCTACAAATACGTAGATCAAGTGCCAGAAAACTTAGAATCAGGAATCGTCGAAAATGATTTGGTCTTTGCTGGCTTAGTCGGAATGATTGACCCAGAACGGGCAGAAGCAGCCGATGCGGTACGTTTAGCCAAAGAAGCTGGGATTCGTCCCATCATGATCACTGGAGACCACCGGGATACAGCTGAAGCCATTGCGGGACGTTTAGGGATCATCAAACCGGGCGATGATGATGCTGTCTTGACCGGCGCTGAACTCAATAAAATGAGCGAAGAAGAGTTTGCCCAAAAGGTAGCCCACTACTCAGTCTATGCGCGGGTATCGCCGGAACATAAAGTCCGCATCGTCAAAGCTTGGCAGCAAGAAGGCAAAGTCGTTGCCATGACAGGTGACGGGGTCAACGATGCACCATCACTGAAGCAAGCCGATATTGGTGTTGGCATGGGGATCACAGGTACCGAAGTTTCTAAAGGTGCTTCCGATATGGTCCTAGCAGATGACAACTTTGCTACGATCGTCGTAGCAGTGGAAGAAGGACGTAAAGTTTTCTCCAATATTCAAAAAGCGATTCAATACTTGCTAGCCGCTAACCTAGGGGAAGTTTTGACCTTGTTCTTAGCAACCTTGTGGGGTTGGGACTCGCTATTGCCGATCCACTTGCTTTGGATCAACCTAGTAACCGATACCTTCCCAGCAATTGCCTTAGGAATGGAGCCTGCTGAAAAAGATCTAATGAAGCATGCACCGCGGGGACGCAGTTCCAACTTCTTCTCAGGTGGTGTGATGAGTAGTATCATCTACCAAGGGATCTTAGAAGCGGCAACCGTGCTGTTTGTTTATTGGTCAGCGATCCAATGGCCCGTCCACAATACGTATGATGCGATCCATGCCGATGCCTTAACGATGGCCTTTGCCACGTTAGGATTGATGCAATTGTTCCATGCCTTCAACGTCAAATCGATCCATCAGTCGCTCTTTAAAGTAGGAGCATTTAGAAACAAAGCCTTCAACTGGGCGATCCTGTTGTCCTTTGCGTTGATGCTAGTGATCTTCATTGTGCCAGGATTAAACGATATCTTCCGTGTCGCACACCTTGACTTGTATCAATGGGGCATCGTTTTAGGCGCCTCCTTTGCGATCATTCCAGTCGTTGAGATCGTCAAAGCGATCCAACGAGCAATGGGACGCAAATAAGCCAAAAATAAACAGAAAAACAACGAATGGTCTGCTGTCCTTCTCCATGGGCAGCAGGCCCTTTTTTGCTGGCTTATTTTCGATAAACCCTATGGCTGTTTCTTGACCTTTTCATTTGCAGCAAGAAACGGTAAAATAGAAGATAATAACAAAGAAAGTAGGGGACCCACTGTGCGACCAAACTTAGGTTTTTATGTACAAACAATCAACGATCTTGTCAAAGAAACAGAAGCAATCGGGGAGAAAATGAATCCCAATTATGAAGAGATCCGCAAAGCGATCGACGAGAAGAAAGAAGCAGAGGTAACACCTGAGCGGCTAGCTGAGATTACCAGAATTTTTAAAGAAGGCACGGACAAATACCGCTTGATGCTGGAAAAAATCAGCAAATTGCGTCCACCAGCGAATGTGATGGGGATCCATAAAAAATTCGAGCGAGCGTATATGAAATATGTTGCCGGCTGTGATGAGATGATTTTGAGTCTGGATAACAAAATCGACCAAGAAGCCTTTGATGCAGCTGAAGCTAAGCAAGATGAAGCAACGGACGAAATTTCTTTTGCTATCCAACGGATGACCGCTTTATTGTTAAAAAAATGATAAACATTCAAGTTAAACAAGAGTTATTTAATTTAACTGTTATGTTTTTCACATGTAAAGTTTTTTTATCGGAGGTATAATGAATTCACAACCAACAACCTTTTTATTTTTCATTTTACTCCTTTTGCCATCAGGACTAACCAACCTGATGGTTTTTTTTGTTTTTTAATGAAGTGTTTCCATCAAAAGCGGGGATAGTTTGTGAACAAAATATAAAGTTGAAATAGCAAGGAATAGCAAGCTTGCGCTTTTTTGTCGATCAATGCTATACTTAGGGCACTATTAAACGAAATGAGGGATCCTCCATTGAAAAATTAACCAATTTGTTGAAAGCTGCATGAAACTGTTCCTCCAAGGGGATAGTCTGCAGATTTTCAGGATTGGTTGACTTTTTCAATGGGGGATCTTTTTGTGTACCTCTAAAAACTGATTCTGAAAATAGCTTTAGTCTACTCTATTCCGTGAATAGAGACGAGGTATATTTATGTCTAATATCAGTATTAATCATTTAACTTTTGGCTTTGATAGCCAGGAACGGTTGCTTTTTGAGGATGCCAACTTGAACCTTGATACTCAATGGAAATTAGGGTTGATTGGCAGAAATGGTCGCGGCAAAACGACCTTGCTGCGTTTGCTGCTCAATGAATTGCCGTATAGCGGCTCGATTACCCATGAGCAGCAATTCGTTTATTTTCCCTTAACCGTCGCTGACGATCAGCAACTGACGCTTTTTGTTTTACAAGAATCAGGTGAATTTGAGCAGTGGCGTTTGGAACGAGAATTGAACCTGCTGCAACTTGATCCAGAAGTTCTTTGGCGGCCCTTTGCCACTTTATCTGGCGGCGAGCAAACGAAAGTTCTATTGGCGCGTTTGTTCGTTGATGAAGAGAATTTTGCTTTGATCGATGAGCCAACCAACCATTTGGATGTGACCGCTCGCCAACATGTTGCCCGCTATTTGCAGCAAAAAACCGGGTTTATCGTTGTGAGCCATGATCGACAGTTTGTCGATGAAGTCGTCGATCATGTATTGGCGATCGAAAAAAGCCGCTTGGTGTTGTACAAAGGGAATTATTCAGTTTATGAACTGCAAAAGCAGCAAAAAGATGCCTATGAGCAAGAACAAAACAGCAAGTTGAAAAAAGAAATCGGTCGTTTGAAGCAGACGGCAGCCGAGAAAGCGGAGTGGTCCCGAGGACGCGAACGGGACAAATTAGGGTCGCCGACCAAAAAAGGCAGTGGGGCAATCTATGATACGGGGGCGATCGGTGCCCGAGCGGCACGGACCATGAAGCGCTCGAAAGCGATCGTTAAACGGATGGAAGATCAAATTCAAGACAAGTCTGCGTTGTTAAAAGACATTGAGTGGATCGATCCTCTGAAAATGACCCCGCTTGTTAGCCATCATGACGTGTTGCTGGAAGCAGAGCATTTTCAGCTCGGCTATGAGAAGCCTTTGTTTAAACCGCTGACGTTTGCGATCCGTCAAAAAGAGCGCTTGGGGATTCAAGGGGCCAACGGATCTGGCAAGTCCAGTTTGATTGCGAGTATTTTAGGTACTTTCGAAGGACAGCAGACAGGGACGATCAAAACAGCCCATGGGATCACCATCAGTTATGTTCGACAAAACTACGAGGACAATTGTGGGATGCTGACAGAGTTTGCCCAAGAACATGGCTTGAATTATCAAGATCTGCTAAATAATTTGAAAAAACTTGGCTTGGAAAGAGCTGTTTTTCAAACGCCGATCCAGCAAATGAGCATGGGGCAGCGTAAACGCGTGGAACTAGCCAAATCATTAGCAACACCAGCAGAATTGTTTATCTGGGATGAACCTCTGAATTATTTGGATGTCTTCAATCAGAAGCAATTAGAGGAAGTAATCCATTTGGTGGAGCCTTCTATGCTGATCATTGAACACGACCGTTATTTTCTTGAGCAAGTCTCAACGAAATTGCTGACGTTGACGATCGATGAAGTCGAATAACTGAAGGGGAAAAAGGACGATTGTTTTCTTTGGGAAAACCGTCCTTTTTTTGTTATTTTAATCGGAGAGATACTGACGATTTTAGTAAGTATTTAATAAGGGTGCTTTTGATAAAAAAGCTGTGTAAAAATAGTGTTATTATACACAGGTATGTATATTTGATAAAATTCATTCATTTTTTCATGAAAATTTTCGAAAAATGACGAAATGTTCGGGATTAGCGGGTAGAATTCCCTTTGAATCACTCATCGTTTTCTCATTGTTTGGTAAATTAATTAAAAATTCTTTCATAATTCCCATTGGTTTTTACAAAACATTTACAATAATAGTATCGAATAAAAACATTCGTTTGTTATGATTAAAATCGAATTTCTTTGAGCGTTTGACCGAAACATCAAGAGTTCGTTTTTTTTGTGACTTGAAATGCCAGTCAACTATTCGGAGGAAAAAGAGAAAATGGAGGGGCAGTTTTGATAGAAGTAGTCGGGTTGAAGAAGGTTTTTGATAATAAGTTCGAAGCCTTGAAAGCAGTAGATTTTACAATAGAAAAAGGCGATTTGGTTTGTTTGTTGGGACCTAGTGGTTGCGGGAAATCGACGATATTGAATTTGATCGCGGGGTTGTTAAGTCCCACCGATGGTGATATCCGCTTTAATGGTACTTCCGTTGTTAAGACGGAGCCGAAAGACCGCAATATCGGGTTTGTTTTTCAGAACTATGCCCTTTATCCCCATATGACTGTGTTAGAAAATGTCATGTTTCCCTTGACAGTCGGAGAGAAAAAGATCAAGAAAAATGAAGCACAAAAAATTGCTGAAAAGTTCATGAAGCTGACCAATATTGAAGAATTAAGTCAGAAAAAACCAGGAACCCTTTCCGGTGGACAACAGCAACGGGTCGCCATTACTCGTGCTTTGGTGCAAAGTCCAGAAGTGTTACTGCTGGATGAACCATTGAGTAACTTAGATGCCCGTTTGCGCTTGAAGATCCGTGAAGAAATTCGTCGGTTAGTCAAAGAAGTAGGAATCACTACGATCTTCGTGACTCATGACCAAGAAGAAGCTCTTTCTATCAGTGATAAGATTATTTTGATGAATGAAGGGATCATTCAACAAAATGATGATCCGCAAAACCTTTACTTAGAACCAAACAATCTTTTCGTAGCGAAATTCATTGGTAATCCAATCATCAACATCTTGCCAGTAGAAGTCAAAGAGGGACAAATGATCCATCCAGCATTCACGATCCCAGTTGACCGCTTTACCGACATTCGCTTCAAGAAACCATTGACAGACGGCCAATATACGTTAGGTATTCGTCCAGAAGATGTGCTGACCACCTTACAAACGGGGTTGTTCCAAACAGAAATCAAGAGTGTGGAGCTGATCGGACGAGAACGAATCTTGAACTTTGATCTGGCTGCAAAACATATGAAATCGATCGTTAGTATTGAAGAGATCATTGAAGAAGGCGCGCAAGTGTCATTTGATTTTCATTACAAAAAAGCCTTTATCTTTGATGAAAAAGGAGAGCGGGTCTACTAATGTTCAAAAAAAATTATAACCCTGAGAATCAACCAAAGGCGTGGCTGTTTTTACTGCCTTCATTGGTCATTATTTTCTTATTCAGTGTGTATCCGCTGTTTCGTTCTTTCATCATGAGTTTCCAAAAAGGAACCTTGATTAACCAACAGTATGCTGGGCTTGAGAACTATCAAAGGGTTTTAACGGACCCCGTATTCTTTCGAGCACTGCAAAACACAGCACTGTTTGCTTTTGCGGTCGTGCCGATCTCGCTGATTCTCTCATTAGCGATTGCTTGGATCATTTTTGAAAAAGTCAAATACAAAAGTTTTTTTGAAACGATCTTCTTTATGCCCTATGTCACAAGTACGATTGCGATCGGGATCGTGTTTCGTTACTTTTTCAATGGCTCTTACGGGATCATTAATTATCTGCTAGGTCTTGTCGGCATTGCGCCAGTCAACTGGCTAGATAACGTCAACATGAGTATGACGACCTTGATCATCTTCGGCGTTTGGACGAGCCTCGCCTTCAACATTATTATCTTGTTGGCAGGAATGCGCAACATCGACAAAGAACATTATAAAATCGCAAAAATGTTTGGCGCTACCGATGGCGAAATTTTTCGGAAAATCACCTTTCCGCAATTGATCCCGACCTTTGCTTTCTTGTTGACGGTCAATCTGATCAGTGCCTTTAAAGTTTATACTCAAGTATATGCTTTGTTTGGCGGCCAGCCAGGGATCGCTCGTAGTGCAACGACGGCAGTCTTTTATATTTATGACAAATTCCATATCGCCGGACGTCCGGGGATTGCAATGGCGGCAACCGTGATCTTGTTTATCATTATTTTGCTCGTCACCTTTATCCAAAATAAACTTTTGAAGAAAGTGGGCGAATAAACGAATGAAAAAAATTGTCACGATTGTTTCGATGCTGTTTTTAGCAATTTTAGCAGTGATCACGCTGTTTCCCTTTGTCTATATGATTTTAGCTGGTCTAATGACCTACAGTGAAGCAACCAGTATTCCACCGACGATCATGCCAGAGTCCTTCCAATGGAGCAACTACGGGGAAGTCTTTACCCGAGCACCGTTTTTACGCTACTTCTTCAATACGGTCTTTGTTTCAGCGGTCACTACCATAGCGACGCTGATCACGGCAATTTTAGCTGCTTTTGCATTAACGAGTCTTGAATTCAAATACAAGCGTCTCGTGATTGGTTTGATGATCTCCTTACTGATGGTTCCTTATGAATCCATCATCTTTACCAATTACAATACGATTGCTCGAATGGGCTTATTGAATACGTATAGTGCCTTGATCATTCCGTTTCTGACCAGTATTTTTTACATCTATTATTTAAACGGTTATTTACAAAGTATTTCTAATACCTTTTATAAGGCAGCCAAAATTGACGGTGCCAGCGACCTAGCTTATATCCGCCGAATTTTGATCCCCATGTCTAAACCAGCCTTGGTGACAGTCGGGATTCTGACGTTCATCTCTAGCTGGAATTCTTTCTTATGGCCGTTGTTAGTGACGAATGAGAAAAAATACCGTCTCTTAAATAATGGATTGGCTGCCTTTACCACAGAAAGCGGCAGTGACGTTCATTTACAAATGGCGGCAGCGACCTTGACCGTCATTCCAATTCTGATCATTTACTTGATCTTTAGAAAAGAAATTATCAAAGGAGTGGCTAAAGATGGCATCAAAGGATAAAACAACGATCACCTTCCATAGCGGAATTTTAACGATTGGAGGAACCGTCATCGAAGTTGCGTACAAAGATGCCCATATCTTTTTTGATTTCGGTTCGGAGTATCATCCAGAAACACCCTTACCAGATGAAGAATTACAAACGTTAGTTGCGCATCGCTGGATACCAGAACTGAAAAATGTCTACGATCCACGCTTAGACTACACGTACCAAGGAAGCGAAACGAAAGAATACCAAGAAACAGCAGTTTTTCTTTCCCACGCCCATCTGGATCATTCCAAGATGATCAACTTTTTAGACCCAAATATTCCTATGTACACCTTGAAGGAAACCAAAGCGATCCTCGAAGTGTTGAATCAAAAAGGGGACTTCTTGCTGCCCGTTCCTCATGAGGAAAAAAGCTTTGTCCGTGAATTGATCGGCTTAGAACCTCATGATGTGATTCGGGTCGGGGAAATCGAAGTCGAGATCATTCCAGTCGATCATGATGCGTACGGTGCGGCAGCTTTGTTGATTCGCACGCCGGATCATTTTATCGCTTATACCGGTGATTTGCGTTTGCATGGCTATCATCCAGAGCGTACCAAAGAATTCTGTCAATTAGCCAAACACACGGATCTATTGATGATGGAAGGGGTCAGCATCAGCTTCCCAGAAAGAGAACCGGACCCCAAAGCGATCACGGTGGAAAGTGAAACAGAATTGATTGAGACCTTCGTGCGTTTGGTCAAAGAAAATCCCCAACGACAAATTACCTTCAATGGCTATCCAGCCAATGTTGAGCGCTTTATGGCACTTGTTGAAGCCGCGCCACGGACGGTTGTTTTAGAGGCGACCCAAGCTGCTTTATTGAAAGAAATTTTCAATAAAGATGTACCGTTCTATACGATCGATGATCAAGTACCAGCGACTCTCGATCCAGCCTTCGCCATTTCTTATCAGGCATTATGTGCCGACACGAGCCAGTACCTTTGGCAAGCAGTCGCGCATTTTGAAAACTTGCAAACAGGTGGATTGTATATTCACAGTGATGCGCAGCCGTTAGGCGATTTTGATCCAGCTTATCAAGTCTTTTTGGATAAACTGGCAGCACTGGAGATCGAATTTGTCCGTTTGCCAAACTCGGGACATGCGAAACCAGCTGATTTAGATCAGATCATTGCATGGATCGAGCCCCAACGATTGGTTCCAATCCATACGCTGAAACCAGAAAATCTGGTGAATCCGTATGGTGAAAGAATATTGCCGCAACGCGGTGAAAAAATTATTTTAGAGTGATAGAGGAGAGGAAAAAATGAAAACAAAGAAACTTGCATTTGCAGCAGCTGCAGCCGCGACATTGGTATTAGGGGCTTGTGGAAACAACAACGATTCATCTGGTTCTACCGAAAGTGATGAAATCGTTACAGAACTAAGCGAAGATACGACTGTCACCTTTTGGCATGCAATGAATGGTGCGCAAGAAGAATCATTGACGAAATTGACGGAGCAATTCATGGATGAAAATCCAAACATCAAGATCGAATTGCAAAACCAATCCAGCTACTCTGATCTACAAGCAAAGGTGAATTCAACCTTGCCTTCACCAAAAGATCTACCAACTATCACCCAAGCATATCCTGGTTGGTTATGGAATGCTGCCCAAGATGACATGTTGGTTGACCTTGGCGAATACATCAACGATGATACTATCGGTTGGGGTGACCAAGAAGAAATCCGCAGTGCCCTTTTAGAAGGCGCGCAGATCGACGGCGTGCAATACGGGATTCCTTTCAACAAATCAACAGAAATGCTGTTCTACAATGCAGACATGTTAGACGAGTATGGTATTGACGTACCGACAAACCTTGAAGAATTAAAAGAAGCTTCTCAAGAAATCTTTGAAAAATCAAACGGTGAAGTAGTAGGTGCTGGTTTTGACTCATTAAACAACTACTACGCCATCGCAATGAAAAACCAAGGTGTTGATTTTGACAAAGACTTGCAACTAGACAGCGATGAATCAAAAGAAGTCATCAACTACTACCTGGATGGTGTCAAAGAGGGCTACTTCCGAATCGCTGGTTCTGATCAATACTTGTCTGGACCATTTGCCAACGAGCAAGTCGCAATGTATGTCGGCTCAATCGCAGGGGAAGGTTTTGTTAAAAAAGATACCGAAGGCAAATTTGAATATGACGTAGCAGCTCGTCCAGAACCAATCAACTTGCAACAAGGAACTGACTTGTACATGTTCAACAGCGCAACACCAGAGCAACGCACCGCTGCTTTTGAATACATGAAATACTTAACTTCTCCAGAAGCGCAAAAAACATGGGCGATCGATACCGGCTACATGCCAGTTGTTGAATCTGTTCTGGAAAGCGATGAATACAAAAACAATCCTGAAACAAAAGTAGCTGCCAAATTAGAAGATGCAACCAAAGAATTGTTCTCGATCCCAGTGATTGAAAATGCTGATCCTGCTTACAATGAAATGCGTTCAATCATGGAAAACATTTTGTCTAATACAGATCAAGATGTCGATCAATTGATTGAAAACGCAAAACCACAATTAGAAGATGCTTGGAACCAATAATTCTGAATTTCTTCGTCAAAATAGGGTATAATCAGGGAAACACCTGAGATGAAACACCAAAGGGTTTGTATCATAAGGTTTGAAGACGCAAGGAAGCAGAATTTGCTGGCTTTCGAGGGTTTTCGACTTATGCGCATGCCCTTTTGGTGTATTGAGGGGAAAAGGAGTCTTTTGAATGAAAATCACGTTTTTAGAAACGAGCGATATGCATGGCTATGTCTATCCAACCAATTTTGCCGATGACACGGAACAAGGATTCGGCGTGGCAAAAGTTGCCACCAAAATGAAAGAACTGCGCCAAGCAGCCACCGGACCGGTCGTAACGATCGAAAATGGCGACTTTATCCAAGGCTCGCCCTTAAGCTATTACATTGCCAAAAGCCAGCACTCCGTTGCCGCATTGACCGCTGTCGTCAACCACCTAGACGTTGATGTTCATGTCTTAGGCAATCATGAGTTCAACTACGGTCTGCCTTATTTGCAAGAAGCGATCGCCAGCTACCAAACGCCGGTACTTGCAGCCAATATTTTAAATGAAGCGGGGGAACCATTCTTTGGGCAAGCTTACACCATCATTGAAAAAGAAGGGGTAAAGATCGCGATTTTAGGAATGGTGACGCCCTATATTCCTCATTGGGAACAACCTGCGACGATTCGCGGGATGCAATTTGTCAGTATTGTTGAGACGGCGAAAAACTATGTACCTTACTTACGAGAACAAGCCGATATCGTTGTCATCAGCTACCATGGCGGCTTCGAGCGTGATTTAGTCACTGGGGAACCGACCGAATTATTGACTGGCGAAAATGAGGGCTATCAATTACTGCAGGAAGTCTCAGGAATCGATGCGTTCTTCACAGGACACCAACATCGTGAGATCGCCACAAAAATCAATGGTGTCCCTGTTGTGCAGCCCGGTTATCGTGGAAGCTTTATCGGCGCCATCGAATTGACGGTTGAAAAAAATCAGACAGGGGTTCATGTCACAAACAGTACGGCTGCGTTGATCCCTGTTGCGGATGCTGTCCCAGATCAAGAGACGTTGGCCTTGTTAGCACCCATCGAAGAAGAGTTACAAACATGGCTAGATCAGCCGTTAGGCAAAGTCAGTGGGGATATGCGAATCACCGATCCGATGGGGGCACGCTTGAAAGAGCATCCTTATATTGAATTCATCAATCGTGTTCAGATGGCTGCCAGTGGCGCCAAAATTTCTGGCACTGCTCTTTTCAACAATGAAGGCAAAGGCTTTGGCGCAACCATCACGATGCGGGATGTGATTACCAATTATATTTACCCAAATACGTTAGCTGTAGTCAAAATAACAGGTGCCGAATTAAAAGCTGCTTTAGAACAAACGGCGGATTATTTAGCCGTTGTTGACGGTCAGATCGTTTTCAATCCTGCTTTTATTGAACCAAAACCGCAATATTATAACTACGATATGTATGAAGGCATCGAGTATACGATCGATCTTAGTCAACCCGTTGGTCAACGAATCACCCGTTTGGACTTTGAAGAAAAAGCCATTGCGATGGACCAAGAATTAGAGATCGTCATCAACCAATACCGTGCCGTGGGCGGTGGCAACTACGCCATGTTTTCTGCCGAAAAAATCGTTCGTGAGATACAAGTCGATATGACGGAACTGATTGCTGACTATTTGAAACAGCATCCTCAGATCGAAGCCACGACGAATCAAAACTTTCTAGTGACGTTATAATAGCAAAACAGCCTGCGATGAATGAATCATCGCAGGCTGTTTCTTAATTTTCTACATTACGTACATAGTCATCAAAGTATTTTACCAAATCCGCTTTGACTTGTTGATAGTCTTCTTCGGAATAGTCTTTGTCTTCTAGTTTTGCTTCGAAAAATGGCATGGCCAATTCTTCTCGTAAACGATCCAACACTTGTTCTTGGTTCATAACGTCACCTTTTTCACTTTTGATTTGATTTCATCATAACAAATGAAATGAGGCTGTCAATGCTTCGTAAGTGTCTTTCATTTTTTCTAAACGATTTTTTAAAGAAACAAAATCATCGTCATCATGAAAAAGGACTTGTTTTAATTCAAAATAATAGATCTCAAAAGCATCAAAGAAAGCAATGACTTCCGCTGTTTGCAGCTCTCTGGCAGTATCGCAGCGAATATAGGCTTTTTCAGCGATCGCATACGTTTCCGCAGTCGTTAATAGGACCAATGATTCATTGTATTTGCGGCTCGTCACTAGTTCAAAGGTTGATTGACATTTATTGTAGATATTAGAAAAATCTTTGAGCACGAGTTCCTTTGGTGTTTTATCAAACATGGGGGAATCCTCCAAAACTTTATTTTTTGAATAAGACGCAGACACATTCTGGTGCGTAGATGTCTTTTTCTAAGACAGTCAATTTGCCAGTGGCTTCATCGCGTTTGTATAACGTTAGGTTATCAGAATTTTGGTTGGCACAAACCAGATAATCGTTTGTCGGGTCCAAATCGAAATCGCGAGGGAAGTCGCCTTCTGTTGAGATTGATTGAACAAAAGCCAGGCCAGCGCCTTCATCGGTTACTTCAAAAACAGCGATTGAATTATGGCCGCGATTTGAGCTGTAAACAAAACGTCCATCGTTCGAGATCCGTACCGCAGCGCCACTGTTGAAATCCGTAAAGTCCGCAGGGATCGTTGGCACCTTTTGGATTTTCTCAAAACTGCCATCTGCTTGATTGTAGCGTAAAACAGTCAATGAGCTGTCTAATTCGCCCACTAAGTAAGCGTATTGGTTATTTGGATGGAAGACTAAGTGACGAGGACCAGTTCCGTCTTCTGCCACATAGACAGCTACTTCTGTCAGTTTGCCATCTTCTGAAATATCATAAGTATAGACCCGGTCCGTTCCAAGGTCACAAACTGCTAAACGTTGGTCTGGTGTTAAGTCAGTATAATGGACATGAGGTTTGTCTTGGTTTTCATGAGAGCCGACGGGTTCATCATGGTAGATGCTGTCCGTTGCTTCGATGCTGCCATCTTCTAGAATTTTATAAACATTCACTTCACCTTTGTGGTAGTTGGCACCATATAAAAGCTGACGGTTTTCATCAACTGCTACATAGCAAAGGGGTGCGCCTTCTTCCGTTGCGGTATTCAGCAAGGTAAAGTCTGGGGTATAAGCAGCGGCGCCACCGTTGCCAGCTACTTCTGTGACGCTGTAAACTGCTTCTTTTTTACTGCGGGCAAGATAAGTCGGACTTTTTTCTTCCGCGCATAAGGTCAAATCGGTCAGTGTTCCTTTTTCCGTATCTAAAGCGATCGAATAGATCCCTTTACTTTCGCGACGAGTGTACGTACCCAAATAAATCGTTTGCAACATAAAAAAACCTCCTAATAGTTTCATTCCTCTTTAATTCTACCATAGAATGCGGTTTTGGGCGGGTAGAAAAACTCTTTATGTTATAATAAACGAGAAGATAGAAAGGGGAGTTTGTCATATGAAAAAAGGGACGATCAAAGAAATTGGTCCACAAGCGATCGATTCGCAAGAAAGAATGATCATCTTCTTTGGGGAAGAAGCGACCGATACATTGCGAGAATATTCAGTCATCCAAACGATTCCTGATTCGCAAGCGTTAGTCGTAAAGAAAGAGGATCAGATTACTTTTGGTGATCAGACCTATCAAGTCCAATATGTAGGAACGGTGGCTAACCAAATCCTGCAAACGATCCAGCATGTGACCTTTGTCTTTGACGAAGAGCCGGCTGAAGATCCGCTTTCAAGTGCGATTTATTTAACGCCAACTGTTTTGCCGAACCTCGAAGTCGGCATGCAAGTGACGTACAACTAGGAGGCAAAGAATGTCATGAAAGAAACGCAGAAAAAGCCGCATTCCTGGTTTTGGAAATGGTTTTTAAACAATCAAGCAGTGACCAGCTTGCTGGTCATTTTATTGATTCTCTTGATTTTGCTGCTCTTTACGAAAGTGTCGTATTTGTTTGAACCTGTCTGGCAATTTTTAGCTATCGTCGGATTGCCAATCATTTTGGCGGGCATTTTATATTACTTGATGAATCCAACTGTTGACTATTTGGAGCGCAAAGGAATCAAACGAATTTACAGTATTTTTGGTCTTTTTGTTTTGGTGGTTGGTCTGATTGTCTGGGGGGGGGTGGTCATCATTCCTAAGATTCAAGAGCAATCCATGAGTTTTGCGGATAATCTGCCGGGGTATTTGACGATTATTGAGAATAAGGTGAATGAAATCTTGTCTGATCCAATCTTCTCGCAAGTCCAAGATCAGATCGAAGCTTCCAATGAGAAGTTGATTTCTTCTCTGACGGATATCGTCCAAAATCTTTCCCGCAGTACGATTCAAAATCTAGGTAGTTTCTTCGGGGCCGTTGCGACGATCGTTTTAGCGGTCATTACCATGCCGTTTATTTTGTTCTACCTACTGAAAGATGGCCGCAAACTAGCCCCTTATTTTGTCAAATTTTTACCAACCAAAATGCGCCAGCCGTCACTGATCGTTTTAAAAGAAATGAATGACCAGGTATCCTCCTATATTCGGGGACAGCTGACAGTGGCGTTTGCGGTCGCAGTGATGTTTATGATCGGCTTTAGTATTATTGGCTTAGATTATGCCATCACACTGGGGATTGCAGCTGGCTTTTTAAATTTGATCCCTTATTTAGGATCTTTTTTGGCCATGATTCCAGCGGTCTTTTTAGGAATTGTTGGTGGGCCGGTATTGCTGATCCAAGTCCTGATCGTCTTTGTCATTGAGCAGACCATTGAAGGACGCTTGATCTCACCGTTAGTTTTAGGAAACGAATTGTCGATCCATCCTGTCACGATTCTTTTAGTCCTCTTGACTTCAGGAAAACTATTTGGTCTTGTTGGGGTCATTTTAGGGATTCCTGTCTATGCGGCTGCCAAGGTGATCATTACCCATGTGTTTGAATGGTATACGCGGGTTTCCTCCTTGTATGAAGAGGAAGAACCAATCCTCGAAGCACCACCAGAGGACACCCCAGAAGTTTAGCAGCTTCGAGTGCAAAAGAGTCCATACGTATTATCAACGGTACAGCCTTTTTCTGTGGGCTGTACCTTTTTTGTGCGGATAAAAGAGCCAGCAATCACTGGGAAGTAATGCAAGATTTACAACCTATGAACGATGATTTGGGAGAAACCGACAGCTCTTTATTCAATAGAAAGAGTGAGGGAGTAGTGTCTTGGACCCGATTGACTTCGCAGGAACAAAAGAATATAATCGAGTTATATAAATCGTTTATATAATGTGACTTGTGCTTAAGGAGGGTCTTGGATGCCAAAACAACGAATAACAAAGGAAATGGTGGTTGATGCCGCTTTTGAGATTGCTCGAAAAGGCGGTATGGAGCAAGTGATTGTCAAAAATATTGCGGAAAGGTTAGGCTGTTCAGTCCAGCCCATTTATAGTTATTGCACCAATATGGAAGGACTGCGGACAGAAGTAGAGCAGAGAGCACGGCAATTTTTACAAGAGTTTTTAGAAGCCCATAGTGACTCCCAGGATCTGTTTCGCAGTACCGGACACGCATATTTGCAATTGGCGAAAGAAGAACCCCAAATTTTGAGAATTTTTGTCTTACAAAAAAGAGCGAATGTTTCGTCATTAGAAGAGCTGTATCAGTTGGAGACGAATCCTCAAGTAGCGAAAAGGATTGCCGCCGATTTGAACATCAGCATAGAAACCGCCAAACAGCTGCACTTGCATATGCTCATTTACACGATCGGAATCGGCACGATTTTCGCAGTAACGACACCAGGTATTCCACTAGGTGAAATCTATGCACAACAGGAAGAAGCTTACGAGATGTTTTTGAAACAGGCAATAGATGGCACAAAAAGTAGGTTGCAGTCCTAACTGCAGGGAGGAATTCCTCATGAAAAATGGCATTATTGTTTATCAATCGAAATACGGCGCTGTCAAAAAGTATGTCCACTGGCTTCAAGAAGCAACAGGTTTTCCCTGCCTAGAAACCCCAAAAGCCAAAATAGCTGAAGTAATGGATTATGACACAATTATCTTCTGTGGGGGAATCTATGCTTCGGGTATTGCTGGACTGTCCTTTTTAAAAAAGAATAGCAATCAGCTAAAAGGCAAAGAGATACTCATCTTTTGTGCGGGAGCTTCTGTTCCTGAAAAAGTGGTAGTGAAAAAACTCAGAGAACAGAATCTCACGGGTCCGCTAAAGGACATCCCCTTTTTTTACGGAAGAGGACAATGGCAGGAAAGCAAAATGAACTTTTTCGATCGAACCTTAGTGAAAATGTTAAGAAAAGCGGCCGCTAAAAAAGAGCCACACACCTATGACCCACAGACGAAGGTACTCATGGAAGCCAATGGACAAGATTGCGATTGGACGGATAAAAAATACTTGGTTCCGTTGGTGGATTATTTGGAGCAGGAATTGTATTGAACGAGCACAAGCGCTTTATTGAGGTTTTATGAATCAAATGAGCAATAAGTGACCAGAGTGTAAGAACAGAACAAAATTAGTTTACTGCGAATAGATTTTTTGTTGTGACACCAAGAGTCTGCAACTAAGTTCTTAAAATTGTTTGATCTATTCCTAAAATTCAATGAGTAAGTAGAATGCCGATCACGCATGAGAGGATGTCTTATGCGTGACGGTTTTTTTGTTTATAGCTTATCTTAATAGAAAAAACGGGAGTAGCTGATTCCTTTGTTTATAAAATTCTCAGACATTGTATCTAATAGTTCTATTTTTTAGCTTTGCATGATGAACATTTTTGTGAAGCTGAACGTTAAACCAGGTCTTTCAAGTGCTAAAAAAATAAGCAGAGAAGCTATCTCTGTATGTACAATGTATATTCTTTCTAAATGCAAGATATCTTTCGTTGCGGGCTTTTTTATGGCTTGGACGGATTTGACATATTGTTGCAAGAAATACATATGGTCGCTGAAAACATTGGTTGCGTATACTGAATGCAAGACAAAAGAAAACCTTGTGAGGTCAAGAAAATGTGGATTTTAGCAATTGATATTGGCGGTACTGCTATTAAATGTGGGTTAGTGAATAGTCAAGGGGAACGCAGACAATTGACTCAATTTCCTATGAACAAGGAATATTCCACAGTCACGCAACGTATATGTCGACAGATCGATGCATTCTATGCAGCAGCATTTGATGGCATCGCTATTAGCTCAACGGGAGTGGTTGATCCACAAAGCCAAGAAATCGGGATGACATCACCTTTATATGAAGGATTTGGTAAAAGACTGGTTAAGCATTTGCGCAGTACATACCAATGTCCAGTTGCTGCCGAAAATGATGGCAACTGTGCGCTATTGGCAGAAAAATGGTTGGGTCACGCTCAAAATTGTGCGTCCTTTGCGACAATTGTCCTAGGTACATCCGTTGGCGGTGGCTTGATGATCGATCATCAATTGATTCGCGGCAAACACTTACTAGCAGGAGAGTTTGGTTATCTGCTTTTTCCGACCGAAAGGAAGGATTGGGAACTTTGGAGCATCGCAGGGTCAACCAGAACATTAGTAGAGAAAACAGCAAAACGTATCGGAGACCCAACAATCAATGGCCAGCGTATTGATACACTGGTTCAAGAGCAAGATCCGCGATGTCTGCCAGTAGTAGCTGATTTTGTCGATAAACTGGCGGCGGCTTGCTATAGCCTGCAATATATGATTGATCCGGAAATCATCTTGATTGGCGGTGGAATCAGTGCGAGCCGTTTCTTGATCCCACATGTAAACGCACGATTAGCTATGATTGCTGAGCAGATTCCTAGTACTGTTATCGTGCCAAACATTTGTGCCTGTCGTTTCGGCAATGAATCTAATTTATTGGGCGCTTGTTATAACTGGTTAAGAAAATACAAGCCTGATAGCTGACTTGTAAAAAAGCATTGTTTTTTATTAAAATAAAGCGTATTTTATTAGAGTATCATACATTCTTTTCTCCTAAATAAGTATCGATAAATGAAAGCGTTTTTGAGCTTTCGAAATAACAGAGAATAGGTGATGCAAATGGGAAAGTACACGGAACTGAATCGTCAAAAACTATTTAGGGGAATCATTCGTGCCATCAGCTCTTATTTAATCGTGTTTTTAGTGCCTTTTTTAGCCGTGTCATGGATTTGGTATGATACATCTGTCAAAAGTATCAATGAACAAGTGATGCTGACCGCTAGAAATCAATTGATTCAGTTGAAATATTCTTTAGAAAATACGTTTATTCAATTGAATTATCTGACGCAAAAAATGACCAATGATCATGTTGTCTCATTGAAATATTTGCAGCATCCTTACTTGACCAAAGAAGCAAGAGAGGCCATGCAAACGTACAAAATCACCAACGACTTAGTCGAAGAAGTCTATTTATATTATAAAGAGTCCCCAGCAACCTTGTATTCAACCGTAGGATCATTCTCTTTTGACACATTTTTGAAAAAAGTACTGCCGAAAAATGAAATGGGCCAGGAACAGTTAGCCGCACAATTGGATTCCTCAGCGCCTACATTGTTGACATTAGAAGGCGCCGGTGAGGAGCAGCGATATTCCCGTTTCTTTTATATCGTTCCCATTCAAAGTGAAGAGATGACTGTCTATGGCTCAGCGATCTATGAAATCAAAGAGAACAATTTGAAGAGAATTCTTGATCTCAGCAATAACGATGGGATCAGTAACACCTATATTATCAATGATGAGTACCAGTTATTAGCCAGTACCACCAATGATGAGTTAGCGCGCTTTTTAAATCATCCCGAACGCATGAAAAAAGGCATTCAAACAGGACGAATGCGGTTTGAACAATCAACGTATTTTGTTCAAGCGATTGCCAATAATGAATTGAATATTTCAGTGGTAGCCGTTGCTAATCCGAATCAAGCGCTGGCATCGGTCAACCGTGTACAAGAGCAGTTCGTCTTAGTATTTATCGCCATATTATTTACGGGTATCACTGCAGTCGTGATGCTTGGGTTACGTAGTTATCGCCCAATTCGCAAAATCGAAAATCTGGTTCAGGAGTTTCATCGGGACCCCAAAATGACCCTTCATTCGATGGATGATGTCCATAATACCTTGGCGGCATTTTTGGTTGAGCACCAAGAACTACATCAGGAAGTCCGCCTGCAAACACCTCATGCCAGAGAGCAAGTGCTGCGCAAATTAATGAGCGGACGTTTTCGGTCCGAGCAAGAACTGGCTTTGCTTTTAGAAGCGGTTCATGTCTGCTTTCCTAAGTCAAATTACTTTGTGATCGCCATCGATACGAAAACTGTGGATTCCAAAGCCAAGCAAGGAGATAAAAAATTTCTGATCGATTATATCGAGGAAATCAAAGAGGCGGATTATACGGCATATGCGACGGAAATTTTATCCAAAGAAATGTTAGCCTTGACCGTAGGGTTTGTTGATGGCAAAGAACAACAAGAAATTGTGGATGCCATTGCGGAAAAAATTACCCATGCGATCTCCCTAACACCCACAATGGGTGTCGGTATGACGGTCGATCAACTAACCGCCATCAATGAATCCTATATCGAAGGGTTGGCAGCACTGGAAAATCAAGGGAGTCAAGGCAAGCAAATCAGCTACTATGCGGAGCTTTCCAAAGAGACCAATCATTTGCCAATCAATTATCCAGACAATCAAAAATTAAAATTGATCCAAGCCTTGAATCAAGGAAATATTGAGATTGCCAGTGAAACGATCCAGCGGTTGATCGAAGAAGGCGAGAGTAAACAGACTTCGCCTCGTGTCCAAAAAATGTATGGCTACTACTTGTTGAATACGATCGCGCAAGTCGGCGGTGAATTGGTGGGGGCAGAAGTACTGCATACCGCTTCTGAAAGTGCTGATTTCAACAGCTTGAATCAATTGCAGTCTGCCTTGTTAACGATTGCCCAGCAGATTTGCACGAAGGTGCAGAAACAGCCGCTGGATGATGAGTCGGAAATGAATGAGAAAATCTTCAGTTTTATCCAAGAAAATTACCATTCCTCACAGCTCTCCTTGGAATCGGTGGCAGAGGAGGTTGGTGTTTCTGTCTCTTATGTCAGCCGTTTTGTAAAAAAAGAAAGCGGCAAAACCTTCTCCAAATATATTCAAGAACTAAGACTGAAAAAAATCAAAGAGGAACTGATTGAAACAGATTTGCCAATCAAAGAAATTATTCGCAACAATGGGTATTATGATGTTTCCAATTATACGAGAAAGTTCCGAAAAATAGTGGGTGTGACACCAGGGCAATACCGTGAAATGAACCAAAAAATGAGAAATTATTGAAAGTATGGGGGAAAATGAGATGAACAAACAAGTTGATTTGACAAAAGTTCAGCAACGAGCAGCCGTCTTTTTTGAGGAAATAGGTTGGCAGTCGGCGAAAGATCCGTTACCGAAAATAGTGATCGATCCGCAGCTGGATGCTGATTTTCGATTTGAAAACCAAACAATCAGTGTGTCCTCGCCAGAACATGCCTTTTACGCGTTAACCAAATATGGCCGAGATCAGGCGACGGGTCAATTAGCACAGAAAAGCTATCTAGCAGCGCTTAAAGAACGCTGTCTGATGATCGATATCGGGCGCAAATTTTATTCGCTAGCTGATTTGAAAGCAATCGTCCGCAGCATGGCTTGCTTCCAATTCACGCATCTGCAACTTCATTTTTCGGAAAACGAAGGCTTTCGGATTGAATCCCAGCAATTTCCAGAAATTGTTTCGGAAGAATGTTTGACCAAGCAAGAAATTCGTGAATTGATTGCGTATGCTCAAAACCATGAAATTGCCATTATCCCTGATTTTGATTCTCCTGGTCATTTGCGTCAAGTCCTAGCACAAAAACCTCAATGGCAATTGCCGACAGCAGATGGCACTCGTGATGATCGAGCACTGAACATTTTGGATTCAGAAGCGGTAGCCTTTATTCAGGAAGTTTATCGAGAATATGCGCAACTGTTTGAAGACAGCACCTATTTTCACATCGGGGCCGATGAGTTTATTGATTTTGACCAGTTAGAAAACTTTCCACAAATGATCGAAGCTGCCCGCGAGCGCTATGGGGAAAAAGCCAGCGGAATCGAAGTCTTTATTGATTATGTCAATGAGCTGGCGGCCTTTGTTGAAAGTCTCGGCTTTGTTGTGCGGGTCTGGAATGATGGTTTTTACCGCTTGAATCGCCAAGAGCAGACAACGTTGACGGAGAATTGTCAAATCTCCTATTGGACCCGTTGGAACCAGAATATGGCGTCGGCGGATGTCTTTTTTGAAAAGGGCTATACCATGATCAATCACAATGATAATTTTTTCTATTATGTCTTAGGAGAAGCGGCAGGGTATACCTACCCAACTTACGAAAAAATCAGCAATGAATTCCAGTTGACGACGTTTGCCAATGGACAACAAGTTGCACAGGAACAGCTTGCCCAAACACAGGCGATCGCTTTATCCGTCTGGGCGGATGTACCTGAGGCTCAGACTAGTCGTGAAGTGATCCAAGCGATTTTTTGGCTCCAAACGGCCATTAGCCAAAAAGTTTATAATGAGCCAAATCGACCAAAAGAAACATTTCGAAAGCTTTATGATGGGTGGGAAGCGACATTTAGCTGATTGTTAGAGGAATTGGGTGAAAGGGCACATCGCTGACAATCCCTGTTGTTTTCTTTATGATGAATAAGTTTAGCGACAAGTGAAACAAAAGCCAATAGTATTTTGATAAAATGAACGTAACTCCGAGTGAGGGGAGAAATGGAGCAATAAGTGATCATAGACATTCAACCGTTGAAGAAAAAAGATATCCTTGAAATGGATCAAATGTTTTTAAAGCAAGGGTGGCCTTCTCGCCAGCAGCTCTTGATGGAGTATTTAAACGAGCAAGAAGCGGGGGAGAGATACATTTTGCTTGCCAAAATAAACAACAAAACTGCCGGGTATTTGACATTGGTCCCTCTAGCAAAGCACGGACCATTTAAAGGCTTGTACCCAGAAATTGTGGATTTTAATGTTTTTGAATCTTATCAAAAACAAGGGGTAGGCAGTCAGCTTTTAAAAGCAGCCGAAGAAAAGGCACGAGAAATAGCTGCCGTGGTGACATTAGGGGTAGGTTTACACAATGGTTATGGATCGGCCCAGAGACTGTATGTAAAACAAGGCTATATTCCAGATGGATCTGGTGTTTGGTTCAATAATCAGAATTGTGCGATGAATGTGCCTTGTTGTAACAATGACGATCTTGTTCTTTATTTGTCTAAGGAACTTTGACCCTCCCGTGGTAAGTACCTTTAAAAAAGGATTAACCCCGCAGCTTGTTTGCATGTTCTCATCACCTGTTCAACAAGCTAGCTCGCTACTTTCGTATAAGCGAATTTGGGGAGTTTTTGAAAAAATAGCCATAAAAAATGACTAGAAATGATCAGTTTCTAGTCATTTTTTTGTAAAGAAAGTAAGGACAATGTTTTTGTATCAATAAAATATTCATTTAGGACAGTGCAATAGGCGCTTATATTTCTTTTAAAGTGATTTCGACCACTGGTACCAACACATCTGGGGGGCAGACGGGTAAGCTGAGAACAAGGTCCTCTTTGTTGATGATGGCTTCCGTTGACGTGAGAACTTCCTCGGGATCAAATCCTCGATAAAACAACTCGGAGCCATCATGTAAGAAACGGATATGCTTCACGCATCCTGCAAGTCCCGGAAGATGCAAGGATTTGTAGGGGTAGGAGAAGAGGTGCAAGTAAAGTTTATTCCCGTTTTGGGTGTAACGACTGTCAATAGGCGGTTGAAAAATGCTGGCACCACAGCCGATAATCGCTTGCTGATGATAATGCATCCATGAACCGATGGCTTCTAAATGGCCGCGAGTTGGTAAGTTGATTTCTCCACGAGCATTCGGGCCGATATTTAAGAGAAAGTTCCCATCTTTTGCTACTGTGTCAATCAGCATTTTGGTCATCATTTCACTGGATTTCCAGTGCTGAGCATCACGATCATAGCCCCACGTTTCGTACATCGTTTGGCACGCTTCCCATATTAAAGGCAATCCATTCGCTTCTAATGGTTTGTCTGGTTGGAATTGCTCAGGGGTGGTAATCCCGCGGCCCAAATCCAAACGGTCATTCAGTAACATCTCCGGCTGTAGACTTCGGCAAATTTCTTCGATCCGCTTACTATCCCAATCGGCGGCACCCTTGCCTTTTGACCAGCCCCAATCTCGATGGCTATAAGGAAAATCAAACCACATATAATCGATGGTTCCATAATTGGTCAATAGTTCGGTGACTTGACCAGCCAAAAAATCTTGGTAACGGCGCATGTCCCGCTGGTCATTGGTTTGACGGGCTTGAATAGACTCTCGTTGCGGATGCAGGCCGTCGAGCGTGAAATCTGGATGATACCAATCGATCAGCGAATGATACAGTCCGACCTTAATGCCTACCTTGCGAAATGCCGGCAGCAGTTCTGCTAAGAGGTCTCGCTTGAATGGGGTGTTGGTTACTTTGTAGTCGCTGAGCGCGGTGTCCCAAAGGGCAAAGCCTTCATGATGTTTCGTTGTGAAGACCATGTATTGAAAACCGGCCTTCTTTGCGGTTTGAGCCCATTCCTCCGCGTTGAAAAGATCAGGATCAAACTGAGAAAAATAGTTCTCGCGATAGGTGGTGGGTCCAATTTTTTCTGTCGTCATAAACCATTCGTGTCGAGCGCCAATACTGAATAGGCCGAAATGGATGAATAAGCCAAACCGATCATGGAGGAACCAGTTTGGATCAGGGTAGTTGGCAGGCCAATTCTTATACGTTCTCATTAAAAATCACTCCTTTTTCACTCACTTAAAGAAATTCTGTATTCGTCATGACTGTTTCTTGAATTTTCCAGCCATCTGCTTCCTTAACGAAAGTATGGTAAGCCTCTGTGATGTGATCACGGTAGGAAGAATCTTTTGGGCTGATCGTTTTCTGTTGCGCCGCGACCAGCATGGATCCTGTCTCTTGTTTAACGACTTCAAAAGAAAGCAGCGTGTGCTGCAGCTGTTCTTCTGCAAAAAAATCAGCCAATTCTTGGCTCGTCTCTGCTCGCGCCGCTGCTACGAGCGTGGCGGCATAAGCTGTCGCATCTTGGTCAGAGGCTGCTTGTAAATTTTCTTTCAGCACTGCCAAACAAGCCTCCGCCGCTGCTTGATTTGTAATATTACCTGTCATCTCCAGTTTTTCTGAAGGTTGGGCATGAACTGGAGCAGAAGAATCGGTTGTTAGAAAATAGAGAAAGAATAGGCTAACAACAGCCAGCAAACTCACGATGATGGTTCGGCGCAGCAAGGATGTTTTCATAATTTCTCACTCCTTCTTTTAAACATCAGAAATTTTCCCCGCACTATAGATTCCATGAAATAAATTGCGACCCACAGAAGTGTTGCCGCTGAAAGGGGTCACCATTGGTAAGGACGGTTGAGTCAATTCTTCCAAAGTATCGAGCTCCCCGTCCAAGAAGGCAGTAAGCCGCCAGAGTGTCGTGTCGCAGCGCATCAGCAAGGCGCCGTAGCGCAGATCGATACTCTCAAAACCGAAAGGTCGATTCCAGTCAAACCAGACTTTACGATGGGCTTCATAAAGGGATTGCAAGGCGGATTTATAGACACTGAGCTCATCGACTGCTTGGCGCAATTCCGTGAAGTCCTTGCTTTTATAGGCACTGGTGATTTGGTCGGTAATACAAGCTTTTTGTGCCAAAACATCAGCCAGCTGCTGATAAAAGGCAAACATCGTTTGTGTGTCCCGTGTTGATTTCACAGCTGCCAACTCTTGAGCCAATGTTTGATAGTGGGATACTAAAGAAAGATCGGTTAAGTTTTCCTGATACAAACCATACAGCAAGTCTTGGTAGAGCAGTAGCTTGCTGGGGTTTTCTCCGTGAGGATTGTTTTCTGGTACACCTGCAGTTTGATCAAAACGATCAAGCAGCAAGAAATCGCTACTAACTGACTGGTGAAAGAGCTGGAATTTTTCATTTAATTTCTCTAACGAAAGGTCGTTTCCAAACTGCGCTTCACTGAAATATTGCAAACCTAGTAGCGCAGCAATCAATGGTGTTTCGGCTCCGTCGTCGCCCCAAAGTGTGGCATAAACTTCCTGAACATCGTTTTCTTTGGCGGCTTGCAAGGCATGACGCATGGTGGCAAAACTTTTGCCATAGTTCGGCGCCAAACCGTTCCAAGTCCAGATACCTCCAGCAAAGACGATCGGCTGTTTTAATTCCCGATGTTTCGCAAACATTCGCTGATAAGAGGCATGATCATGGTGGTAATAATCCCAGTAAACCATTTTGACAGCAGGAAGGTCAGCAAACAATTCTGTTGGAAAACACACGTCTGGATCGTAATAATCACCAGTAGGTGCACCGATCCTAAAAAACATATCGCTCCACATCATCGGCTTAAAACCCACTTTTTGACAAAGCGCAGCTACCCGCTGCAGATGTTCGGCCATAATCGAGAAACGGTCTTTTAAACCGTGCAATACCAAATATCTTCCTTTCCCCAATTGGTGTGCTTCATCCATGCCAATGTGTAGCTGATCCGTCGTAAAACACGAACGGATCGAACGGATCGCTGCTTCCAAAAAGGTATATGTTTCTTCTTCTCCCACCAGTAAAATATCTTCCGTGTCCCGAATGTTTTTAGTAAATCCCCATTTTAAGGGATTCGTTAAGTGTGCCAATGTTTGAATCGCCGGAATCAAAGTTACACCTATAGATTGCGCGTAGCTATCAAGCTTCTTTAACTCACCTTGTGTATAACGGCCTCGTAAATGACCAAAATAAGGATACTCTGGAATTTCATAAGTGTCTTCCATATAAAGCATGAGGCGATTAAGCCCCATCTTGCTTGTCAATAGAATAAAGCGTTGCAGTTTTTCAACGGTCATTACTGCATTGCGGGACAGATCGATCATTGGTCCAATTGCTTCAAAATGCGGCTGTTCTTCTAAGACATAGACTGGGCGGTCTTCATGCACCCATAAAGTTAATGCCCGAAATAAATGGGCCTTTTCTTGATAGTAAATGATTGTTGCTAGCGGACCATGGCAAATTTTCAGAGAACCGGGCCGTTGAATCAGCTGTAATGGATGCCCTTGCGGTGATTCTCGCAACGCTAGTTCCGGTAGTATGTTACTAAAAAAATCATCAAGATTTTCATTAATTTGGATAAAAATGTCTTTCATTACGAACGTCCCTTCTTAAGTTTCTTTTATCAGCAATGATTCTGAACGTTGGATCGCTTGAAAAGAGTACCAACTATTTGGAAAAAGGAAAAAAGGAACAAAGCCGATGACTAATAAAATCGGTAAAAAAGTCAAAATGATTGTAGTTACTAAGATTCCCAAAATCATCGCAATCGTTTGGGGAATACTGATAACCATCAGTATTACTGCTTGCTTAAAATAGTGAAGAAGGGGCAAGTCATAACGCAAATACACTGGCAGCAGATACAAGCTGATCAAAAGGGCACTGATAAACAACAGCAGCAAAAAAAAGTGAATCAAGCTATTTTGGATAAAGGTACTAGAGATGCGCAATTCTAGCCATAAGAAAAGCAGCAAACCCGCTTGCATGGCTCCTAATTGATTGGCGCGACGGAAATTTTTTTTCACGACAGTTCTGAACCAAGGCTTCAAAGCCGCTGGGCGTTCCTTTTTTTGGAAACTGTTGAAAAAAGCTTGGATAATCGTAGCGGTGGCAGGGAAAATGCCTAAAAATATCCCATATCGAAATACCCAATAAAACCAAAGAAACTGCAATTTTAGGCAATGGAGGAGCCATTCACCGACTTGATAGGAAACATGATAAAGACCATTGGATTGTTTCATAAAATCCTCACTTTCTTACGGATAACCATTTTGTATCCGCTTTAATTGTTGTCCTTATCGTACCATTGATCCATGGATAATGGGCATGGATGAAAAAATCACACATCCCATACAGGAAAAACACAGCAAATATATTTGATCCGCTTTATTTCTCCTAACGCTTTTATGGAAGGAAGCTTTTTTCGTTACAAATTTTACAAACGCTCTTGCTTGGTTTAACACAGTAAAAAAAGTTACATATTGTTAGATGGACTTTTTTTCGTTTACATTTAGAACAAAGAAAGGAGTGCAAATGTATGACAAAAATTCGCGGCGATATTGAAGAAGCCAAGGAGAGAGAGCAAGCAGCGTGGGTCCCGGAAACAGAAATGCTCAAGCAGCGTCTGGAATGGTTTCAAGACTTGAAATTCGGAGTAATCTTCCATTATGGGCTGTATGCTGAAGCGGGGATCGTTGAATCATGGCAATTATCTGAAAAAGATGAATGGGCTAGAGAAAACCAGCCCTATCGAGAAACTATCGAAGCACTGCGTTTGGATTATTGGCAGTTGATTAATCAATTTGAGCCGAAAAAGCTGGATACCCGTAAATGGGCCAAGATCTGTAAGAAGGCGGGATTTAAGTACTGTTTATTCACAACAAAGCATCATGATGGGTTTTCGATGTTTAACACAATGGAGTCAGAGTTTAAAATCGGCGGGAAATTGAGTCCCTTTAAACGCGACATTTTACAAGAAGTGTTTACGGCGTTTCAAGAAGCAGGGATTGCAACAGGAGCCTACTATTCTAAAGCTGACTGGTATTCTCCTTTTTACTGGTTGGATGATGACACCGTCAAAGGTCGTCATGCCAGCTATGACACCCACCTTCATCCAGATATCTGGGCGCGCTATGTGTCATTTGTGCATCGTCAGATTGTAGAGATTACTTCCAATTACGGAAAAGTCGATTTTCTTTGGTTAGATGCTGGTTGGTGCGGGCAAGGAAAAGAAGACCTACAAATGGATCGTTTAGCTGAGATTGCACGTGAGAAACAGCCGGAATTGATCATCGTTGATCGAATGATGGGTGGCCGTCATGAAAACTATGTGACACCAGAACGCAAAATTCCTGCATTAGCAGAAATTCCTAAAAAAGTTTGGGAAAGCAATATCCCGATTGGGAATGATTGGGGCTATGTGCCGAATGATACCTTCAAGAGCAGCCAAGAACTGCTGGAAACCTTGATTGAGGTAGTCAGCAAAGGGGGAAATTTGATTTTAGGTGTCGGCCCAACACCTGATGGCGAATTTACATTCGAAGAGACCCAACGCTTAGAAGAAATCGGCAATTGGTTGGCGCTATATGGTGAAGGCATCTATGAAACGCGGGCGAAACCAATAGCTTGGCCAAATGAATGGCATTTGACCTATCAAAAAGAGGGCAAGGCTCATTTTGCATTTCGCAGTAACGCTGCAGGCGCTTGCGAACAGATTCCTTTAACAGAGATTGGCGCAACTGAAGAAGACGAGCTAATTGATCTAGCCACTAAAAAAGCGTTACCAGTCTATAAAAACGCTACCGAACCGTACCTCTTATGGTCGGATATCAGTCAGCCGAACGTTGGGGCAGTTGGGATTCGCGTTTCGACACATAGGGAAAAAAATACACATTGATTTGAAAGCGAATACAATTCATGATAAGGCTAACACCAAGCAAGGAGGAGGAAGAATGGAAACAGCGCCAATCAGACAAACCGTTTCAGTACCTAAAACAAAGAAACAAGATATAAAAATGAAGATCAAGAAAAATCGGCAATTGTACTTGTTTGTGTTGCCAGCATTTTTGATTATTTTGATTTTCTCTTATGGACCGATGTATGGAATCATTATTGCATTCAAGGATTATATGCCTTCATTAGGGATTTTGGGAAGTCCTTGGGTTGGATTTAAACATTTTCAACGTTTCTTCGATTCCTATTATTTTTGGGAACTCATCAAAAATACTTTAGGAATCAGTATCTATTCATTGGTTGTCGGTTTTCCGCTGCCGATCATCCTGGCATTGGCTTTGAATGAGATCAAAGACGGCCCGTTTAAAAAGATTACCCAAACAGTCACCTATGCCCCAAACTTTATTGCTGTGGTGGTCATGGTTGGTATGGTCATTGCTTTCTTATCTCCCTCAACAGGGATCATCAATCACCTATTAGAATTTTTGGGTTTCGAGCGGATCAGCTTTATGACCAATCCTCGTTGGTTTAAAACGATTTATGTCCTGTCCGGAGTTTGGCAAGGAACGGGATGGGGGTCTGTGATTTATCTGGCAGCTCTATCTGGAGTCGATACGCAACTGCACGAAGCGGCAACGATCGATGGCGCTTCTCGTCTGCAACGCGTTTGGTATATCAATATTCCAACGATCATGCCCACGATGGTGATCTTATTGATCATGAGCTTCGGCAGCTTGATGTCAGTTGGGTTTGAAAAAATCATCTTGATGCAGAATCCTTTGAATATGCAATCCTCGAATGTGATTGCGACCTTTGTTTACCAGCAAGGGCTGTTAGATGCGCAGTACAGTTTTGCTGCGGCAGTCGGCCTATTTAACTCATTGATCAATTCCGTATTGTTGATCGTAGTCAATCATATTGCCAAACGTTTAAGCAATTCTAGTCTATTGTAGGAGGGAGGACCAAAAGTGAAAACAACTTCTTTAATAAAAGATACCCGTGCTGATAAAATCTTTTTGATTTTTGTTTATGTGTTTTTAGCAATTTCATTGCTGATCGTTTTATATCCGCTGATCTATATCGTCAGCGCTTCGATCTCAAATCCGCATCTGGTAAACTCAGGTGAAATGTGGCTTTTACCAAAAGGAATCACCTTCGAAGGCTATCGAACATTATTGGGCAACAGCAGTATCTGGCGTGGCTATTTGAACACGATCTACTATACAGTGTTAGGAACATCGATCAATCTCTTGGTAACCTTGCCTTGTGCCTATGCGTTATCGCGAGAAGATTTTTATGGGCGACGGGCCTTCACCAATTTTATGCTGGTTACCATGTTCCTGTCTGGTGGCTTGATTCCCAGCTATTTGCTGATTCGCAGCTTAGGTATGCTGAATACCGTTTGGGCACTGGTGATTCCAGGGGCCGTCTCGGTTTACAATGTGGTTGTCACACGAACGTTTTTTCAATCCACAATTCCGCGAGAGATGGAAGAAGCAGCGATTGTGGATGGTTGTTCCGATTTTCGTCTATTCATGCAGATCGTTTTACCATTATCAACGCCGATCATTGCGGTAATGGCTTTGTTCTATGGCGTCGGACATTGGAACAGCTTCTTTAACGCATTGATCTATCTTTCTGATCGATCGATGTACCCGCTGCAGATGATTTTAAGAGAAATTTTGATTCTTCAAGATATGTCTTCAAATACCGTCAGCAATGTGACTTCAGAAATGGCGAATATGCTATACAGCAAACAGCAACTCGCTCAAGTCATCAAGTACGGTGTCATGATCGTTTCTTCGTTACCGGTAATCATCGTCTATCCGTTCTTACAAAAGTATTTTGTCAAGGGCATGATGGTCGGTTCAATTAAAGGATAAAAAAATCAAAGGAGGAAGAAAATGGGATTAAAAAAGAAACTTTTAGGAATGGCGGGTGTCGCTTTATGCAGTACCCTCGTCTTGGGTGCCTGCGGCAATTCTTCAGATGAGGGAACTGGAGAAAAGAAAGAGGTTGCTATCAATCATGACAGCCAATTTCCAATCATCAAAGAAGGCGAAGAGCTGACCTTGAATATCATGGCACCAGGTGTGGGAATGGCCGAGTGGGAAGACATGCCGACGCTACAGGATTACCAAGAAAAAACCGGTATCAAACTGACTTATACGACACCGCCATCGGCTGACTTTAGTACGAAACTGAACTTAGCCTTTGCTTCCGGCGACTTGCCGGATATCGTTTACGGTGCTGGTTCGCAAGCACTGACTGCTTCGATGGAGATCGATTACGGTTCACAAGGGATTTTACTTCCCTTAGAGGAGTATATCACGCCAGAAATCATGCCAAATCTTTATGCACTGACGCAAGAAGATCCTTCTATTTTAAAATCGATCACCACGCCAGATGGGCACATTTACTCCTTACCAATGATCTCTCGGAATGCGACTTCAATCTGGTGGCAAGGCCCGATGTGGTACAACGGCACGTGGCTAGATAATTTAGGTGTATCAGAACTGCCGAAAACCACAGAGGAACTGCAAGAATTGTTGACGCGTTTCAAAGACGAAGATCCTAACGGAAATGGTCAAGCAGACGAGATTCCATTGACGGATGTCGATATGAACTCGACACGTGTTTGGTTGATGGCCGCCTTTGGCTTACGGACTCGCGGGATTCAAGTGGACGATGATGTGGTCTCCTACACACCGACATCAGAAAACTACAAAGCATTCTTGGAATACATGAATACACTTTACGATGAAGGCTTGCTGGATAAAGAAGTTTATGGACAGTCAGATGAGCAGAAAAAAGCGAAGGGTGAAAACAATCAACTAGGGCTTTTTGCCGACTATTTCAGCTTCTTTACTACTGGTCGCAGTGAGGCAGAGGCGATGAACGATCCGATGTTCCAACCGTTGACCTCTGAATGGGCACCAGAAGCCAAGATTCCTGGCAGTCCACGAATCTCTCGGGGAACTTTTGCATTGACCAATGTCAATCCTTCCCCAGAAGCTTCCATGCGTTGGGTGGATTACTTCTATTCGGAAGAAGGCACAAAATATATTGAACAAGGGCCAGAAGGTGTTCTTTGGGAGTACCAAGAAAATGCGGATGGCGAAAAAGTCCGGGTTTATGTGGATGGCATTGATACAGACAACACGGAAGACGAACGCGGCAAAATCACGCCGGCATATGGATTGACTACACCAAACATTGTCATTGATACAACAGGTGAATACCATATCCGCAAAACGGCTGATGAAGAACCAGATACTCGTTTTAGTGATTGGGTTGCACAAGAAACGGCAGAAAAGATGGAAGACATCGCTGAAGTACCATTCCCGCTACTGTATTTAACGATTGAAGAAAATGACAAAGTAGCAGCCACTGCCACTGATTTGACAACTTATGTAGAACAAATGGAAGCGAAGTTTATCACAGGTGTCGAGCCATTAGACAAGTGGGACGATTATGTGAAAACGATCGAAGCAATGGGCATTGACGAATATGTCGAAGTCTATCAAACGGCCTATGACCGCTGGAAAGCAAACTAATATCATACGATAAGAGAAACGGGTCGAGACAATCAATCTCCACCCGTTTTTTTTCAAAAAATAGATAGAGGAGTCAAAAGAAAAATGAGAGTTATGCAGCCTTACGAGTTTGAACGCATCCGAAAAATTTTCTACAAATTAAAACAGTACCGTGTACGCTATCAACAGCCAATAGACCTGCTTTTTTTAAAACAAGAGGATTGGGTACCGTATGAGCAAGGGAGTTATTTCGGAGAAAAAAACACCTATTATCAGCTGAAAGGCAGCTTTCAAGTTCCCAATGATTGGGTAGGGAATCCTTGTGTCTTACAAGTCTATTCAAGCCTCTCAGAGTGGGACAACACCACCAATCCCCAAATCAAAATTTATTTGGACGATACCTATGTCCAAGCTATCGATGTCAATCATCGAGAGGTCACTTTGGCTGAAGGATATCAACAAAAAGCAGTCAAACTGAAGATTGATCTGTTCTCGGGCCGTTCCGATAAACCATTCCCACTGCATATCAACTTATTGGCATTGGATCCTGTCGTCAATGAACTCTGGTTTGATTTTTATACGCTGTTTGATAGTTGGCGTGCCATTCGTGCGTTTGGCGGTGACGAAGCATTTTATCAACAAGTTCTTGGTCAAGTCGCCAATGTCTTGGATTTTCGTACGCCCTACTCAGCGGCATTCTATGAAAGTCTCGCAAAAGCCAAGCAACTGCTTGCGTCATGTTACTTACCAGCGCATACACCAAAACAAAAAGTGACGGCTGTCGGCCATACCCACATCGATCTGGCGTGGCTTTGGACGGCACAGCAAGCAATTGAAAAAGGTGAGCGCAGTTTCCAGACGGTCTTGAAATTGATGGAGGAGTATCCAGATTACACGTTTTTTCAAAGCCAACCACAACTGTATCTCTCCATGAAAACACATTATCCTGAACTTTACGCTGCAATCAAAGAAAAAGTTCGAGAAGGAAGATGGGAAGTTGACGGGGCGATGTGGGTGGAAGCCGATTGCAATTTGACTTCAGGGGAATCACTGGTTCGTCAGATCCTTTATGGCAAACGGTTTATGAAAGAGGAATTTCAAGTCGATAGCCGAGTCTTATGGCTTCCAGACGTCTTCGGTTATTCAGCCGCCTTACCGCAAATTTTACGCAAAACAAATACGCCCTACTTTATGACGACGAAGCTGTCATGGAACCAGTTCAATCAAATTCCTTTTGATTCTTTCTACTGGCAAGGAATTGATGGCAGCCGAGTTTTGACGCATTTTATTACCACCATCAGTGAAGGGTACAGTCCCAGAGATTATTACACGACATATAATGGATTGCTAGATCCTTACACGATCAAAGGCAGTTTTGAACGTTATCAGCAAAAAGATCAGCACGACGAAATTTTGATTGCCTATGGGTATGGTGACGGTGGCGGAGGCCCGACGAAAGAGATGCTAGAAGTCCAGAAACGGCTGCAAAAAACATTGCCGGATATGCCGACGATTACTGGCAATCATGTGGGGGGCTTTTTTGATCGACTGGCAGATTCTTTTAAGGAAAAATCTGGCCCAGTCTGGTACGGCGAATTGTACTTTGAATACCATCGTGGAACACTGACTTCGATTGGCAAAAACAAGAAGGCCAATCGCCAAGGAGAATTTTTCTTACAGACGATTGAAAAACTTTATAGTATTTGTGCAATCAATCGTTATCCGCAAGCTGAATTAGAACAACTTTGGAAACAGCTGCTATTTAATCAATTCCATGACATTCTGCCGGGAAGCTCGATCAAAGAAGTTTATGATCAGACGGATCAAGAGTATCAACAGCTCTTTGATAAAGGCTGCAAGCTGATCGAAACTTTGTTTCCAGCGGTGCAAGCAGCCGAAGCTACGTCATGGCATGTCTTTAATCCGCTGGGACAAGAGCGGACGGGTCTGGTCTATTTAGACGATCAGACAGGGATCAAAGAAGCTTACCTGACTCAGCGGACCTATGATGACCGGCTCTTAGTCAAAATTCCCGCCATGGCTGGATTGAGCTGCAAAACACTGACCTCTGTCTCAGCTGTGCCTCAATCAAAGCAAGTGGCAATGCGGCTGGAGGAATCGTTTGAAACGGTTGATTTTAAAGTGATTTTTGACGAACACTTTGACATCATCTCTTTATTTGACAAACGGCAGCAGCGAGAAATCGTGCCAAAAGGCGAGCGGTTGAATCAGTTAGTGGCTTACGAAGATCTGCCAATGGATTATGATGCGTGGGACATTGATATTTATTACCAGAAGAAGCCTTATCCTGTGAAGCAAGTTCTCTCAGCTGAGGTTGTTGAGCAAGGGGAGATTCGCGATACCTTGAAGATCAAACGTCAGTTTGAAGATTCTTTTATTACGCAATGGCTGCATTTTTACCATGGCACGGGAAGAATCGATTTTGAAACAGCGGTTGATTGGCACCAGCATCAACTGCTGTTAAAGGCATTGATGCCGATTGATGTTAACACATTGGAAGCAACGTTTGATATTCAATTCGGGCAGGTAAAACGACCTGTGCATCAAAACACGACATGGGACCAAGCACGTTTTGAGAGCTGTGGTCAAAAATGGGTTGATCTCTCAGAAGGAAATTATGGGGTTAGTATTTTGACAGATTCGAAATATGGGTTCAATACGGATTATCAAAAGATCGGGCTTTCTTTGATCAAATCGCCGATCGATCCGTATCCAGAAGCGGATCAAGGCTTTCATGAGTTTACCTACTCCTTGTACGCCCACGAAGGGACTTGGCAAGACGCGCAAACGATGGAAGAAGCTTTGGCATTGAATGTTCCCGTTCTAACCGTTCCAAGTGTGCCACAACTATCAGCAGAAGCTTTTCTAGCAGTCGATCAAAAGAATGTCTTGCTGGATACGGTGAAAAAAGCCGAAGATGAAGAGGCACTGATCGTGCGGTTGTATGAATATCACAATCAAACCACCGCCTGTCAATTGCGTTGCCAAAAAAGAATCAAAAAAGCGGTTTTAACGAATCTTTTGGAAGAAACCGTCGCTGAACTGCCGGTCGAGCCGCTGGATGCCCAAAGCATCACAATCCATTTCCAGCCTTTTGAGATCCAGACCATCATGCTTTATTTAGAAGACTAAATAGAAATGGAGAAGCATATGATTGAGACACTTTTACGGCAAATGACGTTGAAAGAAAAAATCGGCCAGCTGAATCAGCGTCTGTATGGTTGGGAAGTTTATGAAAAAACTAACGGAAAAATTATGTTGACTGAAACCTTTAAAAAAGAAGCAGCTCGTTTTGGCAGTCTTGGCTGGATTTACGGCGTGTTTCGAGCTGATCCTTGGTCAGGTAGAAATCAGCAAACAGGCCTGACGACCACGGAGTCCTATGAGCTGTCCCTTATGATTCAAACTTATTTGCAGGAGCACACTCGGCTGGGGATTCCGGCCCTTCTCAGTGAAGAGTGTCCTCACGGGCACCAAGGTTTAGAAGCGACGACGTTTCCGGTCAATTTTAGTGTTGGTTCTAGTTGGAATCCAGAGCTGTATCAAGCGGCCCAAACTATCACTGCTCAAGAGATTCGGGCAAAAGGAGCCCATGTTGGCTTGGTTTCCGCATTGGACATTGCTAGAGATCCGCGTTGGGGGCGAACTGAAGAATGTTTCAGTGAAGATCCGTTTTTAACCAGCAGCTTTACCAAAGCGGCCGTCAGAGGATTACAAGGATCAAAAACAACGATAGAAAAGCAGAACGTTTTAGCGGTATTGAAGCACTTTGCTGCCCAAGGTGCAGGAATGGGGGGACACAATGCAGGGCCAGTGGCAATCGGTGATCGGGAATTCCGCGAGATCCATCTGCCACCAATGAAAGCAGGGATTGCTGCTGGGGCCTTGGGGTGTATGGCTGCATACAATGATCTAGACGGTATCCCGTGCCATGCCAATGCTTATTTGCTGCAAGATGTTTTACGAGAAGAAAGTGGCTTTACGGGAATTGTGATGGCCGATGGGTGTGGGCTGGATCGGATTGCTGACTGGCTGGGGAGCCGCCCGCAAGCGGCCGCCAAATCCTTGACCAGCGGTGTGGATGTTAGTTTATGGGATGAAGTTTTCCCAGTGTTAGAAGAAGCTGTCCTTGAGGGGCTACTTGCGGAAACGGCGATCGATGATGCAGTCCGTCGTGTGCTTCTTTTGAAAGAAAAACTTGGCTTGTTTAAAGAAGCAACGCCCCGTGTTTCATTGCCCCGTAAAGAAAAGGCGCAACAAGTTGCCTTGAAATTGGCGGAGGAATCGATTGTTTTACTAGAGAACAATGGTATTTTGCCTTTGAAGAAAACGCGACAAAAGATTGCCGTCATCGGTCCTCACGTTAAACAGCTCTATCATCAGCTGGGGGATTATACGCCATTCAAGGAAGAAACAACATGTACGACCCTTTGGGAAGGTTTGACCAGTTTAAGTACGCATCAAGCTGACTTCTTCTACGAGAAAGGCTGCGAAATCTCTAGTGGCACACTGGCTCAACGAAGGCAAGCCTGTCAGATTGCAGAAAAAGCGGATGTCGTCTTAGTGACGATCGGCGGCTCCAGTGCCCGTGATTTCACAACGGATTTTGACAAAAACGGTGCCGCCTTAAGGGGATCTCAGGAAATGACCAGTGGAGAAAACATCGACTTGGCTACCCTCGATTTGCCGCAATGCCAGTTGGATTTACTGTTTGCGTTGAAGAAGAGTAAAAAGCCGCTGATTGGGATCGTGATTTCCGGTCGACCGCATTGCTTAGCTCCTTTGAAAGACTTGTTCGATGGGGTGCTTTACGCTGGCTATCCCGGCCAATATGGAGGGGAAGCGATTGCTCGGATCCTTTTTGGCGAAACGGTACCTAGTGGGAAATTAGCAGTTTCTATTCCTGATACAGTTGGACAACTGCCTGTCTGTTATAATTATCGCAACACAGCGTTTCAAAAAGACTACCTCGATCAAAAAGGCGCACCAGTATATTTTTTTGGTTATGGGCTTAGTTATGCCTCTTTTATTTGCAGCTCGGTTTCGGCTGAATATGCAGGGGAAGGCATTATCGTCAGTGGCACACTTGAAAATCATTCTACTGTGTCTGGTAAAGAAGTGGTCCAATGCTATCTAAAAGAGTATACAAAAGCATATGTGCCGAGGAAAAAAGTCTTATGCGGCTTTCAAAAAGTATGGGTGCCTAGTCAAGGACAAGCAACTTTTCAACTCGTGATCGGTGAAGCATCATTGCAGCAGCTGGCAATTTCCTTGGAAGAAACAACATCGTTTTGTCTGGAAGTCGAAACAGCAGGTCAGCGGTATCGATTTGTATTTCAACGGTCCAACCCTGACCGCACGTGGCAGGTAATTCAGAAAGGAGCAAAAGAATGATTCAATTTCCAAAAAACTTTTTATGGGGAGCGGCCGCGTCAGCACCACAAACCGAGGGGGCCGCAGTGGTTGACGGCAAAAGTCCCTCTACATGGGACAAATGGTTTGAGTTGGAGCCGTCACGCTTTTACGATGGTGTCGGACCAAGCGACACCTCAAATACCTACTATCAATACCGGGAAGACGTAGCAAACATGAAGGCCATGAACTTGAATTCCTATCGGACATCGATTGCATGGACCCGCTTATTACCAGATGGAAAAACATTGAATCAGACGGCAGTCCGGTTTTATCGGGCATATTTTCAGGAAATGCTGGATCAAGGCATCGAACCGATCATTAATTTGTTTCATTTTGACATGCCTTGGTGGCTGATGGAAAAAGGAGGCTGGGAGGCGCGGGAATCCGTGGACCATTTTGCATTTTATGCAAAAACTGCTTTTGAACAATTTGGCGATTTAGTGAAAAAATGGGCGACCTTTAATGAACCATTGGTGCATATTGAATGTGGGTATTACGGAGATGCTCATTGGCCGCAAGTGCGTGATTTCAAGCGGGCAATTCAAGTTGGTTATCATACCTTGTTAGCCCATGCGAAGGCAGTTGCTGAGTTTCGTAAAATCGCACTTCCTGATGGAGAAATCTGTATCATCTTGAATTTGTCACCTGTTTATCCAAAAAGTCAAGAAGCGGCTGATCGAGAAGCCGCTGAATGGGCAGATCTCTTGTATATTCGCAGTTTTTTGGACTGTGTCGTTTATGGACAATTTCCAGAAAAGCTAACGAGCTTATTCAAGGAGCATCACTTGTCCCCTGAATGTGAAGCAACAGATGCGGAAATTTTTCGTGAAAATACCGTAGATTTTATTGGTTGCAATTATTATCAACCGTTGCGGATCCAAGCACCACTTCCGCAGAAGGCAGCATCCGGTCCCTTTGAGCCACGTCAGTTATTTCGTGGGTACGATTGGCCAGAGAAAAAAATCAATCCTCATCGCGGCTGGGAAATCTATCCAGAAGGGATTTACGATATCGCGATGCGTCTAAAGAATGACTATCAAAACATGCCATGGTTTGTTTCCGAAAATGGCATGGGGGTATCTGAGGAAGAACGGTTCATGGACGCCACGGGGCAGGTCAATGATACGTATCGGATCGCCTTTGTTGAAGACCATTTGCGTCAGCTGCATCATGCAATCGAAGACGGGTCTCCTTGTTTCGGTTACCATATGTGGACCTTTATGGATTGCTGGAGCTGGTTGAATGCATATAAAAACCGTTATGGGTTTTATCGAGTGGATTTGAAAAATGACTTCAAGCGTTATCCCAAAGCGTCCAGTTTTTGGTTGGCAGAAGTAGCTGCCAAGAATGCCCTTGATTGATCAAAGTGTCCTTAGAAGAAAAAATACCGCAGGAAAACTTTCCTGCGGACTTCTTTGGCTATGAATATTTTATAAATACTTCTCACGAAAATCGGCAATGGCTTGGCGTGAGGCATAGATATTGCGTGCCAGCTTTTCATTCTTGCTTAAAAAGACATAGAAAAGGACATCGACCGCCAATAGGTGGGCGATAATCGAATTCGTAGCAGCACTACGTTGGTTGGCTTCTTTGGAACGGGACACTTGCAGGGGAACATCCGCCAACTTTGTTAATGGATTACTGCCAAATCGGGTGAGTGACAGAATCGGGACGCCAAGATTTTTAACGATTTCTGCTAAGTGAACCATCTCAGGCGTGTGTCCACTGTTGGAAATGACCCAGAGGAGACTTTTTTTCTCGTTTTTGACGAGTTGCGGCAACAAGAGATTGTAGTCATTTTCAAACACGACGATTTTGCCTAAACGGGTCCATTTTTGTTGGATATCTTGTGCGATCAATGAAGAAGCACCGATCCCGCAGACAAAGATTCGCTCACGAGTCGCGATCAGTTCAGCGGCAGCCAACATCAGCTGTTCTTCTAACAATTGGGCCGTCTCATTCATAGTCACCTGTGCATTGTGGCTTAATTTAGATGTGATGGCATGAAAGGGCTCATTTAATTCAACATCGGCATAGCCCAAGTTTTCATTGGCATTTTGGCGCAAGCCGGATTCCGCAGATAATTGTATTTTTAAATCTGTCAAACTAGCAAAGCCGGTTTTTTTCGCAAAGCGTACGACAGTCGGCGCACTGATCCCAGTGGCTTCTGCTAATTGACTCGCAGTCATCGACGGCACTTTTTCAGGATTGGCCTCCATGAATGCGAAGAGTTTCTTCTCAGAAAGCGATAATTCATTTTTCATGCTCTCGATTCGGGAAAGAACGCTCATCCTTACACTTCCTTTAGATAGAGTAGTATCCTAAGTATAACATAAGTTTTGGAGGAGCTTTCAAAAGAAACGAAAAGAATAGGTAGATAAACTTGCTTTTTTCCTTAGAATCAAGTAAAGTAATTACGTGTGAAAAGCACAGTACCTGTTACTTGGTTTAACGAATCACCAACGTTTTACTCAGTCGCAGGGGAAAAAGAAAAAGAGGTGAAAAACATGGCAATTTCAAAAGAACGCAAAAACGAAATCATCAACAAATTTGCACGTCATGAAGGAGATACTGGTTCTCCAGAAGTTCAAATCGCTGTTTTAACAGAAGAAATCAACCATTTGAACGAACATGCACGTATGCACAAAAAAGACCACCATTCATACCGTGGGTTGATGAAAAAAGTTGGACATCGTCGTAACTTATTAGCTTACCTACGTCAAAAAGACGTACAACGTTACCGCGAATTAATCCAAGCTTTAGGATTACGTCGTTAATCAAACAAAGAAAAGTGAGGTTCAACCCGAATCTCACTTTTTTGCTATGAATCACTGCGACTGGGCGGCGCAAGCCGCACAGAGCAGATGATGAATAGTACTAGGCGAGGGAAACGAGCGTAGTGACCAAGCAGCGGAATCACTGCGACTGCAGTGTCGGCTAAAACAGCTGATGCAGTCTGACAGGTGATCTCGAGCCATCTAAAAAGTGAAACACCGAAAGAGCGGCCTTTTGACTGGTGAATCAAAAAGCGCAGCTAAAAAGAATTTTGGGTCCTTGTAAGCAGCATCCTACTAACCAAATGAAAGCAGCGGAACGACATTCCGATTTTTTCATTTGTTTAGTAGTGACTTGCTGGGATCCGATGAAAAGGAGCAGAACATGACAGAAAAACAAGTATTCAAAACAACTTGGGGCGGCCGCCCATTAGAAGTAGAAGTTGGCCAATTAGCCAAACAAGCAAACGGAGCTGTATTGGTTCGTTATGGCGATACGGTTGTCCTAAGTGCAGCGGTTGCATCTAAGGAAGCAAAAGATACCGACTTTTTCCCATTAACAATCAATTACGAAGAAAAAATGTATGCTGTAGGGAAAGTACCTGGTGGCTTTATCAAACGGGAAGGACGTCCAAGTACGGAAGCAACCTTGACTGCCCGCTTGATCGATCGTCCGATCCGTCCAATGTTTGCGGAAGGTTTCCGTAACGAAGTGCAAGTAACAAACATCGTAATGAGTGTTGAGCAAGATTGTACGCCAGCAATGGCGGCAATGTTAGGTTCTTCTTTAGCATTGTCTATTTCAGATATCCCGTTTGACGGACCGATCGCTGGTGTTGATGTTGGTCGGGTCAATGGCGAGTACGTCTTGAATCCAACAGTAGAACAAGCAGAACAAACCGATATCGAATTGACAGTAGCTGGAACGAAAAAAGCCATCAACATGGTTGAATCAGGCGCGAAAGAAGTTTCTGAAGAAGACATGTTAGGTGCGTTATTATTCGGTTTTGATGCTATCCAAGAATTGGTTGCCTTCCAAGAAGAAGTTGTCGCAGCTGTGGGCAAACCAAAAATGGAAGTCAAATTGTTACAAGTAGATGCTGACTTGAAAAAAGAAATTTTCGACGGCTACTACCAAACAATGAAAACTGCTGTTATGACTGAAGAAAAATTGGCTCGTGAAGACGAGATCGATAAAGTCAAAGACACAGTGAAAGAAGTGTATGCAGAAAAATTTGCTGGACATGAAGAGGAAGCACAATTCTTGAAAGAAGTGAAACAAATCGCGGAAGATCTTGAAAAAGATGTGGTTCGCGAATTGATTACTATCGACAAGATTCGTCCGGATGGTCGTCAATTAGACGAAATCCGTCCACTGGCATCAGAAGTTGGCTTATTGCCACGTGTTCATGGTTCTGGTCTATTTACTCGGGGACAAACCCAAGCATTGTCCGCTTGTACGTTAGCACCTTTAGGAGAACACCAAATCATTGATGGATTAGGGGTTGAAGAATCAAAACGATTCATCCACCATTACAACTTCCCTCAATTTTCTGTTGGTTCGACTGGTCGTGCCGGCTCACCAGGACGTCGTGAAATCGGTCATGGTGCATTAGGCGAACGTGCCTTAGCACAAGTGATTCCTGATGAAACAGACTTCCCTTACACAATCCGTCTCGTTGCAGAAGTATTAGAATCAAATGGTTCTTCTTCTCAAGCAAGTATCTGTGCAGGAACCTTAGCATTGATGGATGCAGGGGTGCCAATCAAAGCACCAGTTGCAGGTATCGCAATGGGACTTGTATCTGATGGTGAAAACTACACGATCTTAACTGATATTCAAGGCTTAGAAGATCACCTTGGCGATATGGACTTTAAAGTTGCTGGAACCAAAGATGGGATCACTGCGTTACAAATGGATATCAAGATCCAAGGAATCACTGAACAAATCTTGACAGAAGCATTAAGTCAAGCGAAAAAAGCACGGATGGAAATCTTAAATGAATTGACATCAACATTGGCTGCTCCTCGTGAAGAGTTAAGCCAATACGCACCGAAGATCGAAATGATCCAAATCGATCCTGCGAAGATCAAAGATGTAATCGGTAAAGGCGGCGACACCATCAATGGCATCATTGATGAAACTGGCGTGAAAATCGATATTGATCAAGACGGAAAAGTTTCGATTGCTTCTGCTGATGCAGAAATGATCCAAAAAGCTATCAAGATCATTGAAGAATTGACGAAAGAAGTAAAAGTTGGCGAAGTGTACCTTGGGAAAGTTGTCCGTGTTGAAAAATTCGGTGCGTTTGTCAACTTAATCAAAGGCAAAGACGGCTTAGTTCACATTTCACAACTTGCGAACGAACGGGTCAACAAAGTAGAAGACGTTGTCAAAGAAGGCGACGAAATCTTAGTGAAGGTCACAGAAATCGACAAACAAGGCCGTGTGAACCTTTCAAGAAAAGCACTATTGAACGAAGATAAAGCAGAGCAAAAATAAGCTGCTACTTCTAAATTATCGCATTGAAAAGCAAAGTCTAGGAAACTAGACTTTGCTTTTTTTTTGTCTAAGTAGCACATCTTCAAAAGGGTCTTACTTGACAGGAGTTATTTTTTGCTTTAGTGCGAAAAATAAGAGATAATTCAGAATATTGTCTTTGCCATGCAAGCAATAATTCTAAGATGTTAAACGCATCTTATTTAGGATAAGGAGTACGATATGAAACAAACATTTCCAACTGATTTTTTATGGGGAGCATCGATTTCCGCTCACCAAACCGAAGGAGCGTATCAAACCGATGGCAAGGGACTGAGTGTCCAAGATACTCGTCCAAGAGACAACCACAAGATCGCGGATTTTACTGTGGCTGTCGACCATTACCACCAGTACAAAGAGGATATCGCCTTGTTAGCAGAAATGGGGATCAAAATTTTCCGTTTTTCGATCGCTTGGTCGCGAATTTTTCCAGAAGGGCGCGGTACTATTAATCAAAAAGGATTGGATCATTACAGCGATGTCATTGATGAATTGCTGAAACACGGCATTCAGCCCTTTGTAACGTTGAACCATTTTGACTTGCCGCAAGCATTGGAAGACGAAGGCGGCTGGACAAAACGCAGCACCGTTGAGGCATTTGCCGCATACGCCAAAACGCTGTTTACAGCCTATGGGGATCGAGTGACGCACTGGCTGACGATCAATGAACCAAATATCATGCTGTTGGTGGATCAAAAAATATTAGGGAAAAAGATTCCATTATCAGAAAAATACCAGCAATTTCATCACCTGATGATCGCTGAAAAATATGCTTTCGAAGCGTGTCATGAAATCGTACCGAATGGCAAAATCGGACCGGTGCCGAATATTTCGTTGGTCTATGCGGCGACTAGTCGACCAGAAGACAACCAAGCGGCGCTGTATTTCAACAGTGTCCGGAACTGGGCGTACCTTGATTTCGCCTGCTTCGGTCGTTACAATACGGTCTTTCAAGATTATTTGAACCAAAACGGCCTCACGATTGACTTTGGTCCGGAAGATGAGGTGTTGATGAAACGGGCTCTGCCTGACTTTGTCGCAATGAACTTCTACACCACGGTGACAGTGGAGCAGCCGACGGAAGCTGGGGACATGAAAAACGGCATCAGTGATCAGCAAAGTGAAGACATTATGGAGCGTGGTTTTTACAAAGGGTTCACCAATACGTTCTTGAAGAAAAATGCCTTCAATTGGACCATCGATCCCTTGGGACTGAAAACGACGTTGCAAACACTTTATGATCGTTACCACTTGCCGATCATCATTACTGAAAACGGCTTAGGGGCCGAAGACCATCTAGAAGCAGATGGCGCGGTTCATGATCCGTACCGTATCGATTATTTGTCGCAGCATATCAATCAATGCTTAGCCGCGATCAATGCTGGGGTGGATCTGATCGGATATAGCCCGTGGTCTGCCATTGATTTGATTAGTGTGCATGAAGGGATTCGAAAACGGTATGGTTTTATTTACGTAGATCGCAATGATGCAGAGGAAAAAGAACAAAAACGAGTGAGAAAAGACAGCTTTTATTGGTATCAAAAGCTGATTGAAGAAGGGGCGATCCCTTCGTTGGAGGAGTAATGATGACAAGTGTTTTTACCTTTTTAGAAACGCGTTTGATGCCGCCATTGAATAAGTTGGCGAATTTACGCTTTATTCGCGCAATCATGCAAGCTGGGATCATTACGGTCCCTTTTACGATCGTCGGATCGATTTTTTTAATCATCAATAATTTACCACAAATCATTCCACCACTGGCTGGCTTTTTCGAACAAACGATTTTACGATTTTCACCGCTTTATAGTGTCGTAACTACCATGTCTGTTGGCTCGATTGCTGTTTTTTATTGTTTAGCAACAGGGTATTATTTAACTGAGATCTATCATAAAGAAGAGCATTTGACTATGAGCAGTTTTGTAGGGGCGTTATTAAGTTTGTTTGCCTTTTTAATGACGATCGTCCAAGTCGATATCACAGATGGTGCGGCACAATTGCTGCAGTCAGAGAGCGAAACCGCCATTGTTTATAATGGGGTCGCTTTAGGCGGTTGGATCACTCGCTTCAGTGGAGTAGGGATCTTCATCGGGATTATCACTGCAGTACTTGCTACGTCAGTCTATCGTTTTTGTGTAAAAAGAAATATCACCATCCAGATGCCTGAAGGGGTTCCTGATGGAGTCAGCAAAGCATTTGCGTCATTGATCCCAGCGATTTTGATTGCCTTTTTGATGGTGGCGATCAATGGAGTACTGGCGGTTTTCCACACGGATCTTCACGGATTGCTATCCAAACCATTTGAATTCGTGAAGGAGTTGACGGGTTCGTGGTTAGGAATCATCGTGATTATGCTCCTTATCCATCTCTTATGGGCAGTGGGGGTTCATGGGACGGCAGTTATAAAAAATAGTTTCATCAATCCCATCCTATTGGTGGCTCTAACTGAAAATATCGATGGTGCCAATAATATTTTTGCTGGGGATTTTGTGAACATGTATATTTTTATGGGTGGCGCAGGAAGTACACTTGGATTGGTTTTATTGATGCTGTTTGTGGCAAAATCACAACAGCTCAAAGTCTTAGGAAAAGCAGCGATCTTACCGGGGCTTTTTAACATCAATGAACCAGTGATCTTCGGGGCACCGATCGTCTACAATCCGTATTTGATCATCCCCTTTATCGTAACACCTTTGATCAACGTGACGATTGCTTACTTTGCTAGCTCGTTTGGCTTTGTCGATAAAGTCATTACGGGAATTCCCTGGATTTCACCGGTGGGCATAGGGGCGTTTTTAGGAACCGGCGGTGATTTCCGAGCCATCCTGATCGCTTTGATCAACTTAGGGGTTTCCATTCTCTGCTATTATCCATTCTTTAAGATGTACGATGGCAAACTCTACACGGAACAACTTGCCAATCAAGCATAAGTAGAAAAAACAGCAAAACGCCCGTTGATGGACTTCTAGTGAAGTGCCAACAATGGGCGTTTTTGCTAGTGCAAATAGTGGTCACGTATGCAAAGACTGTTGATACAAGACACAATCATCGCAATCTTTGCGGGTTGGTTTGGCTTGCTGGGGTGTTTCTTTGTGTAATGGCAAAAGCATACGCAACCCGTTTAAGATAACTAAGATCGTGCTTCCTTCATGACCCACGACCCCTAGAGGTAGCGTGAGAAATTCAAGGAAGTTTGAAGCGATCAGCAACAAGATGACACTGATAGAAAAGACGATGTTTTGTTTGATGATCCGCTGTAATTTCTTAGCCAAACGGTGACTGTCGACCAAACGCAGCAAATCATTTTTCATCAAGACGATCTCCGCCACATCCATTGCGACATCTGTTCCTTCGCCCATCGCGATCCCTACACTTGCGGTCGCTAAGGCGGGGGCATCATTGATCCCATCACCGACCATCGCATTGATTTGGTAGGTTTCTTTCATTTCTTTGATCCGAGTGGTTTTCTCATCAGGCAGGCAATCACTTTCGTAGTCAGACAAGCCGATTTCTGCGGCGATCACTTTGGCAGTACCTAAATGATCACCCGTCAGCATCGTCGTGTGAATTCCTTGCTTATTGAAGTAGGCAAGACTCTCACGAGCTTCAGGACGGGGCTGATCCAATAGTGCTAAATACCCTGCTAATACACGGTCACGATTGATATAAATCAAGGTTTTTCCGGCTGCTTTCAATTCTTGGATGCGGGTTTGTTCACTGACAGCAACAGAGGTTAGATCGACTTCTTTTCCAATCGTCCAATGGGCAGCTTGGTAAGTGGTGGCTAGACCGACCCCCGCTTGTTCTTCCACTGCTAATTCCAATGGTCTTTCATCGTGGAAATACGCCAAGATCGCTTCAGCCAATGGGTGATTTGATTGTTTTTCCATCCCAACAATCAGTTGGGGGATAAACGGTTCATCCAGCAATAGATGAACATCAGTGACAGCAGGTTTGCCTCGAGTCAGCGTTCCGGTTTTGTCAAAAGCGATCGCTTTGACATTGGCAAAGGCATCCAAGGCTTGTCCGCCTTTGCATAAAACGCCCAAACGAGCAGCGTGAGAAATGGCTGCTAACGTCGCAGGAGTAGCAGAGGCGACTAAGGCACAAGGGGATGCCACTACTAGTAAGACCATGCCACGATAAAAACTTTCTTGGAACCCCCAATTCGTGAAAAACGTACACAAAACGATCATTAGTGGGACGGCGATCAGGACGATCGGCACATAGATCCGTTCGATTTTTTCGATCAGGGTCGCCGTTTGACTTGGCATTTGCTGCGCTTCTTCCACCAATTGAATGATTTTTGCAAAGCGGGTGTTTTCACTCGTTTGAGTAACTTCAATGTACAATGGCTGCCCAAGGTTGATGGTTCCCCCAAAGACTTCACTGCCTAAACGTTTCTCGACAGGAATGGATTCGCCACTGATGGCCGCCTCATCAACACTGCTGGTTCCTTGGATCACGATACCGTCGATCGGGATCGCACTGCCTTTTGCCACCATAATCGTATCTTTTAACTGAAGGGCTTCGACTGGTACTTCGACGAGCTCCCCAGATTCAATCATTTTTAAGGCAGTCGTTGGTTGCAGTGCCATTAATGAACTAATTTCTCGCGTACTTTTGTTGGTCGTATATTCCTCAAGGGCACCGCTCAAACAAAAGATAAAGGTCAGCATCGCCCCTTCAAACCAATGCCCAATGATACAGGCACCAATGGCGGCTAACGCCATCAGTAGATCGACGTTCAACCGTTTGTCGTGCACCAATTCTTGCGTGCCTTCCCAGGTTTGTTTCCAACCCCCGGCAAGAATCGCTAACAGATAAGGGACAAAGCTATAAGGAATGGAAAAAGATGCCATAAGAAAGCCAGTTGCCATCAATAGCAAACAAGCAATCGTTGAAAAAACAGCCGACGATTCGGATTTACTCATAAGAAACGCCTCCTTTTGAATGTAGTCTATGAATGAAAAAACCGATCCTTTTCTCAAGAAACAATCGATTGTTCCTCCCTCAACTTGAGCATAGCACATTCGAAAACAAGATGGTAAAAAAACAACGTACCTGATAATGAAAGTGATTATCAAGTAGCGATTAAATAACGCTACTATCCAAATGATAAATGGAAACTCACTATTATAGAAAAAAGAACACAAAAAAAGCAGTACAATAAAAAACGAATTGTACTGCTTTTGCTTGTTCGATGTGGTAGTCAGCGACTGGATCGGTTAACGCAAACTATACTTTGCTAAGGGAATCTGACGTGCTTCACACCACTCTTTGACAGCACCAGAAAAAATCAGCTGGATCTTGGTGAGGTCTTTGGTACTTGTCTGTCCTGCCATAGTGTAGAGCAGCTGTAGCTGTTCCTTCCATGATTGCAAGGTGGCGATCGTTTCTTCTTTGCCTTTTGACAAAAGCAGCACGAGGATCGTGGCGGATAGTCCTACACTATCCGCACCAAGGCAAAGTGCTTTGAAGATATCGTAAGCATCCCGAACTCCGCCTGAAGCGATGCGGGTAAAGGGCTGTTGGATCTCATTTGCTTCCAGCAAGGAAATCACGGTGGATTGACCAAAGGTGTCTAAATACGCCAATTCACGTTTTTTTCGACGAGCATTTTCGATTTGAGTAAAACTTGTGCCGCCGCTGCCAGCAACATCAATCGTTTGTACGCCGATCGCCAGTAACTGCTGAATCGTTTCACGAGACATCCCAAAGCCGACTTCTTTGACGACAACCGGAACGGCAACGGAAGCAACCGTTTTTTCCAATAAGGACAGCCATTGGCTAAATTGACGATCGCCTTCGGGCATCACTAATTCTTGTGGTGCATTAAGATGGATCTGCAAGGCGTCGGCGCCAAACAGTTCTACTGCCCGTTGTGCATTTTCAACGGGACTGCCCGCACCAATATTGGCTAATAAGAAGCCGTCAGGATTGGCTTTACGGACGATACGGAAAGAATCGGCGACACTTGGGTCTTTTAAGGCAGCCGAAACGGAGCCGGTTGCCATCATCAAGTCACAGGCTTGCGCGATCTCTGCTAACTCTTGATTGATTTTTAAGGTTTTTTCACTGCCGCCTGTCATGGCATTGATGAAAAAAGGGCTGGAAAATGAGCGGTCAAAGACAGTCGTCGTAATTGACACATCAGCCACGTCAATTTGCGGAAAGGACTGGTGGACCAAGCAAACTGCATCAAAATCGTTGCTGTGTTCTTTATGGAACGCTTTTGCTAAGGAAACATGTTCATCTTTTCGATTCATGATAGGTCCTCCCGGTAATGGTAAACATGCAGCGGCAATGGGGTGATCTCGGCTTTTTCCCACGCACTCATCAATGGTAAAATACCGGTTTTCTGGTCAACGATCACGATGCCACAATCGCCACCGCCGGCACCAGAAGATTTGGCTGCGCCACAATAATTTTCTGCTAGATCACAAAGCTTTTTAAGTGCGGGGGTTTCAATCGGTACACCAGTTAGTGCAGACAACTCCCGCAGGAGCTTTCGATTTTCCGTGATCATTTTTTTGATCGTGCGACTGTCTTCATTTAAGAAGCCGTCGATCAATCGATTGACGCAGTCTTTGCTGGCTGCTAAAAAGGCGGCATAGGCGTTTTCTTTTTCTTCTTTGGATTGATAGACTTGATCCACTAAATCAGAAGTAGAGGCAGGAGAGCCTGTCCAACCAATCAATAGTCGAAGCGATTTCGGAACCGTCAAGGGACGGATCGATAATCCTGGCCAATCGAAAGCAATCAATTCTGTTAAGGTATGGTCCTTTTGTTTGGCTAAGACCCAGTCGTGATCGAAGGTTGAAAAAGCGATCCAGCCGCCATAACAAGAGGCCGCAATATCACCGCACGACCCATTGCCTTGAACAGCGAGATGGGCAAGAGCCGCAATTTTGAATTGGGTCAACCGATCCATTTCCATTTGATAGTACAGATTCAATGCTTTGACCGTGGCAACAGTCACGGCACCGCTGGAACCGAGGCCATATTTGCGACCATTCGAGTTATCCAGTTCACTGGTCACTTTTAAATCGTAAAAGGAAAGGGGGATGCCTTTTTCTTGGGCATATTTTTCCGTCAGACGAATGGCTGCCAAAATATAGTGGAAAGGATTATCCCGATGGTCTAAGACTAATTCGCCTTTGCGACGCGTCCAGCGAATCGGCAGGTCGCTGTATTGGGCAGACTGGATGCTGCCGTTTTTACGGGCCTCTTCCACATTGACTGTAATAAATTGGTCAACGGCAACGATGATTGCAGGATGACCATGTTCGACAACGGCGTATTCACCAGCAATAAATAGTTTTCCGGGAACGGATAGTTCAATCATTTCGACACTCCTAATCGATGGCTTCTTAATGGCTTCTTAGTTGATGGCAGAAGATTCTTCCACCGGTAAAAAGGCTAATCCTTTACCCGCGTGAGCAGTTACTAATTGTTCTGAGGCAAAGTGAGCACTTAATTCACGTAAAATCGTTTGTTCTTCTTGTTTTTGGCATAAAACTTTGACATTGGGACCAGCATCCATCGTGAAATAGCAAGCCAATCCTTTTTTTCGCAGCATTCGGACACATTCCATGGCTCGTAAAGATTCAGAAGACCAATAAGTAAAAGGTGGTTCGGCGGCTAAGGTCGTTCCATGCATTTTCAAGGCGTTGGCCTCGGTCGTTTCACCTAAAGCAGTAAAGTCTTTCTCGGCAATCGCTTGTTTCATTTTCACGAGATCAGTTGCGGTGGCAGTAAGCCAACCCGGATAAAAACTCGAGGTTTCAACGGTTCGACGCATCCCCTCACGACTGGAAACTTCTTTGGCTTGTGCGTTGATCAAAATAAAGATCATACTCAATTCTTCTTCCCAGCCATTCGACGGCACTTGCGTGGCAAAAGAAGTCTCATCGGTGCCTTGATGCCATTCAGCAAAGCCGCCGTAGATACTCCGACACGCCGAACCAGAACCGCGACGGGCCAAACGGGATAACTCTTGCTCCGACAAGTTTAATTCCAGTGCTTCACTACAGGCACCCGCCAATGCCGCTAATCCACTGGCAGAAGAGGCAAGTCCGGCAGCGGTTGGAACAAAATTTTGACTTTCCACCGTGGCATACCACGGGCAGTCCGCTTTTTTTCGTACCAGATCCAAAAAGTCCGCAACTTTTTTTGTGGCAGCGTCTGTTTGAACCACGCCATCCAATGTAAAGCGATCTTGCGTAAAATCGGGTGAAAAAGCCACCGTTGTTTCTGTGTAAAAAGCATCGAGGGTCAGGGACAAACTATTGTTCATCGGTAAAATGAAAGTTTCATCTTGTTTTCCCCAATACTTGATCAATGCGATATTCGTGTAGGCGCGAGCCTTTCCCTTATACATGTTCATAAACTCCTAATCCTTGTATCCATGCCGCACGAGCGCCATCGGACAATAAAATACGGCTGATATTCTCAGCCTGTTCCTTCGTTTTGGTTAGTGCGATCATACAGCCGCCCCGGCCCCCGCCGGTCAGCTTTGCCCCGTAAGCACCGTGTGCCAACGCTAAGGAAACCAACTGATCCAGTTGCTGATTGCTGACCCCTAGCTGCTGCAGGGCCTGATGGGCGTTGTTCATGCTTTCACCTAATACTTCTAATTGATTGGCTATGATGGCCTCTTTAGCTTTTTTGGTTTCGATCCCTAAACGCTGGATTGCTTGACTAGCCAGCTGCTTGCTGGTTTCAAAAAGATGGGCGACACTTTTGACTGCTTCTCTCGTTTGCCCTTTGATTCCAGTATCAGCGACGAGCAAATAACCGTCGATCGTGAGGGGAAACGAAGTGATGGGATGCCCTTTGATAAAGTAAATGGCATCTGTCCCACTGGCTGCCGCAGCATCGATCCCGCTAGGATTGCCATGAGCGATTTTTTCAGAAAAGTTGACATAGGTCATCAATTCTTCTTTTGTAAAGTCTTTTTTGATCCAATCAAAAAAAGCGCGAGTCAGTGCAACAGCGACCGCCGCGCTAGAACCCATTCCCCGTTCAGAAGGGATAGTGCTGACGATGGAGGTTGCAAAAGGACCCGTGTGGAAGTCTTGTTGCAGACGATGCAGCAAGTCTTTGACATTTTTTAAGTGGCTGGGGACTTCTTCAAGCAGACCGTGATAGTAACTTGAAATCAAGGTGCTTGTTTCATTTGCTGTGATCTCGACTTGTACTTTTGCTCCCGCAAAAGGGAAAGCAATTGCTGGTTCACCGTAAACAACCGAATGTTCACCCATTAAGATGATTTTTCCTGTAGCTATGCCAGTACCAATTGACATTATTTTCCTCATTTCTCTAGGGAGCTTACCCCACATGATTCATTTATCGTTTGTCAGTCAATTGTAACTATCTCCTGACAAAAACACAATTTAATTAAAGATCCTTTCCTATTTTACTAGAAGAAGGCTCTTTCGTTAAGCATTCCGTATGAGATTTCAAAAAAAAGCAAAAATCTTTAAACTTTTATTGAAAAAATTCTTGATCTGTGCTTCAAAAGTTTCAGTTGACGGCACAAGATATAGTGTTGTATAGTTGATATCGCAAAGGCAACATACAATATTTAGTGATGAGTGAGTTGGGGGATATGAGCGTGATCGTATTAGCAGGAACGATTGGTGCCGGTAAATCAAGTTTGACCGCATTGATCGCCAATCATTTTGACAGTCAAGCCTTTTATGAATCGATCGATGACAATGAAGTGTTACCATTATTTTATGCAGATCCAAATAAATATGCGTTTTTACTGCAAATCTATTTCTTAAATAAACGATTTGAAAGTATCAAGCAAGCCATGAAAGACGACAATAACGTCCTGGACCGTTCCATTTATGAGGATTCACTGTTGTTCCATTTAAATGCGGACCTTGGGCGAGCGACCGATACCGAGGTCAAAGTCTATGATGAATTGTTAGCCAATATGTTAGAAGAGCTGCCGTATGCAGCCCACAAAAAGCATCCAGATCTTTTGGTGCATATTCGCGTTTCTTTTGAAACGATGCTCGAGCGTATTGAAAAACGTGGGCGGGAATATGAGCAGTTGACCTTTGATCCTTCGTTATACGACTATTACAAAGAGTTGAACAAACGCTACGATCAATGGTACGAAGAGTACAATGAGAGTCCAAAGATCCAGATCGATGGCGATCAATTCAATTTTGTCGAAGACCCGCAAGCGGCACAGGCCGTTTTAACGATGGTGGAAGAGGCCTTGAAAGACGCCCGTAAATAAGTAATAGCCAATACAGCCAGGAAAGTCCTTTGATTGGGCTTCTGGCTGTTTTCTTTTATAATAGAAGAAAGCAAGAGTGGAGGATGGGTTGTGGAAAACAAACATGTCTTTTATGACGGAAACTATGAATGGATTCAAGTCGACCAACAAGACGCAAAAAGCGTGATGGCATTGCAAAAACAATATCATTTGTCTGACGAGATGCTTACGTACTCTTTAGATAAAAACGAACGCGCGCGGGTCGAATATGATGCCGAAGAGGAAGCATTGCTGCTGGTTTTCAATGTACCTCAGCAAGAAAAGCGTGAAAATCATTTTGAGACCAGCCCGATGACGTTTATTTTAAAAAGGAAGCAACTCTTTACTTTTGCATCCCACAATACCCGTTATGTGATTCCAATGATGGAGCGCTTGATCCTGCAAAACCCGCTGCAAACGCCCATTCATTTTTTGTTTCAAAGCTTGTTCTTGATTTCTGGCACGTTTTTTCCGTTAGTCGAAGAAGTCAATAGTGAGCGGATTCGCTTGAATCAGCGACTACGGGAAAAAACAACCAATAAAAACTTACTGCAAATGTCTGATTTGGAAGTTGGACTGGTTTTTTTAGTGTCTGCCACGAAACAAAATGCGGTCCTCTTGGAGCAAATCAAAGCATTATCCATTTATCGTTTGATGGATGATGATGAGCGGGAACAACTGGATGATGCCTTGATCGAAGCCAAACAGGCAGTGGAAATGACCCAACTGGCATTCCAAATTTTGGAACAATTGTCTGGTACCTACAATAATCTATTAAACAATAACTTGAATGATACCATGAAGTTTTTGACCGTTTGGTCCCTCTTATTGACTGTGCCTTCCATCGTCACCAGTTTCTTTGGCATGAATGTTCCGCTGCCTTTTACCAATAGTATTTTCGGTTGGGGTATTGCCTTGTTAATCAGTTTAGTGTTATCCGTCTGGATGTTGATTGCTTTATGGCGCAGAATTCGTTAGTCGATCACCAAACCTAGACCGGCGGCGATGACCAAGGCTTGTTCTTGATCGACTGTTAGTCCTCGCAAGTGTTCAAAGGACAACGCGATCTTTTGAAATTGATTGGTCCGAAAATCTAAAGTTGCTAATTTTGTGTGAAACCAGTTGCTATTGTTCAACTGGTTTTCTTGTAGCGTCAAGTGTTTCCAATCCATCTCATAAAACTCACTGTCGTTTAGTTGGCACTGACGAAACAGCATCGTCCGTAAATTGGTATTGCTAAAAGAAGCAAAGTTTGCCACGCAATCTTCAAAGGTACAGTCACGGAAATAGCTTTCCGCAAAATTCGTACCAGTCAATTTACACTGTTTAAAGTGAACACGATGAAAGCTGGCACCAAAACATTCCAGATTAGAAAAATCGCAGTTCTCAAAGAGGACATTTTGACATTCCCATTGACTCAAGCGTGTTTTTTGCATCGTCACTTTCTTGAAATGACATTGCTTCAAGATAAGGTTTTTGCAAGTATCATAGCTATAATCACCGCCTTCGAACACCCCCCCTTCGAAAAGCAGTTCTTCTTCTAAATAAAAATCCTGTGGCTCTAATGCCGACAATAAGGGCGGTAGTGGCAATACGATTTTTTTCTTCATCAAGATCCCATCCTGTATGTTTTTCTCTCAGTATAACACGGCGAATCGATGCCGCGATAGTTACGAAAAAGCGGCAGGGTATTGTGAAATTTATTCAATCGGTTTGCAGAATGCTTTTATAACAAGGGAAATCTTTGATTTTTAATACATATTTTTTCACAATCTTTTTACTTGCAAGACGAAAATAATTTTGATATAGAAACTTAACCCGCTGAAAGTGACGTATATCAACGAAAAACTGTCACAAATTTTTAAAATCGCGAAAAAGTTGATAGTTTTCAAATTCACAAGCGAGCTATAATGACAATGTAAACAAAAGGAGGAAATTTTCCATGACAAAAACAGTTATTATCGGTGCAAACCACGCGGGGATTGCTGCTGCCAATACACTATTAGATAACTACAAAGACCAAGAGGTCGTAATGATCGACCGTAATACAAACTTAAGCTACCTAGGTTGTGGGACTGCTTTATGGGTTGGACGTCAAATCGATTCATACGAAGGCTTGTTCTATACAAAACGTGAAGATTTTGAAGCAAAAGGTGCAAAAATCCATATGGAAACAGTGGTTGACCATATCGATTTTGAGAAAAAAGAAGTACACGCTGTGACCAGTGAAGGTGAAACGATCGTTGAATCTTATGACAAAGTTGTCATCGCAACTGGATCTGTTCCGATCTCACCCAAAGTACCTGGACGTGACTTGAAAAACATCCATTTCTTGAAAAAATTCCAAGATGGACAAACGGTTGATAAAGAGTTAGCCTCAGAAGACGTGAAAAACGTTGCCGTTATCGGTGCTGGTTACATCGGTGTTGAAATTGCTGAAGCAGCAAAACGCCGTGGTAAAAATGTGTTGCTTTTTGATGCAGCGACACGGGCATTGCCAAACTACTACGACAAATGGTTCACAGAAGATATGGACAAAAACTTAGCTGACAATGGCATTGAATTGCATTTCGGTGAATTAGCACGTGAATACAAAGGAACAGAGAAAGTAGAAGCAGTTGTAACAGACAACGGCGAATACCCAGTTGATCTAGTGATCAACGCGATCGGTTTCTTACCAAACAACGAGCTAGGCAAAGATCATTTGGAATTGTTTGCTAACGGCGCGTACTTAGTGGACCGCCATCAACGGACAAGCGATGCAGATGTTTACGCAGTCGGTGACTGTGCAACTGTGTACTCAAATGCTTTGCAACAAACAACGTATATCGCATTAGCAACGAATGCCGTACGTTCAGGGATCGTCGCTGCCCATAATATCGGCGGAACGTCTCTAGAATCAACAGGTGTTCAAGGATCAAACGGGATTTCGATCTTCGGCTACAACATGGTTTCAACTGGCTTGTCAGTCGAAGCTGCCGAACGTAATGGCATGAAAGTGAAATACTCTGATTACGAAGATACCCAAAAACCAGGCTTCATGAAAGAAAATGCGACAGTTAAGATCCGTATCGTCTATGAAGAAGAAACACGACGCATCGTTGGTGCACAAATGGCGTCACGTACATCTGAAATCGCAATGGGCATCCACATGTTCTCACTAGCGATCGAAGAAGGCGTAACGATCGACAAGATGAAGCTATTAGATATCTTCTTCTTGCCTCACTTCAACCAACCATATAACTACATCACGATGGCTGCATTGAAAGCAGAATAAGAAACACGAAAGTCGGAGCGTATGCTCCGGCTTTTTTTTTTTGAAACAATCATGAAAACTGTTGACAATAAGAGGAAAAAGCAGTATACTATAAAAGTTGAGAAATAAAAGCAGAAGCACCCGCTTCTCGCCTGAGTGAAGATATCGCTGGGCAGAATAGGATTCCTACTATTTATTTGTGTGGAGTACGTGCGGGTTCGTGAAGAACTCGTTTTTTTATTGTCTGATTTCGAATCGACAAGCTTTTCTTTCTCTCAAAAAACTCGGAGGTGAATGACCATAGCAAAGGATATGATGGTAAACGACGGCATTCGTGCACGTGAATTGCGTTTGATTGATCAAAACGGCGAACAACTTGGTGTAAAGAGTAAAGCTGAAGCATTGCAAATTGCAGAACGAGCAAACCTTGATGTGGTATTGGTGGCACCAAATGCTAAGCCGCCAGTAGCAAGAATTATGGATTACGGGAAATTCCGCTTTGAGCAACAGAAAAAAGACCGTGAAGCTCGTAAGAAACAAAAAGTAATCAACATTAAAGAGGTTCGTTTAAGTCCAACGATCGACGTCAATGATTTCAACACAAAATTGCGTAATGCACGTAAATTCCTTGAAAAAGGGGACAAAGTGAAAGCTTCGATCCGTTTCAAAGGCCGTGCCATTACCCATAAAGAAATTGGTCAGAAAGTGTTAGATCGTTTGGCGGAAGAAACTGCTGATTTGGCAACTGTTGAGCAAAAGCCAAAAATGGATGGCCGCAGTATGTTCTTAGTATTAGCACCAAAAAACGATAAATAATGACTCACTGAGTTTCAGTTTAAAGTCAGATAACGAAAGATTTTGAGGAGGAAATTAGTTATGCCAAAACAAAAAACACACCGCGGATTAGCAAAACGCGTAAAACGCACTGGCGGCGGCGGATTGAAACGCTTCCGTGCCTTTACCAGTCACCGTTTCCACGGCAAAACAAAAAAACAACGTCGTCAATTGCGTAAAGCTTCAATGGTTTCAGCTGGCGATTACAAACGTATCCGTCAACAACTAGCACGCATGAAATAATTGCGTAACCCAAGCTTCACGTATACAAACAATTATCGATTTTCATATTAGGAGGAATTATACATGGCACGTGTTAAAGGTGGAACAGTAACTCGTAAACGTCGTAAAAAAGTGCTTAAATTAGCAAAAGGTTACTACGGTTCTAAACACACTCTATTTAAAACAGCAAAAGAACAAGTAATGAATTCATACAACTACGCATACCGCGATCGTCGTCAAAAGAAACGCGACTTCCGCAAATTGTGGATCGCTCGTATCAACGCAGCGGCTCGTATGAATGGTTTAAGCTACTCAAAATTGATGCACGGCTTGAAATTAGCTGAAATCGACATCAACCGCAAAATGTTAGCTGACTTGGCTGTAAACGATGCAACAGCATTTACTGCATTAGCTGACCAAGCAAAAGACGCTTTAAACAAATAATCAATCGTTGGCAACAACGTTAGCCCCGCTCTTTGAGCGGGGTTTTTTTGTTTTTCTCGATGACCGAGGAATGGTTTCTCACTATCTTTCATACGTTTCTTTCCATTAAGCGAAAAATAGATTATACTTTTGAAAGCGGTTATTTTATTTATCTCACGACTTTTCCACGAACACTGCAGCAAAAGGAGCTTACGATGGCGATTGATTTATGGCGGCATTTTAAAAAAGGATTGACGGTATATATTGGGATTGGAATTGCGGTCTCATTTTTGAGTGCCGCGAATGTCTTTTATTTTCAAAAATTACTCGATTCATTTGGCAAGACATTTGATTGGTCAGTTATTTTTATCTATGGGTTAACGCTTGTACTGGTACCGCTTTTGTCCTATCTCGAGCAGAAACCCAAAACGAAATTGCACAACAGCATGTATTTCTATCTCAAAGAACAAGCTTTAGTGAAAATCAGCAAGATTGCCTATTCTGAATACTTGCAGATTGGCTCTGGAGCACTCTTACAGAAAACTGAAGCGGGAGCAGCGGCGGGTAGAAATATCCATTTGAATTTTTATGGACGCTTGTTTAAAGAATTGCTTCCCGAAACACTGTTTAACTTAGCTTTTATTGCTATGATCGATAAAAGGTTGATTCCAGCGATCCTTGTGGGCTATCTAATGGTGTTTATCGTGACCAATTTGCTTTTGAAAGTTTTACGCTCTCTCAAAGAACATGCGCTAGTTTCAGAAGAAGCCATGAACAGCACCTTTATCCGCGGATTAGCGGAAATGGTCACGTTTCGGATCAATAAACGGTTTGAAAAAGAGATCGCACAATATAAAAATATGTCTGCTGATACAACAGAACGTTTGACGAAAATGACGATGATCCATGAGTTTTTCTTTGGTTTTTTTGCAGTTTTAGTCGCATTGATCAAAGTCGCAATTGTGGTATTGGCATTTACAAATCAGATTACGGTCAGCTTGGGTGGTTTAGCAGCATTGATTATTTATGTGGATCGAATCTACACGCCTGTTGCAATATTTAACGTGATTTTTGTTCAATACAGCTTAGATAAAGTTGCCTTTGCACGGTTAAATGAATTTTTCTATCTGCCAGAGGACAAAGCATTAACACAAGGAGATGCATTGTCTGAAACCATCAACTACATCACAGTTAAGGATCTATCCGTCATACTTCAAGAAAAGAAAATCTTAACCGATAGCACACTGGAGCTGAAGCGGGGAGCGATTTATGGGTTAGTAGGAGAAAGCGGCGCAGGAAAATCAACGCTGGTCAAAACGATTTTAGGCTTGTATCAGCCGACGACCGGTGCGGTCCTGATTAATCACAAAAATTTAGTTGCTTACAACTTAAATGATTACTATCAGCATGTCTTTTATCTATCGCAAGATGCGCCAATATTCCAAGGAACGCTGAAAGAAAATATCATTTTTGATAAGGAAATCGCAGACGAGGAAATCATAGCGGTATTAGAAAAATGTCAATTAGGCGCATTCTATCAGGCACTCAAGGGAGGACTGTCTGCTGAAATTGGAGAAAAAGGAGCCAACCTTTCTGGTGGGGAAAAACAGCGGATCGCTTTTGCCCGATTGTTTTTCACAAACGCAGAAGTCATTGTCCTTGATGAAGCCACATCGGCTTTAGATGAAGCAACAGAAGAAAAGCTTTTTGCAGCGATCAAAGACCAATTAAAAAATAAACTAGTCATCATGATTACCCATCGTCCGAAAAACTTGGTTTATGCGGATGAGATCATTGAATTGAAAAAAACACAGGTTGAAGCGGCTTCATCATAAAAGCAGCTTCAACCTGTGTTTTGATCAGCGCATCAGTAAATGCGGCAGTGTACTAAGCCATGCAAGCATGCCGACAATCAAGGCAAAGACCAAGACGATGACTGTTTTTGAGAGGAAATCTTTTTTGATGTCCCGCTTTTTCCTAATGGCATCGAGGTCTTGATTTTCCATGAAGGCAACGATCTCTTTATACGTTTTGATATTTTGGGTTTTCTTGATTTTTTCGATCTTCAATGCGGCATACATGGAGACGAGCCAAAAACATAGAGGAGGGGCAATCCACCAGTGTCCTGGTAAAAAGAGAGCAGGCCCAACAGATAATGCGGCCAACAATGTAAAGACCAACATTATTTTCGTGTAGTGATCCATTGCTGTTTTCTCAATCGTTTCTTTCATTTGTTCAACATCCCCTTTGACTAATTCATCTAAAGAAACATCAAATAGAACACTGAGCAATAATAAGTTGTGAACATCAGGATAACTTTTTTCATTCTCCCAATTTGAGATCGTTTGTCGGGAGACATAGAGTTTTTCTGCCATCCCTTCCTGAGAGAGACTTAATCGTTCCCGATGTTTTTTTATTTGTTTGCTTAAGTTCATTTTATCCGCTCCTTCTACCATTAGTTTAGGCCAATGTCTGCGTTCTAACGATCAAATGTCTTTGACAATGCCTTGAAATCAAGTGTCAAAATGTTTTTACAGTTGGGTTTATGCTGTTTACACAGCAGTACAGCGTTGATTTTCTTCAACGAATAAGCGACAGTCAGCTTTCTTATTGTTTTTTTAGAAGCACCTGCTGGTTTCTTAATAAAGAAAATGATGAAGAGTCTGTGCTGATTTTTAATGTTTGTCTTTATCTATTATTCATTAATTTCGCAAAGATGGGAAGAGGAAAAAACAACTAAGCGTGTGAAAGCATCATTTTTCCATTAGTGGATCTTTAAAGGTCCCTGTGTGTTGAAATGGAGCCATTCAGAAGTCACGTCTGTTTGTTGGTTCTGTTCTAGAAGAAAATCGACTGTTGATAAGCATATCTCCCCATAAAAACGTCTGCTTTGTGCTATACTGAGGCTTTGTAAAAATAAGTTTGTACAAGCAAGCAGCAACGGTTTTTTCATTGATTGCTTGCAAGAAGGAGCGTATACGCAGTGAAAAAACTAAAGGTTCAAGATTTAATTGCAGTAGGGATCTATACAGCGATCTATTTTCTTTTAATGAGCGTCTGTCTATTGATTTTGCGTTTTGTGATCCCAGGTTTTCATAATTTATTTATTCCAGCAGTCACCGCTTTGTTTTCTGGCATTATCTATCTGATTTTATTGAATAAAGTACCGAAATTTGGCGCAATCACCATTATGGGTACCGTGGTAGGGCTCTTTTTTTTGATTTCAGGACATTTTCCATTGGCCTTTTTACCCAATATGCTTTGTGCCTTAGTAGCTGATTTGATTCAATACAAAACAAAGCTCAAAGAGAACGTTCGCGTAATGGCGAGTTATATCGTCTTTAGTTTTGGCTTGATGGGCCCGATCTTGCCCCTGTGGTTTATGAAAAATGCCTACATCGATTCATTAGTGGCTCGCGGAAAAGATGAAACCTACATTGCCGGTGTGTTTGCTCATACCTCCAATGTGATGTTGGGGCTTTGTGCATTGGCCGTTTTGATTGGTGCGGTGGCTGGTTTAGGCATTGGTAGCCGCTTGATGGAAAAACATTTTCAACCAACGATCCAATCGCATAAAGGGTGAGGAATGTGTCGAAAACAAGGTTTGATCCCCGCAGCAAATTGGCGGTGATTCTCTTTGCTAGTTTTACTATGATGGTGTCCATTAGCTGGATCGATGAGTTTGTCTTTGTCACGTTCTTGCTGCTGCTATTTTTAGTCAGCGGCTTTTGGAAAAAAGGCCTGATGTTCTATGGCGTGTTTATCTTGCTGACACTGGCAGATAGTTTTTTGTTTCGCCAAGGAAACCACCTATTGATCGTGTTGCTGGATTTCTTTTCCGTCGGTTATCGCCGCTTATTGCCAACGATCATGGCGGCGGCTTTTGCCATTAGTGGGACGAAGAACAGTGAGTGGATGGCGGCGTTGCAAAAATTGCACGTGCCCAATGTATTATTAGTCCCGCTGGCAGTCTTATTTCGTTTTTTTCCCACATTGGTACAAGATTTCAAAAGTATTCGCCAAGCGATGCGCTTTCGCGGCATCTCGCTGTCGGCAGGATCGATCTTGCTTCATCCACTGCAAAGTGCGGAGTATTTTTTGATCCCATTACTGATGTCGGCTGAAAAGACCGCAACCGAACTGTCGGCTACGGCGCTGGTTCGCGGGTTAGCATCAGAAACTCCCCATACCACCGTCCACGAACTGAAGCTGCGCTGGTGGGATGGCTTGGTCTTTTTAGCATTAGGCGGCTTTATCGTGAAAAGGATGTGGCTTGGATGATCACACTAGAACAAGTGTCAGTGAAACGAGAAAATCGAACCGTATTATCTGAGCTTTCTTTGACAGTCGCAGCTGGGGAAGTTATCGTTTTGTGCGGCGCTAGCGGCAGCGGAAAATCGACCTTGCTCAATGTTTTGAATGGCTTGATCCCTGAGCTGTATCCCGCCGAAGTGCAAGGAAAGATCCGTGTCGGAGAAACAGACTTGCCAGTTGCCGATTTCTCCCATTATGCCCAGACGATTGGCGTCGTCTTTCAAAACCCCAAGACTCAATTTTTCACCACGGATGTCTATTCGGAGTTAGCTTTTTCGATGGAAAATGCGGGCGTCGCACCAGAAAACATTCGGCAGCGAATCACCGAAGTAGCACAGCAGTTTTCCCTGACCCCGTTGCTTGATGCTAGTGTCTTTGACCTATCTGGTGGGGAGAAGCAGCTGATTGCTCTCGCTGCAGCCACGATGCTGCCCCATGATGTGTTCTTATTGGATGAGCCTTCCAGTAATTTGGATCAAGAAGCGATCCAAAAGTTGACTCAAGGATTGGCTTCTTTAAAACAACAAGGGAAAACCATTGTGATCGCCGAACACCGCTTGGCGTATTTGGCGCCACTGGCAGACCGCTTTTGCTTATTAGAAGCAGGGCGGTTGCGGGCGTCCTATCCAGCAGCTCAGCTGTTGTCACTGCCCGAGGAGGCAATTCACGAGTTGGGATTGCGAAAAGTAGGCGAGGCGGCATTGGAAAATCAGCACTGCCGAGAATCTTTGCCAGAAAAGTCTGGATTAAGGGCAACGCATCTGCAGATCAAGCAATCGAAACGCTCAGCAAACAGCAGAAATTGGGCGCTTAACTTGCCTGAACTACAATTGCCGACGAAGCAAGCTGTGGGGATCGTTGGACCAAATGGTGCTGGCAAAAGTACGTTGGTGCAAGTCCTGTCAGGATTGAAAAAATGCCCAGAAGCAGTATTTGCCATCAATGGACAAAAGCGGACCCAAAAGCAGCTGCTGCAGGAAAGCTTTCTTGTGATGCAGGATGTTAACTTGCAGCTGTTTTTTGAAACGGTGGAAAAAGAGCTGCTGATCAAAGCCCAAAACCCAGCTCGTTTTGAAGAAATTGTCTCATTGTTGCACTTAACACCACTCCTTGCCCGACATCCGCAAAGCTTGTCGGGTGGGGAAAAACAACGAGTTGCGATTGGCAGTGCCTTGCTTTCTGGCAAACGTTTGTTGTTTTTCGATGAACCAACGAGTGGATTAGATTTGCAGCAAATGGAGGAAGTCGCAAAACTACTGCGAATAGTTGCCAAAGAAGTTGATTTATTAGCCGTGATCAGTCATGATCGTGAGTTTTTAGCTGAAACATGTCCTTACATGATTCAACTCGAAAAAGGAGAACTTGTTGGCACGTATCAGTTGGCAAAAAATATGGAATAACTGAAAGACGGAGTGAACCTTGGTTCATGCCGTCTTTTTTTGGTCGAACATGAAAAAATCTTCATGTTTTTTTCTTTCAATCAGTTAGGAAGTTTTGAAAAAATCCGTTATGATAGAAGCAAAACCAGAGGAGGAGCGCATATGACTTTGAAGATCTTGCTAGTAGAAGACGAAGAAAGTTTAGCCAGTTTTATCCAGTCCGAATTGACTTTTGAGGGATATGGTACGGTCTGGGCCAAAGATGGGCAAGAGGCATTGACCTTGTTCAATCAGCAAGCAAATGCTTTTGATCTGATTTTATTGGATTGGATGCTGCCAATCTATGATGGCATCACAGTGGCGCGGCGGATACGCAAAGAAAGCGACATCCCGATTTTGATGATGACCGCCAGAAATCAAACCGCCGATGTGGTGACGGGGCTTGATGTTGGGTTAGATGATTATTTAACGAAACCTTTTGAAATCGAAGAACTGTTTGCCAGAATTCGCGTGATCGAGCGGCGGCTGCAAAGAGAAGCCCAACAACAAAAGAACCAGCAAAACCAATTAGTGGCGGGGGAGCTGATGATGGACATCGCCAAGCACTTGGTTCAGGTTGCCGGTGAAACCATTGAGTTGACGCCCAAAGAGTTTGGGATTTTATATGAATTGATGAAAGAGCCGGAAGTCGTCAAAACCAGAGATGACCTATTGAATGAGATTTGGGGTTATGAATACGACGGTCAAACGAATGTTGTAGATGTCTATATCCGTACACTGCGGAACAAGCTGGATGTTTGCGGCAAAGGCAAAATGATCGCAACCGTTCGAGGATTAGGCTATGTCTTGAGGACCGACCATGAAGAATAAGTCAGTCAACCAACGTAGAAAAACAGCCCAGTTTCAATTGACGAGCCGCTTTTCCTTGATACTCTTTGGTCTGCTGATTCTCTTCAATCTGCTGTTTATTTTATTATCCGTAGGTTATTTGTTTGAACATATCGAAAATCGTGCTAGCAACATTCTTGAAGCCATCGAAAAAGGTGAGGCATCAGGGGATACCTGGGACACTCTCGTCAATGCCTATGTTTCGGCAGATGAAGAAGACGCCCTGCAAGTGATCTTAGCCGATGGCAGTGTCGTTTCATCAGAAGATGCGGAAGAGATTTTTGCCGATATCAATCAAGGACGAGTGATGCCATTTCTCGAAGACATCGTTTTTACAGAGGATGGCATCTATTACACGAAAACCCAAGAAGTCGATGGGGATCAGGTGACGATCGCTATCAATGGGGAGGATAGTGTGGAATTAGCCTATGGTCTCTTTATGATCAGCAGTTTCTTGAATCTGATCGCTGTTGTGATTGGCAGCCTGCTGATTTATTGGAGTGTCGGGAAATGGAGTCAGAAACTTACCGGCATGGCGCAAGAAATTGCTGCCATTGAACAAAGCCGACAAGGAGAATTGTCAGTGTCTGAAGAACCCATCGAGATTCGTTCGGTGGCCTTGGCTTTCAATAAATTGTTGAAAGAACAGCGTGAGACGATCGAACGGGAAAAACGATTCGTTGCCGATGCTTCCCATGAGCTGCGCACACCTTTGGCTGCGATTCGCGGACATGTCCAATTGATCCAGCGGCGTGGAACCAAACATCCCGAAGTCATTCCTTCCTCGATGGCATTTATTGACAAAGAGTCGAAGCGTTTGGAAACATTGAGCAATCAATTGCTAGACCTAGAAAAAAATCAATCCCAAGAAGAAATGACCCTTGTTAATGTTTCCCAGATCGTCCGAGAAGAGTGTGAAAAACAAGCGACGATCGTTCCGCAATCGATTGAATATTTTGTGGAGAACCAATGTATGAAGCGAGGACATAAACGTGACTTCCAGCAAATCATCCAAAACCTGTTAGAAAATGCCGCGAAGTATTCGCCTGTTGATCAGCCGATTCATGTGACCTTGACACAAGAGCAAAGGCAGTTGTCTTTAACCGTCGCCGATTTTGGCATTGGGATTCCCGATGACAAGAAAGCCTTGATTTTTGAACGGTTCTATCGGGTAGAAGATTCTCGTTCTAGCCAGATTGCCGGTTCAGGCATTGGGCTTTCACTGGTAAAACAGCTGGCAGACAAATATCATGCCAAAATCACCGTGATAGACAATCAACCGCAAGGCAGTATCTTTAAACTTGCCTTTCCAAATGAAAGAGAAAGATGAAGATTTTTTTAGATTTTCTTCAAGCAATTTTGATTCTTTTTCTTTGGGAACTTGTTATTCTAAATATATAGAAAAAAGGAATACACAAACAATTGGAGGAATGAAACATGAAAAAAACAACTATTTTATTCGGAATTGCCGCATTAGGATTATTGGCAGGATGTACACAAAACAACACGGGAAATTCAGAACCTGCGCAAAACAGCAGCTCAAGCACAGCAGTTGCCTCATCGAGTGAAACAACGTCGTCACAAGCAACAGACAGCTCTTCAAGCAGTGCAGCGATCGCCAATGGCGGCTTACCTACGGTGACCGTAGAAGAAGCGATCCAAATATTCCAAGACAAATACCCAGATGCAGCGATCACTTCGATTGATTTGGATACTTCTTTTGGCAATTACTTCTACCAAGTAGAAGGCGTGGATGACACGAATGAGTTTGAATTAAAGATCGATGCAGAAACCAAAGAAACTTCTGAAGAAAGAACGGAAAAATTGGATACCGATGAACAAAACGGTGTCAAAAAAGATGCCGATCAATTGGACCTAACCAACTTGCTTTCATTGGAAGAAATTTCTGATATCGCCGTGAAAGAAGCTGGCGGTGGTCAAGCAACAGATTGGTCCTTAGACAAAGAAATGAATGTAACCTATTGGGAAGTCAAAGTAGAAGATGGCAACAAACAAACAGATGTGAAAATCAATGCCCAAACAGGTGAAGTACTTGAAACAGAATTGGATGACTAATCCTTTTACGCAGTAAAAAAGATAAGCCGCTATCGTCTATGCGCAAAAGACGATAACGGCTTATTTCTTTACGTATGCTGTTTGACTTCAGTTAACGGTTTGACGCGACCACCAATTTTATCTGCAAATGCTTCGGACTGCTTCCGATCTTCAAAGACCCATAACTTGTCTGGAATTTTTTCACGAGTGCGACGACCATCTTTGCCAATGTAACCATGCAAAACTTTAATCACGTACATCGCCATCATCCTTCCCTGAAATTACTTTTGATTATACGAAAGCCGTTTCAAAAAGCAAGGATTTTGACTTAAATGAGTGATCAGAATTGATTATTCTCCTGACAGGGCAGCATAATCAGCAAATCGTTGATGGATTTCAGGAAAACTACGCTTCAGCTGCACGATGCGATTGGTCTCTTTTGCTAAAAAACAATGCTTTGAAGTCCCTGTCGTAGCCAACTGACCATCGCTAGTTTTGTAGATCTCATAGCGAAAATCCAAACGCGTGCCCGTATATTTGTCGACCAAAACATCGATTCGCACCTCATCTTCGTAACGAATCATCGTTTTGTATTGCGCACTGACTTCCAGCACAGGAACGATCAAGCCAGCTTCTTCGATGGTATGATATGGTAAATCCAAAAACGCCAGTAATTCCACGCGGGCCTCTTCAAACCAGCGGATATAATTGGCGTGATGGATGATCGCCATTTGATCGGTCTCATAGTAGTGTGGTTGACGGATATAGCCTGAATATAAAGACATAAAAACAGCTCCTTTCATAGAAACAAAACCTTCGTTATTCAGCATAACGCAAAAAGAAAGAAAAGCAAACAGAAGGGTAACTTCTTTGCGTTGACTACTAGAGAAAACGCTACTAGAGAGCAGCGGAGTGAAAAAGACAGTGAAACACCTTGACTTTTTCATAGCTTTCTTGTAGTTTATAGATAATATCAAAAATCAGTGAAGGATCGAGTACTTTATTCTATTCCTTAAAAGAGAAAACTGCCCCGGCTGAAAGCAGTTTAGGACGTGTAAAGGAAAGACAATCTGGAGATGAACAGAAGAAAAGCTGTTCCGTGACCGAGCGTTAATCGAGAGGAGAAGAACATTTCTCGAATTTAGGTGGTACCGCGTGTAATCAAAACTCGCCCTTGTATAAAAAAACAAGGGCGAGTTTTTTGCTGTGAATCACTGCGACTGGTCCGCAAAGCGGAACAGAGCAGATGATGAACAGTACTAGGCGACCACAGGGAGCGTAGTAACCATACTAGGAATCACT
>NZ_NGLK01000001.1:1023345-1347569 GCF_002141235.1 Enterococcus sp. 3C7_DIV0644 | reverse complement strand
TTGGCTTGCGGAGCAAGACAGAATAGATGATGAACAGTACTAGGCGACCCTAGGGAGCGTAGTAACCGTACTAGGAATCACTGGGATTGTCTTTTGAAGCAAGACAGAATAGATGATGACCAGCAGCAACCAACCACTAAAAGCGCAATAACCCAAAAGCCAAACACGAGAACAACCCACCCATATCAACGAGCAACAAGCAATAGGTGAATAAGCAAACAAGTAATGAAAGCAAAGAACATGGGCAACCATGAAACAAATAGGAGGATGCATACGATGAGTTACCAACGTCCAAAAGGAACCAACGATATTTTGCCAGGAGAATCCGAAAAATGGCAATTTGTGGAAGAAACAGCACGTTTAGTGTTTCGCGATTACCAATTCAATGAGATTCGGACACCGATTTTTGAGCACTTTGAAGTGATTGCCCGCAGTGTAGGGGACACAACGGATATCGTTTCAAAAGAAATGTATGATTTTTACGATAAAGGAGAGCGGCATGTGACGTTGCGTCCAGAAGGCACCGCACCGATCGCTCGTTCTTATGTCGAAAACAAACTATTCGGACCAGAACATACGAAGCCTTATAAAGTGTTTTACATGGGACCAATGTTCCGTTATGAACGTCCGCAAAAAGGCCGTTTGCGTCAATTCCACCAAATCGGTGTCGAAGTTTTCGGTTCAGCAAATCCAGCGACCGATGTTGAGACAATGGCGATGGCAATGGATTTTTATCGTCAATTAGGACTTAGTCAATTGCGCTTGGTCATCAATTCATTAGGTGACAAAGAGACACGCCAAAACTATCGTCAAGCGTTGATCGATTATCTAGCGCCCCATGAAGCGGAGCTTAGTGAGGATTCAAAACGCCGCTTGCATGAGAATCCTTTGCGGGTTCTTGACAGCAAAGACAAGCGAGACCAAAAATTTGTGGCAGATGCGCCATCGATCTTAGACTACTTAACGCCAGATGCCAAGGCACATTTTAAAACCGTAACGAGTATGCTGGATGCGTTGGAGATCCCTTATGAGGTCGATTCGAATATGGTGCGCGGTCTGGATTATTATACCCACACGATTTTTGAGATCATGAGTGAGGCACCAAAAATGGGGGCGCAAGCCACCATCTGTGCCGGCGGTCGTTACAATCATTTAGTGGAAGAGCTAGGTGGACCAGAAACACCTGGTTTTGGTTTTGCTTTGGGGATCGAACGTTTATTGATCACTATGGAAGCCGAAGAAGTTGTGATTCCTGCTTTGAATGAGTTAGATGCGTATGTGGTTGGTCTGGGACAAGAAACCAATTTAGAAGCGCTGAAAGTCGTGCAAGCGATTCGTAATTTCGGCTTTTCTGCCGATCGTGATTTCATGGATCGTAAAGCCAAAGCCCAGTTTAAATCTGCTGATAAGCAAGGGGCACGGTTGGTTCTGACTCTAGGCGAAACAGAATTAGCAGAACAAGTGATCAATATCAAATCCATGGCAAGCCGTGAAGAAAAACAATTTCCGTTAGCGGATCTTTATGCCCGCTTCGATGAGATCTACGATGAAATGACAACCAAAATGTTTGAGTGAGGAGAAAAAGAATGACAAAACGTACAGTATATTGCGGGTTAGTAAATGAGACCCATTTAAACCAGACAGTGACACTAAAAGGCTGGGTGCAAAAGCGCCGTGACTTAGGTGGCGTGATTTTTATTGACTTGCGCGACCGGGAAGGGATCGTGCAAATCGTCTTCAATCCTGAGGTTTCGAAAGAAGCCTGGGAAATCGCGGACAAATGCCGCAGCGAATATGTATTAGAAGTAACAGGTCAAGTAATCAATCGTGCACCAGAAGCCATCAATCCGAAAATGGTGACAGGTGCCTATGAAGTGATGATCAGCGAAATCACGATTTTAAACACTGCAAAAACACCAGCCTTTTTGATTGAAGATGATCAAACCGTTGGCGACGAGATTCGCATGAAATACCGTTATTTAGACTTGCGTCGTCCAAAAATGACGAACAACATCGTGATGCGGGCGAAAACGACGCAAGTGATCCGCAATTTCTTAGACACGAACGAGTTCTTGGATATCGAAACACCTTATCTAGGAAAATCAACACCAGAGGGCGCGCGGGATTATTTGGTTCCTTCACGGATCTATCCAGGTCATTTCTATGCGTTGCCGCAATCACCACAAATTTTTAAACAGTTATTGATGGGCGCCGGCTTCGATCGCTACTATCAAATCGTACGTTGCTTCCGTGACGAAGATTTGCGGGGCGACCGTCAACCAGAATTTACCCAAGTCGATATCGAAACCTCTTTCTTGACGGCAGAAGAAATCCAAACCTATACGGAAGAGCTATTGGCAAAAGTGATGCGAGAAGTCAAAGGCATCGAAGTTACCTTGCCATTCCCACGGATGACCTATGATGAGGCAATGGGACGCTACGGCAGTGACAAACCAGATACACGGTTTGACATGGAGCTTATCGACTTATCAGAAGTTGTGAAAGACGTTGATTTTAAAGTCTTCCAAATGGCTCTTGAAAAAGGCGGCGTTGTGAAAGTCTTGAATGCCAAAGGGGCTGCAGACAAATACTCAAGAAAAGACATGGACAATCTAGGCCATTACGCTGGCCAATTTGGTGCCAAAGGATTGGCATGGGTCAAAGTTGAAGAAGATGGATTGAAAGGACCGATCGCTAAATTCTTGACGGAAGCAACCGACGCGATTATTGCAGCAGCCAATGCGGAAGTTGGCGATATTCTGATGTTTGGTGCCGATTCCTTTGAGATCGTTTCAGCGACGTTAGGTGCGATCCGTAATAAATTAGGAAAAGAATTAGGCTTGATCGACGAGAGCAAATTCAACTTCCTATGGGTTACTGACTGGCCGCAATTTGAATACGATGAAGAAGCAGGTCGCTATGTTTCTGCTCACCATCCGTTCACATTGCCAAAAGAAAGCGATCTGCCGTTGTTAACGACAGACCCTTCAAAAGTCTATGCGCAAGCCTACGATATCGTGCTAAACGGTTACGAGCTAGGTGGCGGATCATTGCGTATCCATACACGGGAAGTGCAAGAGCAAATGTTTGAAGCGCTAGGCTTCTCACGTCGCGAGATGCAAAATCAATTTGGCTTCTTATTGGATGCTTTGGATTATGGTTTCCCACCACATGGCGGCATCGCCCTTGGGTTAGACCGATTAGTCATGCTCTTGGCTGGTGAAGAAAACATTCGCGAAGTCATTGCCTTCCCTAAAAATGGGAAAGCGGCTGATCCAATGTCACAAGCGCCAAGTACCGTTTCGCCAATGCAACTGTTTGACTTGAGCATTGATGTAACAACGGTTGAAGAAAACGAATAAGCGTTAAACCCATGATGAAATGAGTGATGAAATAGAAATTGGTGAATGAATGAAAAAAGTTCATGAGAATTCACCCATTTCTTTCATTGCTCGTTTCTTTTTTTATGTGCTGAAGTATAATAAAGGCAAATCAAAAAAGTGAGGCTATGAAATGCAATGACTCCTCTGTTTAAATGGCTCCCTCATCCGGAATATGCCAACAAACTTTCATTCTCGATCGTGTACGCACTGCTGGCATCGATTGCGGTCAATTTTTTCTATCAGCCGGGCAATATTTATTCCAGCGGCATTACCGGTGTCGCTCAGATCATTACTACGATCTCAAGAGAATGGATCGGGTTTTATATCCCCTTATCCCTTGCGCTATTATTGTTGAATGTGCCATTATTTTTTCTTGGCTGGTTTAAGATCGGCCACAAATTTACGATCTTTACTGGAATCACTGTTTTATTGACATCCTTATTCGTGCAAATTTTGCCAGAAGAAACCGTCACGACGGACCCGATGATCTGTGCGATTTTCGGTGGTGCCATCAATGGAGTGGGGATCGGCTATGCCTTGAAGAATGGTCTTTCTTCCGGAGGGCTGGATTTTGTCAGCATTGCCATCCGCAAACGGACAGGGAAGACGATCGGCTCGATATCGATTTTCTTTAACATTGTTATTTTGTTCGCCGCCGGAATCTTGTTTGGCTGGCAATATGCGTTGTATAGTGCAATCGCGATTTTTGTCAGTGGAAAAGTGACGGATGCGGTCTTTACGAAGCAAAAGAAAATGCAGGTGACGATCATCACTCGCAACCCAGAAGAAGTCATTCAAACGATCCAAAAACATATGCGGCGAGGCATTACCATCATCAATGAAGCCGAAGGAGCCTACAAGCATGACAAACAAACGGTTTTGCTGACGGTAGTCACACGCTTTGAACTGCCGATGCTGCGCAGTGCTATGAAAGAAGCCGATCCAAAAGCCTTTGTTAGTATTGCGGAAAATGTCCAGATTTTGGGTCGGTTTTATGAAGAAGAACTGTAAAAAAGGAGTTGAAAAAAGTATTTCTTTATAGAAGTACTTTTTTTTCGCCAAAAATTAATTTTTTTGAAATATAGCAGATGTTGCTAGCTTTATATGGGGGATTTCTGGTAAATTATGAGAGTATGGAATCAATAGCGTTCATGCTGAAATTGTTTTTTTATGAAACAATTGGATCAATTAGAGAAAAGTGGTTGAAAAATGAATAAACGTTTAAGCACAAGCCGCTATATTACCGGGTTTGACGGCATTCGAACCTTGGCAGTCATCGGCGTTATTTTATATCATTTACTACCTACTCATATGCGAGGCGGGTATTTAGGAGTTCCAGTATTCTTTGTCGTATCAGGTTATTTAATCACTGACTTGCTGAGGCAAGAGTGGGATCAAAACGGCAAAATCAAAGTCAAAGATTTTTATGTTCGGCGGATGAAACGGCTCTATCCAGGAATGGTGGTGATGCTGCTTATCTCAGCAGCGTATATCACTTTGTTCCAGCGAAACCTGCTGAATAATTTGCGCGGGGTTTTTGTTAGCTCGCTGCTGTATTACAACAACTGGTGGCAGATCAATCATGGGTTATCCTATTTTGATCGGTTCGGCAATGAATCCCCCTTTACCCATCTGTGGTCACTGGCTGTGGAGGGACAGAACTATCTGATTTGGCCTTTAGTGTTTATTTTGTTGATGAAAATCGGCAAGCAGAGGCATCGCGCCTTTAAATTTACTGCTGCAGTCACGATTTTATCGGCAATTCTGTTAGCGGTCCTTTACACACCAGGCGCTGATCCGACACGGGTCTATTATGGAACGGATACGCGGCTCTTTTCGATCTGGATGGGGAGTGCCTTAGCATTCATTTGGCCAAGTACCCACTTGAAGAAAGAGATACCGCAAAAAGCCAAACGGGTCTTAAATATCTCTGGTTTTGCTTCCTTGGCTGGTCTGATCGCAGCGTTCTTTTTCTTAGATGATCATTTGACCTTTGTCTATTATGGCGGCATGTTCTTGATCAGTATCCTATGTACGATTCTTGTGGCAGTCACCGCTCATCCCGGAGCCAGCTTGAACCGGGTATTGAGTAATCCGATTTTCAGTTATATCGGCAAGCGTAGTTATGGGATTTATTTGTATCAATTTCCAGTGATGATTTTTTACGAAGCAAAAGTGGGGAATATCGGGGAGAACGTGCTGATGCACACGTTAGTGGAACTATTCTTGATCTTGTTTATCAGTGAATTGTCCTATCGGTTTATCGAAAACCCAATGCGCAAATTCCAGTACAAAGATACATTCAGAACGGTCCGCGGCTGGTTCAGCAAACCAATTTTTAGTTGGAAAAAACCGTGGTTAGTGCCCAGCTTACTGATTACCCTCGTTGCTTTGTTTGGCGTCGTGACCGCACCGACGAATTATGTCGATGCCCAGCAGCAGCAGTTGAAAGACAACATTGCGGCCAATAAAAAAGCGGCAGAGCAATCGCAAAAGAATGCGAATGCTGAAGGCAATGAAGCAGACGATGAGGCGAGCACGAGTGAAGATGAAAAAAATATCATGGAAAAATATGATTTAACAGCAGCTCAAGTGAAAAAAGCAGAATCTCTTGAAATCACGGCTTTTGGTGATTCCGTGATGCTGGATGCAACGGCTGACTTGAAAGAAGTCTTTACCCAAGCGGTAGTTGATGGGGATGTTGGGCGCCAGCTGTATGCGAGCCCTGAATTGATCAAAGACTTGAAAGAAAAAAATCTTTTGCGGGATACCGTCCTTGTGGGGCTAGGGACGAATGGTTCCTTTACAGAAGCCCAATTTGACAGCTTTATGAATGAGATCGGTGATCGCAAAGTCTACTGGATCAATGTGCGGGTACCGACACAGCGTTGGCAAAATGAAGTCAATCGGATGTTGGAGCGCATGGCGGAAAAATACGACAATATGACCTTGATCGATTGGTATGATTTGAGTAATGACCAAGAATCATGGTTCTATGAAGATCGGGTCCATCCAAATCCAGATGGCATGGATCAATACGTGAAGCTAGTTGCCCAAACGATTTTACAAGAGGAATAAGCAAGAAAAAGACAAACCTTACGTAATCATAAGGTTTGTCTTTTGTCTTAAACGGTGCTTTGTAAGAGCATCGTTTTTTAATTCTTTTCTATCACCGTTAATAGTGAGTCAAACAAAATCGCACTAGAAGCCGATCCGGGATCGATATGACCGATGGCACGTTCACCAACATAAGAGGCGCGGCCTTTTTTAGCAACGAGTTCTTTGGTATGTTCTTTCGCTGCTTCGATCGTGTCTTTGGTCAATTCACCTTTTTTCAAGGCTTCTGCGACAGGTTGCCAGACATCGATCATGGTCTTATCCTCAAACTCAGCTTTTCCCCGCATTTTGATGCCCGTCAAGCCTTCTTCAACGATCGTACCTAATTGTTCAAAGGAGTCGATCGTTTCTAGTTCCTTCGTTGCTTTAGTCATATTCATAAACGCCGAACCATAAAGGGGACCTGAAGCGCCGCCGACTTTTGAGATCATTGCCATCGAGAAGACTTTAAAGGTATCACTGATCGTCGTTGGCTGTTGTTTGGCATAAGCTTCTTGATAAGCAGCTACGCCGCGTGCCATATTGTTGCCATGGTCTCCGTCGCCGATCGGTGTATCTAAATCGCTCAAATAGGCTTTGTTTGCTTCGATTTCTTTCGTGAAGGTATCTAACCATGCTTGCACCGTTTCTGTTGTCAATTGCATCTCTATTCGCTCCTTTACCAGGCTATTGTTGTGACGGCTTCATTTAACGCATCGGTGTGATCCGTTTCGCTGAAGTCGATCAAGGTCAGTGAAAGTCCCTGCATATCGATGGAAGTCATGAAATTGCCGACTTTATGGAAGGAGACAGGGATGTCTTTTTCTGCGAGTAATTTCGCGACATCATTGGCAAAAACGAACAGCTCCATTTGCGGCGTACCACCCATACCGTTGATCAAGACACCGACTTTTTCTGGGGTCTTTTCATAATCCGCTAAGATTTTTTCCACCAACTCTTGTGCTAGTTCACGTGAGGGTTTCAGTTTTTCACGACGGTAACCAGGTTCGCCGTGGATGCCCACGCCATACTCGATCTCATCATCGGCTAAGTCAAAACCTGGTTTCCCAACTTCAGGAACTGTTGCCGCTTTTAATGCGACCCCAATGGTTTTGATCGATGCAACCAAGGCATCGCCCAGTGTTTTTAATTCACTTAAGCTGGCACCATTACGAGCAGCTGCGCCTAAAATCTTGTGGACTAAGACCGTACCGGCAACTCCTCGTTTCCCAGCAGTATAGGTGCTATTTTCAACAGCGATATCATCATCAACGACCACGATCTCCGTTGTGATCTCTTCCATTTCTGCCATATCTTTGGCCATCTCAAAGTTCAAGATATCGCCAGTATAGTTTTTGACGATCAACAAGACGCCTTGTCCTTGATCAGAATCTTGGATAGCCGTCAAAATCTGGTCGGGGGTAGGGGAGGTGAAGACATCGCCTAAAACGGCGGCGCTAAGCATCCCATCACCGACAAAGCCAGCATGGGCCGGCTCATGTCCGCTCCCACCGCCAGAAACAAGACCGACTTGTTCTTTTTGATTATTCTTAGCGATCACCCGTGAGTCGGCGACTTGATGGACCAGTTCAGGATAACTGCCTACGATACCAGCCAACATTTCTTCTACGATCATTGAGGGATCATTAATGATTTTTTTCATGCTTCATGCCATCCTTTCTCGGCTGCTTTTTTTGCTTCTGCAACGATTTGCGCCAAATCATCACTAAAACCAGCGGTGATCGCTGCAGCAAAGGCACCTTCCACCAGCGGCGCGTCGATCAGGTGATAGCGTTCTTGTTGCTGAGGTTCCAGCATGTCGTAAGCAAGTTCGGCATTCAAAACGGCACTGCCTAGATCGGCAAAGACTAAGATCAGTTCAGCATCTGCGGATTCGTTGACGGCATCCACGATTTTCGTGGCGTCAGAACCCAGCTCTCCTTCTGCTGTCCCGCCTAAAGAATAGATCGTGACTGACTCGCCATCAGCCATTTCTTCGATCATCTGTTTTAATCCTTCGGTGAGTTGCTGACTGTGAGAAACGAGTAAAATACTTTTTTTCATCCAATTTCACCAACACTTTCTGATTAAATTTGGCTGTTTGACAAGGGGGTTGCCTTTTCCAAAGAAACACCGTCCTTGTTGAAACCGCCTACAGGTTCAGTATACCAAATTTCTTTCTTCTTGTATGGTTGCACCTATGGAGAGGACAAAAAAACAGCATCGTCTTTCTGGACAAAGCAAGAAAGAGCGATGCTGCAAAATCAATTAGGATTGTTTAACGAGCACTTTGGCTGAAAAGCGCTTCGTTAGGAAAGAAAGCCCCACGTACAGGCAGATGTTCAATGCCATCATGCCAAGGAAGTAAGGCAATGTTACGGCGGTCAAGAAACCGACTTCCAGCAATCCGTGGAAAAGCATTGCTGCGACATAGATCCCCACGGTAGTGGTAATCGCTAAGAACAATCGCAATGGATTTAATGGCAAGCAAGCGCGAATCACAGCGATACAGCTGATCCCGATCAACAAATAGTACAACAAGGTCGTCGTATCAAATTGCGACCAACCGTAATCGGTTTGTAAAAAGCGGATCGCAAAGTAATTGACTAACACCAACAAGGCATTTGGCAACGCATTGAGCAAGACTGTCGGCAAGTAACGACCTTTGATCGGTGCTTTGTTTTCTTCAAAGGAAAGGAAGAAAGATGGATAACCTTCAATTGCTAAGTCGATCAATGTGATTTGGATCGGCAAGAACGGAAAGGCGCTGGATGTCAGGATACAAACCAAAGAGAGCAAGAAGCTGTAAATCGTCTTGATAAAGAAGATTCCCGACGCTTTGGTCACGTTATTGACGACGCGGCGTCCTTCAAATAAAACATCTGGCAACGTAGTAAAGTCAGAATCCAATAAGACAAAGTTAGCGATTTGACGAGCCGCACTGTCGCCAGCAGCCATTGCAATGCTGACGTCGGCTTCCCGTAGTGCCAACACATCGTTGACGCCATCACCCGTCATGGCAACGGTCCGTTGATTGGCTTTTAATTCTTGAACGAGTAGTTTCTTTTGTTCAGGAGTCACACGACCAAAGACCGTATAGCGTGTCGCAGCTTCTCGGACTTCTGCTTCGGTCGTTAAGGTAGAAAGATCGATGGCTTGATCGGCATTCGCTAGGCCTGCACGATGGGCGATCGCTGCGACAGCTATTGGATTATCGCCAGAGATCACTTTTAGATCGATGCCTTGATCCGCTAAGTAAGCCAAGGTTTCTTCTGCGTTTTGGCGGATGATATCGGATAAAATCAAGACAGCCACCGCTTGTGCGTTGGTTGGGTCAAAGGATGTCGGCGTTTTTGGATCAGTTTCTACGGCTAAAATCAACACCCGTAGACCAGCTTCTTGCGCTTCTATGACTTGCGGCAAGGCAGCAGAGCCGGCGACTTTTTCAGGTGCACCAAGATAGACATTTCCTAGATGTTCAAAAGCCACAGCACCCCATTTGCGCTGTGAAGAAAAGGCAGCGACGTCGATCGGCTGATGATCCGTTAGCTCAGGACAGCCTTGACGCAATGCTTGCATCGTCAAATTGTTATCCGTACTGGCTGCCAAATAATTCCCTAAGAGCATGTTAGGGTCGCTGTCGGCTTGGAGAGGAACGATCGATTCGAGAACCATATGGCCTTCCGTCAACGTCCCCGTCTTATCCAGACAAAGGGTATCGACATGTGCCAAGGTTTCGACGGCATACATGTCTTGGACCAAAATCCGTTTTTTGGCCAATTTAATGACACCTGTCGTCAAGGCGATACTGATCAGCAGGACAAGTCCTTTTGGTAACATTCCTAATAAGGCAGCGGCAGAAACGACGACGGATTCCTTGATCCCAGCATCTCGCATCATAAAGGCTTGGAAGAACAAAATCACCCCTAAAGGAACGATTACATAGCTGGTGAATTTGGATACACTACGGATCGAAGCAAGCAGCTCAGAGCGGATCGGTTTGTGGACCTTTGCCTCATTGCTTAGTTTCGCTGCGTAGTTTTCTGCACCGACATGAAGGACTGTTCCTGTCACTTCACCGCTGACGATGAAACTCCCTGAGAGTAAGGAAGCACCTGCTTCTTTGACAACCAGATCGGCTTCACCAGTCAGCATCGCTTCATTGACTTCGACTAGTCCAGAAAGCACCGTCATATCAGCGGGGATTTGGTCCCCAGCACCAAGAATAACTACGTCCTCTAAGACCAATTCTTTGGCTGAAATCTCATGGATTTGGGCATCTCGAATCACTCGTACCGTTTGCGGTGAAACAAGTGAGAGTTTTTTTACTAAATTACGCGCGTGCAATTCTTGGCCGATCCCAATCGTGATATTCACAAAAATAATCGCTAAGTAGAACATGTTGGAATAGGCGCCTACGGCAAATAAAAAAACGCCAATCAATAGATTGAGAAAATTGAATAATGTCAGTAAATTGTCTTTGATGATCGCAGCAGTTGATTTACTGGTTTTTGTTTCATAATCATTGTGCAACCCCTCTTGGGTTTTCTTGGCGACTTCTGCTGCAGTCAAGCCGGTGGGTAATTGAGTCATAAGCATCTCCATTTCATTTGTTCATTTCTTTCTAATTCCTTTATCTAGTCTAGCATTCGAAAAAGGCAATGCAATCGTTGCGAGGAAAATAACGATAAAATTAATTAAAATCTTAAACAATCAACACGTGTTCTTTTAAAGAAAGAAAAAAACGGGGGGAACAAACCGCACCATCGACTTTTTTCAGGTGCTTACGTATAATAGGGGAAGAGAAAAAGCCGAGAAGCAGATGCTTAGCGGACAAAAGAGGGTAGCGAGCATGTCTTTAAAAGAAAAAATTATTGCAGAAAGCAAGCGGCTTGGCATTGACAAGATCGGGTTTGCTTCAGCGGAGCCGTTTTTGGCATTGGAGCCTTCCTTGCGGGAACAAAAAGCCAAAGGTCATACGTCTGGTTTTGAGCATCCCGTGATCGAAGAGCGTATTTATCCTGAACGGACATTTGAAAATCCGCAAACGATCATTGCGATCGCTTTAGCTTATCCGACAAAAATCAAAGAGAAAGTCCCGCGGGATGAAAAACGCGGCATGTTTGCCCGTGCCTCGTGGGGCATCGATTACCATGATATTTTGCGAGAACGATTGGATCGCTTGATCGCCTTTATCAAAGAACAAGCGCAAACGATGGAAGAACAAGTCGAATGGCGTTTCGCACCGCAAGTCGATACAGGGGAATTGGTGGATGTGGCGGCAGCGCAGCGGGCGGGTCTTGGCTTTATCGGTCGTAATGGCTTGCTGATCACGGAAGAATTTGGTTCGTTTGTTTATCTAGGGGAGATCGTCACCAATATCTCTCTCGAACCAGATGAAGAAGTCCCGTTTGGTTGTGGGGATTGCATGCGTTGTGTGACAGCTTGCCCCACCAAAGCGTTATTAGGCGATGGCCGAATGAATGCCCAGCGCTGTTTGTCTTATCAAACCCAGACGAAGGGCATGATGCCAGAAGAGTACCGCAAAAAGATGCATAACGTGATTTACGGTTGCGATATTTGTCAGCTGGTCTGCCCTTATAATCGGGGGAAGGACTTCCATTTTCATCAAGAGATGGAGCCTGAAGTCGATACTGTTTATCCAAAACTGCAACCGATGCTGTCTTTATCAAACAAAACCTTCAAAGCACAATTTGGCCATCTATCTGGCTCTTGGCGGGGGAAAAAACCTCTGCAGCGTAATGCCATCATCGCCTTAGCCAATGTGGGAGACCGCAGTGCCTTGCCAGCGATTTGGCGCTGTGCGACAGAAGACGTGCGCCCAGTGATTCGAGGAACGGCTTATTGGGCCATTGGCCAGTTGGGCGTCAAAGAACCAGAAATGTGGTTAGAGCGACTGCAACGGTGTGCAGAGTTAGAACCCGAAGAAGAGGCGCTACAAGAATTGCAGCCTGCCATCGAACGATTGCAAGCAGTCATTACCAAAAGGCAAGAAAAAGAGCTATAAAAAAGCAAAACGAGCCCGGGTCCGTTTTGCTTTTTTGTTTAATCTAGTACGTCATCACTTTCGACGATTTCTTCTGAATCCAGTTCAAAATCAGGTGCTGGATGCACACGTTCAGGCAGTTCCATTTCTAACTCGCCGTCTTCTGTATACTGATTGTCGGTATCGGCAACGTCAATTAAAATTTCTTCAGGAAGCTCTTGTTCTAGACGATAGCCTTCTGCATGACGCGCATCGAGTAATTCCAAAAGATGTTGCCACTCGTCTTTCGAGATCACTACAACGTCAATGCCGTCTTTGTTTTGTACCTCTACAACAGAGGAAAGATCGGTGCCGACCGTTTTAATGATCGATTCCAACGACCATTTACTCGTTTCTAAGTCAATTTTTTGTGCCATAAGAATTACTCCTTTTTGTGAAAAATTTTTTCCTACCTTAATTGTAACGGGAAAGTTGCAGAAAACAAAATAGCTTGATTGGGAATCGTCGCTGATATGCGCAAGAACATTTGCACAGCGGCTTTAACCAAGGTAAGATAAGAGCAAGAAGGGAAGGAATAAAAATGACAGAAAAACAGACATTTCATGTGAATGGGTATTTAGCACTGGTTGTGCTGATCGGGTTATTAGTTGGCGGCGGTTATTTGTTTTATCATGGGTTCGTAAATGAGAGCGTTCTCGAAATCGTTCTCAGTATTCTTTTATGGATCGTTTCGCTTCTTTTCCTTAGTTCGTTAACGATCGTACAACCCAACCAAGCCAAAGCGATCCTCTTTTTTGGACAATATTTAGGAACCATTAAAGACAACGGCTTGTTTGTGACAACCCCATTAACCCAAAAAATCAATGTTTCATTGAAAGTCCGCAACTTTAACAGTTCGCTGTTGAAGGTCAATGATTCAGACGGAAACCCGATCGAGATCTCGGCAGTGGTGGTATTTAAAGTTGTAGATACCGCTAAAGCATTGTTTGATGTCGATTATTACCAAGACTTCATTGAGATCCAAAGTGAAACAGCGATTCGTCATATTGCGACGCAATACCCTTATGACACGTTCAATGACGATGATCTGACGTTGCGAGGCAATACAAGTGAAGTCTCGGAGGAGCTGGCAAAAGAATTGCAGGAACGATTAGCTGTTGCTGGGGTCGAAGTCATAGAGACCCGCTTAAATCACCTCGCGTATGCGACTGAGATCGCTAGTGCGATGCTGCAGCGCCAACAAGCTAAAGCAATTTTATCAGCACGGCAAATCATTGTTGAAGGAGCCGTCTCCATGACACAAATGGCGTTAGAACAAATCGAAGACGGACAGGACATCAATTTCACAGATGACCGCAAAGTCCAACTGATCAATAATTTATTGGTGTCGATCATTACCGATAAAGGCACTCAGCCGGTGATCAATACGGGCGATGTCAAAGAGAAAGGAGTGTAGTATTTGAAGAAACTTTACATCAAACAGAAGGTTTTCAGCATCGGCGAAAAATTTACCGTGACCGATGACTTACAAAACCCTCGCTATTATGTCGAAGGCAGTTTTTTTAAGATCCCGAAAAGTTTTACAATCTTCAATGAGCAGCAGCGACCGATCGCGGAGATCACCAAAAAAGTGTTCAGTTTATTACCAAAATTTTTTGTGGAAGTCCACGGCCAAGAAGCGATCGTTTTAGAAAAACATTTCACATTTTTTAAAGCCCGCTATTCCATCAGTGCAGAAGGCATCGATGTGGACGGCAATTGGTGGGATATGGATTTTGTGGTCAACCGCAACGGCAAGCGGATCGCAGAGATCCACAAAAAATGGATCTCTTGGGGCGATACCTATGAAGTCGTGATCTATGAAGAAGATCTAGATGACCTGATCATTGCATTAGTGGTAGCGATCGATCGCGTCAAAGCAGATGATGCCGCAGCATCAAGTTCAGCAAGTAGTTAGAAAAAAAGGAGCGATGTGCATGTTATACGGTTCGATTGAAGCAGGCGGCACAAAATTTGTGTGTGCCATTGGCGATGAAGAAATGACGATCAAGGAAAGAGTGAGCTTTCCGACAACGACACCTGAGGAAACAATGCCTTTAGTCATTGATTTCTTCAAACAATACCAAGCAGATTTAGCAGGGATTGGGATTGGCTCATTTGGGCCCATCGATATCCATCGCGATTCTGCCACTTATGGGTACATTACCTCAACCCCGAAATTGGCATGGCAAAATTTTGATTTCATCGGTACCATGAAAAAAGAATTTCCGATCCCTATTTCTTGGACAACAGATGTCAATGCGGCTGCCTATGGTGAGTATGTCTTCGGCAGTGGCAAAGGATTGAGTAGTGTCGTTTACTACACGATCGGTACGGGTGTTGGCGGCGGTGCCTTACAAGAAGGGCGCTTTATCGAAGGATTTAGTCATCCAGAAATGGGGCATATGCTCGTCGTCCCTCATCCAAAAGATGACTTTGCTGGCAGCTGTCCATTTCATGGCAACTGTTTAGAAGGGATGGCCGCTGGACCCGCCATCGAAAAACGCTTAGGGAAAAAAGGACAAGAGGTTGCAGAAGATGATCCTTATTGGGAAATCGAAGCCTCCTATATTGCTCAATGTGCCTACAATACAACTTTGATGTTTTCTCCAGATGTGATCATTTTTGGCGGTGGTGTGATGAAACAACGCCATATGCTGCAAAACGTCCATGACGCATTTGCAAAATTGGTCAATGGGTATGTCGAAACACCTGAGTTAAGCAAATATATCGTGACCCCAGCATTGGAAGACAACGCTGGAACGCTCGGTTGTTTGGCATTGGCTCGAGAAGCGGTCTTACATTCATAAACGAAAAAACGGATCATACTCTTCGGGTATGATCTTTTTTTACAGCGTATCAGTGGCGCTTTTGGCGACTTTTTGTATACTTAAGCTGAGGTGGAAAAGAATGAAATTAGCTGTTCGAAAAAGAAAAATCGGGAATATTCCGGTCTTAGAAGTCGTACCAGAAGAAATGATTTATGAACCGCTGCCATTGATTATTTACTATCATGGTTGGCAGACGAGCAAAGAATTAGTGTTGACACAAGGCAGAAAGTTGGCTAGAGAAGGTTTTCGGGTGGTCTTGCCAGATGCAGCCAATCATGGGGAGCGCAAGACCCAGCTATCGGAGATTCCTTCTTTAACTTTTTGGCAAAGTATCCAAACCAATCTATTTGAGTTTTCTTACTTAGTCGATTTTTTTGAAAATCTTGGTTTGGTCAACGGTCAGATCGCAGTTGGCGGTGTCTCCATGGGAGGGATGACCACGTGTGGTTTATTATGCCAGCATCCAGAAATCACAGCGGCAGCTTGTATCATGGGTTCTCCTTCCATGTTGAAATACCGTGACCGCATCCAAATGCACGCCGGCGCTGCTGGGTTCTTTGTACCCGAGGATTATGGTCAGCTTTTAAGCTGGATGGATGCTTACGATCTGTCTTCTCAACCAGAGAAATTAGGACAGCGTCCCCTTTTATTTTGGCATGGTACCCAAGATGAGAAAATTCCTTATGCTGATGTGGAAGCCTTTGTGGCAGAAAATCCAGAAGCAAATCTGCAGTTTATCTCGCGAGAAGAACGCCATCTGGTGCGTGGAGAAACGATGGATCAAGTCACAGCTTTTTTCGTGGCAGAGCTCAATCAAACCAATCCATGACACTGTTTGCTCAAAGAAAAAGATTGTGTGAAAAGGTACAAGCATAAAACTCGTTTTTTGTCACGCGATAACCTATACTGTAGGGTGCAAAAAAAGGAGGAATTGGTTTGACATACCGCGTTTTATTATTTTATAAATATACAACAATTGAAGATCCGGAAAGCTTCGCCAAGGAGCATTTAGCATTTGGAAAAGAAATTGGCATCAAGGGCCGTATTTTAGTAGCCAATGAAGGGATCAATGGCACGCTTTCTGGAACGGTTGAAGCAACAAATCGCTATATGGAAAAAATGGAAGCTGATCCCCGTTTTAAAGGGATTTTTTACAAAATCGATGAAGTAGAAGAACATGCGTTTAAAAAGCTATTCGTTCGTCCGCGCAAAGAATTGGTTTCATTGAACCTGGAAGATGACATCGATCCATTAGAAATGACTGGAAAATATTTAGATCCTAAAGCGTTCAAAGAAGCTTTGTTAGATGAAGATACCGTGGTGATCGATGCCCGTAACGATTATGAATATGACTTAGGCCATTTCCGGGGAGCCGTTCGTCCCGATATCCGCAGCTTCCGTGAGTTGCCGCAATGGATCATCGATAATAAAGAAAAATTTATGGATAAAAAAGTCGTTACTTATTGTACTGGTGGTATCCGTTGTGAAAAATTCTCAGGCTGGTTGCTGCGAGAAGGCTTTGATGATGTGGCCCAACTTCATGGTGGTATCTTTGCTTATGGGAATGACCCAGAAGTTCAAGGCGAGCTTTGGGATGGCAAAATGTACGTCTTTGATGAACGCATTAGTGTGGAAATCAATCATGTGGATAAAAAAGTTATCGGTCGCGACTGGTTTGATGGCACACCTTGCGAGCGCTATGTAAACTGTGCCAACCCAGAATGCAATCGCCAATTTTTGACTTCTGAAGAAAATCAAGCTGCCCATTTAGGTGCCTGTAGCTATGATTGTGCCATCCACGAACATAACCGTTACGTGGAACAACATGGGATCACAGAAGCGGAAAAAGCTGAACGGCTAAAAAACTTTACAACAAACAATGAAACAGTCACTGCCTAAAACGACAACTGTTTCACAGGAAATAATTGAATAGAAGGGTCGCACGTGAGTCCGAAAACTGGTTTAGCTCAGTCAAGTTTTCAATCTTCCGTGCGACTTTTTTGAATGGACAAAATTGGAAACAACCGTTTTTTAATTATCTGAAAAATCTAACTATTCCAATTGTTCTTTTTTCTTTCCTATCGAGAAAAAACGCAAGGCTCTCGCATATTTCACGATTTTAGAGTAAACTATACCTAATTGTGGAAGAGGAAAGAGGAATTCAGATGAAAATTGTTATTGCTGGTGCAGGTGCTATGGGCAGCCGTTTTGCTATTATGCTAAAAAGAGGCGGAAATGACGTCACGTTGATCGACGGCTGGCCGGCGCATATCGAAGCGATCCGTGAACACGGATTACGAGCGAACTTAAACGGTGAAGAGATCGCAGTCCCTTTTTCGATCTATTCGCAAAATGAGATCCCAACGACTGTACAAGCAGACTTGATCCTGGTCTTTACTAAAGCGATGCAACTGGATCAAATGATGCAAACGATCAAACCAATGATCGGCGAGCAAACGAAAGTCTTATGCTTATTAAACGGGATCGGTCATGAGGACACGATTGAAAAATATGTCAGCACGGATAAAATCTTTTTAGGAAATACCATTTGGACGGCGGACTTGATTGGTCCTGGTAATGTTCGCTTGTTTGGGGATGGTTCTGTAGAACTGCAAAATATCGAACCGGGCAAAGAAGAAGATGCCCGTCAATTAGCGGCAGTCTTGGCTGATGCTGGGTTAAATGCGTCTTATTCTGAGAATATTCGCTACTCCATCTATCGCAAAGCCTGTGTCAACGGCACACTAAATGGCTTGTGTTCGATTTTAAATGTGAATATTGCCCAATTCGGACAAACCTCAACGGCGCGTGCGATGGTCCAAACGATTGTGGAAGAATTTGCGGCAGTTGCTACCCATGAATCTGTTCAACTGGATGTATCCGAAGTAGTCCACCATATTGAGGAAACCTATGATCCAGAAGGCATCGGAATGCACTATCCATCCATGTATCAAGATTTGATCAATAATCATCGCAAAACCGAGATCGATTATATCAATGGCGCAATCTCACGAAAAGGCCGTAAGTACCAAGTCCCAACGCCTTATTGTGACTTTTTGACTCAAATGATCCATGCCAAGGAAGATATTTTAGCAGCAGAATAACCTAAGTAAATATGGTCTTAAAATGAAAAAACGGCGTATCCTTTTAGGGTTCGCCGTTTTTGGTTCATTTATTGAAAATGTGTTGTAGAGTGCATTCAAAGGTGACGCTATTTAGCAGGCAGATCCGCCATAAACCGTTCACTACCTTGAAAGACCGCTAATTGATTGACACCAAAGGAACGCAGCAGATCGCTCATCGCTGCAAAATCTAACCGATAATCACTGGCTTTATGGGCATCAGAGCCGAGGGTGAACAAGTTACCCCCGACACTTTGATACAGCGGGATAGCATATTGGTAAAGGTGGGCATTTTGATAAGGGCCAAAGCTCTTAGCGTTGATTTCCATCGCTAAGTCACGGGCAACGATTTTTTTGAAGATCGTCGTTAACTCTGTTTCAAAATGGGCGGCCAATTCCTCAGCTGTAAATTGGAAACGACGCAAGCCATAATCAAAGTGGGTCACGATATGCCCGTCTGGAAACGAGTCCAACACGTGGGCCATTTGGTCAAAGTATTGTTTGGCGACTGCAAATTTGTCCTTCGTCAACACGGCATCGTCCATATAATCAAAGGTACCGTTTTGATGGATACTGATCAATTTCAAGTCATAAGGATGGCTTTCAAGATAGCGCAAGATTTCTTGTTCTTGACCAGGCACGACACCAATCTCGATGCCTTTTAAGAGTTTCGTCGCTGTGGTCTCTTGCAGCTTCTGGTGGGTTTTTACTAGTAATTCATAGTCAGGAATATCATCACGGAATCCCGAATAGGGGTTCTTCAAATCGAAATGATCTGTCGCAACGAAGTAGGCAGGCTGGTAAGCTAGATAATTCTCAAACTGTTCATCTGAATCAAAAGACAAAAATGTATGCAGATGTTGATCATAATAATTCATAAACAAGACTCCTTTTCTTGAATACGATACCACAAAAAAGCAGAAGAAACTATGATTGGCTGAGAAAAGGTTTTCTCTTAGGCAATTTTTCGCTTATAATAAATAAGAATAGAGCGAAGGAGTCGGTCAGCCATGAGTATGTATCTTGAAATTCCTGAATTTGAAAGTGAATTTCGTTTTCGAACGTTTCTAAATGATGGTTTGACCATCGTTTATCCCCATGTCCATAAAGAAATCGAGATCATTTACGCTAAGCGTGGCACGGTGAATATTGGTGTTGACGATACGATCATTGAGTTGGAGGAAGGGGATCTGTATCTTTTTTCCAGCGGGCAACCCCACTATTTTCTAGCATCGCCTGAGAGTGAACGCTATGTCTATCAATTTGATATGCAGCTTTTTGAAGAGCCGTTGCTGCGAGAAAATGAAGTATCCTTGATGACACTCTTTGAAGAAGGGGAGCCCCACAGCAAAAATTGGCCAGCGAGTTTTACGGAAAAAATAACAGGTCTCTTGATCGAGTTGTATCAGTTGGAAGAGGAAAATGTTGTTGGGAAGCGTTATTTGACTCTCGGGCTGCTTTACCAGTTGATCGGGGAGTGCTATCAAAGCTTGCCAAAGCGAAAACGAGCCGTCAATCCACTAAAACGAACGGCCGCACAATACAAAGAAACCTTGCAGCGTCTGAATGATGTCTTTGAGTACATCGAATCCCATTACCAAGAAGTCTTGACGATGGAGGACACCGCAAGACATGTAGGGTTTAGTCCTCATTATTTCACGCGTTTCTTTAAAACCAATACTGGCAAGACCTTCATGCAGTTTTTGACGGAATACCGTATCAATCAAGCCAAATTTATCTTGGCAAATGAAAAGATCCCGATGGCAGAAGTCGCTGAAAAAGCTGGCTTTGCCAGTGTCAAAACATTTCATCATGTCTTTAAGGAAGCCGTTGGTCAATCACCGTTGCAGTACCAGAAACAATTGAATCAAAATTGATAGAAACAGCCGATGAGCCTGTGCTTGTCGACTGTTTTTTTGTTGATCTGGCACTATTTTTTTCTCGATAGTGTTTTTTTAAGCGCTTTGCATAAATTGTGGAGTGGTTCTTTTTGTTAAAGTTTCATAAGATAATTTTCGGGAATTTTTTCAATGGAAACTGGGAAGAACTGCTTTCGATGTTTCGCTATAATGAGGGGGTAGAAAATAATAAGCGTTTTCAGGAGGAAAGATATGACAGTTAAAGTTGGAATCATTGGGTGCGGTGGGATCGCAAACGGCAAGCACATGCCTGCCTTGTCTCAAGTAGAAGAAGTAGAAATGGTTGCCTTTTGTGATCTGCTGGTTGAACGTGCAGTTGAAGCGAAATCAGCATTTGGGACCGAAGATGCTCAAGTATTCAGCGATTATCAAGAAATGTTGGCACAAGCTGATCTAGATGTGATCCATGTGTGTACACCAAACGCCTCACATGCTGAGTTGACGATTGCTGCACTAGAAGCAGATTGTCATGTCATGTGTGAAAAACCAATGGCAAAAACAGCGGCAGAAGCCAAAGCAATGATCGAAGCAGCCAACCGAACAGGGAAAAAACTCACGATCGGCTACCAAAACCGTTTTAGAAAAGATTCTCGTTATCTTCATGAAGTGTGCGCCGAAGGACAATTAGGAAACATTTATTTTGGGAAAGCTCATGCGATCCGTCGTCGGGCTGTGCCAACTTGGGGTGTTTTCCTTGATGAAGAAGCGCAAGGCGGCGGTCCGTTGATCGATATCGGTACCCACGCATTGGATCTGACCTTATGGATGATGAACAATTACAAACCAAAATTTGTTGTCGGAAAAGCGTATCATGAGTTGTCGCAAACCAAAAATGCCGCAAATGCTTGGGGCCCTTGGGATCCAGAGAAATTCTCAGTAGAAGATTCGGCCTTTGGTTTTGTGGTCATGGAAGATGGCGCAACGATTTTCTTAGAAGCTAGCTGGGCGCTCAACAGCTTGGATGTGAAAGAAGCCAAAACGACACTGATGGGCAGCAAAGCCGGTGCGGATATGAATAACGGTTTGACCATCAACGGAGAAGACCACAGCTTGCTGTATGAAAAAAATATCGAACTTGAAACAGGCGGCGTTGATTTTTATGAAGGAAACGGGGAAACGCCAGAAATTTTAGAAGCACAATCGTGGATCCATGCGATTATCAACGATACCGAACCAGTGGTCAAACCTGAAGAAGCAATGGTCGTGACGGAGATTTTAGAAGCGATCTACAAATCATCGCAAACCGGTGAGCCAGTCTACCTATAAGAACTGCTGGAAGAAAAGGAGCGAGCATAAATGACAAAACCGAAAATCGCTTTACAGCTTTGGAGTATTCAAGAGGACTGCAAGACAGATCTTTTTGAAGCGTTGAAAACAGTTAAACAAAACGGCTATGACGGTGTTGAATTTGCCGGTTATCATGGACACAGTGCTGCTCAGATCAAAGAAATGCTGGAGCAGTTGGATTTGGCGGTCGCGGCTTCCCATATCCCGTTTGAAGCATTGCGAGATCGTTTTGAAGAAACCGTCACTTTTGAAAAAACGATTGGCAATCAACGGATCGTCATTCCGTATGCCAGTTTTGATTCTTTGGAAAAATGGCAAGCCTTTGCTGCGGAGCTGACCCAGATCACCCAAAAGTTGCAAGCAGAAGGGCTGACTTGCTACTACCACAACCATGCCCATGAATTTACTGAAGTTGCTGGAGAATCTATGATCGATGAACTGATCAAAGACAATCCGCAACTGCGTTTGGAAGCCGACCTTTACTGGTTATCCTTTGCAAACGTGGCTGTTTTACCTTGGCTAAAGGAACGCGAAACGAAGGTCGGCTTGGTTCATATCAAAGATATGCAAGAGCAGCCGCAGGAAAGCACCGAGATCGGCAATGGGATTTTACCAATCAAGTCGTATGTAGAAGCAGCTAAAGCATTAGAACTACCATGGTTGATCGTCGAGCAGGAAGCGTTTCAAAAATTCGCTCCTTTAGAAGCCAGCGGGATTGATTATCTGCAATTAAAAAACATCGTAGAGGAGGTCTACCAATGATCCACGTTACGGTATGGAACGAGTTTCGTCATGAAAAAACGAATGAGACCGTCCAAAAAATGTATCCAGAAGGAATCCATGGTCAAATTGCCAAGTTTTTAGAAGAGGATGATTTCCAAGTGCGAACGGCGACCCTTGATGAACCAGAACACGGGTTGACGGAGCAAGTATTGGCTGACACGGATGTGTTGGTTTGGTGGGGCCATATGGCGCACGAAGAAGTCGATGATGCTATCGTTGCTCGTGTGCAGCAGCGTGTATGGGAAGGAATGGGACTGATCGTCTTGCATTCTGGTCATTTTTCGAAAATCTTTAAAACCTTGATGGGAACGTCGTGCGATTTGAAATGGCGAGTAGACGATCAGCATGCGCGGATCTGGAATGTCAATCCAAGCCACCCAATCGTTGAAGGAGTCGGCGAATGGATCGAACTAGAGCAAGAGGAAATGTATGGCGAGCACTTTGATATTCCAGCGCCGGATGAATTGATCTTTGTCAGCTGGTTCCCCGGTGGTGAAGTTTTCCGTAGCGGCTGTACATTCCGCCGTGGGAATGGCAAGATCTTCTATTTCCAGCCTGGTCATGAGACATTCCCAAGCTATTACAATCCCAAAGTGCAAAAAGTGATCCAAAATGCGGCTCGCTGGTGTGCACCAACAGAAAATCGTTACCCAACATATGGGCATTTTCAAGCAATTGAGGAGGAAAGAAAATGAAATTAGGTGTTTTTACCCCGTTATTCAATCAACTTAGCTTTGAAGAAATGATCGATGAAGTAGCGAAAAAAGGGCTGCAAACCGTCGAGATCGGTACCGGTGGTTCTCCAGGCAATGCCCACTTAGACATTGACCGTTTACTAGCAAGTGAAGCAGAGCGAAAAGAATACTTAGCGAAATTAGCTGATAAAGGATTGGAAATCTCAGCTTTGAGCTGTCACAACAACCCAATCTCTCCATTAAAAGCAGAAGCGCAAGAAGCCGATGAACTTTTGCGCAAAACCATCAAATTAGCCAGCTTAATGAATGTACCTGTTGTGAACGGATTTTCAGGCGTTTCAGGCGGAAATGCAACAGATACACAAGTCAACTGGCCAGTATTGCCATGGCCGACGGAATACGATGACAATTATAATTATCAATGGGAACAAAAACTGATTCCTTATTGGAAAGGCATCAACACGGAAGCGGAAGCGGCTGGTGTTAAAATTGGGATCGAACTTCATGGCGGCTTTTTGGCACATACCCCTTATACGATGTTGAAACTGCGGGATGCTGCGGGTAAAGCTATCGGCTGTAACTTGGATCCAAGTCATTTATGGTGGCAAGGGATCGACCCAGTGGCAGCGGTCAAAATCTTAGGGGAAGCCGATGCGATCCATCACTTCCATGCCAAAGATACGTATTTGGACCAAGACAATATCAACATGCATGGCTTGACGGACATGCAGCCATATAGCAATGTCAAAACCCGAGCTTGGACCTTCCGTTCAGTCGGTTGCGGCCACAGCTTACAAGTCTGGTCAGATATTATTTCTGCACTTAGAATTTATGGGTATGATTATGTCTTGAGTATTGAGCATGAAGATCCAATCATGTCCATTGATGAAGGATTGAATCGTGCCATCAGCAACTTGAAGACGATTATGATCCGTGAAGAAGCTTCATCCATGTGGTGGGCATAAGAAGAAAACCGAGGAGTGTCAGACATGAGTGCAATCAATTTTGCAGTAATCGGATATGGCGGCATGGGTGCGTACCATGTCCACAATATCTTACCAAATGAAAACGAACGAATCCACATCGTAGGAACTTACGATATCAATGAAGAACGTCAAGCGATCTCCCAAGAAAAAGGCCATAAGATCTTTAAAAGCTATGATGAAGTCTTAGCCGATGAGACGATCGAAGCAGTATTGATCGCCACACCTAATGACTTGCACAAAGAGTTATCGATCGCTGCGTTGAAAGCCGGCAAACATGTTGTTTGCGAGAAGCCAGTTGCGCTGAATACTGCGGAACTAGATGAGATCGTGGCGGTTGCCCAAGAAACCGGCAATACCTTTATGGTTCACCAAAACCGCCGTTGGGATCCTGATTTTTTACTTGTACGCGAACTGTACCGTAATGGACAGATCGGCGATTTGTTCCAATTAGAATCACGGGTCCAAGGGGCAAACGGCATCCCAGGAGACTGGCGTCATGTGAAAAAACAAGGCGGGGGAATGCTCTTAGACTGGGGCGTTCACTTGCTGGATCAAATGCTATGGCTGATCGACAGCCCAGTGAAAGACGTCAAAGCGGATCTTAGCTTTGTGTTGGGGGAAGAAGTCGATGATGGGTTCTTCGCTTTGATTACCTTTGAAAATGGGGTCAAAGCAATCGTGGAAGTTGGAACCTCCAATTACACGCAATTGCCTCGCTGGTACATCAAAGGAACGGAAGGAACAGCCACCATCACCGATTGGGATCTAAATGGTGAAATGGTTCAGGCAACAGGTCGCGAAGACGTGGCCGCACCAAAACCAGTTCAAGCAGGCGTTGGCTTGACGAAAACGATGGCACCGCCATCGGAATTGGCAGCCAAAGAGATTCCTTTCCCGAAAGCCGAAGCGGATTTTGAACCTTTCTACAAGAATTTTTACAACGTTGTACGCAACGGTGCCGAACCTATCGTTAAAAACGAAGAAGTCCGAGCAGTGATGCAGTTGATCGAACGCATTTTTGCCACAGCGTAAGAGAATAGAAAAAAGCACTAGCTGAGGGAGTGGTCTCTCTTCGCTACGTGCTTTTTTTGTGTAATGGAACGACAACAGTCATTCCGATACGTAAAAATTGAACAATAAATCTTGAGGATAATTTCCCCATCGATCGCCGAAAATGGTCAAACCACCAGCGTTTTCGGCAGTTGCAGGTGCAGCAATTTTAAAGGTGAAAAAGTCACTGTGGTCTAAGTCGATTTCATTCAGGTTGTGATCTGTTAATTTTTCTCCATCGAGGGAAGTATCATAGCGATTGATGCGTAAATGCTTAAGCAATCCATATTGACTGAACTCATCGATCCACCATTGCGGAGTCAGAGAACCTCTGACATCCGAAAAGTTTCCTGGTACGGTGTAACTACCGATGCAGTGATTGTTTAAGTAAAAGTAAAGATCACTGGGCCAATAGTTATTCGAAATTGGGAACTCTGAAGCGATCTCCATACTGATTTCCAGTAATTCGATTTTTTCACCATTTTTCAAAGGATTTGGGATTTTGTATTCTAAAAAACCGTTATTTAGCCAGATGATACTTGCATCAACACGTTCTTGATCCAGAAAAGATTTTGGATCATCTAAGGCGCCAATCAAGCGGTCTTTGGTCGCCATTCCACAAGAAGGCTCAGCTTTAAAATCGGTGAAGTGGCCGATTTTCACAGATTGGGAGGTTAGATTCATTTCTGGAAACACTTTTGCTGGGAAATTGATATTGATGAAATCAGTTTTTAGAGACAAATATTTTTTCTTCCAGTCTTGCCCCGATCCTTTTTCGGTTTTGATCAACTGAGCTTCTTCGAGTTTACGGATATGTTTGGTCATTAAAGCATTGCTGATTGCTAATTTTTGTCCAATTTCACTGATGCTTTTCTTCTTATCGCCTAATTCTCTTAAAATCGCTAAGCGAGTTTCATTTGCCAGTGCTTCGTAGATCGGTAAAGATGCGTTTGTTAAATCCAATTCCATAGCGATCACCTCGTTATACTAAAATGTTTAATGAAAAGATGGTTTAATTATAACACAACCTTGTGGATTTACAAAATAGTAAAATGATATAATTTTTGGTTATGCCTTGTTAAAATAATGTTGACAGCGCTTTATATTTATAGTAACTTTACGGTGTAAACATTATTTGACGATAGTCTAACGATTATATTTATTGATAATTGGATGTCATTTTACTTTTTAGTTAAATTAAAAGGAGTGTAAAAAATGAAAGTAAGTAAATCTATTGTTTTAGTAGGGACAAGCTTATTATGTACAGTGTTGTTAGCTGCTTGTGGCGGGAGTGGTAGCTCAAGTAATAATTCAGAAATTTTGCTTTGGTCTTCGACGACAGGACCAGACGGTGAAAAAATCAAAAAAACGATTGATCAATACAATGAAACAGACCCAGACTTTAAAGTGAAGTTAGTAAGCATGCAAGGTGATACCTTTACTTCAAAGTTGACGACTGCGGGGAAATCGGGGAAAGGTGTTCCTGATTTGGCTTTGATTGCCTCAGAAGCTTTGCCTACGTACAAACACCAAGACATGCTTGAAACCTGGGATGACATGATCGATGGGACAGAATTGGCACGGGAAAACTACGTTGAAGCTGCTTGGGACACTGGTGTAGTGGATGATAGTCAATATGGGATTCCGGCAACCATGGGTTCGTGGGTGATGTATTACAACCAAGATTTGGTGGATAAATATGTTCCAGGAGCGTTGGATGATGGCGTAGTGACGTATGAAGAAATCAGACAAGCTGGGGAAAAAGCAAAAGCAGATGGTATCTATAGTTTTGGCTATACATGGGGCATGCAGAATTATTCGAATCTCTACCAACAAATGGGTGGGGAATGGCAAGATGCACAAGGAAACATCAATATCGATAATGAGTATTCTTACAATGCCGTTCAAGAGTTTAAGGATCTGTACGATGCCGGCTACATGGTCCCAGATGGTGAAGATGCAAATAAACTTTTTGCAAACCAGCAACTGATTTTTCTTCCAGAAGGAACATGGATGCTAAGTAATATGGAAGAAATCAGTGACTTCACTTGGGGCCAAACATTTACTCCTCAATGGGATGCGGAACATATCATTCAAGGTTCAGGCGTCGATCAGTTTGCAATGTTCAAAACGAACGAGGAACGTTCCGATGAAAAGAAAAGTGGCATGGTCGACTTTCTGACTTGGTTACAAGCAAACCAATTAGAGTGGGTCAAATCAGGTGCAAATCCTACTTCCTTAGCTATGCTAGACAATGAAGAATATGTTGAGATGCCACAATCCTTCTTATTGAAGACAGAAAAAGGACAAGCGGCAATTTCTGTTAACGCAGTTGATGGCTTATCGTATATCTTTGGTGAATATGATAATCGCTCATGGGACATGATCACAGGAAAAGCAGATATTCAAACGACGTTTGGTGAGATCCAAAAAGTTGTAGAAGAAAAGATGAAATAATCTTCTCACATAGAGGCTGTGGCAGAAGGAAGAGCGACCATAAAAAGAATTCAGTCCATTTTTTGATAGGGGAGGAATTCTGATAGGCTTAAAGGGCTGTCACAGTTGTTTCTTGTTGAGAGCTGCACTAGAAATACAAGGAAGGATGGGTATTGATGAAAAAAAGGTTAAATGGCTGGCCAATCGTTTTTATTGGTCCGCATATGCTCCTTTTTCTTTTATTCTTTTTAGTTCCTGCAGTGATTGGGATCTATGTTTCTTTTACTGAATGGGATCTGTTCAGTACACCGATTTTTGTCGGGTTTGATAATTTTCAAACGATTTTGTTTGATCAAGACTCGTTGTATCATACGCAATTTTTTAATGGAATGAAAAATACGCTGTTTTTTGCGGCAATCTCCGTTCCGTTATGTATTGTAATTCCCTTGTTACTAGCGGTTGCATTATCTGCTAAACCAAAAATGATGCGTTTTTTTCAATCGATTCTCTACCTGCCAACATTATTTGCAATCTCTGCCGTCATGATTATTTGGGGGTTCCTTTTGAGCAAATCTTTTGGGCCAATCAAAGAAGTATTCGGTATCGACATCAATTTTGTAGGCACGCAACCATGGGCATGGATCGCTATTTTGATCGTGACGATTTGGTGGACATTAGGTGGGAATCTAATTATTTATGTTGCTGCATTAAATGGCGTCTCTAAAGAGCAGTTAGAAGCAGCAGAATTAGATGGTGCAAATAGTATAACGAAATTTTTCCGTATTTCTTTGCCGAGTATTCGCAACCAGCTTGTTTTTACCACGGTCATGACGACCATCGCTCAGTTTAATATTTATGGTCAGCCACTAATGTTGACGGGTGGCGGACCCAACAATTCTACTCGCGTGTTGATGATGTACATCCAAGAAAATGCTTTTGGTAGTAGTACCTCGGTTGCAGGAATTTCTTCAGCGATGGCTATTTTACTAGGTTTTGTAATCATGGCAGTTTCGATTGTGCAATTTATGGTCATCAAAAAAATGGAAAGATAGGAGGGAAGAAGATGCGAGAAAACAAACTAGGGAAAAGAATTGCCTTTATTTTGCTAGCGATCGTCTGTGTGATTTGGCTCTTTCCTTTGATATGGGCAATTTTTACCTCGTTTAAATCGGAGGCAGAGATTCAAAAGGTTGGGTTCAGTTTGATTCCACAAGATTGGACGCTGACTAACTTTTTGGGCTTGTTACAAGGCAATGATTCTTCTCCTGTGTTCCGCTGGTTTGTGAATTCAATGATTATTTCAACTTCACATACGCTGTTGGTTATGGTGATCGTCTCGTTTGCAGCCTATGGCTATACACGACTCACCTTTAAGGGGAGAGATTTGATTTTTGCCCTATTGTTAGGAACGATGATGTTTCCCGGGGTGGTCAATTTGATCCCGAATTTTAAAATCGTTGATACGTTAGGTTGGACCAATACATTTCTGGCAGTCATCGTTCCTGGGGCTGCAGGTGTTTATAACATTTTCCTCGTTCGGCAGTTCATTTTAGGGATTCCTAAAGAATTGGATGAATCGGCTGTGATCGATGGGGCCAACGAGTTTCAAATCTTTTATCATATTATCTTACCACTGATCAAACCTGTATTGACGGTGGTTGCGTTATTTAGTTTTACTGGCTCATGGAATGACTTCTTGTGGCCATCGATCGTGATAAACGATATTGATAAATTACCGATTACACCGGGGCTGCAGTTGCTACAAGGGCAATACATGACCTATCCGGGAATTGGAACTGCCGGAGCAATCTTGGCTTTGATCCCTACCTTTTTATTGTATTTGGTGGCGCAAAAAAGCTTTATGGCGTCAATGTCGTTGCAAAGTGGCATAAAATAATTTGTTTTTGGAGGAAATATGAGTAGAGAAGAATACCCGAGACCGCAATTTGAGAGAGAGAATTGGTTAAGCTTAAATGGTGAATGGCAATTTGCCTTTGATGACAAAAATCTTGGTTTAAAAGAAAAGTGGTACACAAATGAAGCAAACTATCCGTACAAGATCAATGTTCCCTTTGTCTATCAAAGTGCATTGAGCGGCATTGATAATCGAGAAGTGCACGACGTTGTATGGTATTATCGGACCTTCAATGTGCAAGTCCTTGAAAAAAGTCGTGTCCTTTTGCATTTTGGGGCGGTGGACTATGAAGCAGATGTGTTTGTCAATGGCAATCATGTGAAAAATCATTGCGGAGGGCATACCTCTTTTGATATAGACATCACGGATGCTTTAGTATCTGGACAAGAGCAAATACTAAGTGTGCGAGCATTTGATCCACATTTTGATGAAAGCATTCCACGGGGGAAACAATTTTGGGAAGAAGAATCAGCAGGAATCTGGTACACAAACTCAACAGGGATCTGGCAGCCAGTCTGGCTTGAAGTAGTTGCCGAAACCCATCTGCAACAGGTGAAATTTACGAGTGATTTTGATGCTGGCGCCGTTAAGATCGATGTAGAACTGAATCAGTTACAGCCACAAGTAGTCTTAGAATATCAAATCTATTTTAAAGGTGCTTTAGTTACCAGCGGAAAGGCAGACTTTATCACTTCTAAGTTGAGTTTGGCGGTTGATATTTTCCAGCAAGAAATTTTTCGGACGAATTTTCACCACGAAGGCTGGTCTTGGACACCTGAAAAACCGCAATTATTTGATGTAGAATTGACTCTTAGAGAAGCAGGGAAGGCCATCGATCAGCTAAAAAGTTATTTTGGTATGCGTAAAATACATACAGAAAACGGTATGATTTACTTAAATAACAAGCCTTACTACCAGAAGTTGGTTCTCGATCAAGGCTATTGGCCGAGCGGCTTGTTAACTGCACCAACAGATGAGGACTTTAAACAAGACATCTTATTGGCCAAAGAAATGGGATTTAATGGTTGCCGAAAACACCAAAAAACAGAAGACCCACGCTTTTTATACTGGGCAGATAAATTAGGATTTCTTGTTTGGGGAGAGTGTGCGGCGCCGGCAATCTATACCGATCTTTCGGTAACGCGCTTGATGCAAGAGTGGACAGAAATCATTACTCGGGATTATAGTCATCCTTCGATCGTTACTTGGGTCCCAATCAACGAGAGCTGGGGTGTGCCAAAAATCTCATTTGATCGTCAGCAACAGCATTTTTCTCAAGCGATGTATCACTTTATCCATTCGTTAGACCAGCAACGGTTGGTTATTTCAAATGATGGTTGGGCGATGACGGAGACCGATATTTGTGCGATTCATAATTATGCGCATGGGCAAGAATCTGAGCGGCAAAAATATCTATACTTTAAAGACAGTCTCAGCACGAGAGAAAAATTGGTGAGTCGAGTATCGACCCCCTGGCCGATTTTCGCTGGAGGATTTTCTTATCAGGATCAGCCTATTTTATTGACCGAGTTTGGTGGTATTGGCTTCGATGTTTCGGGGCAACCCGGTTGGGGCTATACCTCAGTGGAAAATCAACAAGATTTCTTGAAGGATTATCAGCGAATCATGGTGGCTGTTTATGACTCTGTCGGACTCTGGGGCTATTGCTACACTCAGTTGACAGATGTCGAACAAGAAATCAATGGGTTACTGACCTATGATCGCCAACCAAAAGTTGATTTGGCAGCAATTAAAGAGATCAATGAGCAGTTTCATCCACCGCAGGTAGAATAAAATGATTGGTAAGGAAAGGGGCGATGTCCGATGGGGAAATCAGCAGCTTGGCTCAGTGGAGTAAGTATCTTGATTGCTGCGCTTATGATAACCGGTTGTAGCGCTGGAACTGATCCAGGGGAAGAAGTGTCCGATTTTACTTCAATTATCGATAATGATGGGGCAGATCCTTGGATCTTGCAAACGGAAGCGTTCTTTTATTATACCAAAACGACTGGGAATAATTTAACGCTTTGGCGTGCTGAAAACCTCTCTCACGTTGCTGCTGGTGAAAAAAAGATCATCTGGGAAATGCCAGCAGAATTTGAAAGTATCTGGGCACCTGAGCTTCATTACTTAGATGATCGCTGGGTGATGTATTTCGCGGCTAATCGTCCTTCAGAAACGCATCGTATGTACGCATTAGTCAATCATCAAAAAGATCCTTACATGGGTGAGTGGCAATTGGAAGAGATCAAAGGGATGGATGATAAATTTGCGATTGATGGAACAGTCTTAGGGATCAATGACAAACGCTATTTCCTTTGGTCGGGCTGGGAAGGGTATGAAAATGTTGCGCAAAATCTTTATTTAGCGGAAATGGCCTCCCCTACGGAAGTGATCGGGGAGAAACGACTTATCTCAGAACCAGAATATGAATGGGAAATGCGGCAAACACCATTGATCAATGAAGCCCCTCAAGTGATGATCAAAGACGAAACAGTCAATTTGGTATACTCTGCCAGTGGAAGCTGGGACAATGATTACGCTCTTGGTCTTATGACCCTAGATGTGGCTGATGATCCGCTAGAAAGAGCGAACTGGCAAAAGGAACCAGCGCCGATTTTCCAACAGACAAACACTGTCTATGGACCTGGTCATAATGGATTTGCCAAATCAAAAGATGGTTCTGAAGACTGGCTGATTTATCATGCTGCTCGGTGGGATCATTCGGGCTGGAACCGTTCGATCCGCTTACAAAAGTTTGGTTGGGATCAAGAGGATAAAATTCTACTGGAAGCTCCTTTTGATGAGTGGCATGTTCAAGCGTTGCCAAAAGCTGAGCCCAATCGACTGCGATTAACTGCTAGCCGTGCTTTGCTGGAGGGCGATTTAGTGCTTGTCGAAGATGAGGCAGCACTCTCTAAGAAAGTCGTCCAAGGCTTTGAATCAACGACTGACAAAATTATCTTTGCTCCGCAGATTGAAGAAGCAGACGAATTTCTGGTGATTGCCTATGTCAAAACCACTGATTATCTCTCCTTGAATGACCCAATTCAGGTCAGGATTGAAACGAAACAAGCAAACCACATGGTGGATGTCTATCCTTCCGAATATTATCAACCGCTACAAGTCCGCATGAAGTTACCGAAAGGGGCGCAGGAAATCACCCTTTCGTCTGAGATTGGGGTGGATATGCTAAGTATTGATCGTTTAGAAATCGTCAAATTCAAATAAAAAATAGTGAGGAAGTTTTCCAATCCAAGCGATGGGTAATGATCGTTTGACTCCTGCTACTTTGTCTCTAGACAATGTGGCAGGAGTTTTTTTATCCTTGAAAATTCCCAACTCCTACCGCCATAGCCTAAAATTCCATGTATAATAAAGAAAACGACCGTTTTATTTGGCGAAAGGAAAAGAAAAAGCAAAAGAGGTGCGAACTATGAGGATGAATCAAGAAAAGCTGACTTCATCAAATGGGAAGGATCAGCTTTTTGTCAAAACGTGGCTGCCAGAAGAACAGCCGAAAGCAGTCGTGCAAATCGTTCACGGAATGATCGAACACATTGAACGTTACCACGAGTTTGCGGAATGTTTGACTGTGCAAGGCTATGCGGTGGTCGGTCATGATCACTTAGGGCATGGGCAATCCGTGAAAGAAACACAGGCCTATGGGCATTTTGGTGAAAAAGAGGGCGCCAACTATTTAGTGGCAGATGTGGGAGTGGTCCATAAGTACGCAGCTGCTTGCTACCCAGACCGACCATATTTTATCTTAGGGCACAGTATGGGGTCGCTGGTTTTGCGGAATTATTTGTTTAGTCAGCCACATCCATTGACAGGAGCGATCATCATGGGCACCACGATGGAAAAAGCCGTGCTGATGCAAGGAGGTAAACTCGTTACGAACTTGTTGCGGCCGTTTGCCGCTCAGCAATGGCCTTATCACGTAATGGAACAGCTAGTTTTTGGCCAGCACAACCGGCGTTTTCGTCCCAATCGGACCGCCAAAGATTGGTTGACCAGTGATCCGCAGCAAGTGGATCGCTATTTGAAGGACCCTTACACCCAATTTCATTTTTCTTTAGCAGCTTACAAGGATCTCTTTACATTGACACAAGCTGCCAGTGATCCGGATCAACTGCGCAAGATTGATTCAGAATTGCCGCTGCTGCTGATTTCAGGTGGAGACGATCCTGTTGGGCACTATGGCAAAAGCGTCCGCCAATTGGCTCAGCAACTGAAGCAAAATGCTGACGTGACGATGTATTTGCTCGAACATGGCCGTCATGAGATTTTGAATGAGCGCAACCGCGAGATCGTTTACAATGAAATTTCTCGCTGGCTATTTGAAAAAATGCCGAAATGACGAACGTTAAGAAATTGGTAGTCTTTTCTGAAAATTCAAAATTATTTTCTCTTTTAAGGCTTTTTTCATTTTCGGCTATCTGTTATAATGATTTTCACATCTAACATAAAGGAGAGATTTTTTGTATGACAGTTTATAACTTTTCAGCTGGTCCTGCCGTATTGCCCCGTCCCGTATTGGAGAAAGCACAATCCGAACTTTTGAATTACCGCGGAAGTGGGATGTCCGTTATGGAGCTGAGTCATCGGTCCTCCTTGTTTGAAGCAATCATTAAAGATGCAGAAGCACTTTTACGAAAATTAATGGGAATTCCTGAAAACTATCAGGTACTGTTTTTACAAGGCGGCGCGAGTCTCCAATTCAGTATGATCCCTTTGAATCTTGCACAAAACAAAAAAGCCTTATACGTAAATACCGGTTCTTGGTCGAAGAAAGCTATTGAAGCAGCAAAAGCGCTTGGAAACGTGACGGTGGAAGTCATTGCCTCTAGTGAGGATCAAAACTTTACTTATATTCCAGAAATTTCAGAAGATGCGATCGATCAAGAAGCGGCTTATTTGCATATCACCACGAACAATACCATTGAAGGGACGGCCTTTCAAACGATTCCGCAGGCTGGCAATGTGCCGATCGTAGCAGACATGTCCTCAAATATTTTAGCCAATGACTATCGCGTAGAAGACTTCGGTGTGATTTATGCTGGGGCCCAAAAGAATATTGGTCCTGCAGGGTTGACGGTAGTGATCATCCGAGAAGATTTACTCAATGATGATGCTGTTTTCGCTCCAATGCTGGATTATCGTCTACAGGCTAAAAATGACTCATTGTACAATACACCACCAACGTATGCTATCTATATTGCTAAATTGGTGTTTGAATGGTTGGAAGAATTAGGCGGCATTCCTGCAATTTTAGAACAAGACCGCCAAAAAGCGGCGCTTTTATACGAAACGATCGAAGCCTCTGCTCTTTACAGTAGTCCTGTGGCTGTTGATAGCCGTTCACTAACGAATATTCCTTTTGTAACAGGGGATAAAGCATTAGATCAGCGCTTCAATGAAGAAGCTGTCAAAGCTGGTTTTGAGAACTTGAAAGGGCATCGTTCCGTTGGAGGAATGCGAGCAAGCTTGTACAATGCCTTTCCATTAGCTGGCGTTCAAGCGTTAGTCGACTTTATGAAATCATTTGAAGCGGAGGTCAAATAAATGTTCCAAATCAAAACATTCAATGCGATCGCACCAGAAGGATTACAGCGTTTAGAAAAAGAAAAGTATGCCATCAACGAGAGCGACCAACCGCAAGGGATTTTGCTGCGCAGCCAGAAATTGCACGATTACGCTTTTCCTGAAAGTGTCTTAGGTATTGCTCGTGCAGGGGCTGGGACCAACAACATTCCCGTCAAAGCATGTACTGAAAAAGGGATCGTCGTCTTTAATACACCCGGTGCCAATGCCAATGCGGTCAAAGAATTAGTGATTGCTAGTCTGCTCTTAAGTGTCCGCCCGATTTTACGAGGTGCCCAATGGGTCCAAACCTTGAGTGGTGATAATGTGGAAGAACAAGCAGAAGCGCAAAAAAGTCAATTTGCTGGAACAGAGTTAGAAGGCAAAAAGTTAGGAATCATCGGCCTTGGTTCTATTGGAGCGATGGTCGCCAACGATGCTTATCGTCTAGGGATGGAAGTAGTCGGTTATGATCCTTACGTGTCAGTGGATACTGCTTGGACGATCTCTCGTCGGGTCAAGCGTGCCAATGATATTGCGGAAGTCTTTTCAACCTGTGATTTTATTACGGTTCATGTGCCGCTAATGGAAAATACCCATCATCTCGTCGGGGAAGCCGAACTCGCGAAAATGAAACCAACAACGAAGCTATTCAACTTTTCCCGTAAAGAAATCGTCGATACAGATGCCGTTTTACGTGCATTAAAAGCCGACCGTTTAGCGGGCTATACGACTGATTTTGCAGATGAACAATTGCTGCACAATGAAAAAGTACTCGTCTTGCCGCATTTAGGTGCATCAACAGAAGAAGCTGAAGTCAACTGTGCCAAGATGGCAGCCCGAACATTGAAAAAATTCTTGGAATTCGGGACCATCAAGCGCTCGGTGAATTTTCCAACCGTTGAGATGGCTTTTCATTCGCCTTATCGTCTGACGATCATCAATCGCAATGTACCGAATATGTTAGGTCAGATTTCGTCGATCATTGCGGAATCTGGGATCAATATCGACAATATGCTGAATCGTGGACGGGAAGACTTTGCTTACACCCTAGCCGATGTCGCTTCTGAAGATGAAGCCTTATTGAATCAATTAGCCGATAAACTGCGGGAGAACGAAAATATCGTTCGTGTACGGGTCATCAAGAATCAGGAGGTTGGGTATTAATGGTTCAAGTATTTCCGTTTAAAGCCATTCGTCCAGAAGCCTCATTGGCAGAACAAGTGGCCGAGCTGCCTTATGACGTGGTCAATTCACAAGAAGCCGCAGCGTTTGCGCAAGGCAATCCTTACAGCTATTTCCACATCGACCGTTCGGAGATCGACTTGCCAGGAATCGATCCTTATGATCCACAGGTGTATCAAAAAGCGGCAGAAAATCTTGCATCTTTTCAAGAAGCAGACTGGTTGATCCAAGAAACGGCGCCCGCATATTATTTGTATGAATTGACGATGGCTGGCAGAAGTCAAACTGGGCTTGTCGCCTGTACCTCGATCGATGATTATGTCGCTGGGAAAATCAAGAAACACGAGTTTACCCGACCAGAAAAAGAAATCGATCGGATCAATCATATTCTGGCATGTGATGCCAATACAAGTCCGATTTTCTTGAGCTATCGCCAACCAGCAGCAGTCAAAGAAGCAATCGATGCGTGGCAAGCAGAGCATGCGCCGATCTATGATTTTGTCAGCTATCATGAGGTGCAGCATCGTGTTTGGCTGATCGATGATCCAGCGCTAGTCGCCTCTTTTGCCCAGCAGTTTCAGGCTGTAGATGCCCTCTATATTGCGGATGGACATCACCGTACAGAGTCAGCAGTTAAAGTTGGCTTGCAAAAGCGAGCCGATGGCCAAAGCAGCCAAGAAAGCGACCGCTTTTTAGCAATCTTATTCCCAGAAAATGAATTAGCGATTTGGGAATACAATCGGGTTTTGCGGGTACCAGTGCCAGAAACCTTTTTTGAGCAGGCAGCCCAACATTTTACGATTCGAGAAACTACAAGGAAGAAACCAGCGCAACGTGGTTCGATTCATCTGTACCTAAACCATGCGTGGTGGGAGTTGACCATCAAACCGGAAGCTGTGCCGCAAGATGCGGTAGGACAGCTCGATGTGTCGCTTTTACAACAATACGTGCTGGCTGATATTTTCGCGATCCAAGATGTGCGGACAGACAAACGCATTGATTTTGTCGGCGGAATTCGTGGTCCAGAAGAATTGGAACGTTTGGTAGATAGCGGAGAATGGACATTGGCCTTTTCCATGTATCCAACGCAAATGGCCGATCTTTTGGCAGTCGCCGATTCGGGAGAAATTATGCCGCCAAAATCAACTTGGTTTGAACCAAAACTGTTGAGCGGTCTGTTTTTACATGATTTAGAAACGAATTAACCAAAAAAAGCTTACGAGGCTAGCTCGTAAGCTTTTTTCGATATTAGAAGTTGCCGAGTGTTTCGATGATCAAGCGGACATTCAAGACCGTCAGTGCAATGGCACAGATCCAGCCTAAGGTAGAGACCCATAGCGGATTCTTGAAGCGTTCCCCCATGATTTTTTTTGAGCTGGTAAAAAGAACCAACGGAATCATCGAAACGGGTAAGGCGAGGCTTAAAAAGACTTGCGAATAAATCAGCAGATCGTCCAAGGCTTGTTCGTTGCCGCCAAAGTAAATCGTACAAAGCAAGACGGGGATCACCGATAAGCCACGGGTGATCAGACGTCGCGCCCAAGTAGGGATCTTCATATGGATAAATCCTTCCATCACGACTTGCCCCGTCAGTGTCCCAGTGATCGTTGAATTTTGACCAGATGCCAAGAGCGCCACGGCAAACAGAACGCTCAAGACTGGACTGGCGACAGCACCAGCAATGGAGGAATCTTGCAAAGCATCGAACAGCGCGGAGAAGGTGCCGACTTCTTCGCTATGACCAAAGAACAAGGCGCTTCCTAAGATCAAAAGCAGGCAATTGACCAAAAAGGCAGCGGATAATTGGATATTGGAATCCCAAGTAGCGAACCGCACGGCCGTTGCCACTTCTTGGGTATCGCTGCGATCGATTTTTCGTGATTGGGAGATCGAAGAATGCAGATAGAGATTATGCGGCATCACAGTCGCACCAACGATCCCCAACGCCATTGTCAGCTGTCCATGGTTCAAGACTTGCTTTTGGGGAACAAAGCCTTGCAAGACAGCAGGCAAATTTGGTTGAGCAATAATGACTTCGTAACAAAAGACCAGCATAATGACCAAAATCAGTGTCATGACGATCGCTTCGATTTTTCGGAAACCCAATTTCATTAAAAAGAGCAGAAGCAGTACATCGAAAATCGTTAAGATGACCCCAACTAATAAAGGTAAGCCGAATAGTAGATTGAGAGCGATCGCTCCTCCGATCACTTCCGCGATATCCGTTGCCATGATAGCCAATTCGGTGACGATCCACAAAACAAAGCCTAAGCCTTTGCTGGTGTGTTTACGAGTTGCTTGCGCAAGGTCCATCTGGGTCACGATCCCTAGCTTGGCTGCCATGTATTGCAGCAGCATAGCGATCAAACTGGAAATCAAGATCACAGAAAGTAAGAGATAGCCATATTCAGCACCGCCACCGATCGAGGTGATCCAGTTTCCTGGGTCCATATAGCCCACGGCTACCAATGCCCCAGGACCAGAAAACGCTAAGAGATTGCGCCAAAAGCTGCCGTTTTTTGGAATGGCAACTGTATTATTTATTTCTTCCAAGCTAGGACCGTTGGCCGCTTGGATCAATTTTTTTTCTTCATTCATCGTTTCACACCCTATCTTTTTAGGTATACCTAAAAACAAATCTATTGTATTCCTCATTTATGGATTTTTCAAGAGAAACCTTTTGGAAGTCAGAAGGAAGGACAAAAAAACAGCAGCCAAGGGGATGGCTGCTGCCTGTTAGGTTTTCTTATAAAATTAGTCGGCGCGTAAAGCGATCGCTGCATCTTTTTTCGCTGCCATTCGAGCTGGAATGTGACCGCCGATCATGGTTAGGACGGTGCTGACAGCAATCAAGATCAGGCCGTGGACCGGATTTAATTGAGCAACATTTTCGAGATCAGTCATACTATATAAGATCGCGTTGATCGGGAATGTAGCTAACCAAGCAATTAGGACACCTAAAGCCCCTGAAGCGATCCCTAAAATACAGGTTTCGGCATCGAAGACGCGGGTGATGTCTTTTTTACGAGCACCTAATGCTTTTAAGACCCCAATTTCTTTCGTGCGTTCTAGTACAGAGGTATAAGTGATGATACCGATCATGATCATGCTGGTTACCAAGGAGATTCCTGCAAAAGCGATCAAGACATAGGTGATGGCATCCATCAAGCCACCAGTCAATTGAGTCATCGTACCGGCTAAATCGGAATAAACGATTTGGTCTTCTTTGTCTTTGCCTTTGTTGAAGTCATCCAAGTAATCAAGGATTTTTTCTTTGGCACTGAAATCATTTGGATAGATCATAATGCTGTTTGGTAAATCACTGCCGCCGAGATAAGCGATCAATGAATCTTTGGCACTTTCGTCAACGGGTTCATTCGTCATCACGTTGGTGTCGCTATCTTTTTGTGCTTGGACGATCGCTGAGTCTTGGTTTTCTTTGATCACTTCTTGCGCGAGGGCATCACTGTAGGCAATGCCGGTTGAAAGCAAGTTCATCGTAGAGTTTTGCTTGATACGTAAGATTCCGCTGATCGTTAATTCTTTGTTGTTGCTGTTATCGAAAACTTCATTTAAATCTTGGTTTGGAATGAAGTTTCCAGTCGGCAATTCGGTGTAAAAGGCATCATTAGACGCCAATGTGATTTTTGTTCCCACGATATCGTCGAAGGAAACCGTGTCACCATCTTCAATATCAAAACCGAGATTGATCAATGCATTGACATTCGTTACGTTGTTTTCATCGACGATCAAAACGACATCTGTGCTGGCACTTGGGTAGCTGCCTTCTAAAAGGTCATAGTTGTCTTTCAAGAAATTGCCGTTATCCTCTGATAACTGCTCAGGGAAAGTCGAAACCCCAATACCGGTTGAGGCACTCATGGCAGACATCATGGCATTGGTCTGTTCATTGTCAGGCGACGCGTTGGAGAAGCTGACTTGTTCCACATTGTCATCGATCTTGCGGAAAAGATTCAATGAAGTTGAACGAGTGTAGCCGATATTGTTACTTAACTCAGGATCAATGTCGTTGATGTAATCGAGAAACTCTTGATCGATTTTGTTGATATGGGTTGCACGATCCGTATCACTTAATTTGGCAGTGACCTCTTTATCTGAAGGGAAATCTTCAGATTTATCCCGCGTACCCATCGCTGATGGATCTTGTTCAGTGGCCACTTGTGAGATCGTGATCGGAAAACGAGCTAATGTTTCTGACTGGGTATTGTCGATTTGTTTTTGGAATCCCGTTGATAGTGACAAAACAATGGCGATTCCGATGATTCCGATACTAGAAGCAAAGGCTGTCAAGAAGGTGCGCCCTTTTTTGGTTCGGATATTGTTAAACGACAAACGTAAGGCCGTCATAAAACTCATTTTTGTGTGCTTTAATTCGAATTGGTCTTTCTTTTGGCCTTCGACATGGGGGTTCGAATCTTTAATGATTCGTCCGTCTTTGAATTCAATGATCCGTCCAGCGTATTTGTGGGCCAATTCAGGATTATGAGTAACCATGATGACCAATTTTTCTTTTGATAGTTCTTGGATCAGTTCCATGATTTGGACACTTGTCTCTGAATCTAAGGCACCTGTAGGTTCATCACAAAGGAGGATATCAGGATCATTTGCTAAGGCACGAGCGATCGCTACCCGCTGCATTTGACCACCAGAAAGCTGATTTGGTTTTTTGTGCATATGCTCAGCTAAGCCCACACGCGTCAAAGCATCGGTTGCTTTGGCGCGTTTTTCTTCTTTTGACACACCGCTCAAGGTCATTCCAAGCTCAACGTTGTCGATGATGCCTAAATGACTGATCAAATTGTAGCTTTGGAAGACAAAGCCGATCGAATTGTTCCGATAGGCATCCCAGTCGCGGTCTTTAAAGGACTTGGTTGATTTGCCATTGATGATCATATCACCAGAGTCGTAATTATCTAAGCCGCCGATCACGTTCAACATGGTTGTTTTCCCAGAGCCGCTTGGCCCTAAAATGGCAACAAACTCTTGTTTACGAAAGGCGACGGTGACGCCGTCGAGGGCTTTCGTAGTACTGGCGCCAACTGTATAATACTTCTTGATATCTTTTAATTCTAACATGGGGTCACTCTTTTCTTGCCGTTTTCACGATTATTTTCATTATGTAACCACGCTATCATAATGGTTAACAAAAATCAACGATTATCATTGTTTAAACAAATAATTTATACTAAACTAAAGACAGAAAAGAGGGAGAGTATGGAAAAAGCGTTAGGAACATTCAATATGGCGGTGTTTGCGGAGATCTTTTCGCTGATGGGAAACATATTGTTTGAAGAAATCGGTCTGGAAGATTTAAAATTGACCAAAATGGAAATCTTGGAACTCGTGGTGATCTCTAGTAATGAAGGAATTACGATGTCCGAGTTAGCCCAGCAAATCGGTACATCAAAAGTCCAAATCAGTCGTTCGATCTCGGGGTTGGAAAAGGCTGGCTTTGTGGTACGCAAAACCAACGGCGTCAATCGTCGCAACGTCAATGTTTATTTGGAAGAAGCTGGGAAGCAGTTGTTTGTCCAAAAGAAAAAACAAGTGGAAGACCGCTTGAATGCCAAAACCGCTCAAATGGCTGTGGAAGATATCCAGCAGTTGAGTCAGTCGTTGACGGAGGCAGTGGGGATCTTGCGTAAATATGACATTTTACGGACTGGCAATCAATGTGAGAAGAAGACACCGTTTGATTAAAAAAGGGTGAAGCAATCGTTTGCTTTTCAATCACTGAATTAATTTCATATTGACTTATATTATCGATTTTTTAGATAAAGCAACCGATTGCGTTTTTCTCTTGTTTTGACTTCTGATTTGTGCGACAATGGGTGTATCAAACAAGTCAAAGGAGTCTGCTATGAATACTACTGCCATCTATCATCGTCCCGAAAGTGAATTTGCGTATTTGTACGAGAAGGATAAAATGCATATCCGTTTGCGTACCGCCCGTCAAGACGTCCGCCATGTCCAGCTGCTTTGCGGTGATCCTTACACACTGTATAAAGAAGCTTGGTACCAACAAAGAATTGAAATGCAAAAAATTCTTTCCACGGACTTGCATGATTATTGGCAAGTATCGGTCGGAGCAGAATTCCGCCGTTTGTCTTACGGCTTTTCCATCGAAAGTTACGATGGGTTGCATGTCTTCTATGGGGATCACGGGGTCTACCCCTTTGAACAGCAATATTTAGAAATGAACAACAATTATTTTCGGATGCCTTACTTCCAAGAAGCCGATCGTTTCAAAATTCCCGAATGGGCGAAAGAAACGGTTTGGTATCAAATTTTCCCTGAGCGCTTTGCAAATGGGGACCCATCAAATGATCCTGAAGGTGTGTTGCCATGGAGCTCAAAAAATCCCGATCGCCAAGACTTTTTCGGTGGGGATCTACAAGGAGTCATCGATCATTTGGATTACCTTGTCGATCTAGGAATCAATGGGATCTATTTCTGTCCGATTTTTGAGGCATATTCGAATCACAAGTATGATACCATCGATTATTTGGCCATCGATCCTGCTTTTGGTGATAACGATACCTTTAAACGATTAGTGGAGGAATGCCACAAACGCGGCATCAAAGTTATGCTGGATGCTGTTTTCAACCATATGGGGGATACTTCGCATCAATGGCTAGATGTCATCAAAAACGGCAAAGATTCGCCGTTTGCTGATTGGTTCCACATCAATGAGTTTCCTGTCAACTACAAAGAAGGGGAAAACTTTGAAGATGCTTATGACATCACCTATGATGTTTTTGCCTTTACGCCGCATATGCCGAAACTCAATACGGAAAATCCCGATGTGCAAGATTATTTGTTGAAGATCGCTCGTTATTGGATCGAAGAATTTGATATCGATGCTTGGCGCTTGGACGTGGCTAATGAAGTTAGTCACTTCTTCTGGAAAAAATTCCGCCAAGTGTGTGATGAGGCCAAAGATGATTTTTATATCCTTGGGGAAATTTGGCATTCTTCTCAACGCTGGTTACAAGGCGACGAGTTTCATGCAGTGATGAACTACGCCTTTACAGATGCAATTATTGAATATTTTGTCAAAGACGAGATCTCCATGACGAAAATGGTCTCGGAATTAAATAACCAGCTGATGTTGTATCGGGAGCAAACCAACCAAGTGCAGTTCAATATTTTGGATTCTCATGATACCCCGCGTTTGTTAACTTTGGCTCGGGGAGACAAAGACTTGATGCGCCAAGTGATGGCCTTTACGTATCTGCAACAAGGCGTTCCTTGCCTGTATTACGGCGATGAGATTGGTTTGACCGGTGATATGGATCCGGATTGTCGTAAATGTATGATTTGGGATGAGGAAAAGCAAGATCGTGATTTGCTGCATTTCACCCAGTCATTGATCAAACTACGCAAAGACAACCAAAAAGTCTTATCTGAAGGTTCCTTGAGTTGGAACTGGGTTTCGGAAGAAGATGGCCTGATCATTTTCGAACGAGAGTTGGGGGCACAGCGGATCATCGGTATTTTCAACACTGGCGAGGACCAACTTACACTCTCTCGTCCTGATTCAATTTTGATGGAACAGTTTGTCCAACTGGAAGATGAGACGATGATCATCGATAACAAAGGCTTTGCTATCGTGAAAGTAAATAACGAAGAATCGAATGAAGCATAAAAATGAGGCAAGAATTGCATATGCAATTCTTGCCTCATTCAATGTTTTGGGTATTTTTAATTTCCCCATGCACGTTGGAAAGAATCTTCCCCAAAATTCCTTCTGTCGGTATTATATCCTATAACACCTAAATGTGACAAATGATAACCCTTAAATATAGGTAGTTTTTTCCTGAAACGGGGAAAACGATTGAAAATTTAGATAGTTCTGCCTTCTTTTTGCGCTTCTTTCCACGAAAGGCCTTTTCTTTTTTACAAGATATGATAAACTAGTAAAAATGTATTTTTATTCGAGGAGTGATTTGATGAGTACAGGGTATCACATAGCAGTTGTCGGAGCTACCGGCGCAGTAGGAACAAAAATGATTGAGATGTTGGAGAAGACCACGTTACCGATCAAAAAAATAACGTTGTTGGCATCCAAACGTTCTGCTGGGAAGACCCTTGTGTTCAAAAATGAACCACTCGTTATTCAAGAGCTGACCGCAGATTCCTTTGCGGGAGTCGATATTGCATTGTTCAGTGCCGGTGGTGGCATTTCAAAACAATTTGCTCCAGAAGCAGTCAAACACGGTGCAGTCGTAATCGACAATACCAGTCATTTTCGGATGGATCCGAATGTTCCTCTAGTCGTTCCTGAGGTGAATCCTCATGCATTAGCGCAACATAAAGGAATCATTGCCAATCCGAATTGTTCAACGATTCAAATGATGGTGGCATTAGAACCGATTCGTCAAAAAGTCGGTTTATCGAGGGTCTTGGTTTCAACGTATCAAGCAGTTTCAGGTGCTGGCGCACAAGCCTTGGCTGAATTGACTCGTGAATCTCAAGAACTATTAGCCGGCAAAGCCGCTGATGAACTAAATCCTGAGATTTTACCAGCAGGCAGCGATAAAAAGCACTACCCAATCGCGTTTAACGCCTTGCCACAAATCGATGTCTTTGCTGAAGACGACTATACTTACGAAGAGTGGAAAATGATCAATGAAACGAAGAAGATCATGGAAGATGCGCAGATTAAAGTAGCAGCTACGTGTGTGAGAATCCCTGTGTTTAGCGGTCATTCGGAGTCGATTTATATCGAGACCAAAGACCATGCCAGTGTTGAGGAAGTTAGGCAGTGGATCAGCGAATCCCCAGGAGCTGTCTTGCAAGATGATCCGAGTCAACAAGTGTACCCGCAAGCTTTGACCAGTGTGGACAAAACGGAAACCTTTGTTGGTCGGATTCGCAAAGATTTGGATGTCGAAAACGGCTTGCATTTATGGGTCGTTTCTGATAATTTGCTGAAAGGTGCGGCATGGAACTCTGTTCAAATCGCTGAAAGCCTGCATCAGCAAGGATTAGTTCATGTGTAAACCATAAGTTTTTCAGAAAAGTGTGGTGAATGCCACGCTTTTCTTTTTTTTGTTGTATAATAATAGGGACGGCTTATGCTTGGGAAATAATACAGTAGAAAAAAATTAAGAGGTGAATAAAAGTGGAAACGATAAAAATCATTCCTCTTGGCGGTGTACGCGAAAACGGAAAGAACATGTACATTGCTGAAGTTGGCGAGGATATATTTGTGCTGGATTGCGGTGTCCGTTATCCAGAAAATGAATTATTAGGGATCGATACAGTGATTCCAGACTTCACATATTTAGAAGAAAATGCCGACCGTGTGGCGGGTGTCTTCTTGACCCACGGGCATGCAGATGCGATTGGTGCATTGCCTTATTTCTTGGAGAATATCCAAGTACCGGTCTTTGGGACCGAGTTAACGATCGAACTAGCAAAATTGACCGTGAATAAAAATGAAGCTACCAAGCGCTTCAAAGATTTTCATGTGATCGATGAACATTCGGAGATCGACTTTGGCCATGCGACCATCAGCTTTTTCCGTACGACCCACTCTATCCCTGATTCTGTTGGAATCAGCGTAAAAACAGAAGCTGGCAATATCGTTTATACAGGAGATTTCAAGTTTGACCAAACAGCGATCCCTATGTATCAAACTGATTTTGGCCGCTTAGCGGAAATTGGAAAAGAAGGAGTCTTAGCATTGCTAAGTACGTCCTCAAATGCCGAAAATCCAACGCCGATTGCTTCTGAATTGACGATCCAAGATGAAGTTTATGACAATATCCGTTACTGGGAAGGTCGGATCATCGTCGCTAGCGTTGCTAGCAATTTGCAACGGGTGCAACAAGTATTAGATGCGGCGTTTCGTTCTGACCGCAAAGTCGTTTTGACTGGTCAAGATTTTGGTCGGATCATCAAAACGGCCATGAAGTTAGGGAAATTAAAATTACCTGCCGAAGACTTGCTGATCACCCAAAAAGAAATGAAAAAATACTCAGACGAACAGTTGTTGATTTTAGAAACAGGTCGTATGGGGGAACCAATCAAAGCGTTGCAAAAAATGGCCAACGGCTCTCACCGGACGCTGCGCATCAAAGAAGGAGATCTTGTTTACATCACAACGACGCCGACAACGGCAATGGAAACGGTGGTTGCGAAAACGGAAGATATCATCTATCGCGCTGGCGGTACCGTGAAACAGATCTCGGATAATTTCCGTGTTTCTGGTCATGCCAACCCGAATGATCTGCAGCTGATGTTGAATATGATGAAACCGAAGTACTTTATCCCTATTCAAGGCGAGTACCGCCAATTAGCCGCCCATGTGGACTTGGCGCAAGAAGTCGGGATTCCGATGAAAAATATCTTCATTACTGCACGCGGGGATGTTTTAGAATACAAAAAAGGCGAAATGATCGCCGCAGGTGCGGTCCCAGCTGAAAACGTCATGATCGATGGGATCGGTGTCGGTGATATTGGGAATATCGTCCTGCGAGACCGCAAAGTCTTATCTGAAGACGGAATCTTCGTTGCGGTAGTGACGATCAATCGTCGTGAAAAGAAAATTATTTCTGCGCCTCAAATCACTTCTCGCGGGTTTGTCTACGTGAAAGCCAGCCGTGACCTGATTCGTGAAAGTGGCGAGATCGTGGAAGAAATCGTAGAAAAACACCTTCATGATGAAGAGTTTGAATGGAGCAAATTGAAACAAGATATCCGTGATCGTTTGAGTCGTTTCTTGTTTGAACAAACCAAACGCCGTCCAGTCATCTTGCCGGTCATCATGGAATCAAGCCAAAGAAATCGCAACCGTAAATAATTCGTTTTGACCTACTGACAAAAGCAGGTGAAAGAATAGCCGTTTGACGGCCGATTTCTTTTCACCGAAGCTTTTGTCTTTTTTTGTGCAAGAAACAGGCGACGTTTTTTCAATAAATGCCCCTTATTTTGATCGTGAATGGGCAGATAAGGATTGACGGCGAATGGATTTCGATCAATAATACAAAGTTGTCCCCCTAAGACTAGAGGAACAAAATAAGCAAAGAGAGGATGGTCGATTTGTGAATAGTTATCAAGAAAACCCCGTAGTACAACAGAGAAAGTGGTGGATTCTCATTGCTGTTTCGATGTTTACCTTTATGTCAACACTGGATGGGAGTATCGTAAATATCGCATTGCCGACGATCTCGGCAGATATGGGTGTACCTATGAATCAAGCGGAATGGGTCGTGTCCGTTTACTTGATGATCGTTTGTGCCTGCCTTTTATTATTCGGTAAGGTAGGGGACAGTTGGGGCAAAATCAAAGTTTTCCGCTTGGGAATGCTAATTTTTATTATCGGTTCGCTGTTATGCGGGTTTAATCACTCCTTAGCATTTCTTTTATTTGCCCGAGTGGTGCAAGCGATCGGTGCTAGCATGACGATGGCGACGAATACCGGAATCATTACTGAAGTTTTTCCTATGAGTGAACGAGGACGCGCCTTAGGGATGATTGGTGCCTTTGTTTCGTTAGGCTCCATCGCCGGTCCTGGATTAGGCGGAGTGATTTTGGCGCATTTTTCTTGGCCGTTTATTTTTTGGATCAATGTTCCTGTCGGTATTCTGACGATGATTGCTGGAGAAAAGGTGTTACCAAAAGATATTACCATGAGTCATGATTCCATCGATAAAACCGGGTTTGTGCTGTTTTCAATTGCAATTATCAGCTTCTTCGGCGGCATTTTTCTTGGACAAGAGCGTGGCTTTCTAACGTGGCTGCCGCTGCTGTTGGGTGGGATCGCTTTAGTGGCATTCATCGTCTTTTTGCGAGTAGAAGCGCGTGTGAGCAAACCGCTGATTACCTTTGGGATCTTTCGTAATAAAATTTTCACCATGAGCCTGATCACGGCGTTGCTGATCTTTTCTGCAAACTTTTTTGTCAATGTCGTGATTCCCTTTTATTTGCAAAGTGCCCGAGGCTTAACGCCGAGCGTGGCAGGAATGCTGATGATGGTCTTTCCTTTGATGATGGTCATTGGTTCACCACTTAGCGGGTATTTGACGGACCGTGTAGGACCGGAGATTTTGGTCTTAGCTGGCTTAGCGTTGCTGTCCATCACTCAGCTGATGTATATGTTTATGAATCAGGATACGCCGATTTGGTATTATATAGTTGCCACTGCCATCATGGGACTTGGCAATTCGTTGTTCCAATCCCCAAACAATACGATGGTAATGAGCAGTGTCACCAAAGAAAATCTTGGGGTGGCAGGTAGTCTAAATTCCTTTGCCCGCAATTTGGGCATGGTGTTAGGGATATCCTTAGCAACGACGATTCTCTATGCAGCAATGAGTCAAGCGTATGGAAAGCATGTGACGACCTATATCGCAGGTCGGGCAGATATTTTTGCCTATGGCATGAAAATCACCTTCTTTGGTGCGTTCCTTCTTTGCATCACAGCGTTATTCTTAACCGTCTGGCGCATCTATAAACAAGGCGGGCGTAAGAAAACGCTATGATCGCTTGAAGTCATCAGGTCGAACTGTTCTATTCCTTATTCAGAAAGGGTAGAACAGTTTTTTTATTTTTCTTGACAAGAACCAGAAAAAGGACGGATGTATTAAAGTTGCCAGAATTTGTGCTTTTGGATTTCTGGCGTTATCTGTTATAATGAAAAATATTAGACTGTATTACTTAGATGGAAAGGGGAATGTTGTATGAAACTCACGTATCACGGACACTCAGTGCTTGCTATCCAATTAGCGGATGGCCAAAAATTGTTGTTTGACCCTTTTATTACTGGAAATGCTCTGACTGATTTAGATGCAGAGACAGTGGAAACCGATTGGCTTTTGATCACGCATGGTCATAGTGATCATATTGGGGATATGGTGCCGATCGCCAAAAGAAATGAAGCGCCAGTGATCAGTGTCGTTGAAATTTGCCGCTATGCAGCCCACAAAGGCGTTGCTGAGACGCATGGCATGAATATGGGAGGTTCTTTTGAGTTTCCGTTTGGCAAAATCTCAATGGTGGAAGCAAAACACAGCTCTGGCCTTGAAGAAGACGGAACGATGATCTATATGGGCAATCCTGTTGGAATCATTTTAGAAGCAGAAGGCAAAACCATCTACCACGCTGGAGATACTGCACTCTTTAGCGATATGGCGATGATCGGTGAACGTTTCGACATCGATGTGGCATTTTTACCGATCGGGGATAATTTTACGATGGGCGTTCAAGATGCCGCAACAGCAGCGGCGCTTTTAAACGCGAGCAAAGTAGTACCGATCCATTACAATACGTTTCCAATGATCAAGCAAGATCCGCAAACCTTCGTGAATTTATTGCCGGCAGGTGTGGGCCAGATCCTTGCAGTCGGTGAGACATTAGAAGTTTAAGCAACAGGAAGATTCGTAGTAGGAATAGGGGATAATTATGGCGACAAAACACGACTTGATTTTAGCGCATATCGAGAATCTGCCTGTAGGCGATCGCATCTCGGTGCGAGGAATCGCAAAAGACTTGAATGTCAGTGAAGGAACAGCCTATCGGGCGATCAAAGATGCGGAAAATATCGGCTTGGTTTCAACGATCCAACGTGTCGGAACCATCCGTATCGAACGAAAACTAAAAAAACACATTGAAAAACTAACTTTCGGCGAAGTCGTCCAAATCATTGAAGGTGATGTTTTGGGCGGCGCTGCCGGTTTGGACAAAGACTTGAACAAATTTGTTATCGGCGCCATGAAAGAATCAGCAATGGAACGCTACATCACGCCTGGCTCCTTAGTGATCGTCGGAAACCGCAACGAAGTCCACAAGTTGGCACTGGAGGATGGCGCAGCCGTCTTGATCACGGGAGGCTTTGAAACAACAGAGGAAATCTGTCGTTTAGCAGACGAATTGGAGTTGCCGATTTTACAAACGACCTATGACACCTTTACCGTGGCAACGATGATCAACCGTGCCTTAAGCGACCAGCTGATCAAAAAGGACATTATGCTGGTGAGTGACATTTATATGCCATTGGAAAAAACCAAGTATCTGCACACCTTTGATACGGTCAAGGATTACAAACTGCTCTCGGAGTCTACCAATCACTCCCGCTATCCAGTCGTCAACAAGAATATGCGGGTCGTTGGGATCATCACAGCCAAAGATGTCTTAGAAAAGCCTGATACGCAGATCATCGAACGAATCATGACCCGGGAACCACGGGTCGTAAAAAAAGAGATGAGTGTGGCCTCTGCCAGCCATCAGATGATTTGGGATGGCTTAGAAGTGATGCCCGTCGTAGCTGATGACCTTTCTTTGATTGGGATTGTCACACGCCAAGACATTATGAAAGCGATGCAGATGGTCCAACGACAAACGCAAATTTCAGATACGATTTCTGACCAAATCTCGGGACAGATGCAAGTTATCGAACAAGATTTTGAAGGGAACAAATTGCCGCAGCCGTATTTCAGCTTTGCGGTGACGCCCCAAATGGTTAATGAAGTCGGAACGATCTCTTTTGGTGTCTTGAGTGAAGTAATCGCTAATACGGCGAAACGTACGATGCAGTTGAATCAACGACGCAATAGCTGGATCGAGCAAGTCAATCTGCATTACTTCCGTTTGATCCAATTAGAAAGCGAGATCATCATTCAACCGAAGATTCTAGAACTGGGGCGACGTTCGGCGAAAATCGATATCGAAGTATCGATCGAAAATTCCTTAGTGGCAAAAGCGATCGTGGTATGCCAAGTAATGGAACGCCCATAAATCATCGAAAACGGCACTTATGGAAAAATTTTAGAGAGAAAGTTGAGACCATTCATGAAGGTACAAGAAGAAATACTTGCAACAATCAAAGCATTCGATCGGATCATTATCCATCGGCACCAGCGCCCTGATCCAGATGCATTAGGATCACAAGTGGGGTTGGCAGAAATTTTACGAGCTAGTTTTCCCAAAAAAGAAATCTATCAAGTTGGCGGACCCGTTGAAGGATTGGATTACTTGGCGCTGATGCAGACGATCCCTGATGATTTGTATAAAGGGGCGCTGGTGATCGTTACAGATACGGCCAATGCACCACGGATCAGTGACCAACGCTATGATCAAGGGGCGAAATTGATCAAAATCGATCATCACCCTAATGATGAACCTTACGGAGAGCTGGTTTGGGTCAATACGAAAGCCAGCAGCTGTAGTGAGATGATCGTTTCGTTTTGGCAAATGTTTCAAAACGAGCTGACGATGACGCAAGAAGCGGCTCGTCTGTTATATGCGGGCATTGTTGGTGATACTGGACGGTTTTTATATCCGGCAACGACAGCGACAACCCTGCGCTTAGCGGCTGAACTATTGGATTACGGCTTTGATGCTCCGAAGATCAATCGTCAATTGGATCAAGTCTCTCGCAGTGTTGCTCGCCTTTCAGGGTATGTCTACGAAAACATCGAGATTGATGAGATTGGTGCTGGCAAAGTGATCCTATCACAAGAATTGCAGCAGCGTTTTGGCGTAGTAGATTCGGAAACCTCAGCAGTCGTTTCCTTACCAGGGAAAATCGACGAAGTGATGGCTTGGGCGATCTTTGTCGAACAACCAGAAGGCTATTACCGGGTGCGGATGCGTTCGAAAGGTCCAGTGATCAATGAGATCGCCAAACGCCATCATGGTGGTGGACATCCGCTTGCCAGTGGAGCAAATGCAAAAGACCTTGAAGAAGTTGCAGTGATCTATCAAGAGATCCAAGCAGCGATCAAAGAATTTCAAGCAGAATAAACACTTTTACAAGCACATTTGCCAATAGAAAAAGGGCGTGCCAAAAGCTTTCGGCACGCCCTTTTTTAGACAAAACGCAGCGCAGGCTCATCACTGAACCGGCACTGCGTTTTTTTGTTGCGTATTTACGAGAAAATAAGAAGTTTACCCCCGTAGATCGTCTAAAAATTCGGTTTTGCTTTTCGTTTTCTCGTCTTTCATTTTGATGACTTTAGCTGGTGAGCCAGCAACGACTGCTCCAGCAGGGACATCTTCAGTCACCACAGAACCGGCAGCAACGACTGCACCTTCGCCGACACGGACGCCTTCAAGGACGACGGCATTTGCGCCGATCAAAACATTGTCTTCAATGATGACTGGGTTTGCTGAAGGTGGCTCAAGAACGCCAGCCAAGACAGCACCAGCGCCAATATGGGCTTTTTTCCCAACGGTTGCCCGGGCACCTAAAATCGCCCCCATATCGATCATGGTTTCTTCACCAACCACAGCACCAATGTTGATCACTGCCCCCATCATGATAACGGCATTTTTTTCAATGATGGCTTGGTCCCGGATAAAGGCACCTGGTTCGATACGGGCATCGACTTTCGTCAAGTCCAACAAAGGAATCGCTGAGTTGCGGCGATCATTTTCCAGATAGTGATCGGTGATTTTGTCTTGGTGCGCGGTTAAAAACTCAGCTACTTTTTGACTGTCACCAACCACGAAATAGAAGGTGCCGTTACCAAACAATTGGATGCCGTCTGCTTGGACGTCGCCAAGATCTCCATTGATATAGACTTTTACAGGTGTTTGTTTATTTGCTTCTTTGATATATTTTGCTAATTGATAAGGATCGGAAAATTGTAATTCTGTCATGAGAGACCACCTTTACTTGTCGATTAGATTTTGCATGGAATAAAAACCGGCTGGTTGATCGGCTAAAAATTCCGCTGCTTTTAGCGCACCATTGGCGAAGATTTCGCGGGAGAGCGCAGTGTGTTTTAATTCAATGATTTCATCCTGCCCAGCATAGATGACAATGTGTTCCCCAGGGATCGTTCCGCCGCGAACGGCATGGATGCCCATCTGCTTGCGGTCATTTACTAGATCACTGCCTTCACGCCCGTAGAGATACTCTTTTTTTGTTTCGCAGCTGTCATTGATACTATCTGCCAACAGCAAAGCTGTACCGCTTGGTGCATCAAGTTTTTGATTATGATGCTTTTCGATGATCTCAATGTCAAAGTCAGCTTCTAATGCGGGGGTGATACTTTGTAGTGCTTTGATCAGTACATTGATCCCCAACGACATATTGGCAGAATAGAAAACCGGAATCACTTTAGCAGCCAACGGCAGCATCATCTGCGTGTCTTCCGTCAAACCAGTTGTAGCAACCACGATTGGCAGCTGCTGTTCGACACAATAGTTCAACAAGGCAGGGACATTGCTATAATGAGAAAAATCAATCACCAAATCGATCGGCTGCGTGATTTTTTCTGGACGATCATAGATCGGAAACGGACCATCTAACTGCTCGGTACGATCCAAGCCGGCGGCCACTTCTAACTGAGGGTGCTTTGCGATCAGGATTTGCAACACTTTGCCCATGCGACCGTTTGCACCGCTTAATAAAATTTGTTTCACCAAAAACTCCTCCTTACAGCAATCCGTAATTGGTCATTTCTTCTTCTAAATGAACGAGAGTCGCATCTTCTGGGACACCCAAAGGCAAACGATAATGCAATTCACATTTGCCTAGCAAGGAGACCGCTGCTTTGATCGGCACAGGATTTACTTCACTGAAAATCGCATCGATCAACGGTTTTTGTCGCAACTGCTCTTTGATAGCTGCTTTTACATCACCATTTAAGAAATCAGCAACGAGTTGTGCCGTTTGTTTCGGAGCGATATTGCCGATCGTTGAAATCACGCCAGAGCCACCTAAAGCTAAAATTGGGGTTACTTGATCGTCATTTCCTGAATAGATCGCAAAGTCATCATCCGCAAGACGAGCGATTTCTGCGATTTGCGAAATGTCACCGCTGGCTTCTTTGATGCCTTTGATATTAGGGATTTTTTTCAGTTCTGCCACGGCTTCAGGTGTTAAATTTAAGCCGGTTCTTGAGCTGACGGAGTATAAGATCACTGGCAGCTCAACGCTTTGACAGATTGCTTCATAGTGAGCGACTAAACTTTTCTTGGTCGCTTTGTTGTAGTAGGGTGTTACAACCAATAATGCGTCAGCACCAACGCGCTGTGCTTCTTTTGAAAGATGGATCCCATGTTGGGTGTTGTTGGAGCCTGTTCCGCCGATGACGGGGATTCGACCAGCAACTTGTTTTACCACCGCTTCGATCACCGCGATATGTTCTTCATCGTCTAACGTGGATGCTTCACCGGTCGTACCGCATGCAATGATTGCATTCGTTCCTTGCTGCACATGCCACTCCGCTAACTCCTTCAGCTTATCGAAATCCACCGAACCATCTTGAAGCATAGGGGTGATCAACGCAACGCCAGAACCTTTGAATATTGTCAAACTACGACACATCCTTTCAACCAATTTATTTTTCGTAACTCTACGTATAAGTGTACCAAAACGAGGGGTAAATTTTTCAATAAAAATCGAAACATTTCGACAATTTATACTATAGATTATTCGAATTATATACTATAATATTAAACAATATCAATGAAAAACTGAATATTCGCTGGTTTTTATGGATATTTTTAAAAGGAATGTATAGAAAGGTGTTTTAACATGCAAGTATCGCAAGCAGTCAAAGAATTAACCGAAGACGTGGTTCGTTTTCGTCGTGAATTACATACAATCCCTGAATTAGGGTTAACTGAGTTCAAAACAAAGGAATACTTGCTGCGTCAGTTGCAATCCTTTGGGATCAAAGAAATCTATCCAGTGATTGAAACCGGCTTGATTGCTGTCTTTCGCAGCAATCGCCCAGGAAAGACGCTGGCCTTTCGAACGGATATCGATGCACTGCCGATCAAAGAAGAGACCGGTGTTTCCTTTGTTTCCAAACATGAAGGAAAAATGCACGCCTGCGGTCATGATGGCCATATGGCAACGATGCTAGGGTTTGCCAAATACTTAGCGACGCATCCTGAAGTGATTCGTGGAACGATCGTTTTGATTTTCCAACCAGCCGAGGAAAGCCCCGGTGGTGCTCAATTGATGATCGATGAAGGCATCTTACGAGATTTTGGCGTGGAAAAAATCGTGGGGCTGCACGTCTTCCCAGATTTTCCCGAAGGAGTCATTGCGAGTCGGAAAGGTCCGATGATGGCCCGTAACGGCGAGATCAATCTAACGATCAACGGCACGAGTGCCCATGGTGCCCAGCCTCATCAAGGACATGATGCCATTTTAGCTGCGGCTGCGATCATTCAAGGATTGCATTCGATCATTTCACGCAATATCAGCCCGCTTTCTGCTGGGGTCATCACTTTTGGGAAGATCCATGGGGGAGATGCGGAAAATATCATTCCCGGCAAGGTCGTTTTAAAAGGAACGATGCGGGCGTTTGAAGATGAAGTCTATGAAACGATGACGCGCAGAATCACCACTGTCGCACAAGAAATCGCCAAAGGATATGATTGCACGGCGGATGTTGAATTCGAACATCTTTATCGTGTCGTGGACAATGATCCTGAGATGGTGGAAGTGTTAGAAAAAGTGGTCGGGGAGAGCTACCGAGAAACACCGCCATATATGTTGGCAGAGGATTTTTCGATGTACCAAAAGGAGATCCCAGGCGTCTTTTTCTTTGTGGGTACCCGAAATGAAGAAAAAGGCTATGTCCACCCTTTACACAGCAGCAAAATGAATTTTGACGAAAAAAATCTATTGCAAGGCATCGAATGCTACGTTCGTTTGATCGAGGCGTTGAACGAGCCGACAGACAAGGAGTAAAGCGATGGCAAAAGAAATCAAGAACAATCACTTATACATTGACGGTTGCGATACCGTTGAGCTGGCAAAAACCTTTGGAACCCCCCTTTACGTGTATTCCGTTTCGGAGATTCGCGAAGAATGCCAAAAGATTCAGGCGCAGTTTTTGACGCGCTACAGCAAGACACGAGCAGCATATGCCGCCAAAGCTTTCTGTACTACAGCGATGCTGCAAGTGATCAAGTCAGAAGGACTTTCATTAGACGTGGTTAGCGGTGGGGAGCTGTATACAGCGATCCAAGCTGATTTTCCAGCAGAACACATCGAGTTTAACGGCAATAACAAATCCATTGAAGAATTAGCAGCCGCCCTTGATTATGGCGTGGGACGGATCATCGTTGATGGCATTCAAGAAGTCGGCTTGATCCGCGCGTTATGTCAAGAAAAGCAAGTCGTTGCTAAAATCTTGTTGCGCATCACACCCGAGGTTTCGGTCAGCACCCATCAATTTATCTCGACCGGACAAAAAGATTCAAAATTCGGGATTCCTTTAGATGAAGAAATCTTATTTCCGTTAGTGGAAGAAGTGATTCAAGCACCTGAATTGGATTTCTATGGCCTGCATTTTCATGTCGGCAGTCAATTGTCGGACAATCGCTCACATCTAGCGGCAGTTGATGCGGCTTTGGCCCTTGTCCAAACCATTCATGAACGTTTTGATTATTGGATCAAAGAACTAAATGTTGGCGGCGGCTTTGGCGTTCGATACACAGATGCAGATATTCGCCAACCCTACAGCTACTTTTTAGATCCTGTGATGGAAAAAATCGACGCCTTTTATGCGCAGCACCAGAGCGAACGTCCGACCATCGTTATTGAACCCGGTCGCAGTATCGTCGCAGAAGCAGGCATTAGTTTGCACACCATCGGCAGTATCAAGACATTGCCGGGAATCAGAACATACGCCAGCATTGACGGTGGCATGACAGACAATATTCGTCCTGGTCTTTATCAAGCAACTTATACTGGGATCTTAGCCAACCGCGCTTCCGAAGCAGCGACACAGAAGATCACCATTTCTGGTAAAGCTTGTGAGAGCACAGACATCTTAGTAAAAGATCTTGCATTACCGCCCGTTGAAACTGGGGATCTGTTTGCTACGTTCGCAACAGGAGCTTACGGCTATTCGATGGCCAGCAGCTACAATAATTTACAGATACCCGCAGTCGTCTTTGTGGAAAATGGCCAAGCGGAATTAGCCGTTAAACGCCAGTCCTACGAGCAAATGCTGCAAAATGAAGTGGTTCCTTCGTTTCTAAAAGAAGAAGCTTCCAGCAAGTAAAATTTTGAAAAGCAGGTGACAACATGACGATTCCTTATACAAAAATGCAAGGTGCGGGGAATGATTTTATCGTAATCGATAACCGCACATTGAAATTCTCCCATGAACAACTGTCGCAATTTGCTGCTCAAGTTTGCCATCGGAAATTTTCTGTCGGCGCGGATGCAGTCATGGCAGTGGATTTTCCCACAGGAACCGCTGATTTTCGGATGCGGTTTTACAATGCTGATGGGACCGAAGCAGAAATGTGCGGCAACGGCGCTCGCTGTATTGCCCGTTATGCCTTTGAGAAGGGAATTGCTGGCGAGCAGATGACCATCGAAACAGTTGCTGGCGATGTCCCCGCATGGCGCTTGTCGGCAAAACACTACAAAGTAACCTTGAATCCACCGACCGTGACTACATTTGATCAAGCGTACCCGAATCCAATGGTTTCTTTCGTGGACTATGTGGAATTGGGTGATCCAGGAATCCCTCATGCGGTGGTTCACTATCCTGGTCTGGCAGAAACTGAGTTGGAACAGCTGGCTGAACTTGCCAAAGAGATACGCTATTGGGAGGTTTTCCCCAAAGGGGCGAATGTCAATTTCTATGAAGAAGATGACAAGGGTGATCTGATCGTTCGCACGTATGAACGAGGGGTGGAAGGTTTTACCTATGCGTGCGGCACAGGTTCTGGTGCCACTGCGTATGTCGTGACCAAACGTCACCAGCAAGCGGCAGCGAATGTCTTGCTGCACGTGTTAGGTGGCGAGTTAACGGTAGAAGTTGATGTTGATCAGGGCGCATTAGAATTGATCGGTGATGCGGTTATGGTATCTGAAGGCTTGATTTTAGATGAGAATTTGACTGTGTAAACGCTGTGAAAATCATTGTAAAAAGATGGTTTTTTCGTGAAAAAAAGAATTGACATTCATTTGAGGCTATCGTATAGTTAAACACAAATTAAAAAACACGCGATGATAAGAAGAGTAAGTCAGTTTCGATTGGATCAGAGAGCTCGGATTGGTGAGAAAGAGCACAGCCGTTTGACTGAAGATGGCCTTGGAGCGTTTGGACGTGAGCAAAAGCAAGCGTGCAGCGGGATTGCCCGTTACAGCAAAGCAGTTGATAAACTGATAAGGTTGGCAGCTTGTGCCAATGAATTAAAGGTGGTACCACGAACATGGTTGTTTCGTCCTTTCTCTATGATGGAGAAAGGACGTTTTTTTATTATAAAAAGGGGGAACTAAAAAATGAAACAGTTGAAAAAGGGAATCGTTGGGTTAGTTGCTGCTGCTGTCTTAATTACATTGGCAGCTTGTGGCAATACTAGCAGCACAGAGGATACACAGTCTGGTGAAAACAGTGTAGATGCAGTGGAAGAAAAAGTCGTTGGAGTGGCACCAGGACCATATGGGGATATGGTGACAGAGGTGATCTCTCCATTACTGGAAGAAAAAGGGTATCAACTTACGACCAAAGTGTTTAATGATTATATTCAGCCGAACAATGCCTTGGCGAATGGCCAAATCGATGCCAATTTGTTTCAACATACGGCCTATCTAGAAAAATTTTCGGCAGATAACCAGTTATCCCTTACGGCATTACAAAAAGTGCCCACACTGGGAATGGGCATCTATTCGAATCAACTGTCCAGCTTGGATGAGTTAGCAGACGGGGCGACTGTTTCGATTGCCAATGATGCCTCAAATTTAGCTCGGACCTTGCAACTGTTAGCTGCCAATGAGTTGATCACCATCGCAGACAATATCGACGAAACGAAGGCAACGGTGAATGATATCGAAGAAAATCCGAAGAATCTGACATTTAAAGAATTAGACGCAGCCCAATTGGCTCGTTCGTTAGATACAGTTGATTTAGCTTTAGTACCAGGAAACTTCGCTTGGGCGGCTTCTCTTGATCCTGCAGATGCTTTGGCGTTGGAGTCGTTGAAAGAAGAATATAAAAATGTCTTTGTGGTGTCCTCCGAAGAAGAAGACAGTGATTTTGCTAAGGCAGTTACGGAAGTATTAGAAAGTGATGCATTTAAAGAAGCGATTGCCGAATCACCGTTCAGCAACTTTGATCAACCGAAATTTTGGACTGAGTAAGAAGGGCATATCTTATGGCAAAAATAGAAGTAAAACAAGTATCAGTGACATTCACTCATAAAAAACAAATCAAAAAAGCAGTGGATTCCGTTGATTTTTCCGTTCAAGCTGGAGAAGTATACGGGATCGTCGGATTGAGCGGGGCTGGGAAAAGTACCTTGGTTCGTACGTTGAATCTACTGCAGGTGCCCTCTAGCGGTCAAATTCTGATTGATGGTCAAGACATCACGCAAGCCAAAGGCAAACACTTGCGTGAAGTACGACAAAAAATCGGGATGATCTTTCAGCATTTCAATCTGATCCATAATCGAACCATCAAGGAAAATTTAGCCTTTGCTTTGCGCGCTGGGCATTATCCGAAAGATCAGCAAGAAGCGAGGATCAAGGAACTGTTGGAAATGGTGGATCTGCCTCACAAAATTCACGAGTATCCGAATAATTTGTCTGGGGGAGAAAAGCAACGGATCGGCATTGCACGAGCGATTGCCAACGAACCTGAGATTTTGTTGTGTGACGAAGCTACCAGTGCGTTAGATGTTGAAACGACTGAAGAAATTTTGAAATTATTGATCCGAATCAAGGAACAGACAGGCATCACCATCGTCTTTATCACCCATGAATTGGATGTTGCTCGCAAGTTTTTTGATCGGGTAGCAGTGATGGAAAAGGGTCGCATCGTTGAAGAACAAACGACCTACGGCTTGTTCAGTCAGCCTAAACAGCCTATTACGAAAAAACTGGTAGGTCGCTACTTGGATCTGACGCTTCCCGAGGAGATTCTAGCATCCTTCACGGAAGGCGACTTGCTGGAATTGCGCTATCAAGGTGAGTATACGTTAGAACCGCTGATTTCGACTGTAGCCAAAGCCTATGATGTGTCGATCAATATTATCCACGGAAAAATTGAGTATATCAAAAAAGATGTGATCGGTATTTTGTATATCTATTTGACCGGACCCGCCGAAGAAGCAGCAAAAGCCCAAGAACACCTAGCTGCGAACGTCTTTTCTCTAAGAAAGATAGGTGAAGAAAATGGCTGATACGCTTGAGATTTTAAAAACAAACCTGCCCCAAGCACTATGGGAAACATTCTTCATGGTGGGAACTTCAGCAATTATAGGAGTAGTTTTCGGCTTATTGATTGGATTAGTCCTGTTTTTAGTCGGCAGTAACCTTTTTCATAAAAATGTTTTCTTGCATCATCTGGCCGATTTTGTCGTCAATGCAATCCGTTCGCTACCATTTTTGATCTTATTGATTACGTTGATTCCGTTATCAGCGGTGCTGATCGGTGATCCTTATACCCCGGCGGGCGGAGCGATTGCTTTATCGATTGCCGCGATTCCTTTTTACGCCCGAATCGCTGAATCCGCATTTGCCGAAATCGACTATGGCGTCCTTGAAGCTAGTGTCGCTTCCGGAGCATCGACGGGGCAAGTTATTCGCGAAGTGATTTTACCAGAAAGTCTGCCAGCTTTGATTCGCGGATTTGTGTTAACTTTGATCAGTCTTTTAGGCTACTCGGCGATGGTGGGAACGATTGGCGCAGGCGGCATTGGCGATTTAGCGATTCAGTATGGTTATTATCGCTATGAAACGGCGATTTTGATTGTGGTGATTCTCTTGTTGATCCTTTTGGTACAACTCATCCAGTGGATCGGCGATGCTTGTGCAAATTATTTCTCGAAATAAAAATGAATTCTGTGTAGTTCCTTTTCGGATACACTTGAATTATCGCTTCTGTTATTACTCTACAGAAGCGATTTTTTTGCTTATCGGTCACTGATTTTTGGTTGCGCCACTAGTGGTTTTTCGGTATGCTGATGGTGAGTTGTTTTTTTACAGCGAAAATTATATTTTAAAGGAGCAACACTATGACTCAAATTCCTAATTGTCCAAATTGCCAATCTGAATACGTTTATGAAGATCGCGGGCTGTTTGTTTGTCCTGAATGCGGAAACGAATGGCAAGAGCAACAAGCGGCGGAAGAAGCACCGGTATACAAAGATACCAATGGCAATATTTTAGTAGATGGTGATACAGTAACGGTCATCAAAGACTTGAAAGTCAAAGGCGCATCTGGCGCCATCAAACAAGGAACGAAAGTGAAAAACATCAAATTAGTCGAAGGCGACCATAACATTGATTGCAAGATCGATGGCTTCGGCCCAATGAAACTAAAATCAGAATTTGTAAAAAAAGGTTAAAAACAAAATCTTCCAGTCATCTTCATAATTTTTTCACCACTTTAATGGTAAAATAAGGTCAAAGATTAAAAGGGGGAATTTTATCGTGTATGGTATGGGCGGATACGGGTTCGGCTTTTTTTATGACCCGACTTTCATTCTCGTAATTATCGGTATGGTGATTTCGCTAGCAGCGTCAGCGTATGTCAAAAGTACCTTTAACAAATATGACAAAGTCAGAAGTAAAAATAATATTACCGGCACAAAAGCGGCGCAGTACATCTTGCAGAGCCAAGGAATCAATAATGTTGGTGTGCAAGCGATCGCTGGTGATTTGACGGATAATTACAATTCTGGCAACAAAATGCTGAGTTTATCACAATCCACCGCACAATCAACTTCGGTAGCAGCAATCGGTGTTGCGGCCCATGAGTGTGGTCACGCAGTCCAAGATGCCAAAGGCTATTTTCCTTTGCGTTTGCGTCATGCGATCGTACCGATCGCCAATATCGGAACCAGCATCTCGATCCCGTTGATTTTGATCGGGGTACTGTTACGAGGCTCGTTTCTGATCAACTTAGGTTTGTTGGCTTTCTCATTGGCGTTTATTTTCCAATTAGTGACCTTGCCAGTCGAGTTCGATGCCTCAAAACGGGCGATCCGTATTTTGGCAGATGGTGGCTTGTTAACAGAAGAGGAAGTACCACAAGCGAGAAGAGTGCTCTTTGCCGCAGCGTTGACCTATGTCGCAGCTGCCGTAGCAACCTTATTGCAACTCTTACGTTTGATTATTTTATTTGGTAATAACAACCGTCGGAATTAATCGACAGTGTGACAGAAAAAAGACCAGCTCAGCATCCTGAACTGGTCTTTTTTCGTTATTCTACTATTAAGTAAACGTAATAGACGTTTTCAACGCTTTTTAAATTTTCTTCAGATAGATTGTTTTCCATTTCAGCATATAGTTTGACGTCACCGCCCTTGGCAATATAAAGCAACGGAATTTCTTGTTTTTTCTCAATGTTAAGCTCGTTATTGGGAATACTAGTACTAGCTCCAGTGGGAGATAAACTATCTTCTCCAAGGGACGTATAGTGGAATTTAGATAAGTCGGTCATTGTATTTGATGAGGAACCATTTGAAAATAAATCAACGAAGAGGAGAGAATCGCTCTTAGTAATTCCTATGTTCAAATAGCCATTATAATCACTTCTTGGCTCTGTTGTCAGGGAAGCGACTATTTTGTGTTCTTTTATCTCCCCTTTTTGATAATAATCAAAGTAAACCGTCATGGACTCAGACACTGTGTTAAATTTCAGTTGTGAGCCAAAATCCAACAATAAACTAGAAAGGTCCATAGGGTTCTTTAGCTGAACAAGGTGATTATTGGGAACGCCAGCTACTTTTTTACTAGGGAAAGGACTGTAATTATAGTAATAACAATAAAGCATGGTAGGTAGCCCTATCACGAGCAAGAATGCGAAAAAAATCTGTAAAGGATTTCGAGGCCGGATTAGTGTCTTGACAGTATCAGGTGCTTTTTGGTTTTTAGCAGTCATTGTCTTCTTCCTCCAAAATTGTGGCTTCTATAGAATCTCTTTTGGGAGACAATAGAATTTGATTTTTCCCTATCGGAAAATGATTACCGGAAGGTGTCATAAAAAAATAATTTAAATATATATCTATAATCTCAAAGATAACCAAAAAGCGCAATCAAATTTTGATATTTATTGAGGGCACTCCTTATTGGGGAATAATCATTCAGAGCACATTACTTGGCAGACAAAAATAGCAGAATAGTTAGCTCTATCCTGCAAAAGAAAAATTATCTTAGCGTAGAAGGCAGGAATCGAACCTGCACCTCGTCTTTGCCAAAAATAACCAGAAATACGTTCCGATCATTTTTACCAAAACGAGTAAAGCGCCAGACTTCATCTACACTTTGTATTATGCCAAAGAGAGTTCAACGATTTCGTAAGAAGCAATGAAAAAATTGCAAAAAGTTGTGCAGAAAACATGAAGGTTGTTTAAGAAAGAGTAACCTTAGAATGCCAGCGTGAAAAAGGAGGAACCAGCTGCATCGAAGCGTAAAGCGCTTCGTTTGGAAACCTCCGTTTTTTCTGAAAAAATCAGATAAAGTTTTCTTGACATTTGTGAGGTGAGAATGTATCATTCTGTTTGGGCACTCTTTACAAGAGTCAGAAAGTGATTTAGAATTTTCGCTCCCTATTCATTTATGGATAGGGAGCTTTTATTATTTTCTAAATGCTTTTCCTGTAAAATAGATTAAAGGAGTTTTTCAGTTTATGACAAAATATATTTTTGTAACCGGCGGTGTGGTTTCTTCTATTGGTAAAGGGATCGTAGCAGCATCATTAGGACGTTTGTTGAAAAATCGCGGCTTGAAAGTAACCATTCAAAAATTCGATCCGTACATCAACGTCGATCCAGGAACGATGAGCCCATATCAACATGGTGAAGTATTCGTAACCGATGATGGAGCAGAGACCGACTTAGACTTAGGTCACTATGAACGCTTTATCGATATCAATTTGAACAAATACTCAAATGTAACAACTGGAAAAATCTATTCAGAAGTTTTGCGGAAAGAGCGTAAAGGAGAATACTTAGGCGCGACTGTTCAAGTGATCCCGCACATCACCAACGAGATCAAAGAAAAAATCATGCGGGCAGCCAAAATGACTGATTCAGATGTGATCATCACAGAAGTCGGCGGAACAGTAGGGGATATTGAATCATTGCCGTTTCTAGAAGCTTTGCGTCAAATGAAGGCAGACGTAGGTGCGGACAACGTGATGTACATCCATACGACGCTGATTCCTTATTTGAAAGCAGCAGGCGAAATGAAAACAAAGCCGACACAACATAGTGTGAAGGAACTGCGCGGCTTAGGGATTCAACCAAATATCTTGGTCGTTCGGACAGAACAACCTGTAGGACAATCAACAAAAAACAAATTGGCACAATTCTGTGACGTGGCACCAGAAGCCGTGATCGAATCTCGTGACGTTGAGACCCTGTATTCGATCCCATTGGCACTGCAAGCGCAAGGCATGGATCAAATCGTGTGTGATCATTTGAAACTGACTGCACCAGTTGCTGACATGACTGAATGGCAAGCATTGGAAGAAAAGGTGCTGAATTTGAAGAAAAAAGTACGCATCGCGTTAGTTGGAAAATATGTGGAATTGCCAGATGCTTATCTATCAGTTGTCGAAGCCTTGAAACATTCTGGTTTTGCCTTTGATGCAGACATCGAGATCGATTGGATCAAAGCCCAAGAAATCACACGAGAAAACGTGGATTCTTACTTAGGTGAAGTAGACGGTATTCTTGTTCCTGGTGGATTCGGTGATCGCGGGATTGAAGGAAAAATCGAAGCGATCCGATATGCTCGGGAAAACGATGTGCCATTCTTAGGGATTTGTCTAGGGATGCAAATGGCTTGTGTGGAATATGCCCGCAATGTCGTTGGCTTGGAAAATGCCAATTCCGCAGAAACAGATCCTGAAACAGCCAACAACATCATTGACTTGATGGCTGACCAAGAAAACATCGAAAACTTAGGTGGAACATTGCGTTTAGGCTTGTATCCATGTAAAGTGAAAAAAGGCACCAAAACAGCTGCAGCTTATGATGGGGAGGAAGTTGTTCAAGAACGTCACCGTCATCGTTATGAATTCAACAACAAATACCGTGAAATCTTTGAAGCAAACGGGATGGTTTTCTCAGGTGTGTCACCAGACAATCGTTTGGTTGAGATCGTTGAGATCCCAGAAAACAAATTCTTCGTGGGTTGCCAATTCCACCCAGAATTGATTTCTCGTCCAACTCGCCCACAACGCTTGATCAAAGCCTTTGTTGGAGCTTCATTAGACAACCGCCAAGCATAATAATCGCTAGCGGCAAAATCAAGCAATGAATGTGCGAAACTCCTCATCTCAAGATGGGGAGTTTTTTTGAGTTGTGCGATCCCAGTAATCCGTAAAAGGTTGAAACTTGCTTGAGCGTTGGTAGAAGCTATCCCTTTTTGCACACAAAAAAACTTCCGTCAAAGCGACCGGAAGTTTCTGACTGATGCATTATTTTTTTCGCTAACAGTTCGAATGAAATCCGCCAGCGGTAATGCATGTTGATTTGCTGGTGCTTAGAGAGGATTATTCTTTTAGCTTATACCCTTGGTCTAAGAGCATTTCCTCTGTACGTTCCATGCTGATCCCATTTTCGGTGTTTCCTTCAAAACTAACTCCAGGCAATTGTTTCGCTGAATCATAATCCAACTCATCATAATTGATGGTCAATGATTCAGTCGCTTCACTATCTGTATAGTCGAGGGAATAGTCCAACCCTTTGACTTGCTGATACTGCTCTGCGATCGGATCAAGTACCGTCTGTGCTTCTTCTTTGGTCGTTACCCCAATCGCTGAATACGGCATGACATTGTTCGCAGTCTGGGTTTTTACTTTATCGCCTTCATAAGTGAAGACCAGTTCCATCGAAACCCCATTTTGATCCATTGTGAATGTTTTGGTTTCTTCTTTGGCCCCCGAGCTGCAACTTGCCAAGAAAAGAACCCCGATGACTGCCAAAAATCCAATAAGCGCTTTTTTCATTTTATCCCTCCTTTTTTACATGATAATATAGCCGCTTTCACAAGGCTATTCTTATGCTCAGAGGAGAAGAAGGAAGGATTTACTGGAAGATTATGATAAAATGACGAAAAAATATGTGAAATTTTTCTCGAATTTTCACATGCCGATTTGTTATCTAACGACCGCAGACAGAAGAGAAAAACCTTACAGAATCGTAGACTTTCAGAAAAGATGATGAAAATGCTGGATTTTTATATTTGTGCAATCTTTTTTTGAAAAGAGAAATTCCTCTTTTTAGTAGCAAATACCGCAAATCTTTGCTAAAATAGCATTGTCGGTTAAGCATTGCTTAACAAATAAAGTTTTTCAAAACTTAGGAGGAATTTTTTATGCCAGTAGTATCAGGAGCTGAATTCTTAAAAGCTGCTCGTCAAGGCGGATATGCAGTCGGCGGATTCAACACAAACAACTTAGAATGGACACAAGCGATTTTAAAAGCTGCTGAAGCGAAAAAAGCGCCAGTTCTAATCCAAACTTCAATGGGTGCTGCCAAATATATGGGCGGATACAAAGTTGCTAAAGACATCGTTACAAACTTGGTTGATTCAATGAACATCACTGTTCCAGTTGCAATCCACTTAGACCATGGTGATTACGATGCAGCAATGGAATGTATCGAAGTTGGTTACACTTCTGTTATGTTTGATGGCTCTCACTTACCATTTGAAGAAAACTTGAAATTGGCTAAAGAAGTTGTCGAAAAAGCACACGCAAAAGGCGTTTCTGTTGAGTGTGAAGTTGGTTCAATCGGCGGAGAAGAAGATGGAATCATCGGTTCTGGCGAATTAGCTGACATCGAAGAATGTAAACAAATGGTTGCAACTGGTATTGATTACCTAGCTTGCGGAATTGGTAACATTCACGGTCAATACCCTGAAAACTGGAAAGGCCTTGCTTTTGACCACTTACAAGCAATCGCTGATGCAGTAGGTTCTGATGTACCATTAGTATTACACGGTGGTTCTGGTATTCCTCAAGACCAAATCGAAAAAGCAATCTCAATGGGTGTTTCTAAAGTAAACGTAAATACTGAATTCCAATTATCATTTGCTAAAGCAACTCGTGAATACATCGAAGCTGGCAAAGATAAAGAAGGCAAAGGATTCGACCCTCGTAAATTATTAGCACCAGGTGTTGCGGCAATCGTTAAAGATGCAGAAGAACACATCGACTGGTTCGGTTCAGCTGGTAAAGCTTAATCTTATAATGAACGAAAACCGCTGGAAAGCATATTTTCCAGCGGTTTTTTTGTTGTAGATAAGATGTCGAGTAAATTATATTATCACGTATGTTATTCCGAATAAAGCCCATTGCCATTAAGTAGATCCAAACAGAAATAGCCACCAATACTTGCTATTAGCAAATTACAGATGGTAACAATACTGGCAAGCAAACCGATATTTCTCAGTAATTCTGGATGAAGGAAATACATCCCTCCTATAATCAGTACAAGGGGCACGCACGCCGCAAGCATTACTAGATAGCGGATCAGGCTTTGTGTTAAAAGATTGTTACGGTCTTTCAACCAACGAAGTGAAAGCAGATTGCCTACAAAAAAGACTAGCAAAAAAGAGAACAAGACAAGCGTAACATTTAGCCATAAGAAGAATGAAGGATCGAAAAAGATTAATAGCGAAACAAGCGGTAGAACAATGATCATTCCAGCCTTTAGAAAAGGGATCAGCATGGTATAGAATAACTTTTTGGCAGAAGAATCTGGAATCATATAAATATAGATATTTTTCATTTCTTCTTCTACGCCGGTATCCTTGACTAAACTAAGCAATGTAAGCCAAATAATTCCTGCCATCGCATAAATATCTTTGAAAACAAATGTAAGGAGGAGTAAGGAACCTAAAGTCATCCGTTCGTTGGTTGAAAGGATTCTTTTTTTCTTCTTCATCAATAGAATATGTTTCGATAATGAAGCGCCTGCTAATTTACGATAAGAAACAGAAGCATCACTGACCTTCGTTGAGTCGTGTGTTTTTCCTTCCAGCGCCTCTTGCAGCATTTCGCTCGCTTCTTCAGAATCCTGAATCGCTTGTTCAAAGAAATAGCCTTTGAGTGTACATAAACGCACGCTTAACAACAGACAGCTCAAAAGATAAAAACCATTGCTAAGAAGAAGGTGGGAGAGACTTTGACTGGAGTAGCCATCTATCAGCCATTTCCCCCAACCAATGATTGGAACAAAATAAAAGAAGGGCTGGTTCGTCAGAGAAAGAAGCGCTTCTAATAAATGATTCGTTGTAAAGTAGTTGAAGCCAACAAAGCCTAAGATACCAAGTAACGCAGCTGATGCTAACAATAGGCGATAATACGTTTTTCTTTCGCGAATCAATTCATTGATGTACCAAATTCCTGTAACCAATTCCCAAAAAAAGAAGAACAAGAGCGTACTCCAAAACAAGTAGAGAAGATAGACAAAAGAAAGTGAAAACAGTTGTCCTAAAATCACGCAAAGGAAGAAAATTATTCCTAATGCAACTGTCACACTTTGGGAGAGGCTAAAGAGAATCGCATAACCAAGGATCTGTTTAGTCGAATAGGGTCCGATAAAGAGGAAATGTGCATCTACTTGATAAAAGAGTACTTGCTTCTTTGAAAATAAACTGATTATCAGAAAGCCTGACGCAATTGCTGAGACGCTCAGATTGGTGATGGCGATTTGCTGGATGGACATGAAGTTCTCTTGACCAGAAAAAAAGATGCCGGCAACCGGAAAGAGCAAAAAAAACAATGCAATGATTAGGATGATAGCAGAAAGCGGTCTGCTGAAATAGTACCGTACCAATCCTTTAGCTTTTAAAAAGGTTAAGTTAATTAATGATTTCATCTGTTTCAAGAACCCCTCCCTGTTCAACTATATGCGATTGAGTGACGCGAAAGAACAGCTCTTTCAAGGGTTCCTCTTGGGTTGATTTTTTTGTTTCAGCTACCACTTTTCCATCTTTTAAAATATAGGCACTATCCCAAATATCATCGATCATATCAATGATATGCGTGCTCAATAAAATGCTAGTTCCTTTTTCTTTCAGGGAAGCCAGGATATTCAATGTTTCTTGAATACTTGTTGGATCAAGACCCATCATCGGCTCATCGACCAGCAGTGCCTTCGGTTCCGTCATTAGCGCAAGAATCATTGAGACTTTCTGCCGCATACCTTTAGAAAGCTCTTTGGCGATCGTTTTTCTTTTGTGGTCAAGGTGAAACGATTTGAGGTAATAAGCAGCCGTCTCTTGGTAATTTGGTAAATTATAGGCATTGCCGATATAATCAATATGCTCTTGTATCGTTAATAGTTCGAAAAGCACAGGCGTTTCAGGAATATAAGCAAAAAGCCGTTTCGCTTCAACGCTGAGGTTATCATGACCACAAATGGTGACTTCTCCTTTAAACTTTAATAATCCGATGATGCTTTTGATCGTTGTTGATTTTCCAGCCCCGTTTGCCCCTAGCAAAACAGTTAATTGACCGGGGGGTGCCGACAGTGAGATATGGTCAGCGCCTAAAACTTTGCCATAATCCTTCACCAAATTTTTTACTTCAATCATTTATTCTTCTCCTTAATGCGTTCATTTTCTAAAAAAATCTGCTGTTTTTTAATAAGTGTATCGAAGTTCTGCCGATTTATCAATATTCTTAAAACAAGCGTGTGATAAACTCATTTAAAAGACTAAAAAACTTGTTTTCTTATTTTGACTTATAAAATATCCTGCATCTTTTTTCTTTGAGTGATCTGTGCTAAAATTGGAATGATACACATAAATTAAAAAAGAGTATAGGTGGAATTCCATGAAAAAAATTGTCATCAACGGCAATCGTCCCTTAAAAGGTGAAGTCACCATTAGCGGCGCAAAAAACAGTGCAGTCGCATTGATCCCGGCAGCGATCTTAGCTGATTCACCGGTCATTTTAGAAGGAGTGCCCGACATCCAAGATGTGCACTCATTAATTGAGATTATCGAAATCATGGGCGTGAAGACCCATTTTGAAAACAATACGCTAGAGATCGATCCAACCAATATCGTTTCGATCCCGATGCCTAACGGAAAAATCAATAGTCTACGGGCTTCGTATTATTTCATGGGGGCATTATTGGCGAAGTTTGGTGAAGGCGTCGTTGGGTTGCCTGGCGGCTGTTTCTTAGGCCCGCGACCAATCGATTTGCATATCAAAGGCTTCGAAGCACTTGGCGCAAAAGTCACCAACGAGCATGGCGCCATGTATTTGCGTACCCAAGAAGAAGGCTTGACTGGCGAACGGATTTTCTTAGATATGGTCTCCATCGGAGCAACAATCAATGTAATGCTGGCAGCAGTAAGAGCCAAAGGTAAAACGATCATTGAAAATGCTGCACGGGAACCTGAGATCATTGATGTCGCGACCCTTTTAAATAATATGGGAGCGAAAATCAGAGGTGCAGGTACCAATGAAATTCGTATCGAAGGTGTGGAAGAACTGCACGGTTGTCGTCATTCTATTATTCCAGACCGAATCGAAGCAGGAACCTATCTTTCTTTAGCCGCAGCAGCGGGTGAAGGCATTACAGTCAAAAATGTGATTTATGAGCATCTAGAAAGCTACATTGCGAAATTGGAAGAAATCGGTGTGCGAATGGATATCAGCGAAGATGAAATCTATGTGCATCCCTCAAAAGAGTTGAAACCAGCGACTGTGAAAACTTATCCTTATCCGGGATTTGCCACAGACCTGCAACAGCCGATCACACCATTATTGCTAAAAGCAAAGGGAACATCGGAGATTATGGACACGATTTATGCCAAACGGGTCAACCATATTCCTGAATTAGCACGGATGGGCGCACAAGCAACGACAGAAGGCAACATGATTTTTGTCAGCGGACCGAGCCAATTGCACGGAGCAGAAGTTGTCGCTTCTGATTTGCGGGCAGGGGCTTGTCTAGTTATTGCCGGATTGATGGCGACTGGCACGACTAGCGTCTTTAATGTCGAGTACATTTTGCGCGGCTATGATCATATCATCGAAAAACTAACGGCTCTTGGAGCTGATATTCAAATGATAGAGGAGTAATTATGAGCGATTATCTTACGATGGCAGAGTTGGAAAACAAAACCTTAAAAGAGATCTACACCTTTGCCAAAGAGTTTCGAATTCCTTATTACAGCCAAATGAATAAAAAAGAATTGTCATTGGCTGTGATACGGGCGCAGGCGGAAAAACAAGGCTTCTTTTATATGGAAGGAATCTTGGATATCGTAGGCCAAGAAGGCTATGGTTTTTTACGTCCAATCAACTATGGACCGAGTGCAGAAGATATCTATATTTCTTCTTCACAGATTCGTCGGTTTAGTTTGCGTAATGGCGATAAAGTCGCCGGTAAGGCGCGCCCGCCTAAGGAATCTGAACGCTATTATGGATTGATGCACGTTGAGTCTGTTAACGGCAAAGATCCAGAAGATGCCAAAGAGCGTCCGCATTTTCCAGCGCTGACGCCCCTTTATCCGAACCGTCATTTAAAATTAGAAACAACGTCAGGACGTCTTTCGACTCGGATGATCGATATGCTGGCGCCAGTGGGTTTTGGTCAACGGGGACTGATCGTTGCCCCGCCTAAAGCTGGGAAAACCAGTATATTGAAAGAAATTGCCAATGGGATTACGGACAACTATCCTGAGGTGGAATTGATCGTACTTTTGATCGACGAGCGTCCAGAAGAAGTAACTGATCTAGAACGTAGTGTCAAGGGTGACGTGGTTTCTTCAACCTTTGACCTACAGCCTAGCAATCATACCCGTGTTTCAGAATTGGTACTAGAACGGGCGATGCGCTTGGTGGAAGACAAGCGTGATGTCGTGATTTTGATGGATAGTATCACTCGTTTGGCGAGAGCTTATAACTTAGTCGTTCCTCCAAGCGGACGTACACTAAGCGGCGGGATCGATCCAGCTGCTTTGTACAAACCGAAGAAATTCTTTGGCGCTGCCCGCAATATTGAAGAAGGCGGTAGTTTGACGATCCTTGCCACAGCTTTGGTAGATACCGGCAGCCGCATGGATGATGTCATCTATGAAGAGTTTAAAGGAACCGGCAATATGGAGCTGCAGCTTTCTCGCAGCCTCGCAGAACGCCGGGTCTTCCCAGCGATCGACATCAAGAAATCTGGTACCCGTAAAGAAGAATTGCTGATGAGCAGTGAACAATTGGAAGAAACTTGGCGCTTACGCAACAACATGTTGGGGGATTCCTTGGAGTTCACAGAACAATTCATTCAATTCTTGCGCAAAACGAAAAAGAATGAAGAGTTTTTAGCGGCTTTTCATGATGTCCATTTCGGAGACAAGCGGCCAAAAAGAAATATAAAAAGATAATTGCATCTAAAATCCAAACATGGTAAGATAGTCATGTTGTAAAATCGACAAATCAACTCTGGTGAAGCAAATGAGCCAGGGCAAAGGAGAGAAGAAGAAATGAAACAAGATATCCATCCAGATTATCATCCAGTTGTATTCATGGACTCAACTACTGGTTTCAAATTCTTATCAGGTTCTACAAAGAATTCTCAAGAAACTGTTGAGTGGGAAGACGGCAACACGTATCCATTGATCCGTGTCGAAGTAACTTCTGATTCACATCCATTCTACACTGGACGTCAAAAATTCACACAAGCAGACGGACGTGTGGACCGTTTCAACAAAAAATACGGTCTCAAAGACAACAACGCTGCAGAATAAGACAAATAAATGTAAATGTTGTTTCGATAACATTTCTGAGGTTTCCCTTTTACGAGGGAAACCTTTTTTTGTTTTTATAGGTAATAGACACTCAACTGCTAAAACGAAAAAAAACATTCAGAATCTGTTACAAACAAAGTAAAAGGAATCAATAAATCTGTAGGCAAGAATGTTGAAATTAGCACTGTAACGAATCCTATCTAGTAGTTTTCGAAATGGAGCAATGATCAAGAGTGGTTTGATTTAATCATCGATTATTATTGAATATTCAAACTTCAATTGACATTTATCTTGAATAAAATTATCATTAAATTAATAATATTCCGTTATAAGTTTCTTATTTTTGACTTATTTTATCGAGTTCACACGATTTTTATTGAGAAAAGTAGATAGTTCTCTCTTTAAGAACCAGTTTCTATTCTACATAATTAAAGACCACTCACTAGCTATGCTTTAACGAATCACATCCAAAACAATCAAGAAAGGAAGAGACATGTTTTCATTTAAGAAAAAGAAGGAAGTCATTAATTTCTCAGAACTAAGCAACCATAATGAACGTACATACCCGAAAAAATTGAAAAAGATTGTGGCTCAATTAGAAACCTGTAAATCAGAGGATTTGAATTATATTGCTGAATGTATTTTACAAAAGATGGGATATACCGTCCAAAACATCGATGGTTACAAAGATGGTGGTATTGATGTGTATGCTTTTTCTAATAATAAAAAGGCAATAGCGGTCCAATGTAAAGCCTGGAATCCGCAAAAGACAACGGAGCGGATCAGTAAGCCACTCGTTGCCGCATTTAAAGGGATTTTTCCAGACAAAGGGTTTCCCAATGGGCTTTTCATCACTACACATTTTTTTACAGATCAAGCATTAGAAATAGCCGGTGATAATCTACTGTTGGTTGATAGAAAAAAACTGATTGAGCTGCTTGCGCATTTTTATCCAGAGATGATCAGTGAGTTGTTTTATTATAAAACCTTGACGGAATTAGAAGAATGCAAGAGTTGTAAAAATGGGAAGAAGTTGAAACTCTACAATAAGAAGAAGCGCAATTATTACTATATCTGCGAAACGTGCGGTGAGTATAGCTCTTTTCATTATTCGTCATGAGAAAAAAGAACAAGAGAATAAGCAATAAAAAACAGACATTCTATTAATGAATGTCTGTTTTTTATTAAGTGAAAACGCCAAAAAAAGGCGGGAACATAGTTTTATTCCTATTTTCTAAAGCTTTGTTTTTCACCCACCCAGTCACTCAATAAACGATCTGTTTCGGATTTGCATGGGCCAAAATAAATTCTTTGAAATTGCTGACTACAGGTGGTAAGTAAGTCTCTTTATTGTAGGCTAAATAAAAGTATCGCTCCCAACTGATGCCATTAAGTTTGATTCGCTTAAGGGGCAAAGAGTCAAGCATCGTCATATTGGGAATGATAGCAATCCCCAATCCTTGACTGACTAGTCCAGCGATCACTTGATCGATCTTGACTTCGTAGGCTACTTGATAGCTGACGTTGTTACGCTGATAAAGGTCATCGATGATTTCACGTAAGGCACTTTTTTTGCTGAAAATAATCTGGGGATATTCTGCTAAGTCGTCCAAAGAGACTTCATCAAATTGTGCGAGAGGATGATCCAACGCGGTGATCACGACAAGTTCTTGACTTGCAATCGGGACGAATTCAATGGTTGGTTCATTGGTGATGTAGGAACAAATACCGAGATCATAGCGCAAGGTTTTTAGTCCTTGGACTGTTTCGGTACTGACGCTATCTGAGTGAAATTCAAATTGAATCTTTTTTTCAGGATTTGCTTCAAGAAATTGTTTAGTGATTTTTGGTACGTAAGATGTACCGAGGACTTGCAAAAAAGCAAAGCTGATATGCCCAAAGCCTTTGCTGATTTTTGTTACTGTATCGATACCCGAATCTAAGTTTTCTAACGTTCGTATAACATGTTCATGGAAAATTTTTCCAGGCTTGGTTAGGATCACATTTCGTCCGTTTTTTTCAAAGAGTTGTACACCTAGCTCATCTTCTAAAAGTGAAATGGCATTACTGAGACTTGGTTGTGTGATGTTGAGCAATTTACTCGAACGTGTATAGTGTTCTTCTCTAGCAAGGATATCAAAATATTTTAAATGCTGAAGATTCATTGAAACCTCCTCTAAAATCCTTCTTTTTTTATCAGTATATCACAAGACTTATATCTTTTATCTATAGATCCATAAAGAAAAAACAATTAGAAGTACGGAGAGGGAAAAGCTATAATAACGGTAATAAACATTGTGAATAAAAACACAATTACTGCGGCCGCTTTTTAGTTCGTGTTTTTATTTCCAGCTGTAAACCAAGTAGTAGTTGTTTACAGACTTTTAAAGGGGGAAATAACATGAGAAACATTCCATTGACGATTAGTTCTTACACATTAGGGACAGAGATTAATTTTGAAGACAGAGTGAAGATCGCGAAAGAGGCAGGATACGACGGGATCGGTTTACGTGCGGAGACCTATATGCTTGCTGTGAAGCAAGGCTATTCTGATGAGCGGATGCTTGAAATTCTTGCAGAACATGACATGAAAGTAACCGAGGTCGAATATATCACCTTGTGGGCTGATCCAAATAAAACGATGGAAACACCGGAAACACTGCTGCAACAATTTAAAGAGCAAACGATCTATCATATGGCACGTTTGTTTGGTGTTGGGCACATCAATTGTGGCTTGATGGAAAAATACCCAGCAGAGGTTCATATCCAAGCCTTTAAAGAACTATGTACACGAGCAAAAGAATTAGTCATTGGGTTAGAATTCATGCCTTATAGCGGTGTTCCTGATCTAGCTAGTGCATGGAATATTGTCAAAGAGGCAGATTGTGAAAATGGGATGCTGATCCTAGATACATGGCACTGGGCGAGAGCCAACATGACAGCAGCTGACTTGGAAGGGGTCCCAGCGGAGAAAGTTGTTTCGATCCAAATTTGTGATGTTTTAGAAAGACGATATCCTGATACGATCTTACGGGATGAGTCGATGCACGATCGCTTATGTCCAGGAACAGGATGGGGTGATACCGAAGGCTTCTTACGGGCACTAAAAGCACACGGCATCAAGCCTCGTGTTGTAGGCACGGAAGTGATTTCTGATCCGATTTTAAGTCAAGGCTATCAAAAAGCAGCAGAGCAAAATTACAAAACGAGTATTGAAGTGATCCAAAACGCATGGCCAGAATTGCTTGCGTAAAAAAAATCAAATAGAAAAGAGGAAATACGATGAGCGAAAAAATTTCGGGAAAAACGAAGCTCTTAGGATTGATCGGTACACCTGTTGGGCATTCTGGTTCGCCAGCCATGTATAATTATGGCTTTGACCAGCTTGATATCGATGCAGTTTATTTAGCTTTTGACATTAAAGAAGACCAAGTCGCCCAGGCGATCGAGGCATTTCGAACCTTCAAAATGAGTGGAAATGTCACGATGCCTTGCAAGACGGCAGCGGCAGAATACATGGATGAATTGACCCCCGCTGCAAAAATGGTTGGTGCCATCAATACTATCGTCAATGATGAAGGCAAGCTCGTCGGCCATATTACCGATGGTGTCGGCTTTGTTGATAATCTGCAAGCACACGATGTAAAAATGAAAGATCAAAAATTTGTTGTGATCGGAGCTGGTGGAGCTGCCACCGCGATCCAAGTCCAATTGGCGATCGAAGGCGCAGCCTCCATTGCAATTTTCAACATCAAAGATGCATTTTATGAAAAAGGCAAAGAGACCGTTGCTCGCATTAAAGAATATTACCCTGATCTAGTAATTGATATTTATGATCTGACGGATCAAGCGTTACTTGCTGAAAAAATAAAAGGAGCCGATTGTTTAGTGAATGCAACGACTGTTGGAATGGGTGAAGGAAATACAGCGACACCAATTGCAGACACAGAGGTACTGCATGCAGATTTGACGGTGGCTGATGCGATCTATAACCCACCAATGACCCAGTTATTGAAAGATGCCAGCGCAAAAGGGTGTAAGACCGTGGGTGGAAAAGGAATGCTGGTGGGACAAGGAAAAGCCGCCTTTAAACTGTTTACTGGCAAGGAACTGCCTGTCAGAGCAAACTAACTAGGGACCGAGTATCCCTTTCCTACGAAATACCAACAGGGAAATTTTCGTAGGAAAGCTGGATGTTCTTTTATAAGGAGCGTACAAATGAGAGCAAAAAAGTATATTTTGTCACTGGCAACTGTCTATATGTGTTATTTCACTCATGGGATCCAAGCTATTATTTTAAGCCAAAATGCGACTTATTTTTCGGATAAATGGGGCTATACCGATGCTTCTGCAGGAGCATCGGTATCGTTGGCCATCACTGCGACCGGATTAGGGAAATTCTTGACCGTCTGGATTGGTGGAGAAATTTCGGATAAAGTGGGACGCAAAAAAATGGCGGTCATGGGGGCTGTTTTGTATACGCTATGCTTTTTAGGTCTGTTACTGACGACGAATATGGTGATCGCGTCTGTCTGTGCCTTTATCGCAGGGGTGGCGACTTCTGGTTTCTGGGATGCTGCATTGTATCCCGCTTCTCAAGAAGCAGCACCGAAATATGCGGCTTCAGCAATGATTGGGATCAAGTTTTTTGTTTCTTTGTCAGGGGTTATCTATCCCTTACTTGTGGTAAATTTCATCCGGTCTGGGAATCAGTCGATGGGGATTATTATTCCATTAGTCCTATCGATCGTCTGCACGATTTTAGCAGCTATCGCGCCATTCGCCTATGATGACATGATGAAAGAAAAAGCGGCAACCGTTGATGGAAAAGAAACGAATGCGGTTCAAGAAGAAATTGCGGCGATGAAGGCCAAAATGCTTGTTAAGCCGAATATAATCGTTAACTTCTTCACAATGTTCTTTGGTTTTATCTGTATGTTCATCATGTACGGCGCCCAACAGTATACCAAAGCGTTTGGTTTGACGAATGCTGGTTTGACTGAGATGCAGTCAGCGGGGCTAACATCGATCTATACTTTTGGCTCAATGGTGGCTGTTTTGTTTTGGGCAGTAATGATGGGGAAATTGCGTTGGAATCCCTTAAAAGTCTTATTTATTGATACGGTATTCATCGCTCTTGCGTTAGGGATGGTATTAGTGATCCAACATGTCGTAGTGATTTATATCAGTATCGCCTTCTTGGGTTTCTTTGCTGCCGGAGGGGCGTTGCAAACTGGGCTAGGGGTACGACAAATGTTTTGCCCTGGACCAAAAGGTCGAAATACCGGGATCTACTATACTTGGATGGGCTTAGCAAGTACCTTTTTACCTTACATCGTTGCTTCCATGACTCGGTCAGTAGGAGAAACGCAAGCGATTTTTATTATGATGGGCTTATTACTCGCAGCTGCGGTTTTAGCGATCGTCATGATGGTTTATTTGTTACTGCAACACAAAAGAGTATTTGGCTACAGCGCATTTGATAAATTAAAGGACTAAACGTCCTGGAGGATAGTGGCCAACCACTTCCTCCTTTTTCGCTTTTGTTAAACGGCGGCTTTCGCGTATCTGGCTGCAGGTTCAAACGGCGTAATTTGTATGGAGGAGAAGAAGAATGGATAGCTTGATTGGCTTATTACTAGTAGTGTCATTTGGTGGCATGGTTTTTTATTGTATCAAAGGATATAACCTGATGATTGGTTTTATCGTTATGGCAACATTATGGGTGTTGTTGCCGCTTATAGGGAATGTCATTTCACCCAATCCGGCATTTGAAAACCTCCCTTTTACCGAGATGCTGGCACAGGTCTATCAACAGGCGCCAGAACGCTGGGGGGCTTCACAAATGAATATTTTTGTAGGAGCATTCTTTGGTAGGATCTTGTTGGAAACGGGCATTGCGGCAACTATCATTCGTAAGAGTGTGGAACTAGGTGGGGATAGCCCAGCGATTATTCTAGTAATTGTCAATTTGATTACCGGCTTTATCTTTTCATCCATGTCAGGTGCCGGATCTGTCATCGCGATCGCCGTGATCGTATTGCCAATTTTATTTTCGATTGGTATTCCTAAAGTCGTGGCATTCTTTAGTTTTTCGGCTTCCGTTGCAGCAGGTGTTTTCTTAAATCCAATCAATTTCACACAGTATCAAGCCTTTTTTGGCAATGTGAATGGTGGGGTTGATTACACCTACAATGATTATTTTTCGTTTGGATTATTGGCTTTCTTTGTGATGATTCTGGTTTCTTCGATTTTTGCTATTGGGTATTTGAGAGTAGAAAGTTTGACCTATGCTTGGGCGGTTGGAGAAGAACCGAAAGTTCAAGACGTTCCTAGTTTGGCGTTACTTACCCCTTTTATACCGGTCGTAGGAGTCATCATCTTTCAATTTCCAGTGATCTTTTGTTTTATTGGTGCGAGTCTTTATGCCTTGTGGATTTGTGGTGTTTTAAAGGATGGGTTTAGAAAAGATTCTCAGATTTTGACACGTATTTTTGCAGATGGGGTCAAAGATACTGCGACCTTAGTTGCCTTTTGGATGACCCTTGCGATGTTCAATGCAGCTGCAACCTTCGCTGCACCTTATTTTGAATCATTGCTAGGAGGAATCATTCCGACGCATCCCTTAGCGCTTTGTTTGCTTTTTGGTTTTTTAGCTCCCTTGACCTGGTTTCGCGGGCCACTTTCTTTGATTGGTTGTGGGGCAGCGTTATTAGCAGTAATCAGCAATCAAACCAATTATCCTGTGACGTTTTTATATCCGTTGTTCATTTCTAATATGATCGGTATGGGTCATTTTGATTTGACCATTTCTTGGAATGCTTGGGGATTAGGCTTCAATAATATCAATACGAAAGATTACATGAAGGTTGCTTTTTTACCAGGAGTCGTCATTTCGCTGGTTCTTGAAATTGCGACGTTCCTGTTATATAGCCCGATTTAAAAAAGTAGGTGAAAAAAATGAGAAGAAGTGTCCGAATTGGCATTGATGTGGGTGGAACCCATACAAAAGCTGTCGCAATCAACAATGACACGCAAGAGGTGATTGGAAAGTCATCTGTAAAAACGACCCACAAAAGTGAGCAAGGGGTTGCAGAAGGTGTAGTGGCCTCTTTTATTAAGTGTTTAGCCGAAAATCAGATCCAGCCAGATGAAGTGGTCTTTGTCGCTCACAGCACAACCCAAGCCACCAATGCACTCTTAGAAGGAGATGTAGCGAAGGTCGGCATTATCAGTACAGCAAAGGGCGGCGTCGAAGGTTGGCTGGCAAAGTGGCAAACGGCATTAAAAGACATTGATTTAGGTACGGGAAGAAGTATTGAAGTCGTTGCTCGCTTTATTCCTAAAAAAGAGCTTTCAGAAGCAACAATCGAAGCGGCATTAGCAGAACTACAACAGGCACAAGCTCAGGTCATCGTGACTTCAGCAGCTTTTGGTGTAGATGATTTACAAACAGAAGAAAGAATCGCTGAAGTAGCCAAACGAAAGGGCATCGAAGTAACCTTGGCGTCGGAGATGACCAAACTATATGGGTTATCCCGGAGAACCCGTACCGCAGCAATCAATGCATCGATTTTGCCAACGATGCTGGAAACGGCAAATTCAACAGAAAATAGTGTTCGCCAAGCAGGTGTGGATGTACCACTGATGATCATGCGGGGCGATGGCGGGTTGATGGACATTGTTGAAATGAAAAAACGACCGGTGCTAACGATGCTTTCTGGTCCAGCAGCCAGCGTGATGGGAGCATTGATGTATCTGCGAACGTCGAACGGTATTTATTTTGAAGTAGGGGGAACTTCGACGAATCTTGGCGTGATCAAAAATGGTCGGCCAGTCATCGATTACTCAGAGATTGCAGGCCATAAGACGTATGTCAATTCATTAGATGTTCGCGTCCTAGGTGTGGCTGGCGGCAGTATGGTTCGAGTGAACAAAAAAGGCGTGATAGACGTCGGCCCAAGAAGTGCCCATATCGCTGGGTTAGAATATAGTACGTATCTGCCAGAAGAAGAGATCGTTGCACCAGAACTGGAGCTTTATGCGCCAAAAGAAGGTGACCCAGCAGATTATGTTGCAATCAAACTTGCTAACGGGAAACGAATTACGATCACGAATTCTTGTGCAGCGAATGTCTTAGGATATGTCACAAAGGATGATTTTTCCTATGGCAATGCCCATTCGGCCAGAAAAGCCATGCAGCCTTTAGCGAAGTACTTAGAAACGACGGTGGAGGATGTCGCACAGCAAATATTGGATCAAGCAGTCCAAAAAATAGCACCTGTGATTCAATCTTTTGCCCGCAAGTATCAATTAGAGCCTAACCAAATGACTTTAGTAGGTGTAGGAGGAGGCGTCTCTTCACTGATCAAACATGCAGCGAAACAATTGTCGTTGAATTATAAAATACCTGAAAATGCTGAAGTGATTTCATCGATCGGTGTGGCGTTATCCGTCGTTCAAGACGTGGTGGAACGAATTGTCCCGAATCCAACAAAAGCGGATATTGCAGCAATCAAGCAAGAAGCAGCTACTTTGGCGATCGAGAGTGGGGCAACGCCTGATAGTATTGAAGTCTATATTGAAATCGATCCTCAGACGCAAAAAATTACTGCGCGAGCCTCCGGTGCCACAGCTGCTCAAGCCGCTGAGCGTCAAAACCAAATTAACCGTGAAGAAGCGCAAGACATTGCCTATGCTGAGCTGCAAGTTGCTAAAGAAAACGTGGTTTCTTGTGCTACGAGTGAACATTTTTATATTTATGGCGCAGCGACAAAAAAAGGCGATCGTGTTTGTGTCATTGATCATCGAGGCTTTATTCGCGTGCAAAGAGACCATGCAGATGTCGTGAAAACGACGATCCAAAGTTATAGTGAACAAATCGCTCGTCTTTGGGAAAGTATGGCGAACTACCAAAGTGATCTAGTCATCCGGCCAGATTTTTATATTTGTGCTGGACCGCGTCTCTTTGATTTTAGTTCGACAGATTATACCCAATTGATGATGTTGATCGATATTGAATTAAGTCAGTTGATTGGTACAGAAGAGATTATTATTATTGCTGCGAACCGCTTGCAGTAGGCCAAGGAAGGAATGAGATGCGTGAAAGTAGAAGAATTTTGCCAACAATTTTTACACCTATGGTCTCGAGCAACCAATCCTCACCTGCAGCTGTTCAAACAAGACCCCCTTCACGCCAAAGTTGATCCTGCGCAGGCAGAGTCCTTTATTGAAACTGCTGAAAGCATAGGTAAGCAAGAAGCCCGCTGGTATCGAGAGCATCCTCAAGAATTGCAAGGAATCATTGATTCATTAAAGATCAATGAACTGCCTGAAGCGCAAGCGCAACAGGAGCGCTATACCTTTGCTGTCTATAAAAAAACAGATCATATTATGATTGATCGCAATTTCTTGGCGCAAGCGCAGCATTTTATCGAAGCACAGCAATTAAGCCGATTACTTCCTGCGACGACACTTACGGAATTGGTTTTCATGCATGAAGTGTTTCATGTATTGGAATATCGTAAAAATCTCTGGACCATTCAAAGACAACTGCACTATCAGATAGGTTTTTTGAAAAAACAAGCACGTCTCTATTCCTTGAGTGAGATCGCTGCTGCATCTTTTGTACAGACGTTTTATCAGCTGGAAAATTCCCCTACATTGCTTGCTAGCTGCATAATCTATTGTAAAAATCCTGAGCTCGCTCAAGCGCTCGTTACGACTGCGTTAAAGGAACAAACCATTCACAGAAGCTATTGATCAATGGAAAAAAAGAATTAGTTTCTCTGCTCATATCAAGGTATATTATTAGTGAAGAATATAACAATATTAGAGGTGGTATAAATGATGGAGCAATCTTGGTTGAATCTTAAGAATGAGGTTGTAGTCATTACCGGCGCTTTAGGCGGTATGGGGAAAAAAATTGCACAGGACTTTGCTGATCAAGGCGCACAACTTGCATTAGTTGATTTACATGAGGAAAACCTTGCCAACTATGCAGTACAGCTAGCAGATCAATTTGGTGTGAAAGTAAACAGCTATGTTTGCAATTCGACGATCGAAGCGCAGGTAGATGCATTGGCAGAAAAGGTCAAAGAAGATTTTGGCCGCATTGATGTTTTGGTAAACACAGCGGCTATTTTGAAATTTTCATTGCTTGAAGATCTACCATTTGAAGAATGGAAACAAGTGATCGACGTCAACTTAAACGGCTACTTCTTGGTTTCTCAAAGAATCGGGCGAGTGATGATCGCACAAAAATCAGGGCGGATGGTGCATGTCTCAACGATCGCCTCAATCAGCCCTGAAACATATTCTGGTGCGTATAGCCCAAGTAAGGCTGGAGTTAATATGATGTCGAAACAAATGGCTGCAGAGTGGGGTCAGTACGGCCTTCGCAGCAATTGTGTCTTGCCATGCTTTGTGAAGACACCTTTATCCGCAAGCTTTTATGCAGACCCAGAAGTTGAAGAGGGGCGGAAACGTTTAACTGCCAATAAGCGAATCGGCGATGTGCAAGACATTGCTAATGCAGTCCTTTACTTAGCCAGCGAACGTTCCGATTATACGAACGGGCACGAATTACGTGTTGAAGGCGGTTTTGGGATCATGATGGGGGATCAAGTACCAAAACCTGGTGGGCGTAAACAGTATGCCATCAATTCTCGGCCGGAAAACCAAAACTAACGGGGAAATGAAATAGAAAACAATTGAATAAGAAGTGCACTCATCCTTTTCTGATTTTTAGAAAAAGATGGGTGTATTTCGTGATGCCTTAATACATGCGGTCTGACGAAGCAAGCTATTTGAAAGGAACTGATTTTTATGAAAAAAGAATTATTTGAACCAATCAAACTATCTTCTGGCGTTGAACTTAAAAATCGACTCGTTATGGCACCTATGACAACTCAATCTGCTTTTTACGATGGTGAAATAACGGAAGAGATCATTGAATACTATCGCTGTCGTGCCGGTGCAGCTGCGGCAGTGATCGTAGAAAGCTGCTTTATCGAAGAACATGGGCGTGGGTTTCCGGGAGCACTCGGGGTAGATACAGACAAGAAAATTGCTGGGCTCACTAGATTAGCAAAAGCCATCAAAGAAAAAGGCTCGAAAGCGATCCTGCAAATTTATCATGCTGGACGAATGGCATGGCCTGAGTATAATGGCGGAGCCCAGCCGATTTGTGCAAGTCCCGTCGCAGCGTTACGACCAAACGCACCTGTTCCGAAAGAAATGAGTAATGATGAGATCCTAACGATGATTCAACGATTTGGAGATGCGACTAAGCGTGCCATCAAAGCTGGTTACGATGGTGTGGAGATACATGGTGCGAATACCTTTTTGATCCAACAATTTTTCTCGCCCCATTCAAATCACAGAAACGACCATTGGGGAGGCAGTCTGGAAAAAAGAGCGCACTTTCCATTAGCCGTATTAAAAGAAGTACAGCGGGTCCGTCAAGAAGAATCGGTTGAAGACTTTGTTATCGGTTATCGTTTTTCGCCAGAAGAAATGGAAAAGCCTGGGATTTGTTTTGAAGAAACGATGTACTTGTTGAATCAACTAGCGAAAAGCAAGCCAGAGTACCTTCATTTTTCAATGGGAACCTATCATCGCAGTTCTATTATTGATAACGAGAGCAGCGAGCCATTGATTGTGAAGTTTTTAACAATGCGTTCGCCTGAACTTTCGACTATTCCGATTATAGGAGTGGGCTCTATCTTGCAACGAGAAGACGCAGAAGCAGCACTGAAAATTGGCTACGATTTGCTTGCCATCGGGAAAGGATTTTTAGTCGAACCTAATTGGGTTCAGATGATCGCCGAGAAGAAAGTTGTTCGTCATTTTGCTCTTAGTCATGCGCAAAGTGAGTTGAAAATCCCAACACCATTGTGGCAGTTTATGGAAGATATGGTCATTGATCCAGAAGAGGAGAAACAAAAGCATGAACGCTTGAAAGAACTCCAAAAGCGGAAAGTCGCTTACCAACCAGGGACATATCTTGTACAAGCCCAAGGACACAATAGTCCGATTGAAATGCAAGTGACTTTTTCAAAGGAAACGATTGAAAAGATTACGATTGATAAAGGCAATGAATCTGAAGGTTTATCTGATTTAGTCTTTACGAGAATTCCGGCACAGATCATTGAAGGACAAACGCTGAATGTCGATGCTGTTTCTGGTGCTTCTGCTTCCAGTCAAGGGGTGATCGCAGGGGTGGAAGAAGCGGTAAAACTTGCAGGCGCCGATGTAGAGGTCCTCAAAGCACGGCCAAAGCCAGTCGTGGCTTGGTCAGAAGAAGTGGTTGAAGAAGCAGTTGATGTAGTGATCATTGGCTCAGGCGCCGCTGGGCTTGCTGCTGCATTGCGAGCGGATCAGTTAGAACGAAAGGTCATCTTACTGGAAAAATTAAGTTTTGTGGGTGGAGCGATCTCTATTAGTGGTGGAAACCAAATCGTGACTGGTTCGAAACTACAACAGATTGCTGGTGTAAAAGATGATACACCGACAGCAATGGTGGCTGATTTTCTGGAAAACGGGAATGGGCTGAACGATCGAAACCTTTTGACCCTTTTCGCTGAGAACGTAGGAGAAACCACAGATTGGGTCCATGAATACTTAGGTGTAGCCTACGATATGGAGCAAGGGCTGCACGTCCTACCAGAATATCAAAAAAATCGCGAACTTGCTTATCAAGGGGGCGGCGCTGGATTTGCCCAGACCGTCCGTAAAACACTACAGAATAGTGGGGTTCAGGTCTTGCTCCAAACGAAAGCCCAACAGCTACTAGTAGATGATCAAAATAATGTCATAGGCGTCAAAGCCGTCGAAGAATCAGGGAAAACTCATATGATCTATGCCCCAACGGTCATTATGACAACCGGTGGCTATGGGAATAATGCCTCCTTACTCAAGGAAAGATTCAAGCAAATTTTGTATTATGGACCAAAATCTGCCACCGGCGATGGTCTGTTGATGGCAACCATTCCTGCTTTAAAGGCACAAACGCGAGCGATGGATCAAGGAAAAATCTATCCCAATGGATTGGAAGTTTCTCAAGGGGTGGCGAAATCAACGATTGGTGGCAATCTGATCGTGTTGAAAGAAAACGGTATTCTAGTGAATCAATTTGGAAAGCGGGTAGTCAACGAACGAGCTAGCAATAAGCTAGTATTAGAAGCATTATTAAGACAACGCTCGCCAATGCTTTATTTATTTCTAGACGGCAAACACTTTGAGCATTTCAGCCAAGGTGTAGCAGAAGGCGGAATCACCAGTGAAGAGCTGGCTTGTTGGATTGCGCAAGAAGGAAAGGCCACACCTCGTATTCTTAAAGCTGCCACGTTAGAACAGTTAGCCATCAAAGCGCAGATGCCTGTAGAACAACTGATCGAAACAGTGGATAATTTTAACTACTGGGTAGCGCAAGGAAGCGACGAAGAGTTTCACCGTGCACCTGAATACTTGCAAGAACCGATTGGTGCAGGTCCCTATTATCTTATCGAACAAAAGCCTCGGTTTGCGACTACGCTAGGTGGGTTAGCGGTCAATCGTTCGTTGCAAGTTTTGAATCAGCAAAACCAGCCCATTAAAGGGCTCTATGCTGCAGGTGAAGTTGTGGGAGGCGTCATGGGATCAGACTCTCCATCTGGTGCCAATAATGCCTGGGCATTGACTTCTGGGAAATTAGCAGCAGAAGCTGTTTGTGAAGTGACGAAAGGACCGAAAAAAGCGTAGAATCCGCTTTTTCGCTTTATTGTTAAATCGAGAAAACAGCGTCGATGACGGATCAGCTAGGAGAATCCTTCTATAATTCTCTTTCAGAAATTTGGCTAGAATCAGAGCGATTTAGGTCGTTTCTCTAGATAATCAAATCAGCAAAAAAACCAGAACGATCCTTTCGGGGGTTCTGGTTTTTTCGTGTGATTTTAACAAACTTGTCGTTTACGACTGATTGGTCGCCTGTAGCCACTGTCAATCTACTTTGCAAAAAAACATAAGTGGTACATCGTTCTACCTCGGACTTGGAAGAGTGATCGGCGAACGCACGGGCATCCACAAAGGTTACTGCGAAGATGGGGACGGTATCACCGACATCAAAGGTGCATATGTTGCTTTCGCTAGACTTGATAAAGAGCAAAAGAACAGCGATTTGTTTGAAGGTGGACACAAATTGTGTGTCCAATAGCTTCTAAATCGGGTGTAATGACTAAAACAGCCTCGTTTGTTTCGGTAGGTTCGTAGCCATCTCCCCGTGTTTTTGACAACTTAAAGTGTATTTGAATAGAAGAAAACGTAAGAAATGGCAATCAAGCAAACCAACAATAAACCAGAGAGTGACAGAAAAAGCAGCATGATTCGTTTCTTCTTCAATCCAAGTACAAGTATCACTACATTCAATAGAAAGAAAACAAGTAAAATCGCTAAATATTCCATAACTGGTCCTCTTTTACGTTTTTATTTATCTTACCAGAGATTGCTTGCTTTTCCTAGCCAGTTTTTGTCTTTAAGGGGATAAATATTTACAGTATATCAGTGACGTGATTGCTCAAATAAAAAGCGACTGAGCAATTTTACAATTATCGAAAAGAAAAAGAGCACCCATCATTAGAGGATGCGTCTTCAATGATTGATGTCAATAAGGGCTTCTTGCTTGTTCTACGAACCCGTAGAAATATAATTCTTCAAACCTACTCGCCAAAAGAAGAAGGCGGGAAAGGCAAAGAGCAGACAAACCGACGGTGATAAGATCCACCAAGGATTAGTTACGCGACCAATGACATACAAAAACGGATAATACTGAAACCAAGCCATCGGCACGACGTAGGTCAACAAACGCAAGACATGTTTTCCGTAGATACTAAATGGGTAGCGGCCAAATTCTCGGGCACCATCGGTAAAAATATTCATAAATTCAAGTCCTTGGATCGTAAAGAAGGAAATGGCGGCATACACTAAGAACAATAGGGCGAAAAAGAGGGCGCCGCAGACGATCATTAAAAAAAGAGTCAGGACATTTCCAAAATGCCAAGCAATTCCACTATTGGGAATCGCATAAGCAAACAACAGCAAGGCTTGAATAAAACGACCGAGACGAGAGAACTCCATTTTGGAAGCTAAGACTTGAAAGATCAAGGATCGAGGGCGCACGAGTGCCCGATCGAACTCGCCATTACTGATCATTTGTGGAAAAAGATCGAACCCGCGAAAGAAGCATTCCGCAATCGAAAAGGCAAACAAAACCGTCGCAAAGGAAAGCAGGACTTCCTCAAAGGTAAAGCCATCCACTTGATGAAACCGGGTAAACATAAACCAAATGCCTAAAAAAGCGGTAAAGGAACCTAGAAATTGTCCCAAAGCAGTTAACACAAAGGAAACCTTATACTGCATCTGACTTTTGAGATGAATACAAAAATAATGCCAATAAACCATATTCCTTAACCTCCTTGCACAACGACACGCTTGAGTGCCTGCTGCAGCCAAATTTTTCCGATCACGATCAAAAGTATGAGCCAAAACGCTTGTAAGAGCAATGCTGAAACAAGCGCAAAGCCAGTCAGATCCCCGTTGTAAATTCGCAGCGGGACGTTTTGCATGGAAGCAAAAGGCAATAGTTCCACGAATTGGCGAAAAGGCTGTGGAAAGAAAGGCAGAGGAATGACCCCGCCAGCTAAAAATTCACCGATGGAGCTGATGACGATCCGCACCCCGATGGAGGATAATGTGTAAAAAGTCGAGATATAGACCAGCTGCGACATAGCGATCACTACACCTAAACTCAGCGCCATAGACAAAAGAAACAAGAACAGGGCAACGATGTTTGTTGGCAGAATCAAGCGATAAGGTGCTGGCAGTAAAAAGGCAATCACAAAAATCGGTCCGCAACGCAAGAGGGCTTTTGCTAAGCGATTGGCAGCCGATTGGCAAAACCAGCGATTGTATAGATCCATCGGCCGCACAAGTTCGTAGGCGATCGTCCCTGTGGTGATGGTATTGAAAATTTCTGCCTCAAAGAACCACAACATAAATAAAGACAAGAAGGCTTGCTGGAGCCAAACATAGGAGACGGTTTGTTGAAAGGTCATGGGAAAGGCACTAGGATTTGCTTGGTAAAAGGCGTGGAATGCCAGAATTTCCATCAAGCCCCAAGCTAGTTGCGTAGCCATCCCGGCAATCGCCGCCGAGCGGTATTGCAAGGTATTGATAAAGCGAATGCGGAAAAATGCCTGATACTTCCTCATATTTGATACTCCTGATACAGCTTAGCGACCATTTCTTCGGCCGTGATACTGGCAACGGCCAAATCGGTGATCTCGACTTGATTGCTGAGCAGACTGAGCAGCTGAGCGACCGACACTTCTTTGGGATTAAGTTTCAGAACAAGGCGACCAACGTCTTTTTGAAGCAGCTGGACGTTTTCTGGCAGATGAGGTTCATTCCCTTGATAGTCGATCTCCAGCGTTTTGACATCAGAAAAACGATGCTTTAGTTCATCGAGGCGACCATCCAGCAAAATTTGCCCTTTGCCGATCAACAGAATTCGCTGTGTCAGCGCCTCGATATCTTGCATATCGTGGGTCGTCAGGATGACTGTGGTGCCTTTTTCTTGGTTTCTTTTTTTAATAAACTGACGCACGGCAATCTTTGATACAGCATCTAAACCGATGGTGGGTTCATCAAGAAATAAGATTTTGGGGTCATGGAGTAAGGAGGCGGCGATCTCACAGCGCATACGCTGACCGAGACTCAAGGACCGAGCAGGGGTTTTTAAGATCTCACCTAAATCTAGTAAGGTGACTAATTCTTCTAGGTTGCGCTGATAACTAGCAGCGTCGACTTTGTAGATATCACGGATCAAATCAAAGCTGTCATTGACGGGGACATCCCACCAGAGTTGACTGCGCTGCCCGAAGACGACGCCGATGTCTTTGACATGTTGAATACGTTCTTGCCAAGGCGTACGACCATTGATGTGACAAATGCCTTGATCAGGGGTCAAAATCCCGCACATGATTTTTATGGTGGTACTTTTTCCAGCACCATTAGGCCCGATGTAGCCAACCATTTCGCCTTCATTGATGGTAAAGCTAATGTCTTGCAACGCATGGACGGTGGTGGTTTCACGAGAAAGAAATGCTTTGGCTGCTTGGCGAAAGCCGCTTTTTCGCTTGGACACTTGGAAGGTCTTGCTGAGGTGTTCTACTTGGATCATTTGGATTCACTCACTTTCTTTTGACAAACGCGACAAAAAGAGCATTCGAAATCGAATACTCGCAACGAGTTGGTCCAAACGAACATGGTTGGGGCAGCGGTTCGTCAGCCAAACAAAAGTAGGAACAGTGTAGCATAAGAGAGCGCTTTTTTCAAACACTACTTATATTTTTTTGAGGGCAGCGAAAGAAAAAACGTGGTTTGTTGGATAAAATACGCAAAATAACTGTTTTTATTTTTTATTTGTTGTAAATACTGAGGAAACTCAGTATCATTAGAAACAAGCCGATAGCGGCTAAGCAGTTTCTGGATATATGGGGAACCAAGTGATGGACTGTGTCATGATTTGTCGTAACCCAATCCTGCAAAATGCAATGAGCAAACAATGGAGGAGAGCATGAAAGCAGTAAAGAACTTATTTATTTTGATTTGCTTATTCTTACTAAGTCAAGTAGGGATGACCGTATTCAGTGTGGTAAAAATCTATTATTTGGAAGCAGGAGAGCCGAGGATTCCTGCGATGATGAGCTACGGGTTGATTGCCTTGCTTTTGGCAAACATTGGCCTACTGATGTATTTGGCTCGGAAGCTAGGACTTGCCACCTTTGACTTTGGGTGGTCAACGAAGCGCAACTGGCTATGGATCATCGGTGGTTTTGTTTTAGGTCGAGTCGTTGCTGTTGGTGGTACCATGTATCTGCAGCATATATCCGATCAAGAGGCGACCGCGAATGATGCATTGTTAGGGGAACTGTTTACAGGCGAAAATCCGCTTTTGATTTTCCTATTGATCGCTGTGGCGGCGCCAATCATGGAAGAAATCGTTTTCCGTGGTGGGTTTATCGGCCTTTTATTCAAGAAATACCCGATAGTCGGGATCATTTCAAGTGTAGCCGTTTTTAGTATCATCCATTCCGTCACCAACCTGGTCGAGTTTTTGATCTACGGTGCTATGGGGCTGATCATGGCGTTGATTTATGTAAAAACCAAGCGCTTAGAAACAGCCATCGCCATGCATTTTCTCAATAACGCCTTGGCGGCGATCGCAATGATCTTGCTAGGATAAGAAGTCAGCAAAAAACCACCGATCAAAACGATTCGGTGGTTTTTGTTTACTCTGGCAGTTGTCCTTGTTCAAAGGGTAATTGTTCCAGTTCTTCTGCAGTAAAGAGGAGATCGCCTTCGTCTTCGATAGAAAATGCGTCACCTGCTGCAGATTTTTGATAGGCGCGCGCTTTATTCATATTACGAAGATAAAGATCCTTGTTTGCATTTAATTCTGGTGCAGCTAAATTGTCTTCGCGATTGCTGCGAATGATGATTTTGCTTGTTTGCGTGCCAAAATGAAAACCGTGATAACCCGAAACCATTAATTGGCTGGCATTTTCGCTGCTGTATTCTTTATAACCCGACAGACGGCCCGTTTTTACCATTGGCCGATCGATCGTATAAGTGATCAAGTATTCCGTATCTTCAGGCAGCTGAATCACTTGTCCGGTTTCCTGATTCGTTATCTCAGTGGCAGGCAAGTGGTACTTTTTAATAGAAGTGATCGTTAGGTCTTCTTTTGTGAAAAAGACTGGATCGATCCAAAATCCTGCCAGCAAAATCGTACTTAAGCTAATACTGAGAACAGTCAAAAGGGCGATCAATACGAGGCCAATTCGTTTTCGGTGAGTGGTCAGATTGAGTTCTTGGACCATCTGTTTGTCTTCTTTTAATAAATAGTCCAAGGTCAATTCAAAATAGTTGCTCAGTTTGACTACTTGGTCTAGATCAGGATAGCTCTTGCCGTTTTCCCATTTTGAAATCAGTTGCCGAGTGACAAAAAATTCCTGCGCCAATTGTTCTTGCGTGAGATTTCGTTTGGTGCGTTCTTCTTTAATAATTTTCCCAATATCCATGTGTCTGTTTTGCCTCCATCATTCTTCTTATATATTATAGCAAACTCTTTTCTATGCGAACGAGGATCTATGAAATTAACGATGCAACAAAGGGTAACATCCTTTATTTATCAATGTTTCTACTTGTTGCACTGTCTTTCTATTCTGGAAGCTTTCAGTGCTGGTCATAAAAAGAAAGGTCCAGTAGAGTGAAGTATGTTTGATCAAATTTGACGGAGAAAGGAGAAACGATCGAATGAAGACAAAACACCTTATGGTTCCAATTGGCTATACCCAATTCTTCGCTTCCTTACTGGTGATTCTCGTTCACTGTGGTCGACTGGCAGAAAACAACGGGCTTCATTTTTTGTTAAAGAGTCTCTTATGTCGTTTGGCGGTTCCTTTTTTTCTGCTGCTGAATGGCTATTTTTTTCAAAAGAGCACCTGTTCATGGAAGCAATGGTGCAAACGACAACTCAAGCTTTATTTGCGTTGGTCGATCGTGTACCTTCCCTTAGGTTGGTTTTATTTAGGACAGCAAAATCTTGCCGATCCATTACGGGTCATCGGTTTGGCTGCTGGCTTTTTAACAGTAGGGGTCTGGTACCATCTTTGGTATTTTCCAGCGTTGCTCTTTGGCATGTGGTTAGTAAGGAAAACCCGTTTTCTTGGCTATCGGTGGCAGTTTTTACTGGCGATCAGTTTGTATTTGATTGGCTGTCTTGAAACGTACAGCAGTTATTTAAGTGGACCTTTATTGGTATTTTATCAAAATTATCGGACCCTATTTTTTACAACGAGAAACGGTCTTTTTTATGGGTTTCTTTTTTTGCTGTGCGGGTTTTGTTTAGGTGAACACCAGAAACGTCCTTTTTTCACGAAGCATCTTGGCAGAAAATTCGCGGTCTCTCTTTGCTTATTAGGCATTGAAGGTCGACTGGTGTATCTCAATCAGGGGGACGATAAGAATTTCATGCTGTTCTTTGTGCCGACGACTCTTTTTTTCCTTGCTTGGCTGATCAAGCAGCAACCACAAAAGCGGACTTGGCAAGAAAAACAGACAGCTGAGGCTAGTCGATTGATCTTTCTGAGTCACCCGCTGTTTCTGGAATCCGGGAAAGTCTTTTTTTCACTAGGAGGGTTTCCGTTGTTCTTTTATACGATAGTTTTAACGGGAGCCTTTCTCGGCTTGAGGAAAGTGGGCAGTCATTTCAAATCCTATGCTGTTGGGTTTGCTAAAAAAACAGTTGATGAAAAGAAAAGCGCCTAAAGCATTGCTGCGCCAAGGATAATACCAAATTACGCCTTTTTTAAATAGCAGCAGAGTTCTAAGTTTTTCTTCATTTCAGACCCTAGACGTAGGCTTTGCAAGAAAACCTATAGTACAATAACAGCAGTAAGAGGGAAAAATCCCTGAAAAAGAGATCAACACTTGGAGGATATAGTGATGAAAAAACAGACTCGAAAACCAGCGATGATTTTAGCGACTCTCTTGGTATCTAGCCAAGTTTTATTAGCAGCACCACAAGTTTTTGCTGACGAAACCAATTCAACGACGAGCAGTTCCACTGCAACAAGCAGTTCTACCGCAACGACAGCCACTACCGACAGTCAAACAAGTACCTCTGACAGCAGTTCAGATCGTTTGCAAGTCAATGCTGTGGCGATCGGAAATGCCTTGACGAAAGCACAAGAAGACTACACACTTGAGCGCTTAGGCATCCAAGGCGAAACACCGATTTATACGACAAACGGTAATGACTTGATGAAATACATTCCCGATGGTGGCTTTACCGCAGATTGGGCGGTCTATAGCTCGGTCAGAATGCAGACGCTAGAAAGCGGGGCAGGAATCACTGTCGATATCGCGACACCAGATAACATTACCCGGATCACCGCAGCCCAGTATCAAAATGCGGCGCTGACGGCAGGGATCACTGATGCGAAGCTAACGGTTGCTTCTGCTGTACCGATCGACGGTTCCGGTGCTTTAGCTGGGGTTTACAAAATCGTTGAAGAATCAGGCGGCGTCATCAATCAGAATCGAGTAGCTGTAGCTCAAGATGAGATGGATGTGCTTTCTACGATCACCGAAGAGAACAAAGACAAAGAAGGCTATTCCGATGAAGCTTTGAATGCTGCGCAAGAACAAGCGAAAACCGATTTGGCTGCTCAAACCGCAGATGGTACGGAATTGACTCAAGCAGATATTCAAGAGACAGTAGAAAAAGCCTTGAAGGACAACGGACTTGAAGGAATCGTTACGGAAAATCAAATTTCTGAATTGACCTCTTTGATGAGCGACATGCGAGACAACAATATCTTCGATGACTTCATCAAAGAATTGGATCTGTCAGAAGCTCGCAAGCAAATCGAAGAAACCTCTAAGGGCCTTTGGGAAAATATCAAGAGCTTCTTTAGCGGCATCTGGTCTTCGATCACCGGTGTCTTCGGCAATGACTCAAATGAATCAAATAACAGCAGCGAATCAACGGTTGATTCTGGACAATAAGCATTTTACAAAATAACGTATTTCGCTTGTATTAAGAAAAAAGAGAAGAGCGCAGGGGAAGGAGCAGGGACGCTAGTGCACATCTGAGTGCTAACGATGTCCTCTGCTTTCTTTGCTAAAACAGGAGCAGTCTTTATTAAAAGAGAAGGAGGGCAATCAGATGAATTTTTTAGGCAACGTGATTTGGTTTGTCTTTGGCGGCTTGATCGGTGCGATCTCATGGTTTTTGGCTGGGTGTTTATGGTGTATTACCATCATCGGCATTCCCATTGGTCTGCAATGTTTTAAGTTTGCGACTTTGTCATTAGCACCATTTGGGAAAGACATCGTTTACCGTGGCGGTGGCGTGTCCGTGATTCTCAATATTTTATGGTTGATTTTTTCTGGTATACCACTGGCTTTAGGACATTTAGCTAGCGCAGTCCTTCTAGCCATCACGATCATCGGCATTCCATTTGCGGCGCAATCATTGAAAATGGCGCGCTTAGCGTTGATGCCCTTTGGAGCAGAGATTGTGTCTAGTCGTTATTGATTTACCCCAAAAAATAGTCTTAAAAAACCACATTACAGAGCGGATAGCTTTGTGATGTGGTTTTTTTGCGAATATCAGCAAGAGTAAGGGACAAGATTTTTGGCAGGCTCACCGCAGTTGAATTTCAGAACTGAAAAAGTTGTTAAGAAACCAAAGAAGAGGACAGGAAAAAACACACAAGTTTTTTTGCATATCAACCGTGATTCACAAAAGATTTAGCGAAACACAGAAAAATGTTAAGTTTTTTTCTTCCCTTCTCAGGGTTCTTTGATTTTTGAAATGGAGCGCCGAATTTTGGCAATCGATTGTTGTGCTTTGTCTCGATTAATAAACATTAAGATGACATAGAGGGAATCCATGATGCTCAGTTGAGCGATTCTGGATGCCAATGCCTCTGAGCGAAACTCAGTTTCTTCGGAAATAGAGATGAAAACCACGTCGCCGAGTTTGGCTAAAGGAGAAGCAGCATGGCTAGTAATGACGATAATTTTGGCACCATTGTTTTTGGCAACTTGAGCTAGTTCAATGGTTTCTCTTGATTTTCCAGTATGAGAGATAAAAATGCCGCAATCATCTGGCGTCAACAATGAAGCCTCCATCAGTTGGATGTGATAATCACTGCTGTGGAAAACAGTGATCGGCGAGCGCAAAAATTTGTGATAGGCATCGGTTGCCACGATTTCTGAACCACCAACGCCGAAGAAAAAAAGTCGTTTAGATTTATTGATCATTGCAGCAGCAATCTTTAAATCTTCTTCTTTTAAAAGATTTTTGGTATCAGTCAGTGTGGTCATATTGGAATCAAATACTTTTTGAGCCATAGTCAATTCATTATCAGACTTCTGGATATTTTCATGGATCGAAATGGCAGAAAAATCATTTTCCTGCATCAGCATTGCCATTTTGAAGTCTTTAAATCCGTTGTAACCGAGTTTTTTTGTGAATTGAAAAAAGGTCGAATCAGCGATGCCTAATTCATTGGATAAATCACTGATTGAACTGTGGCTGACTTTACTAGGATTTTCCAAAATGTAGTCGGCAATCGCTTGTTCTTTGAGACTTAAGTCTTTATAAAGCGTTTTTATTTGCAGTCGAATCGAAACAGTCAAAGACGGTTACCTCCTTTATATGAACATTATCATCTTTGTATTGTTACGTTACCTCTTTTAAAGAAAAAAAGCAAATAAAAATTATTTTTATTTTTATTGTTTACAAAAAAATATTTTTTTGTATAATGGAAGTATGGAATGGAGGCGCTATCATGGAGGTAGGAATTATCGGACTTGGAAAAATGGGATTGAACTTAGCCCTCAATTTAAAAGATCAAGGTTATCAAGTAAAAGGGCTGGATCTTTCGGTACATGCGCAGAAAACAGCGCAAGAAGCTGGAATCACACTCTATCAAACGCTAGCTGATTTGACGAATTCCTTTAGCGGCCGACGGATTTTATGGTTGATGCTTCCTGCGGGAACGGTGACTGAGGGGGTTCTTGAAGAACTATGGACCCTTGTATCAGCGAAAGATATCGTGATTGAAGGCGGAAATTCTAATTACAAAGATTCGATTCGCCGAGCAGCCTGGTTTAAAGAAAAAGAGGTGCATTACTTTGATTGTGGGACTTCTGGTGGGGTTTCCGGAGCTAGAAAAGATGCATGTTTGATGATTGGCGGGAATGAGATCGCTTTTTTAGAGGTGGAATCTTTGTTTGCAGATGTGGCTGTTTTAGGAGGCTACCTTTACGCAGGGGAATCAGGAAGCGGTCATTTTCTAAAGATGGTCCATAACGGTATCGAATATGGAATGATGCAAGCGATCGGTGAAGGCTTTCAATTGATTGAACAAAGTGCCTATAACTTTGATTTGGCTTCCGTCGCGGAGGTATGGAATCATGGATCGGTTATTCGCAGCTGGCTGATGGAAATCGCAGCGGCCCAATTTAATGAGAGCCCTAAGTTGGAGGAATATCGCGGGGTTGTTGCAGCTTCTGGTGAAGCTAGGTGGACAGTGGAAACGGCTTTGGAGATGAATGTTGCTGTACCGACGATCGCTATGAGTTTGTTTATGAGAAATTTGTCCCAAGAAGAAGACAGTTTCTCAGCAAAAGTCGTCTCTGCGCTAAGGAATGGTTTTGGTGGTCATGAGATTGTTGCAAAAGAGTAAGGAGGAAGAATATGGAACAGTTTAAGATCGCTATAGTGAATTCCAGCAGCTTTGGAAAAATCTTTCCGCAACATATCGAGCGGTTGAAAGCAATCGGAACTGTCAGTCCTTTCACGTTCGATAGCGAAATCAACGGGAAAGAATTGGCAGAAAAGCTTAAGGGATACAACATCATTATAGCAAGTGTTACCCCATTTTTTACCAAAGAATTTTTTGAGTACAAAGATGAATTGCTACTGATCACACGCCACGGGATCGGCTATAACAATATTGATTTAGAAGCAGCGAAGGACCACCAAACGATTGTTTCGATCATTCCAGCTTTGGTCGAGCGTGATGCAGTAGCAGAAAATAATGTGACCAATCTATTGGCGCTTCTGCGCTGTACAGTTGAATCGAATACAAAAGTCCGCGAAGATCAATGGGAAAAACGAGCGAACTTTGTCGGACGCGCACTATTTAACAAGACAGTAGGCGTGATTGGTGTCGGCAATACTGGAAGTTGTGTAGTAGAAATATTGAGAAATGGTTTCCGCTGCGAGATTTTGGCATACGATCCATATAAGTCCGCTTTGCATATTCAAAGCTATGGCGGAAAAAAAGTCGAGCTAGACGAGCTGCTAGCAAAATCAGATATTATTTGTCTATGTGCTAACTTGACGGAGGAAAATTATCATATGATTTCCTTTGAAGAAATTTCAAAAATGAAAGATCAAGTGTATCTCTCCAATAGTGCCCGTGGCGCACTTTTGAATGAAGAGGCAATTGTAAGCGGATTAAAAAGTGGGAAAATCGCTGGTCTTGCCACCGATGTCTTAGAGGAAGAGCCTGGTCATAAAGATCATCCGTATTTAGCTTTTGAAAATATAGTTATGACACCGCATACATCAGCTTATACTATGGAATGCTTAGAAGAGATGGGAAACAAATGTGTAACGGATATTGAACGAATCGTTAAGGGACTGCTGCCAGACCGTGCTGTTCAAGCGGAAAGTCGGTTTTTGGCTGTATAAAGGAGAGTGAAGCTCGTGCTAACGGATTTAAAAGTAAAGGTTGGACCGCAAGTTTATCGTTACCATGAAGGCGCGATCGACTATGTGCCGGAAGTATTAAAAGAGTACAAAGTAAAACGACTGCTGCTCGTACATGGAACGGTTTCATGGGAAAAAGCGAAACCAAAATTACCCTTTTTAGAAGATGGGCATTTGGAAATTTTTTATCATCGCTACACAGGAGAATGTAGCTATTATGGCGCTGGACTGATTGCTGATCTTGTTGAAGAACTGGCGATCGATTTTATTCTGGGGGTTGGTGGCGGGAAGTTAGCCGACTTAGTGGGATATGCAGCACATGTAGTCAATCGACCCTTTGGACTGATCCCAACATTGGCCAGTAATTGTGCACCATGGACACCCTTGTCTGTCATGTATAAAGAGTCGGGAGAATCTGAAGGGAAGTCGGAACACTATTTAAGACAGGCTGCTTTTTTGATTACCGATCCGACGTTAGTGATCGATGCACCAGTCTCCTACTTTATCGCCGGTTTAGCAGATACGTTGGCAAAGTGGATTGAATCGGAAGCAATCTTAGCCCAACCACATTTGAAAAATGAGCCTTTCTTGCAAATGGCAGGCTATACAGCAAAATTATGCGAAACAGCTATTTTGACACAATCGAAACAAGCGATTGAAGATATGAAGCGGCAGGAAGTGACAGACGCCTTTTGTCATTTGTCGGAGATCGTTATTGCAGTTGCTGGAATGGTAGGCGGGCTAGGCGATAAATATGCCCGCAATGCAGCGGCGCATGCGATGCATGATGCCATCAGTAAATATCTTCCTGAGAGTCATCGTTTTCTTCACGGGGAAAAGGTTGCCTATGGGATGTTTTATCAATTAGCGCTTGAAGAAAAATGGACGGTCATCGATCAGTTGATCCCCTTTTATCAAGAATTGCACTTACCAATGAGTTTACATCAAATGGGTATTTTTCCTGAAGATGCACAAGTCATTGATCAGTTGGTGCAGTTCATAGATTCAAAAGAAAAAGTACACTTGATTCCAGTCTTAATCACCAAAGAACGCTTGAAAGAAGCTGTTCTTGATTTAGAAAACTATTTGAAAGAAGTTTAGGAGGAGGAAAAATGGATACATTAAGTGTTACACAAAGTTTACTGATTGCGCTATGGGTTGCAGCAGTCATGTCTCGTTGGCTCGGCGGAGGCGCCACACTGACTTTACGTTTTTCACCGTTGATGACGGGATTAGTTGTCGGACTGGTGATGGGAAATGTGCCTCAAGCCATGATCGTCACTGCCGCTTTACAAATGATTTACATGGGGGTATTTTCTCCCGGCGGATCCATGCCGGCGGAACCTTCGATTGCAGCGGCGATTGCCGTACCGGTAGCTTTGCTAGGAAATCTGCAACCAGAAGCAGCGATTGCTGTTGCCGTACCTGTTGGTTTGCTTGGGAGTTATTTATATCAGTTCCGTTTCTTTATCAATACCTTCTTAGGAAAATATACGGATAAAGCAGTGGAAGATCTTAATGACAAAGCAATGACTCGTTCAATAATTTTATACCCAACGCTGGCTTCATTTATTTTATTTGTTCCGCTGGTATTTATTGCACTTTATTTAGGCGCTCCACTGATTGCTGATGTCATCAATGCTCTTGAGGGGACAGTCGTTATCCATATTTTAGAAGTAGTCGGCGGCGGATTGGCAGCGATCGGGATTGCAACTACCGTCTATGTGATCGGTCGAAAAGATTATATGGTCTTTTTCTTCTTGGCCTATTTCATGAGTGTAGTTTTCAGTTCGCTGGAAATTACCATGGTCACCTATGCGATTTTTGGTATTTTGATCGCGTTGATTTTTGTTCAGTCACAAAAAGGAAAATTGGCCCCAGCCCCAGAAACGAATACAGCATCACCATCCTTTGATGATGACGATGACTATGATGACGGGTTCTAATCGATAAGGAGGAGCAGTAATGACCGAAATAATTCAAAAAGCGCAAGGCGCACCGGAAGAAATCACGAAGAAAGATGTCACAAAAGCATACCTAAGATGGCATTTCGCCAATGAGATCCCGCATTCGTTTGAACGGTATTTATCACCATCGCTTTTATACGCCATGATGCCGATTTTGCGCAAACTTTACAAAGACGATGAGGCACTGAAAGCTGCCTACAAACGCCAACTGTTGTTTTTCAATACCCAGCTAAGTTGGGGTGGCGGTGTTATTACTGGGCTGATGTCATCAATGGAACAACAGCGAGCCGAGGAAGAGCATGAGAAAAAAGAGATCTTGATGCAGGATGATCTAATGTACAACACGAAAGCTGGTTTGATGGGTGCTTTAGCAGGAATCGGGGATGCCATCGACTCAGGAACCGTTCAATATATCTTTATTGCGATTGCCGTCCCTTGGGCACAGCAAGGAAGTCCGCTAGGTGCGTTGTTTCCGTTCATTTGCTTTGCACTGTATCAAGTTTCTCTAGGAATGTTTTTTGCCCGCCAAGCGTTCTCAATGGGACGCAACGCAACTGGCTTGATGCAGAGTACAGGTGTTCAAACTGCCATTGAAACACTGTCGGTTCTCGGTTTGTTTATGATGGGGGTTCTGGCTGGAAACTATGTCAAAGTCAGTTCTTCGCTGCAGTTTGATATTTCTGGACGAGAATTTATTATCCAAGATATCCTTGATCAGATTGTACCAGGGATCTTGCCGTTAGCAGTTGTAATGGGCGTCTACTGGTTCTATACAAAGAAAGGATTAAAAGTCACGCAAGCATTGCTATGGCTGACTTTGATTCTGATTATTTTAGCCGGTGTCGGTATTTTATAAGAAAAGGAAGTGTCAACAATGGGTGTAGTAAATTTAGCACGAGTAGATGAACGATTGATCCATGGGCAGGTCATGATGACCTTGTCGCAAAAAAGCGGAGTCAACTCGATCTTTGTAGTGGATGAGGTAGTAGCTAAGGATAAGTTCATGCGGGAATTATACAAAAATGCCGGTAGCCGCACAGGGCAAAAAACGATCGTCGTTACACCAGAAAAAGCCAAATTTTACTGGGATGAATACAACTTCAAAGATTACAACTGTATTTTGATCGCTAAAACCGTCAGTGTGATGTACGACTTAGTCAAACACGGCGTGCCAATGAAAGAATTGAACATAGGCGGTATCGCCCAAAAAGATCCCGAGAAAGATCTCTTGGTAACAAAATCTGTTTATTTAAATCAAGCTGATGCGCAAAAACTCAAAGAAATGAACGAAGCGTACGGTGTGGAATCAATCTATTTTCAAGCAACACCTTCTGCACCGAAATCAACCCTTAAAGATGTGTTGAAGCAGTTCAATTTGTAATCATTGAGCGCGTTCGTCATCTGTTGAAGAGGAAGGCGGAGGGTCTTATAAAAATAGAGTTCCTCCTTCCTTGTCAGTAATTTGTGAATAGGAGAATCCGCCATGAATCAAACAGAAGCATTTCGTGATTGGCTTTTTCGTTATCGATATGTCTATCGGTCGCGATCAACGGATAAAAGCAAACAAAGATTTTTGAAGGCACTCATCGCGGATATCATTCCATTTCGCAAAGACCTTCAGGTGATCGAGTATGATCACACGAAAAAAAACGCCTCACGCAATTTGTATGTTGGTGATCTGACCAAAGCAAAACGGATCATCTGCACATATTATGATACACCGCCAGAGCATTTCGGCGATTACCATTTTTTTGATCGGCAGGAGCAAGGCCGTAAAACAAATCAATTTATTCTGACTGCTTCAGCAGTGATGATTCTTTTAGGGTTGTTAGGTACCTGGCTTTATATCCACTTTGCCTCAGGGAGATTTCCCTTATTGTCTTGGCAAACAGCGCTTTTTGCTTCAGGGGTCGGTATTTATTTTCTGCTATTAAATCGCGTAAGCCGCGGGGCAGGATTTCAGCAAAATCTAACCCGCAATACCTCCTCTATCTTAGCGCTGCTGTCCCTAATCAGTCAAAACAGTCAAACAACGACGGCCTTCGCATTTCTTGATGAAGGAAGTTACGGAGAACGCGGGTTGGAAGTGTTACGTGATTCAGTAAGGCCGAATGCGAAGATTTATTATTTAGATTCTATTGGTGCCGATGCTCCGATTCGAGCGATCGGCAAGCAATTCAATGAAGGGCAACTCCAGCAGTTGTCAATCGAACACAGTAGTGAAGCAATGGGCAGCATCAACTATCTGTTTTGTGCAGAAAAGCAACAGGATCAGACGTATGTGTTGCCTAAAAAACAATTAAAGCAAAAAGAGCTGAATAGTAGGAATATGCAAAAAGTCCTTGCGTTATTTGGTTAGGAAGCGAAAAAGGAGGAACAACATTTGTTAGGAATCGTATTGGCAACTCACGGACAGCTGAGTACTGGTTTTAAAGATGCCGCAGAGGTGATCATGGGCAGTGTCGAAAATATTGCGGTCGTTAATTTGAACCACGGAGAGGATATTCAACTTCTGGGAAACAAAATCCATGAAGCAATCCATGAAACAGATCAAGGGGACGGTGTCGTGGTGTTTGCTGATCTATTGAGTGCCAGTCCCTACAATCAGTCGGTTGTAACGATCAATCAATTAGATGAACCACTTCAGGAAAAGACGTATGTGATCGGCGGAGTGAATCTACCGATGGTATTAGAAGCAATCAATCATCAATTTTTGGCGACACCGATTGAACAGGCGGTGGCAGCAGTGATCCAGCAAGGAGAAAACAGTGTAGCGATTTGGCACAATTCTTCAGCAGGTGATAGTAGCGAAGAAACTGATGAGGACGATGATTTTTAAAAACGAAAGGGTGACAGCAAATGCAATGGGGGTTTCGATGGTACGGGGAAGGGGATACGATCCCGTTAACGAATATTCGACAAATTCCAGGAATGCACGGCATTGTAGGAACACTTCTGAATAAAATGCCCGGAGATGTCTGGGAGATTTCCGAAATCAACGCACTAAAAGCATCAATTGAAAAAGAGCATCTTTCGCTATTAGGGATTGAGAGTGTCGCGATCCACGATGCGATCAAAGCTGGAACAGAGGAACGGGATCACTACATCGATCAATATATTCAAACGATTCGGAATTTAGCAGCTTGTGATGTACATATGATCTGCTATAGCTTCAAACCGATCTTCGGCTGGGCAAAAACAAACCTATTTTATCAAAACGAGGATGGCAGCTTCTCCTTGCTCTATGATCAAGCCGTTGTGGATGATATGGAACCTAGTGAGATGTATACGCTAATCCATAGCCAATCAAAAGGCTTTAAATTGCCAGGCTGGGAAGAAGAACGACTGAAAAAGTTCCAGCGTTTGATGGCAACTTATGAAGGGGTCACTCAAGAGATCCTCTTTGATAACTTAAGCTATTTCTTAAAGCGGATCATTCCTGTGTGTGAAGAAGTAGATGTGAAAATGGCGATCCATCCGGACGATCCACCTTGGGAAATTTTTGGTTTGCCACGGATCACCAAAAATTTAGAGGACTTGAAAAAAATCATGGCCATCGTGGATTCGCCTTATAATGGGGTGACGTTGTGCACCGGTTCGTTAGGTGCCGATCCAGAAAACGACATGGTGGAGATCGTTCATGGCTTAAAAGGCCGCATCAACTTTGTTCATTTTCGCAATGTGTTGTTTATGGGGGAACGCAAATTTAAAGAATCTGCCCATCTTTCCACTGAAGGATCGTTAGATATGTATGCCATTATGAAAGCCTTGGTTGAGGTCGGTTTTGATGGTGTCATCCGTCCTGATCACGGGCGGACGATCTGGGGGGAAGTGGCGATGCCAGGCTATGGTCTGTATGATCGCGCGATTGGTATCAGTTATCTTCAAGGGCTTCATGAAGCCGTCTTGAAAGAGCAAATGCAATCGAGGGGAACGAAGGGAGGAGAGAGCGTATGACACTCTATGAACAATTGGCAAAAACAAGGGTGTTGCCTCTTTACACTGCAACAGACCTTACCTATTTGCCAGTAGTAGAATCACTGCTGATTGAGCATGAACTGTATTTTATTGAAGTGACCTTCCGCAGTGACCTTGCTTTAGAAGCGATTGAAAAACTCTCTCAATCGGGCAAATTGATCGTAGGCGCAGGCACGGTCCGCACCTTAGAACAAGCGAAAGCAGCGGTTGAGAAAGGAGCGCGCTTTATTGTTTCCCCTGCTCTTGTACCTGATGTGGTGGAATTTTGTCTTGCCGAAAACATTCCAGTGTTTCCAGGGACAGCTACCCCAAATGACATTCAACGGGCAACGGATTATGGCTTATCAGTTGTGAAATTTTTCCCTGCGGATATCTACGGGGGCTTACCGGCAATCAAAGCCCTCAGCGGTCCGTTTTACGATATTCGATTTGTCCCAACTGGTGGGATCACTCTCGAAAATGTTCAAGACTATTTATCTGATCCGCAAGTATTAGCGGTTGGCGGCTCCTTCATTCTGTCAGAAGCGCTAGTAAAAGAAGGGCGGGAAAAGGCTGACAGCCATTTGGCGCATGTAAAATCATTGCTAAGTTGAGCAGTCAGCTGTAAATAAACAAGATGAAGCAATGGGTGCCAAAGGATTTTGGTACCATTGCTTTTTTATTCGCAGAAAAGCAAAGGAGGCCATAGGATGGAGAAGATAAAACTGGTGATTTTTGATATGGACGGTTTGATGTTTGAAACAGGTCGGTTAGTTTACCGCGCCTATTTAAGAGCCGCGGAGGAGTATGATTTTGAAGTTTGCCAAGATGTTTATTATTACCTGACTGGCAGAACGGAAGCAGATATTCGTAAAGGGATGCAGGAACTTTATGGCAGTACGGTACCAACGGATCGGTGGCGAGAAGCGATGAATCGTCAGAAAGAAGTGATTTTAGCTGAAGAAAAGCGGGTGTTCAAAAAGCCCGGCCTTCTTGAACTATTGGAAGCATTAAAAAAACAAGATTGCTTGATAGCCGTGGCGTCCTCTTCGTCGAAAGAAAAAATCAAGGCGTATTTTGAAATGGAACAGATGCCAGATTGGTTTGATACGGTGGTTTCTGGGGATCAAGTGCGAAAGGGCAAACCTGATCCAGAAATCTTTCTGACAGCATGCCAACAATTAGGCGTAAAGCCTGAAGCAGCCTTGGTATTAGAAGATTCTCTAGCCGGCATAAGAGCCGCAAAACAAGCCAAGATCCCAGCTTTTCTGATTGCGGATGATTTGAGTATTTTGCCAGTCAAGAAAAATGGGAAGTATCCTTTGCTTAAACAGCCAAAACTTGAGCAAGAAGTAGCTGCACAGGTGAAAACTTTTTCTGATCTGACGGAAGTCAGAGACTGGCTAGTCGTGAATCATTTTTCTTGGCCTTGATCGATGTTCCAAGAAGCTTCGATAAAGCAAACGGCATTAAGCAAGAACATACGGTGCTATAAATCAGGCATAGCGTTGCGGAATCGGTAAAACAACAAAGGTTCATTTTGGCAATTGGTCTTTTCCTGCTCATTTCTCTATGAAGAAGGGGAGAGTTAGAATGTTTTTCACTACTTTCTGGGAACGTGGCAAAAGGCTGACTAGAAAAACGAGTAAGATTGTAGCAGCTCACTTTATAGGTAAGTGAAGCTGCTTTTTTGCGCTATTCCTTCAGCAACGAAAAATGAGCATTGTGTGTTAAGCGGTATTCTTTCGGAGTCAGTGAGGTCAAAGCTTTGAAATTTCGATTGAAGGTTCGCACATTTTGAAAGCCAGCCTGTTCTGCTACTTCCGTAATCGGCAAGAGACTATGAGTCAGCAAAAAAGAGGCATGGCGAATTCTTGCTTGATTCAAAAGCCGAGGAAAGGTGCTTTTCAATTTCTCAGTGATCATTCTGGAAACGTAGACGCTACTATAACCGATACTGCTGCTTAGTTTTTCGAGCGTCAGCTCTTCTTTGAAGTGTGACTCGATATAGGCAAGCAGCTGGATCAGGATATCCTCTTGGTTTTTGGCTGGTAGTAAAGTCGTTTGGTGCTCAAAAAGGTAAAGGACTAGATACAGTGCCGATTTTCGTAAATAGAGGGAATCCGTTTCAAATAAAGGATAATACAGCTGATTTGCGACAGACGAATCAATGGTGATAACGGGATCTGACAAAGCGAAATCTTTGGTTTTGGCATAAAAATCTGGAATAAACTCCGGCGAAAAAACCAGAATATGCAGTTGTGATTCCTTAGGGGTTTCGATGGCATGGGTCTGGTAAGGCATGACTAATAACACTTGGCCAGTTGTAAGGACATAGGGACTTTCTTCGATTTTGACAACCGCTTCGCCGTCACTACAAAAAAGCAATTCAAAGGAACGATGAAAATGTTCCATGTAATTAAGCGAGTAGGGATGGTAACTGGAAACGCCTAGGTATTCGCCGAAATGGTATTCTTCTAAAATAGTCACGCGATCTATCCTCCATTTTTTGTCTATCGATGTGTGGAAATCGTCCTGTGAATGATAGCGATTTCATTTTATAATTATGACAGTTCAGCTGAAGAAAGTAAATAGAACAATGATTAGTGAATATTTTTAAAATGAGCTGCAGCAGCAAGTTTCTTTTTTTTGTTAGGTATATTAGTAAAGAAAACTTACTAACTGGATGAAGCTCATTCCTACTGACACTCAGTTGAATCACAAAATGCCAAAAAGGGAAAGAGGAGGAAATTTTTTTGATTACCAATCCGATACTAACAGGCTTTCATCCAGACCCGAGTATTTGTCGTGCAGGAGAAGATTATTACATTGCTACGTCGACCTTTGAATGGTTTCCAGGTGTGCGCATCTTCCATTCGAAGGATTTGAAGAACTGGCGCTTGATCAGTACACCAGTCAATCGTGTCAGTCAGTTGAATATGCTGGGAAACCCAGATTCTGGGGGTGTTTGGGCGCCAAACTTAAGTTACAGTGATGGTCGTTTTTGGTTGATTTATTCAGATGTCAAAACACAATCTAATAGTTGGAAAGATGTGAACAATTATTTGATCACCTGTGAGACCATTGATGGGGATTGGTCAGAACCAATCTATATGAATTCTTCTGGTTTCGATCCCTCGTTATTTCATGACGACGACGGCAAAAAATATTTTTTGAACATGGTTTGGGATTATCGTCCGACAAACCATTCCTTTTATGGGATCGCTCTCCAAGAGTTTGATTGGCAAGCCAAGAAATTGGTGGGGCAGCCCAAAATCATCTTCAAAGGAACAGAGCGCAAATTGACGGAAGCACCGGTTATGTATAAAGTGAACGGCTATTATTATTTATTGACGGCAGAAGGCGGCACCAAGTTTGAACATGCAAGTACCATCGCTCGTGGGACGCACATCGAAGGGCCTTATGAAGTTCATCCTCAAAACCCTCTGATCAGTTCCTGGGGACAGCCAGAGATCCTGCTACAAAAAGCTGGCCATGGTTCATTTGTGAAAACGCAGACCGATGAATGGTATTTTGTTCACTTAACAGGGCGAGCGCTGAAGTATCCAGAAACGCCCCTCTTAGAAAATCGCGGCTATTGCCCGCTCGGACGAGAAACAGCGATCCAGTCTGTTTATTGGGAAAATGATTGGCCGTATATCACAGGCGGAAACTTTCCAAAAGAGGAAGTCCCACAGCCACAGCTGCCCGAACATCCGTGGGAAACAGAATCAGGCTTTGATGATTTTGAAGAGGCGTCGTTGGCACCAGTGTTTCAAACCTTGCGGATTCCTTTTTCTGAGGAAATCGGTAGTTTGACCGCACGACCAGGGTACTTGCGCTTGTATGGGCGAGAGTCGTTCAATTCCTTGTTCCATCAAGCACTGGTGGCAAGAAGATGGAGCGATTTTCGTTTCGAAGCAACGACTGCCGTCGAATTTTCACCGACCTCGTTTCTACAGTTAGCAGGCATGACGAATTACTACAATACACAAAACTGGTCGGCGATCTACATCACTCATGATGAGACGAAAGGCAGAATCATCACTGTATTGACAAGCGAAAAGGGCCAACTGAAGAGTCAAAAAGCACCAGAAGTTGTGATACCAGCCGATGTACAAACAGTCTACTTCAAAACGATCGTTAATTATGCCCACTATCAATACGCGTACTCCTTTGATCAAAAAGAGTGGCAGGTCATCGATCAGCTATTTGACAGCTTGCAATTGTCTGACGACTATGTAGCAGAACATTACGGTGGGTTCTTTACAGGGGCTTTTGTAGGGATGTTTGCGATCGATACGACCGGCAATCGTTTGGCGGCTGATTTTGATTCATTTGACTATCAAAAAATCGAGGAGGAAGAAAGATGAAAAATTGGAAACGGGTCTTACAAACAGCGTCAGTGGCGGGCTTAGCGGCTTTTATGCTTAGTGGCTGTGGAAATGGTTCAGGAAACAGCGGCTCAGATAATAGCGCAACGGGAAGTAGTGGCAAGGATGAACTCGTGGTTTGGACCTTTACTTCAGAATTATCAACGATGATCAATGATTACTATTTGCCGGCGCATGACGATTTGGCCTATGACATTCGGATCGTGGAGATTCCTTCTGACCAATTCGAGACCAAGCTCGATCCGATTCTCGGTTCCAAAGATGCACCAGATGTGATTGCTTTAGAATCTGCCTTTGTCAAAAAATATGTGGAATCAGGGATGATGGCAGACCTTGGTTCACTGGGACTTGATGAAGCCGCGGCAGATACGTATCAATATGTCAAAGACGTAGGAACTTCAAAAGACGGGGTTCTTCATGCCTTGGCTTGGCAAGCTGCTCCTGGCGGGTTTTATTACCGGGCGTCGATGGCAGAAGAGCTGCTAGGGATCGATGATCCAGCGGCTGCGCAAGCGGCATTGTCAGACTATGACAAGTTCTATGAGCAAGCCAAAGCAGTCAAAGAAAAAAGTGGTGGAACCACCTATATGATCTCTAGTGTCCAAGATTTGGCGAAGCCTTTTTATGGACAACGCGAACATGGCTGGGTTGAAGACGGCAAATTAGTGATCGACGACAGTTTGTATGACTTGTTGGATGTATCACGAAAATTTGTAGAAGAAGGCCTGACACAAGATACAGAAGGACAATCAGAAGCTTGGTTTGCTGGAATGAATGGCGACAATGTATTCGGTTATAGTTTGCCGACATGGGGGCTGCACTATTGGTTAAAACCAAATGCGACAGCTGCCGATAACTCCAGCTCAACAGAAGGGGACTGGCGCATGATCCAAGGACCGTCGTCGTGGTTCTGGGGCGGCACATGGATCGGTGCTACGGCAAATTCTGAGATGCAAGAAGAAGCTGCGCAATTGGTGGCTTACTTGACCACAGATCAAGCATTTTTAAAACAATGGGCCGAAGATACCGGTGATTTTGTATCGAATGAGCGAGTCGTTGAAGAAATTAAAGGCGAATATGAAGAGGAATTTTTAGGCGGTCAAAACCACTATGCAGAATTTGCCGATATGGTTCAAGACATCAACGCGAAAATTCTGACCGAGTATGACCAAACGATTGAAACCCTCTTTACGGATAGTTGTTTGACACCATATTCAAAAGGCGAAGTGGATCAGGAAACGGCGATCCAAAACTTTAAAGATGCGGTCGTCAATGCTTATCCAGATGTTCAAGTAGATTAGGTGTTGTTGAAACCGGCACCGAAGACGGGGGCGGTTTCAACCTTTTCTAGGTACTATGCGCTGCTTAAAGGGCTTGTCTTTACAGGCAGAAGTTGGCAGTAGAAGAAAAAAATATCAGGGGGATTACGATGCAGAATAAGAGAAGATTTGAACAGTATCATCGCTATGGGCTATTATTTATCGCACCATTTTTTCTAGCATTCTTGGTTTTTCAGCTTTATCCAATTCTCTATACGATTTACCTGAGCTTTACAGATCTAAAAGGGTGGAATCCAGCTGCCAATCTTGTCGGACTGGATAACTATTTTGCGATTTTTCGCAACCCGTTATTTTTAAAATCGATCAGCAATACTTTTATTTTGTGGGGCGTAAACTTTGTCCCTCAAATTGGCTTGGCTTTGTTGTTGGCGGCATGGTTTACCAATATCAAGCTGCGCTTGCGAGGGAAAGGCTTCTTCAAAGTCGCTTTTTACTTACCCAACATCATTACTGCGGCTTCAGTAGCAATCTTATTTTTTGTTTTGTTCAGTTTTCCGTTAGGTCCGATCAACCTAGTCTTGCAGCATTTCGGTGTTTTGGACCAGCCCTATGACTTTTTCCGTAGTGAAACGGGCACTCGGCTGATCGTTTCCTTCATCCAATTTTGGATGTGGTATGGTCAGACAACGATCGTTTTGGTTTCGGGCATTTTGAGCATTGATGATGCTCTTTTTGAATCAGCAATGGTCGATGGAGCCAATGATGGTCAAATTTTTCGCAAGATCACGCTGCCTTTGTTAAAACCAATCTTGCTTTATACATTGGTGACGTCCTTGATAGGCGGCTTGCAAATGTTCGACATTCCTTTTTTGCTGACAAATGGCAATCCCAACAATAGTGTCTTAACGATCACGATGTTCATCTACAACCAGGCCTTTACCGGGAGTCGGAATTTCAACGTTGCCGCAACCGCGTCGGTACTATTATTGGTACTTTCAATCGTATTAAGCACGTTATTGTTTCAATTTTTCAAAGAAAACAGCAAAGTGGGGCGAAAATAAATGGAAAATAGCTATCGAGCAAAACGATTGTTGATCTATGTCTTTTTGGTGTTGCTGACCATCCTAAGTATACTGCCGTTTTGGGTCGTCTTAGTCAATGCAACCCGTTCAGCGGAACAGATCCAGCAAGGGCTGTCCTTGTGGCCCGGCGGTAATCTCCAATACAACTGGTCCGTCTTAATGGGCAGAGGCTTCAATGTTTTCAATGGGTTTAAAAATAGTTTCCTGATTGCTGCTGGTGCTACCGTTCTCAATGTGTATTTTTCGGCGCTGACGGCTTATGGCGTGATCGCCTATGAATTTCGTGGCAAGAAAGTCCTGTTTGCTGTCATTCTTGGGCTGATCATGATTCCTCAGCAAATCAGCATGATCGGTTTTTATCAATTTATGAATCGCTTAGGACTCTTAAATAATTTTCTGCCATTGATTTTACCAGCGATTGCATCACCCGCTACCGTTTTTTTCTTAAAGCAATACTTAGAAACGATCTATCATCCTGATTTGGCAGATTCTGCTCGTTTAGACGGAGCCGGCGAAATCAAAATTTTCCATCGCATCATGTTGCCTTTGATGAAACCGGGCTTAGCTACCATGGCGATTTTCTCGCTCGTGACCTCGTGGAATAATTTCTTGATGCCCTTGATCTTGATCAACGATACGGAAAAGTATACGTTGCCGATGCTGGTCCAATTGTTGAAAACTGATGTTTACCGTACTGAATTTGGCAGTATGTATCTAGGGATCTCATTAAGTATTATTCCTTTACTGCTGATTTACCTGTTTCTATCGAAATACATCGTGGGCGGTGTGACGGCTGGCGGAATCAAAGGATAGCGAGACCTTTTTACCAAAAGAAAACGCTGGACTGAGTTTTCAGTCCAGCATTCATTTAACGGATCGCACGGGAGAGATCAAGTGCCGCAAAGCGCAAATCGTTGATATTTAAGAAATGTTTTGCCACTAAAACGTTGCCGCCAAATAACGGGGCTTGATCGCCTAATCGACTGTTTTTGATCTTCGTGTTTTTGGTGAACTGGCTGGTCAATTTTTGCTGCAGCGCCAGCAATAAATCAGGAATTTTGCGATAGATCGAGCTGTTGATATAGACTTCTTCGGGATCAGAAAAAGTGATGACATTATTCAGCCCAATACTAAGAAACTCAACATTTTGTTGCGCCAATTCGACTGCTGATTTTTCTCCGGCATGGTAGGCTTGTGCGAAGGTATCCGAATTAACGAACGCAGTTTTTGTATAGTGACTGTAGGTGTCAAACAAGACTTTGTTCGAGGCATATTGCTCTAAGCAACCTCGATTGCCGCAAGGACACAAGTTGCCGTGAGGGAAGAGCGTAGAGTGGCCAACTTCCCCCGCCATGCCGTGAGTACCGGTTTGCAGCTGCCCATCAACGATGATTCCGACACCGATCCCGCTATGGACGCTGACGCTCAGTAAATTCGTGGAATCAGAAGAAAAACAGTACTCGCCTAAAGCCGTCAGATTGGCTTCGTTCTCTATATAGACCGCCGTATTGTATTTTTGGCTCAAAGGGGCGATCAAATCAAAGTGCTCCAAGTCGTAGTAGGGGGCAAAGGTGATCGTCTGATTGTGAACGATGCCGTGGATCGCCAAACAGATTCCTACTAATCCATGAGTGGTTTGCGGCATTTGCGGCCAAAATTCTTTCATCATGGAATCGATCGTCGCTAGTACATTTTCTTTGGTGATCAATTCATGGGAATGGTCGGCGGAGGCGATCATCTCGCCATTGATATAAGAAAGCATTCCACGAACATAGTTATAGCCGATGTCAAAGGTAACAGCTAAGCTGCTGCGGTGATTGAATTGCAATTGAATCGGTTTGCGACCACCGATCGAAGTGGAATCCCCAATGCCGACTTCGCGAACGAAGTCCGTGTCGATCAGTTTTTTGGTTATTTGAGAAACAGACGCTTTATTGAGATGGGTCAAATTTGACACTTCCGCTCGTGACACATTTTCATTGTCAATGATCGTCTTCAATACAGCCGCTTCATTTTGTTCGCGTATGCCCATTTTATTGATAATCATGTGTTCTCCTCTTCATAGATGTGATTAGTGTTAGTTTACCGTGCAAATTAATATTGTGCAAGCTGAAGAATAAAGAAAAGAGGAAGAATGCAAGATCAGCAGTTTGAGAACGAAAAACCATGAAAGATTCGTTGAAAGCGCTTGACATAAATGCGAGAATCGTTTACTATCCAATTAGTTAGTTTTGAATGCTAATTAACCGATTGAGAGGCAATGGTTAACTGCTTCAAACAGAGGAAGGAGAGAAGAGATGGCTTATTTTTTAGGGTTGGATCTAGGAACAAGTGCGTTAAAAGGCTTAGTTTTTGATCAAACCGGGGAACTCCAAGGAACAGCAAGTGTTGACTATCCATTGTCATCCCCTAGACCGGGGTTCAGTGAGCAAGAGCCGGTGCATTGGCAAGAGGCGGCAGATAAGGTAATCAAAACCTTGATCCAGCAGCTTCCAAAGCTGCAGAAGGAATTGATCGGCATCAGCTTTTCCGGGCAAATGCATAGTCTTGTTTTATTGGATGAAGAAAACCGAGTCATTCGCCCGGCAATATTATGGAATGACGTTCGAACCACCAAACAATGTCAAGCGATCATGGCATCCTTTGGAGAGGAAATAAAAGCAATCACCAAGAATGTTGCTTTGGAAGGGTTCACCTTACCCAAAATTTTATGGGTCCAAGAACACGAGCCTGAACATTGGCAACAAGTTCGTCACATGATGCTGCCAAAAGACTACTTGGCTTTTTGGCTGACTGGTAACTATTCGATGGATTATTCTGATGCGGCGGGTACGTTACTGCTGGATATCGAAAAGAAGTGCTGGTCTGAAGCCATTCTAGAAAAATTCGCAATCGCATCGGATTTACTGCCGCCGCTTTTTGAATCAGCAGCGCCTGTAGGGCAAATGCGAAAAGAACTGCAAGAAGCCTTTGGCTTTGAACAAGAGGTGACGATCTATGCAGGTGGCGCAGACAATGCCTGTGCTGCATTAGGGTCCGGGATCATCGCCGAAGGTGTCGGCATGGTGTCGATTGGCACTAGCGGTGTGTTCTTATCCTTTGAAGAAGCGCAAGAGGTTGATTATCAAGGCGATCTACACCTTTTCCGTCATGCGATCAAAGACAAGTTGTATTCAATGGGGGTCACTTTAGCCGCTGGAAATTCCTTAAGCTGGTATCGTGATACGTTTGCCCCAAACCAATCGTTTCAGGAATTGCTTTCAGCGATCAGTGAGGTAAAACCGGGGGCAGAAGGCCTGCTGTTTACGCCGTATATCGTGGGTGAACGCACACCACATACCGACAGCCAAATCAGGGGAAGTTTTATTGGCATTGACACACGGCATCGCGAAAAGCATTTCAGTCGTGCCGTCTTAGAAGGGATCACCTTCTCTCTGAAAGATTCCCAAATGATCATGGAAGAACGAGCACAGCGGAAATTCACCCAGATCGTTTCTGTGGGGGGCGGTGCGAAAAATGCCGAATGGCTGCAAATGCAAGCCGATATTTTTAATGCAGAAATGCTGACTTTATCTACTGAACAAGGTCCAGGTATGGGCGCAGCAATGCTGGCAGCAATCGGCAGCGGCATTTATCCAGATGCGGCCGCTTGTGTTAACGCCTTTGTCAAATACAGCAAGGCCATTGCACCGATTCCTGAAAATGTCGCCAAATACCAAGAAATCTATGCGATCTACCGGACCGTCTACCAGCAAACCGCGCCTATCTGCCATGCGTTGGCGCAAATCGAATAGCATAATGGCAGCAGAAAATCTGCTTGATTAAAGCGAGGAATCGTTTTTGGTTCTAAATGATTGGAACCAAGTAAGTTAGTTTATTACGCTAAAAAACATAAAATGGAGGCAACAACAATGACTTATTTCCCAGAAATCGAAAAAATCCGCTACGAAGGTCCTAAAACAGACAATATGTTTGCATTTCGCCACTACGATGCCGAAGAAGTTGTTTTAGGCAAGAAAATGAAAGATCATCTACGTTTTGCAATCGCCTATTGGCATACGATGACGCAAGACGGCTCTGATCCTTTCGGCGCACCCGTCAACAAACGGACGTGGATTGGTGACACCGAAATGGAAACGGCGAAAAATCGAGTAGAAGCCTTTTTTGAGATTTGCGAAAAATTAGGGGCAGAGTTCTTCTGTTTCCATGATGTTGACGTGGCACCTGCGGGAGAAACGTTAGAAGAATTTTTCCAAAACTTAGACGAAATCACCGATTTGATCAAAGAAAAAATGGAACAAACGGGGATCAAACTCTTATGGAATACAGCAAATATGTTCTCACACCCTCGTTTCAACAACGGCGCTGCTTCCACCAATAATGCGGAAGTTTACGCGTATGCAGCAGCCCAAGTTAAAAAAGGCTTAGATATCTCGAAAAAATTAGGCGGTGAAAACTATGTCTTCTGGGGCGGCCGTGAAGGCTATGAAACCTTGTTGAATACAGACATGAAATTTGAACAAGACAACATCGCCCGTCTATTCAAAATGGCGATCGCTTATGGCGAAAAAATCGGTCATAAACCGCAGTTCTTATTAGAGCCGAAACCAAAAGAACCATCAAAGCACCAATATGATTTTGATGCAGCGACAACGATGGCCTTCATTCAGCACTACGGCTTAGAAGGAGATTTCAAATTAAACCTAGAAGCCAATCATGCAACATTAGCTGGCCATACCTTTGAACATGAAATCGCCGTTGCCCGTAGCTATAACGCATTAGGCTCACTGGATGCCAACCAAGGAGATATGCTGTTAGGATGGGATACGGATGAATTTCCAACCAACGTTTTTGACTCGACACTCGCTTTATACGAAGTCTTAGAAAACGGCGGCATCGCACCGGGAGGAATCAACTTCGATTCTAAAGTCCGTCGTTCGTCATTTGAAATGGAAGATCTGTTGTTAGCCCACATCGCTGGTATGGATACGTATGCCCGAGCGTTAAAAGCAGCAGCGAAACTGAAAGAAAACCGCTTCTTAGACGAGTTGAAGGAAAAACGGTACGCCTCGTTCCAAGAAGGCATCGGAGCGAAGATCGTTGCTGATGAGGAAAACTTAGAAACACTGACAGATTACGCATTGGCGCATGATCAAATCGAATTAGAATCCAGCCACATTGAATATGTGAAATCTCGTTTGAATGATTACCTGTTTTAATAAGAAACGACTGTCGTTCTGAGGAGCGACAGTTTTTTCACCTAAAAAATGTCTTTTGGCAATTGTTACGAATCAACCAAATTATGATACGATAAAATGTAACCGATTTAACTCGGTTTAGGAATTGAAGGAGGCAACTTGATGTTTCACACAAACTTAGATCCTTTCCCAGAAAACTTCTTATGGGGGGCGGCTTCGGCGGCCTATCAAATTGAAGGTGCATGGGCAGAAGACGGCAAAGGTCCGTCGATTTGGGATACCTATGCCCAAATTCCCGGCAATACCTTTGAGGAAACCAACGGCAAAGTGGCGATCGATCACTACCATCGATACAAAGAAGATGTTGCCTTGATGAAGCAAATGGGCTTGAAAGCCTATCGCTTCAGCGTGGCGTGGTCGCGAATCGTGCCTGATGGCGAAGGTGCGGTCAATGAAGCTGGTGTGGCGTTTTACGAAAAGCTGGTGGACGAATTGCTTCGGCAAGGAGTAGAACCGATTTTGACGCTGTATCATTGGGATCTTCCTCAGGCTTTGCAAGACAAATACCAAGGATGGGAGGGACGAGAAACAGCAGCGGCATTTGAACGGTATTGCCGAATCCTTTTTGAACGCTTAGGAAAGAAAGTCACCTATTGGGTCACCATGAATGAACAAAATGTCTTCACTTCTCTTGGGTACCGTTGGGCGGCACATCCACCGGGCTTGAAGGACTTAAAACGGATGTATGCAGCCAATCATATCATCAACCTTGCCAATGCAAAGGCAATTAATTTGTTCCATGAGCTGGTTCCACAGGGCAAGATTGGTCCAAGTTTTGGCTATGGTCCGATGTATCCGTTTAGCTGTGACCCAGAAGATGTGCTGGCTGCAGAAAATGGCGAAGCCTTCAACAACGCGTGGTTTTTAGATGTCTATTGCAAAGGCGAATACCCGAAATTTGTCTACAAGCAATTAGCCAAAGTCGGTCTGGCTCCTGAAGTCACTCCAGAAGATCAAGCACTATTAAAACAGGCAAAACCTGACTTCTTAGGGATCAATTACTATCACGGTGGAACGGCCCAACAAAACAATTTGCAAAAGCAGTCAGCTGAAAAGAAAGAATTTTCTAAAGTCGATCCGTATTTGATGCAAGCGGCAGCTGGCGAGTTCTCACCAGAAGAAACCATGTTTGCGACGGCGGAAAATCCCCACTTGAAAAAAACAGATTGGGGCTGGGAGATCGATCCCGTTGGTTTCCGTGTAGCCTTGCGACGTATCCAAGCCAATTATGACTTGCCGATTTTTATTACTGAAAATGGGTTAGGCGCCATCGATCAATTGACAGAAGACAAACAGATCCATGATCCATACCGCATTACCTATTTGCAGGAACATCTGGTGGAACTGCAAAAGGCTATCACGGATGGGGTTGAGCTGATCGGCTATTGTGCTTGGTCCTTTACAGATCTACTAAGTTGGTTGAATGGATACCAAAAACGCTATGGGTTTGTTTATGTCGATCGCGACAATCAAAACGAACGTCAGTTGGCGCGCATCCCGAAGGATAGTTTTTATTGGTATCAAGAGGTGATTCGCACCAATGGGGCAAGTTTGACAAGTGAAACATGATGTAACGAAGGAGTAGCTGAAAATGGAGGTTGGAAAATGCGTAAAGTGTTGATCGTTGATGATGAAGCATCGATCCGAAATGGACTGCCTCTGATCATCGATTGGGAATGTCTGGGGTATCAAATTGTCGGGTCGGCGGAAAACGGCGAAGCTGGCTTGGCAATGATCCGCGAATTGAAGCCAGACGTTGTGATCGCTGATATCCGTATGCCGGGAAAAAATGGTCTTGAGATGGTGCAAGCAGCATCGGAGGAAGGGCTTTTGTTTTTTGCCATTATTTTGTCCGGCTACTCAGATTTTGACTATGCCAAGCAAGCGTTACAACTGGGTGCTGTGACCTATTTGCTGAAACCAGTTGATGAAGAAGAGCTGATTGGTATTTTGACGAAAATCGATCAAAAAGCCAAGACCGATCAGCAGAAAAATCAGAAGAGTCAGTTGATGGAGAAATTGTTTGGCGGGGATCAAACGGGGATCAAAGACGCACAAGCCATCAAGCTATTGCGACTTTCCGAGGAGGCAGATGCCCAAAAGCTGGTTGAGAAATTGCAGGAGCAAGTGGCGCAAGTCATCACCTTGATCCATCGGCATCATCGGTATTTGGTTTTGTTAAACGAGGAACGCTTTCCCGACGAGGCGATCGATGCGTGGTGCCGCAAAAAAATGGCTCATCAAGAGATCTTGATCTCCCGATGGTTTGCGGCGCAAGAGAACTTGAAGCCATTGATGATCGATATCCAGACATTAAGTAAATTGATTTTCTTATTTCCCAATCAAGTCATTTCTCACCATGTTTTGGATACGACCCAAGAAGCAGAAGAACGAAGCGATTTGCGTGAAGAATTAGTAAAAGCGATTTTGGCAAACGATCCGTTGGAACAGCCGTTATTCCGCTATTATCAAACCTTTTATCATTTATTGGCATTGGAAGAAGAGATCAAATGGCAAGTCAATGGCGACATCGAATGGCTGCAGCATCAAATCAGTGAAAAAGTAGCATTAGCGATCGAATGGTCGACAGACGAAGTGCATCAGCAGATTTTTCTCGCCCAAACGTTTCCGATGCTACAAGAGGTGATCACCGAAAAACTAGCAGACTTGCAAGCAACAGTCGCCAGCAGTTTGAACCAAATCGATATCATTGCAGAATTGATCCAATACACAAAAAAGCATTATCAAGAAGATTTGACCTTGAAAAAAATCGGGGAACGTTTCAATTACAATAGTGCCTATCTAGGCAAGAAGTTTCGCAAAGAAACCGGTAAAAATTATTTGGCGTTCTTGGATGAAGTACGAATGGAAAAAGCGGTGGAAATCTTACGTCATTCCAATCTAATGGTCTACGAAGTTGCTGAATTGGTGGGCTACAGCAATGTTGATTATTTCTATAAAAAGTTCAAACAATACCATCGGGTTTCACCGAATGAGTTTCGGAAAAATGAATAACCACAAAGATGTCCGTGATTTTCTACGGACATCTATTTTTTAGGGTAACGATGACTAAATTGCTTGGTAGGCTTTCTTTTTTTTCTTTTATATAATTTAAATGAAACTGTAAGCGCTTTTTGAACGGAGGAGGAGAAATGACAGATGTACGCCTGTGCTTTGATGTAGGCGGGACCTATATCAAATTCGGGGTTTTTACCGAGAAGAATCAATGGCTGGACCGAGGCAAAATCAAAACCCCGAGTAATACGCGGGATGAACTTTTTGCTGCCTTAGCTGCCAAAATACAAGAAGTCGAGCAAGCGCATGTTATCGAAGGGATCGGGCTGAGTTTTCCTGGTTTCATTGATTCAGTCAATGGCCGAGCGATCATGGCGGGGGCGTTGGCTCCTTTACACGGCTGTGCTGTCGTACAAGAGCTACAGCAGCGTTTAACCAAGTCTTATCCGATCTGGATCGAAAATGATGCGAAATGTGCTGCTTTAGCAGAACTCTCGACCGGCAATGCTACTGACGTACAAGATTTTGTCATGATCACATTAGGCACCGGTATTGGTGGCGCGCTCGTTCATCAGCGCCAGTTGATTCACGGAAATGGGTTTCGGGCAGGAGAATTCGGAATGATGATCACTGATTTTCAAGCATCTTCTTTTGCGACCCTCCATGACCTAGCTTCAACGAGAGGACTGATTGATGCCTATCGACGGGCAAAAGCGATTCCTGAATCAGAGGAGATTTTAGGCGAAACCATCATGCAGCAGCGGTCGAGTGATCCTGAAACGCAAGAGATTCTGAAACAGTGGGCACGTTATGTCGCACTTGCGATTTACAACCTAGCTGTCACGATGAATCCCGAAAAAATACTGATCGGCGGCGGCATCAGCCAAAACCCTGATCTATTAGCTATAATCAAACAAGCAATCAATGAGAACCCCCATTGGCCGGATTTCCAAGTGCCGATAGAGACTTGTCGTTACTATAATGATTCTGGTCTGTTAGGGGCGTTGACATTGATCCAACAAGGAGGAAAAAAATGAAATTTTCAGATGGCGGTTGGTTATTTCGTGAAGGATTTGATGTGAAATTTGCGGTGCATGTCTACGATGCCCGTAAAGAAGAAAACAAATTGGTCTTATATCTGCCTTATAGCTATGTCGGGCATAAAGGGGCAACACTGGATGGCGGATTGTTAACGATGGAAGTTACTACCCCTAGAACCAATATCATTGGGATCACCCTCTACAATTATAAAGGGGTCCAAGCCAAAGCCCCCAACTTTGAATTGATGACAGAAGAGATCACTCCTGATATTTCAGAAGATGAGCAATCGTATGTTTTTCGCTCGGGAGACTTGCAAGTCGTGATCAGCAAAGAGGAAAATGTGACAGCTTCGTTTTATTACAAAGAACAGCTGATTACCCAAAGCAAACCTCGCAGCAAAGCCTTAGTGATTGATCCGCAAGCAAATACCCATATCAGCGAACAGTTGACCCTGGATGTGGGAGAAACGATTTATGGTTTAGGGGAACGCTTTACAAATTTCGTGAAGAACGGCCAAAGTGTTGATATCTGGAATGCCGACGGGGGCACTGGTACGGAGCAAGCTTACAAAAATATTCCGTTTTATGTAAGTAATAAAGGGTATGGCGTCTTTGTCAATTCACCCGACCGGGTGCAATTTGAAGTGGGGAGTGAAAAAGTTTCTCGTGTTCAATTCAGCAATCCAGGACAAACGCTGCAGTACTTTGTGATCGCCGGTGATGAGTTAAAACAAGTGATCCAGCGCTACACTGATTTGACGGGGAAACCGTCGCTGCCACCTGCGTGGTCCTTTGGGTTGTGGCTAAGTACCTCGTTCTTGACGGATTATGATGAACAAACCGTAACATCTTTTGTAGACGGTATGGCAGAACGTGAGATTCCCCTTGAGGTCTTTCATTTTGACTGCTTATGGATGAAGGAATACGAGTGGTGCAACTTCACGTGGGACGAACGAACTTTCCCAGAACCGGAAAAAATGCTGCAGCGCTTGAAAGCCAAAGGATTGAAAATCTGTGTCTGGATCAATCCGTACATTGGGCAAAAATCACCCTTGTTTGACGAAGGGATGGCCAATGGCTACTTTTTGAAACGCGCCAATGGAGATGTCTGGCAATGGGACAAATGGCAAGCAGGTTTGGCGATCGTCGACTTCACCAACCCTGAAGCGGTCGCTTGGTACAATAGCAAGCTGCGTGCCTTATTAGACATGGGTGTGGATTGCTTCAAAACGGATTTTGGTGAACGGATTCCCACCGATGCGGTGTACTATGACGGCTCTGATCCAGAAAAAATGCACAATTATTACGCCTACCTATACAATAAAGTCGTCTTTGACTTGCTGAAAGAAGTCAAGGGAGCAGAAGAAGCCATCGTTTTTGCGCGGGCAGCTTCGGTTGGTTCGCAACGCTTGCCTGTACACTGGGGTGGCGACAGTACCTCAGATTATCCATCAATGGCAGAGTCACTGCGGGCAGGTCTGTCCTTTGGGTTAGGCGGCTTTGGATATTGGAGCCACGATATCTCAGGGTTTGAAGCTGGCTCAACCCCAGACCTTTACAAGCGCTGGACACAATTTGGTCTGCTGTCTTCCCATAGCCGTTACCATGGCAGCTGGGAATACAAAGTGCCTTGGGTTTATGACGACGAAGCCGTGGCGGTAGCCAAAGCCTTTACCAAGTTAAAATTGTCCTTGATGCCTTACTTGCAAGCTCAATCGGTGCTAACCGCCCAAACGGGGATTCCGATGATGCGGGCGATGGTCTTAGAGTTTCCTGAAGACGAGATGACCCATCATTTGGATCGCCAATACATGCTGGGGGAACACCTTTTAGTTGCGCCCATTTTTAATGATCAAGGAACGGTCTCCTTTTACGTACCGAAGACGAAGGGGCATTGGATCGACTATTTATCTGGCAAAGCTTACGAGGGCGGACGTTGGTACCAAGAAACCTATGATTATTTCCACTTGCCACTGTTAGTCCGACCAAATCAACTGATTATCGAAGGCCATGAACAAACCAAAGCAGTCTATGACTATGCCGAACATCCAACGATCCATCTCTTTGATCCGCAAGACAAGACCGCTGCGGCTATCTATGATCACCACGGTGAGTGGATTGGCGAGGTGGCTGTTGAAAGAGTCGATCAAGAACTGATCGTCAAGCTGACAGGGATCCAGCAAGCATCCTTGCAGATTCACACGACTGCTGGAAAAACGAGCCATAAGCTGACGGCTGACCAAACCACGATAAAGGAGTTCTAGATGCCGATGCGAACCATCACGAATCCAATTTTACCTGGATTCCATCCAGATCCCAGTATTTGCCGTGTCGGTGAAGACTTTTATCTGGTGACGAGTACTTTTGAATATTTTCCTGGATTACCAATTTATCACAGTAAAAACTTGGCAGACTGGCAGCTGATTGGTCATGGACTTTCGCGACCTGAGCAGCTGCAGTTATCGACGGAAAATCCCAATGCTTTTGGTCTGTATGCCCCAACCTTGCGTTTTATCAAGGACCGCTTTTACCTCGTTTGTACAAACGTTGGGGCAAACGAAGGAAGAGAAGGCAACTTTCTGATCTGGACAGATGACATCGCCGGTGAATGGTCTGACCCGATTTGGTTGGACACTCCTGGGATCGACCCGACGATTTTCGCAGATGACGATGGGCAGACCTATTACTTAGGCACCCATAAGGAAATCTATCTGCGGACGATCGATTTGGCTTCTGGAGAATTAGGTCCGCGCCAAAACATTTGGACTGGCAGCGGAGCGGCTGATCCAGAAGGCCCCCACTTGTATAAAAAAGACGGCTATTACTACCTGTTGATCTCCGAAGGTGGAACGTCCTATGGGCATATGCTGACCATGGCCCGCAGCCGTTCCTTGACGGGACCCTATGAAGCATGCCCCAACAATCCAGTGATGACCAATCGCAGTACGAATCTGCCGCTGCAAGCTGCAGGGCATGCGGACCTCGTGCAAGATACCCAAGGCAATTGGTGGGCAGTTTGTCTGGCAGTACGCCCCATCAGCTATCCTTTGAGGCATTTGCTAGGTCGGGAAACATGCCTGCTACCGGTGGACTGGTCAAACCCATGGCCGGTGTTTGGCGAGGAAGATCACTTGCCAGAAATCATTCAGGTAGACACAGCGGCGGCACCAAAGGAAACACAAAAGAAGACCAGCAAGCCTGATTACGTGACTTTATTCGAATGGGACCCGACGTTGATTGAAGAAGAGCCACATGGCTTCTTGCTGCATCCTAATCAGACGGGTCTGTCCGATCAAGGCAAACTCGCCGCAGTGTTCCAACGGCAAACCGCCTTTGAGCAACAATTTCAGGCAACCTTTGATTGTCGGCAACTAACGGATGGGCAAGCAGGATTGACGGTTTTCTTAAATGCCACCCATCACTATGAGGGTTACCTGGAAAAAACAGCCATCAGTCGACAGTTGGTTTTCCGCCGACAAATCGGTTCCTTATGGAAAGTGGAAAAGAAACTGCCTTATGCAGCAGATATGGTCACCTTGCAGCTGAGCGCCGATAAAGAAACCTATCGTTTTTCTGTTCTTGATGAACAAGGACAAGCACAGCTTTTAGGCAGTGGAGAAACAAAATATCTGACCACTGAAGTCGGTGGTGTCTTTACTGGGATCATGGTGGGCTGTTACGCCAGTGCTTCTTCACCACAACAAACCGTTCGTGTGCGGGATTTCTAATCAATCAAAAGCCCCCTTTCGATTTCTGAAACAGGAATCGAAGGGGGCTTTACTGTTTTAGTGAAGAGAAAATGAATCTTGGCTTAGATCATGGATGCGCAAGATGACTTGTGTGCCGCTACCCAGCACACTCTCGATCGTCAAGCCGTATTCAGGTCCATAAAACATTTTGACCCGATGATTGACGTTGGCTAGCCCAATGTTCTTTTTGGCATGGGTGGAGGGCGTCTTGATTTTTTGCTGCAAGCCTTCGAGTTTTTCTGGCGGTATCCCGCTGCCGTTGTCTTGTACCACGATCACCAGATCATGGCCGTCTTTGGTGATCGTCAAACGGACAAACCCTGGATAGGTGATGCCTTCCAAGCCATGGGAGATGGCGTTTTCCACCAATGGTTGAATCAGGAGGGGCAATATTTGGACTTCTTTTTGGTCGATCTCATTGGAGACTGAATAGGAAAAGTTGACTCGATCGCCAAAGCGCATCCGCTGGATCTTGACATATACGTGAACGGCATCTAAGGACTCTTCTAAACTCGTTCGCTTGGTTCCGTGGGCTTCTAGCGTATAGCGCATCGATTTTGCCAGTAATTTGATGGCGTAAACGACGTCAGAATTGCCGGAAGTCAGCGCCATCATGCGAATCGTTTCTAACGTGTTGAACAAGAAGTGAGGGTTGATCTGCCCCGCTAAGATATTAAATTCCATTTGCTGTTGTTGAGTCAACAGCTCTTGCTGCGCCAGACGCGAGCGGTAGATCTCTTCTTCTTTTTTCTTGATTCGTTGAATGATCTTATGGAAATCAAGAGAGATCTGAGAAATTTCGTCTTCGCCGCTAATATTTTGAAAGAAATCATAATCCTCGATCGAGGCAAAGTAGACCGCCTGCTGCAGTTGAGAAATTCGTTTGGTAAAGAATCGAGCAAACAGAAAGACGATGATGAAAGTAGTGATCAAAATCACCAAAACGATCGTGCTCCAACGGATCAGATTGGCGCGTAGATTGCTATAGGCATTTGTATCCGCACTATAAATTGTGATGATGTCTTCTTTGTTACTCATGGGTAAGGTGCTTTTGGTGAGCATCACCTTGGTACCATCATCTTTTAAAAAGGCAGCACTCGTTTGCGGCTCAGAAAGAGTCGTAAGCTGTCCCGGTTCACCGACTTGATTGATTTTGTCGCTATAAAAGATGACATCATCATTTAACTGTAATTCCAATTCATAGGATGAATTACGAAGTCGGTTGCTGAGATAATTATAATCGACTTGGATCTCCAAAACGGCAGTTTCTTTTGATAAAGGCAAAGGCAACGTTTTATAAAGACTCAAACGATTTGCTTTGTAATCCTCTGGCATCGTCATCAAAAAAGCATCGGGTTGCTTGAGGGCTCGTTGGTACCAGGCGGTCGCTTGAATTGTGTCATCTGCCTGTTGAAAATATTTATAGTTCGGAATGGTTTGATTCGTCGTATAGATAGTTAATTTCGCAATCGAGGTTTGAAGATTTCTGATCTCATCTAGCTGATCATAGCTATTGATGTCCACGATCGCTTCTTGGTCGTCAAGGTAATTTGCAGTTAAAAGCTGACGTAGATGAGTATCGTTTGATAAGGAACTCGCCGTGTTGGTCAGCGTGTTTGTTGTATCAAAAAGAACAGATTTGACACGCTGAGCATTTAACTCAGCCAAGTGTTGGTAATTGCCTGTCAGCTGCTTGGTTGAATCGTAGACCAATAAGAGACCAATAGTCACTGTGGATAAAAAAACAACAGGCAGATAAAGAATGAATAATTGTCGCCGAATGGAAAACTGACTCAGACGACGAAAAAGTGAGAGATGACTGATTTTTTTCATGCTTGCTGATTACGAAAGATGGAAAGCAACAGGAACGAACTACAATAAATAACGAAAGAAAAACCAAAAATCAACAAGAGGAATTTAAACAACGGAAATAAAACAACAAAACAAAACGCAGCGATAGGAATAAGCGCGAGGGCTAACGAACGGATAGGGTCCGCGATCGGTAACAGAAACGCGTTTTTTAATGTTTGCCTAAAGCTGTTTTCATAACGTCCAATTAACGCAAGGCAATAGACTAATACAATAAACAGATAAATAGCTGTAACAATTAGAACGAAAGCAAAAATACTGGCAAGAATGGTTTTTGAGGAAAACCAAAACAAGCTACTATACAGTAGTGCTACCATGGGGAGCCCAAGAAGGAGAAAACTACCGGTGGCTTTCATAAAGTTTGCTCGTAGCGCTCGCACATAGCCTACAATCAATTCACCACGCTCCTCATCCGCATAACGAATCGTCACTTCATAAAGGGCAGCTGTCGCAGCACCAATCGTAATAATTGGCAAACAGCTAATGATATATAGTAAATTTAACAATGTGAATTGTGAAAAAACGGTGGTTATTTTGTACAGTTGGCCATCAGGATTGTACTTCATTTTTATCCCTCCAAAATTGATATATTCCTATAGTACTCGCAAAAAACAAATTTTGAAAGCCTTACCATATGGGCGTCTTTTATCTGAAACCTTGATGTATCAGCATTCTTTATAAATAAAAGAAAAATAAAGTCTAAAATGTACGGATTGACCTCTATTTTTAACAGGTGGCAAATGAGATTTCAGGTGCTAGTATTAAAAATGTAAAAGCGGTTACAAAAAAGGGGGAGGAAAATGGAAAGTAAACTAAGCAGTGTCCCAAGAAAAAATAAGCGGGTGACACGAGAAGGGAAGATTTTGTTTTTATGTATCGTTCCCTTTCTGATTCTCGTGTTTTTGTTCTCTTATTTTCCTTTGCACGGATGGATTTATTCACTTTATGATTACAAACCAGCATTAGGTTTAGCGCGCAGCGAGTTTGTAGGCTTCAAATGGTTTCGACTTCTTGTCTCTAGTCCAACACAAGTGGATCAGATCGTACAAGTAATGAAAAACACCTTTGCCATGAGTTTTTTAGGGATCGCCACTTCGATCCTACCAGTAGGCTTCGCCATTTTATTGAACGAAATCAAGTGCAAATGGTTTAAAAACTTGGTCCAAACGCTGACCACGCTGCCGAATTTTATCAGTTGGGTTTTGGTGTATACGATCGCCTTTAGCTTGTTTTCTTCAACAGGGCTGGTAAACACGTTGCTGCAAGAATGGGGCTTCGTTACAGATCCAGTCAAATTTTTGGATAGCGGCAATCATACGTGGCTAATGATGTGTCTTTGGAATATTTGGAAAGGCTTGGGCTGGGGTGCCATCATGTATCTTGCAGGCATTTCAGGAATTGACCCCGAATTGTATGAATCGGCGCGAATCGATGGGGCGAATCGTTTCCACCTGATGCGTCATATCACACTACCTGCCTTGATGCCGACGTTTCTTGTGATGCTGATGCTGTCTATCGCCAACTTGTTGAACAACGGGATGGATCAGTACTTTGTTTTCCAAAATGCATTCAATCGAAATACGATCCAAGTCCTCGATTTGTATGTCTACAATTTAGGGATGGGTGGAAATAGTCTATCTCTGGCTACCGCGATCAGTATGCTAAAAAGTGTCATTTCTGTTGCCTTGTTAGCCATCGTCAATATTGCGTCGAAAAAAATTCGGGGGACTTCCATTATTTAGGAGAGGAGGATATCTATGGAACTATCGATTAGTGAAAAGAAAAAGGCGAAAAAAGTACCCAAACGTGAAAACCTGACGTTTAGTATCCTCAATTATACCTTTTTCTTTCTGATTACGTTGATTTGTGCGTATCCTTTTTATTACTTGATTATTAATTCAATCAGTAATAATGAGTTGAGTGCGTTAGGACAAATTCGCTTTTTTCCACAAGAGATCCATTTTGAAAACTACAGTCAAGTGTTACAACTAAAAGGGTTGCCATTAGCCGCAACCGTTTCGGTGGCTAGAACGGTGATTGGAACAGCAGCAACCGTCTTAGCTTCAGCCTTCTTAGGCTTTATGTTTACCCAAGAAAAAATGTGGAAACGAAAATTTTGGTATCGCTTTGTCGTGATTACAATGTATTTCAATGCAGGGCTGATTCCATTATTCATCACGATGAAGACATTAGGTTTAACGAATAATTTTTGGGTCTATATTTTGCCGGCTGTCGTTCAGCCTTTTAACATCATCTTAGTGAAAACCTATATTGAGTCAATCCCCAAATCGTTGCAAGAAGCAGCTGAAATGGATGGAGCTGGCATCATTCAAGTATTCTTTCGGGTAATTTTACCCAACTGTACGCCGATTTTAGCAACAGTCGCGATCTTCTCGGCAGTTGGTCAATGGAATTCTTTCCAAGATACACTGATTTACATTACGGATCAAAGTCTCTACTCCTTGCAATACCTTCTTTATACGTATATCAATCAAGCCAATTCGTTGGCACAAATGGTCAAAAATACATCGGGATCACTTTCCAGTATCGCTTCAGCTGCAACAACGCAGACACCGACTTCGATTCGCATGACCGTTTCAGTCATTGTTGTTTTACCAATCATGTTTATTTATCCGCTTTTCCAGAAATATTTTGTCAAAGGAATTATGTTGGGTGCGGTGAAAGGTTAATAAAAAGAAAGAGGGAAGAAAATGAAAAAAATGTCGAAATATGTAACAACAGGTTTGTTAGGCATGACATTGCTAGGTAGTTTAGCCGGCTGTGGAGGAGCGGCTGACTCTGACACAGACGCTGCTTCCAGCGAAAGTGGCTACGATGAAACGATCACGATCGATGTCTATAATGGGCTAGCCAACTATATGGGGATGCAAGAAGGTTGGTTTGCCAAAATCGTGCGGGATAAATTCAATATGGAATTGAACATCATCGCACCAAACGTTGCTGGAAACGGAGACACTCTTTATCAAACGAGGACGGCAGCAGGTGATTTGGGCGATTTGATCATTGTTGATAATGGCCAACAATACAACGAATTGGTTGAAGCTGGTTTGTTGACCGATGCGAGCGAGTATTATGAAACTATGGAAAATGTTCAGCGCTTCGATGCGGCTGTTCAAAATCTAAACAAAGATGCCGATGGTCTATATGGCTTTCCAACTTCCGTTTCTACATTAAAAGCCACCGATCCTTCAGAAGGATTAGATCCTACATTTGGTGCTTATGTGCGTTGGGATCTTTATGGGGAGCAAGGATATCCAGAAATCGGTACATTGGAAGACCTGCTTCCTGTGATTCAAAAAATGCAAGAAGACAATCCAACAACAGATTCTGGGAAAAAAGTTTATGGGTTTTCTCTATTCAGCGATTGGGACGGCAACATGATGAATGCAGGCAAACAGCTGGTCACCTACTATGGGTACGATGAATCAGGTTTTGTCTTGGCAAAAGCGGATGGTTCTGATTATCAAAGCATTCTCGATAGTGATTCTGAATATATTCGCGCACTTAAGTTTTATTTCCAAGCCAATCAAATGGGCTTAGTGGATCCAGAATCAACGACGCAAAATTACGATACACTTTTTGCCAAATTCCAAGAAGGACAAGTCTTATTCTCATGGTGGCCTTGGTTAGGTCAAGCGGCTTTTAATACGACTACGAACTTGAATGAAGGAAAAGGCTTTATGTTGGCACCGATTCAAGACCAAAAAATCTTCTCTTATGGTGCGGAAGTTTACGGTGGCAAACAATTTATCGGGATCGGTTCAAATGCCGAAGACCCAGAGCGAATCGCAGCCTTCATTGACTGGCTCTACTCTTCAGAAGGCGTGTTAGCAAATTCTTCTCAAACAAGCGGTAGTAGTGGCCCTGAAGGCTTAACTTGGGAAATGAAAGATGGCGAGCCTGTCTTAACTGAGTTTGGGAAACAAGCGTTGCTAGATGGCGATGGGGATGTGCCAGAAGAATATGGTGGCGGAAGTTACAAAGATGGTGTATCCGCGCTAAACGTCAATACGGTATTACCGATCGATATCAATCCTGATACCGGCTTCCCATATGCTTATACGATGTGGGAAAGCTATCAAAATGAAACAACCGATCCTGTAAAAGAAGATTGGTCAAAAAATATGGGTGGTGCAGAATCGACCATTGGCTATTTAGAGGAGAACGACCAATTGTTAGTTGCCCCTGGTGCCAGCTATGTAGCGCCAGAAGATAGTTCGGAGATCTCTACGTTGCGGAACCAAGCCAAAGCGACAATCATCGAGTACTCTTGGCGAATGGTTTTTGCCAAAGATGAAGCAGAATTTGACCAATTGCTAAAAGAAATGCAAGAAACAGCAGACGGCTTAGGCTATCAAACAGTGCTAGAATTTGACATGAATAATGCGAAAGATCAAAACGAAAAACGGGTAGAAGTAGCGAAAGAATTTGGGGACTAATCAAAAACAAAGAATCATAAAAATGGTTGGTCAACGGTTCCTTGACAAAAGTGAGTAAACAGCTTTTGGTTAAGCAATCACTTAAGAAGATTGATCCAGCACCAGCGGATCAGTCTTCTTTCTTTAAGGAGGAAAACAATGATAGTGGATAAAAAAGATCGTCTGCTTTTTATGGGGGATTCGATCACAGATAGTAATCGAAATTATCAAGCGATACCTGCGGGATGGTCGTCATGGGGGGACGGCTATGTTCATCTGATCAACGCCTATACCACAGCATTACTCCCACAAATGGAATTAATGATCGTTAACCGAGGCATCAGTGGAGATACAGTCGTCGATTTGAAGAAGCGTTGGAAGGATGATGTATCGGCATTTCAACCAGATTGGGTAACGATCATGATCGGTGTAAATGATGTGTGGCGGCATTTTGATGGCACATTTGCTCAAACGGAACTGGTGGGGATTGAAAGATTTGAATCAGAGTTGCGTGATTTGATCGCTCAGACATTACCGAGTGTCAAAGGAATGATTCTCTTGACCCCGTTTATGGTTGAAGCCAACAAAGAAGATCCACTAAGAAAAATGCTTACCAACTACCAACACGTGCTTGCTAAAGTAGCGCAAGAGTATGGTATCCTTTTAGGAGATACGCAGGAAAAGTTTGATGATTTTTTGCTTTATCAGTCATCCTATGTCTTAAGCAGTGATCGTGTGCATCCGTCGACTGCAGGACATGTGTTGATTGCAAAAACATGGCTGGAAACAGTCGGTATTTTGGAGGAAAGACCATGATCACAGTAGAAACGATCCACCAAGTCGCGCATCAAGGCCCCTTTTTCCCAAATTGGCAATCTTTGGGCGCTTTTGTTCTACCGGAATGGTTCCCCAAAGCAAAATTCGGGGTCTTCATTCATTGGGGATTGTATAGTGTTCCTGCATTTAATAACGAGTGGTACTCCAGAAATATGTACATCAAAGACCATCCGGAATACGATCACCATATCAACACCTACGGTCCGCAAAAAAACTTCGGCTACAAAGACTTTATTCCCATGTTTACCGCAGAAAAATTCGATGCAAATGAGTGGATTCAACTGATCAAACAAGCCGGTGCCAATTATCTTTTTCCCGTTGCAGAACATCACGATGGGTTTCAGATGTACAAAAGCGAGCTGTCTGAATGGAATGCGGCAGTTATGGGACCGAAAAAAGATATTCTTGCGGAATTAAAAGAGGCAGCTGAGGAACAAGGCCTGCATTTTTGTACCTCATCTCATCGTGCCGAACATTGGTTTTTTATGGGACACGGTAAGGAATTCGACAGCGACATCAAGGAACAGTTAGAAAAAGGCGACTTTTATTGGCCTGCTATGCCAGAACCTGATAATCAAGATTTGTATAGCGAGCCATATCCCTCAAAAGAGTTTTTAGATGATTGGCTGCTGCGAACCTGTGAACTCGTCGATAACTATCAACCAGAGCTGCTGTATTTTGATTGGTGGATCCAACATGAAGCCTTCAAGGAGCACTTGCAACTTTTCGCCGCTTACTATTACAATCGTGGGGCTGAATGGGGCAAAAAAGTTGGTATCTGCTACAAACACGATGCCATGATGTTTGGTAGTGGTGTCGTGGAGATCGAACGGGGAAAATTTGCCGAACCACAACCTTTTTACTGGCAAACAGATACAGCGATCGCTCGCAATTCATGGTGTTATACCACAACGTTGGATTACAAAACAACGCGTGAGATTTTACAGGATTTGATCGAAGTCGTCAGTAAAAATGGCAATCTTCTTTTGAATATCGGGCCGAAAGGGAATGGTTCGATCCCAGAAAAAGATCAAACGATCTTAAAAGAAATCGGTGCGTGGCTGGATGTAAACGGTGAAGCCATTTATGAAGCGAAACCATGGCGCAAAGCCGGGGAAGGACCCAAGACCGTTGTCTCAGGCCAATTTCAAGAGGCACAGGCGACGACATACACGAGCCAGGATTTCCGCTTTACGGTTCAGGGGGATTCGTTGTATGCTATTGGCATGGCAAGTCCTGAGAATGGACACGCAAGGATCCAAGCACTGGCCCAGTCTAAAGATCAAAATTTGCCAGAATTTCACGGCATCATCCAAACCGTGACGATTCTAGGACACGAAGAACAGCCTATTGATTGGCAAGTGACCGATGAAGGCTTGCAACTAACTTTTGAACCAATTGAAACCGACCAACCAATCGTCTATAAAATTACAATGAAATGAGGCGCAATCCGTGATACATGAAAAAAGAACCGCACTTTTACCAGAAAGCCAAGCCAGTTTAACCACGTATGTCATGGAAAATTCTCCTGAAATGGAACCAGATCGTGTTCGACCAGCGGTCATCATCTGTCCTGGCGGCGGCTATGAAATGTTGTCTGATCGCGAAGCGGAACCCATCGCCATCAAAATGATGAGCTTTGGTTTCCAAGCCTTTGTGTTGCATTATAGTATCAAACCGGCTGTCTATCCGTTAGCCTTAAAGGAATTGGCGGCTGCCGTTCGTCTTGTCCGCACCAATCATGAGGTCTGGCACGTCGATCCTGAAAAAATCATTGTTGCCGGTTTTTCAGCTGGCGGTCACTTAGCTGCTAATCTGGGTGTGTCTTGGCAGCAACCTTTTCTAGCAGAGGCTTTACAAGGAGCCAATGAAGAATGGCGACCTAACGGGTTACTGTTGAGTTATCCGGTCTTATCTAGTGGTGAACTTGGGCACCAAGATTCCTTCCGTTCATTATTAGCAGATCGCTATGAAACAGAAAAAGCGGCTTTGTCTTTAGAGACTTTAGTCAATGAACAGACACCGCCGACGTTTCTTTGGCATACGTTAGAAGATGGATTAGTCTTGGCGGAAAACAGCCTCCTTTTTGCCGAACAGCTGCGCAAATTTAATATACCTTATGAGCTGCACATTTTCCCTCGCGGTGGTCATGGACTAAGTTTAGGAACACCGGAAACCGCCAACGGCAATCAACACGGGATCGAAGCATCGGTTGTCCGTTGGCCAGAATTGTTTGCTGATTGGGTGAAGTGGAACATCTAAGAGGAATTCAAAAAAACAGTATAATCTCTAATCAATCATCTTTGTCTAATTCTCAAATCCATTTTTTCAACAGCATAAAAAGGATTTACTGAAAACACAAGATTGAGTGCTTGGTTCATTTACAAAATTAGGAAAGTGAAAGGAGTATTCAGTGAAAGTCAGATTAAAAGACATTGCAAAAGAAGTAGGTGTATCGATCGCAGCCGTTTCTCAAGTGTTAAATGACAAACCGATTCGGATCACAGAAGAAAAAAAACAGCAAATCAAGCGCTTGGCGGCAGAAAACAATTATACGCCGAATGCTGCGGCTAAAAGCCTGGTTTTGAAAAAAACCAATACGATCGGACTGATCATCCCAGATATCAACAATCCTTTTTTTGCCAACTTGGCCAAGGTCTTAGAAGATTTGCTGCGAAAACAGGGGTATCTGCTGATTTTGGTCAACTCAGATGATAAAGTTGACGTTGAGAAGGAATTGATTCAGCTCCTGATTGACCGCAACGTTGATGCGTTGATCATCGCCCTTTCAACCGAATCCTACGCGGATGAGGTACAAACCAAAGAACGATTGAAGAATCTTTCGGTTCCAATCGTTTTGGTTGATAGAGGAATAGATAACTTTGAGGTCGATCAAGTCTTTTATAATAATCGGCATGGGGGATACATTGCTACCAGTGAGCTAATAAAAAAAGGACACAAAAAGATTGGTACGATGATGAACCCTGATAAAAATATCAATTGTGTGTATCGATACCAAGGCTATTTAGATGCGCTGAAGGAATTCAATCTCCAACGAAAAGACAGTTGGCATGTGGTAACAAAGTTCCAATTTGAAGACGCCTATGAAAAAGCAGACATTCTCTTAAAAAACCGAGATGTAACCGGCATTGTTGCTGGCAACGACTTGATTGCATTGGGAATTATGAAGCGTGCCAAAGAACTAGGAATCAAGGTTCCAGAGGATGTTTCGATCGTAGGATACGACAATCTTGTTTTGAATGATCTTTTAGAAGTATCTCTAACGTCTGTGGAACAAGATGTAAATGATTTAGGTGAAAAAACGGTTCTTGCCTTGATGAATGCAATCAGCGGACAGAAGCCACGTTACGTCCAATTGACACCTAGATTGATAAAAAAGAACAGTGTGACTGAAAGAGTTTCCTAGCGAAACTCTTTTTTTACTATTGACAGCGCTTTAAAACGATGCTATTCTTTGTGTGAACATTAGATAAAACGCTTTATCAGATGTTCGCTTTTTTTAGAAAAATGATAAAACGTTTTATCAAAGGTGAGAGGAGAATACGTATGTCAAAAAAAGAAGTCATTATTGATACGGATCCGGGGATCGATGATGCAGTTGCGTTGGGAATTGCTCTATTTAGTGAAGTCTTGGAGGTCAAGTTGATCACGACAGTGGCCGGAAATGTCGGTATTGAACATGTCACCAATAATTTACTGAAACTGCTTTCTTTTTGGGATTTGTCGATTCCAGCAGCACAAGGTGCATCTCAGCCACTAACGCGAGCAGTCAAAGATGCCAGCGATGTTCATGGGGTCACAGGAATGGCCGGCTATTCATTTCCAGAACCAGATCGTTCATTGCTGCTGGAAACTTCAGCTGTGGAAGCGATGTATCAAACGATCAAAAAGAATAAAAAAAAAATCACAATTGTCGCATTAGGTCCTCTAACGAATATTGCTCTTTTGCTTAAGATTTATCCAGAAGTCAAAGAAAAAATCGATGAGATCGTTTTAATGGGCGGAGCCTTAGGCAGAGGAAACTTTGGTGTATTGTCAGAGTTCAATATTGCGATTGACCCCGAGGCTGCAACGATTGTTTTTGAGAGCGGCTTACCACTTTCTGTAGCACCATTAGATGTGGGCGCCAAAGCGCTTGTTTACCCAGAAGACAGCGCAAAAATCAAAGAAATGAATCAAACTGGAGATATGATGGTTCAATTATTCAAAAAATATCGTGGCGGTAGTTTTGGAACGGGTCTGAAAATGTATGACAGTTGTGCGATCGCTTATCTTTTGTGTCCAGAGATGTTCACTGTTCAAGAGACTTTTGTTGCGATCGAAACACAAGGATCCTATACAGCAGGTGCGACAATTGTCGATCTCAACAATCGTCTGAAGCAGAAAAACAATTGCCGTGTTTGTGTCGATATCGATGAAGCACTCTTTAAAGAATGGTTTTTACAGGCAATCAGCAAGTGTAAATAGGAGGGAAAGAAATGATAGAAGCGATTTTAGTACTCGTTGTTTTGGGGGTCGTCGGATATTTTATTATTAAGAGTTATAATCCAGCATTGATTCTGATTATTGGGGCACTTGTCTTGCTTTGTGCATCCGTTGCATTAGGAAATCCGCTTTACCCAGAAGGCGAAGGGACTGGCTTGGCCTTATTCGATATTTTCCTAAAGCTTAAAGATACGATCATCTCTCAAGTAAGTTCTGCTGGTCTAGTGATCATGATCTTATTCGGATATTCAGGTTATATGAATCTCATTGGTGCCAATCAAAAAGCTGTCAATATCCTGGTTCAGCCAATGACCAAAATCAAGTCTAAGGCATTATTTATTCCGATCGTTTTCTTATTAGGGAATTTGATGTCGTTAGTCGTCCCAAGTGCATCTAGTTTGGCAATAATTTTGATGGCAATCCTTTATCCGCTGCTTCAAGGGATTGGTATCTCTTCCTTAACAGCAGCCGGAGTTATCGCAATGACTGCCACGATCATGCCGACGCCATTAGGTGCGGATAATGTGATTGCGGCTCAGACATTGAATTACAACATCTTAACTTATGTTCTGTACCATGCGAAAATTTCCATCCCAACATTGCTGATCATGGCCATTGTTCATTACTTTTGGCAAACGTATTGTGATAAAAAAGAAGGCAAAGATGCCTTTGTAGAACTAAAAGAAATTGAAAGTAAGTCAGAAGAAACGGCTGTTCCTGGATTTTATGCAATTTTACCACTCCTTCCTTTGGTGTTGATCATTATCGTTGGTATAATCGGTATATTCAAAGAAGGTGTAACAATGGATATTTTCGTCCTAACGATGATTTCCTTTTTTGTCGCATTACTGATTGAATGTTTGAGAAAGAAATCTTTCAAAATCGCGCAAGAAAGTGCAGTGGAACTATTCAAAGGAATGGGACAAGGGTTTAGTCAAGTAGTCATGTTGGTTGTGGGTGGATCATTATTTACCACAGCTATCCAAAGCTTAGGAGTGATTGATTCACTAATGAGTGCGGTAGAAAATTCTCAATCTGCTGGCGTGTTAACGGCATTGATATTCAGCGGCGCAACCGCATTGTTCGGTATTTTGAGTGGCGGAGGATTGGCGATGTTTTACGCTGTGATTGAACTGATTCCCGATATTGCCGCTAAAGCGGGAATTGACGGGATTTTGATCGCCTTGCCAATGCAGATGATCGCCAATCTTGGCAGAACGATCTCACCAGTTGCCGCTGTAATTATGATTGTGTCTTCTTCAATCGACGTCAGCCCTGTTCGGTTACTGAAACGAACCAGCGTTCCAACGATCGTTGGGATTATAGCAGTGGTCATTTTGTCGTTGGTATTGCTCCCTTACTAGAGTCATGAATGAACTTCAAAGGGCGTCACGACAAGAATTAGCAGAGATTTTTCAACTGTTCATCGAAGCAAAGCAGCAGATGAATAGAAGGAAAATCTACCAGTGGACTGATACTTATCCCTCCCTAGAAATCTTAGCGAAGGATATCGAGAAAAAGGAACTGTTTGTGTTGAAGGATGAAAATAAAAACATTGTAAGTGCCGGTGTTTTGTCAGTTGACTCATTGTCAAATTGTAGCAAAGAATATCATGGGATAAGAACGATTCAGCGACTCGTTGCGAGACCATCTCAAGCGGGGCAAGGCTTTGGCCGCCAGTGGATCAGAAGCTGTTTGGAACAACAGTGTGATGAAGGGGAAACACTTCTTTCAATCACAAATCATACCAATCTGCCCATGCAGCGATTATTTGTAAAAACAGGGTTTTTAAAGGTTGGTGAAACGACCATTGAGGGTCGGGAAGCCTTTGGTCCTTTTTATATATTCAAGAGAAATAGGTGATTTTTTGAGTAAGATAACGATTTTAGGTAGTGTGAACATGGATATCGTGATCACGACAACACGAATGCCGAGGATCGGCGAAACGATCATTGGGGAGCAAATTGATTATTTTGTCGGGGGCAAAGGAGCAAATCAAGCAGTGGCAGCTTCTCGTTACGGTGCATCAACAAAATTTTTAGGGAAAATCGGGGAAGATACTTTTGGGGAAAAGGTTCTTCAGCACCTCAGCAGAGAAGCTCTCGATTTATCGGCTGTTTCCCGTGAAAAAAATATGTTCACAGGAATTGCGAGTATTTTTAAATTAGCAGAGGATAATTGTATCACTGTCGTCCCCGGTGCGAATGGACTGATCGATGAAGCCTACGTTCAGCAAACAATCAGTGAACTTTCACAAGGGGATATCTTACTTACTCAACTGGAAATTCCTGTGGAAACAATCAAACAAGCATTGATTCTTGCCAAGAAAAAAGGAGTTCTAACGATTTTGAATCCTGCTCCTTACAATGAAATCGTACCGGAACTCCTGCCGTATATTGATATTTTGACACCAAATGAAACGGAATTTGCCGCTTTGATCGGTAAAGAGGCCATTTTGGAAGACGAAATTGAGCAGGTCATTGCTGATTGGCAAAAAAAATATGCCACGCGAATCGTTGTCACACGAGGAAGCAAAGGGGTAACATTTGTAGAAAAGTCACAAGTTGTGACGATTCCATCGAACAAAGTTTCAGTTGTAGACACTACCGGTGCGGGGGATACCTTTAATGGCATCTTGGCAGCAGCTTTAGGGGAAGGAGCCGATTTTTATGAAGCCGTTTGTATGGCGAATAATGGAGCTAGTCTGTCCGTTCAAAAGCTGGGGGCTCAAACAGGAATGCCACTAAAAAGTGAAATAGAAGAGTTTATGAAGCAGCAGGTTGATTCATTTACCTGAAAGACTATGTACAATTAGCAAACGACTATTCCTGAAAAAAGGCATCTGCGCTTCTTTTTAGAGGCGCAGATGCCTTTTATATAGGTAAGATTTATGCGGTGAAAACAACTGTTCCTTGATAAAAGCTTTTGCTGACGAAGCCTTTACGGGCAACGAATTCTGCCGTACAAGTAGCTGGTGTCAGTAAGAAATCAGCCGAATCACCAACCTTAGGCCATTGCTGCGCACCGTTTTTATCCAACGGGACTTTGCCATCCGTGACTAAACCTAATGCTTGCGTCAAGTCTTCCTGACTTTTGACGGCAAAAATCTCTAAATAGCGGGCCAGTTTTTCTTGTAAAGAACCATCTCCTAGAGAAGACCAAGAATCATAGACGTTGTCGCAACCAATATGAACAGCAACGCCATAGCTTTGCAATTCCTTAAGCGGTGGAATCGTGCCAGGGCTGATGGGAATACTTGAAATGATGTGGATCTCTAAATCTGCTAAGGCTTGAAAGACTTCTTTGCGTTCTGTGCCTTCAAAGTCATTTAGACCAAAGGCGTGACTGATCGCCACATTTCCTTGCATATTGAATTCCTTCGTCAAACGAATCATTTCTTTGACGGTCGCTCTGCCAGCTTCTTGCCGATCGTGAAGATGGAGGTCAATCCCGACATGTCCTTTTTGAGCAAGTTCAAAAGTTGTCCGTAAGGAAGCCTGGTAATCTTGATCGAGTGTATAAGGATCAACACCGCCAATAAAAGATGCTTTGCCCGTTGCTAAGGCTTCTTCAATCAAAGAAGCAGCATTTGAGCGCAATAAGCCATGTTGTGGGAATAAGACCAACTCCGAGCCAAAAGGTTGTTCGGCAACTAATTCGGTAATCGCATCAAAATAACGCAGCTGAGTCATTGGTTCAATATCAATATGTGAGCGGAACATCACCGCACCATGAGGCAGTTCTAAATCGATCAGCGCTTGTCCGCGTTCTTTGATCGATAACGGCAAGGCATCTAATTGGGGAATCTCAGTTTCAAATCGTTCCACCAAGCTAGCTGCCGGCGTTACTGGACGCCAAGGAGTACCTAATTTACTTTTGTCCAAATGACAATGTTTTTCGATCAATCCTGGCAACAATAACTGATTTCCCCCATCAATGATCGTCGCTTCGCTTGATGCCTGCCATTCGGTCATCGGCACGATCTCCGCTATTTTTCCATCATTGATCCCGATTGCTGTATTTTCTGTTTTGGTTCCATAAGACCAATCGCCTTCTTTTAAATAACTCGTCTCAAGTTGTACATTTGTAAGCCATAAATCCAAGAAATCGCCTTCTTTCGTATTTGCTTCATGGTATCACAAGTAAAGCTGGTTCCCAACCAAATCGCTTGCAAAAAAACAGACAATCTAAAACGTTTTAGTATTTACGCGATTTTCCATTAGGAAATCGGAAAAAATAAAAATTATTTTTTATGAAAACGCTTGAATAGAGAAAAGATGTCTGGTAATATGTGGATGTAACGAAAAGGTTTTCGAAAAAAGGGGAAAAATATGCTGTTACTAAGATTGCTAGCATTTTTGATTGATTGCATGATCATTTTTTTACCAAGTACCATGCTTAGCTATCTCCTAATGGTACCTGCTGGAGTAACGATTGTCTTGCCACAACTTCTCTTTGTGGTCTACAACATGATTTGTTTGAGTAGTTTTGAGGGGAAAACGATTGGCAAACATTTTGCGAAACTCGTTGTTTTTACGAATCAACGTAATTTATTAACTGTAGGAATGAGGGAAGTAGCAAAATTGCTCTACTTTTTACCAATGATCGGTTGGTTGTTTTTCACTGGTTCTTTCTTCCTCTATCTAGGTACGAAAAAAACGTTACACGACATTTTAGGACAAAGTGTAGTGGGGTTCAATAAGAAACAGGGGAATGATCAGTATGAACGAAATCTCCTTCGATGAGTTGTTAACAGGGAATCCTTTATTGGAGATCAATACACAAGCGCTACTTTTGTTAGTTATTTTTGCTTGGGCTAGTGCTAGTCTTATTGCTTGGAAGTGGCGAAACGAATACCAAGCCGCAAAAATAATTAGAGATTATGCTTACTATGCGCCACTCCACTTGATCGTAGGATGGGTGTTTCTTAACGCAGCAATTGTCCTAGTAATTGGTAGTTATTTCATGGGCTTGATTGTACTTTTGTTTCGGTCCAATAACTATTTTTATAAATAAAAAATTTTTGAAAGAAACTAAAACGTTTTCTGAAGAAGTAGGAGGAAAAAATGGAGACAGCGATGCAGTATTTAAAAGAAGACCCTTGGAAAATTACGGAAAAGACCTTTGATACAAAATGGTTAGGCAAAGCAGAAGCCATCATGTGTTTGGGCAACGGGTATCTGGGGATGCGCTCTGTGACAGAAGAGAAATATGTTGGCGAAACGCGTAATCTTTTTGTTGCAGGAACCTTTAATAAATTCGACGAAAATGAAGTGACTGAGCTTCCTAATGTGCCGGATATGATTGGAATGGAGCTCCTTTTTGATGGCGAACGATTAGATTTATCAAAAGGCAAATATTCAAACTATTCACGTGTCTTAAATTTGAGAACTGGGGAACTCACGCGCTCCTTTCAATGGAAACATGGTCAGATTAATGTCGAACTGACCTTTAAGCGATGTGTTTCCTTTGCCCAAAAGCATGTGTTTGCGCAACAAGTGCTGGTCGAAAATTTAGGAAAAGAAGTCACGTTGGAAATTATTTCTGGTATTGACGGACAAAAGACAAATAGCGGCTCACAGCATTTTACTGAAGGTGACAAATCATTAACAGAAAATCGTTTCTTACAAATGATGCCAAAGACCACTCAATCTAAGATCGCCTTTGTTCTTTCGACAGCACATAATCTAGAAAAAACAGAAGATTGCTATGATGGAACCAAGAAGCGGATCGAGATGGGAAGACGGAAAATCTACAATCGTTACTGGCAAACCTTGGCACCTAATGAGACGTTGAAGCTTGAGAAGTTTTCTTCTGTTTATACCACGATCGATAAAGAGCATTTAGGAAAGACACCACAAGATTTGAAGAAGATTGCCCTTGAAGAGCTGAAAGAGATTCGCAAAAACGGCTATCAGGAATTAGCAAAAGCTTCAGCAGCGGCATGGGACAAAGAAGTCTGGTCCGTCTTTCCAATCAAAATCAAGACAGAGAACACACTAGATCAATTAGCGATTCATTTTGCAAAATATCATCTACATGTGATGACACCAGCCCATGACGAACGCATGAACATAGGTGCCAAAGGCCTATCTGGGGAAGGGTACAAAGGACATACCTTTTGGGATACAGAGATTTTTATGCTGCCATATTTTACCTTCACACACCCAGAAATCGCCAAAAAATTAGTGACTTATCGCTATTTAGGTTTGGCTGGTGCCCATAAAAAAGCTACTGAGAACGGCTATCAAGGCGCCCAATTTCCGTGGGAAGCTGCTTGGCCTGAAGATGGTGAGACTACGCCAGTTTGGGGCGCTGCGGATATCCTTACGGGCTTACCAACGAAAATTTGGTCAGGATTTATTGAACAGCATATTACCAGTGATGTCACCTACGGCATCAAACAATTTATTGATGTAACGAATGATCAACAATTTGCATGGGAAAAAGGCTATGAAGTGATTTTTGATACGGCGATCTTCTGGGCGAGTCGTTTAGAGTGGTCCGAAGAAAACCAGCGCTTTGAAATTTTAGACGTAGTCGGACCAGATGAATATAAGGAGCATGTCGATAATAATGCTTTCACGAATCATACTGCGCACTGGAACATTCAATTAGCTATTTCATTGTATGAAGAGTTGAAAAAGAACCAGCCAGAACAATTTACGAAACTAGCTGAAAAATTACCATTAAATGAAGCTTATCAAGAATGGCAAGCAAAAGTAGCTGCTATTTATTTACCGCAACCGAATGAAGCGGGAATCATCCCGCAAGATGATACCTATTTGACGAAAAAAGAGATCGATCTCACGAAATATAAAAATGATTCGCAAGTAGGCACACTGTTCCATGAGTATAACTTAGAACAGGTCAACGAGATGCAAGTTTCGAAACAAGCGGATGTTCTTTTGCTCTTGTTCTTATTTGAGAACCTTTTTCCAAAAGAAGAGAAACGGTTGAATTGGGATTACTATGAGCCGAAAACGTTGCATGATTCTTCCTTATCCTTATCGACACATGCCATCCTCGCTGCTGATTTAGGGGAAATAGCACTTTCTTATGATTTGTTTCAACAAGCAATCAACATTGATATGGGAGAAAATATGCTGTCTTCCAATGAAGGGATTCATGCAGCATCACTCGGCGGTATTTGGCAAATGACGGTCTTCGGCTATGGTGGTGTCCGTTGTTTAGACGGCCAGTTAAGAATCGAACCACATTTACCAAAGGCTTGGGAAGCACTTGAATTTGGTATTATGTGGCACCAACAGCCATTAAAGATTGAGGTCACACAGGAAGGTTTTACGGTCACCAACCATGGGGAGCAAGCGATTGAGTTTATCGCTTTTGATAAGGTTTATCTGCTTGAAGAACAAATCAAAATCACTTTTTAGGGGGAAATAAAATGACTGGATGGAAAAAAGTAGTAGGAACAGGGCTTCTATTGTCTGCAGCAGTGGTGCTGGCAGCTTGTGGGGGAAACGAAGACACCAGTAGTTCGACAGATCAGACGGATTTCACAGGGGATTCGTTAACGATCGGTGTTTGGGGTGGCAACGAGGCAGAAGAAAAATCGTTGGATGAGATGATCCAATCTTTTGAAGAAGCAACGGGTGCAACAGTTGAAAAGAAAGTATATACCGATTATAATACCCAAATTCAAGCTGACATGGCTGGTAGAACGGCACCAGATGTCTTTTACGTGGATGCCTATATGTTCCCATGGTTCTCAGAGAATGGCACACTTGCAGAGCTGGATCCGGCTAATTTTGAAAGTGAGCAGTTTTATGATAGCTTGATCGATGCTTTTACGACTTCGGATGGACAACTGCAGGCTGTTCCCAAAGATATGTCAACTTTAGCACTCTATTTCAATACAGCGATTTTTGAAGAAGCGGGTGTGTCGATCGATGAAGTGCCAGACACACTTGAAGCGTATGTTGAGTGGCTGCCGTCGTTCCAAGAAAAAATCAATGAGGCGTATGGTGACGGAAATGTTTTTGCCATGAGCTATAACCAAGATATGGCTCGCAACTATCATCTTGCAACGCGGGAAAATGCTCAACCAATCAATGAAGATGGGACGGCTAATTTGGCTGATCCAGCAGTAGTTGATAATCTTTCTATTTTAAAAGAGTTGGTCGATACGAAAGCAGCTGTTACACCGCAAGATATCGGAACAGGTTGGAACGGCGAAGCTTTTGGTTCTGGAAAAATTGCGATCACGGATGAAGGAAACTGGGTGTATGAGACACTTAAGACAGAATTTCCTGATATTCCTTTTGTTGTAAAAGAAATGCCAACGTATAAAGGAACGGAAGGGTCAATGATGTTTTCTGTCGGTTGGGGAAAATATGTTGGGACTGAAAAAAGTGCCTTGGCAGATAAATGGATTCAACACGCTACTGGTCAAAGCGGTATGCAAGCATGGGTTGAAGGAACCGGGACATTACCTAGTCGTCAAGATGTAGCAGATGCGGCCAAAATCACAGAAAACAGTGACTTGAATGTTCACCTAGAGGCTTGGGATTATGCAACGATTTGGCAAAAGGGCACCACTTTAGATACGATCAACAAAGCCTATCAAAACTTTTTACCGAATGCTTTAAATGGAAACATGACCTTTGAAGAAGCAATGGAAGCTGCTGATGAACAAGCGAACGCAGATATTACAGCAAACTAGTCTGAATTTGAACGAGGGAGAGGAACTCCTCTCTCTTTTCTTTTGGGAAAGGTGACAACATGATGGAACGAAAAAAAACTAACTATACAAAAAGCCAATGGCAAGAAATCCGACAAGCGTGGCTCTTTCTGGCTCCAGCAATCATTGTCGTAGGAATCTTTTTCGTCTTAGCTGTTCTCTTTGCTTTTTATCTATCTTTCAACGACGTCAATTTGTTTACCAATACATTTTCTTTTAAAGGGATAGAAAACTATTTACGTATCTTCACCGATCAAAAAGCGCGAATCGCTCTTAGAAATACGGCCACGTTTGCCTTGGTCGTCGTTCCGTTACAAACGATTTTTGCTTTGATTATCGCGTATATTTTAAGCAGCAAAGGAATCAAGGGGAAGAAACTGTTTCGGATGGTTTATTTTTTGCCAACTTTAACCTCTAGTTCAGCATTGACGATCATCTTTATGTTTATTTTTAATATTTACGGTCCAGTCAATGACTTATTTATGAATTTAGGATTTTACTCAGAACCAATCAATTTTTTACAAGAACCGGCCTATGCGTTGAAAGTGATTATGGTAATGAATATCTGGTCGACCGTGCCTTATTATATGACGATCTATTTGGCTTCTTTAGTTGATCTGCCTCATTCTTTGTACGAAGCAGCAGAGATCGATGGCGCGACAACCGTGGATAAATTACGGTATATCACGATTCCTTATCTACGCCCAATCACTACCTATGTACTGCTGACGGGGATCATTGGTACCTTTCAGATGTTTGACCAGGCGTATATCTTCTCGAACGGATCAGGGGGACCCAACAATTCGACTCTGACCTTGTCACTAATGATTTACCAATACGCCTTTGGACAAATGAACACGATGGGGTATGCGGCAGCATTAGCGATCGTTTTAGCAATTATTATCTTTATCACGTCACTTTTAGCAGAAAAATTGAACAAAGAAAGAGGGTAACGTCCGTGAGAGGAAAAGAGAAAACAAAAATTTTAAAGATCTTGCTCTATACGATCTTGATTCTTTATGCAGTACTGACCTTTTATCCTTTTGTCTGGGCAATTGCTGCATCTTTCAAACCCTATAGAGAAATTGTTTCTGGGGATATGAGTTTGATCCCCAATGAGTTTACTTTAGACAATTTTCGATATGTCTTGGGGCGCTCTTCTTTGTTTATGCGCTGGTTTCTAAACTCCGTGATTATATCCGTTATTGGAACGACCATCAATATTTTATTAAATACGATGGCAGGTTATGCCTTAGCAAGATTAAATTTTCCGGGGCGTGAACGAATTTACTATGGATTTTTGGCATTGATGATGGTGCCAGCTCAGGTTTTGTTGATTCCAAATTACTTAATCTTGATGAATCTAGGAATGTTAGATAGTTTTTCAGCGTTGATTTTACCAGCTGCGATCAACATCGGGAATATCTTTATGATGCGTCAATTCTTTTTATCTTTTCCAAAAGATGTGGAAGAAGCTGCGGCAATCGATGGTCTCGGCAGATTTCAAACATTCTTTCGTATCGTGATGCCATTAGCAAAACCATCCATCGCAACACAAGCTGTCTTTATTTTTATGGGCTTTTGGAATGAATTCATGAAACCAATGCTCTATTTGACCACACCAAGTAAATATACTTTGACTCTAGGGTTGCAGACTTTCCAAAGTCGAAATGGTGGTGTACGATGGGATCAGACGATGGCGGCAAGTGTGATCACGATCATTCCCATTGTGATCATTTACTTGCTGTTCAACAAATATTTCTTACAAGGAGTGCGAATGGATGGCGAAAAATGATTCATTTAAAGTAAGAGCACAGGAACTTTCTCATCAAACCCCTGAATACTTAGAAACATTGTTTGCAGTTGGCAATGGTCAAATTGGCGTGCGGGCAGGGCATCCTTTAAAAGTTAATGAGCTTTACGGGGGAAATCCGGGCTCCTTTGTTAACGGTTTTTTTGATAGTGAGCCGATTCAATACGGTGAATGGGCATACGGCTATGCCAAAGAGCATCAGACGATCATCAAGCTGCCGAATCTAAGAGGCGTACGTTTACAGATTGGTGACGAGGACTCTAGTGCTTCAGAATGGCAAGTAAAGCCTATACAAATGACTTTGGATTTGGAAAAAGGCGTGTTGGATGAATCCTATAAAGTAGTAACGCCACTAGGTAAAACTTTTGAATTGGTGATGCAGTCGTTTGCCTCTATGACACGAAGTGAACTCTACGTCTGTCAGTATCAAATTAAGAACACCAATTTCTCAGAGCCAATTTCCATGACACATCCGTTAGAACAAAAAGCAGCAATTGTTCAAACAGATGATCCTCGGGTTGCCAGTAAAGCACATCACTTACGAAAAGCTGATTATCAGGATTATGCGATTTGGACTGCTGAAAATAGTCAACGAAGTATAGCAATTCGAGTGATCAATGGCGAAAAGCAATTACAAGCAGAGGAAACGCTTACGACGGTTTTCCAAATGAAACTACTTGAAGATAATCAAAATCACGAAACACCTTTTAACCAAGAGTTAGCCGATTTTGAAGTTCTCTTGCAAGAGCAGCAACAAAGTTATCAGCAATTTTGGGCGGCAAGTGATATTCAAATCGAAGGAGATCCAGTTCTTCAAAAAGGCATTCGGTTCAATTTGTTTCATTTGAATCAAGGTGCGGGGCGAGACGGCAGAACAAATTTCGCAGCCAAAGGATTGACTGGCGAGGGATATGAAGGGCATTACTTCTGGGATACGGAAATGTATCTGTTGCCGTTTTTTATTTTCACGAACCCTGAAATAGCCAAGGCATTGCTTTCCTATCGCGGGAAGATCTTGCCGCAAGCCAAACAACGGGCGCAGGAGCTAAGCCAAGAGGGTGCTTTGTTTGCTTGGCGAACAATTGATGGAAATGAGACGAGTGCTTATTATCCAGCGGGAACTGCCCAAGTCCATATCAATGCGGATATCGTTTATGCATTCCAATTGTATGAACGAGTGACTGGCGACCAGGCATTCATCGAAACGGTTGGCAGTGAAGTTGTTTTTGAAACGGCGAAATTCTGGTTGAGCTATGGCGATCTAGTAGAAAAAGAGGGCAAACTTGCCTTTTGCATCAATGGAGTGACTGGACCTGATGAGTACAGTGCCCTTGTTAATAATAATTTTTATACGAATAAAATGGTTCAAAATAATCTATATTATGCCATTGAGTTAGCACAGCGGTATGGTAAATACCAAGAAACAATTAGTGCTTGGCAGCAAGCAGCCGACTTAATGTACTTTGGTTACGATGAACAGCGAGGGATTACGAAGCAAGACGATGGATTCTTAGAACAAGCAGTCTGGCCATTTGAAACTACACCTGCTGAAAAGTATCCTCTCCTGCTGCATTATCATCCAATGGTCATCTACAAACATCAAGTCTGTAAGCAAGCCGATACGGTTTTAGCCCAAATGCTCTATACAGGAGACTTCAGTCTTGAGCAATTAAAAAAAGATTATGACTATTACGAACAAGTGACGACGCATGATTCCTCCTTGTCTCGTTCTATTTTTAGCGTGATGGCGAGTCGAATTGGGGATTCTGAAAAAGCCTATCGTTATTTTATGGATACGGCTTTGATGGATTTAACGGATCTCCAAAAAAATGTTGTCGATGGCATTCACGCAGCAAATATGGGGGGAAGTTGGCTGAGCTTGATTTACGGTTTTGCAGGGGTGTATTACGATCAAGGCCTGCGATTAGCGAATCATTTGCCACAGAAAATAAAAGAACTAAAATTTACGCTCTTTTATCAAGGAGAACCTGTTAAAATCAGTTTAAAGGATCGCGATATTGACTGTCAGTTAGCGGAGACAACCCAATTGCTCGCTACGAAGGCTGATGGTGGTATTTGGATAAAGGAGAGATAGCAAATGCGAACAACGATTCGCGATGTGGCAAAGGCAGCCGGTGTATCAATAGCGACTGTATCCAAAGTTTTTAACGGGTATAGTGATATCAACCAACAAACCAAGCAAGAAATTTTAAAAATAGCGAAAGAATTAGACTATTCCCCAAACATGGCAGCAAGGACACTGTCTTCGAAGAAACAACAAACCATCGCCTTGATTTTAAATGAGTTGAATTTCAACCGAAAATCAACGATGCCTTTGGAAGTGTTGAATGGGGTCTATCGTTATACGGATCAGTCAGATTTTGAGTTTGTCTTTTATGGGACAAGTACTGAGAAACAAAAGCAAAAGACGTTTAGTCAGTTCTGCAATGAGCACAATATCACTGGTGTAGTGATCCAAGGGTTAAAAACCACCGATCCTTACTACCAGGAAGTACAGCAAACCTCTTTGCCGACAGTTCTGATTGATATGGAAATCGACAATCCTAAGATCGGCTTGGTTTCGATTGACAATGAAAAAGCGGCGCAAGAAGCTGTGGATTTTTTGATTGCCAATAATCATCGACAAATTGGCATGATCAACGGGAGTCGTGATGCCAATGTCAGTGAACTTAGAGAAAAAGGCTACCGCGCTTCTTTGGCAGCGCATGGCTTGTTAGTGAATGAGTCGTATATCCAGTACGCCAACTATGAAGAAGAAATTGCCTATTTGATTTGTAAAAATCTGTTAGAAAACAATCAAGAAATCACTGCACTGTTCTGTGCTAGTGATATTATGGCAATCGGAGCGATACGAGGAATCAAAGACATGGGCTTGCGGGTTCCTGAAGATATTTCGGTCATCGGGTTCGATGATATTATTTTGGCTAGCTACGTAACGCCTGAATTAACAACCGTTGCCCAAGATATGGAACGAATCGGTTATGAAGCAGCTGAATTACTAACAGACATCATCACCAATCAAGCAGAAACGAGCCATCGAAAAATTAGTCCCCATCAATTAAAAGTGCGACAGTCGGTAGAGAAAATCAGCGAGGTTCGCTAAATAAAAAAGACATGACCTTCATTGAGTGAAGATCATGTCTTTTTTTGTGGAGAAGAAAACTCAAACAAATTGGTCGGTCATATGTGGCAACAACAAAGTGAAAGTCACCACCATTCGTTTTTTTCATAAGAAGCAAAGCACAAGGCAAGCAACTTCTTGTAGAAATTTCCCTTAATGAAAGGGAAGATATACCTATGGAGGTTGCTTGGGTTTGACTCTAAACTAGTAAGCGAGGGAGAGAGAGATGGAAAAATTAAGCCTATTGTTGTTAAGAACACTTTCGGAGCATGACGGTTTTATGACGAGTAAAGCGGCTGCTGCCGAGTTGGGTGTTAGCAGAAAAACCGTTCGCCGTTATGCAGAAGAAATCAACCAGCATCAAGAACGATACGGTTGTATGATTCAAGCGAAAAAAGGGAGTGGGTTGTATTTACAAATAACGAACGAAGAAGCTTTTCAGCGAAGGAAAGAACAAGCGTCCCACAATGACGACTTTGTTTCTAGAATTATTGAATTCTTTATTCAAGAAGAAACGTATATTAAATCCGAAATGCTTTGCGAACGCTTATTCATTTCTCAGAGTAAGCTATCTCAAGAATTGAAAAAGCTGCGACGGATACTAAGCCATTACCAGCTCTCCATTCAAACGAAGCCGTATTACGGAATGAAACTTAGCGGTAGCGAATTTGACTTGAGACGGTTTATGGCTAGTAATTATTTGCAAAGAACCCATATCAAGCAGTTAGAAGAGGGCACAATCAGCGAAGATACACCGTCGCTTCTTCACCAGCAGATAAAAGCGATCGTTTCGTCGGAGTTTTCGCAAAAAGCCTACCCCATGTCGGAGGCTATTTTGAACAATCTGGTGAATCATTTAGCGATTGCTGTCTTACGCATGCAAAGCGGCCGCTACTTAGATCGAAACCTACCGATCAGCGGCAGGACCAATGATGAGCAGACATTACTAGGAGAGCGAATCATCGCCAGAATTGAAAAAGAGTGTGCTGTACATTTTACCGAATACGAGCGAAATTATGTTTTAGGGCAAATCGTTGGCAAACGAGTAGTCCCTAGAAATGAAAAGATGACTGTTTCAGATGAAGCAGCAGAATTGGTCAGCAAAATTTTAAAAGCGATCAAGGAAAGCCGCCAAATCAATTTCAGCAAAGACTTGGATCTGCAAACGATGTTGATGTTGCACTTTGCTCCGCTGATCGATCGGATCGAATTGGGGATCGAGCTGAAAAATCCTTTGTTGAATGAGGTGAAGGTACACTGTAATGTCGCTTATGATTTAGCCATTATTGCCGGTCAAGTCATTGCAAAGCAATTTGAAAAGACCATCAGTGATCATGAACTCAGCTATTTGGCGATGCACTTTGATGTGGCTTTAAATAAGAAAAATTCGCAAACACAGCGCAAGTATATTTTAGTGGTCAATGACCTAGGCCGAGCGGCCAATACCTTCCTTAAAGAGAAATTTGAGTTTTATTTTCGCAATTATATCAAGAAAGTCACGGTATGCAATCAATATGAATTTTTGCAAATGATCGAAGAGCAGGAGTTCGATTTTATCTTTTCTTCGATTCCACTTCCTTACGAAGGAACGATTCCTGTTATGAGTGTTGATTATTTTATGCAACCGGATATGATCAAAAAGATCGAAGCCGCATTGGCCGCTGTCTTCACAGAAGAAGTGCTTTTGAACTACTTTAAGGAATCGTTATTCATCTGTGAACAAGAATTTGAAACAAAAGAAGCGGTGTTGCATTTTTTATGCCAACAAATCAAAGAACAGTATTCAATGCCTGAGAATTTTGAAACGTTGGTTTTTGAACGAGAAGCCTTTTTTGGAACCGATTTCTTACCGTCAGTCGCTTTCCCTCATCCCAATGCGCTGATTGGTGCAGAAACGGTGATTGCCGTTGCAAACTTGAAAAAGCCAGTGTTCTGGTACAAACAGACGGTTCGTCTCGTTTTCTTATTAGTGATTGCTGAACAAGATCACTTAAAAGTGAAACCGCTGAATGATCATTTGATCAAACAATGTTCTTCGTTGGATAAAGTAAACAAACTTGCTGCGACAACGGACTTTATGACGTTCATTAATTATTTAAAGGAGTAGTGTATGACAAATGAAAAAGTAACCTTAGAAGGTGCGTATAATTTTCGCGATTTTGGCGGCTATCGGACCAAAGAGGGCAAATACGTAGTGACTGGAAAACTATACCGCTCAGACGAATTGAGCAAATTGACAGAAGCTGATCAGAAAAAATTAGCAGCTCTGGGAATTGAGAAAATTATTGACTACCGCAATGCCCAAGAAAGAGCAGACAATGAAGACAAACCCATTGGGAATGCTCAGATACTTTATTTGACGCCAATTGCTGATATTGCTGCTTTAGCTTCTTCAGAAGAAGGGGAGCCAATGGCGCTTTCTGCAGAAAAAATCACCGCCGAAGTTGCAAAAGAATTGATGATTCGGCAAAATTATGAATTTGTTGAAAACAGTCAATGCAAGACCGTTTTTAAAGAAGTATTGGCCATTCATTTGGAAGCTGAAGGTGCAGTGGTTCAGCACTGCCGTGGTGGCAAAGACCGCACCGGGTATGGGGTTGCCCTGATTCAGTTACTGTTGGGTGTCAGTTATGAAGAGGTCATGGAAGATTACCTGCTGACCAACGAGTACAAAAGGGAGAAAAATACCAAGAGTCTCAAGCTGATACAAGAAGAAACGAACAACCCCGATTTTGTGGCAGCAATGCGATACTTCAAAGAAGCTGATCGGTGTTTTTTACAAACCGCTTTGGATTTGATTGAGGCTCATGGGGGGATTGAAACGTATGTAAAAGAAGAACTGGGTTTTTCACAGCAGAAAATCCAGCTGCTTAAAGATAAATACTTGCGGGATTAAGTGAAGGAGGACCTTATGAATACACTGAAAGATAAAATACTAGCTGCAGCCGTTCAAGTACAAAACAATATTTATATGAAAGCCATTGCCAATGCAATGATGGGCTTAATGCCCGTCATGATGATCAGTTCCATTGCTTCCTTGATCAATGCGATCGACATTGGGGCAACGCAACAGATAATGGAACAAATTGGTTTGAAAGCATTATTAACCCAAGTCAACGCGATGACGATCGATGTCGTTTCCGTTTATGTCGCCTTTCTAGTTGGCTATAAATTAGCCGAGCATTTAAATGCGGATCAACTAAATGCCGGTATCATGAGTTTGGTATCATTTTTGATCTTGAGTCCGATTTCGACTTTAGAAGAAACCCGTACGATGGAGTTGTCGACCCTTGGCTCCGGTGGGATGTTTGTCGCCATGTTTGGCGGTTTGTTGGGTGCCAGAATTTACATTTTATGTGTACAGAAGAATTTGATGATCAAAATGCCGGATTCGGTACCGCCGATCGTCAACAAATCCTTTGCAGCGATCGTGCCAGCAATTATTGTTTCAGCCATTATGGGCATCATTTATGTGGGCATGGCGGCAACTCCTTACGGCACGCTGACAGATATGATCTATACTTGGGTACAAGCTCCATTGACCTTGCTAGGAGCGAATATTTTTGCTTGTATGATCATTGTGGCGTTTATCGAATTTCTTTGGTTCTTTGGCATTCACGGAGTGTTGGCTGTTTATCCGATCTTGATGTTGGTCTTTTACCAACCAGGGCTTGATAATCTGGCGGCGTACAGTGCCGGCCAAGCATTACCACATTTGTTTACGATTGGGTTTATTTTGAACAATCGCGGGGCTCGTTCATTTGCAGTCGCTTTACTGGCTATTTTTGGTTGCAAATCAGAGCAGCTAAAAGCTGTTGGTAAAATTGGATTGATCCCTTCCATGTTTGGTATTTCTGAGCCAATCAAATTTGGGATTCCTCAGGTGATGAATATCAGAATGCTACTTCCCTTGATGGTAACACCGGCTGTTTCCGTGTTGTCAGCATATCTCTTAACAATTGTCGGCTTTTTGCCTTATCACAATGGAGTCAATATCCCAACTGGATTTCCGATTATTTTCGGTGGCTTCTTAGTGAATGGCTGGCAAGGGATCATTGCACAATTGATCCAATTTGTCTTATGTGTCATCATCTACATCCCTTTTATGCGTCTGCAAGACAAAGCAGCACTCGCTGAGGAGCAAACTCAAGCGGCAGTCGTTGAGTAACAAATAACGAGAAAATGGAGGAACAATGATGAAAAAAATAGTATTAGTTTGCGCTGGCGGCATGTCTACTGGCGTCTTAGTAAATAATATGAAAAAAGCAGCGCAAGAAAAAGGAGAAGCGGTGGTGATCGATGCGTTCTCCATTGAATCGGTCACGACTGCAGCAAAAGATGCTGATTGCGTACTGTTAGGACCGCAAGTTTCTTACCGATTAAATGAAGTCCAAGGCTTAGTTGCTTGTCCAGCAGCCAGTATCGACATGCGCACCTATGGCATGATGGATGGAAAAAAAGCATTGGAACAAGCACTTGAACTAATAGGAGAGTAGAATGGAAGAAAAAGAACAAATTTGTTTTCAGATTATCTCGCAAGCGGGTATGGCAAGAAGTTGCTTTTTTGAAAGTATTCAAAAAGGAAGAGAAGCCCAGAATCTGGCTGCACTGCAAGCAATCGAAAAAGGAAAAGAACACTATCATGAAGCCCATTTGGCACATCGGAAGTTAGTTCAACAAGAAGCTCAAGGGGACAAAGTTTGGATGTCCTTACTATTAAGTCATGCGGAAGATCTTTTGATGAGCGCAGACATCATGAGTGAGCTTGCAAAAGAGTTTCAAGGGTTGTATGAAGAAATTCAGGCAATTAAGCAAACGATTCAGTCTACTGGCTTCTAGCCGAAAATCGCAATAAGAAAAAGAAACGAAGTGTCAGTCTTTTGACAATACACTTGGTTTCTTTTTGCTTAAATTTGGCACGCAAGTTGACAGGATTGCTTGAAAGTGTAGGATAGAAGAAAGATGGAACTTTAAATCAAGGCAAGGAGTCGGACGATGAAAGTTTTAAAATCCCATACCGCACTTTTGATCATCAGCAATACGATCACGATCATCCCGTATCTTTATTTCTTATCTTTGAGCAAAGAGCAGTCGCTAAGTGCAGCATTAGCCTTTGCGCTCTTTTATACCTTTCGCATGACAGGGGTCTTTTTCTTACAGACGCTTACGGCGCTTTTTGCACCATCATTGTTAGCAGCAAGTGTCTTGATCGGCGGCGCCGGCGCATTGGTAGGTATCTTGAGCACTTGGTGGAGCGTGGCACTCTTGCCAGCTGCTGGTTTGTTGGGGATCAGTGCTTCTTGGCTGCCGCCAGCTGATCTGATGGTACGACAAAAAGCCAAGCTCACTGAACAGCCGCTGAAAAATGATTGGAAGGAGGCGCTGTTCTTTCTTTTTGTTTTACTGTTTGCCTTACGGTTGCCTGATGACCTTCAAGGCGTTGGCCTATTTGGCAGTTATTTTGCACTCTTTGTGCTGGCAGCTAAGAGTAGTCAAACCTTCAACAACCTCCCAAAAAGACCGTTGATGCAGCGCAACCAGTTATTCAACAAGCAGTTTTTGTTGTATTTCTTTTTCTTTCTCTTACTGTTTGGCTTGCGAGCAGCCAGGCTGATCAAGTCGAATGCCCTGTTTGAGTGGGCGATTACTGGCTTCTTGTTTCTCTTTGCTTTGCTGCTGATCACTTTAACGAAACGCAGCCGCTCGTGGAAACAGCCGCTTCACTTGAACATCCTCACCTTTATTCGGGGAGTGATCGGTAACTTTCTTTTTCTTTTCGGCTCGGTCTATGTTACCGGTCGATTTGGGGCACAAGCGCTTAGTACTCACGTTTACTTGCCTTATGCACTGGGCCTTTTTGGCGCAATGTTTCTCGGAGGAAAACTCGCACGCTTGCTAGAAAAACAGTTAGTACCGGCGTATTTGCTTGGATTGATGGTTGGTGTTCTTCTATTTAGCAGCGATCTTTTGATCCCAATAAGTTTATTTGTCATTAGTTTCTTTAATGCGGGATTGAATCAATGGCTCACGAAACAGTATTTGGCGGCAAAACCGGAAGCAATTGAACAGCAGAGCTTAGCCAAGTATGCCACACAAAGCAAAGGGAGTCTGGTACATCAATTTCTTTTGATGACACTCCTATTTGTTATTCTTCGTTTTGAACATCAGCCGCTGGCTTTCTTGTTTCAGCTATCAGGAACGACGGCAACGAATCAGACCTCAAGGATCCAAAGCTTTTTAGAGCCAGCAAAATGGGGCTCGATTGCAGGAGTACTCTGTTTGCTAGTAGGTGGACTGGTGGTATTTTATCGGCAACTAAAGAAAACAAAAGTATAAGCGTCGTTAACTGACACTGTCTTATTTCTAGACGGTGTCTTTTTTTGAAATCGCATAAAAACCGAACATTTATCGTTTTATCTTTCTTTATGATAGTGAATTTTATTGCACTATTTTCGAATAGCGTTAAAATAAGAACATCGTGTTAGTGAAAAAGGAACATTAAATGAACGGCTTTTTCCTGACAATGTCTTAGAGAACGGGGGAAATCAAACAAATGGCAACCATTCACTATTTTAAAGGAGATGTTTTCCATACGCCAACTGATGGAAAACTAGAATATATAGAAGAAGCTTTGATTCAAGTCGATGACGCAGGGATCATCACGAAAGTCACTGCCAAAACAGATCAAGGGTATGAGGCAGAGCTGGCAAAAGCATCAGAGAATCTTCAGGCTTTATCTGAAGGCCAGTGCTTTTTACCAGGGTTTGTCGATCTGCATGTCCATGCACCGCAATGGCCGCAAGCAGGGATCGCGTTAGATGAACCGTTAAATGTCTGGTTAGATGAATGCACGTTTCCGCTGGAGGCAAAATATGCCGATCCAGCATTTGCCAAAGCTGTCTATCAAGATTTGGTGGCACAGCTATTGGCAAGAGGAACGACAACGGTTCTTTATTTTGCAACGATCCATCTAGAAGCGAGTCTTCAATTGGCGAAGACTTGTGCCGCTCTTGGTCAACGGGGATTAGTCGGAAAAGTCGTTATGGACGATCCTCAAGCCAATCCTGCTTTTTATCGGGATGCGTCAACAGAAGAGGCATTAGCGGATACAGAACGTTTTATTCAAGAAGTACAAGCAATCGCAAAGACCGCACCTCAAGGCGTTTATCCTGTGGTCACTCCGCGATTTGTCCCCAGCTGTACCGATGAAGGCTTGGCAGGGTTAGGCGCATTGGCTCAAAAATATGATGTCCATGTTCAGACCCACTGCAGTGAAGGGCAATGGGAACATGACTTTGTTCAAGAACGATTTGGTAAAACGGATACCGAAGTGCTGCAAGATTTTGGCTTGTTGCGTGAAAAAGCAGTGATGGCTCATGGCAATTTCATCAGCCCAGCTGACGGCGCCCGTTTTGTCGAAACCGGCGCCGCAGTTGCGCACTGTCCCATCTCAAATGCCTACTTTGCCAATGGCGTGATCCCAATCAAGCGCTTGAAAGAACAAGGGGTCACGATTGGTTTAGGAACGGATATCTCCGGCGGTTTTTCACCGAGTTTGTATGACAACATCAAACAAGCTGTGATGTCTTCGAGAATGTTAGAAGATGGCGTGGATGTCACGCTTCCTCAAAACACACGAGGAGTAGCTGATTCTCGTATATCCGTGATCGATGCGTTCTCATTGGCGACAAAAGGCGGCGGTGAGGCACTAAAATTACCAGTAGGTGTCATCAAAGAAGGGTATGCGTTTGATGTGCAAGTGATCGATACGCGACAAAAAGAAAATCCTTTGCCTGACTTCGGTGTGTTTACTTCACCCGAAGCAAGATTACAAAAAATCCTGTACTTAGCAACGATGCAAAATATTCGCCAAGTCTGGGTCCAAGGAAAAAAAGTACACGAAAAACGAGGAGAATGAGACAGTGGAATCAACGAAAAACAAACATTTAACGATCGGAATGAATGAAGACATTCCCTTTGGTCAAGCAGTACTTTTAGGATTACAGCATGTGTTGGCAATGGACGTGTATGTGCCGCCATTTATTATCGCAACTGCGGTGGCGATGTCCTCTTCAGACGCATCTGGTTTGATCCAATCGACCTTTTTAGGAGCAGGGATCGCTTCTTTGATCCAAGTCCTCTTTTTCTTGAAATTACCCGTATGTCAAGGGCCATCCTTTGTCCCCGTTGGAGCGATCATCGGTATTTATTTTGGTGCCAACGGCATGGACACGGTGTTAGGAGCCAGCATCGTAGGTGCCACAGCAGTCATTTTACTAGGTTTTACGGGCATTTATAAGTATATCGTTCGTCATTTTATTCCTACGATCGTCAGTGGAACGATCATTATGATCGTTGGGTTGACATTGCTGCCAACGGCCTTTACCAGCAATATCTATCCTGCCACTGAAACACTAAGTGCCAATCAAAACATGTTGTTGGCTGCGATTACTGCGGCGATTTTGATTTTGTTTTCCATGTTAGGCGATTATTTTCCGGGAATGGGAAAATACTTCCGAATCAGTTCGGTCATTATTGCTTTGGTTATCGGTACCGTGATTGCTTCCTTTATGGGGGGCGTTGATTTTCAGTCGGTGGCGGATGCTTCTTTCTTTAGTCTGCCAAAACTGGTATTTCTAAACTATGGCCTGCACTTTGATGTTTCAGCGATCTTAACGATGCTAGTGATCTATATGGTGCTCCTAGCAGAAACAACAGGTACTTGGTATGCGGTCAGTTCCGTGACAGAAGAACCTGTTACGGATGAACAGATCAATAAAGGCGTGATCGGCGAAGGATTAGGCTGCTTGGTTGCCGCCTTAGTAGGAACGACCCCTGTGACTGGTTATTCTACCAATGCAGGGATCATTTCGATCACCGGGGTTGCTAGTAAAAAAGTCTTTGTGATGGCATCCGTCTGGTTTATCCTATTGTCCTTCATGGGGAAACTTTCAGCCTTGATTCACGCAGTACCTTCTGCTGTCATCGGCGGCGTGTTCGCGGTCGTCTGTGTCATTATTTTGTTGAGCGGCTTTCGGGTCATTAAGAATGAAGAGTTTTCCGAGCGTGAGTTGTATATTATCGGGGTACCATTGATTATTGCCATCGGCTTGTTGTTTATGCCAGCAGAAATCAAAGAATCTGCGCCTCAATTCTTACAATATTTATTAGATTCACCGATTGCTTTAAGCGCTATTGCGGCGATCGTCATGAATAAATTGATCCCAGTGAAGAAAAAATAGGAAGTAAATGAGGAATGAGACCTTGTCTCGTTCCTTCTTTTGTTACAAATCTGTGTAAAAAGAGGGTTTTTTGTAATATAGGAAAGGTTTTCTAAGGTTAACTGGTTTACCTAGAAACAAAATAACTGTAATGTTAAAAATTACAGCAGAGAAAAGCTTGATATGATAGTCTTTTTCAATTCTTACGAAACGTAAGGCAACTGTCGTTTTCGTAATCATCTGTAATGGTTTCTTTACCTATGAAATATTCTTCGGTGTTAGACTTGTTTATGCGCTTGAGTCATCTCAAATGACGCAAAATGAGTTTCAAAGAAGGAGATTTAATTATATGAAGTCTTTAAAAACTGTTTTACTTAGTACAGCTGTCCTTGCCGGTTTCGGCCTTTTCTTAGGTGGGAAAGACGCCTTTGCAGACGAACAATACACTGTTCAATCTGGTGATACATTATCAACAATCGCTACTAACTTTTACGGTTATAGCTCTGATGATACGATCAATGCGATCGTTGAAGCAAACGAGATTGCTGATAAAAACTTGATTTTTGTTGGGGAAGCATTGATCATCCCTACAGATGGCACTGCCACTTATACAGAATCTGCAAACACGACTGCTGCAGCAAGTGTACAACAACCAAGTGAACCAGCAGCTTCACAATCAAGCAACACACAATCTGCTGCTGCAAGCACACAAAGCAGCTCAAGCTACAGCTCTTCAGCTAGCGGCTCAGAAGCTTCAGCAAAAGAATGGATCGCAAACAAAGAATCTGGTGGTTCTTACACAGCGACAAACGGACAATACTACGGCCGTTACCAATTAACCAACTCTTACTTAAATGGTGACTATTCAGCTGCTAACCAAGAAAAGGTTGCCGATGAATATGTTGCATCACGTTATGGTTCTTGGTCTGCTGCCAAAGCATTCTGGGAAGCAAATGGTTGGTACTAAGATTCTAAAATGAATCTTGTCCATGACATCTAGTAATCAATTGCCCTTATTGGCGAGTACATCTTACTCGCTGATAAGGGGTTTTTTTGTATCTTCTGAGACAGATGAATGAATGTAACGCCGCATGCAGCTCTCAAGAGTCATTTTCAGGCGACATGCCATTGATAAAAAATCCCTTTTTACACGGCAACCATGTATAATAGTAGGAAATAGAGCAGAAAGCGATTCAATCTGTCAAAATTGAGACAGAAAATGTCGGTTTTGATAGTAGAAAGTGAGGGAAACACAATGAGTACATCGATTGAAGAAAAAATTGCACAAAAAATGCAGCGATTTCAAGCATTTGGGGAAGGCTTGCCGGGAGCCAAAGTCTATTACCGCGAAGATTGGGATGCAATCTACTTTGATTTAGTAGGAAAACAGTTTGGGATCATGAGTCCGCAAGCAGAAGAAACAGCATTTTTGACTTTGAAAAATCTGCCCGAGGTCAACGAAACGCTGCGAGAGCAATTTCCTGACGTCATCATTCCGGGGTATTATGCCAATAAGACCCATTGGAATACCATCAAGTTGGCATCTGATGCCTTGATGGAAGAAAACATCGAACAAATGATTTTGGTTTCCTACGATCTAGTCAAACAAAAACTGACAAAAAAACAAAAAAGTGAGCTGGAAAACAGCGAATCGTAAGTCAAAGATTTAGCGACAGAAAATAAGGAAGACCCTCTTGAGGATCATCATAATCCCTTTATTATTCGTTATTTTCGCCAACATTTATGCAATATTTTCAAAGAGCTTTCATGAAAGCTCTTTTTGTTTTATTTGTTCGCTTGTTTCTAGTCGTGATCCATGGTAAATTGTTGTGCAACCGAAATTTTTTGGCAGTCTTTTCTGCTAAACACAAAGGAGTGGTACGTATATGGATCTGGTCTTACGCCATGTCAAAAAGTACAAAGCGGCAACTGGCATTGCCTTATTATCGGTCATTTTAATGGTCGTTGCTGCATTATGGCAGCCAAAGCTCTTGCAGCAAGTGCTAGAATCAATTATTACTGAAAACAATGATGAAATGAAAAAAATTGGTGTGCAGTTGATTGGGCTAGCATTGCTAGGACTTGTTGCAGGGATCATCAACACGGTTTTTTCTGCGAAAGTGGCGCAAGGCGTTAGTGCCGATATTCGAGAAGAGATGTTTCGGAAAATCCAGACATTCTCATTTGGAAATATCGAAACCTTCTCAGCGGGAAATCTTGTGGTGCGCTTGACCAATGACATCACGCAAATTCAAAACTTAGTGATGATCTCGCTACAATCGTTGTTTCGGATCCCGTTCTTATTTATCGGTGCCTTCATTTTGGCGATGACAACCATGCCGCAACTGTGGTGGATCATCGTCTTACTGATTATCGCTGTCCTAGTGATTACGGCACTATCCTTTACACGGATGGGCAAACACTTTATGATCATCCAGAACTTGATCGACAAAATCAATGGGATTGCCAAAGAAAATTTGATGGGGATTCGTGTGGTGAAATCTTTTGTTCAAGAAGACAACCAACTGCAAGGCTTTTCTAAAGTCAGTGAAACGTTAACGAAGCATAACATTATTGTAGGAACCCTGTTCTCTGTAATGATCCCCTCCTTTATGCTGGCGGCCAACTTAGCAGTGGTCGGCGCGATTTTCTTTGTCAGTGATCTAGCGAAAGATGACCCAACCTTGATTGGGGGAATTGCCTCATTCATGAATTATTTGATGCAAATTATGATGGCGATCATTATCGGCGGCATGATGATGATGATGACTTCACGGGCTTCAGTTTCGCTAAAACGGATCAAAGAGATTCTAGATACCGAACCGGATCTGCAATACCAAGATGTCCCAGAACAAGAATTGTCTGGAAGTGTCGCTTTTGAAAACGTCAGCTTCCGTTACCCTGGGGATGAAAAAAATGCCCTAACGGCTATCAGTTTTACCATCAAACCTGGCGAAATGATTGGGATCGTAGGGGCGACTGGTGCCGGCAAATCAACACTGGCGCAACTGATTCCCCGTTTGTTTGACCCAACGGAAGGTGTCGTGCGGGTTGGCGGTGTTGACTTGAAAGAAGTCAATGAACAAAGCTTGCGTAAAACGGTCGCTTTTGTCTTGCAAAAAGCGATCCTCTTTTCAGGAACGATTGCCCAAAACTTGCGGCAAGGGAAAAAAGATGCCTCAGAGTCTGAGATGTCTCGCGCAACAGAAATCGCTCAAGCCAGCGAATTTATTCAAAAATTGACAGCGGGTTTTGAAGCGCCGGTCTCCGAGCGCAGCAGCAATTTTTCTGGAGGACAAAAGCAACGCTTATCGATTTCTCGAGGCGTGATCGGTGAACCGAAAATTTTGATTTTGGATGATAGTACGAGTGCATTAGATGCGCGTTCGGAAAAATTGGTTCGCGAAGCGTTTGAAAAACAATTAAAAGACACGACAACAATCATTATCGCGCAAAAGATTGCCTCTGTTGTGAAAGCCGACCGCATCTTCGTTTTAGATAATGGACGTTTGGTTGGTGAAGGAAGCCATGAATTTTTAGCCAATAACAATGCCATCTATCAAGAAATCTTCGCAACACAGAAAGGAGAGGAGTAACCATGACAGATTTGTTCAAAGCGAGTAAATTTTTCTACCATTACTTAAAACAATACAAGTGGTCGTTTCTATTCATTTTTGTGACGGTGATTCTGGCAACGTATCTGCAAGTACAAGCGCCAGTCTTTATCGGAGAAGCGTTCCAGGAATTGGCGAATTATGTTGGCGGTTTGATGCAAGGGGTCGATGATAAATCGGCTTTTCTATCGATCATTTGGAAACTGTTGATTTTTTATGTCTTAGCCAGTGCAGCCAATTTTGTCTATAGTATCTTGTTCACGCAAGTGGTGGGGAAATCAACCAACAGAATGCGGATCGGTTTATTTAATAAACTGGAAAAATTGACGATCAAATTCTTTGATTCTCATCAAGACGGTGATATTTTGAGCCGTTTCACCAGTGACTTGGATAACATCCAAAACAGTCTGAACCAAGCATTGTTGCAAGTGCTGACCAATGTAGTCTTAATGGTGGGGATCTTGATCATGATGTTCCGTCAAAACGTTGAATTGGCATGGGCAACGATTGCTTCTACCCCGATTGCGGTGTTGATCGCGGTGATCGTGATCCAAAAAGCCCGCAAATATGTCGATCTGCAGCAAGATGAAGTCGGAAAATTAAACGGCTATATCGATGAAAAAATCAGTGGTCAACGAATCATCATCACCAATGGACTGCAAGAAGAAACCATCGATGGTTTTCTGGTCCACAACCAACAAGTCCGGGAAGCTACCTACAAAGGGCAAGTCTACTCTGGGCTGCTTTTCCCCTTGATGCAAGGGATGTCCTTGTTGAACACGGCAATCGTGATTTTTTTTGGTGGCTGGTTAGCATTGAACGGTGACTTAGAACGTTCCGTTGCTTTAGGATTAGTTGTGACCTTTGTCCAGTATTCGCAGCAGTATTACCAACCATTGATGCAGATCTCTTCTGGTTACAGCATGATTCAGTTGGCGATCACCGGTGCGCGCAGAATCAATGAAATGTTTGATGAACCTGATGAGGTCAAACCAAAAGACGGGATCAAAGTGAAGGGCATCAAAGAGGCGGTTGCTTTGAATCATGTGGACTTTGGGTATGACAGTCAAAAATTGGTCCTAAAAGATGTGTCGATCACGGTCAACAAAGGCGAAATGGTCGCATTGGTCGGACCGACTGGTTCAGGAAAAACGACCATCATGAACTTGTTGAATCGCTTCTATGATGTGAATGGTGGTTCTGTGACCTTTGACGGCATCGACATCCGGGAGCTAGACTTGGATCTGCTGCGTTCTCAAGTGGGAATCGTTTTGCAAGAATCCGTGCTGTTCTCAGGGACGATTCGTGAAAACATTGCTTTTGGGAAACCAGAAGCGACCGAAGCAGAAGTCATTGCAGCAGCGAAACAAGCCAATATCCATGAGTTTGTTATGACGTTGGAAAAAGGCTATGACACGGAGATCACCGAAGAGAATAATCTTTTCAGTACTGGTCAAAAACAATTGATGAGTATTGCCCGAACGATTTTGACCAATCCAGAATTGTTGATTTTGGATGAAGCCACCAGTAATGTTGATACCGTGACCGAAGCGAAAATTCAACGAGCAATGGATGAAGCAATCAAAGGACGAACCAGTTTTGTGATCGCCCATCGCTTGAAGACGATTTTGAATGCCGATCGCATCGTTGTCTTAAAGGACGGCGAAGTCATTGAAGAAGGCAATCACCATCAATTGGTGGCGGCTGACGGCTTTTATGCGGAACTGTATCACAATCAATTCGTTTTTGAATAAGCGCAAACCAACGTAAAATCATCAAGAAGACACTAGCAGGACAGCCCGCTGATTTCGTCAACCAATCGACGAGACAGCGAGCTGTTTTTTTTAGGTTAAAGTAAGCACTTCTTATGACGACAATGTCTATGAGCAGTTAGTGGTATAAGGGGGCCGTTGTTCTGATTACCAAAAAAGACCAGCCTGAAGCATGGTCTTCTTTGGCTGTTTAGTGATACGCAGCGGTTTGAGCCAACCACTCAATAAAATGGTCAGGCTGTTGCGTATCCTGTGCCACGATATTCCACTGCTGGTTTTTGCAGCGAGTGCATTGATGCAGCAGCTGATAGCCTTTTTTGGAATGTTGGCGATAATCGATGGGTCGCATCAGGCCATGGCAAGTATTTTGACGATCACCCGGGCGAATATCCACGTGTAACGAGTAGAGACACTGGGGACAATGGTTGCGGTAAGAACCATTGGTCAAGGGTGCCACAGGCGTACTGCAGTTTTTACAAACAAAGGTCGTATTTTCACCTTTTCTCATTTTGCTTTCCTCCAAAAGAATGATTTCTTTTGAGAGAAAAGGGTTCCGTTCGTTCTTCATCAGGCTTCTTTGGCTAGGGACACATTCACCGTCCGTAACGATTACTTCTGCTTCCAGCTTCATGCGATTTCGCAATCCGTACCACGCTTAGTTTTTTCGTTTTGTGCTAAGCACTGTGTTGCGGCAGCCCACAACCCAGCAGTAAGTGTAGTCCAAAGTCACTGTCATTGGCGTCGTCCCCTAGAAAGCAATTGAGGAATGCTTTTTCATAGAGTCCCTCCTATGTGTTTATGAGGGGATTATAGCAGAAATAGAGTTGGAATTCTATGACAGAGAAAATCCGATCGTAATTTACCTCCTTTTTTATCTTTAAAAACAACAAAATGTAGATTATAATGCTGTTTTATGACAAAATGTTCGTATGTAGGTTTCGCTCAATTTTATTTTGGTCACTGAAGAAGAGACACGGAATCACAAAATGGAGGAAGGATGACCTAACGAAAGGAGAACAAAAATGTTTGGTACGAACAAGAAATCTGAAAATTCGAATGGCACACAAGGCAAGAAACGAAAAAAGCGTTTGACTGTAGAAGACCTGATCAACCAGTATATTGTAGAAAAAGAGGTTCATGAATTGAGTGAGGGTCTGTCTGTTCAGATTTTTAATGACTTAGCTGCTCACCGCGGACTGTTCATGGAGATCCCCAAACTCAGTTACAAAGACCTTGGAGCAGCTATCCAAATCGATCAAAACTGGATTAAAATCAAGCAACAAGATACGATCATCAAACAACAGGCACAGATCATTCAGCTTTTGAAAGAAACACGATAGAAGAAAAGTATTTTTTTCTATTGAAAAACCGAAGAACGAGCTGAGCGTTTTTCCTTGAAAAGGAGGGCCGTTAGCTGGTTCTTCGGTTCTTTGTTGACGATGAAAGATTAATAATACTCCCCGTGGCGATAGTCCCATGAGTTGAAGTGATCAGAAAGGTACATTTGGATTTTTTCAACATCGAGTCCTTTACGGATCAAGACAGGTGCTGGCGTGATGGAGCGTTGGTCTCCTTGCTCTGGAATCAAGTTGCCGTCTTGGTCAACGAAAGAAACCATGACTCCTTGCTCATAGCGGGTTTCCAGCGTTTTGTCTGGTTGGATCGATGCAACATAGTCGTTGCCTTCGATGATCAGATCGGCTTCTTGCGCGATTTGTTCGCCGATCCCTTCAACAAGTCCGCGATTTCCTTTGCCTGAAGGGTTCGCTGAGCTGGCGAAAAGCAATTTCTTTTTTTGATCCCAAAGTTCTTTTGAGATCTGCTCACCAGGGACACCGAATTTGATCACGAAACAGCTGGTTCCCCGAACGTCCGTCATCAATTCTTCTGAACCATCTTTTGGGATATAGGCTTTTCCTGATTCTTTCCAAGGCAAAATCGCACCGAATAACACGTCATTGTTCCAACACGTTTCATAAACGGCGGCGGTTTCCGCATTTAATTCGGCTAATTCATGTAGCTGCTCCAATGAGCTGCAAAGAACGACGCCTGGTTTGTTACGCTTGCGATTCTTTGCTGAAAACTTGCGTTCCAGCCCTTTTTTATCAGAGACGGCAATGATATAGCCGACTTTGGTTGGGCAGACGATCACTTTGCCTTCTTCATTCAAATAGTTGATCGCTCGTTGGTTTGGTTCTCCTGTCCATGGGACTTGTTTTGCTTCATTCACTCTCTTCATCCTCCCTGTCTTCCAATGAATCGCCGTTATGAAAAATATAACGGAATATTCTGAAAATTCTGATTGAATATGGTTACCCTTGATGATAAGGGAATCAATCCGCGTAGTCAAGGGGATTTACACCAGAATGTAAAAAGAGTGGAATAGAAAGATCGAATATGCATCACTAGAGAATAGAGTGAATGATTGACAGCAATACTATTTTTTTCCGCTTTGTATGAAAAAATTGACTGTTTTTTATGTTATTTATATGGGAAGATAGGCTTATAGATAGAAGAATGCAATCAAATTGATAGTTTTTTTGAAAAAAAGAAAGAGGAGTATCATGAGTGAAAAGAAAAAAATACGCAAGCTTTTGTTGGCATCGATTGTCGCTGGGAGTATTTATGGCGGCGGTGCCTTGCTTTTTGGGTTACTGGTCAGTTATAACGTCCTCTTGTTAGATGGTGTTTATACATTGATTGGTGCAGTGATGTCACTGATTGCTTTGTATGTGGCAAAATATATCCAAGCCCAAGACTTTGAACGTTTCCCATTCGGCAAAGAAGCGTTGATGCCGTTGGTTGTTTTTATTCAATATAGTATCATCTTGCTGATCTCAATTTATGGAGTCATTGAATCTGCTTTTAGTTTATTACACGTCAGTGATGGCATGATTGATCCAATCGGTTTGTATTTCTCGCTGATTGGTACGATCTACTGTTTCTCTTTTTACTTGTACTTAAAAAAGAAACCACTGACTCATCCCTTTTACTGGGTAGAACTAGAACAATGGCGTTTCGGCTTTTTCTTTAGTCTGGGTGTCGTCGGTTCATTTCTTGTGTCATGGCTGATTCAAGCCAGTCCCTATGGAAATTTCGCGATGTATGTCGACCCAATCATCTCCATCGGGATCACCTTGTTCTTTATTCAGCTTTCGATTAAAGAGTTGAAAGCGGCCATTCTGGAATTGACTTCTTCAACTCCGAAAGAAGAACTACGAGAGTCCATCATGACGATCGTTGAAAAAGAACTGCGCGCAGAAGAAGTGGTGGACTTTGTGTTACGTACCGCCAAAGTCGGCAATCAAGTCATTGTGGAATTAGATGTGGTGATTTTACCTGCAACACCTCTCGATACAGTTGGGCGGCAAGATCCCTTGCGAGAACGATTGAATCAAGCAATCAGCCAACAGATTTCCGGTTATTCCCTCTGGCTAAACATAAATTTTGTCGGTGACATCAAATGGGCGTATAGTGAGGAGTAAGAATGGCTGCAAAGCGGCTTGAATAAACCGTGAAAATGACAGAGAAAAGAGGAAACAAATGACAATTCTGAAAACCTATGGAAAAATCACCGCAGCACTTTTCTTGTTAGCGGCAAGCATCAATTTATTTTTAGGCCCGCATCATGTGGCAGCTGGCGGTGTCAGCGGAATCGGTATTTTATTAGAGTCAGCCCTCGGTTGGGATCGAGCGGCTGTGATCATGGTCTTGAATATTCTCATGCTTATTCTTGCCTATGCCTTTTTAGGGAAGGGGCCTTTTTTGAAAGTCCTCTATGGTAGTTTTGCTTTTCCAGTAGCAATTGCTTTAGTCCCAGAATATATGGTGGCTGAAGATCGGCTGCTTTCCGTGATATTTGGCAGTGCGATTTTTGCTTTAGGAGTAGCGATTTTGTACAAAAATCAATCTTCTAGCGGTGGCACAACGATTCCACCGCTGATTTTCAAGAAATACTTTAATTTGAATCCAGCGATTGGCTTGCTGGCGACCGATGCGATCGTGGTCTCCATGAACTTGTTCGTTTTCGGGTTTGAAGAGTTCTTGTTTGCGATATTATCGATCGTGATCACCTCTGGTGTGATGACCTACATTGAAACGGGCTTTAACCGGAAGAAATCCATCATGATCTTAAGTGAGAACCACGTGAACGAGATTCGAGAAGCAGTCTTTGATAAAACAGCTCGTGGTGCCACACTATTGGCTGCCCAAGGCGGCTACCAGCAAGCAGACAAACAAGTACTGTTGATCGTGGCCAGCGACCAAGAATTTATGCAGATCAGACAAATCATTGAGACCATTGACCCAAAAGCGTTTGTGATCGTCAATAATGTCTCAGAAGTACTGGGCCAAGGCTTTAGTTATCACCCAATCGAATGAGCGTATTCTCGCTTGTTCAGCGTATGAAACCACTCTCGTCAAGTAGGCAATCTACTCGACGAGGGTGGTTTTTAAGGTCCATGATTTTCAAATAGCTTTACTCCGTAAAGTAATCGGGAAAGGCCTTTTCCACAAAAATCAAATCGTTATCAATGACATCAATGTGTTGTCCGACCAAGGGAGCAATTTTGGCTTGGTCTTTTTCTTTTAAAGTGGCTAAGATTTCTTCGTGATCCCGCAAAATAATTTCCCAAGACAATTCCTCCACCTCTAAACGTAAGAAGCGGAAGCGATTTAAAGGCAGATTGATCGTTTGTAGCCAATTCCAGACATTTTCTTTGTCGGCGATTTTATAAATCAACTGATGGAAGGCCTCGTCGAGTTGGAAAAACTCGATTTCATCCTTCAATTGGGCATAGGTCCGCTGCAAAATAACGAGTTTTTCTAGTTCTTTCAGCTGCTCTTCTGTAATGGCTTGGCAGGCCGCTACGAATACTTCTTTTTCAAGCGTCTCTCTGACAAAACGAGCTTCTTCAATTTGTTTGATACTGATTTTAGAAATATAGGTGCCGCTTTGGGGAACGACATGGATCAGTGCTTCACGGCGCAGACGAATAATTGCTTCACGGATCGGCGTCCTGCCAATGGTTAGCCGTTGCTCCAATTCCTTTTCAGATATTTTTTGACCGGGAATCAGTTTGGCGGTTAAAATCAACTCTTTGATTGATTCATAAGCTTGTGATTGAAAATTTGTAGGGTTCAACATAAACGCTTCTTTCTGTATCAGGCATTCAATTACCTTCTAAAGAAAAACTCTGAAGGAAGGTGCCTAGGGATAGTTTTGAGTAATAAAACTAGTATATAAGTTGAATAACCTTTTGTAAAGGCTTGCAATTCAGTATAGAATGAACTAGAATACTAATATATCAGTTTTAAGAAAAAGGAGGAAGTAGGATGTTTGATTTTGCTGCCTTGAAGCAGGCAGGAGTTACGATGCCGATCGTTCCCAAAGAAGTGACGGATCAATCAGATACTCAGTTTCAATGGTTACACTTTGGTGGGGGAAATTTGTATCGGGCATTTCACGCAGAAGTAGCCCAAACGTTGATCGATCAACAAGCGCTGACAAAAGGAATCGTAGTTTGTGAAACCTTTGATGAACAGGTGATTGATCAAGTATATGCCCCTTACGAGAATGATATTTTAGAAGTGGTCATGCATGAAGGGGGACGGTTGGAGAAAAAATTGCTCCAGTCAACGGCGGCTAGTTATTATTGCCATCCTTCCCGTGCTGCGAGTTATGAGCAAATACGCAAAGTATTTCAGGAGCCGTCACTACAGTTGGTTACCGTAACGATCACAGAAAAAGGCTATGGCTTAAAAGACAGTCAGGGGAAATTTTTACCTGTCGTACAAGCGGATCTCGCTGCGGGTCCCCATCAGGTCAACCATACAATGAGCATTTTGGCTAGCTTTTTATGGGATCGTTTTCAATCAGGGGCACTTCCGATCGCTATGGTTTCCACCGATAATTTTTCGCAAAATGGGCTCCGTTTCCAAACGGCGATTGTCACCATTGCAAAAGAATGGCAAAAGCTGGGGCATGTTTCAGAAGCGTTTGTCCGATACTTAGAAAACAACGCGCAGGTGACGTTTCCGTGGTCAATGATCGATCGGATCACGCCAAATCCTTCAACAGCAGTTGCAGAAGAATTAGCAGCAGCTGGGATCGAGCAGCTGCCAGTCATCCGTACCGATAAAGGAACGAATATCGCTCCGTTTGCTAACACAGAGACGACTCATTACCTGGTGATTGAAGATGATTTTCCAAATGGTCGCCCGAATTTGGATAAAGCGGGGGTGATCTTGACGAGTCGAGAGATCGTCGACAAAACCGATAGTATGAAAGTCACAACTTGTTTGAATCCACTGCATACCGCAATGAGTTTGTTCGGCTGTTTACTCGGTTATACATCTATTGCTGCGGAAATGACCGATCCAGATATTGTTGCTTTGATCAAAGGAATCGGCTATCGTGAAGGCTTGCCGGTAGTGGAAGATCCTGAGATCATTCAGCCAAAGAAATTTATCGATGAGGTGGTGGGCCTTCGTTTACCCAATCCCCTGATTCCTGACACTCCACAGCGGATCGCCGCAGATACCTCACAGAAAATCGCCATCCGTTTTGGCGAAACCATCAAAAAGTATGTGAAGAAAGAAGGCTCGGCTTCTGAGCTGACTTTCATTCCCTTAGCGATTGCAGGCTGGTTGCGTTATCTATTAGCGATCGATGATGAAGGCCATCCATTTGGCCCAAGTCCTGATCCCCTCTTAGCAGAATTACAAGAGATTTTACGTGAGTGTCAGTTAGGGACAGCCGCCGATGTTCAAGGGATCATTCGACCAATCTTAGCAAATCCGCAGATTTTTGGTTTGGATCTCTATCAAGCAGGAATCACTGAAAAGGTGGGTCACTTGTTCGCTAAGATGCTGGCAGGAACCGGCGCAGTCCGTAAAACATTACATGAAACAGTAGAAGGGATCGAATAAAAAATGGAAATGACATTTCGTTGGTATGGAAAAGACTACGATAAAATCAAGTTAGCAGATATCCGTCAAATTCCTGGAATGAAAGGCATCGTCGGCACACTCTTTGATTTGCCTGCTGGGGCAGTTTGGCCGAAAGAACGGATCAAGGCGCTCGTGGAAGAAGTCGAAGCAGTTGGCCTTTCCCTGAAGGTGATCGAAAGCGTCAATATTCATGATGACATCAAGATTGGCTTGCCTTCGAGAGACCTGTATATCGAAAACTACAAAAAAACGATTCGTAATTTGGCAGCATATGGGATCGAAGTGATCTGCTATAATTTTATGCCGATTTTCGATTGGATCAAAACGGATCTCGATTATCGCTTAGCCGACGGTTCTTCTACGATGGCATTTGAAAAAGCAGGGATTGACAAAGACCCAGAAGAGATCGTCAAAGAAGTTGAGGAGTCAAGCTCTGGCTATACCTTGCCAGGCTGGGAACCAGAACGTTTGGCACATGTCAAAGAATTGTTTGCTGCGTATAAGGATGTCGATGATGACAAATTAAGAGAAAACTTTGCTTACTTCCTAAAAGCCATTATTCCCACCTGTGAAGAGGTCGGCATCAAGATGGCTGTTCATCCAGATGATCCTCCCTATTCGATTTTTGGTCTGCCGCGTATCGTTAAAAACCGCGATGATTTGGATTGGGTCTGCAACGTGGTCGACAGTCCGTCAAATGGTATCACACTTTGTACTGGCAGTATCGCCGAAGATCCAGCCAATAATGTCTATGAGATTTTGGCTGAGTTTTGTCGCCGGGATCGGATTCCTTTTGCCCATGTTCGTAACATTCAATACTTGGGCAATGACAAAGACTTTTATGAAGCACCGCATCTCTCCTCTGAAGGCTCATTAGACATGTATCAGATCCTAGAAGCGATGTACAAAAATGGCTTTGACGGCTACATTCGACCAGATCATGGGCGAATGATCTGGGGAGAAACGGGACGTCCAGGCTATGGCTTGTATGATCGGGCGATCGGCGCTTCCTACTTATTAGGGTTGTGGGAAGCCATCGACAAGAGCGTGGGGCGTTAAGAAAAGGAGCGAAGAAATGTTTTTAACTGACGATTTTATTTTGAAAAACAGCTTTGCCAAACAGTTGTACCATGAGTATGCAAAAAAGCAGCCGATCATTGATTACCATTGCCATTTAGAGCCGAAAGAGATTTTCGAAAACCAAAACTTCACCAATCTCACCCAAGCGTGGCTGGCGGGGGACCATTACAAATGGCGCTTGATGCGTGCCAATGGTGTTGCAGAATCTTTGATCACTGGCGATGCTGACGACTACGAAAAATTCTGTGCTTGGGCGCAGACCTTGGAGGCTTGCATTGGCAATCCATTATATGTCTGGACCAATTTGGAATTGAAGCGAATCTTTGGTATTGATGAGCGATTGACACCAGCCAATGCAGCAAGCATTTGGGAAAAAGCCAATCAACAGCTGCAAACGAAGGAATTTTCACCACGAGGGCTGATCAAAAAGATGGCTGTTGAGGTGATCTGTACGACGGATGATCCCATTGATTCGTTGACGTATCATCAAAAGCTGGCAGAAGAATCCTTTGACGTGTATCCTACCTTTCGTCCTGACAAAGCAATCAATCTGCAGAATCCAGAATTTCCAGCGTACCTTAAGCAATTGGCTGCAGCTGCGAGCAAAGAAATCACTAGCTATCAAACGCTGGTTGAAGCATTGACAGTGCGTATTTCCTACTTCCAGCAACAAGGTTGTCGTTTAGCAGATCACAGTCTGTCACGTCTTGGAGAGGAAGCTTATGATGGCGCTGCACTTGAAGCGATTTTTCAAAAGCGTTTGACCACTGAGACACTGACTAATGAAGAAATCAGACAGTTTCAAACCGGCTTGCTGATTGACTTGATGCGCCAATATGCGAAACAAGGCTGGACCGCGCAATTGCATCTGATGGCGACTCGCAACAACAGTCAAAAACTTTTCCAACAACGAGGACCTGATAGCGGCGGTGATGCGATGGGGGACGACCGTCTAGCGAACGGCTTAAGTCGGACATTGGCGCAGCTTCAGGCGGAAAGCTTACTGCCGAAGACAATTTTGTATTCACTGAATCCCAAAGATTATCCGGTGTTGACTGCGCTGATGGGGGCGTTCCAAGAAGAAAGCAAAGGTAAGCTGCAATTAGGCTCTGCTTGGTGGTTCAATGATACGTATTCTGGCATGCGGCATCAGTTGACGACCCTAGCAGAAGGCGGGATTCTCGGAAACTTCGTCGGCATGCTGACGGATTCTCGCAGCTTTTTGTCTTATCCACGCCACGAGTATTTCCGGCGGATTTTGTGTCAGGTGATCAGTGAATGGGTAGAAGACGGACAACTGCCAGCAGATGAAATATATTTAGGGCAGATCGTCGCAGACATCTCCTATCACAATGCGAAAACCTACTTTGATTTTCCAAACTAATGACTACTCGATTCGTTCTTGGCTTGCTAGAGAAGGAATCGAGTGTTTGGATGGCTATTGCTAAAGTTGCGTCTGGTCATTTACTATTGGCAGGGAATCCAGTACTATGATAGAAAGAATCAAAGAAGGAGCGAGTAGTATGAATCCATTCTATGAAGAAGTCTATGCGCTGGCGCGGCAGATCCCTTTTGGTAAAGTCGTCTCCTATAGTCAGATTGCGTGGAAATTGGGACAAATCAACGGCGCACGGGCAGTCGGTCGAGCGATGCGCTTGAGCCCTCAGGATGTCCCTGCTCATCGAGTCGTGCGGGCAGATGGCGTCTTAGTTGGTCCCTCCGCCAATGTGCGAAAAGCAGCACTCGTCGATGAAGGGGTGGTCTTCAAAGCCAGTGGTCGTATCGATATGAAGGCTTGCAGTTGGTCCATGAGCGAGATCGCTCCCGCTCAAATGAAGGAGCCATTATGAAAAAACGTGAATTTATCGTGCAAGATCTGTTGAGTAAAATCTATCAGGAAGAATTTTCTGCCGGCAAACTACCCAACCAAAGAACCCTTGCGCAAACCTATGGCGTTTCTCGGTTTACGATCCAGCAAGCAATCAAAAACCTTGAAGAGATCGGGATCGTCAAAGTGGTTCAAGGTTCAGGGATTTTTATCCATGAAAAATGGGTCAAAAACCCAATGATCTTTAATTCCTTGACCCGCACCCCTTATGACCGCATCCATTCCAAAATGATTTCATTGAGTAAAGCGGCAGCAACGTTGGATGAACAGCAGATTTTCCAAATAGGCCCAGAAGAGGAAGTCTGGACCTTTGAACGAGTGCGGATCGTTAATTACAAAATCGAACAGCTGGAAACCTCTAAATTGCCCGTCAGCCTATTTCCCGAATTGACACAAGAAATCGTGGAGCACTCGATCCAACGCTATGTCGAAAGCTGCGGGTACCGCATTTCCCACTACATCACCAGCTATACCCCCATCACCACATCGACTGCGCAGTCGGGCATTTTATTGTGCAAGCGGGGGACGCCGGCAATGCAGATCAGCAATCGGGCAATTTTAGAAGACGGCCGCGTGTATGAGTTCAGTAATATCGTTGCCATTGATTATGCAGTGACCTACATCCGTCCCTTTGACCGTGAGATCCATCGCTCACGCATCGATTGATTTGGAAAAGCAAATGTGCCAGTTGCGTCGTCTTTATCCACAGAGAACAAAAGACATCCCCTGTCGGTTGGACAGGGGATGTCTTTTGTTGTGTTTAAGGAGTGATCAATGTGCCGTCTGGTGTACGGCTCTGGGTCCATTCATGAGGACGGTAAACCACGGGAAATTCCGCAGCTGCTGCTTCATCGAACGTGATTCCGATCCCACTTTTCTCGATAGGATAAAAATAGCCGTTTTCAGGTTGCGGACTGCCACCAAAGACCGACTGGGTATTTGCTGGGATCGCAATCGTTTCTTGGATCGCAGCATTGTGGAGATGGATATTTAGATGGGTGTTGACGGCTAGGCCGACAGGGCTGATATCAGACGGCGTGTGCCAAGCGATCCGAATGCCCATCGCATCGCAGAAGTGAGCCAATTTCAATGCTGGCGTGATCCCACCGATTTGTGAGACATGGGCACGCATAAAGTCAATCTGTTGATTTTTGACTAGCTCTTGCCATTCCATCGGATTATTGAACAATTCGCCGGTCGCGATCGGGGTCGCCGACTGGCTGCGGAGTTGCTGCAACCACTTGTTTTGATCCGGCGGCAAAATATCTTCTAGGAAAAAGAGATTAAAAGGTTCAGCGGCTTTTGCAAATTGAATCGCTTGGTTTGGATGCAGCCGTTCATGCACGTCATGCAGCATTTGAAATTGATTGCCGTATCGTTCTTGGATCGCAGCAAACATTTTCAGTGTTGTGTCCATGTAGTCTGTTTGATCAAAATAGGAACCAGCGATGGGCTGATCGGGTGTTTGCAGTTGGCTAGGATTTCCACCATAAAAGCCTAATTGGCAACGGATATAGCGATACCCCTCAGCCAAGAAGCGATCGATTTCTTGATAAAGGTCTTCGAGATTATCTGCCACGGCATGGGTATAGGCGGGAATCGCCGTACGCGCTTTTCCACCTAACAGTTGATACAATGGCATATCGGCTAATTGTCCTTTGATGTCCCACAAAGCCATGTCAACTCCTGAGATGGCATTGTTGGTGATTGGACCATTCCGCCAGTAAGAATTGACATTCATCACTTGCCAAAGATCTTCGATTTGATTGGCATCGCGGCCAAGTAAGAGGGGGCGTAAATACTCGTCAACGACGGTTTTTACGGCTAGTGGGCGAAACTGGAAGGTTGCGCAGCCTAACCCAGATACGCCTTTGTTCGTTTCTACTTTAACGACAACAAGGTTATGGCGATCAGGTTTGATCGCAAAGGCTTTGACGTCGGTGATGATCGTTGGTGTCATTTCATTCACTCCAATTTTTGTCTCTAGTTGCTATAGCCATTGAAACATGCTTGGCAACCGCTGTCAATTTGGTCTAATAAAAACTAGATATACAGCATAAAACCAGTCCAATTTTTTACTGTTTTATAATGAAACGTTGATATATAGCGTTTTTATTCTGTTTTTATCAAAAAAGGACTGGTTTTACAAGTCTGTGTGAGCATGCTACTATGTGTGTGAAAACGGAAACACCTGAAAGGGCGCCCGTCAAAAGGATCAGGACCGTTAGCAAACAACAGGGGGAAAAAAAGATGACCAAAGAAGACATCGTAAAACAGATTATTAAAGATGTTGGCGGATCAGAAAATATCAACAATGCATGGCACTGTATGACTCGCTTGCGTTTTGATTTAAAGGATGAGAAGAAAGTCGACTATGCGGCGTTAGAAAAAACACCCAAAGTCGTAGGAACAAAATATCAAAGCAATCAGCTGCAAGTAGTGATAGGAACGGATGTTGCTGATTATTATGCACCTTTAGCCAAAGAATTAGGTCTTGATGAAGCGAACCAAGGGGGAACATCAGAGAAAAAAGGGGCTGTTTCCTTATTTATGGATACCGTTTCTGGCGTTTTTGGTCCGATCGTTCCAGCTATCGCTGGCGCAGGAATGATCAAAGGATTAATGGCTGGATTGGTGGCTTTGAATGTCATCTCTAATCAAACAGACACCTATTTAGTGATCGACATGATCGCGAGCGGCGTATTTACATTCTTGCCATTTTTTGTTGCTGCCTCAGCCGCTCGGATTTTTAAAACCAATCAATATTTAGCGATCGCAATCGCGGCAACGCTGCAATTTCCAACGATGACCAATGCGGTAGCCGAAGGAAGTATTTCCGCCTTTCGCTTGTTCGGCATACTGCCAGTACCCGTCTTTAACTATGCAGGAACAGTGATTCCCATTATCTTTGCCGTGCTGGGGCTCAGTTATATTTATCGTTGGGTCGATAAACTCTTACCACAAGTGCTGCGTACCGTGTTTACACCGACGATTTCGTTGTTTGTCGCTGGTATCTTGACATTAACGGTCATTGGCCCAATCAGTATCCATCTAGGAAACTTACTGGCTGCTGGCGTGGCTGGTTTATTCACTATCTCGCCTGTCTTAGCAGGAATTGTGGTAGGGGCGATTCGACCAATTGCAATCTTCACGGGACTGCATCATGCCATGACCCCGATCGCTTTGCAAAACTTCGCCAATCAAGGGTATGACATGTTGATGCCAATGATGTTTATGGCAAATATGGCAATCACCGGCGCAACAGCAGCTATTTATTTCAAAGTCAAAACCAAAGAAGAAAAATCGATCATTCTATCTTCGGCTGTTTCGGGCTTGTTAGGGATCACAGAACCTGCGTTATTCGGGATTTTGTCGAAGTATAAAAAAGCCTTCATCGCAGCAACAGTTGGTAGTTCTGTGGCGTCTGCCTTCATCAGTTTCTTCGGTGTTCGGATTTATGGATATATTCTTTCAAGTATCTTTAGTTTGCCAGCCTATATTGGGGAATACTTTATCTATGCTGTTTTGGGGATCATCTTGGCAATCGGCTTATCCTTTGCAATGAGCTGGTTCTTGGTACCAAATCAAGCAGCCGAAGGCGATCGTTACACCAACGAAGTGGATCTGCATGCCGTGACCCATGGAGAATATGTCCCATTAGAAGATGTACCAGATGAAGTTTTTTCAACGAAAATGATGGGAGAAGGCTATGCCATCGAGTCACAAGATGGGCAAATCTTTGCACCGGTCAGTGGCGAAGTCACCACTGTGTTCCCTTCAAAACATGCCGTCGGGATCAAAACCCAAAACGGCGTTGAAGTTCTTGTGCATATGGGGATTGATACAGTCTCACTTGGCGGACAAGGCTTTGATGTCTTTGTCAAAGCTGGGGAGCAAGTCACTCCGCAAACCAAACTGGCACAAATGGATCTACCTTATATCAAGCAGCAAGGCAAAGAAACCATGGTGATCGTTTTGATCACCAACATGGATCGCGTGCAGCAATTTTCTGGAAGTACTGATTTAGAAGGCAGACACCAAGCCGGTGCATTGCTGGAAAAAGTCGTTTTGAATGCCTAATAAAAGAAAAAAGATGAGCTTCATTAATGAAGTTCATCTTTTTTTTATTGCAATTAACTACGCAGCCCGCGGCCTTTTTGGATCAAGTACCAGCATACGCTGTATAAGACGACAATGAACAAGACCAAAATACCGATGGATAGGAAAATCGGGACATCGATGGTGCCCAAAATGCCGTAACGGAAACCAGAGATCATATACACAATCGGGTTGACTTTGGAGATCGTTTGCCAAATCGGCGGCAGCATGCTGATGGAGTAAAAGACGCCTCCAAGATAGGTCAATGGTTGTAAAACAAAGGTTGGCACGATGGAAACATCGTCAAAGGATTGGGCGAAGATCCCATTTAGCAACCCTGCTAATGAAAATAAGATGGCGGTCATGACTAGGGTTAAGACAACGATGACCCAAGAATAAACATGTAATGGGACGAAGAAAAGGGAAATGATGGTCACCAATGTGCCCACCAAGATACTACGGCCAAGTCCGCCAAAGACAAAGCCCCAAATAATGACGTGAGTAGGAACCGGTGCCACTAAGAGTTCCTCAATGTTTTTTTGAAACTTCTGTGAAAAGAAGGAAGAAGACACATTGGAGTAAGAGCTGGTGATCGTCGACATCATGATCAACCCAGGAACGATAAATTCCATATAAGAAAAGCCGCCCATTTCGCCGATGCGGCTGCCAATCATTTTCCCAAAGATAATGAAGTATAAGGAAGTAGTGATGACGGGTGGGACGAGGGTCTGCACCCAAATCCGTAGATAGCGGTTGGTCTCTTTGACCGCTAAACTTTTTAAGGCTGTAAAATAAAGACTAAACATGGTTTTCCTCCGCTTCGTGTGCTTCTTCGGTGATTTTCAAAAATAGTTCTTCCAAGCGATTGGATTTGTTGCGCATGGAGAGGACATTGATCCCTTGCTGGCTGAATTGAGCAAAAAGATCGTTGACGCCTTGGTCCCGAACGACTTCAACGGCAATGGTCTGTTCATCTTCCATTTGGATCGGATACCCATTGATCGTTGGTGCTTGTTTGATCGGTGCGATATCAAAAAGAAAGGTTTCAAATTGCAGTTTTGCCAACAAGGACTTCATGCTGGTGTTTTCGATCAGTTCACCAGATTGGATGATCCCGATGTTGCGACAAAGCATTTCGGCCTCTTCTAAATAATGGGTCGTCAAAATGATCGTTGTGCCATTTTGGTTCAGCTCCCGCAAAAAGCTCCACATTTCCCGACGCAATTCGATATCGACACCTGCCGTCGGTTCATCCAAAATCAATAGCCGTGGTTCATGCATCAGGGCACGAGCGATCATCAAACGGCGTTTCATCCCGCCTGACAGCATCCGCGCACGAACATTGCGTTTTTCCCACAAATTCGACTGCTTCAAGTATTTTTCGCTGCGCTTGATGGCTTCGTTGCGGGGGACACCATAATACCCAGCTTGATTGACGACGATCTGCTGGACCGTTTCAAAGGGATTGAAATTGAATTCTTGGGGAACCAGACCAATCTGTTGTTTGACTTGGACCAATTCTTTGTCTAAATCGTAGCCGAAGACTTTGACGCTTCCGGAAGATTTATTGACAAGAGAGGTGATAATGCCGATGGTGGTGGACTTTCCAGCGCCGTTTGGGCCTAACAAGGCATAAAAGTCGCCTTCTTCCACCGTCAAATTTATGCCCCGCAACGCTTCAACGCCGGTAGCATAGACTTTGCGTAAATCGGTTAGTTCTAGTGCATAGGTCATGTTTGTTTGAACTCCTTCTATGTATGATGGTTTATTCTATCATTTTTTTTCAAGAAGAACCGCATGTTTTGATTTTTTCATTCGATTAGATAACGATTGTTGCTAATTGATTAAAAGTGGGAAAGAGACAAAAGAAAAAACGACCGTTTGATCGTTTTTTCGATAAAGTCGATTGTTAGCATAAATACCGTTCTGGTCGTTCTGTCTGTCCTAGTAAGTAATCGACAGAAACATTATAGAGGGAAGCTGCGTGTAGCAGCGTCAATACATCGGGTAAGCGATCGCCTGCTTCGTATAAGGTGTAATCGGGGTAAGACACATCGAGATGCTGGCATACTTCTTTTGGGCTCAATCCGCGTTCTTCTCTTAAAAACTTGAAGCGGCAACGCAAGGTGTCTAATAAAAAAGCTTCTTCTAATGTCACTTTGCGGTCCTCCTTAAAAAATTGCGCTTCCTTTCGCACTGTTCTCTTTTTATTGTACCAACAAAAGCAAAATATGCGAAGTAATTCACATGAAGGTCGAACGGTTTTTGTTAAAAAGTGAAACAAATGACTTGCTCTGAGACGCGTTTCATACAGTATGCTTGATTTATAAAAAGGAAGGCGGGATGAAAAAATGAATACATACATGAAGAAAAATGGTGCGGAATGTTGTTATGTAACGTTGGCTTTTGATGGACAACAACTGGTATTGACGAAGCCAAAAGGGTTCTTTCAAGAACGATTAGTAGAAATTCCTGTGGATGAGATCAGTCACTTGACGTGTGATGAACACTTCGGGTCTCAGCGGATCGGATTTATTCATCACAACGATTACTATGAATTTTATACATGTGGGCTAAGTGTGATAGACTATATGAAAGAACAATTATTCGTTTAAGGAGCAGTGAGTCATGGCAAACATTCGGGATATTGCACGCTTGACCGGCTATTCGGTCTCAACGGTTTCACGAGTCATTAATAACAATCCGTATGTCAGTGAAGAAAAGCGTCGTAAGATCCTGGCTGTCATGGAAGAGGTCAACTATATTCCAAATTACACGGCACGAGCGTTGAGTGTTGGTAAAACCAAAAATATCGGTGTGATCCTACCGTTTGTCAATCATCCCTATTTTGATCGATTATTGAGCGGCATCACAACAGCAGCGTTTGCTCGTGGCTATAAGGTTACGCTTTTAGCCACGAACTATGATCCGCAAGTAGAGGAAGCGTATTTGCAAGAATTTGCGGCGAAAAGCTTTGATGCCTTGATTATTGCCTCGCGGGCGAATCCGATCGAAACCTTATTGCCTTATCGTTCTTACGGTCGCATCGTCTTTTGTGAGAATATCTCGTATTTGACTGACGGTTGCACCTATATTGATCGAGAGGAATCGATCAAAGAAGTCTTTACGTATTTTAAGGAACAAGGTATCCAGAAAATTGGCGTGACATTGGGACGTAGCCGCAAGCTCAGCAGCAATTCAAAAATCACGGTCCGTTTGGCTCATGACTATTTTTCGACTTTTTCCGAAGACTTGATCTTTTGGGATTGTTTGACGGAAGAAGATGGCAAAGAAGCAGCTGCTTATTTTGCAGATAAAGGGGTCGAAGCGATTTTCACCAATGGGGATCATGTTGCTGCTGGGATCCAGTCACAGGCGCCGGGAGAATGGCTCGTGATTGGACGGGACAATTTATACATCAGTGAGCTGCTACAGCTTTCAACGATCGATCATCACTTGCAAGCTTGCGGGGAGACTGCCGTCCAATTGGCGATAATGGAAAAAAGCGGCAACTATCGCATGCCCTATGAGTTCATCAAACGATAGCATAGACGAAACGATGCGCAAACAAAGCCCCTGAGCGGGCAGTGCTTGCGCATCGTTTTTTTAATGGGATTCGGTGTAATGGTCAATGATCTGTTTCAACAGCTGGGCGCTGCCGACGCCCGCTTTTTGATCGTAATAGGCGGTAAAACGCTCGTCTTGAACGTACATTTCCCCTAAAGATCGGTGATATTTTGCTGAGTAAAAGGGTGCTGCTTGTTTGAGCCATGCTTGATGTGCAGCAAAAGCCATTTGGGCTTTGTCAGAAGGGATTCGTTTCCCTTCCTTTTCAGTCAATAGCTCTTTTAACAGCTGCAATAAGCGGTTTTCGTTGTCGGTCAGTGCTTGATAATCGACTTGGGTCATCTGCTGCCACTTTTGGTTGCTTTTTTCGATGATCTCCTCACCGTAGGTTTCTCGTAACTCGGCACCGTAGTTTGCTTCGTTTTCACGAATTTTTTGTTTCTTAAAATAACTGAATTTCTCTTGATCGGTCATCGTCTTTTCTCCTTCATAATAATCAATTGTTTGCGCTAAGGTGGTCAAAAGACTGTCCAGGGCTGCTCGCTCTTGTAAAAGCTGTTGGTAATGCTGCAACAAGACCGTTTGGATCGATGCTTGCGGCTCATCCAAGATCCCGCGGATCGTTTCTAATGACAGCCCAAAAGACTTAAAATACAAAATCTGCTGTAGGCGATCGACTTCCTGTCTCCCGTAGATACGGTAACCAGCTGAGTTGGTGCGTTGCGGTTGTAACAACTTGATCTGATCATAATACCGCAGGGTACGGCTGCTGACTCCTGACAGTTTGGCTAAGGCACTGATCGTATATTCCATCGGCTTTTCCCTCCTTACACCTGTATCCTAAAGGTTGACGTAACGACAAAGTCAAGAAAATTTTTTTGCGTTTTTTAAAATGTGCTATAATTATAACAAAGAAAGGAAGATAAGATGCAAATAGTTTTTTCTGATATTGATGGGACGTTTCAAGAAATGGGGCACCCGATTCATGAGATCAATAAAGAAGCCATCCGTTGTTTGCAAGCCCAAGGGGATCACTTTGTGTTTGTCACAGGGCGAGGATTTGAGCTTGTTCAAGATATGATGGCGGAAGAAGGCCTTTCCTGCGATGTGATTTTCGGAAACGGCGCCGGTCTGATGATAAAAGGAGAAGCGCCTGTTTTGACGCATACCTTACCCTATAAGACATTGGCACAAGTGATTGGTATCTTAGAGACAGAAGCGGTTTTTTATTTCTTACATACTGACCATGGCATCATTTCCCCACAAGCGCATTTGTATGAAGCGCAATTTCAAGAAAGCCGTAAGCAGCTACTCGCGGAGTTAGGGGAGCGAGGGCAAATCATCGCTGACTACAAATACGAGTTCTTCTACAACGAATGCCTTCATAAAGACGACGTGTTGCAGTTTATGAAGGAACATCCAGAGATAAAGGTCATCAAAATCGAACTGATGGAAGCGTCAGACGAAAAAAGAGAACGGCTGCGGGCGATGATCCAGTCAGAAACGGCAGCGATTTTTCAATCCTTTGTCCAAACACTGGAAATCGTTGATCCATTGGCGACCAAAGGTGCGGCGATCCGTAGCTTTTTAGAAGCTTTTCCCGCTGCCAAAAGCTACGGGATCGGTGATGGTGAAAATGACCTTGCGATGTTTGAAGCGGTGGATGTTTCTTTGGCTGTAGCAAATGCCAGCCCAGCGATCAAAGCAGTTTGTGATCGAACCATTGAGCGCGCGGAAGACGGCGGTGTTGGCCGCTTTATTTTAACAGAATTAGTTTCGAGAGAGGATGTTGTGCATGAAGTTGATTGAAACCCCAGTAAACCAAAATCTAAATATGGAAACTTTTTACCCGAACATCTCCAAGTATCTATTCGACAAAATAGCGATCAAATACTATAAATTGTATTCGCTTGATCGGACGCAGATTCTCTATGTGGATAGTTTTGATACGATTTCTTTAGTATTGATCAACAATAAAAAGAAAATCAGTCGGGAAGAAGTCGATACAGCGATTCATCGTTTGCTGAAGGTCGATCGCAAAGACGTGACCGTCAATATCAATATTCGTAAAGAAATGGAAGCAAGAGGCATCACCTTTTCTAAACCGAGAAAAGATGTCATTCTTGTTCAATTGCCTGTGAAAGAACACTAGTTGAAAGAAGTTGGGACATGCACGTTGCAAGAGCAATCAAACGTTGAACAAAGGGGCGACCTTATACGAGCGCGCAAATAATGCGCAATAAGTAGGAGGCTGACCCATGCTTTGGAGCAATTTGTTCTCAGATGGATTGCCTTGTACTGGCAAAAGCCCAACTTTTTTTTGAAAAAACAAGTTTTTCTGTCTTTTGTGTTTTTTTTGCTATAATGAGAAGAAGTAAGCTAGAGGGAGTAAGAACATGCAGAAATTATTTAAAGATGACAGCTTGACGCTGCACACCGATCTCTACCAAATCAACATGATGCAAACCTATTGGGAGTTAGGCAGAGCCGATCGTAATGCGGTGTTTGAATGCTATTTCCGTGACATGCCTTTTGAAAATGGCTATGCGATCTTTGCCGGTCTGGAACGTTTGATCGATTATTTGAACGATTTATCCTTTTCAGAAACGGATATTGCCTACTTGCGAGAAATCGGCGGCTACCCAGAAGCCTTTTTAGAGTATCTAAAGGAGTTCAAGTTTGCTTGTACCGTTCGTTCAGCGTTAGAAGGCGATTTAGTCTTCAACAATGAACCAATCATTCAAGTAGAAGGGCCGTTAGCACAAGCGCAGCTGATCGAAACAGCGCTACTGAATATGGTCAATTTCCAAACCTTGATCGCCACGAAAGCTGCCCGCATCAAATCCGTGATCGGCACGGATCCCTTGTTGGAATTTGGTTCACGTCGGGCACAAGAATTGGATGCAGCCATTTGGGGGACCCGAGCGGCTTATATTGGCGGAGCGGATGCGACGAGTAATGTGCGGGCAGGGAAGATTTTTGGCATCCCAGCCAGCGGAACCCACGCCCATTCCCTCGTGCAATCCTACGGCAATGACTATGATGCATTTATGGCGTATGCCCAAACCCACAAAGATTGCGTATTCTTAGTCGATACCTATGATACCTTGCGTTTAGGTGTGCCAAATGCGATTCGTGTGGCCAAAGAGATGGGGGATAAGATCAATTTCTTAGGTGTGCGGATCGACAGCGGCGATATGGCCTATATCTCGAAAAAAGTCCGTGAACAGTTGGATGAAGCGGGATTCACGGAAGCCAAAGTCTATGCTTCCAATGATCTAGACGAAAATACGATTCTAAGCTTGAAAATGCAAAAGGCGAAAATCGATGTATGGGGTGTCGGCACCAAGCTGATCACCGCTTACGATCAACCGGCATTAGGTGCGGTTTATAAACTGGTTGCCATCGAAAATGAGCAGGGAGAAATGATCGACACCATCAAATTATCCAGCAATGCCGAAAAGGTTTCGACCCCTGGGAAAAAACAAGTCTGGCGGATCACCCGTAAATCGGACGGCAAGTCAGAAGGCGATTATGTCACGCTATGGGAAGAAAATCCGCAAGCAGCAGACGAACTGTTCATGTTCCATCCTGTTCACACTTTTATCAACAAAACAGTGACGAACTTTGATGCGCGACCATTGTTGCAAGATATCTTTGTAGATGGCCAGCAAGTGTATCAAGTACCTGACTTAGAACACGTCAAAGCCTATGCGACGAATTGCTTGGATTCCCTTTGGGATGAGTACAAACGTGATTTGAATCCACAGAAGTACCCAGTTGATCTCTCGCAAGAATGTTGGGATCATAAAATGCGGACGATTGAAAAAGTACGTAAACAAACCAATGGCGCGATTTTGTAATCCGCAACTGCGCTGGTCCTAGGATCAGTCAGCTGCTTCAAAAAATAAGAGGAGGCGTTTCTATGACCATGCAACAAGAAATTATCAAAGAATTAGGAGTCTTACCGACCATCGACCCGAAAGAAGAAGTTCGTAAGAGTATTGATTTTTTAAAGGCGTATCTGCAAAAGAATTCGTTCTTGCATACGTTTGTCTTGGGGATCAGTGGTGGGCAAGATTCGACATTAGCTGGCCGGATCGCGCAATTGACGATGGAGGAAATGCGCAGTGAAACCGGGAATCCCAACTATCAGTTCATAGGGGTACGCTTACCTTATGGGGAACAAGCAGATGAAGAAGATGCAAAAAAAGCCATTGAATTTATCAAACCAGATATTGAGCTGCGGGTAAACATCAAAGCCGCCGTCGATGCCCAAGTGCAAGCGGTGGAAGAAGCAGGCTTAGCGGTTTCTGACTTTAATAAAGGCAATATCAAAGCCCGTCAACGGATGATTACGCAATATGCCATTGCGGGTGAAAAAGCAGGAGCTGTTCTGGGTACGGATCACGCTGCTGAAAATATCACCGGCTTCTTTACGAAATACGGCGATGGCGGTGCCGATATCTTACCACTGTTTCGTTTAAACAAACGCCAAGGCCGCCAACTCTTGCAATACTTAGGCGCACCAGAAGCATTGTATACAAAAGTCCCAACTGCGGACTTGGAAGACGGCAAACCTTTAGTTGCAGATGAAGCAGCTTTAGGAGTGACCTACAACGACATCGATGACTATTTAGAAGGCAAGGAAATTGCGGCTGAAGCCCAACAAACCATTGAAAACTGGTGGAACAAAACGCAACACAAACGCCACTTGCCAGTCACGATTTTTGATGATTTTTGGAAATAAACAAAACCAGTGATTGAGTTCCATTCGGATAGAAAGAAGAGTCTAGGGGCAAGAAACCTTAGACTCTTTTTTATGAGGGTTGCTTTCTTTAAAAATAACAAAAGCTTCTTACCTCGGCTTTACTTTCTTGCCTTGAAAGCATAAAATACGAGGGTACCTAGAATGTGTAGAAAAGGAGGAATGTTCCTTCGTGAAAATAAATAGCCATCCTTATCTGAAGATCGCATTAAAAGGCATCGCCATCGTCCTGTTGATCATTTTCAGTAATTTATATTTGCAATGGTGTCAAAACAATCTTTCCGTTGAATTAGCCTTGAAATTTGCCTTTTCGTGGCATACAGCAAAGTTTTTCTTGGCTTGTGGGGTGCTACTGCTGGTGTATGGGGTGTTTGCCAGTTTGGCAGGTTCAGTACTGATCGGGGGCATCTTTTATAGTGTCGTCATCGGAATCTTAGGGTACGCCAACCATACGAAGATGGTCTATCGCCAAGAACCAATCTATCCTGATGATTTAAAGATGGTCACTCAATTCGACCTTCTACGAACCATGATCGGCAATGGCGCGTTTTTCTTAGCCATCCTCTTTGCTCTGGCGGCGATCGGGGCGATCGGCTGGAGTATCTATCGCAGCCGCAAATTAAACCGGCGTTTACAAGTAATGCGAGGGGCAGTGCTGGTCGTATGCTCGCTGGGCTTAGTCTATGTTTCACACTTCAACGACAGCAACAACCTTCTACGCAAAGCCTACAATCAGACGGCGCTCTGGATTCCGTATTCACAAAAAATGAACTATTACAATACGGGATTTATCGGTGGGTTTTTGTACAACTTGCGGGTAGATGCCATGACGAAGCCTGAGGGGTATTCAAAAGAAGCGATCCAAGCGATTGCGGATACCTACAATGCACAGGCGGCGGAGAAAAACCAAGACCGTGAAAGTGAAGCACCAAATATCGTTTATGTGATGAGTGAGAGCTTTTCCGACCCGAGCCATTTAAATGGCTTGTCGATCACCGGCGATCCGTTGAAAGACTATTACCACGTCGCCGATCAAACCATCAGTGGAAAAATGCTTTCGCAAAATTATGGGGGCGGTACGGCAAACATCGAATTTGAAGCGTTGACTGGTTTTGCCATGGGCCTATTGAATCCGCAAATGACAACGCCTTACACGATGCTAGTGCCGAAATTGACGCAACTGCCATCCTTGGTTTCTTTCTTGGAACAATCAGGGTATACGGCAACGGCGATCCATCCTTACGATACATCAATGTACAAACGCAAGGATGTCTATGGGGTGATGGGGTTTGAACAGTTTATCGATCAAGATACGATGACCTATACCGACAAAATCGAAAATAATCCTTACATCTCTGATGAGGCGGCCTACAAAGAAGTGCTGGCATTGTTGGAAAACGATCAGCAACCGCAATTTGTCCATTTAGTGACGATGCAGACCCATATGCCCTATGCTGGCAAATACGATACGCTGAATTACCAAGCGAGCGGTCCGGGCAATATGGCTTCTTTGGAAAACTACCTACAGGATATCTCTTATAGCAGTACAGCGTTGAAAAACTTTGTGGCTGAATTAGAGCAGCTGGATCGGCGAACGTTGGTCGTCTTTTGGGGAGATCATTTACCAGGCATTTATGCCGATGAGATCAAGGATCAAAATGAAACGGCTGCCCTGCATGAAACCGAATTTTTGATGGTTGATTCGCAAGGGAATTTTGCGCCAGAAGATGTACCAGTAACAAGTCCTTTTTATTTTGCGCCGAACCTATTAGAAGCCAGTGATCAACCAACCAGCGGGTTTTACCAGTTGTTGTTGGGCTTGCAAGATGAGTTGCCGGCTTTTGAACTGGGTCAATATTATCAAGAGGGACAATGGCAGACGACTCTTGCGTTGGATCAAGAAGCCCAAGAAATCTATGATGCCTACAATTTGATCCAATATGATGTGCTACAAGGAGAGCAATACAGTTTAACGACTGGTTTGTTTGACTAAATGAAACATAAAATAGCGCCCTATCCTGTGACTGACACTGGGATAAGGCGCTTTTGTTTGTGTGAAGTTATAATTCCTGCCATTTACGATTTTGATCAAAATCATTGGCGGCGGCGTAGGCGTCTTGAACGATCGTTTCAGGGTAGCCCATGACTTTTAAGAGGGCGATCGCGTTGCGGCTCAAGGCAGGACCGGATTTGACCTTATAATCAAAGGAGATGCCGTCATCTTCCGTGACTTGTTCAGAAAAATGAATGTTGCGGCAATCATTTTTCAAAATTTCAGTCAGCTCAATATCATGGGTAGCGACAAAGGCCAATGATGGGTAGGCTCGCAACCAATGGATGATGCTAGCAGAAGAAGCGATTCGTTCCACCGTATTTGTTCCTTTTAAAATCTCATCAACAAAACAGTAGCAGCGCTGTTTCGTGGCAACGGTATCTAGCAGGCGTTTGATGGATTTGATCTCCGCCACGAAATAGCTGTCGCCTTCAAATAGATCATCTTCGACAGCCATCGAGGTAATGACGTGACCAGGAACCATCGTAAAGGTTTCAGCTACTGCTGTCTGGATGGTTTGTGCCAAAATACAGTTGATGGCGACACTTTTGACATATGTCGATTTGCCTGAGGCATTGGAGCCAGTTACAAGGGTATTGTGGTTCCAAGTGACATCATTCATGACTGCTTCACTCAGAAGGGGATGATACGTACCCGTTGCTTCTACACCTCCGCTTGTTTGGAAGGTCGGTAGGCAAGTGATGGGCATATACGTGCGAAAATTTAAAATGGCGGCTGCGACTTCCAATTTTCCCAGCAAATTCCACAGATCGATGGCTGCTTGTTGGTGTTTGGCCAGAGTAGTGGTGACCGTTTGATAGGAAATAAACGGCAGCATAAAAATGATATTGATGTATTCAAACAACATGTCTCCTTCGCTGCCGTTTTTGGCACGAAACGAGAAAGCGAAACGAGTGATCTTCTTTAATGGTGACAAAGATTGTTTGATCTCATCTTGGAGGGGCGTGTTGATTTTAGCGATCTGACTGCCACAGGCAATCGTTTGAACCAAATAGCGCATGCTGTTCAGTTCTGTTTCCAGCTTGGCTTTTTTGATGGAGTAATAGATCGTATTGAAAACGACACTAATCAACGTCAACAGGAGACCTTGGACAATCCCCAGCAGGAGCAGCAAGATGCCGACTAATGGCAGCACACCTAAAAAGACAAAGAACGGCAGAGAACCGATCGATTGCGCCGCTTCATTGGCCAAGTAGGCTTTCGAAAAATTATCATCTTGTTTTCCTAAACGAGCAAACGTATATTGGGATTGTTCGCGTGCGGCACTGTCAGCAGCAAAAAAGTCGATTAATTTGGTCAGCTGTTTGTCCGGCTTGAAGTGGAAATTGCGTAATTGCTGGTACAACGCTTCTGAACCAACACTGGAAAACGTCAGATTAATGGACTCAAACAACGAAAAGCCATCCAAGTCATACCAAGTGATGTCATCGACCTCGCTATCAAAATCGTGAAACTTCTTCTCAGTCAGCCAAGCTTTTTTCAAACTCGCTTCTTTATCAAAGCGGGGCTGACGGGGAAGTTTTCCCCAAGCAAGCCGAACGTAACGGCGTACTTTGTATCGATTCCAGATATCTAGTGCGGTCAAGATGAGAATGCTGGCGAGTATGATCAAAATGACCATCGTTTGTGGTTCCATATGCAAAAGTCCTCCTAATGGCTAATGAATGCTGGCTAAAGCTAAGTGTTGCTGTGGGCAGGATTGATTTCTTTTAAACAAGCATAGATCCGTTCAATATCTTGTGTCGTGCCTCGCAGCTCGAAATCCGCTAAGAACGGGATCGAAAATTGTTCCGCATATTGCTTTGCGGTCAAGCAATATTGATAATTAAAGTTTTTGTTGCCGCTGCCGATCACGCCTAAGCAAAGAACGGCGTTGTTTTCATAGTCAATGTATTCCCGCATGGTTTCTGTGAGGATCTCCTGATCGCCGTTATCGACGCCGTTTCCACCTTCTAAATAGGTAGGGACAAAAACCACATAAGGTTCGTCTTCTTGTTCAAAGACACTATTGTCATGAATTTCTTTGGCTTCCCAAGTGCTCGGTGTGTCTTGCTGATCTGCATAGGCCAACAAGCGGTTGACGAATGCACGGGTATTTCCAGAGATTGAAATATAAAGTAGTTTCATTTTTTCATCACCTTCCGCTTTCTAGTATAACAGAAACCATTTATGAAAAGAGGAGAACTTCGGCAGTCTTTTCTAGTAAAATGCAGCCAAAGGCTTTAAACTGAGAGAGGAGTCCAATACAAAGGAGTGGCAATAATGTTTTCAAAAATGCATCATGTGGCGATCATCGCTAGTAATTACCAACAGACCAAAGAGTTTTATGTAGAAAAATTAGGCTTTGAAGTGATTCGTGAACATGCGCGCCCAGAAAAGAAAGATGTAAAAATCGACTTGCGCTTTGGGGAATCAGAAATAGAACTGTTTGTGGTGGAAAACCCACCAGCAAGACCAAGTTTTCCCGAAGCAGCCGGCTTGCGACATTTGGCCTTTGCGGTGGAAAATATTGAAGCAGTCGTAGCGGAGTTAGCCACTAAAGGGATTGTGTGCGAACCGATTCGTTTTGATACCTTCACCAATAAGAAGATGACCTTTTTCCAAGATCCAGACGGCTTGCCGTTGGAATTACATGAATAAACAAGGAAGACTTTGTGTTGATCCTTTGTCGATTCAACTTGGTTTTTCTTGAGAGAATTGTTATTCTATGTATAGAAGCAAGGAGGAAAAAACGTGATAAGATTTGCAAAAGAAGAAGATCGTTTTGTCATGGCTGAACTCGTTTTAGTCATTTTAAAGGACATGGAATTGCCGTTTGTCAAAGAGATCGGAGAAGCCAAGACCTTAGAGATCTTGGCAGATGCCATGCTAGAACCCGATTATCGTTACGGCTTTCGCCGTGCGCTAGTCAATGAGATCGACGGAGAAGTTGCTGGCGTCGCCTTTGGATATCCAGACAAAGAAGAGGCGACGATCGATCAGCCTCTAGATAAAGTGCTGGAACAGTACGGTTTGAGTAAAGACATGAAGCTGTTTATCGATGAAGAGACTTTACCAAATGAATGGTACTTAGATACCATCTGTGTGGCTGAGAAATTTCGGGGCAAAGGCGTCGGCTCAGCCTTGTTAGAAGCATTGCCGAAAATTGCTTCTAGAGATGGTTATGAGGTGATCGGCTTGAGTGTTGACCGAGCAAATCCCCATGCGAAGCGGCTCTATGAAAAGCACGGATTTGAAGTCGTGGCCCAAAGAGAGATCAGTGGCCATCTTTACGACCATATGCAAAAAAGAACCAGCTGATTTTTCAGCTGGTTCCATTTGTTAGTCGAAGCTCAAGAGGATGGTCTTTTTTGCGGTGCCGATTGTACAGCCAGTAATCCATGACGGCCGCAATACAGATGCAGACCGGCGCATCCCGGTCATCGACAACATCCAGTACATAATAATCCCCCGTCAACAAGGTCGCTTTGTCCATCTCCATAATCTTTTTATTGAAATGATGGATCCCATAGCGATGATTATAGATATCGCCGTGGACCGCCCAGTGAAGCTGCTGGATATAGTAGAAATCACCTGGCCAGTTAAAGATTTTTTGCAGTGTACCGACTTTCTCAAAGTCTTTGTAGATCTCAAAGCGTGTACCAAAAGTAAAGCTGATTTGTTTGATACTAGCGACCATTTGCCCATTTAAACGGTAAAGGGAGAGGGCATCGCCCTTGGTTCCCCAACGTCCCACCATCAAAAATAGTGATTTGCCTGTTTCATCTTTGACAATGGTTCGTGTGACTCTGCTAAGTTGCCTATCTTGGATGAAAAATTCTGACATACTTACGCCTCCTCATGTATCCCCAAAAAGCTGCGTGGTTTAAAGATTTTCATCAATTGCCCGAACGATTGCTTTGCCGACACCAGCCTCAATATTGGTGTCCGTCAAATACTTCGCGACTTCTTTTACCTCTAACTCGCCATTTCCCATTGCAAAACTAACGCCTGCCAGTTGCAGCATACTTACATCATTTAAGTTGTCACCGATCGTCATCACTTCCGCCAGTGAGATCATCCGATCTTTGGCGACATGTGCCACTGCGATTCCTTTTTGCGCGTTTCGGTGGTTGATCTCAATATTGTTTTGTCCAGAAGAAGTCACCACTAGATCGCCGTACCCATCGATGATTTTCGTGATAGGACCCAATACCCGGGCACCGTCTTGGTGGAAGCAGATCACTTTCAAAAATTCTAATTCTTCGATCGAAAACAACTCACTGAAATCATCGACATAATTGATCGGTAAAAATTCTAAACGGGCAGCTGTCATAGCAATCGCCATCTTATGGGTTAAATGGGGCATTGCTTCTGCCGTATGGATCGCAAAATTTTCGATCCGACGTGTCTGACTTTCCGAATAGATCCCATTGCTCGTTGAGATCTCAAAATAGATGTCGTTTTCTTTTAGTAGGTCGATCAACGAACGAGTTTGTTCATGGCTGATCGGCACAGTAAATAATGAATTACCCGCTTCGTCATAGACTTGGGCCCCATTCAAGGTGATCATGGCACAGTCGATCCCGGCTTCTTGCAGCGGCGGCAATGCCTCTTTACGGTTACGGCCAGTTGCGACCATAAATTCGATTCCTTTGGATTGGGCATATTTGATTGCTTGGATATTTTCTTCTGAAATCTGCATACTGGCATTTAAAAGCGTACCATCCATATCAGAAGCAATTAATTTGATCATTGTCAGCGTCCTTTCTTAATCGTTTCTACAAATAGTGTACCATAAATCACGGATTTTTTTTCTTTCGAAGAGTAATTCTTGTTTCTAAGGGGAGGGATTTGTTATCCTAGAAGAAAACAAAGGAGATTCGCCATGAAACGACTATTGGACAATGAATGGCAAGAACAATTGCAGGAATCATTTGAGCAACCCTATTACCAACAACTACGGGCTTTCTTGAAACAAGAATATGCCCAGCAAAAGATCCATCCAGCGATGGATCATATTTATGAAGCACTTAAACTGACACCATACCATGACGTAAAAGTTGTCATCTTAGGTCAAGATCCTTATCATGGCCCTCACCAAGCCCACGGACTGTCGTTTTCCGTGCAGCCGGGGGTCAAAATACCGCCTTCCTTACGCAATATTTACAAGGAATTAGCCGATGACTTAGGAATTGCACCTGTGTCCCATGGCTATCTTGTGCCATGGGCGCAGCAAGGGGTCTTATTGTTGAATACCGTATTGACGGTACGTGAGGGACAAGCCTATTCACATCACGGGCATGGCTGGGAGCAGCTGACAGATACGATTATCGAAAAATTGAATCAACGAGAAGAACCGGTCATTTTTGTGCTTTGGGGCAAACCCGCTCAAAAGAAAGCCGCTTTACTAGATACCAGCAAACATATTATTATAACAGCGCCTCATCCAAGTCCGTTGTCGGCACATCGAGGATTCTTTGGTTCAAAGCCTTTTTCTAAGATCAATCAAGCGTTGCTGGCATTAGGGGAAGAACCGATTTCTTGGGCGTTACCAGAAAAAATAACACAGTTGTAAAACTGTGTTATTTAGAACTGACGATTTTGTGAAAAAGGTAACGATATTTAAAATAATCGACTAATACAGGATTTTTATCTGTTCTTTTTTTCGCAGTTATTGTACAATGGAAGGGTATAAAAAAACTGGAGGTCTTTACCCGTGGAATTATTCGAAAGTTTAAAATTTAAAATCGTGCGTCGTCATATCAAAATCGTTTTTCCAGAAGCAACAGATCCTCGTATCTTAGGTGCTGCTAGCCGTCTACGTTCAGAAGAATTGATTGAACCCGTTTTGATCGGTAACCCGGTTGAAATCGAAAAAGCAGCAGAAGCTCGCGGAATCAACGTATCAAACTTTGAAATTTTAGATCCTGAAAATTATGATCGTTGGGATGAAATGGTTGAAGCTTTTGTGGAACGCCGCAACGGCAAAGCAACGAAAGAACAAGCAGAAGAAATCTTAAAAGATGTCAACTATTTCGGTACAATGTTGACTTACATGGGCATTACTGAAGGAATGGTTTCCGGAGCGATCCATTCTACGGGTGATACAGTAAGACCCGCTTTACAAATCATCAAAACAAAACCAGGTGTGAGCCGTACAAGTGGTGCTTTCTTAATGGTTCGTGGTCGTGACCAAGAAAAATACTTGTTCTCAGACTGTGCCATCAATGTAAACCCAAATGCACAAGAACTAGCAGAAATCGCTGTTGACTCAGCGAAAACCGCTGAATTATTTGAAATCGATCCAAAAGTTGCTATGTTAAGCTTCTCAACGAAAGGTTCTGCGAAAGCACCGGAAGTAGATAAAGTCGTTGAAGCAACAAAAATCGCCAAAGAATTGGCACCAGAATATCAAATCGATGGAGAATTGCAATTCGATGCTGCGTATATCTCAGCAGTTGCGCAATTGAAAGCTCCTGAATCTGAAGTAGCAGGTAAAGCAACCGTCTTTGTTTTCCCCGATTTACAATCAGGAAACATTGGCTACAAGATCGCCCAACGTTTCGGTAACTTTGAAGCGATTGGACCAATCTTACAAGGGTTGAACAAACCAATCTCTGATTTGTCCCGTGGTTCAAATGAAGAAGATGTCTACAAATTATCAATCATTACTGCGGCACAAACATTAATGGAAAAATAAGCAGCCAATCGCTGCACTTATGAAAAACTGATCCCTTGAGGGTCAGTTTTTTGTTTTGCTTTTGGAAAGTTGAGGGCAACAAAGCAGGGGGCGTCCATATGAATCAACGATCCAGTGGTCGTCGGGAAATTTTCCTTAAGCTCCTTCTTTACAATTCCTTGAAAAACAAGCTATACTAGCAACTAGTAAATTAGATTGATCAAAGGATGGGGACTATGTTTACCATTAACGACTTAGAAGCAACCGCAGCATTTGCAAAAATCATTGGAGAAGTAGCCGAGCCAGGGGATAATCTGGTATTGACGGGCGACTTGGGTGCTGGCAAAACAACATTGACGAAAGGCATCGCCTTGGGGTTAGGGATCGAGCAACTGATCAAAAGTCCGACCTATACGATCATTCGTGAATATACCAATGGGCGGATGCCCCTGTACCATATGGATGTCTATCGGGTGGAATACGGTGCAGAAGATTTAGGACTGGATGATTATTTCGAAGGGGATGGCTTGTGTGTGATCGAGTGGGGCAATCTCTTAGAAGCCTCCCTGCCAGAGGATTATTTAGAACTGATTTTGGAAAAAGATGATACAGATGAACAAAAACGTCTTGTGAAATGTCATGCATATGGCACCAAAGCAACCGCCTTTTTGCAACGGATCACAACCAAATGGCAGGCAGCCCATGAGTGAGATCCAGATACAGATCAAAGAAGCCACGGGTGCTGATGCCAAAGCTGTGTTAGCAGTCAGTCAACAGCTAGGAGAAGAAACGGATTATCTCTTGATGGACGAAAGCGGCTTGGCGTTGCCAGAAGCCCTATTGGCAGAACAGCTGGACGCTATCTATGAACGGGAGGACTATTTGCTGTTGCTGGCATTTGATCAAGAACAGTTGATCGCCATGGCATCAGTCAAAGGCAACGAAGAGTGGCAATTAGCCCATGTCGGGGAGATCGGTATCTCGATTTTAAAAGACTATTGGGGATTGGGCTTAGGTTCGCTCCTGATTGAAGAATTACTGGACTGGGTAGTAGAAGTTGGCGAATTGACCCGCATCGAGTTGACCGTCCAAGCGAGAAATCTACGAGCGATCCATCTTTATCAAAAATTTGGTTTTTTAACAGAAGGCTGCATGAAAGAAGCAGTGCAAACCCGCGAGGGGCAAAAAGTTGACGTCTTGATGATGGCACGTCTTTTTGAATCATAAAAAAGGAGTGAAGGAAATGGAGTTTCGGGAACCGACGATCGCAGACTGCGATCAAATCGAAGCGTATCGGCAAGCCTTCGAGAAGAATCAAGAAGTCATCCATGGTGGGGCAGGACTTGTAGAAAGTCCGACAGCTAAAGACTGGCTAAAGGGATTGGCGGATTTTAAAACAGCAGAAACGGTACCAGAAGGATTCGTTCCCGCCCGTACCTATCTGGCTATCCAAGATCAAAAAGTGGTCGGTCTCTTGAATCTGCGTCTGACGCTTAATGAATACTTACGCCAAATTGGCGGACACATCGGGTATTCGGTGCACCCAGATCATCGAAAGCAAGGCATCGGCTCGGCAATGCTGGCACAGTCATTGGTAAAGGCCAAACAATTTGGCTTGAAAAACGTGTTAGTAACCTGTGAAGAAGCCAATCGTGCCTCCGCCAAAGTCATTGAAAATAACGGCGGTAAACTAACCGAAAAAGCCATTGATCCTGAAGATGGCGCTGTAATCTGTCATTATTGGATCGATCTAACTTAAAATGAATCCTTCCTTAAATGAAAACGTGCGTCCTAAAGTCAGCATTGCGCTAGACTTTAGGACGCACGTTCTTATTTATTTGACTAAAACCAATTTTTTTAATGGATCGATGCCAAATTCTTCTTCTTGACGCAATAAGATTTGGGCACATGCCCGGCTATCTTCCAAGGCATCATGGTGGTTTAGTAAAGGAATCTGCAATTGCTCACAAACCGTATTTAATTTGTGGTTCGTAAATTCTGGATACAGTTTGCGGCTTGTTCGTACCGTGCACAAGGAAAGATAGTTTGGTTGTGACAACCCATAATAGTCAAGACACCCCGCCAAAACGCCGGTATCAAAACCAGCATTATGCGCAACGATCAGACTGTTTAATTGATAATATTGTTGGATTTGTTTCCATACGTCAGGAAACTTAGGCGCTTCTTGCACATCTTCTGGACGGATGCCATGAATTTGAATGTTTTTCCAAAAAAATTCCGTTTCCGGTTGGATCAATGTGTAATATTCGCCCACGATTTTGCTGTCTTGTACCATGACTAGTGCAAGGGAACAGGCACTATGCTTTTGATAATTTGCTGTTTCAAAGTCCATTGCGATAAAATTCATCAGACTCACCTCATTGCCATTCTAGCACAAAATCAAAGAATGAAAAGCGAACAAACGTTAAGAAAAACTGAAGTTTTCCTACGGTTAGTTGAGATCCAGTTCCACCGGACAATGGTCACTGCCGATGATATCTGTATGGATCTTGGCGTCTAGCAAGCGCTCATTTAAGTCATCCGAAACGACAAAGTAATCGATGCGCCAGCCGGCATTGTTTTTGCGAGCGTTGAAACGGTAGCTCCACCAAGAATAAATGCCTTCTGCATCTGGATAGAAATAACGGAACGTATCGGTAAAGCCAGCAGCCAAAAGAGTTGAAAACTTTTCCCGTTCTTCAGGTGTAAACCCAGCACTTTTTTGATTGGTTTTCCAGTTTTTGATATCGATATTTTTATGGGCAACATTCAAATCACCACAGAGAATCACTGGCTTTTGTTGTTTCAATTCAGTCAAGTAAGCCAAAAAGGCATCTTCCCAAGTCATGCGATAATCCAAGCGGCGCAATTCATTTTGGGAATTCGGTGTGTAGCAAGTAATCAAGAAAAATTCAGGATACTCCAGCGTGATGACGCGACCTTCCGTATCATGTTCTTCGATTCCTAATCCATAACGGACGGATAGCGCAGGTTCTTTTGCGAAAATCGCCGTGCCAGAATAGCCTTTCTTCTCCGCATAATTCCAGTATTGATGATAGCCTGGTAAATCCAATTCGATCTGACCTTCTTGCAGCTTTGTTTCTTGTAAACAAAAGAAATCAGCATCGAGGGCTTCAAACACTTCAGAAAAATTTTTTTTAACGATGGCCCGTAAACCATTCACATTCCAAGAAATAAATTTCATTAAGACTCCTCCTTATTTTCCACTACGCCTCCCATTTTACCTAAAAAAGCCAGAAGCGCAAAGCAAGTGAGCGGAATAAGGAAAACAAGGAGGAAGAATGAGGATTAAATTTGGATGCTAGAGAAAATTCGTTTGTGGTACGAAAAAGGATTAATAAATCCTTACTTTTCCTTACGTTTTATGTTACAATCGTTTTGAAAAGGGGGCAGTTCACATGACGATCAAAGCGCAAGTTTCAGCGAAAATGACTTCGAAAAATCAAATAACTATTCCAAAAAGTGTGCGGCAAAAGTTAGGCTTAAAAGAGAATCAGCGGGTAATTTTTGAATTTACTCCAGAAGGCGAGATCAAGGTAACAGGCGAAAAAGCAGCACCTTCCTTTGAAGATTTTTGGAAACAAGAATTAGCGATCGTAGAAGAAACGGGGAAATTTGATACAGGTGAGATGTTTTTTGGAGAAGATTTAGGTGAGGAGAATATTGAATGGTAAGACAAGGAGATATTCTTTTTATTGACTTAAATCCCACCAAAGGAAATGAAATGGCAAAAAAAAGACCGTGTGTGGTGGTTAGTAATGATTATTATAACAAGAGTTTCAATACCGTCTTAGTGATGCCAATCAGTAGCTCAAAAAAATATGTAGAAGAAAAATTCGCTCGATCGAATGCGTTTCAAACAGTTACCGAAACACAAAAGAGTAAAGTTCAAGGGACGATTCTTTGTCAGCATATTCGCAGTGTGGACCTCTTGCATCGCAGCAACTTAGAAGTAGTCGATAAAGTCACTACGGAGATGAAAGAACGATTATCTGAAATAACAAAACACTTTTTTTGAAGCTTACTCTTTATTAATCAGGTCATTCGATTATTAAGCTTTTCTTTGATTCACCAGAGGTAGCAACTTTTCCTTGAACATGCTAAAATAAGTGAGATGTTTATTGTGAAAGGAAACCTTCTCGTGAATAAAGACTTGATGATTGCGCAATTCCCTGAAATTGCCTTATTAAAAGATGAACCCTTATTGAACTATACGTATACAAAAACTGGTGGACCGGCAGACATTTTGGCTTTTCCCAAAACAGCAGAAGAGGCTAAACAGCTGCTTGATTATTGCCGAGAACAAGCGATTCCTTGGATCGTCTTAGGAAACGCCAGCAACTTGATCGTCCGTGATGGTGGTATTCGTGGCGTGGTGATCATGCTGTCGGAAATGAACCAAATCGTGGTAGACGGCACTTCTTTGATCGTCGATGCTGGAGCAAAGTTGATCGATACGACCTATGTCGCTTTGCATGAATCCTTGACTGGTTTTGAATTTGCCTGCGGGATTCCCGGCAGTGTCGGCGGTGCCGTCTTTATGAATGCAGGCGCCTATGATGGCGAGATCCAAGATGTCTTTGCGTCCTGCGACGTTTTGCTGGCTGATGGTCAAATCGTGACATATACCAAGGAAGAAATGGAATTTGCTTATCGTCATAGCAAGTTGCAAGAGCAAAAGATGATCATTTTGAGCAGTCGCTTTGATCTAACAAAAGGTGATCAAGAACAAATCAAAAAGCGAATGGATGAACTGACAGAATTGCGGCAATTGAAGCAACCGCTAGAATACCCCTCTTGTGGGAGTGTCTTCAAACGTCCAGTCGGTCATTTTACCGGCAAGCTGATCCAAGATGCAGGCTTACAAGGACTGAAATGGGGCGGTGCCCAAATTTCAGAAAAACATGCGGGCTTTATCGTGAATGTCGATCAAGCAACAGCCACGGATTACGTTGAACTGATTGCCCATATCCAACAAGTCATCAAAGAAACTTTTGATGTCACCTTAGAAACAGAAGTCCGAATCATCGGTGAAGAATAGATTAGCGAAAAGATTGTCCCCCGGGGCAATCTTTTTTTCATGAGAGCTAATAAAAAGAGCTTAGGATTGTAAGCTTTCGCAGTCTTCGGTACAATAAACGAAAAGGAGTGAGCAGGATGAAAAAGTGGGGACGCATCATTTTGTTTGTTGGGTTCGCCTTTCTTTTCGGTGGCTGTACGAAATTACCGCAAGAACAGTTTGCCGAACAGTTGACGAATCAGCAAGCAACGAATGCTGGTGAATTCCAAGCGACGATCGATACCTTTGAGATAGGCAACAGCAGCGAATACGGTCAAGAAGCCGATAGGTATGCCTCTATGTTGATGTCACAGTTAGTAGGCTCGTCATTTAAAGGGGACTTCGTCCAAGACAAGGAAACCAAAGCGATTTTACTCAATCTGGCAGTCGCTTATGGGGGGCAGGAGCTGCCGATCAAGCTGATCGTCGATCCTGAAAAACAAGAAGCGTATGTGTCAGCTGAAATCTATGAAACACTGCAAGGGTATATCAGCGCATTTGGTGATGACAGTTATGGAACAACACCAGACGCTGGGGAATATGAGGGCAAGTACCTGCGCATCGATCAAGAAACCTTAGATTCTTACTTTGGCGAAGGAACTTTTGCAGAGGACGACGAGGAGACAACCGAAGCAGAAAAAGCGCCTGAAAACTTCTTTACCATGAACAGTCTTTTTCATAATGAGACGTTTGCAGACTATTTGAAAACCTTCGAACCGGATGCTTTCAAAAGAGATGGAGATACGATCAGCCATACGTTTACCAAAGAAGAATTGGCAGATTATGCAACCTATGCCCAAGAACACGGTGCCGATCAAAAGCAAGTCGCCGAATTAGAAACGATGCTGGAAGAAGTCGAGCAGTTTGACTTAGCTATGACCGTCAATACGAAAACAAATCAGCAGAAAATGGCTTTTCACTTCGTGCAAGCGGATGAGCTGCAAACGACTATCGGAGCTACGGTGACTTTTACAGGAAAGAAAAGTGATACTGCCGTTGCGATCCCCACAGCGGAAGAATTGATTGACCCAGAAGAATTGTTTTCTCCCTATGATTATGGCTGGGATGACAGCTATGACGATGGGTATGAGAATGATTATGATGATGAGTACTGGGATAGCTATGATGAAGCCGATGATTGGTCTTCTTATATGCTGACGGATGAGGAGTTCGAGGAACTGCTACTGCAAATCAAGCAAGAGCTGCCTTATTTGACCCAAGCAGATATCGATGATTATCTGACATTTTATGAAGAGTATTTGACCCAAGAGCAGTATCAAGAGCTTGTCGAAGCACTCCAGATGACACAAAGTTTATGAGTCACTCAAAAGGGAAGCGACCGCCTAAGTTAGCCAAAAAGCTAACTTTAGGCGGTCGCTATTTTTTAGATTCGATTTTTTTTGCGGTTCATGACTAAGCGCAAAAGAACGGTTCCAACTGCCATCGTGGCGATTCCCGCTACAATGGCTTCAGGCACGCCTTGGGCGAAGATCACACCCAAAATCGCTGCGTAAACAGCATTGCCGGCTTTTCCCACAACCTCCGCATATTCTTGCTGGAACAAGAAGTAGATCAAGTTCATTACCAGAATCGTATTCGTCAAACCTCCGGCAACACCAGCAATCAGTAGCGAAAGACTTTGCTGTTTGTTTTTCCAGATTTTTTGACAGCCTTTATAAACAAAGTAAGGAACGACACCAATCAAAATACGGGGAATCAGCGCTACGAGGATCGCTTTCCAACTTCCTTGATCACTCCCATAAATCGGTACGAAAGGAGAGAAGACAAAAGAAAGCGGGGTGATGATCCATGTCGAACGCACCATACTGATGATCCCAAAGGCGCCGCCTAAAAAGCCGCCGATCCGAGGGCCCAATACAATGGAAGCGATGATCACAGGAATGTGCATCGTTGTCGCATTGATTGGTCCTATGGGAATAAACCCAAGAAAGGGTACCGATGCTAAAAGAATCAAGATTCCTAAAAAGAAAGCTGTTAAGACAAGTTCAAAAGTTGATATTTTTTTCATTATTAGACACTCCGTACTTCCAAAGCAGTCAATGCTTTTTCGAGAATCGTTTCTGTTGCTGCTAATGCGCCTCTGCCGAAATCACCGCAAGCCAGTAACGCTTCACGGGGTTCAATCTCTTGGAAGCCGACTTCTTTCAAAATCCCCAAATTTCTTTGAACAATCGGGTTTTCGTACATGACGGTATTCATGGCTGGCGCAATCAAGCGGGGCACGGATAACGGCAACGCTAAGGCAACTGTTGAGATCAAATCATCGGCTATCCCATGCGCCAGCTTGCCAATACTGTTGGCACTGGCTGGGGCGAGCAAGAAAAGATCGGCTTGTTTGGCTAGTTCAATATGATTGATCCGATCTGGTTGACGTTCTTGCATAACATCCACATGGATCGGGCGTTTGGATAATGACTGTAGAGTCAAAGGCGTAATAAATTGTGTGCTATTTTGAGTCATTAAGACATCCACTGCATAGCCCTTTTTGGTTAATTCATTGGTTAGGTCGGCTGCTTTGTATGCAGAGATACTGCCGCTGACGCCAAGCAGAACGTGTTTTTGTTTCATGTTTCTTTCTCCTTTTCTAAAAAACATCTAGCTAAGCACGCAGGTCATTGCGTAATGTGTCAACGATCAAGGTTGCGATCTCAGCTTTTGTGCGGCCAGTCCCGATTTGTCCTTCTTGTGTCAAAAGGTGTCCGACATGCTGGTTTCCAGAAATTTGCGTCAAGTCGTTGGCCAACACATAATCCGCTTGGCTAGCCAGCAGACTTTTTCGTGCGACCGCAAACAACTCGGCTTCCGCGACGGCTACTAATAATTTGAATCCGACTAATAAGGTTGTCGGCTGTAATGCTTTGATGGTTTGGATCACTTTCGGGGTTTTCTTCAACACTAAAAACAAATGATCCGTATTGGAAGAAACTTTGCCTGCCGTTGCTTCAGATTGTTCGAGCACGTGTGCCATCAATGCCGGAGTGACCTGGTTGTCATAAGTCGGTAGGGCATCGTTGATTGCTTCATAAAAGGCTGCTTCTGAAAAATGAGCAGCAGGGGTAAAATCACTAACTGCCATACTGTGGATCACGGCAGCATACGAATGGGTCGTCAATAAATCGGTCAATTGCCCCAACAAGTCCGTGGTCCCTTCAATGAAATGACAGGTAACTCGTGGATCGGTAGGCGGTTGCTTGGCAGTTTTCGTCGTAACGTAATCGATGGTCACCTCAGGGTACCGCAGCCATTCATTGGCAATCGCTTGACCAAGTGAACCCGTGGAATGATTCGTGATTGCACGGACATCATCGATTTTTTCGGAAGTACCGCCAGCCGTAATCAAAATTCTCATTGCCCTTGTGACACCTCAACGATCGTCCGTCCTTGGTGCGTGCCAGCTAATAAAGCTGCCAACGTTTCTGGTAAGTCTTCCAAAGTGATGGCTTTCGTGTAAAGCTGATCGATCACATTCCACTCACCCGCTAATTTCTCCCATAATGCCGTGCGGATCTCATGGGAAACATTGACTGAATCGATCCCAATTACGCGAATCCCACGCAAAATAAAGGGTAAGACAGTCGTTTCGATTTTGATCCCACCAGCATTGCCGCATAAGAAGGCACCGCCCCCATAAGCGATTTGCGGAAGCACTGCCGCAAGCAATGGACCACCAACCGTATCGATGACCGCTGCAAACGATTGTTTTGCTAATGGTTTGACCTTTTCGGGTACTACTTCATCCGGACGGATGATTTTTGCTGCGCCTAGGTCTAACAACCATTGCGCATCGGTTTTACGAGATAGCGCCACTATATTTGTATAGCCCAGTTTTTTCAAAAAGGCAATGCTGACACTGCCGACGCCACCGCTCGCACCTGTCACCAAAATCGCAGCGTCTTTTGCTAAGTGCAGCTGCTCTAATTCTTGCACCGCTAAAGCTGCTGTGAACCCAGCCGTGCCATAGGTCATACTGTCTTTCGCTGAAAAACCAGCAGAACGTTTCACGAGCCACTCGGCTGGGACCTGTTGAAATTGACTGTAACCGCCTGGGTGAGAAACCCCTAAGCCATAGCCAGTCACTAAAACTTGATCGCCTGGGGCAAAATCAGCAGACTGACTGTCCACGACTTCCCCTGCTAAATCGATTCCCGGCGTCATCGGATACGTGCGAATCACGCCGCCATTTTCATTTGCTGCCAAGGCATCTTTGTAATTGACATCTGAGTAATCAACCCGGACAAGCACATCGCCTGCTGGCAGCTCGTCAAGGGTTGCAGTTGTGAGTGAAGCAGTAAAATTTGGTTCATTCATGACACGAAAGGTAGAGAAATTCGTCATTTCAGACACTCCTTTGATGGTTTGTACTCATAATACCATAAGTTTTATTTTTTTAACCAGTGAAGCAAGAAAAGGCAGGGCTTCTTATCAAAAAATCAGTAAAAACAGATCATTATTAAATCTACCTTTTCTTCGTTAAAATAGAAGTTGTTCTTTTAAACCTGTGAAAAGCGAAAATGACGGGACCGCCAATCCTTTCCTTTATAGCACAAGCGTTTAGCGTCACTCCTTTTTTTGAGCAGCAAGAAAAGAATTCAAAGAAATGCAGAAAAAAGGCTTGTGTTTTCTGCAATAATTTGTATACTAGAAAAAGTGAAATTAAACATGAAGTTTACTTATAGCAAACTTTTTTACTTGCAGTTGTGTCAATAAAAGGGGGAATGAACATGGAGATTGGCGAGAAGCTGCGCAATTTGCGCGTTCAAAAGAATTTGACCCAAGAAGAATTAGGCGAGCGGACCGATTTGACGAAAGGCTATATCTCACAGTTGGAACGTGATTTGAGTTCGCCTTCTATGGAAACTTTTTTTACGATCTTAGAAGTTTTAGGCGTGACACCAGAGGAATTTTTCCGAGAAGAAAATGCGCAGCATCAAGTGGTTTATCGCGAAGAAGACAGTACGCTTTATTATGATGAAGAAAATGGCTATGAATTGAAATGGCTGATTCCCGATTCCAATGAAAAAGAAATGGAGCCAGTCTTGCTGACTTTTGATAAAGCCGGCGAATACAAGACCTTTGAACCATCGTTAGCAGAAACATTTATCTATGTCTTAGAGGGCAGTGTGGCGTTGTCGTTAGGAGAAACGCAGTACAAGGCTCGTAAAGGCCAATCGATCTATTATCAGGCGACTGAGCCGCATCAATTAAAAAATATCGCCGGCAAAAAAAGCCGTGTGCTCGTAGTCGTAACGGATTCTTATTTATAGTACAGGAGGAAAGAGTGTGGGAAAAACAATAATTTCATTCAACAATGTGGTGAAACGATTTGATGATGATGAAACAGTTTTGAAAAAAGTGAGTTTTGATATTGAAGAAGGTCGCTTTTATACATTGTTAGGTCCTTCAGGTTGTGGAAAAACAACTATTTTACGCATCATTGCGGGTTTTTCGGACGCAACAGAAGGCGACGTTTATTTTGATGGACAAAGAATTAATGACGTTCCTGCCAATCAACGGCAAGTGAATACTGTCTTTCAAGATTATGCCTTATTCCCACATATGAACGTTTTTGAAAATGTGGCATTTGGTCTGCGAATCAAAAAATTACCAAAAGATGAAGTGAATAAAAAAGTCTTAGAAGCGTTACGGTTAGTACAACTTCCTGGTTATGAGAATCGTGAAATCAGCGAAATGTCAGGAGGTCAACGCCAACGGGTCGCAATCGCACGAGCGATCGTCAATGAACCCAAAGTATTGCTTCTTGATGAACCATTGTCCGCATTGGACTTGAAATTGCGAACTGACATGCAATACGAGCTGCGGGAATTGCAGCAGCGACTAGGCATCACCTTTATTTTTGTCACCCATGACCAAGAAGAAGCGTTGGCGATGAGTGATGAGATTTTCGTTATGAACAAAGGGAAAATCGTCCAAAGTGGCACGCCAGTGGATATCTACGATGAACCAATCAACCATTTTGTAGCGGATTTTGTTGGTGAAAGCAACATCGTTACAGGTACGATGATCGAAGACAACTTAGTGGAGTTTGTCGGCAAGCAGTTTGAATGTGTCGATGGCGGGATGCGTCCGAATGAAGCCGTTGAGATCGTGATCCGTCCGGAAGATTTGAATTTGACGACCGTTGAGAAAGGCAAGTTAGTCGTTGAAGTGGATACTCAATTGTTCCGAGGCGTGCATTACGAAATCATTTGTTACGACGAACAAGGCAACGAATGGATGGTTCACTCTACAAGAAAAGCCACTGAAGGAAGTAAGATCGGTCTTTCCTTTGAACCAGAAGACATCCACGTCATGCGTTTCAATGAGTCCGAAGAAGATTTTGATGCTCGTTTAGAGAGCTACGAAGATTAGGAGGGAAAGCAAATGACGAAAATGCGTCGTTTTTATGCGATACCCTATGTCTTTTGGTTATTGCTATTTGTTATTGCACCAGTCTTATTGATCATCTACCAATCCTTTTTTGATATGAACGGCAACTTTTCGCTGGTCAATTATCAAAGCTACTTAGGTTCTGGCAAATATTTGATCATGACCTTAAACTCGGTTTGGTATGCCTTTTTGATCACCTTGATTACCTTAGTGATCAGCTACCCGACAGCCTATTTCTTAACTAAGCTGCGTCACAAAGATTTGTGGCTGCTGTTGATCATCTTACCAACGTGGGTCAACTTATTGTTAAAAGCCTATGCGTTTATTGGGATTTTCGGCATTCATGGCAGTGTCAACAACTTCCTAGAAATCATGGGGGTTGGACCAAAGCAGATTTTGTTTACTGACTTCAGCTTTTTGACGGTTGCCGTCTATATCGAACTGCCCTTTATGATCATGCCGATTTTTAATGCCTTAGAAGAAATGAATCCCTCTTTGATCAGTGCCAGTCGCGATCTAGGGGCAAACAGTTATGATACTTTCCGACGAGTGATTTTCCCTCTTTCGTTAAACGGGGTAAAAAGCGGCGTCCAAGCCGTCTTCATTCCATCGCTCTCCCTCTTCATGTTGACCCGTTTGATTGGGGGAAATCGCGTGATCACGCTTGGTACGGCGATCGAGCAGCACTTTCTCGTTACCCAAAATTGGGGCATGGGTTCGACCATCGGCGTCATTTTGATCATCGCCATGTTCCTCGTGATGTTGTTTACGGGAGAAAAGAAAAAAGGAGGGCAACGTAAATGAAAAAATTTCGCTGGTCGAATCTTTATCTGATCGTCGTCTTTATTCTTTTGTACGTGCCGATCTTTTATTTGATTTTCTATTCCTTCAATGAAGGAGGCACCATGAATGCTTTTACGGGTTTCACTTTTGAACATTACCAATCCGTCTTTCAAGATACCCGCTTGATGATCATCGTGTTGAACACCTTTATGCTGGCATTTTTATCAGCATTACTGGCAACGATCATTGGCACATTTGGTGCGATGGGCATCTACTATACCCGCAAGCGCCGAACGAGAACGGCCTTGTTGAGTTTAAATAATATTTTGCTGGTTTCACCAGATGTCATCATTGGTGCCAGCTTCTTGATTTTCTTTACGATGATCGGCAACTTGTTCCGTGGGTTTAGCTTAGGCTTTTTCAGCGTATTGCTTTCGCATATCGCCTTTAGTATCCCGATCGTGGTCTTGATGGTCTTGCCGAAATTGCAAGAGATGAACGATTCAATGATCGATGCTGCCCGTGATTTAGGCGCGAATAATTTTCAAGTCATCAAAAATATCATTTTGCCTTTCTTGACACCGGGCATCATCGCCGGCTATTTCATGGCCTTTACTTATTCACTTGATGATTTTGCCGTGACATTCTTTGTGACGGGCAATGGCTTTAGTACCTTATCAGTAGAGATCTATTCTAGAGCACGTCAAGGAATCAGTTTAGAAATCAATGCATTAAGCACACTTGTCTTCTTATTCTCCATGATTCTGGTGGTAGGCTATTACTTTATCAGTAAAGAAAACGGCGCGAAGAAATTACGTAAAAACCGCCGTGTGGAGGTGGCAAATCTGCGATGAAACGACTACAATCTCTGATTATCGGTATTGTTGCGATCGTCCTGATCTTGCTCTTTGGTGTCCGTGAATTGGAACGCACCTCTGGTATGGCAGGTGCTGAGGTCGTCAACATCTACAACTGGGGCGACTACATCGACCCTGATTTGATCAGTAAGTTTGAAGAAGAGACTGGCTACAAAGTCAATTATGAAACCTTTGACTCAAATGAAGCGATGTTCACGAAGATCCAACAAGGCGGTACGTCTTATGACATCGCCATACCGAGTGAATACATGATTGAGAAAATGATGGAACAAAATCTTTTAAAACCATTGGATCACAGCAAAATCAAAGGGCTAGACAATATCGACCCTCGCTTTTTGGACCTGAGTTTTGATCATGGCAATCAATATTCGATCCCTTATTTCTGGGGAACACTGGGGATCGTCTATAACGATAAGTTCTTTGATGAAGGTGAAATCACCCAATGGGACGATCTTTGGAAACCCGAATTAGCAAATAGCATCATGCTGATCGATGGCGCGCGTGAAGTAATGGGATTAGGTTTGGACAGCTTAGGCTATTCTCTTAACAGCAAAGACGATGATCAGCTGCAAGAGGCATTCAATAAGCTGCGGACCATGACTCCAAATATCAAAGCCATTGTCGCAGATGAAATCAAGATGTACATGGCAAATGAAGAAGCATCGGTTGCGGTCACATTTTCTGGGGAAGCAGCCGACATGATGTACGAGAACGAGCACATTCATTACGTGATCCCTTCAGAAGGCTCCAACTTGTGGTTCGATAATATGGTCATTCCTAAGACCTCACAAAACGAAGCCGGCGCCTACGCCTTCTTGAACTTTATGCTGGAACCCGAGAACGCTGCACAAAACGCAGAATACATCGGCTATTCCACACCTAACCAAGCAGCCATGGCATTACTGCCAGACGAGATCACCGAAGACGAACAATTCTATCCATCCGATGAATTGATGGAACACCTCGAAGTCTATGAAAACTTAGGTGCTGAGTATCTGGGCATCTATAATGATTTGTTCTTGGAATTGAAGATGTATCGGAAATAAGCAAACTGCCATTAAGCAGGGAATGGATCCTGTTTAATGGCAGTTTTTTAGTAATGAATAGTCTATTTCAGCACTATACGAATATAATCATCAAAAAATTAAGTGTCTATTGATCCAAATCATTGGTAAAATATCTTCATTCAAGTTCTATTCCGCAATACTGCTTCCTCCTCCCAAGTTGCCGGATTCAATGGATCGTTAGAAGCTGTTTTCTGGTTGATGAGCTCTTGATAGGTATTGCTTTTCTTTTCTAAATAAGCGACTCGTTTTTGCGCTTCTGTAAGTTTAACGAGCGCTTTTTCTTTTTGCGATTGAATGATGTCGGCTCTTTCTTTGATCGTCGAATCGCCAAGGAGGCAAAGCGAAATATAATGCTTAATGGCTTCTAAAGACATGCCTGTTTCGCGCAAATTCTTGATACCAGTTAACCAATTGATGGAAGTCTGATTAAAAACCCGTCTGTTGTTTTTGTCCCTGATCAAACTAGGAACCAAACCCATATCGGTATAATAGCGAATCGTGTGTTCAGACAATTCAGTGATCGTGGCTGCTTCTTTGATAGAGTAAATGTTGGTCACGCCTTTCATAATTTGCTGAAGTCAAGCAAGTCGTTTGAACGTATTAGTAAAAACTGTTGTAGATCATTTTCTTTTTATATCGCGTATTATAGCACAGATAATTTTGTGGAGAAAAGTAGCTTCCTATTTGAGAGCCTCAAAAAGACAAAAGGTGGAAGAAAAATGATTGTTAGAAACTCCTTGACTTCGAGTGACTCGAAGATGCTAAAGTTTAGCTAGCTTAACGAGTGCATAAGGTATCGATGAAGGAGGGAATTGTAATATGAAGAATAGAAAAATCAGAAGTTTAGCAGTTTCGCCAATCGGAATGGGGTGTATGGGGTTTTCTCACGGATATGGAAAGGTGCCAGAAGAAAAAGAGAGTATTGCATCTATTCGCAAAGCTTACGAATTTGGCTGTACATTTTTTGATACAGCAGAAGCTTATGGAAAAGAAATGTTTTATTCTGGACATAATGAGGAGTTGGTGGGTAAAGCACTGTCGCCTTTTCGAAACAAAGTTGTTCTTGCCACCAAGTATCATCTCGACGAAAAAGAAGTGAATGAAAGCACAACTCTTTACACAGCCATCCGTAACCATTTGATTGCTTCAATGGAAAAATTGCGCACCGATTATGTTGATCTCTATTATCTTCATCGAATCAATGAACAGCTTTCTTTAGAAGAAATAGCTGATGTGATGGGACGATTGATCAAAGAAGGTATGATCAGAGAATGGGGACTCTCACAAGTTTCCGTGGAGACACTTGCTAAAGCACATGGGATTACCCCCGTTGGTGCTGTGCAAAATCTCTATTCAATGGTTGAGCGTGATTGTGAGCGAGAGATTTTCCCCTATTGTCTTGAGAACGAGATCGCCGTCGTTCCTTTTTCACCAATCGCTAGTGGGTTTTTATCTGGAAAAGTCACACCAGATACATCCTTTGAAGGGGATGATGTTCGCAAATTCGTCCCTCAGCTGGCTAAAGAAAACCTCGTAGCCAATCAACCGATTTTAAATATGCTAGCAGAAGTCGCTCAAGCAAAGCAGTCGACAAATGCCCAAATTTCATTGGCGTGGATGCTTCACAAGTACCCGAATGCAGTGCCGATTCCTGGATCAAAAAATCGAGGCAGGATTTTGGAAAATCTAGCTGCTTGGGATGTACAGCTTACAGATACCGAGTTTCAAGTAATTGAAAACCAATTGAATCAAATACCTGTATATGGCCATCGAGGACATGTCGAATCACAACAACAATCTTTCGGAAAACAGTGGGACAAACACTAAATAAAGAAAAAGTTGGAAAAGCAGACTGCATGACAAATGTAGTCTGTTTTTTTGCGTATAGTTCATTAACAGAAATTTTTGCCATCTTACTTCTCGCAATAAATGATTCTTGTTTCACCCACTAAAAAAGCTGATCAAAATATTGCGCGATGCTTAAAAAAGAATTATGATGTGCTTATCTATTATATCTATCAAGATCCTTTTATTGCTTGGAATTATACGAAGCAACGTGAAAAAATAGAAGGACGCTTTGTTCCTAAAGAACATTTTATAAATGCTTTTTTTCAATCAAGATATAACTTGATTAAAATGAAGGAATTGTATAAAGAAAATGTGACCGTTAATATTTTTATAAAAGATTTTCAGAATCGCCATTCTCATACGTTGATGGCAGTTGACAATGTATCGTTCGCTTTGCCATTAACATACACAAAGGAAGAATTGGAGGAGAAGCTCAATGACTGAGAAAGAAAAAGTAGAAACAATCATGATACAATATCATCGAAACTTCTCGATCTTACAGAAAAAGGCAACGCCTAGCGAATTGAAAACAGTTTTAAACTTTGTTGCAGAAGAATCGAACCGTAAACAGCGAGTGCTTGTTGGCTTAGAGAAAGAAGAATAAGTGGTCAATGAAAAAATTTAGGTTTCTTAAGAATGACCATTGAACAAGTAAAACCCGAGATAAGAAGCAAGCGCTTCTTATCTTTTTTTGTATCATTATGGCGGCGTGCCATAACGTTAGGATCAAAATAGAATAAATTCACAAAAAGTGCTTGACCTAAAGTTAAATCTAGGTGGTATCTTTTTAGATAGAAGAAATGAGCAGCGATTGTTGAAACTCAAAAAATCACGATTTCCCTTTAGGATAACTTGCTATTTCTCGGTTTGATAGGAATTCTAAAAAGAGCGTCTAGCTCCGATTGCCGCATTTTTTTATTCCAGAGAGCGATCCACTCATTTCGACTTCGTGTCTTTTTCCTTGTGAGTAAACACACGAATCATTCAAACATTTCTACAGGAGGTACGTACATGTTATTAGAAAAAATCAAAAGCCCTAAAGAGTTAAAAGAATTGACCAGTGGGCAACTTCAAGAACTGGTAGTAGAAGCACGAACTGCTTTATTGGAAAAAATCAGTCACCATGGGGGGCATAATGGCCCCAATCTGGGGATGGTTGAGATGACGATCGCGTTGCATAAAGTCTTTGATTCTCCCACAGATAAGCTGATTTTTGATGTGTCTCATCAGACTTATATCCATAAAATGCTGACAGGACGCGCCCATGCCTTTCTCGATGCTGCGAAGTTTGATGCGGTTTCTGGTTACACGAATCCGAAAGAAAGCGAGCACGATCTCTTTACGGTCGGTCATACCTCCACCTCAGTTTCGTTGGCAAATGGTGTGGCGAAAGCCCGTGACCTAAAAAATGAAACGTATAACGTCGTTGCCGTGATTGGTGATGGTTCTCTATCAGGCGGTTTAGCGTTTGAAGGCTTGAACAATATCGTGGAATTAGGCACCAATACCATCGTGATTCTCAACGACAATGACCAATCGATTGCAGAAAACCATGGGGGGATGTACCAGAATTTGCGGGCATTGCGGGAAACCAAGGGGCAAGCAGCAGACAATCTGTTCAAAGCGATTGGTTTTGAGTACCACTATTTGGATGAAGGAAATGATCTCGCTGCCTTGATCGCTTTATTTGAAAAAGTGAAAGACATTGATCATCCTGTTTTATTACACATTCATACGATCAAAGGCAAAGGCTTCAAGTTTGCGGAAGAAAATCGTGAAAAGTTTCATGCAGGCGGTCCCTTTCATTTAGAAACCGGCGAATATATTTCTACTGGCGGCAATCAAGTAACGTACAATAGCTTAACGACGGATTATTTATTAGAAAAAATGGCGACAGATCCTACAGTCGTGGCAGTAAATGCTGGTACACCGATGCTGCTTTTTTCTCCAGAACAACGAGAAAAAGCAGGTAAACAATTTGTAGATGTGGGTATTGCAGAAGAACATGCGGTATCGATGGTTGCTGGGTTAGCAAAAAATGGAGCGAAACCTGTCTGGGCCGTTTTTTCTACCTTTATGCAACGTAGTTTTGATCAAATTTCCCATGATTTGGCCTTAAATCATCTGCCGGGAACGATTCTGGTATACGGTGCATCGATTCATGGAATGAATGACGAGAGCCATCTGGGAATTTTTGATATTCCATTTTTGGCACATATTCCCAACCTTGTTTATCTTGCGCCAACCTCTAAAGAAGAATATCTAGCAATGTTGGATTGGTCGTTGGAACAAACTAACGCTCCAGTTGCGATCCGGGTACCGGTTGGACCTGTCAACGAAACGGTACGAGCAGCCTCTACTGACTACAGCGATCAAAAAAATGAAGTGACTCAAGCTGGCACGCAGGTAGCCATCGTCGGTGTTGGGAACTTTTATGCGCTAGCGGAAGAGATCGCAGAACAATTGAAAATGCAACATGGAATTACGCCAACGGTGATCAATCCTAAGTTTATTTCAGGGGTCGACAAAGAGTTGTTGGATGCTGTGGCACGATCGCACAAACTCGTTGTCACGTTGGAAGATGGCATACGAGAGGGTGGCTATGGACAAATGATTGCCAGCTACCTAGGTGATCGTGAGATTGTCGTCAAAAACTATGGCTTAGAAAAGAAATTTTATGATAATTACCGGGCAGCGGACGTTTTATCTGAACTTGGTATCACCGTTGAGACAATTACGAAAGACGTTATGGAACAGTTACAGCAATCAATTCACTAAAGCATTCTGAGTAGTTACAGTCGATTTATGAAAAGAAGGAAACCTTGCAGAAAATATACTGCAAGGTTTCTTTTTTTTAGACAAACATAAATGAGTTCCAGCAATCGCCATAGAAACCTAGCAAAATACAGAAGACCAATGCTTTTCAAGCATAAAGCCCAAGCGCGTTAAGCATTGGTCAACGAGGACAATCTAGCGAATAATAAGGTAGTGAAAGGATCACTTTGTCATCTTGGACTATTGGGTTCAGAGACAAGGAAGAAAAGGTGTTTTTAAGGAAAGGGGTATTTATGAAATTTTTTTCTATGAAGTTGTTGGCACTGCTGTCGGTGGCAATGGTTGTCTATTCGGCACCGGCGATTTCTGCCAATGTCCCAGCGATTGCGGCAAGCTTTCCAGAAGTTGATGCGGTCTACATTGGGTTACTGACCACGATTCCATCATTGTTTCTTTTACTGGGGATTTTTACTACCAGCATGATCGAAAAAAGGATCGGCAAAAAATACACGATGGTCACCGGCTTGGTCATTGTGGCGGTTTTTGGCACGCTGCCGGCATGGTATCAGGGGAGCTTTCCCGTCTTGTTTCTTTCTCGAGGGATTCTTGGCTTCGGGATCGGCTTATTCAATCGTTTGGCGATTCAAATGATTAGTTTGCTGTTTCAAAATGAGCCGCAAAAGAAAGCCAAAGCTCTTGGATTAGAAAGTGCCGTTGGTGGTTTAGGTGGTATCTTTATGACTTTGCTGGTTGGGCAGCTAGTGAAAATCAGTTGGGAAATGTCCTTCTTGGTTTATGGCTTTGCCCTGATCAGTCTCTTCTTTGTCCAGCTGTTTATTCCAAACGAAACACAGGCTGTGACTAATGAGACGTTATTGGCGAACGTCACGGTTTCAAAAGAACGGAAACAGCGATCATTCGTTCTGGGTGTGCTCTTGTTTCTAATCGTTGTCTTATTTATTAATTACAATTTACAGATCACACCATTGTTATTGGAAAAAGGAATCGGGGACGCCACTGAAGGCAGTAACATGATTGCCGCCATTGCGACGGGAGCATTCATCGCCGGCAATGCCTTTGGCTTGATATACAGTCGCCTACATCGCTGGTTGCTGCCCATTGCGGCATTGCTTGCAGGAAGCAGCATCTATTTGACTTATCCATTGCAGACAGTGGGGCTACTCTTGGGTTGTTCTTTATTATTAGGCTTTGCCTTTCGCAGCATCATGCCTTTTTTCACCCACTTGCTGACGACTGGTGGTGAAGCAGAAGCTAAGTTTGGCACGATCGTCTCGATCGTTGCTTACAATTTAGGGGTCACGCTCGCACCCTATGCATCACGCTTGCTGATACTAGTCAGCGGCAATGAAACAGCAGGGATGCAGATGATCTTATCAGGGGGCATGCTATGCCTGATTGGTATGATCGCCCTTTTGGGAAATAAATTCTTTTTGTATTTTGAACGAGGGTAGGCATACGCTGGCGTGCTCCACGCTTTTCTGTCTTCAATTCATCACTTTCAGTGCTTTTAGATAGAAAGAAACGTGAATGAATGGGACGTGTAAAACTAACAGCAGCAATCAGAAGGGAGAACCAGATGTATCTTTTTCAAAAAATTGAAGAAGCAGCGTTTAAACAAAATGATGCAAGAAGGACGATCGGTGATTTTTTACTAGGCAATCGGGAAAAAGTCAGTGAGTATACTATGGAAGAAATCGCAAAACTGACCCATACCTCAAAGCCGACGTTAGTCCGTTTTGCAAAATATTTTGGCTTTTCCGGTTGGAAAGAATTTGTGTATGCCTTCGTGCATGAACTGGCACACTTTGATGATGGCTCAGCAACGATCGATGTGAATATCCCTTTTGGTGAGGCGGCAGACACATTAGAAATCATTGAAAACTTGGCGAACTTACGCATGCAGACGATTAAAGAAACAGCGGCACTTATGACGGTAAAAGACCTGAATCAAGCCGCTCGACTCATCAATGGCGCTCAAAACGTTGTCATCTATGGGCGTAGTCCAAATTCGTATTTCGGGCAGCTGTTTAAACGCAACTTAAACACGATTCATAAAAAAGCCTTTGTTGCGGATACGGACGAAGCGGGCTTGATTTCCCAAACGCTGACCCCGAAGGATTGTGCCATTCTTATCTCTTATTCTGGAAATAATTCAGAGACCTATCCTATGAAAAATGTGAAAACATTGCTGAAAAATGGTGTGCCAATTATCAGTCTTACGAGTGGTGGGGACAACTATTTGCGGGACTATTCGACGATCGTCTTGACGATTGCTAGCCGAGAAAAACTATATTCTAAAATCGGAAATTTTTCCACAGAAGAATCGATTCAATTCCTTTTGACGGTTTTGTTTGCTCAGATTTTTTCCCTCGATTATCAGGAGAATATCCAAATGAAAATCAGCAACGCTCGTTATTTAGAAACGAGCCGCAAAACGACGTTTAAAGAGATGGCAGAAGAATAAAAGGACCACACCAAAAACGGTGTGGTCCTTTTTCCCTATTCTAAATTGTTGGAAGTGGTTGATTTCAATTCGATCGGCTCACCGGCAGCAACTAGACGAATCCGTTTCGGATTGACGATCCGATCGTACAAAGCTTCAGGGTCCCCATTAAAAGCATCGATATGCGGAGCATCCACTGTTCCCCAATGGGAGAGGATCAATTCAGCATGAGGATAGGTATTTGCCAGTTTCACGGCGTTCTCAAAGCCGATATGCCAAGCGTTGTCGTTAAAGTCAAACAAGATCGCATCTGGTTGAGGCATCTCTAATTGTTCTGGTAAAAGACGAGAATCGCCAGGAATCCACAAGGAACCATCCGGAGTATCGATCCAAAAGCCGCAATAGTCCTCAATTTGGAAGACACGGTCAAATTTTGTCGTCTCATTTTGCCAAAGGTGATACGCCTTTGTTAAAGAAATCTCCAAATTTTTAACGGTGAATGAATCATAGATTTCGTGACCTTGGGCAGCAACTTGAAAGTGCTCTTGCATAAGTTCGGCAACATATTTGGGTCCATGGAAGCTATCGGTAACCGGGACTAATTTTTCAATCGTCGGAATGCCGTAGTGATCATTATCTGAATGGGTGATCAATACCGCATCTAAGTGAGGGACTGCCGCCGGTTTGATTGGCAGATCGATCAGTAACGGCAGGTCAAATCCTTCTAAGACCGGATCGACCATGATACATGTACCACGGCTGTTTAGAAGAATACCGGAGTTTCCTAACCAGCGAATGATCGTTTGATCTGTTTTTTGAAAAGCTTCTTCATGAAAGAGAATCGTTTTTGGGGGTATTGCTTGTTTCGCGTTTGTCATGTTTCTTCGTTCCCTTCGCCTTTTTTTTATAAATCCAACCTAGAATAGCCGTTCATAACAGGCTAGACCAAATCGTTGATTCAGTAAGGATTGCTTCAATGGTTGGGGGAAGAAGCAGTGGTTTGATCCGTTGTTGCGGGATCATCGGGGCGCTCTTTTTCGGTTGGTGGGGCCATTACGTTGAAAAAGCCTATTATGATCGCGATAAATCAAAAGTAACACAATCATCTAGTAAATTATATCATTGTTTCTAGTGGCTTCGTCAAGGCGATGTTTGGTCTTTTAATGGAATGGATTTCGAAAAAAGAGCGGTTTTTAATGAAAAGATGAAATCCATTTCGTCTTTAGGAAAATATATTGGAAACGCTCTCTATAAATGGTACATTGCTGGCAGAAAGAACAGTATGTTATACCGGTAAGCACATACAACATAGATTTTCTTTGAAATTTATTTAGGGGTGGAATGTATGAGTGAAAATTATCAATCATTAGCAAAAAAAATCGTCCAGTATCTGGGGGGACAAGAAAATATCACGGATGCCTATCACTGTCAAACCCGATTGCGCTTTAAAGTCAATGAAGAAAAGCGTATAGATCAAGGAGAACTAGAGGCGCTCGATGGGGTTGCCAAATACATCAATAACGCAGGGGTACATCAAGTCGTGATCGGAACACATGTCAAAGATGTCTATGAAGAAGTCACAAAATTGGTTTCGCTTCAATCATCAGGGGCGTCGGAACCTGGGGAGAAAAAAGGACCAGCAGCTGCAGTGATCGATTTTGTGGCAGGAACGTTTCAACCAATTATTCCCGCACTGTCCGGTGCCGGAATGGTTAAGGCAGTTTTGGCTTTATTGATCGTTTTTGATGTGATCACGGCTGATTCGCAAACCTATTACATGCTGAATCTTTTTGCAGATGGTGTTTTCTTCTTCTTACCAATGATCCTGGCCTTCACTGTGGCACAAAAATTGCGATGCAATCCGATTTTAGCGGCTTCAGTGGCTGCTATGATGATGCATCCTAATTGGGGTGCCTTGGTCACAGCAGGCGAACCCGTTCACTTTTTTGGGGTTATTCCTTTTACATTAGCAAATTATACGGGATCAGTCATTCCGATCCTGATCGTGATTTTTTTCCAATCGTATGTCGAAAAGTTTTTGAACAAAGTGATTCCAAAATCAGTGGAGCTGGTTTTTGTTCCGATGCTAACATTCTTGATAATGGGTACATTAGCCTTCTCGCTATTTGGACCGATCGGTAGTATCTTGGGTGGTTATTTGGCAACATTCTTTACCTTCTTAAGTGTCCATGCTAGCTGGGTTCCAGCGGTTTTGATTGGGGGCTTTTTGCCAATCATGGTGATGTTTGGATTGCACAATGGGATTGCTCCTTTAGGGGTGATGCAAATGGCAGAACTTGGGTATGACAGTATTTTTGGTCCAGGGGCATTGGTCTCAAACATTGCTCAAGCAACCGCAGTAGCAGTTGTCGCATTGCGTACGAAAGAGAAAAAAACTAAGCAGTTGGCGGTATCAGGGGCAATCACTGCCTACATGGGGATTACCGAACCCGCTTTATATGGCATCAATTTGCCCAAAAAATATCCGTTGGTTGCGGCAATGATTGGTGGGGCTTCTGGTGGTTTGTATGCTGGCTTGACCAATACGCATCGCTTTGCGACCGGTTCGTCTGGTCTCCCAGCAGTCTTACTATATATCGGTGATGATACGATGCGCTATTTTTGGAACATCATTATCGCATTGGTGATTGCAGCTGTGGTGAGTGGGGCCGTTACCTATGTCTTAAGTTTCAAATATGAAACAAAAGTGACAATTGATGTTCCGGAGATGAAAGCAGTAGTACTAGAAGATACCGGCTTGATCAATCCTGTACCGGGAATCGTGATTCCGTTGAATCAAGTCAAAGATGACGCATTTGCTTCTGAAGCACTCGGAAAAGGATTTGCGGTCGATGAACCCATCGGTGAAGTCATTGCGCCTTTTGATGGAAAAGTCGCTGCTGTTTTTCCTACCAAACACGCGATTGGCTTGGTTTCAGACACCGGAATCGAATTGTTGATCCATGTCGGTTTAGACACAGTGGAACTAAATGGTCAGTATTTTGATGCTTTAGTAGAAGCAGAGCAAAAAGTTACAAAAGGGCAGCGATTGCTGACGTTTGATGTACCGCAGATAAAAGCTGCAGGATATGTCACACAAGTACCGATCATCGTTACCAATACACCACAATATACCGCAGTCGAACGTGTGAAAGAAGGTTTGGTAGCTAAAGAAGAGGAAGTACTTGTAGTCAAAGTTTAGGAGGAAATAACATGGGATTATCAGATGATTTTTTATGGGGCGGTGCAACGGCTGCCAATCAAGCAGAAGGTGGTGTATTAGCAGGAGGACGTGGCTTATCAAATGTCGACCTCTTACCAACTGGTCCTGATCGCGCAAAGGTCGCTGCGGGTGAACTGGAAATGTTGGAATGGCAGGAAGATTCTTTTTATCCAGCCCAAACGGCCATTGATATGTACCACCATTATATGGAAGATATTGCCCTTTTTGCCGAAATGGGGTTTAACGTGTATCGGATGTCACTTTCTTGGTCACGGATTTTTCCGAATGGCAATGACGAAGCGCCCAACGAAGAAGGACTGCTTTTTTATGAGAAAATCTTCAAAGAATTGAGAAAACATCAAATCGAGCCATTAGTCACGATTGCCCACTTCGATGTTCCGCTGCATTTGATCAAGGAATTTGGTGGCTGGAAAAATCGCCGACTCATTGATTTCTATGTGACTTATGCGGAAACCGTCTTCCAACGCTATCGCGGGTTGGTCAAATATTGGCTGACGATCAATGAAATCAATATTTTGCTGCATCAGCCCTTTGTAGGTGGCGGGATCGTCTTTAAAGAAGGGGACAATCGTCAAGAAATCAAATACCAAGCAGCGCATCATCAGTTAGTCGCCAGTGCCTTAGCAACCCAAAAGGCTCATGAAATCGATCCGACCAATCAAGTTGGTTGTATGCTGGCTGGTGGCAGTCATTATCCTTATACTTGCCGACCTGAAGATTATCAAGAAGCAATCGATCGTGATCGCGAAGGCTATTTCTTTATCGATGTGCAAGCCCGAGGCAAATACCCCAATTATGCCTTGAAAAAATTTGAGCGAGAAGGCTTAACAATCAAAATAACACCTGAGGACGAGGCGATTTTAGAGGCTTCTCCTGTTGATTTTGTCAGTTTTTCTTATTACTGTTCGCGAACGGTCAGTGCCCACCCAGAAGACTATGCGCAAGCGACAGGGAATCTCTTTCCATCAATTAAAAATGAACATCTATCATCGACTGAGTGGGGGTGGCAGATTGATCCGTTAGGACTGAGAAATTCATTGAATCAATTGTATGATCGCTATCAAAAACCGTTGTTTATCGTAGAAAATGGGTTAGGGGCGATCGATACCCCTGATGAGAATGGGTTTGTCGCAGACGATTATCGGATCGACTATTTAAAAAAACATATTCAAGCCTTCAAAGATGCAGTGACGATCGATGGCGTGGAACTACTTGGTTATACTACTTGGGGTTGTATTGATCTTGTAGCAGCCAGCACCGGTCAAATGAGTAAACGCTACGGCTTTATCTACGTGGATCGAGACGATCAAGGCAACGGCACCTTGAAACGAACCAAGAAAAAATCCTTTGAGTGGTATAAAAAAGTGATCGCTTCAAATGGGGAAGTTTTATAGCATACAAAAAGAATGACACATTTCCTCGTGTCATTCTTTTTGTATTGTGTCATCTAACATCAGGAAAGGGAAGCAGCAACTCTTTTTTCACGAGCCAATGATTGGCGCTTTGCAACGGCTTGCTATTTTTTCCCTGCAAAATGCGTAAAACGGACAAACTGATTTTGGGCTTCTTCTTGTAAAAATTCTTTTGGTGTCAGCTGAAATTCTTGTTTAAAGCAGCGTAAAAAATGGGTATAGGAGTTGAAGCCGCAAGCTTCGAACGTGGCGGTGGCGCTTCTGGTTTTACGTAAAATTTCTTTGCTCTTTAAGAGTCGTTTCTTTACCACATAGGCATGAAAGGCGACGCCAGTTTCTTTTTTGAAGGTCCTTGAAAGCGAGTATGGGCTCATGAAAAGGGCTTTGGCGACGGTCTCTAAGGAGAGATCAGCGGTCAAATGCTGATTGATATAGGTAATAGCAGCCAAAATGTCTTTATTTTTATAGAGTGAGTCGGATAAAAATAGCGGTTCTTTTTCCTGATAGGCAATCGTATTGATGGAAATCAAAAACGCAATCAAATGATTTTGATAAAGTAAGTCGGTGCCATAATTGCTATCCGTTTTTTTGCGTAAAGGACGCAATAGCTGGTCTAGTTGGTCGGCATCGATCGATAAAATACGACTGTTGATGCCGCCGTTGCTACGAAAACAGGCAGTGAGATCTGTTTGGGTAGTGGAGAGGGCAGCGAGATAACTAGGATTGATATACAGGTAGGTTCGCTCGAAAAAATCAGAAGTTTGATGAACGATTCGATGCAAGACGTTTGGAGGAATCAAGATGATCGTACCAGGTTCTAGAGGGAATTCTCCGCCATCGATAAAGAAGACCGCTGATCCTTTTAAGGTACAGTGAATCTCATAAAAACTATGGTAATGATAAAGGGTATTGTTTTCTTCTACGATGTCTTTGATATGAAAGGCCTCAAAACGATCGTTGATCATCGTATCCGCACTTTGCTTCTCCATGATTGGCTCCTTTCGTACTCGTTTGTTTTTATCATACAAGAATAGATAGTAAAGTGTCAATAACTGCTATTTTTGTGTAAATGTAAGCGTGTTACGATCAATCTATCAAAGAGAAATGAGAGGATGAACCCAATGGTGATTTTAGAACAGTTATTTGTGGAAAAACGTGTTGTAGAAGAAAAAATTGATCGCATGATCGAAAATTTAACGACGATCAAGGATGATAATGGCGAATTTCTATTAGACTTTGACGGCTTGATCGTTGATGATAAAAGCTGGGGGATTTGGAACTGGCCGCAAGGGGTGGGACTATACGGCATTTATAAAAACTACCAAATCACCAAAAATCCCAAAGCGCTCCAAGTTGTGGAAGAATGGTTTGAGCAGCGGATGTTAGAAGGCGCGCCGCCTAAAAATGTCAACACGATGGCGCCGCTTTTGGCAATGGCGTATCTTTATGAAGACACCAAAGATTCTCGTTACTTGCCGTACCTTGAACAATGGGCGGAATGGGTCATGCATGATATGCCGCGAACCGATGAAAATGGTCTGCAGCATGCGACCTATGGACCAGAAAATCGCAACCAGCTTTGGGACGATACCTTGATGATGACCGCTTTGCCTTTGGCGAAAATTGGCATGTTGCTGAATCGTCCGGCCTATATCGAAGAAGCAAAACAACAATTTATGATCCATATCAAATACTTAGTTGATAAAAAAACTGGTCTTTGGTTCCACGGCTGGACCTTTGAAGAACGCCACAATTATGCGCAAGCGCTTTGGGCAAGAGGCAACTGCTGGATCACCATTGCGATTCCTGAGATCATTGACATTCTCGACTTGCAAGAAGGAGATGCGTTACGAGGCTTCTTGATCAATACCCTCTTAGACCAACTAGCTGCCTTGCAAGAAATGCAAGATGAAAGTGGTTTGTGGCACACCTTGTTAGATGATCCTAGCTCGTATGTGGAGGCTTCTGCGACGGCTGGTTTTGCCTATGGGATTTTAAAAGCCGTTCATAAGCGTTACATTGACAAAGCTTGGGAAGATGTTGCCTATAAAGCGTTAGCCGGTTTGATCGAACAAGTCGCAGAAGATGGAGAAGTCCAAAATGTTTCCATCGGTACTGGAATGGGAGAAGACTTGGAGTACTACAAAAACATCGCGATTACAGCAATGCCTTACGGGCAATCACTGACAGTTTTAGCATTTACTGAACTATTGGTTTCATTTTGTTAAGTTAAACACCTTACGTAATAAAGAGAGGAGCAGACAAAGATGATCAAAAAAGCGATTCGGATGAAGCTACATCCTGGTTATGAAGCAGAATATGAAAAACGGCATCGCGAACTATGGCCAGAACTAAAAGAGCAGCTCATAGCACACGGGGCGAAAAGCTACCAGGTTTTCTTAGATCCAGAAAGCCTTGCGTTGTTTGGCTACCTTGAGATTGAAGATGAAACCCGCTGGCAGCAGTTAGCGGCAACCGAGATCAACCAAAAATGGTGGCAGTACATGGCAGAACTTATGGAAACAAATCCGGATGATTCGCCAGTGACACAGGAGTTAAAGGAAGTCTTTACGCTGTAAGCTAGACAAAAATGTTTATTTCTTAAAACGAACACGGTCGCATCAATTGTTTGACATCAATTACTGGTTAGTCAAAGAGGTAGTTCGCTCACGAATGTGAGCGGACTACCTCTTTTGTTGAAATAGCAACACAGTCATTTCGGATAGAAGAAACGTTAAGAGAGAAGTGCTTTTTCTTGCTGCTTCAAAAATTTCTTTGGTGTCATACCGGTAATCTTTTTAAACGTTTGAACAAAATATTCGGGGGCATTACTAAAGCCCGTCATCGCTGCCACTTCGTAGACTTTGTAGTTTTTCTTCAGCAGTTCTTGTGCTTTTTGGATGCGGTATTCGGCTAATTTTTGATTGAAGCGAATCCCGGTTTCTTTGTAATAGGTTTTTCCTAAGTATTCAGGATTTAAGTACAAAAGATGGGCGGCGATCCATTTCAATGACAATGCTTCATGGTCATAATATTCTTCGATGATCAGGTTGACTTTTTGGGACAGCTGCATGTTCTCGCTATCGTCTAAGCTGCCCCGCATCAAATCGATACAGTGAAGCAGCATAAACTGGAGTTCGTGCCAATTATTCAAGAGCATGATCTTTGGGGAATAGTCATCAAAGTAGATGTCTTTTTTGATGCGATGGTTTTCAAAAATTGCCGATAACAAATCGTTGACCTGCAGCCGCAATAGTTGGACAGGGTAAAGCTCCATGCGACAGGTAGAAAAAAAGTTTTCCGTAAGAACTTGGGCTAAAGTCAGTTCGCCTTTGTCGATCAATGCCAAAAGTTTTTCACGGTATTCCATATAGAGACTATTTTCATAGACATTTTCTTGTGAGATTTGGGCTTCTTGGATGACTTCAAAGGTATCAAAATAAAACTCCTTATCCAAGTTCCGCTTGCCTAAATGATAACTGAGTAAAAATTTTTCGGGGGTTTCGACCCAGCAATTGATGGCGATCCCTTTTCCTAGATGCGCAGCCTGTACCTTCGTTTTAAAAAAGAGATTAAAGGTATTTTCCGTACTGAAGTTCAGGATATAGCCAACTTTGTTTTGATGACCGATCACCAACTCGTGATGGTTCTCATAGCTTTCGATCCGCTTGGCGATGGCGTGATAGAATTTCGAATCAAATAAGTACATACAAAATGGAAAAACGAACGATTCAGGCAGCGGTTCTTCTCCGCAGCTATTGATGTATTGTTCAATTTGTTGTTTTAAATAGAGGGTAGATTCCATTTGACGACGTTCAGAACGTTCGATCGTCTCAGCCAACGCTTCTGAAAGCTTGCTCGGAAAAACAGGTTTTTCAAGGAAAAATTTGACCCCTAAAGCCATCGCTTCTTTGGCAAAGGAGAAGCTGCCAAAGCCTGTCAAAATAATGATTTGAATCGCAGGATTGATGGCTTTTAATTTTTTGATCAAGGCAAGTCCATTGACTTTAGGCATATTGATGTCGGTAATCACGATGTCGATGGTGTTTTGCTGACAAAATGCCAAGGCTTCTTCACTGTCTGTGTAAATTCCTTTGACCACTAATGGGAAATCAAAAGAAGCAACGAGGTTAGCCACACCATTTGCTATCAAGGGTTCATCGTCAACAACGAGGATATTTTTCATGTTTCACTCACTCCTTTTAAGGGGATCACAAAGCGCACCGTCGTCTTTTTGAAGGGAATCGAGGAGACGATGGCTAAGGACGCTTGATCACCATAATGCAGTTGCAATCGTTTTTGAATATTGGTCAATCCGATGCCGCCTTCTTTTTCAATCGAGAAGTTGGCTTTAAAACCAGGGCCATTGTCAGAGACACTGACTTGGAGAAAGGTTGCTTGTTGTTCAATCGTAAGGACGAGGCGACACGTCTCCTTCATATCATTGACGGCGTATTTAAAGACATTTTCAATCAATGGTTGAATCAGTAACTTAGGAATTTTAAAGGACAAGTCATTCACCAAAATTACTTCGATATACTCGATCCGTTTCCCGAAGCGAACGTTTTGAATATTGATATAGGCGTGCACGATATCTAATTCATCTTGTAGCGTTGTGAAGTCAGACTTGGTATCGATTTTTTTTCGAAACAAATAGGCAAGGGAGGTGACCATCTCTGAGATCTGCCACTGCTGATTTTCAATGGCGATCCAGTTGATCGAGTCTAACGTATTGTATAGAAAATGTGGATCTAATTGCGCTTGCAATCCTTTAAATTCGATTTCTTGGGACAATATACGCATTTCATAATTGTCCTTGATCAAGGCATTTAATTCATCGATCATCGTATTGTAGCTTTCATAAAGGACCATGATCTCTTCTTGACTATTTTCTGGGACAGCGAGGGTCTTTAAAGAGGCCAGTTTTTTCGTTTTCCGCAGAACGGCCATTTGCGAAGCCAAGTCAGCTAAAGGGCGGGTCAGCTGATTGCTTATTTTCCGAATCACAACAATAATCAAACATAAAAAAGGCAAACTCACAGCGATGGAAAGGCCTTGTAGTTTATAAAGATCAGCTAAGACTTGATTTTCAGGCAGTAAATAAATGAAGGTCATATTCGGCATCGTCTTCCGATCCATTGCGTAGTAGTACTGGCGATTATCAAACGTCATGGAGCCGATCGATCGCTGGAAGGTTTCCATTTTTTGCTGCAAGGTATTTTGATCCGCAGCGAGGGTTTGCTCGTCATTTGCGGTACTATAAAATTGGTTCTGATACGCCATGAAAAATTGGTTTTGTTCGGAGACAATGGGAAGACTTTCGATCTCGTTACGAAAGAAGGACGTATTCACTAGAAATATCACCGTACCAATATAGGTTAAAGAAAGATCGGCTGTTGAATAGATTTTTCGCAGGTAGACACCTTGAGAAAGGTCCTTTGCAAAAAACCAACTCCCTTTGGCAGGCTTATCGGGCAAAGTCTCGATCATATCTTTGATGGTTTGGCCATTAAAGATATGGTCGGTCTCGGCTAGAAAGTTGATCATGTTTTCGTTCGTTGGGGTAAAGAGATAGACGTTTTGAATCGTTGATTCATTGCGTACGAGGGCGTTGATTTCTGCACTTAAGGCATTCTTTTGGTCGATCGCCTCTAAGGATTGCAAGGAATCTTGTGCCAAGATCCTTTGTAGGCCATTTTGGATCGGTGCACTATCGATAATGCGAAAAGAGAGGGTTTCGACGGCAGTTAAACGCTTGGCGATATTTGTTGAAATGATCGAGACATCTTTATACGCGGCTTCTTTCAGCTGCGCCATGTAGACTTGTCGCCAAACTAAGGTCAGGAGAACAGCCAATGAGACGATAATTGCCACCGTCGCAAAAAAGACAAAATGTAACTGTCGCTCAAAAGGCTGCTTTTTAAAGTGATTGATCAGCTTCTGGGACTTCATGGACACTGCCTCGCTTTGCTTGCAATTGTTTGGTTTTTTCAATCATCTGACCATGAAAAAATTCAGCGAAGAACAAGAAAATCACCAGTCCAAAGACGAGTAACAAAGAGGTTTTGGCAGTCAATAAGAGAAACAATAAATACCAGGTAAACAACAAGGCAAGGCCTTGCAGTGGGTAGCGAAAGACTAGAAAGATACTGACGTACAAGGTCTGTTTCCAAGCGTGTTGTTCGGCTTTGGCATAGGTCATAAAGCTGATGAATGCAGTGTAAAGGAGGAGAATCGTTAAAAGTAAATAGACAGGACGCAGCCAAGCCATTTCAGTCGGGAAAAAATGAGTAATCCGTAAGTTAAACAACAACAGGAGTACTGTACTTAATAGTCCAATGCCAAAAAGGGAAAAGGTGCGAAAGGCTTGCTTGTAGGCTTGCCAGAAGGCAACAGCTGAATAGTCATGACCAGTTTTACGAAAATCATGTAAACATTTGATCGTGACAGCGGTGGCAGGACCGAAGCCAAAAATCCCCAACCCTAAAAGGGTAAAGAAAAGCCATAAAAGGTTTAATTTAGCAAAATAAGCTGTTACCGTAAAAAGACGAAACAGTCCGGTTTGTATTTTTTTCATTGTTTCCACCTACCTTGTTTTTTGAAAAGTAAGCCTTTTCAACGCTAGTATAGCATAGTATATTGGAAAAAATAGAGCATGTCTGTTTTTTTACATTTTTCATCTGTTTTTCTATTTTTTTCTAGCTATTGCCCGTGAAGGCTTAGCCTTCAGCAAAAACGACAGTCTAGTTTTTCACATATTTGCTCTTGTTTTTTCATTTTTATTAACGAGGATTTCCATTACAATCACCTTGTAAGCGCAAACAAAAAGGAGTGTAGAAGAATGAAGAAAACTTTTTTAAAAGCAGCGAGCTTGTTGTTTCTTGGTGCGACCTTAGCAGCTTGTGGCAATAACGGCAATAGTAGCGGAAGCTCAGAAGCTGATGCAGATGGGAAAACGACGATTTCCTTTACCTGGTGGGGCTCAGAAGTCAGACACGAGAAGTATATCGAATCGATCAAAGAATTTGAGAAACAAAATCCTGACATCAAAGTTGAATATGAATATGGTTCTTGGGATGACCATTGGAAAAAACTAGCGACAAAAGCGGCTTCTGGAGAATTACCTGATGTGATCCAGATGGATGTGCAGTACATTGCGCAATATGGAACGAAAAATCAATTAGCAGATATGTCGGAATTTATCGGCAATGAGATTCAAACCGATGATATCAAAGAATCGATTTTAGCAACAGGCGAGTTAGATGGAAACGTTTTCGGCATACCAACTTCTGTCAATACTATGGCGATGCTCTACAATCCATCATTGGTAGAACAAGGGGGCACTGGGATTGACTTTAGCAATTATACCTTCGATGACCTTGTAGAAAGTACGGCAGCGATCGCTGAAGCAACAGGTGATTACGGTTGGAACGATAACAATGACAACAGTACGATTTTGCAATACTTTTTACGTACTAAAGGCGAAGATCTATACCAATACGATGCAGACGGCAAACCAGAGATCGGTTTTACCAAAGAAAACTGGGTTGAATTTATGGGGGCTATCGCAGATCTTACGGAAGCCAAAGCAATGCCAACCGCAGAAGTGACTAGCAATGCCAACAGTATGGATCAATATCCGTTTTCACAAGGAAAAGCAGCTTATATGATGACTTGGTCCAATCAATACTTGACCTATAAAGCCTCCGCCGCAGAAGATGTCGAAATCAATTTGGCTCGTCCTTTTGACTCAGAAAACGGGGCGATGGCGTATCGACCAGGGTTCTTTTATTCGATCGCGAATGCTTCTGAATCAAAAGAAGCAGCTGCGAAGTTTGTTGACTTTTTAGTGAATAGTGAAGAAGCCAATAAGATCATCGGTACTGAGCGGGGGATTCCTTCCAATGATGCCATCAAAGAATTGCTTTATGCCGACATGACACCAGAAGAACAAGAGTCCTCTGATTTCTTAGATGATATTGCAGACATCGTCGGTGATCCATCCCCAATCCCACCAATTGGGTTTGCTGAAATCAACACGTACTTTAAAGAGCTGTACGCAGAGATCACTTATGGCACGATGACACCAGAAGAAACTTATGATGCCTTTACGCAACGCTGCGAAGAAATTTTTGCAGAAAACTATCAATAAGCATAGCTGTGGCGCCTTTACTGACTTTTTCAGTAAAGGCGTTTTTTTAGGAGAAGCACTGGAGGAAAAAAATATAGGTCCTCTAGTTTTTCACATTTCTGTGCTTTTTTTTCTATTCATTCTTAAGAAGTACTTCGTTAAAATCAACTTGTAAGCGTAATCAACTATAGGAGGTAGGAAGTGAAAATTATGGAACTACAATCAAAATCACCCACGGCCAAAGAACCTGGGAAACTCAAAAGCTGGTTTAATCGATTACCAGAATCAAAACAGAATATGGTTACAGGCTACTTATTTATCTCACCCTTCATCATTGGCTTTTTTGCTTTTATAATCGTCCCGATGGGGATTTCTCTTTTTATGTCTTTTCATGACTATGATCTATTGACAGAGGCGCAATTTGTTGGCTGGAATAACTTTATAACGATTTTTACGAATGATCCCAAGTTTGTTCAGTCACTGACTGTTACGCTGAAATATGTTGTGTTGGCAGTCCCTTTACGGCTGATCGTCGCATTAGCAGTGGCGATGCTGATCAACCGCCCATCGAAATTAAGCGGCGCTTATCGGGTATTATTTTATATCCCTTCGATTTTAGGTGGGAGCGTGGCGGTATCGATCATGTGGCGGAATCTTTTTGGCGATTCAGGGTTGATCAATGGCGTGCTAGCGGCGATCGGCTTAGACCCGATCTACTTCTTTAAAAGTCCTGGCTTAGCGTTGATGACCTTGATTTTATTAGCAGCGTGGCAATTTGGCTCGTCGATGTTGATTTTCTTATCCGGTTTGAAAAATATTCCGAAAGATTATTACGAAGCGGCGGAAATTGATGGGGCAGGAAAAATCAGACAGTTTTTCAATATCACGGTCCCAGTCCTGACGCCAATCATCTTTTTCAATCTGATCTATCAAACGATCATGGCCTTTTTGACGTTTACACCTGCGTTTATCATTTCGAATGGGACGGGTTCACCCCGTAACGGCACGTTAGTCTATTCCTTGTACATGTATCAACGAGCCTTTACCGATTTCAAAATGGGCTATGCTTCAGCCTTAGCGTGGATTTTACTGGTCATCGTTGGGTTGATTACGATTCTGTTGTTCGCAACATCGAAATTTTGGGTGTTTAAAGAAAACGAGGAGGTTTGATTGATGCGTGAACAAAAACAAAATTATTTCTTTGATGCCGTGATCTTAGTTGCTGCATTACTGATGCTTTATCCGATTTTCTGGCTGCTGTTTAGTGCCTTTAAACCTAGTAGTGACATTTTTCGAACGGCAACGGAGTTGATCCCCCGCAGCTGGACGTTAGAAAACTTTACCAAGGGGTTTGAAGGGATCGCAGGGATTCCCTTCATTCGCTATATTTTCAACTCATTGCAAATCGCGTTGATTTCAATGGTAGGGGCGGTCTGTTCTTCGGCTGTCATTTCTTATGGATTTGGTCGGATTCCTTTCAAAGGAAAAGGCTTTTGGTTTGCTTGTATCTTGGTCACGATGATGCTACCGCAAGAGATCATCATGGTGCCTCAGTATCTTTGGTTTAATCAATTAGGCTGGCTTAACTCGATTCGTCCAGTGACCGTTCCTTCATACTTCGGACAAGCCTTCTTTATTTTCATGATGGTCCAATTCGTCTCTGCGATCCCGACAGATTTAGATGAAGCAGCAAAAATGGACGGCTGTGGACGGGTCGGTATTTTCTTCCGCGTGATTCTACCGTTGATGAAGCCTTCCTTGGCAAACGCTGCGATCTTCTCTTTCTATTGGAAATGGGAAGAACTGATCGGACCGATGCTGTACCTCACACGTCCGCAAAACTACACGGTATCGATTGCCTTGAAGCAGTTCCTGGATGCTAGCAGCACCTCCAATTGGGGAGCCATGTTCGCGATGTCTGTGGTCTCCTTGCTGCCTGTGTTGATCATCTTCTTTATTTTCCAAAAATACATTGTTGAAGGCATCAGCACGACTGGTCTTAAATAAGTATGGAAAAAGATATTCGCTGTTTTGGAATATCTTTTTTCTATTGAATGAATTCGTTGAAGAAAGGACAAACCGATGGAACCATTTCAAGTAATTGATTTTCATGTCGTACCAAGCACGATCGGCGCTCATCAAGCGACCCTTATTTGGGAGAAGCCGCTGCACGCTCAAGCTATTTTTGGTTATCAATTGTTTTTAGACAACGATTTGATCCAAACCAGACCAACAAACAAGACGCATTGGACGTTGACAAACTTATCTGCCGATCAAACGTATCAAGTAACGATCATCTGCCTCGATCTTCAGGGATGTCTGCTTACAAATACCGCAGTCACGACGACCTTTCGTACAAAGAAAAAAAGTGTTGTGTTAGATGTTACGCAAGCACCATACCATGCTGATAGCGAAGGCAAAGAAGATAGTACCGCCATTCTCCAGCAAGCGATCAACGATTGTCCTAGCAACGGCACAGTCTGGATCCCAACAGGGGCGGTGATCCTTTCCGGTGCGTTGGAGCTAAAAAGCAATATGATTTTTCAGGTAGATGGCACATTGCAAGCAAGCCTCGACATAGAAACGTATCGGGTTGCCCCTCACGATTATTTAGGAAGCGTGAATCAAGAGGGGTTGCCATTAAGCCGTTATGAAGGCTGGGAATTGTTTTGTTTTCGTTCATTGATCAACATTGGGTATATCGATCGGGGCGATCGAGGGCGTATCGTTTGTGAAAATGTCCGTCTTTGTGGCAAAGGAACGATCATTGGTGGCGGGAATCCATTAGGACTAGCGATGCGAAACCCTTATGCAGACCGTGAACAGTATCCAGAATATGTTTCTGATGGAAAACCTGGAAGACGAGTAAGGGGACGTTTGATCTGTATGATGCAGGCCAAAAACATCCATTTGACAGAGCTGACGTTGATTGATCCACCATGCTGGACTGTTCATATGATTTACTGTGACACCGTTGTGACCCATGGGGTGACTATTCAGTCCAAAGGCATCGACAATGGCGATGGTTGGGACCCAGATTCTTCGCAAAATTTGCTGATTTTTGACACCGTTTTTGATACGGGCGATGATTGTATCGCAATCAAATCTGGCAAAAATCCAGAAGGAAATCAGATCAATAGACCAGCGAAAAATATTCGGCTGTTTGATTTGACTATTCGAGGGGGACATGGCATCGCGATTGGTAGTGAGCAATCTGGTGGTGTTGAAAATATCGCTTTTCGAGATTGTCAACTGACCAATACGCTTTATGGACTAGAATTGAAAGCGCAGAATGATCGTGGTGGCTATATTCGTCAAGTGACGATCACCGATTGCCTGTTGGATCGTTTCATGGCTCATCCTGTTGCTTACAATGCCGATGGTCAGGCAGCACAACAGTTACCGATCATTTCGGATATTTTGGTCAAGAATACCCGTATCGTAGGGCAGAACCCTTTGGTCGAGCTAAAAGGGTTTGTCGATGAACAAACACAGCAGGTTTCACCGATCCAACGCGTTACTTTTGAGTCAGTTGCCTTTGAATCAGCTAAAGGGCAAAAGAAAATGATTTTTGAACAGTGTCAGGAGGTCAGCTTTAAAGAGGCAGCGATCATTGATCGAGCGGCCATAAGTGACGCAATAAGTTGCCAAGAAACAGTCGAACTATCCATGGTGGGGCAAAAGAAACGCACGTAGAACAAGCTTTTGGAAATGATCTGCGTTGGTTTTCCCAATGAGAAACAGTTAGTTAAGCACCTTATTTCCTTCCTTGACAGGTTGCGCCTTTTTGCTTTTGTAGACAAAAAGGCGCATTTTTCTAACAAGAAAGGACGTTACAAAAAAAGACGATCCTCAGAAATCAAAAAGGACTTTCTTTTGCCGCTAAGGGGACTATAGTAAAGAATGTAGGAAAAAAGGACGCCAGAAAGCACATGGGAAAAGACAACGAGATGTGCCAAGAGGAACGCTTTACTTGATGGACAGCGCCAGTAAGAAGCACTTAGTTCTATCCAAATAAATGATAGATGAAAAAAGGTTGGCGATGCGCAAATTTTTAAAAGTCATGGATATCGATAAACCTATTTGTAGCGTAAAACAAAAGCGTAGGAGGTAAGCAAGAATGGAAGACATCACGCAATTATTGCAACGAGAAATTGACCAAGCATCAACTGTGCAGGGAACAGTGATTACACCACCCGGCGCCTATCAAATCGGCGCGTTGTTTTTAAAAAGCAATGTGCACTTGATTGTCTCAGAGGATACGATTCTGTATGGTAGTCAAGAACTGGCCGATTATCCCGAAGTAGATAATCGGGTCGCAGGGATCAATATGAAGTGGCCTGCAGCGATGATCAATGTTTTTCACGCAGAAAATGTCATGATCTCGGGAAAAGGGAAACTTGATGGTCGTGGAGAAACATGGTGGCAAACGTTTTGGGGAACAGATGAAGCCAGCGGGATGATGGCGGATTATGCAAAGAAAGGCTTACGCTGGGCAGCAGATTATGATTGCAAGCGTCCACGAAATATCCTTGTTTATGAAAGTCAGCAAGTAACCATCAAAGATATTTCGTCGGTACAGTCGGGTTTTTGGAATACACAAATCACGTATTCTCACCACATATTGATCGACGGCATCACGATAGACAATGGAAAAGGGCCTAGTACTGATGGCATCGATATTGATTCCTGTGAAGAAGTCACCATTCAAAATGCCTACATTTCCTGCAACGATGACAATATCTCGATCAAGGCGGGACGTGGGGCAGAAGCCTTAGCCCAGCAAAGAAGCTGTCGGAAAATCACGATCAAAGACTGTCAGTTAGGGTACGGTTCAGGAATTGCCATTGGCAGTGAAACTTCAGGTGGGATCGAAGAGATCAAAATCCAAAAAGTCGTCTTTGAGCAAACTGGTGCAGGGTTTCGGATCAAATCCGCCAACAATCGAGGTGGATTTATACGCAAGGTCACTGCTTCGGATTTAACGATGAAGGATGTTGGCTTTCCTTTTCTCTTACAAACAAATTGGTACCCAGATTATAGTTATCCAGAACTGCCAGCTGATTATGCGGAAGAGATTCCCGACTATTGGCACAAATTGATGGCACAACCTGCTATTCCAGTAGGTCCAGCAAAGGTCTGCGACATTACTATTGAAAACGTGCAAGCTACCAAAATAGGACAACAAAGCGTGCGTGCTTTCTTCATCGAGGCCAGCCAAGCAGAACCGATCCGCAATCTAACAATGAAAAATCTTTCCATCCATGCCGACGAGTTCGGCAAGATTGCAGGGGTCGAAAACTTAAAGATGGTGGAAACGATCGTCACTGCGTTAGCGCCAACCTTGGATCAAAATGATGTGTATGAGCGGTAGTACTCTTTCTGTCGGATATGAATGAGTGGTGATCCGCTTAGTACTACAAAACTGATGAATTATCAAAAAAGACCAATGAGTTGGTCTTTTTTTCATGATAAGATGTTTCCAAATCTCTCACGAATAAGAACATCAGTACTTAGGCTACTTTTTCTACAACGAGAATTTAAGAATGATAGGAATCAGAAAAACTGCGATAATTAAATTAATTGAGCGAACTAAGAACACGAAGAACTATTTATTCTTTTTTCCTATAATTTACGATACCTGCAAATGTAGAGCAAAACTCCCTACCCAGCCATATATCAACGATTAACAAAAAATGTCAATTGCTGGAAATCCTGCTTTTCGTTATGCTTTTGGTATTGAAAGCGGTTTATTTTAATCGAGCTCAACAACAAAATCTAAGGAGGAAAAGTAGTGAAAAAATTAAGTACGATTCTTGGTTTGGGGTTACTATCAGTCGCCTTTTTGTCGGCATGTGGGAAGGAGGAAGCAGGTTCCACAACAGATTATGATACGATTTCGATTTTATCGCCGTACATTGAAACTGAACCACCTGCAAGTGACAACGAGATTTTGAAACAATTAGAAGCTTACACTGGCAAAAACATTGATATTACCTGGGCACCCAATACATCCTATGAGGATAAAATGAATATTACGTTAGCTTCAGATGATATTCCAGAAGTGATGGTCATTCAAGGAAAATCAGGAGGATTTATCAAGTCAGCAGAAAATGGGACTTTTTGGGATTTGACCGACTATTTAGCTGATTATCCTAATCTCTCTCAGTCTAACGAGGATGTTTTGCGTAATTCTTCTGTGAATGGCAAAGTGTACGGAATTTATCGGAAACGTGATGCGATGCGGACGGCGGTGATCATCCGAAAAGATTGGTTAGAAAACTTAAACTTAGAGGTACCAGAAACGATCGATGATCTTTATGAGATTGCCAAAGCATTTACTGAGAACGATCCCGATGGGAATGGTGAAAATGATACGTTTGGTTTGATTATTCCCCAATGGCCTGGCTCGATCAATTCAAATAGTCCTTACGATGTGTTAGCTACTTGGTTTGGGGCAGGAAATGCTTGGAAAGAAATAGACGGCACTTTAGAGCCATCCTTTATGCAACCAGAATACCTAGAATCAATGCAATTTGTTAAAGATATGGTGGAACAAGGCTATGTCAATCGTGATTTTGCAACCATGGCAGCAGATAAATGGGATGAGCCGTTTATCAATGGACGTGGTGGGATCATTATTGATACGTATTCACGAGCAGCACAAATCAGTAATAAATTATTGCAAGCTGGAGAAGAAGACCTCGTCGTCTTTACAGGGAATTTAAAAGATAATAGCGGTACGATGAATGCGTTACCGACAGATGGCTATTCTGGTTTCTTGGCGATTCCTAAGTCGAGTGTCCAGACAGAGGAACATCTAAAAGAGGTGTTGACGTTCCTTGATAAATTAAATGATAAAGAAGCACAGGTATTGCTGAACAACGGAATCGAAGGAATCAATTTTGAAGTAGTGGATGGAATGTCCGTCGCACTAGAAGGATCAGAAGCTGAAGCGTTAGCCAATGCGGTCAAAGGGTACTCACAAATTGGGATGAATGTAACGGAAGATACCCTGTACTATATTGCTAAGCCTGATACAGAAGCGGCTACTGAAAGCTATGAAAAACGATTGTCATTGATGGAAGCTGATTTAGAGCACGCTGTCTTTAACCCAGCAGCCTCCTATAATACAGATACGTATGTAACAAAAGGGGCACAGCTTGATCAGATCATTAGTGATGCGCGGGTTCAATTTATCGCAGGACAAATCGATGAAGCGGGTTGGGAAGCTGCGATCGAACTTTGGAAGAATCAAGGAGGCACGCAGCTGATGGAAGAAACGAATGCCCTTCATCAAGCACAATAACGACAGTCGAAGAAGGTTGAGTGGATCTTGCTCTCAACCTTTTTCTTTTTCAATAATTTTTTTCAGCTAATAAAATGGAGTAATAGTCAAGTGAGACGAGACAGGTAGTGAGAAATCAGAAAAGAAAAAATGGAAACAAGCAAATGAAAACCCTAATCTAACGCTTGATATCAAAGAATTCAAAAAAAGTCAATTGTTAGAAATGTAGGTCAAGTTTACTATGAAAAGAGAAAAGCAGCTCATATACGCATAAAAGGAGAAGAAATGTTAGCGAAATTGATCTATGAAAATCCGCTGAATCAAGCAGCAGATATTCAACACTTTATTGCTGAAGGAGAGCCCAAGATTACTTTCCAAGACGGGATGATTCTGGCGAATACGTATTCTGAAGAATCAAACAAACAACCACATTTTGTTTTATGGCTGCCTCAACAATTTCCAGCGGACCTACGAATCACCTGGCAGTTTCAACCACTGGCTGAACCAGGCTTATGTATGCTCTTTTTTGCAGCAGCCAATCGCAAGGGTGGCTCGATCTTCGATTCTGGAGTACCCAAACGAACCGGGGCATATCCCGAGTATCATTCTGGAGGGATCGATGCTTACCACCTTTCTTATTTTCGAAGAAAGTATGAGGAGGAACGGGCGTTTGAAACGTGTAATTTGCGCAAAAGCCATGGGTTTCATCTGGTCGCCCAAGGCGCAGATCCACTTCCGAGTGTAGCAGATGCCCGAGGGTTTTATCACCTAAGAATCGATAAGGTAGGTGCAACGATCTCCTTTTGGATCAACGACTTATTGGTGTTAAGGTACCTTGATGAGGAACAGTTTGGTCCCATATTAACCAAAGGAGCGATCGGATTTCGGCAAATGGCGCCAATGAAGGCCCGCTATAAAGACTTAAAGGTATATTCCTTAGAGGAGGAACGGTGATGAATTGGCAGAAAGTATATCAAGCAGCAGATTTTGTCTTTTATTGTTTGCTGATAAATGTAACCGTTATTATAGGTGCGCTAGTAGGTGGGATCATCTTTGGACTGGCGCCTAGCATACAAGCAGGATTCCACGTAGCAAAGAAAACCCTTAAACAGGAATCGCCGCCTTTTTTTCAAACGTTCTTTCGGTATTACCGCAGGAACTTTTGGCGATCGAATCGCTTGGGCTTACCGATCATTCTCTTTTATTTGTGCCCCATGGTAGTGATCCAGCAAGGATTTTTAGCGGCATTGACTCAAACAGGCTTGATCCTATTGATCGTTAGCCAATGCGTCGCGATCGCTGTGATTAATACATTGCTTAGCATGTACGAATATTATGTGCTCCCAACGAAGAAGTACCTAGGCGCTTCACTACGCTTTCTTTTCTTTCAACCTATTGGCACCTTTTTAGGCGTCCTTTGGTTTGGGATTTGTAGTACGATCAGCTTTTTTCTCCCCGGTCTCCTGCCATTTTTAAGTATTGGGATGTGGATCATTGGCACAATGGGGATTTACTTGAAATTATTTGATGAAAATGAACAAAAGCTAAAGCAACAAAACGATGCAGTTCAACCTGCAGAGAGGGAAGAGGAGGAAATCGAGCATGGCATTGAAATGGCTCAAAAATAAACCTAAGGGAAAACGTGGGCTGAGTTTTGGGTATCCATGGGAAAAAGGAGCTTTACAACCTGAGGTTCTAAGTGAGGAACTGTTTTTGCTGGGGGAGGAGCCGCTGCAAACGAAAGTACTGGCTTACTGGCCAGATGGCAGTGTGAAATGGACAGGACACAGTGGTCTGGTGGCAGAAACGACGCAGTTACTTTTTCAAAGAAAACAGCGTGTCCAGAAGAAACAGGCGATTGCTAGGGAAGCATACAACGGTATTTATTTTGACAACGGTACGATCAAAGGCTTCTTCCCGAAACATGGGGAAGGGAAAAATGTATTGGACTGGGTAGCGGTCAATGGGCAGAAAAAATTGCAAGATCTTCACGCAATCCTGCAATACCAAAACAAAAAGGTGCAGTCCAAAGTAACGGACTTGATGTTGGAAGAAAATGGTTCAGAAAAAGCCGTTATCAAAGTATCGGGCGTCATTGAGATCAATCAAGAAGTGGTGCAAGAGTTTATTTTACGGTTCCGTATCTTTCGCGAAATCAGCAAATTGGAAATCATTCATACGGTCATTATCATCAAACCACTTGCTTATGAAGGCATGGGGGTAGCATTTGATTATGCGTTGACAGGTGAAAATTGGAATCGACAAGTCAAATTTATTGCAGATGCTGTGTATCATGAAGCGGCGCAATTGTTACTTTCACGGCGACACTATCAACAAAACATTCCCTATCAAGAACAAGCCAGTGGACAGCTCGTTTCATTGACCCCAGCGGACGAGCCGATGCTGTCTCATGCGGTGGAAAATGCTATTTGGGACAATTTTCGGGTCAATCAAATCAATCATCGGTCATTTGAATTAGAAAAACAGACAGAACCTGGGTACTGTTGGTTGCCCATTGGGGATGGTGAGCGTTATTCAGGTACCTTTTACGCTGGGGGAGAAACCGGCGGCGTTGCTTGCAGTATGGAGAAATTTTGGGAAAAAGCACCATCTGCGATCGAGGTGGCAGGCATCACCCAAAAAGCAACCCGAATCACGATGTGGCAGTGGTCACCGAATGCCAAGCCAATGGATTTTCAGCACTATTCCAAACGGGATCATGTGCTTAGCGGATACGAAGGAATGGAAGAGATTCGTTCGACGGCAGTTGGCGTAGCAAATACGACGCGTTGTTGGTTGGATCTTTATGAGGAAGCCCCGTCAGAAGAAGTGTTGCTGGACTTAGCTCAAGAAAACCAAGAACCTGCCCAGATCGTTTCATTGCCAGAGCGTTATCAAGAGACGAGGGTTTTTGGCAAGATCAGTTTACCAGACGAATCAACGAAAACGAAACAGTTGCTGGAGCAACAATTGGCTGAGATGCGTCAATTCTATTTAGCAGAAGTCCAACAAAGAAGTTGGTATGGCTATTGGAACTATGGTGATGTCATGCATACCTATGATCAGTTTCGACACCAATGGCGCTACGATCTTGGTGGGTACGCTTGGCAAAACACTGAATTGGTCCCTAACATGTGGCTTTGGCTAGATTTCTTACGGACTGGTGATCCAAGCGTCTACTATCTGGCTGAAAGCATGACGAGACATACTTCAGAAGTCGATCAGTATCATGCTGGGGAATACAAAGGATTAGGGTCACGGCATAATGTCGTTCATTGGGGTTGCCAAGCCAAAGAAGTTCGAATTTCAATGGCGGGTCTCCATCGCTACTACTACTATTTGACAGCGGATGAACGCATTGGAGAGATTATGGAACAAGTCAAAGACAATGAAACCTATGCTTTTGATGCGTTACCACCGATGCGCGAGTTTTATGAACGAGAAACGAAGCGGATACCGATTCGCATCGGACCAGATTGGGCTGCGCTAGTCTCAAACTGGTTTACCCAGTGGGAACGGACGAATGATCCTGTGTACCTTGAAAGAATTCGCACCGGCATCACCTGCATCAAAGCCATGCCCCAGCGCCTATTGTCTGGTCCCACAGTGTTATTTGATCCACAAGACAAAACCTTATCTTATATGGGAACAGGGAATTTTGGCGGCTATCACATGGTCATCTCCTTTGGGGCGCCGCAAGTTTGGTTAGAACTTGCTCAAGTGCTGGAAGACCCAGAGTGGACAGAGATGTTAGGGGAGTTTGGCTGGTTTTATAGCTTGAGTCCTGAAATAAAAGCAGAAGAGTCAAACGAGGTACTGACGGAACCTCATTTTGCCTGGCCAATGTTTGCGTCGACGATGATGGCCTTTGCTGGGCGAGTGCGTAACGATCGAGCAATCAGTCAAAGGGCTTGGCAGTTATTGCTTGATAATGACAAATCGGGTGTTCCATTGCCGATCGAAGCGACCATTGAAGCAGCGACAACGTGGAAAAAAATAAAAGAAATGCCGTGGGTATCGACCAATGTGTTGTCACAGTGGGGGCTAAATACGATTTGTTGTTTAGCACTGATTGGAGCGGAATTAGAGGAGGAGAATGAATGGAAACAACAATAAAAAAAGTGCCGAAAACGAAAGAGCAATGGGGGAGTTTTCTCAACCATTTTAAACAAAATAAATGGCTCTATATTTTGACGATTCCCGGGATCATCTATTTTGCAGTATTTCGTTATGCGCCGATGTATGGGTTGATCATTGCTTTCAAAGATTATGTGCCCTTTTTAGGAATCGCAGATAGCCCATGGGTAGGAACACAAAATTTTATGGATTTCTTCAATAATCCTGATTTCTTTCGAATCTTGTGGAACACGTTGATGATTGCCTTTTTAAACATTTTCTTTTCGTTTCCAGCACCAATCTTTTTGGCACTGTTACTGAATGAATTACGCAACAAGCTGTTTCAGCGGACCATTCAAACCTTCGTCTATGTACCGCATTTTCTTTCATGGACGATCGTCGTTAGTCTTTGGCATATTTTATTCAACATCGATCATGGAGCGATCACTCAATTTATCGCTTCGTTGACAGGCGTGGAAATCGATTTTCTCTCAGACCCGCAATGGTTCCGCCCCATGATCGTGATGCAATCGATTTGGAAAGAGATCGGTTGGGGGACCATTATTTATTTAGCTGCCTTATCAGGTGTGGATCAGGAACAATACGAAGCCGCGATCATGGATGGTGCAGGACGTTTTCGTCGTGTGTGGCATATCACTTTGCCTGCGATTCGTTCGACGATCATCATTATGCTGATCATGCGGATCGGGTCGATTTTGTCTACTGGGTTTGATCAGATTTTCTTGATGACCAATCAGTTGAACCGAACAGTAGCAGATGTTTTTGATACGTATGTGTATATGATGGGGATCACCAATGGCGCTTACAGTTACTCAACAGCCGTCGGATTATTTAAATCGATCGTTGGGATCATCCTCGTACTTTGTACCAATAAATTAGCGAAACGCTTTGGCGAAAGCGGCTTATACTAAGGAGGAAAAAGATGGATACTTTACACAATACGAAGGCAGGGAAAATATTTGACATTTTTAATGCACTATTTTTGGCATTGATTGGGTTATTCATGGTGATTCCTTTTATTTATGTGATCGCAGGTTCATTTGCTACGGAGTTAGAATTGACCACACGTTCGTTTTTCTTATGGCCAAATGAGATCAGTCTCGACTCCTATCGCTTTATTTTTTCAACCAACACCTTTATCCGTAGTTTGCTTGTAACGGTCGGCGTTACCATCGTTGGCACGCTGGTGCAGCTTTTCTGTACCTTCACCTTTGCCTATCCTTTATCACGCAAGCACCTAAAAGGACGGAACACCTTGTTGAATCTCGTGATTTTTGCAATGCTCTTTTCAGGTGGGATGATCCCAACGTTTATCGTGGTGAAAAATTTAGGACTGATCAATTCTTATTGGGCATTGATTTTGCCAATCGCGATCAATCCCTTCAACTTAATGATCATCAAAAACTTTTTCCAAGAAATGCCGATCGAGTTGGAAGAATCCGCCAAGATGGACGGCTGTACGGAACTAGGGATCTTATGGAAAATCATTTTGCCTTTATCAAAACCAGTGATCGCGACCTTCACCCTTTTTTACGCCGTTGGTATCTGGAACGACTTCATGAGTGGATTGCTCTATATCAACGATTCAGCAAAATGGCCGATTCAGTTATTGTTAAGACAGATCACGATGGCCTCCAGTGGTGCCAATGCGTTAGCAAGTATGGACCCAAACTATGTGCCGCCTGAACAAGGAATCAAATTTGCAGTCATCATTGTGGCGACTTTACCAATTTTGATCTTCTATCCGTTTTTGCAAAAACATTTTGCCAAAGGAATGCTGATTGGATCCGTCAAAGGATGATACACTTCAATAGTTGTGGATAGGTTGTCATGCGTTTTTTCGCATGACAATTTGTTACATAAAATCTATTACAAGGGTGTTTGGGAATGAAGTACTTTAAAACAGGCGGTTTTCATCGAAAACTGCAGCTAGCCAGTCTATGGATCGTCGTGCCGCTATTAGCCGTTGCAATCTTTTTGCATGCCTATTTGATCGGACCATTACAACGATCGTATCAAGAACTAAACAATCGCCAAGTCGAAGGAATCGTTAGTAACATCAACCAACAGTTCTCGCAGCTGGAAGTGACTTTAAGCGTTTGGGGGCAATCGTTTCAAAGGCGCTACCAAGAAGATTTATTGGAAACGACGAATTATCAGACGTTGATCCAGCTGTCGGAAGAATTGTTTTACTTAACCAATAGCTCCAATTATGTCAATCGAATCGGTATTTATTCGCTCGGAGAGGCGCCCTTTGGGATTGAAAGTGGCGGCACGTATGAATTAACGCTCGAGCAAACCAAAACAGCATTTGAACGCTATCGGATCGATAATGGTAGGCAGTATCAGTGGAAGATCATTGAAGAAGAGGATGAATTGATTTTTGTACAAAACATTGATAGCCAAGGCGAAGATCAGCCTAAAATTTTTTTAGTTGCAACGATCGACGAGCAATCATTGTTAAAGTATTTTTATGATACTCAAATTGAAAATGGACTCGCAGCGATTTCCTTTAATCATGAGAGTTTTCGTTTTATTGGCGATCAGAACTTAGCGAATGTTATCCAACCGCTGAGTGAGGAGCATCAAGGAACCTGGGTCGAATCGATCAATGGCAATGATTATAGCATGATCGCCGTAAACAGTACGCGACTCAACCAAATATGGACGTTTTATACCGTCGTTCCCTTAGCATTGATTACCGAGCCAGTCACTCATTTGGCTAGAGTGCTGATCGTCGTAAGCATTCTTTTTATTGCTTGTGTGGCAGTCATGAGTCTCTTTTTGGCAAAAAAACAATACCAACCTTTTGAAAAAACGATGGATCAGCTCTTTGGTAATACCCAATGGAAAAAAGAAAACGATCTGGAGTTTTTGGTGGACCGTTGGCAACAATTAAGTCGGGAAAAAGGATTGTTGCAAAATCAGGCGGAACGCTTTCAAGATTCGCTGAAGCGACAAGTGATCCAACATTTGATGGAAGGGTATTATGGCTATTTATCGGAGGAAGAATCGCAACAATTACTGCAGCAAAAAAACTGGTGCTTAAGTGACCAAGGGTATCGCCTGTTTTATTTCCAACTCAATGATCTATTAAGCAATCAAGCAAATTCACAAGATGAAACCCACATTTTGTTTGCCTTAGAAAACATTATAGCGGATGTCACAGCCATGTTTTTCCCTGAATCAACCATTGTTTCTTCAAATGAAGGACGGATTTTGGTTTTTGTGGTCAATCAAGAGCAGCTACTGACAGATTACTTCACGATGATCACCAAGCAAATCAATTTGATCGTCTGCCGTTATGTCACCATCGTTAGTTCGCAACAAGAAACAGAGATTCGCAAGTTGCCTGAAGTTGCCCAACGTCTCAAAAAGCAAATCCATCTGCAACGGTTGATTCCCGAAAATCAAGTGCTTCAAGGAGAGAAAATGCGCCCGCTGCCGAAGTATTCTCTTTCGCAAGAAAATTTGATTTTAACAGCGCTGAAAAGTGGCTATCATGAAGAATTGCAACGAAGTGTCCAGCGGTTTTTAGAACAGGTCGTGGCAGAAAACAATCAACAGGCTGCGGTGATCTATGTGGTCAATCGACTGTACGATCAAGTCGATTACCTTTTAAATGAAAATGGGGTCTCACGAACGGATTATGTATCGAAAACGGTTGTGTTAGAGCGAATCGAACGACTTTTGGACATCAATCAGATCCAAGCCTTTTTGTACCATCATTTCTTAAAACCCGTCTCCATCCTCTGGCAAGAAAATGTCGCTAATTCTTATAGTGAAATGATCCAAAAAGTAGCGGAGTACATCCAATCTGATTTTCGCAATGAACAAATTTCGTTAGAATACGTTGCGGATCGTTTCGAAGTAGACCCAATCTTTTTGAGTAAGGAGTTCAAGCGTGCCAAGCAGGTCAACTTTATTGATTATTTAACCAATGTTCGCATCGTAGAAGCAAAACGGCAGTTGCTCGAAACTGATCACCAAATCAATGAAATTGCAGAAAACCTTGGGTATAATCCCAGTTACTTCAATCGTTTATTTAAAAAGTGCACGGGAATGACCCCAGGACAATATCGAAAAGGTCAGAGCTGATCACTGTTGGTTGCTGCGGAAAAGCTCGTATTTTCGCAGCTTTTGCTCTGATTTTTCCATGTTTTCGTCAGCAAATGTTTTGTATAATAGAAAAGAAAGCGATTTCTAATGCAGCTTATGTTCAGCAAGAAAACCAGTGGACTTGTCGAAGTTGTTGGAAATCTGATAGTAAATAGATGGAGGAAGAAAAGAAATGAAAATCGTTCTAGGCGGAGATTCAACCGTGGCGGATTATCCCCTTGATCAACAGCCAATGATGGGCTGGGGACAAGCTTTACCAAGCTATCTGTCCCCAGAAGTAGACGTACACAATTTTGCGAAAAACGGCAGTACGACTCGTTCGTTTATCGAAGAAGGGTTGTTTAAGCAACTCCTGCAAGAAGTCGAACCGAATACAGTCGTCCTACTGCAATTTGGACATAATGACCAAAAAGAGAAAAATCATGTCACGATGGAGGCGTACATTGCTCATTTGACAGACATGATCCGTCAAATCAAAGAAAAAGCAGGAATTCCTATCCTGTGTACACCTGTTGAACGACGTGTAGGGGAAGAGGGACGACTGGCGCATACGTTGTCAGCATTTTTACCTGTCTTAAGAGAACTTAGTCGAACGGAAGAAGTGGATTTGTTTGATTTAAATCGCTATACCTATCATTATTATGACACATTAGGACTAGAAGCTTCCAAAGCGCTCTTTGTTTGGTTAGCACCGGATGAGCACCCCAATTATCCTGCAGGTCTCGCAGATGATACCCACTTTTCAAAGGTCGGGGCGCATATGATCGCTCGCTATGTAGCGATTCGTTTACAGGCGTTTTTCCATGAGCAACCACTGTTTCCTGATATTTATTACGGCGCCTGCATGTATCCAGAAGTCTGGTCGGAAGAAATCATGCAAAGTGATAGTCAAACGATGAAAACGTTGGGCATGAATTTTGCTAGAATTGGGGAATTCATGTGGCGTGACTTGGAGCCTCAACCTGGAGAATATGATTTTGCGTTGTTGGAACGTGCGCTAGAACAGTACCAAGCAAATGGCATCGATGTTTGCTTATGTATTCCAACGCCAACTCCGCCCCGCTGGTTTACAAAACAGTACCCAGAAGCTTTAATCACTAATCAAGATGGGACGAAGATGCATCATGGCTCAAGACAGCATGTCTGTACCAACAACGAGGACTTTCGCCGCTATGCCTATCGTTTGACGAGAAAAATCGCTGAGATTGCCGAAAAACATGAAAATGTCGTTATGTTGCAATTGGACAATGAGTTTAAATGTCATGTCGATCTATGTTACTGTACGACGTGCCAAACGCGTTGGCATACGTATTTAAAAGACAACTATCAATCCGTGACCAACCTCAACGAGTGTTGGGGCACGAAGGTGTGGAGTGAGTGGTATGACGCATTTGAGGATGTCGTCTTGCCACTAACGACCCCGTTTTTGCATAATTCTTCCCTGATGAATGCCTTTCGCCGCTTTACCACCGATACGTTGAATGAGTTTGCGCATGATCTTTGTCATTTTATCCGAATGGAGACCGCGTTACCCATTACCCATAACTCCGCTTTTGGGTTTAACTTGCAAAATGATGAGCTATTTGCTGATTTAGATATTGCCGGTTTTGATACGTATGCACCGGCAGACAACTATCCAGCGTATACCATGAACTTGGATCGTTGGCGGAATGTCAAACCGCGCAACAAGGAAATGTTATTGTTAGAAACTTGTACCGCCAATGCCGGTCATATTGAAAACTATGCGGCACCTCGTCCTCATGGGTTTGTCACAAGTGAAGCGTTCATTGGCTATGCTGGTCATTTGAAATCCTTCTGTTTTTGGCATTTTCGTGGACATCGCTATGGTGTGGAGCAACCCCATAGCGCCGTGTTAACTGCTTGGGGAGAGCCAGATCGTGGGTATGAAGAGGTAGTTCGGATTGGCGAACTAAGACAACAGATCGCACCACTTTTAGCGGAAACGAAGTATGTATCTGCAAAAATAGCCATCATCTACTCGGACTACTCGAAACGCTTTTACACGATCGATCATGGGGGTATTTATGATTATCGCAGCCTGTTTACCGAATTTTACGGCAGTCTGATTCGCCAAGGGATTCGTGTAGAAATCATTCAAGAAAATAGTCCGTTAGAAGAGTATGATGTTGTTCTTGCCCCATTTGTTCGTTGGATCAGTCCTACCTTGCTGAAAAAATTTGCCGCCTTTACTGAAGCAGGAGGCAAGCTGATTTTAGGCCCGATGACGGGGGATCGGACAAAAGAGCTAGCGTGGCCAGCGACGAATGGCTTAGATCGTTTAGGAGAATGGCTCGGGTTTGACCAAATCCAGCAGTTTACGGTGAAAGGACTGACTTATCAGCTAACCTATGACGGCCTAAAAGAACCTTTGGATCATTTGGTCACAGTTTTTCATTGCCCAGAAGATTGGGAAACGATCGGACGAGGGAATGACCAAACGCTACTAGCTAAGAAACAACTGGCTCAAGGAGAGATCATCTATTTAGGTGCGCTACCTAGCAATTTACCAGACAGTTTGATATGGCAGTCGTTTTGTCACAAAGAACTTTTCCCTTATGAATCAGAGCGCCTGTTGATCAAATGTTCGGAAGGTGTGATGAAGTATCGCCGAGAGTCAGCGACCCATGTCCAACTCTGGATCAGTAACTTAGGGATGACGACAGCTGACTTTACCTTACATCTCCCCGGTTTCGAACGCTTATCAGGTGAAGCGCTGGCGCGGGGTAACCATAGGCTAGAACCTTATGAAAATTTGATTATTGAATGGGAAAAAACAGTAGAAAGCGAGGAGTCAGATGATTCATTTAGCCATCCGAGGGCATGACCTCTCAGGAGAATATACACCCAAGCAGCTAGCACAAGCGGTAGGAGCAAAGAAAATAAGAAACGTTCAGTTTGCCTTGAATGCGTCTTTTCCAGACCTAAGTGCTCCTGAAAAAATGAGTCCAGGTATGGGGACCTTCTTCAAGAATGAATTCCAAGAACAAGGCGTTCAAATCGCTTTGTTAAGTTGTTATAGTAACTTGATTCATCCCGAACCAGAGGAACGAGAGAAAATCTTACAGAAATTTGAGCGCTACTTATTCCATGCCCGTTATTTTGGTGCCAGCATGGTGGCTTCAGAAACAGGCTCAGTCATTGCCGCGCTGGGATATAGCGAAGAGAATTTTTCGGATGAGGTTTTTGAAGACTTGATCCATGTGATCCAGCGACTCGTTCGAGTAGGAGAAAAACATAAAACCATGGTAGGGATCGAAGCAGGAATGAATCATCCGTTGTATTCGAATCAGCGCATCGCCGAGCTGATTGAACGTGTTCCTTCTGATTATCTAGGGATCATTTACGATCCAACGAATTTGATCACCGCAAAAACGGCTGCTGATCAAGTTGCATTGGTAGAAGAAGCGTTTACTCTTTTTGGCGAGAAAATCGTCTGCTTGCACCTAAAGGATTTTCAACTCTCGAGAGAAGAAGTGATCCCTGTCCCGTTAGGTGAAGGACAAATACGGTATCCAGAAATTTTACAGCTTCTGATCAAACACAAGCCATACTGTTACGTGGTGTTAGAAGAAACAAAAGACGCTGGGATCGATCGTGCGGTGGCGTTGATTGAAGGCTTAGATTTAAAAAATTAGCTGGGTGCTTGTGTAAATGATTGTTTAAGAGAACACGGGAGTGATTTTCTTGTTTTCTTCAAAGACGCTGACATTAATGCAAACTTTTATCTAGCATAGAAAAGTTGTTTATGGTGAGATTTCATCTAAACAGCTTTTTTATTTTCATAAAAATAGAAAATGTAAGGTAAGGTTTGCTATTATAGAATAAAAAGAAAGCGTTTTGGAATGTTGCATTCGGATAATAGATCAAATGGAAAAGGATTTAATATTTACGAGACATGTAAAAGAGAGAAAGGAGGGACCAATGGCAAACATGCAAGACGTGGCAAAACTTGCCAATGTATCTGTGACCACCGTCTCACGAGTGATCAATAACAGAAAATATGTCAATGAAGAAACAAAGCAGATTGTGCTAGAAGCAATTCAAACACTTGATTATGTACCAAATGAATTAGCACGGTCCTTTTATTACAATTCCTCAAAGATGATCGGCTTGCTGATCTATGATTTGAAAAATGATTTTTATAATCAATTTATTACCCGAATCGAGTCGCAACTGATTGAGAAAGGCTATAGTTTGATGATTGGTACCACACAAGGAAATCCTGAAAGAGAAGCCTATTTTTTGAACTTGTTTCTCGCAAATAATATTGATGGGTTGATCTTATGTACCAATCTTTGTACGCAAGGTCCATTGTTGCAAAAGGTTCTCAAATTACCTCTAGTGAGTGTGGGTAGAGTCCTTAGCGATGAAGTATCCTCCGTTTCTGCGGATAATACCTCAGGTGGACAGTTGGCAGCACAGATCTTAATCCAAAATCGTTGTCGCGAGATCCTCTTCGTTAATGGACCAAAGACATTACATTCCGTTCAAGAAAAATCAGCTGGTTTTTATTAAGTGATGGACCAATACCCAGAGATCCATGTTCACGAGGTCATACTCGATTTTGTAAATGTCACGCAAACTTCCTTTGATCAACTTTTTCGTCAATGGCCTTCTATCGATGGCATTTTTGCGGCAAGTGATTTTTTGGCAGCCTGCGCTTTACGTTCCCTTCATTCACTGGATAAAAAGGTTGGTGAAGCGATTCAAGTGATTGGTTATGAAAACACCAATGTTTGTCTTTGTACTAACCCTTTGCTTTCGTCCATCGCACGACCTTTAGAGGAGATGGTGGATTGGACGACCCAGCTACTTTTTCAAGAGGTACAAGGAGACAAAACCGCACCAAGACACGTCCTCTTGAAAAATTCATTTGTCCCAAGAGAAACGACTCAATGGAAGTGATGGGAAAAGAAGCAACCGCTTGCAGCTTTCTTTTGATTGTCTTGGGATAGCCGCAATTCTATAATGAAATGGACTGGAATAAATCCAGACTGATGAAGTTGCTAAGTGATAGGTGTTGATAGCTAGTACTATTTTTTCGAAAAAATGGTTCCGTTTACAAAAGATTCTGTAAAATAGCGAACGGTTTGAAGGATAACGCCTCAAGAAGAGTGTACCTAAAATGCGATCACAAAAACAAATTAACCTAAATGTAATAAGAAGGAGTGAATAACCATGTGGAAAGCAAACTATCATACCCACACAACTCGATGCAAACATGCACGGGATTCTGATGAAGACTATGTGATCAAAGCCATCCAAGCTGGCTTTAAGGAAATCGGCTTCGCTGATCATTGTCCCTGGCCCTTTGAGGATGGGTATGTCTCGCCCATGCGGATGGATGTTGCGCAATTGGAAGATTACGTTTCATCGGTGAAAAGCTTACGGGAAAAATATCAAGGACAAATCGATGTGAAATTAGGATTAGAGTGTGAATATTTTGAAACAATGATTCCTTGGCTAGTTGCAGAGAAAGAAAGGCTGTCGATCGACTATTTGATTTTTGGCAATCACTTTCCTGAAATCGAAAGCAATCACTATTACGACCATACACCCGGGGATTCGGTAAAAGCGATCAAAGATTATCTCCGTGTTTCTTTACAAGGGATCGAATCAGAAATTTTTGCTTATATGGCACACCCAGATGTGTTTATGCGGGGCTATAAAACCTTCGATTCCCATTGCGAAGAAGTTGCTTACCGTTTATGCGAAAAAGCCAAAGAGTATCAGCTGCCATTGGAGTATAATTTGGCGGGCTATACGAATGGTGGCTATCCGCATCCTGAATTTTGGAAGATCGCTAAGGAAGTCGGCTGCTCTTGTATTATTGGGATCGATGCCCACGAGAGTGCGGCTTTCACAAATACAGAAATTTACGAAAGAGCTCTTTTAGAAATCGATGCCTTAGGATTAACAAGGATCGATCGGCTCTTCTTTGCGTGAAGGAAAGAAAGTTGATTGTTTTGGAAATAAACATGGACGCCAGTGGGGATCACTAGCGTCCATGTTTATTAGAATTGCCATTCTTGAATTTTTTTCAAGAGTACCGCTTTGTCGGCAGCTTCCGCAAAGGAATGCTGAGCGGCAGTTTCGTTTATGAAGCGCATCTCTGATTCGGACATGTCGCAATGATGAGCCATTTGCAGGTATTCATTGGTCAATGTCGTATTTGAGACCGTTCGGTTATCGGTGTTCAAACAAAAAGGGACCTTGGCTTCCAGCCATTCTCTTAATGGGTATGCCGAGTATGTGGGAATCGCACGAGTATGAACATTGCTGGTAGGACAGCCTTCGATACAGCGCTTTTGTTCTCGAACAAACGCTTGAGCAGTGTGATCTCCTTTTAAGGCGATGCCGTGGCCAATCCGCTGCGCACCGCTTTCGATGGCTTGATAAATGTTTTGCACACAGCCGCATTCGCCTGCATGTAAGGTCAGCTGGACACTTTGGTTCTTGAGGAACACTTGATAGCTGGCAGCTAAATCAGGGACGTACCCGTCTTCTTCTGGACCTGCTAGATCAATACCGACTACTTTTTCATCGGTAAGAGCGATCGCTTCATCAAAAATCGCCGTAATAGCTGGTAGGTCTTCTTGACGCATCCCAATGACCAAAACATTGCCTTTGATTGGGTAGCGTTTTTCTGCTCGTGCGATGCCTTCGATCACGGCTTGGATGGTCTGGCTGCAAGTGAGTCCTTTGTCCATCGATAAGCTGGGGGCAAAGCGGATCTCAATATAAGCGACCCCATCTTGAGCGGCTTGTTCCATCACGTCATAGGCAGCAGCTGCTAAAGCTTCTTGTGTTTGCAAATACGGCCGAACGAAATCAAAGCAGCGAAGATAATCCCTCAGGTCATGACAATCTTTGGGGGCTTGCATCTGTGCTTTCACAGCTTCGATGTCTTGAGCGATGGGAAGCTCTTGCTGATTGGCGATGGCGATCAATGTTTCTGGACGAATGGAACCGTCGAGATGGCAATGAAGTTCTACTTTGGGAAATGCTTGGATTTGTTGTTGAGTAAGCACAGTGTTCCTCCTGTCTAGGTCGAATTTTTTTTAAGTATGAATATAGCATACTTCCAAAGCCCATGCTACCCAAAAAAGGAAATTCTCATAGAAAGCAAACCAGCAGCCGCGAATTACTTGTGCGGCTGCTGGTTTTATTGTGGGAGAGTGGCTCAAATCAACTCCGATAGATCGGTAAAAGGCAATGACAGATCATGAGCGGCTTCTTTTGAAGTAAATGCGCCCTCATAGGCGATGACCCCTTTGGCAAGGGCCTCGTTTTCTCGCAACGCTGCTAAAGGGTCTTTCGCTAGCTGCTGGGCATACGGTAATGTGGCAATGCTCAATGCGATGGTTGCCGTTTGCGGCACAGCACCCGGCATATTCGCCACTGCATAGTGAATGACTTCTTCCCGGATATAGGTTGGCTCGTCGTGGGTGGTGACTTTGTCTTCGGTCTCGAAAATTCCGCCTTGGTCAATGGCAATATCGACGATCACGGATTTTTCAGGCATCTGTTTCACCATGTCGCGGGTCACTAAGCACGGGGCTTTTTGTCCTGGCAATAAAACGGCTCCTACCACCAAGTCTGCGGATTGGATCGTTCGCTCGATATTCAAACGATTGGAATACAAAGTTTGGACTTGACCAGAAAATTGTCGATCCAGCTCTTGTAAGCGTGGGATTGAAACGTCTAAAATTGTCACTTGTGCGCCTAGACCTACGGCGACTCTCGCGGCATTCTCGCCGGCAACGCCACCACCAATGATCGTTACCCGACCTTGACGGACGCCGGGAACACCCGAAAGCAGGATCCCTTTTCCGCCATAAATTTTTTCGAGAAATTGCGCGCCAATTTGAACAGACATTCTTCCAGCGATCTCACTCATGGGAGACAGTAAAGGCAGGGTGCCGTTCGCCAGCTGGACGTTCTCATAAGCAACAGCGATCACTTTGCTGTCGATCAACGCTTGAGCAAGCTGTTGATTGGCGGCTACGTGGAAATAGGTGAATAAAACCAGTCCCTCATGCAAAAAGGGGTATTCTTCTGGTAAAGGTTCTTTGACTTTCATAACCAATTCAGAGGCCCAAACCTCTTCAACGGTAGCAATCGTAGCGCCGACTTCCTGATACGCTTGATCAGAAAAGGTTGATCCTGCACCAGCGCCTTGTTCAACGAAGACTTCGTGTCCGTCTTGGACTAACTCATAGACTCCGGAGGGCGGCAATGCCACACGATTTTCATTGTTCTTGATTTCTTTGGGGATACCGATTTTCATAGACTTCACACCTTTCTTTCTTCCATTATAATAGAAAGCGGATTCCCAAGGGGAGAAAAAAGGGTTTTTTTATTAAAAAAGTAAGATCCAGTTGCTGCTTTCGGGACGACAAAGAAAAAAGCCCCACAATGGGACTTTTTTCGAACAATCAGCTGAAGGTCCAAAAGCGTAAGCTTTGATCAGCGATTTCATCTAGTGTGTAGTAAGTAGCGTAGTGGGATTTTTCCGGATCATCATTGGGATCTAAGACAAACACTTGATCGCCCATCATTCCACCTAAGACCATGATATGGCCGCCATCTGTAAATTCCCCTGGGGTCATAGAAACGATGACGGGATGATTTTGTTGCAAGTAGGCTTCAACGCTAGCTATGTCAGTACTAAGATCATAATAGTTGTAGCCGTTTGCATCGGCAAAGTCAGAAAAAATCCGCCAGTCCGTTCCTTGGCCGTCAACGTAATAATGATCTCCTGCCCAATCAAGGACTTCCGGTGGCGTAATGTAATAGCCTTCAAGATAGGATTGAACCATCGCAAGAGAAGCGATCGCACAGCCGTTTTCTGCTAAGGTTTGGCTGCCGTCATTGCCATAGGATCTATCGGCCCATTCTTCGTTCGTCTGCAGGAAAATCGGTGTTGTGATGTCCATTTCCCCTAAGTAAGCATTGATATCTTCACTAAAAATAGCTTGAGAGTAAATATATTCGTCGTCATAACTCTCATCATAGGCAACGACGGTGTGCACGTGTTCGGACAACTCTCCGTACAACACGTGATGAGAGATTCGATTGAACCCTATCCAAATCAACACCAATCCTGCTAAAACAATCATTGGCCGACGCTTTCGATAAACATCTGTCTGTTTTTGCATTTTTCCCTCCTTGTTTTACGAATCGTACGTATTCATCCTGTTCTTTTAAGTAAAACAAAGGAGGGGGAGCTTGTCATCGGCCTACAGACCGATTCCACGATCAACTTTCAAATGCCTCTAGTTCTAAGCTAGTATGTTCCCATGCTTCTAATAGGGCTTCTTGTTCAGTGCGGGCTTGTTCTAACGCTTGATTCAACGCGGTCAATTTTACATGATCATTCAACGCTTCTGGTGCGGTCATGTCTTGTTCCAGTTGCTGGATCGTTTCTTCTATCGTGGCAAGCTCTTCTTCGATTTGGGCGACTTTTCGCTGTAAGGTTCTAACGGCTTTTTGCTGTTCTTTGCTTTGGACAAAGTTTTGCTTGCCCGCTGAGATGGTGGTTTCGGTTGTTTTTGCTTCCAACATTGCTGCGATCTCAGCTTCTTCTTGTTTCTTTTCTAAATAATAATCGTAATCGCCTAGATAGAGCTTGCTGCCGTTTTCAGACAGTTCCACGACCTTGGTGGCGATTCGATTGATAAAGTAGCGGTCATGAGATACGAAGAACAACGTGCCTTCATAATCGATCAGGGCATTTTCTAAGACTTCTTTGCTGTCGATGTCTAAATGGTTGGTTGGCTCATCCAAAATCAAGAAATTGTCATGGTCCATGGCTAATTTTGCCAAAGCGACACGGGCTTTTTCGCCACCGCTTAACAGCGTGATCGGCTTTTCAACATCTTCTCCCGAAAATAAGAAGCTGCCTAATATATTGCGAATCTCGACTTCAGGTGTGGTACTGTGGTCATCCCAAAGATCATGGAGGATCGTTTTTGTTGAGTGCAGATCGGATTGAGTTTGGTCATAGTACCCGATTGAAACATTGGCGCCAAAATGCACCTTTCCTTGAATAAAGGGGATTTTATGAATCAGCGATTTCAGTAAGGTTGACTTGCCGATCCCATTCGGCCCCACTAAAGCGATCGCATCTTTGCGACGAACATCTAAGTCGATGGGCGCCGATAAAACTTCTTCTTCAGAATAACCGATAGCGGCATTTTCTACTTGCATCACAACATTTCCTGAAGGTTTTTCAATGGAAAAAAGGAAGTGGGCGGATTTTTCATCTCCTTGCGGGCGATCCAACCGGTCCATTTTCTCTAATTGCTTACGGCGACTTTGCGCGCGTTTGGTGGTAGAGGCACGGACAAGGTTGCGGGCAACAAAGTCTTCCAGTTTATTGATTTCTTCTTGCTGCTTTTCAAAGGCTTTCCATTCGCTTTGCAGCTGTTCAGCTTTCAAGGTCAAATAGCGGCTGTAATTGCCTTTGTAGTGGCGCATTTTTTGCCGACTCATTTCGTAGACTTCGTTGACAACTTTGTCTAAGAAGTAACGGTCATGGGAAACGATCAGCAACGCACCGGCATATCCTTGTAGATAGTTTTCCAACCAAGATAACGTTTCGATGTCTAAATGGTTGGTCGGCTCATCGAGGATCAAGATATCAGGTTTTTGCAGCAGCATTTTTGCTAATGCCAAGCGGGTTTTTTGACCACCGGAAAGGGTATCGATCGGCTGTGTGTAAAAAGAAGGATCAAACTGAAAACCGTGCAAGACGGAGCGAATTTCATTTTCATAGCCATAGCCGTTTTTTTCTGCAAATTCATGTTGCAATTGATCGTATTCTTTCAGAAGATTGCCAGAGTCAGCAGCAGGATCTGCTTCGGAGATGGCGATCTCTAAGGTACGCATGCGCTGCTCCATCTGTCGAACCGTTGCAAAAGCTCCTAGCATTTCTTCCCAAACGGTGGCCTGACTAGCAAGTCCGGTATCTTGAGCTAAGTAGCCCATCGTAGCGGTCTTGTTTTTAGCGATCGTTCCTTTATCAGGACTTTCGAGTCCAGCAATAATTTTCAGCAGCGTTGATTTACCAGCACCGTTGCGCCCAACAAGCGCGATTCGGGAATTGCTGGCAATCTCTAATTGGATATTTTCAAATAAAACCTCGGCTCCGAAAAGACGGGCGATTTGGTTGGCTTGTAATAAAATCATGTGTATGTCATTCCTATCTTTAAGAAACTTGTCTGTATCAAGGTTACAATACTACAAGTCTATCATATTTTAGGGGAAACGGCGATTGGGAAAAAGTTTGATTTTACCATTATAAAATTTATATTTCAAATTATGAGCATTCAAATTGATTTTTGAACAATGTATTTGTTATGATAGCTTCATCACAAGTGAATTTTTCACAATGGGGGAGTATTCTTTGAAAGATCATCAAATTCCAAAGGCAACAGCGAAGCGATTGCCTTTATATTATCGTTACTTGCGTATTTTGCACCAAGCTGGCAAATTAAAAGTTTCTTCGACCGAACTAAGTGAAGCTGTTCAAGTTGATAGTGCGACGATCCGCCGCGACTTTTCCTACTTTGGTGAATTAGGAAAACGCGGCTATGGCTATGACGTTGAAAGCTTGATGCAGTTCTTTGCGAAGACATTGAACGAAGACCACATGACGAATGTAGCTTTAGTCGGTGTCGGAAACTTGGGGAGCGCCTTGTTGAAATACAAATTTCACCAAAGCAACAGCATTCGGATCAGTGCTGCATTTGATGTCAATGAAGATCTAGTTGGTCGAATCGTAGATGGTGTGCCGGTCTATCCAATGGATGACATGAAGGAACAAGTGAAGATCCAGCAGATCGATGTGGCTATTTTGACGGTTCCCGCACAACATTCACAAGATTTAGTGAACGAGCTTGTGAAAGCTGGCATTAAAGGAATCTTGAACTTTACACCTGCACGGATCACTGCACCAAAAGGCGTGCTGATTCAAAACGTTGACTTAACCAATGAATTGCAAACATTGATTTATTTCTTGCATTCAGGCAACGTCTTGTCCCATGAAGAACCAGTAGAAGAACCATCACTAAGCGAATAATCGCATCACATAAATAGGAACCAGCAAAACAGCTGCCAGATCGTAGTATATACAAGGATCTGACAGCTGTTTTTTGCTTTCATTCACTGAACTTACTCGTCTAACTGGTCAAAAAGTGATTCGTAAGAATCTTGCTCTTCAACGCTTGTGAGTGCTTCTTGATACCGCAAGATTTGTTGAGTCAAACGTGTGAAATCGATGATGCGGGCTTCGCGATGCACTTCTTTCCCATTTGCGAACAAGAGGACGACGGGAACCGTCAAGACCGAAAATAAACTGGCTGCTTCTGGCTCTGTCAGCGTGTTGATGGTAAATAGTGGGAGTTGTTGGGTTTGTGCCAGTGTTTGGATGCGTGGTTTGTCCGCAACACAAATACTGCAATTTGGTTGAGAGAGATAGAGTAGTGCCAACGGATGTTGGGCGAGCCTCTCTTGGATCGGTTGATTTTTTTGCATAAGTCATTCCTCCATGGAAAATGTACGCTGTTCTTGAGGAAAAGTCAAAATATCTGATAGTTGCTGATCATTTAGGTGAACAAGAAGGATTTAAAGATAAGGAAAATCTAAAGCAACGATTAAAAAAACAGACTGCTTTAAAAAAAACGTTGTATAAAAAAAGGAAAAAACGTATAGTAATTCCAGCGTTTCGAATTTATTGATAAAGAAGGTTAAAGTTATGTTTCAGGCATTACCGAATTCTGTCCTGCAAATGAGTGTTATTTTTTTATCTATCGTCATTGAAGCCTTGCCCTTTGTCCTATTGGGCTGCTTGATATCAGGTGCTTTACAAGTCTTCTTGACGCCAGAAAGAGTCACGAGACTCTTACCAAAAAACAAATTGGCATCGATCACTGTTGGTTGTGGCCTGGGGGTCTTTTTTCCTTCCTGCGAGTGTGGGATCGTACCGATCGTTAATCAGTTCGTAAAAAAAGAAGTGCCAGTGTATACGGCGTTTGCCTTTATGCTGACTGCACCGATCATCAATCCTATCGTGATTTTTTCGACATTCATTGCCTTTGGAAATTCCGCGAAGTTCGCCTTTTTGCGTGTACTGGGCAGCTTATTGGTCGCAATGGTCGTGGGGATCTGGCTGGCGTATTTTAACAAACAAGAGGTCTTAAAAACACGGCTTGCCAATCAATTAAGTGGCGGGAATGAGCAAGTAGCTCACCCACACCATCATGGGCATGATCACGCCCACCATCAAACAGAAAAGACCAGTCATCCGCTTCTTCGGCAGATTCGTCATTTGCTACAGCATAGTTTGGATGAGTTTTTCGATACTGGGCGTTATTTGATCATTGGTGCGTTGATCGCCTCAGCGATGCAGACCTATCTGCCAACTGGCTTGATGCTGACATTAGGCTCCACGAAGCTGTTAGCGGTTTTCGTCATGCTGCTGTTGGCACTGACATTATCCCTATGTTCCGAAGCAGATGCCTTTATCGGCTCTTCGTTGTTGAGTTTATTCGGCACTGGACCAGTCGTCGGTTTCCTGGTTTTTGGTCCAATGGTAGATATTAAAAACCTGTTGATGATGAAGCGGTACTTTTCGGGGCGTTTTATTGCTTCTCTGGTTGGTTTAGTCGCAATCGTCGTTTCAATTTATGCATGGGTGGTGTAAAGAATGATTCGTTTTTTGATCTTATCAGGCTATTTTGAATTAATGATGTATTTGCAAGTGACGGGCAAACTCAATCAGTTTATCAACATTCATTATCGCTATCTCGCTATTTTATCTATGATCATTTCTTTATTGTTGGCTTTGGTCCAGCTGTACTTTTGGGTCAAACAAGAGCCCGAGCATCATCATGACGACGAGCACCAGCATGGATTAGAGAAAAAATACCAACGAGTGATTGCGTATTTTCTATTAGCCTTACCGATCATCGTGGGTCTCTTTTTTCCCACCGTTAGCTTGGATACGACGATCGTTGAAGCAAAAGGGTTTAATTTCCCCCTAAGTGAAGAATCTGTGGGGGATCCAGAAATGACGACCCAATATCTGAAACCCGATACAAGTCTTTATTTTAACAAAGAAGATTATGACACTCAGATGGATGCAGCCTTGGCACGTTACGCCAAAGATGAGACGATTGCGGTAACGGAAGAAAATTACTTGGAAGTCATGGAGTTGATCTATACGTACCCGAGTGAATTCATTGGTAAGAAAATCACCTATGATGGATTTGTGTACCATGCAGATCAAGATGATGCCAATGAAATCTTTTTGTTTCGTTTTGGCATTATCCATTGTGTGGCTGATTCAGGCGTTTTCGGTTTACGGGTGGAATTGCCGCAGCAAGCGACTGCAGAAAATAACCAGTGGCTCCACGTGGAAGGGACGATCCAATCGAAGTACTATCAACCCTTCAAACGAGACTTGCCGATGGTGGTAGCAGACCAAGAGAAGACGATTGAAGCACCAGAAAACCAGTATGTCTATCGCGCTTTCTAGCTTTTTTTAAGAAAGTTCATAGAAACATCATAAACCTTTGTTATAATGAAGAAAATCTAAGCATATGTTTGTAGTTTTATCAAACGTTTAGTACAATATAGTAGGAACATATGCTAAAATCTATACAAAAGAGAGGTGTCGTGAAATGGGTTTTACAGATGAAACAGTTCGCTTTGATTTTGATGATAGCCGTAAAAAAGAAGTCAGCGAAACATTAGCTATCGTCTACCGAGCATTAGAGGAAAAAGGATACAATCCGATCAATCAAATCGTCGGTTATCTCCTTTCTGGCGACCCGGCTTACATTCCTCGTTATCGGGATGCCCGGAATTTGATTCGTCGTCACGAACGGGATGAGATCATGGAAGTTCTGATCCGTTATTATTTAGGCAATCACGGGATCAACCTATAATGAGAATCATGGGATTGGATGTTGGTTCGCGGACAGTCGGCGTGGCGGTCAGTGACCCAATGGGCTGGACAGCACAAGGGATCGAGATCATTCGCATCAATGAAGATGAAGGCAATTTCGGTTATGATCGACTTGCTGAATTGGTGAAAGAATATGAAGTCTCACGTTTTGTGGTAGGACTACCTAAAAATATGAATAATACGATCGGACCTAGAGCGGAAGCTTCTATGGCTTACGGCGCAGCGATCGAACAGCAATTCGGTTTGCCGGTCGTTTACCAAGACGAACGTCTGACGACCGTTCAAGCAGAACGAATGCTGGTAGAACAGGCGAATACATCGCGTGCCAAACGAAAAAAAGTGATTGATAAATTAGCAGCAGTCATGATTTTGCAGAATTATTTAGATGGTGCTGGGAAACAGCTGTTTTAATTTACAGAAAAGAGGAAAATAAATGTCAGAACATACACACGATCATAACCACGATCACGATCATGAAGGACATGAACACATTACTTTGATCGATGACCAAGGAAATGAAACCTTATACGAAATTCTATTAACGGTTGACGGTACGGAAGAATTCGGCCGCAACTACGTCTTGCTTTATCCAGCAGGCGTACCGGAAGAAGAAGACGTTGAATTACAAGCGTACGCTTATATTGAAAACGAAGACGGTTCTGAAGGTGAATTAGAACAGATCGAAACAGAAGCAGAATGGGATATGATTGAAGAAGTCTTCAACACATTCATGGCGGAAGAAGAAGAATAACAAGCTGCAAGTGCTGATCCTTTCCATAAGGGATCAGCACTTTTTTTGATTTTTAACGACTGTTTATTATAGAAGCAAGCCTGCTTTTTTGAAAGGAATGAGTAAAATGAATCACGTAACGATTTTTGAGCTTGAAAAGATCGCAGAAGAGCAGCTAGTTTTTGCGGTGATCATCAGCAAGTATCAAGAAAAGCTCGTCTATGTCAAACACAAAGAACGAGACACATTAGAAATACCCGGAGGTAAGCGAGAATCAGGAGAAAGCATCACAGCGTGTGCCGCCCGTGAACTAAAGGAAGAACCAGGAGCCAAGCACTTTACTCTAGAGCCGTTATTTATCTATGGGGTAGAAAAAGACGGGGAGACCGATTACGGCTTGGTGTTCGAAGCCCAGATCACGGACTTGGAGGATGAGTTGACCTCAGAGATCGAAGCAATCTATGTAAGGGCAAAGCCGCCTGTCAGTTGGACATATCCAACGATTCAGCCGTTGTTATTGGCAGAATATCTTAAACGAACAAAACAATAATTCAGCTAGTTCAAATGGAGGGCTGTCTTGAGTGGAAAAGTAAAGTAAGCCTATTTGACAGGAGTGAGCGAATGAGTTGCGTGATCCTACAATCAGGCGTAGGATAAAAATGTAAACGTTATCTTATCGGAGAGTAGGGAAAGGCATGGAAAAAATCTATCAAGCAAGTACAGCAGAAGGAGCAATTGATTTTATCAATATGCGCGATTTGGAGATCGCCGCAGAGGAAGTGATTCCTAAAGGTGGGTATGGCTATATCAGCAGTGGTGCGGGGGATATTTTTACCTATCAAGAAAATGAACGCGCCTTCAATCACAAATTGATCATTCCTCATGTCTTAAAGGACATTGAATTACCGGACACAACGTTGTCCTTTGGCGGTGACACGTTGTCAGCGCCAATCATTATGGCGCCTGTGGCTGCCCACGGCTTAGCAAATGTTGCGGCAGAGCAAGCGTCAGCCAAAGGTGTGTCACGTTTTGGCACGATCTATACGGCGAGTTCGTATGCCTCTTGTACGTTGGAAGAAATCCGAGCGGCTGGAGGTCAAGAAGCGCCGCAGTGGTTCCAGTTTTATATGAGTAAAGACGATGGTATTAACAAAGACATCTTGGCGATGGCAAAACGCAATGGCGCCAAAGCGATCGTTTTGACCGCAGATGCAACCGTGGGGGGCAATCGAGAAACGGATCGCCGCAATGGCTTCACCTTTCCGTTGGCAATGCCGATCGTTCAGGCTTATCAATCAGGGATCGGACAAACGATGGATGCCGTTTACGGCTCCTCAAAACAAAAATTAAGTCCTCAGGATGTCGCTTTTATCGCCAAAGAATCTGATTTGCCGGTTTATGTCAAAGGGGTGCAATCAGAAGAAGATGTGGAACGAGCATTAGGGGCAGGTGCACAAGGGATTTGGGTCTCAAATCACGGGGGACGCCAATTGGATGGTGGTCCAGCTTCCTTTGATTCCTTGCAGATCGTGGCTGAAGCAGTAGCAGGTCGGGCGCCGATCGTCTTTGATAGCGGGGTACGGCGAGGACAACATGTCTTTAAAGCGATTGCTTGCGGAGCAGATCTGGTGGCAATCGGTCGACCAGTGATTTATGGGTTGGCTCTAGGTGGTGCCACCGGTGTTCAACAAGTCTTTGATTTCTTCAAAAAAGAATTGGAGATGGTCATGCAGCTTGCGGGGACGCAAACGGTGGCAGATATCAAAAAAGCCGTCTTACGGGACAATCATTATTTATAAGCAATCCCTCAAAAAGCACTCGAGTCGTTGACTCAGGTGCTTTTTTCAATGATCCTTTCTGATCCTGAAGAGCAGAGCCAACAGTTCTTTTTGCCGTAAAAAGTGTATATGATTTTGAAACAATTGCAAAATCCGCTACACTTAAAAGAGACCAATAAACTAAAGGAGAGAGATTGATGATTCCAAAAATTATTCATTATTGCTGGTTTGGCGGCAATCCATTAGGTGAACAAGAAAAGAAATACATGGATACCTGGAAAAAATATTGTCCGGATTATGAGATCAAACGTTGGGATGAATCAACGATCGACCTTTCAAAATTCGGTCCTTATCTAAAAGAGGCCTATGACCAAGAAGAATGGGCATTTGTGTCAGATGTGGTTCGTTTGTATGCGTTAGTGACAGAAGGCGGTATTTATATGGATACTGATATCGAGGTGGTCAAACCTTTAGATGAGCTCTTGACACTGGAGGCATTTATGGGCTTTGAGATCGAAACCAAGATTTCTACTGGGATCATTGGAGCGGTGCCGCACCATCCCTTTATGGAAGAATGGTACCACGATTACGATGACCGAAAATTTGTCCGGGCAGAAAAAACGGAAGATGTCGTCACCAATGTGATCCGAGTGACGGAACTGCTGCAAAACCACGGATTAGAATTGAATAATCAACGACAAACCGTTAAGGGCGTAGAGATCTTCCCGCAAATGACGTTTTCACCAAAAAGCTATATCACGGGTGAGGTCGAGGAAGATCCGAGTACGATGGTGATCCATCAGTTTTCTGGCTCTTGGTTATAAAAGAGTAAGTCTATGAAAGGACGGACAGTGGGGAAAGCTGTCCGCCCTTTTTGCTTTTGCAAGGGATAATGGAGATGTGATAGAATAGCTTGATAAAAAAGGAGGCGTTTTGATGGCTATCAAACGATGTACTTTGGCAGATTTAGAAGAATTGGGAGAAATCAGCGTATCCACCTATTACGATACATTTGCTCCTTTCAATACGGAGGAAAATACTCGTATCTATCTAGAAGAAGCCTACAATCTGCCGAAACTGACCCGAGAGTTAGAAAATCCGCAATCGGCGTTTTATTTTTTACAAGAAAATGATCAAACCGTAGGATATATCAAACTTAACTGGGGTGAGGCGCAAACGGAAGCGATTGCCCCAGAGGGGTTGGAAATTGAACGAATCTATATCAAAAAAGAACATAAGCGCAGAGGCTATGGCAAAACACTGCTGCTGTTTGCTCAAGAGACCGCCAAAGCGCTGCAGAAAAAGTCGATCTGGTTAGGTGTTTGGGAATTTAACGACAATGCGTTGGCTTTTTATCATACGATGGGCTTTGTAAGAGTTGGCAGTCATTCCTTTTTTATGGGGGATGATGAGCAGACGGATTTCTTGATGCTGAAAGAACTTTGAAATCTGCCTTTGTATGAGGAATTAGAAATTACTTTCCATTTTTTTGGCAATCAAGTATAGTTAAAGGGATTGATGAAAAAAGAACGATTGGTGAAAACCATCGCTAAGGAGAGCAATTGTAAATGGAAAAACAGAGAAACGAAAGTATTTTGTCACGTTTTCTTAAAGGCGTGGTGATTGCCTTGGGCTTTATCTTGCCTGGTGTTTCAGGTGGCGTATTGGCAGCCATCTTAGGCATTTATGAGCGGATGCTGCGCTTTATGGCACATCTGACGAAGAATTTTAAAGAGAATCTCCTCTTTTTCCTGCCAGTAGGGATCGGGGGAATCGTAGGGATCGGGCTTTTATCAAAGCCATTAGAGTGGCTGCTGCAAAACTATCAAATCATCGTTTTGTGGGGCTTTGCGGGGGCAATTATTGGGACGTTACCAGCACTTGCTAAAGAATCGACCTTGAAAAGCAAACGGACAACCGGCGACCTGCTTTGGTTCTTCGGCAGTATGGTCATCGGCTTCTTGTTCCTCTATTTTATGGGCGATATCTTAGGAACGATCCCTGCCAATTTCATTGGTTTTGTGATCGCCGGCGGTCTGATCGCGTTAGGTGTTTTGGTTCCCGGCTTGAGTCCTTCAAACCTTTTGCTCGTTTTGGGCCTTTATGATCCGATGTTGAAAGGCTTTAAGAGCTTTGACATCATGGGGGTCTTTCTACCGATCGCCATTGGCGGCTTGGCAGTGATGCTGCTGTTTTCGAAATTGATGGAGTGGCTATTGAGCCATTATCATTCAAAAGTCTATCACTTCATTTTAGGGATCGTTATTGTCTCAACGATATTGATCGTGATTCCTCCGGTGGCAAACTATAGCGGCTTTACTTGGGTAACAGCCGTCATCGGAATTATCTTGTTTGTCTTGGGGGCTTGGTTAGGTCTTTGGATGAGCAAGCTGGAAGAAAAATACAAGTAAATCAAAACGGCACATCGTTTGGCGATGTGCCGTTTTTGTTAGGTAATGATTCGGGCAGCTAAGAGAAAGCGTTGGTGGACAGCCAGTAGTAAAAAGATTGGAACGTTTGATAACGATGTGATACAGGTTTAAAAACTGTTCTATTTTTGTTGAAAGATTTCCTAGTGTTTGGTATATTGTAGTCTATATAAAGAAGAATTTTTCATGTGTTACAGTTTAGATAATTGTTTGAGGTTATTGAGAAAAAGGAGGGACAAGCATGCAAGATGCGACCTATTGGGCGGAACAATTGCGGCAAGGACAAATCAGCTTTGCCGAGCGGGTGGCGATGATCGAAGAAAAAGTCAATCAACAAAATTCGCTTTTGAATGCGCTTGTAACATTTGATCCGCAAGCAGCGATCCAGCATTACGAGCAGCATCTTCAAAAAACGGTTTTTGGTGGACAACCCATGCCGTTAAAAATACTCGGCCAAACCAAAGCAGGGTGGCCAGCAACGTCAGGAGCCAAACTGTTTGCAAAAGCACGAGCCAGCCGCACGGCTCATTTTGTCTCTCGTTTAGAAGAGGCGGGCTTTGTGCCGTTAGGGCAAACCAATGCACCAGAATTTGGATTCAAAAATATCACTGATCCAACATTGTATGGGCCTACACGTAATCCGTGGAATCCTGCCTATTCAGCTGGTGGTTCCAGTGGTGGTGCGGCAGCGGCAGTGGCTTCGGGGATGTTTCCGATTGCAGGTGCCAGTGATGGCGGCGGATCGATCCGCATTCCAGCTTCCTTTAGCGGATTGATCGGTTTGAAGCCAACCCGTGGCACGATGCCAGTGGGTCCTAGTGAATGGCGCAGTTGGCAAGGCGCTTCCATCAACTTTGCGTTGACGCTTTCTATGCGTGATACGGAACAGTTGTTTTATGCGTTGCGGACGTCACAGCCGGCAGCCCCTTATCAGGCACCGCAAGTAGAATGGCATCATCAGCAAGCGAGTCAAAAACCGCGGTTGAAGGTTGCTTTTACTACCGCATCGCCGACCGGTGGACAAGTGTCTGAAACTGCCATCCAAGCAGTCCGAAGTGCAGCCGCATTTTTAGAAAAGCAGGGGCACGAAGTCATTGAAGTGGGCTATCCAGTGGATGGTCAGCAAATGATGACCACTTATTACGCCATGAATGGTGGCGAAACAGCTGCGATGTTTGCTGAGATCGATGCTGCTCGTCAAGAACCGGTCAGACGGGAAGAGATGGAATTGATGACCTGGGCACTTTACCAATATGGCAAAAAACTGCCGGCCGCCGATTACGTTCTTGCCTTGCAGTGGTGGGATCAGCTGGCAGAAAAAATGGAAGAAGTCTTTTCGACCTATGATCTCTTTTTAACACCGACGACGGCTTTTCCAGCCCCTTTGATCGAGGAAGACTTACAAAGCGATAGCATTCGCCAAAGACTGCATGAGATCGAATCGCTTGGAAAAAGTGCTGCGGGTGAGTTGATCGAAGAAATGTTTGCCAAGAGCTATACTCTGACACCTTACACTCAATTAGCCAATTTAACGGGGCAGCCAGCCATCAGCTTGCCAACTGCTCTTAGCGAGGAAGGGTTGCCGCTAGGGATCCAATTTATGGCGTCTAAAGGCAGAGAAGATCTGCTTTTCCAAGTCGGCTATTTATTTGAAACACAGCAACGATTTCTGTTGCCAAAACAAGGAAACTAAGAGGAGGATATTATGAAACAAGTTAGAAAAGGGAAAATCGTTGCAATGGTTGGCTTTTTAGGTTTATTTACGGGGGTCCTGTTAAGTGCCTGCAGCAAACCAACGGAAGAAGACTCAAGTCTAAGCAAGGTGGAAGAAGCCAAAACATTGGTTGTTGCTACTTCGGGAACCTTGTATCCATCGTCTTACTATAACGATGAAAATGAATTAGTGGGCTATGATGTCGATGTGGCAAAAGAAGTCGCCAAACGATTAGGCGTAGAGATCACATTTAAAGAGTACAATGTCGATGGACAAGTTTCTTCTTTAACACGTGGAGAAGCCGATTTTGCTGCCAACGATTTTGGTTTGACGGATGAACGGGCGGAAAAATTCAGTCTCTCAACGCCTATCAAATACTCGTTCGATAGTATGATCGTGCGTAAAAGTGATGACTCAGGGATTGCTTCTTTAGAAGATTTGGATGGCAAAAAAGCTGCTGGTGAACCGAATACCAGCTACATGCGCTTAGCCGAATCTTATGGGGCAGAATTAGTGACTTACGACAACGCAACGAATGATCAGTATTTGACAGATGTTGCGAATGGTCGAACGGATGTGATCTTGAATGATTACTATTTGCAAAAAATGGCGGTTGCTGCTTTGCCAGATATCCCTGTAAAAATTTTAGAAGATGTCTACTTTAATCCGAATGAAACGGGCTTCTTATTTGTGAAGGATCATAAAGCATTGCAGGAAAAAGTGGATGCTGTTTTAGCAGAAATGAAAGAAGACGGCCGTTTAAAAGAACTTGCAGAAACGTATTTTCAAACCGATATTTCAGTAAAATCTGATCAAGCGATCCAAACGGTTGAAACAGACTAATGTATATTCCAACCCTTGATTTGCCGTTGATGTGGGACTCATTGCCCTATTTGCTGTCGGGCTTGTCCTATACGGTCGGCATTGCTGTCGTTTCTTTTCTAGGTGGCAACCTCTTAGGGATCATGCTCACCTTCTTAGGGATGCTGGAAAACCCCATCATTAGAGGGTTCGTGCGGGGCTATCTCTCATTTCTAAGAGGCGTCCCAGCGTTGGTCTTGTTGTTCCTACTGTATTTTGGCTTGCCTTATCAATTGTCGGCGCTTAGTGCTGCGATCATCTGTTTTACATTGACCAGCAGCGCATTTATCGGGGAAATCTACCGAGGATCAATTGCTGGTGTGGATCGTGGGCAATTTGATGCTGCCTATGCGTTAGGGTTATCCTTTACGAAAACGATGCGTCTGATTATTTTGCCGCAAGCCTTTCGTATTTCTGTACCGGCTTTGAGTAATGTGGCAATGGATTTGTTGAAAGGGACCTCCTTGGCAGCAATGATCACGATTCCTGATATTTTTCAAAAAGCTAAGATCGTTGGCGGACGAACTTTTGATTACATGTCCATGTACGTGCTAGTTGCCATCATCTATTGGCTGTTGTGCATTTTGATTGAAGCCGGGCAAAAGCGATTAGAACAACATTTTTCAAAACGCTTTGCTGCTAATGATACTGTAAGACAATAAAAAAAGAGCCGAGGCCCTTCAACTGCTGTCAATGTTTCCTTGTGAGACATTGACAGCAGTTTTTTCTTTAGGTAATGAAGCAGCACCACAAGTTAGCCAGAGAAAAAAGGCAGAATAGTATCGCGTTTACTCTGGACGGTTTTTTATAAATTCGATAAAGGTAATGATTTCAGATAGTTGATATTCAGTAAAGTCCTCATTGATTCTTGAAGCCACACGAATCTGTTTCATAGAGAGGGCTTCCAAATCATTCGGACGTCCATGTAAATAATCGAGACTGACATTGAAGTAATCAGCAAGTTCTTTTTGGATCTCAATATCGGGCATCCGATTGCCTTGCTCATACGAAGCATAGGTTGTTTTGGCGATTCCTAAATATTTTGCCATTTTTGCTTGTGTTAAACCAGATCGCGTTTTCCGCAACTGTCTTAAACGATCTTTAAACATGAAATCCCCTCCACAAAATTATTCTACTATGACACGATAGAAGCAGAAAGAAATTAATGTTTTATATCACTAATAGAGTTTTATTGCATTTACAAAGTACTCGATATGTAATACTATTTATGTGAAGAAGGATTACTACCTGTAAGAATCAGCAGATAGTGAATCGTTCTCAAGGATTTTTTATAGCACGAAGGAGGGGAGAAAAAAGGAACAGATACAACAAAATGGAAGCGTTTCATAGAAGGAGGAAGGGAAATGAAAAAAGTATTGATAATTTGTGCAGCAGGCATGTCTTCATCGTTGATCGCCAAAAAAGGAACAAGCTTTTTAACCACAGAAGGTTGGTCAGTGAGGATCGATGCCATCTCTGCTTCAGAGGGGATCGCTACGATCGCCAAGGATGACTACGATTTATATCTAGTTAGCCCGCAAACGAAAATGCATTTTGCCAATTTAAAGAAAAGCGCCGATAAATACGGCAAACCAATCGTGAATATTCCCCCGCAAGCGTATATTCCGATCCCAATCGGAATCGAGAAATTAGCACAGTTAGTCAAAGAAAGCATTGCATTAGAAAAAAGTACGAAATAAATGGAGGCAGGCTATGGATAGTGAAAAAATACAAGAAATATCCTTTGAACTTATTTTAGCAAGCGGTGATGCCCGCACGATGATTCATCAAGCCTTTGAACAGATGCGAATCAGTAGTTGTCAAGAAGCGCAAGAGTTGTTGGACACAGCCAATGATTCATTAGTCAAAGCCCACCGCATCCAGTCAAAAATGCTGCAAGAATATGCTTCAGGGACCTCATTTACCTGCGATATCTTGTTGATCCATGCACAAGATCATTTGATGACAACCATGACCCTCAGAGAGGTTGCACTAGAAATGCTAAGGATTTATCAAAAGATGAATCGCCTTGAAGAAGCGATCCAATGCAGGAGTGCAGATGGCGAGTAAGCAAGCAAAAGTCGCGCAAAGAGATGCATCGCAAAAACTGACGAAGAAAAATCTCTATTTTCAACGTCTGTTGTTTTTGCGGTACTTAGTCGCATTCTCTTTCTTTTTTAACCTATATTGGCTGTTAGCTGCTTCTTTGGCAGGGCAATGGCTGCGTGTGGTTCCACTGAGCCTGTTGCTTTTTTCAATGGGAGCGATCAGTGAGTTTATCCGCTTATATGGACACCACGCAACCATCGTCCGCAAGCAACTCTTTTTTACTACTTGGTATTTACGCCTTCAAATGGGGACAATGGCCATTCTTTTTTTATTGACTTTTTTTGGAGTGACAGAAGTTATTTTCCCCTATTTCACCTCGCAAAGTACGGAGTATGTTCGCATAGTTCTCTGGATAAGTGGCGTCTTTGCTTGGAGTGGTATCAGAAAACTGAAGAAAATTTTTCGTAATAAAGATCGACAATGGCAATGGATACGTGAATTTGAAGAGATAGAAAGAAAGGGTGATTGAATTGACAGAATCGAACAATAAACTATTTCAACTTTTGGAAAAAGCAGTAATGGGTCCGATGGGAAAGATTTCCCAATACAAAATCGTTCGTAGCATCATGGCGGCAGGGATGGCGTCGATTCCTTTTACGATCGTAGGCTCAATGTTTTTAGTATTCAACATTTTACCGATCACGTTTCCGTTTTTAGCTGACTTTTTTGAAGTGACTTTTTTGAATTTCAGTGATTTGTATATGTTAGCAAATAGTACGACCATGGGGTTATTGGCATTATATTTTTGTATCGTTCTGGGCTATGAGTATTCCAAGATCATTCAAGTCGAGGAGAATCTCGACCTGACGCCGATCAATGGGGCGTTGTTAGGTGTTTTTGCTACATTGATGTCGATTCCTCAGCTTGTTTTTGACGGCGGAAAAATGACACGGATGAATGATGTGGAAGAAGGGCTGATCAATGGCTGGTTGATTGGTGCCGATGGAGTCGCACGTCTAGGAACTGTTGGTATTTTCACCGGTATCGTGATGGCGGTCGTTGCCGTTCAGCTGTATCGTCTCTGTGTAAAAAACAACTGGGTCATCAAAATGCCCGAAGAAGTGCCTGAAGGTGTGGCTCGTAGTTTTACAGCACTGATACCAGCCTTTGTAGTGGCAGTTGTGGTTCTGACCATCAATGGTGTTTTAGTTGTTTTTGGGACGGATATTTTTCAACTAGTGGCAATTCCGTTTGGGTTTGTTACCCACCTTACGGATAGTTGGTTGGGAATCATGGTGATTTACTTCCTCGCGCATGCCTTGTGGTTGGTAGGGATTCATGGATTCAATATCATTAGTCCACTGATCACCCCGATCATGTTAGCTAATTTAGCTGCCAATGTTGAAGGGGCGAGTTTCCCATTAGCAGGCCAATTTACCAACGGGTACGTGACATTAGGTGGTTCGGGAGCAACCCTTGGTTTTACCTTATTTATGATCTACATTGCTAAATCGAAACAGATGAAAGTATTAGGGAGAGCTGCCATCGTCCCGTCGATTTTCAATATCAATGAACCGATTATTTTCGGGGTGCCGATCATCTATAATCCTTATTTAGCAATTCCTTTCTTGTTAGCACCGATGGCATCCGCCACGATCGCGTATTTTGCCACAAGGATGGAATTGATTCGTCCCATGATCGCCAATATTCCTTTCCCAACACCCGTTGGACTTGGTGGTTTTATTGGCACCGGTGGAGACTGGCGTGCAGGCGTCGTTGCCATTGTTTGTGCAGTTGTTTCTTTCTTGATCTATTTTCCATTTGCGAAGTTTTATGACACAAAATTGCTGAAAGAAGAACAAGAAGCCGCATAAGACGAGCAGTTGGGGAAACAGCAAGTAGCTACATTATCTCTATAGAAAAAACAATCGTCCCTTTGCAGTTGAGGGGATAACTGTTTTTGCGATGTCCCTTCTTTTTCATGGTAAAATAAAGAAAAGCAAATCGAGGAGGGTCTTTTATGAAGTATGAATGGCGCAAACTAGAAAAAGAGCTTTATCTTCCCAAAAAACCAACAGTGATCGAGGTGCCAACGTATCAATTTATCAGTTTGAGCGGCAGCGGCGATCCGAATCGTCCTGAATTCAGCGAAGAAATCGCCGCTTTATATACGATTTCTTATTCACTCAGGATGGGGTTAAAAAAAGGAGCTTTTGGCAATGAACCCTTTGAATACACGGTCTTTCCTTTAGAAGGTGTGTGGACCTCTCTGACAAAGCCAGAGGGTGCCATCAACAAAGAAGAATTGATCTATAAAATCATGATTCGCCAACCAGAGCCAGTCACGGAAACACTGTTTCAAGAACAGCTCTTGGCAGTCAAAGAGAAGAAAGACAATCCAAATCTAGAGAAGCTCATCTTTGAACGTTATGAAGAAGGACTGTGTCTGCAAGCAATGCATACAGGCTCTTTTGATACTGAAGCGGAAACATTTGCGCAAATGAAGGAGCTGTTAAAACAAGAACAGTTAGTGATCCGTCCAACGATGGACACGTTCCAGCATCGAGAAATCTATTTGTCTGATCCGCGAAAAGACTCACCAGATAAAGCCAAAACCGTCCTGCGATGGGCAGTAGAATCAGAAGGTGGGATTCAGTGAATAAAAACTATTTAAGCATCGACATCGGCGGCACGAAAATCAAATCGGCTGTCATTGATCGCTCGGGGAATATTCTGACACGAGGACGGATGGATACGCCGAAAAGTCTTGCGGAATTTTTGACGGGGATTGAAACGATCGTTGAGGACGTTCATGGAAGCATTCGGGGCATTGCGGTTAGTACCCCGGGAAAAGTCAACCCAGAGACAGGGACAATCTCGTTTGGCGGGGCATTGCCTTTTTTAGATGGGGTCTCCTTAAAACAGCTGCTGGCAAAGTACCAAGTGCCGCTGGCTTTGACCAACGATGGCAAAGCAGCCGCATTAGCTGAATGGTGGCTAGGAAACCTTAAAGGGATTCAAAACGGAGCTGCCATAACATTAGGTACTGGTTTGGGCGGTGGCGTAATCGTTGAGGGAAAACTGATCCAAGGTGCACATTTTCAAGCCGGGGAATTAAGTTTTCTACTAAATGCCACTAAGAGAAGCGATGCTCCAGAAAACGCTGAGCAACCAAATAATCAGGGATTGACCCTGCAGCAATTGGCAGGTTTTAGCGGTTCAGCGGTCGCCATGATTCGCCGCAGCGCCCAACTGCTAGGCTTAGCTGATCTTGCGGATGGTGAAGCAGTTTTTGACGCCATCAATCAGAAAGAGCCACAGGTCTGGGCGCTGTTTACAGCGTATTGCCGAGAAATCGCGTGTGTCATGCTCAATGTTCAAGCCGTGATCGACTTAGAGCGCTTCGTGATTGGCGGTGGCATCAGTGCCCAAGCGATCGTAGTGGAAGAAATCGACCGTCAGTATCAGCAACTGCTAGCTAGTTTACCGATTTTGCAGCAGACTTTGACGAAGCCGGAGATCCAAGCGTGCAAATTTCAAAACGATGCAAACTTATTAGGGGCACTCTATCATTTCTTTTTGGAACATGAGATGAAATAAAATAGACCAAAAAACTGCCGCGAACCAACGATTCGCGACAGTTTTTTTAAGCTTTTTTCTTGGTGTCTTTGTCTTCGTCACCTAGGTAATCTTTGCTAGTGAAGGCACTGTGGAAGTATTTGCCTTCTTGACCGTAATAGCGGTTATAGCGCTGCTTGAATTTGCGGAACACGTAAACGACAAGAACTTTTAGCAGACAATAAATTGGAATCCCGAAAATCACCCCAACGATCCCCATCAAATCACCCATCACTAATAAAACAACCAGAATCGTAATAGGATGAATTTTCAATCGGTCACCCATCACACGGGGCACGACTAAATCCCCATGAAGCAACTGTACAGCAAACCAAGCAATCAAAAATTTAACCAACATCCCGGTGGAGTCTTGTGCGGCAATGAAAAGTCCCGGGAAAAAGACGATAAAAGGACCAATATAGGGGATGATGCAAAGCAGACCAGCGGCGATCGCCAGAATACTGGCATACTCTAAGCCAATCAATAGGAAAACGACCCAATAGATCGCCCCTAAAATCAAGGAAGAAATGATTTGTCCTTTCAAAAAGGCACCGACTTGTATGTCAGAGATCTTGACGATTTCATTAAAGTCTTTGCGAAAACGTGGTGGCACTAACGAGAGAACTGAAAAATAAAACTTGTTGGGGTTGCGCAATAAGAAAAAGGCAATGATCGGTCCCGTAAACAAAGCGATGAACAAGGTCGAAATCGTTGAAAACAAACTGCTGAGCCCAGCAGCACCAGTTTCCCAATAGTCTCCAATAAAACTCATGATGTTGTTGGTAATATTTTGCAATGTGTCTGTAATTTGTGCCATCTCATCTTGAAACGGGGTATTTTCTAAAAAGGCGGTCGCGTTTTTCTCAAAGTCACTGACCAAACTCGGTAAGCTGTTGATCAGATCGGTGGTTTGCTGCTCCAAAATCGGGTAAAGCTGGAAACCAGCAAAGACGATCAATAAAAGAATCAAAAGATAGATCCCAGCAATCGAAACACTGCGGGGAATTTTTTTCGATTCCAATTTATCGACTACCGGGTTAAACAGATAGTAAAGGATCAGCCCAAATAAAAAGGGTGGGATAATAGCTGTAAGTATGGCTGAAAAGGGTGTAAATAAAAAAGAAATCTGATTTAGCAAAAAGACAGCAACTGCCGACAAGATAATCAGTCCTAAGACATAATAGCTTGTTTTGCCGCCTAAAAAGTGGATCAATCGGTTATTTTTCATAATAAGCCTCGCTTTCTTAGCTACATTATAACGAAAGACCCCTATTCTGTAAAAAAACAACGTACCTTTTGAAAAAACTACGCTCATATTCTCAATATCTTTATAATGAAAGAATATCTTTGATAAGGGGTTAACTGATGGCATCTTTCTTCAAAGCAGGCCAAAAATGCTCCCGTGTTTACAACACAGGAGCGAAAAGAATTATTTGCGCACTGTCGTCAAGGTACAGCGACCAACGGCTGTTTTTAACCCGCTAGCTAACCAAATAGTGGCTTGCCAAGTTTGGATACGAGCGCCGATACGATCAGGACTAGCTTCTACGATCAGGGTTCCTTCTTGAGCGGCGGCTAGATGGTTGACTTGTAGGTCAACGCCGGCGGCGAAGGCTTCTTCTTGAGCCAAAGCTTGATTGGCGCCGATGCTGCAGGCAGTCTCGATCAAAACGCCGTTAATGCCACCGTGAACGAGACCAAAAGGCTGTTTGTGCTGTTCTTTGATTGGCATCCGTAAACGAACAAAATCGGCTGTTGCTGCTTCTACTTCGATTTCTAAAGCTTCTAGTAAGTTCATTTTTTGCTCCTTTTTCTAAGAAAGTTACCATGATTATAGCACGAGTTTTGGTAGAAATAGCCGAAGTTCTAAGAAAGACAGCAACAGGTGGAGAAGTCTTAAGAAATTCCCTTAAACAAAGCAATTTCTAACGAAAAGCGACTAGATATGTGTATAATAGAGCTATGTGAATTGAGGAGGAACAAGTAATGAGAGAATGGAAAACCTTAAAAGAGTACGATGAAATTTTATTTGAACAACATGGAAAAGTGGCGAAAATCACGATCAACCGCCCAGAAGTCCACAATGCGTTTACACCAAAAACGGTGTTTGAAATGATTGATGCGTTTTCAATCAGTCGCGATGAACCAGGCATCGGCGTGATTATTTTGACAGGCGCCGGCGACAAAGCCTTTTGTTCAGGCGGAGACCAAAAAGTCCGTGGTCACGGTGGCTATGTTGGGGAAGATCAGGTTCCTCGCTTAAACGTATTGGATCTGCAACGCTTGATCCGCACGTTGCCAAAACCGGTGATCGCCATGGTCAAAGGCTGGTCGATCGGCGGCGGGAATGTTTTACAATTAGTTTGTGATTTAACGATTGCCGCTGACAATGCTAAATTTGGTCAAACAGGACCAAATGTCGGTAGTTTTGATGGTGGCTATGGTTCGGGCTATCTTGCACGGACGATCGGACATAAAAAAGCCAAGGAAGTTTGGTTCATGACAAAACAATATACTGCCGAAGAAGCATTGGCGATGAACTGGATCAATACAGTCGTTCCTCTTGATCGAGTAGAAGATGAAACGATGGAATGGGCCGAAACGATGCTGCAAAAGAGCCCGTTGGCGTTACGTATGATCAAAGCATCAATGAATGCCGATACGGACGGATTAGCTGGCATTCAGCAATTGGCCGGCGATGCGACCTTATTGTATTACACGATGGATGAAGCCAAAGAAGGTCGTGACGCGTTTAAAGAAAAACGTCAACCAGACTTCGACCAATTCCCTAAATTCCCATAATGACTGGGAGTTGGCTGCAAAGGCAAGCACAACTTCATCCAGAACGACCAGCTTTTTATTGGCATGAAAAAAGCTGGTCGTTTGCTGCCTTGCAAAAAGAGGTTTATGCTTATGCTGCTTATTATCAAGCCCAATTCGTTGTTCTGCCAAACCGGGTAGCCCTTTTTAGCAATAACTCCCCTGAAATGGTCTTTACGATCCTTGCATTGTGGGAGTTGGGGATCGAAGTCCAGCTGTTGAATACGCGATTGACAGCCGCTGAAATCACCTTCCAATTGCAAGATGCCCACTGCGACTGGGTGATCACGGCGGATCAGGCAGCGGTCCCGGGTGTTCGCAGCCTGACCTTTGGACAAGCGATGGAACAGGCGAAGGCTCTTGCCAGTTCTTTTGATCCTTCGTTTGTTCCTAATAAAGCAATCTATCAAGCAGAACAAGTAGCTTCGATTATGTATACATCCGGTACGACGGGCAATCCCAAGGGTGTGCCGCAAACCTTTAGGAATCATCTAGCAAGTGCCGAAGCAACTCAAAAGAATTTAACGATCACTAGTGAGGATTGTTGGCTTTGTGCAGTTCCGCTGTATCATATCAGTGGATTATCAATTCTCTTGCGTTCCTTGCGACTTGGAATGAGTGTTCGTTTGTATGAGCGCTTTGATGCTGGAGAAATGGCGAAAGATCTTGAGGCAGGAAAAGGGACGATCGTTTCTTTGGTGGCGAAAATGTTGACAGATTTGCTGCCGTTGGTGCCCCAACAAGGCTTTGATTCGTTGCGTTATGTACTGCTAGGCGGCGGTCCGATTGCCAAAAGTGTATTGGAAAAATGCCAGCAAAAACAGCTTTCTGTGATCCAATCCTATGGGATGACAGAAACCTGTTCACAAGTGGTGGCATTGCCGCCAGAAAAAGCTTCAGAAAAAATCGGCTCCTCAGGGGTTCCCCTGCAAGGTGTCCATTTACGAATTGCGGTTGATGCGAAAATGGCAGATCATCAGACTGCTGAAAGTACCCAGTCGATCGGAGAGATCCAACTGCAAGGACCGGCGATCACGACCCGTTACTTAAACGATCGCAGTCCACAGCAGTGGGATCAAGAGGGCTGGTTTGCCACAGGAGATCTAGGGTATCTTGATCAAGAGGGCTTTTTGTATGTAGTCAGTCGTGCAAGCGAACTGATCATATCTGGTGGAGAAAACATCTATCCCGCAGAAGTGGAGCAAGCCTTGTTGCAGCATCCAGCGGTCAAAGAGGCAGCTGTGGTGGGGGAACCAGACGAGGAGTGGGGACAATCTGTCGCGGCTTATTTAACGTTAAATGAGTCCGTCCGACTCCAAGCGTTGTTGGATACATTAGAAGGGCAGATCGCCCATTATAAATTTCCGCGCCGTTTTTATCACGTGCGAGAAATGCCGCGCACAGCAAGCGGCAAACTTTTAAAACGGCTATTGCTGAGTGAAGAAAGAGTGAACTACATTGAACAGCAAATCATCAAGTAATTATGAAGCAGCGATCGCTGCCGGGAAAACCTATTTGAGTGAGTATCAGCCTTTAAAAAGGTGTGACTTACTGGCTCTTTATGCAGCGGCACAAGAATATCAAGGGGAACGCTATTTCTGGCGTACCCCTGATGAAACGACTAGTCTGGTAGGGTTGGGTTGGTTAGCCACTTTTTCGCAACCCAAACTTGCAGACTTTTCAGAAGTCCGCTCTCTCTTAAAGCAAGCCCATTATCAACCAGAGGCACCTTTGCAGGCGCAGTTGGTTGGTGGTTTTGCTTTTGATGAACAGGCAGAAGTCAGTCAGGATTGGGCTGAGCTAGGTGCCGGTCTCTTTGCGTTGCCAGAAATACTGGTCAGCAAAACTGATGATCAGTGTGGCGTCGTTTATACAGTAGCCGCTTCTTCCGAGGAACAACGACAACAAAAAGTCGCTGCCTTACAGGAAAAAGTCGCAAGCTGGTTGAATGCCAACCCGGACAAGAGTCTTGTAGCAGAAACGCCTGCTTTTCAGGCACAAGAGGAACTAGAGGTGCCCCAATGGCTGCAAGCGGTCGAAGAGACAGTGGCAGCCATTCGCTCGACTGAAACACCGTTGAAAAAAGTGGTTCTGGCCAGGAGAATGAAGATAGAAACGAAGCAGTCGATCATTAGTGCTGGGGTGTTGCAACGGTTGGCGCAACAGCAGCCGAATACCTATCTTTTTGCCATCGAACATGGGGGCCATGTTTTTGCTGGTGCGACGCCAGAACGCTTGCTAAAAGCGACTGTCGATCAGTTTGAAACGGTAAGTATCGCAGGTTCCGCGCCAAGAGGCAAAACCAAAGAAGAAGATGAGGCACTGGCACAAGCCCTCTTAGCGGACGCAAAAAATACCCATGAACATCAAGTAGTTGTCGATCGCTTGGAAACGGCATTGGCTACTTTGTTAGCTGACGGTTTTCAATCAGAAGCCCGCTCCGTCATCAAAAATCGTGACATTCAGCATTTGTTTGTTCCTTTAGCAGGGCAAAGAAAAGCAGGAGTCAACTTTCTGAGCGCCGTGCAAAAACTACACCCGACCCCAGCATTGGGGGGAGAACCGAAAGAAGCAGCCGTCTCTTGGATTCGTACCCATGAACCAGCCAGCAGAGGGATGTACGGTGGACCGATCGGTTGGTTGGGTATTCAAGAAGATATTGGCGAGTTTGCAGTGGCCATCCGCTCAGGATTCTTTAGCGGCAATCAAGCAACGCTGTATGCAGGCTGTGGGATCGTTGCCGATTCAGATGCGGAATCCGAACGTCAAGAAACACGGTTAAAATTTCAACCGATGAGGAGAGGGATCTTAGGAGATGAATAACCAGACAGTCATGACAGACTATTTATTAGCGGCAATCCAAGGACTAAAAGCAGCGGGTGCGAAGCGAGCGGTTATTAGTCCCGGTTCACGCTCAACGCCATTGGCGCTACTATTGCATCGTGATCCTGAGATCACCTGTATGGTGGCTGTCGATGAACGTTCGGCTGCTTTTTTTGCTTTAGGGATGTCCAAAGTTGATCTCCAACCGACGATCTTACTGTGTACCTCTGGAACTGCAGCAGCCAATTATTATCCAGCAATTTGTGAAGCAGAGGCCACCAACTTGCCATTGATCGTCTTAACGGCTGATCGCCCGCCAGAACTGCGGGGCGTTGGGGCGCCACAAGCAATGGACCAACAGAATTTGTATGCCTCTCACGTCAAAAAGATGGTAGAGATGACGGTGCCAGAAAACGATCCTGCTTTGTTGCGTTATAGTTTTTGGCAAGCTACAACTTGCACGATCGAAGCGCAAAAACAGCCGAAAGGCCCGGTCCAAATCAACTTTCCATTACGGGAGCCGCTGTTGCCTGACTTTAGTCGCCAATGCAGTATTCAGCAAGACGTGAGCTATCTGGCACCACAACAAGAGCTGTCAGCTGAGATGATCACCCAGCTAGCCCCTTACTTTGATAAAAAAGGTATTCTGATTGCTGGAGAAAGCCTTACGATCGAAGAAGCGCAGCAGTTGCTGGCTTTTTCAGAGAAATTAGGCTGGCCGATTGTCGGCGATCCATTGACCAATTTGGCGACAGCCGGTACCAAAGTAGGAACATTTATCAGTCAAGCCGATCTTATTTTCCCGCAATTGACTTCTGCCTTCCAACCAGAGGTGGTCGTGCGTTTTGGTCGCTTACCAGTCACTAAAAATGTCCTGTTATGGTTGAACAAAGCAGCGGATACGACGACGTGGCTCTTTGTTGATCCATCGGGGCAGTGGCAAGACCAGTTGCATCGGGCAAACTATTTGATCGAAGCAGCGATCAGCACTTTCGTGGTGGCCATCACCCAGTTGCCGATCGTCAAACATACGGCGTGGCAACAACAATGGCAAGCACTTCAAGCGCGGGCAGATCAGGTGATTGCTGCAAGTCCGCAGTTGAAACAATGGGATGAGAGCAGCGCTGTGCGCATGCTCCAACAATGTCTACCTGAAGAAGCGCAAATTCTTTTGGCAAACAGCAATGCGATCCGTTTCTTTGATCGCTACGGCAGCAAAACTTCCTCCACTTATCGAGTGTATGGAAATCGGGGCGTCAATGGGATCGACGGCCTTGTCTCGACCGTAGCTGGGATTGCTTCAGCCAGTCAAAAGCCTACCTACTTGTTGATTGGTGATTTAGCGTTGTACCATGATATGAACGGCCTACAACTACTGCGTCAGTATCAATTGCCAGTAACGATCATTTTACTGAATAATAACGGTGGTGGGATCTTTTCCTTTTTGTCACAAAACACCTTAGAACCAAACGACTTTGTCCCGCTCTTTGGCACGCCGTTAGACCTTGAGTTTCAAAAAGTGGCGGCCTTATATGAGGCAGATTGGCACACACCGACCTCTTTGCTAGAGTTTCAAACGATTTTAACGGAAACAAGCCAACAGCCGCGTTTTCAAATAATCGAAGTGAAGGGTGAGCAAAAAGATCCGGTCAACACTTGGCAAGCACTGCAACAGCAGTTTAGCGAGGCGGGAGCGCAGCAATGAGGGACACGATAAATGGCGTCAGTTATTTTTATCAGTGGTTGCAACCGTACCGACCAGCCTTACCAACCCTTGTGGCATTGCATGGCTTCACGGGTTCTTCGGAAAGTTTTCGACCGGTTTTTGTAGAGGAAGGTTCTTATAATGTATTGGCAGTCGACTTGATTGGACATGGACGGTCATCGATTTATGTCCATCCCATGCGTTATGAACTTCCTTTACTGGTGGAGGATCTCGCACAGCTTTTAGCGAAGTTAGGGATTGAACGCTATGGTCTTTATGGCTACTCGATGGGGGCACGAATCGCACTTGTCTGGGCAGTCAAGGAACCAGCTGCAGTGACCCATCTTTTGCTTGAGAGTGGTTCCCCCGGGTTGGCTGATCCAGCAGAACGACTCGCTCGTCAGCGGCACGATCGCCGCTTAGGATTGCGCTTACTAAGGGAGCCTTTGGTCGATTTTGTCGATTACTGGCAAGAACTGCCGTTGTTTGCTAGTCAAAAGGAGCTGCCCTTAGTGCAGCAGGCTGCTGTACGCCAAGGACGCGTGCAGCAAAATAAATTTGGCTTGGCAGTAAGCTTGGTTTACGGTGGTACTGGCAAACAGCCAAGCTGTTGGTCGGCACTTCCGCAGCTAGCTTGTGAAATTCTTTATTTAGCCGGGGAAAAAGATTTAAAGTTTCGGAAAATCGCCCACCAAATGAAGCAGCTGCAACCAGAGATGACCATCAAAGTCGTTGCTAATGCTGGACATTGTATCCATTTAGAACAGCCGACACAGGTTCGTCATGAAATCGATCAATGGTTTGTAAAAGGATCGGGGCCACAGTCAGCTGATTGACAAGGAGAGAACGCAATGAAGATTGAGAAAATTGAACGCATCGCCTGTCGCTTGCCCCTCAAACAACCCTTTGTGACAAGTTACGGACAATTAACAGAAAAAGCCTTTGATCTTTATTTGGTGACGGCAGAGGAGGGAACGGTGGGCATCGGTGAATTGGTCGCTTTTGAGCAGCCAGATTACATTGAAGAAACCCTCTTTTCTGCTCGACAAGTGATTGAAACAGCACTGATCCCATTATTGATTGACCAGGAGATCGAGCATCCGCAAGAAGTTTGGCAATTGTTTCAAACGGTCCAAGGAAACTACATGGCAAAATCGGCTTTGGAAACAGCAATTTGGGATCTATATGGCAAGCAAACGCATCAAAGTGTGAAAGAGCTGTATACCGCGACCCGACCGAGTGTCGCGGTTGGCGTTAGTATCGGCATACAATACTCTGTCGAAAAACTAATGGCTCTTGTTGCCGCTTATGTCGCCCAAGGGTATCAACGAATCAAGTTAAAAATCAAGCCGGGGCAAGATGTGGCACCCTTGCGAGCGATTCGACAAGCCTTTCCAGAATTGCTTTTGATGGCGGATGCGAACGGGGCCTATCAAAATGAGCCTGAACGCATTTTGGCACTTGATGACTTAGGCCTGGTGATGATCGAGCAACCCCTTAAGGTACGAGATCTGGTGGGGCACAGTCAGCTACAGCGACAGATGAAGACGCCTCTATGTTTGGATGAAGATATTCGAACGGCAGAAGACGTCGATACAGTCGCAGCACTGGACAGCTGCCGTGCGATCAACCTGAAAATCCCTCGTGTCGGTGGGATCACCGAAGCTTTGCGAATCCTTGATCGATGTCAAACCCATGGACTACTCGTTTGGTTAGGCGGCATGTTTGAGTCTGGTGTAGGACGAGCCATGAATTTGCAATTTGCGAGTCAAGATATTTTCCATTTTCCCGGGGACCTTTCCGCTTCTGACCGTTACTTTTATGATGATGTCATTACACAGCCTGCAACTTTGCATGAAGGAAAGCTGCTGGTACCTGATGGAAAGGGCTTTGGTATCACATTAGCTGAAACAAAGCTAAGTCAATATGGGCAATCTAAAGAACGTATCTACTCAAGAAAACGGTCAGCGAAAGAATAACCGCAGCGAAAGAAAACACAGCGAAAGCAAAAGAAACGGCCAGCAGGGAAATCTGTTGGCCGTTTCTTTTGTTTTAGTCTGCGTTTTTGAATTCTTTTTCAATTTGTAGTCGTTGAACTTTCATGGTTGCTGTTCGTGGGATATCTTCGTAGTCGCGTAAAATTGGTTGATTGAGGTGAGGGAGATCTTCCACCATTTTCCACCAAGCATCCCAATCCATTTCACGATTTGGCGCTAAAGCAATGATTGGTTGTGGTGAGTTTTCTTTGTCGCGAACAATCACAACTTCGGCAAGGAAGTCTAAATGATCCAGCAAAAGGTCTTCCAAGGCAAGATTGCTTTCAATATTTTTGATCAAGTCCACTTGACGGTCTTTTAAGTAAAGATGTCCCTGATCATCCATCATGCCGTAGTCTCCACTGTCCCACCAAGCGCCATAGACATTGTCAGCAAAACGCTGATCTTCTTTATAATAGGTCAACGCGCGTCCTTTTGAAAGGAAATGGATGTGCCCATCGGTATTGGCTGGCAGCTCGTTGCCCTCTGCATCGGCGATCCGTGCTCTCGTTAAGTCCTCGAGACCCACACCCATATCACGGGCATCGTTGGTAGCGATGCTTTCTAAGGTATGTGCTTTTAGGATCATTGGCCCGCATTCACTTTGACCATAGACTTGCAAAAAGATTGCTTCTTTTGTTGCTGAAGTATTTAAAAAAGTGGCCATTGTTTGGTTGTTGATGGCATCAAAGGTTGAATGGTAATAGCGAATATTGGCGAAAGCATCTGGTTGTTCTTTTGCCACAAAGCTCCATTGGACAAAATTGTTTGGATGAGTTTCCAAAGCGATTGGTGGATATTCTTTTAGCATGCCTACGACATGAGCGCCGTTGGCATTGGCTAATGGCATCATCGGAAAACCCATCGCCATCAAGGATGAGATGCCGATATTGAAGCGGGAGTGCACCGGTGAAATATGGAACGCCACTAAATCAGAGTCTGCCTTGGTGCGATCAATCTTGGTGAAGATCGTTTTTTGCCATTTTGTCCGCCAGCCCATGGAGTTTGCCGAATGACAAATCAATTTTGGAATACCCGTTGTTCCAGAAGTGTGGGTCATATAAGAAATTTGATCCACTGGTAACTCAGTTTGGGCCACTGGTTCCGCGGGTTGTTGCAGCAGATGACGAACAGCAATCTGTTTGTCAGTACTGCTATTTTTCACTTGTGCGACGCGGCCTTCGGTTTCTTCATCAAATAAGATGAATGGATCTTCTAAGCGATCCACAAACACTTCGATGGTTTCAGCAGGGAAATGGTAAGAGATCATAGCAGGCACTGCGCCAAGGTAAGAAGCAGCCGTTGCTAATAAATAGGTATCGAATTTTGAAGATTTATAAAGAATGATTTTATCGCCGGCTTGCACGCCTAGTGCAGCAAGTTGGTAAGCACGTTTTAAAATCATTTCATGGCTCGAACGGTAAGTACTACGATAGCCAAGTTCAGGAAATGCTGGCAGCACTTCATCGTGGATGATGGTTGTGTCAGGAAATGCCTCGGCAGCTTCGCGGTAATTGGTGTAAAGATTTAATGGACGATAGTCTAAAATGGTCAAATAGAACACTCCTTTAAAAGTTCGTGAAAAATTTCATTTGATTTCTCCATTTTAGCACAGGAATTTCTCGATACAATAGATTTTCAGTGTTTTTTATATATTTCTAAAAAATCCTTCCCTCAAAGACTTTCGAAGAATGAATGACTGTGATGTGTTATCATTCATTCCTCGTACTAAGCGGAAAAAGCGCATAATCAACGGGTGTATTTTACTATAAAATCTTCGATTGGGAGCCGGAAATCCAGATAGCGTGCTTCTAATTCTGCACGACTCCAATTCCACCAAGCGATTTCTTGTAAAGCAGTGATCGTTTCTGGATCAAAGCGGTATTTGATCACTTTTGCTGGAACCCCGCCGACGATCGCATAAGGCGGCACATCTTTGGTTACGACTGCGTTTGAGGCGATCACGGCACCATCACCGACGGTCAAACCAGATTGGATCACGGCACCGTGGCCGATCCAGACATCATTGCCAATGACGGTCGTTTTTGCTTTGCGTTTTTCTAAGAAGGACTCGTCCTTTGGCGCAAATCCATAGCCTTCGCCATTATAGGCAAAAAGATGCTGACTAGGGCGTTCATAGGGATGATTGGTGGGGCCGATGCGGACCATCGCTGCGATACTGATAAAACGTCCTAATTGACTGTTCTGAATAAAGCAATATTGCCCCGTATAGGTATAATTGCCGATGGAAGAATGATCAATGTGATTGGCTTCGCCAATTTCGACATAGTCTCCTAAAGTTGTGTCTTGAAGCTGCGAGTCTTTGCCAACGATCGGCTGTTCATCTGGAAAATTTGTGATCGATAGGTGCATAGTAATCATCCTCTCTTGCGTATTGCTATCATTTTACCGCACTTTTTTGTACTATTTGACTAATACGCACTAAAGACAAAAGGAGGTCTGCTTTATGGAGACGATTTATCAGTTAGATAAGATGACCGAAACGATAGGTAAGCGAGCAATCAAAAAAGGATACTCGTTAAAAAATCAAGCGGCCCCAGAGGCGCTGTTTGTACGCAGTTCAACGGTTCCTAACGAATTGATCACACCAGAATTAGCTGTGATCGCTCGCTCAGGAACAGGCACCAATACGATCGATTTGGCACGGTGTACTCAAAATGGCACAGTAGTCTTCAATAGTCCAGGTGTCAATGCCAATGCAGTCAAAGAATTGGTGCTCTCCAATTTGTTTCTCAGCGTTCGCCCCTTATTCAAAGCCATCCAGACGGTAGCTGATTTGCAAGAAGAGCTAACGTCAGGTCAAATTGAAGCAGAAGATGTGTTGAAGGTAGCTGAAGAACGGCGAAAAGAAGTGATCGGCGAAGAATTAGCTGGAAAAACCATCGGTATTTTAGGCTTAGGAGAGATCGGTGAACGGGTGGCAAAAGCCTGTCACCAGTTAGGAATGGAAGTCCTCGGCTATGCCCGTACGAAAAAAGCGGCCCACGATTACGAACAAGTTAGTGACTTGCACGTGCTGTTGGCCGAATCAGATTTTGTGGTGGTTTTGCTTCCTTTGAGTCAAGAGACCCACGGCTTGCTGAATCGACAAACGATTCAGCAGATGAAAAAAAATGCAGTGTTGATGAATTTTGGGCGCGGGGAGATCGTGGAAGAAGCAGCCGTCTTAGAAGCACTAGCCAAAAATCAGCTCAAACAATACATCACCGACTTTCCTAGTGCCGGCTTGATCGGACAACCGAAAGTGTTGTGTTATCCGCATATCGGCGGCAGTACTACCAATGCCTTGGAAAAGGGGGATCACGTAGTTTTTGATCGCATGCATGCCTATTTGCGCGCTGGGACGATTCAAGAATCGGTCAATTTTCCTCATGCAGAGTTGCCTTTTTTGGCACCGTATCGCTTGGCGCTGTTTTATCACGACAAGCCTGGTGCTTTTGCCCCGCTATTGCGGATCATTTCTGAAGCAGGCGTAGATATCGATAATTTGGCGAGTGAGAGAAAAGCCGGAGTCGCCTATACCTTGATTGATCTTGATGAGACAAATGAAATACTGTTGCAAGATCTACAAAAGCAGATACAGCAAGAAACAGCGATCATCCGTGCCCGCTTGATCAAAAATTCGCGAACCAGTGAATAGTTGCCACCAACAATGTTTCTTGTTATGATGAAAAAAAAGTAAAGGAAGTTCATCATGACGAATAAGTTTCAAGATAAAAAGAAGGTCGCTTTGCCTCGTTATCAGCAGATTGCCGTGGCGATCGCGGAACGAATCGTTGAAAATCGCTACCAAGTTGGGCAAAAGATCCATGCGCGCTCAACGTTAGCCAGCAATTTCAATGTCTCTCCTGAAACAGCCCGCAAAGCGATCAATGTATTAGTTGATTTAGAAATCATGGATGTCCGTCATGGCAGCGGCGCCTATATCGCTTCAAAGGAAAAAGCACAGGCCTTTGTTGAACAATACCAAGATGTGCAGTCGATCCAAGAAATCAGACAAGACATTTTAGACAGTGTGGAGCGGCAGCAGCAAGAGCTGGATAATTTTTCTGACTTGTTGAACACGTTAGTGCAGCAGACCAAAAAGGTACACCATATGAGTCCGTTTGTGCCCTTTGAACTTCAGTTGACGGTACAAGCGCAGCATTTGGAAAAAAGTATCAATGAATTGAATATTTGGCAAGCCACAGGGGCGACGATCATCGCAATCCAAACAACCGAAGAATTGTTGTTGTCACCAGGACCTTATGCGAAATTCAGTGCAGGCAATACGATTTATTTTGTCGGAAATGAACTGGCGTTGCAGCGCATGACCAATTTCTTCTATCCAACGGACCATTCAGCGTAATTCTTTTTCCTGATTCCCATGCTTTTTTTGCAAAAGAAAAAGCATTGGGAAATTTTTTTTGACAAAGTGACCACATCTTGTTAAGATAGTATGGTCACTTTCGTGAAATTTTTCAGAAAAAGGAGTATTAATCATTTGAGTAAAGTTAAAGTGGAACACTTAACCAAAATCTTCGGTAAGAAAAAGCAGCAAGCTCTTGCCATGGTCAAAGAACAACGCAGCAAAAACGAGATTTTAGAAAAAACAGGTGCCACCGTCGGGGTCTATGATGTGAACTTTGAAGTCAACGAAGGCGAGATTTTCGTCATCATGGGCCTTTCTGGAAGCGGGAAGTCAACATTGATTCGACTATTGAATCGATTGATCGAGCCGTCTGGCGGAGATATTTACATAGATGGCGTAGATGTTGCCAAAATGAGTAAAGAAGAACTGCGAGAAGTTCGTCGTCACAAAATCAACATGGTTTTCCAAAGCTTTGGCCTTTTCCCTCATCGGACGATTTTAGAGAACACCGAATATGGACTAGAAGTCCGTGGGGTCTCGAAAGAAGAACGAACAGCGAAAGCGGAAAAAGCGTTAGAAAACTCAGGATTGCTTTCTTTTAAAGACCAATATCCTGACCAGCTGTCTGGAGGGATGCAACAGCGTGTGGGACTTGCCCGTGCGTTAGCCAATGATCCAGAGATCCTCTTGATGGACGAAGCCTTTTCAGCACTCGATCCGCTGATTCGCCGTGAAATGCAAGATGAACTTTTAGAACTACAAGCCAATGTTCAAAAAACGATCATCTTTATCACCCATGATTTGAACGAGGCCTTGCGGATCGGTGACCGGATCGCTTTAATGAAAGATGGTCAGATCATGCAGATCGGTACAGGAGAAGATATTTTGACGAATCCTGCCAACCAATACGTGCGTGATTTCGTGGAAGATGTCGATCGTTCCAAAGTCTTGACTGCGCAAAACATCATGGTTCCAGCATTGACGACGAACATCGAGATCGATGGACCAAGCGTAGCATTGAACCGGATGCGGAAAGAAGAAGTCAGCATGCTGTTAGCCGTCGACAAACGTCGTCACCTAAAAGGAAGCTTGACAGCCGAGTCTGCTCGTGAGGCGCGGAAAAACAATCTGACCTTGAAGGAAGTTATTGATAAAAATGTTAAAAAGATTGATAAAGATATGCTGGTAACGGATATCTTCAATTTGATCTATGATTCGCCTACACCTTTAGCCGTGGTAGAAAACGATCGTTTGATCGGAGTCGTGATCCGCGGAAGCGTGATTGAAGCGTTGGCTGAGACCGATTCAGCCGCTCTAGCAGAGGAAGGGGTAGTGACAAATGGATAATTTCTTACAACATACGATTCCGGTGGCTGATTGGGTCGAAAACTTTACTGATTGGCTAACAGGAACTTTCAGTGGATTGTTTTCAGCCTTACAGTCTTTCGGACAATTTATCATGGACGCTATTACAAATGTATTATTGTTTGTACCACCGTTGTTAATGATCGTCTTATTGACGGCTGCTGCCTTTTTCGTTTCACGCAAAAAATTCGGCTTGCCAGCCTTTACTTTTGTTGGGTTGCTGTTCATCTATAACCAAGGGTTATGGACAGACTTGATGAACACCGTGACGTTGGTCTTGTTGTCAAGTTTGGTTTCGATCATCATTGGGATTCCACTAGGGATCTTAATGGCGAAAAGCGAAAAAGCGCAAAGCATCGTGACGCCAATCTTAGACTTTATGCAAACGATGCCTGGTTTCGTTTATTTGATTCCTGCGGTTGCTTTCTTTGGGATCGGCATGGTTCCTGGGGTCTTTGCCTCAGTGATCTTTGCTCTACCACCAACCGTTCGGATGACGAACTTAGGGATTCGCCAAATTTCTCGTGAATTGGTAGAAGCCTCTGATTCCTTCGGTGGGACTGGCTGGCAAAAACTGATCAAATTAGAATTGCCACTAGCCAAAAGCACTATTTTGGCTGGGGTCAACCAAACCACGATGCTGGCATTATCAATGGTCGTGATCGCGTCAATGATCGGTGCTCCTGGGTTAGGGCGCGGCGTCTTGTCCGCCTTGCAACGAGCACAAGTCGGTAACGGATTTGTCAGTGGGGTATCCTTAGTTATTTTGGCGATCATCATGGATCGCTTTACCCAGAATTTGAATCGTTCGGCACATCAAAAAGCAGCCAGCAAGACAAGTCGCAAACAAAAACGTCTTTTTGGCGGGATTGCTGCAGCGGCAGTCGTTGCTTTGATTGGCGCATCGTTTGCCTTTGGAAATGTTTCTGACAGCAAAGGCACGGTGAACTTGGCGTATGTCGAATGGGATACGGAAGTCGCATCTACCCATGTGGTGGCAGAAGTCTTGTCGCAAATGGGCTACGAAGTCAACACGACGCCTTTGGATAATGCCATCATGTGGGAATCGGTGGCAAAAGGGGAAGTTGACGGGATGGTTGCTGCTTGGCTGCCATCTACGCATCAATCCCAGTATGAACAGTACCAAGACCAAGTCGAGAACTTAGGTCCTAACTTAGAAGGAGCAAAACTGGGGATCGTTGTACCAAGTTATATGGATGTAGATTCCATCGCAGACCTTTCTGACGAAGCTGGAAAAACCATCACTGGTATCGAACCAGGCGCTGGTGTCGTAAATGCAGCGGAAAATACGGTTGCAACGTATGACAACCTTTCCGATTGGAATGTCGCTACCTCTTCTTCAGGAGCGATGACAGTGGCATTAGGCCAAGCCATCAAGAACCAAGATGAGATCGTTATTACTGGCTGGTCTCCACATTGGATGTTTGCGAAATATGATCTGAAATATCTGGATGATCCAGAAGGAACAATGGGTGAAGCAGAAAGCATCAACACTGTTGTACGCCAAGGATTAGCAGATGACATGCCAGAAGTTTACGAAGTACTTGATCGTTTCAACTGGACACAAGAAGATATGGAAGAAGTCATGTTAGCAATCAATGACGGAACGTCAGCCGAAGATGCAGCCAAAGATTGGGTAGCCAATCACCCAGAAGAAGTTGCTGCATGGACGAACTAATGTCTAAAAAAAGAACGACCGTAGATTGAAGCGGTCGTTCTTTTTGTTGTTTAAAATACTTAGGTTCATAACGAAAGACGAGGGGATGATTTTTGCAAAAGACGGAGCTTTTGTGCAGGTTAAGCAAAACGATGAAAAATCGGCTGCATCTGTTCAAACGTACAGAGTTCAGTAAATCCTAATGATCGTAAAAGTTCTTGTCCCTCTTTGATTTGAAACCCGAGCTGCTCTGGTTTATGACTGTCGCTGCCGATGGTTAGCACGCTTCCCCCCAAGTCACGATAAAGCTTGAGGATCTCGATCGATGGCGTATACCCATTGATTCCGTAACGGTGGGAAGAGGTATTCAGTTCAATGCCTTTGCCATCTTTGATCACGACTTTCAAGATCTCTGCGATTTGTTCTTTCGTTTGTTCAAAAGCATCCTTCTCTTTATCTAAATAACGACGAATCAAATCCATATGAGCTAAGACGGAATACTCTTTATATGTCGTGACCAGCTGATACATTTCATCATAATAGCGCTCGTAGCATTCCTGTTGGCTGCGTCCTTTTTGAAATTCTCCAGTCCAAAATTCTTGATCGTCTACCTGATGAACGGAAAGTAAAATGAAGTCAAAGGGATGCGAATGATAAAGACGGGTAAATTGTGGGATCGTGTGCATTTGCATCCCAAATTCCAGCCCAGTTTTTAGCTTGATTTGGTCACTGTATGTTTCCTTTAAGCGTGCCAGTTCGGTAAAATACAAGTCGTAGTAGACATTTTTTACGACTTTATTGGCTCCGACGAGGTACGCATCCGTCGCTTGCCAGTCTTCTTTGACCCCATAATCCACATGATCGGTAAAGCAGATTTCTGCTAAGCCTAGGTTAATGGCGTCTTTGACTACATCTTCCATCAAATACCAAGAATCATCGCTGTAATCACTATGAACGTGATAGTCTGTAAAAATCATGGCGTCTCCTTTTGTTTCGTTATTTTTGCTGCTTCTGCCAGTCTGCTCGTTTTTGATAATAAAGCTGGGCGGCCGTTTCCCAATGCTCTTTGTCAGTCGGCTGAATCTCACGGATCAGACGGGCTGGATTGCCGCCGACGATCGTATTCGGCGGCACATCTTTTGTGACGACGGAACCAGCAGCGACGATGGCATGTTTGCCGATCGTGACACCTGGTAAAATCGTACTATTGCCTCCGATCCAAACGTAATCTTCGACGGTGATCGGTAGGCCAAATTCCAAATCTTGACTGCGGACCACAGAATCGATCGGATGGCCGGCTGTATAGAAGCTGACCCGTGGTCCCACCATCACATGATCACCAATCAGAATCTTATTGACATCTAAAAAAATGCAATCCATATTGGCATAAAAGTGATCACCAATCTCAACATGGCGACCATAGTCGACAAAAAGGGGTGGTTGGATAAAGCAATGCTGCCCAAATTTGCCAAAGAGTGCTTTTTCTTTGGCGATGATTCCTTCTCGGTCATCGACTGGTAAAAGGTTGATTTCCTGGGCCCGTTTTTTCCCCTCCACTGAGCCATTCTCAGGGAGAATACCGGCAGCTTGATACAGTTGACCAGCCAACATCGCTTGATAATCAAAATCTTCTTTCATTGCAAAATCCTTTCTAAGACGGTAAATCGTCGGTGGTTAATTCAATCAAATTGCCTTCGGGGTCTTGGACAACTGCTTCATAATAGCCATCGCCTGTCGTACGAGGACCATTTAAAAGAGGGTAGCCATCTTCAGCAAACCGTTGAGCGTATCGATCAACGTCAGCTTGATCACCTACTGCAATCGCAAGGTGAGTGTAGCCTAAGCTCTCACTGACACGAGGGCTTAAAAATTTCTTGGTCGTTAATTCTAAACGACTTCCAGAATCAAAGGTCAAAAAATAGGACTGAAAGCCTGTTTTCGGATTATGGTATTTTGGGTTGCTGACCGCCTGAAAGTAGGTTTCATAAAATGTCCTCATTTTTTCCAAATCATTGACATATAGTGCGATGTGTTCAATTTTCATTATCGACAACTCCTTTAATAAGCAATATAGATCGTTTTTTTTTTTGAACTTAGTAAACTTTGTTTAATAAGTTGCTTCTATTATACCTTTGTTAACAAAATTAATAAAGGTATATTCCCAGCTTTTTATCTGTTAAAATAGGAGCGTTGAGGGGGAGAAAAATGAAAGCTTATCAGCCAACGACCATTAAATTACATAATCAGGCAGTATTGCTGGATTTGCTAAAACAGCAGCAAGCGCCTATGACCAAGCGCCAACTGGCAGATGCCTCTCAATTAAGCGTGGTAACGATCAACAAGCTGCTTCCTGAATTGATTGAAAAGCAGTTGCTTTTGACGACGGATCAACCGCAACGAACGGGAGGACGTCAAGCTGCGGCTTACCAGTACAATGCGCAACGGACACTGTTGTTGATCATTCAGTTTATCGAAGAAGACCAGCAGATCGTGATTCGTTTTTCAGTCGTCGATCTCGTCGGGAACATTTTGCATCATGAGCAGTCAGCAGAGGGCCGATTGCCGCAGTTCTTGCAAGTGATTCGTCAGATAAAACAGGAATACCCGAAAATCAGCTTGGCAGTCGTGGGAATTCCTGGTGTGGAAATTGCTGGAAGACTGAAGATCATGGATGCTCCAGCATTTAAGGACATGGCGCTAGGGGAATTGATTGAAAAGGAGATCGCTGTAAAAACGCTTATTGAGAATGACGTGAATGCTGCGGTATTTCATTTCAAAGAAGAGAAAAAAATCGTGGCTGGCATTTATTTTCCGAAAAATTATCCGCCAGGTGCGGGACTGGTCATCGACCAACAGCTCTTTAAAGGAGCCAACCATTTAAGTGGCGAAATCAAGCATTTGCCGCATCTCTACACGGCTTCTTACCCTTTGGCAACAGAGGCGATCCCAGAACAAGTGACTGCCACTCTTCAAGCGATCGTGGCAGTGACGGACCCGCATCAAGTCATTTTGTTTTTGCCCTCTGAATGGCAGGCGCTCGTGTCGCGCTCCTTTTTGGAAAAGCAGCTGGCAGCAGTGTTTCAATATGGCGTCTTGCCAAAATTACACTTTTCCGATCAGTTTTCAGAAAATTATTTGGATGGGTTGATCACGATGGGAATCGAAGCAGCTGGCTTAGGGCTTTGATTCCCAGCATTCAACTGGTACTGAGGACAAAAACTGCCGCTGCTTCCTTTATTCAGAAGTAGCAGCAGTTTTTTTGAAAATACGAGAACTCACAGCTTGGCGAGTTTCTGTGCTTTTTCGGTATTCGCAAAATGCAGTTTGGCATATTGGCCTAATAGTGCTATGCCACCTTGCTGCAGTAATTTTGCTGCAACTTGATCAGCAGCTGCGTGGGCGCCAGAAGGCAAGCGCAAACCGACTTCTTTAGAGGCTGCATCTAATTCATCCAAAAAGACTGTACGACATAAAATAGAGGCTGCCGCTACTGCTAAATGATATTGTTCACCTTTCGTCGCAAAATAGAGCTTTTCAGTGACCGCTACTTGTTCCGACTTTAAATAGGTGCGATAATTTTTTTCGCTCGTGAACTGATCGATCAAAATGGCATCTGGTGTCTCAGGAGCAATCTTTTGCAAAAGCAAACGAATGGCTTGATTATGCAAAGCAACTTTCATTCGGACTGTGTTGTATTTTGGTTGGATCTCGTTGTATTTGCTGGGCGTGACGGTGAGCAATTGGTAAGGAACCAATTCTTTGATTTTCGGCGCCATCTTACGGATCTCTGGATCTGTCAGCATTTTTGAATCCTTGACACCTAAGGCTTTCAGCTGTGGCAATTGCTCTTTTTTGGCATAGACGGCACAGACCACCAAAGGACCGAAATAACTGCCGTTGCCGACCTCGTCACTGCCGACGACGCTTTTTTCGCTAAATCCTGCTGGCAACGCAGTGGTTGAAACAGTCGCTTTTTTCTTATCCGGTACAGCACTTGCCGTATCGCCCCATAAGGAAGCTTCTTTTTCAGCAGTCGCTCCTTGAAACATGACTTTTCCAGACGTATAAGCAGTGATCGTCGTTGGCCCTTTTTTGGCGACAAACGCTGTATAAGGAACTTTCTTAGCCAGCAGTTCTCGTTGGTAAAATTGCTGCATCTTTTTGATAGTTGAAGTTGGTACTTTGATAACGATCGTACTCATTTGATTCCTCCTGTTTTTTTGTCTTTTCTTAGGTAGACAAAAGGATACTTTAAGATTTTACCATACTTCTTATTCTTTTTTACTAAGACGATCAGCAAACAAACGATTGGCATGGAAATTCATAAGAAAATCACGTATAATAGTTAAGAGTTTGCGACACATGTTCAATAAGTGATAGAATAGAGCAGAATGTAAGCAATGGGAGGAAATATTCCTATGACGGAGCAAAAGAAACGCTATAAAGCAGTTATCGCGAATCAAAGTTACACGATTATTGGACGCGAAAGCAAAGAACACATGGATATGGTGACAAGATTGGTCAATGACCAACTGCTTGAGATCATGCAATTATCGCCACAAACCGATCAAGAACAAGCGTCGATCTTATTAGCGATCAACGCTGTTTCCGACCAGCTGAAAAAACAAGAACAGCTTTTGGTCCTACAAAAAAAAGTGGACGAGTTGCGGGGACAAGCCATTAAAGCAACGGAGCTTGAGAATCGCATCAAGCGGATCGAAGCAATCGAATCCGAAGCACGGAAAGTTCTCGATGAGACAGGTCGCAGTGATGTGGAGATCCATAATCATGTGGAAGCACAACAGATCTTAAATGAACAAAGGAAACGAAAAATTCAAGAAAAGACAGCCCATGGGTAGTGCGGCGTAGAAAGGATTCCTAAATGATTGGATTATTTGTCTTGGTTTTGTTGTTGGCAGCCTTTTACGGCGGCGCGCGGCGCGGAACCAGTTTACAATTGGTCTCAGTTTTGGGCTATTTGATCTCTTTTTTCTTTGCAGTTGCGAATTACCAAGAAATTGCGAAAAAAATTGAGCTCTATGTTCCTTATATGTCAGTAACGGCGGATTCAAAGTTAAAATACTACGATATGGAACTGGCTTTAGATTTAGACAAAGCCTATTATGCGGCTATCGCTTTTGTGATGGTACTCTTTGCTGGTTGGCTGATCACAAAACTATTAGTGATTTTTGCAGACAGTTTGCGTTACAAACGCCTACGTTTTTTAGGTGGCTATGACTGGGCAGTTGCGGGTGTTTTGAATGTCATCTTGATGTATATCAATTTATATATGTTTTTTATGATTCTCTCAATGATCCCGTTTGCCACGATTCAAAATCTGTTTGAAACGAGCGGAACTGCGAATTTCATCGTTGATCGGTCACCGATTCTCTCAGATTATTTCTATCGATTGTGGATCACAGATGTGATTGGGTAAAAAGCAGGCAGATGGTTGCAGAGCCATTCTGCCTTTTTCTTAGGAACAAAAAGTTAAAACAAAGCAGGTGAGAAAAGAATGAATACTAAGATCCTTGATGTTTTAGGATTTGAACAAGTAAAGAGTCAAATCGGTCAGTATATCGTAACAGCCCAAGGAAAAGAAGCCTTAGCAAAGCTTGTGCCATCAAGTGATGCGCAAGTCATTTCCTCTTGGCTAGCAGAAACAGAAGACGCGATCAAGATCCAGCGTTTAAGAGGCGGAATCCCTGTACCAAAAATTGAGAATATTCGTCCCCAAATGAAACGGATCGAAATCGGCGCAGATTTAAACGGCGTTGAATTGGCACAAGTTGCCCGCGTCTTATCAACTACGCAGGAATTGAAACGCTTTTTTGCTGATTTGTCTGAAAGTGAGATTGAATTTTCCCGCTTGTATCACTGGGAAGAACAGTTGGTTTCTTTACCAACCTTGAATCGTCGCTTGAAAGAAGCTATCGATGAGGATGGCCGAGTCACAGACGATGCCTCTCCAGCACTTCGGGGAATTCGTCAATCGATCCGACGAGCAGAACGGACGATCCGTGAGACATTGGATGGCATCGTCCGAGGTGGCAATGCAAAGTATCTAAGTGATACGATCGTAACCATGCGAAATGAGCGTTATGTGATTCCAGTCAAACAAGAATACCGAGGTGTTTTCGGCGGCGTGGTTCACGACCAAAGTTCATCTGGTCAAACCTTGTTTATCGAACCGAAACAAGTAGTGGAACAAAATAACCGCTTGCGTCAGCATCAAATTGCGGAACGGGACGAAATCACTCGTATTTTGGCGGAATTATCAGCAGAGTTAGCTCCGTACCAAAGAGAGATCCTCCATAATGCATATGTGATCGGAATCATGGATTTCATGAATGCCAAGGCTCGTTTTGGGAAAGAGATGAAGGCAATCGTACCAGCGATCAATCAAGATAACCATGTCTTTTTTAAACAAGCACGTCATCCATTGATCGATCAAGAAAAAGTCGTTCCTAACGATATTACGATTGGAAAAGACTATCAAGCTGTTGTCATTACTGGGCCGAATACCGGCGGGAAAACCATCACCTTAAAAACATTAGGGCTATTGCAGATCATGGGCCAAGCCGGCTTACCAATCTTGGCAGAAGAAGAAAGCCAAATGGGGATCTTCAATGAAATTTTTGCGGACATTGGTGATGAACAATCCATTGAGCAAAGTCTATCGACCTTTTCTTCACATATGACAACGATCGTTGATGTGTTGAAAAAAGTCGACGAAACAAGTCTGGTGCTTTTTGATGAACTAGGTGCTGGGACCGATCCCCAAGAAGGGGCAGCACTAGCAATTGCGATTTTGGACGAACTTGGGGCTAAGTCGGCTTATGTCATGGCGACGACCCATTATCCAGAATTGAAAGTTTATGGCTATAACCGATCCAATACGATCAACGCCTCTATGGAGTTTGATGTCGATACCTTAAGTCCGACCTATCGCTTGTTGATCGGGGTTCCGGGACGAAGCAATGCGTTTGAGATTTCGAAAAGACTTGGCTTGCCAGAGACGATCATTGATCAAGCCAAAGAGATCATGGACGGAGAAAGCCAAGACCTGAATGAAATGATCGCTGATTTAGAAAATCGAAGAAAAATGACGGAAACCGAGTATCTGGAAGTTCGTCATCATGTAAAAGAAGCAGCCCGCTTGCACCAAGAATTGGAAGCAGCTTATAGTTATTTCTTTGAAGAACGCGAAAAAGAATTGGCAAAAGCCCGTCAAAAAGCCAATCAAATCGTAGAAGAAGCCAAAGAGGAATCTGAAAAAATCATTGCCGATATTCGTAAAATGCAGTTAGCTGGCGGTCAAACGAAGGTCAAAGAACACGAACTGATCGATGCGCGCACCAAGCTATCAGGACTGCAGCAAGAAGAACATCTGCAAAAAAACAAAGTTCTGCAAAAAGCCAAAGCAGCCAAGACGCTGAAAGAAGGAGACGAGGTACTCGTAACTTCTTATGGGCAGCGCGGGGTACTGTTGAAAAAAGCCGGCAAAAATCAGTGGCAAGTCCAAATTGGCATTCTGAAAATGAATTTGCCAGAAACAGATTTACAACCGGCAGCACCGGTGAAGGAACCAACACAACGCATCGTCAATACGATTCGTTCTGCTGACAGCAGTCCAGTGGTCAACCAGTTGGATTTACGCGGCAAGCGGTACGAAGAAGCCCTCAATGAAGTGGATCAGTATTTGGATGCAGCAATTTTGGCAGGCTATCCGCAGGTGACGATCGTTCACGGTAAAGGAACTGGCGCATTGCGTCAAGGGATCACTGACTACCTAAAAAATCATCGCTCGGTGAAAAGTTTTGAATTTGCGCCAGCAAACCAAGGGGGCAATGGAGCGACCATTGTGAAGTTTAACTAAACGTTAAGAACCCTTACCTTTTGTAAGCAGACGATTTTAAAAAACTTACGATACGTGGTATACTTTTTTTAGTTTTAAAAATGGAGGGGAAGTACGATGGCAAAAGAAATAACCGATAAAACTTTTTCAGAAGAAACCGATAAAGGCTTAGTCCTTATTGATTTTTGGGCAACTTGGTGTGGCCCTTGTCGTATGCAAGCGCCGATCTTGGAACAATTAGCGAATGAATATGAGGAAGACGAATTGAAGATCGTGAAAATGGATGTGGATGAAAATCCTGAAACACCTGCTTCATTCGGGATCATGTCTATTCCTACTTTGTTGTTGAAAAAAGACGGTCAAGTCGTTGATAAAGCAATTGGGGTGCATACAAAAGATCAATTGAAAGCTTTAGTTGCGGAACATATGTAATAGAATAAGTGTTTTTGAAGCAATAGCCGAAAGAGGCTATTGCTTTTTTGTTTTTGGGAGGTTTTTTTTAGATATTTCTTTCGGCAGTGGTATACTTAAAGTGGGGAGTGGCACTAAAAAATATCTCGTTTATATAGTAAGAAAGTGATACCAAAATAGGATTGAAGGGGGAATAAAAATGAAAAAGTTGAAACGCGGGTTGTTTCAAGGCGTTGCGATTGTTGGGGTACTGGTTGCACCCACCGTAGGAACGATCACACAAGTCTATGCAGCAAATGAAGGGGATTCGACAACAGCTTCTTTCGCTGCGCAAGAGACGACGTCAGAAAGTTTCTCAGAAGAAAGCACAGCATCATCTCAAGAGGCCAGCACTGAGAGTATAGAGTCAAGTACGGCAACAGAGTCCTCATCAACGTCTACCTCTTCATCAGAAACAACGTCAAGTACTGGCACGGCTACGACTGAGACCAGTCAGACCGAGATCACCCAAGATTCATCTACTCAATCGACGGAAGAAACTTCGGAAGAACCAGACTTAGGGATCATTGATGTTGAATCAATTGCAGATAAAAACCAATATGTAAAAATCAATCCGGTTGCAGCAGCCAATCCTGAAACGCAAAACATCCTTTACCGTTTTGAGAAGGATCAATTGATCGAACAAGGAACGATCGATGAATTAGCTGGCAAGGTATACCGTAGTGTCAAACGGTATCAAGATACCGATAAGCAGACCTATCTTGAAATTCGCGACGATCAAAAGGTTATCGGTGTCGTAGCAGAAGCAGCAGTGAAAGTTGCCGGCGGAACCTTCAAAACCGAGAAGAAATATGCAACCATCACAAGTGCGAAAGAACCGCTTTGGCAAGATGTGTTTTTAGATAAAAAAACGAGCACCTCTTCAAGCATTAATGGTCAAACCTTTGAAATCAAAGAAGTATTCACGACGAATAATAACGTAGTCTATTACGCATTGTATTCAAATAAAAATGTTCTCATCGGTTGGATAAAAGCCGCCGGTGTTAAGTTAGCGACAACTCCTGGTGGTGCATGGCAGTCTGAATCAAAATATGCCACGATCATCAGCGGGAATTATACGCTATGGCAAAATTTTAATTGGACAGCGAAGAAAGGAACGACAGCCGCTTTAAATGGCAAAACAGTCAAAGTTACTGGTAAATATCGTCACTTGAATGGGTCGACGTACTATTCCCTTTATACAAATAACAATAAATGGCTAGGCTATATCAATGCCTCGGGTGTTAAGTTAACGACGGATGCACAAGGTGCCTATCAATCCTACGGAAAATATGTGACATTGACCAAGAAAAATTACACGATTTGGGGCAATTTTCGCTGGTCGAGTAAGAAAAATACTACAACGAAATTAGCGGGAAAAACCTATCTTGCAAAAGGAAGATATAACCATGTCAATGGCGGTGTCTACTTGTCCCTTTATGATGCTAACGGAAAATGGATCGGCTACTTAAATGCCGATGCAGCAACGGTTGCCAACAATCAAGGCGGTACTTGGCAAAGTGAAAAACGCACAGTCCGCCTAAAAAGTAAGAATTATACCTTATGGCAAGATTTAGCTTTTGCGAAGAAAAAAGGCAGCAGCGCTGATTATATGAACAAGAATATTCAAGTTACTGGGAAATATCAACATTTCAACGGCTCCACCTACTATTCACTTTATCTCAATAACAAGTGGCTGGGTTACATCAATGCAAGTGGGGTGACTAATGCCCATACGATCACCTCTCAAAGCAACATTAGCCGCTACGTGGTCGTCAAGAATGGGGATGGCAATTTCTTTGAAAAAGCTGATCCAAATAGTACGAAACTTGGGAAAAAGAGTGCCTACAAAGGGTATATGGCACAAGCGACCAAACTAGCAAAAACGAGTGATGGCAACTACCTGTATCTCGTTTCGCCAGCCGGTCGAATCGGTTGGGTCAAGGAAAATCAAACCACAAATGTAAATAGTAACTTTTGGATGTATACTACTGGAGGAAAATATCCTTCATTAAACGTTCAAAACTTAAATATTGAAGTATCCATCAGCAAACAGCGGGTTTATATCAAATCAGGGAATAAAGTGATTTATACGATGCTTTGCTCGACCGGTGCCTTCAATACACCAACACCTTTAGGGAATTTTCGCATCCAAGCAGAAAAAGGCTTAGCTTTTTCAGGAGCCGCCTACTACCGTTCCTTTAAAGACCATGGGGTCTATTTATTCCATACGATCCCAACGAGTATCGCTTGGTCCACCAATGCTTTTAGTTCCGTTGAAGGACGAAAATTAGGCACTCGGGCTTCTCATGGCTGTATTCGATTAGCAGTGCCGGATGCCAAATGGTTTTACTATAACATGCCTTATAATACGCCTGTCAAAATTGCTAATTAATGATCAAAAGTCGTTTCCGTCAACGGAGACGGCTTTTATTTTCCCAAAAAAAAGATTGACGCTGGCTATATCATTCGATAATATATCATTAAGTGATATAGTTAGTGGGATGGAGGAATCAAATGGATGAGGCATTGACAGATTCAACCTATTTGATTTTATTAGCGCTTTTAAAGCCAAAACATGGGTATGTCATTATGAAACAAATCCATGAGCTAAGCCAAGGAACATTTGAGATTGGCCCCGCGACGATGTATACGATTTTGAAAAAGCTGACGAAAAAGGGGTGGATCGATTTAGAAGAAAGCGTCGATCGAAAAAAAATCTATCAGATTACACCAGAAGGAAGACAGGTTCTGGAGAAAGATATTCAGCGACGCAAACTATTTTATCAAATCGGAGAACAGGTCTTCGAAGCGTTAGGAGGGGAACAAGATGGGCATCAATAAGAAATATCTTCTTTCTCTTGGAGTCGCCTATTATCCGGAAAAGGAAATGGTTCGTTTACAAAAACAAGCGTCAATGGGCTGGCATTTTGTGAAGATGAATCGGTTAGGGTTTTTGAAGTTTATCAAAGGAAAATCGGAAACGACCAAATATGCAGTGGACTTTTTCGAAGGAGATCCTTCTGAGATCGTTGATTACCTAGCGATGTATCAAGCTGGGGGCTGGACCTATATCAGCAATTATAAAGATCGGTATTTTTATTTTAAAGCATCTCCGGATACACCAGCGATTTTCAGCGATCAAGAAAGCTATCAAGAACGAATCGATAATGAGACGCGCTATTTGATGAAAAAATCGATTCTGTTTTCAGTGGTCAGTTTAGCAATTTTAGCAGTAATTTATTTTTCCATTCGTTATTTCAATATTCGTACAAATCCCTTTTGGTCCTTTGGGCTAGGATTGATTACTGGGCTAGTATTTATTCCGATAGGGGTAGGATTGACCACGATTTTGATGAAATTTTTATACAAAAATCGAGCAAGTTATTACAATGAACCAGAGAAACTGGCGAAACGCCAACGGGTGATCCGCGACTCTATCATCTTGATGGTTGCAGGAGCAATCGTTGGTGCCATTATCGGTTTTTTCTTTAGTGACATATTTTATTAGACAGGGAAGGTGAGCATGTGTTAGAAGCAAAACAGCTAGTAAAAACATTTGGGGATTATACAGCAGTCGATCAATTGTCTTTTACCATCAATGATGGTCAGATTATGGGATTAATTGGTCAAAACGGAGCAGGAAAAACGACGACATTCCGATTGATCTTGGATTTTTTGAAAGCCGATCAAGGAGAAGTATTATGGGATGGTCACAAAATTAGTGAAAAAGAATACAATCTTATTGGCTATCTGCCAGAAGAACGCGGCTTGTATCCAAAAGTCACGATTGAAGATCAATTGATCTACTTCGCGCGTTTACGTGGCAAAAAGAAAGAAGACATCGTACCCAAAATCGACTATTGGATGGACAAGTTTAAAGTCAAAGGCAAGAAAACTGATAAAGTCAAATCTTTATCAAAAGGAAATCAGCAAAAAGTTCAGCTAATTTCAACGTTGATCCATGAACCAAAATTAGTGATTCTAGATGAACCGTTTAGTGGCTTAGACCCAGTCAACGCGGAACTGTTGAAAAACGGGATCATTGAACTGAAAAAAAATGGCTCTTGTGTCATCTTCTCCAGTCATAATATGGATAACGTAGAAAAAATCTGTGACCACTTGATTATGCTAAGGGATGGTCAAACTGTCTTAAACGGAAAGGTCCATGAAATTCGTGAATCCTTTGGACGAACGAAAGTTTATTTGGAGTCTAATTTGACGAAAGAACAGCTTTTGGCAGTGGCAGGTGTTGAGGAAGTCATTGCCAGAGAAGACGGCAGCTATGATATTACGATCGCTGATCCTGCAGTAGGAAAAACCTTATTTGATTTAGCGACGGCGGATGGTTATATCCCTATGTTCAATCAACAACCGCCAACGTTAGAAGAAATCTTTAAGCGGAAGGCAGGAAAAACAAATGAATAAGTTTTGGGTAATCGCATTAGATGTTTATAAGAAAAATATCAAATCAATTTCGTTTTTGATTATGATATTGGTTCCATTCATTGCAATGGGCGGATTTTATCTGATTAGTTACTTTGCCGATGGTATGAGCAGTGTGGATAAAATTGCCGTTTATGCGAATGAACCAGCCATTGCGCAGACCTTTGTGGAGCAAAGTAGCGATGATTATGAATTTGAAGTTGTGGAAAGCGAAGAACAAGGACAACAACAGTTGGCTGACAAAGATGCTGATGCCTTGTTAGTTATTACTGCTTCAGGGGATACGCTGCAAGGGGAATTATTAAGCGAGTCCTCAATGGGGCAAGCTTTAGAGCTGACGATCCAACAATTATTGACGGGCATGCAGTCATCCTTTCGAGCTAGCGAGCTTGGTTTGACTGCTGAGCAAGTGGCAGTTCTTAGTGAAGTTGCACCGCTTGACCGGCAAAAAGTTTCCTTCAGTGAAGGTGGCGAAATGACCTATGGAGAAGATAATACCGCGATGCAAGCAGCAGTTAGTACCATCGCAACAATCGTTCTCTTTTTCTTTATCATCACTTACGCACAAATCATTGCGCAAGAAATTGCTTCTGAAAAAGGAACGCGCATTATGGAAGTCATTTTGTCTAGTACCCGGGCGCAAACCCATTACTACGCCAAATTAACTGGGGTGATCATGGTTGCAGCGACCCAGCTAGTTGCGTATGTTGCGATTTTTGGCGGGAGTTATTTCTGGATCAAGGACAACTCCATGGTAAAAGACTTATTGGCAAGTTTTTCATCAGATGGCATTTTTGGTCCTTTCCTCGTGTTTGCGATCGTTTTCGTCTTCTTAGGAATCTTGATCTATTCTGTCTTGTCAGCCCTTTGCGGGTCGTTAGTGAACAAAGCAGAAGATACGGCGAAAGCCATTATTCCAGTGACGTATCTTTCGTTGGGCGGGTATATGCTAGGAATCGTACTAGGCGGTATGGATCCGCATAACGTTGTTTTACGAGTAACTTCTTATATCCCATTCTTGTCCTCGTATATTATGCCAGTACGGCTTGCTAATGATACAGTGGGGATTGGCGGAGCGTTGATTTCAGTAGGGATCCTTGCTGTTACCACGATCGTCCTGATGCTGGTTTCTGCAAAAATGTACAAATCAAATGTCTTGATCTATAACGACAATGGCATCTTGGCAACGTTGAAACAATCACTGGTGTTAATGAAAAATGAGAAATAAACAAAACGCCCGATCCTTTTTGTGATCGGGCGTTTTTTATTGGCTAGAATCTAGAAAACAAGGTGCAGGCCTTTAGAATTCCTGCACAAAAAAGTCGAAGATCGATTGCTCAGAAGGCAGCTTGTGAGCGGCTAGCTCAGGATGCCACTGAATGCCTAAGATCGGTGCGCCATAGGCGGTGGATTCAATGGCTTCAACAACACCATCAGGAGCGGTGGCGGTCACATTGAAATCATCTGCAACTGTTTTGACTGCTTGGTGATGAAAAGAATTGACTTGATAGGTTGTGCCTAAAAGAGCAGCCAAACGACTGTCTGCCTTGATTTCCACCCGATGTGTAGGGAATTGAAAGAACGTTGGCAATTGCACGTGTTTGATCGTTGGGTGATCGATCAAAGAGAGATCTTGGTACAAACTCCCACCAAATGCGACATTTAGTAACTGCATGCCGCGGCAGATTCCAAAGATGGGTTTGTTTTGAGCCACTGCTTCTTTGATCAATGCCAATTCAAAGACATCACGATCAGGATGAATGCCTTGAATCAAAGGATGAGGATCTTCGCCATAATGATCAGGGGAGACATCATGACCACCGGCTAACAAGAGTTTATCGATTTTGCTGATGTAAGTCGCAGCATCTTCCACGACACCCATTGGTAATATTAGGGGAATGCCTTGGGCTTGTTGGATATGGGTGACAAAATTTTTGGGTGTATAGGACAACCAATGTTCTGCTTCTTCAATCATTGGCCGTTCATTAGCAGCGATGCCGATAATGGGTTTCATTTGATCAAACCTTTCTATAAGTAAATGGAACGAAAAGAAAAAAGGACACGAGGTCCTTTTTTCGAGCATCTTCGCTTTATTTTTCGCGAATAACTTCGATTTTATAACCATCAGGATCTTTCACAAAATAGTAAGATGGAGAAGTCCCTGGTAGTCCTTTCAAGTCAGTGACGTCAAATCCGGCAGCTTGGTGCTTCTCATGAAGCGCTTCTAGATCATCGGTACTGATGGCGATGTGGCCATAGCCGTCGCCTAACTCATAGCCAGGATGGTCATAGTTATATGTCAACTCTAGCTCGTAGTCATCTCCAGGCAATGTTAAGTAAACCAAAGTAAATTGATGTTCAGGAAAATCACGACGGCGAGATTCTTCAAAACCAAAGGCAGTTTGATAAAAATCTAGAGAAGCCGTTAAGTCTTTGACGCGGACACAAGTGTGAGCCATTTTCATGGGTAAATCATCCTTTCGATCTTGATAGTTGTATGATAACATATTTTCTCATTTTATAACGAATAAAAGACAACAGAGCGTTATTTCCAGCTTGTCCAGACTATTGGCATAGGGTAAAATGGAAAGAAAGTGTTGGTGGAGGGAATCATGCCAGAAAAGGAAATTGTGTTCGGGGAAAAAGAAGCGGGGAAACCATACAAATCAAGATATGGCGCGTATGTCGTTCTTCCAAATGAAAAAAATGAAGTGATCTTGGTACAAGCACCCAATGGCGCCTATTTTTTACCAGGCGGTGAAATTGAACCAAATGAGACCAAAGAAGAAGCGATCCAGCGAGAATTAATAGAAGAACTTGGATTTGAAGGGGAGATCGCTGCCTATTTAGGGGAGGCAGTTGAATACTTCTATTCACGCCATCGCGATACATTTTACCATCATCCCGGCTATTTCTATTTAATGACCAAATGGAAAAAAGTCTGTGAACCGACAGAAGAAAACAATCAGTTGTCATGGCATACGCCAGAAGAAGCGATTCAGCGATTGAAACGCGGCAGCCATAAATGGGCAGTTGAACAATGGTTGGCAAAATAAAAAAGGCAGGCTTCCGATAAAAAGGAAACCTGCCTTTTACACTTAGTTATTTGCTAAAACATACTTGTTGATTACTTCTGCCACACCATCTTCTTCGTTTGATGCAGTTAGGACATCTGCGGCATTTTTCACGTTTTCAGTGGCATTGGCCATCGCCACACCGATACCAGCGTATTCCACCATGGTTAAATCATTTTCGTTATCGCCGATCGCCATGACTTCTTCTTGTTTGATGCCTAAGTGCTCCGCCAATTTTTTGACAGCAGCCCCTTTATGGGCTTGTTTATTTAGAACTTCCAAGAAGTAAGGAGCACTTTTGACCACATTGTAATTGTCCGTCAAACTGCTCGGCAATTGTGGGATGATCTGATTAAGTTTTTCGGGATCATCGATCATCATCATTTTGATGATATTCAAGTCAGCAGTCATTTCTTCTGGTGTCCGATATTTCAATGGCATGTTGACTAAGAAGGCTTCATAAATCGTATAAGGACTGATATCGCGGTTAGCGGTATACATGGTATCTTCGGTTTCTACATGAAGATGAACCCCTAATTTTCTCGCAGTCATCTCAACAAAGAGATAGTCATCTTGGGACAAGCCGAATTCAGAGATGATCTCTTGGTTTTTGGTTTTTTGAACCAAAGAGCCATTATAAGTAATAACGAAATCATTGTCCGTAAATAAGTCTAGTTCCTTTAATAAATCTTGGACACCAGTTAAAGGGCGTCCCGTACACAAAACGATGCGTACACCTTGCTTTTCAGCGTCTTTCAATGCCTTGTAAACGGCTGGGGTGATCTTGCGGTCGTTGTTCAACAGGGTACCATCGATATCGATGGCGATCAATTTGATACTCATAAGTTCCTCCTAGTGGCTTGGTTTGATCAAAGCACCATTGCGAATGTGCTTGGCAAACTCTTGATACGTCTCTCCAAATAAATCATAGTGATTTTGGATGTTGGGGTCAATCATTTCTTTTGGAAAATAAAAGCGTTGGTCACCTTGGGTTTGTCCCGCTAAAGCTGCAACTAGCTGACTGGCTTGGGATAATTCCACAAGGGAACCATCTTTTTCCTGTAATTCGATTTGTGTCCGATGTTTGCCTGAAGTCGGCCGATAAAAATCATAAGGCAGATCGAAGCTTGAATTGATGGCAGTATAATAGCGGGGATTGAAGCCGACTTTTTCCACCAGTCCCTGCATTTCTTCAATCATAGGCAACTGCGTCTCATCGTCAAAGCGGGCGGATTTCAACGGTTTACGATTTAAGAACCGCTTGGCCAAATCGCTGAGGATCGGATCATTTTCTTCCGTCCATTGGGTAAAGTAGGTATTCAGAACGCCATCGTCGAGTTTCAAGTATTCATCTAAGGTGAATTCTTGTTTTAAAAATGGGAGAAGCAGCTGCGAATGGCCTTGAAACAATTCTGAATCCACTTGATACAGTTCTGCAGCTCGATCCAGCAAATGGGCTAAGATCACTTCCATCCCTCGAGAACTCGCATGGAAATAAACTTGCACATACATCTGGTAACGACTGACGATGTAGTCCTCCACAGCGTGCATGCCATTCATAGAAAAAGCAATACCGCCTTCGTACGGACGAATCACTCGTAAAATTCGGGTCAGATCAAACGTGCCGTATTCAGTGCCGGTAAAATAAGCATCGCGCAGCAAGTAGTCCATCCGATCAGCATCGATTTGACTAGAAATCATTTGAACGACTTGAGGATTTGGATAAGTTTTAGTGATAACACTTGCGACTTTCTCAGGAAATCCAGCTTCCACTCGGTTCAATATCTGATGAACTTCCGTTTCAGGAGAAGTAATGATCGCCACTGTGATGGCTTCATGGTCTGTATGGAAAATGTGCTCAAAGGTGTGGGAGTATGGTCCGTGGCCCACATCATGAAGCAATGCTGCACACAAGGTCACTAAACGCTCTTTATCATCCCAGCCGTTTGGTCCGACTTTTTCAAGGGAATAATTGCGTTGGAAAATATCGCAAATGCGACGGCTGATTTCATAAACGCCCAAGGAGTGAGAAAAGCGGCTATGTTCTGCTCCGTGAAAGGTAAAGGAAGCAGTTCCCAGCTGTTTGATGCGCCGCAAACGCTGCACTTCTTTGGAATTGATCAAATCTAAAATCACTTGGTGCTGTACATGGACATAGTTATGAACAGGATCACGAAATACTTTTTCTATCGCTAAGGTTTGATATTTATATGGTAGGCTCATCGCTAAACTCCTTTATTGGTTGGTTTCGCTTTTCCATGCCAGCTAAGCGTTGCTGCATTTGTTCGCTAAGGTTATTTTCTGTCCGCCATTGATCCAGTGATTCAAGCGGATATAGGGATTGGTCTGTGATCAAGGAAAGCAGGGCTTTTTGCAAGCGGTCAGTCACCTCGTGTGTGGTAAACTTACGGCCGAGGGCCGCTTCTAAAGTGGTCATGCTCGCAGGATTGACGGCTGGATAGCCATCTGTACCAAAGCGCTCTTTCAAACCTGCTTGGTAAAAACGACGAACGAGAGAGCCGCGGGCTGGTTGGTCGCCGTTGACACTCAGATACATCATGACAGCCACGCCGTCTTTGATTCGTCGTTGTGCTGTACCAGCAATTTTTTTCCCATCAATACTCAGGTCATAGGTGCCTGGGCAATACGAGTCAGCAATTTCATAAGCCAAAATTGTCCGCTCAGGAAAGGCGGTTTGCAGCAATGTCGCCATCATTTCATAGGCTGCATCTGTGGTGGCAGCCAAATGTTTAGGGAAGATGAGGGAGACATTCAAAATACCGGCATCATTAATTACGCCAAGCCCCCCTGAGTTGCGGATGATCGAGGCATAGCCAGCTTCTTTCAAAACCTGCAGACCATCTGTCAAAAAAGGCAGCCGGGTATCTTTCATGCCTAAAATCATCGTATCGGACAACTGCCAAAAATGACAATAAACTTGTTCCTGTTTGCCAGCAACTTCGGTGGCAACATCGGTGAAGGCAAACGGCTCATAAGGATTGTGGATACGTGGTAAGGTTTGATCCATTACATAGATAGTCAAATCGGTTAAACTCCTTTAAAATACCTGTTATCCTTATTATATACGATTCTTGGAAAATTACTTGGAGAAAAGAATGAAAACTTGCTATTGTTTTCTTTTTTTATTTTCAATGAAGAAATAGACTAAGGAGAATCAACTGAAATGATTGACAAACGAATGAAAAAAAGCAAGAATGAAACTGAAATCTTCAAAGGAGGCACACGTACATGCAAGAATTATCAAAAGGAATCCCAATCTCGATTCATTTAACAACCAATGTACGTCAAGCAGGGGAAACAGAGAACTTTCTGTTTGATCTGCAAGGACAAGCAGTCAAGATCGGTGATACCTTATATCTCCGTTACAAAGAGATCCAGCCAGACGGCACCGACATTCCCGTTACGATGAAAATTATGCCAGACGGATTGATTCAATTGATTCGCTCAGGGGAAATGCGCATGCGCTTGAAATTTTCTTATAAGGAACGTTTAGAGACGAGTTATCAAACCCCGTATGGCTTGATGATGTTCCACACCTTCACCAATCACTTGCACGTTAGCTTGAAAGACCGTCCATACTCGGGAAAGATCGATATCGATTATGACTTGTTCATGGCTGCTGACAAAGTCGGCGAATACAAACTGTCTTTAGAATTTACCGCTTAATCAAAGGGAAATTGAAAGAAAAAATTGCAATTTGAGACGTAATTTTGTATGATTAGGAGTAGACTGTGAAAGGACGTGTCCCGTTTGGAAATTAATGTATTTGAAGGTGTAAATAAAAACGAATTGTCGATGATTGAAGTTGCCCATGCGATTTTAGAGCAGCGCGGTGACGTGATGGATTTTTCTGATTTGGTCAACCAAATTCAAAACTATCTTGAAACTTCAGACAGCGAGATTCGTGATTCATTGGCGCAGTTTTATACAGACTTGAATATCGACGGTAGTTTTATTTCTTTAGGCGACAATCGTTGGGGCTTACGTTCATGGTACGCCATTGATTCGATCGATGAAGAAGTCAACCATGGCATCGAAGACGAGGATGAAGATACACCACGTCGTCGCAAACGTAAAAAAGTCAATGCCTTTATCAACGATGATGAAGATGCAATCGATTATAACGATGATGATCCTGAGGATACTGATTTGTCAGATGACGAAGAAGATGATCTCTTTGATGATGATGATGACGAGGATGAAGAAATCTCGGCATACAATTCAGACTTGCAAGAAATCGGCGCCGACAATAGCACCGATGATGAAGAAGAATTACCTGACAGCATTGAGGAAGATCTCACCATTATCGATGACGATGATGAAGATGATTTTGCGGATGAAGAGGAAGAAGAGGAGTAATCCTCTTCTTTTTTTCGCCTTATGGCTGCAAGCAGCTTTTAATCGTTGAAGGACGAGTTCGCCTTCTTACATAGATACAAATAAAAAAGGAACCGCATCAGCGGTCCCTAAGTGCTTTTGAATTATTGATTTGAATCGAGTATACTTGTAACGAAAAGAAAAAACGCGCCTTGAGGGAATCGAACCCCCGTCTCAAGAACCGGAATCTTACGTGATATCCACTACACTAAAGGCGCGAAGCACAAATATTAGTTTAACCAATTTCAGTGAAAAAAACAAGAGGTAGAATGATGAAATTTCAACAGCAATTTTCACAACAACAAAAACAGACGCAAAAGCTTGCTATGACGCAGAAATTACAGCAATCGATCCAAGTGCTGCAATTTTCTGCAGATGAATTATTGTCCTTCATAGATAACCAGGCATTAGAAAATCCGTTGATTGATCTGGGGGAATATGATTCGCCCATCACACCAAGCAAGAGCAGCGGCTCGTCAGAACAAATAATGGATTACTTAAGCCAGATCCCTGATCAGCACACGTCTTTATTCGAACACCTCATTGATCAAGTTCATTTAAATTACCGCGACACCTTTTTGCGGACGATCGTTTTATTTTTAGTCGAGTACATTGATTTAAACGGCTTTTTGACGATTGATTTGGAAGAAGCTGGGAAGCTTGTCGGGGGGACGCCGATCCAAATGCTTGATGCTTTAACCTTGATCCAGCAACTGGATCCGGCAGGAGTCGGTGCTCGTGATCTAAGAGAGTGTTTGATGCTGCAAACGGAAAGAGATGACTATGCGCCGCCAATGGCTTATCTCATTTTAGAAGAATTCTTCACGGAAATGGCAGAGCGCAAGTGGGACAAAATCAGCAAAGCGCTGCAGATTCCATTAACTGAGATTCAAAAGGTCTTTGATTATGTTCAAACATTGACCCCCACACCAGGGGCGGCGTTTGGGTCGACCGATGGGCTTTACATCGTTCCTGACCTGCGAGTGACGGTTGAAAAAGGACAACCGATCGTGAAATCAAACAAACGCGCCTTACCAGAGGTTCGCTTTCAGCAGCAGTACTTTGACCAATTGAAGCAAAGCGGTGATCCAGAAGTCTTAAGTTATTTAGACAATAAAGCCCAAGAGTTCGAGTGGTTAAAGAAGACCTTGCTGCAACGAGGGGATACCATCTATCGTGTCGGGGTGCAGATCGTTGCGCGGCAAAAGGAGTTTTTCACTCAACCAGATCGACCATTAAAGCCATTGGTTTTAAGAGAAGTTGCCGAAGAATTAGGAATTCATGAATCAACGGTCAGCCGGGCAGTCAATGGGAAATACTTGGAGACCTCCTTTGGGGTGTTTGAATTAAAACTATTCTTTGGACAGAAAGTTTCGACGCAAGAAAGCGGTGATGACCTGACGACGGCATCGATCAAACAGCAGCTAAAAGCACTGATCAATGAAGAAAATAAAAACAAACCATTGTCAGACCAAAAGTTGACAGATGCCCTCAAAGCCCAAGGCATCGATATTTCTAGACGAACGGTGGCAAAGTATCGTGAAGCCATGAATATCCCTGGTTCTTCCAAGCGGAAACGATTCGAGTAAAGCAAAACTTACTATTAACGATGAGTAGGGAAGGCAGCAAAGCCTTTCCTTTTTTTATCGATCCTTTCCTCTTTTTCAAATTATGACGATTTTATGAAAAGCAAGATTTTGTGACTGAAATAGTTGCGTATCAAGGCGATAAGTGCTACTATTATTGGTGTAGGAAACAGATTTAAATTTTTTTTGCAATCGATGGGTCATTTTAAGTCATTGTAGGACGAAAATTGTCCAACGGGAGGATATAAAATGCTCGATGAATTAAAATTGATTGAGGCAATCACCCCGGATATTCTCGCTGTACTCCAGGAACGTTACCGTATCTTAAGAAATATTTATTGGATGCAGCCCGTTGGCCGCCGGACACTTTCGGAAAGTTTATCAATGACGGAACGCGTGTTGAGGACGGAAACAGATATCCTTAAAAAGCTGAAACTGATCGACTCTTCAAAAAGCGGCATGCAATTGACCGCCTACGGAGAAGAAGTGTACACGAAGATTGGTGCACTGATGGATCAGCTGTTCGGAATGCACCAAATCGAGAAACGATTATCAGAGACCTTTGGCATCGAACGTTGTTTGATTGCGAGCGGCGATGGTGATCGACAACCGAAAGTTATTGCTGAATTTGGCCAGTTGCTGAATGAATCGTTGGATCTCTTATTGCCAGAAGGCAAAAACACCATCGCAGTAATGGGAGGGACGACAATGGCGAAAGTTGCCGAGGAATTGGGTAATTTGGAAACCGCCAAACGTCATAACTTGTTTGTTCCAGCCCGTGGTGGTATCGGAGAATCAGTCAACGTGCAAGCAAACTCTGTCAGCTCGGTGATGGCAATGCAGACAAATGGCGATTATCGCTCCTTGTTTGTACCAGAACAATTAAGCATGAACACCTACGAGTTTCTCTTGAAAGAACCCGCCATCGTTGATGTCTTAAACTTGATAAGTCAAGCAAATTGTGTTATTCATAGTATTGGACGGGCGTTGCATATGGCGGCTCGAAGAAAAATGTCAGAACAAGAAATTCTGATGTTGAAACAAAAAAATGCAGTTGCAGAATCCTTTGGGTATTTCTTTAACGAAGCAGGCGAGGTCGTTTACAAAGTTCCTCGAATCGGACTTCAATTAAAAGATTTACAAAAAGTCCCAATCATTTTTGCGGTCGCTGGCGGACAATCAAAAGCCAAAGCGGTCAATGCATACATGAAAAATGCACCAAAACAAACCTGGCTCATCACCGATGAAGCTTGCGCAAATGAGATTTTAAAAGGGGCAACCCTTTAAAATAAATATTTTTATGATTTTCATAAGGAGGAAATCTTAAATGACAGTTAAAGTAGGTATTAATGGATTTGGACGTATCGGACGCTTAGCATTTCGTCGTATCCAAGAAGTAGAAGGAATCGAAGTTGTGGCTATCAATGACTTAACAGACGCTAAAATGTTAGCTCACTTGTTAAAATATGATACAACACAAGGACGTTTCAACGGTACAGTTGAAGTTCACGAAGGTTCATTCAATGTGAACGGAAACGAAATCAAAGTTTTAGCTAACCGCAACCCTGAAGAATTGCCTTGGGGCGAACTAGGTGTTGAAATCGTGTTAGAATGTACTGGATTCTTCACTTCTAAAGCAGCTGCTGAAAAACATTTAACAGCTGGTGCAAAACGTGTAGTTATCTCAGCTCCTGGTGGAAACGATGTTCCAACAATCGTTTACAACACAAACCATGAAACTTTAACAGGTGAAGAAACAGTTATCTCTGGTGCTTCATGTACAACAAACTGTTTAGCTCCTATGGCGAAAACATTGAACGACAAATTTGGTGTGATTGAAGGATTAATGACTACAATCCATGCTTACACAGGTGACCAAATGACTCTAGACGGACCACACCCTAAAGGTGACTTCCGCCGTGCCCGTGCTGCTGCTGCAAACATCGTGCCTAACTCAACTGGTGCTGCTAAAGCGATCGGCTTAGTAATCCCAGAATTGAACGGCAAATTAGATGGTGCTGCTCAACGTGTTCCTGTTGCAACTGGTTCATTAACTGAATTAGTTACTGTTCTTGACAAAGAAGTAACTGTTGATGAAATCAATGCAGCAATGAAAGAAGCTTCAAACGAATCTTACGGTTACAACACAGACGAAATCGTTTCTTCTGATATCGTTGGTATGACTTACGGTTCATTATTTGATGCAACTCAAACAAAAGTTATGACTGTTGGCGACAAACAATTAGTTAAAACTGTTGCTTGGTACGACAATGAAATGTCATACACTGCACAATTAGTACGTACTTTAGAATACTTCGCTAACCTATAAGAGTTGCGAACGACTTTAATTTAAACCATCGCAAGAGAAAGCGGGGAAGCATCGCGCTTCTCCGCTTTTTTTAACAATTATGCTAGGAGGAATCTGTTCATGGCTAAAATGACAGTTCAAGATATCGATTTAAAAGATAAAAAAGTTCTTGTACGTGTGGACTTCAACGTTCCATTGAAAGATGGAGTGATCGGAGATGATACACGGATCAAAGCAGCATTACCAACAATCAATTATGTGATCGAAAACGGCGGAAAAGCAATTCTTTTCTCACACTTAGGTCGTGTGAAAGAAGAAGCAGATAAAGCTGGAAAATCTTTAGCGCCAGTTGCGAAACGTCTTGGCGAATTGTTAGGCAAAGAAGTAACATTCGTTGATGAAACCCGCGGCGAAAAATTAGAAGCAGCGATCAACAACATGCAAGATGGCGATGTCGTTGTTTTTGAAAACACTCGTTTTGAAGACATCGATGGCAAAAAAGAAAGCAAAAACGATCCTGAACTAGGCAAATACTGGGCTTCTTTAGGCGATGTTTTTGTAAATGATGCCTTTGGTACCGCACACCGCGCACACGCTTCAAACGTAGGGATCGCTTCAACAGGTATCCCAACAGTTGCTGGTTTCTTAATGGAAAAAGAAATCAAATTCATCGGGGAAGCAGTCGAAGAACCAAAACGTCCAATGATCGCGATTCTTGGTGGAGCAAAAGTATCTGATAAAATCGGCGTAATCGAAAACTTGATTCCTAAAGCAGACAAAATCTTGATCGGCGGCGGAATGACGTATACGTTCTACAAAGCAAAAGGCATGGAAATCGGTAATTCTCTTGTGGAAGCAGATAAAGTAGAATTAGCAAAAGAATTGATCGAAAAAGCTGGCGATAAATTAGTATTACCAGTTGATTCAATCACTGCTGCTGAATTTTCAAATGATGTCCCAACAGAAGAACATACTGGTGATGTTCCTGAAGGACAAATGGGCTTAGATATCGGACCTGAAACCATCGCTTTGTTTGCTGAAACATTAAAAGGCGCAAAAACAGTCGTTTGGAACGGACCTATGGGTGTGTTTGAAATGTCTAACTTCGCAAACGGTACGATTGGTGTTTGTGAAGCAATTGCCAACCTTGAAGATGCAACAACGATCATCGGTGGCGGTGACTCTGCAGCTGCAGCAGAACAATTAGGGTTTGCTGACAAATTTACCCACATCTCAACAGGTGGCGGTGCCAGCCTTGAATTGCTAGAAGGAAAAACACTTCCTGGCCTAGCTGCGATCAACGATAAATAATCAATGACAAGCCGTGCAAAGAACTTTCTTTGCACGCTTGATAACGAAAAGGAGTGCCAGAACATGCGCAAACCAATTATTGCCGGAAACTGGAAAATGAACAAAACTGCGAAAGAAGCAAAAGAATTTGCTGAAGCAGTCAAAACAAAAATTCCTAGCAACGAGACAGTTGACTCTGTGATCGGTTCGCCAGCTTTATTCTTAGAAACATTAGTGAATGCTGCTGAAGGAACAGAATTAAAAATTGCTGCTCAAAACAGCTACTGGGAAAATGAAGGTGCCTTTACTGGCGAAACTTCACCAGCAGCTTTAGCAGATCTAGGTGTTGACTATGTCATCATTGGTCATTCAGAACGTCGTGAATACTTCCATGAGACAGATGAAGACATCAACAAAAAAGCCAAAGCAATCTTTGCAAACGGCATGATTCCAATCCTATGCTGTGGTGAATCTTTAGAAACCTATGAAGCTGGCAAAACAGCGGAGTGGATCGAAGGACAAATCACTGCTGGCTTAGACGGTTTAACAGACGGTCAAGTAAGTAATCTTGTGATTGCTTACGAACCAATCTGGGCAATCGGTACTGGTAAATCAGCGGATGCAAACATCGCAGACGAAATTTGTGGCGTTGTCCGCAAAACCGTTGAAAAATTATACGGCAAAGAAGTTTCAGATAGCGTGCGTATCCAATACGGCGGTTCTGTAAAACCTGAAAACATTGCTGAATACATGGCAAAAGAAAATGTTGACGGAGCATTAGTTGGCGGCGCAAGCTTGCAAGCTGATTCATTCCTAGCATTATTAGATGCTGTAAAATAATTTCATTTTCATGAAAATAACATTTGCAGAATCGTGATTTTTTCACTACAATTAAGTTGTTCGCAAGGGGTATTCCCCTTAAGATAAAACAAACTCAAAGGAGAGACAAAACATGTCAATTATTACTGATGTTTACGCACGCGAAGTCTTAGACTCACGTGGTAACCCAACTATCGAAGTAGAAGTCTACACAGAATCAGGTGCTTTCGGCCGCGGAATGGTTCCTTCAGGAGCTTCAACAGGTGAACACGAAGCAGTTGAATTACGTGATGGCGACAAAGCTCGTTATGGCGGTAAAGGTGTAACGAAAGCAGTTGACAATGTAAATAACATCATTGCAGAAGCTATCATCGGCTACGATGTACGTGACCAAATGGCTATCGATAAAGCAATGATCGCTTTAGACGGAACTCCTAACAAAGGCAAATTAGGCGCAAACGCGATTCTTGGTGTTTCTATCGCTGTTGCTCGTGCAGCTGCTGATTACCTAGAAGTACCTTTATACCACTACTTAGGCGGATTCAATACAAAAGTATTGCCAACTCCTATGATGAACATCATCAACGGTGGTTCTCACTCTGACGCACCAATCGCTTTCCAAGAATTCATGATCTTGCCTGTAGGCGCACCTACATTCAAAGAAGGCTTACGTTGGGGTACTGAAGTATTCCACGCTTTGAAATCAATCTTGTCTAAACGTGGTTTAGAAACTTCAGTAGGTGACGAAGGTGGTTTCGCTCCTCGTTTTGAAGGAACTGAAGACGGTGTTGAAACAATCTTAGAAGCAATCAAAGCTGCTGGTTTAGAACCAGGTAAAGATGTATATCTAGGATTTGACTGTGCATCATCAGAATTCTACGAAAACGGTGTTTACGACTACTCTAAATTTGAAGGCGAAAACGGCGTAAAACGTACTGCTGCTGAACAAGTTGACTACTTAGAAGAATTAGTTAACAAATACCCAATCATCACTATCGAAGACGGTATGGATGAAAACGATTGGGATGGTTGGAAACTATTAACTGAACGCTTAGGCGACAAAGTTCAATTAGTAGGGGATGACTTGTTTGTTACAAATACTGAAATCCTTGAAAAAGGAATCAAAAACGGTATCGGTAACTCAATCCTTATCAAAGTTAACCAAATCGGTACATTGACTGAAACATTCAATGCAATCGAAATGGCGAAAGAAGCTGGATACACTGCAGTAGTTTCTCACCGTTCAGGTGAAACAGAAGATTCAACAATCTCTGATATCGCTGTTGCAACAAACGCTGGCCAAATCAAAACTGGTTCTCTTTCACGTACTGACCGTATTGCAAAATACAACCAATTACTACGTATCGAAGACCAACTTGGTGAAGTTGCTGAATACAAAGGCTTGCAAGCTTTCTACAACTTAAAAAATAAATAATCTTTCGATTATTGCTTTGCTCTGAAAGAGCAGCGGTTGATTTAACAGTCAGCTGCTGCGATTTCAGAGCTTTTTTGTTGCCTCGATTCATTCAGTGCAGACAATGACCAATCATTTAAGATAACAGAAGGTAGTCATTTCTTCTATATTTTCTTTTTCAAAAAAAAGAAATTATAGTTCTGACTTATCAAAATCCTATAATAAAAGAAAATAGTTTTTAGGAGAAAAAAATGGCTTATGATTATTTGATCGTTGGTACAGGTCTTTTTGGCTCAGTTTTTGCTCATGAAGCAGCGAAACGGGGACATACAGTGAAAATGTTGGAAAAACGGACACATATTGGCGGTAATTGTTATACAGAAAAACAAGCAGGAATCGACGTACATAAGTATGGTGCGCATATTTTTCATACATCGAGTAAAAAAATTTGGGACTATATCAATCAGTTTACTGAATTCTATCCCTACATTCATGCTCCTATTGCAAACTATCAAGGCGAGCTATATAATCTTCCTTTTAATATGAACACATTTTACCAACTGTGGGGAACCAAAAATCCTGCTGAAGCTCGTACCAAAATAATGACTCAAATTGAAAAGACAAGAATAAAAAGACCACGAAATTTAGAAGAACAGGCTCTTTCTTTAGTCGGACCAGACATCTATCATAAGCTGATCAAAGGCTACACTGAAAAACAGTGGGGACGAGAATGCGATCTTCTTCCTTCTTTTATTATCAAAAGGCTGCCGATCCGGTATACCTTTAACAACAATTATTTTACGGATATTTTTCAAGGAATACCTAAATTGGGTTATACACAAATGATTCAAAAAATGCTTACACATCCACTGATTGATGTTTCTTTAGAGACTGATTTTTTTGCAGATCGCACACGACATGAATCCTCTTCTAAGAACATTGTTTATACTGGAATGATTGATCAATATTTCGATTATTGTTATGGCGAGTTGGCCTATCGGTCTTTACATTTTGAAACTGAAGTCTATAACACGGATAATTACCAAGGAACAGCCGTCATGAACTTTACAGACAGTCAAACGCCCTATACGCGAATCATTGAGCATAAACATTTTTGTCCAGTGGTGTCAAAAAGAACAGTTATCACTAAAGAATACCCGAAAGAGTGGAAGAAAGGAGATATTCCTTACTACCCAATTAACGATCAAAGCAATAATGCATTGTATCGCAAGTATGAAAAATTAGCGCAACAGCAAAAAAATTGTTTGTTTGGTGGGCGCCTAGCCAGCTATCGCTATTATGATATGGACGATACGATCGCAGCTGCTTTAAAGCTTGTCCAACAGGAATTTCAAGTGGAGTAACCTCTTCTATTGGAGAGGTTGCTTTTTTTTGTCCCGATTCTGGGACAAAACGTAACTTTTTTACTAGCTATGAAATAATTAGTTATCCTATCTTCTAAATAAATAGGACTTGGGGAAGTTTATAAAACATTTTTACGAAAGGGGAGAAAAATAAACGTAATGAGTAAAAAGAATAATTATCGAAAGTTGTTACGCTCCAATAAAAGTGAACGCTACAAGATGTATAAAAGCGGAAAACATTGGGTCTATGCAACGATCACTTCTTTTACTGGCATTGCTGGATTGAGTATCGCGCCAATCGTGGCACATGCTTCAGAAATCACACCGCCATTAGATGCAAGTAAAGAAGCAAATGCCGAGAATGTCTTGGCAAATAAAACGACGACCAAAATACCGGCTTCATCGACACAAGAAAGTGAAGCTACTTCTCAATCTGAAAGCACACAGCCATCGGATAGTTTTTCTGAATCCGAAAGTATTACCCAGTCACAAAGTGCAACAGAGTCAACTAGTTTAACCGAATCACAGAGTGTGAGTGATTCAGAAATTGAAAACAATGTTACCACTATTGAAGAATCCCAAAGCACTTCTGAATCAATGAGCCTTTCCGAGGAGGAGAGTGTGTCTGAATCAGAGAGTTTGAGTATCTCAGAAAGTACCTCGATTTCAGAAAGTGGTTCGTTGTCGTCAAGTGCATCAGAATCGACTAGTCTATCGATCTCACGATCTACCAGCGTCTCTCATTCAACGTCAGTAAGTCAAAAGAACCCACCAAAACAAACAGTCTCCGAAAAAAATAAAGTAGAATCACAAAAAGCACAAGAGCTCTTTGATCAATTAGTGCCGAAGAAAGTACAAGCGTCGGTTGACACTACAACGAATTCATTAGAGATAGTAGTCAAAGATGGCAATTCGCCAAGTACATCTTTGATACGGGCAGCGCAACAATATGCTAGTGCCAATAATTTGATTGCAAGTTTTGCAATTACCACCCAATCGGGGCAGATCATTAAAATCAATGTTTCTGCAGATCCGGATATGGGTCGAGAAGAATTTGAGCAGGCAATCAATGATGGAAATAAAACCAATTCACCTTCTGGGGTAACAGTTGATGTGCCAGACCAAGTGAAGAATAAAGATTTATATAAGCAAACCGCTATTGCTAATGGCACTTATGCCGCAGTTACTGACTGGGCTACCTTAAAAGCAGCATATGGAAATTCTTCGATTACCTATATCGAGGTAACCGCCAATATTACAGCAGCTACCAATGTGGCAACTCGTGATTTGGGTTGGCGCGAAACGAGTGTGATTATTGACGGGAATGGTTTTACAGTCAATATGGCAGGAGCAGCGTTTAATGTAGGGGCAAGTTCTACGGTTCGCGGTTCAATTTTTACGATCACAAATATTAACTTGATTCATTGGCAGTCAGGCACCAACTCAGGAGACAGTGGGACAGGTACAGCGGACGCTGTGATCGATTCAAGGTCGGCAACAGGTGGTTATGGATACTGGTACTTCAATATCGATAATGTCACTCTCGAAGGACGAGATGGTGTTAGCGGAACAGATACTGCTTATCAACCACGACGACTACTGGATGCTGAGGATAGTCAAGTGACTTTATCAGGCAAAATCGTTGCCAATGTAAAACAAGAATTGATGCAAATTGGGGAAGTAGCTATCGCTAACGGATCCCATGTAGAGTTGAATCGAACAGCTGGTACCACTGGTTATTCCATGTTTTACTATATGGCCATCCGAGGGAACAATGCGAGTGATACAGGATTCAACCATACCTTTAAAGTAGGTGATGGAGCGACAATTATTGGGAACGAACTTAGTACCTATAATAGTAACAACTATCCCCTTGTCTATTATGGATTTAACTCAATCACTGTTGGAGATGACGTAACCTGGAAACAAGACGGCTTCCAAATGCTCCTTGATTTTTCTCGTTATTCAGGAAGTCAATCAAATGACCGAACTGCAACTTTTGGACAAAATTTACAAATGACGGCTACGCGTACAGTAGGTTCTAACTCGCTGAATGTCACAAATAGAGCGGTTGTTACATTTAATGCAGGAACGGTACTTGATTTGCAACAATGGAATGCCAATACTGTTGTAAACGTTGATTCTGGCGCAACCATTCGCTTTATTTCACCGCGAGCATTGCACTTAGCACGTTTAACTTCTTCAGGAGCTGTTTCGGCTGGCCGATTGATTACAGGTTCGGGAACATTTGTCATGAATAATTCTCAGATTAGTACATGGCAGGGCAGCAGTAGCCAAACCGCTGCTCCAGAAGGAAACCGTAACTTAAAATTCGTAGAGATGACTATTTCAGGTACGACAACCACCATTAAAGATACGGCTGGAAATGTTACTACATCTAATATTGTAGATACTTCTACCCGTGAATTAGCGACTGTTGCTATTGCACCAGGAACTGTAACTGTAAACTATGTTGATCAGTATGGCAATATTATCAAAACTGTTGATATGCCAATTGATCCAGACGTTAATTACATTGGTGAGTATCTTGATTTGCAAACGTTGGAGTATGCCAATGATCTAATGCCTGATAATTATATGTGGGCAATTGGTACTCAAGTCGCTAGTTCTGCGAAAAACGATGGCCAAAGTGGCGGAGATAGTACGACTAATGCCGATAATGGGGATAGTTATGGACAAGCGACAGTTGCGATCGTTCCGATGGAAAACACCAATTATACCTATAATATTTATGTATACGGTGTTGCTAATAATTCGGTTCAGTACCAATATGTTGACGTTAAGACAGGTCAAGTGATCTCTTCTGAGTACATGAATGCTGGTACCGAAGCTTCAGGAACAGATAGAGTTCCTGCAAACTACGGGAATGTTATTGATTGGACCAATAGTTACTATACTTCGACGAATTTACCTCCTGGTTACTATTATGCAACAGGTGCAGTATTAAATGGTAATGTACAGCCTGGATCTACTACAGTCGGTACTGGAGCGAGTCTAACCACTATTTATGTTGTAGCAGACACACAAACAGTCAACGTAACATTTGTTAATTCAGATGGTCGTCCATTACAAAACCAAACTGGCACAGTTGCCATCAATGGGACGACCGGCCAAGAAATAAGTTATGAGGATTTAATTGCGGATTACCTCACTCAAACCGGTTATTATGCAGATCAAACAGGGACATTTGTTTTTGATAATACTAGCAATAATGGTAGTACGACAGATAGTGATCAACAGTTTATTACGATCACTCTCTATCCGTCTTATCAAGAAGTCGGTGTCGTTGGAAATAATCAACCGGAATCAGATCCTGCTACAGGGGAAGCATTTGAGCAAATCCCGGGAACAGTCACTGTTGGAAAATATGGTACTTCTGGCGTTTCAAACGAAAGTATCACTCTTGGTGTAACAGATGCAGATTTAGAGAGAAATGGATACATTTATACGGTTACAGGACCAGATGGAGTAGTCTACAATACATTAGCGGAAGCTATGGCTGCCAATCAAACTTTTGACACCACCAGTAATGGAGCATCTCAAATGGATTCTTCACCTCAGATGTTCACGGTCAATTATGAACAAGATCCGGTATCTTTGTCTACTTCAGAGTCTGTTTCGGGAAGTGAATCATTATCAGAATCCATTATTACTTCTACTTCAGAATCAGAAAGTGTTTCTCTTTCTCAATCGATTTCAGAAAGTGACTCTTTATCAGAATCGATCTCTGTTAGTGATTCAGAATCAATGTCTACATCAATGAGTGAGTCTGTTTCAGTTTCAGAATCAGAGAGTGACTCGTTGTCATCGTCTATTTCAGAAAGTGAATCTGATATGAATGATTCGACATCTGAATCATTATCAACATCAATCTCTACTTCAACTTCTTTAAGTGATTCAGAATCGGTTTCGATCTCATTGAGTGACTCAGAATCAGCGTCTCTTTCAACAAGTGAATCTATTTCAGTGTCGGACTCAGAGAGTGGCTCGTCATCGACCTCTATCTCAGAAAGTGAATCAATGTCTCTTTCAATTTCGCTTAGTGATTCAGAATCTTTATCAGAATCCCTATCTGAAAGTATTTCAACATCGATTTCATTGTCGGATAGTGATTCAATGTCAGAAAGTCTTTCAGCATCAGAATCGTTATCCATATCAGCTAGTGTTTCTGAGTCAGATTCAGAAAGTGATAGTTCTAGCTTTAGTGCCTCTGTTTCTGGATCATTGAGCAACAGTACGAGTGATTCTGAAAGTTTATCTTTATCTGAGTCAGTATCAGTTTCACTCTCGCAATCACTCAGTGAATCCACTTCACTATCATTGTCAGAGAGTGATTCAGTATCAGAAAGTATTTCAGCATCAGAATCATTATCTGTCGCAATTAGTGAATCTGATTCTTCTTCGCTTAGTGAGAGCATTAGTTTCAGCGAATCTATTTCTGATTCATTGAGTGCTAGCATGAGTTTATCAGAAAGTTTATCGGAATCAGACTCGATCTCAAATTCAATTAGTATGTCGATGTCATTGAGCATTAGTGAAAGCAATAGTGAGTCTACTAGCGAATCAGCAAGCTTCAGTGGCAGCACAAGTGTAAGTAACAGTGATTCCACAAGTGTAAGTACGTCAGCTAGTGCATCAACATCTGTAAGTATTAGCGAGTCAATCAGTACCAGCACATCAGTTAGCGATTCATTATCATTAAGTAACAGTGAGTCAATGAGTTTGAGTACCTCGCTTAGTGATTCATCCTCATTGAGCGCCAGCATTTCGACATCATTAAGTGCAAGTGACTCTGCAAGTTATAGCGGCAGTACGAGCGTAAGTAATAGCGATTCGGCAAGCGAAAGTATATCTGCAAGTAATTCACTTTCAGTAAGTATTAGTGAGTCAACAAGTGAAAGTACGTCAATCAGCGATTCTGCATCATTGAGTACAAGCATTTCGACATCCCTAAGTGCGAGTGATTCTGCAAGTTACAGTGGTAGCACAAGTGTAAGCAACAGTGATTCCACAAGCGCAAGTACGTCAAGTAGTGAATCAACATCTGCAAGCATTAGTGAGTCGACAAGCACCAGCACATCGATCAGCGATTCGTTATCAGTAAGTACAAGTATCAGTAACAGTGATTCGGCAAGTGCAAGTACATCAGTGAGTGAATCAACATCTGTAAGTATTAGTGAATCCACAAGCACAAGCACCTCGATCAGCGATTCATTATCATTGAGTACAAGTGTTTCATCTTCCCTAAGTGCGAGTGAATCAGCAAGCTTTAGCGGTAGCACAAGTGTAAGTAACAGTGATTCGACAAGTGCAAGTACGTCAAGTAGTGAATCAACATCTACAAGTATCAGTGAGTCGACAAGCTTGAGCACCTCGATCAGCGATTCATTATCATTGAGTACAAGTGTTTCATCTTCCTTAAGTGCGAGTGAATCAGCAAGCTTCAGTGGTAGTACAAGTGTAAGCAACAGTGATTCCACAAGCGCAAGTACGTCAAGCAGTGAATCAACATCT
>NZ_NGLK01000001.1:1018101-1018610 GCF_002141235.1 Enterococcus sp. 3C7_DIV0644 | reverse complement strand
AGTATCAGTAACAGCGAATCAGCAAGCCTGAGCACATCAGTCAGTGATTCATCATCATTGAGCACAAGTATTTCGACATCTCTAAGTGCGAGTGAATCAGCAAGCTTTAGCGGCAGTACAAGTGTAAGTAACAGTGAGTCGACAAGTACAAGTACGTTAAATAGTGAATCAACATCTACAAGTATTAGTGAGTCAACAAGCCTAAGCACATCGATCAGTGATTCATCATCATTGAGTACAAGTGTTTCTTCTTCCCTAAGTGCGAGTGATTCAGCAAGCTTTAGCGGTAGCACAAGTGTAAGTAACAGTGATTCGACAAGTGCAAGTACGTCAAGTAGTGAATCAACATCTACAAGTATTAGTGAGTCGACAAGCACCAGCACATCGATCAGCGATTCATTATCAGTAAGTACAAGCATCAGTAACAGTGAATCAGCAAGCCTGAGCACATCAGTCAGTGATTCATCATCATTGAGCACAAGTATTTCGACATCTCTAAGTGCGAGTGA
>NZ_NGLK01000001.1:1010574-1011607 GCF_002141235.1 Enterococcus sp. 3C7_DIV0644 | reverse complement strand
TCAGTGATTCATCATCATTGAGCACAAGTATTTCGACATCTCTAAGTGCGAGTGATTCAGCAAGCTTTAGCGGCAGTACAAGTGTAAGTAACAGTGATTCCACAAGCGCAAGTACGTCATCGAGCGAATCAACATCTACAAGCATTAGTGAATCAACAAGCAACAGCACATCGAACAGTGATTCATCATCATTGAGTACAAGTGTTTCGACATCTCTAAGTGCGAGTGATTCAGCAAGCTTTAGTGGTAGCACAAGTGTAAGTAATAGTGAGTCAACAAGTACAAGTACGTCGATCAGTGATTCACTATCATTGAGTACAAGTATTTCAGCATCCCTAAGTGCGAGTGATTCCGCAAGTTACAGTGGCAGCACAAGCGTAAGCAACAGTGAGTCCACAAGTTCAAGTACGTCAGTGAGCGAATCATCATCTACAAGCGTTAGTGAGTCGACAAGCTTGAGCACATCGATCAGTGACTCATCATCACAAAGTGCAAGCATTTCGACATCATTAAGTGCGAGCGATTCTACAAGCTTTAGTGGCAGCACAAGTCTAAGCAACAGTGATTCCACAAGTACGAGCACGTCGATCAGCGATTCATTATCTGTAAGTACAAGCATTAGTAACAGTGAATCAACAAGCCTGAGCACATCAATCAGTGATTCATCATCATTGAGTACAAGTGTTTCGACATCTCTAAGTGCGAGTGATTCTGCAAGCTTTAGTGGCAGCACAAGCGTAAGTAATAGTGAGTCGATAAGTACAAGCACGTCGATCAGCGATTCATTGTCTGTAAGTACAAGCATCAGTAACAGTGAGTCGATAAGTACAAGCACATCAATCAGTGATTCATCATCATTGAGCACAAGCATTTCGACATCTCTAAGTGCGAGTGATTCAGCAAGCTTTAGTGGCAGCACAAGTGTAAGCAACAGTGAGTCCATAAGTACGAGCACGTCGATCAGTGATTCATCATCATTGAGTACAAGTATTTCGGCATCCTTAAGTGCGAGTGATTCAGCAAGCTTTAGCGG
>NZ_NGLK01000001.1:1007734-1010459 GCF_002141235.1 Enterococcus sp. 3C7_DIV0644 | reverse complement strand
CAAGTGTTAGCAGTAGCGATTCCACAAGTGTAAGTACGTCATTAAGTGATTCATCATCGCTAAGTACAAGTGTAAGCAACAGTGACTCGACAAGTGCAAGTACGTCGATCAGCGATTCAATGTCTGTAAGTACAAGTATCAGTAACAGCGAATCAGCAAGCCTGAGCGCATCGATCAGTGATTCATCATCGTTAAGTACCAGTGTGAGTGATAGTGATTCGACAAGTACAAGTGCCTCAATTAGCGATTCAATGTCTGTAAGTACAAGCATCAGTAACAGTGAATCAACAAGCTTGAGTACGTCCATCAGTGCCTCTTCGTCATTGAGCACAAGTATCTCAGTATCACAAAGTGCGAGCGATTCTACAAGCTTTAGTGGTAGCACAAGCGTAAGTACTAGTGAATCAACAAGTGCAAGTACGTCGATCAGTGACTCGTTATCTCTAAGCACAAGTACTTCGTTGTCATTAAGTGCGAGCGATTCTACAAGCTTTAGTGGCAGCACAAGTGTAAGCAACAGTGAGTCAACAAGTACGAGTACGTCATTGAGTGACTCATTATCAGTAAGTACAAGTATTAGTAACAGTGAGTCAGCAAGTATTAGTACTTCACTAAGTGATTCATCATCATTGAGTACTAGTGGTTTAATGTCACAAAGTGCAAGCGACTCTGCAAGCTACAGCGGTAGCACAAGTACAAGTAATAGTGAATCAACAAGCATTAGTACGTCTGTGAGCGATTCACGGACTAGTGAAAGTCAAAGCTATAGCAGCAGTACTTCAGCCAGCTTGAGCATGAGTACTAGTGTCAGTACTTCGGTTAGTGACTCTGCTTCAATTAGTACAAGTAGCAGTAATAGTGAATCGAATAGTTTGAGTACGTCAATTAGTGATTCACGTTCAAGTATGAGTGAAAGCTTTAGCAGCAGTACCTCAGCAAGTATTAGTCTAAGTACTAGTGACAGTACTAGCTACAGTAGCAGCACCTCAGCAAGCATAAGTACAAGTACTAGCGATAGTACAAGTATTAGTAATAGTGCTTCTGAAAGTATGAGTGAAAGCTTGAGTATCAGTACATCAATGAGCGACTCATCGTCAATCAGTGCTAGCTTGAGCAATAGCGATAGTCTTTCAGAAAGCAGATCACTAGCAAGTGAAAGTCAAAGCTACAGTAGTAGTACTTCTGCGAGTCTAAGTCTCAGTACAAGTACTAGCAGTTCATTAAGTGATTCATCGTCAACTAGTGCGAGCGACAGCTACAGTTTGAGTAATAGTTTGAGCCAATTGACAAGTGACTCACTTTCCGAAGGTATTAGTTTAAGTAATAGCCTAAGTAATAGTTTCAGTCAAAGTACTTCAGCTAGCACGAGTTTGAGTTCAAGTACAAGTCTAAGTGAACAATTATCTCAATCAGTCAGTGCCAGCGAGTCACGGAGTGATAGCCTAAGCTATAGTAGCAGCACATCAATTAGTACGAGTGAAAGTAGCAGTACTAGCTTGAGCGAATTACTATCTCGTTCAACCAGTGCCAGTGAATCACGGAGCAATAGCTTGAGCCAAAGCACAAGTACTTCGTTGAGTGGCAGCAACAGCTCTAGCTTAAGTTTAAGTGAAATGAACTCTCAATCTAGCAGTGCGAGCGAATCACGGAGTGATAGTGTAAGCAATAGCATGAGCACATCAACTAGTGACAGCTTAAGTTCTAGTACGAGTGTAAGTGATTTACTTTCTAGATCAGAGAGTGCAAGTGAATCTAGAAGTGATAGCCTAAGCTATAGCGGTAGCACGAGCGTAAGTAACAGCTTAAGTTTAAGCGCGAGTCTAAGTGATTTACTATCTAGATCTGAAAGTGCCAGCGAATCACGTAGTTTCAGTACGAGTGATAGTGCAAGCACATCACTCAGCAATAGCGATAGTGCAAGTGATAGCTTAAGCGATCTATATTCAAGATCGAACAGTTCTAGCCTTTCAACCAGTGACAGTACAAGTACAAATGATTCTGTCTCGGCAAGTGTTAGTGAGAGCACCAGCATTTCACAATCTACTAGTACAAGTCTAAGCGAATCGGCATCAATCAGCACATCGCTTAGCGAAAAACAAGAAGTGATTGAATCTCAAAGTGTGAGTGCTTCGACAAGTGATTCACAAAGCTCTAGCACCAGTGAATCAGTTAGCGTCAGCATCAGTACTAGCGAAAGCGAGCGGAATAGTACGGAAGTTACACCTAGCGAATCAACCTCCATTAGCGAAAGCATTAGTACAAGTGAAAGTGTCCGAGATTCCGAATCGGTTAGTTCAAGTGACAGTACAAGTTTGAGTCAATCTATGAGTACGAGCGATCAAGCCTCCGCTTCTGAAAGCACAAGCAACAGTTCTAGCATTCGCGATTCTGAGTCTGAAAGTGCAAGTGTTTCTACGGAAGAAAGCCGCAGCTTCAGTACAAGTGAGTCGATTTTTGCAAGTGAAAGCACATCAATCAGTCAAAGTGACAGTACAAGTATGAGCGAATCAGCTAGTGAAAGTACCAGCATTAGTGACAGTGAACGTGGTTCAATATCTGATAGTGCAAGTGTAAGTGATTCGACATCAACAAGTGACAGTACAAGTGTGAGTGAATCTGTTAGCGAAAGTACCAGCATTAGTGACAGTGAACGTGGTTCAATGTCTGATAGTGCAAGTGTAAGTGATTCGACTTCAACAAGCGAAAGCCTAAGTGTGAGTGAATC
>NZ_NGLK01000001.1:652450-1007330 GCF_002141235.1 Enterococcus sp. 3C7_DIV0644 | reverse complement strand
ATAGTGCAAGTGTAAGTGATTCGACTTCAACAAGCGAAAGCCTAAGTGTGAGTGAATCAGCTAGCGAAAGCACCAGCATCAGTGATAGTGAACGTGATTCAGTATCACTTAGCGCCGAATCAAGTGATTCTGGGTCAACAAGCGACAGTCTGAGTGCTAGCAACTCGGCTAGTCAGAGTGAAAGCTTTAGTGCCTCTGATCGAGATTCAGTCTCCATGAGCGCTAGTGAATCAATCAGCGATAGTACCAGCGTGAGTGACTCTGCTTCGCTAAGCACAAGTACAAGTGATATCAACTCTGATATCGTCAGTGAATATCACAGTAATAGCTTGTCTGAGAGTCTATCAGAGCTGCAATCACAATCAACTAGCCAAGATCATTCACTTTCGGCAAGTGAGTCTATCAGCGGCTCTACTTCAACACCATCAAGTTCTAATCAGAACAACGGAGTGAATGGAAATACAGTAACGCCAATTGGCAACACAGGAGTAGGGGGGCATACGACCAGTGCATCTGGTTCTACTCTTCCTAAGACTGGCGAATCTGATGCAAGTGGTATTCAAATGTCTCTTGCTGGAATTGCCACGCTGTTAGCTGCTATTGCTTTATTGAAAAAGAAAAAAGATGAAGCAAAGCGTGAAACAGAGTAACCCGTTAGTTTTGGTTTGTGAAGAGCTAGGATAAATTTCCTAGCTCTTCTAAAATGATAAAAGTACTTCTATTAAATAAAAAAGCATCACAGTTAGGCAAACTAACTGTGATGCTTTTTTATTGGCTATGGTTGGTTATGGAAATTCAACATCGAATGAACCATCTTCTGTTTTTACCAACTCGGATAATAATAAATTTCTGACTGCTTCTAGATAAATGGCTTCACGCATTTCAGAGAAAGAACGATGTGCTTCTACTTGAAATTCATAGATGGGGCGATGTTGTCCCCAGTTTCGTCCATTGATGACTGTTTTCAATTGTTGCAGGTTGTCTGATTGTTCGATCCAAAGAGTATCTAAGGCTTTTAAAAGTATGATTCGCTTGAAAAACAGCTGTTGGAAACTATCTGGCATAAATTGATGAATGTGAATCAAACGCTCTGAAATCAGATCCAATAAAAATTTTTTGACCGTTCGCTTATTAAATTTATCTAGTTTCTCGATTTCAAAAACATCAAAATTATAGTCCAAATTATTAAAGATAAAATCAAGGATCGCTTGTTGATTTAGGTTCGCTTTTTTAGTGGTGAATTGATTGATTGTTTCTTCTATGCATTGATTAATGATATTTTCTAATTCGACAGGGGTACCTTTCATAATGCTGTTTCTCATGCTGTACATTTTGTCTCTTTGAATGGTAATAATTGAGTCAAATTCTAGCGTCGTTTGACGTCCGGCAATTTCTTGATTTTTGCGATTGCTTTGAGACTGATTGATTAGTTTATTGTATTTTTTCTTTTTTAAGGGCGTGAGATCACTGGATAATTCTTCTTGTTCAGTTAATAATTCTCGTTCGTCGGCGGCCCATTTGGGTGCACTTTCAACTACGATTTTGTCTTCCATAGATACATAGAAAATACTGTCACCCGGATCTCCTTGACGTCCAGAGCGGCCCCGAAGCTGATTGTCAATTCGGTCACTGGTCATCCGCTCAGTTCCTACTACTAACAGACCACCATTTTCCCGTGCGTCTTCTTCCAGTTTAATATCTGTACCACGTCCAGCCATTGAAGTAGCCACAGTTACGGCACCTTTTTTACCAGCTTCTGAGATGATCCAAGATTCCTTGGTCGCTGTTGTAGCGTTTAAAAGATTATGAGGGATTCGATGCTTTAAGAGAATCAGGGAGTATAACGTCGACATTGAGACTGATCCTGTCTCAATCAATACGGGGCGTTCTTGCGTCAAAGCATTTCTTACTGCTTCTAAAGAAGCCATGATTTTCGACTGATTGGTCACATAGACCAGATCCTGATGATCTTTTCGGCGAATGGGTTTATTTGTCGGAATTTCGATTACGTCAATATCATACGTTTCTCGAAATTCGTCGGCGTCTGTTTTGGCAGTACCAGTCATTCCGGACAAAATTTTAAATTTTCGGAATAGATTTTGGTAGGTAATGGAGCCCATGGATCGGCTCTCTGTAGTGATCTCTACGCCTTCTTTTGCTTCGATTGCTTGATGAAGGCCAGCTTGTAGTTTTGTTCCAATCAGCTTACGTCCATTTGCTTCATCAAGCAAAAGAATCTCATTGTCCTCCACAACATAGTCTTTGTTTAAGTGTAAGAGATAGTTGGCCCGTAAGGCAATGACTAAATGACGGTAAAGATTTTTCCATTTTTCTGAAAGAATAGTTTCAACACCTAAGTAGTCTTCGGCTTTTTTTATGCCTGCTTCTGTAAACCAAGCGTGACGTTTGTTTTCACTTCTCATAAAGTCTTTACCTTCAATCAAGCTTTTCACAAACCAATCAGATAGCGTAAAAAAATTTGACTGAACTTTGGGTGCTCCTGAAATGATCAATGGCGTTTGCGCCATATCAAGTAATATTGCATCGATTTCATCTATCAGTACATAATTGAAGTGGGTGACATATTGTTCGTCTGGAGAAACAGCCAAGTTGTCAAATAAATAGTCAAAGCCCAGTGCGCTATGCGTCGTGTAGACGATGTCTGCTGCATAGACCACCTCTTTATCGATTTCTTCTCCTTCATCTTCATGTTCAGGAACACCTGCAGCCACGGATAGTCCTAGAAAACGATAGACTTTTCCCGTTTCTTCAATATCTCGCAAGGCTAAATACGTATTAGAAGTAATCAAGAAATTGCCTTTGCCTCCCAGACCATGTAAATACATCGGCATGGTTGCGGTCAATGTTTTTCCTTCTCCGGTTTTCATTTCAGCAACATTGCCGTAAAAAAGAGCAATTGCGCCAAGAATTTGAACAAAATAAGGCTCCATTCCTAAGACACGACGGTCTGCTTCGACAACGACAGCATAGGCTTGCGGGAGTAAACTCTCCAGTTTTTTACCCTGTTCGAGTTGTTGTCGAAAATGAATGGTTTGCATTTGCAATTCTTGATCTGATAATTGCCGATAGTTTTCTGCAAGACTTTGAACTTTTCTCGCCAACCGAATATACTTGCGAAACTTTTTATCTTTCATTTTTGTTGTTCCTCCTTTCAAAAACTTAAATTGCTTGTGGCTTAAGCTTAATCAGCAATGCTTTCTAATTTAGCACGAATCATGACGTCGTCTAGTTCAAAAAGATATTCCCTCATCAAATCATTGGCTTCTAAAAAAAAGACGATTTTTCCCTTCTGAGTAACTAGTTTCATCTTTCTTGATGCAATAAGTGGTTCTTTGTTTTGATCCAGTAGCGCTTCACCAGAACTTGTTACGAAGTGAAGTGAAAACGTATAGGTTTTGGTGCTATCCATATTATAGTAGGGAAATTCACCATGATAGATGGACTCTTGATCAACTGCTTCCAAAGAGTCATCAGTCCGCAAAACGACAGCTTTTAGGTTTAACTTAGGCGTCGGTTCATTGTCAGGGACCCTAGATTCTGCAGTCGGTGTTTCGTTGACTGTTAAATTTTCTTTCAAAAAAAAGATACCTCCTAAGAGCAAAACGAGAGGTATGATGACTTCAATTAGTTTTTTCATAGTAACGACCTTCTTTTGGGGGCTATTTCTCAGGAAATTCTCCCTTTTTTTTCCAATCCTTGTATTTCTCTGATGACTATTTAAAGTGAGTAGTTTTTACTTATTTGAATTTAAAACGATGATACCACAATGACCAACCTCACCTTTTCCTTTTTTTTTTTCATTTCAACAAAAAACAAGTACAAAAGGCAATTTTAAACCTGTTACTATTTTGTTAAACCTTGCAGATTAAAAAAAAGTAAGAAAATTGGAGATGAAAATGAAGAATCAAAAAGAACTCATTCGAAGAATAATCGCGAGCTTTTTCCTTTTGTTCATTGTTGAGATAGGTAAGCATATCCAGGTTCCTTTTTTTATTTCAGAAAAGATACCAGAGGAATCAACTAGTTTGATTCTGAAATTTTTAGCGACATCAACCGGTGGGAATTTTACTGTTCCAACGCTTTTTTCTTTAGGGATGGGCCCGTATATGACTGCCCTGATCATCTGGACAACGATCAGCATGATTGATACAGAAAGTATCGGAAATCTTTCCACCAAACGAATTGGGTATATTCAACGCAGTTTGACTCTTTTATTTGCTATCCTTCAAAGTTGCGCACTGGTTTTAAAATTTCGTTCCTCAATGATTGATCAAAAAGCAATTGGAGGCTCTATTGTCCTGTTGTTTTTAGGAGCAGTTCTTCTTTTGACGGCTGGGGGATTGTTCGTTGCATGGCTAGCTGATATCAACATTGATAAAGGAATTGGAGGTCAAAGTCTGTTTATTGTTCCAGGTTTACTGATGAATATCCCAGCTATGTTAATTTCGGGACAAACAGAATCCGTTCATTTAAGTCAAAACTTTCTTATCGGGTTAGTTATGGTGACCTTAGTTTTTATTTATCTCACACTCTTCCTTTACAATGCAGAATACCGTATCAATATTGAACGGACAGGTATCGACAGTCGCTTTAACAATTCGTATATTCCTATTCGACTTTTACCTGCCGGGGCAATGCCTTTCATGTTTGCAGTAACTGTCTTTTCAATGCCGCAGCTTTTACTATTGAACGAAAAGTGGGGAGACACAGGCTTTTCAAATTTTATTACGACTTACTTTTCCTTTAATAATGTGCGGGGTGTTTTCACTTATGGTCTGATTCTCTATGTTTTAGGTTACGGATTTAGTTTTATAAATGTTCGACCATACGATATAGCCAAAAATCTAAAAGAGACGGGAGATTACATTTTAAATGTTGCTCCTGGTAAACAGACAGAGCGATATATATTGAAGCGTTTATCAACCGTTGCATTACTTGGCAACAGTTATCTTGTGATCGTTTCAATGATTCCCTTATTGATAGGATTGCAAAATCAAATCATTTCCAACTTAGCTTTTTATTTCGGAAGTATTTTTATGTTGATCATCATTTTAGAAACTATCACAAATGAAATACGGTTCCTCTTTTCCAGACATACTTACCGGATTTTTTAGAGGATGTTAGGAGGCAATTTTTTGAATTATTTTATCCCTGATTGGACGACCAGTAGTGGCAATTTAGAAAGTGATTATATGATGAATATCATTCAGCTTTTCAAGAACAATCGAGAACCGTATCACTTATTGTTATTGGAGCATATACCGTTTTTACGTTATCAGATGCATGCATATGAATTAGAAGTAGCGCAAATGACTTCGCTTTATGATCGCTTGCAAGACATTCAAAAAACCAATGGATTTCCCTTAGATGTCGATGACTTGCCTCTTGCTCAGAATGTTGAGAAGGTCTATACACCTTTTGGAATCACGCTGATTAAGGAAAATCAACCATTTGGTGAAATTCGGTTCAATTCATTTGGTTTTGCAGAACAGATGTCTATAATGACGGAACCTTATCGACAAATCCTCTTTTTCGATGATCGGGGATTTATTTCTGCAAAATCGTTCCAGAATGACAAAGGGGAACAAGTAAAGAAGATTTATTATAACGAATCGGGAATGGAAAAATGTGTGGAATACTTTGGAGAAAATCCACAGATTGAGCTGATAAATCCTCAAAGAATTGGGCTAAAGAAAAGTCAGTATCAAAGCATGGATGAACTTCTTTTAGAGATGATGAATCAATTTCAACTGAATCTTGAGCCAGAAGATCAAACAATTTGTTTGACAAATGAGCGGAGTCTACGATTGGTCAAAACGAACGAGGAACGAAAAAGAGTGATCCAGATCGTTTCTGATGCCCACAGACTTTCAACTTGTGCATCAGATGAAAAAGCAGCATTATGGGCTGGCGAAAATAAAATCATTACGGATTCGACTAGTAATCAAACAGCGCTTTTCTCTTTAATGAAACAGTCCGGTGTCAATGACCTATCTCGGATACAGCGCATACCTATTTACACAACTTCTTTTCAGCTGGGCAATAGCAACTCCATTCCCCAGCTGGTTCTTTATTGGAACGCCGGTGAGCTTAACGAAGACGTTCGGAGAATCCATCATCTATTACTGCAAAAAGTTATTCAGAATGATCGTTATGACTTAATTATCGAAACGACGACATTCCAAAGCGAAGTCGTTTTACGAGAAGCACAAAAAGAACTGGTTGATACTCACTTCGGTGTCGATAGTGAATCTGAGGAGTATCAAAAGGTATTAAAGTATTTCGAAGCAAAAAAGGCGAAAAAGTTATTTAAAACGGATGAAGAGGCGATTGAAGAGATCCGAGAAAGCAAAAATTGGCGAAATCTAGTAGAGGCAGTTGATGTCAATTTTAGGATTCACTTTCGTTTGGATTCTCATCTCACCACGATTCGTCAGGATTTCAATGAGACACGATTGTATATTGATTTGTCTGCTGAAGTTGATGTCCAGAAACAAGCACTAGCTGTTAGTGCAGGGATTCCTCAGCTTGTTAGGAAGAAAACCGATTATGTGGATGACCAAAAGAATGGGCAAATCATTGGTCAAATTAGAGAATTAGATGCAGCAATCGCTTTTTACCTGGACGATTTAAATAATTGGAACCAAGCATTGGTGGAAAATATTAGTTATATTGAGCGTTTTAGTGAGGAAAATATTATTAAACAATGGAGGGAGTTGCTAGAGGGTGTCGTCTAAACAGATTCAGGTATTTCATGTTGCAGCTGTTTCTTCTGAGGGGCAAAAGCAGCTTTCTCCTTTGTTTGCCTATCAGTGGCTTCCGTTGGCCTATGATTTCAGAAAAGATGAGCAGGAGCTACAGCTGTTTAAGAAAGACAAATATAATACCAAATACCATCGGGCAATTTTTCTTCTAGAGGAAAATGCCGCGATTCTTGAAAATTTGGAATTTTTAAAACAATTGCCAGCCTACCAAATATTTTACGAAGAAAATGGGCAGCTATCTCCAGAAGTTCAAGCGCTATTCACATTAAAAGCAGCGAATCCTTTTGATAAAAAGCAGCTAGAAAATGTTTTTCGTACGATCAATGAGCAATTCTCAGCAAAGCAACAAGGATATAAGCTATCTATGGATCACATGAAATTTAATAAAACTGTCCCGTTGCAGATCGTTAAAGAAGGACATGCAGCCTGTCAGGTAAAGGCACAACTGACATCAGACGATCAGCAAATAACTACTTGGAAAATGACTAACCTGATACCTAAAGACGAACGCACCTGTTTTTATCCGGAGATCGCAGATGTTCAAGGAGAAGTGACATTAAAAATCAAACTCTTTTTCATTAAAGAAAACACGAATCAAGTCATCCAAGTGATTGAGGTCCTTCACGATCAAATCATAAATGGGGAGCCGGTTTACTTCAAATTAGATCAAAATTCATACATCAATGTTTCATTGTATGCCAAAGGAAATCGAGGGCAATTTACGATCGGGCAGATGCACCTGCGAAGAGCAATGGCAGATGAAAGTGTCATGATTCCAGGAGGCGGACGGATTCGGGATGAAGAGAATCTGGGGGGCGAAGTGATCTATTACTTTAATCCGGGAGATTTAAAACCTCCATTAGCGGTTTATTTTTCTGGCTATCGTTCAGCGGAAGGATTTGAAGGCCGTGGGATGATGGGAAGTATGGGCTGTCCGTTTCTGCTGATTGGTGACCCTCGTTTAGAAGGTGGGAATTTCTATCTAGGCAGCCAGAAATTCGAACAAGAAATCGTAGCGATCATCTTAGGGAAACTAGCACTGCTAGGATTTGATAAGTCAGACCTCATTTTATCCGGATTATCGATGGGCACGTTTGGGGCGCTGTATTTTGCTAGCGATTTAAGCCCAAACAGTGTCATTGTGGGAAAACCGTTGACGAATCTTGGTTCCATTGCTCTAAATGAACGCATCAATCGACCAACTGGATTTCCAACCTCATTGGATATGCTGCTTTACAATATTGGGGTTGTTTCAAAAGAAGCGAGCAGTCAATTGAATGAACGGTTCTGGAGCAAATTCAAAAGTGGCGATTATCGGGAGACAACCTTTGCGATCGCCTATATGAAACAAGACGATTACGACATGGAGGCATTTCCAATGTTGTTTGAATTTTTAAAAAATAATTTCCCCATGACTCGTGTTCTGTATAAAGGCATGATCGGCCGACATAACGATAATAGTCCTGCCATCAATAATTGGTTTTTGAAACAATACAAAAATATTCTCGTGCATACATTTCACCGCGATATCAAGAAAATATTATAGGGAATGAGGGAGTCGATGAATAGTTTATATCGTATCAAGTGGGGGATCGACTTTAATGACAATTATAATTATGGCGCAAAAATAGCTTATATGCCCTCTGGGGATGTCTTGTACTCTTCTCCTTTGATGCCTCCAGGCGTCAGTATTAAATCTTGGTATTCGAAAACAGAATTTCATATTAGTCGGAAATCACCAATGCTACCAATGTTACTGCCTGGATACAAGTACGAGTTAACACTTCATGCTGCATTCGATCGTAAGGAAGCAGTACAGCTATTGGTGGAATTTTTTGATAAGGATGGTTTTCTCCTTGAAAAACTAGTCTTCGAAACAAACCAAGAATGTTTTCTCTTTCCGCAAGGTGCCACTGATTATCAGATTCATATGGTAAACAAAAAGCATCAAGAGATTCATTTTAAGGAATTGGTTTTATCCACTAAGGAGAATCAAGCATTTGAAGTGGTTCCTATAAATGCAACCACTGGAGCAAACCAAGGCTCAAACATAGCAACCAGCGTTGTTGCGGTTACACCGTTGGTTGAGAAACATGCTGCATTATCGGTCGTATTTGAAAAACAGAACAGCTATGTCAAAGAATATTCACTTTCAGATTTTGAAGCAGGATTGTTTGTTGAACCGGATACTAAGGCTGCATCATCGTATTTGGAAGTATTACTTGAACAAATCTATCAGCGAAGCGATAGTCCCGAAAAAATCAACCTTAAAATGGGACAAAATTTTTCTTTGCTGGAGTCTTGTTACCACGAAGATTTTTCTGTATTAGCTTTATTATTTGCAAAGCCAAATAAAGAAGCCGAAGCACCCGAGCTTATGGATCGTCTGCAAAAAAAGATCGCACTTAATCAAAGGGCACTAAAAGTTTTAGAGAATGTAAAAGAAAACAGGAAAAAATCAACCTAATAAAGAGGGGGACATCATGAATTTTTTTGTAAATAAAGCAATGGGGATTGGTAATTCTGGTGTGGAACATGCACAGTTCTATCGTGCTGCTTGTTTTGATAGAAAAAATATTCCCTATAAGTATATTTTTATGGAGCTAGTGAAGAATCTCCATGAAGCCATGGCGGCTTGGAAAATACCAGATGATAAAGTCATCTCCATGTGGGAATATTTTGCACTAGAAGGTGATTATTTAAGGCAAGGGGCTAAAGCAGTTTTTACTGCACAACAAGATCTCTTAGTAGATGCTACGAACACACATAGAATCAAAGAAACCATCACGTCATCAGGATTAAAAATCGTTGAGCATATGGAAAAATCTCCTAGTCCAAAAAAGGAAGGCTTACTGCTAGTTTCGGATTATCGGGTAGAGATTTTTGACTATCGAACGAATCAAAGAAAAATCATGTACAGTTATCGAAATGATTCGCATCGAGGAAGAGTAATGACGAATATTCATTTGTTTGCTTTCAAAGGCAAACATCGTTTCTTTAGAAATGAAGTCTTATTGCAGCGATTTTTCTTTAAACAACTGATAGAAGAATTCCCAGAAACCAAAAGTATCATCATTGATCGGGGGGAGGAAAGCGAGGCTGCTTTATATGATCATTGTCCTCCGGAAATCAAATTGATTGAGATCGTTCATGCCGATCATTTATCTGATCGTGACGTAGCTAGCGCACCTCTTTGGAACAATTACTATGAATTTGCTTTGACACATTTGGAACAAGTCGCTCATATCGTTGTTGCGACAGAATTGCAAAGGCAAGATTTGTTGATCGATTTCCCAAACGAGTCCAAAAAAATTGTGACGATCCCGGTGGGAGGGATTCGCGATGTGACAGAAGACTCATTTGAATTAGGCAAACAACAGGCAGAGAAGTTTGTGACGGTCTCTCGTTTAGCATCTGAAAAGCACATTGATCTTGTGATGCGGGCAATTGCTGCAGCAAAAAAAGAATATCCAACGATCTCTTTAGACATCTATGGTCAAGGGGGAGAAGAAGGCAAGTTAAAAGCAGTGATCAAGGAGTTGAATGCAGAAGAGTACATTCGGTTAAAAGGGCATTCTCATGCAATCAATGAAGTATATCCTGATTATGATGCATTTATCTCTGGTTCTTTTTCAGAAGGTTTCGGATTGACTTATATTGAAGCTTTAAATGCAGGATTGCCAATTGTAACCTTCAAGGCTCGTTTTGGGGCCATGGAGTTGATCAAAGAAGGAGTCAATGGTTATTTGAAAGATTTTTCTAGAACTGATGAAGCCTATACTATTCAGCAACTAACAGATGGCATTCGTCAGTTGACTGCTTCTGATCTGAACCAACTTAAAGCCAATACCCGCAAGTCTGTCCGAATGTTTCAAGACGCGATAATTGCAGAGAAATGGAGTGAGTTGATCAATGCATTATGAATTAGTAACCGTGATCCGACCAAATGACCGAATTTGGATGGCACAAAAATCACGAATCAAAGAAGGAAGTCAAGTGTTGTCCATCTCACCGAGTCCAAATTTCCAAGCGATGCTCCAAAAAGAAGCATTGCAGGGAATAAATATTTTAGATCAAGTGACACAGCGCAGTCACGATCCAGAATCCTTTCTGTTTTTTAACCAAGTACCAACAGCTTACTGTACAGAAGTTTATATGAACGAGGACCGGACCATTTCCTTGATCACTGATGGAGATGAAGTAGGTAAAGTGAGCTTGTATCCTATGACTAGAAGACATGTCAAAGAAGTTCGCTACTTCTATCCTGATGGCACGACAGATTTCATTGAAGAATATGCCGCAGATGGGAAATTATTCTCAACTATTTATTACTGCAATGACCAGGTTCAAGAGATTGTTTTTTTCAATGATCAGCAACAAAGTATTCTGAATTACTATTTTTATCAAGGCACCATCAATTTGGTCACGATTCGTGATACAGAAACATTCAAGGTAACTCAAAAATTTAACACAACACTTGATTTCATTCGAGATCAGTTAGCTTTCCAGTTAACAGAAAATGATACAGTTGGCATTTCATATATGGGTTTAGAATTATTTTCTCTAGCAAAATCCAACTCGACAAATACACTTTATCTGGAAGAATCGCCGCTTGATGGCAAAGGGAATATCAAAGGGAACTTAATGAGTATTTTAGATGACCGCGTTCCTTATATTCATAAGGTAGAAGTCGATCAAAAGAATTATCAGTTGTTGGCAAACAAAAATGTATGCATGGACAAAGTTGTGTTGAAAGGATGAAGACAAAATGAAAAAAATGAAAGCCACTGAATTGTATGAGCAAATTATGTTGTTAATAAAAGAGAACAGCGGGTCCATGCTCACTTTTGAGAAGGAACAAGAGGAAGCAAAGAAACTTTTTACTCATCAAAACGAATTGATTGATCAGCTGATTCAAATCAATCAAGAAATGAAAGCAATGATGAACAAGTCAGAAAACGATATCGATCTAAATGTGATCCAAACATTAAAAAAACAATTCAATGCATCTTTTGAGCAGCAGCAAGAGGAGCAAAATAAATTACAAATGATTTATGAGAAGCTCTTTTCTGCTTATGAGGTTGAAAAGCAAATGCTTCGAACCTATTTTTTGAATGAAACCGAGCAGATCATTGATCGGTTAACCTCAACCGTCGAAAGACAAGATAACGATGTGAATCAATTGAGTCAAGAGCTGATTGATGAGCTTCGGGCAGTGGAAGTAGCAGAGGTAGTGAATGAGATAGCTACAAACGAAAATGAACCAGTAGAAAATGTTTCAGAACTGAGTGAATCACTACAACTGGCAGACGATCAGAACCAGTAGATAAACCAGTTTTCTTCATAGGTGTTTGCCGAAAATAAACTGGGAAGAGGTGATTTCGTTGGCGAATAATCAGCTAGAAAAAACGATTCAAGCGGGATTTCAAGAAGAACGAGAAAACGTAAGAAATCACTCAGAAGAAAAGAAAAAGGGCAAAGCGATCACCATTGTGCTTTCCTTAGTTATGTCGATCGTGATCCTTGGATCGTTGGTTTATTCTTTATTGGAAGCATTACAGAAGTAAGAATAAAAATAGGTCCTGCATTTTAGAAAAAAGGATTTGAAAAATATGGAAACTAGATTACTAAGCGTTTGTCGATTAATTAGCACGATCAACCCAGACTTAAAGATACCTGATACATCAGTCGTTGCTGTCAATATTGATCGCGAGAAATTAGAAGAGATACGCAAATGTAAAGGACTATCTGTGAAATCTTTTGAAAGAAAGATTGGGTTATCTCGCTCACGGTACTATAGATGGGTACAATATGAGATCGACTTGCCCTTCGAATTGGTTGTTGGCATCAAGAAAATGTTGAGCATATCTGATACCGAATTGTTAGACATGTTTGCAATGTCAACAGATGAACAACTTCATCTATTAAGTGTATTGATTTATAGCTCTTTATCAACGAAAGAGGACATGTTTGTTACCTTTATGAAAGTCAGAAAAGAGTTAGAAAAATTTCGCACCTCTACTGAGGATAATACGATGTTTAAACTTATGTTGGCCTATTCTGACCTCGTATTTGGTTGTATGAATCAGAAAGTCCCGGATGCAAGTTTAGAAATGCTTGAAACATTTTTTCTGGGAACTGATTTTTATACATTATTTGACAGCCTTTTATATTTAGCTACATTACGCATCAAACAGCGCTATGGCTTGCACGCTTCATCTTTAGAAAAACAAATTTTTTTGTTAGAGAGCTGCCTTTTAAAGAAAATAAATTCGACTGATTTTACGGAACTGCGGCCAGTCTTGGTAGGCGCCGTATTAGATTTATCAGAATGTTTGGTAGACATCCAACGCTGTGATGATGCGGTTCAATTACTTCAACATGCAAGTCGTTTAATGGAGGAACATTGGCATATTGATGTCTATAATCAGACAGTTCTAAAACTAGTCAAATATTTGCTGCTTACAAGGAATACTGCACAAGAAGATCCTGCTGTACAACTGTTCTCTAAAAATTTGAAAGGTGCAGAATGGTGCTTACCGAAAGATGAAGTGATGTTTGTGCGGGCAATGATGGAAAAGGAGATGGGACAAGCGTGAATCGGTGGGTGACGACGATCATTGAATCGAATGCAGCAGATTCAGTCAAAAAAGCGAAAGTAGATGTTTTTCACATTGCCAATGGGATGGATTATCAACCTTTATATATTTATCGTTATATCGATGAGAATGAAGATGATTATGCACTTATGTCAAGGATTGATGGCATTACAGCTGGTGTCGCTTATGAAGATATCGTGGTCTATCAATATCCAAGTTATAACGGAGCCCATTTTGACCGAATGTTCTTACAAAGAATGAAACAAAGAGGGATTTACACGAGTTTATTCATCCATGACGCTGAGATGTTGCGTGGGAAAGTCGATTTTGATGAATCTGCTCTTTTCAATGAAGCAACAGTATTGATCGTTCATAGCCAAGCTATGCAGACAGCCTTAGTCGAAAGAGGCGTAACACGGAGAATGATCCAAAAACCATTTTTCGACTATCAGCATCAAGAAGTTAGTGTCAGTCATGAAAGACCAGAAAAACGAGTTGTCTTTGCAGGAAATTTGGCAAAAACCCGTTTTCTACAGCAGTGGCCCAATCGCACGGAAATTCTTGTATACGGCGATAAAAACGACAGTCAATTTGGTCCGAATGTTCATTATTGTGGTGTTTTTGAGCAAGAGAAATTGGTTCGTAGGATGGAGAAAAATGGTTTCGGACTTGCGTGGGATGATAAGTTGCCTGATGGTGGTGACTACCAACAATATACGAAGTATAATGCACCGCACAAAATCTCGTTGTATCTCTCGTTAGGAATCCCTGTCATTGTATGGAAAGAAGCAGCTATAGCAGAGATGGTACAGAAACTGGAACTTGGCATTACTATCAACGCAATTGAAGACATTGATCATCAATTAAGTGAGTTAACAGATGAAGAGCTGCTGCGGATAAAAAATAATGTTCTTTCATTTAGTCGTTTACTGCAATCAGGAATATTTACTAGAACGGCACTGATGGATTCAGAAGTGAAAATACTCCTAGGCAAAGGAGCAAGTCAAGCATGAAACAATCAATGAGTACAAAGAAGTTATCCGCAATCATTCAAATCAGCGAACTAGACCAGATGTTGACTGATTTGAAACAAACGATCGAACAACGGGACAGTAAAATTGCGCGATTACAACAAATGATTTTAGAAAAACGACAGTCAGCCATTGGTTATCGCGATTTTATTGTCTTAAAGAATAGCCAAGAAGAATTGAGAGAGTTATGCAAAAAAATTGACTTGCAGCTGGTCAAAACCAATGAACTTTTGCGGCATATACGTAATACAAAAGTAATTTTCAGCGACTTGTTGCTTTTAGAAGCAGAAGTCAACGAACAAATGAGTAAAATTCATGAACTGTCCAATGCATTCTTTATCCAAGAAGAGGCAGGAAAATAGAGGATGAAATAGCAATAGTGTTATTAGGGAAGCTGTAATTCATGATAAATAGGGAAGTTAGGGGGATTAGTGTGAACAAAATCATTGCATTAGACATTGATGAATTTCGAGTAGGCGTTGTTGGCTACGGTTATCAAGATGTCAGAAGTTCTGTTTATTCAGAAGTCAAAAAAAATAATCTACAATATCTTTTAGGAAAGAATAATGAACCGATCTACCTAAAAAACAAAGTAGGGAAACGAATACTTCTCGGGGGCAGCGAGAAAGAAATCACTTGGGGGCTCGACAAGTTGTATAGTCGACGATCAGAAGCCTATCAAACATTTGGCAATCCGTTGGCAATCCTGGGAGACCAAAAATTTAAGACATATATCAAAACGATACTCTCTTATTTAGTAGCGAAAAGACCCTCACTTTTTACTGAAATTGCAGAGGATTACTTTAGCTGTTCATTATGCCTTGGCGTAGCAACAGAAAGTTTTGACCGGCTTGCTGACATTGAGAGACAACTGGCAGATGAATTCGAGACAGTTGTTGATGGCACTCACTATCAGATCCGCATCGAGCGAGTAAAGCTGATCCCGAAATCTCTGGGCGCAATTTTTGAAAGCAAACGAAATGATATTCATTTGATGTTAGGCGTGGAAGAAATTCTTGCTGGGTTGACCTATGTGATTGAAATCAATGATCATTCTCTCACTTGTGATAGCTACGAAAATGGGGAACTGATCAAAAGTTCAAAAGTCACAGACGGCTTGTTTGAATTGGCAGGCAACGTGGTACAAGCTTATCAAGAAAATGAGGGGGATCATCCCGCACCTATCTTTGCGCTAGATCATGGCGTCGTTTACGATATGCTTGTCACAGCTAAGAAAAACAATCCATTTGTCGTGACGATCAATGGAGGTCAGACAATAGATTTAACTGAGATCGTTAAAAAAGAGACGACTGCTTTGACAGATCAATTGATTGATTATGTAAACAGTGATCAAGATATTCAATATGCTGATACAATTCTAATCAGAGATATTCCTTCAGAAACGATCAACGAAAACACAGTAAATCAGGCACTCAACAAGATGGGGTTATCTTGTAAAGTGTTTAACAATAAAAATGCTCTTGGCGTGTATCTCTTCGGAGAGTTGTTTTGGAAAAGTCAACTGAATGCTTCGATAGATCACTTTGAGGATAACAGTCCATTTCCAATGAAGCCAGACGGTTTAGAGTCGAAAGTGAATGCAGAACCTTTACCAGTCGAGAAGTCCCTCGAATCTTCAACTAACCAAATTGATTCTGAGCTACCAGAAGCTACCAAGCAAAAGAGTCATCATAGAAGCTTATCAGTAGAAGCAATCTTTGCGGAACAGTCGGAATTGCTTGATTTCTTGATCAGCAACGACAAAGAGTAGTCGATTTGGAGAAGGAAACGTGAATTTCGAGCGGATTGCAATAACCATTCCCTTTTTTTCCATGGTTAGTCTTTTGTACTAGATCAGAACATCGGACTTTGCAATAAAGTCTTGTCGTCAATAAGGATTGATATGTTGTACAAAAAACACACTTGGGACTGAAGAATCAATTATGATTCATCAGTCCCAAAAACGATAAAGACGTTTCTTTGTACAGTAAAAGTTAAGAGAACTTATAAATAAAGGGAAAATAACAGTAAGATTTTAAAGAATCTGCTAAAATTTTTGTAACCGAAAATGAAAATAATATGATTGTTTATGAAAATTTCATTTTCAGTTTACAATTATTTTTTTTTGACAAGTGAAATTTTAGCGAGTAGCCAATCACTCCTGATGTTTAAGCGTTTTGAAGGAAAGAACTTTTATCACAAACAAAAGATTCTTTCTGGATTTTGAGTATTTATCATGAAAAAAATATTCTGTTGTTTTTCAAACAAAAGAAATCCTATTTCATTTTCACAAATTCCCTTGAGAGAAGGACCCATTTTTTGGCTTTTGCTCTCATTTTTCTCACAGAATCAAAATTTGGGTCATTTTGCATTTTCTCTTTTTTCCGATTAGGATAATCACCTGAGTAAAATTTGTTGTTTGGAGGAAGAGAAATGCGTACTTATGTGAAAAAAATAGCTTACCCAATGTTCATGCTGTCCTTACTTATTTTATCCTATTTGGCGCCTTTATTATCAGTCATCACAGCCAATGCGGACACCGAGGAGAATCCCAAAACAATCCTATTTCAAAACGAAAAGGGCATAGCGCAAGTGACATCATTACCAGATCCTACCACAGGGGAGATCACTTGGACGATCCAAGTAGAAAAGAATCAACAAGCAGCAAATCAACTGGCATTCAGCTTGAGTGAAGGGGAACAAACGGTTCTGCCGAACTCGATTCAAAGCAGCGGCACGCCATTTACATATGATCCGCAAAGACAGCAGCTGATGGAAGAAACCGCTAGCAGTTCTTTTAGCCAAATGACGCTAACGTTTCAAACAAAAAGTCTTCAAACATTGACAATCAAATCCGCCTTTCTTCAAACAGATGAAAAAAATGGACAAGTGAAAGAAGACATCATCAACACAACAGATGTAGCAGTTGTTCTACCTGAAAATGAATCCACAGAAGCAACGAGTACAGAAGCCGTACTTTCTGATACTCAGGATCAAACAGAGGCTTCTGAAAAAAAGGTTGTATCAACAAGCAGCGAGTCACAACAACAAACGGCGTCAAATACTGCATCAAAAACCATAGAATCAACGCCTGATACCCAAGCAAGTGCGCCAGCAGCTTCACAACTTTCAAGTGGGGGCATTTTTAAAAATGATGTTCCTGAAGTTGATGACGCACTTCTAGGAGAAGCGCAATATTTTCATATTTTTGCTAACCATGCGACGCTAAATACACACACGAACGGAAATTTGGCCGTTGGTGAATTAAACGGAAATGTCAATTTTGGGACCAGTATTCAGGATGGTTCTTTGCCAACAGAAATCAATTATATTCAAAAGGTCAATTCCATCGCAAACTCTTCTTTTGTATCAGGAAGTGATAGTAGAAAAAACAAAGTTGTTTTTGGCCCATCAGTCACAGTAGATTTAGCAGATCAAAATCAGCAACCTGCCGTTTTTGTAAATGGTCAGAGAATGGATCACTTGAAGACTTCCGAAGTTTTTCAAGATCAATCCGTGAGTGAGCCTTATATAGACTTTGAACAAGCATTTTCAACGTTACAGGCGACGTCAGAAAGACTGGGAGCTTATCCGCAGACACCCGGTGTAACCAAGGATTTCACTGATAATAATCAGCGGGTCATCAATACAGCCGATGCCGAAGATGAGACACAAGCGGTTGTTTTGACCTTGACAGACGAACAAGGAAATCCACTTGATGATGGTGTTTACGAACTTCAAAACAACAAGACGCATAAGGAAGTCGATGAAGAAGTCACAAATGATGATGGGCAGGTGATCGAAGCTGGTCTTCCAGAGGGAGAATATTCCTTTGTGGAAACGGAAGCGCCAGACGGCTATCTGATTGATAAAAAACCCATTTCTTTTTCAGAAGATACAATTGCGAAAGAAGATCAAAAGGTTGTTGTTTCTCTTTCAAAAACGGAATTAGAAAAAGATACGCCAATCACCATTAAAGGGCTAACAAGAGGAAATACGCCTGTGATCATCAATGTGGACACTGAGGGAGCCAGCACCGTTAATGTTAAGTCCCAAATCAAACTAGAATATACGGATGGTACGTCTCGTAATAGCCATGAAACAGAAGAGTTTGATGATGCTGTTATCTTATGGAATTTTGTTGACCAATCAGAGGGCCAAACGATTTCGATTAATAGTCCATTCCAAGGAACCATCTTGGCTGTTGGTGATACAGTCGATGTCCATCAAAATGTTGACGGCAGTATCATTGCTGATACAGTGCTGGTCAACGCAGAAACCCATCGCTGGGATCTGCAAGCAAATGAAACAATCGTGCCGACTATTAAACTAGCTGCCATGAATCAATTGCTTTCTTTTGAAACAACGACAATCAGCGGGACCAAAACGTGGGATGATTATGACAACAAATTCAATACCCGTCCGACAAGCATTATGGTTCAATTATTGCAAAACGGTGAAGTATTCCAAACAAAAACGGTTACCCAAAGTAAAGAGGGGGACTGGCATTATGAATTTACTGATCTACCGAAAACTGACGAATCTGGTCAGACCTATGAATACACAATCCAAGAAACACCTGTTGAAGGGTATTCTACTAAAGTAAACGGTTATGACCTGGTCAACACGTACCGCAATACTGAAACGACAGAAGTAGCCGGAACAAAGACATGGAAAGACTATGGCAACAAGTTCAATACCCGCCCTGAAAGCATCACTGTCGACTTAATGCAAAATGATAAAGAAATCGACAAGCAAGTCGTAAAAGCAGATAACCAAGGCGACTGGACTTATCACTTCGAGAATCTGCCTAAGTATGATGAAAAAGGTCAAGCATACACCTACACGATCCAAGAAGAAAAAGTTTCAGGTTACACCACTGAAATCAACGGCTATGACCTAGTCAACACCTATCACAATACTGAAACGACAGACGTAGCTGGAACAAAGACATGGGATGACTATGGCAACAAGTTCAATACCCGCCCTGAAAGCATCACTGTCGACTTAATGCAAAACGGTAAAGAGATTGATAAACAAACCGTAAAAGCTGATAAAGAAAACAACTGGACCTATCACTTCGAGAATCTGCCTAAGTATGATGAAAAAGGTCAAGCATACACCTACACGATCCAAGAAGAAAAAGTGCCAGGTTACACCACTGAAATCAATGGTTATGATCTAGTCAACACCTACCGCAATACTGAAACGACAGACGTAGCCGGAACAAAGACATGGAATGACTACGATAACAAATTCGAAACAAGACCAGAAAGCATCACTGTCAAGCTGATGCAAAATGATAAAGAAATCGACAAGCAAGTCGTAAAAGCTGATAAAGAAAACAACTGGAGTTATCACTTTGAGAATCTGTCTAAGTATGATGAAAAAGGTCAAGCTTACACCTACACGATCCAAGAAGAAAAAGTGCCAGGTTACACCACTGAAATCAATGGTTATGACCTAGTCAACACCTATCGCAACACCGAAACAACGGTAGTATCGGGAACGAAGACGTGGAATGACTATGGCAACAAGTTCCACACCCGTCCAGAGAGTATCACTGTGAAGCTGATGCAAAATGATAAAAAAATTGACAAACAAACCGTAAAAGCAGATAACCAAGGGAACTGGACCTATCGCTTTGAAAATTTGCCTAAGTATGATGAAAAAGGTCAAGCATACACGTACACGATCCAAGAAGAAAAAGTGCCAAGTTACACTATTAAAGTCAACGGCTATGACCTGGTCAACACCTATCACAATACCGAAACAACGGTAGTATCAGGAACGAAGACGTGGAATGACTATGGCAACAAGTTCAATACCCGCCCTGAAAGCATCACTGTCGAATTAATGCAAAACGGTAAAGAAATCGACAAGCAAACCGTAAAAGCAGATAAAGAAGGGAACTGGACCTATCGTTTTGAAGATCTGCCAAAATATGATGAGAAAGGTCAAGCGTACACCTATAGCATTCAAGAAGTGGCTGTCAAAGGATACAGGTCAGAAGTCCATGATTATGATTTGATCAATACTTATGTCGAACCAAAAACGCCGAGAACGCCTAAGACACCGAATGATCCTAGCGGTCCCAAAGTACCAACACCTTCTGACAAGTCTGATAAACCGATAAAAATAGCCGGAAACGCCGAGCAAAAGCTGGATGACAAAAAGAACCAGACAGAGTCATCACAGACAGATAATGAAAAACGATTGCCAAAGACAAATGAGGAATCCTCTTATGAACTAAGTGTTCTTGGAAGTATTTTACTCACCATGATCGCCTTCCTATTCTATAAACAGAAACATATTTAACCAAACAAATCTTTGTACTGCTCCTTCGCTAGAAGTCAGTACAAAGATTTTTTCTTAAAAAAGTATAGGACTTATTTAAGACTTGCGACAAAACTTTGGCTGAAAACCGGTGTAAATGGTAAACTAAAATGAAGGGGGGATCCTATGGTTTGGCTATTGCTACTACTGCTAATTTTTATTTTTTTGGTGTACTATGTATATCGCACGTCTGTGATGAAAAAGGGCGTACGCTATTTTGTTTCGGCAATTATTATGCGTAACAATGAATGGTATGAAAAAGAAGGCAGAAAGAAACTGGGGATTCCATACAAAGAGCGGATCGCGAAAAGCAGTTCGGCTTTTTGGTCACAAGGTTCGGAATGTACGGTAACGACCACCGATGATCTGATCCTGAGAGCAGAAGTCTTTGATCAGTGTGCTAAAACGTGGGTGATCTGCTTGCATGGGTATCGCAGTGATGGGCAAGCAGACTGTCAAGATGCGGCCGAGAAATTCTGGGCTGCGGGTTACAATGTTTTAGTTCCTGATTTGCGTGGACATGGCCGTAGTGAAGGCAAAGAGATCGGCTTAGGGTGGCTAGATCGGATGGATCTGCTTTTGTGGATCGATAAGATTTTGGAAAAAGACCCACAAACCCAAATCTTCCTCTATGGTTTAGGGATGGGAGCGGCGACTTTGCTGCTGGCCAGTGGAGAAGTCATGCCGGTGCAAGTTGCGGGTTTGATCTCAGACAGCAGTTATACGTCCGTTTATAGTGCCATTCGGGCAAGTCTACCACAATTTTCTCGGTTACCCGTCAAGCGCTTTTTGCGATTAGCCAATCGTTACAGTAAACACTTAGTCGGCTACCCCTTCCTACAAATCTCAGTGACCCGACAAGTCGGCAGCAACCATTTACCTGTGCTGTTTTTACAAGGAGAAAAGGATACGTTTCTTTCTGAAAAAGAAATCAATACTTTAATGGAAGCAACGGCTGGTCCGAAACAAAAAGTCCTTTTTCCCAATATGGGACATTTACAGGCAGTTAAAGATGCCCCAGAATATTGGCCAACCGTTTTGCAATTTATTGAGAATATCAAACAAAAAACAGACATTGTCTGATAGAAAGGGCGAAAACAATGGAAATAAAAGAAGAAAACAAGCGTTTTGCTTTATATGATGGAGATACAGAAATTGGTGAGATTACATGGCAAGAAACACCAGATGATGTACTTGAAGTTGATCACACCTTCGTCAACCCTGATTATCGTGGACAGCAATTGGCGCAAAAATTGCTCAAAGCAGTTGTTGAAAAAGCACGACGGGAAGAGAAAAAAATTATGCCTGTCTGCTCCTTTGCGGTCAAAGAGTTCAAAGAAAAACCAGAATATGATGACGTACTCGTTCGCTGATTTGAACGAAAGCGATCTATGAGAAAAAGGCTGTCAGAAAGGACAGTCTTTTTTTTAAACCGTCACGCAACGAGCAATGACAAAAAGGGAGTAGTAATTTCTAGCGAAAAATGCTAAAATAGAAAGGACGACTTTAGCAAGCAAGGAGGAGCTAACGTGTATAATATCTTATTAACTGCTGTAATTGTTATTTCGATTTTAATGGTCATTACGATCATGATGCAGCCTAGCAAGCAAAATAGTGCAGCTAGTGCCTTTACTGGCGGTGCGGATCAATTGTTTGGTAAGCAAAAAGCCCGTGGATTTGAAGCAGTGATGCAGCGCTCAACGGCCATTTTAGGGTTTGTTTGGATGGTCTTGCTCTTTATTTTGGCTTTTCTTTCATCAAACTAATCATTTTGCTAGCGAACCTCTCGTAAAGAGAGGTTTTTTTCTTTTTAAGGGGAAGATTTTGATCGCATTTGTCGAAGTATTCTTCTTAACTATGGTAGAATTGGACGTGAGGTGAAAGGAAACATGAAAACATTTAATCAACCAAAACCGGTTTTTGCTGAACACGGCAAGCGAGCAGTCATTTTGTTCCATGCCTATTCAGGTAGTCCTAACGATGTGCGTATGCTTTGTCGTTCGTTAGAACAAAAAGACTACACGGTTTATACGCCGATGTTTACTGGACATGGTACGCCCAATCCAGATGATATCTTAAATCAAGGGATGGCTGTTTGGCAGCAGGATGCTGCAGATGCAGTTACTTATGTAAGAGAAAAAGGCTATGAAGAAGTTGCCGTTCTTGGACTTTCGATGGGCGGGATTTTAGCGATGGATCGTTTGACACAAGATCCAACATTGATGGGGGGCGGACTGTTTTGTTCGCCACTATTTGAAACCAAGAATGAAGTGCCAGTCAATTTTGAAAAGTATGCTGAAATGGTCATACCCTATGCTGATTTAGACGAGGCGACCCAAAAAGAAATATTGGCAGAAGTCCCTCGTAAGGTCAGAGAGCAACTGCAAGGGATCGAAACAGTCGGACAAACCACAGCTGGGCATTTAGGGAAAATCGAGCGCCCAGTCTTTCTAGCACAAGCAGGAAAGGATCAAATGATCGATCCACAGACGGTTTTCAAAACAGCAGGGGCACTGCCCCATGTTCCCTATACGCTTCAATGGTATCCCGAAAGCGGTCATGTGGTGACCGTTGGACCAGAACGGAAAAAATTAGAGCAGGATGTGTTTGCTTTCTTAGAAACACTTGCTTGGAAAGAGTGAGTTATGACAGAAACGATTAAAACAAAAATTATTCAGTTTCTCGAAGAAAGCCGCAAAAAAAGTTTTTCAATGGAAGAAATTGCTGAAGGTCTAGGACTTCAAAAAAGTACAGACTTTAAGAATCTTGTCCAGACAGTAGCGGCGATGGAACGAGAAGGCAGCGTGATTTTTAACAAAAAAGGCAAAGTGAAATTACCCATGAAACGAGTGTTTGTGGAAGGAACCTTCCGTGCCAACGAGCGGGGCTTCGGCTTTGTCACGTTGGATGAAGAAGAAGACGATATTTATATCCCTAAAGAAGCAACAGGCTATGCCATGGACGGCGATACCGTTGCTGTGGACATCGTGCACGTTGCGGATCCTTTCTCAGATCGTGGTGCAGAGGGGAAAGTCGTTGAGATCAAACAACGGGCCATCAGTCAGTTGGTCGGCGAGTTTACATTATTTGATGAAAAAGAGATCGAAGAGTCGGATCTATATGGCGTTGTTCAGCCTAAAGATAAAAAACTAAGTGAATTAAAGGTGTTTATTGGTGCTCAAGGGATTCGACCTGTAGATGGGAGCATTGTGATCGTTGAAATCAGCCATTACCCAGAAAAAGGTTATTCGAAAAGCTTAGAGGGGTTGATCACGAAAGTTGTAGGACATAAAAACGATCCTGGAATGGATATATTATCGATCGTCGTGGCGAACGGGATTCCAACAAAATTCGAGGAAGAAACCTTAGCAGCGGCAGATGCAGTACCAGATACGATCGATCCTGCCGACTTTCCGGAACGGCGGGATTTACGAGATCAACAGATTGTAACAATCGATGGAGCGGATGCCAAAGATTTGGATGATGCGGTGACCGTAAAAGCATTGCCTGACGGTAGCTTCTATTTGGGCGTGCATATCGCCGATGTTTCTTATTATGTGACCGAAAACAGCGCATTGGATAAAGAAGCGTTTGATCGGGGAACGAGTGTCTATCTTACGGATCGTGTGATTCCGATGATCCCACAGCGTTTATCAAACGGGATCTGTTCGTTGAATCCGAATGTCCCAAGGTTGACTATGAGCTGTGAAATGTGGATCAACCAAGAGGGGATCGTCACAGATTACAATATTTTCCAAAGTATTATTCAAACAAGTGCCCGTATGACGTATCAAGCAGTCAATCAAATCATTGAAGACAATGATCCAGAAACCACCAAAGAATATGCGGAATTAGTACCGATGTTCCATGATATGGCCGCCTTGCATCACGTGTTAGAAGCGATGCGCATCAAACGTGGGGCAGTTTCTTTTGAAGACCGAGAAGCAAAAGTCTTGGTCGATGGAGAAGGACACCCGCAAGAAATCGTTCTACGAGCACGGGGCGTCGGCGAACGATTGATCGAATCATTCATGTTGGCAGCCAATGAAACCGTGGCGCGTCATTTCAATCAGAAGCATTTACCATTTATTTACCGGATCCATGAGGAACCAAAAGAAGAGAAAATGCGCCGCTTCTTTGATTTTGCATCTGCTTTAGGGATCGTAGTCAAGCAGACCAATGGCTCGATCTCACCAAAACAATTGCAAAAAGTGGTTGAAGATGTCGCAGATAAGCCAGAGGCAATGGTTGTCAATACAATGCTGCTAAGAAGTATGCAGCAAGCGAAGTATTCAGAAGAAAACGTCGGCCACTATGGTTTGGCAGCGGAAGATTATACCCACTTTACATCACCGATCCGTCGTTACCCCGACTTGATCGTACACCGCTTGATTCGTTCTTACAGTGAAGATGTCTCTGAAGCCAACCAAAACAAATGGGCGGAAATCTTGCCTGACATCGCCATGCACAGCTCCCAGATGGAACGACGAGCAGTCGATGCAGAAAGAGAAGTCGATGCGCTTAAAAAAGCTGAGTATATGGCCGATAAAGTAGGAGAAGAGTTTGACGGTATCATCAGTTCCGTCGTTAAGTTTGGCTTGTTTATTGAACTGCCTAACACGATTGAAGGGTTGATCCATATCAATAATCTGAAGCAAGATTACTTCCATTATTTGGAAAACCATCTGGCACTTGTGGGTGAACGGACAGGCCTGACCTTTAAAATTGGTCAGAAAGTTCGCATCAAAGTCGTAAAGGCTGATCCAGAAACAAGAGAGATCGATTTCGAACTGGTAGCAGCAGAAGAAGTTGAAAAACTGCAAGCACCAAAAGCCAACAAACGTAACAACAATCAAAAAAATGAAGCTAGCCGCCGTGGAAAAAAACAACGAAACCCTGAGAAAAACCAAGGGAAACGCTTTGAGCAATCAGGCAAAGGCAAGCCGAAAAAAGCTGGCAAAGTGAAAAAGAAAAAACCTTTTTACAAAGGAATCAAGAAAAAATAATTGGAGGGATGGCCCGTGCCTAAAGGAGAAGGGAAATTAATCGCCCAAAACAAAAAGGCCCGCCATGATTACACGATCCTCGATACGATCGAAGCGGGGATCGTCTTACAGGGAACAGAGATCAAAGCGATCCGTAACAGTCGGATCAATTTGAAAGACGGCTTTGTACGCATTCGTAACGGTGAGGCATTCTTAGTGAATGTGCATATCAGTCCTTACGAGCAAGGAAACATTTTTAATCACGATCCATTGCGGACGAGAAAACTGTTGCTACACAAAAAGCAGATCGCTCGTCTGATTGGCGAAACAAAAAATACCGGTATGACGATCGTTCCGTTAAAGGTGTATATCAAGGATGGTTATGCCAAAGTTTTGATTGGTTTAGCGAAAGGAAAACGCGAATATGACAAGCGGGAATCCTTGAAACGCAAAGATCAAGAAAGACAAATTGACCGAGTTCTTAGAAATTTCTAATTTTCTAAGAACTTCTTTTAGAATCCGATAGAGGTTATTGCTTTGAAAATCACGCTAAATTTGGTAGCATTTAAGGGAAAGCTGTTGATATAACAGGCTTTTTCTTCCACATAGCGACACGGGGATTTTTCATTTAATTTAGGATTTTTGGCATTGTGAGTTTTTTGTCTAATTTTCTTGAAAATGCTTTGAAATTTTCCATTCGTGGTGGTATGATACCGATTGTTATGAGAGGAAACGCATTGTAACACCAGATTTTTTTCTGGAGATGACAGGAAAAGAGGTGAGAAAGATTGGAAGATAAATCGCTTATGTTTCATATCGGTCCTATATGGTTTGATGGAACTGTAGCTATGATGACAATCATTTCTTGTATTATTGTTTTTTTGGTGGTCTTTATTTGTACACGTAACCTGCAAATGAAACCGAAAGGGAAGCAGAACTTCATTGAATGGGTCATTGACTTTGTTCGTGGCATCGTGGCGGACAATCTACCAGGATCTCAAGTGAACAACTTTCATTTGCTCGGTGTAACAATGTTTCTTTTTGTGTTTGTGGCAAATGAGATCGGCTTAGTCACAAAAATCGTGACGACAGATGACATTACCTTATGGAAAAGTCCGACAGCAGACCCGTTTGTTACATTGACACTTGCACTTATGGTTATTTCCTTGACACATTTCTTTGGGATCAAGTCGTTGGGCTTCAAAAATTACTTGATCAATTCGTATCTGAAACCGGTGGGCTTTTTATTGCCGCTAAAAATCATCGAAGAATTTACGAATGTCATCACGTTAGGCTTGCGTTTATATGGAAATATATTCGCTGGTGAAGTGTTATTAGGATTGATTGCCAACATGTTTATTAGTCTTGGTTGGTGGTCATTGCCGATCGTGATGCCGCTAGAAATGATCTGGATTGGCTTCTCGCTCTTTATTGGAGCGATCCAAGCTTATGTATTTGTTACATTGACCATGGTATTTATGAGCCACAAAATCGTGGCAGAACATTAATCGAATCGACATACAATTAGGAGGAAAAAAGAATGAACTTTATTGGAGCAGGATTAGCAATTATCGGAGCAGCAATTGGTGCAGGGTATGGTAACGGACAAGTAATCGCAAAAACGATCGAATCAATGGCACGCCAACCTGAAATGTCAGGTCAACTACGTTCAACAATGTTTATCGGGGTAGCGTTAGTCGAAGCTGTACCGATTCTAGGGGTAGTTATCGCGCTGTTATTAGTCTTCCGATAAGACAAGCACGAAAAGGCAGAAACGAACAATTGCACTCGTTTTTGCTTTTTTCTAATGAAACAATGACTTTCAGAAAGGAAGAATCGTTATGCTAAATCAGTTGGTTATAGCGGAAGTTCAAAATCCAATGCTTGGCAATATTATCGTTGTCAGCGGATCAATTCTTCTTTTGCTATTCTTATTGAAACATTTTGCATGGGATGCCATCAGCAGCATGATGCAAAAACGGGAAGATAAAATCGCCAATGATTTGGATTCAGCGGAACAATCACGCTTGAATGCAGCAAAATTAGAAAAAGAACGCCAAGAAAAATTGGCACGTTCTCATTCTGAAGCTGCGGAGATCATCAAGAGCGCCAAAGATAGCGGGGAATTGAGTCGACAAAATATTTTGAGCGAGACCAAAGAAGAAGTGGCTCGTTTGAAAGAAAAAGCAAACTCAGATATCACCCTTGAAAAAGAAACTGCGTTAAAAGAAGTGAAAGATGATGTTGCAGAACTTTCGCTTCAAATCGCAGAAAAAATCTTAGGCCGCGAATTGACTCCCGAAAATCATGAATCCCTAATCAATCAATATATCGAAGGATTGGGTTCAGTTAATGAAACTCGATAAATTCACAGTGGGAAAACGTTATGGAAAAGCGTTGTTCGAATTGGCGATGGAAGAACAGCGCTTGACAGAAGTTTACCAAGAATTATTGACCTTGCGTCAGATTTATCAGGAAATTCCAACATTCGGCCAAATCGTGACCGATAACCGTTTGGATCTTCATGAGAAAAGACAATTAGTCGATCAATTGCTGAAGGGCTTTGAAGGTTTAGTCAGAAATTTCTTGGAGATCGTTTATGAATATGATCGCATGGATGATTTATTGCTGATCATTGATGAATACGAACGTCGTTACGATGAATATCAAGGTCTTGTTCTCGGAACGATCACAACGGCTGTTGCTTTGTCAGCAGAACAAAAAAGCAAAATCGAAAAGCAAATCGCCGATAAGCTTGGGTACAAGCAGGCACAATTGAAAGAAACGATCGATCCAACGATTTTAGGCGGTGTCATCGTTGAAGCAAATCATCAAGTGATCGACGGTAGTATTAAGAGCCAACTGGATTATCTGCGACAAAAAATCGGCAGATAAACAAGAGATAAGAGGTGAATCGGATGGCCATCAAAGCAGAAGAAATTAGTGCCTTGATCAAAGAGCAAATTAAAAATTATCAGAACGAACTTTCTGTAGAAGAAATCGGTACTGTCACATATGTTGGGGACGGGATCGCCCGCGCCCACGGTTTAGAAAATGCCATGAGTGGAGAACTGCTTGAGTTTTCAAACGGTTCTTATGGGATGGCACAAAACTTAGAGTCAAACGATGTCGGAATCATCATCCTAGGTGATTTTGAAACCATTCGTGAAGGGGACAAAGTAAAACGAACTGGTAAAATCATGGAAGTTCCTGTCGGCGATGCATTAATTGGCCGGGTAGTAAATCCATTAGGGCAACCAATCGATGGTTTAGGTCCGATCGAAACAAATAAATCACGCCCAGTCGAAGCAGCTGCACCAGGTGTTATGCAACGGAAATCCGTTTCGGAACCAATGCAAACAGGGTTGAAAGCTATTGATGCTTTAGTACCAATCGGTCGTGGCCAACGGGAATTAGTCATCGGTGACCGGAAAACCGGGAAAACAACGATCGCTATTGATGCGATCATCAACCAAAAAGGGCAAGACATGATCTGTATTTATGTCGCAATTGGCCAAAAAGATTCAACTGTTCGTGCACAAGTGGAAACATTGCGTCGTTACGGGGCCCTTGATTACACGATCGTGGTCTCAGCAGGTGCTTCACAACCAGCACCACTGCTTTATATCGCACCTTATGCGGGGGCTGCGATGGGGGAAGAATTCATGTATAACGGCAAACATGTTTTGATCGTCTTTGATGACTTATCAAAACAAGCGGTCGCTTATCGTGAACTTTCTCTACTTCTACGTCGTCCGCCAGGTCGTGAAGCATACCCAGGGGATGTCTTCTACTTGCATTCTCGTTTATTGGAACGTGCAGCGAAATTAAGTGATGAACTAGGTGGTGGATCGATGACGGCATTGCCGTTTGTTGAAACACAAGCAGGGGATATTTCAGCCTATATCCCAACCAACGTGATTTCTATCACAGATGGACAAATTTTCTTAGAAAACGACCTTTTCTATTCTGGTGTTCGTCCTGCCGTAGCGGCTGGATTATCCGTTTCACGGGTTGGTGGTTCTGCGCAGATCAAAGCAATGAAAAAAGTTGCCGGTACCTTGCGTTTGGACTTGGCTAGCTATCGCGAACTAGAGGCCTTTACGCAGTTTGGGTCTGATCTAGATGCTGCAACACAAGCCAAATTAAACCGCGGTCGTCGAACCGTTGAAATCTTGAAGCAAAAACTGCATGAACCACTGGCAGTAGAAAAACAAGTCGTGATTCTTTATGCCTTGACACATGGATTCATTGATAGTGTACCAGTCAATAAACTATTGGACTTTGAAGCAGAATTATTTGAATATATCGAAGCAAATGCAGCGACGATTTTTGAAACCATTCGGACAACGAAAGACTTGCCAGAAGAAAGCTTGTTAGATGACACCATTAAAGCATTCAAAGATATTTTCATGGCATCCAACGGTTCTCGGGTGACACCCCAAGATAAAATATCGACAATGCAAAACGCATAAAAAGAGGTGAGAGAAAATGGCTGCTTCATTAAATGAAATCAAGCAACGAATTGCCTCAACAAAAAAAACCAGCCAAATCACAAAGGCCATGCAAATGGTTTCAGCTGCAAAATTAACAAAATCTGAAGCTCATTCGAAACAGTTTCAAGTGTATGCCAACAAAGTACGTGAAATCGTTACGCATTTAACTGCGCAGCAGCTTTCCGATCTTGCAGGTTCTGGTCCTAAAGATGGTGTGAACTATAACAGTATGTTGGTTAGTCGTCCGGTCAAACGCACAGGCTACATCGTCATCACTTCTGATGGCGGTCTAGTGGGCGGCTACAATAGTTCCATCTTGAAGCAAATGATGACCATGCTGGATGAAGACCATGCAAAAGAAGAAGAGTATGTCATGATTGCCATTGGTGCAACTGGCGCTGACTTTTTCAAAGCACGGGGCATCAATTTGGCGTACGAGCTAAGAAACCTTTCGGATCAACCAAGCTTTGACGAGGTGCGAAAAATCGTAACATTGGCGACAACGATGTACCAAAACGAAGTCTTCGATGAATTATATGTGTGTTATAACCATCACATCAACTCATTGACTAGCCAATTTCGTGTGGAGAAAATGTTGCCGATTTCCGATCTAGATCCTGAAGAAGCCGAAAGTTATGAACAAGAATACTTGTTTGAACCTTCCAGAGAAGCAATTTTGAATCAATTACTGCCTCAATACGCTGAAAGCTTGATTTATGGTGCGATTGTTGACGCAAAAACAGCCGAGCATGCTGCCGGAATGACAGCGATGAAAACAGCAACAGATAATGCCAAAAATATTATTGGGGACTTGACGATCTCTTATAACCGAGCGCGCCAAGGAGCGATCACCCAAGAAATTACTGAAATTGTGGCGGGGGCATCCGCGTTAGAATAGTTTCAAGAACGAATGGAGGAATACGAATGAGTTCAGGCAAGATTGTTCAAGTCATTGGTCCCGTTGTTGACGTGGAATTCTCTCTAGACCAATCATTACCAGATATCAACAATGCGTTGATTGTTTACAAAAAAGATGAGCAGAAAACAAAAGTTGTGTTAGAAGCTGCCTTAGAACTTGGCGACGGCGTTATCCGTACGATTGCCATGGAATCAACAGATGGCTTACAACGAGGAATGGAAGTAATCGATACAGGCGCCTCCATTTCTGTTCCAGTTGGGACAGAAACCTTAGGACGGGTGTTTAATGTCTTAGGGGACACCATCGATTTAGAAGCACCGTTTCCTGAAGAAGCACCCCGCAGTGGGATCCACAAAAAAGCTCCTGACTTTGATGAATTGTCAACAAGTACCGAGATCCTTGAGACTGGGATCAAAGTTATCGACTTATTAGCCCCTTATTTAAAAGGGGGGAAAGTTGGTCTTTTCGGTGGTGCCGGTGTTGGTAAAACTGTCTTGATCCAAGAACTGATCCACAACATTGCTCAAGAGCATGGGGGGATCTCTGTCTTCACAGGTGTTGGTGAACGGACACGTGAAGGAAACGACCTTTATAATGAAATGAAAGAATCTGGCGTTATCGAAAAAACAGCCATGGTGTTTGGACAAATGAACGAACCACCAGGTGCCCGGATGCGGGTTGCCTTGACTGGGTTGACCTTAGCGGAGTACTTCCGCGATGTAGAAGGACAAGACGTGCTCTTGTTTATCGATAATATCTTCCGATTTACTCAAGCTGGTTCTGAAGTATCTGCCTTACTAGGTCGGATGCCTTCTGCCGTTGGATATCAACCGACACTAGCAACCGAAATGGGACAATTGCAAGAACGGATCACTTCAACAAAAAAAGGATCGGTTACTTCTATTCAAGCAATCTATGTTCCTGCCGATGACTACACGGACCCGGCACCAGCGACTGCTTTTGCCCATTTGGATGCAACAACCAACTTGGAACGTAAATTGACTGAACAAGGGATCTATCCAGCTGTTGATCCGCTAGCTTCTTCTTCTAGTGCGTTAGCACCTGAAATCGTTGGTGAAAAACACTATGAAGTAGCGACTGAAGTACAGCATGCGTTGCAACGTTATCGCGAACTACAAGACATCATCGCTATCTTAGGGATGGATGAGTTGTCTGATGAAGAAAAAACGTTAGTGGCTCGTGCGCGTCGGATCCAATTCTTCTTGTCGCAAAACTTCCACGTAGCGGAACAGTTTACTGGACAACCTGGTTCTTATGTACCAGTTGAAGAAACGATCAAAGGCTTTGCTGAGATTCTTGAAGGAAAATATGATGATCTTCCAGAAGAAGCCTTCCGTAGTGTAGGACGAATTGAAGACGTCATTGAAAAAGCGAAAAAAATTGGCTATTAATTAACCAGCCTTGAAGAAAGAGGGGAACCTCATGGATCAATTTTTAACAGTCAATGTGGTGACACCTGCTGGTTTGGTTTACGATCATCACGCGAAAATCGTGGTTGCACGTACGACAGATGGTGAGATCGGTATTTTGCCGCATCATGCCCCAATCATCGTTCCTTTGACGATTGATGAAGTCCGGGTCAAACGGATCGATTCAGATACTCACGTCGACTGGGTCGCCGTCAATGGCGGTATCCTTGAAGTGCGGGACAATGTTGTCTCCATCGTAGCCGATAGTGCGGAACGTGATCGTGATATCGACGTTTCACGGGCAGAAAGAGCAAAACAACGTGCAGAACGTCAAATCGAAGAGGCCAAACAAGTCGAAGATATCGACCAGCTTCGTCGCGCAACGGTTGCTTTGCACCGCGCCATTAATCGAATCAACGTGTCAAAACATTCCTAAAAAAACAAGGGCATCTTGCCTTTGTTTTTTTTTATTCGAGAAAACGTTTTAAAAACTTTTTAAAGTCTTTTCATGAAGGTTTCAAGAAAGATTATTTTTTATCTTGACATCTTTGTGGTATGATAGGAATGTTCAATTATGAAAAAGGAGCAGGAAGTATGCAAGTGTATGGAATTGATGCAATCATTCGAATCGTGAGTCATTTAGCGTTCATCTATTTAGCATTTTGGGCATTGCAATCTGTGCGGATCGATGCTTTTTTTAAAGCCTTACGAACGACTCAGATACGAATGGTCATGGTGTTTCTTGCGATTGCATTAGGCTACACCGCCAGTACTTTTTTCCTTGAGTTGATTGCGTTATGTCGTAATTTATTTTTAACAGGTTTTTAAGAATTTCATTAATATATGCAAAAACACCGAATATTATGCTATAATTGGCAAGATTTGTGTGAGTCACTGCATTATTTGGAGGGAACATAAATGGAAGAGATGATCGTTCAAGGTGGTAATCGATTAACTGGAACAGTGAAGATCGAAGGGGCAAAAAATGCTGTTCTACCTATCTTAGCGGCAAGCTTATTAGCGGAAGAAGGAACAACGACATTAACAAATGTACCGATCCTTTCCGATGTATTAACAATGAAAGAAGTGATTCGGCATTTAAATGTCGCAATCGATTTTGAAGAAGAAAACAATACGATGACGATCGATGCATCACAAGAGTTAGCGATCGAAGCACCTTATGAGTATGTAAGCCAAATGCGCGCTTCAATCGTAGTCATGGGGCCTTTGTTAGCCCGTAATGGTCATGCCAAAGTGGCAATGCCTGGCGGCTGTGCAATCGGCAAACGACCAATTGATTTGCATTTGAAGGGATTTCAAGCACTAGGCGCTCAAATCATCCAAAAAGATGGATACATAGAAGCGATCGCCGATGAGTTAAAAGGCAATAGCATTTACTTGGATTTCCCAAGTGTCGGCGCAACGCAAAATATCATGATGGCTGCCGTAAAAGCTAAAGGTATCACCATCATTGAAAACGTCGCTCGTGAACCTGAAATCGTCGATTTAGCAAACATTTTAAACAAAATGGGTGCCAAAGTCTTTGGTGCAGGAACCGAAACGATGCGTATCGAAGGGGTCGATCACCTTCATGCGGTGGAACATTCGATCGTCCAAGACCGTATCGAAGCAGGAACCTTTATGGTTGCAGCAGCGATGACCCAAGGAGACGTCATTATTAAAGATGCGATCTCAGAACACAATCGTCCATTGATCTCAAAATTGATCGAAATGGGCGCAGAAGTGACTGAAGTAGCTGAAGGGATTCGTGTCGTTGGACCTGAACAATTGAAGGCAACAGATGTGAAAACAATGCCTCATCCAGGTTTTCCTACGGACATGCAAGCGCAAATGTCTGCTATTCAACTTTTAGCAGCTGGAACGAGTGTTGTGAACGAAACTGTATTTGAGAACCGTTTCCAACATTTAGAAGAAATGCGTCGGATGAATGCTCATGTCAAAATAGACGGCAACGTAGCAGTGATCGAAGGCGGCCATGAATTGCAAGGTGCGCTGGTCTATGCAACGGATTTACGTGCAGCAGCAGCGTTAATTTTATTAGGTCTACGTTCAACTGGTCGGACACGTGTCCGCAATCTAAAATATTTGGATCGTGGCTATTACAAATTCCATGAAAAATTGCAGCAATTAGGTGCTTCTGTGGAACGAGTTTCTGAAGCAGTTGAAGAAACCGTACCAGTAAACGCATAGTAGGAGTAGGAGAGAATAAAGTGAAGTTGAACCGTTACATTCTAACTAGCTTGATAAAAATTCTAATCGTCATATTATTAGCTATTTTATTGTTCTTAGCCGGAACGATGATTGGCTATGGGGTGATTGGCGACGGTAGTCCTTTTAAAGTCTTCTCTCCAAGTCTTTGGAATCATATCTTTGAGTTTATGAAGTAACCCCAAACTAGGACTTATGCCTCGTGCTGAGTCCTAGTTTTTTCTATCTATCTTCACTGAATCGTGATCATAAAAAGAAAGGTTGGCAAGAAATGAGTAAACTTTTGATTGGCTTTGTTCGTTTCTATCAACGTTTTATTTCCCCATTATTTCCTCCTAGCTGTCGTTATTATCCGACTTGCTCAGGATACATGATCCAAGCGATCCAAGTCCATGGCGCAGCCAAAGGAGGTTTGATGGGGGTAGCTCGTATCTTACGCTGCCATCCCTTTGTAAAAGGCGGTATAGATTACGTACCCCAGACGTTTACTTTAAAACGAAATACGCAAGACAAAGTCAAACCAACGTACCGTTATCGGAAAAGTTAAAAGGAATCAACAAAAATGTAAAAAAGGAGCCAAAAAGCCATGATTCGTCCAATCGACTCTAATGAAGCGTATCCTTGGGCGTTGCTGCTGGATGCAGATCCTGAAAAAGCAGTCGTAGAAAGCTATCTATATAATAGCCAAACACTTGTTTATGAAGAAGCTGGAGAAATGATTGGTGTGCTAGTTTATCAAAATCAAGGCAACAATTGGGAGATTATGAATGTGGCCGTTTCTCCAGAAAAGCAAGGAATGGGCATTGGTCGTCAATTGCTGCAAGCTGCCGAAGAAGCAATCCTCAGTCAACACCTTGGGGCAAAACGGCCGATTGTAGTGATCAAAACTGGTAGTCTGCCCTCTGCAGCCCTGACTTTGTACCAAACGCAAGGCTATGTTGAAAAAGACCGGATGGATAATTATTTCACCACTCACTATGCTGAACCGATTTTCGAAAATGGGCAGCAGTTGATCGATCAAGTTATTTTGGAAAAGCAGCTCTAATCCCATAGAGACAGTCTATGGCGATTTTAGGCTGTTTTTTTTATTGTTCTCGGAAATCGCTTTCTTCAAGCAGGGACTTACGGTAAAATAGATAGTATCAGAATAATAAAGGATTGAGGGAAAAAAATGGCGATTTTAGTCTTTGATATGGGTGGTTCAGCAGTAAAATATGGCGTCTGGGCACAGGATTCTTTGGTGAGTAAAGGCAAATTTACTACACCAAGCACGTGGCAAGAAATGAAAGCCCAGTTGCAGCAAGTAAGAGCAAGCGTAAACGAAGAGATCGAAGGGGTCGGGATCAGTGCTCCAGGTGCAGTCAATGCCCAAGAACGTCGAATCGACGGTATCAGTGCGATTCCTTATATCCATGGGTTTGACATCTACTCTGAACTCGAAGGAGTGTTTGGGGTACCAGTAACCATCGAAAATGATGCCAATTGCGCTGGGATGGCTGAATTCTATCAAGGAGCGGGCAAAGAGTATCAGCAAGCAGCTTTCGTTGTGATCGGAACAGGCGTTGGCGGTACCCTGTTTCAAAATGGTGAGCTAGTCCGTGGGGCACATTTATACGGCGGTGAATTTGGGTTGATGATTTTGGATCAAGGCAAAACATTTTCGCAACTAGGGACAGCGGTTCAGATGGCTTGGCGTTATTGTGATCGAATTGGTGTAGATCGAACCACAATTACCGGCGAAGAGGTCTTTCAACGTGCAGAAGATGGGGATGCCATTGCGATCGAGGAAGTCAATAAATTTTACCGCTATTTAGCGCAAGGACTATTCAGTATTCAATTTGCTTTTGATCCTGAAGTGATCATTATCGGTGGCGGTGTCAGTGCCAAAAATGGCTTGTTAGAAGAAGTGAATCAACGGTTGAAAAAAATGTTGGCAGATCAAGCTTTAAATGATTTTGTCCCACTGATCAAGCTATGTGACTATCGCAACGATGCCAATCTAGTTGGGGCGGCAGCCAATTTTCAAGCATTGTATCCACGAAATAGCCGCTAACATCTTGATGTAATGTTTTCAAACGTCCTTTTGACAAAAAATGAAGCAATTCGAAACGATCAAAAAGTAAGCAAAGGAAAAAAAACTTTGCTTGCTTTTCTTTTTGTTCAAAAAAATGAAAAGCGATTCCATTATTGATGGAACAGTGTTTTAAAAACACTATTTTTTCCTAGTAAAAAAAATAAATTCTGAATAGGTGAAATATTCTGATAATTCGTTGACATTTTCCAGATTTTTCAGTATATTGGATAACATATTCAGGGGAAGTGAAGGAGAGGAAAATTATGAAAAAGAAATTTGCGTTTTTGTTTGCGAGTTTGTTTTTGTTGACAGCATGTAGCGCTGGACCAACAGGTGGATCAACGGATGGCAGCGGGGCTGCTGAAGGTGGCAATAAACAAGAGGGAGATACCATCAAGATCGGAACCAACTTAGAGTTGTCAGGAGCCGTAGCTGCTTATGGGACGGCTGAAAAAGAAGGAATCGACTTAGCAGTAGAAGAAATCAATGCTGCCGGCGGTATTCTTGGAAAACAAATTGAAATTATTTCGAAAGATAACAAATCAGATAACAATGAAGCTGCAACGGTAGCAGCCAACTTAGCTACAAATGATAAAGTTGTAGCCATCATTGGTCCAGCAACTTCTGGTGCTACGAAAGCGGCTTTGCCTAACGTGACCAGAGCACAAGTACCAATGGTTACACCTTCAGGTACTGACGATGCGATTACTTATACTAGTGGGAAAGTGCAAGAATTTGCCTTCCGTTCTTGTTTCCAAGATAGCTTCCAAGGAACGATCTTAGCGAAATATGCGGCTGAAAATTTGGATGCATCAAAAGCCGTGATCTTGGGAGACAACTCAAGTGATTACGCAATTGGATTGACGGAAGCATTTAAAGAAAGTTACCCAGGCGAAATTGTCTTAGAAGATAACTTTACTGAAGGCGACAAAGATTTCCAAGCAGTTCTTACAAGAATCAAAGATGTCGACTTCGATGTCTTGTTCATTCCAGGCTACTACACAGAAGCTGGTTTGATCATCAAGCAAGCGCGAGAATTAGGAATTGATCAAGCAATCATTGGTGCCGATGGATTCGGTGATGAAAAAATGGTTCAAACAGCTGGTGCAGAAAATGTCAGCAATGTTTACTATACCGGTCACTTCTCTACCAAAGCACCAGCAAACGACAAAGTTGAGCCCTTTGTGGCAGCGTTCAATGAAAAGTATGGCAAAGAACCTTCTGCTTTTAATGCGTTAGCCTATGATGCAGTTTACATGATCAAACAAGCAATCGAAGATCAAAACTCAGCAGATTCATTGGCAATTGCAGCTGGTTTGTCTGAACTGAAAGACTTTGTCGGCGTGACAGGTGAAATCACAATGGATGAAAATCATAACCCTGAGAAATCAGCAGTTGTTTTAGGATTGACTGACGGGAAGGAAACCTCAGCAGACACTGTGGAACCTTAAAAACCTGTAGTTGTTTGGCAGTGAAAACTGGGACAGACCTGATGTGTTTGTCTCAGTTTCTTTTCTCTAATGAGAAGAACCATAATAAATGATATTGGAAGTGAGTATATGGAAATGATGATCCAACAATTGATCAACGGCTTGTTTCTAGGCAGTATCTACGCCTTGTTAGCGTTGGGTTATACGATGGTGTATGGCATCATCAAGCTGATCAACTTCGCCCACGGAGAAGTTTATATGATTGGTAGTTTTATCGGTTACTTTTTGATCAATCAATGGCAATTGGGCTTTTTCCCAGCGTTATTCATTTCGATGATCGCCAGTGCAGCACTTGGGGTAACGATTGAATTTTTAGCCTATCGTCCTTTGAGAAATTCCACGCGAATTTCGGCATTGATTACGGCAATCGGGGTTTCTTATTTTTTGCAAAATGTCATGATTTTTTTCTTTTCTGCCAATGTGCGCCCGTTTCCGCAAGCAATCGAACGAAAAACCTATTCCATCGGGTTTGTTCAAGTAAGTAATGTCCAGTTATTGATTTTGGCTGTTTCGGTTACCTTAATGATTCTCTTGCAATTGATCGTGAAAAAGACCCGTATGGGAAAAGCGATGCGTGCAGTAAGTGTTGATGCAGATGCAGCGCGTTTGATGGGGATCAATGTTAATCGAACGATTTCCTTTACCTTTGCCTTAGGCTCGGCTTTAGCTGCAGCTGGCGGGATGCTGATCGGTTTGTATTATAATTCCATTGATCCATCAATGGGGGTCGTTCCTGGTCTGAAGTCTTTTGTTGCGGCGGTTCTCGGCGGGATCGGGATCATTCCTGGTGCAGCTTTAGGCGGCTTTGTGATCGGTTTAGTGGAGACAGCAGCGACAGCGCTTGGTTTTTCTGATTACAAGGATGCTTTAGTGTATGTCATTTTAATAATTATATTGTTGGTTCGTCCAGCTGGGATCCTCGGCAAAAATATCAAAGAGAAAGTGTAGGTGGCAGAAATGAAAAAGAATTTACGTTACAACTTAATCTGGCTCGCTCTGGCAGCTATTCTTTATTTTGGATTATTTGCAGCCTACAATGGCGGAATGATTAATTTGTTCTCTGATGCGATCATCGTCAATATCGGAATCAATATCATCTTGGCAGTCAGTTTGAATCTAATCATCGGCTTTTCAGGGCAATTCTCCTTAGGACATGCTGGGTTTATGGCAATCGGTGCTTATGCTGGCGCGATCCTGTCGGCAAGCAATCCAACCTTTGGCGGCTTTTTAACTGGTTTACTGGTGGGGATGCTGGTTTCAGGTGCAGTCGCATTAGTGGTTGGGATTCCGACCCTCCGTTTAAAAGGCGACTATCTAGCGATCGCTACCCTAGGTGTGGCAGAGATCATTCGGATCTTGTTGGTGAACCTACGAGGCTTGACCAATGGTCCTGCTGGAATTTTCGGATTGCCCCAATTCAGTAATTGGCAGATCGTCTTTCTCTTTGCCGTTCTATCGATTCTTGTCGTTTCAAACTTTATCCATAGCGGACCAGGCAGAGCGACTTTAGCGATTCGGGAAGATGAGATCGCTGCAGAATCGATGGGGGTCAACACAACGAAATACAAGGTAATTGCGTTTGTGATGGGGGCAGTGATGGCAAGCATTGCTGGTACCCTTTATGCCAGCTATCAGCAGTCGGTTTTCCCACGAGATTACGGTTTTATGAAATCGATCGATGTGTTGATCATCGTCGTTTTTGGAGGGCTTGGGAGTACCACAGGAGCGGTTGTTTCGGCAGTAGTGCTAGGAATCTTAAACATGTACTTGCAAGGCTTCTCTGATTTGCGCATGATCATTTATGCATTGGCTTTGATCATCATCATGATCTTTAAACCAAGCGGACTTTTAGGGACCTGGGAATTCTCCGTAAAAGGACTGTTGGACAAATTTAGAAAAAAGGGGGATGACAACGATGCCTCTATTAGAAGTTAAAAGCTTAACGAAAAACTTCGGTGGTTTAGCTGCTGTTTCTCATGTAGACCTCCATCTAGATACCAATGAGCTGGTCGGGTTGATTGGACCAAACGGTGCCGGCAAGACAACGCTCTTTAACCTCCTGACAGGTGTTTATGAGCCTAGTGAAGGCGAAGTGCTTTTTGAGACCCAAGGTAAGCCAAAACGTTTAAATGGCGTGAAGCCTTATAAAATCGCGGATTTAGGCCTTTCAAGAACCTTCCAAAATATTCGCTTGTTTAAAAACTTGACCGTAATGGATAACGTCTTGATCGCTATGAACAGTAAGCATAAAGAAGGACTACTGACGAGCATCTTGCGTTTGCCAAAGTATTACAAAAACGAAGAATCCATGAAGAAAAAAGCCTTAGAGCTGTTACGGATCTTTGATATGGATGGCAAAAGCCAAACGTTAGCGAAAAATTTGCCTTATGGCGAGCAACGCCGTTTAGAGATCGTACGCGCATTGGCTACAGAGCCAAAAATTTTGTTTCTTGACGAGCCGGCAGCGGGGATGAATCCTCAGGAAACAACAGAACTGACAAAGCTGATCTATAAGATCCAAAAAGATTTTCAATTGACGATCCTCTTGATCGAGCATGATATGAGTTTGGTCATGGAAGTGTGCGAACGGATCTATGTACTGGAATACGGGCAAGTCATCGCCCACGGTGAACCAGAAGAGATCAAAAACAATCCACGGGTAATCGAAGCCTATCTAGGAGGGGAAATCTGATGCTGGAAATTCAAAATTTAAGTGTTCACTACGGCATGATCCAAGCAGTTCATGATGTTTCCTTCCACGTCAATCAAGGAGAGATCGTTTCGCTGATTGGTGCCAATGGTGCCGGAAAAACCACGATTTTACGGACGATTTCTGGATTGATCCGTCCTTCAAAAGGCTCCGTCACTTTTGAAGGAAAGCAAATTGAGAAAGAAGCACCGCAAAAAATCGTCGCAAACGGCTTGTCGCAGGTGCCAGAAGGGCGGCACGTCTTTTCCGGTTTGACGGTTCAAGAAAACTTAGAGATGGGCGCCTTCTTGCGTAAAGACAGTGGTGTCAAAGAAGACTATGAACAAGTTTATCGCAAGTTTCCTGTATTGAAAGAACGCCTCTCGCAAGATGCGTCGACATTATCTGGCGGTGAGCAGCAGATGTTGGCAATGGGGCGGGCATTGATGTCAAAACCGCGCTTGCTTTTGCTGGATGAGCCATCGATGGGCTTGGCGCCAATTTTTATCAAAGAAATTTTTTCCATCATTCAAGAAATCAAGCAGCAAGGAACGACTGTGCTGCTGATCGAACAAAATGCGAAAATGGCTTTATCGATTGCCGATCGCGGCTATGTATTAGAAACCGGGAAAATCGTTTTAGAAGGTACCGGAGAAGAATTACTAGCAAGCGATGAAGTTAGAAAAGCGTATCTAGGAGGTTAAACAATGAGCGTAAGTGATTTTATGACGAAGACGGTCATCACCGTCGATTCACAAACACCGATCTTTGATGCAATAGATGTGATGAAGCAGCACGATATCCATCGTCTACCTGTCGTTGATGATGGCAAATTAGTAGGGTTGATCACAGAAGGAACGATCGCTGAAGCAACTCCCTCAAAAGCGACCAGCTTAAGCGTTTATGAAATGAACTATCTCTTAAATAAAACGACGGTCGCTGATATCATGTTGAAAAAAGTGACCACGATTGAACCGGAAGCTTTATTAGAGGATGCGATTTCGGTGATGCGAAGTGAAAACGTTGGGGTTTTACCAGTCATGGATGATGATGCCTTAGTGGGAATCATTACCAACAATGATATTTTCGATGCCTTTTTGAAAATCACTGGGTACCACGATGGTGGAACACGAGTGTCCATTGAGATCACGGATGACCATGTGGGTGTTTTAGCAGACGTGACGAAACTCCTTGCGGATCATCAGATGAGTATTTTGACGATTGTGGTAAATCGGATGGCACTAAAAACAGTTGTTGAGATCCAAGTAGAATCACGGCAAGTCGCAGCAATCGAGAAAATTTTAAGCGATGCAGGCTATACCGTGACGAGTGCTGTCTTGACGAACCAGAAGTGATCTAAGAAAAAGTAGCTGATCGTAAAGATTGGCTACTTTTTTTATTTCCAGAAGAGATTTTCTTTTTCTTTTGTTGCTTTTCTGTTAAAATAGGAAGGTGCTGTAAAGAAAGAGGTGCAACCATGTCTAAGAAAAATAAAGATATCGAAGTACGTATTGAAGAAACAACAAAAGCCATTCATGGCAAAGACTATACCGTCAATGAATTATTCATCGGAAAAAAACGCATTGGTGAGATTTTAACAACTGGACCAAAAGAATTTCAAAGCTTTTTAGGGGATGAAGATCTAGGTTCGAGCAGAAGCTTAGAAGCTGCCATCGAGATGATTATTCGTCAATGGAATTTACATGAATAATTTCTAGAAAAATTTACTTTTTGCTCTTGCAATTTGTTATCTTTTTCGGTATTATAACTATTGTCAGGTTTGAGAAAAACCTTTTGGAGGAGTAGCGAAGTGGCTAAACGCGACGGACTGTAAATCCGTTCCTTAGGGTTCAGTGGTTCGAATCCACTCTCCTCCACCATTATTGGGGTATAGCCAAGCGGTAAGGCAACGGACTTTGACTCCGTCATGCGTTGGTTCGAATCCAGCTACCCCAGTCAAAGAGATACGTAGAAAAAAACAGCAAGCACTCTTGCTGTTTTTTTGTTATTTAAAAAGAATCGTGTTTTTTATAAGTACTTAAAGAAACAGGAGACTGATATGGAAGAAGCCACTTTCAACAAGCTAGTTTCTACGAAATTGAAAAAAGCAATGGTTGCTTTGGGGCATTTCTATGAAACAGGCATGGAGTGGAACGGAAAATCACAGTCGATTCTTTCACAGAAATTTCTTTCAGAGAATTTAAAATATTTGGGCATTTTTGGTTCTGTTTGGTATACTTAGGCAAATCAGTTCCTTTGAGAGAACCATTTTATAGCATGAGAAACGAGCGATGACAGGAATATTGCCGATTTTCGGAAGTGATAACTTTACTAGATGGGGGCTTAACGAAGATGGGAAATGAAACGACTTGGGAGAACACAGACCGCCTTTATCTGTTGTGTCAACCAATCATGCAGGTAAAATCGCTAAGTCAGCAAGAGGTGAATGGCTATGAAGTCTTGCTACGTAGCGAGAAGAACAACCGATTTCCACAGCAAGAATTCAGCACAATGATTCAAACTGAAAGTGGCAATCAGCAATTGATGAGATGGTATGCCAAGGAATTGCGGCGTCTATGCAAAAAAAAGCCGGAAACCCGCTTTAGTGTCAATATACATCCACAACAGCTGCTGTGGCAGTCTACGTGGTCCTTTTTTGAAACGATGGCTGTTTATAAGGCGCAGTTGCAGATTGAATTGACGGAACACCCCGTACGCATACAGCAAGAGTCATTTGATTTGTCTGTAGCCATTGCAAAAATTAAAGCTTATGGTTATGTGATCGCGGTCGATGATATCGGTTGCGGACAAAATACCCTCTCGTTGGTCTTTGCCAATCTTGCCAGCGTTGATTGTTTGAAATTTTCGTTGTTACCGTTTATTCAGCTTGATGAGGAGATTGGCTTCAGCTTTTTGGCTTGTTGGTTGAAGGTTGCCCAAAAATATCAGCTTGAGCTGATCGTTGAAGGGATCGAGAACCGCGAAAAAATGGTCCAGTTGCTTGAGATGGGGGTGCATTTGCAACAAGGATATTTATGGTCTAAAGGAGAGCGATTGTGATGGAATGTTAGAACGAGGCGTGCTTTTGGCGTTTGGTTTGCCGCTGATGATTGCCAGTTTACTGGTGACCGCAGATGTTTTTGTACGAAGTGTGCAAAAAATATCGGTTTCTCGTCCATTTAAGTATTTTATTATTGGTATTCTGACGTTTACGCATTTGTATTTTATTCTTTCTTTCTCAATGAATTCAGTTGGGTTTATCTGTTATCAATACACAACTGCTTTTATTGCGAGTCATTTTTTCTATGGTGATCGTGGCAAGATCTTGATTTTGATAACGCCGTGTATGGTCGTTTTCTATTTACTGTTTGTCGGTTTTTCTGACATTGGCAAAGCCTTTTATTTACCGCTATTAGGTGTCGGTGTCTTTGTCCTTGATTTTCTCTTATCAAAAATCAAGTCGCTGCGTCCGCAACAGCAATTTTATATGATGTATTTTTTGACCTGCCTGCTCTCACCGCGTTTTTCGATGCTAGTCCATCATACGACGACCTATGACTGGGAAGCGATGTTGGCAGTATTTGTTGGTTCTTTCGTGCTGCTAGGAAGTTTTATGTGGTTGCATCGATTGATTGAGGGGCAAGAATACCAAGTACTGGCAGAGTTAGCGAATAGTAAGATCGATGCGTTGACCGGCTGCTTCAACTATGGGACCTATAACCACGATCTGCTTCAAGCCGTTTCACAGAAAAAGACTGTGACGATCGCCATGATCGATCTCGATCACTTCAAAAAGGTCAACGACCGTTATGGTCATATCGCCGGAAATGAGCTATTGAGAACTTTCGCCTCACGGACGGCCACTTTTTTAGAGGCGCATTTTGCCGAGACCTTTTCCTTTTATCGTTATGGCGGCGAAGAGTTCTGTGTCGTGATCGAAGGGGATGTCAAAGAACAGACCGTAGCTGCGATGACGACACTGTGTCAAACCATTTCTAGTAGTATGTTTCCTGTCGCTAATTTTGAAAAAGGGACGATGTCTTTGTCTTGCGGCGTTGAAGCGAGCACCGTTTGTCATGGGGATATCTTGGCAGCCGTCGAAAGAGCCGATCAAGCACTCTATCTCGCAAAACAAAGTGGTCGAAACCGGGTGTGCACCTTACCTGAGACGTAAAAAAATAATGAAAAAATGATTTGCACAAATTCACAAAGAATTAAATCTTTATGCACAAATTGTTAGTAATAATAAAGAAATAATGTTATTTATTTACAAAATATACATTTTGATTATTTTATTTATCTTGAGAATCTTCGCATATCAACAAAAAGATTGAAACTATGTATAATTTCTGGTAAATTATTCTAAATCAAGAGTGATAAAAACTGTCAATAATTAATAGTGATTCTTACTTGATGCTTTGTCCGCTTTTCCAATGAAATGTTTCTGGAATTGTCCCGTCGAATCAGCAAGTAAGGGTTCTTTTTTTTAGAAAGGAAGCACAGGAAATGGCAAATACGCTGGTTGTCAATACACTCGCAAATTTAGGCGCAATTATCATCAATATTTATTTGTTATTCAAAATCAGTGACGGATTCGTTGGCCAAGGGACGTTCAAAGCGAAACAGATCGCAGCGGCGATTGCTTGTGAAACCGTGGTGGGGATGCTGATGATGAATTTCTCTTATGTCGTATACGAAACGCGATTTGACCTGCGCTTCTTGCTTTACGCTTTTTCCATGAAATATCTGGGGTGGAAGGTGACCGTACCGACGATGGTCAATCTAGCGTTAGGGCGTTTCTTGTTTGAAGTATCAAAATCTTCTTGGCTGAACTTATATCTTACGTTTTTTTTGATGGTGACACTGACATTTCTGCATGCCTGGGCCAAACGGCGATTTACTGACAAACAAGAGTTGTTCCTATCAATAACCTACTTGATCGCTATCTCCTTTCTTTTTGGTTTTTATTTGACGGGTGATATTCAAAAAACGACCCTAATTTATATAGTTTATGGCATTCTCGCCTATACGTTGGCGTTTTTCCTTTATTCGATAGTCAATGATATGCAGCGCATTTTGGCATTGGTCAAAATCGATGATCTTACGCAGTTGAACAACTTTCGTAAATTTCAAGATGACCGCCAACGCCTAGATACGACCGAGGTGGACTTATCGATCGCTTTGATCGATATCGATCATTTCAAAAATTACAATGACCGTTACGGACACCGTGCCGGGGATGTGATTTTGCAAGAAATCGCTCGTATTTTTTCGACCTACTGTACGGCGAGCAATCCGGTCTATCGCATCGGTGGGGAAGAGTTTGCGATCTTGATCCAAGGAGACGCACAGGCTGCTGCTTATCTCCTTGAAAAAATTCAAAAGCGCATCCGTTACCAAGAAATCATCTTGGATGCCGGTGATTCGGTCAGCATCACGTTGTCGATTGGGATCGCACAACGGCAAAGGGGTGAGTTGCTACAACAAACGCAAGAACGTGCGGATCAAGCATTGTATCGAGCCAAACGCAGCGGTCGCGACCAACTCTGTCTTTACTGATGGGGGTGGCTTCTTTTCTTTTTTTGTTTTCAAAAATACTACCTTAAATGAGGAGCGCATATGGAAAATAGTTTAATCATGATTCCTTCGCTAGAACCTGACCACAAACTGCTGGCTCTGGTGGAGAAAATTCGTTTGCATAATCAGCACCTGCCGATTTTGGTCGTGGATGATGGCAGTGGGGCAGCTTATCAGTCCGTCTTTTCGGCATTGGAACAGAAGTTTGGTTGTCAGGTTTTGACCCATCCAAAGAATCAGGGAAAAGGCGCAGCCATCAAAACCGCTCTCACTGAAGTGCTGACAAACCAGCCAGCTGTTGAATTTATGGTGACCATTGATTCGGACGGGCAGCATGAGTATACCGATATGATGGCTTGCTTAGCAAAGGCCCAAGCCCATCCGGACAGCATTATTTTAGGGACCCGATCCTTTGGCAAAGAAGTGCCCTTGCGGAGTAAGTTCGGCAACATTTTGACCCGAAATATCCTGCGTTTAGCGACTGGTCTTGCTATTGAGGATTCGCAGACGGGCTTAAGGGTTTTCCCTCGAAAATTCATGACAGATTTGTTGGCGATCTCAGGTGAGCGTTTTGAATATGAAACGCGGATGCTAATCGAAGCCCAGAAGCGGGGGTGGCCGATTCTTTCACAACCGATCGCAACCATCTATATTGAAGAAAATGCCTCTTCCCATTTTCGGGTCTTGGCAGATTCTGTCGCTATCTATAGCGTCTTTTTGAAGTATTTGTTTTCATCTGTGGTCTCCTTTTTTGTCGATGTGATCGCTTATGCGTTATTGATCCATTTCTTGTCTGTCATCAATCTGTCCTCCATCGTGATCGCTTCGTTGGGTGCCCGATTGATTTCGGCGATCGTCAATTACTACATCAATCGCGAGCTTGTTTTTGGTCAACGGACAAAGAACAGTATGCTGCAGTATTTTTTATTGGTGATCGTACAGATTTTGCTGTCCTCTTTTCTCGTCTACCTGATTTATTTGATCCTACCGATCGGAGATTCTGTGTTGTTAAAAATAGGCGTCGATTGCCTGCTCTTTTTCTTTAGTTACCATGTGCAAAAAAATGTCATCTTTAAGGAGTGATTGAGGTGGAACAAAAACGTTTGCCTTGGGCGAAAAAAGTCGTTTACTTTCTGGCGTTTGTCTTTTCGCTGATCTATTTATCATGGCGGGGGCTGTATACATTGCCATGGCACGAGTCTTGGTTTGCCTTGCTGTTTGGTTTGCTGCTTTGGGGCAGTGAGATCGTATCGAACTTTACGGGCTTGCTGTTGATTTGGAACAAAAACAAAGCAAAGCCCTTTGAAAAACCGGTCGTGCCAGAAGCCGACTATCCGGCGATCGATGTGTTGATTGCTACTCATAATGAAGAAGTGCCGCTTTTATTAAAAACGGTCAATGCGGCAGTTCATATGAAATACCCCGATCCCAAAAAAGTTCACATCTATTTGTCAGATGACACCAACCGTCCAGAGGTCAAAGCACTGGCAGATAAATTTGGCATCGGCTATATCGGATTGATCGGCAATCAGCATGCCAAGTCAGGCAATCTCAATCATGCATTATCAAAAACCAATTCGCCGCTAGTGGCGACCTTTGATGCAGATATGATTCCTTACTCAGATTTTTTGCTGGAAACAGTGCCATATTTTGTGGCAAATCAGCAGGAACGCCGCAATGACCAGACCATCAAACCGTTGGGCTTTGTTCAAACACCGCAAAGTTTTTACAATGCGGATCTTTTTCAGTACAATCTTTTTTCAGAAGCGGCGATCCCTAACGAGCAGGACTTCTTTTCCAGAGAAGTCAATGTTTTGAACAACGCCCATGATACCGCTATTTATACAGGTTCCAATACGGTGATTGCACGAGAAGCGATCGAAGCCGCTGGCGGATTTCCGACGGACACGATCACGGAAGATTTTGAATTAGGCGCCTTGATCAATTGCCAAGGTTATCGCAGTTTATCAACACTGCAGCCAATGGCCAGCGGTCTGTCTCCAATTGATATCCCAAGTGCCTTAAAGCAGCGAATTCGCTGGGGAAGAGGAGTGGTCCAAAGTGTCCACAATCTCCATCTTTTTAAGAATAAGACGTTGTCTTTGGCGCAAAAAATGGTTTTCTTAAACAGCTATTTGTATTGGTGGTCGTTTCTACGACGGCTACTATTTATTTTCGCGCCGATTTTGTACACCGTCTTTAATGTAAGGGTCGTAGAGACAAACTTTTGGGTCTTGCTGCTGTTTTGGCTGCCAAGCTATACGTTCTTGCATTTGGCGATGCAGGATTTGAGCAGTGATATTCGAACGCAGCGTTGGGGCGAGATCCAGGAAACGATTTTTGCACCTTACCTAGTGATTCCTGTCTTTTTGCAAGCCATTGGCATCAAAGAGACCCGCTTCAAGGTGACTAATAAAGCAGCAACTCAGTCTAAAAAAGACTTGTTGTTTGTGGTGCCGCATTTGTTGCTGTTGATTTTGACGATTATCGGCTTAGTGAAGTTTAATTACGGCAAATTCGGCTCAGAGATTTTCTACGGCAGTGTGTTGACCTTCTGGCTGCTGACCCATTTCTTTAACTTAACCTTTGCGGTCTTATTTTATCTCGGTCGCCCGATTTATCGAACGACGGAACGGTTCAGAGCCCATTATCCTGTTGAAGTTTCCGACCAAGACGCCAGCTATTCTTTGATGACAGAAAATATCTCAGAAAATGGCTTGTCCTTCGTTTCTGACGTTCCTCTTTATTTTCCGCCAGATGCGCCGCTGACTTTTAAAATCACCCGTAATGGCTACCAAGCAGAGATGACTGGAAATATTGTCCGCGTCTTTTCTGGAAAAGATCGATGGGTCTATGGCGTTGCTTTAAACCAGTTGACAGAAAAAGATTACTTAGCCTATCTGCAGATCATTTATGATGGCTTCAATCAAAGCCTGCCGGTTCTGCGGGATCCGTGGATGACCTTCTTTGACAGTCTTTTTGAAAATCTCGGTAAGCATCTGCTGCAAGCCAAACAAAAGCCATTGCCGCCTCAAAGAGTGCCCATACTGACCATTGATCAAAAATGGCACTTTGATGAAGGAACCTATGCGGTCACAACATTTGGTTTTGATCAGTTCACGTTGGCAAAAACAGAGGAGGTCGAGATGCCGGTCCATCTAAACTTACCGATCAGTAATCTTGTGCTTCACGCTGAAAAAGCGACGCTTCAGCCAAAAGAAAATCAAGTGATATATCAAGTAAGCAATCTTTCAGAGCTGCGTTCCACAGTAGCCCTCCAAGAATGGGTAGACAGCTTGCTGAGAAAGGAGGCAGACGATGATCGAGATCCTGCTGCGATTTAGTCTATTTGGTTTATCATTAGCTGGCTATGCCTATCTTTTTGTACGAGTTTGTCATTTTACCAAATACATTAGCTGGATCGCTGCCTGCTGTTTGCCGATCCTCGTTCTTTCCTTTGTCGCATATGGTCCCAAAGGATGGTTGATCTGGGGGGCCTGGTTTTTATTTGGTCTTGGCTTACTATTATGCGTTTGGCGTTTTTGGCAGGAGCGCCATCAGGTGCGCTGGGGTTTACAAGAGCCCATCATGCTGTGGTTTTATGGCTATTTTGCTTTGTTCGTTTTAACATTGCTTCACAGTCATTTGACCCACTATGACAACTTCTCTCATTGGGCGACGATCGTTAAATTCCTTTATACGCAGGGACAATTGCCAACGGCAACCGATGCCATCATCAGTTTTACTTCCTATCCTTTAGGCAGCTCACTGTTTGTTACTTATACAGCAATCATCGTTGGCTATCATGAGAATGTCTTGCTGATTGGTCAATTGATTTTGATTTTCTGTAGTCTGTATAGTTTTTTTGCGATTATTCGTGATCCGAAAAGAAAGCTGGCTTTTGTCTTGGTCTTCACCAGCATGGCCGTATTCAATTATTTTAATATTGCGATTCGAATGAATAATTTGCTGGTAGACTTCATTCTTCCCGTTTTAACTTTGGCAGGCATCTCCGGGTTATTTTCTTTAAAAGGCAAAGTGCTGCCTTCAATCAGCTACTTTCTTTTGATTGGCGCCTCTCTTGATTTGGTCAAAAATAGTGCCGTCTTTTTTCTGCTGATTTTAGGTGGCTATTTACTAGTCTGCTTATGGCAGGCATCAATTCGTTGGCGGCAACGGCTAGGCTTGATGATTGTAGGATTAGCTGCCATTGGGCTATCTGTCCTGCCGGCGATTCTTTGGAACCTGCATGTCAAAGCGAATTTTCCTAAATCGAAGCATGAAGTCAGCGTGACCGCTTATAAACAGATTTTTGGTGAAAAGGATTCTCAGATACTGCAGCAGATTACGGATGTTTTTGTCAAAACGATCACGGATGTTACGACGGTTTCCACGCAAGGGATTCTCTTGATCCAGGTCATCCTGTTGGGCAGTTGGCTATTTGTCCGATTTATTATAAAAAAACGCAATCCATTTCTAAAAGAACTGCTGTTGATCGATGGTATTATTGGTCTCTATTACTTGGGTATTTACGCCATGTTCTTGTTCTCGATGCCCACTGATGAAGCACTGTCTTTGGCAGGGTTCGATCGCTATGCTTCGAGTATTGTGATCTTGGCATTAGGTTTGATGACCTTTTTCATGGTCCGGGGCATTGATCATTTGTATCATGAACAAGCGATCGATCGGCGAAACTACCGTAGTTTTGCCAGCTTGACCACAAAAAAAATCTATCAATACAGTACCTTGATTCTGTTATTTTTTGCGACATTGCTGATCCTTTCAGAAAATAATGGCATGCGTTATACCAATCGTGAATATGCTGCTTCGATTCCAGCACAAGTTTCAGCCGTTACTGGCGATCGCTTTGACCTAAACCAGAAAAAATACTTGGTCGTCAGTACCAATAAAGAAGCAGTAGACAGCTACTTAGTTGGCTATGTCGGCAAATATTACTTGTTTTCACCCAATGTCGATGGCCGAGAGAATTTCCTCTTATCAGATGCAGATTTTCGCACGCTATTAAAACAATACGATGAAGTCGTCGTCCTAGAAGAGCACTATACCTTTAATGCCATGACGAAGAAGCTAACAGGCAAGACCTTTGCCCCTGGTGTTTATTCGGTGGCGGAGGTGTTGGGGCAATAGATGAAGGAATTTCTCAAGCGCGTCTCCTTATTAGAGAATCAATAGTAAAAATACCAATGAAACAGACGTATCGTTTGTTCATTGGTATTTTTTTTCTGTTCCCACTGAGTAATATCCTCTATACTATGAAAATACCAAAAGATATGTAAATAATCTGGATTAAACGAAAGGGTACACATGAATAAAAAAACGGCGCAATATTTTCAGTGCCTATGATTTACTGTAATCAATGCAGTAAAAGTAAGTGTTTTCATTTTTTTGAGAAAAAGCTACCATTAGAAATGTAGACGAGGTGAAAGTTTCATGATCAGTGAACGGGAAAAAGCAATTATTCGATATCTCTTAGAGAATGGACCAACAACGGTTGCTAAAATTGGGTTGCATATGTCGCTTTCGCAAAAGACAGTTTCGCAATCGCTAAAGAGAATTGATGAATTTTTGCAGGAAACAGCAATAAGGCTTGTTCGCAAACCTAGAGTAGGTGTATTTCTTGATGGCGATTCAGCTGAAATTCTAAAGTATCTTGATGGGCACGAGGAATCAAACTTACCGACGAGCAAAAAAGATCGTATTCAGTTTCTTTGCTTTGAAATACTGAAACAAAAAACGTATTTTACGCGTCAACAACTGCAAGATGCACTCTACATCAGTAAATCAACTTTAGAAAATGACATGGGGCAGGTAAGCGAGATCTTTCGTCATTTTAACGTTACGATTGAAGTTTTACCGGGGAAGGGTTCCTTTTTGAATTTGTCAGAACAAGAAAAACGTCGTTTAGCATTTGATTTGATCTACTATTTCTGGGGTGGAAATTGGAAAATAACACAAGAGCAGCAACGCTATTTGCATTCGATTCAAGGAATTCCTCAGTTTGTTAATGATTTTATTGACCTGACAAAAATTTCTTTAGTTGATACGCTCTTACAAGAGTATTTGAAAAAAGAACAAATTACGCTTAATGATGCTGCCTATCACTCACTATTGCTTCATCTAATCATCATGATTGATCGGGTCAAAGAGAAGAATTATCTGACTTTCGAAGAAAGAAGCCATCCTTTGATGGAGAATAGAGCTTTTTATCGATTTATCGCATCAATAGAAGAAACGTTTTCTCTGTCGTTGCCAGTTTCGGAAGTTCATTATATTTCGCTTCATATCTATGGGGATTCGTTGATGAAGAAGAATGACTCCGATGATTTGCTTGATGAAACGATACGAAAATTGATTCATGAGACGATCTCCCTACGCAATGAAAGTCTTTTGTTAGGATTGGTATCACATATCAAAGAAGCTATTTATCGCATTCAAAAAGGATTAGTCATTCATAACCCGTTTCTAAATGATGTGAAGAAGAATTTCCCTTTGTCTTTTGAGGAAGCGCTTCGATTAGCTCATGCCTTAAATTGGCAGTTTTCGATTTCGATCCCCGAAGATGAGGTTGCTTTTTTGGCCGTACACATCCAAGTGATGAAAGAACAGCGAGAAGAAAAACAACCGCAGAAAGTGAGTGTCTTATTAGTTTGTAGCAGTGGTAAAGGCACTTCACAACTATTAGCTGCTCGCATTCGGAGAAATTATGAGCAAATCGATATTTCCAGAATTCTTTCTATTCAAGAGTTGATTCAGACCAATATTTATGAGGACTTGATTTTATCGACAGTGGATTTAAAAATCGATTCGATTCCAACAATCAATGTTTCACCTGTACTGAATAAAGATGAGCAGCGAAAAATAGAAACCTTTTTAAAAAATGTCGAAGAAAAGCAAAATGGTTCTTTCAGTCAGTTTTCGAAACTGATTCACGAGGACTTGATTTTTTTAGATCATCATTTTGAAAATTATCAAGAGGTGATTACATTTATTGGAGAGCAGTTGGTTACTCGTGGGTATGTGATCGAGGAAATGATTAATTCTTCCCTAAAAAGGGAACAGCTTTCCTTTACTTCTTTTGGACGATTCGCAACGCCTCATGGGACGCCAGAATACGTGAAAAAATCAGCGATTGTATTTTTACGTCTTAATAATGAGATCCACTGGGGAGAAACAAAGGTGAAATATGTCTTTTTCATCTGTATCAAGGATGAAACTGTACAAGACCTTGAGGAAATCTATGACACGATGCTTAATGTGATGGAATCAGATGAACGAACCTTCCTCCTTAAAGGGACGAAAGATGAATTAAAAAAGTATTTACAAGGGGGAACATAAAATGAATATAGAAACACTACTACCTTTTGAACATATTGTTCTTGGTCTAGAGGCAACCACTAAAGAAGAAGTGGTCCGTCAATTAGCAAAAATATTAGTAATTGAAGGAATCGTTCAATCCGAAAATGAGTATGTTCAATCAGTCATGGAAAGAGAAGATCACTCGACCACAGGAATAGGCAATAATATAGCTATCCCTCATGGAAAAAGTCGTGCAGTTTCTGAACCCGCAATCGTTTTTGCTCGGTTAAAGGCACCATTAGAATGGCAATCTTTAGATGATGAACCGGTAACGGTTGTGATTATGCTTGCTATTCCTGAAGAACATCAAGGAGACACCCATTTACGGATTTTATCAGAAATTGCCATGAAATTGATGGATGAAGACATCACAGAAGCGCTGAAAAGCGAAACAGATAAAGAGATTATCGCGAAATTATTAAGCGAATAAAATGGAGAAAAGGGGAAAGACGAATGAAGAGAAAAATTATTGCAGTAACGGCGTGTGCCACAGGAGTTGCTCATACCTTTATGGCGGCACAGGCGCTAAAAAAAGCAGCAGCGAAACGTGGCGATTTAATCAAGGTTGAGACACAAGGAGCAACAGGTATCGAAAATGAATTGAACGAGCGGGATTGTCAAATTGGGGAAGTCGTGATTTTTGCCGTTGATACGAAAGTGAGAAATGAGGAGCGTTTCAATGGCAAAATGATTCTCAAAGTCCCGGTAGCAGCCCCTATAAAAAACGCAGAAAAAGTAATTGAAGATGCATTAAAGCTGATTGATCAATAAAGAGGAGGAAAATCAGATGAAAAAGTTGGCAAGTGAAATGAAAAATCATGTTTTAACAGGAATATCTTATATGATTCCTCTAGTGATTGCCGGAGCAGTTATCATGGCGATTTCTCGAGTAGGTGGATCAATATTTGGGATTGTTGATATTTGGGACGCCTCTCATGGAGAAAGTGCGAATACGATTATCCGATTACTCCATAGTTTAGATGGATTCGGTGGCATTGCGTTAGGACTGATGTTTCCCGTAATATCGGCATTTATTGCTTATTCGATTTCCGATAAGCTAGGGATTGCCCCTGGTCTTGTTGGAGGTATGTTAGTAAAAGACATTAACGCAGGCTTCTTAGGCGCAATTGTTTCAGGGTTGATCGCTGGGTACATCTGCTTGTGGATCAAAAACCATATCAAACTGCCAAAATCGATGGCATCGGTAGTTCCAGTGTTCTTAGTTCCTGTTTTAGGTACTTTAGTCACTGTCCTACTTGTGAACTATGTGATCGGTACACCATTTGCAGCTATCAATGTGGGCTTAGAGTCATGGTTGAACGGATTGAGTGGCGGAAATGCGGTCGTGATGGCGGCAGTTGTAGGGGCAATGGTTGGATTTGATCTTGGAGGGCCAGTAAATAAGGCAGCTGTGACAACCGCGATGGCTTTATTGACAAGTAACGTTTATGCACCAAACACTGCAGCACAAGTGGCGATTATCATTCCGCCAATTGGTTTAGGATTAGCGACTGTTTTTGCAAAGAATAAATACAATAACGAACTAAAAGAAGCAGGAAAATCGTCGATCATTATGGGACTAGTAGGTATTTCAGAAGGAGCGATCCCATTTGCGGTGGAAAATCCACTAAAAGTGATCCCAGTGAATATGATTGGTTCAGCGATTGGTTCTGCAATGGCTGTAGGTCTAGGAGCTGTCAATACAGCGCCAATCTCTGGTTTTTATGGTTGGTTCACCGTAGAAAAATGGCCACTGTATGTTTTATCGATTGCTACTGGCTCATTATTCATTGCGATTTGTACAAGCTTGCTACGTTCAAAAGATGCGGGGAAAGAAACAGATGCCACGATGGAAGAGTTTGACGAAGCGGCTTGGGAAGAGCAGTGGGAAGCATAGCTATGACAAATGTACACATAGTAAACCACACCCATTGGGATCGTGAATGGTATTTTACTTCGATGGACTGTGTCGTTTTGAGTGACCAATTATTTAGTGATGTACTAAAAGAACTAAAGAGGCAACCGACTGCTTCTTTCGTGCTAGATGGACAACTGTCTATTCTGGATGATTACTTAGAACTCTATCCTGAGCGCTTGACTGAGGTCAAAGAGTTGATCGCCAATGGTCAATTGTTCATCGGTCCTTGGTACACCCAAACAGATGCCTTTTTCGCTTCTGGTGAGTCCATCATTCGAAATGCCATGATTGGTATATTTGATAGCAAAAAATATGGCAGCTATATGCCGATCGGTTATTTGCCAGATACATTTGGTTTTAATGCTCAAATGCCAACCATATTGAACGAAGTTGGACTTGATAACATTATCTTTTGGCGAGGCATCGATTTAGGGGAACAGGTCAAATCCCCTTACTTTAAATGGACGAGTTTAAGTGGGCGAGGTTCACTGTATGCGGTGAATTTTCCTCAAGGATATGGTGCACAGCAGCAATTGGAGCCAACGAGCAGTTATGTAGATGGCAGACTCGATAGAGGTGTTGATTTTATTAAGAGCTACGCGAATGAACCTGAAATTTTGATTCCAACTGGAAATGATCAGTTAGGCATTGTTTCTGCCATAGAAGAAAAACTAACGAAAATCAATCAGCTTGGAAAATACAAGTATCAATTGAGCACCTATCCAGCATTTATGGAGATCGTCCGTCAAAAAGAACTGGAAGTTTATCAAGGAGAGTTTCGTGCACCGGTTTTTGCACGGGTTCACAAAACGATTGGTTCTGTACGAATGGATCTGAAACGTGAGATTTTTCGATTAGAAAACAAATTAGTTTTAGAAATTGAACCAATGTTAGTTATTGCGAAAGATTTAGGGATCGAATTAAGCAATCGCTTGCTAATGAAAGCTTGGAAAAAGTTATTTGAATGTCAAGCCCATGATAGTTTGGCAGGCTGTGTATCAGATAGTGTTGCACAAGATATCAGTCATCGGGTAAAAGAAATCAGTGAGATTTGTGAGAGCATTGAAAATTTGATTTTAAAAAGAATCAGTGAAGGACTCGCTTTACAAGCCAACCAATTTCTGATTCTTCATCCAACACCAGTGCCATTTCAAGGAGAGAAATTCGTTAAGATCGTATCCAGAACCAACAATATCAAGGTTATTGGAGCTGATTCATCTGTACTTGAAGCAGTGTATATCCCAAGCAGGAAAAATATTATGGAAGAAACTCCGGCTGGCAACCGTTTTATTGAAGAAGAGGGGTATTATCTGTTAACCGTTCAAGTGACCTGTGCCTTTTCAGGCCTTGGTTATCAAGTCCTTACATTTGAAGAGCAAGAGACAACTCCCGAATCGTCTTTAGATCAAAACACATGGATTAGAAATGGAAAATACATGCTTTCCTTTGAAGACGGCCACCTGATTTATTCAGATGGAAAACAACAGATCGTGGATTTCTTGTCGATCATCGATGATAGTAATGCCGGTGATACGTATGACTATTCGCCTATTTTGAATGATCAACCGATCACGCTTCGTTTTGCCAGCTGCAATGGGAAGCAAGAAACATTGGCTTTGGAAGGAAGTTTACAGCTACCGTATACGATCGAAGAACGGATGAAAGGAATCGCCACCAAAACATTCGATTATACATTGACCCTCCAACTGACAAAAAATGGTGAGGTAAACGCAAAGCTACGTTTTAAAAATACGCTTTTAAATCATCGGATTCGAGTGAAAGCTCGATTAAACAAGCCGATAGAAAGAGCGGTTGCGGCCATTCAATTTGGCTATCTTGAAAAAAGAAATCAAACACTGGAAAATTGGCAAGAAAAATATGCAGAAAAACCTGTCAATATTGAACCATTTGAAAAACAAGTGGTTGTTTATGATCAAGAGAACGCCCTCGTTTTCTATAGCGAGCAGAGCAAAGAGTATGAATATATCGATGACTCCTTATATGTAACGGTAGTAGCTACAACCGACTCTCTAGGAAAACCAGATTTGTTGTATCGACCAGGTCGTGCTTCTGGCGATACAACCAAAAAGGGACATATTATGATGGAAACACCTCTTGCTCAAATGGAAAACTATGAGATGGTCTTCGATTTTTCCCTAAGGGTCGCATCAACAGCTATTTCTGAAGAGTTGTTGGCTACTTGGAAAACTGTTAAAGAACAGCCATCGATTTCTTATCAATTGCAAGATTTGAATTACTTTATTTATCGTATAGACAATAAAATTCAAAAGCGCATTGATCCATTATCTCTGACCGACATGTCTCTTTCTTTGTTGTCTTGCAGCTTAGAACCAGGTGTGGGAGTCAGTGCGCTCCATAATGCGTATTACTCTGAGGGAATCGTTGTCCGTTTCGTCAATTCAACGAACAAAGAACGTCCTCTTGAGCCCAAAAAATTATTTAATGGGTACGAATATCAGCGAATCAATGCCTTAGAAGAACCGCTTGAAGCGGATCATATCATCCACGCTTATGGAGTAGCAACCTATTTATTAACTAAAAACTAGGAATAAAGAACACAAAATTTGTCGAGAAGGAATTGCTTCTGTAACGTTTTCCTCTACAAGATTTTGTGTTCTCGCTTTTTTACAATACTTAGAAGGAGTTTTTATGTCCGTACAACTTTTATTGCTTGCCTCACTGCCTGCACTAGGATGGGGCTTAATGCCAATCGTCGCTAAATTGATGGGAGGAAAATCAGAGGAACAACTGCTAGGAACAACAATCGCAGCCTTGATTTTCGGTAGTGTATTTGGTTTCTTGAATCAAGTGAGTTATGCCATGGTGCCATTTTTCATCAGTTTATTATCTGGGGTTTTTTGGGCTTGCGGACAATACTTCCAATTTCTTGCTTTGGAGAAAGCGGAGGTTTCTAAAGTAATGCCCGTCTCCGTCGGGACCCAATTATTATTTGTTACATTAGCATCTGGCTTCTTTCTCAAAGAATGGACAGATTTAACGACTGTAATTTTCTCAATCATGGCATTAGGAGTCATTCTAACAGGTGTTTTCCTTGTAACTAAGACAACTCATCAGCAAACAGGCTTAACACAGCAAGTACTTCTTTATCTATGTTGTTCTTCAGCTTTTTTGATGCTATATGTGACAGTCACTGGTCTGTTTCAGATAAGTGGCGCACAGATTTTCTTGCCTCAGGCAGTAGGGATGTTTCTCGGGGGAAGCGTAATTTCCTTGAAAAGTAAGCAACAGTTGCGTTTCCGCAAAATAATCCACAATTTAGGTACTGGTAGCACATGGGTTATCGCGAATACTTCGTTATTCGCTGTATCGTCTTCTTTAGGTGTAGGCGTAACCTATTCATTTTCTCAAATGAGCTTACTTGTTGCTACTTATGGAAGTATTGTCCTCTTAAAGGAACAAAAAGTTGGCAGAGAAAAGCAATTTGTAGCTCTTGGTAGCTTGCTCTATATTGTTGGTGTATTAGGGATGAGTTGGTTGAAATAACTTTGCACCTGAGCAATTTTAGTTAGTGATCAATAAAGTAGCAGATAACAGTTTAACCAATAAAGAACTTATCTTAAAAATCAAAGAGTGGGTAACCACTCTTTTTTTTGTTTAGAACATGAATATTTAACTTATGCCACATTTTTTTATTTAAGCAAGTAGCGACATAGAATCATTTTTTCTTTTTTGGCGTATGCCCATAATACAGTTTGTATTTTTTATAGAAAAAAGTGATATTGGTGAAACCTGCTTCAGCCGCACATTGGGTGATTGGTTTGGTGGAGGAAGCAATTAAGTTGTGGGCGAGATTCAATTTCTTTTCGATAATCAATTCGGTCAAATTTTTACTAGTTTCTCGTTTGATCAATGTACTTAAATAGGAAGGAGAATAGTTGAAAAGGGTGGCGAGTTTTGGCAAAGTAACCGTTTGGAAGTTCTCTTCGATATAGGTCAAGATCGCTAGAATGTGCTGTTTTTTTGCCGCTTCTTGCTTGTTGGTCTGATAGTCGAACTCACGTACGAGAAAAGTGAAAAGAATGGCTATTAGATTGCTGATGATTCGTTTACTACCAATGGCTTTTTCATAAGTTTCTTTCAGCATTTCTTGAATCACAGCATGGATCCGATCATCTTTATTGTTCTTAAAGACAATATATTGGTCATGCGCGTGCTTGTCTGACAATGCAGTCAGAACAAAATCAAGCACGACCCCTTCATTAAACTGTTCTCGACTAATCAATTGAGCGAAATAATCCCGCTTGATCAAAAGATTGATCAAAACATCGTCTTCACCAGTCATTTCAATCGAATGGGGAATTCCGGTATCAATCAGACAAATTTGTCCTTTTGTCAGCGTAACTTTCTGATCATCGATCAATTGGGTGCATGTTCCTGAGTAGATATAATTTAATTCGATAAAACTGTGGTTATGATAAGGAACTGGACTGAAGCGGCTTTGCTTTAACAGAGTAAAGTTTTCTTGTTCTTCCATCAGATTATCGAATAAGTAAACTTGTCGGCCATTGATCATCACTTTTTCCAGCTGTTGATAATAGTCAGAAAGGTGGTTTGGATGGTCTCTGTGATAGCATTCCCGCTCAGATAACTGAAAAAGCTTTTTTTCCATTTCTTCGGTTGTCATTATGATCTCCTCCTTTCGTAAATCTAAAAATGTGATAATTATCTGCAAAGAAGATGACATTGTTTCAATCTGCAGAATTGCTTATGATACATTTGAAAGCGTATTTATTATGATTTTAAATGAAGTTGAATGAGAAAGAAAGAGGAATTTGTATGAAAAAGATAACGAATTTATTGAACGAAAAATATGATAATCATATTTTTCCGTTTTTATGGATGCATGGAGAAGAGAAGGAGACGATTCAAACTTACATCAATAAAATTTACGAAGCCGGCATCCGATCTGTCTGCATCGAATCACGCCCTCATGAAGAATTTTTGAAAGCGCAATGGTGGGACGAGTTGGCGATCATCATTGAAGAGTGTGAAAAAAGACAAATGACACTTTGGATTTTGGATGACAAGCACTTTCCAACAGGCTACGCCGCAGGAGAAATTGAGAAGAATCATCGACATTTGCAGAAAGAATTTTTGAATTTTCGACAATTTGATTTTGTAGGCCCAAAAAAGAATGCTGGAATTATGTTGGATTGGTGTTCCAATGCAGAGCGACCGAATATTTTGAATTCCGAAGGGGAAACGGTTAACGAGAGTGGCAAATCATTTTTTTCTGCTGAAATCATCAGCGCCGTTGCGGTCAAAAAAACTGGATTTAAGCAGATCAGCGAGGAGGAGTGGATCGACCTTACAGACTCAATGATTGATGAGACATTGTATTGGTCTATTCCTGAAGGAGAGTGGAGTATCTTTGTCTTTTACACGACACAAGAAGGAGGGGAAGCTTCGACACAAGGGTACTTGAATCCTTTGGTACCAGAAGCAACGGATGTTTTGCTGGAAACGGTTTATCAAAGTCATTATCAACACTTTGGAGAGAAATTTGGCACAACGATCCAAGGATTTTTCTCAGATGAACCGCGGTTTGGGAATATCAAGGGTCCTGATGCAGTCCTTGGAAAAGTAGATATGCCATTGCCGTGGCGGTATGATTTGTTGACTTTGTTAGCAAACCAGCTAGCCATATCTGAAACTGAGCTGCGAGGGCTGTTGCCGGCTCTCTATCGTGGTGAATCAAAACAGACGGCTAAGATTCGTTACAATTATATGTCGTTGGTTTCTGAGCTATATAGTCAACACTTTTCTCAGCGGATCGGACGCTGGTGTCGGGAACATAAGGTCGACTATATCGGACATGTGATTGAGGATAACAATGCCCATGCACGTTTAGGCTATGGGGCAGGTCACTTCTTTCAATCGATGAAAGGACAATCGATGGCAGGGATCGATGTCGTTTTGCATCAATTGATGCCGCAACAAAATGACGGATACTTTGAAGCCATGACATCTACTGGCTGGGATGGCGAATTTTTCCATTACGCATTAGGGAAAATGGGGGCATCTTTAGGAAACTTAGACCCTGTGAAACAAGGTCGAACGATGTGCGAAGTATTCGGTGCATATGGTTGGTCAGAAGGAACCAAACTGATGAAATGGCTAACCGATCACATGCTGGTGCGAGGGGTCAATCATTTTGTCCCTCATGCTTTTTCAATGAATGACTTTCCTGATGCCGATTGCCCGCCACACTTTTATGCGCAAGGCCATAATCCACAATTTGAGGGCTTCAAACAGCTGATGACGTATATGAATCGTTTGAGTTATCTATTTAGCGACGGGAAACATCAAGCGGATATTGCTGTGCTGTACCATGCTGAAGCGGAGTGGGCAGGCGCTTATATGCCGATTCAAAAAGTTGCTCGTGAACTGATGGAACATCAATACGAATTTGAAATCGTTTCGGTTGAGATGATGCTTGATGCGCAATTTACGGATCAAACGTTTGTCATCAATGAGTATGCCTTTCAAACATTAGTCATTCCATATACTGAGCGAATGTCTGGTCCATTGATCAAAAAGCTGACAGCTCTCGCAGAATCTGGAATTCAAATTATTTTTGTTGAGGAAATGGTGAAAGAAGCCCTTGAACAAACTCTGCTTACCCATGAACTGCGGCTTCTCGCTCGCCTTACGGAAGTAACACCGCTCACAGCACTTACTGATAACGTTGGCTTGAAGGTACGGGATCGTTTAGAAACATCAAAAGCTCTGCCGTATTTGCGCTACTATCATTATCAGCAGCAGACAGATGAAATATTCATGCTTTTCAATGAAAATGACAGTGAATCGCTGCAGTTTCAGGCTGTTTTTCCTGCTAAGAAGCCTTTAGTTCAATATGATCCAGTAGAAAATAAACTGAAACCTGTGTCATATAAAAATGGCAGCTATGAGATTCATTTAGCACCAGCAGAGAGTATGATTCTTTTTGAAGCTACCTCGGAACAACCATTGCGTATTGATAGAAGCAAACCAGTGAAAGAAGTTCATCTAAACGATCAGCCATGGCAAGTCACTTTCGAAGGAATCGGGAAAGAGCAAGCGGTAGTTGCCTGTCAAAAACAATATTCGTCATTGCCTTTACTGGGAGTCGGTGATGACTTCAGTCGGTTTAGCGGGAAAATCACTTATACCGTGGACTTCCCTAAAGCAGCAGGAGAGGTTTTATTAAGTATTGAAGATGCTTCAGAAGTTGTGACTGTTTCAGTGAACGGTCATTGTGTAGGCACAAGAATCAGTACACCGTATACATTTGAGTTGACGGACCTGCTTCAAGAAACGAATAATTCCATCCAGATTGAAGTGATCAATAATTTAGGTCGCAGTATGCGGGATTATCTTTCACAGTTTGTCCTGTTCGAGCCTTTGGGGATCACTGGCGAAATCAAACTTTTTATTGAGGAGGAGCAAAAATGAACAACCAGCAGTTGGCAACAGAGGTTTTAAAGGAAATTGGTGGAAAAGCCAATATCGAATCGGTGACCCATTGCGTCACACGTCTGCGTTTTGTATTGCATGATACAGATACCCCAAGTAAGGAGACCATTGCTAGTCTTGACGGAGTGATTTCAGTCGTTGAACAGGGCGGACAGTACCAGATCGTTTTAGGAAATCGTGTAAACGATGTCTATGAAGCGGTCCTGCAACAAGTCGGCGAATTAATAGAAGACAATACCCATGAAAAAACAAAAAAATCTCTTTTTGATCAGTTTACCTCCACGATTTCAGGGATTTTCACGCCAGCTTTAGGCGCTATGGCTGCGTCAGGAACGATCAAAGGGATCTTGACGATTTTATCAGTAGCAGGTATTTTGTCAGAAACTTCGGGAACCTATATCGTTTTGTATGCATTGTCTAATGCTTTCTTTTACTTCATGCCAATCTTATTAGGTGCTTCGGCGGCAAATTATTTTAAATTAAACAGCTATGTCGGAATGTTGATTGGGGCATCATTGATCTATCCTACTTTGCTGCCGTATGCGACAGAAGGTAGTTTGACCTTTTTGTCGATTCCCGTGAATATGATGGACTATACTTCTTCCGTTTTTCCGGCAATCATTGCTGTCTGGGTGGCAGCCAAAATCAATGGCTTCGTTCAGAATTGGCCGTTGAAAGATTTGCGATTCATGGTACAGCCTCTTATCGTGTTACTAGTTTCTGTCCCTCTTGCCTTGCTGGTCGTTGGTCCAATTATATCCAACTTATCAAGTCTACTGGCAACGCTTGTTAATAATGTTTATCACTTCAGTCCGGTTTTGGGCGGGCTGGTGATTGGGGGACCATGGATCTTGATGGTCATGTTCGGATTGCATTGGGCATTCATTCCAATTTTTCTTAACAACATGGCGATGCAAGGATTCGATCCTGTGATGGGTCTGCTCTTAGCGAACCAAATGGCAATGGCTGGAGCTGTCGTGGCGGTTGGTCTACGAACGAAAAACGATAAAACGAAAGCACTCGCATACTCAACAGGTCTGACAACCCTGATTGGTGTCAGTGAACCAGCATTGTACGGAGTATTACTTCCTTATAAACGTCCGTTGATCGCTGCTGTCATCGGTGGAAGTTTAGGTGGTGTTATTGCAGGATTTATGCAGACAGTGCAGTATTCTTTTGGTGGTTCAGGATTGTTGGGTATTCCTTTGATTATCAATCCAGCAGGAATCGATGGTGGATTTTATGGTGGGATTGCTTCGCAGGTAGTAGGGCTTGTTGCGGCATTTCTAATCACCTATTTTTGGGGAATTGTAGAACCTGAAAAAAGGAAAGCAGTCAATTCAAAAGAGCCAGTGAATTCAAAAATCAATTTTCAAGAAGTCGTTCAAGGAGAAGTCGTTCCCTTAACAGAGGTTCCTGACAAAGTTTTTTCAGAAGGCTTGATGGGGCAAGGGAAAGCAATCAAACCACAATCAAACACCTTTTATGCCCCTTTTGATGGCGTGGTCACTGCTTTATTTCCAACAAAGCATGCGATCGGCTTGACCAGTGATCAAGGCGTTGAACTTTTGATCCATATCGGTGTTGACACAGTAGAGCTAGAGGGAAGGCACTTTACGACCCTTATTGAAGCAAATCAAGCAATCAAAAAGGGCCAGCCGCTGATAAAAGCCGATCTCGCAGCTATCCAAGCAGAGGGATATGCGACCATTACGCCAGTTGTGGTAACGAATGCGTCAGCATTTGAGAAGATCATGAATGAAAAAGAGTCACTTATTGTTGCCAACTAAAACCTTAGATTCAATGCAAAGAAACATGAAATCAGTGAATGATTTCATGTTTCTTTTTTACCGTCCATTCTCCGTCTGTCGATAATCACTAGGTGAAATGCCGACTTTTTTCTTGAATAAACGGCTGAAATAGGCGGTGTTTTCGATGCCGATCGCCAATGAGATCTCTTTGATGGAAAGCCGAGAATAGCGCAAAAGGTCTTTCGAATAAGAGATGCGTTTGCTGATCTGGTACTCGATGGGGGGCAAGCCCATGTATTTGGAAAACTCCTTGACGATTTGATACTTATTGATATGATACCTTTCCTCCAAAGATTCCAAGGTGATCCCTTGACGGAAATCTTCTTCTAGCTGGTCACGAATCTGCAAAATATAAGGGGGGATCTCACTATCCGAAAAATCGAGATGATATTTTTGCAGGAGCAGTTCATTGAGCAGCTGATGGATCAAAACAGAGCTTTGGAAGGCAGTTTTCGCATTTGGTTCTGGCTGTAGCATCAATAAATCTTGTAAGACCAAGTGGATCGGATTTTGACGACTGCTGGCAGGATTGGTGTGAAAAACTGGACTGCCATTTTTGAGGAATTCCTCATAAAACGCTGCGACGTTGGCGCCATATAGATGGATCCAGTCCATTTCCCAGGGCTCTTGACTAACGGTGCGGTAGTACTGATAGTCTAGGCAGTCGATAAAAAACACATCACCTGCTTTTAATTGATAGCTTTTTCCTTTGTAGCGCAATTCACCGCAACCGGACAATGTATATTTGATCAAATAAGAAGGCAGGTTCTCTCGTTCTGTAAAGTAAGGTTTGCTGGCTTTGAAATAGCCGATTTCTTGAATGTAATAGAAAAGTTCACGCTGCTTTTGGGTTGAAGTATTGATGTAACGCAGTGAATCGGTTGACCATGAGTGGTTGGCTTTTTCCCAGTAATCCATCGGATCCTCCTTTTTACCAAGATTGTGCAAGTCTTTATCAAAATTGTGTGATGAAACTCGTTGATTGTCAAGCTAAAATTGAGGCAACAAGAATGAATCAGTAAATTGTAATCGATTTATTTTTAACCAAGATAATGAAAGGTGGAGACCAGTGAACACATTTATCGCAATCGATATCGGCGCATCAAGCGGTCGTCTGATGTTGAGCCGTTGGGAAAATGAGCAGATCACTTTAGAAGAGATCCATCGCTTTAAAAACGGCTTTCGTCCCCTTGAAGGCTTTGACCGCTGGGCGATCGATTATTTGATCCAAGAGATTTTAGTAGGACTGCAAAAAGTGAAACAAGCCGGTATCAATGACTGCTTCGTCGGAATCGACACCTGGGCAGTGGACTACTGTTTGATCGATCAAGCAGGCGAACGTTTAGGCGACCCAGTCGCTTATCGAGATAGTCGCACCAATGATGCGATCGCGGCTTTTGGCCAGCGCTATTCTTTGCAAAAACTGTATGAGAAAACAGGCATTCAGCTGCAGCCCTTCAACACGATTTTTCAATTAGCTACAGAAGAAGCGCAACTGTTGCAAAAAGCCGACAAACTGCTGTTGATTCCAGATTATTTGGGCTACGTTTTTACCGGCAAGATGGTCACGGAAAAAACCAATGCCTCGACGATGCAGCTTCTAAATGCCAATACCCAAACATGGGATGTAGAATTATTAGCTGAGATTGGCGTAACAGAAGGACTGTTCCCACCATTGGTTGATGCTGGAACGGTTTTAGGCACACTGCAAACTCAGAAGTTTCCAGCCTATGATTTGCCACAAGCGACCTTTGTCACTGTCGCTAGTCATGATACGGCGTCGGCGATCATCGGTACACCCGGAGAAGGGTCAGAGTGGGGCTACATCAGCAGCGGGACATGGTCATTGCTGGGGATCGAAACCAAAGTACCCAACGTTTCCCTTGCCGCCTTCGATGAAAATTATACGAACGAATGGGGTGCCCACAACACGATTCGCTTTTTAAAAAATATCATGGGCATGTGGCTGATCCAAGAAGTGGCTCGGCAGCAAGATTATCAGTATTCCTATGCAGAATTGGCGGAATTGGCGCAAGCAACGCCTGCTTTTCAACAGTTTGTCGATGTCAATGATCCTCGTTTTTTGAATCCAGAAAATATGATTACTGAACTGCAAGCGTATTGTCGAGAAACCCAGCAGAAAGTTCCAGAAACCGCAGGGGAGCTGGCTCGCTGTGTGTATGATAACTTAGCGCTTTGTTATGCCAGCGAATTGCAAAAGCTGGAACAGCTGACAGGTACGACGAACAAGCTGCAAAAACTGCATATCGTGGGGGGCGGTTCCAACAATCGCTTTTTAAATCAACTGACGGCTGATGCTGCGCAGCTGACGATCGAAGCTGGCCCAAGTGAAGCAACGGCGATCGGCAATCTTTTAATGCAGATGATGAGTGCTAGCATCTTCACGTCGCTGGTTGAAGCACGCCGCGCGGTCAAACACTCATTTCCTTGCAGTGTTCATGAACCACAGCCTTTTGATCACAAGATTTTAAGCGACTATCAACGTTTTATAGAAGGAGAAGGAAAAAATGACAACGATTCAACAGCGTTATGAAGAAGCTAAGACAGCATATGCCAAATTGGGCGTCGACACGGATACGGTTTTGAAAAAATTAGCCAATGTGAAAATCTCGATGCATGTTTGGCAAGGGGACGATGTCCAAGGATTTTTGAGTGATGAAGCATTATCTGGTGGGATCTCTGTAACGGGGAATTATCCTGGTGCTGCCCATACCCCAGAGGAGTTGCGCCAAGATTTAGAAAAAGCCTACTCTTTGATTCCTGGAAAACACAAATTGAACCTTCACGCTATCTATTTAGACACCGAGGAAGCAGTGGATCTAAATGAATTGGAGCCGAAGCATTTTGAAAAATGGGTCGCTTGGGCGAAAGAACAAGGCTTAGGTTTAGACTTCAATCCAACCTTTTTCTCACATCCCATGTTCAAAGATGGCTTTACCCTTGCTTCACCAGATGAAGAAGTTCGTCAGTTTTGGATCGAACACGGCAAACGTTCGCGTCAAATCGCTGCCTATATGGGGAAAGAAACTGGGCAAGTCTGTGTCAATAATTTCTGGGTGCCAGATGGCTACAAAGACAACCCGATCGATCGTTTTACACCACGGGAACGCTTGATGACAGCATTAGATGAGATTTTTGCTGAAGAATTGCCAGCGGAATACACAGTGGATGCCGTGGAAAGCAAGCTGTTTGGTCTTGGTGCCGAAGCCTACACCGTCGGCTCTCATGAATTTTATATGGGCTATGGCTTGACGCGCGATAAATTGATTTGTTTGGATGCTGGACATTTCCATCCAACCGAAGTGATCTCCAATAAATTGTCTTCATTGGCACTATTCAGCAAAGGCATTTTGCTGCATGTCAGCCGTCCTGTACGCTGGGATAGTGATCATGTCGTGATCATGGACGATGAATTGCAAGAGATTGGCCGCGAATTGGTTCGCAATGACTTATTGCCAAAAACCAACATTGGGTTAGATTTCTTTGATGCAACGATCAATCGGGTCGCTGCGTGGGTGATCGGGACGCGCAATACTCAAAAAGCGTTGCTAAAAGCGATGCTAGAACCGATCGAAGAACTAAAAGCAATCGAATTGTCAGGTGATTTCACCACTCGTTTAGCCATGACGGAAGAATTAAAAGACTATCCGTATGCAGATGTTTGGAATTACTTCTGTGAAAGCCAAGGGGTACCAGCAGGTCTGGATTGGCTATCAGAAGTGAAAGCCTATGAAGAAACCGTCTTAAAAGCCAGAAAGTAGGAGAACGATGAAAAAAATTGATATTTTACAAGCGAATTTTGTACAAGAAATGATGGAAACGACAGCAAATCTTTACCGTTTAGGGTGGGATGAGCGCAACGGTGGCAATATTTCTTACTTATTAACAGAAGAAGAGATCTTGCCTTTCATCGATCCGCAAAGCGTCTTGCGGGAAATTCCCATGATTTTTGATGCTACGGCACTAGCCGGCAAGTACTTTATTGTGACAGGTTCAGGAAAATACTTTAAAAATGTAGCCGCACATCCAGCGGAAAACCTTGGTGTGATTCGGGTCAAAGAAGATGGGCAAACATTGGAATTGCTTTGGGGCTTGGAAAATGGTGCGGTGCCAACGAGTGAATTGCCAAGTCATTTCATGAGTCATATCGCTCGCTTGTCGGTCGATCCAGAAAACCGAATCATCATGCATAACCACGCATCGCATCTTTTGGCCATGAGTTTTACCCATGAGTTGGATGAACGCAGTTTCACGAGGACCCTGTGGCAGATGTGTACGGAGTGCTTGGTGGTCTTCCCAGAAGGTGTTTCCATCATTCCTTGGATGGTTCCAGGAACGAACGAGATCGGCGAAGCAACAGCTGCTAAAATGAAAGAAACCCGTTTGGTACTTTGGCCGCAACATGGCATCTACGGTGCTGGCAAAGATATGGATGAAGTCTTTGGCTTGATTGAAACGGCAGAGAAAGCTGCGGAAGTGTACACATATGTTAAAGCGCAAGGCCCAATCTTACAAACCATTACAGATGAAAATCTGAAAAAATTGGCTGACGCTTTCAAAGTCACTCCCCGAGCAGGCTATCTTGAGGTATAAGTAATGGTAGAAGAATAGAAAAGGCTCTCAGTCTTTTCTATTTAAACTATATTGTGAATAAACAAACAAATGGAGGTAGGAAGAATGGCAAATAGAATGATTTTGAATGAAACATCGTATTTTGGAAAAGGAGCGATCGAGAACGTACCGACCGAATTCAAAGCACGAGGGTTCAAAAAAGCGGCTGTGATCACCGACAAAGATTTGGTGGAATTTGAAGTAGCAACCAAAGTGACGAAATTATTGGATGAAGCAGGTGTCGACTATGCGTTATATGATGGGATCGTGCCCAACCCAACGATCCAAAATGTCAAAGACGGCTTAGCCTTTGTCAAAGAAGCCCAAGCCGATTGTATCATTGCGATTGGCGGTGGTTCACCGATCGATACGGCAAAAGCGATCGCAATCATTGCTACGAATCCTGAATTTTCAGATGTGATTAGTTTGGAAGGCGTGGCAGACACGAAACATCCATGCTTGCCGATTTTAGCGGTACCGACAACTTCTGGGACTGCAGCCGAAGTAACGATTAACTATGTGATTACAGATGAAGAAAATCATCGGAAATTTGTTTGTGTAGATCCTCACGATATTCCTCTAGTAGCCTTTGTGGACAGCGATATGATGATGGGGATGCCGAAGAGCCTGGCAGCTGCAACGGGGATGGATGCCATGACCCACGCCATCGAAGGCTTCATCACCAAAGGCGCTTGGGAAATGACTGACATGCTGCACATCAAAGCAATCGAGATCATCGGGCGCTCATTGAGAGATTCCGTGAATGGCGATCAAGCAGGACGAGAAGCGATGGCACTAGGGCAATACATTGCCGGTATGGGCTTTTCAAACGTCGGCTTGGGCTTAGTCCACGGCATGGCACATCCATTGTCCGCTTGGTACAACATTCCTCACGGAGTAGCGTGCGCGTCTTTGTTGCCAACCATCATGAAATACAACAAAGACTTTACGGGTGAAAAATACCGTGAGATCGCGATCGTTTTAGGCATTGAAGGGGCAGAAACGATGTCACTTGAAGACGTCCGAGATGCTGCTTGCCAAGCAATCGATCAGTTAAGCAAAGATGTGGGCATTCCAGCGACCATTTCTGAATTAGGCGTCAAAGAAGAAGATATCCCAGCCATCGCCAAAGATGCCTTGAACGATGTCTGCACACCAGGCAACCCGCGGGAAACGACTTTAGAAGAGATTATTGAGCTTTATCGTTCGTTGATGTAAAAGCTCAAATCGTTCCTTTCAATGAGCGTGCTTATTTCGCTTGCTGTATAGGCGCTCAAACCTGGATTGCTCCTTAACGAAGGTTGAATGGTTTCGATAAACGGCGTTTTCCTTCTCGTTTCATGGGAACTAGCAGCTTTTCTTATTCCAACAGTTGAATAATGAACATTGATGATAACACTGACTTTGTTACAGCCATTTTGAAAAATGGCTGTTTTTTTTGTCCTTAACATTGTATTGTAATTCTTATTATTGATCATCTTTGTCCCATGAAGGGGACAAAGAATGATAGAACGCTTACATTTCCTAGTGCTATGATAAGTGTGTAGAAAGGAGAACGGTTACATGACTGTTATGGAACAACGAAAGAGAAAAATCATCCATATTCTTTCCAATACGAGAGAATTTGTCACGGCCGATGAACTATCCGCAGCGCTTCGACTTTCTACAAAGTCGATTTATCGCATCGTAAAAGCAATCAATGAGGATGCCGCGATTGACTATGTGATTCTCTCAGAAAAAGGGAAAGGCTACCGCTTAAGTTTCCATCATCAAGAAAAGTCCCAGAGTCAGAAAGCGGAAATGCCGAATGCGCTGACACCAGTGGAACGCCGGAACAAGGTGATGGAGGAGCTATTGCTTATTTCCCCAAAAAGAAAGAATATTTTTTCCCTGTATCAGCCTTTTTATGTGAGTGAAACGGTTATCAACAGTGATGAGAAATTAATTTCTGAAGCTTTGCAGCGTTTTGAGCTGACGGTTTCCCGCAAAAATAAAATGATCGGGGTGAACGGTGCAGAAAAAAATATCCGTCGTGCATTGCAGGAGTATATCCAACAAACCCGCAATATCCGCTTGGATGATCTGCATGTGACGAATGAGGCGTTCAACCGCTATGATGCGGAGTTTGTTTTGCGACAGCTGAATTTGATTGAAAATCACCTAGGATTAGTAATACCACATCCTTATAACATTAATCTTTTTTCTCACCTGTATATCTTATTGCGACGGTTTCGCAAAGTAGGGAATTCATTTAATGAGGATATTTTAGATGAGAAAGAGAAACAGCAAATGCAAGAAAACCCAGAATTAGCCACCATCGCCAAAGAGATCATTGGCAATAGCGAACAGTACTTGCATACGAAATTACCGGAAAACGAAAGCTATTATATGTATCAATACCTCGTCTCCTCACGGATGCAAAAGGCCACGGATGAATTAGAGGATCTGTCAGAACAAGTAAAACTAATTTCTAATGCATTTATAGAAAAAATGAGCACTCAGCTGCAGCGGTCATTTGAAGACGAGGAGTTATTCGGTAAATTGGCTCGCCATATCAAACCAATGATCAATCGGTTGCGACATGGGATCGAAGTCAAAAACAATCTTTTGGAGCAAATCAAATTAGAATATACAGATTTGTTTTTTGCTACCGAAGAGACTGCAAGAGAAATCTGCCAAGTGTACGATTTGCCAGCGCTCACAGAAGATGAAATCGGCTTTGTCACCCTTTACTTTGCTCAAGCGATCGAAGAACATCCTCAACAACTCAAGGTAATGATCGTCTGTACTACAGGAATCGGGACCTCCGAATTATTAAAAGTAAAAGTGCATAAGAAATTTCGTGAGTTAGCAATCACCGCTGTCCTACCTTCTCGTGATGTGGAAGCGGCTTTAAAGCAACACCCGGATACGGAGATGATCATCTCAACCGTTCAATTAACGATCGATAGTCCGATTCCGGTTGTGATCGTGAGCGCCATGCTGACGATGGAAGACCAAAAACGCCTTGAAGTGATGATTGGGAGGGTGAGAAATGACTAAATTCCCTTTGTCCCTTACTTTAGTTTCAACAGAAGCAGGAGAGACGAAAGTCGATGTTTTAAGGAAGATTGCAGGTGTTAGCCAAACAATCGGGCTGACGGAGAGCAAAACCCTGCTATTTGAAGCACTGCAAGCCCGAGAAGCGAGCGGCAATACGATGATTGCTGAAGATTTTGCGCTACCGCACATTGAAAGTGCTGTGGTGAAAAAAAGCGGAATCGTTCTAGTCAGAGGTGAAGAAGTCCTTTGGCAGGGAACGCTGCAAGCAAAAACGATTTTTGCGATCCTGATGAAGACTAACGAAACAACCGCGGTGAAACAAGCAGTCATCCGCTTAATGAAATGTTTCGCCTATGAAGAAAATCTGCAATTCATTGCAGAAAAATCAAAAGAAGAAATCGAAGCCTTCCTTCTCAACCAATGCGGCTGATAGGAATGAATGGTCAATTCAGTAAGGCAAGAGGTACTCAACTAGAGGAGGAAAACGAATGGATATTTCAACAGTGATTGATCCAAAAATAATCAAAACCAACATGGAGGCCGCTTCTAAAGAAGAAGCCCTGCAGCAATTGAGTCAGCTTTTATATACCAATGAGTACTTGACGGATCAGGCAGCATTTTTAAAAGATGTCTATGAGCGGGAAGCAGTTGGTCAAACAGGGATTGGTAATTACATTGCCATTCCCCATGGAAAAAGTGCTCATGTGAAGGAGATCGGCGTAGCAATCGGGGTTTTAAAACAAGAGATCCCTTGGGAAACGTTGGATGGCAAGGGAGTGAAAGGAATTATCTTATTTGCCGTCGGTGATGACACGGAAGGGGCGCAAAAGCATTTGAAACTGCTCTCTTTGTTCGCTCGGAAATTAGGAAATGACGAGGTGACGGCTGCCTTGTTGAAAGCAAAAGAGCCGCAGCAAGTGATTGAAGCATTTCAAGGATAACAGAAAATTTAAGGAGGAATTATTTATGAAAATCGTCGGAGTATGTGCATGTACAGTAGGGATCGCTCACACTTATATTGCTCAAGAAAAGTTAGAAAATGCGGCTAAAAAGGCAGGTTACGAGATCCATGTGGAGACACAAGGAACGATCGGTCGTGAAAATGAATTGTCACCTGAAGCGATTGCGGCTGCAGATGTCGTGATTTTAGCAGTTGACGTCAAAGTAGCAGGACGTGAACGATTTGAAGGGAAACGGATCATTCAAGTGCCGACCGAAGTTGCCATCAAGTCCCCAAGCAAATTGTTGGAAAAAGCCAAAGAGGTCGTTCAACAGCAGGCGGTCTAAGCAAACCGAAGGAGGAAGGAAACTATGGAAAAAATCAAAGCATTGAATTTAAAAGGACATTTGTTGACAGCCATCTCCTATTTGATTCCGATCGTCTGCGGTGCCGGATTCTTGATTGCCATTGGCATGGCTTTCGGCGGCACCAGTCAGGGACAACTGGTGCCAGGTGAATTTACGATTTGGGATGCTTTAGCTACGATGGGAGGCGCAGGACTCGGGTTGCTTCCGGTGGTCATTGCGACAGGAATTTCTTATGCGATTGCCGAAAAACCGGGGATCGCGCCAGGGTTTATTATTGGTTTGACAGCCAATGCCATTGGTGCAGGTTTTATTGGAGGAATCTTGGGCGGCTACTTAGCTGGATATCTTGTAATTGCTATTTTACGATTTATTAAAGTACCAAATTGGGCGAAAGGCTTGATGCCGACATTGATCATTCCCTTTTTGACCTCTTTGATCGGTGGTCTGATCATGGTCTATATTATCGGTACACCGATCACTGCCTTTACGAACTTACTAACGAACGCATTAAATAGCTTAGGCTCCTCTTCATTATTGGTTTTTGGTGCGGTCATCGGCTTGTTGAGTGGCGTTGATTATGGCGGACCAATCAATAAAACGGTCTTTGCTTTTGTTCTGACGATGCAAGCAGAAGGGATCAATGGACCGATCACTGCGTTGCAATTAGTCAATACTGCAACACCAATCGGTTTTGGTTTAGCATTCTTTATTGCAAAATTGTTCGGCAAAAACATCTATACGCCTGTAGAAGTGGAAACGTTAAAATCTGCCGTACCAATGGGTGTGATCAATATCGTTGAAGGGGTGATCCCAATCGTTATGAACGATATCGTCCGAGGGCTGATCGCAACAGCTATCGGTGGCGCTGCTGGAGGTGCTGTTTCAATGGTCTTAGGGGCAGATGCAACGGTACCGTTTGGTGGTGTGCTGATGCTGCCGACTATGACTCGTCCATGGGCTGGGGCAGTAGCTTTGTTGGTAAATATAGTAGTGACTGGGATCACCTTGGCTTTGATCAAGAAAAATGTCACTGAAGAACAAGTAGCCGCGCAAGCAGAAGTGGAAGAAGAAGAAATCGATTTAGATGATATTCAAATTTTCTAAGAAAAGCGATTCAATTGAAAGAAGAATCGTTCCTCTCAGTACAAGACTGATCGAGGAGAAAGGATAAGTCTATGAACAAAGTTGAATTTTCACCGTCACTGATGACGATGGATCTAGATAAATTTAAAGAGCAAATCACTTTTTTGAATGACCAAGTGGACTCCTATCATATTGATATTATGGATGGTCATTACGTACCCAATATTTCCCTATCCCCATGGTTTATTCAAGAGGTCCGCAAAATCAGTACTTTGCCTTTGTCCGCTCATTTGATGGTCACTGAACCTGCCTTTTGGGTGCAGCAGCTGATCGATATCAACTGTGAATGGATTTGCATGCACGCTGAAGTTTTGGATGGGTTAGCATTTCGTCTGATCGATCAAATCCATGATGCCGGATTAAAAGCCGGGATCGTCTTAAATCCTGAAACGCCAGTATCGGTCATTTTGCCTTATATCGATCGTTTGGATAAAGTCACGATCATGACGGTTGATCCAGGGTTTGCTGGCCAACGCTTTATTGAAGGGGCGTTAGATAAAATTGTTGAACTGCGGGAATTACGGGAAGAATACGACTATCACTATGTCATTGAAATGGATGGTTCCTCCAATCGGAAATCCTTCAAACGGATCGATGAAGCCAATCCAGACATCTATATTGTCGGACGCAGTGGACTGTTTGGTTTAGATGATGACATTGCCAAAGCATGGTCGATCATGGTCGCAGATTATCAAGAAATGACTGGAAAAGTTTTGAGTAGCTAAGCAAAGCCGAAAGCAAAAGAACCGGACGACTCAAGTTGCGGACTGTTAAAAAGAGGAGCATTAGATGCCTCCTAGCCTGTAAACTTTGGGTGTCTGGTTCTTTTCTATTGTGAAAAGGCAGTGAATAGAAACATGCTGGCTGAAGAAAGTGAAGGAGGCAATTTAATTGAAAAAATTATTTGATAAAATCGATCAATTAGGAGTGAACACCCTTCGTACATTAAGTATCGAAGCCGTACAAAAAGCCAATTCAGGACATCCGGGATTACCGATGGGGGCAGCACCCATGGCCTATGCCTTGTGGACCAAACACTTGAAAGTCAATCCAACGACTTCTCGCAAGTGGGTGGATCGTGACCGTTTTGTTTTGTCTGCTGGACACGGTTCGGCGTTATTGTACAGCTTGTTGCATGTGTCTGGTTACGATGTGACCATTGAGGATCTAAAAAACTTCCGTCAATGGGATAGCCGCACGCCAGGACATCCAGAAGTCGATCACACAGACGGCGTGGAAGCAACCACTGGACCTTTAGGACAAGGGATCGCTATGGCAGTCGGTATGGCAATGGCCGAAGCCCACTTGGCTGCAACCTACAATCGCGACAAGTATCAAGTCATCGATCACTATACCTACGCTTTATGTGGCGATGGGGATTTGATGGAAGGTGTTTCGCAAGAAGCTGCATCCATGGCGGGTCACATGAAATTAGACAAACTGATCGTCTTGTACGATTCAAATGACATCTCCCTAGATGGTCCGACCTCAAAAGCTTTTACAGAAAATGTCGGTGCGCGTTTTGAGGCGTATGGCTGGCAACACATTCTCGTTGAAGACGGCAATGATTTAGAAGCGATCTCAAAAGCGATCGACGAAGCAAAAGCTGAAAGCGACAAACCAACCTTGATCGAAATCAAGACTGTGATCGGATACGGTGCGCCAAATCAAGGCACCTCTGCCGTTCATGGTGCGCCGATCGGTGCCGAAGGCATTTCTGCAGCTAAAGCGATTTATGGTTGGGAATACCCAGAATTTACTGTACCTGAAGAAGTTGCCGCGCGCTTCAAAGAAACCATGGTCGATGAAGGACAAAAAGCTGAAGCAGCTTGGAACGAAACTTTCCATGCTTATGAAGCAGCCTACCCAGAACTTGCGGCGCAATTCAAACAAGCCTTTGCGGGTGAATTGCCAGCAGATTGGGATGCAACATTACCAAGCTACGAAGTTGGCAGCTCACAAGCTAGTCGGGTTTCCAGCAAAGAGATGATCCAAGCCTTATCCCAAGCCGTCCCTAGTCTCTGGGGTGGATCGGCTGACCTTTCTGGTTCCAACAACACGATGGTGGCAGCAGAAAAAGACTTTGAACCTGGCCAATACGAAGGCCGCAACATTTGGTTTGGTGTCCGAGAATTTGCGATGGCGGCAGCGATGAACGGAATCCAATTGCATGGCGGTACGCGAATCTATGGCGGAACCTTCTTCGTCTTCGTTGATTACTTGCGTCCAGCGGTGCGCTTGTCTGCGATCCAGCATGCACCTGTGATCTATGTCTTGACGCATGACTCCGTGGCGGTGGGAGAAGATGGACCGACGCATGAGCCAATCGAGCAATTAGCCAGCGTCCGGTGCATGCCAAATGTCCAAGTGATTCGTCCAGCAGACGGCAATGAAACCCGTGCTGCCTGGAAATTGGCCATGACGACAACGGATAAACCAACGGTCTTAGTCTTAAGCCGACAAAATCTACCAGTGATCGAAGGCACGCAAACCGGTGCGGATGAAAATGTCGCAAAAGGTGGCTACGTGATTTCAAAACAAGCTGGTGAAACACCAGCGGGGATTTTGATCGCCACAGGTTCTGAAGTGAATCTTGCGGTCCAAGCACAAGCTAAATTGGCAGAAGAAGGCATCGATGTATCGGTGGTCTCCTTACCAAGCTTTGATTTGTTTGAAGCACAAAGTTCAGAATACAAAGAAAGCGTCTTGCCAAAAGCAGTGAAGAAACGGGTAGCGATCGAAGCGGCTTCCCCATTTGGTTGGGAACGTTACACCGGTTTCCATGGAAAAGTGATCGCGATCGATCACTTCGGTGCATCAGCACCTGGCGACAAAGTCTTAGCGGAATTCGGCTTCAGTGTTGAGAATGTCGTGAATACCTTCAACTCACTATAATCAAAAAACAGGCGATCTTTAGAGGGAACATTCCTTTGAAGATCGCCTGTTTTTGTTTACTAAAGAAGCATGGCCAAATCTGCGCTTAATTTTTCTCTATTGTTAAAAGGAGCCATGAAATCATCTCTCGATAGCACTCATCAGCGATCGCATTTGGTGTCCGATCAAAGTCATGCTGATCTAAATCGAGCCAAAGTGTTTTGGCACGGGGGACTTGTGCTGCGAAAGCTTCGGAGGCGCTGAAGGGAACGTCTGGATCTTTTTTGCAATGAACGACAAAGCAAGGAGGAAAGTCTTTGTAAGCGGCAGCAGGAATCGCCAAGGCTGCCAGCTGTTCCCGATTGCCTAAATAACGCTGCCAGTTGCCATATTGACGGGCGGAAAGGTACAAAGGGAATCGTTTTTCTAACGTGCCGTGGGTGATTGGTTGGCTTTCGATCATAGCTTCGGCGTCGAGTGGCGGGACTTTCGGAAATTGCGTGTAAAAGCGTGCCGGCTGCAAAAATTCTTTATAAAACAACTCTTGGTATCCGTAAAATCGGATCAAGCCTTTTTGCTCCGGATGCTTTGTGCGTGCGGTCAGTAAGGTCGCTAAAAAACCGCCGGCGGAGCGACCGAATAGAATGTACTCATTTGCACCAACGCCGCTGAAGTGCCAGCCCTCTGTCAAAAACCATTCCACTGCCTTTTTTGTATGAAGGTAAATGTCGTTCAGCGCTACTTCGGGAGCCAGTGGATAATCAAAGAGATAAAGGCTAACACCGGCAGCCAGCAATTGGTGGACATAATCCTGCGGAAGGTCTTCCCGCTGACCATAGAGGAAGCCACCACCATGAAAATACAAAAGGCTGATCCGAGGCTGCGCTGCTTTTAGGATCGTCACTTCTAACGGCAAAATGCCGTAGGTGTCAAATTGGATTTTTTCTGTTTGCGCAAAGGCATTTTTAGGATAAACCATTGTTTTCTTCCTTTCTCTTCTTCGATAGTATAAGGAAGAGTATAGGAGAAGGAAGCGGTTTAGAAAACAGCGTTATGACTAAAAATAGAAACGGTTTTGTCGAAAGTGAACAATGATGTCCTTCAGTAACACGCTTACAATAACCGTATAAATCAAAGGAGGCAGAACAATGGAGTTGAAAAAAGAAGTAGCGGCAATGATCGATGCATTATCTCAGATTGGGAATGATCCAACTGGAGGAATGACTAGACTGCTTTATACCGATTCATGGAAAGAAGCGCAATCATTTGTAGAAAAACAATTAAAAAAAACTGGCTTAACGACGTCCTATGATGCAGTCGGCAATCTCTTCGGCAGAATGGAAGGCAGCCAGTATCCAGAAGAAACGATTCTTTCAGGGTCACATATCGATACCGTCGTCAACGGGGGCACATTAGACGGTCAATACGGGGTCGTTGCTGCTGCTTTAGCGATCAAGTATTTAAAAGAGACCTATGGGCAACCTTTACGCTCCTTGGAAGTCATCTCAATGGCAGAAGAAGAAGGCAGTCGTTTTCCAACCGTTTTTTGGGGAAGTAAAAACTTTGTCGGAGAGGCCAAAAAAGCCGATGTTGAAGCGATCGCAGATTTTGAAGGCAATAGCTTCGTGGCAGAGATGCAACGCCAAGGCTTTGACTTTCGCGACCCACAAGAACCGGTTCGATCAGACATCAAAGCCTTCGTGGAAATCCATATCGAACAAGGCAGTGTTTTAGAAAAAGAAAACTTGCAGATCGGTGTCGTCAATAGTATCGCTGGTCAAAAGCGCTACACCTTTGTCTTAAAAGGACAAGCCAATCATGCAGGCACCACACCGATGGGCTATCGTCAAGATGCTGTGTATGGTTTTGCCAAAATGTGTGCCGCAGTGATCGACCGTGGCTTAGATCTTGGGGATCCATTAGTTGTGACATTCGGTAAAGTTGAGCCAAAGCCGAATACGGTCAACGTGGTTCCTGGTGAAGTGTTGTTTACGATGGATTGTCGCCATACTGATGGGCAGCTATTGGATGCCTTTACTGCTGAAGCAGAACAGATCATTCAAGCGATCGCCAAAGAGCACGACCTGACAGTGGAGATGGACCTATGGATGGATGAACGCCCAGTGCCGATGGACGATACGATCGTTGCCACGGTGGAACAAGCGGTGAAGCAAACCGGCAAACGCTACAAAGTGATGCATAGTGGGGCGGGTCATGATTCCCAAATCATTGCACCACATTTTCCAACGGCGATGCTGTTTGTACCAAGTATTGATGGGATTAGCCACAACCCAGCCGAAGCAACAACTATCGAAGATTTAACAGCTGGGGTAGAAGTTTTAGCAGCTTCCCTTTACGAGCTAGCATACAAAGAATAGAAAGCAGGGACACACATGGGATACAAAAATAATAATACGGGCTATTTAGATGGATTGCTGCAATCACGTGCAGTCATTAGAAAAAATAATTTTGCGATCTTGCCGCATGACGGGTTAGTGAATAATGTCATTCCAGGATTCGAAAACTGTGAATGTTCGATACTCGGCACACCAAAATTAGGGGCGTCTTTTGTCGATTACATCATTTCATTCAAAAAAGATGGCGCCAACCAATTGGGCTTCGGCGGACCAGAGATCGAGAGTTTCTTGTATGTCATCTCGGGCAAACTGGAAGTGAGTGATGGTAAAGAAACCCATACATTGACGGACGGAGGCTATATCTATCTGCCTGCTGGAGAAAAACTGTATATGAAAAATCTCCAAGAAGAAGCGACAGAAGTGTTCTTATATAAGAAGCGTTACCAACCGTTAGAAAATCACCAAGCCTACAAAGTAGTGGGGAATCTTTCAGAGTTGATACCGATCCAATACGAAGGGATGGAAGACGTCCTGCTTTGGGATTTCTTACCGAAAGAGTTGGGTTTTGACATGAATATCCATATCCTTTCCTTTGAACCAGGGGCAAGTCATGGCTACATTGAGACCCACTACCAAGAACACGGGGCGTACTTACTGTCAGGTAAAGGGATGTATAACTTAGACAATGAGTGGTTCCCAGTGGAAAAAGGCGACTATATTTTCATGAGTGCCTATGTACAGCAAGCGGCCTATGGTGTCGGTCGTGATGAACCATTGACCTATATTTATTCCAAAGATTGCAACCGCGATCCGGAAATTTAAAGGAGTTTAGAAAATGGAAGAGACGGTTATTGTACAGTCACAAGAGTTACAGCAATTGATCCAAAAAAAATTAGCGGCTGCTGGTTTGTCTGAAGCGCACGCAGCCATCGTTGCAGAGCATTTGGTCTTTGCCGATGCCAGCGGGATCCACTCTCATGGGGCTGTACGGGTAGACTATTACGCAGAGCGGATCGCTAAAGGTGGAATGAATCGCACTCCACAGATCACGTTTGAAGAGACTGGGCCTAGCAGCGGGATCGTTCACGGTCAAAATGGCGCAGGGCAGGTCGTTGTATTAGAAGCGACAAAGCATGCCATTGAGATGGCCAAACGTTCTGGGATCGCGGCGGTTGGTGTACGGAAAACGAGTCATAGTGGGGCGCTATCCTATTATGTCAAAAAAGCTGCAGAAGCTGACTTGATTGCATTATCTATGTGCCAATCAGATTCAATGGTGGTTCCTTTTGGCGGCAAAGAAAATTATTTTGGTACCAATCCAATCGCATTTGCCGCACCAAGAAAACAGGGGGCACCGGTGGTCTTTGACATGGCAACGACGGTCCAAGCGTGGGGCAAAATATTAGACGCTCGCTCCAAAAATAAAGAGATTCCTGCGACATGGGCCGTGGATGCTCATGGCAAGCCAACGACGAATCCACATCATGTCCACGGCTTACTGCCGATCTCAGGGCCAAAAGGCTTTGGGTTGATGATGATGGTGGATATCTTATCAGGAATGCTCCTTGGGCTGCCTTTTGGCAAGCATGTTTCCTCTATGTACAACGATCTGACGAAAGGTCGCGACTTAGGGCAATTTATTTTGCTGATCGATCCGCAACGCTTTACAGATTTAGACACATTTAAAGAGTCGGTGGAGACGATGGTTGCCGAACTGCATGACATACCGGCTGCTGAACAGTTCCAGCAAGTCTATTATCCAGGCGAGATCAATCAACTAACCTATGAAAAATATATGGCAGAAGGCATTCCCATCGAGAAGAACATTTATCGCTATCTCATTAGCGACACGGTTCATTTTGACCAGTATTCTGGGTCAGATGCCTTTGCACAGACAGGAACAGGAGAGTGAGGAGACCCATGTTACACACTATTATTCAAAAAAACAATTACCAAGATTCCATTGTTTTAATGCTTTTGACCAATCGTCTACTGACGATCGAAGGGATCAACAACGCTTCGGTCATGATGGGCACACCTGCCAATAAGGACATTTTCAAGACGGGTGGTCTTTATACCGAGGAGATGAGCAATGCGACATCCAACGATATGGTGCTCGTTTTAGACATCGAAGAGGAAGAAATCATCGAAACAGTCCTGTCAGAAATCGATGCCTTCTTATCGGACCAAAGCAATAGTGCAGGAGAGGAAACCCAAAGCGTCAAAACTTGGGAAAAAGCCTTAGATCTTGGAAAAGATGCGAAGGTCGCTGTCTTATCGATTCCCGGTACTATGGCAGCACCAGAAATTGAAACCGCATTAGCAGCGGGCAAACATGTATTTTGTTTCAGTGATAACGTTTCATTGGAAGAGGAAGTTCGGCTAAAGAAACTGGCGCATGAAAAAGGACTTCTTTTAATGGGACCAGATTGTGGCACAGGGATTCTCAATGGGATACCAGTAGCCTTCACCAATGCCGTCCGTAAAGGGAAAATCGGTGTTGTCGGCGCTTCGGGTACTGGTATCCAAGAAGTCACCACTATTATTCATAAATTGGGTGCCGGTGTAACACAAGCCATCGGAACCGGTGGACGAGATCTCAAAGAAGCCGTCGGTGGGATCACCATGAAAGATAGCATTCTTGCCTTGGAACACGATCCTGATACGGAGGTGATCGTGGTGATCTCCAAACCACCTGCACCACGTGTCCGAGATGAAGTGTTGGCACTTTTAAGAAGAGGAACAAAACCTGCAGTCACGATTTTTCTTGGGGAAGAGCCAACGGACCACGAAGAAAATCTTTACCGAGCCTACACGCTGGAAGAAGCGGCTCAATTAGCCGTGCAGCTGCTACGCCAAGAACAGATTGGACTAGAGCCAGTGAAAGAGGAAACAGCAGCTGCCACTTTTGGACCTGAACAACAAAAAATCAAAGCTTACTATTCTGGCGGAACATTGGCGTACGAAGCAGCGATGCTTGTTAAAGCAGGATTAAATCTGGAACAAGAAGATACCTATCAGGAAGGGTACATCTTAAAAGCAGCTGGCCATGAGATCATCGATTTAGGTGATGACATTTATACTCAAGGCAAGCCCCATCCGATGATCGACCCAACAAAGCGGATCGAACTGTTGAAACAAGCGGGGGAAGATCCTGAAACGGCAGTGATTTTGTTAGATATCGTTTTAGGGTACGGCTCTCATCAAGATATGGCGAGTGAATTGGCACCGACCATCAAATCATTGAAGGAAGAAGCACAAGCAGCTGGTCGCGAGTTAGCGGTGATCGCTACGATCGTTGGAACTGATTTAGACCCCCAAGATAGCAACGAGCAAGCAGAGATTTTAACCGCAGCTGGCGTGATTTTGTGTCAAAGCAATGCCCAAGCAGTCAAAAAAGCTTTAGCAATGCTCGGCCATCCCTTTTCCCCAATTAGTCGTAAGCTGTTGCCAAAAGCAGTGACAACTGCCGATGGGTTGCCAGAGCCATCTGAAAAGAGCCGCGAATTGTTGTCGAATGACGCGTTCATCAATGTAGGGTTGCGTAGCTTTGCAGAAGCGATCCAGACGCATCACGGTCAAGTCGTTCAATATGACTGGCAGCCAATTGCTGGTGGGAACGTAACGTTACAAAAAGCCTTACGTTTCTTAGCACAAGTGTCACTATCAGAGTAGGAGGAAGTTATCGTGTACGAAACTATTGAAGAAGCAAACCAAGCCGTTATTGCCAAGATCGTTGCCGGTTCGCCTTTTTTGTTGGATGTCGTTCCAGCAGTCAGTGTCATTCCAGAATTAGGTGAAGGAAAAGTCCTATTGCACGCAGGACCACCGATCCGCTACGACCAGATGATCGATCCGATTCAAGGCGCTTGTGTTGGAGCGGGACTTTTTGAAGGCTGGGGCGAAACGGAAGAAGAGGTACGTCATTTATTAGCATCTGGGGAAGTTCAACTGATTCCTTGTCACCACGTGCAAGCGGTTGGCCCAATGGGGGGTATCACCTCTGCCAATATGCCGGTTCTCGTGGTGGAAAACAAAACAGACGGCAACCGAGCGTACTGTACGATGAACGAAGGGATTGGGGCAGTTTTACGTTTTGGCGCCTATTCTCAAGAAGTCATTGATCGCTTGCATTGGATGAAAAATACGTTAGCACCAGTTTTAAGTGCTGCACTACAAACAAAACCCGATGGCTTGAACATCAATGTCTTAGTCGCAAAAGCAATCGCCATGGGGGATGAGTTCCATCAACGGAATATCGCTGCTTCGTTGGCGTTCTTAAAAGAAGTAGCACCAGCGATCGTTACCCTTGAAGGATTTGAAAAAGAAAAACCAGAAGTCATTCAGTTTCTAGCAGACACGGATCAGTTTTTCTTGAATATCATGATGGCTTCTTCAAAAGCGGTGCTTGATGGCGCCCGGACGATTGAAGAAGGAACGGTTGTGACAGCAATGTGTCGCAACGGGCATGAATTCGGTATCCGTATTTCTGGTATGGGGGACGAGTGGTTTACCGGTCCTGTCAATACACCAAAAGGGTTGTATTTCTCAGGATTCAGTGAAGAAGATGCCTCTCCAGATATGGGCGACAGTGCCATTACGGAAACCTTTGGTGTTGGGGGAATGGCGATGATTGCTGCCCCAGCTGTGACACGCTTCGTTGGTTCCGGCGGATTTCACGATGCGTTGAAAACCAGCAATGAGATGTTAGAGATCTCCATTGATACCAATCCGAATTTTCCCGTTCCTACATGGGACTTCAAAGGGATCTGTTTAGGGATCGATGCTCGGAAAGTCGTGGAAACAGGGATCTTACCGGTGATCAATACAGGGATCGCCAACAAACAAGCTGGACGGGGACAAATTGGGGCCGGGACAGTGACACCACCAATGGATTGCTTTGAAAAAGCTGTCTTGGCTTATGCAAAAAAATTAGGATTTGAAGAATAACTCAGGGGCTGAAAACGTGAAAAGGAGCAACCTAGCGATGATACAGGCAAAATGGATCGACCAAGCTTTATTTGAACCCGCATTTATCAATGGCACCTGGCTCGTTCACAGTGTGTTTCAGCATAGTTTCAATCTGCAAGATCCTCGTCAGGATCAGCTGATCTGTGTCTCCAAACAAGCGGCTCGCGTGCCCAAAGGGATGATTTTAGCTGCCGACGATTATGCAGCGTTGGCGACAGGCTTAGTTGCTGGTACCACTCTTTTGGTTCAGCAACGGGTGATCCATTTTCCGCATCATCGTCTGTCTTTTCAAAAGGCAGCCAAATTTACAACCACCTTTCCAGCTGGCACAGCCCCATTTGATCGAGAACTGTTTTGGTCAACCCTCCAAAATATCACGGAAAAGACGGGGATTCAAGAAGCTGTTTCACAAACCATCAGCAGCAATCATCCGTTTTACGACGCAATCGATCAGCTATGCACGCCTTCATTTAAAGAACAACGGCAAGCAGTCGCTTATTTAGTCGGACGGGGTGTCGGATTGACCCCCACAGGCGATGATATGCTAGTTGGCCATTTACTGGCTCGCCGAGTGATGGGGCAAGAAGATACCCGCTTGGTGGCTTATCTACAAAGAAGGCTGTTGACAGTCAATGATTTGACGACTGACGTCAGTAAACATTATCTTCTGCATGCGTTGACAGGCGCATTCAATCAATCGGCGTTATCCTTGACCAGGTGTACCGATTCAGCGGCTTTTTACCAAGTAATCAAAGAGATACTAGCGATCGGTCATACCTCGGGGGCTGACTTTTTGGCAGGGTTTGCTCGCAGTATCAATCAATTTCAAAACAATAGAAATGAGGAATTCATATGGCAAAACGAGTGGTCATCGCTCTAGGGGGCAATGCAATTTTAAAACCGAATCAACCAGCGACCGTAGAGACACAGCTTGCAAATATCCAGTTAAGTGCAGAACAGATCGCTAAAATCGAGAAACTTGACCATCAAATCGTTGTGACGCATGGCAATGGGCCGCAAGTCGGCAATATTTTACGACAAAATGAAGAAGCCAAAGAAGTCGTGCCGCCTTTTCCACTGGATGTCTGCAATGCAGAGTCACAAGGCTTTATCGGTTATTTGATGGAGCAAAGCATCAAAAATAAAATCGATCAAGAAGAACTGACCAGCAATGTCGTGACCTTATTGACTCAAGTGGAAGTGGCAGCGGATGATCCCGCGTTTGAAAAGCCAACGAAGCCGATCGGCTTGTTCTACTCAGAAGAAGAAGCAAAAACAATGGCTGAGGAAAAACATTGGGTGATGGAAGAAGATGCTGGACGTGGGTACCGTCGCGTCGTGCCATCCCCACAACCTGTGACGATCCACGGCGTGGAATCAATGGTTCATTTATTGAATCAAAATACCATCGTGATCGCTGGTGGCGGCGGTGGGATTCCAGTCGTAAAACAAGCGGAAGGCTTGAAAGGGATCGAAGCAGTCATCGATAAAGACCGAACTGGGAAAAAATTGGCAGAACAAGTGGATGCCGATGTATTTATGATGCTGACCGACGTCAACAACGTTTATATCAATTACGGAACACCGGAGCAAGAAAAATTAACGGGTTTATCCGTAAGTGAAGCGCAAGCATATTTTGATGCGGGGCATTTTGCAGAAGGCAGTATGGGACCGAAAATGGAAGCGGCGATTGCGTTTGCCAAGCAAGGAAAGACGGCAATCATCTGCTCATTGGAAGAAGCAGACTTAGCATTGTTAGGTGAAGCAGGCACAAGGATCGCTGGGTAAAACCAACGATCCAACTGCTTGATTCGCCTATTAGTCGCCTTCTTCGGACAGCTCAAGGGCTAAGCGCAGATCCAGGCTAATGCTAGGATCATGCACGTTTTTTCCTAGTAGCTTTTGGCACTGTTCGATGCGGTATTTGATCGTATTGCGATGAACGAACAAGGCTTTGGCGGTGCGGGTGATCTCACATTGATAATCCAAGTAAGCCCGTAAGGTTTTGCGCAATTCGATGGTGGCATCTTCTTGCGGAAACGCCAATTCTTTAAGGATCGTGCGGCAGAAATAATGGATATCTTCAGGGCTCATTTTTTCAAATAGACTCCGCATTCCCCGTTGATGGTAGAAAGAGACGATGGGAGAATCATGTTGGCCTCTTCGTTCTTCATAAGCAGTCTTTGCTTCAATGTAGGAGCTGGCTAAATCATTGATGCTTTCACAGACACTCCCTACACCAAAGGCCATTCGAAAAGGCAACCGATTGGTCAAAGCATTGGCGGTCTCAATCAAATGGTCTTCTAAGGCATCACACTTATGCTGCACGAAAATCGCAAAGTGATTGCTGCCCTTTAAGCGAAAGAGACAAACATCTTTGATGCGATAAGGCAGTTGTTCACTAAACCACTGATAGACCAAGTCACTTTCTTCTTTTAGGTATTTGTCTTTGTCTTTGGTTTCTTTGGTTGGTTCACAGGCACCATAGATGACACGATAATGGCGGGCTTTGACCAACCCGTAAGTCTTTCCGAGATCTAACCAATCTTTTTGTTCCTGTTTGGAAGATTGCTGGTATTCGATCATCCGTGTTAAAAAGTCACTTTTTAAATCTTCAAAAGATTCTTGCACTTTTTGGTTTTTGTAGAGCATAAACGACAAGACCAATGCTGCTTGTTCCAGCGCAAAATCCGAGACAGGATAAGGAATCGCCTCAGGATTCAAAATGACTAAATAATGCGGGAAATAAGTGGAGGTTTCAATGGCATAATAAGAAATTTGTGACGTTTTTTCATGGAGATCTTTGATAGGGATCGCCCCACTTTTTTCACCAGTAAAAACCCCTTTCGTTTGTCCTAATTGATGGATGTAGTACTCCGCGGGTTTTGACATGCGGGTGAAATGTTTGGAGTGGGCAATCACTTGTTTAAAAGGATTCAACAAAATGATCGGTGTATTGACCATTTGGCCAAAATCAGCGATAAAGCGAGCGATGCTGACATCCTTCATCAAGGAAGCAGAGAACCGTTTTTGGATATCTAAGGCATAACTCAGCTGCTCGGTTTTGGTGTTCCATAGTAAATTCAAAAGCTGGTGCATCAAACGGCCCAGCGGCATCGTGGCAGGTACTTCTACGATGGGGAAACCTAAACTATCGGCGTAAGCGATGACTTCAGGATCGATGACATCCAAAAAACGACCGATCTTGATGCCTAATCCAGCGGCATTTTTGGCTACGAGGGAATCGATCAGTTCAAGCAGTGCTCCTTGATTATCTTTATAAACCATCGCCGTGCTTAAGATAAAGGTATGCTCAGGAATATAGTGGGCGATATCGGGGGTCTCAGTGATTTCGATACTGTCGACGGGAATTTCCGCGGTAATGGGATCTGTCAACAAACGCAAATTGGAAAAGCGTGGTGTAGCAAGCAATTCAGCAACTAACTTCATAGAGAAACTCCTTTTAGAATTGAACAAAACAAACAAAAACATGTCCTTTTTTAGCTTTATTGTACAACAAACTTGGAAACGTTGACAAGGCGTTGGGCAGTGAAATCAAAAAGAGAAATGAGGGGAAAAGATGTATAAAGAGTTAACGATCGCACAACGTACGATCATGACACCTGGGCCTGTAGAAGCCCATCCAGCTGTTCTTCAAGCAATGACCAATCGTATTTTGGGACAGTTTGATCCGAATTTTTTGGCGATCATGGATGAGGTCAAAGAAATGATCAAACAACCGTTTGGAACCAAAAACAAAGAGGCATTTGCCATTGATGGGACTTCCCGAGCTGGTTTAGAAGCGGCGCTGATCGCTTTGATCGAACCAGGGGACAAAGTCTTGATCCCCGCCTATGGGCGCTTTGCTTTCTTACTTGGAGAAATCTGTGAACGTGCCCAAGCGCAAGTCAAATATGTAGAAAAAGAATGGACGGCTCCTTTTGCACCCGCAGAGGTCATCAAAGAAATCGACGCATTTCAACCCAAGATCGTGGCGATGGTCCACGGGGAAACTGCCAATGGGCAAATGCAGCCGTTAGCAGAAATCGGGCAGTATTGTCGCGCAAAAGATATTTTCTTTGTCGTTGACATGGTGGCGACTTATGGTGGCGTGGCCCTGTCAGTCGATGATTGGTGTGTCGATTTGGCAATTGCCGGTACACAGAAGTGTTTAAGTGTGCCGTCTGGTCTTTCATTAGTGACCTACAACGATCGAGTCGAAGCCGTCCTTAATGCCCGTTACCAAAAAGAATTAGGCTTGAGCAAAACGGATCGAAACAAGCGGCACATTATGAGTAATTACTTGGATTTGAGTCAATTGCAACGCTACTGGAACAAAGAGCGAATCAACCATCACACAGAAGCGACGAGTATGATCTATGCGCTTCATGAAGGATTACGGATGTTGCTAAACGAAGGCCTCGATGCAGCCTATCAACGTCATTTGACGAATGAAGGGGCGTTGGTCGCTGGACTGGAGGCAATGGGGCTTTCGATTTATGGCGAAAAAGCAACCAAAATGCCGACAGTTACCCCCATCTTTATTCCAGAAGGTGTTGATGGCGAAGCTGTCCGAGAAGAGATGCTTCACTCCTTTGGTGTAGAGATCGCTAGTTCATTTGGTGATCTAAAAGGAAAAATCTGGCGGATTGGAAATATGGGCTACAGCAGCCGCAAAGAAAATATGTTACATGTCCTAGCCGCGTTAGAAGGGGCACTATTGTACCAGCAAGCACCAATTTCTGCCGGCAAAGCGCTCATCGCTGCGTTAAATTACTACCAAAAAACGACTTAAAATTTTAGCACAAATGCACAACGACTGAAAGCGCTTTGTGAAAAATGACAAATGCAATAGTCGGCAAAAAAACGTACACTAAGACTATCTTAAAGCGCTTTCGTTGGCGTGCTTCACAAACTTTACTTGTGTAACTGATGGAGGGAAAAAAATGGAAATCAATAAAGAACGTGGTGGGCTTGCCTACTGGAAACAAATTATTATCTTAATGTGTTCAGGCTGGGTCACTATCTGGATTTATCGCGCTGCGTTATCACCGGTCTATCCGCAAATCAATGAGTCACTTGGCGGCAATATTTCTGATACAGCATTAGGATCGATCGCCAGCTTTTACTTTTTCGGCTATGTGATCATGCAGATCCCTGCCGGCTTTTTAGTGGATAAGATTGGGAAGAAAACAGTTCTGCTTCCGGGATTTGTGGTATTTGCACTGGCAGCTTTACTGATTTCACAAGCCTCTTCAATCTCCATGATCTATACCGGTAGCTTTTTAGCAGGGATCGGCTGTGGATCATTTTATGGTTCCGCGTATTCTTTGACCTCACAGAACATTCCGAAAGAAAAGAAGAGCTTCTCAACAGCGATCGTCAATAGTGGTTCTGCCGTTGGTTCAGGGTTTGGGATGATCTTATCAAGCTTTATCGTTATTCAGATGAACATGCCTTGGCAAACAATGATGTATTTATCCGCTTTCTTGATCGTTTGTATGACGATCGCTTTCGCATTGGTGATCCGCAGCAACAAAGAAGACGTAGCTTTCTTGGAGAGTCAAGCAGCAGCTGAAGAAGAAACAACGGATCAGCCGAAAGAAAAAGTTTCCCTTTCGACCTTGTTCTCCCTGCGGATGCTCTTTACGTATGTGTTATATTTTGCGACGTGTTATGCCTACTATATGACGGTTACTTGGTTACCAAACTTCTTAGGAACAGAACGAGGCTTCCAAGGAGTCGCAATCGGCTTCTCTTCTTCATTGGTGGCATTTGCTTCGATTCCTGGGGCCTTGTTCTTTAGCCGCTTGGCAGACAAATACATGCATAAAAAAGTTACCTTTATCGTTATTTTAGAAGTATTAGCGGCGTTGATGTTATTAGTAACGGTGCAAGCAACAAATTCGACTTTCTTAATGATCGCGTTGATCTTGTACGGGTTCCTTGGAAAACTAGCGGTTGAACCAATCATCATTTCTTGGCTAGGGGAAAATGCACCAAAAGTTGGGGTCGGTACGACATTAGGGGTCTTCAACTTTTTCGGCATGATGTCTTCCGTTATCGCACCAACATTGACCGGATCGATCTCGGATGCAACAGGGTCAAAAGTAATGGGCTTTTATATCGCAATTATTTTGTTGATCGGTGGTACATTCTTATTCTTGACTGTAAACTCTAAGAAAACAGCAAAGTAGAAAAGTGAGGAACAACAGATGAAAAAACGATCCTTAAAAATCAGTTTGACCAACCAAATCATGATTGCAACGGTATTGGGGATTTTTTGGGGCGTTTCCTTTCCCGGTTTAGGTGATCAAATGCAGCTAGTCGGGGACTTCTTCTTGCGACTGATTCAAATGTCTGTGGTCGTGTTGGTCATGGGCTCGGTGATTGAAGCGGTGGGGGGACTTGATCCAAAAGAATTAGGTGGGATCGGCGGGAAAGTCTTCCTCTGGTTTACCGGTTCGACCCTCGTCGCCGCTATTTTCGGTCTCTTGTTCGCCTTGATCCTCAAGCCCGGCGCAGGCCTTGATCAGTCGCTGCTGCAAAGTACAGAAACTGCATTAAGTACCAGCAGCATAGAAGAAGTCATCTTGAACTTTGTTCCACTGAACATTATTCAAGCCATGGTGGAGCAGAATATGATCCAAGTGATTATTTTTTCGCTCTTCTTTGGCCTTGCCTTGAGCTTAATCAAGCATGAAAAAAAGAATCAGCTGTTTCTAGATATGATCGGTAGTTTTAATCATATTTTGTTAAAAATGGTCAGCATGATCATGAAGTTGGCGCCGATCGGGATTTTCGGCCTTGTTGCTTCCTTGGTAGAAGATACCGGCATTCGTGTGTTGGGAATGTTAGCCAGTTTTTTATTGACGTTAGCAGCGGCATCTTTGCTCTTTTTGTTTCTTTGGTTTCTCTTGACGTCGCTCTATTGCAAAGTTTCCTTGTTTCGTTTGATAAAGAATATGTGGCGTCTATCGGTGGTTTCCTTTACGACCACCTCTTCTGCTGTTTCATTGCCGTTTCAAATCGAAGATGGCAAAGAACGATTTGGGATCAGTGATCGAATCAATAAGCTCGTGATGCCTTTAGGCATGACCTTAAATAGCAATGGGCTCTCCTTATTTTTAGCCCTGGCAATCGTAACCGTTGCTCAGGCGTACCAGATCCAATTGAGCTGGGGGGATCTTTTGCAAGTGGTCTTGTTGTCCTCGTTGGCATGCTTGGGAACGATCGTCGTTCCAGGCGGCGGATTAGTCACACTGGCTACGGTTTTACCTATGTTAGGACTACCTAATGAAAGCATCGCCTTACTGGCAGGGATCGATTGGTTTTCTGGGATGTTTCGGACCCTCTTGAATGTTGACCCTGACGTCACGGTGGCGTTGATCGTTGCTCATGATGAAGGAGAACTGGATCGTGCAGTCTTCAATGGTGAAAAAGCCCAGGTCAAATTAGCAGAAAAAATCACCGATGGCGTATAAGACCAATCATTCTTGTGATGAAACTTTACTCTTTTTTGAAAACGTGCTACGATTGATTCGTTGATAGACTAAAGAAGCTTCCTGAAATACCGTAAACGGTAAACAGTAGCGGCTGATTTTCCGCTTGTCATTCAACAGACAACTACGACAAAAAGAGGAGGAAAAAACATGACAGCATCGATGAAATTGTGGATTGACCTTTTGAATAGCTAACTTAAATCTATTTCAAAAGTCTAGGCAATCGTGATTTCAAGGGATGAGTGTCCTCTTTTTTCCAATTTCTTATTAAAATCAGGGTATAGCGGTAGGCTATGCCCTTTTTTTGTGCTTGCGTTTTCCTAGACGGGAAGGACAGACTGATGGAACAATTAAGTGTAAAAATAAACAATCTAATCAAAAATTATGGGGCCAAAGAAGTACTGAACATTGAAGAACTGAGCGCCTATCAAACAGATCGTATCGGGATCGTGGGCGCAAACGGGCAAGGCAAGTCCACCTTGCTGAAATTGATTGCGGGAGTGATCGATCCTGATTCAGGAACGATCCAAAGAGAAAATTCGTTTCACTATTTCCCGCAAATCGCTGAGGTGACTGAAAAGACGGAGGCTCTTGACTGGGCGCTGTTTGGTCGTTTTTCGATCCCAACTAATGAATTGGCGACACTAAGTGGCGGGGAGGAGACCAAATACCGGTTGGCACAAATGTTATCTTCCTATCAATTAGGACTTTTGCTCGATGAGCCAACGACCCATTTAGACCAGCAAGGAATTCAAGTCTTGATTGAGGAATTGCAGTATTATTATGGCACCCTGATCGTGGTCAGTCATGATCGGTACCTATTGAATCAGCTGGCAACGAAAATCTGGGAAGTCGATCAAGGCAAAGTCATCGAGTATTCTGGCAATTATAACAGTTACCGACAGCAAAAAGAGCAAGCGACACAGCGTGTTGCCTGGGAGGCGGTGCAGTATCAGCAACAAAAGCAGCAGTTGACTCAAGCAATCCAAAAGAAAAAAGAACAAGTGATCAAGAGCAGTCGCATTTCTGAAAAAAAGCGGCAGCAGAACATCCGACCAGACCGTTTGTCGTCATCAAAACAAAAGGACACGGTGCAAAAGTCATTGCAAAAAACAGTCAAAGCCATGGAAAGCCGCTTGGATCAGTTGGAAGAAGTGAAGGGTGTCGCTCAGCAGCAGGTGATTCGTTTTCCAGTAGTCCCTGCAGTGGAACTGCATAATAAACGACCGATTCGTGGGGAGCAAGTAACCATTCAAAGAGGGACGAAATGTTTGCTAGACAGCAGCAGTTTCCAGTTTGCTGCCGGGAAGAAAATCGCTATCGTGGGTCCGAACGGTTCGGGGAAGTCGACTTTACTAAAAGAAATCATCGCAGGTGGAGAGGGGATCTATGTATCACCGAAAATCGTCTTTGCGATATACGAGCAAATGGGCTATCGAAAAAACAGCACCACACCACTTTTGACGGAATTGATGGCTCAAACAGACTATCAGGAACCACTGGTCCGCAGTATTTTACACAATCTAGGATTTAGCCAGAATGAAGTGATGAAGCCAGTCAATGTGCTAAGCGGCGGAGAAGCGACACGGGTCGAGCTTGCACGCATCTTTACTCAAGCTGCCAATGTCTTGATTCTTGATGAACCGACGAACTTTATTGATCTGCCGACAATCACCGTCTTGGAACAATTGATTCGCAGCTATCGTGGCATGGTTTTGTTCACTTCTCACGATCAAGCGTTTATTGATGCTGTCGCGGATGACGTGTATCAAATCGATCATGGGAAATTAACATTGGTTTCCAGTAACTAGCAGCATTGTCGCTTTTATACCTGTATAGAGAAAAACAGCGCGGGAAAGGAAATGACCGCCCAACGTTCGATCAAAAAATCGGCCGTTGAGCGGTCACTACAAAACCCGCACTGTTTTTTTGCAATCATCGGTATCGCCTAGCTGTTGCTACATCGCTTAATAAATCTTTTTCGTAAAGTATTTTAAGATCAGTGGAGAGATCAAGGTGCTCAACAAGACAACGATCACCAAAGGGGAATACAATGTGGACGAAATCAATTGGTTTTGTTGACCAATCTGCAAAATGATCAATGCCATTTCACCTCGGGAAATCATTCCAGCTCCCACCATCCAAGCACTGTTGTTCGAGAATTTCGCGATTTTCGCCCCGACATAGCCGCCGACCAGTTTGGTCAAGATCGCGACCACGGTAAAGGCAAGAATAAAGAATAATTGCTCATTTAAGCGGGAAAAATCAACTTCTAAGCCAACGCTGACAAAGAACACCGGAATGAAGACGGCATAACCTAATGCTTCGACACTGTGTTCCACTTCCTCACGAACCTTCGTTTGACTGACAGCGATCCCTGCGAAGAAGGCACCAATGACAGAGCTTAACCCAACGAGGTCAGCAAGATACGCCATTCCTAAGCAGATGATCAGTGACATGATGATCACCGCGGAATTTGCAAATAGCTTTTCTGCAAGTGCTAATAAGAACGGAGCAATCCATTTCACTAATAGAAAAATCAACACAAAATAAATCAATTCTACCAATAAGGTGACCGGCAGTGGTGTTGCTTGGCTGCTTTCGCCGCCTAAAAAGGAAAGGCTAAGACTCAAAACCAACACGACCAAAATATCATCCACGACGGAAGCACCAAGAATCGTCGACCCTTCTTTCGTATTCACCACATTCAACTCTTTCAATACTTCGACAGAAATACTGACTGAGGTGGCAGCTAATACGATCCCGAAAAAGAACGCTTCTGTGGGACTGCTTTGAAAACCGACCCCCGTGGCATACCCGAAGAGCATCGGGAACACGATCCCCAAAAGGGCAACGAGCATCCCTGGACGAAAATAGCGTTTCAATAAAGAAATATCACTTTCCAATCCCGCTAAAAACATCAGCAAAATAACACCAATCTCTGAAAAATCATGAACCAGAATATCTGGATGGACCCAATTGAGTCCTGCGCCTCCTAATAAAACCCCCGCTAACAACTGCCCGATAACAGCAGGAACGCCCATCCGTCTCGCCAGATGCGAGAAGAGGGTCGTCGTGATTAGGATCAAACACAAAATCCCGACAAAATGCATAAAACCTCATCCTTCTTTCCTATAACATACTCCCCTTTAGTATAGCATTCTCTCTTGAATTGAGCCTGTATCAAGCCTTTTTTTATTAAAAGAGTTTCATTAAACCACACGTTTTTTGAGATAAGGAGGAAGCGAAGGCAATCAGAGTTTTTCTGTGCACTCGTCGAAATAAAAAAACATTATTTTCACTTTACTTGTATCAAATTATTGTTTGAGCCAACGGGCGAGCTGCTGAAAGACCATTTGGACTTGCGGCTCCTCGACGTTTTTCAAAAAGTCGTGGGGCAAATCATAGACAGGGACAAATTTGCTTTTAGGCACTTTCTTCAAGCCTTTGCTGTAACGAAAAGGAACTTCCTCATCGGTACTGCTGGCACTGCTGAAAATTGGAGGAAATTGAGCAAGCAGCTCAGGATCAATGGCATAGTCAGAAAGAGCTTCAGCTGTTAGACCATAGATCGTTGTGAGTTCTTGCTGTTGAACCCAATAAACATAAGGCAAATAGCGCTGAAACTGCGGATCATCCCAAACGATCTCGGTTTGATCCAAAGAAGGGACTTGCTCTTTGCTTAAGAGCGGCTGCTGCAAGACTCGTTTGTTTTCAATAAAAGAAAGATCGGTATACCCATAAAAATTGACCAGTTTTTCAGGCAATCTCTGTTGTTCCTTCAGTAATTGCTGGGTAAGCGCCAGCATCAAATAACCGCCAGCTGAGCGTCCGCAGAAACAAAACGGGTTATCTTTAAGCACAGTTGCTTGCAATTCTTGAAAATTTTGCCAGTTCAGCGCCAAAATCTCCGCTAACGAGGAATTGGGCGCCAGTAAATAATCGACTGTGAGGACGCTGTATTGCTGCGCTTGAAATAGTGTGATCAGTGATGCGGGAATGTCTTGGCGGGTTCCATAAACAAAACCGCCGCCGTGAAAATAAATCAGGTATTTCTCCGAAGCAGGATAGAGGGTCACGGAAGCACCGGTGGTCAATTGCCATTCTTTTTTCATTTTGCTTGACTCCTTTTCTGAAGCTCTAATAAATAGGTGCCGATCTCGTAATTGACTAATTGGATCGGACTTGTCAGATCGATCTCTAGTAGCTGTTCGATTTTGCTTAGCCGATAACGAATCGTTTTGGCATGAAGAAACAAGGTTTCAGCCGTATTTTTGTAATTGCGATTCGTGATAAAAAAGGTATATAGCGTTTTGAACAGCTCTTCATTTTCTTCCGAGAGTTGATACAGCTTCGGGGGAATGCTTTGCTGCAGCTTTTCCAGTTGGTTCTCCTTGATAAAGGAACTAAAGATACCTAAGTCGCTATAGGCAATGATCGGCGCCAAATAAAACTGCCGATTGAAGCGAATCGCATCCAAACACTCTGGCAGGATCTCTTTGATCTGTTCCTTGCGCAAGACTTCGCTGACCACCAAGCAGCCATGTTCATCGGCTAGCAGGGCATCATCAAAATATGTCTGCAGCATCTGTTTCGTCACCTGATGGGCGATCGATTGGAAATTATAGAGGATCACCAAATAATTGTGGTGTTCAAAAAAGACGTGGGGTGTTTTCAACGCCCGTAGCTTGTGCAAAACGACGGACTTACGCTCCTTATCTTTAAAGCTGTTGGAAGCAAAGGCGATGCCTTGGTAGAAATCGTAGCGATCCAGTTGCGCTTCTTCTAACAAAAGATCCAGCTCAGCCAAATTGCTAGGAGTGTTTTGCAAGATCGCATCGGCAAGATTGTTCATGCGATTGTAGCGCTCTTTCTTCAACAAATACGCCATTTGGAGGCGTTCATAGATGACGTCGATCACATTTTCAATAATCATGACTTTTGCCTCAGGGATCTGCGAATCTTTCTGATAAACGATCAAGGTACATAAATCATTGTAAGGATTGATGATCTCTACTTTGATGGCAGTCACATATTGATTGTTCTCATGAGAAAATAATTCTAAATATTCGTAGTGGTTCTTGGTAAACTCGACGGTTTTCATGTGTTCTTGTTTGGTCACCACGAAATTCTTAAAGGATTGACCGACGGACACATGCACATCTAAATGGGGGATGCGCAAAGAACAAGGCTTTTCGATCAATTGATAGAACTCTTGCATGATCTGATCGAAAGAAGAGTGGTTGCGCTCGACTTTCATGAAGCGCTGACGAACTTCGTAATAGGTACGCAGCAGCTGGGTTTGGTGATTCAGCAATGGTTCGTAAACCGCTAGCATGATGGCTTCATAGCTGACTTCTTGCTGTACTTTGATCAAAGGGATCTGATAAGCAAAGCTAAGCTCAATCACCCAATCTGGAATCATAGGGATCAAGCGATCCACTTTGATCACTAAACCGCTGACACCGATTTGCTGCATTTTTTCAAAAAAAACACGCAGTTCCTCAGGCGATTGGTCTTTGAAGGCATAAAAAGAAGTCAAAATCAATTGATGGGCTTTGCTCCATTTTTCGATATCCATCGCTTCCAACACCATAACGGAACCAACGGAATTTGTTAAACCAATGGAGCCAGTCAGGACTTTACTTTTTTCAAAAAGCGGCAGTTCAACCAATTCTTTTAATTTCATAAAATGCTCCTTTTTTCTCTTTTGGATAAAAAGTATAGCATTTTTTTAGAACTTTATCCAATGAAAACGCAAACAAGGCTCGTTAGAATGAGAGTATAAGAAAAGGAGGAGAACAAATGCTGCACACAGTAATCTTAAAGAATAACTACCAAGATTCCATTAACTTAATGCTGCTGACGAATACGATCAATGATCTAGGCGATGTCGAAATGAGTCAAATCATGATGGGGACGGATGCAAACAAAGACATATTAAATAACACTGGATTGCTTTCTAAAGAGGCAGAAGGTGCTTCACCCAACGATATGATGATCGTGGTCGATAGCCAAAACGAACAGATCATGGATCAAGTAATGCCAGCGATCGATTCATTTTTAGCTGATCTTTCAGCAAAAGATCAAGGCAAAGAAACGCCAGCGGCGGCTTCATGGCAAGAAGCCTTGAGCGCAATGCCAGATGCCAATGTTGCATTATTTAGTATTCCTGGGGAATATGGCGCAGCCGAGATGGAAAAAGCGCTAAAAAATGACTTGCATGTTTTCTCGTTTACGGACAATGTCGCTATCGAAGATGAAGTGCGTTTGAAAAAGCTGGCTCATGAAAAAGGCTTATTGATGATGGGGCCTGACTGTGGGACTGGTATTATTTCTAGCATTCCGATTGCCTTCACGAATGTCGTGGCACCAGGAAACATCGGCGTCGTTGGTGCCTCTGGTACGGGGATTCAAGAAGTGACGACGATCATTGACCGATTAGGCGGTGGTGTCGTTCATGCCATCGGGACCGGCGGACGTGACTTAAGCGACAAAGTTGGGGCGATCACTGTCAAAGATGCCATCGTTGCTTTAGAAAATCATGAACCGACAGATGTGATTTGCGTGATCTCGAAACCACCTGCAAAAGAAGTGCGGGATGAAGTCGTTCAATTGCTGCAAAGTATCAGCAAACCTGTGGTAGCGATTTTCTTAGGAGAAAAACCAGAAGCCCATGAAGGAAAAGTCTATTTGGCACATACGCTGGAAGAAACAGCGCGTATCGCTGTTGATCTTGCCAATGAAGAACCCGTCAAAGCGAACTATTTTGAACGCGTGAAATCCCCAGATGTGCCCAAACTCGCTGAAGACAAAGTGGTCAAAGGTCTTTATTCTGGCGGTACATTAGCTGCCGAAGCAGGAATGCTGATCTCCGAAGCCTTGAATCTAGAAGGCCTTGTAAAACAAGAAGGCTATATCTTGCATTCCCACGGCTATGATGTGATCGACCTTGGTGATGATATCTATACCCAAGGCAAACCGCATCCAATGATCGATCCTGAAGTGCGCATCAAAAAAATCGAAGACTATGCGCAAGATGAGCAAACCGGGGTCATTTTATTTGATGTGGTGCTAGGTTACGGCGCGCATACAGATATGGTAGGAGCTTTGTTACCAGCTATCGAAGCTGCACAGCAAACAGCCCAAGCAGCTGATCGCGCGTTGTACTTTGTTGCTACCGTCTGCGGAACTGAAAAAGATCCGCAAAACTACCAAGAAGCAGTCAACCGTTTGAAAGCAGCTGGCGTCTATGTGGCACCGAGCAATGCTCAAGCAGTGCAATTAGCCCTAGCTTTAAAAGGGGCGACTCTTTCTGAAGCAGACAAAACAGTCAATGACTATACTGGTAGCAAGGTTGAGGTGCCGACAGTCAGCGAGAAAGTAATGGAGCTGTTGACCACCAAACCACGGATCATCAATGTTGGCTTGCAAAGCTTCAATGAATCGATCCTGCAATATGGCGGGAAAACAGAACAATTCAACTGGCGTCCTCGTGCCAACGGCAACAAGAAAATGATCCGTATTTTAGACGCGTTAGAAGAATTTGACGAAAAAATCACAGATGAAAACCAAGCAGTGACGGATAAAATCAAAAATGCCCAACCATTCTTGATCGATGTCGTTCCGGCTAAATCAGTGATCGCTGAATTAAACGAAAGTCAGAAAACCTTGCTGCATGCAGGACCGCCGATCCAATGGTCGGAAATGACGGGACCGATGCAAGGGTCTTGTATCGGCGCTGCCTTGTTTGAACGCTGGGCGAAAGATGAAGACGAAGCCCGCCGCTTACTCGAAAGTGGGGAAGTCCGCTTTATGCCATGTCACCATGTCCAGGCAGTTGGACCAATGGGGGGAATCACTTCTGGGAATATGCCTGTCTTTGTGGTTGAAAACCGCCTTGTCGGCAACAAAGCCTACTGTATTTTGAACGAAGGGATCGGTAAAGTCTTACGATTTGGTGCCTATTCACAAGAAGTCATCGATCGTTTGGATTGGATCAAAGACGTCTTAGGACCAACCATTGCCAAGGCATTAAAACTAACTGAAGAAGGCATCAATTTGAATGTATTGATTGCCCGGTCGATCACAATGGGGGATGAATTCCATCAACGAAATATTGCAGCATCATTGAACTTCTTGAAAGAGATCGCGCCGTTGATCATCCAAACAGAAATCGATGAAAAGCAAAAATATGAAGTGATCAAGTTCTTAGCAGATACCGATCAGTTCTTCTTGAATATCATGATGGCAACCGGCAAAGCCATCGTTGACGGTGCCCGTGTCGATGCCAAAGGAACGATCGTGACCACCATGACGAGAAACGGCGTCAATTTTGGGGTTCGTGTCGCCCAAACAGAAGACCAATGGCATACTGCACCAGTCAATACGCCGAAAGGTTTGTACTTTACTGGGTTTACCGAAGCAGATGGCAATCCTGATATTGGGGACAGTGCCATTACTGAAACCGTCGGTGTCGGAGCAATGGCGATGGTAGCCGCACCAGGTGTAACACGCTTTGTCGGCGCTGGTGGCTTTGAAGATGCGCTAGAAACTTCCAATGAAATGGCAAAAATCTGTTTCGGTCATAATCCGACCTTCTCGATCCCAACATGGGACTTCCAGGGGACTTGTTTGGGGATCGACATCCGGAAAGTCGTTGAAACAGGCATCACCCCAATCATCAATACTGGGATCGCCCATAAAGAAGCAGGTGTCGGTCAAGTCGGTGCAGGGACGGTGCGTGCACCGTTAGGCTGTTTTGAAAATGCCTTGACGGCTTATGCGAAGGATCTGGGGATCGATGTTGACTGAGAAAATCAAAATCAGTGATTATCTAGACCCATTGCAACGATTCGGTCGTACCGGTCGGGTGCATAGCGTGTTTGATCGTTCATTCAATGTGATGATCGGGCAGCAGCTGGTCAATATCAACAACTATCGCAACTATTTGACTGGCTTCGGAGTCTTTTTACCAGATGCATTGTTTGAGCAAGTCCTGCCTTTGATCGAGGTCGGCAATCGCGTGCAAGTCCGAGAGCATGGTCTGACCTTTTACAGCACAAAAGGAACATTTTCTCTTTCATTAGAGGAAAAAGAATTGGTTTCGCTGCAGGTGAAGGAGCTATCCTTCACCTCTGCGGAATTGCAGCTTTTGAAAGAAATCCTGCTTCAACAAAAACTAGAAACCAAGATTGGGTTGCCCGAAGATGAGAAAACCCAAGCAGTGTTTGCGGCATTGCGGCAGCCTGTCTCAGATTGGGAACCAATCATTGCTCACCTGATTGGCCGCGGCAAAGGATTGACACCTAGCGGCGATGATCTTTTAGTTGCCTATCAAGCGATGCTCTATGCCTTGCAGCAGCCGGAAGCTGACGCGTTAGCGCAAGCATTGGCAAAACCGCTGTCTACGACGGATGTCAGCCTTGCTTATATTCAAAGTGCCAGTCAAGGGTATGTCAATTCTCTGATGCTGCAATTATTCAAAGACTTAAAAAAGCAAAACCCACAAGTGATTGAAAAAGATGTGCAGCAGTTGATGTCCGTTGGTCATTCGTCAGGCAAAGATCTTAGTTTTGGGTTCTTGTTAGCGTTGGAGTCATTGTCACTTGAGGAAAAAGAATAGAAATGGGGAGAAATCATGGAAATCAGTAACCAGAAAGATGCGGTCAAAGTAAGCAATTCTTACTGGAAAAAAGTCGTTGCTATTTTCTTTGTCGGCTGGATTTTAATGTACGCCACACGGACGATCTTCAATCCAATCATGGGTGTGATCGGAGAAGAATTCAATTTAAGCAACACACAACTAGGACTTGCCAATAGTATTTTCTTTTTGACATATGCCGTTGCGCAAATTCCTTTTGGCATCATCGGCGACAAAATCGGTCGCAAATTGGTGATCGCCCTAGGTTTTGTTTTATTGGCGGTGACTACTTACTTCAGTGGACTAGCCACAAGCTTCGTTTTGTTCTTAGTGATTCGTGCCATTGCAGGGATTGGTCAAGGTGCCTATTACGGTCCGCAATACGCATTGTCTACCGAAGCGATTCCCGACAACAAACGGACCGTCGGAAATGCCATTATCAACAGTGGGATGGCGTTTGGAACGTCTGGCGGGTACTTGCTTTCTAGTAAATTGGTCTTGGATAACGGGGGCCATTGGAGCCAACCCTTCTTCCTAATGGCGTTTCCGACCTTGATCGTCGGTGTCTTGTTCTATTTTGTTTTGAAAGAAAAAGTGATTCGTCCAGAAGATGAAGGACAAGAAATAAAAGAAGAGGGGCCAAAAGAAAAGATTTCCTTGAAGCAGATTTTTTCAAACCGCAATCTCGTGGCAGCCTTTGTTCTATGCTTTACCAGCATTTATGCAAACTTTGTGATTATAACTTGGCTGCCGCAATTCTTGATTGCCGAGCGTGGCTTTGAAGGGGCGAGTGTCGGCTTTATTGCTTCCTTAGTCCCATGGGCATCGATTCCAGGTGCGTTGATTTTTGCTCGATTGAATGATAAAACTGGCGCGACGAAAAAACTAGTCTATTTATTGGTCCCATTGGCGACCCTTTCCGTATTTGCCATTGCCTTTGTAACGGATCGTACCTTATTGATCACTGTTTTGATTTTGTATGGATTGACTGGCAAGCTGGCGCTTGATCCAATCGTCGTGACCTTTGTGACGAAAAACGCACCAAAAGGCGCCTTAGGAACAACCTTGAGTGCCTATAACTTTATCGGGATGTCGGGGTCGATCTTAGCGCCTTATGTTACTGGCTTTTTAGCCGATTCTTTAGGATCGATGCAGGTCGGGTTTTACCTGTCTTGTCTATTACTGCTGATCGGATTAGGTGTTTTTGCCGTATTAGCAAAGGAAAATCAGAAGGAGAGCATAAAATGAGTTTGAATGTGATCGCTTTAGGCGGCAATGCTATTTTAGATAAAGACCCCAGTGATGAAGGACAAAAAGCAGTCGTTGCGCAAGCAGCACGTTATATTGCCGATTTTGTCGAAAAAGGGGAAAAAGTCATTGTTTGTCACGGCAATGGACCACAAGTCGGCAACTTGCTGTTGCAGCAAAAAGCCGGGGAAAGTGAAAAAAATCCCCAATTGAAATTAGACAGCTGCGTAGCGATGACCCAAGGAAGTATCGGTTATTGGCTGCAAAATGCCTTGATCAATGAGTTTGCCACACGTCAAGCACATCCATCGGTAATCTCATTAGTCACCCAAGTTCGTGTCGATCCAGCAGATCCATCGTTTGAGAGACCTTCCAAACCAGTCGGACCTTTTTATAGTGAAGAGGAAGCCAATGCTGCGATGGCAGCCAATGGCGGGGTATATCAAGAAGATGCTGGGCGTGGTTACCGCAAAGTGGTTCCATCGCCGAAACCGCAAGAAATTGTTGAAAAAGAAGCCATCAAAACATTGGTCGATGCAGGTGTGATCACGATTTGTGCCGGTGGCGGTGGCGTACCTGTCGTTCGCAACGATAATGGGTTTACTGGCGTGGAAGCCGTCAACGACAAAGACTTTACCGCCAGTGTCTTAGCAAAAGACGTGCAGGCCGATCGCCTGATCATTTTGACCGGTGTCGACAATATCTACATCAATTACAATCAGCCGAATCAGCAAGCCTTAGGGGAAATCAGTGTGGCACAAGCCAAGGGCTACATCGAGGAAGGCCATTTTGCAGCGGGCAGTATGTTGCCAAAAATAGAAGCTGCGATTGATTTTGTTGAAGAAGATGCAGCCAGAACCGCGATTATTACCTCAATCGAAAAGTTAGCTGAACTGGATCAGCATACAGGAACCATACTTCGAAAATAAAGAGGGGATCAAAGTGAAAGCAAAAAAACTACCGATGGTGACGCAGATCGTTATTGCCGTTCTTCTAGGGATTCTTTGCGGTTTGTTCTTTGGGCAAGCCGCTTCGTTCCTAAAAATTTTGGGCGATCTTTTCTTGCGTCTGATGCAAATGGCGATCCCATTATTGATCGTTGGACAAATCATTCAAGCAGTTGGGGGGATTGCCCCGAAAGAACTCACTCGTTTGGGTGGAAAAACGATCGCTGTCTTTGGGATTTCCTCCTTATTCGCTGCTGCATGGGGCGTGCTGATGGCGCTCTTCTTTGCTCCAGGCAAAGGGATCGACTTTTCACAAGCTGCCGGCGAACCTCTGCAAGCACAAGAAATTTCTATATCAGAGACAGTGATCAACTTTATTCCCACGAATATTTTCGATGCGTTGAGTAAAGGGTCAATTATTCAAATCATCGTTTTTGGGTTGTTCTTTGGTGTTGCCCTCAATCGCTTTATGCAAAAGAAACCTGAGTCAGCTCTTTATGGGCTGATCGTGGATCTGAATGAGGTCGTCATTGCCATCATTCGTTACGTGATGATCGTGGCACCAATCGGTATTTTTGCTTTGATCGCTTCAACGATCAGCTCCCTGGGCTTGCAGATCATTTTGCCATTAGGCAGCTATTTGCTTGTCTACGGTCTAGCCACCGTCACGTTCCTTGGGCTGTGGCTAGTCTTGTTGACCGTGTATTGTCGGATCAATCCGTTACGATTGATCAAAAATATGAAAAATATGTCGGTCATGGCATTGGCGACAACCTCCTCTGCCATCACGCTGCCGATCGCTATGGAAGAATCCCAGAATAAATTAGGACTCAGTAGCCGCATCATCAATTTGGTATTGCCGTTAGGGATGTCTTTGAACAGCAATGGATCAGCGATGCATATGGCGATTACCGTCATGACAATCGCCCAAATGTATCAAATCAACTTTGACGGGATCCAAATGGTGACGGTAGCTGTAACTGCGACTTTCGTTTCTTTAGCCAATGCAGTTGTTCCCGGAGCGGGGTTAGTTTCCTTGGCAATCATCGTTCCCCAGCTTGGTTTACCAATCGAAAGCATTGCGCTATTTGCTGGTGTCGAATGGTTTGTTGGCATGCTGCGGACAATTTTGAACGTGAACTCAGACGTCTATTCAGCGCTGCTGATCGCTAAGTCAGCCGATGAACTGGATTATCGCGTGTTTAATCAATAAGAGAAGCCGTTGCCAAGCGTGCTTCTCTTTTTCTAAGGAGGAGAAAAGATGGAAGAAATGAGCAGACGTTCTCTGCTGGAATTAGAAGCATTGATGAAAAAGAAACTATTGGCTGCTGGTTTGCCAGAAGCCGCTGCCAGTGAAACAGCGGCGCATTTGACCTTTGCGGATGCTTGCGGGATCCATTCTCATGGTGCCGTGCGGATGGACTACTATGCCGAGCGTTTAGTAAAAGGTGGCATCACGCTGGAACCAAACATGTCTTTTGAAAAAACAGGCGCCGCTACCGGAATTTTCCACGGAGATAACGGCATGGGGCATTATGTGTGCAATGAAGCGATGGCGATCGCCATTCATCTGGCAAAAGAAGCCGGGATCGCTGCAGTAGGAATCGAGCAGACCAGCCATAGCGGGACGATGGCGTATTACGTCAAACAGGCTGCTGAAGCCGACTTAGTAGCGATCGCCATGTGTCAATCGGATCCGATGGCGGTGCCTTTTGGTGGGACCGAAAACTATTTTGGCACCAATCCAATCGCGTTTGCTGCACCACGAGCCAATCATCCACCGGTGGTTTTTGATATGGCGACGACGGTTCAAGCGTGGGGCAAAATTTTGGATGCTCGCTCGAAGAAGCAGCAGATCCCCGATACTTGGGCAGTAGACGAGCATGGCTTGCCTACCACCGATCCCTATGCTGTCCAAGGATTATTGCCAATCGCTGGTGCTAAAGGATATGGCTTGATGATGATGGTGGATATTTTAGCTGGCTCGATGCTAGGCTTGGCTTTTGGTAAACAGGTCACCTCCATGTATGCGGACTTGACAGAAAAACGCCGCTTAGGACAATTCCTTCTTGTGATCGATCCATCTCGTTTTACCAACACCGAAACCTTCAAGCAAAGCATCGATCAGATGGTGACTGAGCTGCATGCAATCCCGCCAGTAGAAGGGCAATCACAAGTCTACTATCCTGGAGAGATCAGCCAAATACACTTTGAAAAAGCCCAGCAAGAAGGGGTCATGATCCCCAAAGCGATCATCGACTATCTCGAAAGCGAAACCCTCCATTTTGATCGCTATGGTAGTCAAGATTCCTTTGCTAAATAAAAATCCGCAAAAGGCAGTTGGTTCAGAGGGGGATTGAACCAACTGTTTTTTTGCTGTCTGGAGCAAAGAGAAGTTTTCAGTCAGAAAATCGCACATTATTGGCAGGATCAGATGAATTCTTTGAGTTGGTTCATTTTGTTCAAAGCATTTCTTAAGCCATTCGACCTTTGATTGCTTGTTTTTTGGAATGTGGTAGAATAGGTCGCATAAGTTAAGATCACTCAAGAAATGAGAGAAAAGCGAGGATGCAACGTGGCAATGAATAAAGTGGTTCTTACTGGGAAAATCGCAGAGATGCCTAGTAAAGAAGCGTTTGATGCGGCGGACGATCAGGGCGTACGTTTTGATCTTGTCATTGTGTCTCAATGGCAAAACAGTGAAGACGTGCACCATGAATGGTTTGCTTGCGTCATTCATGGAAAACAGGCAGAGACCTTTTTACGGTATACTCAAAAAGGGGCAAGTATCAAAATCAATGGACACTTGCAAGGCTGTCCTTATGAAACACCAGAAGGTCAGAGACTTTGTGCGGCAGAAGTGGTGGTGGATAGCTTCCAAATCATAGAGTTGGCAGAAGAACCAGCGGCGCCTTTTCCTAAAAAGCGGTCCTCGACACTTGATGAACCGACGCAAACAAAGTCGATCCGTAATGAAAAAGATCCCCTAAAAACACAGATGCTGGAGTTTTTAAAAGACAATCGATTATTTTAATGACGAAACATGCGGAAAGCAACGGCTTCTCGCATGTTTTTTTACGTAGAGAAAGCATTGGCAAAATTCAACTATATCTGACTAGCGGTGTTCTTTATTGCTTATCAAAGAGGGGGTTAAATAGAATGGTGATTGTAATAAATGATCGCGAAAGTGAAAATAGTGTTTCACAAAAAGTGCGGATTGGTTTAGAATAGTTGAAACATATCTTGAGAAAAAGTGCGGCGCTTGCCTTGTTCAACTGCTAGATACCGCTTTTTTCTGAAAAAATCGTTAATCAGGGAGGGATGTCGATGGGCAAATCAATTATAGGGATCGCTGCGAATGAAGTGCAAGATGCTGGCGATGTGCTGCATCATTTGCCGATCGCCTACACACCATTAGGGTATGTGCGAGCGATCCAGCAAGCGGGCGGACTGCCATTGCTCGTGCCAATCAGTGAGCCAGCTGCAGCCAAGGACTATGTTTCACAGATCGATAAACTGGTATTAGCTGGTGGACAAGATGTTTCACCCAAGTTTTATGGGCAGGAGGCCCATCAGGCAACTGGAAGCGGTTTGTTGGCACGGGATGAGTTTGAACTAGCGCTGATCGATGAAGCGCTGCTGCAAAAGAAACCAATTTTTGCGGTTTGTCGGGGAATGCAGCTGGTCAACGTGGCATTCGGTGGCACGCTGCAGCAAGACATCAGTACCTTCAGTGAGATCATTCATATGCAGGCGCCGATTCCGAAAGAAGTGCCGACCCATGCCATCGTGACGGCTGAAAAAAGCATGTTGGCTCGTGTTTACGGTCAAAAAACAAAGGTTAATTCCTTTCATCATCAAGCGGTGGATCGATTGGCTCGTCCATTGCAAAAGACAGCTTGGAGTCCTGATGGCATCATTGAAGGCATTGAACACGTGGGTCAGCGCTTGTTGGCGGTTCAATGGCATCCTGATTTTGCCTATGATGCGCTTATACAAGAACAAGCGGTTTTCAAGTATGTCGTTGACGTATTGTAAGAAAGAGGATCACGCAAGGAGGAGAAAAATGAAAAAGAAAATGATGGGTATCACTGCTTTCACAGTATTGGTTTTAAGTGCCTGCAGTACCACGAGCCCCACGACGGATTCTGGACAGCAAGAGGAGCAAGGAGCCGTTGCGCAAGAAATTCAAGTGTCAACCGCTGGCGCCTTATCAACCCTTGATAGCGGACAATACACGGATGTCAATAGTTCCGATATGATCGGACAAGTGGCAGAAGGGTTATACCGTCTGGATCAAGAGGGGGATCCTGAGCTTGCGATGGCCGCTGAAGAGCCTACGGTATCAGAAGACGGACTGGTTTATACCTTCACCATTCGTGATGCAAAATGGAGCAATGGCGATCCTGTTACTGCGGATGATTTTGTCTACGCCTTTCAATATGTTGCTAATCCAGAGAATGGTTCTAGTAGCAGTAATCAAATGGATGTGTTGAAAAATGGCAGCCAAGTGCGTCAAGGGGACGTTGAGGTGAGTGAGTTAGGTGCAAAAGCATTGGACCAGCAGACGTTAGAGCTGACATTGGCAAGTCCAATCTCGTATCTGGATCAAATTTTGGTCGGGACACCTTTTATGCCAAAAAACCAAGCGTTTGCTGAAGAAAAAGGCGCCGATTATGGGTTATCAGCGGAAAATTTTGTCGGCAATGGCCCATTCTTGATCGAAGGGTGGAACGGGACCAACGAATCATGGACGTTAACGAAAAATCCTGATTATTGGGATGCTGAGAATGTCCAATTGACCAAGATCGACGTGCAAGTAGTGAAGGAAACGGCGACTGGTGTCAGCCTTTTTGAAACAGGAGAACTGGACTACACCACCTTAACGGATACTTACGCGCAGCAATACCAAAACTCAGCTCAAGCCAACTATGTGCCAAAGGCGCTGGTGGGGTATTTAAGTGCCAACCAAAAACGAGAAGTCACAGGCAATGTCAAGGTACGTCAAGCAATTTTACAAGCCATCGACAAAGAGGCATTTGCCGAAAATATCTTAGGTGATGGGTCCACTGCATTGAACGGCTTTGTGCCAAGCAACTTTGCCAAAGATCCTGAAACAGACCAAGATTTTCGTGAAGAAAATGGCGATTTACTGCCGTACGATTTAACAGCCGCACAAGAGCTTTGGGCACAAGCCAAAGAAGAGTTGGGACAAGACGAAATCACTTTGGAACTGTTGTCAGCAGATACAGCAGCAGCCAAGAAAACCGTCGAGTTTGTCCAAGGGCAGTTAGAAACCAATTTGCCGGGATTAACCATCGATGCCAAGTCGATTCCTTTACAAAACCGTTTGGACTTGCAATCCCAAGGTGAATTTGATCTCGTCTTTGGGACTTGGACACCAGATTACGCGGACCCGATCAACTTCTTAGAATTTTATGATTCAACAGGTGGCTTGAATACGTCTGGGTATGCTAGTGAAAGTTACGATCAAGGGTTAGCAGAAGCACGGACGACTTTAGCAAACGACCCAGCTGCCCGTTGGGACTTATTGAAAGAACTGGAAAAACAATTGATCGTTGAAGATACAGCCGTTTTGCCGTTATATCAAGGGGCGGTGGCGTATTTGAAAACAGATCGTTTGCAAGGGGTGCAAGTATTTCCTTTTGGACGAACAGTATCCTATCGCCTAGCATCTGTCACAGAATAAACAGGTAGTAAGAAAACAGAGGAACTTTTTTTCAACCAAGTGTGCTGATCAAACAGCGTTTGTTGAAGAGAAGGGCATCTGTTTTTTTATTTTAGCCAAAATCGTTGCAACTCTTGGGGTAAAACAGGAATTCGTTTTCAAAAAAAGGTTGTTAAAAAGGGCTGTTTTCACATCTGTGTTTTTAGAAAAGTCAATCTTTTTTAAAGAAAATTAATAAAAGTTGTTGCATTCTCAGAAACTTATCTGTAAAGTGTTAGGTGTAGTCAGCAAAATAAAAAGAGAAGGAGGGATTACGATGCAAAAAGTATTTGATAAAAAAACAACCAAATTGAATAAAGTGAATCCCTCATTCGGTAACCATTAGTGTACAGATAATGTCTATAATAACGACGTTTATGCTCTGTCCTTTTTCCGAAGGGACAGAGCTTTTTTGTGTACTTTTTTAGAATGTGAGGGATAAAACATGAAGTATGTATTAAAACAATTAACAACGTATTTTAAAGAACATAAGGTGCGCTATACCTTCGTATTCGTCTTTATGGTGATTGCTAGTGCGATGTATGTCGCACCAATCTATATCTTGCGCTTATTCATTGATGCGCTGATCCAAGATAATTTTGATTATTCGGTACTGGTCCAATACGTGACCCTCTTTGCCGGAGCTATCTTGTTAGGATATCTGGCCGAATTTGTTTGGACGTTTAATTTATTTATTGGTTCCTACGATTTGCAAAAACAATTGCGGGAACAATTGATGAGCCACTTTCTTAAAATGGGGGCGCCGTTTTACCATCGTTTCCGAACAGGCGATTTAATGACTCGTTCCAGTGACGATGTCCAAGTGATGGGGATGACCGTTGGGTATGGACTGATGGTTTTCTTAAATACTAGTTTGTATCTAAGTTTTATCGTAGCGATGATGGCTGGGACGGTTTCTTGGCTATTGACGTTGATTGCCTTGATTCCAATGCCGCTTTTAGCCTATTACATTTTCAAATGGGGCTCGCAAGTCGATAAGGCGTTTACGGAAGCGCAGAATTCTGTTTCTGAGATGAACAGTGAAGTGCTGGAGATCATTGATGGCATTCGGGTCGTCCGAGCTTATGGACTAGAAGGAGCCACCACGGAACAGTTTCAAAAGAAAACACTGGAAACACGAGCAAAAAACAATATCGTTTCTGAGATCGATTCCCGTTTTGGGCCGCTGATTACCATCATCTTAGCGATCAGTTTTGTGATGAGCTTTGGTGTCGGGGCGTTTCTTGTTGCCAACCAAACGATCACCATTGGTGCGATGGTCTCTTTCCAAGTGTACTTGACAATGGTCGTTTGGCCGATGATCTCAGCAGGAGATCTTGTGAATGTGATGCAACAAGGTGCCGCATCCTGGCGTCGGATCAATGAAGTGCTGCAGACGGGTGATGAATTAGAAACTCCTGGTGAAGCCGACCTGCAAGCCATCAATACGATCCGTTTTGAAGCATACCATTTCCAATACCCACAAGCAGCTCGTTATGTGTTAGAAGGACTGGATTTGACGATCACTCGTGGAGAAGTCTTAGGCATCGTTGGGAAGACCGGTAGCGGAAAAACGACGCTGCTAAGACAATTCGGTCACCGCTATCCATACTCTGATCAAGTACCCTTGATCAACGAGCAGCCGTTGACGACCTATCAAACAACAGCAGTGCGCAACCACTTTGCAGAAGTGCCGCAAGAACATACCTTGTTTTCACGAACAATTCGCGAGAACTTGCTATTCGGACAGCCAGATGCTTCCGAAAAAGTGTTGTGGGAAGCACTGGAAGCCGCTTGCTTTAGTGAAGACATCAAGCGGATGCCAGAAGGGCTCGAAACGGTCGTCGGTGAGAAAGGCGTTTCCCTGTCTGGTGGACAAAAACAACGCTTGTCCTTAGCACGGGCGTTTTTACGAAACAGTGAAGTCCTCTTACTGGATGATGCCCTTTCGGCAGTTGATGCCAAAACGGAACAAGCCATCATCACGAATTTGAAAACGATGAAGCAGGCACCGACCTCCATCATCGTGACCCATCGATTGTCCGCCATCACCGAAGCGGATCAAATCATCGTCTTAGAAGACGGACGGATCACACAGCGTGGTACCCATCAGGAGTTGATCGAAACGCCAGGCTGGTACCAAGAACAGTATTACCATCAACAGTTAAAGGAGGACGATACAAGTGTTCTCAACGATTAAGCGTTTGCTCACGTTTTTGAGCTATTATAAAAAACAATTTACCGTGGGCGCAATCTTGCTGTTGTTGGCAGCAGCGCTCGAACTGACTTCACCACTGATTGCCAAACAGCTGATCGACCGAGTGATGACACCGGCGGTTGAAAGCAGAAACCTAAACACGATGCTTTTGATCCAATTGCTCGCTGGGTATTTGCTGGTCAATTTGATTGGTTCCCTCTTTCGTTATATCAGCTTGCTGCAATTGCGAAAAATGTCCAACAGTATCGTCAAAAAAATGCGGGATCAGCTTTTTGACCATATGCACAAATTACCCGTTTCTTACTTTGACCAAATCCCAGCAGGTAAAGTCGTTGCACGAATCACGAATGACACCGAAGTCTTGCGGTCGAATTTCTACGTGATCGTGATCAGTAATTTGTTAAGCAACATCATCCAAATCATTGGTGCGTTTATTGCATTGTTTCTTTTGAACCGCACCTTAGGAGCAGCGATGCTGATTTTGATCCCGATTTTAGGAATCTGGCAGCATTTTTATACCAAATATGCCTCTCGTTACAATTTAGCAATGCGGGAATACATCTCACAAATCAGTGGGCAGTTAAATGAATTTGTCCAAGGAATGGCGATCATCCAAGCCTTCCAACGAGAAAATCAGTTGCAGAAAGAATTTAATGAGACAGTAGAGAAATGGTTCAAAACCGGACGTAAATACCTCTTACTCGATTCAAGTATCGCTTGGGGATTAGGCAATTTGTTGCGAAATTCAACGATCTTGATTTTGATCACGACCTTGGCTGCCTTTTTCCTTGATGGCCGCTTGGCGATCTCAGCAGGCTTGCTGTATGCTTTTATTGATTACATCAACCGTCTGTATGATCCAATCGAGGGGCTTGTCCAAACCATCACCAATGTGCAGCAATCATTGGCTGCCGGACAGCGGGTCTTTGAGTTTGCTGATCAGCCAGTTGAAAAACAACAAAGTGAGCAGCTGACTGTCACGAATGGCGATGTTTCTTTCCAACAAGTGACCTTTGGCTACGATCCTGAGCAAGCGATCTTGCACGATATCAACTTTGACGTTGCCGCAGGAGAGACCATTGCTCTAGTCGGTCATACTGGTTCTGGAAAATCGAGTATTTTGAACCTGTTGTTCCGTTTTTATGATCCGCAGCACGGAAAAATCGTTGTGGATGGACAAGTGATCGCTGATTTTGATCGTCATAGTTTAAGAGATTCAATGGCGATCGTCATGCAAGATCCCTATCTATTTACTGGAACGATCGCCAGCAACATCGGAATGAACGATCCAACGATCACCGAAGCGATGATTATCGATGCCTTGAAACAAGTCGGCGCTGACTACCTTTTGAGCCGCTACGAAAAAGGCATCCATCATCCAGTCGTTGAAAAAGGCAATGAGTTTTCTAGTGGAGAACGCCAGCTGATCAGTTTTGCCCGTGCATTGGTGTTTGATCCGAAAATCTTGATTCTGGATGAAGCGACGAGCCATGTGGACACTGAAACAGAATCCATCATTCAAAAGGCGATGACCATCTTGCAAAAAGGACGGACGACCTTTATGATCGCTCACCGTTTGTCAACGATCAAACAAGCAGATCAAATCTTGGTCTTGGATCAAGGGAAGATCGTGGAACGGGGAACCCATTCGAGTCTTGTCCAAGGGCAAGGAATCTATCAGCAAATGTATCAAATGCAGGCAGAGCAGCTGTAATCAGCGGTGATTGCCGACAATGTTAACCGTAAAAGAAAATCCTTGAGCCTCCTGCATGGGAAGTGGCTCAAGGATTTTTTATATAATGCGAAGGAGCAGCCAATCATCTATGGGGAGTTGGAAGAGGAGGCCTTCGCTTATATATCACTAGGAAATGCTGTAAGATGATGCCGTAATTTTGCTAAGAAACGCTCGCCAATCACTGATAACGGGCGATCGTTCTTTTTAATGAGGATGATCTCACCCTCGGACGCGTCGATCAAAGGAAGAAAAGCCAAGCCTTGGCGTTCTGGTTGGGCAACGATCCCCGATCCGGTTCCATAAAGATCCGTCTGTTGTAATAGCTGGACCATCGTGCCTCGATCGCTGACATGCACCACTTGAGGGCTTTGAGCGAAGTCGATCAAATCTTCTGAGAAGAACGAATAGCGTTCATCTTCTTGCAAAAAGCGTACTTGTGGATAAGGGGCGAGATCTCTTAAGGAAAGCTGCCTTTTTTCTGTCAAGGGATGAGCTGCTCGCAAAAAGACATGGGGGCGAAACCGTCCCAACGCCTCGAAGGACAATTGGGCGCCTTGCAGCAGTCGTTCCAATCCTGCTTGGTTTTGCTCATTCAAATAAAGGATCCCAAATTCACTTCGATATTGTTGCACGTCCGTGATCACCTTTAAGGTCGTGGTTTCTAATAAGCGAAACTGGCGGCAGTCGGGAAATTCCTGCAGCAGCTCACTGAAAATTCCAGCCGTGAAATCATAGTGCTGGCTTGCGATAGCGAAGGTTTGACTCGCTGCTTGCTTGCTGGAAAAACGCGTTTGCAGCTGCGCCACTTGACTCAAGATCGGCTGGGCATGGTCTAGAAATTCCGAGCCTTCGGCAGTCAAGCGGGCGCCTTGATTCGTACGCTCGAAAAGCTGGACCTCCAATTCTGTTTCCAACTCTTTCACGGCTTGGGAAAGACTTGGCTGCGAAAGATACAGCCGTTTGGCTGCTTCACGAAAACTTCCATGGTCAGCGATCGCTTGCACGATGCGCATTTGTTGAATATTCAATTTTTGACCTCCTTTACAAAGATTCAGACGGGGAATGGTCCACTAATCAATAGTAGTCATGTCTTTTCCTTCTATAGTAGAAGCTTCTTAAAAAATAAGACGACAGTTGCTGCTTATTGCTACTTTTCAAGCGGTCATTGCAATTCCTCAGGAATAAACCAATAACCCGTTTGATTCTCTTCTGCCAGCAGTTCTTTAAAGGCTTCAGAATGATAAGCTGCCACCACTGCCTGTGCCCAATCACTATCTTTATTGGCTTCTTTTACCGTTGCCACCAGTTCATATTCTTGCAAAATGTCTTCACTTAATAGGCTTTCCTCTGCAGCGATTCCAGCGCTATAAACGATGCTGCCGGGAATCACCGCATAGTCTAAATCTGCTAAGCTGCGGGGGATTTGGGCAGAATCCATCTCGACGATGTCCAGGTCATAAGGATTGTTAGTAATGTTTCTCAAAGTCGCGTCAATGGGCGCCACTTCCGGGTCAAGCTCGATCCAGCCGGCTTTTTGCAGCAGCAACAGGGCCCGGGCACTATTTGACGGATCATTGGGGATCCCGATGGTATCGTTTGCTTCAATCGCTGCTAAATTGTCCTTTCTGCCAGGATACAAGCCGGCTGGAACGGTAGGAATCGGTGTGATACCCACTAAATCGGCATCCGTGTTTTCATTGAAGTTTTCTAAATAGGCGGTGTGCTGATCGACGTTTAAGTCGATCTCGCCATCGTTCAATGCAATGTCCGCTTCCAAGACCCCAGTAAAGCCAATATCCGTCACAGTATAGCCAGCTTCTTCTAAAATCGGTTTGATTCCTTTGAGAAACAGTTCGCTGTAAGGCCCTGGTGTCGTCCCCAATCTGATTTCTGTCTGCTGTTCCTCGGCATTTCCCGTTACTTCTTCTTGATTGCCACAACCGGCAAATAAAACTAAGGACAATAAACCAAAGCCCACACCCAATCGAATCTTTCGTTTCATAACTTTTCCTCCTTTTTTATAAAAAAAGCCTTCCCAAAGAATAGTCTTTGGGAAGGACGATCATTTCGCGGTACCACCTTCGTTTGTTTTTTGCTGAAACAAAAAACCTCAGTCAGTTCATCAAATAAACTGCATTGCGCTATCGGGCTTTCTCCGTCGGGGATTGTTCGTCCACGAATGCTCAAAGGTCATTTTCGGATCGTCTTCCTTACTCGTTTCCACCAGTTCCGAGTTCTCTTGAAAGAAAGGGGGGATCGTACTCTTCTTCTCACTGCATGTGTATGAAATTAGTAGTATCTTAGAACAAGATGAGAAAGTTGTCAATTGCTTTCGTGATAGGTGATTCCAATCACTACGCAGGTAGTAGGGGAACAAATGGACAAGGGCAAGAATAGACCTAAAAAGCAGGAAAAGCAGATGAATGGTCGAAATCGCTTGGTTGGGTTAGAATCGAAACACAAAACAAAAAAAGAGGCGAGCAAATGAAATTACTTTTGATTGGTCATACCGGCACACTTGGGCAGCTTTTAGTTGAAGGCTTTCAGCAGCTACCAGAGGTGGAGCTGATCACGGCTAGCCGTAGCAGCGGCGATCATCAAGTCGAAATTGCGGATGCAGCCAGTGTCAGCCAGCTATTTGCAGCCACTGGGAAAGTGGATGCCATTGTTTCCGCTGCGGGAAGCACAGTGTTTAAACCCTTTGAGGAATTGACGCCAGCAGATATTCAACAGTCGGTGGCTTCGAAGCTGCAAGGACAAGTCAACCTTGCGTTGATTGGCCAGCATTTTCTCAATGAAGGTGGCAGTATCACGCTGACTTCTGGAATTATCAAAGACGAATTTATCCCAATGGGCACGCCTTCAGCACTGGTCAACGGCGGTTTAGAAGCCTTCGTGGCATCGGCAGCTTTTGAGATCGGTCAGGGGATACGAATCAATGCAGTCAGTCCCAATGCGCTTGTGGGCTCTTGGGAAACCTTCGCCGATTCTTTCAAAGGCTTTATTCCCGTTGGTGACGCACCCGTTTTTGCAGCGTATCAAAAAGCAGTCTTTGGAATCATGACTGGCAAGACCTTCACCGTTTATTAAGAAAAAGCAGAAGTAGAAAAAAACCGCCAAATCAAAGCTGACTTGGCGGTTTTTGTTCTGCTGAAAAAGAAGTAGCAAGCAGTTAAGAAGAGAGCAATTGGGTTTTCAGCTTGGGCATTTCTGCTTTGAGTTGTTGGCGAGCAAAAGCCAAGTCATTGATCCAAGAAGCAATCGCTTCTTTTTCTAAGAACAGAGGCATTCGATCATGGACTGGTTCAACAGAATCGTTCGCGGCAGTCGTTAGAATGATTGATTCGGTTTCGATCTGATCCTCTTTTTGAAGGATGCGATAAAAACCAGCAGCATAAATCACGTGATCTTGCGAAAAGAGGAACTTTTCCTTTTCATGATTCCATTCATAGAAACCAGACATCGGAAAGACACAGCGATGCTCTTGGAAAGGCTGGCGAAAAGTCGGTTTCTCTTCAACGGTCTCAGAACGCGCATTGATCATCAAATGCCCTTTTTTAAAGCCGGTAAAGCCCCATCTTGTCACACCAGCTACAACTTGTTGTTGTTGATTTGCACCGATGGTTACGACGTGATTGGAGGGGAAAACATCATTGATAGCGACAGTCTGTTGGCGCTTGCGGGCTTTCGCCGCGGCTTCTTGATAATATTCTGACAATTCGCCAGTTGATGGATCAAATAAGTATCGGCCGCACATGGACAGGTCACTCCTTTTTTTGGATTGGCTGGTGCCTTTGTTTCAGTATAAAGACTCAAGGCGTCAAAACCAACTAACTTGCTTCACAGCGTGATTCGACAACGAAAGGATAGGGGCGGTTATGTAAAAAGTTAGTACCGCGAAAAGAGTTAAAAGAAATCAGATAACAAAAAAAGGCAGTCACCTACTGAGGTTGACAGCCTTTTTTATTCTAGTTGGTTAGCCAATTTTTTTAACTCTCCCGCCGATTTTATTTGCGAAACGTTCAGCATCTTCTCTGCAAGTATAGGTCAATGCAATTGTTTTGTCCCGTGTTCTTTTTCCTTCGGCGGTTAGATAACCATGAAAGATTTTAATCGCATACAATCGATAAACACCTCCTTATCCTTCGTAATAATAACAAATTTACCGCTTACATTCAAGAGATATAGTAAAACTTTATTTTTTGTTAGTTATTTTATTAAGAAATTGTTCAAACGCTTAAGAAAAGATTGAGGGATAAAGGGAGGTGTGGAATAGACCAATGCGCATTTGAAAGGAAAGACGAAGGAACCTAGATGTATAAAGTTACTGCTACTTGCTTTCCAGCATAGAAGGACAAAAAATGAGAGCGATTTTGTTTTGAAATTTAAACAAATAGACCAATCGAGGAATAGCTAAGATAGGTGTCAAAAGTAGAGAAGAGAATCTATTTTCGTTTTTGCGTGTTATTGAGACATTTTCCCCTCAAAAAATGGTTTGTAGAAAGAAACGATGATTCAAGCGCTGCATAAGCACGAAGATTGTTGTTTATTGTGCCGGCAAGTTGTTGGTTTGGGGATAAAAAAAGCAAAAGTTGTTCTTAAAACACCAGTCTGACAAAAATAGCTTTTGTGAGAAGCTCAACGGGGGCTTAACGATCGTGCGAAAAAATTTAAGGAAGCGATTGACAAGTTTTTTTTGAAGTGCTATGATACCGATGTAATTAGATAACGGTTACAGAAGTGCTGTGACCAAGAGGCGTGTTACTGTAAGAAGGCAAACCTCATATTCCACCAAGGGTGGAGTATGAGGTTTTTTAGTGTTTTTAAGGTGGAGGAAATCATGAAAATAAAGAAGTTTTTAAATAATAATGTTGTCTTACTAAAGAAAGGCAGCAATGAAATTATCGGATTTTCTACAGGCATCAGCTTCAATAAGAAGGTAGGAGATGATGTAGAAGAACAAGATTTTGAAAAGATTTTTGTATTGGATACTCACGCAATGTTGGAACATTTTAGCTATCAATTAGGAAAGTGCGATCCGAAATACGTAGCGATCGTTGCTAAAATCGTGGCTTATGCCAAACAGAATTATCGCTTAGCAGTCAGCGACTATATTTATTTGACTTTGCTGGATCATATTGATTTCACTGTTCATCGTATCAAGCAGCAAATGACTTTTCATAGTCCTTTGCAATGGGATATTCGGCGATTTTATCCCGATGAATATGCCATTGGGGTGTATGCTGTCCAACTTATGGAGCAAGAACTAACGATCGATGTACCAACAGAAGAAGCGATCTCCATCGCATTGCATTTTGTAAATGTCCAATCACAAAAGAAGGATATGGCGGTTACCAATCAAATCGCGAAATTTATAGAAGACGTACTGACGATCGTAAAGTATGAGTACAAACAAAATTTTGATGAGAATAGTTTCCATTATTCTCGCTTTGTCACGCATCTGCACTATTTTGCACAAAATGTGATCAATCATACACTTCCCAGCTATGAAGCGTCGACGCTCTATGCACAAATTGAGAAGATGTATCCGCAAGCGTTTCACTGTGTGGAAAAAATCAAGGTTTATATCAAAAATACGTATGATATCAACATCTCAGAAAATGAAGAAATTTATCTATCACTCCATATCCAGAAATTGACGGAACAAGGAGAAAGGGAGAAAAACAATGGACTATAAACAACTAGCCAATGAAATTTATGAAAATGTCGGCGGTGGTAAAAATATCCAGCACGTGACCCATTGTGCAACAAGACTGCGTTTCACGCTGGCCGACGACAAAAAAGCTGACAGTGAAGCAATCAAACAGTTAAAAGGAGTGACTGGACTCGTTCAGGGAAATGGTCAATACCAAGTGATTATTGGGCCAGATGTATCGAGTGTATACGCTCAACTACCGACGACAGAAACGACGGCTGATCAAAGCAGTAGCGATCAATCGATCATCTCACGACTCCTTGACTTTATCGCAGGCTGTTTTACACCGATGATTGCAATCATAGCAGCTGGAGGAATGCTGCAAGTGGTCCTTTCACTATTGGAGTTATCAGGAATTTTAGCTGCAACTGACGATACGTATCTCATATTGTATCAAGTATCGCAAGCAGCCTTCTTTTTCATTCCCGTTTATTTAGGAAATTCTGTGGCCAAACGATTGAAAATTGATCCTTTCTTAGGAAGCTACGTCGGAGCGATTTTTGTGATGCCAGGATTGACGGCCCTTCTTAGCCAAGAAGGAGGAATCACATTATTTGGATTGCTCGTACCGAATGTGAGCTACAATGCCTCCGTTTTGCCAGTTTTATTAAGTGTCTGGGTTATGTCTTATGTCTATCGGTTCGCCGATCGGATTTTACCGAACAGTGTCAAATTTATTCTACGTCCATTGATCGCCATCATCGTGATCACACCGCTGGCTCTATTGCTAATCGGACCATTAGGTGTGACGATCGGCAACTATGTGTCACAGTTTTTGAACTACTTAACAAACAATTTTGGTCCGTTAGCCGTCTTGTTTATGGGTGCCTTTGCTCAATTGCTAGTAATGACGGGCATGCACACGACGCTGACCCCTATTTTATTAACTTCTTTGGCAACGTACGGGTATGATGATTTGATCGTCCCTGGTATGCTGCTTGGATTGGCTGCCGAAGCAGCGATTTGTTTAGCGGCTGGAATCAAAGCTAAGGATACGGAATTTAAACAAGTGAGTTTTTCATCGGCAATTACTGCCTTGATGGGTGTGTCTGAACCTGCTTTGTACGGAGTAACCTTACGTCTGAAAAAACCGATTGTCGGAATGATCCTTGGGGGTGCTGCTGGGGGACTTTATTTTGGTTTGATGAAAATCAATACGCCAGTAGTCATTGCTTCATTTGTGGCGCTTCCATCATACAGCAGTGTGTTTCATGCGCTGATCGGCTCGTTGATTACTTTTGCGATTGCCTTTGCTTACACCTGGGTCATGGTCAAAGATGCAGATTTTCCTAATAATAATCAGCCGCAAGCAGTCAAATCTGGAGCGCAAGATGTGACAGCCAAAGCAACTGATGTTTCTTCTGAAACGAAGAAAGAACAATCAGCGATTGAAAAAATTGTATTATCACCTTTAAAAGGAACTGCCGTTCCATTGACAGAAACCAATGATCAGGCGTTTGCTTCATTGGCATTAGGCAAAGGAATTGCTGTTAAGCCACAAGATCAACAGGTGATTGCCCCATTTACGGGACAGGTTTCTGCCGTTTTTCCAGGAAATCATGCGATTGGACTTACCAGTACCGAGGGGATTGAACTTCTGATCCACATCGGTATTGATACGGTGAATATGCAAGGAAGTGCCTTTGAACGACTAGTCAATGAAGGTGATCAAATCACTATGGGAGAAACATTATTGCACTTTGATGCAGAAAAAATCGCTCAGGCAGGGTATGAAGATACCGTTATGATCACTGTTACCAATACGGCAGACTTCTTAGATGTTGTGGCACTTGCCCAAAATCAAGAAATTAAAGCTGGCGATCAGTTATTAGCCATTTTTTAACCATTAGAAAGAAGAAAGGATGACAGCAATGAGTTTCCCAAAACATTTTTTATGGGGCGGCGCTTCGGCGGCAAACCAATATGAAGGCGGCTATAATGAGGGCGGAAAAGGGCTCGCTTGTGCTGACTTGATCAGCGGTGGCAGCCATACGACTTCTCGGAAAATCACAGCAAAAATTGAAGAAGAGTTGTTGTATCCAAGCCACGAAGCAACTGATTTTTATCATCATTATCAAGAAGATATTGCATTGTTTGCAGAAGCTGGATTTAAAGCTTTCCGCATGTCTATCAACTGGACCCGGATTTTTCCCAAGGGCAACGACGCTGAACCGAATGAAGAAGGCCTGGCCTTTTATGATCGCGTGTTTGACGAGTGTCGGAAGTACGGGATTGAACCAATTGTAACCATTGCTCATTTTGATGTTCCCGCATATTTGAGCCAAGAATACAATGGTTGGGCGAGTCGTGAAGTGATCGACTTTTATGCGAGATATGCGGCGGTGTTGTTTGAACGCTATCACGAAAAAGTAAACTATTGGATCACTTTTAATGAAATCAACACGGCCACCTTAAGTATCGGAAACTTTTTATCACTGGGACTGCAAGTTGGTGAATCTGAATTTATCAATCAGCCGGATAATCTACAGCAACGCTACCAAGCCCTGCATCATCAATTTGTTGCCAGTGCAAAGGTTGTCGCTTACGGACATGAGCATTATCCAGACCTGAAAATCGGCTGTATGATTTCTTATATGCCACGCTATCCTTATACTAGCCATCCAAATGATGTATTACTAGCCAAACAAGAAGAAAATATGCACTCGAAATTTTGTGGCGATGTGCAGGTCACAGGGAAATATCCTTATTATGCAAAGAAATATTTTGCTGATCATGGCTTTGCAATCGAGTTTGCACCAGAAGATCAAGCGATCCTAGCTAAGGGAACAGTGGATTACTACACGTTTAGTTACTATCTAACACTTTGTGTCTCTGCAGATGAGAAAGTTACCAAAAATGGGCACAGTATGATTGGCGGTTCAGGCGTAAATAATCCTTATCTAGAGCAGACGGAATGGAATGCGATGATTGATCCAGTAGGATTGAGAATTGCGTTGAATGATATTTATGATCGCTACCAACTGCCATTGATGATCGTGGAAAATGGGATCGGGGTTTCAGAAACTGTTGCTGAAGATGGACAGATTCATGATGATTATCGCATCGATTATTTAGAAAAGCATATTGCTGAAATGGAGAAAGCCATCGATGATGGTGTCGAGTTGATTGGTTACACGATTTGGAGTGCCGTTGATATTGTCAGTGCTTCTACAGGAGAAATGAAAAAAAGGTATGGCATCATTTTTGTGGATAAATATGACGACGGGACAGGGACTTTAGATAGAAAGAAAAAAGACAGTTTCTATTGGTATCAAAAAGTGATTGAACGAAACGGCTTATGATTAAATACTCCAGTACTTGCGGTGTACAAGTGCTGGAGTTTTTTTGCGTATCAATTTCAGCGCGTACAAAACAAAAACCACGCGTAAAACACGCGTGGTCCATATCAGGGGTTCATGTTAGTTGCCCCGATAAACAAATCGTCCATCAAATACGGTGGCTTCAACGGTCGTTTGAAGCAATTCTTCGGCAGTTAAAGGCAAGATGTTTTGTGACAAAATACAAAGATCGGCTAAACAGCCAACTTCTAATTGACCGATATCTTGCCGACTCAAGGCTTTGGCGGCGCCTGCGGTGTGGGCATAGAGGGCATCGGCGATGGTGATTTTTTCCTGTGGCATCAATCCGCCTGCTGGCTGGCCATTTTTTTCTTGCCGAGCAACCGCATAATACAGCGAGTCTAAAGGGGGCACGTCGATCACGACCGGCGTATCAGTCCCAAAAGCCAAGGTGGCACCTTGCTCTAGAAAGGATTGAAAAGGAAACATTTGACTGGCACGCTGAGGTCCTACTTCTTCATCGAGGGTCTCATAACCGACTAATAAATGGCTAGGCTGTACGGAGAGTACCAGTTGTTCTTGGCGAACTAGTGGCAAATCGGCGGCATCCATCACTTCCAAGTGTTCCAAGGTATTGGCTTTTCCTTTAGAAAGCGGGTGAGCAGCAGCACTTTCTTGATAAAAGAGGAGTGCTTGTCGAATCGCTTCATCACCGATGGTATGGATGCGCATCGGCCAGTCTTGCTGGTTAGCTTGTAATATAAAGCGGCGCATCCGTTGAACATCGATCAACGGCATCCCGACATCACCAGCAAAATACGGTGTTTCATATTCCGCTTTTAAAAAAGCGGTGTGAGTACTCGTCACGCCGTCAAAAAATTGTTTGACGCCGCCCATTTGTACTTTTTCGGAGCGATACGTACGGTAAGTTTCTTTTAGTTGTGTGATGTCTTCTCGCATGGCTGGATAAAAGACAGCGCGCAAGGTCGCTTCTGCTTCCGTTTGTCGATAAAGATTGGGGTAGACCAAATCGTCCCAGCTTTCTCCTGTCAAGGCAACATCGCCGATCGTCGTGATGCCGTATTGATTGAGCTGTTTCATATAGGTCAAAAACGCAGCAGGGCTTTGCGCTTGGAATGACTGTAAGACCTTTGCTAAATAATGAATGGCGATCGCTTCTAAAAAGCAGCCGCTTAATTGTCCGCTGTTTTCGTCAAGCAATGCCTCCCCGCTGATCCCCGTTGGCAAGTTCTCAGGTGTGATCCCTAAAGCAGCGATCCCTTGGCTATTCAACCAAATGCTGTGGGCATCACCGGAAATCAGCATGACAGGCGTGTCGGCACAATAGTTGTCGATCGAATCTTTCGTTGGGTAGATTTGCTGACCGAAATCACTGCTGAACCAGCCGATGCCGATTTTCCATCCATGGGTGATGGGCAGCGCGGGCACTTGCTGGGCAACGGCTTCTTCTGTCACTCCCGTAAGATGGGTCAGTGCCCCTTGATGGAGTAATGCGGAAAGATAAAAATGAACATGAGCATCAATAAAGCCCGGGATGATCATTTGTTCTTTGAGATCAATGACCTGGGTGTCTTCAGCAAGTGTTGGCAGCGCTGAAAGAGGACCCACAGCCGTGATTTTCTGGTCTTCTATCAGGAGAAAGCCCGCAAAAGTCGTTTTCGTTTTGGTATCAAAGATGTGTTCAGATTTTAGTAATAGTGACAATTATAATCCCAACTTCCATTCAAGGAAAAGGTCGTTGTAAAGCTCAACCGCTTCTTTTCCTAAGTATTCATAATGTTCCATTTGTTCCATCGCACTTGGCTCAGGGTAGAAAGCTTTGTCAGCAGTCAGTTCAGCCGGCAGCATGGCTTTGGCCGTTTCACTCGGCGTGGCATAGCCTACGTATTCGGCATTTTGTGCGGCATTTTCTGGGCGGAGCATAAAATTGATGAAGGCGTAGGCTCCTTCAAGATTACCAACGGTTTTCGGGATCGCAAAATTGTCTGTCCAAATCGCACCGCCGTCATTGGGAACGATATAGGTGACGGCAGGATTTTCCGCCATCACATAAGCGGCATCGCCCGAATACCCGATTCCTAAAGGGGCATCGTTGTTGATCATCAAGGTTTTGATCTCGTCGGTCAAAACTGCTTTGACATTGGGACGGATACTTTCCAGCTTCTTCAAGGCTTTGGCGACTTTGGTCGGGTCTTTTTCATTTTGGGAAAGACCGAGCGTCTGTAACGCGATTCCTAAGGTTTCGCGAGCACCATCCACCATCAATACATCATTTTTAAATGCAGGGTTCCATAAATCCCCCCAGCCATGGATCGAAGAAACATCGACTTCTTCAGTATTTGCCATGATCCCGATCGTGCCCCAAAAATAGGGGATCGAATAGGTATTGTTTGGATCAAAGGCTTGATCCATCAAAAAAGGCGACAGATCTTCCGTTCCCGTCAATTTCTGATGATCTAAAGGCACTAACAGTCCTTCTTCGATCATTTTCGGAATGATCGATTCGCTAGGGAAAACCAAATCATAGCGTGAGCCGCCTTGTTTGATTTTTGTTTCCATCGCTTCGTTGGAGTCAAATGTATTATAAATCACTGAGTAACCAGTCTCAGTTTCGAATGTTTTGATCAATTCGGGGTCAATATATTCGCCCCAATTGTAAATAATCACTGTATTTTTGTCGGACGACGTTGCTGCCCCCGATTCTTTCGTTAACACCGAAGCACCGAAAAACAGCAATGCGGTGATGCCGATCACACCGCCAAAAAATACCCACAACCTTTTCAATTCATCAATTCCTTCTTTCTTTACAATTTCGTATTTCTTGAGTAGCGTAATTGATTTTTAAAGAAAAGGCAATAAAAAAATGAAGAAAAAATAAACCCGTTTCTTTCAAGGCTTAGCAGGAGGAATGGCCAGGTGGCTGCGGCAGTTTCCAAACATATCATTTGTCAAATTTCTTCCTTTTGCCTAAGCTAGGGAAGTGAGAAATCAAGGGATGGAAAAACAGGAACCTCTCTTTGATGAAGAATGAATGTAAGGAGTGAAGCATCAATGGAAACACGTGCTGTCGTTATTGAAGCCTATGGTGGAAAAGACCAATTAAAAGAAGCAACGGTCCAATTACCAGAATTAAAAGCAACTCAATTATTAGTCAAAGTTGCCGCAACATCCATCAACCCAATCGATTGGAAATTAAGAGAAGGCTATTTGAAACAAATGTTTCCATGGGACTTCCCAATTATTTTAGGATGGGATGTCGCAGGGGATATCGTAGAAATAGGCGCTGACGTGACAGAATTCAAAGTTGGTGATGCAATCTATGCCCGCCCTGAAACGACTCGTTTTGGGACGTATGCTGATTATGCCATCGTGGATGCTGAGTTAGCAGCGATTAAACCAGAAAACCAAAACTACGCAGAAGCAGCTGCAGTGCCATTAGCTGGTTTGACTGCTTACCAAGCGTTGTTTGAACACGGTCGTTTAAAAGAAGGGGAAAAAGTCTTGATCCATGCCGGAGCAGGCGGAGTTGGTACCTATGCGATCCAACTGGCCAAAGCAGTTGGCGCTTACGTCATCACGACGGCTAGTCCACGTAACCATGAGTTATTGCAAAAACTTGGTGCCGATGAGATCATCGATTACCACACGACAGATTTTGAAGAAGTCTTGCAAGACATCGATTTGGTCTTTGATACGATGGGGGGCGACACCCAGAAGAAAAGTTTCACTGTCTTAAAACCTAAGGGCCGTCTGATCTCGATTTTGAGTATTGAAGACGAAGACTTGGCAAAAGAAAAAGACATCTTCGCCAAAGCAGTTTGGTTACGAACCAACGGCAAACAATTGGCAGAATTGACAGAGCTGATCGAAGCAGAAAAAGTCAACAGTGTCATCGGTGCAACCTTCCCATTGACGGCACAAGGAATTTACGATGCCCACACATTGAGTGAGACACATCATGCGGTCGGCAAGATCGTTATTGAAAATCAAGACAATTTCATCAGCCAAGACGCAGAATAAAGGAGGCTGAACCGATGCGCTTATGGCATGAAGCACTGATACCTGCTTTGCCTCGGCAGCAGCTGTTAGGCCAGCATCGTGAAGCAGCAGCCTTACGAGGGTTAGGCTGGGGCAAGAAGCATGCAACCGTCGATTACGTTTTTACTCATCCACCCTATAAATTGTTTCAATACCATCAGTTAGTGCTGGATGAAATGACTCGTCGAGGCTATCGGCCAGCACCTGAATGGTACGATCCGGCGTATCGTGGCAAAAATCTGCCGCTGGAATCATCCGTTCAAGCCGTCCCTTTGACTACGCCGATCTATCCAGAACATGATGAAGCATACTTGGAAGAATGCTTAGTGAATCTCCATCGTAAGGGGATCTATCTTTAAAGACCAAACACTTTCCTGAATTTTTGTTCGGGAAAGTGTTTTTTTCGCTTTAAAATCGTTAACTTACAAAAAGTAAGCATATTGTTCGCAACTTTTTTTGTTCCTTGTTATAGTGAGAACAGAGAATCAGTAATGAGAAATGAGGAAAAGAAAATGACCATCAATCACAGAAATCTTGAATTTGGGTTAGATACTTTTGGCGATCTAGCCTTTGATGATACAACGAAAGAACGAATCAGTTACAGCGAATCGTTGCGCAATATCGTAGCAGAAGGAAAATTAGCCGATGAAGTCGGCATCGATGTCATTGCCTTAGGGGAGCACCATCGGGAAGAATATTCGATCTCAAGTCCTGATACGGTACTAGCGGCTTTAGCAATGGTTACCAAAACCATCAAATTAGGTACCGGTGTAACTGTCTTGAGTTCGGATGATCCTGTGCGGGTCTACGAACGGTTCGCGACCGTTGATGCGTTGTCGAACGGTCGCGCACAAATCATGCTGGGACGAGGATCTTTTACTGAATCATTTCCTCTATTCGGCTATGACTTGCAAGATTATGAAGAACTATTTGAAGAAAAAACAGCAATGTTCAGTGAATTGAGAAAAGGCAAACCATTAACTTGGGAAGGCAAGTTTACGCAATCCTTAAAACATGCCGACGTTTTTCCAAAAATTGAGGGGCATCAATTAGATACCTATGTGGGTGTCGGTGGAACCCCTGAATCGATCATTCGTGCCGTCCGTTATGGGTTTCCTGTTATGTTAGCGATCATCGGTGGCGAACCCGCTCGTTTTGCGCCCTATGTTGATCTGTATAAAAAGGCAGCACAGCAACTGGGGCAACCGATTTTGCCAATCGGCATGCACTCCCATGGTGTGATCGCCGACACCGATGAAGAAGCCTATGAAATCGGCTGGAACTACATCAAAAAGAGCATGGACAAAATCGGTCTTGATCGCGGCTGGCCAGCCATGAGCAAAGAGCGCTTTGACTTTGAAGTCGAACATGGGTCTTATTATGTAGGCAGTCCAGAAACCGTGGCGCAAAAAATCGCTCGTATGATGCCGCAAGTCGGAGTAGAACGCTTTGATCTGGTATACGGTACTGGCGGACAACTGCAAAAAGACCGTTTCAAAACGATTGAATTATATGGAACCAAAGTGATTCCACGGGTGAAAGAATTGTTGGCAGCAGGTGATGGCAATGCCTAAAACCATCGGTATTTTAGGCGCAGGCAAGTTAGGCTTAGCGCTCGCAAATCTTGGTGCCCAGGCGGGCTATCGGGTCTTGATCGCCAGTACGAAGCCAGCAGAAAAAATCGCCTTGTCCGTTTCTGTGTTGGCTCCGGGAGCGATCGCAAAAAATGCCGCTGAAGTGATGACAGAAGCCCAAACGATCATTTTGGCAATCCCATTGAGTAAGTACCAACAGCTGCCGGCAGAAGCATTGGCTGGCAAGCTAGTGATCGATGCCATGAATTATTGGTGGGAAGTCGATGGCAAAGAAACAGAATACTCATCCATCGAGCAGACTTCTTCGGAACGTGTGCAACGCTATTTTTCCCAAAGTAAAGTAGTCAAAGGATTCAATCATATGGGGTACCACGACATCCAAGAGGAATCCGTGCTGACGAGAACGGCTGCTCAAGGAACTGCCAAAAAAGCCATCGCCATTGCTGGTGATGACCAAACCGCCCTCGATCAGACAGCCGAAATCGTTGCCGCTTTCGGCTTTGATCCCTTTCCTATCGGTGCTTTAGCTAATGGCATCATGTTAGAACCCAGCAGTCCTTTCTTTGGTGTCAATCAAACCAAAGAGGGATTGACGGCATTGATGAAGGAGTTTTGGAGCAGTGAGAAAGGGCAAGCGTTTCTGGCGCGTCCTTCCGCTGTGAGTAACAAGCAGCAGGCTTCGCAGTAAAAGAGCCGCCTCCATGTACGACTGGATACGATAAAAACAACCCTCTTCTCAAAAAAGAAGAGGGTTTTTCCCATCCAGTCAAATCAGCACGTGGTCGCTAAAAAATACAATGTGATTGTTACGATTGTGATTCGTAAGCAGTGGTTGTTACGTTTACGTCTCTGCCAGACGTTCCATAGTGTACATATCAGCCTGTACCTGCTTTGTGCTCGCCTTTGACACCCACCCATATTGATTAAAGATCGACCAGCCAGTTGGTTTGTTGGATCTTTCCATCTAATTCTCGCAGCTGCTTGGCGGTCGCATTCAATTGCTCCGTTAGCGTTTTTGTATCGATCGTACGCACCAGTCGAATTTCGTTGCGACCTATTCGGGGAGCTGCTTTGGTTTCATCCAGTGCTTGCGTTAGCAGTGCATGCTTGCGGCGCAGCTGTTCTCGCTGTTCTAGTGCTTCCATCAGCAATAACGCACTATCTGCTAAAGAGGCAGTCGCATTTTTCCGATTGATGGCAACGACTAATTCTGAATATTGTTGATTGATCTCATCGTATTCCTTGAACAATTCTGTGATACTACGATCCAAGGTATCGCCTTCTTGGACTAACACACTGCTAGAGATCTCGTTACGTAATTGAAACAGACGATTGTTCAAATCCCGTCTTAAAAGTAACGCTTCTGCTAATTTCATTTTGGCACACTCCTTTTTACAAATGAGAACAGCTTATCTAGTTCTTATCCTAGAGAAGAACGTGATGAAAGGCAAGCAAGATGCAAAAAAAGGTCTGCCAGAAAAATCATAAAAAACTGAATATTCGCAATTCTTGTTGACTTCCAAAAACACCAATAGTATACTTTATAACAATCATGAAATAGACAAAAAAACGTCATTTACCTGTTTTTTAGATAAAAAGAAAGACGATGAAGAGAAGAGTAGCTTTGGAATCTGTTAGAAGAGAACCCGGATGGTGAGAAAGGGCAGCAGAAAAAAAGTGAAGATGAGCTCTGAGTGATCTGATTTGTTCACGCAAATCAGACGGAAAGCAGCCGTTATCGTGCCAAGTATCTTAGCGTACTGTTGAGGTGCCATTTGTGAGGATGGTGCGAAAAAGGGTGGTAACACGAAAATCTCGTCCCTTTGTTTGTCAAAATTGATAAGCAAAGGGATGAGGTTTTTTCTTTTTATCGATGAATGCGTTTTTTGCCGTCATGAAAAACACTTGCGTTGGTTGCGCAATCACATAGGAGGAAGAATGGAAATGATCTGGAAGAAGCGTTTATTGGTTGCAGCAGGAGTGATTGGGTTGACCCTTTCCGGCTGCACGACAACAGGAAATACCGAGGGATCAGAGGCTGAAACTAACGGAGCGCCGAATCAAGCGATTGCGGTGAGTCTACCGGCTGAGCTGACGACTCTCGATACGACTCAAACGACGGATAAAGCAACATTTACCATCGTTCAACATTTATTCGAAGGGCTTTACCGTTTCGATGAAAACAGTGAACCAGTTCCGGGCTTGGCAGAAGGAGTCGAAATCAGTGAAGATGGCAAAACCTATACCTTTACCTTGCGAGAGGATGCGAAGTGGAGCAATGGCGAAGCGATCACTTCAGCTGACTTTGCTTATGCGTGGAAAAAGTTAGTCGATCCAGCAACGATGGGACCTAACGCCTATTTGTTAGATAATGTAGTTAATAGTAAAGACATTCGTGAAGGCAATACTGATATAGAAACGATTGGTCTGGAGACCCCAGATGACGCGACCTTTATCGTGCAGTTGGAGCAGCCACAGCCATCCTTTTTATCCTTGATTTCCATCGGCTGGTTGGCACCGCAAAACCAAGCCTTTGTTGAAGAAAAAGGTGATACCTATGCTCGTACAAGTGAAGATTTGCTGTATTCTGGTCCCTTTACCTTGACCGATTGGCAACAGACTGGGGATGAGTGGACATTGGTGAAAAATGACCAATACTATGATGCTGATGTCGTTCAATTGGAGGAGATCAAAGGCTCCACCATCAAAGAAGAAAATACTGGGATCCAATTGTTTGAAAGCGGCGACCTGGATTTGCAAAAAATCAGTGGGATCTACGTTCAACAATATGGAGACAATGAAGAGCTAGTTACGCAAAATGATGTTGCGAACTTTTTCTTAGACTTTAACAAAACGGCCAACGATGCCTTGGCAAATGTTCATGTGCGTAAAGCGATCGCGTTGGCGATCGACAAAGAAAGTCTCGTGGATAATGTGTTGAACGATGGAGCGAAAGTTTTAAACGGGCTGGTCCCCACCGGCTTAGCTACGAATCCAAATACTGGCGAAGATTTTCGAGCATATAGCGGTGATTACAACTTGTATGATTTAGAGGCGGCCAAGGAAGAGTGGGAAAAAGCCCAAGCGGAAATTGGCGAAAGTACGACGTTGCGTTTATTAGTGACAGATGATGACAATGGTCAAAAAATCGGGGAGTACTTGCAAAGCCAACTGCAAGAAAACTTGCCAGGCTTGTCGATCTCCATCAACAAACAGCCACGTGCCAGCTTGAATCAATCAAGAGCAAATAGTGATTACGAGCTTTCCGTTTCTGGCTGGATCGCTGGAAGTAGTGACATGGATATGTTCTTTATCTTATACAAAAATGGCGCTTCCTTTAACTACGGCGGCTATGTCAACGAAGAATATACGGCATTGACGGAAGATGCTCGCACCGTTCATGCCAATGACCCCGATCAATATTTTGAAGATTACAAAGCGGCAGAAGAAATTTTGTTGAAACAAGATGCTGCGCAAGTCCCTCTATACCAGAGTGCTTCAAATTATCTGATCAAATCAAATGTAAAAGACATCCAATTCCCAGCCTATGGCGCGCATTTCTTTTTCCGCACCGCCTATGTCAGTGAATAAGGAGAAAAATAGCTGAATGAAGAGCGCATGTTTATTCGATGAACATGCGCTTTTTGCAACAAAAAAAGCAGTTCAGAAAGCTGAACTGCTAAATGCGGAAGATGGGAGTTGAACCCACACGAGATAAACTCACACGCGCCTGAAGCGTGCGCGTCTGCCATTCCGCCACTTCCGCATAAGATAAAGATAATCCTTTCTAGGAAGAAATGCAAGTCCAATCTCACAAAAAGGAGCCCGCCAGCGGGGACTGGCGGGATAGGAGTAAAAATGAAAAAGTGTTAGGGTTGTTTGTTGGTATGCATTTATAATAGCGTGTAAATGTGAAAAAAAGTTGACGAATCAAACAGAATTCTGAGAAGAAATCGCCAAGAAAAAGTGAAACCATGTAAAACAGTCAGAAGACAAAAAGGAGCCCGCCAGCGGGGACTGGCGGGAAGGAGTAAAAATGAAAAAGTGTTAGGGTTGTTTGTTGGTATACAAGTATCATACCGAGAAAATATGAAGAATTTTCGAGCGAAATTTAGGAATTGCGTGAATATTTTGACAAATTATGCCTTCTGTTTGAATTTTTTCTTAAAAGAGAATTGACAAAAGGCACAAGCTTTGATAATTTAAATGAAACAAAATGCAAACGCGATGAAAAAGAAAGTAGAATCAAGGAAGTTGTCTAGCAGAGAGTTCCGGTAGGTGGGAAGGAACGACAACGAATGATTTGAAAATGACTTTGGAGCGGATTTTCTGACTAATTAGGAAAATACGGTTGCCCCGTTAACAAGCGACAGTCTCCGAGTGTTTTCGGGTACTGAATGAGGTGAAGCCTGTGAAGGTTTTGCAGATTAAGGTGGTACCGCAGGTGATGCCCTTAGCTTTGGCTAAGGGCTTTTTTTGTGTCTGCACGGTCAGCTGTTTCAAGCGCAGGTTTTGTTAAAAAGGAGAAAGGTTGTTGGGAGGAGAGAAAAATGCACAAATTAGTGGTTCAAACCGATTTTGGTTTGCAAGATGGAGCGGTTAATGCGATGTACGGGGTAGCTTATCAAGTGGCACCGGAGCTGGTCATTGCTGATTTGACTCATGAGATCGAGCCATACAACATTCATGATGCCAGCTATCGTCTGCTGCAAAGCGTCACCTATTGGCCGGCAGGAACGGTCTTTGTTTCAGTGGTCGATCCTGGCGTAGGGTCTGATCGACGAAGTGTGGTTGCCAAGTTGGCGACCGGACAGTTGGTTTTGACACCAGATAATGGCACACTGACTTATTTAGCGACTTATATCGGAATCACTGAACTACGGGTGATCAATGAGGCAACTGAGCGGTTGGCAGGATCAGCCGAAAGCCATACATTTCATGGTCGGGATGTTTATATGTATAACGCCGCGCGTCTCGCCAGTGGCGCCATCAGCTTTGATGAGCTAGGAACACCCGAACCTAAAAAAGCGATCCAAGTCTTTGCCATTGAAAAGCCAAGCCAAACAGCAGAAACGATCACTGGCACGATCGATATTCTTGATATTCGTTTTGGTTCGTTGTGGACGAATATTCCCCATACGTTCTTTAAGCAATGGCAGGTACAGTACAATGAGCCGCTGCTCGTCAGTATTTATTACCAAGATACGCTGCGTTATCAAGAAGAAGTGCGCTTCGGACGCTCTTTTGCGCAAGTGTCGGAAAATGAACCTGTCTTATATGTCAATTCCCTATTGAATATTGGTTTAGGGCTCAACTTGGCTTCATTTGCTGAAACCTATAAAATCGGGACTGGCACGAATTGGAAAATTACCCTCAAAAAAAGGAGAAATGAAAAATGAATCAATCAAAATTTACAGTAAAACACATTGTTGCTATCGGAATCGGTGCTGCCGTCTTTTTCGTCTTAAAACGTTTCGTCACGATTCCAACTGGTTTTCCAAATACAGATATCGCCACAGCCTATCCTTTCTTGGCACTATTAGGCGTTGTCTACGGTCCAATCGTTGCTGGTTTAGCGGGCTTTATCGGCCATGCCCTAGGAGATTTGACGACTTATGGTCCGTGGTGGTCTTGGATCGCCGCCTCTGGGATCTTAGGGGTGTTCTTCGGACTTTTGACTCGTTGGATTCCAATCCAGCAAGGAACCTTTGGCGCTAAAGAAATTCGGACCTTCTTGATTGGTGAATCGATCGCAAATTTGGTCGTCTGGGTGATCATTGCCCCAATCGGTGATATTTTGATCTATGGCGAACCAGCGAACAAAGTCTTTGCGCAAGGAGTCATCGCGGGATTGACCAACGCAGTCGTAACTGGGATAATCGGAGTGATCCTGCTAAAAGCCTATGCCCAAACCAAAACCAAAAAAGGCAGCTTGAGCAAGGAATCCTAAACAAAGAAATGTGTGAAGGCTAAAAAATGAAACAAAAAATCATTCAATTTACGAATTTTTCTTTCCAATATGATGCACAAGCGGAACCGACCTTGAAAAACATCGATCTAACGATCTTTGAAGGAGAAAAAGTCCTGATCGTCGGTGCTAGCGGTTCTGGCAAAAGTACATTAGGAAAATGTTTGAACGGTTTGATCCCGCAAAATGACGAAGGTAGTAGTACCGGAGCATTGACGATCGGTACCAATGCCTTTGGGCAAGCTTCCATCTATGAGCTGTCTTTGACCGTTGGCACGGTGCTGCAAGACACCGATAGCCAATTTGTAGGTTTGACCGTAGCAGAAGATATCGTGTTTTCCTTGGAAAACGATCAGCGTAGTCAAGCTGTGATGCAGGAGACGCTGCGCGTTTGGGCAGAAAAGACCGACTTAATGGATCATTTGGCAAAAAAACCGCAGGAATTATCGGGTGGCCAAAAGCAGCGTGTTTCAATGGCAGGTGTTTTGATCGACGAAACACCGATTCTACTATTTGATGAGCCCCTAGCCAACTTAGATCCGCAAACAGGTGTGGAAGCCATCAAAATGATCGACCAGCTGTATCAAGAGAAGCGTTTTACCACCATCATCATCGAACATCGCTTAGAAGAAGTGTTAGCCGCCGCTGTCGATCGCATCATCGTGATGGAAGAAGGCCGCATCATTACCGACAGTACACCGAATGAACTATTAAAAACGGACATGCTGCAGCAAGTCGGCATTCGTGAACCACTGTATTTAGCCGCTTTAAAAAAAGCGGGGGTTCCTGTGACCGATGCTGCTGATTTGGTCGCGGTAGAAGCATTTGCATCACATGAGATTGCCGAAAAACTGACTAGGTTTCAAAAGGAATATCCGAAATCGGCACTTCCTAGCCAACAGCCGCCGTTGTTGGAAGCGAAGAATTTATCGTTTTCTTACCAAGTGGGCAAACCAATCTTGCAGGCACTGGATTTTACCATCCATCAAGGAGAAATGATTAGTTTGGTTGGGCATAATGGCGCAGGAAAATCGACCTTGTCCCATTTGATTACCGGCTTTTTGACACCGACTTCTGGCAAGTTGCTTTGGCAAGGAACAGACATGGGCAATGATTCCATCAAAGAACGAGCGCAAAAAATCGGGTATGTTTTGCAAAACAGCAATCAAATGCTGTCAAAAAACTTCCTGTTTGACGAAGTTGCCTTAGGCTTGCGCAACCGAAATGTCCCAGAGGCTGAAATCACAGAAAAAGTTCATCAGACCTTGAAAATTTGTGGTCTTTATCCGTTTCGCTCATGGCCATTGTCGGCACTAAGTCATGGGCAAAAACGCCGAGCCGCCATTGCAGCGATCCTCGTCTTAGATCCTGAACTCATTTTATTGGATGAGCCGACAGCGGGACAAGACTATCGCCATTACACCGAAATGATGCAATTTTTACAGGAGTTGAACCAGCGGGGATTAACGATTGTTATGATCACCCACGATATGCACCTGATGTTGGAGTATACACAGCGGACGATCGTTTTGACGCAAGGAACGATTTTGCTGGACGCACCGCCAGAAGTTGTTTTAGCAGACAAACAAGTGGTGAGTGCCGCGAACCTTAAAGAAACTAGCTTGTATATACTGGCGACCCTTAACCAGTTGACAGATCCCGCCGCTTTTACTGCCGCCTTCATTGCCAGCGAGAAGGAGGGACACGATGGAGAGTAATCTAATCGGCTATCTTGACCGCAAAACGTGGATCCACCAATTAAGCGGTGCCGCAAAACTGATTTGTTTTTTGCTGCTATCCGTTATCGGGATGATCTCTTATGATACGCGTTTTCTTATTGGACTGGCATTGTTTTCGGTCTTTCTATTTGCCAGTGCTGGAATTCGCTACCGAGATATCGCTTTTGTATTAAAATTTATCATCTTCTTTTCGATTTTGAATTTGGTGGCGGTCTATCTTTTCGCTCCAGAATACGGGGTGGAGATCTACGGGACGCGCCACGTGATTTTCGAAGGGATCGGTCGGCATACATTGACCCAAGAGCAAGTGTTTTATGAGTTGAATCTGTTGATCAAATATTTTGTCACGATTCCGCCAGGGTTGATTTTCCTGTTTACCACTAATCCAAGCGAGTTGGCGTCCAGTATCAACCGCATCGGGATTTCCTACAAGATCGCCTATGCAGTCGCACTGGCTTTGCGTTACATCCCTGATATTCAAGAGGATTTTCGAACCATTGCCAAAGCGCAGCAAGCACGGGGCGTGGAGCTTTCTAAAAAAGCACCTTTGCGCAAACGAGTGGCAGGCAATGTCGCGATCGCGATTCCTTTGATTTTTTCCAGCTTGGAACGGATCGACCATATTTCTGCTGCCATGGAGCTAAGAAGGTTTGGCAAGCATAAGCAGCGTACCTGGCTGAAAGCTAAGCCGATCCAAGGCAAAGATCTCTTGGCGATTGCTGTCGTTTGTTTGATCGTGGCGCTTGGATTGTTCTTGATGGTCCTTAATGGCGGACGCTTCTACAATCCGTTTCGTTAACAAATCAACACATGAAAACTTAAAAAAACGGACTCATTGTCAATAATGAAAGTGGGACGGATGAATCAACTCTGATTCATCCGGTCCCATAAATGATCGAGACAAAAAACGCAGGACAGTCAGTCAATTGACTTTAGCGAGTGCTACATTTGCTAAAGCCAGTTGCTGCTAGGTCTGCGTTTTTTTGCCGATAAAAAAAAGGAGCCCGCCAGCGGGGACTGGCGGGATAGGAGTAAAAATGAAAAAGTGTTAGGGTTGTTTGTTGGTATGTATTGATAATAGCGGGAAAATGTGAAAAATATCGGAAGAGAAAGTAATAGAAGTGTGTCAATCTTTTGATGATTTTCGTAAAACATTCCAGCGGAACCCTTTTAGATCTTTGATTGACGGAAACACGAAATAAGGCTACACTGATGGCATCAAAGCAGTACAAGGAGGGGACAGGATGGATGCCATTACGATCAACGGATTAAGCAAACAATACAACAAGAAGTACGCCATCGAGAATGTATCATTGCAAGTGGCAGAAGGAGAGATTTTTGGCTTTATCGGACCAAATGGTGCGGGAAAATCAACGACCATCAAAGTATTGTTGAATTTTATTAAACCGGATGCAGGGCATGCGGCGATTTTTGGACGAGATTGCCAACAAGCAGCCAAAGAAATCAAAACGTTTACTGGATATGTTTCCAGTGATGTACGGTTTTATTCAAAAATGACGACAGCAGAATTGCTGGCATTTACGGCAGATTTTCATCAAGTCAAGCAGCCAAAAAAAGAGATTCAGAATTTGATGGAGCTTTTTCAAATTGATCCAAACAAATCGATCGCAGAACTTTCTTTGGGCAACAAGAAAAAAGTCGGGCTTGCGAGCGCCTTGATTGCACAACCGAGAATGTTGATTTTAGATGAACCGACCAATGGCTTAGATCCCTTGATTCAAAAACGGCTGTTTGAAGAGCTCCTTAGAAGAAACAAACAGGGGATGACGATTTTTCTATCTAGCCATGATTTGCATGAAATTCAGACCTATGCCCATCGGACCGCCTTTATTCGTGAAGGACAGATCATCACCGTGAAAGAACTGAGTGAGGAAGAAAATTTCGGCAAAGTTGTAACGCTCACGAATGAGGGGAGCCTCTCATTAGCCGGCTTGGAAAACGTGCAAGTTCTTGCTCAGGAATCACACACCTTGCGTTTTTTCTATCAAGGGGACATGAATCAACTGGCACATTTTTTAACCAATCCTGCCATTAAAGAGTTCACGATCGAACACCCAACCCTTGAACAGCAATTTATGCTGCTCTATGAAGGAGGTTCTCGAAAATGACTTTAATGAAAATCGACCTTAAAAATACCTTCAAAGGCTGGCTGGTCTGGACGATCCTTTTTGCAGCAATCATTTTTGCATTTACGGCTATCTATCCTCAAATGATCACGCCAGAAATGAAAACGTCCTTAGACCAGATGTTGGGCTCTTTCAGCCCAGAATTACTAGGCATCTTTAACATCCAACTGACAGGACCCTCAAGCTTGGTTTCACCGACAGGCTTTTTCGGGTACTACTTTCAATACTTATTTATCGCCGCGTGTATTTATGGGATGCTTTTAGGCTTGAACAGTCTGATCACTGAAGAATCAGAAGGAACGATCGAGTATTTATATGCTCAGCCTATTAGCCGCAGAGAAATCGTTGGGTGGAAGTTCCTCGCCCGATTGTTGCTGCTGACTGGCTTTTGGCTGATTGCCTATGGCAGTAGTCTGGCCTCGTTTGCTCTATTCAAACTACCAGGAGACGACCTGTCCTCTTTTATAGAAGAAATCAGCAAAATCTTCGTTGCCGAGTATGGTGTCTTAGTCTTCTTCCTCTGTCTAGGTTTCTTTTTATCCACGATCTTGCGTTCCAGCAAACAAACCGCAAGTGTCGGCTTAGGCTGCGTGTTCGGTCTGTATTTGCTCGGCATCGTGGGGGAACTCTACGATAAATTGGAATGGCTGGCAGGACTTTCGCCTGTGCGGATGGCATTACCCGTCCAACTCATGGATAACGGCGCCACATCAATCCTATGGGTACTGCTGATCGGTGTATTGTGTTTCTTTGGCACCTTTTACCGTTACGAGCGCAAAGACTTGCAGGTCTGAGCACTACAATCAAAAGACAAAAAAGAGCCTGTCAGCGGGGACTGACAGGCAAAGGAGTAAAAATGAAAAAGTGTTAGGGTTGTTTGTTGGTATGCTTATATAATAGTCTCGAAATGTGAAAAAAGTATGACGAAGCAGGCACGTTTTTGCGAAAAAATCGTTGCGAAAGTTAAGAAAGCCTAAAGTGCCCCTTCACCAAAAGGCTTGAAGGGACACCCAGAACCTAAAAACACTCCGAAGCAGCAGGCGGTTCATGCTGTTACGGAGTGTTTTTTTAGTTGAAGCTACTTGCTTAAATCAAGGCTATCGACATTAAAGGTGTCGCCATGTGCTAAGTCACCATAACGATAGCCACGGTTAAACCAGTCCACGCGCTGCTGCGATGTGCCGTGCGTAAAACTATCTGGAACAACATAGCTTTGGTATTCTTTTTGCAGCGTATCATCCCCGATGGCATTGGCAGCCGTGATCGCTTCTTGAATATCGCCAGCTTCTAAAATCGGCTGTCCTTGATAGGTTTCGCCTTGCAAATATTTCGCAAAGGTACCAGCTAAGTAGTCAGCTTGCAACTCCAAGCGAACGCTGTACTGGTTGTACTCCTTCTCTGAAACTTGCTGGCGGATTTTTTCCAATTGTTGGGTGATCCCCAGCTCATTTTGCACATGATGACCGACTTCATGGGCGATGACATAGGCCATTGCAAAGTCGCCGCTTGCGCCATATTTATCAGAAAGCTCATTGGCAAAACTCAGATCAAGGTACACATTCTCATCTGCTGGGCAATAAAACGGACCAACCTGTGACGTGGCATATCCGCATGCCGACTGGACACTTCCCGTAAATAATACGAGTGTTGGGTCTTGATAGGTTTCTTGCCGCTCTTGAAAAACGTCTTGCCAGTAATCTTCTAAATAGCCGAACACGACTGCGGAAAACTCTTTTTCTTCCGTGTACTCACTGGTGCCCACATTTTCTGTCTGGTAATTGGCTGCTTGTCCGCTGCCACCCAAGACATCCGGCAGCGAATTTAAATCACCACCGCTAAACAGGAAAAATAAAACAGCGATGATCACCGTACCGATCCCGCCACCAGCAGCCAACATCCCACCTGAGCCAGATGATCGCCCCGTTCGATCATCGACATTGCTGCTTTGTCTACCCCCACGCCATTTCATGTTATCTCCTCCTATATAAATCCTAGCTTAATTATAAGAGAAAGGCGGCAGATTGTGAAAAAAAGCGCCTTGAAATTGTTATAAAATGCCTTCAGGAGCCTTAAAAATCAAAGTGTACACTCCTTTTAATCATTCTTTAATCTAACAATTAGCCTTCTAATTTGGTACAGTAGCAATAAAATAGATGTAGAGGGTGAGCGTATGAAAATGAATTATTCGGGGACATCGGAACGAAGGATTTTGATTTTTAAACGGTTGATTGCTGGCGAGCACCTCAGCTATCAGCAGTTAGCAGAGGATTATTTCGTTTCCCGCAGCAGCATTGCTAAAGATATTTCTTATTTAAAAGAGCTGTTTCAAAAAGAAAGCTTACGTCTGAGATTTGATAATTCAGGTACATTTTTTGAAGGAAGTGAATCCCAGATCCATCGAGTGCTCAAACGCTTTTGCTTAATGATGCTGGATCAACCAGCGGCGTTTTCCTTGTTGGTGGAACCTGCGAAATACCAGGAAGTAAATCAGGCCTTTCGTCGAGCATTAGTGGAAAAACAAGTAGAAATGCCCGACAGCTATATCCAAAGTATCGTCCTTTCCATCGTGCTGCTGATCGAGCGGGCGAGTCATGCGGAAAGCTTAGTGATTGAAGAAAACCGCCAAGTGGGGAAGCTGTTTTTGGAGTTCGACAAATATCCGTTAGTCTATGAGCTACTGAAAGAAATCGAAGAACAACACATTTATCAATTTTCACCAAAAGAAGTGCAATATCTAACCTACCTGATTGTCGGTAGCGGCTTGAAATTTTTTATGAAAAGTGAAAAAGTTCCTTTTGTCTTTCGGGGAAAAGTGCGTAACTTGATTCAAAAGATCAGCGAAGGCTTAGGCACCGACTTGACCCAAGACAATCGTTTGGAAGAAGATGTGACGATCCATCTGTATCAACTACTGCTGCGGATCGAAGCGCAAACCACAGTCATCAACCCTTTGTTAGAAGAAATCAAACAAAACTATCCTGCCTTGTATGGCGTGGTCTGGTTCTCGCTTCATGATTTCTTGAAAGCGTATCAAGTGGGGATCTCTGATGATGAGATCGGATTTGTCACGATCCATTTTCAAGCAGCAATCGAGCGAATGCGTCGCATGAACAAAATCATTTTTGTCTGTCCCAATGGTGTCGGCACTAGCTCATTTGTCTCTGCGAAAATTCGTCGCATTCTGCCTGAAATCGACAGTATCGAAACCGTTTCAGTAGAAAAATTAAAGCAGATGGACATCTCGGCGATCGATTTTATTATTTCAACCATCGATCTCGTCGGGATTCAAAAACCTGTGGTGCGGATCTCGCCTATGGTGACTAATCGCGACATGAAGCGGATCATGAATCACTACATCGATTTAGTCATCGATAATGAGGCGGTGGTCGATCAAAATGGTTTACTTCTTCAAGCCCAATCGATGATCCAGCCAACCGTCTTTTTCGAGCGATTTGCCAGTAAAACAGAAGCCATCAATTTTTTGGTCGAACAAACCCCTTTTAGTGATGAAAAACGAAAAGCGCAGTTTCGGCAATCCGTCATTGAAAGAGAGCAGCTACAATCAACCTATTTAGATAATGGCTTTGCCATCCCTCATGGCAATCCGAATTATGTCGAAAAAACAGCGATCTCGATCCTGCTTTTGGATCAGCCAGTAGAATGGGGCAACCAAAAAGCCGACATCATTATTTTATTGATGATCCGAGAGGATGAGACGCAAAAGGTGGAACCAATGATGAAATTGATCATGCAAGGAATCGAAAACAAAGAATGGTTCCTATCAAAAATGTTGGAGGTTAAATCAGAATGAAAGTGAAGGATTATTTGCCTGAGAAGCATATACAGACGGATGAGACAGTGGCAGATTGGCGCTCAGCTGTAAAATTAGCCAGTCAGCCCTTGCTGGATGAAGCGCTGATCACGTCAGCTTACATCGAAGCGATGATTCAAAGCGTGGAAGAAAATGGTCCTTACATGGTGTTGGCGGATTACTTTGCGCTGATGCATGCCCGTCCTGGAGAAGGGGTTTTGGAGCAAAGTATGAGCCTTTTAGTAACGAAACAGCCCATCGATCTTGAGGGCAAACCGGTGCGGATATTTCTTGTCTTAGCCGCCGCAGATAGTGAAAGCCATCTAGAAAGCTTGAAAGAGATCATGGCGATCTTTATGGATGAAGAAAAATACAACGTGATATTAAACGGCGATCGGGAACAAATTTGTCAATTATTCCAATAGGAGGAAAAGGATATGAAAATTTTAGCAGTATGTGGATTTGGTGTAGGAAGCTCAATGGTATTGAAGATGACGATCGATAAGGTGATCAAAGAGTTAGGGTTGACGGCAACTGCCGAGAATACTGATTTATCAACGGCAAAAGCGACACCAGCAGATGTTTATTTTACGAGTAATGAATTATTGAATGAGTTAAAAGGATCCGTGAAAGCACCCGTTTATCCAATCAAAAAGTATATGGATAAAGAAGAAGTCAAACAGCAAATGGAAAAATTTTTAGCTGAAAGAGAGGGATAATCATGAATTTTGTCACGGATTATATTTTAAAAAATCCGCCAGTCCTATTGGGGATCATTGCCATGATTGGGTTATTGGTACAAAGAAAGCCCTTCGCAGAAGTCGTCAAAGGAACCTTAACAGCTTCCTTCGGGATGGTGGCATTGACGGCTGGGGTAAACATGTTGGTGGGAACGATCGCACCGATCAATGCTGCGGTTCAAACCCAATTAGGCGTTGCTGTGTCAGATGGACTCTCTGACATCACCTTTACGGCAGAATACGGCGGAACAGTTGGTTTAGCGATGTTTTTCGGCCTGATCATTCATCTATTGATTGCTCGCTTTACACCTGTGAAGACGATTTTCCTCACCGGTCACATGTTGTGGTGGTTCCCATTCGTCATCGTCGCTGGGGGCGTTGAAGGCGGACTTACCGGAATCCCACTGTTGATCTTAGGGGCGGTTCTATCTGCTTGTTACTGGTCCTTCATGCCATGGATCATGCGTAAATATGTGTGGGATGCCACAGGCGATGATTCATTCTTGATCGGTCATCCAACGGGGATCTTGTCATTGGTTTCAGGCTTTGTTGCAAAACGGGTCGGAAACAAAGAAAAATCGACGGAAGATTTGAAAGTGCCAGAAAATCTATCGTTTTTCCGTGAAATATCGATTACTGGCGCGTTAGTGATGTTTTTGATGAATATCGTTATCGGTCTGATTGCGCCCGTATTAGTTCCTGAAGGGGGCAACTTGGTGATGTTTGCGGTTGATGCTGGCTTGAACTTCGGTGCAGGACTATTGATCATGTTGTATGGGGTACGTCTATTGATCAACCAAATCATTCCCGCCTTTCAAGGGATCGCAGAAAAAGTCGTTCCTGGAGCAAAACCAGCTTTTGATGTGCCCATCTTGTTCAACTATCGTCCAAATGCTGTAATCATCGGCTTTATCGTGGCGATGATCACCTCAACGATTTTAGTGGTCATTGCCAATACGACCAACGTCTTTGGCATTTTGATCGTTCCTTTAGTCATCACCAGCTTCTTTGAATGTGGCGGTGCTGCGGTGATTGGCGAAGGACAAGGGGGCTTGCGAGGGGCCATTATTGGTACGATCACAGCTTCTGTCGTTATGGTAGCACTCGTTGGGATCTCTGCAGCGTTATTCTCAACGACGATTCAAAACTGGATCTTGATTTTCGGTGGGAACGATTTATCTTTATGGGGCATCCTTGGTGAATTGATCGGCAAGCTGTTTGGAGGGTTTTAAATGTTTCAATACTTTGAAAAAGCAAAAGAACTATTGTCTATTGTAGAAGAAAAAGAAGCACCAGCGATTGAGCAAGCCATTGAATTACTGACGCAAGCCAACTTGACCAAAAAAGCCATCTACATTTTTGGCGCTAGTCACGCTGGGATCTTAGCCGAAGAGATGTATTATCGAGCAGGCGGCATGATGACGATCAACGCGATCTTTGGAAGAGAACTGATGCTTGATCGCAGCCCAATCACCTTCACTAGTAAAATGGAGCGCTTAGAAGGCTACGGTAGTGCCTTGGCGGCGACCCAGCCCTTTACAGCAGGCGATGTGCTGATCTTGCATTCGGTGTCTGGGCGAAATCCAGTTATCATCGATATGGCGCTTCATGCCAAAGAAAAAGGGGTCAAGATCATCGCATTAACGAACCTTACCTATTCGAAAACAGTCAGCAGCCGTCATACATCAGGCTTGCGTTTGTTTGAAACGGCGGATATCGTCATCGACAATCATGGGGAGATTGGCGATGCTGCGTGTACGATTCCAGACGTAGAACAAAAAGTCGGACCTACATCCACCGTAGTCGGCGCAACGATCTTAAATGCGATCATCGTTGAAGTTTGCCAAAAACTAAAAGAAGCCGGTGTCGACTATCCGCCGATTTTTTACTCAGCGAATCTAGACGGCGGGGATGAATTGAACCAGTCCCTGTTTGAAAAGTACCAAGAAGCGATCCATTATCAGCTGTAAGTCAAGAGTTAGTCGTTCCTTAGCGAAATAAGACGGTCAAAGAAACCATTCAAGACATTTTCTCCTTGCGAGAGAATGTCTTTTTTTGCTTACTTGTTAGAAAAGGGCCGGAGCATAGGGATGAAAAAGCGATTCAAGCAAAGAAGGCTTAAACTGGAATTATGTATTTTTACTTAATAATGGTCTTTAAAAATAAAATTATATAAAATGCTAGCTAAAATATGAATAAAATACTACAAAAACGATTGTTGTTTAACTTCCCGCTCGGTATAATTAGCTTGGGAGCTACAGCAAGACAACAAATAATGAATAAAAAATCTACAAACCGTTGATTAGAAAGGAGCAGCTTATGGAGTAGGTAGTGGGTATCGATTTTTCGATAAGAAGGAGAGGAAGAATATGAAAAAAGAAAAGAGAATGTTAGGTGATAAAAGTTATTGTGAAGAAACAGACAAGCGAAGGAGTCGGAAACTACATAAGTATCTGCTTGTCGGACTGATCGTTGTCCTTGTACTTAATCTATTTCCATTTGGTCGTTATGCTGACAATGTGGTAGAAGCCGTTACTTCTACAGAACAAAAGCAAAATAGTGAAGATGGTATCGAATATACAGAGATTCATTCAGCAGAAGAATTAGATACCTTAATACGTAAGGAACTAAACGGTAATTTTAAGCTAGTTAAGGACATTGATCTATCCGACTATCGTTCTAATACAAATACTGCGAATCAAGGATGGCTACCGATCCCAAACTTTACGGGTGTGTTCAATGGTAATGGCCATACGATCAGTGGGTTGCGGATAAATCGAACAGGTAGTAGTTTTTTAGGTTTATTTGGTTCAGTCAATGGAGCGACAATCAAAAATGTGACCGTTGCACTTGGTGGGGATATCCTAGGATCTTCCGCTGTTGGTGTCATTGCAGGGCGAACGACGCATGTAACAAACAATGGTGCCGTTTTAGAAAACAATCAGGTGATTGGCAACGGGCATACAGTTAGAGCCACGGCGCTGCTTGGGTATGCCGGCGGGCTGATTGGTTATTCTGGAGATAATACACGACTGGAAAACAATCAGGTAGAACATATCAATGTCCTGACAAATAGCGTTAGCAATTACGCCGGAGGACTTGTCGGTGCTGCTCGTAACTCTTCATTATTCGATAATGCAATCAATCGTGCCAAGGTAGAGGCGTATTCCTATGCTGGAGGGATAGCTGGGGTTACTTATGGATACTCTGCTCAGGCGCACAGCAATGGCACATTAGTAACGAAAAACATTGTCGATACTGAAAGCAGCGTACAGGGAAGAGGCTCCTATGCCGGAGGGGCATTTGGGGCAATTTATGAAGGCAGTGAAGTGCGGCAAACACTGACGCATGCGAAAGTAGTCGGCAAAGGGGCCTACAATGGCGGCTTTGCTGGAGTTATTTACGATCGTTCAACGGTTGACCAGTCTGCGGCTTATGGTTCTGTCGAGGCTGTGCGCTATACAGGTGGCTTTGTCGGAGCGTTGTATAACTCGGCCTCTGTAAGTAATTCTTACGCACGAGGAGCAGTGACTGGAACAACCGAACTAGGTGGCTTTGTTGGTACATTCTATGATTCAGCGATCATTGAAAACAGCTATGCAGCGAATACGATCCATACGGATGAAAGAAATCAAGAGCGTGCAGGTGCTTTTGCCGGTCAACATCTTGGCACACGGCAACAATATGCAGGGACGAATTATTTTGATCAGCAAATAGCTGGTATCGCACAAAATTTAAGTAATGCAGGCGGCGAGCAAACGAGTGGTGCTAGACCTCAAGGAAAAGATACGCAAGAATTTTCACAGTCAGGGACATTCGATGGGTGGGACTTTGAAGATACTTGGATCATTGATAAGGGCTATCCAGTATTTCAATTTTCCTATAAAGAACCTGACATTCCAAAGGAGATCGAAGAACCCATGATCATTGTTCATACAGCGTTTCCAGAAGGAGAAGTCACTGTCCCATTCATTGACATTGAGTATACAGCAACCCCAACAATAGGCAATGAGATTATAGAAGTCTATGTGAAGATCAACGGTAATTTTGATAGTTATTTGTATCTGAAAGGCGGGAATGGTATTACGCCCAAGGGTGAGTTGGGCACAGGGAGAGTCTTTTTCCGACCGATACAAGGAGAAAATCATATTGAGGTCGTGGCTTTTGATAGTAGTGGTGTGACAGGAAGTTATAAAGTTGATCAACCTGTGAAAGTGGTGGAACATCCTGTTCCAGATTCACCAAAACCAGAAGAAATTAGTACGGAGTTCTTTTGGGAAGATGAACGCACCTTTGTGAATAATCGCTTCCAGTTATGGCTTACAGGAGCTACCGTTGAGGAAAGAAAAAATGTGACGCCAGAGCTGATTGAAGAAGCACTTGCTTCCATTGATGCCACTTTATTGATCGAACCTGATTGGCTCGGTCAGCTTACTGTTCAAGTGAAAGAAAGTACGGCAGAAGAGCTGATTGAAATGATTGAAGATGTGATAGAAAATTTCCCAGAAGTCTTTGAAGATGGCAATCTTGATACATTAGATGATGCATCAATCAACGAAGTCACCCCTGTGGAAACACTGAGCAATAAGGAATATTTTCCTGACGATCCTTGGTGGAATAACGGTGAATGGGGGCTACGTGCGATTAATTTACCCGAAGCATGGGCGTTATTTGGCACACATGAAAGGGAGAATGTCAAAGTAGGGATTATTGATGATGGTGTTTGGGGGAAGCATGAGGACCTACAGATACCAGCTGGAAATATTGAAAATGATCCAAACGCTAAAACAAATACGGAACTATTTACAGCCGATCATGGTACGCATGTTATGGGAACGATCGGAGCCATTCAAGATAATCAACTAGGAGTCAGTGGAGTGATTAATATTTCACGGCAGAATCTTCTTAGTTATAATTCGTTTGATGGAATAGCTACAAATAGAAACACGGGTAAAAAATTTTTATCAACCAGTGCTAATGCTCAATTAAGTGGTTTAAAATGGAATGTCGAAAATGGGGCTCAAGTTGTAAACGTGAGTCTTGGTGGTAGCGGATTTCAATTTCCGCAATTGGGACTTTTTAATATTTTCATTAGGAAAACTCAACGATTAGTTGATGAGAACTATGAGTTTGTCATTGTTCATGCTGCAGGAAACAATGCGATTGATGCTAGATATGGGCAATCCTTTTCTAATATTGGAGAAAATCATGCATTAAGAGAACGAATTATAACAGTCGGAGCAACGACTAATGTGAATAATAGAATTCGGATGGCTAGTTTCTCTAATTATGGAACAATTGTAGATGTTGTTGCACCAGGGCATGATATAAAAAGTGCTTCATCGGTTAGCAAGGACTTATATGTTAATAAGAACGGTACTTCCATGGCAGCACCTCATGTTACTGGTCTTGCCGCTCTTGTATGGTCGGAAAACCCAGGTCTTTCTGGTGCTCAAGTTAAGGGGGTTATTACTCAGTCTGCGATACGCTCTGGTTTAAAAGTCACAGAAACCAGACCAAATACTCCTGAAATGACCTATTATCAAGTAAGTGCTTTTGCGGCTTTAAAGCAAGCTCGTGGTGTAGATCCGGACAGGGATACGGTTCTGATTCGAGGGAAAGTCAGACAAGAATCTACCGGTTACTTATTAGAAAATGCTCGCGTTCATTTGTATCAGAATAATAAACTATTAGAACAAACATGGACGAATTCATTGGGTGAATTTCGTTTCTTCAATCAACCACCCGGTCATGATTATCGAATCACAGTTCATTACCCATGGCATATTGCTGCAAGAATCAATAATTTTTCTGTTCCAGAGGGTATCAAAGAAAGAGATGTTGGGACAGTTGTTCTACATGATTCCTCTTATGTAGGAATTGACACTGTCTTTTTATTAGATGATTCTGGCAGTATCAGCGCGAATAATTTTAGGCAGATGACTAATGAAGTACAGGCATTATTTTTAAATGAAGATGCTTTTACGAGTGACGATCGGATTAGCTTGTTTACCTTTAATTCTAGAGTAAATCGACATTTCTCATTTTTAAATCCTTTACTTGCAGCTGAACGGCTTCCTAGGCAAGTTGGCGGTAGTACTGCATTAAACCAAGCAATTGCGCAAGGTAACCAAGAATTTGAACAGTATGGACGAAAAAACGCAAAAAAAGTAATGGTTGTTCTTACAGATGGACACAATAATATTTCAGGTCCCCCAGAGGCAGAATTGATCCAACAGGCTAAAGAAAACGATGTAACAATCTTTTCTATAGGGGTGGGGAATAATCTAAATCAACGCTTTCTCGAAAATATTGCAAAAGAAACAGATGGTGAATTCTTCCACATCTCTAACTTCCAACAATTAGCAGAAATTTTTGAAAAAATTCGTTACGAGCTATTTGATGAAAATATTCAAAAGCTGCAAATCGAACTCTCAGAAACTAGTGCTCAAAATCTTCAGACGACCAATGTGGAGTCTGAACGTTTAGCAGCATAAGGTTCTTTTTAAGGAACATGAATTTGTTGTTCATCAAATGGTTATCAATTAGTTTTTTTACTAGTGAAAAATAATCATTTGATGAACATTTTTCATAAACTTCGAAAACCTCAGATGTAAGGAGTGAATTGAATGCAATCAGATCAACGCATAGCCGCAATGAGTAAGAAAGAGGCTGATAGAGCAAATCCTTTATGTATCATTCTTTGTATTTTATTAATTTGTTTCACCATCTGTCACTTTTTAGTTTTACCTGTAAAAGCAGCCGAAGTTTCAGATACTGATTCAATTCAGATAGAAGGCACCTTAGCGGCCATCCTCAACAGCGAAAGAATTAATCCAGAACCCACAGAGCCGCTCACTGAACCATTGCTGGAAATCGTCACGGAACTTCCGAATTCAGAATTGATGGTTCCTTTTTTAGAATTGATTTATGCGGTCACACCAAGCGAAGGGCAAACGTTAGAAGAAGTCTATGTCAATGTGAACGGCGAATACGATCAGCACTTGTATCAAAAAAAAGCGGGAGAACCTGAAGTTACAGAGCGAACATTCGGTGAAGCTCGTCTCTTTCTTTCTACCGATGAACAGGAGAGCCGATTTGAATTAGTCGCCGTCGATAGCAGTAACAGAAGGACTTATTATCCCATAGAGCAGTCATTTTGGTTATCGGAAAATCCCGAACCGCCGTTGCCGACTATTGCCGACATATCAATACTTGATCGTTATGAAGGAAAGATAGCTTTTGTACATAATCGTCTCCATCTCCAATATAATGACGAGATACTTACAGGAATAAACGAGCAAAACGGCGAAACGAGTTTAGATCAGCTGTTGGATGAACTTTCTTACTATGACATGGAGTTGATTGCTGGACCAGACAAGAATGAGAGAGTAACGATTCAGTTAAAGCAAACTCCTTATAGAGAGCTTAATAGATTTATTTATGATTTAGAAACATTTACTTCTGGTATTGTTACCGATGGAGAAATTGAAGAGATGACTTTAGCTGAGGTGGACCAGTTACCCAAAACAGCAGCACCTGTCGATCGCTCGGTTGAGTTTAAACGGCATATGTTAAAAATCGGTTGGGTACCGGGCTTGTTTTTCCGAAGGTATCAGGACAACGTGGTAGGTTTCAAGCTGCATGAAGAAACCATTTTTTTAAATCCCGAGTCGTTTCCTGAAACTTATCTCAGTAAGAAACTGATAAATGAAAAAATCGACGAAGCTGTTGCAGCGATTGACGGCATTCGTTTAGAAGAAAATCGACTTTCTTATCCTTATGTGCAAATAGCTGTAAGAGGAAATACACCAAGGAATTTAGTGAAGAAAGGGCAGCAACTACTGACGAATTATCCCGAAGTCTTTTCAAAAGGGTATGTAATAATCAGAGGAAGGCAAAATATTTATGGCTATACTACCACAGCCGAATACAAACGACGATGGCGTGTTAGGAGTAATTTTGAAGAACGAAACTACCCTATCCGGGCAATCATCAACCCGAATGGCACAGTTTCTTCGTTAATGGATATAGGTTGGCACGGCGTGACTGTTAGCATGGCGTTAGTGATAGGATTTGGTTCTATCGGCTTTATTGTATTTATATGTGAACTTTTTGCTTGTCAAAGGGCAGAAAAACGAAAAAGGAATAGGCAATCAGGTAGAAACTGATACCCGTTTGTCATTCTTAAATTCTAATAGAATTCTGTTACCTCCAAAGAAGAAAGGAGCAAAGTGAATGCAATCCGCTGCGCAAATAAATTCAAACGACGAGAAAGGCATTAAAAACCTCTTTCGCAACCATAAAATCTTTAGTCTGTGTTTCTTTGCTCTTACCATCTATCATATGTCCAGTTGGCAAGTATTAGCAGCCGAAGAACCAACCGACCAGTCCCAAGGCGTCTTAGCCGACATCCTCAACAGCGAAAGGATTACCCCAGAACCCACAGAGCCACTCACTGAACCATTGCTGGAAATTGTCACAGAGCTACCCGATTCAGAACTAATGATTCCCTTCTTTGAATTGATTTATGCGGTAACACCAAGTGAGGGGGAAATGCTGAAAGAAGTCTATGTCAATGTGAATGGCGAATACGATCGGCATTTGTATCAAAGAGCGATGGGGGAGCCAAAGGTCACAGAGCGGAAATTTGGCGAAGCACGACTTTTTATTTCTGAAAATCAACAAAAAAGCCGATTTGAATTGGTCGCCGTCGATAGCAGTAACAAAAGGACTTACTATCCCATAGAACAGTCATTTTGGTTATCCGAAAATCCCGAACCACCATCGCCGACTATCGCTGATGTAACGACGGAAGAGTATTTCGATGAAGAAGTGACCTTCATTAACAATCGGATCCAGTTTCAACTGGATAGGAAGCGCTTTAATCAAGAATTCGGGTCAAACCATGAAACGGTTTTAGACAAATTGCTTTATGAACTTTCATATTTTGGTGGTGAACTTCTATCCGGTCCAGATAAAAATGATTTTGCAACAATTCGTTTGAAGGGAACTTCTTATGAAGAGCTTGAAAGGATTATACAGAAGTCAATCTCAGAATCCTATGGATTTATCGCTGATGGAAAGATCCAAGAGATAGATTTAGCCACATCAGACTTATTGCCTAGTGAGGAAGAACCTGTCAACCGCTCCTTTGAGTTAAAACCTGAAATGGTGCGAGTTGGTTTTGTTCCTGGATTGTTTTTGAGAAGGTACCAAAACAATGTGTTGAGCTTTCAATTGCATGAAGAAACATCTTTTTTGAATGCTGAAACGTTTCCAGAGACTTACCTTAGTAAAAAACTGATTGAAAATAAGATTGATGAAACAATTACAGCAATAGATGGGATTCGATTGGAAAGAAATCCTTCTAGTTATTCTCTTTTCCGCGTAAAGGTTGCTGATGGGACACCTAGAGAATTGATAAAAAAAGCCCAAAAACTATTGGCAGAGCACCCCAACATTTTTGCAGAAGCACGTTTAGCTATATTGGCAGACATAAAAACACCACGTTATGACACAATTCCTGAATACGAAAGAAAACCTCTTGATAGGCGATTAAATCACTTAGAACAACAAATATACCAATTTTGGGGAAGCATTAATGAAAATGGCACAGTTTCTTCAATGGCAGATATGGGCTTGAGAGGGCTGCCGACTATCGTGAAACTACTAGGAGGTGCCGGTCTATTTTGTGGCATTCTGAGTTTCGCCATCTTCATTTACCGAAAAAGACCTCCTCGCAAGAAACACGAATTTTGGGGATAATGTTCACTGATGGGCATGTGGAAATTCCTTTCAAGCTGAAGGAGAACGGGGGGAACGTTGTTGTCTTTAAGTGTCGAAACAGTGAAGGACAACCTTCTTTCAAGAAACCGACATTCGATTAAAAGCTGTGATGAACGCCTAGCTGAGGCTTGTCGCCTTTAAGAAAATCGAACTGCTAGCAAGGAAATTTCTGCCAAAAAGAATATTTTGATCTTACGACTTTGATCCAGGCAAAGCTAACCACTGGAGCCTTGGTTACATAAAAAACCTCTCAAAAGCAGCTGGTCGCTGATTTTTGAGAGGTTTTGTCTACCAAGAGATAGCTATGGTGTTTTTTCCAGTTGAAATTGTTTATTCAAATTCTTCATACTCATTTGGGTCTTGACCATCGATGCGGCCGTCTGCTTTGTTTAACTGATTGATTTGATTGATTTCATCTTCAGTCAGTTCAAAGTCGAAGATCGCAAGATTTTCTCGTTGATGGGCGAGGTTTCTTGATTTAGGTAGGGGCAAAATGCCACGTTCCACATGCCAGCGCAAGATGATTTGACCAGCTGATTTTTGGTATTTCTCAGCTAATTCAGTGATCAGTGGCTCTTTCAGGGCATCGCTGCCGCGGCCTAATGGGCTCCAAGCTTCCGTTACGATGCCGCGTTTTTTGTTCTCTGTAACCATTCGTTCTTGGACCCAGTAAGGATGGATCTCAATTTGATTTAGCGCAGGGGTCACACCAGTTGCTTCAATGATGGCATCCAAATGTTCTGGCTCGAAATTGGAAACGCCGATGGAACGGATCAAACCTAATTTCTGGGCGGTCACTAAGGCTTGCCAAGCTTCGACATATTTGCCGCGTTTTGGTAATGGCCAGTGGATCAAAAAGGCATCGAAGTAGTCGAGTCCCATGCGAGCAAGGGATTCTTGAATGCTGGTTAAGGCATCATCATAGCCATGGTATTTTCCCGGTAATTTTGAGGTGATATAAAATTCTGAACGTGGGATACCAGAGCGACGGATCGCTTTGCCGACAATGCCTTCATTGTCATAATTGGTTGAAGAATCGATCAATCGATACCCGTCAGCGATCGCTGCTTGCAGCTGGCTCAACCCTTCGCCACCGCGGATCTGATAGGTACCGATGCCCACGGCGGGGCGTAAATTGCCGTCGTTTAATGTCAGTAAAGGTGCTTTCATAAAATGATTCCTCCTTTTCTTTACATTCTACTCTAACGCTTTTTTGCCAGGAACGTAACCAACTTGCTCAAACAAAGAAAAAAGAGCAACGGTTTCTGTTTCAGAAACAATTGCTCTTTTTGATTAAATTATTTTTCAGGCGGTGTGCCATACATTTTTGGTGTGACTTGATCGAGTTTTGGCGCTTTTCCTTCGATCTTTGGTTCGTCTAGCCATTGGTATTCGCCTTCACCATCAAGGGCTTTGCCTTTCGCCCAAGAGCCTTCTTTACTTTGGTCGCCTTCTGAGAAGTTATAGAAATCATAAGCGATATCTAAGCGTTCGTTTTTGCGGTCAAAGGTAGTCGGCACTAAAATCGAGCCTTCATTTTCTTCCAATTCTTTCACGGCAGCTGCCCAAAGATTTTGGTGGTAGCTATCACGCGCTAATAAGACCGAAAGTAAGTCTTTGACCCCACGGTCATCGATCATTTCATAGATGCGTGCTACTTGCAGACGACCTTGTGATTCTGCATTTAAGTTGGCACGGAAATCAGCAAGCAAGTTGCCACTAGCAATGATATACGCACCTGACCATGGATTGCCGACGCTATCAGCAGGACGTGGTCCTAAGCCGGCAACGATGGCATGTTGCGGGTTCATTCCGGAAATGATCGCACCGATCGTTGGGTCTTTTTTCATGGCAGCTTCCTGATCTTCCACAGGTGCACCTTCCAGCAGACGTGCAACCATCGTTGCTAACATTTCAACGTGTCCAAGCTCTTCAGTAGCGATATCCATCAACATATCTTTGTATTTTTCTTCCCCACGGCAGCTCCATCCTTGGAATAAGTATTGCATGGCAACACTCATCTCTCCATATTGTCCACCGATTAATTCTTGAAGGTATTTCGCAACTAACGGATTTGGTTTTTCTGGTTTAGCTTCAAACTGTAGTTCTTTTTGATGACGAAACATACTATTCCTCCTAAAATTTTTTATTGGGCCCATAAAAAGTTTCTCATGAATCGAAAGGTTCGTCTAATAAAATGCACTTAGTTCAAATTGAAAAAAGCTCCAAAAAGAAAAGCCATTTACTTTGACAAAAAGCGAGAAGCGTTAGATAGTTAAATTAAGAGAGAATTAGAAAAGGAGCGAGTCACCATGTTTCAGTATTACAAAATGGACGACCGAAAAATAAGGGAATCCTCGGGGGAAGACTACAATTGGCTGGTGGTTTCTGGGACAGATCCAGAGGAACAACGCCACTTGTTAGATAAGTATCAACTGCCCGAAGATATTTTTATTGGCGCCAACGAACCGGAAGAAGTCTCACGTTTGGAATACTTACGTAACACTAAGTTAAATCATCCGATTCTTTATACCTTGATCGATTTGTCAGAAGTGACACAAGACCGCATCGAAGATCGTTTAGAACCGGTGACGTTTATTTATACCAAAGATCTTTTAATCACTTATGTCTCTCATCAATCTACACTGATTAAACGCCTGATTGAAAAGCATGAGCAAGATATTCAACGGTATGAAGATATTGTTGCCTACTCGACGCTGATGATCTACACCCATTACATCAAAGGTCTGCAGGAAATGAAGAAACAGATCGATGCACTAGATGAAGCAGCTCGTAAAACGACGGAAAACAACGAATTGTTTAATTTAGCCGATACCGAACGAGACATGGTCTATCTGGATCACACCTTACGGGATCAGAACCATACTGTCGATCGTTTGATGGATCGCAAAGAATTTTTGGATCGTTTGGATAATGAAGCACTCGTTTATGACATTAAGCTACGACAGAAGTTTGCCATGAAAATGGTCACTATCTATCGCGACTTGTTAGAAACCATTGGTGGCTTGTTCTCCGATATGATGGACAACAATCTAAACCATCTGATGAAATACTTAGATTCTGCGGCATTGGTGGTGGCTGTGCCGTCCTTAATCGCGGGGCTATGGGGAATCAACACCGGGGGCCTGCCAGGAAAAGACAATGCCATCGGCACGATCATTGTCTTTGGTTTGGCTATTTTAGTTGGGATATTAACCGCCATTTACTTGTCACGGAAAGACTTTTCAAAATAAAAAGCGTCGCTGCTCTGTGGCACCGTTCATCCGTAAAAGGAGAATGGTGCGACGAAGCAGTTGGCATTTTTTTATTTTAACCCGCTGTCCAAATTGCTGTCGAGAGTCCAGCGCTGAAAGGCGAGAAAGACCAGCAGCAAAGGCAAGATGTAAATTACCGAGGCAGCAATCAAAATTTTCCGATTGATATTTTCAGCGCCCACCAAGCTGCGGTTCGCCAATTGCAAGGTGTATTTTTTCGGATCATTCAAGAGGATCAAGGGCTAGATATAATCCTTCCACCGCCACTGGAAGGAGAAGATCCCCAGTGTCATAATGATTGGTCGGGCAATCGGCAGCATGGTGATGGCGATGATAGATGAAGAAAAAAATGGCATCGTTTTTTGTAAGCGCATAGCTGCAGTCGGCACTGACTAGAATCCTCAATAAATCCGCGTAAGGCAAATCAGGAACTTCTACAGTCACACCGTTTTTTTCTGTGTATTTTCCCGTCATTTTCAAATAAGTACCGCCTTCGCTAGGAGCTCTGGAAGCAAACATGGGAATCTGCGAAGATATTTCCAATCGGCAACGATCGAAACGTCCCCTAATGAAAAATAGCTGAAGTGCTGAAAAGATAGCTGTCCTAAAACGCACTGAGGAGTAAAAAGTGCCAATTATCTGACAAAATGAGAGTGGCTCTCCCTCAGTTTAGCGAAGAAGATGCAAAATAAAAAATAAAGCGATTTCAAAAAATGCACGAATATTAAAAAAAACGAATTAAAGCTCTTACAACGATAATTAAGAAGTACTGGTAAACGTTAATATAACAAGGTTTGAAATTTTTTTTTGCAAATTGAGTGCAAATCTTTTGTCTAAAACGGGGATTAAGCGTAACATAATATGTGTAATAACTACTTAAAAGAAAGAAGGAGAAAAATATGCATTGGTTATGGGTATTAATCGTAGGAGCTATTATCGGTTTGATCGCCGGAGCTATCACAAATAAAGGTGGATCAATGGGTTGGATCGCCAACATCGTTGCAGGTTTAGTAGGTTCAGCTATTGGACAAGCAATCTTAGGTTCTTGGGGTCCATCACTTGCTGGAATGGCAATCGTCCCATCAATTATTGGTGCGGTTATTGTAGTTGCTGTTGTTTCATTCTTCTTAGGACGTTCAAACGGCTAGTCCATTCAGCAATTGTTTCCATTCATTTATTTCGGGTAGTAATTACCTCGAATAGACAGGCAAATCCAGATTTTCTGGGTTTGCCTTTTTTGTTTTTAAGGAAGCATAAGCAATCCTTTTGTCATATCGGGAAATTGTCGTTACACTTGAAGTAGGTCAAAAAAAGAAAGGAAGAGGTTCAATGAAAAAGCAATATGAAACAGCGATGATCAATCGAGGCGGACGTGTCGGAGAGGTCGAAGCACCAAATGGCAGTTTTCACCTGAAAATCGACAAACCGGGTCTTCACAGTGAGGGCACAAACCCAGAACAATTATTTGCCGCTGGCTATGCTTCTTGTTTCAACGGTGCCGTACAGCATATGCTGAAAGAGCATAACATCGAATCCGAATCCGAAGTTAAAGCAAGAGTGTCTTTGTATCAGCACGAGGACGGCAGTTACCAAATCGGCGTGATTTTAGAAGTGTCGTTACCAGGCGTTGAAAAAGCCGAGGCAGAGAAAATCGCAGAAGAAGCCCATGATTTTTGTCCGTATTCTCGGGCAACTCGTGGCAACATTGATGTCGAAGTACAAGTAGTCTAAGCATTATTGCAGCTAGACAAACAATAAGCGGCTGATGAATCAGCCGACAAGAGGGAATTCATCAAGGAGGCCAATCAATGAGACAAACAGAGATCTTGCTGCTTTTGGGCGTGTTTGTGGTTGGCCTTTTTGTGGTGTACTGGCTGAAAAAGCACCGACATGCGCGCCACAATCAAGCACTGGCAGCTCAGCTGAAGCGTTATCCCAGCGTGCGGAAAGCGTGGCTGGCAGCCGGGGTAAAAAGGGAAGCAGTCCTTTTGGTTCCCGGTTTAAAAAAAGCTACTGCCGCAGTTGCAACGACGGCAACGGCGAAAGCAGAAACGAGGCTGTACAAGCATGCGGATCAGTGTCAGGCAATGACTCCACAAGGGTTGGCCGTTTCGGAGGACTATTTGTTCCTCTCTGCGTACTGTTCGCAGCAGGAACATCACTCACAGCTTTATATAATAGAAAGAACGAGCGGACGGCATCTGAAAACGGTGGTTCTGCCAAAACGCCCCCATGTCGGCGGATTAGTCTTTGATCGAGCAACGCAAGTGCTGTGGCTAACCATCACTGGGAAAGGAATGGGACGAGTGGCGTGTGTTTCTTTGCAGACACTGCTGGAAGATGATTCCTTGGCAACCAGTCAGCCGATCGCTTATCAGCAAGTCATCGAATTGGCAGGCATCACTCATAGCTCCTATTTGGCAGCCGATAGCGGTGAACTTGTCTCAGGGACCTTTGCCTTGAAAAACGGTGGCGTGGTGGCGAATTATCCGCTGCCTGTTCTTTCAGACAGCGGTCGCAAAGCATCTCCTTGCATCAAGCCGCGTAAGAGAAGGGTCACCACCACGAAAGTCCAAAGTGTCGCCTTTACCACTGAATACTTGTTGCTGGCACGTTCCTTTGGACCAGGGTCGGCTGAGTTATGGGTCTTTTCAAAGGATGCAACGGTGCTGACCCGCAAACATGCGTTGCGGCGCATCAAGTTTCCCCATTACCTTGAACAGATCGTGGTAGAAAAAGGGCAGCTGTACTGCTTGTTTGAAAGTGGGGCATGGGCGTATCGGCAAAAAGGCGGCAGCATCGATGAAGTCGTGGTATTGGACCTTGCGACCTTACTTCAGTAAGATAACTGCTTAAAAAGAAAAAAGACCAGCCTCTTAAGAAGCTGGTCGTAAATGCAGTAATTATTCCACGATTGCTCGTTGGATATCTAAGACGGTGCCGGTATGAGCATCTGCCAAAAATTCATAGGTGACAAGCTGTCCGTCTTCGGTGCGGGTGATGCCGCCAGTATATCCTTGGGAAGTGATCGCAAATTTGCGCAAAGGTTGTTTTTCGAAATTGATCCAAGAACCTTCGATCGGTCCTTCTTTGATAAACGCCGCTTTTATATTGTCTAAGACATCATCGGCATTCATGGCTTGCCTTTTCTTCAACCAGATCGTTGAAAAAATCCCTCCTGCAAAGCCAAGACCTAAACCGATGGTCAGTCCATTTTTAAAATAATGCAATGGATGCTCATTCTCCATCTAATGTCCCTCCTAAAGTAAGTTTTCCCGAATGTTTTGATCTCGGTGAAAGCACAGGTTCTCTTAACAATAGTTTACCATAGTTTAGAAATATTCTATAAGAAAAATAACCAACAATAGAAATTTGCGCTATAATAAAGAATATCAGTAGGAATAAGGAGGAAGAGAGCACATCCGTTGTTTCACCCGAAAATTGCTGGAAAACACAGCAACAGCAAGCGTTGCTTTTTCAAAAAAAGCAGCTTTGTTTCTTTGGGGCAGCAAACAACTGATACGTGTTTCTCGAATGATCATGGAAGAAAAAACATTTCAACGTATCAAAGAACTAACGGAGTTACAAGGAACCAGCGGGTTTGAACACGACGTGCGAGCGTATATGCGTGAAGCGATGACTCCATTGGTAGATGAAATTCAACAAGATGGCTTAGGCGGCATCTTCGGTTTGCGTCACCACCAAGAAGCAGATGCACCACGAGTGATGTTAGCTGCTCACATGGACGAAGTTGGTTTCTTATTGACGACGATCACCGATCGCGGCTTATTCAAAGTCACTCCTTTAGGTGGATGGAACCCTTATGTAGTTTCTGCTCAACGGTTTACATTGAAAACAGCGAAGGGCGATTACCCATGCGTTTCTTCTTCAGTACCGCCACATTTGTTGCGAGGAAGCAGCGGTCAAAAAAATGTCGAAGTGACAGATATTTTGTTTGATGCTGGGTTTGAATCAAAAGAAGAAGCAGAAAGCTTTGGCGTACGTCCTGGCGATACGATCGTCCCACAAGTGGAAACCATCAAAACAGCCAATGGGAAAAACATCATCTCGAAAGCTTGGGACAACCGTTACGGCTGTGCTGTCGTATTAGAAGCACTTGAAGCCTTGAAAGAGGAAACATTAGGCCATACGTTGATTGCTGGTGCCAACGTTCAGGAAGAAGTCGGCTTACGGGGTTCTCGTCCGTCTGTGACGAAATTCAAACCAGACTTGTTCTTTGCAGTAGATTGCTCGCCAGCGGATGACACAGTCACGAAAAATGGCACCTTTGGTCATCTAGGAGCCGGGACTTTGATGCGAATCTATGATCCAGGCATGATCATGTTGCCACGGATGAAAGAATTCTTGTTGGATACAGCAGAAAGCAACAACATTCCTTACCAATACTTTGTTTCAAAAGGTGGTACCGATGCTGGTGCAGCACACATGGCAAATGAAGGGATCCCAAGTTCTGTCATCGGTGTTCCTGGACGGTACATCCATACTCACCAAACCTTATTCAGTATCGCTGATTTTGAAGCGGCACGGGAAATGGTGATTCAAGTCTTGAAAGGTTTGGATCGTTCCACTGTTGATACGATTTTGGCTGGACAATAAGCTAGAACGAACGAAAGCAAAGAGACAGCAATCCGTTGTCTCTTTTTTTCTGCAGGGGTTCTGAGACCAGCATGTCAGTTGGTAGTCCCTGAAAGAAAGGTGTATACTTAAAGAAAAGAAAGTGGTGAGTATTTGATTATTCCAAAAGATTTAGCAGAGTTAGCAACATATGTGGAGAAAGGCAAAAATGTCTTCTTTTTCACCGCCGATTGGTGTGGCGATTGTCGATATATCAAACCGCAATTGCCTGAGATCGAAGCGGATTTTCCAGCGCTTCAGTTTATCGAAGTCGACCGTGATGAATACATGGATGTAGCGGTTGAATGGAACATTTTTGGTATTCCTAGCCTCGTCGTTATCGAAGACGGCAAGGAGCTGGGACGGTTAGTCAACAAGGATCGCAAAACCAAAGAAGAGATCGAAGCCTTTTTAACCAGCGTACAATCAGCATAGGAGGGGAAAAAGATGGAAGCACAAAGATATCAAAACATTTTAGTAGGGATCGATGGTTCAGAACAAGCGATGTCAGCCTTCAAAAAAGCAGTGGAAGTCGCTCGTCGAAATCAAGGGAAGGTCTATGCTGCAACGATCATCGATCAGCAAGTGCCGACCATGATGGGCTATGCACCTTTGGATAGTTCCATCTTAGAACAAGAAAAAGATACGGCGAAAAATCTGATCGACGACTGCAAAGCCTACGCAAAATCAGTGGATTTTGATCTAGTAGAAGGCATCGTCGCTTACGGCTCCATCAAAGACGCCCTTGCCACCCAATTACCGGATCAATACGACATCGATTTGATCATGGTGGGGCAATCCGGGCTGAACGCCGTGGAACGCTTCATGATGGGGAGTGTCGCCAGCTTCGTTATCCGTGAAGCCCGGTGCGACGTGCTGATCGTATCACCCGAAGAAACCAAAGCGTAAGGTCATTTTGGAAAAAATAAGCTTGTCGTTGCCGTGTTCTTTTCCATAGTTTGCATGGTAGTAACAAGTGACAAAAGGAAGTTCCTGAGAACCAGCGGTTTTGCTCGCTAGTGAAGCATTGTCTTTAGCAAATGAGCAGTAGCTGGTTTTCAGGCTTTTTTGTCTTTGAAAATAACTAGAATTTCAAGGAAAACAAAGAAATTCCATGACGGATGCCGAAAAATTTGATAAGATTATGGGCGGAATGTGTAAGTACCTAAGGAGGAAAAAACGTGATTTTTGCTTATAACAAAGAATATGTCAGTGATACACTGCTTGCCATCACAGCAGATGATAAAGGATTAGAACAAACCGTCGAACGAAAAGGCAATGTTGCCCAAATCAAAAATGAAGAAGGTACGATCGTTGGCTGGAACTTTTTTGCGATCTCAGAAGTGATGACGATCGAAGGCCGTGGTCAAGTGACGTTGACGAAAGAACAAATCCAACAATTGAACACCATGATCAAAGAAGCAGGATTCAGCGAAGAACTGCCTGCAGATACGGAACCAAAAATCGTCGTTGGCTATGTGAAATCTTGTGTAGAACATCCAGACAGCGACCATCTTTCTATCACGGAAACAGAAGTTGGAGATGGGAAAGTCTTGCAAATCGTCTGTGGCGCTGCCAATATTCGTAAAGGATTGAAAGTCGTTGTCGCAAAACCTGGCGCAATGATGCCGGATGGCTTGATGATTTGGCCGGGGACACTTCGTGGCGTAGAAAGCTTCGGAATGATCTGTTCTGCTAAAGAACTACATTTAGAAGGTGCCCCAATGAAAAAAGGCATCCTTGAGCTGCCTCAAGATGCCGTTGTAGGTGAAGCTTTTCCAGTCGGTAAAGCCTAAAAAATGAACTGCCGCTTCCTGTTTTTGCGGCAGTTCATTTTTTGATTGTTTCGATTGGTTTTGGTGATTAGTTGCTGCTGTCTGTTGATTGTTCGTTGATCGATGTATCAACGGAAAGTTTTACTTCTGCTGTTTTTTCTTCATCGCCACGATAGAAGGTTACAGTGATCGTGTCACCGACTTTGTGTTTGTACAACGCAGATTGCAGATCCGTTGTGGTGCTGACTTCTGTATCATCGATTTTCGTGATAACGTCATATTGTTGCAATCCTGCTTGTTCTGCTGGTGTTGCATTGTTGACTGAGTAGATCACAACGCCTGAAGTTACAGATGAAGGAACTTTCAAGATTTGTTCTTGTTGTTGTGATGTGATTGAACCTAAATCAATCGTTTGGATCCCTAGTGCAGGGCGAACCACTTTGCCGTCTGCTTCTAGTTGATTGATGATTTCAACGACATCGTTACTTGGGATCGCAAAGCCCATCCCTTCGACACTAACGCCTGAAGCAGAGCCCGAGGTGCTGGCGATTTTACTTGAGTTGATCCCAATCACTTGACCATCAACGTTGATCAGTGGACCACCTGAGTTCCCTGGGTTGATCGCCGCATCCGTTTGGATCGCATTGATACTGATCGTACCACCAGATTCGTTTTGGCTTGTTACTTGACGATTCAAGGAAGACACGATCCCTTGTGTCACAGAGTTTGCATAGTCAGAGCCTAGAGGAGAACCGATCGCGATTGCTGGTTCGCCGACTTTCAAGGCACTTGAATCGCCAAATGTTGCGGCAGTTGTAACTTTTTCAGAAGAGATTTTTAAGACGGCTAAGTCTGTGTAAGAATCGGTACCTACCAATTCAGCTTTGACTTTTGTACCATCTGCTAAGACAACTTCCAAACCATCTTGACCTTCAACTACGTGGTTGTTGGTTACGACATAGGCATCGTCGCCATCGATTTTGTAGATGACACCACTCCCTTCAGAAGAAGCTTCTAAGGCGCTGTCGTCTTCGCTTTGGCTATCGCCTTCACTTTGTCCACCTTGCTGACCAAAGAGGCTGTTCCAGTCGTTGCTTTGACTTTGTTGTAGATTAATGATGGAAACCACCGAATCTTGTACTTTTTCAACTGCCTCAGTGACATCGCTAGTCACATCAAGTTTTACATTGGATACTTGGGTTTGTCCGTTAGAATCTTGGACCCCGCTGTTGGTCGTGGTTTCTGGTGTTGAAGTCAAGGATGAACCCATTGCCAGATACAGACCGCCGAAGGTCAATAATCCGCCGACCATACCGCCTAAAATCCCAATACCTAATCGTTTTAATAAACCAGGAGAAGTTTTCTTACCTGGTGTGACATATTTTCTTGCCATTACTATTTCCCCCTTAATGAATAATTCGTTATAATCAGTATATTCCTTCTATCTGAGATTAGTCTACTAAGAGATTTTGAAAAAAATATGAAGAAGTTGCGTAAGAATCTGTTTCAAACGATGAAATTTTCTTCGCAAGACCCGTTCATTTTTGAATAAAAATAGCAGAGAAATCTGGGGAGGAGCAAAGGTTTTTTTATCCACAGTGTGTGGACAATCTTGATGGGGTTGGTTGGGTGGATGAAGAAATCATTGAATTGTCCCAGTTTTATAGATAAGATAGAAGAATTTCAAAGAAAGTCAAAGTGTGTAAAAGGTTGTGGATAGCATTGTCCACATTTTCATAAAATAAGGGGATAACGAGGAGGAACCTATGAAAATCAAAATCGTCACAGTAGGAAAACTAAAAGAAAAGTACCTCGTTCAAGGAATCAACGAGTACGCCAAACGATTGGGGGCATACGCAAAGCTTGAGTTTGTCGAAGTACCAGATGAAAAAGCGCCAGAAACCTTGAGTGAAGCCCAAATGCTGCAAATCAAAGAAAAAGAAGGCCAGCGCATTTTAGCCAAAATCAAAGACACCGAATATGTCTTTGCCTTAGCAATCGAAGGCACCAATCCCACCAGCGAAGCCTTCGCCAAACAAATCGATCAACTCGGCATCCAAGGAAAAAGCCAACTGACCTTCGTCATCGGCGGCTCCCTAGGCTTAAGCCAAGAAGTCATGACTCGCAGTGATGCCAAAATCTCCTTTGGCAAAATGACCTACCCCCACCAACTCATGAAACTGATCTTATTGGAGCAGATTTATCGCGCGTATCGAATCAATACGGGAGCGCCGTATCATAAGTAAATATCTTAAGCAGTATAATAGAAAAAATTAACCACCGGTACTACCGGTAAAAAGGAGCAACAACCATGCGAAATATCAAATTAACGATTGAATATGACGGCAAGCGCTACTTAGGGTGGCAACGACTAGGAGATTCTGAAAAAACGATCCAAGAAAAAGTTGAAGGGGTCATCAAATTATTGACGGGAGAAGAAATTGAGATCGTGGGTTCTGGTAGAACCGATGCGGGCACGCATGCTCGAGGACAAGTGGCAAATTTCAAGACGACCCATCAAATGAGTTTGCCAGAGATGCAGCAGTTCTTTAACCGCTATTTGCCGCAAGACATCGTTGTCAACAAGATTGAAGAAGTGCCTGAACGATTCCATGCACGCTATCACGCTAAAGGCAAGCAATACAGCTATTATGTTTGGAACAACGCGATCCCATCGGTCTTTGCTCGCAATACCAGTTTTCATTGCCCGCAGCCCCTTGATTTGGAAAAAATGCAGCAAGCGGCTGAGAAGTTGATCGGCACCCATGATTTTATTGGCTTTTCTGCGTTGAAAAAATCAAAAAAATCAACGGTGCGCACAATCGATGAAATCACTATCACACCAGAAGGCGACCTATTGCGGTTTACCTTCAAAGGCAACGGCTTTTTGCATAAAATGGTCCGAATCTTGACAGGCACACTGATTGCCATTGGCGATGGCACGCTACCGCCAGAAGTGATCGATCAAGTGTTAGCCGATAAAGTACGACAAGCAGCTGGTGAAACAGTGCCTTCTCATGGCTTATTTCTAGATGAGGTGTATTATTAAAAGAAACATGGTAATGGCTATTTAAGGAAAGGAGATCATCTATTGATCACATTAAAATCCCCACGAGAGATCGAACAAATGAAAACTTCTGGTCGTATCTTGGCAAGTATTCACGAGCAGCTACGGGAAAAAATCGTTCCCGGTATCACCACGAACCAAATCAACGCCTTTGTCCATCAACAGATAGAAGCTGCAGGGGCAACAGCCGCGCAAATCGGGTTTGAAGGGTATGAATTTGCGACGTGTATCAGTGTCAATGAAGAGATTTGTCATGGTTTCCCTTCAGAATATGTTTTAAAATCAGGCGATGTCGTCAAAGTCGATTTTTGTGTCGATTACAAAGGAGCAATCTCTGACAGCTGTTGGACATATGCTGTAGGAGAGATTTCGCCAGAACATCAAGCACTGATGGAAGTAACGAAAGAAGCCTTGATGAGAGGCATCGAGCAAGCACAGGTTGGCAACCGAGTCGGCGATATTGGTTATGCGATACAAAGCTTCGCTGAAGAAAAAGGATATGGTGTCGTGCGGGACTTTATTGCTCACGGCATTGGCCCAACCATTCATGAAGAACCATTCTTTCCTCATTTCGGGTTACCTGGTAAAGGAATTCGTTTGAAAGAGGGCATGACGATCACCATCGAACCGATGATCACGACCGGCACTTGGCGCATGAAGATGGACCCAAACGGCTGGACAGCACGCACGATTGACGGGAGCTATTGTGCCCAATATGAACATTCGATCGCCATCACCAAAGAAGGTCCAGTCATCATGACGTTGCAAAAGGAAGAAACGTGAACATCACTTAATGTCTTTGAAAAATAACTGTGTGTAATTTCCGTAACATGAATACTTTCTACTCCCCCTGTGGAGGGTATAGTGTATATGATTTATCTATCGTTGGTTGTCGCACCAATTGTTGTTGGTATAGTCATCGAACTATTTTCTCACTGGTTGGATGAGAAAGACAAAGACGATAACTAAGCAAGTTGCTATCCAACTCACATGCTAGCAGTCGCAACTAGCATAAACAAGGCGCTCCCTTTCGTCGCGGTTAGGGAGCGCCTTTGTGCTGTAGTGCTATAAACTTTCTATCGTTTCGCAAGGTTATTATATCACAGGGAAAATAAAAAACTACCCGTGATATCCACTCGAATAGATAAAGAAAACCTAATAAATTTGAAATTTAATTACCTCTACTTCTATTTTCCGAAATATGGATGGTAACCCCCACTTGAGGTATTACCGTGAAAAAAATAGTCTATAGTGGGAGTTATTGTTTTCTCTTTTTTTTAAATAGAGAAAAATTTAAATTAGGTGTACATGTAAGTGATAAATTCGGATAAAGTAAACGACCCAGTATTTTCTGATAAAGCCATGGGTGACGGTTTTGCAGGTATTCCTATTGAAGAAATTGTTGGCTCCCTGATTAGTGGGAAAGTTAACTATTTTTTCGAACTAGCTATGCTATCGAATATAGAACACATGAAGGAATAAGTAGGGGAGGGACAGCAATCCCTGTTGTTTACTACTTACTTGCATCCAAATATTGTTAATACCTAAAGTGTGTATCAACGTGGTTATAATCAAATCGTTTATGTCAGTCATTGTCCTGCAATTTGACATTTTGGTATACTACAAATTTTTATTAGCACAGCAGTGTAAACTTGTAAGAACAATTCTTTTTAAATGAATTTAGGTGAATCGACCAAAAAGGATAATTATGTATATACTCTGTCGCAATATATGTTATACTATGTATATACAGAAAGAGGTGTCGCGCATGGAAATGCTACCTATAAAAAAATGGGGCAATAGTAACGGTCTTAGATTGCCAAAGTACATTATGGAGTATCTTGGCATTCATACAGATGACAAAGTGAAGATAATACAAGAAGAAGTAAACGGGCATAAACGGCTAATCATCGAAGCAGCAAATTTAGAAAACGAGTTAACGATTGAAGAGTTATTTGAGAATTACACTGCTGAGAAAAATCATGTGGAAATTCAACATTTAGGTGAAGCAGTAGGGAATGAAAAATGGTAAGAAAACCTAGACAAGGTGATATTTTGTTATTGGATACAGCTCCTCGTTCTGGACATGAACAAACGGGAAAAAGACCCTATATTGTTTTAAGTCATGACATGATTGCAAATTATAGTAACGTTGCCACCGTTGCTCCAATTTCTAGTACAAGTAGAAATTATCCGTTATATGTAAGTATTAATCCAGATTATGGAATGAAGACAACAGGAAAAGTATTGTTGGATCAATTAACGACAATTGATTATGAAGCCAGAGCATGTGTTTTTTTGGAAAAAGCGCATGAGCACTTGGTTGATGAGTTATTGATAAAAGTTAGAACAGTATTTCAAAAAGTAAGTAGATAAAAACAGCATGATCATCTAATCGATGTTGACCATGCTGTTTTCTTTTATTCTATAAACGCTTTGTCTCGTAACATTATACTCCATTGCAATCTTTAAGATACTAGCTCTATTCCCGTGATCCTGAACGATACTTTTATAAACAAGGCAATGGGGGCGCTTTTGTGTTTGCACTAGCAGTCTTAATACTTTATGCTTGGCGATGTTTGAATTCGGCACGCTGCTGCTGGGCATCATTGCGAAAATTTCGACGATCAAGACTTTGATGAATATATCAAGGAATCTAATGGATGTAGGACTAGCCCACAGCGTCTAACATCAATCATCCCCATGATTGAGTTTGTCAGCCACAAAGGTTTCTACACTATACCTGCCCCATTTTGAGAGACTCTCTATAAACAAAGGGAAGGTTACATCTGTAAAATGACTGACCAAGAGATAACAAGCTTGACCTGAAACTTTATGAAAGACCTCAATTTCTTTGTATTGATTCACGAAGGCTTCAAAAGCTGTAAAGCGATTTGAATCCATAAAAAATCGGATATATTGCGTACTTGGGTAGTTTACTACAATACTAAATCGCTGAATGATTCCCTCATCTTGCAATTTCAAGATCCGATTGCCCACGCCTTGTCCCGTCAGGTGGACCATTTCGCCGATTTCTTTGTTCGATAATTTGCTGTTTTGTTTCAGGATAGCTAGGATTTGTTCATCAATGATGTCCATAAGGGTTCCTCCTTTCATAATGAAAGTAAATTGACTTTATCTTTTTCAAGAGACGCTTTGTTGTACGGTCATGTGTATTTATACTGGATTATAACAAATAAGAAAAGAAATGGTGATTCTATGAAAAAAGCTTTAGTAATTATTGATGTCCAAAATGACTATTTTAAAGAAGGAAGAATGGCCCTTCATTCCCCTGAACAGGCGCTTGCGAACATAAATAAACTAGAAGCGTCTTTTATCGAAAAGCAACTCCCGATCATCTATATCCAACACATCAACGATCAAGAAGCGGCTGATTTTTTTGAACGAGGGACCAAAGGCGTACTGCTGCATGAACATTTAAAAACAACGCATTCTTCTATTATTATCGAAAAGCACTTTCCTAACTCGTTCATTGAAACAAATTTAAAAGAGACGTTAGACTCTTTAGGTGTTCAACAAGTCATCATCACTGGGATGATGACGCATATGTGCATCGACTCAACCACAAGAGCTAGTAAAGAGCTCGGTTATCAGCCCATACTGATTTCTGATGCCACGGCAACGAAAACATTAACATTTGAAGCACACGCAATTCCTGCAGAAGCTGTTCAACGAGCGTTTTTATCGGCCTTGGAAACCTTCTCTACGGTGATGAAAACCGATGACTATTTAAACGGATTGTAGAAAAATTGCGTATTTACCAACAAAGGCAACGTTCATTTGCATTGAGTGGTTCTTGATCACTCTTTGAAATTGGCAATCCTATCTCATTCCGCTTCAATGTTTCTAAAAAAAAGAATGCCCAGTTGCGTACACACCAACGATACTGAGCTGATTCCTCAGAGGATGCATAAGAACTAATCCATACAAAAGCCAAAAACGTTCGAGGATTTCTCTCGAACGTTTTTTGGGCATCAAATTGGGCGAATCGGCGAAACTATGGTACAGTGCAACCAAACAAGGAGCGAGAGCCGCTCCTTCATGAGGCAAAGGGGCAATGGTGATGAAGCAAACAACGATGGCGTGGCTGTCAGAAATCTATAATTTGATCTTGCATCCTGGCACGAGACAGTGGGAACGAGAACAACTGGTGCAAGCGAAAAATACCTTGGAAACCCAGCTGGCGACCAAACAAAAAGCAGGCAAACACGAAAAGGAATCGTCAAATAGTCTTGAAGACCAACAGACCAGGCGGGTTTTGGAAAAACTAGAAGCGTCGTTGCGTCCTTTGGCACTGAGAAACAATCTGACCCCGAATGTCGCCGAGTTTTATCAAACAATCAGCCAGCCAGCACCGAAAAAGGCAATGAATGAAGAAACAAGCAAAGTCCAACCAGCAGAAGTTTCCGTGGAGCCGACCGAAACAGGTGGAAAAGCACAAGAAGTGGCTATTTTTGCTGGCGGCTGCTTTTGGTGTATGGTAGAGCCTTTTGAAGACCAGCCGGGCATTCTTTCCGTTTTGTCGGGGTATACTGGGGGAACAGTCCCGAATCCGACGTATGATCAAGTACTAAGTGGAACAACAGGGCATGTCGAAGCAGTAGAGATCATTTTTGATCCCAAAATCATCACCTATCAGGACTTGTTACAGTTGTATTGGCAAGTGACAGACCCGACAGATGCTTTCGGACAATTTCAAGATCGCGGCAATTTTTATCGTCCAATCATTTTCTATACGACTGCTGAGCAAGAAGTGCTTGCGCAACGAGCCAATAAGGAATTAGCACAATCTGGTTATTATCAGCAACCCATCGTGACCGAGATCCGCATGGCTGCACCCTTTTGGCCAGCGGAAAACTACCATCAAGCATTTTACAAGAAGCAGCCCAAGCGCTACCAGCGGATCAAGCGAGCGCGCAAGCAACTGATGCTTTTTTATAAACTGAAACGCTGGACAAACCGAGGGGAAAAACGATCATAGGCAGAAGATACATCAAAAAAGCGGGGCTCCGAGAAAAGGCCAGAGGATCAAATGAAGGCTCTTTTCTCCACAGGCCGCGCTTTTTTCTGCGCGTTTAGCCAATTGGATAAAAAACGAAGATTTATTTTAGAATAATGTCCAAAGAAAGCGTTAACAACAAGAATTATAATAGAGAAAGAAAAAGTGGCGAAAAAGGTCGAAAAAGCAGGCGTCTTTTGCTTGGTTCCTTTCTTCGAGGAAAGAAGGTGGGAAACACCAGAGAAAAATCAGCGGAAAAATCAATCAGCAACACCCCATAGCAACACAACATTTATTATATGAAGATTCATATAAGTTAGGAGAAATGTGATGAAAAAAAAGGGAACGTTCGTCTCACTGTTTATGGCTCTCATTCTTTTTATCTTTTCAGAAAGAACAGTGTTTGCGGCAGAAGCGATCAATGAGATCGTTGCACCAACTGGAGTCAAAGCATTTTTAGTACTGATTCCGTTAGTGTTAGTACTGGTTTTACTCTTTAAAAAAGTAGATATGATCATTGCTGGCTTGATTGCTGGGATATTGGCGATGATTATTGGCGGGATCAGTTTAGCTGAAGCCAATTCGCAACTGTTGGAAGCTATTCCGACGATGTTAAGTATTACGGTGCCAATCATCAATTCCGCTGTAGCGATGGCGGTCTTCAAAGCCGGTAGTTATACGGCAGCCTTAACCTTAGCCAAAAGAGGGACCAAAGGAAAAGTGGAATATGTGGCTGGTTTTATTGTCATCTTATTGGCAGCAGCGACTTATATGTCTGGGATCGGCGGCGGGAGTGCAATGGTGATCGCACCATTAGCATTTGCGGCGGTTGGGGTGGTACCCGAATTGATCGCAGCGATGTCGTTAGCGGCAGCTGTCTCCTTTACGACCTCTCCTGCCTCTTTGGAATCTAGTATCGTGTCTGAACTGGGCGGCTTTAGTGTCGCTTCTTATGTCGATCAAATGCGCCCATTTTGGTTGTTATTCGTTGGTTTGGCGATTTTATTGGCATTCTTCGGGACCAAGCGTCGTCATCTGGGCTTCAAAGAATCAGCCAACCAAGAGTACGAAAACAAAAGCAATGGCGAGTTATTCAAAACGACACTGCCTGCGATCTTCTTGCTTTTTGCGGTCATCTTTGGCCCGTTGATCAATGACCTGATCGGCTTTGTCCTCTTTACGCCGCTAGTTTATATGGTGGTCACGTTGGCGTTGATTTTTGTTTGTACCGACTTTTCGATGAATCAATCGGTGGAAGCGATGGTGGATGGGTCCACGTATATTTTGACCCGCTTGTTCCAAGTGGGGATCTTTTTAGCCTTCATCAACGTGATCGCTGAAACTGGGACGTTTGCTGTTATTGCCGGTGCGGCACAAAATGCCCCCGCAGCGATCGTCGTTCCCGTGGCGATCTTGACGGGTGTCTTGATTGGGATTCCCGCAGGTGCCTATGTCGGCTCCGTATTAACATTAGTGTTACCAGTTGCCGTTTCATTAGGCTTCCCAGTGTTAGCTCTTGGTTTTGTAACGATGGGGGTTGGACTCGGCAGTCAAATGAGTTTCGTCAACATTACGATGCAAGCTTTATCTTCTGGTTTCCAAATTCCGATTCTGGATGTAGTCAAAGGAAACGTGAAGTGGTTGAGTTTAGCAGCCGTATTATTATTAGTCATCGGCTTAGTGTTTGGCTGATGGATAGGAGGAAAACATGGATTTATTGATCAAACAAGCACGTCTTGAAGACGATGCAGAATTAGTAGACATTGCAATTTCAGGAGGAAAAATCACCGCAGTTGCACCCAACATTGAAGAATCAGCAGCAAAAACGATTGAGGCGAAAGGCAAAGTGGTGATCCCCGGATTGATCGAAAGCCATATCCACTTAGACAAAGCCTTGATTGCCGATCGTGAACCTAATAATTCAGGTACATTACAAGAAGCGATCCAAGTTACGGCAAAACTGAAACCGACTTTTACCGAAGAAGATATTTATGATCGAGCGAAACGTGCATTAGAAATGCTGATCGTACATGGTACGACTGCTGTTCGCACCCATGCCGAATTTGATCCGGCGCAAGGCTTCACTGGGTTTGACACCATCATGCGCTTAAAAGAAGAATACCGAGACCTGATCGACATTCAGGTCGTTGCCTTTCCGCAAGAAGGAATTTTTAAAGCACCCGGAACGGATAAAATGATGATTGAAGCGATGGAAAAAGGCGCCGATGTCGTTGGCGGCATTCCTTACAATGATGCGCCAGCCAATGAACACATCGACTTGATCTTTGAGATCGCCAAACAATTTGACAAAGACATTGACTTGCATCAGGATTTTGCTGACGAAGCAGACGATACATCGATCGTCTACCTGTGTGAAAAAACCATCGCAGAAGGCTACCAAGGTCGGGTATCTGTAGGACATTTGACTGCGCTGCACGCTATGGAACCGGATCAGCTGGCAGAAGTTATCGATTTGATGGTCAAAGCCCAAATCAATGTGATGCCGTTGCCTGCGACCGACTTACACTTAGGTGCTAGAAATGATGCCTACAACGTTCGTCGTGCCGTTACGCCGATTCGCAAATTACGTGATGCCGGTGTGAATATTTGCTTAGGCAGCAACAATATTCGTAACGCCTTTACGCCCTATGGCAACGGTGATTTGATTCAAATCGCTATGTTGACTGTGCCAGTGGCGCATTTAGGCGGCGCCGATGACCTGCCGACAGTCTTGCCAATGATTACGACCAATACCGCCAAAGCATTAAATATCAAAGACTATGGGATCGCTGTTGGCAACCGCGCAGATTTGATTCTTTTAGATACCCAGAGAAAAGCCGATGTGCTGATCGATATTCCTGAACGTTTAGTGGTCATCAAAAATGGCCGCATCACCGTGGAAGTCAAAAAAGAAGTGACGATCCACCGTTAACAACAGGTCATGTTTTCTCAAGTAGTACGATTTATTCGTGCTACTTTTTTTGTCGTAATATAGTCGAAATAAAAAAATCATTTTCTAGTCATTTGTTCTTTTTTCATCTATGATAGAAAGAAAACCGCTATCACGGAGAGTTCGTTTAAGAAAATCCTGTCAAAACTGTTTGACAACGCCATGATATCAATGGATTTGAGCAGAAACCACAGCAGGTCTGCGTTAAGGTAGAAGAAGGAGGCCAAGATGACGATTGGGGAAGCATTAAAGAACCATCGAGTCACACAGCAAATGAGCCAAGAAGAAGTAGCGACAAAAATTTTAGTGACCCGTACATCGATCTCAAATTGGGAAACCGGCAAGACGGTACCAGACAGTTTGAATTTATTGAAACTGAGTACCCTTTATGGGTGCAGTGTCGATGAGCTATTAAAAAAGGAGCGAGCAGGAATGAAAAAGAGCTTTCGTACGATGACCTATGGTGCTGGATTGAAAGACGGAACGATGCGTTTGAAAATCGAGACTGATGCCAGCAAGTTTTTCCCACGAGGGGTTGAAGTCAAAGCATCCGTCGATTTAGAAACAGGAGAAGTGACCTTTTTTGTCGAGCAAGAGGATTTGAAAAAGCTGAAAGCAGCCACCGACGAAAAATAATTTTTTTATACAGATTTTTGCTAAATTTTGCTTGGACAAGAGAAAAAAAGTGATGGATAAAAAAACACGAGCCTAGCTGCATCGTGTTTTTTTATGTGGGATGAAAGAGGGATGAGGCAATCGATGGAAGCTGATTCTGTTTTTTCTTGTCTGCTATTTTCAAGATTTGTAACGATTAAGGAAAAGCGAAAAGATGTAAACGGCTATATACAATATATAGTGAATAGATCGATTTTTATCAAAATGACGCACAATATGTAGTGTTTACTTTTTTAAGGGATTGTGTAAAATAGCAGATGTAGTGAAGAAGGAGCTGTTGTTTTTGAGAGTAACTGTATGTTGCGGCACCCATTTAGAAAATGAGAAAAAGTTGGCAAAGACCGCTCGTGCCATCGGCAATGCCTTAGCAAAAAATCACATCGAGTTGGTTTATTGCGGCCCTTTGGCTGGCTTGATGAGGGAGATCGTGAAAGGGGTCTTTGAAAAAGAAGGCGCAGTGACGGGGATCTATCCATCAGGTTCCTTTGCAGAAGATTTGCCGCCAATTGTCACTGGGTCAAGCACATACACTGAGTTCTATACGGATACGAGGGAGGAACAAACGCAACAATTGCTGGAAATGAGCGATGCCTACCTTGTATTACCTGGTGGATTTGGTACACTAGAGGAGTTGTCATCAGCATGCTCTTTTATGACTCTTGGGCCATTATCAGGCAAGCCGATCAGTGTGTTGATGACCGAAGGCTTGAAGGATGGACTGAATCCGCTGCAAACTATGTTCGAAGCTTCCAGCTTTGCTTGGGCTGAACTGCCGGAACCGCTCTTTGTCCTATCTGACGTTGAGACGTTGATCCAGCGATTAGCGGAGAAGGGTTCAAAAAAGGAGTGCTTGGCAGGATGAAGCAGGTCTATTTAGCTGGACCGTTTTTTTCAAACGAACCAATCGCACGACTCAATCAAGCAGAAAGCAGTTTAGCTGAGGACCCGCAGCCCTTGGCGGTCTATGCGCCGCGCTTGTATCAAAAAAGTTCATCTGAACCCTATACACCGGAATGGGCGAGAGAAGTTTTTGAAAAAGACATGCTGGAATTGACACGAGCCGACGTCGTCGTTGCCGTTTTGGATTACCATGAAGGAATCACTGATCCGGGAACAGCCTTTGAAATCGGCGCAGCACACGTACGAAATAAACCAGTGATCGCTTTTCAGGAAAAGCCGCGGCGGTCAATCTGATGTTGACGGAGTCGGTGCAAGCGTATTTGACTGATCTGGCGGCACGAACAACGTATGATTTTGAAGAGATGGCGCACCGAGCATTTGTCGGTGACTATATTTAATAAAGGATGGATGAATGTGTTATTAATCGCAGGTACGATCGGGGCAGGAAAAAGCAGTTTGACTGATTTTTTATCGAAGGAAATGGCGTCGAAGCCTTTTTATGAAAACGTGGAGGACAACGATGTTCTGCCATTGTTTTATTCCAATCCAGAACGATACGCTTTTTTATTGCAGATTTTTTTCTTAAACAAAAGTTTTTTAGGGATGCGGGAAGCGTTATCGAATGATGACAATGTCATTGACCGCTCCATCTATGAGGACAGTTTGATGTTTCATCTAAATGCGGATCTAGGTCGCATCGCACCGATGGAGGTCGAACAATACGATAACCTGTTGAATACGATGCTGCGGGAATTGGAAGAATCGGCGCCGTTGAAACATCCAGATTTAATGGTTCATATTAAGGTTTCCTTGGATACAATGATTGAACGGATCAATAAACGTGGGCGTTCCTATGAACAAATTGCCAATGATCCGACATTGTATGACTATTACAAAGAATTGAATCAGCGATACGATGAATGGTATGAAAACTTTGATGTCTGTCCGAAAATGCAAATTGATGGGGATCAATTGGACTTTGTTGCCAATGAAGACAATCTCATGGTGATCCTCGAGATGATTCAAGAAAAATTGGTGGAAGTCCGTCAGACCCATGGCAAAGGCCACTATTGTACGAACAAAGCCATCGCAAAAGGTGATTTTTCCAAGAAAAATTAAAGCAGAGAAGCAACCGATGATTCTTGCCAGTTGGTTGAAAGAGCACTCGTCCCTGTCAGCTTTTTTATGATTAATCGAAGTGCTTGAAAACGGCGATTCTACAGGATTATAGAGCAATTCTCGTTGTCAAACCAATCATTCAATGGCGTTTGCAGTAAACAAAAGAAAATTGGTCAGCACTGAAGACGCCGTTTTCGGTGCTTTAGTGTTTCAATTATCTATTGAGAGAAATATTCGCGCCAGACACCAGCAACAAAGGTAATGACTCGTGTCGGTGTATCAAGAGTCTGTCCATGTGATCACTAGGGTGAGACACTAGCTGATTGAGTGCATCAAGTGTTATTCTAACGGGTGAATGCTGCGAAATACTAATAGTTGATACAATCACCAGCACTTCATTGAAGAATATTTTGCCTAAAGGTAGAGAGATTCGCTTGTAGTCTATTGCCAAGCGAATGCTTCTCTTTTTTTATTGGTATGGGCTGTTTTGTGCCAGCGTATGATTTGATCAAGAAAACATCGATACGATTATATCGAAAAGTTTCTGAAAAAAATTTGCATATTCATCTTTTGCTCCGTATACTAGTTTAGGACGTTGTTTATAAAACGCTGTATCATCGTACATATTTTTTTGATAGGAGGAATTGCATGAAAGACAAACGAAAAGTCTTGCGTCCGTTAGGATCAGGGTTTGCGATGGCGGTTCCTTTGTTTATAGGGATCCTTGTTCAGGACCCTTTGATAAGTTCTGTGGGGGCGATGGGGGCTTTTTCATACTTAGCTTTTCAACATCGGTCCCTTTTTTATAATCTGCGCGCCATTTTGACCCACGGGGCGGCGTTGCTGCTGGCCTTTATTTTAGGCGCTGGGACAGCACTGATTCCTTGGAGCGCGCCTTTTATTATCGGTGCTTTATCGTTTTCCGCGTTTTTGTTGTCAAAAGTGATGCGGATCCCCAAGCCGGATTATTTCTTCGTGTTGATGCTTTATGCCACCGGCTTTAACTTTCACGCCGCTCATCTTGGAGAAATCTTGCACCACAGTTCCTATTTGCTTTACGGCATCGCAGGCTCATTGCTTGCTGGACTGGTGATTTCGTTAGCTGAACAGCTACCGTTGAAAGAAGAAAAAACGGCCTTTCAACAACTGAGCTTGCACGAGAAATATTCGCTGGCATTATCTCAGCAACCAGAAATGGTCATCAAAGCACTGCACTTTTCTTTGATATTGTTTATTGCGACCTACATTGCCTATCTGTTGCGGGACAGCAACGGGTATTGGATCTTGATTTCCGCTGCTGCCGTATTGGCAGGGGAACATATGGAAAAAATCAAAAATCGCACGATCGGCAGGGTACTGGGAGGAATCGTAGGGCTGCTGCTGGGTTTCTTATTGATGTCCTTGCATATGCCCCTTGAAGCGATCGCAGTTGTCTTGATCATTCTAAACATATTGACGGAGTTTTTTATGCCAGTCAATTATACCGTTGCTAATTTCTTTACCAACCCACAAGTCCTGCTGTTAATGACGATCGGTACTAGTTTTACGCCACTGAAATTGATCCCATTGCGTTTTTCAGGGGCATTGATTGGCAGCGTGCTGGCAATGCTGTTGATCTTTCTAATGGATTGGGCAGTAAAGCAAATGGAGCAAGCGCTGGGAAATAAGCCAGAAGACACGACGGATCAAACACAATAGAATGCACCATCATCGAAAAGCAAGAGCAGCTGCTCTTGCTTTTTTTGCATCTGATCCTCTATCTAAACGTTTTCTCCATCGGATAGGAAAAATAAGGAAAATATGAAATAATCGAGCAAAGATTCCTATTTCGAAATAGAAGCGTTTACATTTTTGCAAACTAAAGTGGCAGAAACATCTACTTTTTTTGTTGTAAGCGAAATCATATACTCAAATCAGAGAAGGAGAGAAAGTTGTGAAAAAACGAATCGTAGATGTTTTGCATCGCCTGTTGGTGACTGATTATCCACTATCCATCGAACAACTGGCAGAAGAGACCGCAGCGAGTGGGCGGACGATCCGCAATGATTTGAATGAGATCAACACGTTTCTTGCTGACTTACACATCCGACCGATCCAAACTCTTCGAGGAAAGGGCATCCTTTTGAAACTGACCTCGAAACAGCAAGCCATCGTTTGGCAGGCATTACAGGCACAACAGTCGGAATATATGACCCGTGAAGAGCGTCGTTTTGATCTGCTGCTGCATCTGACCTTTTCAAATGAGATCCTGGTGTTGAATAAAAAAGAAGAAGCGTACCAGATATCAAAAAGCAGCATGGATGAAGACATGCGCCGTTTGCGGGCGGACATCAATAAATATGGCATTGAGATCATCAGCCTAGGAAAAAAAGGACTGCGGTTGAATGGATCGGAACGAGCGATTCGGACGATGATTTTTGACATCATCAATCAGCGGATCGGTAGGTTGCCACTTGATAAACAGACCCCAGATTTAGTCTTTACTAAATTGCTTTATCGCTATTTGCCGCAAAAAGAAATCAAACAGATCCAACTAGTGATGCAAGCAGTGTTGCCGCCAAATCAAAATGAGTTGTATAGCAGCCAAATTTTATTGTTTACCGCCATTTGGCTGATGCGTATCAGAATGAAGGAATTTATCACTCGCATGAACTGGTCTGCTTCCAGCAATCCGCTCCAAGGGTCAGCCTATATCCAGGCGATCGCTGAAACCTTTTCGATCGAGCCACCAGAAATCGAAGTCAACTATCTTTCTTTCATCATCGAATCACTGAATTTTAAAGATTTGTCCAATTCCATCGAATGGGCGCATGCGCAACTCTTGTCGCTGCAGCTGATCCAATTTGTGGAATGCCAAACCAAGATCCCTTTTAGTAAAAAGGAAGAAGAGTTGTTAGAGGGATTGTATAAACATATGGCAGCGCTGATCGTTCGAGCCAAGAGCGGTATTCAAGTACCCAATCCGATCAAAGAGACCGTTCGCAAAAATTATGGACAAATCTACCAAGCCGTCAAGGGGTTCGCTCCTACGATCGAAGAGATCGTCGGTCAACCACTATCGGAAGATGAACTGACATTTCTCGTGATCCATTTTTCTACAGCCCTAAGTTCATTGAACCACGAGATTATTACGATCTATAAGGCGGTCGTCGTCTGTAACCATGGAATGGCAACCGGCAATCTGCTGGCAGCCAGCCTCAAGGAGAAGTTTCCAGAAGTAGAAGTTGCGGCAGTCTTGAATTCACAAGAAGTCAATTTGATCACGAAATTCGATGTGGATCTAGTTTTTTCAACCTATGAGATCGATTATCGAGAAAAGCCGGTATTACTGATCCCACCGATCATCAATGAAGAAAATCACCAAGTGATCCGCCGTTTCTTAAAAAACAATGAACAATTCAAGCGGATCGCCTTTGACCAAAAAAATGCCACGCTGTTCTTCAATCAATTGCTTACAGTCATTGAAGAAAGCGGTGGGACGGTCGATGCTGCCGCCTATCGCAAATTGACACACTTGTTTGAACAAAATCAATTAGCCATTAATGCAAGGGAGATTCAGCCAATGTTAAAAGATGTTTTATCCGCTAGTCATATTCAATTAAATGTTCCTGTTCAAAATTGGGAAGAAGCCATTGAACGCTCGGCGCAGCCGCTAGTAAAAGAACAGATCATCGAAAAACGCTATATCGAGGCAATGGTTGCTGCGGTGAAGGAATACGGTCCTTATATCGTCATTGGCAAACATTTGGCGCTTGCGCATGCCCGACCAGAAGATGGCGCCCAGCAGTTGGGTGTGAGTGTCCTCACCTTGGCGCCGCCAGTCGCATTTGGGAACCCAGAAATGGACCCTGTCAAAATCATTTTTTGCTTGGCTGCGGTGGACTCCTACTCTCATCTTGCCATCATGAAGGAATTGATCGAACTGATCAATGATGAAGAAAAAGTCACGCAGTTGCTGGCTTGTTCCACGATTGAAGCTTTTCAATCATTGCTATTTTCATAAAAAACAAGAAAAGGGGAAAAAATCATGAACAAATTATCGATCTTATTCGTATGCGGTGCAGGTCTTGGCAGCAGTTTTGCGGCTCAGATGTCAACAGAAGATGTCTTAACGAAATTAGGAGTGGAGGCGAAATTGGATCATGTCGATATCTCATCAGCAGTATCAATGAAACCAGACATCATCATTACGGCAGAGAATTTTCGGACGCAATTTGAAAAGTTTGCTTTGGACCCGACAACCGCAATCATTTATTTACGCAACATCGTTTCAAAACCAGAAATCGAAGAAAAAATCACCCCAGTATTAACGGAAAAAGGCGCACTGTAAGGAAGAGGCATGACGAAGGGAGTTTGAAAAAATGGGCATCATCAATTTTATCATTGATAATATTTTAACGCAGGCATCGATCACGATCGCTTTGATCGCGATGTTAGGGCTGTTGCTTCAGAAAAAGTCAGCAGGTCAAGTCATTTCAGGAAGTTTGAAGACGCTATTGGGCTTCCAGGTTTTAAGCGCTGGTTCTAGCATCATCGTCGGTAGTTTGACCTATTTCGGCGAGATTTTCACAGAAGGATTCGACATGCAAGGCATAATTCCTTCCATCGAAGCCATCAACGGGCAAGCGATGAATGAGTTGGGCTTGGGTCGGGACATAGCGCTGACATTTTTAGCCATCTTTGTTTTTAATATTTTATTGGCACGCTTTACAAAATGGAAATATATTTTCTTGACGGGTCAAGCCATTTTATGGATGGCGACCATGACGACGGTCTTTGGCTATTTCGCTGGTTTACGGGGCGTTGTCTTGATTCTTGTCGGTGGGTTGATTGGGGCGATCTTTGCCGTAGCGATGCCAGCGATGGCTCAGCCCATCATTCGCAAAGTCACTGGTTCAGACGACATTGCTCTCGGACATTTTTGTACGATCGGCTACCTCTTTGAAGCAGGCGTTGCCTATCTGTTTGGGGAAAGAGGCGAGAAGAAAAAATCGATCGAAGACATCAAACTGCCACGTTCTTTTGAATTTTTACAAGACACCTATCTTTCTGTCATGGTCGTGATGGTTCCACTGTATATCGTGACGGTCTTGTTTGCTGGAGAAACCTTTGCTTCTACGCTCTCTGGTGATCAAAACTATATCATGTATGCCTTCTTGCAAGCCATCCAATTCGTGGTTGGGGTCTATGTTTTGTTAGCCGGTGTACGATTGCTCTTAGGCGAGATTGTCCCGGCGTTTCGTGGGATCGCCATGAAATTGGTGCCCGATGCAAAACCAGCACTCGATTGCCCGGTGTTCTTCCCATATAGCCCAAACGCAGTTATTTTAGGCTTCATTACTACAACGATTGGGACAGTCATCGCCATGTTCGTTTTACCAGTCTTTGGCTTGGCGATGATCTTGCCGGGGATGCTGACGAACTTCTTTGCCGGCGGTACCGCTGGGATCTTCGGCAATGCGGTCGGTGGACGTCGAGGGGCGATCATCGGAGGGATCTTCCACGGTTTCTTCATTACGTTACTACCAGCACTACTTGTGACGATCTTCAATCAAATGGGCTTTGTTAACGCTACGGCAACTGATGTGGATACCGTCACGGCAGCCCTGCTATATGCTTGGATCATCAGTCCATTGTTGAAAAACTTTTAATCGCTAGGAGGAAGACGCATGTTCTCTTTTTTCAAAAAAGAAAAAAAGCCCACAGAAACACCAGCGGTTCCTTTGACCGCTGAAGAAAGCCAAGAGGAAAAAGCGCTTATTAAAACTTTAGAAAGTCAGTTGCAAGCAGAAACCGACATCGACGAACAGGCAAAATTGTATGAAGCGTTAGGCTTAGCCCAGGCAAAACTTTCTCGCACAGAAGAAGCGATCGACGCATTGGAAAAAAGTTTGCAGGCGAAGAAATCGATCGGGGACGGCTACAAAAAACTGATGTCCCTTTACAATGCTCAGCGTGCCACCGCCGCACGAAATGGCGATGATGCAAAGATCGACTATTACATGGATAAAATGGAAGAAATGCGGCAAATCGCCAAACAACTTACGATCAGCGGCAATTAAACTAGACGAGGTGGAATCAAGGATGTATACAACATTAAAAGAAGTAACGAAAACAGCAGAAGCATTGAATTTTACAGTGGGGGCTTTTAATACCCATAATTTAGAAATGCTGCCAAGCATGCTACGGGCAGCCAAAGAGATGGGGGCACCTATCATCATTCAAACAAGTATCGATACGGCGAAATACATCGGCTATGATGTCTTGGTCAATGTCGTCAAAACGATTGCCGATCACGAGCTGGTGGACGCTGTCTTGCATTTGGACCATGCCAGAGATTTCGATGAGATCAAAGCGGCGATTGATAGCGGCTATAGCTCGGTGATGTATGATGGCTCGCATTTGCCCTTCAAAGAAAACATTTTGAAAACGCGCGCAGTCGTAGAATACGCTCATGCCCATGGGGTGTCCGTCGAAGGAGAACTAGGAACGATCGGCGGCACAGAAGAAGGCATTCATGTGGAAGAAGACGATAAAGTCTTCACACGCCCAGAAGATGCGGTAGAGTTTGTCGCTGCTACTGGCGTCGATGCGCTAGCCATCGCTATCGGAACCAATCACGGTCAATTCCGCTCCAAAACCGAAGTGAATGTTGAGTTATTGAAGGAGATCCATGCAGTCGTCGACGTGCCGCTAGTCATTCATGGAGGAACTGGCGTCAAAGAAGAAGATTATCCTGAATTGATCAATAACGGCATTCGTAAGTTTAATGTAGGTACTGAATTGTTGGTGAACTGGACGAAGATTGCGAAAGAAAATTTTGGGGCAACGGAAGTCAACAAATCATTGCGTCACAACGTGATCCCATCCAATGAAGCCATCAAAGAAATCGTCAAGCACAAGATCGGTCTTTTCATGAATACGAAAGCGCCGACTGCGATCGGCAAATAGATGGTACGCAAAAAGATGCTTGTTTTATTGGCAGGCAGCCCTGGAACTGGAAAAAGTTATTTACTGGATCTGTTGAAGACACGTTTTCCTGATCTTTTCGCTCTTACGCCAGATGAAATCAAAGAGTGCTATGCCGAATCCCTCGGCTTTGATTCATTGGCAGAAAAAGCCCAGATCGAAAAGCAGTATGTTTGGCCTTTTTACTATCAGGCATTGGGCTTGTACATGTCTTTAGGAAAACGCTTGGTGGTCTCGGAATACCCTTTTAGTGAAAAACAGAAGCCATTGCTAACTTTTCTCGCCCAAAGCTATGGTTATGAGTGCTTGACCATTCGCTTGACTGCTTCTTTTGAAACCTTATGGGAAAGACGTTTCATACGTGATCGAGCGGATGACCGTCATTTGAGTTTTATCATGGAACGATACCATTACGGGGATGTGCTGGAAGATAGACAAGCTGCAACCAACCATATAACCAAAGAAGCGTTTCGGCAAATCATCAGCGATCGCCGTTACGATGACTTTCAGTTAGGGGAGCTTATCGAAGTCAATGTGGAAGATTACAAGCAAGTGGATTATCGCCCATTGATCGAGAGAATCGCAATTGAGCTAAGTAAATAAGCAAAGCAGTGGGCGTTATACCTGTTCTAGGTACATGCCAACTGCTTTTTTTGAGGAGCTATTTCTCATGATTCAGCTTTTGGGGAAGTTTAGCTGTCAAAGCAAGACGGATTGTTTCTTATGTCTCAGAAGACTTTCTTTTGCAAAACCGCCGATTTCCTCTAGAATAAGAAGCATAACAGAGAAATGGAAAAGGCGGGGAATGGATGAAAGATTATTTTGCGCAATACAAACGCCTGTTATCGATCGCTGAAGCAGGTTTGTACTATGGCAAAGATGTGTACGATAAGGAACGATACCAAGAAATCAAAGAGTTGGCATTGCATTTGATGAGTACCGTCGTGGATCAAGACGCAGCTGCGTTGACCCTTTTAACAGAAAAAAATGAGGGGTATCCTACACCTAAAGTCGACGTACGAGCATTGATCCAAAAAGACGAAAAAATCTTGCTAGTGGAAGACAGCCTGACGAAAGAATGGTCACTGCCGGGTGGCTATGCAGAGATTGGCTTGACGCCTCGGGAAAACATCAAAAAAGAAGTGCTGGAAGAAACCGGTTTGCTAGTAGAGGTGAAGGAGCTGCGAGCAATTTTTGATACGAATCTAAGACAAGACATTCCGCAAGTGTTTCAATACTATAAGTTGGTCTTTGAATGTGAGGTTCTGGCAGGGGACTTTATCAAAAACAGTGAAACTTCCAACAGCGATTACTTTGCGTTGAACGAGTTGCCAAAGCTTTCCATCAAGCGCACCACCAAGGAACAGCTGGAGCAATTGATGAATGAGAAGTCGTTACACGTTGATTAAAAACAGCTAAGGGTAAGATGTTGGAAAAAGCGTTTTATTGGTTTTTTTAACCGGATAATATTTACTTGCAGATAAAGTTGGTTTATGATTGATTTCGTCGTTTTCATTATAAAAAATCAAGCAATTGCGACACCTTTGCTTGATTGCTGGAGGAGTAAAAATGAAGAATCAAATCAATTCCTTTTTTGGGCTAGATACCTTACAAACAACGGTCAAACGAGAAATCTTAGCTGGTTTCACCACCTTTATCTCAATGGCCTATATTTTATTCGTCAATCCAACGGTCCTCGGGGCATCTGGGATGGACGAAGGTGCCGTCTTTACAGCAACGGCGTTAGCCAGTGCATTGGGCTGTATCTTGATGGGGGTTTTAGCAAAATATCCGATCGCTACAGCACCCGCATTAGGGATCAACGCTTTCTTTTCTTATTCAGTCTGTATTGGAATGGGGGTTCCATGGCAAACAGCATTAGCTGGCGTTTTTGTGGCATCACTGATTTTCATCGTGATCACGATCTTCAAATTACGGGAGCTGATCATTGATGCGATCCCTGCTGATTTAAAATACGCCATCTCTGGCGGGATCGGTCTGTTCATCGCCTTTTTGGGACTGAGCGAAGGTGGGATCATCGTTTCCGACGATTCGACCCTTGTGGCACTAGGTTCATTGAGTGTCGGTACGACGTGGCTGACGATTTTTGGTCTAGTGATCACTGCCGTCTTGATGGTTCGCCGAGTTCCTGGTGGAATTTTTATCGGGATGGCCGCAACAACTGTTTTAGGTCTTTTGACTGGCTTGATCCAAGCACCGTCCAGTATCGTTTCTGCTGCACCAAGTATTTCTTCCACATTCTTAGTGGCGCTCAACCATGTAGGAGACATCAACTCCCTGCAAATGTGGGTCGTGGTGCTGACTTTCTTACTCGTCACTTTCTTTGATACCGCAGGCACCTTGGTGGGACTTGCCAATCAAGCTGGCTTCATGAAAGACAACAAAATGCCACGAGTCGGCAAAGCACTTGCTTCTGACTCCACTGCCATGCTCGCCGGTTCTTTATTAGGGACCTCACCAGTAGGGGCGTATGTGGAATCTTCCGCTGGGATCGCCGTGGGCGGTCGTTCTGGCTTGACTGCTGTGACGACTGGAATTTTCTTCTTGTTCGGCTTGTTCTTTTCACCATTGCTATCCGTTGTTACTTCCCAAGTGACGGCACCAGCACTGATCGTCGTAGGTGTGCTGATGGCACAATCGCTACGAGAAATCAAATGGCACGAAATGGAAATCGCAATCCCAGCCTTCTTGATTCTACTAGGCATGCCGTTGACCTACAGCATCTCCGATGGGATCGCCTTGGGCTTCATCTTTTACCCAATCACCATGTTAGCAGCCAAACGCGGCAAAGAAGTCTCACCGATCATGTACGGCTTGTTCTTTGTCTTTCTTGGGTTTATGTGGATTTTGAATGTGTGATAGAGGCGTTTTAATGTAAACTTAGGATTGGATTTCTACTAATGAAAAACCAGCTAAGCGTGGCTTAACTGGTTTTTTTCTTATATGTCGCTTGCTATAAAAATGTTCAGAATCCAATAATGGTTTACTATCCGTGGTTTATCTGCTGACGAATCATGGCGGTGTATTGCTTAAAAAATATGCTCAATGATCTGATCGATCTTCGCCATAGCTTGTAAAGGGAGATTTTAGTTTCTCAACCATTCATTGATTGTAAGATTACTTTGAAGTGAAGCTTCATTCCAAAACCGCCCAACCCAACAATTTTTACGCAAAACCTGCGCTTTTCTTTCAGTTATTGTTATAATAAAAGAAAATGCAAAGGTGGGAAATCATGACAACGATCAAGGACATTGCTGAAAAGGCGGGAGTAGCGAAAAGTACGGTTTCCCGCTATCTGAACAATGGCTATATCAGTGAAGAAAAGCGCAAAAAAATTGATCAGATCATTGCTGAAACTGGTTATCGCCCCAATACATTTGCTCGATCGCTGAAAGCCCAAGACACGAAATTGCTGGGCGTGATCATTCCTCGATTGAATTCGCCCTCGACAAATGATGTGTTAAAAGGGATCGATACGACGGCTCGGGAAAACGGCTATCAAATGCTGATCACCAACTCTGATCAAAGCGATGAACGGGAACTAGAAAATATCGAAATGCTAGTCAAACAAAAAGTAGCAGGGATGATCCTTTTTGCGCGCAAAATCACGCCGCAGCTGCAAGCGGTGCTGGCAGAGGTTCCTATGCCTGTTTTATTGTTAGGTCAACAGTTAGCTGGCATTCATTCCATCGTCCATGAAGATTATCAAGCTGGCAAAACCATGGCAGAATATGCAGTCAGCGCTGGCCACCGACGTTATTTATTTGTTGGTGTCAGCGAAAATGATTATGCGGTAGGTGTCTTGCGGAAAAAAGGATTTCTTGATGTCTTGGCACAAACCCCCAACGTCAAAGTCGACTTTATCGAAACGTCTTTTTCAAGAAGAGAAACGTACCAAAAAGCCCTTGTGTTCTTGAAAGATCAACCGGCAACGTACATCGCCTGTGCTACCGACAATATTGCTGTTGCTGTATTGAAAGCCGCCCATGAACTAGGGTATCAAGTGCCGCAAGACTTTTCCTTGAACGGCTTTGGCGGCTATGATTCGACGGATTATGTCTATCCGACCATCACAACGACCCAATATCCCTATGTCCAATTAGGCATCGATGCCGTCTTAACAATCCAAAAACTGACGCAAGGGGAAGAGGTTCCTGAAGTGATCGAATTGCCGAATCGATTAGTGGTCAAACAGTCGACTGCCAAGCGTGAAAAGCAGGAGAAATAAAGCAAATATTTTTAGAGAAAACAGGACGACCATTTGCGGCGTTCTGTTTTTTTATTTTCTTTGCTTGCAATTGCAAACGGTTTCTGTTAATCTACAGATGTAGAACCGGTTCCACAAATGAACCGACGATCAAAGGAGTGGGAAAAATGAAGGAACAAAAAACGATCGACCAAGTGTTAGAAGCTATTGGCGGCAAAGAAAATGTCAAAAACTTTGAACACTGTGCCACACGTTTGCGCTTGATTTTGAAAGACGATCAGTTAGTAGATAAAGACAAAGCGGAAGCAGTTGAGGGCAGCAAGGGCTATTTTTTCAACACGGGACAGCATCAGTTCATTTTTGGAACAGGAAAAGTCAATGAAGTTTATCAAGCCTTCGCAGCAGAAATGGGCAATGACGCCTCCGCTGAAAAAGCTGGCTTCAAAGATGATGTTTATTCGAATCTGTCACCCGTCCAAAAAGTTGTCCGCACGTTGTCAGATGTCTTGGTGCCATTGATTCCAGCTTTGGTAACGACGGGGCTCTTGATGGGGATTCGGGGGTTATTGACCGAGTTGGGGGTCACCTATAGTGCTGACTGGTTAGCCATGTTTGAAATGTTAACGGATACAGCCTTTGCCTTTTTACCTGTTTTGATCGCCTATAGTGCGACGAAAAAATTCGGCGGTAATCCGATCATCGGGATCGTGGTAGGGTTAATGATGGTGGCACCGCAATTGCCGAACGCTTGGGCAGTTGCCAGCGGGGATGCAGAGCCATTGCACTTATTCGGTTTATCGATCTCTGGGTATCAAGGGTCGATTTTTCCAGCAATTATTGTCGGGATCTTAGTTTCTAAGCTAGAAAAATGGTTCCGTAAATTTGTTCCGCAAATGATGGATTTGATCGTGACACCATTCTTAACGATCGTCATTACTTTAGGCTTGATTTTGTTTGCGTTAGGACCAATCTTGCAAGTAGCTGAAAGAGCAGTCATCAACAGTATCGTCTACTTGGTGCAAGCGCCATTGGGCATCGGTTATATCATTTACGGAGGGGTTCAGCAAGTGATCGTGATCACTGGATTGCACCATTCGTTAAGTATTATTGAGTTAGGGTTATTGAATACGACAGGCGAAAACGTCCTACAAGTCTTAGGTACAGCAAGTATGGCGGGACAATTCGGGGCTGCGATCGCTGCGGCATTTATTTATAAAAACAAAGTCAAACGCTCAAATGCCATCAGTGCGGCGGTTCCAACCTTATTTGGGATCACTGAACCTTTACTATTTGGGGTCAACTTACGCTCGATGCGGATTTTTGGCGCAGGCATGCTGGGGGGCGCAGTCGGCGGGTTTGCGACGTATGTCTTCCAATTAGCTGCCACTGGGATGGGCATCACTTTTATACCAGGACTGTTGTTGTATACTGGAGATTTCGGTGCCATGCTGAAATACGTTGTCGTGATTTTGATTGCCTTTGCAGTCGGTTTTGCTGGTGTCCAATTGCAGCGCAAACCGCTAGCCAAAGAGTTGAATCAATAAATAATCCCTTGCTGTTCATCGGCAAGAGAAAAGAGGTACCGCATTGTTAACGAAGGAATACTGGGCACAGCTTGCCCAAACACAAAACGAATTAGCAGAAAAAATCAGTGCTGATGCGTGGCGCTTGAACTATCATTTGATGCCAGAAACAGGATGGATGAACGACCCGAATGGTCTTTGCCAATTCAAAGGCGTGGTTCATTTTTACCATCAATATGTACCGCAAACGCCCCATGGCGGGGAACCACCTCACTGGGGACACAAAACGTCGACGGATTATGTCACGTTTCAAGAAGAAGCGCTGTTTCTTTCTCCCGAACACGACTATGACAAAGACGGGGTCTACTCGGGCTCTGCCTTTATCGATAATGACGCGATCCATTTCTTCTATACTGGGAATGTCAAACATCCTGGTGATCATGACTATACCTTTAGTGGAAGAGAACAAAACACGGTCCATGTAATCAGCAAAGACGGCTATACCGTCGAAAAGCAAGAAGTCGTGATTCCTCATGAGGACTACCCTGAAGGATTTACCGATCATATTCGTGACCCAAAGGTTTTTGCCCACGAAGACACCTACTATATGCTGCTAGGCGCGCGTACGTTGGAAAACGAAGGGAAAATTTTGATTTATGAATCGACGGATTTAAATGAATGGACCTATCGAGGAATCTTTTTCGGTGAGGACTATGCTCTAGGCTACATGTGGGAATGCCCAGACTACTTCCATTTAGATGGCAAAGATGTGTTGGTCTTCTCACCGCAAGGCTTGGCAGCCAAAGAACATGCCTACCAAAATATTCATCAATCAGGGTATCTGATCGGTGAGGTGGATTGGGAAACCCTGACGTTTAAAGAAACTTCTGCGTTTCGTGAACTTGATTATGGGTTTGACTTCTATGCCCCGCAAACCTTTGAAGATGAGCAGAAACGTCGGATCTTGTGGGGCTGGATGGGGCTAGGAGATACCAGTCCTGAATACAGCAATCCTACGACCCCTCGCGGCTGGCAGCATGCCGCAACGCTGCCAAGACAGCTTTCGGTCAAAAATGACCAGTTGTATCAAGAACCTTTGCCAGAATTCCAAAAATTGCGAGACAAGCAAGTCAGACAAAAAATTGTGCTTTCAGAGAAACCGCAGCACTTGTCTTTCGATGAATTGGCATATGAGTTGCAAGTTACGGCGGAAGCCCCATTGCAGCAGTTCCAGCTTGGACTTTTGCAAGATACGACTTTGGCTTATGAAGCTGGTGTCTTCACGATCCATCATGGCGTTTCTGGCTACGGTCGTAAACAGCGCAGTGTCAAGGTCGATGAACTGACGCAGCTGCAGATTTTTGTCGATACGTCTTCGATTGAGATCTTCCTAAATGGCGGGCAATATTGTTTGACCTCTCGCGTGTATCCAAAACGGACCGAGGCGATCGCTCTCAGCGGAACCGGCACGGTTACTGTCAATGCTTGGGCATTGGCGAAAAAATAAAGCAACGATCCGAAAACGACAGCAAACAGTTGGTTTTTCTTGTTGCACCCCCAAGAGTCAGCTTTTTCTCTGGCTTTTAGGGGGGCATCATACCAACTATTTCGCTGTCGTTATTTGCTTGTTACTGCTTTTGTTGGTTTTGGATAAAGGTCTGCAGCGCAGGCGCATCGATCCGATAGCCGTCTTCAGTTTTTGTGACTAGTTTTTGCGTTTTGAAATCTTTTAAGGTATACGTCAAATGGCGATAGCTCACGCCTAAGTATTCTGCGGTCTCCGTCAATTTTTCTTGAAAAAGATCATCGATCGAAGCTTCCAACAGTAGATGAGCAAGGCGCCAAGCTAAGGGATAGGTTTGATTGACGGAAAAATGATCCATACGCAGCAGCAATTTTTCACCGATAGTTTTGCCTAGTGTTTGTACGAAAGCCAGGTCTTGCATGAGCCCGTGAGCTGCTGCTTGCATCGGAATGCCCAGACATGTTGTTTCACCGATCGCAACCACGGTTTTCGGTACTGTTTCGGCGCCAATCAACGTGAGATCGCCAATGCAATCACCAGGATGGAGAAACTGCAGCAAGGCACGTTTGCCGTTTTCTTGCGTTTGAATGATCTTGGCTTTTCCAGTCAATAGGACGAAAAAGACCGACATCGGCACCGTTTCTTTTTGGATCGCTTCTCGATGATCAAAGGTCCAGAGGGCACTTTGTTGTAAAATCTCCTCAGGAATCGGCAAGGGGCAGCTTTCTTTGATTGGTACCTGCTTTATTGCCAAGGCATAAGTGGTTTTTTTCACTTTTTTCCTCCAAACTAGGAGAAATCTCCTATTTGTTTTTAGTCAGTATAGCACATACTTAGAAAAGCAAAAACGAAAGTGTGGGAGAAAAAATGAATAAAAAGCAATGGATAGGATCAGGGATTTTTTATGGGCTGAGTGCATTCGGGATCAGCTTGACCATTAAAGCAAGCGTTGGGGTCAGTAGTTTTAATGCCTTGAATGTTACGCTGGCAACGATGTCAGGAATCAAAGTCGGCACCATCACAACAGCCATCAACTTGGGCTTTTTAGCTGCCTGTTGGCTATTGGATCGGCGGCAGACGTCCCTCAAACAAAAAGGCAGTGAGTACTTGATTATGTTTTTCGCTTTGCTGGCTTTCGGCTATTTGATCAATGGCTTTGTTTACTACTTCTTGGCATCGCTGCACTTGACGAATTATTGGAGCCAACTAGCTGCTTTGATCGGTGGGATCTTGATTTCTGGAACGGCGACGGGACAAGTCCTACGGTTGCAGGTCTTGAAATTTCCAATCGAGCACTGGTGTCATTTGCTGGCGCAACGCAGTCGTTGGACATTTAAGCAGTACCGTTATGGCGTTGATGCAGTCTGTATTTCGGGGGCACTCTTGCTAGCGATCAGTTTGGGCTTACCGCTAGCGGTGAGGGAAGGGACGGTCATTAGTTTCTTTTTGCTGTCAGGTGCCATCGCTTGGTCGAAGGAACGTGATTTGGCAGGGGCTTTACCCATTTGGCAAAGAAACAGCTAGCCAGCAGTATTCTTGGAATCGGGAAGGCGTCGAGTGTTCTAAAAATGCAGAAAGCGTTTTTTATGCTACTCTTATTAAAAAAGCGAGATATTTAGTAGGAGGAGACAGGATGAATCGGTTGATTGAAGGGTTTCAGGAAAATTTTGCACCAAGATTGGTTAGGATCAGTGAAAATCGATTTTTAGTTGCCGTACGTAACGGAGTCGCCGTTACGATGCCGCTGACGATTATCGGCAGTCTCTTTTTGATTTTAGCCAATCTGCCTTTTCCCGGCTGGACCGAGTTTGTCGGGGAGTTTGGCATCAAACTAGGCGCCGCCAGCAATTTTACATTTGGGATTTTGGGACTGGCCGCTTGTATCGGGATCGCCTACTATTTGGCGGCTTCGTATGAGATCGATCGGATCGGTTCTGTCGTGTTGGCAGTCTGCGCGTTTTTGCTGCTGCAGGCGGGGGAAGAATGGACGATCGATCCAGCTTCTTTGGGGGCGTCTGGTCTGTTTACAGGAATCGTCACAGCGATTGCGACAGTAGTGATCCATCGCTTTTTTCTCAAGCACCGCTTAGTGATTCGGATGCCAGCAGAAGTGCCGCCCGCAGTTGCCAAGAGTTTTTCGGTCTTGCTTCCCGGAGCTGCCATCATCACTGGTGCCTGGGTGATTCGGGTCTTGTTGGAATTTAATGTCAATCAATTCGTGCAAGCCATCTTTTCACCGCTGGCAGTTGGTCTAAACACATTGTCTGGGATGCTGTTGTATACCTTTTTGATTTTGTTGCTTTGGTGTTTAGGGATTCATGGCAGCAATGTGATGGGGAGTATCGGCGATCCGATTTTTCTAGCTTTATTAGCAGCCAATACCGAAGCCTACACTGCAGGCGAACCGTTACCGAACATTTTTGCAGGCGGGTTTTATATCATGTTTTTGTGCTATGGAGGCACTGGTTCAACACTGGGGCTGATCATCAACATGTTAGTTTCAAAGAAAAAAGCCTATCGTTCCCTAGGGAAGATGGCTTTGCCCTCTGCTATTTTTTGTATCAATGAGCCAATCATTTTTGGGTTTCCGATCGTGATGAACCCTATTATGATGATTCCTTTCATCCTGACACCCCTTGTATTATGTGTCGGAACGTATTTCTTGTCGGTCACCAATGTCATTGGGCGAATCATGTTCAATCCACCGTGGACCACACCGCCCTTTATCAATACTTACCTTGCAACCGGCGGCAATATCCCTGCTGTTCTTTGGAGTATCGCTTCCTTACTGATTAGTGTGGCGATCTACTATCCATTCTTTAAAATCAGCGAACGAAGTTTAACGGAAGAAGAAAAAGGCGTTACCGACGCAGTTGCCGCGAAGGGGGAGAACTAAACGCTTATGATTGGCACGTGGTGCGTTGTTTTGTCTGGCAAAGAAAACAGTGGCTGCTACTCATCAAATTGCACAGTGATCCCAGATTTCGTCAATTGTTCCCATTCACGGATCGTTGGCAAGCGACCTTGGCAAAATAGCTGATCGTCGACATAAACGAGTGGCAGACAGCTGCGGCCATTGCTTGCTAATTGCTGCTTGACGGCTTGATTCGTATGAAAAGGGGCAGGATCTTCTGTAAAGAAGTATTCGTCGATCGTTAAAGGTTCGTTATGGAATGTTTGATGAGCCTGGGTCCTTTCTTCATTTATTTTTAACTGGTGAGTCAAGTGTGCTTCCCAAGTATCTTCTTTCTGGTCGGCATAAACAGCGATCGTTGGCATTAAATCAAATCCTTTCATGGCAGCTGATTTGTCAAAAGTATACCTGAATTTCTTGCCACGAGCAAAAAAGAGTGTCAAAAAGAAGTGAAAAGACAAAAAAGACGCATTTGCGTCTTTTTTGTTGTTTCTTATTCGTCAGCGGGTAAAAAATCGAAATTGGTCAACTCGTTGTAGGAATATGCTTGGTCGATTTGTCCTTTGTCTTTCGTCCAAGCAATGATCGCGTCGTATTGCTCTTGCGGTACAGCTTGGGCATAAGGATAGTCTTCCTGGCTGTCTAAGTAAGTACTCATAGCATCTGGAAATTGATAGTCTGCCAAGATGTCGGCATAGTCTGTTGCTGAATGAGCATTCATGTAATCGATGGCTTCGTTGTAAGCAGTGTAGAATGCTTTTAGGTCTTGCGGTCGATTTTGGATGACTTCGTCCATAAATTGCAGCGTCCCGCCTTTGATGCCAGCATCTTTAGAGCTGCCTAAAACAATCGCCCCTTGGGCAGCCAACATGCTGGCTTGCGGTTCCGTATAAACAGCGCCATCGACTTGGTCATTGAGCAATGCTTCGGAACGGGCAGAAAAAGAAGCGATATCCACGATGTCATAAGTAAAATCATTTTCTTGTGCAAATTGATCCATGATGTATTCTAAAATGAAATTCGGTACAAGGGTGATTTTTTTATCCGCTAACCCTTTCATCTCAGTAATCCCTGAATTCGGTGAAGCGAGAATCTTGAAGTTTTCCAAAATATCAGAAGTGATCGTCATATCGATGCCGTTTTGCTTGAAGGTCGCTTCTGTCATGACATCGCTGATGGTACCATCCAGCTCGCCTGCCTGCACCGCCACATTGCGGTCATTCGGGGAAGTGAAGGATTTGAGTTCCACAGTCAATCCTTGCTTTTCGAAAAAGCCTTCTTCTTTTGCTAGAATGATCGGAATCGCTGATTCTGCTGGTAACACCCCGATCGTCAATGTTTGATCCGTTACCGCAGCTTCTGTACTGCTAGTGCTGGAATTGCTGGTACTTGCTGTTTCGCCAGTGTTGCCGCATGCGGCAGCGCCAACAGCGAATAGTGCTAGGATACTTGCTAAAATCGTTTTTTTCATTGGTTCATTTCCTCGTTTCTAAATCGTTGTTCAAAAGCAGCCATTGGTAGTGAGAACGGGATGACTGCCCGATGGAGTTCCATTGGCTTGGTTTTTGTCGTATTGATGCCTGGTTTGGTTGTAAATGCCAGAACAAAGCCTTCATTTTCTAGTGTTGCGATCGTCTGCTGATCATAAAAGCCAAAGGGATAGGCAAAAACATCCTTGATGGCCACGTGCTGATTGCAGCTTCGTAAGTCTTGCGCAAAGGCTGCCGGTGTTTCCCACATTGACCGCCCTTGCTGGTTCTTGCGTTCGTGAAAATGAGCGGTATGATTGGCATATTCGAAGACATCGCTCATTTCGGCTAATTCGGCACTGCTCAATGTCCGCGAAACTTCTGGTTCGTAAGGCTGAGGGGCATCAAAAAGCCAGCCGGTCACGACAAAGGCAGTGGCCTTGAAACCAGCTTCCTTCAACAGTGGGTAGGCATATTCTTTCATTGATTGATAACAGTCGTCAAAGGTCAGCAACACGGATTTTTCTGGTAGCGGCTGCTGCCGGAAATAAAAATCTTTGACTTCTGCAAGGGTCAACGTATGGTAATTTTCTGCTTTCAAAAAGTCGATTTGTTGTTTAAAATGAGAAGTGCTATTGAATAAGGGCAGAGGCAAGGCATCTTGATAGCCGTCTGCGACTTTGATCGGGCGCACCTGATCATAAAGTTCTGCTTCGGGACGTATTTCATGAAATACGAGGGTCTGAAACATCATAAACCATCCTTTCTTGTCAATCACGCAAAAAATAGTATAGCATAAAATGTGAAAACCAACACAAATAATTTTAAGAAAGAAGTTTATTCTCTGATGAGTATTCGATTCGATTCCGTTTCCTTTACGTATGGGGAAACCGTCATTTTTAAGGATCTTTCGTTTTGTTTTGAACAAGGAACGACCTATGTGCTGCTGGGAGAATCGGGGATTGGCAAAAGCACGCTTTTATCCTTGATCAAAGGGTTGCAGCGACCGCAATCAGGCACGATCACTTACCAAGGCTGTTCCCCTGACAACATCGAGGTCGTTTTCCAAGAACTGCATTTGTTTCCTTGGCAAACAGTTTACCAAGCACTGGAAATGCCGCTGCTTATCAATCAAACACCCAGTGAGAGCCGTAAAAAACGGGTCACAAGCTGTTTGGCGGAGTTGGGATTGACGCAGGTGCAGGACCGCTATCCACATCAGCTTAGCGGCGGTCAAAAACAGCGGGCTGCCATGGGGCGGGGACTGATCACACAGCCCGATGTTTTATTATTGGATGAGCCGACTGCTTCACTGGACCAAGAAACCAAAGCAAACGCACAAGCCATGATCGCTGCTCAACAGCAGCGCAGACAAAACAGCTTAATCGTGGTGACCCACGATCCTGAAGAGGCAGTGTTTTTGGGGCAGACGATTTTGTTGCTAAAAGATCAGGACGTTACGCCGATCAGTAATCCATTTTACGGCAGCCAGCTGGAACGAGACTCGTTGGCTTTTTATGAAGTCGTCTTGCAGTTGAAAGAACAAATGAGGGAGGCGAGGCAATGAAACCCATCAAATCTTTTGCTTGGGGCTTCTGTTCGTTTGTCGTGGTTTGGTGGGGCGTAAGCTGGGTGACCAACAATCGCTCACTGCCTAATCCTTTAGAAACGGCCGAACGTTTTTGGGCACTGCGAGAAGTCTTACTGATCCACACAGGTGCCAGTTTGCTGCGGGTATTTGCGGCGTTGAGTGGGGCGTTGCTAGTCGGGGTGCCGTTAGGAATCTTGATTGGGCGATCCCAAAGAGTGGATCGGCTGCTTGGTCCACTGCTTTACTTTTTATATCCGATTCCTAAAGTTGCGTTTTTACCTGTCTTTATGATTTTCTTTGGCTTAGGCAATCTCTCAAAAATTCTCTTGATTTTTGCGGTGATCGTCATTCAAGTGATCGTCTCGATTCGTGATGCAGTCACGAAGATCCCACCAGCGTATTTTCAGGTCATGAAAAATTATACCAACCAATGGCACCATGTCTTGCGCTTCGTTATTTTGCCCGCGCTTATGCCAGCACTTTTTGCCAGTGTGCGGGTCAGTATCGGGATCGCGTTGGCTTCCCTCTTTTTTGCCGAAAACTATAACACGACGTATGGTGTCGGCTATCTGATCTTAAGTGCGTGGTCAAAAATGGACTACCCACAAATGCTTTCGGGTATCCTCCTGATTGCTTTGATGGGCTATCTGCTTTTTGCCAGTATCGATTGGTTGGAAAAAGTGGTGTGCCGTTACCGACAATCTTAGAAAAGAATGATCGATTGATAAATGTTTACGGCAGTTCGTGTATTTTTGAACAAAATGATTTATACTAAGGATATCTTATTGAGAATCATTCTCACTGAAAGGAAGACCTTACTATGAAAGAAATCGATCTGTCAAAAACGCTCTATGAACTTGTGGCACAATACCCTGAAATACAAGAAATCATGAGTAAAATAGGGTTTACGGCGATCAATCAACCAGGGATGCTACAAACTGCTGGACGTTACATGACGATTCCCAAAGGGGCTCAGATGAAGAAGATCCCCTTGGAAAGGGTTTGTCTCGCTTTCGAAAAACAAGGGTTTCTTGTGAAAGGAGCGACGAAATGAAAACTAACAGTCAAAGACAAGAACGGATCGTCGAAATACTGAGTTTGCTTCACCAAGGCGGTTCCTTTGAAGAAGCTAAACGCTTGTTTAACGAAGAATTTGATGGTGTGGATGTGACGGAGATCACTGCTGCTGAAAAAGCTTTGATCCAAACGGGGTTGGACCCTTCTGAGATTCAGCGTTTGTGCAATATTCATGCTGCTGTTTTTAAAGGATCGATCAATGAGATCCATCACTCCAATGAAGAATATGGGCAACCAGGCCATCCTGTGCATACTCTGAAATTGGAGAACCAAGTCCTGCAATCCTTGTTGACCGATGAGATCGATAGCCTCTTAGCTAAAATAAAAACCGGTGATTGGACGCCTAAAAAGCGTCTAAAAGCTGCCTGCAATGATTTAATGCAGATCGACAAACATTATGCGCGAAAAGAAACGTTGATTTTTTCTTACATGGAGAAGTACGGCATCACTGCACCGCCAAAAGTGATGTGGGGTGTCGATGATAATATTCGGGTCATGATCAAAGCGCTCAATGAGCTTTTGGCTTCCGAAAAAACTGCCTATAATCCGATTGCTGTCCAATGGGAAGCGGTCAAAAACGAAATCGAAGAGATGATTTTCAAAGAAGAAGAAATCATGGTGCCAATGACGCTGGATGTCTTCAGTCTTAAAGATTGGGAACAAATTGCGGCTGACAGTTTAGACATCGGCTTTGCCTTTATTCCAGAACCGCTTCCTTGGAAACCGAGCCAAGAAGCTCTTGAAAAGGAACAGGCGGCAGAACCCGCAAGGCAGGCGGCGATCAAACAATCCCAAGAAACAACCGCCGGCATCGCAGCCGGTTTAGGATTCGATGAATTTCAAGTCATAGAAACGGAAAATTCGCCGCAAATTGCTGAACAGCCGACCCTCTCATTGCCTACTGGTAATTTGCAATTTGAACAATTGGTGGCGATTTTTCAAACGTTGCCAGTGGACTTGACCTTTGTAGATAGTGAAGAGCGGGTGCGCTTTTATTCAGAAGGCAAGAGTCGCGTCTTTCCACGAACGAATTCGGTTTTAGGCCGTGAAGTCGTCAACTGCCATCCACCGAAAAGCATGCATCTCGTGCAGCAGATTTTGGATGATTTTCGAGCGGGCACACGGGAGACTGCTGAATTTTGGATCGATATGCGAGGCCGTAAAATCTATATTCGCTATTTTGCATTAAAAAACGAAGCGGGCATCTATTTAGGTTGTCTAGAAGTCACGCAAGACATTACGGAGATCCAAAAAATCGAAGGGCAAAGCCGTTTGCTGGATCAGTGAACAGTTTGGAGAAAGGCTGATCTGCGTCTATTTGAAACGAAGCAAAAAAAGAAAAATCAATAAAACGCTTGCAACGTTTCTAGAAAAATAGTATAGTAAAGGCAATCAAATGGGTAGTTACTGATAATGCAGGCTATACCTTTTTACGTGTGTATGGATCCTACACATGTATTAAGGTATCGCCTTTTTTCATTTTAAGGAGGTGAGAAGCGTCTTGAAGATCAAAAAAATCTTAAACAACAATGCAGTTTTGGTCGGACAAGATGGCAAAGATTTTATCTGGATCGGTACCGGCCTTGGCTTCAAAATGAAACCAGGACAAACCGCCGATGAATCAAAAATTGAAAAAGTGTTTGTGCTTCATAAGAAATCCTCTGATCGTTTGATGGAATTGCTAGAGAACATTCCAATCCAATATGCGTCTCTTGCGGATGATATTATCCGTTATGGAAAGCAAGTCATTTCCTACCAATTAAGTGATTCCATTTACATCTCTTTGACGGATCACATCTATAATTTGATTCGCTTGAAAGAAGAAGGGATCAGCATCAACAATCGCTTGACTTGGGAAATCAAGCGTTTCTATCCCAACGAGTATGCAGTAGGAGAGCATGCGGTTCGATTGATTGAAAGCAAAACGCAATTCTCCCTAAATGAGGCAGAGATCAGTAATATCGCCATGCATTTTATTAATGCGCAAATCAATGACGATTCAGAGAAGATGGAAGATATCGAATTGCTGACACAAAAAATCAAAGACATTATTTCACTTATTCGTATTCACAATCGTGTGCACATTGATGAGAATAGTTTAGCTTTCGATCGCTTCGTCACCCATTTGAGATTCTTTTTTAAACGGATTGAAAACAAGGAAATCGTTGAAGGCGTCGGGAATCCTCTGTTAGTCCACGTGATTGATAAATATCCTAAAGCCTATGAAACCACCCGTTTGATTGGCGAATATTTAAATAAAACATTATATGACGATGAACAATTGTATTTAACGCTTCATGTACAAAAATTGATCGATCAATAATTCAAGGTGTTACTGGTAAAGCAGGCAAGACTTGACAAGGCTACAAGAAATGTAGTGTTGTTTGGTCTTGCCTTTTTTATTGGTTGTATAGTAGAGAAAGGAATGAATGAGATGCAATACCAAGAATTGAATGAACAAATTTTAAAGAATATCGGCGGAAAAGAAAACATTGCTGGATTGACGCATTGTATTACCCGTCTTCGGTTTAAACTTAAAGATGAATCAAAAGCCCAGACCCAAACGATCAAAAATTTGCCGGGGGTTGTCACCGTCGTCCAAAGTGGGGGACAATATCAAGTAGTTATCGGAAATCACGTAGCAGAAGTTTATAAAGAATTTACGGACATGATCGATATGAATACGGAAGAAACTTCTGGACAAGAGGAAGAACCAAAAGGGATTTTAAACCGATTTATCGATATTGTCGCTGGTATTTTTACGCCGATCATCAATGTCTTGATGGCAGCAGGGATGATCAAAGGGTTACTTGCTTTATTGACAACATTTGAAGTGCTGGATAAAGCATCAGGGACGTATTTGATTTTAAATGCGACAGGGGATGGATTGTTTTATTTCTTCCCACTCTTTCTAGGGTACACTGCTTCGAAAAAATTTGGGGGTAAACCCTTTATCGGAATGGCGATCGGGGCAGCATTGGTTTATCCGACGATCGTAGCAGCAAATGGCGGAAGCGAAGCGATGTATACCTTATTTGCAGGTTCTGTCTTAGAATCTCCAATCTATATTACTTTTCTTGGAATCCCTGTTATATTGATGAGCTATACTTCAAGCGTGATTCCGATTATTGCAGCTACTTATTTGGCATCAAAACTAGAAGCTTTCTTTTCTTTATTGATTCCACGAGCAGTGCGGAGTTTCTTTGTTTCTTTTCTGACCTTGATCATCACAGTTCCCTTAGTCTTTCTAATCGTTGGACCGATTACTACTTGGGCAGGATTATTATTAGGGCAAGCATTGTCAGCTGCTTACGAATTTAGTCCGATTATCGCTGGTATTGTTATTGGGGGATTTTGGCAAGTCTTCATTATGTTTGGCCTGCATTGGGGTTTTGTGCCGATCGCTTTGAACAACTATGCCACACTAGGGTACGATGTCGTGATGATGGCTGGTCTGGCAACTCCCGTGGCGATGGCGGGAGTCACCCTCGCAATCTTTTTGAAAACTAGAAACAAAAAATTAAAAGAAATCGCCTTCCCTGCTTTTCTTTCGGCTATCTTTGGTATCACGGAGCCGGCACTGTATGGGGTAACCTTACCTAGGAAAAAAGCATTTTATACTACCTCCATCGCAGTCGCTGTTGCCGGAGGAATCATGGGATTGTTCAAAACGAGAGTCTACATCAACGGCGGGACAGGTATTTTCGCTTTACCACGATTTATTCACCCAGAAAATGGCATTGATAATAGCTTTATCGGGTTTGCCATAGCTAGTGCCGTTGCCTTTGCATTAGGATTTTTGATCACGTTCTTTTATGCCTATGATCCTAAAAGCGATGATGAACCAGCTAGTGAAGGCACCGAGGAAAAAAACGTGGAGCCATCGACACTGAATCATGAACTTGGACAAACTGTTCTCTATGATTTGGCAACACCGGTTAGAGGAACGATCATCCCACTAAAAGAAGTAAAAGACGAAGCGTTTTCCAGCGGATTGTTAGGGAAAGGATTAGCTGTCATTCCGTCAGAAGGAAAGGTCTACGCACCAGCAGATGGAATCGTTTCAACACTTTTTCCGACAAATCATGCAGTGGGAATCACGACCGCAGATGGCGTTGAAGTTCTGATTCATGTAGGGATGGATACAGTGAATTTGAAAGGACAGTATTTCCAGCCAGCAGTTGCCCAAGGAGACTCAGTAACGAAGGGACAATTACTTTTGAGTTTTGATAAAGACGCATTGGAAAAAGAAGGCTATTCCATCGTGACACCGATTATTATTTCAAACACGGCGGATTACCTAGATATTGTTGAAACAGACAAACAAGATGTTGACAAACAAGATACCTTATTAACGGTCATCGGTTAGGAGGAAAGACAAGTTGAAAAAAAATATCTTTTTATTCGTAGCAGATCAGATGAGAAATGACGCACTCGCACATATGGGGAATCCCGCATCAATCACCCCTAACTTTGATGAACTGGCAGAAGAAGGGGTTTCATTTGAAAATGCCTACTGCCAAAACCCCGTCTGTGTGCCTTCTAGAAATAGTTTTCTGACGGGTTTTTATCCACATGTCAATGGGCATCGAACGATGCACTATTTGCAAAGAGAAGATGAACCCAATATTTTGAAAGAAATGAAGAATCAAGGCTATGAAGTCATCTGGATCGGCAGAAATGATGTGGTTCCGGGAGATAAACCAAAAACAGACTATTGTGATGAATATTATGACGGTGTGGTAGACGAAAACACTCGGGATGCACAAAACAGTGAAGTCAATCATTCCGCCGATATGAACGAAGCCAGTAAACAGCTATACGACCAGATGCTTTCAGGAGATACGTATTATTCATTTTATATGGGAAAATTACCAGATAGTGAGGGTTATGGCAAAACGGATTGGAATTGTGTGAAAAAGGCGTTGGACTATCTTGAACGTCGCAGTCAGGAAAAGACAGACAAACCATTTTTCGTTTATTGTACGATCTCATTCCCACATCCACCCTATGCTTGCGAAGATCCATGGTATTCGAGTATTGATCGTCAGAAACTGCCGAAACGCCGACCGAACATCAAAGATATTCCTAACAAAGCCTCAATGCTGTATGGCATCAATGAGAAACAGAATTTGAACGGTTGGACAGAAGAGCGCTTTGATGAATTACGCGCCACCTATTTAGCAATGGTTTCGCGCTTTGATCATCAACTGGGCATGATCAAAGAGAAGCTGCGTGAAACAGGCTTTTATGATGAGACAAACCTCATTGTTTTCAGTGATCATGGGGACTATACTGGTGACTACACGATCACTGAAAAAGTCCAAAACTGTTTTGAAGAGCCGATCACGAATGTCCCATTGGTCATCAAACCTGCTGAAACGATTGAAAGTGTGCCGCGAATCACCAAAGCACAAGCGGAACTGCTAGATTTACCAGCAACGATCGCCGAAATGGCTGAGTTTGATCTTTCCTATACACAATTTGGAAAATCCTTGGTTCCTGTGATCAAAGGAGCCGAAGAGCACAAAGATGCTGTTTTTTGCGAAGGCGGACGCACTCATGGGGAGACACAAGCGATGGAGCTGGGGCATGGACCGAAATCTCCGTATTGGCCGCGGCTTGCGACACAGTATAGCGAAGGTCCGGAACATACAAAAGCAGTTATGTGCAAGATGGGAAACTATAAATATGTGATGCGTCTTTATGAGCATGACGAACTATATGATTTGGAAAAAGACCCGATGGAAATCAAGAATTTGGCGCTAGAAAAAGCATACGCCGAAATTGTCGAGAAAATGAAACAACGCGTTACTCGTTTTTATATGGAAACGACTGATTTTGTTCCGATGAAACGCGACAAACGCTAAAAAAGTAAAAAAAGAATCGAGGCCTCCACATGAAACATATCTCCGTATTGATCAAGCCAGCATCCTCTCTTTGCAATCTGCGCTGCACCTATTGCTTTTATGCCAACGTCAGTTCCTTGCGCGAAGTGCGTTCCTTTGGCAAAATGAAAGAGGATGTAATGGAAAAGATGATTGCAAACATCTATGCAGACTTAGAAGCTGGCGATCATTTGACGTTGGCATTTCAAGGCGGAGAGCCGACGATGGCAGGGCTGAGTTATTTTAGAAAACTAACGGCTTATGTTGCGGCGCAAAAAAAGCGAGTGACAGTACACTATGCGATCCAGACCAACGGCATGGTGATCAATGATAAATGGTGTCGTTTTTTGAAAGAGCATCGCTTTTTAGTCGGGCTGTCGATCGATGGGCATCCGCTTGCTCACGATCGGCATCGATTAGACGCCAAAGGGCGGGGGACCTTTGCGCGGGTTTTGCAGACCAAGCGATTATTGGACGCCTATCAGATTGAGTACAATGTCTTGTGCGTGTTGACTAATCCCTTAGCAAAGGAAGCCCAGCGTGTGTTTGATTTTCTCAAGGAAGAGCAGATTGCATTTGTGCAGTTCATTCCTTGTTTGGCTGATTTGGATGCCACATCAACCAACAACTATGCCTTGACACCAAGAAGCTTTGCGCACTTTTATCAGCAGCTATTGGCGTTTTGGCTGCAGGAATTGACACAAGGGCGCTACTTAAGTATCAAGCTGTTCGATGATTTACTGAATCTATTGGTGCGGCAGCAAGTAACTGCCTGTGGGATTCTAGGCAACTGCCAAGTGCAGTATGTGATCGAAGCCGACGGCAGTGTCTATCCTTGTGACTTCTATGTATTAGATGAGTTTCGCATGGGCTATATCCAAGAGCAAACCTTGCGGGAATTGTTTTCTCAAGACTGTTCGCAGCAGTTTTTGTGCCAGAAAAAAGACATGCCTTCGAAGTGTACGCAATGTCCTTTCCAAAAAATGTGCCGAGGAGGCTGTAAACGAATGAAAGATGCAATGTACGTGGATAGTGAGGGGTTTTGCGGCTATCAGGAGCTGTTAAAAGACTTCACACCCAGAATCAATGTGATATTGGGGCTGTTGCAAGGGGTGAGACAATGATCGGACTGATTTATTTTCTCGTGATCGTCTTAGCAAATACCGTAGGGGCAGTTTCGGGCATGGGGGGCGGCGTGCTGATCAAACCGATTTTCGATTTTATCGGCGCCCATTCTGTTGCTGCGATCTCTTTTTACTCGGCGACAGCTGTCTTCACGATGTCTATCGTTTCGACAGCTAGACAATTAGCCAGTGGACGGAAAATCAATTGGTCGATTGCCTTGTGGGTTTCTGGTGGTGCTGTGTTAGGCGGTGTTTTAGGCAATGTTGCCTTTGAACAGCTATTGCTGGTTTTTCGAGACGACAAGATGGTTCAGCTGATCCAAATCCTTGTGACCGTGCTGACACTATTGTTCGCTTTTTTGTATACAAAATATAACTGGCGCGGGTTTGCGTTGGAAAAAGTCGGCTGGTATGCAGCTTGTGGCTTGATTCTCGGTTTTCTAGCCAGTTTGCTGGGGATCGGCGGCGGACCCATCAATGTTTCTTTATTGATGTTGCTGTTTGCCATGCCGATCAAAGAGGCGACGATTTATTCAATTTGTACGATTTTTTTCTCGCAGCTGGCAAAAATTTTGACGATCGCTTTTTCGACAGGTTTTGGTGCGTATGATCTGCAAATTTTGTGGTTTGTTATTCCAGCCGCGATCGTGGGAGGACTATTAGGCGCCAAGGCCAGCAACGTCCTGTCACCGCAGCGAGTGACACTGGTATTTCAAACTGTGATCGTGCTGGTGTTACTGATCAATCTGTACAATGGCTATCAATTATTGTAAAAAGGAGGCAAACAGATGGCCACGATTCCAGCAGGAACTTATCGAATCGGCACGAATACGATGGACGGCTTTGCCGAGGATCTTGAGGGACCGCAAATCAGCCTCGACAGCCCAGCATTTGCCATTGATGCCACGACGGTGACGAACCAAGCTTTCCAAGTTTTTGTGGAAGCAACAGGATATGTCACAGAAGCCGAGCGCTTTGGCTGGTCGTTCGTTTTTCACTATTTTTTAAGTGAGCAAACGAAACACCGCAGTCAAAAGATACCGAATATGGCTTGGTGGTACGCGGTTAGCGGCGCAGATTGGCGTCATCCTGAAGGACCTGATTCAACGATTGCCCAGCGGATGGATCACCCAGTGGTTCAGGTGTCTCGCAACGATGCGATCGCCTATTGCCAATGGGCAAAAAAACGCCTCCCGACAGAAGCAGAGTGGGAGATCGCTGCAAAAGGCGGGACAAGTTTTGAAAAATATCCTTGGGGAAGGGAATTTTTGGCAGAAAATACCTATCATTGCAATATTTGGCAAGGAGAGTTTCCAAAAAGCAACACGCGAGCAGATGGCTTTGCCAATACAGCGCCAGCGAAATGGTATGAGCCCAACGGCTTTGGTATGTATCAAGTGATCGGCAACGTCTGGGAATGGTGCGTCAATCCTGCCCGCATCCCGTTGACGCAGTTTCAACAACAGACGGGACAAACCTTTTGGATAAGGAATCAAACACAAGATGATCAAATGTATGCGACTCGCGGCGGTTCATTTTTGTGCCATGAATCCTATTGCAAACGATACCGAATTGCCGCTAGAAATGGTAATTCTGGGATGTCGGCAGCCAATAATTTAGGGTTTCGGTGTGTCAAAGACTTGGATCAGTAAACCGATAAAAGCAAAAGCGGCACCTATTCACGGGGATAGGTGCCGCTTGTTTTATTGCCATTCGGATTGATAATTTCCTTTGAGATCATAGACATAATTGATCTCGGTTCGATTACGAATCCCATTTAAACCAACGGTCCAAGTCCATTCACCTTGGAAGCCGTTTAAAATGACGATGCTGACACCAGGAACATAGTGATCTAGCTGAGCTGCTCGCGCCTCAGAATCCTTGATGATCTTGGGAATGACGCCCCAGTCGATGACATCAAAGGCAATGGTATCTTCCATCGAAAGCTCGATCGTATCGTCGTCTTTTTTCCATTTGGTCAACAGATTTTCTGGGTAATACCAATACTCGTCTTGTAGGCCTGTGTTTGGATTGATCACTCGCGCAACTGCATAAATGCCGCTTTTTAGCGGGACATTTCGGATGTGAAAACTATAGCTGACCAGTTGCAGCTCTTTGTCCTTGAATGAAGATTGATTTGGCAGCGCCGCCATAATTTCTTTGGCACTGGTTTCTTCTCGAAAGAGTTGGCGGTCTACAGGTAAAAAGGTGGAAACTACGCCAATACAAAAGAGAATCGCTGGTAGCAAGAGCAATGAGAATAACCAGTAAAATGGCGATTTTTTGTGTTTTTTGAGGCCGATGATCAGACCGATCAGAAAGACCAGCAGGATCCCTGCTACCCAAAAGTAGGGGAACAAACGAATGATCTGATGCCTGGTTTCAACGACTTGGTATTCATTCAGACCAAACCAGTTTTCCGCGATGGTGAGGTTATTTAAAACAATGATTCCGCCAATAATACTTAAAATAAATAAGAAAATCAATAGCAAAAGCATCCGACCGAGTATCCGACGTATCAGCGAGGGTCTAGTAGGTGGGGTCATGAGTCACGTCCTTTTTGTTTTTTCGAAAATAGTAGGTTAAATATAAGAGTAGTACAACTGGTGTTTTTTTTCAATGATTGTAGACAAAAAAACTGCATCCACAGATGCGACCTCAAAAAGTTAGACCAAAAATCTAACTTTTTTGGGGTCAGGACATCGCAGATGCAGGTTTTATTTTCATTTAGTCGAGGGTTTGTTGGCGGGCGATAGCTGGAAAGAATTTCAGGCTATACAATGCACTGATCCCAACTAGAATATAAATGACGCGGGCAATGATCGACGTGCTGCCGCCGGTGATCGCTGCGACAAGGTCAAACTCGAAGGCGCCGACCAGCAGCCAATTGATACCGCCGATGATCAATAAGGTCAGTGCGATCCCATCAAATGTTTTTAACATAGGAAACTCCTCTCTAGTTGTCGTCCCATCAACTTTCATCGTCGGTGATGGTGACATCTTTTTCTTTCTCGCCGTCTTGATTGCGCTCATTATAAATATAGACATGGCGAACGATTTTAATCAGCGGGCGAATGGTCAAAAAGACTCCGCCGATCAAATAGGCGATCGTTCCGTATATCGCAGGCAAACTAGTTAATGAAACGATACTCCCGAAAATATAAAACAAGCCCGTCAAAATATCATTCGTAAGTGAGATCAACATGTAGCGATTTTGAAAGTAGATGCGAAAGCGACTTGCCTTGATGATCACATCTTCTTCTTTTCCCGGATCGAATTGATGTTCACTCCGTTTGATTTTTGGCATAGGTGCCATCACTGCTCCTTTATTTGTGCTAAGGTTTCAAGACAACTTTGATGTTCTTGTCTTCTTTTTTGTCAAAAATCTCATACGCTTTGGCAGCATCTGCTAAAGGCATCGTGTGGGTGATGATCTGTGACGGGTCAAACAAACCGTCCGCAATCATGTCATAAATTTTTGGCATCAAATGGATCACAGGTGCTTGCCCGTGTTTGACATCGATGTTGCGCATAAAGAATTCTTGCAATGGATAAGAAGAAGCTGGTGTCATGTAAACACCAGTGATTTGGACGGTACCAAATTTTTTGACTGCTTTGGCGGCCATCTGGATCGGTGAGATCGTTCCACTTTGCAAGCTGACTAGGTTTTTGGCTTTTTCTTTGACGGGTTCTAAACCATCCATCCCAACACAGTCGATGATCACATCAGCGCCACCTTTGGTCAGCTCATACAATTCATCGGCACTAGTAGCCAGATCATCCAATTGGAATGTTTCGACTTGATTGTAGCTGCTGGCTTTTTCTAAGCGATGAGCAACAGGGTCCACGGCAATCACCCGCTTAGCGCCTGCCATCACAGCAAATTTTTGCGCAAACAAGCCAACTGGTCCTGAGCCTAAGACGATCACGGTATCATCTTTTTTGACGCCGGCATTTTGGACGCTCCAATATGCTGTAGGTAAGATATCAGATAAAAACAATACTTTTTCATCAGGGATCGTTGATTCAGGTACGATAAACGAGGTGAAATCTGCGAACGGTACGCGCAAGAATTCGGCTTGACCACCCCAGTGGTTGCCGTTCATTTTTCCAAAACCGAATAAGCCGCCATACAATGTATCTTCTGAAGAATTGTCGCATTGACTTTCCATCTCATTTTGACAAAAGTGGCAGTGACCGCAACCGATATTGAAAGGGATGACGACGCGGTCGCCTTTTTTTAGTTTCTGTATTTGACTGCCGACTTCTTCGACAATACCCATTGGTTCGTGACCAACGACATAGCCTTCTTCCAAAACCGAGCCGCCATGGTGGTAAAGGTGGAGATCAGAGCCGCAGATTGCAGTTGCGGTGATTCGGATGATCGCATCCGTCGGTTCTAAAATCGGTGGATCTTCTACACGGCGAACGTCCATTTTTTGATTTCCTTGCCAGGTTACTGCTTGCATCATTTTTCCTCCTTGTTTGTTCAGATAAGTTCGGACAATCACTAATTTTTCCAACAACATGTTTTTACTTTTCAGTAACAGATAAGTTAATTCTGCAAGGATTTTAACGATTTGACAACGAAAACGCTCAAAACGGTTGATTAGGATTTTTCTTCATCAATGGTTTAAAAAAAGAAAAACAGATGATTTGCTAAAAAAGTGAAAGCGTGACACTATTAAAGTGAAGCATGCATGTGTTACGAGTATCTACTGGAACCTGCATCAACCAGTGACAAGAAATGAGGAGGGATGATCATGGATCTAACGATTCGAGGAAAAGCTTCCTGCACCAATTGCAATGAAAACTTTGATGGGAAGCTAGTCGTTCATTTACAAGAAGACAGCGAGGGGCAATTAACCATGGTACCACCGTTGGAAACGAATGAATTGGCAGAAGATGAAATCGCTATTCATTATACTTACGGGGAAGTGAAGGAAGCCATCGAAGGAACCTTCGTATGTCCAAACTGTCAGACAGAAAATGAGGTTCGGATTGAAATTCCGACCGAGCTATTAGATGGCTCAATGAATTGAATGAATAATTAAATTGAAAAAGCTCTCTGTTCCTTGAACAGGGAGCTTTCGTTATTTATTGGTCATTGGTTTATTTTGTTCCATCAATGATTTGGACATTGAAGTCTCGTAAGATGTCGAGTCCTTGCGACTCGTGATTTTTACCGGCGACTAATGTTTTATTGATGGTGAAATCAGCGTCAGGAAAGGCGCTTTGGATCTCGATCGTATTGGAAAGGACGCAGATGTTGGTTTCAACACCGGTGATTTCGATTTTCTTTTCTTCTTCAGGCTTAAATAGATTTTTCTTGATGTCGATCAAGACTTCAGGTGGAATACTGTAATAGTATTTCTTGACGACTTTTTCATTTTCGAGAGGCTTAAGTTCTGGGATAAGCTGCAGGGCAGCGGCTTCTTCATCAGACGTTCCTTTGACTTCGATTGGGATGTCGCGGGTGTGTAAGATGTACTCCCCATTCGCCCGCGCTTGTTCTAGGCGCTTGGCGATTCGTTTGACGAGAGCGGCGCTATCTGGCACATACGCTTCGTTCTCTTCATCGAGAATTTGGTTTTGCATATCGACAATGACTAGCATGTGGTTACTCCCTTTCTATAAACATCGTTTTTCAAATGATCTAACGAGAGGTTGAAAAATAGGTGCTATTTCTATGATGCCCCACTTTTTTTAAATTTTCAAAGAAAACGCTCTTCTTATCGTGAAACGGTAAAAATGTTATTTTTTTATTCGAATAACGATGCTTTTTGTTTGCTGAAAAGAAGAAGTAGTGATAGCTTTTAAATAGTACATTAAAAATAAATGAAAGTAGGTTAGGTTAAATGAGAAAGTTATTTTATATGGGGACTTTGCTTTTTTCAGTTGGTGTACTGGCGGCAGGATGTGGCAATAGCGAAACCGCTGATTCCTCGGGGAATGAGTCAGCAGATGGCAAAACGACGTTGGATTTTTGGTCCTTCTGGGGGTCTGGTGCAAGACAAGAAGTAATTGAAGAAATTATTGATGATTTTAATGCGTCACAAGATAAAATCGAGGTCAAATACAGCTACCAGCCTTGGGGCGATATTTGGACAAAATCACTGTCGTCGATCACTGCTGGTAATCCGCCTGATGTTATTGTACAAGATATTAATTCTGTTGCTCAGCGGGCAGAAGCGCAGCAAGCAACAAATTTAAGCGAGTATATCGAAGAAGGCTTTTCTGATGAATTTTATCCGCAATTATGGGATACGGTGGAGTATGAAGGGGATGCGTATGCTGTTCCTTTCAATACAGATACGCAAGTGATTTTCTACAACAAGACACTCTTTAAAGAGGCAGGTATCAGTGAAGAGCAACTGCCCCAAACGTGGGAGGAGTTAGAAACAGTTGCTCGTAAATTAGATGTCAAAAACGGTGATGACTTTGAGCGGATCGGTTTTTACCCATTGTGGAATTTAGGCGCCGATGTGTGGGCCTTGAATGCCGACGATGGCGTCAGCTGGTTTGACAAGGATGAGAACGTCAAAATCGATACAGACAACAAAGTGGAAGCGTTGGAATGGATCTTAGACTGGCAAGAGTATTATGGTCAAGATACCATCAATCGGTTAGAAGCTGAATTTGGTTCAGGTGTTGCCGATCCATTCATTTCTGGATTAGTGGCGATGCGTGCGCAAAACATCAACTACTACTCAAGTTTAGCGGAAAATGCACCGGATGACTTTGAATTTGGGGTCATTCAAATTCCTGAAAAAGAAAGTGGTTCTGGTCACTGGTCATGGGGTGGCGGGTTCGTCTTAGAAGTGCCATACGGAGCCAAAGATCCTGAAGCGTCCTATGAGTTTATCAAATACTTGTCGACACCAGAAGTTCAAGAGAAATTTGGTGAGAAAAGCTTTGATATCATGGCGAATCGAACAGCCAACGAAAACTTGGTCAACAACGACAATCTAGATGAAAACGGCCAAATGATCTACCAAATGGCAGATGAAAACTTTGCCAATACGGTGATCACACCTGTACCATTGACAGCTCCTGATTTCAGCAGTCTTGTCAATGAACAGATCGACCAAATCATGCTGGGCAGCAAAACACCGGCTGAAGGGTTGGCAGATGCGCAAAAAGCGGTCGAAGATCTCGTTGAGCAAAACAAATAAATTTCAAAACGAGCGTTTTTAAAAAAGAAGGAAAGTCCAGTCGGTTAGCGGACTGGGCTTTGCTTTCTGCTTTGCGAAGCGGACGTGTTTTCTTGAATAAACAATGAGTAAAAATAGAATGGAGTGGAAGGAATGCCAAAGAAGCGTTCAAAAAGTAAACGGCAAGAAGCTCTTTGGGGCTACTTCTTCGTAGCACCATTTTTGCTTGGGTTCGTGATCTTTATGTTAGGGCCCATGCTGTTTTCCTTCGTAGGAAGCTTTACCGATTACAATCTGACTTCAAAAATGAATTTTATCGGCTTTAAGAACTTTACCCGCATGTTCACGCAAGATACCCTGTTTTGGAAATCTCTTTATAACACGGCGTATTTTGTACTCTTCAATGTTCCCTTAACCACGTTATTCAGTGTTTTTCTAGCCACTTTACTGAATCAAAAAATCCGCGGAATCAGTTTTTTCCGAACGACCTTTTACTTACCAGCGATCCTTTCAGGGGTTGCCGTCTACGTCTTATGGATGCAATTATTATCTCCTTCCGCAGGATTGATCAATACCTTCTTGAGCTGGTTCAATATCAAAGGTCCGGCATGGCTGTTTGATCCAGAATGGACGAAACCAGCGTTGATTTTGATGAAGATTTGGAGTTCAGGGGGCGCGATGCTCTTGTATCTAGCTACCTTGCAAAATATTTCGCCGACGCTGTACGAATCGGCTGAGATCGATGGAGCGGGGGTTTGGGCGAAATTCAAAAATATTACGATTCCTTTGATCACGCCGATCATCTTCTATGATGTGATTACTTCAACGATCGGTTCTTTTCAAATTTTCCAAGAAGCATACGTGATGACCAAAAATGGTACCGGCGGTCCGGCGAATTCGTTGCTATTCTATAATTTGCATATGTGGAACAAAGCATTTGTTGCCTTTGATATGGGTTATGCGATGGCAATGTCGATGATCTTGTTCTTGATCGTCCTAGTCTTGACCTTTATCAATCTCAAGCTGGCACCACGCTGGGTTCACTATACCGGAGGTGGCAGCTAATGGAAATGACGACAAAAACGCGAAGCAAATCAAGCCAACAGCGAGTCAAGAAAATCATCAGCTATGTGGTGATGTCGATCATCGGGATCGTGCTGCTGATTCCGTTGCTGTGGATGGTCTTTACGTCATTGAAACCGATGGAGGAGATCGTGCGTTACCCGCCGACCTTTTTCCCAGAAGAAATCAATCTTGGCAATTATTTGGAGACCATCAACGCCTTTCCTTTTTGGCAGTATGCAAAAAATACGTTATTCATTACTGTCTTAGTGGTCTTCGGGAATGTCTTATCAAATTCCTTCATTGCTTATGGGTTTGCAAAATTGGCCTTTCCAGGAAAAAATCTGATCTTTGCCCTCGTCTTGTCTACCATGATGATTCCTGGCTTTGTGACGATGATCCCGCAGTATGTTTTGTTTTCCAAAATCGGCTGGGTCGGCACCTATCTGCCGCTGATCGTTCCAGCGTTTTTCGGCAACGCCTTTAACATTTTCTTGATGCGGCAGTTTTACTTGTCCGTCAACAATGAATTGATCGAAGCCGCTAAGATCGATGGCGCCAATCATCTTTATATTTGGAGCCATCTAATGATCCCATTGACGAAACCCGCACTGATCACCATCGCCATCAACTCCTTCAATGGGGCGTGGAATGATTTCTTAGGGCCGTTACTGTATATTCAAAACCAAGAAAAGTACACGCTGCAGATTGGCTTGCAAGTCTTCCAAAACCAATCAACGACCCAGTGGAACTACTTGATGGCAGGAGCAACGCTTGTGTTATTGCCGACGATCTTGCTGTTCTTCCTCGCACAACGCTACTTTATTGAAGGAATGGATCTGACGGGAGGTTCCAAAGGATGAGAACAAAAGTCACGCCGCAACGCTTGAACCAAGGGCTGCTGACTGGCATCAATTGGCTCCCGCATTTGCTGGTTTTACAAGGCATGTGGCTGTTGTATTCCTTGCCTTTGATTACCAGTACCACTGCTAGTCGAGCATTGATCGGGACTTTGGTGGAACTGCGGAACGATGGCTTGGAAGCAAGTAGCAAAGCTCGTTTTCAGCAGGTGTTTCATCAACAGTGGGCAACGAGAAAAGGGCAAGATCGTTTGCTCAGTCTATTCTTTCTGCTGCTTTTAGTGGACAGTTTTGTCTTTCGCCGTCTGCAGCACCCGCTGTTTCAGATCGCTAGTTACGCGTTAGCGCTCACCTTTGGCTTGTTTTGCTTGGTCTTACTTTATCAAACGAGGCTGCTTCACACCTATCCGCAGCAGCCCATCTCATTGTTTTATAGTTTTTATCAGTTTGCGCGTTCACCAAAAAGAGTACTGGCGCATCTTTTAGTAACAGTGACACTTGTCTTGACCTTTTTGCTGTTTGGTCCTGTCTACTTATTGGTCTTAGGAATCAGCACCTTGTATTTGGTCAATGTCGTGCTCTGTGACAAAGCGTTCAAATAGAAAACAAACGGGTATCCCGGAACTTCTTTAGTGAAAAGCTAGGGAATTCCGTTTTTTTGTGAAAAGAAGGTTGACAGGGTCGAAAATTATGCCTATGCTGAAGGTGAATTTAGTAAACAGTAAACAGATGAGGTGCAGCTATGGCAAGTATGAGAGATATCGCGAAATTAGCCGGGGTGTCGGTAGCAAGTGTTTCTAGAATCCTTAACAATGATGAAACCTTCAGTATCAATGAACACACGCGGCAACGAGTCATTGAGATCGCCAACCAAATGAACTATTCAAAAGAAAAAAATCAACCCCATTCCCGTGAAGTCGGCGACCAAAACACGATTGCCATCATTACCCGCCACGATCGAGAGTCGGAAAGAAACGATCCGTACTTTATGATGATCCGCAATGGGATCGAAAAAGAAGCGGCGAAGTGGCGCTTAAAAACGATTCGGGCCTTTTCCATGCGGGAGCCTCAAAAAGATTTGGCGCAATTGGCGAAGTATGGCGCAGTCATTATTATTGGAGAGATGACCAGCGATGCTTTGGCAGAGATCAGTCAGCAAAATGCCAATATTATCCTGGTGGATAATTATAGTGAAGCACCCAGCTACGATTGCATCCAAACCGATTTTGCCCAAAAGACCCACCAGATCCTCACGATGTTAAAAGAGAAGGGTCATGAGCATATCGCCTTTGTGGGTGGTGTTGCCAGCCGAGTGACGATTTCTGGCGAAGTCGTTTACGATGAACAAGAGATTCGAGCAGAAAACTACCGCCAATGGATGCTGCTCAATAAATTGGAAAAGTTCACAACCGTGCTGCAGGGGAAGTGGTCACCGGAGACCGGTTTGCATTTTGGTCAGCAGATTGCGCAAATGAATCCTCGCCCCACAGCGATCGTCGTTGCCAGCGATCCTATGGCAGTCGGGGTTTACAAGGCACTCGCTGAAGCGGGGCTATCGATTCCTAAAGATGTGTCAGTCGTTAGTTTTGATGATATCGAAATGGCGCAATTTATGACGCCCGCACTGTCCTCCGTCAAGATGAAAGCCGAAGAGATGGGGCAGATGAGTGTCGAATTAGCGAAAAATAAAATCCTAGGGGTGCGGACGATGCCGGTTCGCGTCGTTTGTGGCAGTGAATTGATCATTAGAGAATCGATTGCCGAAAAAGATCAGTGACGTCTGATCTTTTTTATTTTAGGGGTTGTGTAAACATTAACTAAACAACTATACTGATTGTAGTAAACGTTTACAGTTAAAAATAAAGGAGAAAACGAAATGAAGTTTATTGATAAATTAGCCGAAAAGATGGTGCCTTTTGCTCAGATCATTGCCAACAACAAATACTTGTTAAGTCTGCGTGATGGGTTTATGGTCGCTTTTCCTGCAACAATGTTTGCGTCAATTATGATTATTATTCAAAATCTGCCTGCTACTTTCGGACTCTCGGAAAAACTTCCAGAGGGATTCATCACGTTTCTAAACGACTTTTTTGGTCCTATCGGAAATGCGACCATGAGTATCACCGCTATTTTCGTTGTTTTTGGGATCGGCTATCAATTGGCTGGCAAGTATGGACAAGCCAAATTATTTGCGGGTGCCATCTCACTGTCTTCGTTTTTGATGCTGCTGCCTTTTGGCTCATCCGAAGAGTTAGGTACAGTGATCCCCTTGTCGAAATTAGGGGCTGAGGGAATGTTTGTTGGAATCATCACGGCCATTATCGCTACGCAGATCTATTGCAAAATCAGTGCGGCTGGGCTGACGATCAAAATGCCAGATTCGGTTCCGCCAATGATCGCAGAATCATTTGTCGCCATCATTCCTGGTGCGGCACCGTTGTTCCTTTTCAATTTGATCCGCTACTTGTTCACCTTTACTTCATGGGGCAATGCCGTTGATTTCGTTTATGAGATTTTGCAAAAACCATTGATGGGCTTAGGCGGTACGTTGCCAGCAGTACTGATCGCCGTCTTGTTCACCCAATTCTTCTGGTGGTTTGGGATTCACGGGACACTAGTGGTCAATGCGGTGATCGATCCAATCATGAATGCGTTAGCGATTGAAAACTATGAAGCTTACAAAGCAGGGGCTGAACAATTGCCCCATATCATTAACACTACGTTTATGGGCGTGTTCGTCAATCAAGGAATGCAGCTGGGGATCTCGATTACAATGGCCTTCTTTATCGCTCGTTCGATTCGGATGAAAAAATTAATGAAGACGGTGATCGCTCCATCTGTTTTCAACGTATCTGAACCGATGACCTTTGGTTTACCGATCGTCTTGAACCCGATCGCTTTTGTCCCATGGATCTTAGCGCCATTAGCCAGTACGACGATCTCTTACTTTGCGATCGCCGCAGGCTTGGTGCCACGACCAATTGGAGCAACGGTGGTTTGGACGACCCCTGTTTTCTTATCTGGTTGGTTAGGCACGGGTTCTGTTGCCGGCGCAATCTTACAGTTAGTGACGGTTGCCGTAATGACCTTGATTTGGGTGCCATTCTTGATCGTAATGGATCGCGGGTACTTGAAAGAAGAAAAAGCAGAAGCGGCATTAAATGAACAAGCGGCATCTGAGACGATCAATCAAAGGGTAGAAGAAAGATAAGCCCAGAAACGTAAAGGAATGCAATAAGCGCATCCTTTAGAAAGGAATTTGTGATGAGAACCGATACATTGTCTTGCAGTTATCAAATGAATACCACACCTACGGACTTTTCCCGTGTGTTATTGGCGGAACAAGAGAAATTCTTTCTAGCCAAACAAGCCCAAGAACCGTTCGGGGAAGGTTGCCGTATTGAAACGATGATTCAAACCAAAACCGCTCCGCGGATGGTACCAGCCGTTATGACGGTCAAAAAAATTGCCGCGGATGCGCTGTGGCTTTGTACGACCCATGAAGAAGGAGTGATCGATCAACGGTATAGTTTTGCTCCAGGACGAAAAGGGAAGCTGCAAGTCACGTATTCGGAACAAAGCCGTTTTGAGCAGCAGAAAACAACCTACAGCTTTATGTTGGCGGCGCTGTTTTACAAATTCTTTTTCAATCGTGGTGTCAAAAAACGCTTGCGTTATCTTGAAGCAGCTTGTCAACGAGCAGGGACAAATGAAAAAAATGGGGAAAATTGAGGATAGCAATGATAGAAATAAAGAACGAACAACTCTTTCACTTATACAATGAAAAAATCAGTTATATCATAAATGTGTTACCAAATCAGCAACTGGGTCATGTCTATTTTGGGCCATCTCTAGGCACACTGGCGCCGTTTGATCAAGCGTACCTTGAGAAAAAAGAGAATAAATCGGCAGGAACCGTCAAATTTTTTGAAGCAGACAATCTTTTTACCTTGGCAGACCGTTTTCAAGAATTGCCAACGTATGGGACTTCTGATTTTCGAGAAGGGGTAGTGTCGGTTTTTGAGGAAGAAACCCCACTTTATGTTGATTTTAAACTTGTGGCTTTTCACTGTTTTGAGGGCAAAGAACGAAAGCTGGCGCAACCAGCCAGCTTCGCGGCTGCCGATGAAAGCCAAAGCATCGTCTTTGAATTAGTAGATCAAGAGCGACAGCTGGAAATGGCGATCACCTATACGATCTTCAAAGGATCAGGAACCATCACGAGGCAGCAGACACTGACCAATATGGGAAGCAAGCCTAGAACCATCCAGCGCTTTTTGAGTGGTGTCTTGGAGCTGAAAAATCGCGATTTTGAACTGCTGCATCTTTCAGGCGCCTGGCTGAAAGAACGGCATATCAAGACGGTCCCTTTGACCCAAGGGACGATCAGTGTTGGCTCGTTAAAAGGAGCGTCTGGTCATCAGCACAATCCTTTTGTCGCCTTAAAAGAACAGCAAGCCACCAATGACACTGGTCACGTCTACGGTGCCAACCTGATTTATTCTGGTAACTTTTTGGCGCAAGCAGAAATGGATGAATGGGACAACGTTCGATTGATGTTGGGGATACATCCTGAACATTTCAGCTGGCAGCTTTCACAAGGAGAAACCTTTGAAGCGCCGGAATGTCTCTTCACCTTCACCGCTGCTGGCCTGAATGGTTTGAGTCAAGAATCCGCCCAATTTATCGAAAAGCATGTGATTGCCCCTTATTGGCAAAAGCGGCAGCGGCCGATCGTCTTTAATAACTGGGAAGCGACTTATTTTGATTTTAATGAAGAGAAGCTGTTGACCTTAGCCCAAGAAAGCAAGGCGTTAGGGATGGAGTGCTTTGTGCTGGATGATGGTTGGTTTGGAAAACGTAACAACGACCGCAGTTCATTAGGCGATTGGGTGGCGGACCCTGCCAAATTTCCAAAAGGAATCGGCTCTTTTGCTGAGAAAATTCATGCCATGCAGCTGCAGCTGGGGATTTGGTTTGAACCGGAAATGGTTTCGCCAGATAGTCAGTTGTACCAAGAGCATCCTGAGTGGGTAGTCAAGCATCCTTATGAGCGGATCTCTGTGGGGCGCGGGCAATACGTGTTGGATTTTGCCAATCCAGCAGTGGTCGAGGCAATTTTCGAAGCGATGCAAAAAGTGATCCTTGAAACCAAGCTGAATTACATCAAATGGGATATGAACCGCAATATCACGGAAGCTTACTCTCCTTACTTAGCGGAACAGGGAATTTCTCAGACGGAGTTTTATCATCGTTATATTTTAGGCCTTTATCGCTTATATGAAAAAATCTTAGCGGCGTTTCCGACCCTTTTGATTGAAGGCTGTGCTGGCGGCGGGGGCAGATACGATTTGGGGATCTTGTTTTACAGTCCGCAGATTTGGCCTAGTGATGATAGTGATGCAGTGGAACGTTTAGCCATCCAAAGCGGAACGTTGCTAGGGTATCCGTTGTCCTCCTTCAGCAATCACGTGTCGGCGGTACCAAACCACCAAGTCGGCCGGGCAACTTCTTTAGCCTTTCGGCAAACCGTCGCAATGTTTGGGCCTTTGGGGTATGAACTCGATCTCTTTCACTTGTCTGAAACCGAAAAGCAGGCGATCAAATCCCAAATCGTCTTTTATAAAAAACAGCGGCAATTGCTGACCTTTGGCACTTTTTACCAGCTGCAGCAGTTGGACCATGCCAATGAAACGACTTGGGCAGTGTATGATCCGCAAAACGAAGAAGCATTGGTTGCTTTCTTTCGCGTGTTGGCACAAGCCAATCCGACGGCGGAAGACTTTTTGCCCGCACCCTTTCTCGATGGCCAACAGGTGTATCGGGTCAATGGCGAAACTGTCTCTGGTCAGCTGTTAAGGCAATTAGGGTTGCGTAAACCTTATCAGTTTAATGCCGTCAACCATGGAACAGCGCAAGTCACTGGCGATTTTCAATCATTTGTCTACCAGTTACAAGCCAAAAAAGGAGTAGAATGATGAGCAATCAATTGTTTGATCAGCAGTTTATGCATGGCGGGGATTACAACCCCGATCAATGGCTGGCTTATCCAGAAATCTTGCAAAAGGATCTTGCTTATATGCAGCAAGCCCATGTCAACACCGTCACATTAGGGGTGTTTGCTTGGAGTGCCTTAGAGCCGCAAGAAGGCGTTTATCAGTTTGACTGGTTGGATCGTGTGTTTGATCAGATCCATGACATCGGCGGCAAAGTCATTTTGGCCACTCCTAGCGGTGGGCGTCCGCAATGGCTGAGCCAAAAGTATCCCGAAGTCAATCGGACCAACGCCCAAGGGCAAAAACATACCCATGGGTTTCGCCACAATCACTGTTACTCTTCACCGATCTATCGGGAAAAGGTGACGCAAATCAATCAGCAGTTGGCAAAACGTTACGGCAAGCATCCGGCATTAGCCATGTGGCATATCTCCAATGAGTACTCTGGGGAATGCTTTTGCTCCTATTGTCAAGAAAACTGGCGCAGTTGGCTGCAAAAGAAATATGGTGATTTAGCCACGTTGAATCATGCCTGGTGGACTTCTTTTTGGAGTGGTACGTACTCCGATTGGTCGCAGGTTTTACCGCCTTCGCCTCTAGGAGAACACAAAGTGCATGGCATGGATCTTGATTGGAAACGATTTGTTACAGATAGGACGATCGATTTTTATTTGCATGAATGTACGCCGATTCGCCAACTGACACCGGACATTCCTGTGACGACGAATTTTATGGCGGAAGGACATGCTACCCAAGATTTTATTCCTTTAGAAGGCATTGACTACAGCAAGTTTGCTCGTCATGTGGACATCGTTAGCTGGGATAGTTACCCTGATTGGAACAACAACTTTGAATCTTTGGCAGCGACAGCAATGAAATCTGCCTATGTGCATGACCAGTACTGGTCTTTGAAGAAACAGCCCTTTTTAGTGATGGAATGCACGCCGAGTTTTGTTAACTGGCATTCCTTTAATAAAGCGAAAAAGCCTGGTGTCCATCAGTTGAGTGCCATGCAGCAGATCGCTCACGGCTCAGATAGTACCTTGTATTTTCAATGGCGCCAATCCCGCGGCAATTCAGAAAAATTCCATGGGGCAGTCGTGGGACATGATGATTCCACGGAGAATCGGGTCTTCAAAGAAGTTGCGGCTTACGGCAAGCGCTTGGAAAAAATCAAAGAGATTCAAGGAACCACAAGAAAAAAAGCAGCGGCGATCCTTTTTGACTGGGAAAGCAACTGGGCATTGAAGCGAGGCGGCGGGTTTGGTCGACCAACCAGACGGTATCCGCAAACGTTGCAGGAGCATTATCGTTATTTCTGGGAACAAGACATCGCTGTCGATATTTTGACGCCAGAGCAAGATTTTTCTGACTATCGGTTGGTGATCGCTCCGATGCTTTACTTGATGTCATCGGAGACGATGGCAAAACTTTGCCAGTACACGGAAGCTGGTGGTACCTTGATTTCCAGTTACTTTAGCGGCATGGTCAATGAAACCGACCTGTTGTATATGGGGGGCTTGCCACAGCCGTTGCGAGGGTTATTAGGCATCAACGTGCTGGAGCTGGAAACTCTTTTTGACACTGAACACAATCAAGTGGTTTTTCAAGGACAGCCCTTTGAAACACGGGACTATTCTGCAATCATCGAAGCCGAAACAGCGGAGGTACTAGGGGTGTATCAAGCGGATTTTTACCAAGGAACACCTGCGATCACCAAACATACCTTTGGTGCAGGCACCGCCTACTATCTGGCGGCTCGCACCAACTATGACTTTTTCGAACAGTTTTATGCCTCTTTGGTCCGTGAGCTGTCCTTGGCAGAGGAAAGGATCGCGCATGCCAATCCTGCAGTCTCGATCCAAGGCAGGATCAGTCCAGAACGAACGTACTTTTTCATCATGAATTTTTCTGAGAAAGAGCAGACACTACACTTGATCAAAGAAGTCGTTGATTTAGAGACCAATCAAGCAGTTCCTCCAACAGCAACCTTGGCGCCGTATGAAGTGCGAGTGGTTTATTTTAACAATTAACTGACCATTGGAAAAAACGTCCCTTTCGACAAATACAGAAAGGGACGTTTTTTTGGTGAATGGTTTATAAGAAATCATTCGGGATCAGATGCTTGGTGCTTTTTCATCCATTGAGGCAATGCGGCACTGATTTGTGTCGGCAACACGACATAGTGCTCTTTTGCCAAGTCTTCGCCAATCAGGCTATGGAGATAGACAGCCGCTTGGATCGTTTCCTCTGTTTTTTCAAACTGTGCCAAAAAGCTGGTGATCATGCCTGCCAGCGTATCCCCCATGCCGCCGGTCGCCATTGCGGGTGTTCCTAGGGGATTTTGGGCGATGCTGCTACCGTAAATTTGCGTGCGATGGCTTTTTAAGACCACCAGACTTCCGAGTTTTTGTTGGGCTTGCTGATTGTTTTCTTCGGTCTGGTCGGCAATTGCCAGTCCGCTGAGCCGTTGCCATTCCATCTGATGCGGCGTGAAGACGACTTGTTCAGGAAAGGGGATGATCAGCGGATATTTGGCAGCCAAATTGATCGCCGAACCATCGATCACCAACCATTGGTGTTCTTTTTGGGCAGAAACGATCCGCTGCAGCAGATCAAAATTGCTTTTTCCTTCTCCTAATCCGGGACCAATCAGTAGGACGTCCGCCGATTCGGTGACCGTATCGATCAGTTCTGTTTGCTGCCAATCGACAAACATCGCTTCAGGCAAGCGGGCGTGCAGGGCGGTTCGGTTGACGCCATCGGAGATCACAGTGGTCAAACCAGTTCCCCCATATACACAGGCTTGCGCCGCCATTAAGATCGCCCCACCGAATTGGCGGTTGCCCCCTACTAAAACGGCCCGGCCAAAGGTACCTTTGTGGCTTTTTGTCGGGCGCTGTTGGATCACTTTGGATAAAATCGCAGAATCAAGTTGCTCCATGCAATGACTCCTTTCGTTAATCAAAATCGAGTTATATTTATTATACCTGTTTCCTAGAAATTTCATAGAAAAGACCCATGGAAAAAGGCGCAATTTTTTTTCCTTTTTTGGTTTAAGAGTGTTATCATAAATAGCGAGAACAGAAATGGAGGGAACACTATGACAATCGATTGGAAAAAAGAGGTCGAAGCCCGCAAAGACGATTTGCTGAACGACTTGATTGATCTATTGAAAGTGAAAAGTGAAAGAGAAGATGATAAAGTGACTGCGGACGCGCCATTTGGTCCTGGACCTCGTGATGCGTTGCTACACATGCTAGCTTATGGCGAACGTGATGGCTTCACAGTCAAAAACGTCGATAATTACGCTGGTCACATCGAATTTGGTGAAGGAGACGAAACATTAGGGATCTTCGGTCACATGGATGTTGTTCCTGCAGGTGACGGCTGGTCAACCGATCCTTATGATCCAGTCATCAATGACAACAAAATCTATGCTCGTGGTTCTTCTGATGATAAAGGTCCTTCAATGGCCGCCTATTATGGGATGAAAATCATTAAAGAATTGGGCTTGCCATTATCGAAAAAAATCCGTTTTGTCGTTGGTTCTGATGAAGAAAGCGGCTGGGCAGATATGGATTACTACTTTGAGCATGAAGAAAAGCCTGATTTTGGCTTCTCGCCAGATGCCAATTTCCCAATCATCAATGGAGAAAAAGGAAATGTGACATTAGGGATCCATTTCCAAGGCAACAATGAAGGAGACTTCACGCTACAAAGTTTCACTGCTGGCTTGCGAGAAAATATGGTACCAGGAACGGCAACGGCAAGCTTCATTGCTCCATCAACAGAAGAAGCATTAGCGATCGAAAAAGCCTTTTTCGATTACGTTGAAGCCAATCCAGTGACGGGCACAATTGAAACAGAAAATGAACAAGTGACGATCGAATTAGTCGGTAAAGGTGCCCATGGTGCCAGCCCACAATCAGGAATCAATGCGGGAACCTTCTTAGCTGTCTTCTTAGATAACTATGCCTTTGGCGGCGGCGCAAAACAATTCATCCATGCAGCAGCAGCCTATGTCCATGAAGATTTCTACGGTGAAAAATTAGGTGTGGCGTACGAAGACGAAAAAATGGGTAAATTAACTATGAATGCTGGCTTGTTTGCTTTTAAAGCGAACCAAGCAGGAACGCAAGCAGACAACTTTATCGCCTTGAACTTCCGTTATCCTAAAGGTGTAACTGCGGAAGGACTTGAAATCGGTGTGGAACGCACCGTCGGTATGGAAGGGGCCACCGTTACTCGCAATGACCGCAACATGGAACCTCACTACGTGCCAGCAGATGATCCATTGGTAGAAACTTTATTGGCGGTTTATGAAGAACATACCGGCGAAAAAGGCTTTGAACAAATCATCGGCGGCGGCACATACGGCCGTCTATTGAAACGCGGCGTTGCCTATGGCGCAATGTTCCCAGGCTATGTTGACACCATGCACCAAGCCAATGAATTCATGAGCTTGGATGACCTATTCAACGCAGCGGTGATCTATGCAGATGCTATCTACCGTTTGGCGAAATAAAGAGACATTGATACCGTCTATTCTTTTTTTAGCTGAGTCGATTTATTAATACTTAGATGAATAGAGGTAATAAAGGAATAGCAGTACGACTGATTGTTTCAATCATTGTCATACTGCTATTTTATTACTTTGGGAAATAAATATTTTATTTTCGTTGGGTTATTTTATTATTGACATCAAATCATCCGAATGATTTACTTTTTGTAAGGAGTTGAAAAGTGATGCCTGATTTGGTGAAATTTATTTTGGTCATTCTGGCGATTTGGGTGGTTTATCAAGTATTTACGACGGTTTTATTTACCCTTTCTCAAAAAGCAGTTGCCAAACAAATCAAAAGCGGGAAGATGTCTGATCAGCAGTTGGCGAATTTGTACCACGCTGTAGCACGAGCAAATCAAGGAAGCAATTTCCAAGCGATTTTCTCTTATGGGCTCTTTTACCGCAGTCATGCAAAGCAAAGTGATGCGGTTTATGAACTGTATCGCGCGGAAATGGCGAAAAGAAATCTGCTGTAACCAACTGTGAAGCAACTGTTTTCGAGAAAATTGCTCGAAGTAGCAAAAAAGCCCAGGTCCTGTACAACAAGTGCAGAACCTAGGCTTTTTTTGTATTTACTGGGCAGCAAGCTGTGACAGATAAACACAGCTCTTTGCTTCAGCTATTTCTTGTCTTTGTTGCTTTTTTGATCCATACCGGCACCGATCGCTACACCTAGTGCGATGCCTAAACCCATGCCTAATGCCAGGTTGTCAAAAAACAGCATCCCAAATGCAGCACCTAAGGCCATTCCGACACCGATCCCCAATCCCATATTGTTAGAAGCGGCTTCTTTTTCTTCAGACGTTTGCGGCGTTTTTTCGTCATTGTGAAAAACCCCTTTCTTTTTAGTATAGAGGGGTTTTGTTTTGATGACAAACATTCGAACTGCTACCCATGATTTTCATCAGGAGAGAGCATCCGCTTATCTAAGCAAACGTATCGAACCATTTGTCTATCTTCCACCGGGTAAATAGTTACGCTCGGGGTTGTAGCGGCGAATGATCTTATTTTCAGCAAGTACGTGCTCATAATAATAAACAGGCGCATCCTTAGTCTCTAGTCGAAAAACAAAGACGAGCGGAACCTTTAAGACGGAATAGCGCGCGGGGATCGCAATATATGATTTTTGATTGCGCTCCATCGTCAATGCGAATTCATCAAACAAAAGCGCCACTGGTGTGGGAAAGTTTACCAATTCATAATAGTGTTTTTCAAATGCATAGGTTTCTTGTTTTGCATAAGCGATTTTTGCAGCTGGCATACGCATTCACCTCACTTGAATTATACGAACGTTTGTTCCGTTTGTAAAGTGGAAAATCGCCAGACGAGGAAAAAGGGGGTGCGTTCTCTATGAAAAAGATGTTTTGCTAACAAGAAATTTGCTACACTAGAGGAAAGAAGGAATCAAAAAGGAGCAGATACCATGGATTATGAACGCTTTGCACGATTACAGGCACGCTTTACCGATGAAAAACTGCTGACCAATGAAGGGTTCTATCGGTTGCGCTTGTCAGGGAAGGCGCAGTTCGAACTAGCCTTTATCAAAACTGGACCTTGTGGCGAGTCTGTCTACCAGCCGCTGATCAAGGGCACTTTTTCTGAAAAAGAAGCAATCCCTACCTATTTGCTGGATCTTGCGGCGCAACCTATGACGCAAATCAGTCAGCGAACCTCCGAAAATGCAGTCGTGTTAGATAAAGCATTCGTAGAATTAATGGAAAAATGTGAGCAGGCAGTTGCCGTCAACGAAACCGCACAAGAAGCCGCACGTTAATTAGCGCGACAAAGATACAAGAGCCGCCTGAACCTGATTTTTTACACCAAGCAAAAAAACGATCCTGACAAGATTCCTTGCCAAAGATCGTTTTTTATTTTCCCGTGGTGATTAGTGTCCTCATTCGCCGAAGTGGTCTGAGAAGCCTTGTTGCTTCATAAAGGCAGCGACATCTGGACGTCGCGGTTCACGGAAAAATTCCGTCATTTTCGTTTGCCAATTGGTTTGCTGTTGATTGCTGCTGCGCTGTGCATAATAGGCTTCCGTCGTTTGGTTGTACTGGGCTGTTTGCTCCTGCGTCAGCGGTTGATACTGATCGACACTTACGATCGCTTCTTGAGGCAAGCGGACTTTCGGCTCATTTCTATGTTGCGGATAACCGATCGTCAAGCCGAATAACGGAAACGTCAATTTTGGTAAGCCGACAAGTTCTGCGATACGAGGCAAATCATTGCGGATGCCGCCGATGTAGCAAATTCCTAAGTCTTGTGCTTCAGCATATGCTACCATATTTTGGGCAGCGATCGTCGTATCAACGACAGACACAATAAACGGTTCCATCGTGGTTAAGTGGGTATCCGGCAACCCTGCTTGGGTCAGCAGCTGCTGATGCTTATGTAAGTCGGCGACAAAAAGATAGAAGACCCCCGTTCGAGTGATGTAATTTGGGGCACCGGCAATTTTTTCGATGGCAGCCAGTTTTTCAGGATCACTGACCTCAATGATCGAATAAGCTTGAACAAAGTTCGAACTGGAACCACTTTGGGCAACCGTCACTAATTTTTGCTTGAGTTCCTTTGATAGTGGCCGGGGTTGAAAATCTCTGACAGAGCTGTGGCGGGTAAAAGTATCAAAAAGATCCATCGTTTTTCCTCCTGTAACGTACAAATTTCTTTCTTCTTTAGTGTAACAGAAAAAAAGGAATGGGAACAAAAAGAATGTTTTCAAAAAATTTTCAAATTGATGTTTTATAGTTGCCAAGAACAACAGTTTCCGTTATGATAATGATACATTCTTATTATTATTCCTTAGGGGAGTAACCGGTGGCGCAAGCTGCGATAATATCAACAGTAAGTAAGCTGGCGACAGCTTTCTGGTATTATTTGAAATGGTGAGACCTAAGACAAGCGTATACTTGTCTTAGGTCTCTTTTTTTCTAGCAGAGTGCCTAAGGAAAATAAAATTAAAAGGGGCAAAAAAATTGGCGAAAGAAATGTATCAAAAAGAAATCTCGGAAATTATGGCAGAGGTCCAGAGCAGTCCAGAGGGGTTGACGCAGCAAGAGGCAGCCAAGCGGTTAGAAAATGGCCTGAACCAGCTGAAGGAAGCACCTAAGAAATCAAGCTTTGCCTTATTCTTAGATACCTTCAAAGATGCGATGGTGATCGTCTTGTTGATTGTGGCAATCATCCAAATGGTTATGGGTGCACACGTTGAGTCCATCGTTATCTTCGCAGTACTCTTGTTGAATTCCGTCGTCAGTGTGATACAAACGAAAAAAGCCGAAGGATCGTTAGACGCTTTGAAAAGCTTGTCAGCACCAGATGCTAACGTCATTCGGGATGGCAAAGAACAAAGTGTGCTGGCGAAAGAATTGGTTGTCGGCGATATCGTTATTTTAGAAGCTGGGGACTATGTACCAGCAGATGGTCGATTGATCGAAGAGGGTTCTTTGAAGGTCGATGAAGGAATGCTGACTGGGGAATCAACGCCAGCGGAAAAAGAATTAGGTGTGATCGATCGTACCGCACCGATCGGCGACCGTGACAACATGGTCTTCAGTGGAACGATCGTCACTTATGGACGTGGTCGGTTTATCGTAACCGCGACTGGTAATGTGACGGAAATCGGTCAAGTGGCTGGCTTATTGGAAAGTACAGTTGAACACAAAACACCATTGCAACGAGGACTGGACAGCTTCAGTAAAAAACTGAGCTTGGCGATCTTGGTCCTTTCATTGATTATTTTAGGGGTTCAAGTAGCACGGTTGTTCTTAGGTGACGGAACAGGTGATATGACGGAAGACTTAGTCAACGCCTTTATGTTTGCGGTAGCCGTAGCCGTTGCAGCGATTCCAGAAGCATTGCAATCGATCGTGACGATCGTCCTTTCGATCGGAACAAAACAAATGGCGAAGCGTCATGCCATCATTCGAAAACTACCAGCGGTTGAAACATTGGGTTCAACGAGTATCGTTTGTACAGATAAGACAGGGACCTTGACCCAAAACAAAATGACCGTTGTTGACTACTATTTACCAAATGGGCAAACGGGCACGTTCCCCGATGAGCCAACTACCTGGACATTGCCTGAAAAACGCTTAGTAGAGATCAGTGTCTTGGCAAATGATGCTGCCATCAGTGAAGATGGGGCGAAGCTAGGAGACCCTACTGAAATTGCTTTTCTGGATTACAGTGAGAAACTAAATCAGCCATATCGGGCGATTCGTCAACAGTTTCCTCGTTTGCAAGAATTGCCTTTCGATTCTGATCGTAAATTGATGTCCACCTTACATGAGATCGATGGCGAACATTTGTTGTTGACCAAAGGTGGTCCAGACATCGTCTTTGGCCGCAGTACCAAAGTCTTGATCGATGATCAAGTCGTGCCTTTAACAGATGAAATTAGAAATAAATTGCAGCATCAAAACGAAGAATTCTCAAAACGGGCATTACGGGTCTTGGCGTTTGCTTACCGTCCATTGACTGATGCCCAATCACGAGAATTGACACTTGAGGATGAAAACGAGTTGATTTTGGTTGGTTTGATGGCGATGATCGATCCTCCTCGTAAAGAAGTCAAACAAGCCGTAGCGGATGCTAAATCTGCTGGTATCAAAACAGTGATGATCACAGGGGACCACAAAACGACAGCCGTGGCGATCGCACAAGAGATCGGTATTTCAGCCGAGGGCGACTTAGCTTTGACTGGTACGGAATTGGATGCTCTTTCTGAAACCGAACTAGCGGATCAATTAGACAAAATCACAGTCTATGCTCGTGTTTCGCCAGAAAACAAAATCCGTATCGTGCGGGCTTGGCAAGACAAAGGCAAGATCTCTGCCATGACCGGAGATGGGGTCAATGATGCCCCCGCCTTGAAACAAGCGGATATCGGGATCGCAATGGGAACCGGAACGGACGTTGCCAAAGATGCAGCGGCGATGGTCTTGACGGATGATAACTTTGCCTCGATCATTCGTGCCGTAGAAGTTGGCCGAAACGTCTTTGACAACATCAAAAAAGCCATTTCGTATTTGTTTGCTGGAAACCTAGGTGCGATCATTGCGATCGTCTTTGCCTTAGTGATGGGTTGGGACAATCCATTTACTGCCTTGCAGCTACTCTTTATCAACTTAGTCAACGACTCATTACCAGCAATTGCTCTGGGAATGGAAAAAGCCGAACCAACCATCATGCAACGTCAGCCTAGAGATCCAAATGCTGGTATCTTCACTGGAAAAACATTGATCTCAGTAACGTATCGCGGTATTTTGATTGCCGCTGTCGTGATTTTGGCACAATGGTTAGGGATGAGCCAATCACCTGAGTTAGGTGTAGCGATGGCCTTCTCAACACTTATCTGGAGCCGGACATTGCAAACATTGCCAGCACGCTCAAATACCGAGACTGCTTGGCAAGCTGGCCTTTTTGCCAATAAAATGGTGTGGTTGGCGATCGTCGTTTGTGGTGGACTATACAGCATTACCTTGATTCCTGGCATCCGTGAAGTCTTTGCGATTCCAGCAACCTTCACTTTAGGACATGTCGGTCTATGTATCGCAATGGCTGCTGTGGCAGTTGTTTTGATGGAAATCACAAAGCTGATTATTATTGCCGTTCAAAAACGTCAAGGAAACGCCTAAAGCAAAAAACGTATCGATCCTTTGATCGATACGTTTTTTTGTCGTTTCTCCTCACTGCTTAGTTGATTTTTTTCAGCTGACTGATTTGGGCAGCGACTTGCTTCAAGAAGGCTTCTTGACCAGCCGGCTGTTCCTGGCTGTAAAGGTAGGCTTCGTATTGCTGCGTCAAGCGGATAAAATCACCATGAAACAGTGGATAGAATGCTTCGAGTCGTTGGGCATAATCGATCAACGGCTCCGCCTCGTTACGGTACAAAACTTTCGTCGTTTGCCTTAAAAACAAAGGATAGGCAGTAACTAGCGGCTGTTTGTTAAAGCGGCAGATCAACCATAAATGAATACGGAAAAACGAATGGCGGAAATAGAAAAGTAGGCCAAGTCCTAGGAGAGCTAAGCCTCCAAAGAAGCCATTACGCAGCGTTTGTTTCAGCTCCTCAGTCAACCAAACATCATCGGTAACCGCGGCTGTTGCCGAACTGCTGGTCGTGGTTTCACTACTTTCTGTTTCCGTGCTGCTCGTTGGTATTGTCTCGCTGCTAGCGGTCGGCGTTTCTTCGGAGCTAGTAGATTCTTGAGTCAACACGGGACGATCTGGATTTTGGAAACTAGGTGTCGGTTCAAAAGGCACCCAACCGTATCCGTCAAAGTAGACTTCCACCCACGAGTGGGCATTCAAGTTGCGAACGGTATAGGTAGTGATGCCGTTTTCTGTTGTAGGAGAGCCGGGAGAAAAGCCTTTTGCCCAGCGAGCAGGGATCTCTAAACTCCGTAGTAGAACGACCATTGCCGTGGAAAAATTGTCGCAGTAGCCGACTTGTGATTCAAATAAAAATTGATCAACGTAATCTTGCTCTTCTGCAGGCACGACGGCATCGGTCTTGGAATAGCGAAATACTAGCGGATCTTTCAAATAGCTTTCAATTGCGGTGACTCGGTCAAACAGACTGTTGCTGTCAGCAGTGATCTCAACAGCGAGGTCTTGCACTCGTTGCGGTAAGGAGTCAGGCAGTTGGATATAATTGATCGGTGTATCCGGATAAATCAAGGGCAGATTCTGAAGATTTTCAGCGGCAAAATCGGGATGGTCCCAATCGAGGGTCAAGGCCGTGTCTGGTAGCGAATCAATCAAATCGACCCGTTGAATAGCGTCGCTGATTTGAAAGCCACGTGCGCCGCTTTCAAGGGATAACCTACTGCGGCCATAGGGCAATGGCACATAGTCTCCATGGTTTTGGAATTGGATCCGCACTTGTTCATTCTCAGGATAGGTTTGTTGATAGCTCTGGTCAGCGATGGTGACATCGTCTGCTTCCAAGCGAACGTCTTCGCGGCTCGTACTGATCCAGCCTTTACCAGAATAAAAGTCTTTGCTTTCCACCCGCCAGTAATGCGGGGTTTCTTGTTGCGCTTCAAATAAAATCGTCGCATCATCAAGTAGTGGTCCGCCTAATTGACGATCATTTTCACTGAAACCCGTGCGAGAACCAGTGGGGGTGCCATGTTCTTCAATAAATTGATAAAAACCCAGCTGATTCAGATTTGTCCGTATAGGCGTGGAACGGGCTGCCAACTGATCCCGCACGCTCGTTTGCGGCAAGTAGACAGCAGTGACGGCTAAGCCACCAATCAATAGCATCACACCAAACCAAGGGGCGATCGTTTGACTGGATCGAAAGGTGCTGCGCTGGATCAGTGAAGAAGCCAGTGCGCAAAGAAAAATACCAATCAAATGCCACGTCAAGTCAAATTGATTAAAAATCACGACTGTCAGCAAGTAGCCGATCATGGTACCGTAAATCAAGAAAAAGCGTTGATAAGCAATCGGTAAGATCGCTAAAAACAAGACCCAACTAACGATCAATGTCACCGCCGCCAGTTCGGTGATATAGCCGACTTCACCACTGAGGATCTCTTGAAAGGCACGGTGCAGGTCTAGCCAAAAACGCAGTAGCCAGTCAAAAGAAAAGGCAGTCCCATAAGGAAAGATCCGATACAAGACGATCAGCCAAGCGGCTGCCAGCAAAGGCAAACTGTAACGGACTTTCGGCACGACGGTCAAAATCAAACAGATACTAAAGGCATAAGTTAACAGGGTGAACTGATTGCCAAGGTCATAAACTGCGATAAACGGCAAGATCACCAGTGATAGACTGAGAAAGGTCAAAAGACCAATCAGTGCTTTCTTAATAAATCTCATCCTACCACCTCCTCAAGTTCATTCAACTGCCTCATTAAATCAGCGTAGGTAAACACTTGGCAGCTGTTTTTTGCTTCCAACTGACTGAGGTAGTTTTCCAGTTGTGGGGTGAAAACCGGGGTAATGAAGATAAGATGGCTGCCAGTCAAGAGCGGTACCCCTTCAGGAACTTTCTCGAAGGGAAGGATCTGGGCATAGGCAGCGGCATCCGTTTGGTAAGGAGAAGTCAATCCGTCACCAATCAAGAGCGGCTGAAAAAGTCGTTGATTTTGTGAGAAATGGTGGATCGAATAAAACAGTGTCAAGGTCTCTTCAAAAGCAGGATGATCTTCTCCCCAAAAGAGCAGAAAGATGTCTTGTTCTTCTTCGTATTCTCGTTCGCGATAGATCAATTCCTGTTGTTTGCTGGATAATTTCCAATCGATATTTTTTAATGAATCCCCTAACTGGTATTGACGGAACTGTCGAATAGAAAAATTGGGTTCCCCATGGGTTTGGCTGCGGACTTGCTGTTTAAAAAATGGCAATAGGGCAACGGCTTCTAGCTTCAATTTCGGTAGGATCAAAATCGATTGTTTCGCACCTGCAGCGTAGCTTTTTTCAAAAAAGCCAAAGAGATCATGGCTGTACAATTGAACGGGCAATTCTTCATAGCTGCCGCGCTCCTTTGGGGTCCAAGGCAGATGGAGCCGAATCAGATTGCCTCGATAAAAGGCGCTGTGATGACTATTCTTGAAACGATCGTCAAACTGCAAGGTGAAATCGACCAGCGGCAGCAGCGTCGGGCGATACTTGAAGACTTGCAGCGGTAAGGTGATCGCTGTCTGTGTTTCAGCTTGGATCGATTCTTCTAAAACGATTTGGACCTTCTTGAGGGAGGGCAGCAAGAATACTGCGTCAAGCAACAATAACAGAGTCAGTAAAAACCAGAGGCTCCAACCGGCATTATTATTAAAGATCACACAGTAAGCCAGCAGCAAAAAATAGGCAGCGCTAAACAACAGGAGGCGCAGCACGCGTTCAAGCTTTTTTTTCTTCATCGCTATTTCCTCGTAGGGACAGGCACCCGTTGGATCATCTGTTTCATCAAATCTGAAAGGGTCTCCGCGCTAGCATGAACGCCGCCTTTCAGTAATAAACGATGACCGAAGACTGCTGGTAAAATTCGCTGCAAGTCTTGCGGCGTGACAAAGGTCCGTCCTTCCGTCAACGCTAACGCTTTTGCCCCTTTTAAGAAGGCGATCCCACCACGAGGACTGATACCAAGGTCAATGGCATTATGCTGGCGGCTCGCTTGAACCAGCTGCAATGCGTAACGGGCGACCCGCTCATCGACATACACGTCGTCCACCATCGCTTTCAAAGCGGTCACTTCATCAGCATGTAAAATGGTTTGGATCTGATCCAAGCTTTGCTGTCGTTTTCCAGTCAAGAGGGCGAGCTCATCTTGAAAATCTGGGTAACCGATATGCAGGCGGAACAAAAAACGATCCAATTGGGCTTCGGGCAAGGGATACGTTCCTTCATATTCGATTGGGTTTTGGGTAGCTAACACAAAAAAGTGGGGACTCAATGGGTACGTTTGATTGTCGATGGTGACATGATTTTCTGACATGGCTTCTAAGAGCGAGGCTTGCGTCCTTGGTGTGGTTCGGTTGATCTCATCTGCCAAGAGGACGGAGGTGAAGATCGGGCCGGGACGAAACTCGAACTGGTGGCTTTGGGAATTAAAAATCGACACACCTAACACATCGTTAGGTAAAAGGTCTGGGGTAAACTGTACCCGCTTGTAGTCACTTTGAATGGCTTTGGCTAACGATTTGACCAACATCGTTTTCCCAACACCAGGGATATCTTCGAATAAAACGTGTCCGCCAGCAAGCAGCGCAGCCACGGTAAATTGGATCACATCTCGTTTGCCTAAAATCACTTTTTCCACTTCTGCGATCAAGGCATCTATTTTTTGTAATTCAGCGGTCATCTGATAACCTCCCTACATTCGTTTCTTCCATTGTAACGGTTTTCTAGGACTGTCGCAATTTTCGTGTAACAATTAAAGAAAATTTCAAGAATATTCAAAAAAAGAAAAATCCTTTCTGCGGATTTGCGAAAGAAAAACAAAAAACTTCCGAAGCGTTTCCTCGGAAGTTTGCGTTTGATAGAAAAGAAGCGACTAGAAGATGTGGTGTAAGAGGTCAGCGGCGATCTGGTCCGCCTGCCGTAAATTCCAAGCATCGGTTCCTGGCTGAGCAGTGGCAGCCGTCAGCCAGTGGATGCCTTCTGTGGGAATCCCGAAACAATAGAGGGCAGTGTAGGGGCGTTCATCTGGTCCAAGGACCTGATTGGTCTCAGGATCGATGGCGATAGCACCCGTCTCAAAAGGCACCTCATTGGGTATCGGCAACCGGTGCGGGTGAATGATCCGATCGTTTAGCAGTTGCCGCAATAAGGAATTGTTGGTTCGACGAATCGCTGTCGATGGAATGCGGGCCTCAATTAGTTGCGTCGCGTGATAGCGTGTGTCGGGAAATCGCTTTGAATACGTACAATAAGCCTCCTCGATCTCAACAGTCATGTCAGGACCTAGTAAGGTCACCACTCCGGCTTCCATCAAGGCGACCAGTTCCTGCAGTCGTTGAACCGGCGGACCGATCGATAAAAAGCTGTTAAAGGGAACGAAAGACTGCCAAAAGAGTGTTTTCAGGTCTTTTGCTGGCATTAGCTGATGATCGAGAACAAACCGAATCGGGTCACGCAGATCTTTGAAGACTTCCAAGGCACTGCTGATAGGTCCCGCTAGATTGCCTTTTTCGGCATCTTGGATTTGGGTACGTAATAGCGCAATGAAAAAGTCTTGCAAGGACTGCTGCTCTTTCTGAGCAAAGGGATCGGCTAGTTGGTGCCATGACCACCATTCCCTCTTAGGAAGCTGCCATTTTTTTAGCAAGTCTTCAGATCCTTCCGTGGCAACAAAGGCGGTGGTAAAAGCGTCAAGCTGCTCTTTGTCAAGCCGCTGTTTATCTAAAAGCAGCGTCTGATAATAGACGAGTTCTGCCTCTTTCTTTAAATAGAAGAGCAGTGTCTTGCCAGCAACCGTTTTGGCTGCTTGCCAAGCAGCTAGGCGTTCAGGGGTCAAAAAAACGGGCTTTCGCTGCTGCGTTGGTGTTTTTTGATTGCGGCCACGAGGATGATACGGGACACCCCGACGAGAACCGGCGATGATTTGCGGTTCTTCACCAGAAGGTTGATAGACGAGGGATTCATTGACTTTGACGAAGGTTCCGCCCCGACCACTGGTCAAGCGGGTGACGTAATCGTAAAAGGCAAGTCCTAGTCCCCGTAAAATCACAGGTTCTCCGGCTTTCACAGCCGTTAGATCCGTATCTGCCGCATTGGCTGGCGGTGCATAAAACCAGCCATTATTTTCTGCGGCAGCCGCCAATTGTTGTTCCCCTGATGACAGTTGGGCCTGTGAATGGCCTGTAGCTAAGACGACGGCATCAACAAGGAATGTTTGGTGAGCCGTCGTCAACTGGTAGCGATTTTTGGAAAGAGGGATCAAAGAGCTGACACTATCTGACAGATGGTTGACGGTAATGGATTCAGGTAGCTCTATTAACAACTGCTGATAAAACCACTGTTGATAGAGTCCATATAACGCCCGCGAGCAATGCCCGTTAGGATCAAGTGAATCAAGTGCTGTGCATTTCGCAATGAGCTCAGGGGCATGCGTGGCTGCGAAATGTTTCCCTTCTGTCACTGCCCATTCGTATAAGGTAGGTCCTTTGACCACGGGGCCGCCGGTGCTTAATGTGTCATCCGTGAAAAGGGTGACTTGGCTGGTCACAGAATTCAATAGCAAATCTGCCGATTGGTCCGTGCGCCAAACTGCCCCAGGAAGAAAAGGATCAAACAGCAGCAAGTCGATGGCTTGTTTGTTTTGTTTGCTATGAGCAATCAGCCGTTCTGAAAGTGAAAGTCCACGAGGACCAGCACCAATGATCGCTATTTTCATATCACACCACCTCAATTATTCTATGGTCTTTGTGTCATCAACGGGCTAAGTCAAAAGGTGTCTTGCGGAAAATCAGCCAGTGCATGCCTAGCACCATGGCTTCCTCGATAGCATCGATATAATGGAAAGCGGGCTGATTGGGTTGTTGCTGCAGCAATGGATTTTTTTGGATCGCGTCTAAGAGATCGGTTTTTACTGCATCACTGCTGGCTAAAATGATACAGTGGGGGGCAAAAGCTGCATTGTAAAATGGCAGTAAGCTTGTCAGGCGCTGGACCAAAGCCGTGCGGTCTTGCGGTGCCCCTTGATCCAAGTAGCCGGGTAAAAATTTTGCCTCTCCCGCTAGGGCATCTTTTCCTTCTAAAAGCGCACCATTGACTAGGAGCGTGATACCGGGCATGCTTTTTTCGGGATTGTACATGCCAACGATGGTTTGCTGCAAGGAGATCTGTTGGGCGATGCAATAGCCGATTGTTAAAATATGGGCATCGTTTTGACAGTAGAAGGGCAGTGCAGTGACCTCTGCCACGAGGGCTGCCAGCTGCCAACCGTTAAATTTTTCATACCAGCTGGAAGTCACGGTTCCTCTACTGATTTTTCCTGGTAAAAAGAGGGCGATCTGTTCCACAAAGGGAAATAATGCCAGCTCGTTCGTTACACATTCTTGAAAGCGGTGAGGGGCAACATCAGGAAAGGGCTGGTCGTGTTTTGCCAAAACCTTCCCCTTACGATCGATCAGCATGGACCAAAGAGCCAAGGAGCCATCGTGATCGATAAAGCTAAGCAAAAGAGAATGACCTCGGTCTTGATTTAGCTGATAGGTCACTGCTGGTCGTCCTAGCTCTTTTTGCTCCAGCGGACCTTTCGTGATTTCCCCCTCTGTTAACAATTCTTTTAATAATGAGTTAGTGGTGACCATGCTGATGCCGGTTTTCTTCACTAAATCGGAGGCGAATAATGCCCCGTTTTGAAACAAAGTTTTTAAAACCAGCTGTTTGTTTTGCTGGCGAATGGTATGGGTGGTAGAAGCCATAAATGTTCTCCTTAATGAAGTGATTTAATTAAGTATACCGACGGGATGAAACGATGTAAAGTTTTTAAAAGACTGACTTGACGGAAAACTTGAAAATAAGTATACTTAATTAATAACGTTAATTAAGTGATTTGGAATGAAGAGGACACGAGGTAGAGGGGAAGAGAAACGTATGATCAAATTAGTCATCACAGATTTAGACGGTACATTTTTGAACAGCCAAGGCAGTTTTGATCGGCCTTATTATGAACAAGTCAGCCAACAAATGAAAGAAGCGGGTGTTGCTTTTGCTGCGTGTACCGGCAAACAGTGTGAACGAGTGGAAGAACTGTTTGGTGAAGCAGCAGCGGATGTTTGGATTCTTGGGGATAGCGCGACCCGCATCAAACATCAAGGAGAGTACATCTTTGAATCGCTGCTGCCAAACGAATTAGGGCGGCGGATCATTGCGAAGCTCGCTGCGATTGCGCAAGATCATGTAATCATCGCTTGTACACCGACTGCGGCGTACATTGCTGACACAACCAATGAAGCGGATGCGCAGAAAGTGCGTGGCTCTTATCGGGTGGTCAAAACGGTGGCGGATTATCAAACTATCACAGAAGATTTTGTGAAGCTCACTATTTTTGATCCCAAACTACGTTGTTTTGAGCATGTCCAACAGTTAAGCGAATTTACCAATGAAGCGTACATCGTGGCTTCGGAAGCCGCTTGGATCGATATCACCAATCAAGGCGTCCACAAAGGAACGACTGTGGCACACTTGCAAGAATTGCTGCACGTCACACCCGAGGAGACAATGGTTTTCGGCGATGGCTTGAACGATTTGGAGTTGATGGCAGCTGGCACGTTTAGTTTCGCCATGAGCAATGCCTTTGAGGAAGTCAAGGCAGCGGCAGCGTTTGTGACCAAATCAAACGATGAAAATGGCGTGCTGAAAACTATCGAACGTCTGTTACCGCTACAAATGAAACAATAAAAAAATCGCTCCCTGGCAGGGACAGCGTGCACTTTCAATTGACTGAAAGTAGACTGCTGCCTGTTGCTAAGGAGCGGTTTTTTCGTTATGCATGTGGTTGACTGACGCTATAAGGATAGGCATCGGCTGACCACTCTTTGCTGCGAGGGACGATACCTAGCTGGAAGTTCAATGTACCACCGGCAGTCAATTCTTGGTGGGTGAAAAATAATCGCTCGAAGGGTTCTTCGTTCAATGTAATTTTATCCACGAAGAGCTGTTGCGGCGCATTGGGCGTGCTCTTGATCACTAAGTCTTTGCCTGAAGCAAGATGCAGTGTTGCTTGATCAAATAAGGGCATGCCAATGACATATTCGCCTGTCCCCGGTGTGACTGGATAAAAGCCCAAGGCATTGAAGATGTACCAACCAGCCATGCTGCCGTTGTCTTCATCGCCAGGAAAGCCTTTTGGTGAGTCATTGAAGCACTGTGTCAGTAGCTGCTTGATCAAGGGCTGTGCCATTTCTGGTTTGCCCAAATAGCTGAATAGATACGGATAGTGGAAGCTTGGCTGATTGGAGATCGCCAGCTGACCAAAATCGAGTGCGGCCATCTCACTCATTTCATGGATCTCGAACCCATAGCCTTCTGTCGTATAGCGAGGTTCTTGATTGCACAAGTCGATCAGTTTTGCTTCAAAGGCCGCTTTGCCGCCGTGTGCAGTGATCAAGCCAGCGAAATCATGGTAAACAGCAAAACTACTTTGCCACGCACTGCCTTCTGCATAATCCAAGCCCCAGCGTGTGTCACTAAACTCTGGACGAAAAGCGCCATCTGGGTCTTTTGCCCGCATAAAGCCGGTCTCCTGATCGAAAATGTTGCGGTAATTTTGCGATTGCTGCTGATAATAGTCTGCTTGCTCGTCACCCAGCTGTTGCGCGACTTGTGAGATACAAAAATCACTGTAACAATAATCAAGGGTGTGATTGACCGATTCATGATGCGTCAATGGCACATACCCGTAAGTCAAATAGTCCGTCGTGCCGCGCCGACCATAATTGGGATTTTCACTTTGGACGGTGGCACCTTTTTTCATCGCTGCTAAAAATTCGGGCATCAAATCGGGACGGATACCTTTTACTGCGGCATCAGCGATCACGGCATCGATCAGCGTCCCGGGCATCAACCCCCGCTCATCAGGTGATAGCCATTTTGGTAAAAAGCCGCTTTCGCGATAACTGTTCAAAAAGCCTTCCAGCATGTCTTCCAATTGTTCGACAGCCAAGAGTGAAAAGAGCGGGTAGACAGTTTTATACGTATCCCAAAAGCCGTTGTTTGTGTACAGTGGTCCTGGTTTGATCGCTTTTGCCAAGGTATCCCAGTGCACTTTGCGACCCTCTTGATCGATTTCGAAGAAGGTTTGAGGAAACAAGAATAAGCGATAAAAATTATGATAAAAAGTAGAAACTTGTGCTTGATCGTGATGCTCGATCTCGATTTTTTGCAAAAAATGATTCCATTGCTGTTGGACAGAAGCCAGATAATCGGCAGGAGCCCATTGCTGTTCCCGCTGCAAGTTCAAACAAGCTTGTTCGCGACTGAGAAACGAGGTTGCAAAACGGATCGTCTGTGTTTGGCAATCATCAAAGCGGAGAACGACGAAGGCTTCTTTGCCTGTCAAGGCACCTTCGATCGCCGTGATGGGTGTTTCAAAACGATAGACGAAATGGATGGTGAAGCTTTCGTCTTCGCATCCTGAAAATACGATCAGTTGACCAGCCACTGTCTGTTCATCCAACTGTTCTAAGACATAGTCACCCGGCAGTGACAAGCCAAGACCCGGCTGATCCCCGCAGTTTTCAATAGACAGCACACCGCCATACATACTGGGAATCAAAGTCGTTGTTGTTAAATACCGCTGCGTCTTGATTTTAAGAAAGGCTGGATTAAAGGTGCTTTCTTCCGGACGATACGAGCTTTGCGCATGGAAAAGGGTATTTTCAGAAAGCGTGCCGTTTATCGGCAGCATCGTCAGATGGCTGAAATCACCCATCCAAGGGCTAGGCTGATGGGTGATGCGAAAGCCCTGAAAGGTTCGATCTTCTGGATGAAACCACCAACTGCCTCGTTGATCGCTGGTTTGCGGGGCAAAGTAGTTCATGCCAAAAGGAACCCCTGTATAAGGCAGGCAGTTGCCATGGGAAAAACTATATTGGTTGTCTGTTCCGTGTCGTGTGTCGATCATTGATACGTTCACTTGGTTCACTCCTTTAATTGGGTTGATTCTCTTTTGATCAAAGAAACAGCCACTAAATGGGTGGTCGTCTCCGTTGGTACTGGGGGTGCTGCCTTCGCAGCGTTGATTTTCTCAATCACTTGGTTTCCTGCCAAGCGCCCCATCTCCGCAAAATTCTGCCCGATGGTCGTTAGTGCTGGATCAACGAGGGCAGCGGCTTGGATATTATCGAAACCAACCAGGGAAATGTTGGCAGGGACGTGCAAATCTGCTTGACGCAGTGCACGCATCAATTCGATGGCGATCAAGTCATTTTCACAGACGGCTGCCGTGACCTGATGTTCTTCCAGGTAGGCAAGCGCATTTGCGATACTGGCAGTAGCGTCGTCTAGCTTGGTGCGAAAGGTTCTTTGGTTTTTTTTCAGCGCATCGATGTAACCTAGATAACGCTGACGGACGGATTGTGGATGGTGGGTATCACCAAAAATATAAGCGATCCGTTGATGCCCCAACGCAAGTAAATGCTCCGTAGCTAGCTGTCCACCTTGAAAGTTATCTGGCATGACCGCTGGAAAATCAAACTCATGCAGCTTTTTATCTAAGGTCACGATAGGAAAGTGTTTTTCAGCACATTCGAACAGCAAGTCATAGTAAGAAAACGTATTGCTGGCGTAATAGATCAGGCCGTCGAATTCTTGCATCAGCTCAGCTGCCGTCGTTTTTTCCAAATAATCCACTGGTGTCATCAAAAGTTCAAAGCCGTGTTCTTGCATCACGGGGTAAATGCCTTCGGTAAAGTTTCCTAAAGAGAGATCATTGGCAAAGGGCAAGACAAACAAAATTCGTCCAGTCGCTTTTTTTTCCTTCAATTCTCGGACAAAGCTGCCGCTGCCTTGCACGCGATAGATCAGCTGATTTTGTTCCAGTTCCGTCAAGGCTCTTTTAGAGGTGATCCGACTGACTTGGTATTGTTCAGATAGTTCTTTTTCAGTAGGGACACGACTGCCCGGAGCTAATCGCCCTTCAACGATGGCTTCGTGAAGCTCCGAGTAAATTTTTTTATATAATGGTTGTTTCATAAGAAAACCCCTTTTGATATATCATATTTGTTAGCATACCATAAACCGATAAAAATGAAAACCCTTTAATTATTTTGAAAAAGCGCTAGACATTCACATGATTCATGATATACTAGGTTCGTAAATTGATATATCAAATCAGGGAAGGTGATGGAATGGTTTATAAAGAAATACCAACTTCAGTAGCAACATTTATGGAAACGATTACGGATCTATGCGGAGAAACGCATGCCGATTGGGCGAAAAATTTTAATGCAGCTTTTGCTAATACACTATTAACGACGGTCAAGCGTCATGAGGATGGCACGACCTTTTTACTGACGGGGGATATTCCAGCCATGTGGCTGCGAGATTCCACTGCGCAAGTTCGTCCGTATTTAGTGATCGCCAAAGAAGATGAAGACTTAGCAAGTATGATCAGCGGGTTGGTCAAGAAGCAATTCTACTATATTACGATCGATCCTTACGCAAATGCCTTTAACGAATCAGCCAATGGCGCTGGCCACCAAACAGACGATACAGAAATGAACGATTGGATCTGGGAACGCAAATATGAGATCGATTCTTTGTGTTATCCGATCCAACTGGCCTATCTGCTATATAAAAACACAGGCAGAACAGATCAGTTCAATGATGATTTTGTAACAGGCATCAAAAAAGCCTTGGAGGTGTTTGTAACAGAACAAAACCATGAGGAATCCCCGTATCGCTTTGAACGGGATACCTGGCGAAAAGAAGATACCTTGACTCATGACGGCAAAGGCGCGCCGGTGAAACCCGTTGGCTTGACTTGGTCAGGTTTTCGACCAAGTGATGATGCCTGCAAATACGGCTATTTGATTCCCTCCAATATGTTTGCGGTGGTGGTCTTAGGCTATATCCAAGAAATCTTTACGACGGTTTTAGAAGACACAGCGATCGTGGCACAAGCGAAAAAATTGCAAGCAGAGATCGAAGCAGGGATTAAAGCATACGGGTTGACCAAAAATCAAGCTGGCGAAGAAGTCTACGCGTATGAAGTGGATGGATTCGGCAATGGCACACTGATGGATGACAGCAACGTGCCGAATTTGATCGCTGCCCCTTACTTGGGGTATGGCAGTATGGAAGATCCCCTTTATCTTCAGACCCGTAAAACGTTGTTAAGCAGTGAAAATCCGTATTTCTATGAAGGCAAATACGCTAAAGGCATTGGCAGCTCTCATACGCCAGAAAATTATGTGTGGCCGATCGCCATGGCAATGGAAGGCATGACCACCACTGACAAAGAAGAAAAGAAACGAATTTTGGATCAGTTAGTGGCGACAGATGCGGGTACAAATTTGATGCATGAAGGGTTCGATGTCGATGATCCTTCGCAATACACGAGAGAATGGTTCTCTTGGGCGAACATGATGTTTTGTGAATTGGTCATGGATTATTTCGATATCCGAGTGGAAAAATAAGCAGCACGACCCACGACCGTTCGAGTGACACAAAAAGCAGTCCAACGACGCAAACAGCGAGGAGTAAAAATCAATGAAGAAACAAGTTTATATCATCTCTCACAGCCACTGGGATCGGGAATGGTACATGCCTTACGAACAGCATCACATGCGGCTAGTTGAATTGATGGATGATCTTTTAGAGTTAATTGAAAATGACCCTGAGTTCCACAGCTTCCATCTAGATGGGCAGACGATTATCTTGGATGACTATTTAGAAGTGCGACCTGAAAAACGCGAAGCGGTCAAAGCGGCCATCAAACAAGGAAAATTACAGATCGGTCCGTTTTATATTTTGCAAGATGACTTTTTGATAAGTGCTGAATCAAACACCCGTAATATGCTGATTGGAATGGCAGAAAGCAAAAAGTGGGGCACCCCTGTTATGTTGGGGTATTTCCCAGATACTTTCGGCAATATGGGGCAAACCCCGCAAATGATGCTGCAAGCCAATCTTGAAAGTGCTGCATTTGGACGTGGCGTCAAACCAATCGGCTTTGACAACGAAGTTTTACCCGATGATCAATTTACTTCCCAATATTCTGAAATGCATTGGGAAGGTCCAGATGGCAGTCAAATCTTTGGTCTACTTTTTGCCAACTGGTACTCCAATGGCAATGAGATTCCAGTGGATAAAGCAGAAGCCAAAGCTTTTTGGACACAAAAACTGCAAGATGTAGAGAAATTTGGTGCCACCAATCATTACTTAATGATGAATGGGGTCGATCATCAACCTGTCCAAAAAGACATTTCGGCAGCGATTCGTACAGCTAACGAGCTTTTCCCAGAGTATGAATTCAAACACGCCAGCTTTACCGAATACCTTGAAGCGGTGCAAGCAGATCTGCCAGATGACCTAGGAACTGTCACAGGTGAATTGACCAGTCAAGAAACCGATGGTTGGTATACTCTAGCCAATACCGCCTCTTCCCGAGTCTATCTGAAACAATGGAATACAAAGGTTTCCCGCCAATTAGAAAATGTCGCTGAACCATTAGCAACTATGGCTTATGAAGCAAGCGGCAGCTATCCTCACGATATGTTGGATCATGCGTGGAAAACACTGATGCAAAATCATCCTCACGACAGTATCTGCGGCTGTTCAGTGGACGAAGTACACCGAGAAATGATGCCGCGGTTTGAAAAAGCCAATGAAATTGGTAAGTTCGTGGCAGATGAAGCGTTACGCAATTTAGTAGCCGCCATCGACACGAGCAGGTTTCCTGAGGAGAGTCGTCCCTTTGTGGTCTTCAACACCACTGGCAGCACCCGTTCTGGTTTAGTGGAAGTCGTGATCGAACTTGAGCGTAAAACATTCCGTGAAGGATTGCCAAGCAAGCTTTACCACGAATTATTGGCGAAGCCAAAAGGTTCTTATTCGGTGATCGATGAACAGGGGAAACCTGTTGCTGCGATCATCAGTGAAGAAGAGGTCCTTTTTGACTATGAATTGCCTAAAGATGCCTTTCGGATTCCTTTCATGAAACGCTTTGTCACGGTTCAAGTAGAAGCAAACCAGTTGCCGGAATTTTCATGGCAGACCTTTGCCCTAGTGGAAAAAGCCGCTACGCCAGTAGAGAGCGCACCGATCGTTTCAGAAGGAGGGCGTAAACTTGCCAACGCACATTTGGAAGCCGTCATTACTGAAAACGGCAGCTTGACGATTACAGACAAAGCAACCCAAAAAACGTATCGCAATTTACTGGTTTTCGAGGATGTGGGGGATATCGCCAATGAGTACATCTTCAAACAACCAGAAGGGGATCAAGCAATCTTATCGACGCAATTTCCGCATCAGGTGACGATCGAACAAAACGATCCGCTGGTGGGAATTGTGCGACTGACACAAGAATTACAGATTCCTGTTTCAGCAGATGACCGTTTGTTAGAAGAACAAAAAGCTGTCGTCGATTTCCGTTTCCGTAAAGCACAGCGGAGTCAAGAATTGGTTGCTTTCAAGATCGAGACGGAGATTCGCTTAGAACGAACCAGCAACCGCCTGGCATTTAAAACCACCGTCAACAACCAAAGCAAAGATCACCGACTGCGGGTTTTATTCCCAACAGGGATTATCACGGATTTCCATGAAGCTGACAGCATTTATGAAGTCGTAAAACGGCCGAATCAGGTTTCCAGTCATTGGGAAAACCCAACGAATCCGCAGCATCAACACGCCTTTGTCAACTTGCATGATGAAACAGGCGGCATGACGGTTTCTAATTTTGGTTTGAACGAATATGAAATCGTGAAGGATCAGATCTGCTTGACCTTGTTGCGCTGTACGGGAGAGCTAGGCGATTGGGGCTACTTCCCAACACCAGAAGCGCAATGCTTAGGCAGCCACACCTTTGAATATGGCGTAGCCTGTCATGGGGCTCCTGAAGAACGTTATGAAACGTATCGCCAAGCACAAGCTGCCCAAGTTCCTTGGACGGCAAGCCAGACCGACAAGCATCAAGGCAAGCTAGCCAGCAGCAACCAATACATGGAAGCTCATGGAACGACGGTAGCTATCACCGCCTTAAAACGCAATCGCCAAGACCAGCAGATCGTTTTGCGGGGCTATAATTTGGCGGATCAAGCCACTGCCTTTCATGTGCAAAAAGAGCAGGCGACACTCTGTCTGTTGAACCTATTAGAGGAAGAACAAGCATCGTCCGTCAATGAGCAATTACATCCATATGAAATTCGAACCATTGGAGTAAAGGAGTGAGAAATGATGGTTTACGGAGGAATTGAAGCCGGCGGCACAAAAATGATTTGTGCCGTTGCCGATGAACAGCTGACGATCATCGCCCAAGAGTCGATCCCAACGACAACGCCAGAGGAAACGTTAGCGGCGATCTTTGCCTTTTTCGATCCCTACGATCTCGTGTCATTAGGGGTAGGTTCCTTTGGTCCGATCGGGATCGATCCAACCCAAGCGACCTATGGCCACATACTAGCAACGCCGAAACAGGGCTGGCAGCAGTTCGATTTTCTCGGTGCGTTGAAGAAGCGCTACCCAGAGACAGCATTTGCTTGGACAACAGATGTCAATGCTGCCGCTTATGGAGAATTACGCCAAGGAGCGGCACAAGGCAAAGACAGCTGTGTCTATTTGACGGTAGGGACCGGCATTGGCGCCGGGGTCGTTCGTGAAGGAAAGATTTTCGAAGGGATCGGTCATCCAGAAATCGGTCATACCTATGTCAAACGCCACAGTGAAGATATGTATGCTGGTACATGCCCGTATCACGGCGACTGTTTGGAAGGATTAGCCGCAGGGCCTTCTTTGGAAGGACGTACGGGGATCAAAGGACAAGACTTGCCGCAAGCGCACGAGATTTGGGGGTTGCAGGCCTTTTATCTAGGGCAAGCGCTGGTCAATATCACGTTAACTTTAGCACCTGAGATAATCATTTTAGGCGGTGGGGTCATGAATCAGCCGCATTTACTCGCTCAAATCCAACAAGCCTTCCTGAAACAAATGGCAGGCTATATGGAGACACCACCAGTGGAAGACTACATCGTCACTTGGGGCTTGCCGAACAAAAGTGGCATTATCGGCTGTCTCTTGTCAGGCAAAGAGCAGGTGACTGCCCATGACTAACCTGCATTTTCCTAAAGATTTTTGGTGGGGAGCCGCTGCCAGCGGTCCGCAAACTGAAGGACGAACGGCCGATGATGGCAAAGGCGATTCGATTTGGGACTATTGGTACGCAACGGAACCAGAACGCTTTTATCAAAAACGGGGACCCAAAGATACCGTCCAGCTGCTGCAGCGTTACCCAGAAGATGTAGCATTGATGAAAGAGATCGGCTTTAATTCTTTTCGAACCTCGATCCAGTGGAGTCGCTTGCTGCCAGAAGGAAGAGGAGCGGTCAATCAACAAGCGGTGGCGTTTTATCGCGAGTACTTCGCCACTTTGATCGAAAATGGCATCGAGCCTTTCATCAATTTGTATCATTTTGATATGCCGATGGCACTGCAAAAAGAAGGCGGCTGGCTCAATCGCGAGACTGTCACAGCATTTGCAGATTATGCCGCTTTGTGTTTTGAGTTGTTCGGTGATCAAGTCCGTCATTGGTTCACGCAAAATGAACCGATTGTGCCAGTGGAGATGGGGTATTTGTATCAACAGCATTACCCAGCAGAAATCAACTTGGCACATGCGGTGCAAGTCGGCTACCATGAAGCACTCGCCAGCGCTTTAGCGATCCAACGCTTCCGTCAGTCTCAGCAATCAGGCGAAATCGGCATCATCTTGAATTTGACACCGACCTATCCGAAAGATCCGAATGATGAAAAAGATGGCCAAGCGGCGCAACTGGCAGATGCCTTTTTCAACCGTTCCTTCTTAGATCCAGCGGTCAAAGGCACCTTTCCGGAAGAATTGATCACTGTCTTAAACGAGTTGGCGATCATGCCAGAAACCAGAGCAGAAGATTTGCAGATCATTAAAGAAAACACGGTCGATCTCTTGGGGGTCAACTATTATCAGCCGCGGCGGGTGCAGCAAAAGCGTTCTGCCAAAACAGCGGACACTCCAATGCCAGAAGATTACTTCGATGTTTATGATTGGCCAGAAAAGAAAATCAATCCCCATCGAGGCTGGGAAATTTATGAACGAGGCATTTATGATACCTTGATCAACCTACGAGACAACTACGGCAATATCCCTTGTTATATTTCAGAAAACGGCATGGGAGTCGAAGATGAAACACGCTTTATCGATGCCAGCGGTCAGATCCAAGATGAGTACCGCATCACCTTTATCAAAGATCATTTGCGGTATGTTCACCAAGCAATCCAAGAAGGCAGCCGGTGCCGCGGGTATCACATGTGGACTTGCATGGATAATTGGTCTTGGCTGAATGAATTCAAAAATCGTTACGGGTTTATTGCCGTTGATTTGGCTACCCAAAAACGCACCATCAAAAAGTCAGGTGAGTGGTTCCGCGAAGTGATTCAGCAAAACGGCTTTGTCGATTGATCCTTTGTAAAAAACAACTCAATGAAGCGTCCTATCTTGCAAAAGGTAGGACGTTTTTTTGGTTTTTAGAGAATAAAAACAAAATATAAACAAAGACCTTTAATTTGTTTCATTTTATCTTTAGTTTGTTCCTTATTTTTTAGGGATGAAAGCGTTATTCTAGTAGCATGAAGGAGATGATGAGATGTGAAGAAAAAGGGGTTTTGGAGGAATGTCTGGCAATACAAAGCGTTAATATTGATGGCTTTGCCAGGTGTTGTCTGGTTTATCTTTTTTTTCTATATACCTGTATTCGCAAATGTGGTGGCGTTCAAAGATTTCCACATTTCACCAGACGGCTTTTTTGCCAGTTTGAAACAAAGCCCGTGGGTCGGCTTTGATAACTTTAAATTTTTATTTGCATCCAATGATGCTTGGCTGATTACTAGAAATACGTTACTCTACAATATCGTATTTTTAGCATTCAACCTATTCTTTGCGATTGCCTTTGCCATTATAATGAGTGAGCTACGCAATAAGCGTTTGGTAAAAGTTTATCACACGATGTCACTGTTGCCGTACTTCCTTTCTTGGGTGGTTATTTCGTACTTTGTCTATGCCTTTTTGAGTCCAGACAAAGGGATCATCAACCAATGGATCACGGGTATGGGCGGTGAAGGAATCAACTGGTATGCTGATCCGAAATGGTGGCCGTTTATTTTCGTCTTTATGAATGTCTGGAAGAGCTTAGGCTACAACAGCATCATCTATTATGCGTCAGTGGTCGGGATCGATCAAACGTATTACGAAGCCGCGATGGTCGATGGCGCCAGCAAATGGCAGCAGATTAAAAATGTGACGTTGCCACAACTGATTCCAATGATTTCCGTCTTGTTGATTTTGAACATCGGTGGGATCTTCCGTGCCGACTTCGGACTTTTCTATCAAGTCCCACGAAACTCTGGGGCGTTGTACCAAGTCACCTCCGTTTTAGATACGTACATTTATAATGGACTGACTGCCACAGGCGACTTCGGGATGACCGCAGCTGCCGGCCTTTATCAATCAGTGGTTGGGGCATTATTATTACTAACAGCGAATTTGGTTGTTCGTAAACTAGAACCAGATTCAGCATTATTCTAAGGAGGATGGATAAATGAAGAAAAAAGTAACGAAAGTCGAGATCCGCTCCTTTAACCCAACGGTCAACCTGATTTTTAATATCGTGATCGGTCTGTTCGCGATTTCCTGTGTCTTGCCGTTTCTCTTTGTGATCGCGATCTCATTGACCAGTGAAACCTCTTTGGCAGAAAACGGCTATCGCTTTTGGCCACAAGAATTTTCGTTCGCAGCATATACCTACCTGTTTAGCGGACAAATGAGCAGCAAAATTTTCCAAGCATTTGGCGTATCTATTTTTATCACTGTTTTTGGTACCTTCGTCAATGCAACGATGACTTCACTATATGCCTATGTCATCTCTCGCTCAAATTTTCCATTCCGTCGGTTCTTTACGATCTTTGCTTTGATCACCATGTTGTTTGCGCCAGGGATGGTTGCCAATTACTTAGTGATGGTCAACTTGATCCAATTGAAAGACACGATTTGGGCGTTGATTTTACCCCTTGCCTTAGGGCCTTTTAATATCCTTGTTATGCGGACCTTCTTTAAAAAGACGGTACCAGATAGTATTATAGAATCTGCGCGCATCGACGGTGCCAGCGAAATGAAGATTTTTCTGTCCATCGTGTTGCCCTTAGCGGTTCCAGGGATCGCAACGATCAGTCTATTTGCCGCTCTTGGCTATTGGAACGACTGGTTCAATGCATTGTTGTATATTCAAAAAGACTCTTTAGTGCCGTTACAAGCACTTTTGATGCGGATTCAAAGTAACTTGGACTATCTAGCCAAAAGCTCTGGTATGGCTGCCCAGATCCAAGGTGGTTTGGCCGCTTTGCCAAGCGAAACTGCTCGCATGGCAATCGTTGTTGTTGCAACCTTACCGATTGCGATCACCTATCCATTCTTCCAACGGTATTTTGTCGGTGGTCTGACAATTGGTGGCGTCAAAGAATAATCAAATGAGTATAGGGAGGAAACAAAAATGAATTTGTGGAAAAAAACAGCTTTTGCTGGGATGGCCGCAGCGGCAACTTTGGGAATGGCTGCCTGTGGGTCGAACGGCGCAACATCCGATTCAGAGAACAATGCAGACGGCGTAACGACTTTATTGATGTATCAAGTCGGGGACAAGCCAGAAAACTTTGATCAATTAATGGAGATCGCTAATAAACGCATTGAAGAAAAAACCAACGCTCGCATCGATCTGCAGTACATCGGCTGGGGAGACTGGGATCAAAAAATGAGCACCATCATTTCATCGGGTGAAAACTACGATATTTCTTTTGCCTCAAACTATGTTGCCAATGCGCAAAAAGGCGCGTATGCAGATTTGACGGAGTTAGCACCAAAATATGCCAAAGAAGCGTATGATCAATTAGACGAATCTTATATCAAAGGCAATACGATCGACGGAAAATTATATGCCTTTCCAGTCAACGGCAATATTTATGCCCAACAAGTCTTGACCTTCAATAAACAATATTTAGACAAATATGATTTGGATATCAGCGGGATCGAATCTTATGCAGATGCCGAAGACGTGTTGAAGAAGTTCAAAGAAGAAGAACCAAACATCGCACCGTTTGCGATCGGACAAACCTTTAATGTTTCTGGAAACTATGATTATGTGATTGGGAAAGATTACCCATTTGCTGTCAAATTGGATGGCGATACAACGAAGATCATCAATCAATACGAAGATGATGAACAAATGGAAAACTTGAAATTGATGCACAAATGGTACAACGAAGGCTTGATCCCAACCGATGCAGCCACCAATACAACTGGTTACCCATTAGAAGGCAACACATGGTTCATGCGTGAAGAAACCCAAGGACCAATGGATTACGGTGATACGATCTTAAGCAATGCCGCAGGTCATGAATTGGTTTCACGTCCAATCACGAAACAATTAAAATCAACCGGACAAGCGCAAATGGCAAACTTTGTCGTAGCGAATGTTTCGAAAAACAAAGAAAAAGCAGTGGAAGTGTTGGGCTTGTTGAACAGCGATCCTGAATTGTTGAATGGATTGGTTTGGGGTGTCGAAGGTGAAGCATGGGAAAAAATCGAAGGCCAAGACAACAAAATCCGTCTCCTTGATGGCTACTTGCCAAATACCCGGATGGCTGCTTGGAACACTGGGAACAACATGATCCTTTACACACAAGAATCCATCACAGACGATATGATCAAAGAGCGTGATGAAAACATTGCTAACGCGGAAGCATCACCAATCTTAGGGTTCAACTTCAAGACTGATAATGTGAAAACAGAAATCACGAATATCGCCAATGTCATGAACCGTTACAAAGCAAGTTTAGCAACCGGAACGATCGATCCAGAAGAAAATGTTCCGAAACTAAACGAAGAATTAAAAACCGCTGGCTGGGAGAAGGTCCGCGATGAAATGCAAAAACAATTTGATGAGTACCGCGCAAGCCAAGAATAAGTAACAGGTGGTTCTCATAAATCAATAGATCAAGCAAGCCGGAGGCTAAACGCATCAGGACCAATGGTTCCCACGTCTAGCTTTTGGCTGCTTTTTCTTTTAAAGTAAATAGCAAAATCTTTGATAAAAACGTTACTTTTGTTTTTAACGTTCAAACAGCAAGCATGTTGCATCTAAAACGTACATAGCATTAAAAGATTCTCAGGTAGCTTGAGTAGGAAGCTGAAATCATGCTACATTTTCGGTAGGGAACAAATAAGGGAGGAATTTTAAATGGAAGAAACAGCAAATAGCGGGTTGGTCAAGGGCTTTCGCTTGATTTGGGCGATCGTGAAGTTGAATTTGTTTTTTGTCGTATTGACGCTTGCCGGTGGGGGAATCTTAGGGATTGGTCCAGCGTTTCATACCATCAGTGCTTTGATCCACGAAGATGGACTAAATTATGAGAATCAAAGTTTTCGTAGCGCATGGCGCATTTGGCGCAACGTCTTTGTCAAGGCCAATAAGCAGTTTTATCTGTTCTTCCTACTGACAGGGTTCTTAGTGTATAACCTGTATTTAGCTACCCAGATCCAAGGCTTGATTTGGTTGATGATCTCTTTTGTTTTAGTTGTTGTCAGTGGATTGAGTGTTTTACTGTACCTGTTAAGTGTGGTTTTTGACACGTCTTATGAGATATCCTTGTGGAATAACCTGAAATTGTCCTTTGTGTGTCTGTTTCTTCATATGGCGACCTTTCTAAAATTGCTGGTTGGGATCGCTAGTATTCTAGTTTTTACTTGGATGATGAAAGGGCTCTTGCTCTTTGGAACCTTCAGCTTACTGATTTTATGGTGCCATGTGGCGATCAGTCAGGAAAAAAACGTCATTGATCGGGATTTGGCACATGACTAAGTGGCGTTTTCGTTTGTTCAAACACGATTTTTTGATCAATCAGTTGATGCAGCTGTACAGTGTACTCTTGGTGATCATCTCCATCATTATTATGTTGGTCCTGACCGCTTATACCGGAGCGGATCGTTTTACTACGAGTGAACGTTTAGTGGAGAGCACAAGCTTGCAGCTGGATGCTTACGTGCAAGATCAAAATACCGTTGTTTCAACGGTACTTGGCGAATTTACTAGTTCAGATACCGCCTTTGAATCATTACGCAACTATTTGCAGCTTTCATTGCCAGATTATTTTTCCTATAGTAATGATATTTTTCGCCAGACGGGACAGAGTGTATACTTGCCCAATATTCTCTATCGTTTGATTCGTAATCATCCTAGTATCGAAGAGATCATCATTCAATTGGATGAAAGCAATGAGACACTAGTGGCAACGCCGGATACACCTTACGGAGAAAAACACAGCGGCAAACAGATTGATTTAAAAAATCGTCTGTTTTTTGTTCGTTCGATCGCCCAACCAAGTAATTATGCCCAGCCCTTAGGCCAAGTCTACGTGATCTTTCGTTCAGACGATGTTTTAGCCAATCGACAAGAAGACAACCAAATTCATGGAATCAACAGTTTTTTGTATACCTCAAATGGTCAGCGGCTGTACAAGGATGCCACGAACCTCAGCAAGGAAACTTTAGCCAAAATTGATCAGGCGGTTGCTCACGGAACCATTCACGACACTCTTTCGAAAGACTTTTATATCAAAAAACAAACCACTGTCAGCGGAGAAGTGTCCCTGGTTTTGTTGTCAAAAAGGGTGATTTGGCGGGATATTTTTTCCAGCGCCATTTGGATCTTTAGTTTTGGGATTGGGATTCTATTATTGGTCCTATGGGTGCTTCATCGCACCTTTAAGCGCTATACATCGCAAGTAGAGCAGATCGTCTATGCGACGAAAGAAGTCAGCCAAGGGAATTTTGACAAACGGATCGATACCGCCAATGTCCAACAAGAACTGAAAGAAATCGCAGAAGCCATTAATCAAATGACTTACAGTATCAACGAGTACATCAAAGATATTTACACACTGGAGATCAAACAACGGGATGCCGACATGCGGGCATTGCAAGCCCAGATCAATCCGCATTTTCTGTATAACACGTTAGAATACATTCGAATGTATGCCTTGAGCCGCAACCAAGAAGAGCTGGCGGATGTCGTCTATGCTTTTTCGGCCCTATTACGGAACAACACGACGCAAGAAAAGACGAAGACCTTAAAAGAAGAAATCGATTTTTGTGAAAAATATGTCTACTTGTTTCAGATGCGCTACCCAGATAAGATCGCCTATCATGTAACCATCGATCCGGCATTAGAACAGTTGGAATTGCCGAAGTTCACACTGCAGCCACTTGTCGAAAACTATTTTGTTCACGGCATCGATTATCAGCGCAATGATAACGCCATCAGTATCAAATCTTATAAAGAAGCCGGTCAAATCGTGATTGAAGTCAAAGACAACGGCAAAGGCGCAGATCCGCAGCAGTTAGGGATGATTCATGAAGAATTGCAAAATCAGGAGATCGGAGCCCAAACCTCAATCGGGATCAAAAATGTTCACGAACGGTTGCGGGGCATGTTCAATGGCGCTTATCAAATGGACGTTACGTCTCAAGCAGCCGCTGGGTTTACGGTCAAGATCCGTCTAGATGAAAACAATTTGCAAAGGGGGCATGAGGCAGATGTATAAAGCAATGTTCGTTGATGATGAATATATGATCTTGCAAGGGCTGCAAATGATCTTGCCTTGGCAAGAGCTGGGCTTTGAGGTGGTGCATACAGCGAAAAGTGCTAGTGAGGCCCTCGAGTATCTACAAGAACATTCCGTTGATTTGCTGATCACGGATATTCGGATGCCAGAAATGAACGGCATCGATATGATCCGCCAAGCGCAAGCGTTTGGGAATCGATTTTTTTCGATCATTCTATCTGGTTATCAAGAGTTTGCCTTTGTCAAACAAGGCATGGCGTTAGGTGTGCGTAATTATCTAGTCAAACCTGTTAACAAAGAAGAACTGCGTAGCAGTGTTCAAGCGATTGCAGCTGAGTTAGAGGAGCAGCAAAAACTGTTGGCAGAAAAAGAACTTTATCAAGAATCAAGCCTGCTGCTTTGGTTGAATGATGAATTGAACGAAAGCGAGTACCTCCATTTGCTGGCGCAACAGAGGGTGCCGCTAGCAGCCCCCTTTACCGTTTTGCAGTTCAATGGGACTGCCGAGATCTTACAAAAAATCACGACGTTTTTTCAGCAACACGATCAGCCATTGATCTTACCAGGGCGATTAGATGAAAACCAAGTGATCATTACCGCAGCCGGACCAAGACAGCAAATCAACGCTGACTTAAAAGCATTAGCCCAGCAACTTAATAGTAAAGACTGGCAGTTGATCATGAGCGAAACCATCAACGAGTGGGAGAATTTGTATAAAGCCTATGAGAAAATCAAGCAGGTTCAATCGCTGCAAGCCTTCTATCCAGATCTGTTTTTACAAGAACAGACGATCCACGTGGATATATTAGAGCGAAACGAAGAACTACCGTTTCTATCTTTTAACAAAGCGCTGACCATCGGGGATGTTAAAACAATCCAACATGAGCTAGATAAAATGTTCGCTATTTTGGAACAAACCCAAGCAGACCCTGAGCATGTTCGTTATGTTTCTTTTTTATTGTTCAATGATATTTATCGGCAACTGCCGGTGCTTTCCCAAGAAAACCATGAGCAGATTTTAGCACGAATCCGCGAGTCCAATACATTGGCAGATTTGCGGCAACTCTTTGATGATGTGCTGGAGCTGGCTAAATCACAACCGCCGCAAAAACGTTATTCAGAGATCGTTCAAAAGACGATCCAGCTGATTGAAGAAGGTTATACCCATGATTTGACGGTCAAATCAGCGGCAGAAGAACTGCACGTTAGTGTTGTTTATTTGGGGCAGCTCTTTAAGAAAGAAACGGAAATGAGCTTTAATCAGTATGTCAATCTGGTGCGCATCAAGCAAGCCCAACAGCTGCTGCTTCATTCGAAAGCCACGATCAGTGAGATCGGGGATCGCATTGGTTACAACAATACCAACTATTTTTCCAAAATGTTTAAGAAATTGAATGGTTTGACCCCCAAAGAGTTTCGCGATACCTATGAACAGCATTATGAATCCCTTGATTGAATTTAGATTTCTTCAAAAAAAATCCGGTTTTTGTGATTAAATGATAGTAATTGTGACGCTTTCACGGTAAACTAAGAGAGGAAAAATAAAGAAGAGAGCGTGATGTTGTGAAAGAAACCAAAAAATTTGCACAAGTTTTGATAGGTACCGGGCTGATTGCGTTAGCCATATCCTTATTGATCACTGCCCATCAAGGATATGATACGATCAGTACGTTTTTGTTAGGAATTTTGAATTTTATCGATGTCCCTTTTTGGATAGCCAGTTTGTGTTTTAACATTGTTGTTTTGTTGATCGTTGCAGTCTTTGATCGTGCCGAATTAGGCATTGGCAGTTTTATCAACGGGATCGGCTTAGGCTTGTTGATTGGGATCTTTGAACCAGTGATGGACAAAGTATCAATTCATTTGCCTTTCTACCCATGGATCGCTATTTTCGCTGCACCGATCTTATTTGGCATCGGCGCCGGCATTTACGTTTCTTCCAACAAAGGTTCAGCGGCGTTAGAAGCCTTGACGGCCTTGATCTATAAACGAAGCAAATTGACCCAAAAAACGATCCGTATCGGCTTGGATGCTGCGATGGTCTTGATCGGTTTTGCGTTAGGCGCCAGTGTGGGGTTAGGTACTCTCTTGTGTATCGTCTTTATTGGCCCAATCTTTGAAGCCACCATGAAAACCATCGCTGCCCGAAGGAAAAACGCCTAGCCTTGAGAATAAGTCGGAAAAAGCTGTCTGTGAGGGCAGCTTTTTTGCTGCTTCCATTTAAGGAAATCATCTGAAGAAAGAGGAATCCTGATTTCCTTAAGATTCTCTGGGTAAAAAAAGTGTTTTCTCCATGGTTCCCGACTGATTGGACTTGGTATACTGATAAGACGAGTAAAGGAGAAGTGAAAATGAAAAGTTATCGTTCGACGATTGCGGCTTGCTTTGTAGGGTACATCGTTCAAGCCGTGATCAATAATTTTGCCCCCTTATTATTTTTGACCTTTCAAAGCCAATACCAGCTACCAATCAGCCAGATAACTTTGTTGGTCAGTTTTAACTTTTTGACTCAGTTAGCCGTCGATTTTGCAGCAATCTTTTTTGTAGACCGTATCGGCTATCGTATTTCGATCGTAGCGGCGCATTTTTTTGCAGCGATCGGCTTGATTGGTTTAGCCATTTTTCCCTTATGGTTTCCGACCCCGTTTAGTGGATTATTAGCAGCGGTTTTGTTGTATGCCATTGGCGGTGGCTTGCTGGAAGTTTTAGTCAGTCCCATCGTTGAAGCCTGTCCAACGGAACATAAGGAAAAAACGATGAGCATGCTGCACTCGTTTTATTGCTGGGGGTACGTGGGGGTCGTTTTGTTCTCAACGGCGTTCTTCATGGTGTTCGGTATTCAACAGTGGCCGATTTTAGCGATCGTCTGGGCGCTGATCCCGTTGGTCAATTTGTTTTTCTTTACCAAAGTCCCGTTGGCGCCAATCGTTGCCGAAGGAGAACGAGGGTTGACCACTCGGCAGCTCTTTTCCTTGAAAAGCTTTTGGCTGTTTCTGGTGATGATGGTCTGTGCTGGAGCCAGCGAACAAGCAGTCAGCCAATGGGCATCGACCTTTGCTGAACAGGGCTTAGGTGTTAGTAAGACACTAGGCGATTTGGCAGGACCGATGGTTTTTGCCTTGATGATGGGGATCTCCCGCTTGCTTTACGGCAAATTTGGAGAACGAATCGATTTGAAACGCTTTATGTTTTTGAGTGTTTTGCTTTGCCTACTGGCGTATATGATGATCGGCTTTGCTTCATTGCCATTGATCGGGTTCCTTGGCTGCGGCTTAAGCGGTTTTGCCGTAGGGATCATGTGGCCGGGGGTCTTTAGTCTTTCTGCGCAATACATTCGCAACGGCGGGACGGCGCTATTTGCTTATTTGGCATTAGCGGGAGATCTAGGATGTTCGATCGGACCCGCTGTCGTCGGTAGCATCGTCGAATGGACGGGACAACAGCTGCAGGTTGGGATTTTAGGTGCGATCATTTTCCCGATCATCTTGCTGGCAGGAATTTATTTGGTTCAACAAATGCACAAAAAACGACAGCTTCCGTTGCTGGTTTTTCAAGAATCCACAAAAGAATAAAAAAATTTTGGAGCAAATGCCGTCTTTTCATGGTATTTGCTTTTTGTTTTCTGAAATTCCTCTAGTCAAGATAGTTTCTATCCGCTATACTTTGACTTATTCATTTAAAAAGGAAGTGATGTTGTGAAAAGTCAATTGAAAAAAGAAATCAGTTTTTTTGGGGCATTATCGACAGTAATGGGAACGGTGATTGGCGCCGGCGTGTTTTTCAAAGCAGCGGCTGTGGTCCAGCAGACCCAATCGACTGGATTGACCTTGTTGGTTTGGCTGCTTGCCGGCTTTCTAACGATTTGCGGCGGCTTGACCGTGGCAGAGTTAGCGACGGCGATTCCTGAGACCGGCGGACCTATTCGATATATCGAAAGAATTTATGGGAAATTACCCTCCTTTTTATTAGGCTGGGCACAAAGTATCATTTACTTTCCAGCGAACGTGGCGGCTTTAAGTATTATTTTCGCAACACAATGTTTGAACTTATTTCATCTACCTAGCAATTATTTGCTTCCTTTATCGATTTTGACCGGAACGAGTGTGACCTTGATTAATCTTTTGGGAACAAAAGCTGCAGCTCAAGTCCAGTCCGTCACCTTAGCAGTCAAGCTGATTCCGATTGCGGTGATTATCGTGGCTGGCCTGATGACACCAGGGCAAGTATCGGTCTCATTGGTGGATTTTTCTTCCAATACTCAAGGATCCCTTGCAGCTGGTATCAGTAGTGCCCTCTTAGCAACCCTTTTTGCTTATGATGGCTGGATGGGGGTCGGCAATGTCGCTGGAGAAATGAAGCGACCCGAAAAAGATTTGCCAAAAGCCATCATCTTTGGGTTGAGTTTTGTTACCTTGGTGTATGTGTTGATCAATGTTGCCTTTTTAAAAACATTGCCGATCGATCAAATCGCTGGTAATTTGAACAGTGCCTCAGAAACTGCGATGGCCTTGTTCGGCAGTTTTGGCGGAAAATTGGTCACGAGCGGTATCTTGATCTCTGTGTATGGCGCATTGAACGGCTATACAATGACTGGCTTGCGGGTCCCATATGCGATGGCGTTGGAAGATGAGATTCCTTTCAGCAAGACCTTTGCGACCTTAAGTAAAACCACTAATGCACCCTATGCGGCGGCCTTTTTACAATTAGGGATCGCGTGTGTCATGATGCTTTTAGGCACCTTTGATCTCTTGACCGATATGCTGGTTTTTGTTATGTGGTTCTTTAGTGTATTATTGTTTGTAGGAGTTTTTCGTTTGCGAAAAACAGAACCGCAGATGAAGCGTCCGTATAAAGTTCCTTTCTATCCAATCATTCCCTTGATTGCGATTTTAGGCGGCTGTTTTATCTTGATCATGACCTTGATCACTGACACGTGGTTAGCAGTCGTGGGAATCGGCGTGACGTTACTAGGAATTCCCGTTTTTTATGGAAAAGCAAAAGGAAAAGCGAGAGGGGCGAAAGAATGAAGATCGTTGTACTTGATGGCTATGCGTTGAATCCAGGGGATTTGGCTTGGCAAGGGTTTGAAGAATTAGGAGAGGTGACGGTGTATGATCGTACCTCATATACAGATAAACAAGAAATTATTGAGCGAATCGGTGATGCCGAAGCGATTTTGACAAATAAAACGCCGATCACCGCTGATGTGCTCAAAGCATGTCCGCAATTGACCTACATTGGGGTATTAGCAACTGGATACAATGTCGTTGATTTGGCAGCAGCGAAAGAACAAGGAATCACCGTGACCAATATTCCTAGCTACAGTACCAATGCAGTGGCACAAGCGACCTTTGCTTTGCTGCTGGAAGTGACGAATCAAGTGGGACACCATAATCGTTCCGTGCATCAGGGAGACTGGCAAACTAGCAAAGATTTTTCTTATTGGCAGACACCGTTGATGGAATTGGCAGGCAAAACGATTGGGCTGATTGGATATGGTGCGATCGCTCAAGCAGTTGCCACGATCGCACATGCGTTTCAATTGAAAGTAATCTACTTTAATCATCGACCAAAACCAGCACAAGCGGATTGGGCAAAACAAGTTTCGCTGGCGGAACTGTATCAAGAAGCAGATATCATTAGCCTTCATGTTCCACAGTTTCCTGAGACAGAAAAAATGATCGATCGCACAGCATTGGCACAAATGAAATCTTCTGCGATCCTGATCAATACCGCCCGTGGCGGCTTGATCGATGAAGCGGCAGTTGCTGAAGCGCTGAAAACCGGGCAGATCGCAGCCTTGGCGGCAGATGTCGTCTCGAAAGAACCGATTGCAGCGGACAATCCCTTGTTGCAAGCACCAAATTGCTATTTGACGCCGCATATCGCTTGGGCGCCAGTCGAAACCCGACGTCGTTTGATGGGGATCGCTGTGGCGAACTTAAGCGGCTTTAAAGCAGGTACAGCGCAAAATGTCGTGTAAGCAAAACGAGCAATTAAAAGGACTTTGACAAAGCAGGCGACTAGCAAAGCAGTTAGTCTCGCCAACACAGTAACCATTTCGACCAGTCAGCCAGCCTCACAAGGTGATTGGTCGTAGGACTGGTGGTTTGTCTAAGTCTTTTTTTGCTGAAAAAGAAAGGAGACGGTCTTGAAAAAGTATTATTATCTAGCGGCCTTTGTTAGCTTGCTGGTCTTGAGCTGGCTGATCCAAACCCAAAGCAGTCGCTTTTATACACAGCCGATCATAGAAGTACAAACGGTTCAAGTCACCGCCGACCAGCAGCAGATTCAAGGGATCCTTCGCAACAGAGAAGAAGCTGGGGCACTGCGGACAGTCACTACGCAATACACCCCCAACGGTGCGATTCATCCGTTGTATCAGAACGGACAACAGCTGCTTTTGCAAAAAGAAGGGGATGGCTGGCAGGTACAAGCACAAAAACGGGATGGGTATCTCTTTTTCTTCCTTGCCTTATTCCTGATGGCAGTAGTCGCAATTGGTGGCAAAAAGGGCTTACGGGCTTTGCTTAGTATCTTTGTGAATACTGGCTTGCTGCTCCTTTTTCTTTGGTTTCACAAAGGCAACAGCTCCTTTTCATTGGTCTTTTTGATGATCGTTTTTACGATCGTCTCGTTGGTTTTGACGATGGGGATTTCCTATGGCTTTCGTACGATCGACAGCCGCAAAATCATTGCCTCGTTAGCCAGCGTCCTCTTGGCGTTTTTTCTCTGTCGGTTCGCCATGGATCTTTTGCAAGATCATGGGTTGCGCTATGAAGAAATGTCGTTTCTGACCCGTCCGTATCGCAGTGTCTATCTAGGGAGTCTGCTGATTGGCGCGATTGGTGCCAGCATGGACAATATCGTCATGCTGATTGCCAGTTTAGATGAGATCCAACGCATCAATCCCCAGACGAGCCGCAAGGAACGATTAGCGATCGGTCGGTCCATCGCGCAAGATACGACTTCTTCGATGATCAATGTCTTGTTGTTTGCCTATTTAAGTGGGAGTATGCCAGCGCTATTGTTTTACCTAGCCAATGGCTGGCTGCTTTCGCAAGCATTGCCGATGCATCTTTCTTTAGAAATAGTGCGTACAGTATGCGGCGGCTTTGCGTTGGTTTTATCGGTACCGTTGACGCTTCTATGTTTTGAAGTGCATAGGAGGAAAGCAAAATGACTGTTTTGTTTGTGTTGATCTTGCTTTTTCTCTTGCTGACTTTCGCTGTTTTTCGGATCGAAGGGCTGTTTCAAGTCACTGGTCTGTTTATGAATGTGGCTGTCTTTCTAGCGCTTCTGGTCCTGATTGACCGAGGGGCACCGATCATACCAGCGGCTTGTGTTGCCTTTTTAGCCGTGGCGGCGATCACCTTGTTTTTCGTGAATGGCGTCAATCAGAAAACCAAAATTGCCTTTGTCTGTGTGTTGGTCTTTCTAGGGCTTTTTCTACTATTATTTCCTCTTGTGCTCTCTGCAATGAATCTTCATGGGTTTTCGGCAGAGGAACTCGATGAGTTGGCGATGTATTCCTTTGATGTAGCTATCGATTTTAAGACATTGATGACTGTGATCATTTTGATGAGTTTTTCGGGGGCGGTGGCAGATGGGAGTATGGCGATCAGCACTGCGACCTATGAACTTTTTCAAGCAAACCCGCAAGTCTCAATCAAGGCATTAAGTAAAAGTAGTATGACAGTGGTATCAGACGTATTGTCTTCGACGATCAATACCTTATTGTTTGCCTTTATGGGAAGTAATCTGGCGTTGATTGCGTGGTTTCAAGATTTGTCGATCTCCTTTGGTGAAATGATCAATTCAAAGGCGTTCGTCTCAGAATTGATCGTTTGTTTGATCACGGGGCTGGCAGCGGTGATTATTTTACCCATCACCGCATGGGCAGCAAGTTGGTATTTTTTGAAAAGAAACCGAATGGAATAGGAAGGAGCGCAACCACCATGGAACCACTAATTGAAACTAAGCGATTAGTGCTGCGAGAAATGAGTCATGACGATCGACCAGCGATTGAAAAGATTTTGCAAGATCCAGAAGTTATGATTGCCTATGAAGGACCCTTCAGTGAGCAAGAAGTCACTGGTTGGATCGACAAACAGCTGCAACACTATCAAAACGATCACATTGGCTTGTGGCTAGTGATTGAGAAAGCATCCGGGCAAGCGATCGGTCAATGCGGGTTGACATGGCAAGACGTCAAGGGAGAAGCCGTTTTAGAAATTGGGTACTTGTTTCAAAAGAACTTCTGGCATCATGGGTTTGCCACAGAAGCCGCCCAGGCCTGTAAAGACTATGCGTTTGCAACGCTGAATGCCGCCATTGTTTATTCGATCATTCGTGAGACCAATCAAGCCTCCATAAATGTGGCATTGCGCAATGGAATGAAGCTGGTGGATCGCTTTGTTAAACACTATCGACAAGTGGACATGCCGCATCTTGTGTATGCTGTGGCGAAAGAGATGTGAAAAACGAAAGAATGCTTTTTTCGATTTAGACAATGAAATGCCCCTAGGAAGTTAGCTTTTTCTAACTTTCTAGGGGCGTTTTTTAAGCTTGCGTAAAGCTTTTTCGCTCGATGAGTTCAGCCCCTAAAAGGACTGTTTTGGTGATCGCTCGAGGATGAACGATCTGATCCACCAGCAAATCGATCGCGGTTTTGGCGATTTCCTCCACATCGATGTTAAACGTTGTTAGTGGGGGAGCCACAAATTTTGCGATCTCATTGTCATTGATACTGATTAATTCCAAGCGATCAGGAATGATGATAGATCGTTCATTTAACGCTTGGAGCACACCAACTGCGACGGTGTCAGAAGCCACAAAGAGCGCCTCTGGCAAATTGTCACCAAGGGATTCCACCATTTTTTTCGCCAAACGATAGCCGGTTTCAACGGAAAAATTGCCACCACTAAATAAGAACGCCTCATCGAACGCATCTCGACGAGCCAGCGTTTGACGGAAGATGATCTCGTGACTATCCATTTCTGCACGTTGAGTATCAGGATTTAGATAAGCGCCACCAATAAAGCCGATCTTTCGGTATCCTTTTGTTAAAAACAGATCGATCGCCAGTTGCGTCATTCGATCAGTATCGGGTTTGACCGTATCGAACAGCTCTGGACAGGGGTTGATTTCCAAAAGGACACCATAGGGGCAAACGGATTTGAACTGCTGCGTTTCTTTCTCAGTGAAAGAGCCAATCCCAATAAACCCCGCGACCTCTTGCAATGTTTCTAAAACATCATCTTCATGGGTGATCAGTTGAATTTCCAAATTGTTGATTTTCGCATATTTTTCTAAAGAGATTCGCAATTGTCGAAAATAGACATCTTGAAGCTCTTCTTGTTCTGTCAGCCAGAAAAGGACGGCGATTTTTTCTAGTGTTGTTTTTATTTTTGAGCGATCATAACCTAGTGATAAAGCGGTATGAATAATTTTTTGACGCGTATCGGCTGCGATCGACAACGATTCGTCGCCTTTCAATAATCGGGAAACAGTCGCTTGTGAAAAGCCTGATTGCTCGGCAATTTTTTTTATTGTAACCAATCTTCTTCACCTCTTTCTTCTAGTATACGCTAACAACTTTACCAAGTAAATGAATTTACTAAATATATTTACTGAATAGTGGAAGTTTGTAACATAGAGGTATTTCGAAAAAAATATTTGTGTGATAAACCTTGATTTTATCCGTTTATTTACTCCATTGAAGAAATTAATTTAGTAAAACTATTTACATATTAAGTAAAATAATTTATTATAAACGAGAAGATAGCGTTTGCAAAATAAAGAAAAGGTGGAGAAATGATGATGAAAAAAATGTCTCGAGTTCTTTTTTTAAGTGTAGCAGCTTTAGGATTAGGTGCTTGCGGTCCACAAAGCGAAGGGACAGATAGTACTGCAGCAAATAGTGGCAGCGGTAAGGACTATGATCTATTGGTCTGGGAAGACCAAGCAAAATCAACTGGGATTGAAGAGGCAGTCAAACAATTTGAAGAAGAACACGATGTGACGATCAAAGTGGTCGAAAAAGCCTATGGTGGACAGATCGAAGATTTACGATTGGATGGCCCCGCTGGTACAGGTGCGGATGTCATCACGATTCCTGGCGATCAAATCGGTACAGCCGTTACCGAAGGGTTGTTGAAAGAATTAACAGTCGATCAAACGCTACAAGATCTGTATACAGAATCAGCAATGCAATCGCAAATCGTTGACGGCAAAGTTTACGGCTTACCAAAAGCGGTTGAAACACAAATTTTGTATTATAACAAAGAACTAATTTCCGAAGAAGACTTGCCACAGACAACGGATGAGTGGCTGGAGTATTCCAAGTCTGTCTTAGGTGCTGACAGTTATGGGTTACTGGCATTATGGGATCAAATTTATTACGCACAAGGTGTATTGAGCGGTTATGGCGGTTATGTTTTTGGCGAGAATGCCGATGGATCCTATGACCCTGAAGATATTGGATTAGCTAATGAAGGTGCGATCGAAGGAGCGGACTATATCCAACAGTTTTATGATGCAGGTGTTTTTCCATCCGGATTGGTCGGTGAACAAGGAATCAATGTGTTGGACTCTTTATTTACGGAAGGAAAAGCTGCAGCTGTCGTCTCGGGACCATGGAACTTGTCTCCTTATAAAGAAGCGGGCATCGACTATGGTGTGAAAGAATTGCCATTATTAGGGAATGGTGAACATATGGGCTCCTTTATCGGTGTCAAAAGCTACAACGTAAGTAGCTATTCCCAAAACCCTGAATTAGCTGAAGCGTTCGTGAAATTTATCAGCAATGAGGAGAATTCAAAAGTCCGTTATGAAAAAACACAAGAAGTACCAGCGGTTGCTTCTTTGGCAGATGATCCATCAGTTCAAGAAAGTGAAAGTGCTGCAGCCATCGCCGCTCAGTCCCAACACGCAGAACTAACACCAGGGATCACTGAAATGAATTCAGTATGGGAACCAATGGATGCCGCATTGCAAACCATTGCTACTGGAAAGGCTGAACCGAAAACAGCTCTACCACAGGCAGTCGATCAGATCAAATCAGCCATTGCAGCAATTCAAAACTAAAAAGTCGTTACGAGGACAAACGTTTCGGATGGTGATTCAGCACTAGGAATCAAGTAATGCCGAACGAAACGTTTGTCAGCGGCTTTTTCTTACAGGGGGCGAAAATGTGAAAAACACGCAGTCGTATGCAAAACGAGCAATGCTATTCTCGATAATACCAGGATTCGGTCAATTTTATAATCGGCAAAAAATCAAAGGCGCTTTATTTTTCTTCTTTTTTGCTATGTATCTTGTCGTCTTTAAAGATTTATTTAATATGGGACTTTGGGGCATCGTGACATTAGGCGTGGAAGTGCCGAGAGACAATTCCATCTTTTTATTAGCAGAAGGATTAGTTGCCTTGATCGTCATCGGTTTTGGTCTGTTGTTCTATTATTTAAACATCCGTGATGCCTATAAAAACGGCGAATTAAGAGACAATGAGCTACCAGTCAACTCTATCCGTGAAAGCTACCAGGCACTATTAAGAGAAGGCTATCCTTATTTAATGAGTAGCCCAGCATTTTTCTTACTCGTGTTTTCTGTTATTTTTCCGATTCTCTTTAGTATCGCGTTAGCTTTTACGAACTATGATCTGTATCATTCTGCACCTGCCAATTTAGCAGATTGGGTGGGATTAGAGACCTTTAAGAAGATTTTTACTGTCGATATTTGGCGTAGTACCTTCTTCAATGTTCTAGGCTGGACAGTTATCTGGACCTTGATCGCCTCAACGTTACAAGTTTCTATCGGAATATTTTTAGCGGTGCTGGTGCATCAAAAAGAACTACGATTCAAAAAGTTCTTTCGAACGATTTTGATCCTCCCATGGGCAGTTCCGGGATTTGTTACGATCTTGGTATTTTCAGGAATGTTCAATGATTCCTTTGGTGCGATCAATAATACGATTTTGAATTTCTTCCAGATTTCACCGATTCCTTGGCTAACGAGTGCGAATTGGACCCGTTTAGCTTTGTTACTGATTCAAGGCTGGCTAGGCTTTCCGTATATTTTTATCGTGACTACAGGGACGCTGCAATCCATTCCTGATGATTTGTATGAGGCGGCGACCATCGATGGTGCTTCAGCTATGCAAAAATTCCGACGAATCACATTGCCATTACTGCTTTATGCAATGGCACCAATTTTGATTACGCAATATACGTTTAACTTCAACAATTTCAATATCATTTATCTGTTTAATTCTGGTGGGCCGGCAGTTCCTGGTTCGACCGCTGGTGGTACCGATATTTTGGTTTCATGGATCTATAAGCTCACGATGCAAAATAGTCAATATGCACTAGCAGCAGCATTGACGATTCTCTTATCGATCGTCGTAATCGCGATTGCTTTATGGCAATTCCGTCGAACAAATTCATTCAAGGAGGTTGGATAACATGAAGGCAGCAAGTATGAAAAAACAAAAATTTGTCCGCCTATCCTTGACATATCTCGTACTGATTTTTACGGTAGTGGTGATCGTCTACCCTTTACTATGGACGATCGGTGCTAGTTTTAATCCTGGGAACAGTTTAATAAGTACGAGTCTGATTCCGACGAGTCCGACATTAAGTCACTACACGAAATTGTTTGCTGGCGACAACTCGCTATATTATAGTCAATGGTATTTGAATTCATTGAAAATCAGTGTATGCACTATGTTCCTGTCACTGATCTTTGTCTCCATGACGGCTTATTCCTTTTCACGGTTTCGTTTTACAGGCCGTAAAAATGGATTGATGCTGTTCTTACTACTACAAATGATCCCGCAGTTCTCTGCCTTGATCGCAATTTTTGTACTGGCGCAAATGCTCGGCTTGATCAATAGTCATTGGTTGCTGATCTTGATTTACGTTGGGGGTCAGATTCCCATGAACACGTACTTATTGAAAGGATATTTTGACTCGATCCCGTTAGATTTAGACGAGAGTGCCAAGATAGATGGCGCAAGCAATACGCGAATATTCTGGCAAATTTTGATTCCATTATCTCGACCAATGCTGGCAGTGGTTGCCATGAATGGTTTCACCGGACCACTGGGAGACTTTGCCCTGTCTTCAGTGATTTTACGTAATCCTGAGTACTATACATTACCCATCGGGTTATACAAATTAGTCACGGATAAAATGGGTGCCAGCTATACGACTTTTGCGGCAGGGGCCATTTTGATCAGTATTCCGATCGCGCTCGTCTTTATTGCATTACAAAAACATTTTGTCTCCGGTTTGACCGCTGGCGGCACAAAAGGATAGGAAGAGAAGATGACAAGATATAACTTAGAAGAACGCTTTTTACATGGTGGGGATTATAATCCTGACCAGTGGCTAAATTATCCCGAGATCTTAGCCAAAGATTTAGAACTAATGGAAAAAGCTCATGCTAATACATTTTCCCTTGGTATTTTTGCTTGGAGTGCCTTAGAGCCAGCAGAAGGGGTGTTTCAATTTGAATGGTTAGACAAAATCATGGATGAGCTTGCCGAACGAAACAGTAACGTCATTTTAGCGACGCCAAGCGGCGCGCGTCCTGCCTGGTTGTCTAAAGCATACCCTGAAGTTCTCCGGACCAATGAAAAACGGGAAAAAATGTTACACGGTGGGCGACACAATCACTGCTTTTCTTCGCCAATCTATCGTGAGAAAGTGGCGATCATCAATCGGAAATTAGCTGAACGCTACCACGATCACCCAGCACTATTGATGTGGCATATTTCCAATGAGTATTCTGGAGATTGTCATTGTCCTATTTGCCAAGAAAACTTTCGTCAGTGGGTCAAGCAGAAGTACCAAACGCTAGCAGCCTTGAATGAGGCCTGGTGGGGACCGTTCTGGAGCCATACCATCACCGATTGGTCGCAAATCGAATCTCCTTCACCGATCGGCGAAATGCAAGTTCATGGACTAAATCTAGACTGGCATCGTTTTGTAACCGATCAGACTATTGATTTCTATGAACATGAGATCAAAGACATTCGTCGTTTGTCTCCAGATGTGCCGATCACAACGAATTTCATGGCAGATACCCGTGATTTGATTCCCTTTTATAGTCTTGATTATGGAAAATTTGCCCAGCATGTGGATGTCATTAGTTGGGACTGTTATCCTGCTTGGCATAATGATTGGGGAACGACAGCTGATTTGGCAAGTAAGGTTGGGTTTATCAATGATCAATATCGTAGCTTGAAAAAGCAACCATTTTTGATCATGGAATCAACCCCTAGTGGTGTGAATTGGCATCCAGTCAATCGCACGAAACGTCCCGGGATGCATCTTTTGTCTTCTATGCAATTTATTGCTCACGGTTCAGACAGTAATCTTTATTTCCAATGGCGGAAATCTCGAGGCTCGTCTGAGAAGTTCCATGGGGCCGTCGTGGACCATGACAACGACGAGCAAAATCGTGTTTTTCAAGATGTAGCAGAAGTGGGGAAAGCCTTAGAAGAAATCAAAGAAATCAAAGGATTGCACAAAAAAGCCAAAGTGGCGATCATCTATGATTGGGATAACAATTGGGCGCTCAATGATGCGCAAGGTTTTGGTTTGGAGAGCAAACGCTACCCACAAACGTTGCAAGAGCATTATCGCTATTTTTGGGATCATGACATCGTGGTTGATGTCATCACGAAAGACCATGACTTTGATGCTTACCAATTGATCATCGCTCCGATGCTTTACCTCTTACCAAAAGAAACTATGAAAAAATTTCAACAGTATACGAAAAATGGCGGGACACTGGTTTCCACTTATTTGACGGGGATCGTGAATGAAACGGACTTGACCTATTTAGGGGGCTGGCCCCAAGAGTTAGAAGAACTGTTTGGTGTGTCTGTGAAAGAAATCGATACGTTATATCCGAAACAAAAAAATCTGCTTTTAATGAAGGAGCAGCAGTACCAAATTCATGATTATTGTAGTATTGTCCAAACAAACACCGCCCAAACGTTAGGGGTGTACGGTGCAGATTTTTATCAAGGTCAAGCTGCAGTGACCGTAAATGATTATGGTGAAGGAAGTGCCTACTATCTCGGGGGACGGACGGATCAAGCCTTTTTGGAAGACTTCTATCAAGAAGTAACACAACAGCTTCGCTTACAAATTGAGTGGGTCCGCCAAGGTTCAACGAACGTGTCGATTCAAAGTAGAGAAAGTCAGCAAGAGCAGCTCGCTCCGACCACCTATTATTTTGTGATGAATTTTTCCGAAGAAAATCAAGAAGTAGAGGTAGCAACTTCAGGAATCGACTTGCTTACAGGAAAAACGACAAACCAACTTCTTCAGTTGGCGCCTTATGAGGTGCAGATCATCAAAGTGACAGCATAAGATCAATAAAACTATTGTGTCAATTATATGAGAAAAAAGAAGTACTAACGCTGATGAAAAGCGTAAGTACTTCTTTTTTATAGAGAGTGTTTTAATTTTCTTGCGCAAATTCGGCAGCTTTTGTTCCTGCTTGGCGTCCGAAGATGATGATATCGGCAACGGCATTACCGCCAATTCGGTTTTCACCATGCAACCCACCAGTTACTTCACCGGCTGCAAAAAGACCTGGAATGATCTCGTTATCCGTAGCGATCACTTCTGTGTTGGTGTTGATCTTCACGCCGCCCATCGTGTGGTGGATACCAGGAGCGATGGCAATGGCATAGTAAGGTCCTGTTGACAAATCGTTGTCCATTGCTGTGCTGCGTCCAAAGGCTTCGTCTTCACCAGCAGCTACACTGCTGTTCCAGGTAGCGATCGTTTCAGCAAGCGCTGCTTCTGGCATGTCCAATTCTTTTGCCAATTCTTCAATCGTGTCAGCGGATTTGACTAACCCTTGTTGCTCGTAAAAATCAATGGCTGTTACGCGTTCTTTGACACCTGCATCAAAAACTAACGTTGCCGATTTTTCAGGTAGGGCAATAATCGCTTCAGAGACTTTGTCTCGTGTTTCCATTTCATTGAAGAACCGTTCGCCTTCTTGATTGACCAAGATCGCGCCTTCTCCACGGACAGCTTCAGTGATCAACAGTGATTTAGACTGATCCACTGTTGGGTGGATTTGGATTTGCTCTAAATCAACCGTTTGTCCGCCTAACGCTTCGATCATTTTGATTCCATCACCAGTCGAACCCTCTTGGTTCGTTGTCACGTAGTCTGCCAATTCTGGTTTGTACTCGGTGATCATGTCGAAATTGGCACCGAAACCGCCTGTTGTAACGACAACTGCTTTGGCATCAATGGTTTGTTCGTTTCCTTCTACTTCAACGGTCACCCCGTTGACTTGACCATCTTCTTCATTGATTTCTTTGACATCGGCATTTACAAAAATTGGGATTTCCAATTCATGGATGTTGCGCATCAAGCCATCAACTAAGTATTCCCCAACCGCGGAACCATCAGATGGACGGTGCGTTCTTTTTTCACTCATCCCGCCAGTCGTTGTTAAGTTGTCTAAAGTGATACCCATGGAATCTAACCAATCGATCGCTTCTGCTGAATGATCCACAAAGTAGCGCAACAATTCTTCATCATTGGTGTTGTGACCGCCAGCTAATGTTTCTTCATAGAATAGATCGTTTGAATCTTCAATGCCTTCTGCTTCTTGGAATTTGGTTTCTGAAGCGTTCATTCCTGCAGAAGATTTCAATGTATTCCCACCAGAAATTGGCATTTTTTCTAAAATAACTGGGTTTGCGCCAGCTTCCTTTGCTTGGATCGCAGCGGCCATTCCAGCGCCACCCGCACCGACAATCACGACATCGTAGCTGTCTGCAAGTTCGCTAGGGTCTGTGTATTCTTGACCAGATGCAGCGGAAGTTGCATCTGTTTCTTCATTAGCAGATGAACCAGTACTTGTGCTGCTGCTTGTTTGTGAATCAGCGCCACAAGCACTCAAAGTTGCTAACGAGGTTAGGACTAATAGTGTTTGGAAAATTTTCTTCATTGTTTTTATTCCTCCTAAAACTTTTTCCAAATCAAAGACTAACATAGTTGTCATGTTATTTTTAGGTTTTGTTCGAAAAATCACATAATAATTAGAAAAGTTTAATTTATAAAGCGTTTTAGTCGAGATGAAAGGGTTTCTTGGTCATCATAAAAAAGAGTAGATTCGTGAATTTGTGGAAATAGAAGAATTACTGATTCTTTGATTTGTTTGGTATTAATCATGAAGGGAGTATGAAATGAGATTTGATTTTTCTCTTTTCTGTTATTGAAAAAAAGTACGTCACTGAGGTGCCGAGGAACGATCTCTTTTATTGAAAATAAATTAAACGCTTTGCGATCAAAAGATAGAAAGAAATTAGTGGAATCAGTATTTGTGGTCGCCAATTTTTATTCAATAAATAGAGATAGAATCTTGGGTTTCAAGAACCATTGCCAAAAAATTGCGGTGTTTCTTAAAAAAATCAAGAGAACTGTCTTGCAAAACCAATCCTTTCTTGTATAATAAAAATAAGTTAGGTCTACCTAAAAAATAAATAAACTATCCTTAACTATGGAAATGGAGTGAAAATAATGATTACTTTTTCAGAAATATCCGCAGCCTATGATGGCAATCATCAAGTGATCTCGGATTTGTCGTTTCAAGTAGAGAAACCAGCGATCGTAGGGATCATCGGACCAAATGGGGCAGGGAAGTCGACGCTGATCAAAGCGGCGTTGAAGTTGATCCCTTCCAGTGGGAACATGAGTGTCAACAAAAAAGCGTTAAAAGACTTTCAAAAGGAAATTGCCTATGTCGAACAAAAGACTGCGGTTGATTACACGTTTCCGATCACAGTCAAAGAAGTCGTATCTTTAGGCTTGTATCCTAAGATGCGCATGTTCCAAAGAATGTCAGCCAACGATTGGCAGAAAGTGACAGCCGCTCTGGCAGCGGTAGAAATGGAATCCTTTGCGGAGCGTCAGATTGGGGAATTGTCCGGTGGGCAGTTTCAGCGGGTCTTGATTGCTCGAACGTTGGTGCAAGATGCTAACTATATCTTCCTCGATGAGCCCTTTGTAGGGATCGATGCCACCAGTGAAGCGATCATCGTCGGCCTGTTGCGTAACTTGCGAGATGCCGGAAAGACGATTTTTATCGTTCATCATGATCTGGGGAAAATCACCGAATACTTTGATTACTTGGTTTTTCTCAATCAAACCCTGATCGCTGCGGGCCCAGTGAGTGAAGTCTTTACCGAAAGCAATTTGAAGCAAACATTTGGCGATGCGATCATCGTGAAAGGAGGCGTTTAACATGTTGACAAGCTTTTTTACCAGTTTAAGTAACTATCATTTCTTGCAAAATGCCTTGATCACGGCAGTCGCGATCGGAATCGTCGCAGGGGTGATCGGTTGTTTTATTATCTTACGAGGGATGTCCTTGATGGGGGATGCAATCTCTCATGCGGTCTTACCAGGGGTAGCCTTGTCTTATATCTTCGGCGTTCATTTTTTTGTCGGGGCAATCTTCTTTGGGATCTTGGCTTCCATGATTATTACCTATATCGCCAATAACAGCCTGATCAAAAGTGATACGGCGATCGGTATCACCTTTAGTTCGTTTCTAGCTTTAGGGGTTATCTTGATTGGGGTAGCAAACAGTTCGACTGATTTGTTTCACATTTTGTTTGGGAATGTGCTAGCGGTACAAGATAGCGACAAATGGCTGACGATCGCTATCGCTATCCTTGTGCTGGCAGTGATCATCCTTTTCTTCCGTCCACTGTTGATCACGTCTTTTGATCCGATGATGGCAAAGGCTTTTGGGATGAAAGTGCAAGCCTATCACTACTTATTGATGTTCTTATTAACTTTGGTTTCAGTGACAGCGATGCAAAGCGTCGGAACGATCTTGATCGTGGCTTTATTAGTCACTCCAGCAGCAACGGCTTATTTATATACAAAACAATTGAAGCATATGATGATCATCGCAGGGGTTTTAGGTGGTCTCGCCTCATTTATCGGCTTGTTTATCGGGTACAGCTTTAATATTGCCGCAGGATCAAGTATCGTTTTGACCGCAGGAGCCTTTTTCGTGATCGGTTTCTTGTTCTCACCCAAACAAAAGACCAGTCCAGTCAAGCGCTGGTCAGCGACAGCGGTTTTAGCAACGGCAGCTGTAGCCGGTGGCTTCTTTTTGGCACAGCAAAACGGACAGATGGATCAAACAGAAGGGAAACTTTCAGTAGTAGCGACCAATTCGATCATTGCTGATATTACGGAAAACATTGCCGGTGATCGAATCGATCTTCACAGTATCGTACCAGTGGGGCGTGATCCCCATGAATATGAACCTTTAGTGGAAGATGTTCGAAAAGCGACCGATGCTGATCTTATCCTTTACAACGGCTTGAATCTAGAAACTGGCGGCAATGGCTGGTTTACCAAATTGATGAACAATGCCAATAAGGTAGAAAATGAAGATTACTTTGCCGTCAGTGATGGCGTGGATGTGCTTTATTTATCTGATGATGAAGACCACAGCAAAGCCGATCCTCATGCCTGGTTAAATCTAGAAAACGGCATGATCTATGCCCGTAACATCGCTCAACGTCTGAGTGAAAAGGACCCTGACAATCGCTCTTTCTATGAAGAAAACCTTGAACGCTACTTGGCTTCATTAGAAGAACTGGATCAGCAAGCGAAGGAAAACTTCCAATCGATTCCTGAAGAGAAGAAATTGATCGTCACCAGTGAGGGAGCCTTCAAATACTTCTCTAAAGCCTATGGTGTACCGTCTGCCTATATTTGGGAAATCAATACCGAAGAAGAAGGTACCCCTGCGCAAATCAAAAACTTAGTGGATCAGCTGCAAAACTCAGCCGTCGCTTCCTTGTTTGTCGAAAGCAGCGTCAATACTCGTCCAATGCAAAGTGTTTCTCGTGATGCGGGCATTCCGATTTTCGGAACCGTCTTTACCGATTCGATTGCAGAACCGGGAGAAGAAGGCGACAGCTACTATAACATGATGAAGTGGAATCTCGAGACGATTTATCAAGGCTTGAATCAATAATACAAAAACATCCTTAGCTCGTTCTGGCTAAGGATGTTTTTTCGTTGTATTTTTGTGCTGGAGAAAAGCAAAGAGATAAAATCCGCAGCCCATCAAGGCAGCAAGAAATGCGATGACAGGAAAGTACAACCCCTGACCGTAAACATAGGCTGTATAAGCAAAGAAGGCGATCAAAAACCAGAGTGTTCCTGAGATGACCATTTTTTGGTTCCTCCTAATTGTTTAAAAGTATTTATTTGGTATATTTTAACACGATAGGGGCAAAAAGAAAATCAGCGAATCGAACGTTTGCTGAAACGATTTGCTGATTTTTTCCCAATTACAACGATGAACAGTTAAGAAACGTTCAATTGCTGTTGCGGTTCTAAATGGTAATAAAGGATCTCTGGCGGGACGCCGAGTCGGGCGGGAATCTTGGTCATACCGACCCCACTGGAAACACTCAATAAGGTCTCATTTCCTAAAAGGTAGAGCCCATCGGTATATTTCAACGCGCCCTTTGTTTTCGCATAATAAAAAGGCAAGCGAATCTGCCCGCCATGGCTATGGCCAGAAAGAATCAAGTCGTAGTTTGGCAGATTGGTGATCCGAGAAACATAATCGGGTTCATGGAGCAAAAGCAGCTGCCATTCTGCTAAGGTTGCTTCATAGGTAAAACTGACTTTCGGACTTTCTATATCGATACCGACAATATTCATCGACGTCTTGTCATCAGAACCAAAAACCGACTCATTATCAAGTAAGGTAAACCCTGCATGCTGGTATATTTCCTTAACAAAGTAATGACCGTCATTCAAATGGTCATGGTTCCCCATAACTGCGATCTTACCCAGAGGCGCTTGCAATTTTTTCAGCTTTTCGATCAGTCGCTTGGTTGAACGATGCGGCCATTTTTTATAATTATCGATCAGATCCCCCGTGATGATGATCAGATCCGGCTTGTTTTGGATCGTTGATCGAATGATGCGATTCATTCGTCTTGGTTTAAACCAACGAGAAAAATGGAGATCACTGATATGGGCAATCACGATATTGCTTTCTGCTTGGTAAAGGTCATAAGCTTTTGAAATATCTAAGACGGTGCGCTTGTCTTTTTTTATGAGATAATGCCGTTGTTTGAGAAGATGCGGTTCAATAATAAAGGAGTAAACTAGCAAGCCCGTAAGGAGGAATGCAATAAGAATGAGGGTGTACATGGCGTGGCTCCTTTTTTGATTTGCTAGTTTCTAGCATAGTAGATTCTTACAAAAAAAGCAATCATACGGAAGCAAAAATAACAAAAAATATCCATCGTATTTCGCTTGATTTTTCCATTAAAAAAGATACAAAAGAAGCTGCAACAGCCTATCTTTTGTATCCTAGATCGCAATTATTTGATTTTCACCAATCGTTTGAAGCGTGCCTTGTGTTTGACAGGGATCAAAGCCATGACACAATCATAAGGGACAGAGATGATCGCCCATGCGAGACTTTTACTTGAAGCAAAGGGATAGTTTTGCTGTAAGACAAAATGGCCACTGATCAAGGCAAAACCGATACTACCGACCCACAGCCATTGCGGGTCCCAATTCGTGAAGTGCTGGAGGGCTGTGATGACAAACGGATAGCCGTAAAAGTACAATGCAGTCAAAACGAAAGTGACATTTTTGGTTAATTGACGCAAGGTCAGTAAGAAAAACAAGCCAGAAAGAACGATACCCAATGGAGGGAACAGACTAACTAAGAAGGAATAAACGATGCCCCATAAGATCATGCCTGGGCCTTTGACGAGAGCAGCTATGACAAAGACAAAAAGTAGGAATAAGAGCTGTTGCGAAAAACTTGCTGCCGTCAAAAGTCCGAAGAAACCAACCAATAACCAGTGAGAAAAAGTCGCTGTTTGATTCTTTTGTGGCGTCTGCTGCTGTAGTTTTAGCCATGTAGCAAAATTGGGGAAATCTTGCTGGAAATTTCGCTGAAAGTCGCTATTGAATGCTTGATGGGCATTTTGCTGCCGATAGTAATGATATTGATGTTTTAACGTGCCTTTAGCTGCTGCTTTTTGGCCAGAAAAAAAGCGGCCGGGATCAATTTTTGATCGTTCCATATTTCCACCTCCATACGATTTCGTTACACTCAGTATAGAGAAAATCAGCTTCGGCGTCCTCCAACTTTGGGCGGATTTTTTTTGCTTGCTGAAAGTTTTCTTAAACTGCTGAAAAAAGCGAAGAGGATTCGTTTCTTAAACCGTCAAAATATGCTAGAGTATAGAAGGACTAAGGAGGAGATTTCATGATTTTTGATTCTCATACACATTTGAATGCAGAACAGTTTAACGAAGACATTCCCGAAACGGTCGCCCGTGCGCAAGAACTAGGAGTAACGGAGATGGCGGTCGTCGGTTTCGATCAGCCAACGATTGAAAAATCGTTAGCATTAAGCAAAGAATATCCTGGCATTTACAGCATTATCGGTTGGCATCCCACCGAAGCTGGTTCTTATACCCCACACGTAGAAACCTATTTGCAAGAGCGCTTGGAACGACCAAAAGTCGTTGCCCTAGGTGAAATCGGTTTAGACTACCACTGGATGGAAGATCCGAAAGAAGTTCAAGAAAAGGTCTTTCGTCGGCAAATGGCAATCGCTCGTGAACATCAGCTGCCCATCAGTATTCATACCCGTGAAGCCTTAGAAGATACCTATGCGATCTTAAAGGATGAAAAAGTCCAAACAATCGGTGGTATTATGCACAGCTTTAGTGGAGACGGAGAATGGGCGAAAAAGTTCTTGGATCTAGGAATGTACATTTCCTTTAGTGGTGTCGTGACCTTCAAAAAGGCTACGGAGGTACAAGAAGCTGCACTAGTCGTGCCACAAGATCGGCTACTCGTTGAGACTGACGCGCCGTATTTAGCCCCTGTTCCTTATCGCGGCAAACGCAATGAACCCGGCTATACCCATTATGTGGTGGATAAAATCGCGGAGCTGCGGGAAGAAGCGGTCGCTGATGTTGCGGCCTACACGACAAAAAATGCCCACCGCTTGTTTAGGATCAATGACTGATAAACCGAAAATCGAAGAAATCATTGTCGTCGAAGGCAAAGACGACACCCGTCGATTGCAAGAAGTGTTCGAAGTAGATACGATCGAAACGATCGGTTCAGCGATCGATGATACGATCCTTGATCAAATCGAGCATGCCCAAGAGACACGAGGGGTCATCGTGTTTACCGATCCCGATTTTTCGGGAGAAAAGATCCGCAAAATCATTATGGAAGTGGTTCCGGATGCCAAGCATGCCTTTTTACCGCGCAGTCAGGCAGCACCGAAAAGCAAAGGCAGTTTGGGCGTGGAACACGCCAGCCATGAAGCATTGAAAGAAGCCTTGCGAAAAGTCGTAACCCCGATTGCTTCAAATGAAGTCAGTGAAGGAACCATTGATCGCCAACAGTTATTAGCGTATGGCTTGATCGCAGGCGCTGGAGCAAAAGAGAAACGAGAGCGGCTAGGAGATCTTTTACGCATCGGCTATACGAACGGCAAACAATTAGAGAAGCGGCTGGCAATGTTTCGTATCACCGATGCAGAGTTGGCAGAAGCTATGAAAACAGTGGAGGAAGAATTGTGAAGGAAGAACGGGATATAGCAACCCCCTCAAGAACCAAAGAGATTTTAGCGAAACATGGCTTTACCTTTAAAAAAAGTTTAGGACAAAACTTCTTAACAGAACCGAATATTTTACGGAAAATCGTAGAAACAGCAGGCATCGACGAAACGACAAACGTCATTGAGGTTGGACCTGGAATCGGTGCGCTGACCGAACAGTTGGCAAAACAGGCCAAGCAAGTGTTGGCGTTTGAAATCGATGATCGGTTGATCCCTGTATTAGCTGATACGATGCAGCCTTACGCAAACGTAAAGATCATTCATCAAGATGTCTTGCAAGCAGACCTATCAACGACCATTCGGTCAGAATTCAGCGATACGGCTGCTTCATTAAAAGTTGTCGCAAATCTGCCTTATTATATTACTACGCCTATCATGATGCACTTTTTAGAGTCTCAGGTACCAGTAGATGAAATGGTCGTGATGATGCAAAAAGAAGTGGCTGATCGAATCTCAGCAGTTCCCGGGACCAAAGCCTATGGCTCGTTGTCGATCGCTGTGCAATACTACATGGAAGCAAAACTGGCATTCATCGTCCCGAAAACCGTTTTTGTACCCCAACCGAATGTTGATTCGGCTATTTTGAAATTGACGCGCCGTCCACAACCAGCGGTCGCAGTCACCGATGAAAAAGAGTTCTTTAAATTAACGAAAGCAGCCTTTCAGTTGCGTCGTAAAACCCTTTGGAACAATTTGCAAAATAGCTATGGAAAAGATGAAGAAACCAAACAGTGGTTGGCAGACAGTTTAGAAGCAAGTGGGATCGATCCGAAACGTCGTGGAGAAACGCTGTCGTTAGCGGAATTTGCCAAATTAAGCAATGAAATGCAAGCGCGCAAAGGATAACTTCTATAAAAACGGATGTTGAATAAACATTCGTTTTTTGTGTCTTGACACCTTGTGGAAATACCAGTAGAATAAGCAAGACAGAACTGTCATGACACATTGAAGGAGAGAGTATAAATGAAAAATCATTCCATCCGCCATTTAACGATCGCTGCATTGTTAATCGGCATGGGGATCGTCATTCCCATGGTAATGCCCAAAATCGTCATCGGACCTGCATCTTTTACCTTAGCTAGCCATGTTCCCGTATTTGTGGCGATGTTCTTTTCACCAGCGATGGCGATCGCTGTAGCTTTAGGAACGACCTTTGGCTTTTTCTTAACACTACCACCAATCATTGCATTACGGGCATTGTCCCATGTTGTTTTTGCAGTCATCGGTGCCTTTTATTTACAGAAGCACCCAGATATTTTACTGAAAAATGGCAAACCCTCTTTATTGAATATCAAATTTCAGAGCTTTAACTTGATTATCGGACTGATTCATTCTGCCGTTGAAATGGCAGTCGTTGCCGCCTTTTACTTCACAGGAAATGTACCAGGGACAGCATTCGATGGCAATTTCTACTATTTCTTGTTCGTTTTGATGGGGATCGGTGGCTTGATCCATAGCTTGATCGATTTCAATTTGGCTTATTTTGTTGCAGGTGCCTTAAGCAAACAATTTGATATTCGTTCGTTTTCAAAAGCAAAAGGACGCTTTATTCAGAAACAGAAGAAAGCGGCATAAGCGCCAGTTTGAATAGACCCGCTGCGTAAACGGGTCTATTTTTTTGTGTTTAGATTAAGAAAATACTCCCTCTTAAAACGTTTATTATAGTGAAATAATAAACAGAAATAAGTTATAATATAAAAGAGGAGGAAGTAGATGAAGAAGAAAAAGTTAAAACGGTTACTTTTAGGTATGTTCGTCTTGATGCTCTTCTTTCTGCTGATTTTTTATGACAGTAAGAATGGGCAGTCCCCCTTTGAAAAGATAGAGGATGAATTGACACTAGCACTTTCGGATGAAGAACAAACACCAGAGCCTGAATACAGTGACGTTATTCAATTGGACGTTCCGTTAGAAAATCAATTCGATGAAGTTACGTTAGGAAATGGTTGTGAAGTAACGGCTTTATCGATGCTCTTGAATTTTTACGGATTTGATACCAATAAAAATCAATTGGCAGAAGAATTAGTGTATGTCCCACTTTATGAGGATTATAATCACCATGGAGATCCGCGAGAAGGCTTTGTTGGAAACATCTATGGCGGCGATAGCGCGATGGGTGTTGACGTAGAACCGATCACTGATGTCGCCGAAAGTATTGTAAAAGAGCAATATGAAGTCGTTAGTGGACGAGACAAAAGTTTTGATGAGATCGTCAAAGTCCTGCAATCTGGGAAACCAGTTTGGATGATCGCGACGTTAGAATTACAAGTACCTACCGATGCTGATTTCTTTCAATGGAATACCCAAAATGGCGAAATCCTTGTGACTGCATTGATCCATTCGGTAGTGATCACTGGCATCGATGGTGATACAATGTATGTCAACGACCCTTATGGGCATAAGGATCGCGAAGTCAGCAAAGAAGACTTAGCAGCGATCTATGAAAAAATGGGTCAGCAATACTTATATTTAGAAGAAATCTAAGAAAAAGTCTCAACTTGCCGTTGACAGTAAATGAAAAAACAATTATAATTTTTTAAAATTAAACAAAGAATTCGATAACGTTGAAGAGAAGAGTAGCAGATCAACAAAGGTACAGAGACTCCGGTTGGTGAAAAAGGAGACATGCGGTGATCAGTGAAGATGAGCTCTGAGTTTTTTTGTTGGTTCACGCCAGCAAAACGGCATGCGCCCGTTACAGCGCCAAGTATCATAGTGTACTGTTGAGGTGTTATTTGTGAGAATAGCACGAATTAGGGTGGTAACGCGCATCAAGTCGTCCCTTTTATCCATAAGGATAAAAGGGCGGCTTTTTTTGTTTTTCACAGCCGAAACTGTTCGCTTTCTCTTCAACAAGAAATTTATCTGTAAGGGGTTGAAGCAATGCCAATCATTATTCCCAAAGAATTACCCGCTGCAGCGGTCCTGCAAAAAGAAAATGTCTTTGCCTTACTGCAGCATAAAGCGGCGAAGCAAGAGATCCGTCCCTTGAAAATCGCGATCGTCAATTTGATGCCGAAAAAGATCGCTACAGAAAATCAGTTGTTGCGTTTACTTTCCCAAAGTCCACTGCAAATTGAGGTGACTTTACTAAAAATGAAATACCACGAAAGCAAAAACACGTCTGTCGATCACATGGAAAAGTTCTATCAAGAATTCTCAGTGATCCAGTCCCAACGATTCGACGGCTTGATCATCACTGGTGCCCCGGTTGAAAAAATGGCCTTTGAAGCCATTGATTATTGGCAAGAACTGCAAGAGATCATGGATTGGAGCCAGACGAATTGCACTTCAGTCCTGCATATTTGTTGGGGGGCACAAGCAGGTCTTTATTACCATTATGGTATCGACAAAGTGTTGTACCCAAGCAAGTTGTTCGGTGTCTTCGAACAAGCAGTCACGCATTTTCATCCGCTTGTTCGCGGTTTTGACGACGTTTTTTATACGCCTCATTCGCGCTATACTGGCATCGATGAGGGCCAGCTCGCCCAAGCGCCTTTAGAAATCTTGGCAGCGGGTGTTGAAACAGGGCCTTCCATCTTCGTATCAGAAGATCATAAAAATGCCTTCTTGCTAGGGCATTTTGAATACCACACAACGACCTTGAATGAAGAGTACTTGCGAGACATGGAACGGGGCTTAGCTACCGCATTGCCCCAAAATTACTTTGCCTATGACCGTTTAGGCGGAAAAATTACCAACCGTTGGCGGGGACATGCCTCTTTGTTTTTCAGCAATTGGATCAATGAAACCTACTTGCGAACGCCGTATGACCTGTCCGTCACGCCGACGAAAGAAGGTTACCGAATTGGCAGTGAGCCAGAAGGTCGGGTGAGTATCAATGACGACTGAGCATTTTCTCTCCCACTATGCTAGACAGCGAAAAGGCACTGATTCTTTAAAATGGGATCTTGTGGATCAACGGTTCCAAGGAGAAAAGCTTTTGCCTTTATGGGTAGCTGATATGGATTTTGCTGCGCCAAAGGCAGTGGAAGAAGCCTTGCAGCAACTGGTTGCTCAAGGAACCTTTGGCTATGCGATTCCCCCCTCAGGCTATTTTTTAGCCTATCAAGCTTGGCAAGATCGCCACTGGGGGACGAAATTCGAAGAAAAATGGCTCTCGTTTTCCACAGGGGTCGTCCAATCTTTGGTTGATTTGCTTCATTGTTTCACAGAACCAGACGATGGCATCTTGATCCAGCCGCCCGTCTATTATCCCTTTTTTGACAGCATCAAAGAGACGAAAAGGCGCTTGATAGAAGCACCCTTGCAAAAGGTGGGGAATTCTTATCAAATCGATTTTGCTGCTTTTGAAGCCAAAATCATTGAAGAAAAAGTGAAACTATTTATTCTCTGCTCCCCTCACAATCCAGTAGGGCGGGTCTGGCAAGAGAAAGAACTGCATCAGTTATTGGCCATTTGCCAAAAACATGAGGTTGTCGTGATCGCCGACGAGATCCATCGTGAGCTGATACTCGGTGAGCAGCAATTTGTTTCAGCCGTGACAGTGGCACAGGGGGGCGGCTTTGAGAAGCTGATCGTTCTGGATTCGCCCTCAAAAACCTTCAACTTAGCAGGATTATTGCTCTCTCATGTTTGGATTCCTGTTTTAGAGATGCGTAGAGCCTATGAGGAGTGGTGCCGACAATACAAGCAGACGGAAGTCAATCGTTTGGGATTGGTGGCTGCGAAAGCCGCGTATGAATCGGGGGATCAATGGCTAGCGGACCTGCTTTTGGTGATTGCTGCCAATGAACAAATGGTCCGCCAGCAACTGCAAGCAGCATTTCCCAAAATTGAGCTGCTGCCATTAGAAGGAACCTATCTTCTCTGGGTGGATCTGCGGCAAGTCATTGCCAAAGAACGAACCAAGCACGTGATCCAAGATACTGCCGGTCTGGCAGTCGACTATGGGGAATGGTTTTCACAAGGCGGTCAGGGCTTGATTCGTCTGAATCTTGCGACAACACCGACGATCATTCAAGAAGCCCTTGATCGCATGATCGAGGCAATCAAAAAGGAGGAACGACATGACGATTGATACAGCAACTTTTCTGGCACAATTAGGCAATCATTCGGATCAGCAAACTGGGGCGATCAGCCCACCGATCTATCTTTCCACGACCTTTGCTCATCCTGAGTTAGGGCAAAGTACAGGCTATGATTATACCCGTACCAAAAACCCGACCCGTGATATCTTAGAAGCAGGTCTTGCTGAATTAGAAAAAGGAGCTCGGGCAGTAGTGACCAGCTCTGGCATGAGTGCGATCGCTTTGATTTTTGATTTATTTGCCAGCGGCAGCCGCTTTTTGGTTTCTCGTGACTTGTACGGCGGTAGCTTTCGCTATTTTGCGGAACTGGAAAATAGCAAGCGGGCCTTTTTCGATACCTTCAGTACTTTAGCCGAATTAAGTGAAAAATTAACTGACGAGGTAACGGCTGTCTTCTTAGAGACCCCGACGAATCCCTTGATGACCGTGACGGATATTGCTGAAACCGCCAAGCTTGCTCACGAACAGGGGGCGCTATTGATCGTAGATAATACCTTTTTGACGCCCTTACGGCAGTTGCCCTTAGAAGATGGCGCGGATCTAGTGATCCATTCAGGTACTAAGTTCTTATCTGGTCACAATGATATTTTGGCAGGCGTCGTCATCGCAAAAGATGCGCAGCTGGGGGAGCGTTTGAACTATTTAGCCAATACTTCTGGCCCGACCTTGAGCAGCTTTGATACGTGGTTATTTATTCGTAGTTTAAAGACGCTGCCATTGCGCTTTGAACGGCAGGAAGCCAACGCCAAGGAAGTCGGCCGCTTTTTACGAGCCCATCCGGCGATCAAAGAGGTGCTTTATCCGAACGCCGGCGCGATGATCAGTATTCGGGTGCTTGATGAAACCAAAATCAGCGGCTTTTTAGCAGCATTACAGGTCTTTACCTTTGCGGAAAGCCTAGGTGGTGTGGAAAGTCTCATCACGTATCCAACGACACAGACCCACGCGGATATTCCTCAAGAGGTACGAGAATCTTATGGGTTGACGCCGGATCTTTTACGGATCTCCATTGGGATCGAAAGTAGTAAAGATTTGATCGATGACTTAGAAAATGCACTGAAGATATTCAAATAACCCGACCACAGATCAGCTAGTTAAAAACTTACTTTTGTAGAGTAATTTTATTGACAGTTTTAGTTGTATAGGATAAAGTTACACTACATATGAATAGTGAGTCCGATGTTTTCGGTTGACGGCAACAGGCATTTGCCATTTCTCCTTTGAAAAAACAATTTGTTTTGAGAAACAGAGGTGAAATTGGTCTAGTTGAGCAATACGTCAAGAAAACGGGACGATTGATCTGAGGAGGGAACAAAAGGGGAAAAAGGGATGAAAAGAAACGTAGTAAAGGGATTGGCAACAGGGGCTCTTGGATTGCTGGCATTGTTCAGCTTCGCCGCTTGCGGCAGCAGTCAAGCAGATGAGGAAGCCACCGTTGTCAAATTGGGTGTCGTGGGTGAGCAAAACGAAGCCTGGGAACATGTGCAGGAAGAATTGAAGGAAAACGAAAATATCGACTTGCAATTGGTGAAATTCACCGATTATCGTCAGCCAATCGTGGCGCTTGAGGATGGCTCAATTGACCTTCACGCAGCATTGACGGAGATTTTTATGGACAATGTCAACGAAGAAAGTGGTTATTCCAACACGACGATTGCCTATACGACATTAAACCCACTTGGTATTTATTCCGATAAAATCACCGATGTCAACGAATTGGCAGATGGTGCTACGGTGGCTTTACCCAATGATGTCTCAAATGAGAGCCGTGCACTATTACTCTTACAGACCGCCGGTTTGATCACTTTGGATGAATCAAAAGGTTTACTGCCAACAACCAGTGATGTCATTGACAATCCCAAAGCCCTGAAATTTGAGCTACTTGACTCCAATCAAACTGCTCGGGCAATGACCGATGTCGACATTTCTTTGATCAATAATGGCATGGCCGTCGATGCTGGTTTGGTTCCTACAGAAGATGCGATTTTCTTAGAACCTGTGGCTGATTCCTCCAAGCCTTATTATAATGTGATCGCTGCGCGAGCAGACGAAGCAGACAATGACGTTTACCAAACGGTCGTTCGATATTATCAGACCGATGAAGTAAAAGCAATCATCGAGGAAGTAACAAAGAAATCTAGTATACCTGTATGGGAATAGAAAGTTAAAAACGACTATTACTATATAGGAACAGGAAGTAGGATGGAAAAATGATAAATTGGAAAAAAGGTTTAGCAAGTGTTGCCGTCGTTGGACTAGGATTTGTTCTAGCAGCCTGCGGTGGATCAAATACAGAAGAAACGTCAACCAGTAGTGCAGCTGGAGCTGGGGATGATTCAACATTCACTTATGCGATCAGCGGGGACCCATCGTCCACTAATCCGATCAACACCAGTGATCGTTGGGGATTGACAGTGACAAACATGATCTATTCTCCACTAGTTACAGTGGAAGCAGACGGAACAACACAAAATGCGTTGGCAGAATCAGTGGAACCAGCTGAAGACGGCCTTTCATTGACAGTACATTTGAAACAAGATGTGAAATGGTCAGATGGCGAAGACTTTACCGCCGATGACGTTGTTTTCACATATGAACAAAAAGTCAAAAAAGAAAATGGCAATGCCGATTCCCTTTGGGTCGACGACCAACCAATTGCGATCGAAAAAGTGGATGAATACACCGTCAAATTCGTGTTGCCGACACCGAGTGCGGCAGCGATCAGCAATATTGCAACCGAAACATACATCATTCCCGAGCATATCTTTAAAGATGTTACCGACTTCTCTGTCAGTGAACTGCCTGAAAAACCAGTCGGCACTGGTCCGTATCAACTGAAAGAATACAAACGTGGTGAGTACTTTACTTTTGAAGCCAATGAAAACTATTATGGCGGCAAGCCTTCGATTCAAAATGTGACGTTGCGCATCATCGAAAGTACCGATACTGCGAAAGTCGCTTTGCAAAAAGGGGAAGTGGATGCAGCCGTTGTCTTGCCTTCAGATATTGAAGACTTAGATGATGAGCAGATCTCTGTTTATCCTTATACTGAAAACCGTGTTGGTTATCTAGGCTTGAACACTCACTCAGATGCTTTGCAAGATGTGAAAGTTCGACAAGCAGTTCTCTATGCGTTGAACAAAGATGAATTAAATCAAGCAGCATATTTAGATGAAGAGTATTATGCAACACCATATTCATTCTTGCCACCGAACAACCCATACGTCACTGATGATGTTGAAAAATATGAGACGAATGCTGAAAAAGCAAAAGAACTTTTACAAGAAGCTGGTGTGACTGATTTGTCATTGAATTTGGCTTTCAACTCAACCGATCCAGCCCAAACGATCCAAGCTACGTTGATCCAACAACAATTGCAACAAGCAGGCATAACGGTTACACTTGAAGGTGGCGATGGTACAGCGATCTTTACCGAGTTGAAGAAACCTGATTCAACGAAGTACAACTTATTCCTTGGCGGGTATATCATGGGAAATGACCCTGACTTATACGGCAGTCTATTTGAAACTGGCGGTAGTGCCAACTACTTCCAAAGCAATAGCGAAACCATTGACAATTTGTTTGCCCAAGCAGCAGTTGAATTAGACACGGACAAACGTGAAGCATTGTATGATGATTTGCAAAAGGCCATTGCTGACGAAGCGATCATTTACCCAATCGTTGACAACAAGAAAATCCTAGCGGTCAATAACCGAATTGGTAATGTAGAAGATGCAGGTTTGATCCCAATCTATACATTCGAAGATATGTCTAAATTGACAATCAAGTAAATCCATTGGCTGTGATAAAGAGGAATCTTTTTTATCACAGCTTTTTTCTATGAAAAAGAAAGTAGGTCAGTTATGTTTCGATACATTGCAAAACGAGTATTGCAAGCAATCCCTTTGCTGTTTGTGATCTCTTTTATCGTTTTTTCACTTATACATATCGCACCGTATGATGTGATCGACTCCATCACGACACCCAATATGTCGCAAGAGCAAATCGATCTTTTGCGGCAGCGCTATGGCTTGGATCAACCCTTTTTGGTTCAATATTTTCTTTGGATCAGAAATATTCTTACCGGTAATCTTGGCTTTTCTTTGGTGTCTCAAAGTAGTATTTCACAAGAACTTGCGACTCGGATTCCCAATACCATGCGCCTAGTGATCCCCGCTTATTTGACTGCCTTGTTGTTGGCCATCATTTTGGGCCTGTTGGCTGCTGCCAACAAAGGAAAGATTTGGGATCGGATCATTGACGCTGTGGCATCTCTAGGAATCGCTGTGCCGACCTTCTGGTTTGCGATGATCTTGATTTATGTGTTTGGTTACTTATTAAATATGTTTCCAATCATTGGCATGTATACGGTCGGTAAAGAAGGGGATTTTGGCGATTTTCTGCAGCATTTTATTTTGCCTTATACCACATTGACAGTCGCCTTCTTTCCAGATTTGACGCGGTATATCCGCGCATCAGCGACACAACAAGTTTCAGAAGACTACGTGATGGTGCAACGGGCATTTCATGCCAGCAAATGGCAGATTTTCAGCCGTCATATTAGTCGAAATATTTTGATTCCCGTTGTCACCCAAATCGGCTTGGCGTTGCCGATGTTAGTTACCGGTGCGATCATTACAGAAACGATCTACGGCTGGCCGGGCGTCGGCCCTTACTTGATGAGTGCGACGAAAAGCCTCGATTATCCTGTGATCATGGCCATCATGCTGTTGTCAGCAACACTGGTCATCTTAGGGAATTTGTTAGCGGATGTATTATACTCCGTGGTTGATCCACGTATCCGTAAAGGAGGGAGTAAGTAATGAAACGTTTCAAAAAAATCAGTGAAGTCATGCTTGCTTCGCCCATCTATACCTTTTCTGTCGTTTTCCTGACGTTATTGATTATTTTGTCGCTTGTTGCACCTTTGATCCCCATCGATCCTAATGCAACGGATGTCAGCAACATGTCACAGCCGCCGAGTTGGTCTCATTTATTTGGAACCGATGAAGTGGGGCGAGATTACTTTATTCGGGTCGTCTACGGCGGTCGGGTATCATTGTTTGTAGGTGTTTTGGCAATGATCACAGCGACGTTTATTGGGACTCTTGTCGGTCTTGTTTCTGGCTACTTTGGCGGTTGGATCGACAACCTTCTGATGCGGCTCGTCGATGTATTGTCATCGATTCCTTGGTTGGTGTTAGTGATCGTTTTGAGCGTCTTTTTACGTCCCGGACTAACCACGATTATTATTGTGATCGGCGGCTTCTCCTGGATGAACATCGCTCGTTTGATTCGTGGTGAAACGTTAGCGGCGAAAGAACGGGAATATGTCGCTTACGGGAAATTTATCGGACGTTCTTCATTTAGTATTATCGTGAAGCATGTTTTCCCAGCAGTGCTTCCTACCTTGATCGTTGCGGCATCTGCAAGTATTTCAGGAGCGATCATGACCGAATCGGCTTTGAGTTTTCTAGGCTTAGGAATACAGCAACCGATGGCTTCGTGGGGCAGTCTGTTGCAAAACGCGCAAAACAGCTTGCAGCGGGCACCATACATGGCGATTCTTCCAGGGCTCTTTGTTATTTTCACCATCTATTCCTTTAACAATATCGGCGACATGATCAAACATGTCTTGCAGAGAGAGGTGTGACCGATGAAGACAGAGTTATTAGCGATCGAAGCGTTGAATGTGACATTTCAAAGCAAAACCGGTCCGAAACCGTTAGTAAAAAATCTTGATCTGGTAATTCCTAAGGGCAAAGTCGTTGGGATCGTTGGCGAATCTGGCAGCGGCAAAAGTATGACCATGAAAAGCGTCATGGATCTTTTGCCTGATAAAGTGACCGATCACTATACCAGTTATACATTTGAAGGAGCAGCAGTGACCGATCGTCGAACATTACCGATCGCCATGATTTTTCAAGACCCGATGACTTCGTTAAATCCTTTGCGCACGATTGGCTATCATTTGATCGAAGTGATTCGCCGCTCACAAAAAGTATCGAAAAAAGCAGCACAAGAAATCGCCGTCAAAGAGTTAGAAAAAGTCGGCATACCTTTTCCAGCACAACGCATGAAACAATATCCTCATGAGCTATCTGGGGGGATGCGTCAGCGGGTGATGATTGCCATGGCTTTGTTGGCGCAACCGAAATTGCTGATCGCAGATGAACCGACAACGGCTTTAGATGTGACGATCCAAGCACAGATTTTGGCATTGATCAAAAACCTGCAAAGAGAGAACCAGCTTTCCGTCGTCCTTGTGACCCATGACTTTGGGGTCGTTGCAGGAATGTGCGACTTTATTAAAGTGATGTATCAAGGCCGAGTCGTGGAAGAAGGAACCACGGAAGAAATTTTTTATCAGCCGGAACATCCTTATACGAAACAATTATTGCAGGCGGCCCATTTAGGCGACAAGCATGCCGAATTAAAAGTCTTTGACTATCATGAGACATTGGCAGATGAACTGCAAGAAACGCAACTATCTAAGACACATCGCGTCTGGCGCAATCAGGAGGTGACAGAATAATGGAAGAACTGATTCGCGTAGAACATGCGACGAAAATCTTTCGCAGTAAAAACTGGCGCGGCACTGTCAGTGAAGTCCGAGCGGTCGAAGATGTCAGCCTTACGATCCATCGGGGCGAGACATTGGGGCTAGTGGGGGAATCTGGGAGTGGGAAAACCACTTTAGGACGCAGTATTTTAAATTTAGAGACCTTAACAAGCGGGGAGATTTTCTTTGAAGGCAAAGAGATAACAGCATTGACGGCAGAAGATCGCAAAGCAGCGTATCAGCAAATGCAGATCATTTTCCAAGATCCGTATTCATCATTGAATCCCCGTATGACAGCACTTGAACTGGTGATGGAGCCGTTGTATCATGAAACGAAAGATGCTGCTCGAGCGAAAGCCAAAGAAATCTTAGCGATCGTCGGGATCACCGGTGATGATGTTCATAAACTGCCTCGCAGTTTCAGCGGCGGACAACGGCAACGGATCGGTATCGCTCGTGCGGTGGTCAATCGCCCGGCGTTCGTCTTGTGTGACGAACCGACTTCGGCATTAGATGTCTCCATTCAGGCTCAGATCATCCAATTGCTACTGCGTCTACAAAAAGAGTTTTCATTGTCTTATTTATTCATTTCCCATGACTTATCCGTGATTCGTCATATCAGTGATCGAACAGCCGTCATGTATCAAGGGAAATTAGTTGAATTGGCACCTACCGACCGTTTGTTTGAAAATCCGCTGCATCCTTACACGAAGAAATTATTAGCAGCAGCTCCGATCGCTGATCCTGTGTTAGCAAGAGGTGCGATGGAACAAACGGAAATTCAAAGCACGATTACCTTGACACCATTGTATGAATGGGTCGAAGTTGAACCAGATCATTTTGTGAGGAGAGAAAAACGATGACAGTAGAAACATTGACGATCCACCAAGGAAGCGACAAATTTGAAATGACGACCCCAACTGGCAATTGGGTGTTAGCACGGGAAAAAGGCTATTCGCCAGTCCAAATGCTGGTGAGTGCGGTCGCTGCTTGCGGCGGCTATGTATACGCATCCGTCCTAGAGAATTCAAAAATCACAGCAGAAATCGAAAAGATCGAAGTCAGCTATGACCGGGACGACAACAAAAAAGCCCAACCAGTCAGTGCTATCCACATTCAGTTTTATGCGAAAATCGCTGAAGCCGACTATGACAAAGCGACCCGTTGCCTAAAACTCGTTTCACCAAATTGCCCCGTGATCCAATCGTTAGATCCAACGATCGAAGTGACGGAAACGGTGACGTTTATTTAATCGAAAAAAGACTTTGTGTGCCTGAAACCAAAAGGCGTACAAAGTCTTTTTTGATCAATAAATAATATTCTCCCGAATAAAGTCGATATCTGTCACTAATAGTTTGCGATCGACACTTTTTAGGGCGCCAGATTCTCGTAATTTTTGCATCATTCGATTGACACTGCTGGCAGAGGTAATGCCGCAAAAGCGAGCGATCTCCTCATTGGTGACTTCAAAGTCGATCAAGACGCCCTCTGTTGTTTGAACCCCAAAAGTTTCATAGAGCTCATTGATTTGGGTACAGACAGCACCAAATTTGCCGTTCATCAGCATTTGCTGCATCTTTTTCATCGTATCCATCAAGTTTCTCCGATAATACTCTTTGACATAATCCTGTAGCAGACGGTCACGATTGACATCTGCCCAAAATTGATCCCGCACGATTTTGTATAATTCGGCTTCTTCTGATTCAACCCGCACATTAAAAGGGGCTTCGACTTCTTGAGAGGATTCGTCTTTAAACAAAGAGACGATCTCGAAATCCGTCAAATAGCGCAAGTTGAATTCGCGCCCTTCATGGGTCACTACGCTAGTTTTGATGATGCCTTTTTTTAAAATATAGACGTACCGATCCGGGATCCCCTCATACGTCAAGTAACTCTTTTTCTTACGGATAACGATCGGTATTGCTTGTTTTTCTAAATAATCACGTAATATCTGTTTTTCCACCCGCGTTACTCCTTCACTTGATGCCAACCCAACATTTTCTGAAAAAAAGATGAAATATCCTCTATTCAAGCTTCATTAAAAGACATTTCTAGTGAAAAAGCAATAACAAATGTTAATGTTTCTTGTTAATGCTCTTTTTTAACAGCAAAAGCGCATTTCAAGTAGAGGAAGTTTCGGTATAGTAAAACGCATCACAGCACAAACAGGAGGAATGGAAGAAACATGTCAGACAGGGAAACCAATCAAGAAGGAATCGTCAGCTCGACGCCGTCAACCAAAAATGAAAAACTATGGAACAAAGGGTTTATCACGATTACCTTGATCAATTTTATCGTCTTTCTCGTGTATTATTGTTTTGTCGTCATCACTGCGAAATTTGCCACTCAGGAGCTAGGGGCATCCACCGCACAAGCTGGCTTGGCAGCGGGGATCTACATTATCGGGACCTTGATCGCTCGCTTGTATGTTGGAAAAATTTTAGAATTAGTTGGTCGTAAAGCTGTTTTGCGCTGGGGGATATTGTTTTATGTCATTACCACCGCTGCTTATTTGGTCTCAGTCAACATTTATATTTTAGATACTGTGCGCTTTTTCAATGGCTTTGCTTATGGTGCTGTCTCAACTGCGGCTAATGCGATCGTCACAGCATATATCCCAGCTTCCAAACATGGCGAAGGGATCAATTACTATGGATTAAGTACCAGTTTAGCAGCGGCAGTCGGGCCTTTTATTGGCATGCTATTATTACCGACCGTCGGCTTTGATTTCATTATTTGGTTAGCAACCATCTTATCAATCGCAACAGCCATCGCGTGTTTCTGGTTCCCAGTCAAAAACATCCCATTAACAGAAGAACACAGAGCACAACTAAAAAAATGGTCCATCAAAAGTTTTGTCGAACCAAAAGTCTTTTTCATTTCCGGGATTGCCTTTTTGATCGGGTTGGCTTATTCCAGTGTTCTCGGCTTCTTGTCGATCTACGCCAGTGACCTTGGGTTAGAAACGGCCGGTGCCTTTTTCTTCATCGTCTATGCACTTTCCGTGACCTTCACACGGCCAATGACTGGCAAACTATTTGACCGCCATGGCGCAGATGCGGTCATGTATCCCAGCTTTCTTTTCTTGACCCTTGGTCTTTTCCTATTGAGTATTACCGGCAACAGCTGGATGTTGTTGCTTGCGGGTTGCTTTGTCGGCTTGGGCTATGGCACCTTCATGTCGAATGGCCAAGCCGTTTGTCTAAAAGAGGTCGATCCTCACCGTGTCGGCGTAGCGCTCTCCACCTATTTCATCGGGCTGGACCTCGGCTTAGGCGTAGGTCCCTATGCATTAGGAAGCTTGCACGGTCTGTTTGATTATTCGCAAATCTACATCTTATGCGGACTGATCCCAGTCGTCGTCCTTGTTTTATACAAATTGTTTTATAAAACGAAACGCGCAGTTGCCGCCGTTGGTACGATGAAGCAGCCAATCAACGAAGAAGACTAACCTCAACCATTACAAAAAGGAGTGTTTCACCATGGATAACAATCAACTGATTATTGAAGCATTGAACAAATTAGTAACGAATATCAACGAATTGAATGAAGAAATGCATGCCATGAAAGAGGTCACCGCAACGATGACCCATGAACAGCTTGCTATCGATCATCAATTACGCGACATCAAATCGGTATTGATCAATGACAATCTGATTGGATAAATTGTCATAAAGCATGAAAGGAAACAAGAAACAGGAATGAACGCTTTTTTTGAGAATGTTTCCTGCTCACTTACTGGTGGTAGAAAGATTCACATGAGAAAAGCGTTTTTTTGATGCACAAAAAAAGAAAAGCGAACATTGGCAGAGTTTGTACAAGAAAATAAGCAAGAAAAATTGTAGCAGTCCGCGCTTGTATGCTATAGTGTGTCTGGGTAGCAATACCTAAAAAAAATCAGAGTAGGAAATAAAGCGTTAAGTGCTGAAAGGATGGGATGTTGCCTTTCGGACGAAGAACGATCATTCGTTCGCGGTTTTATTTTCGCATTCGCTGCATGAATTTGTAGCAACTCTAAAAGGAGATGCTCGCTATGAAAAGAAAAGTCGATGCACACATGATTGCGGTCATGGGACTTTTGATTGCCTTAATGGTGGTCTTGTCGCAAATCTTGGGGTTTGAAACCTCCTATATCAAAATCACATTTTCCTTTGTACCACAGCTGATCATGGGTATGCTGTTTGGTCCGTTTTGGACAGCAGTTGGCTCCTCATTAGCCGATATCGCAGGAATGGTGATTTTTCCAAAATCAGCCTACTTTTTCGGCTTTACCATCAATGCCTTTGTTGGTGGACTGATTTATGGCTACTTCTTCTATCGGAAAGAAGTCACATTAAAACGAGCGGCGATGGTCGTCTTGTTAAATACACTTTTAATAACCTTGATCTTAACACCGATCTGGTTAGCTATGATGCTGAATATTCCTTTGACAAGCTGGGCCATCTGGTCGGTCCGCTTGCTAAAAGCAGTCATCATGTTCCCGATACAAACTGCGTTGATTTACATCGTAGGGCGTGCGGTACCATACAAACGGCTGATCCGACGGTTCGTTTAACGAGTAAAAAAGAACGATAACATCCATTGAAGTGAATCATCTGCGAATATTTCGTCAGTGGTTCACTTTTTTCTTTCTAAGGATGGGCTTAGTCATTCTCAATAACTTGTTTAGAGGGGAAGGGTAACCTATGAATAAAAAAGGACTCGCTATGGGACTGTTTCTTTTCTTGGTCTTAGCAGCAATGGGAGGGATGAAGTGGGTGATAGAACAGCAAAAACAGCAAACGGAGGAGTCATCCGTGATCCAGCAAAGCAGCTCGAGAGACGAAACAAAGGAAGAAAGCAGTGCAAGCCAAGAAACCACCTCAGTTTCCACGTCACCTTCTGTTTCAACTTCCACGCAAGAACAGTCAGAAGAGGCAATAGCAGAAAAAATCGCCACGATGAGTTTGGAGGAGAAGGTCGGGCAATTGTTTTTTGTCCGTGTACCTGAAAGCAATCAAATCGAAGAACTTCAAAACTATCACTTTGGCGGCTATCTGTTATTCGGCCGTGATACCGAAAATGAGACGGCGGAGAGCTTGAAACAGAAAATTTCAGATTACCAAGCAGCCAGCGCCATTCCGCTGTTGATCGGTATGGATGAAGAAGGGGGCACGGTGACTCGCATCAGCCGCAATCCGAACCTTACGGATCAGCGTTTTCTCTCACCACAACAGCTATATGCCCAAGGTGGATGGTCGGCGATCGAAGAAGATACAGCAAAGAAAGCGGAAATTTTAAAAGCGTATGGCATCAATGCCGGGCTGTTTCCCGTTGCCGATGTTTCCACTGATCCGCAGTCCTTTATCTACGACCGAACCATTGGCATGGATGCGCAGGGCACGAGTGCGTTTGTAGAACGTGTGGTTCATGTTTTGCAGAAACACCACGTGGGGTCAACCTTGAAGCATTTTCCCGGCTATGGCAACAATCGTGACTCGCATGTCGCCATCGTCACCGATGACCGCCCGCTATCTGCACTGCGGGAAACGGATTTTCTGCCTTTTGCCGCAGGGATCAAGGCTGGTGCCGATAGTATTTTGGTGGCCCATACGATTGTCAATAGTATCGATAACACTGTACCCGCCTCTATTTCAAAACCCGTGCATGAGTTGCTCCGAAATGAATTGCATTTTGAAGGGGTCATCATGACGGATGACTTGGATATGGCAGGACTTTCTGAGTTCATTCCGCAAAATGAAGCCGCATTACAGGCGTTGCAGGCGGGAAATGATCTAGTGATCTCATCTACCTACCAAGAACAGATCCCCTTTGTCGTACAAGCGGTTGAAGATGGCCGCTATTTGGAAGCTGATTTGAATGCTTCCGTCAAACGAGTTTTGCTCTGGAAAGAAGCATTGCATTTACTTTAAGAAAAAAAACCTGCTGTTTCCTCCGTGTAAGAGAGTCGTTCTCTTACTGAGAGGAAGCAGCAGGTTTTTTTAGATACTCTGAGCCAGTACCTCTAATTCTTTGGCAAAGGCTTCTTGCCCAATAAATCGCAGATAGTCCAAGGCTTTTTCAATCGTGGCCATTCCCAGCGTACGATCTCCCTGGAACAAGGCGTAAATGCCTTCGAAATAACGAATCATCAGGCGGATACGATCATTGTCCGGCGGCAGGTGATCGGCTAGATACGTCAGCACATGCGCCAACTCGGCAGGTTTTTTGCGATCGATAAACAAGAAAGCCGCATTCGTCAGCAATTTTGTGTAGATTTGATAATTGATACTTAGCGTATTGCTGTAAAAAATTTTTTTATTCAGGTGTTTCATTTGATACAAGATGTACTCGTCAGAAAAAAGGAAAAGCAGATTGGTAAATAAGGAGATTTCAAACTTTCCCCACGTGTCGATTCGTTCCAAGTATTTCTTGATGGTCGCTTCGATGATGCAACGTTCTTCCTCGTCGGTAACTACGCCTTTTTTCTCTAAAATCAAAAAGAATTGACTATACAATACATAATAGAAAAAATCCTTCGTGGTTTTATACAGTGCTTGGGCTTTGTTGATCAAAGAGAGTACTTCAGAATAATTGCTTTCATAGTAAGCGGTGGTCAACTGTTTGGATAGCTGTTTTTTCTCGCTGACTTGATTGTCATCCAAGCGATACTCAAATTCCTCTAAGGTGACATTTAAGCGGTCCAAATATTGGTGCAAAATATCAAAGGCGATGCGATGCCCTTTTTGTTCAAAGGTTGCCAGTGTACTGCGTTCTGAAATGTTCTCAACCAATTTTCGCTGTGAGATATTTCGTTCCGTTCGTAACTCTTTTAACAAGTCATTGGCCTTCAAAAAATCCCTCCTAAAAAAGTGGACGGAAAAATAGTCCAAATATGTTACAGCTTTATTTTGCGGGTAAACTTGAAGAAAGTCAATTAAAGGAGGAGAAATGGATGTTTGATTTTTTTAGTTTTCCCTGGGAAGTTGTAGAACTAATGGCTAACGTTTTTTCTTTCTTCAAATAATCGATCCTTTGTGATTGGTTAGCAATTGATTTTTTAACAGGAAAAAAGTATAAGTGGTTTCACGTAATAAGTTACTGTTCATTCGCGCATTCAAACGCCCTCTCCCCAAACAGCTTACCCTGTCAAGGTGCGTAGGTTTGCCGAATCCCTTTTAAAAAAGGAGCAAACACAACAGCGAGTGATTGCTCTTTTTTTGTTGGTCAAAAAAACTGCATACGGCATCGCAACAGTCAGTTTTGCTTTTTCTTAAACATTGGTTCATTCGGATCAGAATAGTAATCAGGATTGAATTCATCATCGATCGATACCCCGAAAAGAGAAACGAGACTGGGAAGAAACCCAATCACGCCGAGGACGACGGCAACTGGAAGGTAGAATTTTTTACGCTTGTACCACGGAAGCTGCGATTTCTTTTCCATAGGAAATCCTCCTTTTCACTTAGTGTAACATGTTCTGAGTTAGGCGTGTTAATAATTACCTTCAATACTTAAAAATATACTAAAGCGGTGTATTGGTACATCTGATGGGGCAAAAAGTTTCGCTAGGTAAATCTAGGAAAGGGTCGTTTTTTTTGTCATTGCTGCCAGAATCAAGTTTTTATATAAAAAAGGAACCGAGTAAGAAAGCAATTCTTCTTACTCGGTTCCTTTTATTGAAAATAATCCTTGGCTTGGTCCATCAAGGTTTGAAAGTCTGATTCTTTTTTTCTTATTGCCTCTGTTAGGGTAAATAAATAACCGTTGGGGTCTTTGATGGTCATTTCAAGGGCATTCCAAGGCTTTTCCATCAAAGGTTCCACGATCCACTTTGAGGGAATTTTCTGAGCGATATTCTGAAGATCATTCATCGCTACATTCAAAATTGCCCCATCGCCAACAGTGAACGCTTCTGCTGCAATCAGCATCAAATCTTGGTAGTCAGCAAGACGCAGGTGGTCCATCATCACTTGATTTTCTTGATTGCGAAACTGATACAATGACTGGAAACCCAAGATTTCTGTGAAACATTTCGATGATTGCACAATATCTTTTGTCTTCATTTGGTAAAACATTGGCATAACATAAACTTTCATTTTGACACCTCCTCTTGATTAGAGGATACCGCTTGACGCAGCGTCAAAGTCAATAGACATTTTCGTAGTGAAGCAAAGCTTGATAATGGCGTTTCTTTGGCACTTAAGTCAAGGAAAAATGGGCAATAATTTTTTGACTCACTTCATCAGGTGACAAGTGGGTATTGTTGATTTTCAGCGAAGGAATCGTTGGGAAAAGGGTAGTTAATTCCTCTGGCAGGCTTTCTAAGCGATAGTTTTCATACGAAGACAAAAGCTCATTTCTAGAAAAAGCCAGCGCTCTTTTTGACGGCTTTGCGGCTAAACGGTCCTCATGGCAATTGCGCTTTAAACGTTCCTCAATATCAGCCACTAATTCGATAAAATAGACCTCTTGTCGGGCATCGGTAAATAGCTGGGCGATCTCTTGTAAAAAAGCTAAATCTCCCGCTTGATCGAAATCAATCAAGACCGTAAAGATGATTGATTTTGTCGTATTATTGGCTTCATTATGAACAAAGGCTTTGAAGAGTTCGATCCGCGTTTGATTAGACAAAGCAAATGCTGCTGGGCTATAGCCAAGAAAATTCGCAAAAAGATCAATGGTCTGGTGATTGAATAATAGTTTTGCATCCAATCGTTTTTCCAGTTCTTTCCCCACAGTCATTTTTCCTACCGCTTGCGCGCCAACCAAGACGATCAATGGCATCACAACACATCCTTTTTATCAATCGTAACAAAGGTGGGCTATCGTGTAAATCGGTTCTTAGAAAGAAACGATTGAGAAGCTGGAGTTTTTTATGTGGAAACCAAGGATGCTCTTTTTTAGGTAAAAAGGAATGAGCGAAATTTCTCCGAGACAGGAAAAAAGATCATACAGCATAGTAGCACGGTCTGGAACAACAAAATGACTAGTAGATTGATCGTTTCAAATCGTGAATAAAGATAGAAGTGGATCAGCCATTCGAAGACATTGACAAGGACTAAATAAAGGTAGTGCGCTTTTTTGACCTTGCAGTTTTTCAACCAATAATAGCTTAAGTAATAATCCAACAAGACCATCAGCAGTAGAAAAAGTTTACTGAAAGCCGTCAGATTGTCATGCTGGGAGGCGAGTTTTTGAAAAAACAACAAAAGTGTGGGAGTGGGAATATAAATGATCAATAGGGATAGAAAAAAATAGACAATAAAGGGCATAGGCATTCCTCCAAGATAGTGATAGAAAAAACATAGATAAATTAGCAAATTTGACCGTGCACGTCAATTGGTTTTGTTATCGAAATTTTCGATAATGGATGATTGGTATTGATTGAAGGAAAAAGGATCATAGGAAAGTCGATGGCTATTGATTCAGCAAAGCGCTGATAGCGAAGGAGTAATTAAGGGACAGGAAAAAAGAAATACTCCCTTTCCTTAATGGAAAAGGGAGTAGAGGGATTGATCCAACGGAAACATCTAACCCCATGTCTCATTGAGTTTATCCGCATAAAACAAAAGTGCCTGTCGGTAAGACTGGATGTCTGGATCGCTAGAGGTTTCGGCAAGCAGGGTCAATAATCGTTCAGCGGCTTGCTCATACTCGGCTAGATTAAACAGTGTCATGGCATAGAAGGTTTGCAAAGCATGATTTTTTGGAAACAGCTGCATCGCGTGTAAAAACACTTCTTCGGCTTTTTGATACTTGCCGAGGGCACGATAGGTGCTGCCTAGACCTAGGTAGGCATCTGGCAAGTCGTTTTCTGATAAACCTAACGCGATTGCTTGTTCATAATAAGGAATTGCCTGTTGTTCTTCCCCTAAAAGATCATAACTCCAAGCCGTTTGGTAGTGGACAAAGGCATCTTGGGGATTTTCGGCAGCTAATTGAATCAATTGTTCATTTGATTGTTGCAGCTTTTTTTCAGCCCGCAGTTGGATCGCAGCAGCTAGTCGTTCATTCATTGGTTCGAAGCTCCTTTTCAAATAGTAGAAAATGACACGGATAACTTGCGAGCCTAGCTAAGTGGAAAGATCAGCCCAGCTTTCACCTGCAAAGGAAAAACCGCATGCTTCATACAGCTTGTAGGCTGGCTGATTTTCAACCGTCACTACCAGATAAAGGTGAGTGAGTCCCATGGCTTTTGCTCGTTGGATCACTTCATTCATCATTAGTTTGGATAAGCCTTTGCCTTTAAAGGCTGCGCTCATAACAACAAATAATAGCAGGGGAAGCTCTTGAAACGTGCTGGTTACTACGGCACCGATAGGATAATTATCCATTTGCAACTGAAAAGAAAGCTCTGGACTCAAGGGACCGTATTTTCCGTCAGCAGTCTCTCTCAGCTCTCTTTGCCAGTCAGCAATCGATTCCCCTTCGTCATCCGTCGTTTCATGATAGGCCGAATAAAAAAGTTCTGCGACACTTCGAGAATCCGGGATAAAGGGGTCAAAAGAAAGGGCGGATTCTTGTAAAGCTTTGGGGGTATGTTGTAAGTCACAAGCCATAATGATTCGTTTCATAGAAGCACTCCTCTCTGCTCGTTTCATTTATTATAGCAGAGCAAAGCTTTCTCAAGATCGTTTTTTTCTAATGAAAGCCCAGATACAACGAATTCCTTCGTAGATTGCAGTAAAGACAGCAACCAGAAACAAAAACGACATGTAATGGATCAAAAAAGCCAGTTGAAACCACAAGCCATAGACCATCGGCAGGACGACGAGCAAACAAATTCCTAATTCGATGTTTCGCTTTCTTCTTATTTGAAACCAACGTTCATCTGACATCCTTTTTTCCTCCTGTTCATTCTTTACACACGCTCTCGGATAAATATCCATATTTTTATAAAATATTCAATATAGTTGCGATATTTTGATTAAAAACTAGAAAATTAGTTTATTTTTTGGTAATCTTGAAGATAAGATTAGAAATAGCTGTTGTTTTTTATTTTGACTTATTATCCCACGAAAGACAAGGTGAGCTCAATGGAAAGAAAACCGATGTATTTAAAAAATGGGCTTCCCCTAACAATGGAGCCCGGTAAGATTTATACATGCCTTTACCGAGGCGGTTATTTCATTTGTGAAGAAAAGGGCCAACCGCTGCCATCGATAAAAAGAGAAGCGAAATAAGCGAACTTCTCACTTAAGATTTGTCAGGGATCGAACGGGTTGTTGGAATTGTTATCTCCTTTTTGGTACCAATCAAATGATGTCTAGCATTTTCAAAAAATCTCAACGTTCTTCATTCAGACCATTCTAAGGCTTAAATTGATTTTGACCGATTTCAATTTAGTAAGAACAATCCGATCACTGACAAATGTTAGGTGAAAAGTCCCCAAGAGACTGAACGAATAGTAATGGTTATTCGGACAGCCAAGAGCAGTGGAATTACGAGCGAACATACAATAGTAGAAATCGTCTTTTTCTCATAAAAAACGATTCTACTTGAAGGAAACATTTTTTTTTGCTATAATAGTTCAGGAATTGAAAAATAAAATAGACAAAGGTTGAGCATTTTTTATGCTTCAAGGATCAGGTTTGCCAAGGGGTGAGGCAAACATTCTTGGAGGAATGCTGGCCTTTTTTTTGTTATCAGCATACTTCTTCGTGAGGTATGCTTTTTTTGTTTATTTTTCAGTTGAGAATATAAATCACTATGGGAGGGAAATCGATGAGAGAAGCTTTGACTCGTTTACGAGAAGCAGAAGAAGCCAATGAACAGCAATTGCTCGCTTTGAAAAAAGAACTGCAGTCGGAAGAAGCGCAGCAGCAACAAGCATTGCAAGAGCGGGCTTCCGCTTTGGAAGAAGCCCTTGCTCAGGAACAAGCAACAGTCGAAGACCAGTTGCAACAGTCACTAGAAGCACAAAAGCAGCAGCTGGCAAAAGAGACCCAGCAAGTGTTAGATCGTTACCAAAAAAATATGCAAAGCTTCCAAGAGCAAGCGGTTCAACAGATCGTTGAAGGAGTGATCGGAACTTATGGCAGTAACCAAACTAAATAAACTAACGTTGATCACCCCGAAGCACTACCAAGAAAGGGTATTGACGAAGCTGCAAACGATGCAGTTTGTTGAAATCGAGAACGTATTTGAGCAGGAAGCGAACGAAACTTGGCTACGGGAATTTTTTGCAGGAGCCACCCCAGAAGGTGCTTCTCACCAACCAATGATTCGTCGACTGCAAGAAGCAATCCGCTTTATTCGCCAAAATGGTGATGCGAAAAAAGGCATAGAATGGCAACGAGATGCCTTGCGGCTGTCGGACTTTGAAACAAGCTTCGATGAAGCAGCAGCATTGACGGAGCTGGTTGAAGTCGAGAAGTTGCAAGAGCGCTGGGTAGAGACGATCGAAGCGATCGAAGCAGCGACGCAGACGGAAGAATGGGCGACACAGTGGCAAAATCTTGACGTGCCGTTGGAGATCGAAGCACCTGCTCATACAAGTTTTTTTGCTGGGCGTGTCGAAGGCCCACGCTGGGAAGATCTAGCTGAAGCCTTGCGACAATTGGAAGAGGTTCATATCGAAGTGATCTATTCTGAGCCAAAAAAAGTCAATTTCAGCTGCCTATTTTTAGCAGCGATCGAAGAGCAAGTGTTCCAATTGTTTCACCGATATGGGGTGAAGAAAGAAACCGGTCTAACATCCGAATCACCAAAAGTGGTTTTGCAAAACGCGAAACAAGCGTTGACTTCCTTGACCCAGCAGCGCAAAGAACTGATTACAGAAATCAGTCAGCACAAACAACGGCTGATCCTGTTACAGCAAGCGGAAGAACTGTTTTTGACTCGTGAGAATCGGGCAATGATGCAACAGCGCTTAGCAGCTGGTCAGACCTTTGCCCTCTTGCGCGGCTGGATCGCAGAAAAGGATCAACCGTTAGTGGCGGAAATGGTCCAAGAATCCTTTGCCAACGAGATTTACTATTCGTTTGAAGAACCCACTTCAGAGGAGATCGCTGCTAATCAAGTGCCAACGAAGCTAAAAAACGCCTCGTTTATTCAACCCTTTGAAATGTTGACGGAGATGTATAGCCTGCCAAAATACGATGAGATCGATCCAACCCCATGGATGACGCCCTTTTACTATGTTTTCTTTGGTATGATGGTGGCTGACTTAGGTTATGGTGCATTAATGGCTGTAGCGACCACGATCGGGCTGCACGCCATGCGTTTGCCCAAAGGGACCAAACGGTTTCTGAAATTGTTCCAGATTTTGTCCGTGCCAACTATGATTTGGGGCGCAGTCTACGGCTCTTTCTTTGGCGCTACATTGCCCTTCCAACTTTTATCACCTTCCGAAGATTTTATGGCGATCTTTGGTCTATCCATGATTTTTGGTGGGATCCAACTGTTTACAGGCCTTTATTTAGCAGCCAAAGAACATATCCGCAAAAAGGATCTTTTAGGTGCAGTCAACGATGGCTTTGCGTGGCTAGGACTTTTGAGTGGTCTTTTAGTGGCAGCCGCAGGCAATCTTTTGATCGATGTCCCAGCACTAACAACCGTCGGCTTGATTTTAGCAGGCTTTAGTGCCTTATTGATCATCGTGGTACCGATTCTGAAAGGGAAAACCAAAGTGGGCGGCTTCTTTTTTGGGTTGTATGACTTGTACGGTGTGACCAGTTACATCGGCGACTTTGTCAGCTACAGCCGCTTGATGGCATTAGGGATCTCCGGTGGGAGTATCGCAGCAGCTTTCAACTTATTGGTGGGCTACTTGACGCCAGCCGCTCGTTTTTCTGTAGGCATTCTCTTATTGGTTGTTCTACAAGCTTTAAACATCTTTTTATCGTTACTGAGTGCATATGTGCATGCCGCACGTTTACAATATGTAGAGTTTTTCGGAAAATTTTTCACTGGTGGGGGGCGCCAATTTGAAACCTTCAAGCCAAGTGAGAAATACGTTGATTTTGATAAAGAAAATGGAGGAGACAATAAATGATTGATTACTTAATTAATAATAATGGTGGTATGGTGTTTGCAATTATCGGAATGGGGATCGCTACGATCTTTTCTGGGATCGGTTCAGCCAAAGGGGTGGGCCAAACTGGTGAAGCAGCGGCAGCCTTAACGACGAATCAGCCGGAGAAGTTTGGACAAGCCTTGATTTTACAATTACTTCCCGGAACGCAAGGGCTATACGGATTCGTTATTGCGTTTATGATCTATGGTAGCTTAAGTGGTGAAATGTCGACAGTGACTGGTATGGCGTATTTGATGGCCTCGCTGCCAGTTGCCTTTACTGGCTTATTCTCAGGAATGGCCCAAGGGAAGGTCGCTGCAGCTGGGATTCAAATTTTAGCGAAGAAACCAGAGCATTTCTTTAAAGGGGTCATGTTCTCAGTAATGGTTGAGATGTATGCCATCTTAGGTTTTGTTATTTCTTTCTTACTTTTAGGAACGATTTAAAGGGGGCGAAGATATGGACGCAATCGACAAAATGATTGCTGAACTAGACCAAGAAGCGCAGACAAAACGGGAACGTTTGGCTGCCGCTGAACGTGCTAGGATCAGTGAAACGATGGCACGTGACTGGGCGAAAAAAGAGTCGGACTTGCAGCTTCGTGCCCAGCAAGCAAAAAAGCAAGCCGAAAAACATTATCAGCAAGCCCTGAATCGCCAAGCAAGTGCCGCTAAGCAGCAGCAAATGGTGAAACAAAACGAATACCTGACACAACTTTTTGAGCAAGCGTATCAACAAATGGTTGCCTGGACGCCAGAAGAGCTGCAGTCATTTGCTGAAAATGTGCTGCAGCAGTTGCCGATCAGTGGGACGGTGACCTTCCACTCTGGTCCTGAGCAAGCAGCCCATCTAGATGCCGCTTGGCTTACGTCTTATCAATCAAAACTGCCGTATCAAATCAAAGCCGGCGCACCATTGACAGAAGCAGGCTTTTTGGTGGATGACAACGGCATTCAATACAATTTTACCTATCAGGTATTGCTTGATGAATACAAGAAAGAAACCCGAGAACGGTGGTTGCAGATCATACAACAAGGAGGTTGATCCATGAGGAATTATCATCAATTGAATCCAATCATTCGGCTGAAAGAGATGACGTTGCTAAAGCCGCAAGAAGTCGAACAAATGATTGCGGCAAAAGGGTTTGCTGAAGTCGAAGCTGTCTTGCAGCAGACCCATTATCAACGCTATTTGAAGCCAGATTTTCATGAACGATTCGAAACCTATCTCGATGAAGAATTGTTAAAGACGATCAAAGAATTGGCCGAGTTGGTTCCTGATCAAGAGATCCTCCGACTGTATATGATGCCTTTTACTTTCCATAATCTAAAAGTCTTGACCAAAGAGTCAGTCACTGGAAAAGATTATGATCATCTACTGATCGAAGATGGTTTTTACACGATCGATGAGTGTCGGACCGCCATCAAAACGGGAACCTCAGAGGTATTGCCTGAGAAAATCGTGACTACGATCCAAGAGGTGCGGGAGTACTTAGAAGGTGGCGCCGTGCTGCAAGGCATCGACATCATTTACGATCGCCGGTATTTACATGAACAACGGCGACTGGCAGATGAAATCAAGATCCCTGAGCTACAAGAAGCTGTCATCAAGATGATCGATCTGACCAATATAACGATTGCCGCTCGTTGTGTACTTCAAAAACGTTCGCGCAGTTTTATGGAGGCAGTCTTAGTGAGTGTCGGCAGTATCCCGAAAGAAGAATTTTTAGCGTTTGCGGATGCGTCCTATAGTGACTTTTTAGCCTTCTTATTAGAAAGTGATTACCAGGAAGTGTTACGGCCTTTGATTCATGAACAGGTGATCGACTTTGCTGGCTTGGCACTTTTACAAGACAATTTGATCACAGAAAGCTATGGCCAAGCCCAAACGGATGCTTTAGGACGACTGCCTTTACTGGCATTTTTGAATGCTAAGGTTTTGGAACTGCAAAATCTGCGTATCTTGCTAGTAGGCAAACGCAGTGGCTTTACGGAAGAACAACTCAGAGAAAGGATGCGGCACTATGACTCATAAAATCGGCGTAATCGGCGAGAAAGAATCCGTCATTCCTTTTCAACTATTTGGCTTTCAGGTCTGCTATGCCTCGGAAGAAAAAGAAGTGAAGCAGGCGCTGGCAAAATTAATGAAGAACAGTACGATCATCTACCTGACTGAAAAATGTGCCGAGCTGATTCCCGATGAATTAGCAAAAGTCCAACAAAAAATGACACCTGCAGTCATCTTGATTCCTGATTATGATGGTTCCCGAGGAATCGGCAAGCGAATGATTCAAGAAAATGTCGAAAAAGCAGTTGGACAAAACATACTATAGAGAGGAGCCGATGTTGTGGACAAAGGAACAATTATTAAAGTATCTGGTCCATTGGTGTTAGCCAAAAATATGGGCCATGCAAGTTTAGAAGATATCTGTTATGTAGGAGATTTAGGCGTGGTCGGTGAGATCATCGAAATGCGCGGCGACGTCGCTTCGATCCAAGTCTATGAAGAAACGTCTGGGATCGGACCTGGTGAACCAGTCGAAACCACCGGTGAACCGCTATCCGTCGAATTGGCGCCTGGGATCATGTCACAAATGTTTGATGGCATCCAACGTCCCTTAGAAACCTTCATGTCTGTCACCCAAAGCAACTTCTTGACGCGTGGGGTGCAATTGCCTGCGTTGGATCATGAGAAAAAGTGGCCCTTTGTACCGACAGTCGAAGTCGGCGAAGTAGTCAGTACCGGGATGGTCATCGGCACCGTGCAAGAAACACCGTTGATCAATCACAAGATCATGGTTCCTCATGGCGTTTCAGGAACAGTCAAGGCTGTTTATGCGGGGGAATTTACGATCGATGAAACGATTTATGTTTTAGATACACCCAAAGGAGAACGGTCTTTCACGATGCTGCAAAAATGGCCCGTTCGTCATAGCCGTCCAGTAAAGCAAAAACTGAATCCAGTCGAACCAATGATTACTGGCCAGCGAGTGATCGACACCTTCTTTCCAATCGCTAAGGGCGGGGCGTCAGCCGTTCCAGGACCTTTTGGTGCAGGGAAAACTGTCGTTCAGCACCAAATCGCCAAATGGGCGGATGTCGATCTGGTCGTCTATGTCGGCTGCGGCGAACGCGGCAATGAAATGACCGATGTAATGAACGAGTTTCCAGAGTTGATCGACCCTCGTAGTGGTGAATCTTTAATGGCGAGAACCGTGTTGATCGCTAACACCTCCAATATGCCGGTAGCCGCTCGGGAAGCGTCGATTTATACTGGGATCACGATTGCGGAATACTTCCGAGACATGGGGTATTCCGTGGCGATCATGGCGGATTCCACCTCACGTTGGGCAGAAGCACTGCGAGAAATGTCTGGTCGTCTGGAAGAAATGCCTGGGGATGAAGGGTATCCAGCTTACTTAGGCAGCCGCTTGGCAGAGTATTATGAGCGTTCTGGAAAAGCGATTTGCTTAGGTTCTGATCAAGAAGGCAGTATCACTGCCATCAGCGCCGTTTCACCATCAGGCGGCGATATTTCAGAACCAGTTACCCAAAATACGTTGCGGGTCGTAAAAGTCTTTTGGGGCTTAGATGCCACTTTAGCGCAAAAGCGTCATTTTCCATCGATCGATTGGTTGAAGAGCTATTCATTATACGAAAACGAATTGGGTGCCTTTTTGGACCAACAAATGCAAGTAGATTGGTCCAAACAAGTAACAGAAGCCATGCGGATGCTGCAAAAAGAATCTGAGTTGTCAGAGATCGTTCGACTTGTCGGCATCGACGCTTTGTCCGAAAAAGATCAGTTATTGCTGGAAACCACCAAATCATTGCGAGAAGATTTCTTGCAGCAAAACGCTTTTGACGACGTCGATACGTTTACCTCTCGTGAAAAGCAGTTCAAAATGCTGGAAACGATCTTGCTGCTCCACAAAGAAGCGGAAGATGCGTTGACACTAGGTGCGTATCTTTCAGAAATCTATGCAGGAACCGAAGAATTGCGAGATAAAGTGGCACGTATGAAGTACCTGCCTGAAGCAGAATTAGCAAAAATTCCTGCTTTGCATCAAGAGATCAAAGCAACGATGAAAGAAATTTTACAGAAAGGAGACCGCACTGATGATCAAGGAATATAAAACGATTGGAGAAGTCGTCGGACCATTGATGGCCGTCGATCGCGTCTCCGGTGTCAAATACGAAGAGTTGATCGAAGTCCGCATGCAAAACGGCGAAACGCGGCAAGGACAAGTACTTGAGATCCAAGAAGACAAAGCGTTGGTCCAAATTTTTGAAGGAACCGGCGGGATCAATTTGCGGGAATCTGCGGTCCGCTTTTTAGGACATCCTTTGGAATTAGGCGTTTCCGAGCAAATGATCGGGCGAGTCTTTGACGGCTTAGGTCGGGTCAAAGATGGCGGAGTAGAGATCGTCCCAGAAAAATTTATGGACATCAACGGCGAAGTGATCAATCCAGCAGCACGGGATTATCCTGATGAGTTTATTCAAACGGGGATCTCATCGATCGACCACTTGAATACGCTCGTTCGGGGACAAAAGCTACCGATTTTTTCTGGTTCTGGTCTGCCTCATAAAGAATTGGCTTCGCAAATTGCGCGTCAAGCACAAGTGCTGAATTCAGAAGACGATTTCGCTGTTGTGTTTGCTGGCATCGGGATCACCTTTGAAGAAGCAGAATATTTCATGGAAGATTTTCGTCAAACTGTCGCCATCGACCATTCTGTCGTCTTTATGAATCTAGCCAATGATCCAGCGATCGAGCGGATCGCTACTCCCCGAATGGCACTGACGGCAGCCGAATACTTGGCTTATGAAAAGGGCATGCATGTCTTGGTGATCATGACGGATATGACCAACTACTGTGAAGCTTTGCGGGAGATCTCCTCTGCTCGTCGTGAAGTGCCAGGACGTCGCGGCTATCCTGGGTATCTATATACCAATCTATCCACGTTATATGAACGTGCTGGACGGATTCGCGGCTTGAAAGGTTCAGTGACCCAGCTGCCGATTTTGACCATGCCAGAAGATGACAAAACCCATCCGATTCCCGATTTGACCGGCTATATCACCGAAGGACAAATCATCTTGTCTCGTGATTTGTATAAAAACGGCATCCAGCCGCCCATCGATGTCTTGCCGTCATTGTCACGGTTAAAAGATAAAGGGACCGGCGAAGGCAAGACACGTAAAGACCATGCCGCAACGATGAACCAGTTGTTTTCTGCGTATGCTCAAGGAAAGCAAGCCAAGGAATTGGCAGTCGTTTTAGGAGAATCGGCATTGTCGGAAGTAGATAAAACCTATGCCAAATTTGCGGAACGCTTCGAAAATGAATACTTGAACCAAGGGTACCGCACTAACCGTTCGATTATCGAAACCTTGGAATTAGGGTGGGACTTGTTGGCGATGCTGCCAAAAGTCGAACTGAAGCGGATCAGCGATGCCTTACTGGCGGAATACTTACCGGGAGAGGAGAACAATGGCGCAAAAAACCGTTAATCCAACCCGCATGGAGTTGTCGCGCCTCAGCAAACAATTGGCGACAGCCAAACGCGGACATAAATTATTAAAAGACAAACAAGACGAACTCATGCGTCAATTTATTGAATTGATCAAAAAGAATGACCACTTGCGTAAAGAAGTAGAAGAACAATTGCAGCGTGCCATGAAGGCATTTCGCTTAGCCAATGCCACGATCAATGAAAAATACATTGAAGAAATGTTTATTTTACCAGCAACTGAGGTCTCCCTTGAGTTATCCACGAAAAATATCATGAGTGTGGAAGTGCCAGTGATGCATTTTGATTATGACGATACGGTGATGCAAGCGCCGATCGAATATGGCTTTTTGAATTCCAATGTTCCGTTAGATAATGCGGTCGCCCGTTTTACCGACGCCATGCCGAAGCTGTTGGAGCTAACGGAAATCGAAAAGACCTGTCAATTGATGGCAGGGGAAATCGAACGTACTCGCCGACGCGTCAATGCCCTAGAATATTTGACGATTCCCGAGCTGGAAGAAGCCATTTATGGAATCAAAATGCGGCTGGAAGAAAATGAACGAGCAAACGTAACAAGAATGATCAAAGTGAAGAATAAATCAAAATAAAATGGTATGATAAGTGAAAAACAACTGCAATAAACTAGGATTACCAAGCCATTGGTTTTTGCAAAAGGTCAAAGGAAATGAAAATGAAAAAAAGAAATCGTTTGAAAAAAAAGCTGGCATCGCAACGCTTTTTGATTCCGCAGATCGTCACACTGGTCTTCGTTTTGTTGATATTGGCAGGAACTGGCTTACTGATGCTGCCGGCTGTCACCCAAAGTGGTGAAGGTACCAACTTTTTAGATGCACTGTTTACTGCCACATCGGCTGTTTGCGTGACGGGTCTTTCGACCTTGACAGTAGCCGACCATTACAATCTCTGGGGCCAAGGGGTCTTGCTGATGTTGATTGAGATCGGTGGGATCGGCTTCATGTCGATTCCCGTCTTCTTTTACATCTTGGCGAGAAAAAGAGTCCATCTTAGTACCAGGATGATTTTGCGGGAATCATTGAATCTGGATCGGATGTCTGGAGAGATCCATTTGGCATGGTACCTGATTCGGATCGCCTTTTTGATCCAAGTCAGCGGGATTATCTTGCTGGCTTTTGCATTCGTGCCCCGTTTTGGTTGGGAGCAAGGCCTTTGGTACAGTGTTTTTCATGCGATCTCGGCCTTTTGTAATGCTGGGTTTGATTTGTTCGGAAACAGCATGGTAGGGTTTCAAAATGACCCGTTTGTGCTGGGGATTATCAGTTTCTTGATCATTGCCGGCGGTCTTGGGTTTCTCGTTTGGTTCGATCTCCTGCATACGGCGTCCAAAAAACGGTCCCTGCATAGCCGCTTGGCATGGATCGCTATGATCGTTTTGGTGGTTTTTGGAACGGCAGGGTTCTTTTTGACCGAAGCCAATTCACAGTTGATCACGGGTGACTCGGTCATCGAACGTTTTTTCCAATACCTCTTCTTAGCGGTCACCCCAAGAACCGCGGGATTTTTCAGTATTGATTACGGACAAATGAGTCAAGCAGGCTTGATGCTGACGATGATTTTAATGTATATCGGCGGGACCTCGGGATCAACGGCTGGGGGATTGAAGACAACGACGTTTGCAGTCTTGATCATCAAGATCCGCAGTTTATTGAAAGGGCGCAGTCGAGCGGAAGTGTTCGGTCGCACGATCAAAGAATCTGCTGTATCGCGTGCCTTTACGTTGTTCTTCCTTACCTTGACGTTATGCTTCGTAGCGATTTTCTTATTGTCGATCACTGAGCGTATGCCACAAAACCCAAACTTTGGATTACCAACCATTGCCTTTGAAGTTTTTTCCGCTTTTGGAACCGTGGGGTTGACCATGGGGTTGACGCCTTACTTGTCGGTTTTTGGCAAACTATTGATCATTTTTTTGATGTTCATTGGTCGAGTTGGCATCATGACCGTTGCTTTTTCACTGATGAAAAAAGCCAACAAACAAGAAGCCGGCTACAAATATCCTGATGAAACCGTGATGATCGGGTAACGAAACAGGGAAACGAAGCACGCTTCGTTTCCCTGTTTTTCGTTTATTGAAGTACTTCTAACATCACATCTCGTTGGTCATCGCTGACATTCCCCGCATAATTTGGTGTGATTAAAGATAGACCACCCTCTTTATTTGTAAATAGGTACAGGTTTTGGTTAAAATCAGGATTTCCATTGGAAGTGATCCCTTTCGAAAAGGTCAACTGAGTGTTCACTTTTACTGTGCGAATCTCATTGTTTTTCGCAGAAAACACGCGAATCTCTTTTGTTGCGATCGTATCGACTTGTGCTTCATAGCTTGCGCTGTCGCCGATCGAAATGATCAATGGGCTCGTATTTTGAATCGTGACAGCATCTGGTACATTGACGCCATGGAAATAAAAAGTCAGTGAAGGGCCATATTGGGAAAGATCAACGGCATATGGAAACTCATTGGTGGATACTGAGCTTGCTGTTGTTTGCGTTGCGTCAGAGTGATCCGTCGATTGCTGGCTTGTGGTTGAAGTTTTTGAAGTGGAGCTTGACGCTAAGGAGCTGCTTTCAGTCGTTTGCGCCGTCGTGCTTTGTTTGCTTTCAGTAGACACACGACTCTGACTTAGCTCGCTTGTTGATTGCGCGGTATCTTTTTCGTTGTTACAGCCTGTCAAAAGCCCCAAACTGACGAGCGTCAGTGTGCCAATCAAAGAAAATGTTTTTTTCATTGTTTACTTCATCCTTTCCTTAGAATACTAAAGCATCTAAAACAAGCAAACTATTGTGTCGGAATGCACAATTTTGCTGACATAGCGTTTAAATATTCTTTAATGTTAAAGATATTGTAATCCAGAACACTGAAAAAGAATAGGAAGTTTTTGCTGAATTTTTCGTCAATTCTATCATAAAATATTCATTAACGTCCGCAGCAGCTGGCTAGTTTTGTATAATAAAGTTTCAGCCATAGTGGCGAAGCTTTCTGGCGGCTTGCGTAACGCAGGGATCTAGATTAAAATACCTTGGTATAAGAGAATGGGGTGGTGAAGAGGATGGAAAAAGAACGGATGGGCCAATGGTTAGCCTTCACGAATCAGCATCAAGCGATCGAAGCTCGCTTGGAACAAGCCCTCAAAGCAGAAAGCAATCTGTCTTTGAATGAGTATTACGTGCTTTATTACTTAGAAAAGACCCCCAATCATAGCATGCGCCTCAACGATTTGATCGCCCATTTTGATTTGAGTCAAAGTGCGATGTCACGCATGATCATGCGCATGGAAGACAACCTGTGTGGTGTGATCGAACGGCATTCTTGTCAAGAGGATAAGCGGGGGATCTATATTGATTTGACCCAATCAGGGGAAAAGAAACTGCAGCGCTCAAAAGTCGTTTTTGAAAAAGTCTTAGAGGAAATGCTAGACTAAAGATGTTTTCACTTGTTTTCTCCTTGATTCTTTTGTAATATAGATGCATGTGCATGTATATTTTGGCAAAAGAGAAAAAAATGCACCGATTTGCTTTAAGGATCTCCTTAGGTAACCAAGCCAGTCAGATTTACAAACCGAAATGAATCCAATGGAAAAGGTGGGAAACCCATGCGAAATGTAACAGACAAAGCAACATTTAAGCGCGGATTACAGTTGAAAAATCGAATCATTATGGCACCAATGACGACCAAGATGTCCTTCTTTGATGGGGTGATTACGAAAGATGAGTTGGCTTACTATGGCTTACGCTCTGGGGAAGTCGGAGCAGTCATCACAGCGGCAGCCAATGTCCAAGAAGATGGCAAGGGCTGGGAAGGGGAATTAGGCGCTTATGACGATGCCTTTTTACCTGGATTAAGCAAATTAGCCAGCACCATCAAAACAAATGGGACCAAAGCCATTTTACAGATTTTTCATGCCGGTCGGATGACGGATGACTCAGTTCTACGAGGCACACAACCCATATCCGCCAGCGCGGTTGCAGCTGAACGACCAAATGCCCAAGTTCCCCGAGAAGTTACGGTGGATGAGATATTAGCGATTATTGAAAACTTTAAAAAAGCTACCGAACGGGCGATCAAGGCGGGGTTTGATGGCGTAGAACTCCACGGAGCCAATACGTATTTGATCCAACAATTCTTTTCTCCTCACTCAAATCGTCGATCCGATGAATGGGGTGGCTCACTAGAGAACCGTTATCGTTTTATTGAGAAGCTCGTCGATGAAGTATTGGAAACAGTAGACCAATCAGGTGTGAAGGAGTTTATCGTCGGTTATCGGTTTTCACCGGAAGAATTCGAAGAACCAGGGATTCGCTTTGAAGATACGTTGTTCTTAGTGGACCAACTGGCAGAAAAAGGATTAGACTATCTGCACATTTCTCTTGCAGATTATACCCGTAAATCGATTTCAAAAGCGTATCAAGAAAAATCGATGTTGATGTATGTCTATGAAAAAATCGCTCAGCGGGTTCCTTTGATTGGTGTAGGGGATGTCCGAACGTCGAAAGATGCCGCGGGCTTGCTAGAACATGCAGATTTTGTTGCAGTGGGGCGGGCATTATTGATCGATCCTCATTGGGGACAAAAAGTCTTAGACGGTCAAGATGAGTTGATCCGCACCACGGTTTCTACTTACGAACGTGAGGAACTCGTATTACAAAATGGCGTTTGGGGTTTTATGGAAAACATGATGCCAGATCGACTAAATGAAGAATAATAAGCAGACAACCACCTTTGCCTTGGGCAAAGGTGGTTTTTCGCGATTGCCACTCATTTGGGTCACGTTGAGAAAAGCTGTTTTTTTCTCTAATGAAACCTTGTTAGCTTCAAAATAGCGAATCAAGAGAAGAATTTGAGAAACAAGCCTGTAATCGGAAGAAAGAGCGTGGAAAGATTTTTTTAGTTAAAATACACGAATGAATTTTTGTTTTATTTTAATAAATAGTCAAACAATTCAGAATCATTCATTTTTCTTACAAAAAGATAGCGCAAGTCGAGTTGATTGATAAAAAAACAATCAGTTGTTAGACTGAATACAGGTTAAAAAAACAAAAAGGGGATGTAATGATGAAAAAAGGATTCAGAAATTATTTAGGTTCAGATGAGCGGGAGGCAGGCTATAATTTGTCTTGGGGTTCTATCTTTGCAGGGGTCGTAACATTTATCGCATTGTTCATGACACTGTCAATGATCGGCTCAGCAATCGGTTTTGGTTTGGTGGAACCAACATCAAATAATCCATTAGATGGTGTGGGTACAGGATTATTGATTTGGACAGTCATTACCTTTGTCTTGGCATTATTCGGTGCTGGTTTTGTTTCAGGTGTGGCGGCTCGACGTGTTGGATTGGTTCATGGTTTCTTAACATGGGCAACTAGTATGATCGTGATGATGGTTATGCTCTCTTACTTAACGATCGGTGCATTTTCTGTAGTCGGTTCACTTTTAGGAAACGTTGCTTCTGCTGTTGGCAGTGGCGTTGAAACAGTTGCCTCAGGTGCTGGCGATGTCGCTTCAAAAGCCTTCGATGAAATAACAGGAAACATGGAAGACGTCAATACAGATGAATTACAAGCGAATGTCAATGATGTTTTACAAGATACCGATGTTCCTGAATTGCAACCAGACTACTTGCAAAATCAATTGTCTGATGCGACGAACGACATCAAAGATGCCGGCAAAGACATTGCAACCAATCCAAATGATGCTGATAAAATCATTGATGATTTAGCAAGCAAATTACAAGATCGTGCTACAACGATCGGTGATTCAGTCGATAAAGAAGCAATCTCAAATGCAGTGGCTCAAAACACAGATCTAAGCCAACAAGAAGCGGAAGAAGCAACGAACAATATCGTGAACGGCTTACAAGATGCTTCTGATGAAGCACAAAAACAAATCGAAAATGCACAACAAAATCTTGAACAAGCCAAACAAGACATTGACCAAGCAGTGGAAGACGCTCGTCAAAAAGCGGAAGAAGCAAGTGATGCAACAGCCAAAGCGTCTATTTGGGGCTTTGTGGCAATGGTCTTAGGACTCGCTCTTACGTCAATCGGTGGTATGGTGGGAGCAAACTTAGTTAAAACTGCTGACCACGAAAACCGTATCTAATTTTACCTCTCATCAAGAGAGCTAGTGATTTATAAACCAGTGAACAGCGTTCTGCCAAAGATTCAAATGGCAGCAGCGCTGTTTTCTGCTTTTAAACAAGCGGTTGAAAATCCCCATTGACGAGTGATTTTTCTCATGCTACACTGGCTCTGAGGATTGTTACCGCTTTAGGCGGGCTATACCTATTTTTTTGTGTGAAGAAATCTAAAGAAGAATAGGGTCGTTAAAATGAACGTAACAAAAGTGATCAATAACAACATTGTGATTTCTGAGAATGAGGAAAAACAAGAATTGGTCGTCATGGGCAAAGGCTTAGGCTTTAAGAAAAAGCCGGGCGATGCGATCGACGATACCAAGATTGAAAAAGTCTATCTCAGTACACAAGAGTGGAATGTCACAAAACTAACCCAATTACTTTCTTCTATCCCTATCGAACATATTCAAGCAGCGAATGAGATCATCAGTTTTGCAAAAGTTTCCCTTGGGAAAAAGTTGAGCGAAAAATTGTTTCTGACGCTGACCGATCATATCAATTATGCTATCGAGCGCTATCAAAACGGCATGGAAATCAAAAATGCCTTGCTATGGGAGATCAAGCGGTTTTATAACCATGAATACCTCATTGGCAAAGAAGCGTTATCGATCATTAAAAATCGCTTGGCGATCGAGCTGCCGGAAGATGAAGCCGGCTTCATTGCTCTGCACATCGTCAATGCTGAGTTGGATATGGCGCAGGTCAGTCAAGTATCGGAAATGGCGAAGATCATTCAGCATATCCTAAACATCGTCAAATATCATTTTTCAATGGAGCTTGATGAGTATTCATTGAACTACGAGCGCTTTGTGACCCATTTGAAATTTTTTGTCCAGCGCTTATTCAGCGGTACAAAGCTCGATGATGCAGGAACCGGCAGTTTTATTTTTATGTTGAAAGACCGCTACATGAAGGAATATGCGTGTGCGTTGAAAATCAGTGACTACATCAACAAAGAATTCGGTAGACCGTTAGAAGAAGACGAATTGATCTATTTAACTATACACATCAAACGAATAACAAGTGCTTAGGATTGTTACTGGATTGGCAGGCTATACCTAAATGAACTCCCAAGGGGTTTGTTTAGGTATTTTTTTATGGTTTGACACACAAAAAACAAGCGAAAGACCAAAATAGGAGGAACGACATGAATTACAAAGAGTTAGCAAAAACGATCATCACCAATGTTGGTGGGGAAGAAAATATCCAAAGCTTGACCCATTGTGCGACACGCTTGCGCTTCAACTTGAAAGATGATAGCAAACCCCAAGAAAGTACTTTAAAACATACACCAGGGATCATGGGTGTGGTCAATAAAGGTGGGCAATACCAAGTAATCATCGGCAGTGATGTTGGCAATGTCTACAACGAAATCACTGCCCAAACCAATTTAAACAGTGACCAAGAAACAGCAGAAGACGATCGCGGACGTGTTGCGAAAGTCATCGATACGATCACCGGGATCTTCACTCCAATATTACCAGCCATCACGGCAGCTGGGATGCTAAAAGCGGTTCTTTCATTGCTAGTGGTCTTCAATGTCTTGACGGCAGAGAGTCAAAGTTACCAAATATTAAACTTTATGGCGGATGCGGCGTTCTACTTCTTGCCGATTTTGCTGGCTGCTTCTTCTGCACAAAAATTCAAAGCCAATATGTATTTAGCTATGATGGTAGGGGGGATTTTACTCCATCCGAACTTTATCGCGATGGTGACAGCAGTCAATGAGGCAGGCGGCGGCATCCAATTATTCGGCTTGCCGATTTCACCAGTGAGTTATTCATCATCGGTTATCCCAATCATCTTGAGTGTTTGGTTTATGTCTTACGTTGAACCGATCGCCGATAAAGTCTCGCCAAAAGCAATCAAATTCTTCAGCAAACCGTTGCTAACGATCTTCGTCGTAGGGACAGTAGCATTAGTTGCTTTAGGCCCTCTAGGCTACATGATCAGTGAAGCGATCTCTACAGGGATCCAAGCCTTAGAAACGGTTAGCCCATGGATCGTTCCATTACTGATTGGCGCCTTCACACCATTGTTCGTGGCAACTGGTACCCACTATGGATTGGTTCCTATCGGTATCAACAACCGGATGACCACAGGTTATGACACAGTGATCTACCCTGGCATGCTGGCTTCAAACGTCAGTCAGGGAGCTGCAGCTATCGGCGTTGGTTTTAAATCAAAAGATTCTACGATCAAACAACTGGCATTTTCTGCTGGTCTGACTGGGCTATTCGGCATTACTGAACCGGCGTTGTATGGGGTCAATTTGCGGTTTAAAACACCCTTGTATGCAGCAATGATCGGTGGCGGATTTGGTGGTCTATTTATGGGAATCATGCGTGTCCGCAATTTCTCAGGCGGATCACCAGGACTGTTGACTTTGCCAAGCTATATCGGCGATGACACCTTACGTCATTTGACCAATGCTTGTATCGGTGCGGCAATCAGTATCGTGATCACATTTATTGCGACATTATTCTTATACAAAGACCCTGTCACAGAAGAAGCACCTGAAGCAACACCGACAGACAAAGCGCAAGAACCCGCACATCAAATCAGCGGCGCAGAGATCAAAGCACCTTTAAAAGGGGAACTAAAAAGCTTGCAAGCAGTCAATGACGGCATGTTTTCGGAAGAGATTCTTGGCCAAGGGGTAGCGATTGAGCCAACCGTCGGAGAAGTGCTAACTCCAGTAAACGGGACTGTCACAGCAGTCTTTGATTCAAAACATGCTATTGGCTTGACCAGTGAGGAAGGCATTGAACTATTGATCCACGTGGGGATCGATACAGTGCAATTAAATGGTGAAGGCTATGCCTATCAAGTAGAAAAAGGGCAAAAAGTGACAGTCGGGGATCCATTGATTACGTTTGATATTGAATTTATTAAAGAAAAAGGCTATCCAGTAATCACGCCGATCGTTATCACCAACAGTACTGAAGTGGGGGACATTTTGACGGCTAACAGTGGCCCGATTACGTTTGGCGATCAAATCATCAAAGTGATCGGCTAAAAAAGGAGAATAAGACATGGGATTTCCAGAAAACTTTTTATGGGGCGGTGCAACAGCCGCCAATCAATGTGAAGGCGGGTTTAATCAAGGCGGGCGTGGGCTTGCCAATGTCGATGTAATTCCGACTGGCAAGGACCGCCGAGCAGTTATTACCGGCAAGCGTGAGATGCTTGCTTTTGAAGAAGGGTATTTCTATCCAGCCAAAGAAGCGATCGATATGTACCATCATTTCAAAGAAGATATCGCCTTGTTTGCGGAGATGGGCTTTAAAACCTATCGTTTATCGATTGCTTGGTCAAGAATTTTTCCGAAGGGGGATGAAGAAACCCCTAATGAAGAAGGCTTGCGCTTTTATGAAGAACTTTTTTTAGAGTGCCGTAAATACCAAATCGAACCCTTGGTGACGATCACTCATTTTGACTGTCCGATCCATTTGATCAAAGAATATGGCGGTTGGCGCAACCGTAAGATGATCACCTTTTATGAAAACCTTTGTCGAGCGATCTTCACTCGATACAAAGGATTGGTGAAGTACTGGCTGACCTTTAACGAAATTAATATGATTTTGCATGCCCCATTTCTCGGTGCTGGGCTGACCTTTGCTGAAGGCGAAAATGAAGAACAAATTAAATACCAAGCTGCTCATCATGAATTAGTCGCAAGTGCGTTGGCAACAAAAATCGCCCACGAGATCGATCCAGAAAATAAAGTTGGCTGTATGCTGGCTGCGGCTAGTTATTATCCTTACAGCTGCAATCCGAAAGATGTCTGGGAAAGCAAAAAAAGCGATCGCGGCAACTATTTCTTTATCGATGTGCAATCGCGAGGAGAATATCCAAATTATGGTTTGAAGATGCTAGCTGATAAAGGAATCACTTTGGAACGAACCGCCGAAGATGCGGCTTTATTAAAAGCCCATACCGTCGATTTTATTTCCTTTTCATACTATGCCTCTCGGGTTGCTGCTTCAGAAGATTCCGGTGTTGAGAAAACGGAAGGCAACTTGTTCCCGACCATTAAAAACCCGTATTTAGAAGCGTCAGAATGGGGCTGGCAGATTGATCCGCTTGGTTTGCGAATCACGATGAATGATCTCTATGATCGTTACCAAAAGCCGCTTTTCATCGTCGAAAACGGTCTAGGAGCGGTGGATACGCCAAACGAAGATGGAAAAATCAATGATGTGTATCGCATCGACTATCTACGTGCGCATATCGCTGCGATGAAAGAAGCGATTGACCAAGACGGTGTGGAACTGTTGGGCTATACTTCATGGGGCTGTATCGATTTGGTTTCTGCAGGAACCGGAGAAATGAAGAAACGCTATGGCTATATCTATGTCGATCGCGACAATGAAGGCAATGGCACATTAGCCCGCAGCAAAAAGCAATCCTTTTATTGGTACAAAAAAGTGATTGCCTCAAATGGGGAAGACTTGGCTTAAGCCAGTTAACTAACGATTATCATTAAGGAAAGAAACGCCAGCGGAACAGAACTGCTCATGGAAGCAGCCTGGTTCTGTTGGCGTTTTTCTTATTTAACGAAAGAAATTATTCTGCTTCCTCCCGCTGGATCGGCAGCAGCAAGCGAACGGTGGTTCCTTCGTTGATGCGTGATTCTACAGTCAATCCGTATTTTTCCCCATAGAGCAGCTTGATACGCTGATCAATATTGTCTAAGCCAATACCCGAATAGTGTTCAAAGTGGTTCGCGGAGCTGGTTGGGTGCTCTTCATTGAACCCGATGCCCGTATCGATGATCTCAATTTTCAGGCCTTCCTTACTGACACGAGAAAAAATCTGGATCAATCCTGAATCCTCTTCGGGAAAGGCATGCAGGTAGGCATTTTCGATAATCGGTTGCAAAATCATTTTCGGTACGAGAATATTTTCACAGCCATCTTCTGAAAAAATCGTCGATTGGATGCGATTGCCATAACGCACGTTCATTAAAACGAGGTATTCTTCCACGATCGCTAGTTCATCTTTTAAAGGGACGATCTCTTTGCGGTTAAAGGTATGCCGCAACAATTGGACAAAACTTTCAATCGCTTGGGTGGCGGCCTCTTGTTCGTTTTGCCAGATTAAAAACTTGATAGCGGTCAAGGTGTTGTAGACAAAATGCGGTTGGATCTGCATTTGCAGTGAACGAATCTCGAACTTGCGTTTTTCGGCTTCTGTGACCATTAAATGATCGACATAAGATTCCAAGTCCTCCAGCATCAAGTTATAGGCACGCCCCAATTCTCGCGTTTCATACGTCCCGTTGATGGTGACCTTGTCGCTGAAATCGCCTTGAGTGACCGCCGGCAGCTTGGCAATCAGCTGATAAATCGGTTGGGTGATGTTGCGGATGATCCAAAATGCCAGCAGACTAAAGAGTAAAATACTGACGACAGAAATCAAAAGAGCTGGCTTGATCAGATTCATATTGCGTACCAGATGCGATTCATCCAAGACATCGTAAAAAGTAAAGTGATACGAATAAAGGGGCAGCTGATTGATGCTAGTATCTCTTTTGACCGTGACGAGGCGATCTTCAAACGGCTGGCCTAAAAGGCTCGGATCAGAAGTGGAAAGAATTTGATTTTGTTCATTGACGATATAGATCGAGTGGAGACTGGTATCTAAGAGTTGACGATAGATCGAAGAAAAATCGGATTCTTTTAAGAAAATCAGGGCATAGCCGAAAATCGTTTCTTCTTTCATTAATTTGCGCACGTACATCAAGCCAGGGGAGTCGCTGGTGGAGGTACTTAAGCCTTGGTCCAAGAAATAATATTGACTGATGGCGTCATTGTCATTGATCTGCTGGATAAAGGCACTGGCGAGAAAATCATCTACTGATTGATTGCGAACCGCATCGTTTTGAAAGAAAGTGCCCCCGTTGACCCCAATCAACACCAAATTCGAGGGGATGTCTTGAAACAAAGAGCGCGTGTCTTTTAATTGCTCGTTTAATTCTAAAATCGTACGGCCTTGATTCATGTCGCCTTCTAAGTATGTTTCAACGGCTTTGCTTTCATCGACGATATCAAAAATTCGATGGATATTCTCGTTCAGACGCTCATAATCTTCTTGGATTTTTTCCAGTAGCAGCTGATTGGAACTCTGGTACGAAGCAACATAGGCATCTTTCGAGCGACCATAGATCACGACGACGGTTAGCAGACAAACACTAATGACCCCGACGACAACAAAGAGGAAGATCCGACTGAATAATTCATTTTTCTGAATCCATTGGTTGATTTTCATAATTGATTCAACCGCCGATACTTCGATGGAGTGACCTGACATTCTTTCTTAAAGATACGAGAAAAATAGCTGATATCCGAATACCCGACCGCTTCACTGATTTCAGATAGATTCAGATCAGATTGTGTCAGTAGTTCTTTGGCTTTATCCAAGCGGGTTTTCTTTACATACTCAGAAAAGCTCATTTTCAGTTTCGCAGAAAGAAAAGCCGAAAGATAGGTGTAACTAAAATGAAAGGTTTCAGCCAGTTCAGACAAAGACAGACTTTTAGTGTAGTTGTCTTGAATGAAGCGCTGGATCGCAACGAGTAGATCATCTTCATCCAGCGGTGATAAGGTCGTCAGCTGTTGACGAATATCATCAATGGTCGCCAACAACAAATCAGAAAAATCTTCCAAATACTGCACGTGACCGATGGCATGCAAAAATTCGGCTTTTAAGCGGCTAAAGCGTGGAGCAGTGGGAAATTCTTCTTCCAAGCGGGACAGTAACGTGTAAAAAATACTGCTGGCCTGCTGTTTTAAAAATGTCGGATCGACATTGGATAAGATCATGTCATTAAAATATTCCTCAATTCTGGTGATTCCTAATAAAAAGTTGTTGTCTAACAAAGCCCGTAAGAACTTCTTCGTATCAAAGCGATCACTTTCAATGTACAAAAAGAGTTCGTGTTCTGGCACCAACCGTTGACGTTTATAAAAAAACGATTGTCCTTGGCTTTTGGCTTTGAGGGTCACAAAATGGTCCCGCAACTGTTCAATCTTTTGAAAGGGCACACTGAGAGTAAAGAAGGCGTCTGGCTCGGTAAAACGCAATTGTTCCAACGTTTCTTTCAAAGAGGAATAAACATCCGTTCCTTCTGGATAACTGATCACTAAGCCGGCATCTTTGTTACTGGTTTGAAAAAAGAGCGTCTTTACCTGCGGTTGTGATTGAGTAAATTCCGTTAATGCATGCAGCAGCTGATCATTGGCACGAAAGCCACTAAAATTGGTGGTCAAAATTCGGGCTTGCTGTTGCGACTGATCTAATGCAAGGTAGTCCGCCAAAGGAGCCAACGGTTCTTCATACCCTGCTAAATAGCGATTCAACGATTCTTGCAGCTGCGTCTCCTCAGTCACGGAGCCTTTCGTATGTGACAGCTTTTGTGAGATGTTGTGCAGCGTCTTCAACAAGAGTGTCGGTGTCAGTGTCGGTTTTAAAAGATAATCTACGGCACCATTTCTAAAAGACTGACTGACGTATTGGAAATCATCGTAGCTGCTCAAGACCAAAAAATGGACTTCTGGATATTGTTGTTGAATGATCGTTGTGAGTTGAAGACCGTCCATTTGTGGCATTTTCAAATCCGTGATCACGATGTCGGGATTCAGTTCATGGATCAGCGCCAATGCTTCTTGCCCGTTCGCTGCATCGCCTAAGAGACGGAACCCTTCTTGCTCCCAACGTATCATATGTTTCAATCCATCTCGGATCGTTGCCTCATCATCAACGACTAAGACCGTGCGTAAAATAGTCATGGTATCCCCCCTATATCTCTTCTTTATTATAAACGCTTTCAAAAAAGAAAGGTATTGTAACTTTTTTCTATTTTTGGACAAATTTAGTAAGCTCTTTCATAATCGTTGAATACGGTTACAAAATCAGTGTATAGTTAGCCTTGTAAATAAAAGGAAAGAGGGATAAAAATGAAAAAACTACTTGCATCGATGGTAACGGCGGCTGCAGTGCTGACTTTGGCGGCTTGCGGAAACAGCAACACAAGCTCTGGGGATTCCGGCGAGTCCTCAAACAAAGTCACGGTCTGGGCATGGGATGAGACCTTCAACATCAAGGCAGTCAATGAAGCCAAAAAAGTGTATGAAAATCAAGATGTCGATGTGGAAGTTGTGACGATGTCGCAAGATGATATCGTCCAAAAATTAAATACTAGTCTGGCATCAGGAAATACGGACGGACTGCCAAATATCGTCTTGATCGAAGACTACCGAATCCAAGGGTACCTTTCTTCTTATCCAGATGCGTTTAGTGATCTAACGGATATCGTGAATGAGGAGGATTTCTCCAGCTATAAATTTGCGGTCAATAAAGTCGACGATGTCATTTATGGGGTGCCATTTGACAGTGGCGTCGCAGGACTATTTTACCGCACAGATTATTTGACCGATGCAGGCTATGAGCAAGCGGATCTCCAAGATATTACCTGGGATGATTTTATCAGCATTGCCAAAGATGTCAAAGAAAAAACGGGTCACGCTATGATGTCGTTAGACCCAAGCGATCTTGGCTTGGCACGAATCATTATGCAATCTGCAGGCGAATGGTATACCGGTGAAGATGGCTCCACCGTGACCATCAAAGACAATGAATCCTTCAAAGCCGGTCTAAATGTCTTGGCAACATTGTTGAATGAAGGCTTAGTTGAACAAGTTTCCGATTGGGATGGCGGGGTCAATGCCGTTCAATCGGGGAATGTTGCGTCTGCGCCAACCGGTGCGTGGTATTCTAGCACAATTCAAGGCGCTGAAGATCAAAGCGGCAAATGGGCGATCGCTCCGATCCCATCCATCGCTGGCGATAGCAATTCAGTCAATGCTTCCAGCATCGGCGGAGCAGGCTGGTACGTGATCAAAGGGGTTGACGGCGAAGAAAATGCCAAAGACTTTTTAGCCAATACCTTTGCTTCAAACAAAGAATTGATGGGTACATTAGCTACCGAGATCGGTTTAGTTTCAACCATGAATGCTGCAGAAGAAACGGAAGAATATACGTCGGGTCTTGATTTCTATGGCGGTCAAAAAGTCTTCCAAGATTTCTCACAATGGTCACAAGAAATTCCAGCCGTGAACTACGGCAATCACACCTATGCCATTGAATCCGTCTTGACTGAAAGCTTGCAACGAGTGATCAACGGTGAAGACATCGATAAAGTATTAGAAGAAGCACAATCACAAGTGGAAGCACAAATTGCAAACTAATCGAACAACTTTGCAGAAACTCGTGAGCGATCGCGAGTTTCTGTGTTAAGGGGGAATTACAATGAAAAACAAAACAAAAAATTGGTTTGCAAACGGCAATGCCTTTATTACCTTACCCGTCATTTTGATCACGATGCTGGTCTTTATCCCGATGGTCTCGGCATTGTTCACGTCATTCCAATCAGGACCACCGACAGCGATGACCTTTAACGGTCTTGGCAACTATCAGCGGATGTTGAGCGACTCAACCTTTAAAAAAGCCTTTGGCAATACGTTTTTATACTTATTAGTCCAAGTTCCGATCATGCTCTTTTTGGCGCTGATCGTATCGAACATATTGAATGACAAAAAATTGAAATTTAAAGGGCTGTTCCGCACCGCCTTGTTTTTACCATGTATCACATCCTTGGTTTCTTATTCCTTGATCATGAAAAGTCTCTTTTCGGCAAACGGGTTAGTCAATAACTTTTTGACGCAGCTACATCTGATCGATGCGCCGATCCAATGGTTGACAGATCCTTTTTGGGCAAAAGTACTGATTATTTTTGCCATCACGTGGCGTTGGACCGGCTACAATATGATCTTTTTCATCTCTGGCATGCAGAATATCGATCCAAGTATTTATGAAGCGGCAGAGATCGATGGCGCTTCAAAATGGGATCAATTCTTCAAAATCACGATTCCCAACTTGCGTCCAATCATCCTATTTACCACGATCACTTCAACGATCGGTACGCTGCAATTATTCGATGAAGTTCAAAATATTACTGGCGGTGGACCAGCCAATGCTACGACGACCTTGTCACAATACATCTACAATTTAAGTTACAAATTCACGCCAAACTTTGGGTATGCCGCTGCGGTCTCCTTTGTTATCGTGATTGCAATCGTGATTTTATCGATCATCCAAACGAAAATAGGAGGAAAAGAAAATTGAAAACAATCTCACTCACTTTAAAATACGTCTTTCTTGCGATTTTGGCTTTCATCTCTATTTTTCCATTTGTTTGGATGATCCTAGGGATGACCAATCAAACCTTTGATATCGTTGCCGGGAAAATCATGATTGGGGATCAGTTGGTCATCAACTTCCAAAATCTTTTTTCTTCCGATTTGAATTTTACTCGGGCATTAGGAAACTCAGCGGTGATTGCCGTGATTACGACCTTCTTTGCACTGTTGTTCTCCTCCATGGCAGGGTATGGCTTTGAGATCTATCGGACGAAAACCAAAGACCGTATCTTTAATATTCTATTGCTGTCGATGATGGTACCTTTTGCCGCTCTAATGATCCCGTTATATCGGATGTTCAGCAAGCTTAGCGGCACACCAATCGGGATCAATACCTTCGCTGTCGTGATTTTGCCCTCGGTCTGTACCGCCTTTTTGATTTTCTTTTTCCGCCAAAACATCAAGGCATTCCCTAGAGAATTAGTCGAAGCTGCTCGGATCGATGGCTTGAATGAACTGAGTATTTTCTTTAGAGTCTACATGCCGACGGCTAAAAATACTTATGCAGCTGCCGCGATCATTACGTTTATGGGCAGCTGGAACAATTATTTGTGGCCATTAGTTGCCTTGCAATCACCAGACAAACGGACCGTTCCACTGGTTCTTTCGGCTATGGGTGCTTCTTATACACCTGATTATGGCATGATGATGTGCGGCATTGTGATCGCCACACTGCCAACGGCCATCATTTTCTTCGTTTTACAAAAACAATTTGTCCAAGGTATGCTGGGATCCGTGAAATAAGCGGGGCATCAGCGAACAATTATAAAGTAGAGGGTACGATATGATTCTTTTTGACAAACAATTAAACGTCTTTCATTTAAGCAACGATCAAATCAGCTATCTCATACAAATAGAAGAAGGGGGCAATGTGGCACACCTTTATTTTGGAAAAAAAATCGCTCATTATTCTGGCGGCTATCGTTATCCACGTCTTGATCGGTCCTTTTCGCCCAATCCCCCAGACAGCAGCGACCGGCTTTTCTCATTAGACACCTTGATGATGGAATTTCCTGGCAACGGCTTCGGAGATTTTCGAGAAGCAGCTTATAGGATTCGCCAGTCTAACGGTAGCCGAGTCAGCCATTTTGTCTTTAGTGATTACCAGATTCAACAAGGCAAACCCGCCCTAGCAGGATTGCCTCAGACACATGGTGCCGACGACGGGATCGAAACACTGATTCTGTCCTTAAAAGATGATGTGGCGGGACTCGAACTGCAGCTGTTTTACACGCTTTTCGAGGATGCGGCAGTGATCGTCCGCTCAAGTAAAATAATCAACCACGGAATCCAACCTGTTACGATCGAGCAGCTGGCGAGTCAAGCGCTCGATTTTCCTAACCGTCCCTTTGATTTGATCCACTTGCCGGGGGCATGGGCGAAAGAACGCCAAGTCACCCGAGAACCAATCAATCGCGGCATCAAGCGTTTGGACAGCAAGCGTGGTTCCAGTAGCCATCAGCAAAATCCCTTTGCCGTCATACTGGAACCTAATGCTACGGAGTTTGCTGGGGAGTGTTTTGGTTTTAGTTTGCTGTATAGTGGCAACCATGAAATTATCATCGAAAAAGATCCTTACCATCAGACTCGTGTGATAATGGGGATCAACAGCCATCAATTTGCCTGGCAATTGCCGCCAACTGAAAGCTTTCAAGCCCCAGAAGCCGTGATTGCTTATAGTGAGGCTGGCTTGAACCAGCTGTCAGCCACCTATCATGACTTTTATGATGAGCATTTGATTCGGGGCAAATACAAAAAGCAAGAACGGCCGATCCTGATCAATAACTGGGAAGCAACGTACTTTGATTTCAATGAAGAAAAACTGGATGCCCTCGTTGATGAAGCGAAGGAGCTGGGAATTGAACTGTTTGTTTTGGATGACGGCTGGTTTGGTCAGCGAGAAGATGACCAAACCTCATTAGGCGATTGGTTTGAAAACGAAGGCAAGCTAGCTTCTGGCTTGGCAGGATTTGCCCAAAAAGTCCATGACAAAGGGCTGCAATTCGGGCTTTGGCTGGAACCAGAAATGGTTTCGGGTGACAGTGAACTGAACCGACAACACCCCGATTGGCTGTTACAAGTACCAAATCGCAAGCCAGCGCTTAGCCGCAGTCAGTATGTGTTGGACTTTTCTCGACAAGATGTCAGAGACCATCTCTATCAGCAGTTAACCCAACTGTTTGATACGGTTGCCATCGACTATATCAAATGGGACATGAACCGCAGTCTGTCGGATGTCTATTCCTTGCTCCTCGATCCTGCCCAGCAAGGGGAGGTCGCGCATCGCTATCTGCTGGGCTTGTATGAGTTCCTAGAGAAACTGACCACTGCCTATCCGACGATCCTGTTTGAAGGCTGTTCTGGCGGTGGCGGGCGCTTTGATGCCGGTTTCTTGTATTATATGCCGCAGATTTGGACCAGTGACAACACCGACGCCATCGCCCGCTTGAAGATCCAGTACGGAACCAGTCTGGCCTATCCGCCATCCACCATGGGGGCACATGTCTCGGCGATCCCGAACCATCAGACCCAACGGGCAACGGATCTAGCGATTCGCGGCAATGCTGCGATGTCTGGCTTGCTGGGCTATGAGCTTGACTTAACACAGCTGACAGAAGAAGAAAAAGCGCAAATCAAAGAACAAATCACTTTTTATAAAAAACATCGGCGCCTGCTGCAGTTGGGCCGCTTTGTTCGACTGCTCAGCCCTTATGAAGGCAATGACGCCGCCTGGCTGTATGTTTCTCCAGATAAAAAAGAAGCGATCGTCTTTTACTTCCGAGTCTTAGCCGAAGCCTCTGCACCATTGGTTACTTTAAAGCTGGCTGGTCTTGATCCTGACCTCACCTATCAAAGTGGGGGAGAGAACTTCGGTGGCGATGAATTGATGCAACTCGGGTTATATATCGATCCTCATTTAGCAGGGGATTACGCCACGCAGCGGTTTCATTTTGTTGCAAAAGTGCCCCACGAATGAAAAAAGCGTTCCGTCAAAACATGCTGTTTTGACGGAACGCTTTATTGTGCTGCCGCAAGCTTTTGGCTAATGATCGGCAACTGAGAGGCTATTTTAGAACAAATGATTTATTTTTTTCTCGAGAAGTCGTATGATGAAGGAGGAGGCAGGCAGTTTGCTTCTGACAATCAGTAAGAGGAGGGTGTTCAACATGGACGAACAGCCACTAGCGAATGAAACAGAAGAAGGGTTGATTGCTGCAGGATATCGGAAGTATCGTGGTGAAGCGATCGATATTTATTACAACAAAGAGATCTGCACCCACAGCGGTAATTGTGTGCGGGGCAATCCCGCCATTTTTGAAGTTGGACGGCGTCCCTGGGTGATTCCTGATAATGGGGAAGCAGCCCAAGCGGCACAAGTGATCCATACCTGTCCAAGCGGTGCATTAAAGTATGTGTTAAAGGAGGAACAATCATGGAAATCTTAGAAGAAAATGCTCGATTTGTGTTAAAAGACGGTGACAAAGAAATTGGTGAAATGACGTGGTCAAAAGCCGGTGAAACGCGTATGATCATTGATCATACCTTTGTCGATCCTGCTTATCGGGGACAAGGACTCGCCGAAAAATTAGTGGCAAAAGGGGTGGAAAAAGCCCGCAAAGAACAAAAGAAAATCATTCCTTTGTGTCCCTTTGCCAAAAAAGAATTTGAACGCAAACCAGAATATGCCGATGTTTGGAACCAATAAATCAACCAAAACAACCCCCGCCAACTCAAGAGTCTCTCTTTGAGGTGGTGGGGGTTGTTGTATGACTGATCAATGTTGGAATTGAGCATGGTACAGGCGATAGTAATAGCCTTGTTCTGCCAGTAATTCTTCATGGGTTCCTTGCTCCACGATTTGACCGGCATCCATTACAAGGATCTTGTCTGCTGCTCGAATCGTTGATAACCGATGGGCGATCACAAAGCTGGTTTTGCCTTCCATCATTTTCAAAAAGGCATCTTGGATTTTTTTCTCAGTCAGAGTATCAACCGAACTGGTTGCTTCATCCAAAATCAGCATTGGTGGGTTACTGATCATCGTGCGGGCAATCGTCAATAGCTGTCGTTGTCCGTCAGAGATCTTGATGCCTTGATGACCGATCGGTGTATCTAGTGTTTCTGGTAAGCGCATCACATATTCATACATATAGGCATGCTTTAGGGCATCATAGATTTCTTCATCTGTGGCAGTGTCATTTCCGTATTGCAAGTTTTCTCGTAAAGAGGCATCAAAGAGCCATGTATCTTGCAAGACCATTCCGAAGCTTTGCCGTAATTCTTCTCGTTTCAACTGACGAATATCGGTGCCATCGATCTTGATCGCGCCTTTATCGACATCATAGAAACGCATCAACAAATTGACCAACGTCGATTTACCGGCACCGGTTTTTCCGACGATTGCGACGGTTTCTCCAGGTTTTGCAGTAAAAGTGAAATCTTCGATCAATTTTTGACCAGGATCATAAGCAAAAGACACCTCCTCAAAGGCAATCTCGCCTTTGATCTCTCCCAGTGATTGAGATTCTTGATCATCGGCTGTTTCTGGCTCTTGATCCAACAGCTCAAAGGTTCTTGAAAGTCCAGCCAATGCCGTTTGGATCTGGGTCGTAATTCCTGACAATTCAATGAATGGTTTCGAAAACTGACTGGAGTAGATCGTAAAGCTGGAAATCATCCCAACCGTGACAGCACCTGAACCAGAAAAGTAAAGCAGACCGCCGACAAAGCCGACTGACAGATACGCCAAATGATCGACGAATCGTGAAAGGGGATTGGTCAAAGAAGAAGAAAACTGTGCCTTTTGCCCCCGGACATTCAATTCTTGGTTGATCGTTTCAAAACGGTTTTGGTTGATGGTTTCTCGATCAAAGGCTTTGACGATTTTTTGATTGCCGATCATTTCCGTAACAAAGCCAGAAATTTCGCCGACGATTTCTTGTTGCCGAGCAAAATGCGATTGTGACGTTCGTGCCACGATCCAGTTGACCAAAAAGATGATCGGGGTCGAAACCAATACGACCAACGTTAAGGGCACACTCATTTGCAGCATGACGACTAAGGCGATCAAGACGACCGAAATACCAGAAAACAGCTGGTTGAAGACTGCAGCGACGGCAATGGAAATATTATCCATGTCATTGGTAAAACGACTGACGATGTTGCCGTGGGAGTTTTGGTCATAATAGCGCAAAGGCAATGTATTGAGATGCGCAAAACCTTTTTTGCGCAAATCGGCGACAGATAAATACGCCACGCGGTTACCCAGTCGCTGGATCAACCATTGACTGACCACAGTCACTAAAACCACTCCGGCAAACAGAAGCAAAATACGATAGAGAGTGCTAAATTGCACTTGATCAGCACCTATCAGCTGATCGACGGCTTGACCAATCTGATACGTCATATAAACCGAGGAGACGCCAGCAGCAATCCCGAGGACAACTGCTGCCCAAGTTTCCTTCGCATAGGCAGTCAAATAAGGGAGGTAGCGACGAAAGGCCGACCAATCGAATGATTTCTTTTTCATGCTTCTTCCTCCTCTGCCTGTGATGCGACGATTTCTTGGTATTCTTTTGAAGATGCCAACAGCTCTTCATGGGTCCCTTTGCCTACCAAATTCCCTTGGTCTAAGACTAAGATCTGCTGCGCATCTTGAATGGAGCGAACCCGTTGAGAGATAATGATGACCGTGCCACGAATGCTTTCTTTTAAAGCCATCCGCAAATCAAGATCGGTTTGATAGTCAAGGGCACTTAGAGAATCATCCAAAATCAAGATATCTGGTTTAGCGATCAATGCTCTGGCAATCGTTAACCGTTGTTTTTGTCCCCCAGAAAAGTTCTTGCCCCCTTCAAAAATCGGGGTATCCAGTTGCTGCGGCAAGGCTTCAACGAAGTCGCGGCTTTGAGCGATTTCGAGTGCTCGCCAACACTCTTCATCGGTGGCCTCTTTTTTGCCCCATTGCAAGTTTTCTCGAATCGTTCCCGTAAACAGCACGGCGGTTTGAGGCACCATGGCGATTTTTTGGCGTAATTGCTGTAAAGGCCATTTCCGCACATCGTGTCCGTCAACGATCACTTTGCCATCTGCCACATCGTAGAAGCGGGGGATCAATTGGGTCAAGGCAGATTTCCCACTCCCGGTTGGTCCAGTGATACCTAAAATAGACCCCGGCGCGACTTGGAAATCAATGTTTTTCAAGGCTAATCCGTATTCTTTTGAAAAGCGGAAATCAACGTGCTCAAAGCGAATCGCTCCGACGTTGTTTTTCGGCTGATCCATAAAGACTTCTGAAAGCTCGTCGCCGATCGACGGCTCAGTGGCTAACACTTCGTTAATCCGTGAACCAGATGCTGCCGCACGGGTAAAGATGATCACTAAGTTGGAAACCACGATCAACGCTAAGAGCATTTGATTCATGTAATTGACCAGTGCCAATACTTGTCCTTGCTGCAAATTGCCAATATTGACCTTGAATCCACCGATATAAAACAACGCGATAATGCCGACATTCATGATCAAGGTGGTGGCAGGCGTCAATAAGGCAGAGAGATTTGTGACCCGTAAATAGACCTCACTTAAATCATCAGTTGCCTTATCAAAGCGTTTCGTTTCCGTTTTTGTGCGGGCAAAGGCACGAATCACCCGAATCCCGCTTAAATTTTGACTAACTAGCTCATTCAACTCATCTAAATGGACTTGAACTTTCTTATACAATGGCACGGTTTTGGCGATGATCCAGAATAAGACGATACAAAAGAGCGGTAAAACGAGTAGGAAAATCAAGCCAGCTTGCCAATCAATGACAAAGGCCATAATCACAGAACCGATACTTAAGAAGGGCGCCCGGACAACCAGCCGAATCAGCATCGCCAAAGCAATCTGCATCTGATTGATGTCGTTGGTCATTCGAGTAATCAACGTATCAGTACCGAATAAGTTCAGTTCGCTATGGGAAAGGGTGTTGATTTTTTTCATCAAGCGATTGCGTAATTCTGTCCCGAATCCTTGAGAAGCGACGGAAGCATAATACTGACAGATGACGGCACAGATCATGCCTACCACGGACATCACGATCATCCAGATCGTCATTTCAACGACTTTCGACCAATTGTTTTGCCGTAGCCCCTCATCGACTAAAGCGGCCATCTGTAAAGGCAGGACCAATTCAAACACCGCTTCTAAAAATTTGAAAAACGGACCAAGAATAATCTGTTTGCGATAATCCTTGGCGTAGCGTAACAAGCTTATCATAAAAAACCTCCTAAATTATTGCGGATGAGCGGACTTGTTCATCCTCATGAGCTTATGAGTGAACTTCAGCAAGATGTTCACTGACTAAACAGGCAAAAACCAAACTATCGGTCCATTCCCCCTTGTTCCACCAGTCTTGGATAAAATGTGCTTCTTGGCGCAATCCAATCCGTTGGCAAAGCTTGGCTGAGGCCTGATTGCGGGCATCTAGCGTCGCTTGGACCCGATGGATCTTCTGACTGGCAAACAACCAGTCCAACAACTCTTTCAAGGCTTCTTGAGCAAACCCTTGTCCGCCAAATGACGGATGGAAGGCATAGCCGATTTCAACGGAAGACGGCTGACCAGTAGACCACACCGACAAATCGCCGATGACCGTTTGATCGTGTAGTACCGCCAAAGAAAGACCTGCTTGGTCCGTCAAAGTGTGCTGTTGACATTTTTTGGCAAAAGACGCCGCTGCCGTTTCTGTCTGCCAAGGCTCATGAAGTAAGAAACGGCAAACTTCCGCTTGCTGATAAATAGCAAAGGTATCGGCAAAATCACTTTCTTGAAACGGACGGATCGTTAACCGTTCACTTTCCATACATACCATAGACAGCCTCCATTTCTTTAGGGACATCTTACCATAGAACGAAATAGCCGAAAACATTATCAGAAAAATACAACAACTTTCTTGTAAAAGAGTGTAAATTTCATGAAAATTCTTTCTTTTACAATTAGAACTTGCCAGTTGCTACCCATTTACCGCGCCTGCCAGCGGGCAAGAAAGGTTTTTTGCCAATCGCCTAAAGGCAAGATCACTCGCTGCATTTGAAAACGGTAGGTTTCCCCTCTATAAATAAAACGAATAGGAACCAGCATGCCCACCACCGGATCTTTGTGCTCTTTTGTTAACTCAGCAAGCGGCACGATTTTGTGCTGCAGGACTTTTGTCGAGAAAAGATTCAATGCCAAAATCGTCAATTGCTGATCATCTAAGACGAGCAGGGTACGGCTGGTGATGGCATTGAAGGACTGCCATTTTGCATAGCCGATCACAGCTCCTTCCGTCAAATAGGGGGCTGCCAACGCTTGGAAGGTTTTTTTATTTAAAAGAAACATGGGTAGAAAACTCCTTATAAGTAAGAATCGTTTTAGGCAGAGTGTCAACCATCATCGAACAGCGTGAAGACGCTTAGTCAGTTGTAAATGGCTGCAGCATCCGCCGAACTTTTTCAGTATACGCCTGTTTGAGGGCTAACGGTTCGATTTCTTTGATGGTTGGCCCAAATTGCAAGAGAAAGTCAGCTAGAAAATCAAGCTCATTGTCGGCAATGTGTCCTTCTAAGCAAAGATCACTAGGACGTTCCACCACTGCCATATCAGGATATTTTTCTTGCCACAAGCGTTCCTTTGCCGATAGATCAAAGCGGATGTGATAGCCCAGTGTTTGTGTCAACACTTGTTGCTGCAGCTGTTTTTCAGCTAACTGCTGCAAGGTATAGCCTGTTTTTTCAGTCGGAGCAAGTCCCTGAATTGCATCACAGCGATAGCGGCGAAAGGCCTGCTTTTGACAATCAAAGGCCAAACAATACCAGTAACCAGCACGAAAATCCAGCTGATAGGGTTGTACGGTCTTTTTCGTTTTTTGATAACGCTGATAGGTAAATTGGATGACCTGTTCTTGTACGATCGCTGAAAAAAGCGCTGAGAGGATCGGTGCACTCGTCAATTGAGGCACCCCTTGAAATGAAACCGCCGTCTCCATTTTTTCTAACCAGTCGGTATCTCCTTGATAAAAAGACTGCAAAAGTTTTCGCCGCAGCCCTTGATAGCTCCGATCAAAAGGAGAATCGGATAATTTTTGTAAGAGCTGTAAAGCAAAGAAAAGGGTATAACGTTCATTTTTGTCAAAGTACAAGGGGGTCAGTTGATTTTTTAAGATCTGATAGCCGCCATAACGACCGGTTTCTACCACGAGAGGCAAGCCCAGCTCTTCCAACGATTGGACATCGCGGACGGCTGTGCGTTTTGAAATCGCAAAGGTTTTCATCAAATCAGCTAGATGAAAAGTGGTTTTTCCTTGTAAATACAATAGCTCCTGAGTTAAACGTTCTGATTTTTTCATTTCTTTCTCCAATGGTGCCAAGTTTTGGCAATATTCACAGTTACACTTATGGTAACAAGAAAAGGAGGAACCAACAAATGATCGAACCAAAAATCGCTTTATTTTTAACCTTAGACGGCAAAGCCCAAGAAGCCATCCACTTTTATCAGGAAACATTAGACGCGACCCTCTTATTCGCCATCACCAACCAAGAATATCAAGAAAAACTTGATCCAACACTGGAGATTCTTGCAGGTCAAGAACAGTATCTTTCTCATTCCATCCTACAAATCGGAGATTTCCAGTTGCAGCTGGCTGACAATCCATTGATCGAAGGGGAGCCCATTAAAGCAGGGAATCACTTATCCTTGAGTTTGACGATAGACGACACCAAAACAGCTCAAAAGCTTTATCAACGACTAGTGGAAAAGGGCAGTCAGGTGATCCAGGCACCTAGTGAAAATCCGTTTGCGTTTTTTTATGCAAGTGTTCGCGATCCATTTGGTGTAATTATTCAGCTTACTGTCGAAAAAGAAGTTGATCCATCAAAAAAGGGTGAATGAAAAAAATCGTTTTTTAATAAAATATCCATAGAAGTTGACTAATTATCCAGCTTTCTTTCATCATCAGAATTATTTTTAAGGAATGTTTAAAGGACTTCACAGAAAAAGAATAAAACTTCTTAAAAAAATAGGCGGATCGCAAAAATTCTGGTACAATCGGGGAGAGCAATTCAGGAGAAATGAAGGAGGCACTATGGATAGAAAGACGAGATATAAACAGCAAAGAGCCCACAAAGCGCGCAACAAACGCGTGATTATTGGAGGAATCTTTCTTTTCGCCATTGCAGGCATCGTTTTATTTGCCGGCTATACGTATTATGCAGCAAAAAATTCAGTGGATAAAATGTTTAAAGAATCCGCTGTAATCAGTTCCAATAAAAGTAAAGAAGACAACTCATTGAAAGCTTCTGATGTTAATTCAAAGTTTGGGATCTTGCTGATGGGTGTCGATAATGACGCGGAACGTGAAAAGACAGAACATTTGGACAGTGCCCGTACCGACAGTTTGATTTACATGGTATATGATGGCGAAAACAAGAAAATCGATATGGTTAGTCTCCCTAGAGATATTTGGACCAATATTTATGATGGAACAGGAACTGGGACAATTGCTACTACAGCCAAGATCAATAGTGCATTCACGATTGGTGAGGAAGACGCAACGATTGAAACAGTCCAAAACTACCTGCAATTGCCAATTGACTATTACGTAAACATCAATTTTACAAGTTTTGAAAAAATAATCGATGCGATTGGCGGAATCACTGTTGATGTGCCTTACGACATCAACAAGAAATATACTTCAGACAACACGGGAGAAACGTTGATTCCAGAAGGACGTCAATTGTTGAACGGTGAACAAGCCTTGATTTTTGCCCGTATCCGGAAAATGGATACTGATGTGGATCGAGGAAACCGTCAGCAAGAAGTTATTGAAGCAGCGATCCACCAAGCTTTGAAAATCAATAATGTCACCAAGTACCAAGAAATTTTAGATTCTGTCAGCGAAGATGTGAATACAAACTTTAAGTTTGAAGACTTAGTATCTTTAGCGGGCAATATGTTGTCTGGGTTCGATATTCAAAAACATACCTTTGAATGGTACGATGGGGAATCTTATGATGGACAATCGATCGTATATATTCAAGACTATTCTTACAATGAAATCCGTAATGATATGCTGAAAGCCTTAGGTCAAGCACCAGCAGATTCGCAAGCAGATGCCAATACAGAAACACAAACCGGTGTTGGAAACGAGACAGGTGCAGGAACTGGTGACGGATACGGCTCGGATGTCGTTGATGACGGAACCGGCTACTAATCAAGAGAAAAAAGTCAGGAACATTCCTGACTTTTTTTATACCCTCAGACCTTTAAAAATCGATTGAAAACAAGTTCAGTCTCTCAAGCCGCTTTCGTTTGCATCTCAGAAGTGCAGTGCTATTCTTAAGAAAAGAGACAACTTGTTGCAGCAAGTCATACACTGGGGGAGGAACCATGATGGAAAAACAGCAAGAACAAAAAGCCCGAAGAATCGTCTTGTTGACCCATGTATTAGGGTTGCTCATGAAAGCCATCGGGTACTTCCTTAGCGGCAGTGCAGTTTTAATGAACGAAAGTATTCACAGTATGATCGATTGCATCAATCAAGGACTTCTAGCCATCGGTGAAAACCGAGCACAGCGAGGACGCAGTGAACTGCATCAGTTTGGTGAAGGACGAGCGACCTATTTTTTTAGTACCGTAGTTGCCATGACAGTTTTTTTAGGCGGTGGGATTTTAGCGGTTGTTGAAGCCAGCCGTGATCTACTAGACCCAACCCACGAAGTGGAACAGCTCCAGCTGGTGGCAGCGATCTTATTTGTCAGTTTGTTTATTGAAGTGACGGCTGTACAAGAGGGATGGCAAGAAGTCAAAGAACAAAACAAGCAAAACCAGCCCCTCGTCCGTTTCTTAAAAGAAAGCCGCGATTCCGATCTGCTTTTAGGCTTCACGGAAAATTTGTTTGCCTTAGGTAGTGTGACGATCGCCATCGCAGGAATCTCATTGACTGCTTTGACAGGCAATCCGGTATTTGATTCCCTCGGGGGCATTTTAGGTGGATTGTTGTTGATAGCTGCTGCTGTCTTTTTAGCCAAAGAATTTTATAGCCTTTTGATTGGCGAAGGGGCATCCGCATCAGATTTAATGGCGATCAAACAAATTTTAGCCAACCCTGCCATCATTCAAATCAAAGATTTACGAACCCTCCATCTAAGCCCAGAGGAACTTTTGATCGTCGCCGACCTTAGCTTGAAACTAGCGCCGGATGAAGAACCAAGCACGTTTATTGATACCATTGAGCAGCAAATAAAACAGGCTTTGCCTGAACTGCGGGTCTATTGCTATATCGAGAGTGAGGAAGTTCCCTCATAAAGTAGAATAAATACGAAGCATTCTTCGGTTGGTGATTCACAATTCAACCCAGGAATGCTTGTTTTGGGTAGTGGTGAGCTCGTGTTGAATGAACACAAAGGATCAATGGCTTGTTTTAACTTTAGGCTTTTTTGACGATCAGGAATTAGATTGTAAGCGGAAAGATGCAGCGATTTATCTATTTTTTTAGCAGTAAACATTTTTTTTGTTCAAAAGTTTGTGTTTTTTTGTTAAAATAAAGTAAGGACAGTGAGCGTTCTCTTTTTAAAGTTATTTTTTTGCTAGAGTTGTAACATTGTAAATCACAACATAGCGAAAGCTCAGGTTATTAAGAAAACGCCGAAACGAATGCCTGTTTGCCATTACTGGCACGCTGTCAAATCGACACCAAAAGCTGAGGTGCTAATTTTGTCACGACTGTTTTTTTACTTTACTTGTGAAGCAAAATCCTTTGCGAACATCTTCATCCATGATAGGTTAGAAATAGGCCGAATGGTTTTTTCACAAAGTACGTACATAGAAAGATCACTTGCGATGACTAAAAGCAGCGACTTCATTGCTCGCAAAATGATCGATGCTCATCACACATACCTTTTCCCTCAGCCAGTCAATCTGCGCTTGCTTTTCTTATTGGTTATATTCCCTTCAATCAGCAATTGCCTGAACCGATTAAAAATCAAAAAATGACTGTGCAAGGTATCTGTACCGCTTTATCCCTTCAGAAACGTGGAAACCCTCGGCAAGAAGTTTACAATTAAAAGGAGGAATTTGATGGAAAAATTTTACCAGCAAAAGACTGAAGAGACCTTGAAACATTTTGAAAGTGACCGCAAGCAAGGCCTAAGCGGGAAAGAAGCCGACAAACGCTTAGAAAAATACGGAGAAAACACGATCCAGCAACAAGAATCCCTTTCTGTATGGGAATTGCTGTGGCATAACTTGAACAACTTGATTGTTTATCTCTTGCTAGCAGCTGCGTTACTCTCTTTTGCGATGGGGGAAACGGTTGAAGGAATTGCAGTATTGATTGCCGTGGTGATTGCTGTAATGACCGGTTTCATTACAGAATTACGAGCACAAAAATCAATTGATTCACTTCAAAGCATGATTTACACTACCGCAAAAGTGATTCGTGATGGAGAAGTAATGGAGATCGAGTCGGCAAAAATCGTTCCAGGCGATATTCTCGTTCTGGAAGAAGGGGATGCTATTGCGGCAGATGCTCGCTTACTTGAAACGAGCAACTTTGCCTGCATCGAATCAGCGCTGACCGGTGAGTCAGAAGCTGTTGAAAAAGATGCACGAGAAACTTATGAAGAAGATGTTCCATTAGGCGATCGCCGCAATGTCGTTTTCGCAGGAACTGCGGCAACTCGAGGAAATGCCTATGCAGTAGTGACAGAAACCGGCATGAAGACCGAGGTTGGAAAAATCAGTGACATGCTGACGGGTGACAAAAAACGTCAAACGCCGTTAGATATCGAATTGGACAAGCTAGGAAAAGCAATCATTATTGCAGCGCTCTTTGCTGCGGTGGCAGTTTTGGTCGCAGGTATTTTGACGAATCAGCCATTTGTCGAAATGATCCATATCTCGATTATTTTAGCGGTCGCAGCGATACCTGAAGCAATGCCAGCCGTTTCGACAATCACATTGTCTCGAGGCATGCGGACGATGGCCGAGCACAAAGCACTCGTCAAAACGTTATCAGCCGTAGAGACTCTTGGCGCCACCAGTATCATTGCCAGTGACAAAACGGGGACGCTGACAGAAAACCAAATGACGGTTGCCGAGATCATTTTAGGTTCTGGGGAAATGTTCAAAGTGACAGGAAATGGGTATGAACCCAACGGAAAATTCTATAAGGCAGACTCGGATGATAATTCCGAGATCGACGCAACCAATCATGATGCACTGCAAGGGATGGTTGCAAATGGCGCTTTATGTACCACCGCCACTTTACGTGAAAACGAAGGGCAATACGAGATCCTCGGTGATCCAACGGATGGGGCGTTTGTCGTTTTAGGTCAAAAGATCGGCATCGATCGGCAAAAAGAGCAGGACAGCGGGCTGAAGAAAATCGCAGAAATGCCCTTTGATTCCGACAACAAATACATGGTGACCGTGTATGAAGGAGAGCAACGGACATTGATCATCAAAGGGGCACCAGATGTCTTAATTGATTTAGCTGATGCTGATGCCACAGAAAAAGAACAACTTCATGAATACAATGACACGTTAGCCAGTCATGGGCAGCGGGTGATCGCTGTCGGTTGCATCAAGGATTATCAAGTTGGGACGGACGAAGCAGAACTGAAAGCAGCATTACAGGAAATCAAGATCCAAGGCTTTGCGGGCATCGTCGATCCGCCCCGAACAGATGTCAAAGAGGCAGTGAAGGTCGCCCAAGAAGCGGGGATCCGAGTGAAGATGATCACGGGGGACCATCCGAAGACCGCATCAATGATCGCCAAAGAAATTGGTTTAATAGATCATGAGAAAACCATGACAGGTCGAGAGATCGATGAATTGGCAGGTCAAGAAGGCTTTAACGAAAAAATCGAAGAAGTCGCTGTCTTTGCTCGAGTCTCTCCAAAAAATAAATTACAACTTGTGGAAGCCTTGCGTGAAGAAGGCGATATCGTTTCAATGACCGGCGATGGCGTTAACGATGCGCCGGCACTCAACGGCGCCGATATCGGGATCGCCATGGGGATTCGTGGGACAGAAGTAGCCAAAGAATCTTCCGATATGATTTTAACGGATGACCGTTTTGGAACAATCGTCGATGCCATCAAAGAAGGACGCATCATTTTTGACAACATCAAAAAATATGTTTCTTTCTTGTTCTCATGTAATATGGTTGAGATCGTGACGATCTTTTTAAGTGTCATCTTCTTGATGCCAATGCCGATCCAACCGTTGCATATCCTTTTCTTGAATCTAGTCATCGATATTGCGCCAGCAATGGCGTTAGCCTTTGAACCAGCAGAAGACGATATCATGAAACGTCAGCCACGGTCGAAAGCTGATGGCCTCGTCAACAAACGCTTCTTAGGACGCATCATTTTAAGTGGTGTTGTGATTGGTTTGGTGGCGTTTGGCTTCTTCAATTTCTTGATGTTGACGGATCACGAGTTGCTTTATGCACAAACAGCGACCTTTACCTTTATGGCAGTAGCACAATTGATGCATATTTTCAACGTTCGTAAGAGCAGCGGTTTTGGCTTAGACAAAACTCTCTTGAAAAACAAACCGTTGATGGGGGCATTGCTCCTTTCCGTAGGTTTGCAGCTTTCAGCAGTCTATGTACCGTTTATGAATGAGCTATTAGACACGATGCCAATTCAAGCCGGCACGTGGGGGATCATCTTCGCTGCTGCAGCGATCTCTACACTGATTGTGATGGGCTTGAAGAAACTCTTCCAATTAAAATAAAATAAATTATCCAGTATTTTCTCAATACCGGAGTAACGAAGACCCGCAGCCTAATGGCGCAACTTCGCCAAAGGATTCTTGATTCGATCCTTGATGAAGTTCGCCTAGCTGCGGGTCTTTTTTGCTTACTCTTTACAAGCAAAAGAAAATGATTTATACTTGACTAGTCAACAGTTGACAAGTCAATGATGAAAGGAGCGGTTTATGCAATGAATTTACGTGAGCTAAGCGGATTGCTCTATCGGATGAAAATCGTGAATCAAGAATTAACGGCAATCTTTGAAAAAGAGACTGGCTTTAGTCTGACCCGTTATCAGTTGCTGCAGTTTTTGAATGAGCAAGGACGCTGTACCCAAAATCAAGTACAGAATGAATTGAAGATCGATAGTGCAGCGGTCACTCGGCATTTGAAGATTCTCGAAGAAAAACAATTTGTGACACGGGAACGAAACAAAGACAATAACCGCGAGATTTTTGTTTCTTTGACACCGAAAGCACAAGCCGATTTGGCTAGTTGTGCTTCAAAGCATGCCAGCTCTGAGGAGTCGTTAGGCATCAATTTGACCGAAGAAGAAGAAGCACAGCTTCTAACATTACTTATGAAATTAGTTCCATGAAAGAAGGCAAACCCATGACAGAATACAGCAATAACAATTTTTCAGAGATCACCTTTGGCCGAAAATCGGTCCGTGTCTATGATGAAACCTACAAAATCCCCCATGAAGAAATGTTGACCATGATCCAAGAGTCAACGACAGCACCTTCCTCAGTCAATATGCAGCCTTGGCGCTTTGTCGTTGTGGAAAGCGATGAGCAAAAAGCAAAATTGAAACCGTTGATTCGTTTCAACGTCCGACAAAATGATACATCTTCTGCAATGGTCTTGATTTTTGGCGATATGCTTTGTCATGAACTAGGAGAAGAAATTTATAACAAAGCAGTAGCAGAAGGCAAAATGCCAGCGGAAGTACGTGACCAACAATTAGCAGCGATCATTCCTCATTACGAAAATCTTACAAAAGAACAAATGAATGATGTGGTGAAGATCGACGCTAGTTTAGCAGCGATGCAATTTATGTTAGTTGCGCGGGCACATGGCTATGAAACCAACCCAATCGGCGGCTTTGAAGCAGATCAATTAGCAGAAGCTTTTGGCTTAGACAAAGAACGTTATGTTCCTGTCATGATCCTTTCAGTCGGAAAAGCCAAAGAATTAGGCTATGAATCCGTTCGGTTAGACGCAGAACAAATTACGACATTTCTATAAGAGGAGGGAAAACGATGGAAATCATCAATGCAACGTTTTACATCAAAGAAGAAAAGCGGGCAGATTTTTTAGCCGCTGTTACCCCATTAATAGCATCGGCAAGAACTGAGGATGGCTGCCACGGCTATCATCTCTATGAATCATTGGAAGAGGACAATCGGTTTGTCATGGTCGAAAAATGGGCGAATCAAGAAGCGATCACCGCCCACAATCAAAACCCGCTGCTGCAACAATTATTCCAGCAAATGCCTGACTTCGCAGCCAAACCGAGCGAGATCATTGTCGCTCAACAAGGAGAATAAAGATGACGATTTTATCGACGATTTTAATTGTACTGGTTGCCTTAGAGTTTTTCTATATTCTCTATTTAGAAACATTTGCCACTACGTCCAAAGCAACGGCGCGGGTCTTCAACGTGACGAAAGCAGAACTTGAACGACCGATCGTTGTGACCTTGTTCAAAAACCAAGGGGTTTACAATGGACTCATTAGTTTGGGGTTACTGTATAGTATTACCTTTGCTTCAGCACCATTGGAAATCAGTCGCTTGTTGCTGATCTACATTATCTTAGTAGCTGCATATGGCAGTGTGACTAGCGACAAGAAAATTATTTTGACCCAAGGCGGTCTAGCGATCCTTGCCTTGCTGTCCACCTTTTTTTAACCAATAAAAGAAGAAGCCCCCTAATCTAAGAAAGCCTTTCTATACAATAGAAGCTTTCTTAAATCGGGGGCTTTTAATGTTTTGGCAAAGAGTACTCAGAACGTGAAAAAAATGATAGGATAAGAGAAGGGACTAACGATTTTCTGGACGTAAACTGGTTGCCGCAAATAAGGCTTTTACTAGAATGGGTGTTAAGATCGCAGCTGTGATCACCTCAGAGATTCCATTCGTTATAGCAATTCCACCGAGGGTCACGAATAAAGCCGAAGCATCGACACCATAGGTATTGGCAACTAAGCCAGTATATAAGGTTCCCATTAGGGTTAAGACCAAAACTGTATTGGTGATGGTCCCAAAGATTGCTGCAACAATCGAAGCAGCGACGACTTTTTTGGTCTTTTTGTAAATGATCGTAAACAAGAGACCAGCCACTAAGCCAACCAACACACGGGGAACCACCGAGATGATTGGGTTGGTGAAAACGGCAATGTCCAAGGGCGTTGTCGGAGAAGTAAACGCACGGATCATGGTAAAAACACCCCAGACTAAGCCGATGAACATCCCGTCTTTTGTCCCTAAAACGATGGCAGCGACGATCACCGTGATATGGATGATCGTTAAACTAGTGATACCGATCGGAATAAATCCAAGGAAAGGTACCATCGTCTGTAAAATAATAATAGCAGTCAAAATGGCACGAATGACAAGGCGATAGGTTTTGCTTTTTGTATTCATTGTAAAAACTCCTTTTTTTATAATGACACTCGTGTCATTTTTAAGTTAGGTTGATTATACAACAAAATGACACGAGTGTCATTAATAATGTGATGAAAGGAGCCAAAAAAATGGCGAAGAAGCAGCAGAGCGAATTGACTACAGCGGAAAAGAAAAAACAACAAAAGCGTGATTTGATTCTTGAAAGTGCCAAAGTCGTCTTTAGTAAGAAAGGTTTGATTGATGCGACAATGAAGGACATTATCGAAGAGTGCGGCATTAGTCGCGGTGGCATTTATTTGTACTTTCGTTCGGTGGATGAGATTTTTTTGGCAGTGTTAGAGCAGCGTTCCAAACGAAAATTTGATGATGTACGAGAGATGATCATGGAGCAAGTACCCTTTGAAACGATTTTAAACAAATATTTTTCCGACCATCGCAAGCGTCTACTCCACAGCATTTCTGACGGTATGCTGCGAGCCGTCTACGAGTATTACTATACGCATAAAACCGAAGCCTCCAGTTCACTGCAGCAAGCTCAACTCGCTGAGACGAAACGGACGATCCATGAGATTTTTCAAGTGGGCGTTCAGCAAGGTGTATTAAAAGATGAAAACTTGGCAGTGATTGCAGAAAACTATATGTTCGTGATTGAAGGATTAGGGATTTTGGCTCTGACCGGTCACATCACAGAACAGACCATTGATGACCAAATCGCCGTAATGAGACAACTACTCCCTTATCGTGAATAACACAGACAAAAAAACTCGCTCTTTTCTAGAAAACACTAGGAAGGAGCTTTTTTCGTCTGTTTATAACTTTGTGAATCAAGCATATTTTGCAGAAAATTAATGTAATAAAAGTGAAATCTACAACATTATTTATTTTTTCTTAAGAAAAAGGACTTTTTCTATGAAGTTTTCTTGAACAGTTGATACATAGGGATTCACTCGGCGTGTCGGTGGGATAGGAGTGGGGAACATGTAATAAAAAAACAGAGCTTATTTATGTAACTAAAATGTAAATCGCTTACGGATTGGGTTTGTTGCTGAACTATGGTAAAATGAAAATGGTCAAATAAATGAAAAAAAAGTTTTAAAATTGAATTTGGAGGATCAGATGAAGAAGAAAATCTTTGCAACAGTGTGTATGTGCGGCATTGTATTGTCATCATTCGGCGGACCTGTGACCGTTTTTGCTACGAATCACGATCAATTGATCGAACAAAAAAATAACGAAATTGATCAGTTGAGACAGCAACGTCAAAGCGTACAAGGGGAAATTGATGGATTGTCTGCAGAAATTGATTCGTTAAATCAAGAAGCAGCAATCATTTTAGCGCAGCAAAGTGATTTGTTGCAAGCGATCGAAGGATTGGATCAGGAAATCAGTCAGTTAGAAGAGCGCATTGCCAAACGCTCAGAAAACATTGAAAAGCAAGCCAGAGAAACACAAGTTAATGGAAAAGGCGACCATTTTCTAACAGCGGTACTAGAGGCGGACTCTGTCAGTGATCTAGTCGGTCGTTTGCATGCGATGACGACGATTATTCGAGCGAATAATGAAGTGATCGAACAGCAAAAAGCCGACCAACAAGCTGTTGAACAAAAGCGTGCGGAATCACAAGAAAAAGTGGCAGAATTGCAAGCAGCACAGAGCCATCTGGAAGCACAAAAAGGTGTTTTGGAAGCAAGCCAAGCAGAATTAAATGTCTTAGTTAGTAATTTAGCCTACGAAGAAGCAACGAAAGAAGAAGAAAAAGAACAGCTGCGTGCGGAAAAAGAAGCCTATGAAGCGGAGCAAGCAAGAATTCGTGAAGAAGCTGCCCGAGTAGCTGCTTTACAAGCCCAAGCGGAACAAGCGGCGCAACAGCAGGCAGAACAAGCTGCAGCGGAAGAAGCAGCCTTTAATGAAGCAGCTGTTCAAGTAGAGAGCACAGAACCTGACGCAGAAACAGAGAGCCCAGCGCCAGTGGAAGAGCCAGAAGCACCAGCAGAAACGCAACCAGAGGAAACGCAAGAATCTGAACCGGTTGAAACACCAGAGGTTCCAGAGGAAACACCAGTAGATACACCAGAAATTCATGAGCCAGAAACACCAGTGACACCTGCAGCACCTGAGACGCCAGCGGACAGTGCACCTGCAGTTCCTGCACCAACGCCAGTTACACCAACACCGGCGCCAACGCCTGCTCCGTCACCTGCACCGATCGTGACGCCGCCAGCACCTTCTGCACCGGCATCAACAAATGGTGCTGCAATCGTGGCAGAAGCCTATAAGCATATCGGAAAACCCTATGTGTGGGGTGCCAAAGGACCGGACAGCTTTGACTGTTCTGGGTTTACTCGCTATGTCTTTTTACAAGTAACAGGGAGAGATATTGGTGGATGGACGGTGCCACAAGAAACAGCCGGTACAGTGATTTCCGTTAGCCAAGCACAACCAGGAGATCTTTTATTCTGGGGTTCATCAGGTAGCACCTATCATGTAGCCATTGCTTTAGGTGGCGGACAATACATTCATGCACCACGCCCAGGACAAAATGTTTCTGTTGGCAGCACCGCTCATTTTACACCTAGCTTTGCAGTAAGAATGTAAGAAGTAGCTAGCTGTAGTTTTAAGGAGAGACAAATGGAAGAAAGAAAACAACTTCGTTATCGTGCGAAGAAACAAAAAAGAGGGCTTCTTTACCGTAAAAGTGCGGCGGCAACCGCTGCACTTGTTAGTACGGTGAATATTTTGCCGATGAATGTTTTAGCAGATACACTCGAGTCAGCAGAAGCCCAAAATGGTGTTCAAGTAGTTGAAACAGCAGAGTCAACCCAAGACACATCGACGCATGATTCAGTGAGCATTGTAGAAGATCAAGAAGTGAACGAGGGATCACCAGCAACTCAAGATAGTACCGATCCATCAGAAGCTGAAAGTGCGGATGGAGTAGACATCCAAGAGGTACCCGAAAATGCACCAGCAGATGATGCTTCTGAACAGAATGAAGCAGAAACCGATAGTGATATTCCTGTTCTGTCAGAAGAAGAGCGGATCGCCATTGAAACGAAGGTCATGCCCAACTATAACAATCCAATGGCACGTTCCAACAATCAGCAAGCATTTATTCAGCAAGTAGGACCAATGGCACAAGAAGTTGCCGGGGCAAATGACCTCTACGCTTCGGTCATGATTGCCCAAGCGATCTTAGAATCGGGTTGGGGGCAATCCACGCTGACCACTCTTGCAAATAATATGTTTGGTATCAAGGGATCTTACAATGGACAATTTGTAGAGATGCAAACCATGGAAGATGACGGGAATGGCAATCTCTATCCGATTATTGCTAGGTTTCGTAAATACCCCTCATTAAAAGAATCTTTTCAAGACAATGCGCATGTTTTGAGAACTACCTCATTTTCGCCGGGTGTTTTCTTCTACCATGGGGCATGGAAGTCTAATACAAATTCTTATCGTGACGCGACTCAATGGCTGCAAGGACGTTATGCCACCGATACTTCTTATGCAAGTAAGCTAAACAACTTGATTGAAACGCACAATTTGACCCAGTACGATACATCAAGTGGTGGCGGTTCAAATGATAACAACAATAACAATTCTGAGCAGGCGATCAATAAGCAATTCAGAACAAATGCAGCACTCAATATCCGTTCGGATGCTTCCACTAGCGCCTCGATCGTTGGTTCATTGGCTGCCAATGCAACATTTGAAGCAGTAGCGCAAAAAACTGGTACCAGTGTGAACGGCAATACGACGTGGTATCGAATTCAAGGACGTGGCTGGGTAAGTGCTGCTCACGTGACGGAGATCTCATCGAATACGGGCGGGAATGATAACAACAATAATAATGGTAACAACAACAATAACAACAATGCCGAACAAAGCATCAACAAAGAGTTCCGCACAACTGCTGCCTTGAACATCCGTTCAGATGCATCGACTAGCGCTTCTGTTGTTGGCTCCTTGGCAAGTAATGCGACATTTCGAGCAGTCGCTCAAAAGACGGGATCGAGTGTCAACGGAAACAATGTGTGGTATCGAATTCAAGGACGCGGCTGGGTGAGTGCTACGTACGTGACAGAAGTGAACGCTGGAAGTAATAGCTCTGAGCAAAGCATCAACAAAGAGTTTCGTACAACCGCAACATTGAATATTCGCTCTGATGCGTCTACCAGTGCCAGAATAGTTGGTTCTTTGTTAAACAACTCCTCTTTTCGCGCGGTTGCGCAAAAGACCGGAACCAGTGTGAATGGCAACAACGTCTGGTATCGAATTGAAGGGCGTGGCTGGGTAAGTGCAGCGTATGTTCAAGAAACGAACACTTCCTCATCAAACAGCACCACCTATACCGTACGTTCGGGAGACACTCTATGGGGCATTTCGCAACGCTACAGTGTGACTGTGAATCAGTTGATGCAGTGGAATAATCTTTCTGGCTCATTGATTCTTGTAGGACAGCGTCTTGTAGTCCGTAGATAAAATGAAAAAACATCTGGAACCATTTTTGCGGCTATTTGCCAAAATGGGTCCAGATGTTTTGTTTATTCTTCTTTGAAGCTGTTCATGATCGCTGTTAGCTCGTCTTTTGAAGAGTCGTATAAGCTTTCTAACGTCCAACCATACAACTGAACATAATTATTGTCGGTTTCAAGTACATAATAAATATAGTGGATATTTAGCCCTTCAACTGTCGCTGGGAAATCAACGAAATAGGCCTTCGTGTCAGGAATTGGTAAAAAGGTGGCGGTCGTATCGAAGCTTGTTGCCAAATTTTCTTGAACCAATCCGAGATAAGTTTCTAAATCGGCAAAATCTTGTTTCGATTCAACGACTGCAGCTAAGTATTTCGTTTCTAACGCATCTGACAACATGAAATCATTGTCAGGATTCAATGAAGTGAAATCGGGTACCTCTTGCCAATTACTAGGCAAATCGATGGTATAGTTTGTTCCACTCACGCCTGTGATGGTTTGTTCCGAACTCGGTAAAGCCGCTTCGCTGGAAGAGCCCGTCGATTCTTGCGCGACTTCTGTTGACGAAGTCATAGATAAGCTTGTAGCGCTTGCATTTTCCGTGCTTTCTGAAGCTGGTTTCTCCTCTTTTGGCGTACAGCCAGCAAAAAGAAGTGTGAACCCCAATAAACTAAAAACAACACTTTTTCTCATTATTCTCACGTTCCCCTTTGTTTTCTATTTTCAAATAACCAACATTATTTAGTTAATCGTATAATAGGAAAGGAAATAACGCAATAAAATATTCTCAGTTACTGCATGAAAAGAAAAAAATAAAGGATTGTTAAATAATAAATTTAAAAAAATGAAGCCGAAATAACTGACTGTTACCGCTTATTTTCACTTTTTTCTTAGATTGATGCAAAAGTTGATTATAAATACGGGGCGACTTTTGCTATGCTTTAGAAAAGAAAGGAAGCATTAAAAGAATAGTGAAGTTAAAAATTGTGTGTTTTTTATTTATCTATTTGTTTTGAATAATTGTCAGAATTTTGTTGCGAAATACTATGGCTTCTTTCGATACAAAAAGTAGGGCGACATCAGCGACAGCCGGATAGAGAAAGATAGCTCAAAGCGGCGAGGAATAGAAGAAACATAAGATCTACGTTTAAAAATAATGGAACTAGGGGGAAGGAAATTGTTTTATCAATCAGTAAATGAGTATCTAGTAAAAATGAGAGAAGGATTATCTGCTGAAACCATTAAAGGTGAAATGCCATCAGTCTATGCGTACTGGTTAGCACAGGAAGCAGAATTGAAAAAAATATTGAAAAACAAAGACATGGCTTTTTGGATGGATATCCAAAGAGTTCTCTTGATCGATGCAAAATTAGTATTACTTCGCAGTTACATCAATGACTACGATTTTCACGGATTTTCCGAAGATGAGATCATTGCAAATGTGGAACAAGATCATTTTACCTTCAACAAAGAACTATGTGGCTATAGTTTGAAAGAACAAGTGCACCCATCAATTATTTTTGGTGATCAATAAGCAACGAAAAAAGAACGTTCAAACAGGGAATAAGCTACTGCACTGATTCAAAATAAGACTGATTGATTTGTGGTATGATTGTGATGACAAGTACGATTGCACAGATCATTGTGACAGTTTGAAAAGGAGCGGATAGGTATGGTTCAATTTGAACGGATCATTTTATTATTTTTCTTGTACTCATTTATCGGTTGGCTTTGGGAAACCATTTATTGCTCACTAAAAGCCAAGCACTTTGTTTATCGGGGCTTCCTTGTTGGTCCCATCACACCCATCTACGGCTTTGGGATTCTTGGCGTTGTCTATTTATTGCGGCCATTGCATGAGCAAGTGATTCCACTGTTCTTTGCGGCAGCGTTGTTGGTTACCGTGCTTGAATATGTGACAAGTTATTTACTTGAGCGTTTTTTTCATGCCTCATGGTGGGATTATAAAGAAGTCCCATTAAATATCAATGGACGGGTGGCATTGCCGATTTCTCTTTTTTGGGGCGTGTGCTGTGTGCTCATTGTTCGATTTGTTCATCCGCAAATGCTGGAGATTGTTCAAACATTGAGTGCTCGCGTAGGATTCGTATTGCCAGTTTTCTTATTAATGGTTCTCTCTTTTGATATGGGCTATACCCTAGCTAACTTGGTTGCCTTTCAGAAAGCGGTGCAACAGGTCAATCAAGCCTTTGAACAGCACAAAAAAGAATTGGCTGAAAATATTGAGCAATATAAAAACGATTGGCAAGGGCGCTTCGCAGCGTTTCCAGAAGAATGGCGCGTATTAAAACAGAATCTACCGAGATTGAATTTCCATCAAAGAAGACTCTTAAAAAACTTTCAAAAGTTAGAAATCAATCAGATAAAAAGCAGTCAGGAATTGTCTCGATTTATTGAAGCGATCCGTAAGAAAAAATAGGTTTGTTACGGTAAGATTACAAAAAATAAACCCTTATCAATGCTGATTCTTCCCACTTCTGACTGATTTTAGTTGAAACAGACGATTAAAACACCCACTATTACGATAATTTGTAACAAATTGTAAAGGTCCTGCAATAAAATTCTTCTTAAGAATTTGTATAATAGGATATGTTGGAAAACATAGTGAGAAGTGAGGGAATTTTTTGAAGGCAAAGAAACTACGAACAATCGTTGTCGCTGTCTTTGCGGCAGGAATCGTTTCTCCAATCTTTGCGCAGGCTGAGTCACTTGAATCATTGCAAGAGCAAGAAAGTGCCGTCATGCAGCAAAGTCAGGAAATCAGTACGGAAGTACAGATTGCATTGACTGATGTGAATGCGAAATACAGTGAGGTAGAAGAGCTAAAAGCTCAAATCGCTGAAAATGAAGAATCATTAGCAACAACCAAAGCAGAAATCAAAACTGCACAAGAAACAATTGAAAAGCGTGAAGCAGTCGTTGCGGAACGTATGAAAGACATCCAAGTCAATGGCGGGGCTACCAGAGACTGGACGGTACTGTTAGAATCATCAAACATCCAAGATTTTATCAATCGTGCCTATGCGATGACGATGTTACAAAACTTGGAAAAAGAAAAGATCGATTCATTAACAGCTGAAAAAGAAAAGCTAGAAGCTTTAGAAGAAAAAGCACAGTCAACACAGCAATCATTGAAAGAAAATCAAACCGCATTAGAATCAGAAGCCAAAACACTGGATTCAAAAATTGCGAATCTACAAGCCCAATTGAAAGAAAACGAATCAACCTTGGCACAAATCGCTTCAAGCAAAGAAGCTGAAACAGCTCGCTTAGCTGCTGAAAAAGCAGCAGAAGAACGAGCAGCCAAAGAAGCGGCAGAACAAGCAGCGAAAGAAAAAGCAGAAAAAGAAGCAGCCCAAGCTGCCGAACGTTCAAGCGCTTCTGAATCACAAGCGGCTGCTTCATCGAGCAGCAATACGACTGAAAGCAGCACCTCATCATCGAGCAGCTCTTCAAGCAGTAACAATAGCTCAAATAGCAGCTCAAGCAATACAAACACTAACAATAACAATAGCAACAACAGCAATACAAGTAGTGGTCGGACATTGATGATGGAATCAACTGCCTACTCTTATAAAGAAGCTGGCTCCAGTTTCTTTACAGCAAGCGGTACAGACTTACGTAAAAATCCAATGGCAGTTGCCGTGGATCCAAGCGTGATTCCGTTAGGCACCTTAGTCAATGTTGAAGGCTATGGCGTAGCACTAGCGCTTGATACTGGTGGCGCGATCAAAGGAAATATCATTGATGTTCACTTTGATAACGTAGCACAATGTATCCAATGGGGACGTCGTCAAGTAAAAGTAACGATTCTCGATTAATCAATCAACTAGCAAGAAGCAGCTCACTGAATGAAGTGGCTGCTTCTTTTTTTGCTTTTAATAGAATAAGGCATAAGTAGAGAGCGTATCGCTGTGTCAGTGCCGACCCGAACGATACGCTCTGTTTTGATTTAAATTGCTCACAAGTCCTTACAATCGTTCTCTCAGTTATTTATTTTGTGGTGATCTAATCATACTAGAGAACGATATGTTTTTAAATACCTAAAATGAAAATGGGGCTGAAGAATCAGTTATGATTCCTCAGTCCCATAAATTAAAGAGCCAAGATTTTCATTTATCAAGGATTGAAGTTGGCATTCAGTTTTTCTTCTAAAGCTTCCCAGTCGTGCTCATCGGGAAAAGTTTTGAATAGCAAATAATCAATGTCTTGGGCATATTCGGTAATGTATTCCGTATAGTTGGTGACGATCAAGTCAATTTGATTTTTTTCCAAATAGCCTGCCGACAATTCATTGGAGTCTGGAAAATAAAATGTCCGAGAGCTGCGCAAATAACGAACAGATTTGCATTTTAATAATTGGCATAAATAAAAGGGACCTTCAAACAAAAAAGCGATATTCTTCTTTGCTTGCCAGTACAAAGATTTAATAGAGGTAACGTACATCGTAAGACTCGTTCCTAAGTGTTCCAGTGTGATACTGTCCCAAATTTCTCTGGCTAATGGTTGCGTCAACAGATAGTTTTTAAATAGATGGTAATCATCCATATACGCCTCTTCGACAAAATGAACGGTATCCGAAATCATATGGTTTAATAAGGGGGATAATAATTGCTTGATTTTTGCTACCGTAAAAAAGGATTCTACTAAGAGCCGATCACGAGCGCTATCTTGAGTATCTGGAAAACAATCCTTGACAAAGGCTGCAGCAAGCTGCTTAATTTCAGGCCAATGATTATACTCTTTACAAAAGGAATGTTCGATCGCCAAGTTGCTGATCGAGCGGCGGGTTTTCACCAATAAGAACAAATAAAGGACTTCCTCATAGGGAAGTTCTTTTTGGTATTGTTCACTCATTGCCTCGTTGATTTCAGAAAATAGCCGAAAATCATTATATTGCTCAAATATTTTTTTTATTTGCTTAGGCAACTCGATACCTTGACCCGCACAATGGCGCTCAAAGGTGATATACAGGTAATAATTGAATTCACCAAATGAACAAGCATGCTGGTCAAGTTGATAACATCTAGAAAAAGCGCTAGCAGTGATATTTTGGATGGCGATCGGCGGAAAAATCGTATGGGCAGTAATTTCCGATTCGTAATAGAAATCATGGAAAAACTTGCGAATATTGATCTCCTCACCAATAAAGCAAATAGGATTGGTTTGGATCTCCAAACGATAGAAAGAAAAAATCGGTTGCACTTTCCGCAAATAGCGAAGAACAGTGCTTTCTGATATATGGTACTTCTCTGCCCATTCAGATGAGCTATAAAGATCATTGTGGAAAATACTTTCGATGATATGGAAGAGAATCTCATTGGCAATCAGCGCACGTTTTTTCGTTAAATAAACAGCTGAATGTTTGATCGAAAAAATATACCCCTTGTGAGAAGAGTCGATCGATAAACAATCGCCAAAGTACTCTTTTAGATCCGTCACATCCGTAACGATCGTTCGCGTGGTACTTCCTGAAATTTTTGCCAAACCTTGAGTCGAACATTGGTAATTTTTCTCGAATGCCCTCAAAATTTTCAGCCATCGAATCGTTGCAGTGTTAGTAATAAAATTTATTTGAAAATTTCTCAAGACGTGGCTCCTTTCATGAACAAAATCGCAAATCTTACTTATTCATCTTAAAGAAGATAGGGAAGAAAAAACAAATCACGTATTTCATCGATTGGTGAAATCTATACCTGAGTCTATGCGAGATTTTTTGCATTTTCTATAAATCAACTGACGATCGGCATATATATAGGTAGAAACACGTTTTTTCCAGCATGTCGAAGAAGATTGATGGAAATTGAATAGCCAGAGAGGGGGCGAGACGATAAGTTTTTAGTGGTGGAATAAAAATTAAATGATTATTGTTTTTCGGGGGGCGATTGAATATTAAGGGGAACAGAATTGAAGAAAAAAGTCACATTGCGAAAGGCAACTTATAATTTTAACAGGAACGATTGACGTAAATAAATAGCAGCCGCAAAGGAAACCCTAAGTGCGCCAAGAAAAGAATTCAGCTTTGCCAAATTAATTTATAATAACAAGAAAAGTGTATAAAAATACTTTCTGAAT
>NZ_NGLK01000001.1:645303-652276 GCF_002141235.1 Enterococcus sp. 3C7_DIV0644 | reverse complement strand
ATTATAACTGAATTATTCATTATTTAAAATGAGGGTTTAAAAAAACTGTCAAGTAAAGTAGACGTTATTTATGGTTTTTTAAAATAACTGATGTTTGGCATGATATAAGTCTTTTATTGACGAAAAATATACCTTAATAAATAAAAAACGGGAATTTCCTTTATTTAATGATACATTTCTCTTATAATAAACTAGAATTGCCTTTATTATGTGAGAGGAAGGCAGAATGCTTAAACAAGCACAATTGAAGTAGGGAGTGTGTTCATGGGAAAGCCGTTAATAAAGACTTTGACTGTTTTAGCCGTTGGTATTGGCGCCGTTGCAATTTGTTTTATTGGTTACCGACAAAATAACCAAAGGCAATATCAGCAACGAGTCGAATATGCACAGACAGCGATTGCCAGCGAAAAAGATCGCATCAATGAGTTGTCAAATGAAATTGCTGAATTTTACAGCAACGAAGATCAAACGTTTTTGCGAAAAGATCTTAAAGAAGAAGACGTTCTTAAAACAGTCGCAAAACTTTCTGCAGTGAAAGTATCTGCAGACGATTATGGGATCGATGATGATGCACTGCCAAGTGAGTCAGTGGAGATCCAACAAGAAAAAACCGCCCTTGATGATCAGCTAAAAGACATCGAGGCAAAATTAAAAGTACAAGCGGATACGGAAGCCTTATTTACTGAAGGTGTTTCAAATTGGCAAAGTGCTGAAAATGATGTCATCATTAGAGCTGATCTAAAAGAAACGGATGTCGGGAATGTCCGTGAAAATCTGAGCTTTTTTGAGGATAGTAAATGGAAAGAGTTAGTCGTTTCCTATTTAGAATATGCGGATACTCAATTGGACCGCATTGCAAAATTACAAGAAACTTTTGATGAAATGCTTGATGGGGATGAGGTGACAAGTGAAGTCACCTTAGAAAAATACCTGAGTGCAGTCGACAGTATTAGCAAAGTTCGCAACGAAGAATTGAAAGAGAAATTCACCGAATTAGCAGATAAAGTCGCTACCCAAATGGGGTACACAGGATACAGCACGTATACACCCCCCGCTTCAACGGAAAGTTATTCAGAGGATACATCCGCAGGAGATGGCACCTGGACAGATCAAAGTTCAGACACTGTTTACTAATTTAAAGATGTATCGAAGAAAATAGAGATAACTGGAGGAAAGCAAATGTCAAAAGGAAAAAAAATCTTTTTAATCATCTTTTCAATCGTTGCAGTGTTAGTCATCGGAATGATCGGTGTCGCTGCAAAATTATATTTTGATGTATCAAACTCAATTCAAGAAACCTATCAATCAGTCGAACGTGATCGAGAAGATCGTCTACGTGAAAATGATGTCGACCTATCCCAAAAAGATTCCTTCTCGGTTTTACTGATGGGGATCGATACCGGTGATTTAGGAAGAGTCGAACAAGGACGTTCTGATACCATGATGGTTGCGACCATCAGCCCACAAGACAATCAGACGACGGTGGTGAGTATTGGAAGAGATTCCTATGTTGATATCGTTGGACATGGGACGACAGATAAAATTAATCATGCCTATGCTTTTGGTGGACCAGCGATGGCAATGAATACCGTAGAAAAATTCTTGGATATTCCGATCGATCATTATGTATCAATCAATATGGCTGGTTTGAAAGAATTAGTCGATGCGGTTGGCGGCATTGAAGTTGATAATGAAATCACCTTTTCGCAAGACGGCTTTGATTTTGCTATTGGACTTACATCACTAAATGGCGAACAAGCCCTTGCCTATTCAAGAATGCGTTATGAAGATCCAAACGGCGATTATGGACGTCAAGAACGCCAACGTAAAATCGTTGAAGGGATCGTTAAGAAAGTCTTGAGTCTTGATGGAATTACCCAATATCAAACAATCTTAAATGCCGTTGAGCAAAACATGAAGACAGATATGAGTTTCGATGACATGCGAACCTTAGCATTTAACTATCGCAGTGCCTTTCAAACGATCAAACAAGATCAGTTGCAAGGGGAAGGATTCATGCAAGACGGCATCTCATATCAGCGTGTGAGTGACGAAGAACTAGCAAGAGTTCAAAAAGAGTTGAAAGCTCAACTAAATCTAGAGAATGAATAGGAAAGTGGAGAAAAGATGGAAGAAACAATTAGCTTAAAAGAAATATTCGCAATTCTACGGAAACACTTAGCTGCTATTTTTATTTCAATGTTTGCTGGTTTAGCTTTAGCAGGAATATTCACCTTCTTTGTCATTACACCGAAATACAGTTCACAAGCTCAGTTGATTGTGACATTGCCGCAATCCGAAACTACCAATGCCAACGATGTGAATACAAACTTGCAAATGATCAATACGTATAAAGATATGATTGTCAGTGACTTGGTTATGACACAAGTAAAGGATCGTTTGGAGTCTGAATACAACCTTGACTTGACTGTCGGACAATTGAAAGAATCCATTTCGATCAACCAGTCACAGAACTCACAGATGTTTTCCATTCAGGCAACTAGTACAAATGCAGTGTCAGCGCAAAATATTGCCAATACGACAGCATTGGTCTTTCAAGAAAATGCTCAAGATGTTATGAATGTTGATAAAATTTCAATCATTTCAAGTGCGGTAGCTAGTACTACACCAGTTTCACCTAACAACAAACTAAATTTAGCCATTGGTCTGGTATTAGGGATCATGGTCGGTGTCGGTTTAGCCTTCTTATTGGAGCTACTAGATCGAACTGTCAAAGATGATAAATTTGTAACCGAAACATTAGGCTTTACCGTATTGGGTACTGTACCCCAAATGTCACCAAAAGAATTGGCTGCGACCATTCAGAAAAAGCCAAGCGTACCATTTATTAAGAAACCGCAAGGCGACAAAACGGCAGAATCACGCCGTAGTCGTAGCCGGGTCTAGGAGGGAACAATGATGGCAAAAAAACAAGAACGTACTGGGACACAGACACATGCAGTGAGCTTGATTACAATGGTTGATCCTTCTTCACCAATCTCAGAGCAATATCGTACGATCCGTACAAATATTCAATTTGCGTCTTCAGCAGATAAACAAATCAAGACCATTGTTGTTACTTCTTCTGGTCCAGGTGAAGGGAAATCGACAACTTCAGCTAATTTAGCGGTTGTTTTTGCAAAATCAGGACAACGAGTATTGTTAGTTGATGCCGATATGCGAAAGCCTACTGTATACAAAACATTCAGCTTAAACAATGCGAGTGGATTAAGTACCGTATTAAGTACCTCAACGAGCGTCCTTGAAGCAGCTCAAAAAACGGTGATTGATAATTTATCTGTCTTAACCAGCGGACCAAAACCACCAAATCCATCTGAGCTACTTGGATCGGCACGAATGAACCAAGTGATGGAAGAAGCGAAAAACCTTTATGATGTGGTTATTTTTGATATGCCACCAGTTGTAGCAGTCACTGATGCACAAATCATGGCATCTAAAGCAGACGGAACGATTTTAGTGGTTCGAGAGAATGTTGCTCGGAAAGAATCCTTAATAAAAGCGAGAGATCTATTGAATATGGTTCAAGCAAGAATCATTGGTGTGGTCTATAACGGTGCCGAACACTCGAAAGATTCAGGTTACTACTATTATTATGGAAATTAATTAATTTGAAGGAGAAGAGAGAAATGATTGATTTACATTGCCACATTTTACCAGGAATTGATGATGGTGCAGAAGACATCAATGCGAGCATCGCTATGGCTGAAAAAGCGATTAGCCAAGGGATTACGCATATTCTTTGTACCCCACATCATAACAATGGAAAATACCGCAATCCGAAGTCAGAGGTCATTTCTCTCGTTACTTCTTTACAAGAAGAATTGGACGCACGGAGCTTGTCCTTGACAGTACTTGAGGGACAAGAGGTGAGAATAACAGGAGATTTAATTGAGGATATACAGAAAAATAACATCCTTTTTACAGATCTTGATGATACGTATATCTTGATAGAATTTCCTACGATTGAAGTACCTACGTATACAGAACAAATTTTCTTCGATTTACTACAGCTGGGAAAAATTCCAGTCATTGTCCATCCCGAGCGGAATGCTCATTTTAGGAAAGACCCTAACAATCTAATCCCATTTTTAGATATGGGCTGTTTAGCTCAGTTAACTGCGCCAAGTTATGTCGGCGTATTTGGAAAAGAAATCCAAAAAACAGCAAAAACAATGGTTGAACATAATCTTGTTCAGATGGTCGCTTCGGATGCCCATGGCGTTACAAAACGCACCTTTAATTTAAAAGAAGCTTATGAGCAAATTGAGCAAGATTTTGGCATGCTCAAAGTAACGTTGATGAAACAAGTAGCAAAAGATTTGATAAACGGGGATCAAATCAGTTTTCCAGCTTTTACAGAAGTGAAAAAAAAGAAATTTGGGTTATTTTAGGGGGCAACTGGGTTGTTTGAATTAACGAGAAGAAGAAAAATTGTAACTTTGATAGTTGTAGATAGTTTATTGATCATAGCAGCGAATATAGCAGCAGTTTATTTTATGAGACCCTTTGTGGCGATTCCAAGGGAATTTACATTGATCTCTGTGAGTCTGTCTGTCGGCTTCTACCTTTTTTATGGTTCTGTGTTCCGTGTTTTTTCTCGAATCAATCGCTATACGAATCTGAAAGAAATGATTGCTATCTTCTTAGCGGTGTCATGTAGCGCTTTTACTTGCAATGTGATCTTATTTTTCGGTGAGGAAACCTATAGCGTGCGGTTAGTGATCTTTACGTACTTTCTTTCGCTCTTTTTGATCATTGCTAGTCGATTGATTTGGCGGATCTATATTGAAAGAAAAAACATGAGGGGGACGTCCAATGTGGTTGTCAAGAATACTCTGATCGTTGGCGCGGGAGAAGGCGGCCGTATTCTTTACAATAGCTTCGTAGGTTCGAAAACGGCAAGTGACATTAATATTATTGGCTTTGTCGATGATGATCCGAATAAACGAAACACTTATCTTTCTGGGAAAAAAGTCTTGGGTTGTATCAGCGATTTACCTGAATTGATTCAAAAGTATGAGATCAATATGGTTACGATCGCTATTCCATCCTTGTCACGGAAAAAATTGCGGAGTATTTTTAGCTTAATTGAACCTTTGCATGTCAAAGTCAACACGATGCCATCAATGGAAGAAATCGCCTCTGGAAAAATCAGCACATCACGTTTGAAGAAAATCGATGTCGTTGATTTGCTAGGCAGAGATGAAGTCAAATTGGATATCGAATCCATCAAAGATCAAATTACTGGAAAGACGATATTAGTGACTGGTGCTGGTGGATCGATTGGTTCTGAAATCTGTCGCCAAGTGATTCAATTCAATCCTAAAAAACTAGTTTTGTTAGGACATGGTGAAAACTCAATTTACTTAATTGACCGTGAGTTGAAAATCAATTTTAAAGACAATATTACCGAAATCGTTCCAGTTATAGCCGATATACAAGATCGTGAAAAGATGTTTGAAATCATGAACGAAGTCAAACCGGATATCGTTTATCATGCGGCAGCCCATAAGCACGTACCGTTGATGGAATACAATCCTAGAGAAGCAGTTAAAAACAATATCTACGGTACGAAGAATACCGCTGAAGCTGCCAAAGCAGCGAAAGTGAAGAACTTTGTAATGGTATCTACGGATAAAGCCAATAATCCACCAAACGTCATGGGAGCGACAAAACGCATCTCTGAGATGATTGTTACTGGCTTAAATGAAAAAGATTGCACGAAATTTTCTGCTGTACGCTTTGGTAATGTATTAGGTTCAAGAGGCAGTGTGATTCCAGTATTCCGTGAGCAAATAGCAAAAGGTGGACCAATCACAGTAACTGATTTACGTATGACCCGCTATTTCATGACGATCCCAGAAGCTAGCCGATTAGTTATTCAGTCAGGAGCACTTGCTAAAGGTGGCGAAATCTTCATTTTAGATATGGGCGAACCGGTAAAAATCGTTGATCTTGCGAAGAATATGATTCGTTTAAGTGGCTATAGTGAAGAAGAAATTGAGATTGTAGAAACAGGGATTCGACCAGGTGAAAAGTTATATGAAGAACTATTGTTGGATAAAGAACGGAATGATGAAGCAGTCTTCGAGAAAATTTTTGTTGGCAATATCAAGGGATATTCAATGGAAGAGGTGCTTAGTTTTATAGAAACACTTCCCAATGAGAATAAAACATTGGCTAAAGAAATTGTTAGATTTGCAAATGCTTCAAACAAATAGGAGTGGGTTTTGTTGTACAAGGATGGAATGAAAAGAATTATTGATTTTATATTATCGCTAATAGGGATAATTGTTTTATCACCAGTACTATTACTATTATGTCTAGCGATAAAAATCGATTCAAAGGGTCCTATTATTTTTAAACAAAAACGGGTTGGAAAGAATAAAACCCATTTTAATATTTATAAATTCAGAACAATGAAAATTGATACGCCTAAAGAAATGCCAACACATCTATTATCAGACCCAGATTTTTATATCACCAAGGTCGGAAAAATTTTAAGAAAAACCAGCTTGGATGAGCTGCCTCAATTATTCAATATTATCAAAGGTGATATGGCTGTCATTGGGCCTCGTCCAGCGTTATGGAATCAATATGATTTGATCGAAGAGCGCGATAAGTATGGAGCAAATGATATTCGTCCAGGATTGACTGGATTGGCTCAGATTAGTGGTCGAGATGAGCTTGAGATTCCAATTAAAGCCAAGTTAGATGGCAAATATACGGATAATATTAGTTTAATGATGGATATAAAATGCTTCTTTGGTACGATTACTTCTGTTTTCAAAAGTGACGGTGTCGTTGAAGGCGGCACGGGAACGATTAAGAAGGAGGAAATCGAATGAAACGAATCCTAATTACAGGAGCGAATAGTTATATCGGTACATCCTTCGATAAGTGGATGCAGCAATTTGGCGATAATTATCAAATTGATACAGTTGATATGCAT
>NZ_NGLK01000001.1:637079-638286 GCF_002141235.1 Enterococcus sp. 3C7_DIV0644 | reverse complement strand
CATAATTTCTCCTAATTTAAAATCTTTTGATAATTTCTTGACAAATAATGATACAGACTATGTTGGAACAAGATTGCATGGTGGAATATACGCTTTACAACATGGACGTAGGTCAATTATTCTTGCCATAGACAACAGAGCTAGAGAAATTAAGAACAATAATAACATTCCATGTATAGAAAGAGATGATACTTCATCTTCTTTAGAAAAGATGATCAAAGCTAAATGGGATACTAGAATTCTGATTGAGGATGATAAAATTGAAAGATGGAAGCAACAATTTACGAAATAAAATAAAGATAGATTCAAAGTTTAGAACGCTGGGCTCAAATACAATTATTTTTGCTATTGGAAATGTTTTTTCAAAACTTATTTTATTTTTTTTAATGCCACTTTACACTAGTGCGATGAGTCCAACTGAGTATGGATTTGCTGAATTGATGAATAATGGTATAGATTTGCTTATGCCATTAGCAACCTTGTGTTTATACGAAGCAGTTTTTAGGTTTAGTATTGATGTTTCTTTGATTAAAAAAAAGGAAATACTTTCAAGTTCTCTAAAAATAATTTTAATTATCAATACATTAGTGTTATCCATTAGTATATTGGTGTTATTCCTCCTAGATTCTTTATATCCTATCTTGTTTAGTTTCATGCTATTTGCATATAGTATTAGACAATTATTTGCACAGTTTTCAAGAGGAATCGGAAAGGCAAGATTTTTTGCAATGAGTGGTATTCTTAATGCTATTATTCTAGGGATAAGTAATGTGGTATTAGTAGGGCTACTATCTTATGGGGTTAATGGCTATCTTTTCTCGATTGCATTAGGTAATGTTTCATCAGCATTTTATCTTTATTTTCGTGCAAATATAAAACAATTTATTGATTTAAAAATATTAGATAAAACTCTAATAAAAGAATTATTGACATTTAGTATACCAATGATACCTAACTCAATATCTTGGTGGTTTGCTAATATTTCAACAAGATACATTTTAGTTATGTTTCAAGGGATAGCGGTAGCTGGAATATTCACTGCAATTAGTAAGCTACCTTCAATAATAAATGTTCTTTCTTCCATATTTCAACAAGCTTGGCAATTTTCTGCCTCCAAAGAAATTTCAAATAAGCAAGCTTCTAATTTTTTTACTAAAGTTTTCCTGACTTACTATTCATTAATTATTGCTTCTTGCAGTTTAATTAT
>NZ_NGLK01000001.1:635489-636979 GCF_002141235.1 Enterococcus sp. 3C7_DIV0644 | reverse complement strand
ACCCATTTTAATATTTATAAATTCAGAACAATGAAAATTGATACGCCTAAAGAAATGCCAACACATCTATTATCAGACCCAGATTTTTATATCACCAAGGTCGGAAAAATTTTAAGAAAAACCAGCTTGGATGAGCTGCCTCAATTATTCAATATTATCAAAGGTGATATGGCTGTCATTGGGCCTCGTCCAGCGTTATGGAATCAATATGATTTGATCGAAGAGCGCGATAAGTATGGAGCAAATGATATTCGTCCAGGATTGACTGGATTGGCTCAGATTAGTGGTCGAGATGAGCTTGAGATTCCAATTAAAGCCAAGTTAGATGGCAAATATACGGATAATATTAGTTTAATGATGGATATAAAATGCTTCTTTGGTACGATTACTTCTGTTTTCAAAAGTGACGGTGTCGTTGAAGGCGGCACGGGAACGATTAAGAAGGAGGAAATCGAATGAAACGAATCCTAATTACAGGAGCGAATAGTTATATCGGTACATCCTTCGATAAGTGGATGCAGCAATTTGGCGATAATTATCAAATTGATACAGTTGATATGCATGGAGATCAATGGAAAGAAAAAGATTTCTCTCAGTATGATTCTGTTTTTCATGTCGCAGGAATTGCTCATGCAGATGTATCAAAAGTCAGTGAAGAAACGAAACAACTTTATTATAAAGTGAATTGCGATCTTGCAGTTGAGACAGTAGAAAAGTACAAAAATGATTTGAATGGAAAAAAGGGACAATTCATTTATATGAGTTCGATTATTATTTATGGTGAGGAAACAAATATAAATAGAAAAAGAATTATAACAGCTGATACTGAACCTAACCCTTCTAATTTTTATGGTGACAGCAAGTGGCAGGCTGAAAAAAAATTAAAAATGCTGAGGGATGAAAATTTAAAAATAGTTTTTGTTCGACCACCAATGATATATGGACCAAACAGTAGAGGAAATTATCAGCAATTGGTTAAGATTGCAAAAAGGATTCCTGTTTTTCCAAATGTTAAAAACGAAAGGTCTATGTTAAACATTTTTAGATTATGTGAGTTTATCAAGAATAGAGTGGACAATTCTGATGAAGGAATATTTTTCCCACAAGATGACCAATATGTTAGAACAAGTTATATGGTAAGGGATTTAGCGCTAGAACATGGAAAGAAAATTTATTTGTTTTCGTGGTTAAATTGGCTAATCTATTTAATGGGGTATTTTCCAGGGAAAGTAGGCAAAATAGTCAATAAAGCTTTTGGCAATTTAGTATATGATAAAGATACTAAAAGCAGTTTCTAAATAAAATAATTATTTATTGATTAAAAGGAGTAGTAATGTATACTAATTATTCAGTTTTAATGTCTGTTTATTCGAAGGAATCACCTCTTTTTTTAAAGCAAAGTATAGAGAGTATTCTTAACCAAACGATAAAAACTAACGATTTTGTTATTGTGTTAGATGGTTTACTAACACGAGAGTTGAATGAAATTC
>NZ_NGLK01000001.1:631717-634495 GCF_002141235.1 Enterococcus sp. 3C7_DIV0644 | reverse complement strand
GAACCTAACCCTTCTAATTTTTATGGTGACAGCAAGTGGCAGGCTGAAAAAAAATTAAAAATGCTGAGGGATGAAAATTTAAAAATAGTTTTTGTTCGACCACCAATGATATATGGACCAAACAGTAGAGGAAATTATCAGCAATTGGTTAAGATTGCAAAAAGGATTCCTGTTTTTCCAAATGTTAAAAACGAAAGGTCTATGTTAAACATTTTTAGATTATGTGAGTTTATCAAGAATAGAGTGGACAATTCTGATGAAGGAATATTTTTCCCACAAGATGACCAATATGTTAGAACAAGTTATATGGTAAGGGATTTAGCGCTAGAACATGGAAAGAAAATTTATTTGTTTTCGTGGTTAAATTGGCTAATCTATTTAATGGGGTATTTTCCAGGGAAAGTAGGCAAAATAGTCAATAAAGCTTTTGGCAATTTAGTATATGATAAAGATACTAAAAGCAGTTTCTAAATAAAATAATTATTTATTGATTAAAAGGAGTAGTAATGTATACTAATTATTCAGTTTTAATGTCTGTTTATTCGAAGGAATCACCTCTTTTTTTAAAGCAAAGTATAGAGAGTGTCTCTTATACACATCTAGATGTGTATAAGAGACAGATTTTGTTTGGAGTAGGTAGTGGGAACAACTCCAAGGAGATAACTAAGTATACCCAAACTGTCTCTTATACACATCTAGATGTGTATAAGAGACAGGTTTAATACCAAAGTTAGTGAGCAATCCATTTTGTTTGGAGTAGGTAGTGGGAACAACTCCAAGGAGATAACTAAGTATACCCAAATGTTATATAAACGAGTTTTGTCCAGAGATTATGTTCATAGTGTTAGAGATCAAGCTACTAAAAATATGTTGGATAGTATAGGAGTTCAATCAGTTGTTACAGGGTGTCCTACTTTATGGAACCTGGATGAATATAAATGCTCTAAAATACCACAAGAAAAAAGCGAGAATGTTTTGTTTACTTTGACTCATTATACAACATTTAGAAACTACACATCTAGATGTGTATAAGAGACAGGTATAGAGAGTATTCTTAACCAAACGATAAAAACTAACGATTTTGTTATTGTGTTAGATGGTTTACTAACACGAGAGTTGAATGAAATTCTTTGTTACTATAAAGACAATTATGACTGTATAAATCTTGTTCAACTTGAGGAAAATATTGGATTAGGTTTGGCGTTAAATAAAGGTTTGAAACTATGTAAAAATGAATTGGTGGCAAGAATGGACAGTGATGATATATCTTTGCCAAATAGATGTGAAAAACAATTGGATAGGTTTAACGCAGAAAAGAATTTAAGTGTGTTGGGAACTCAAATTGCTGAATTTTATGAAGTACCTACAAAAACTGAAAGTATGCGTATTGTCCCTACAGCTTACAGTGAGATACTTAAATTTTCAAAGCGTAGAAGTCCATTTAATCATCCCACTGTTATGTATAAAAAAACGGAAATATTACATCTAGGCGCATACAGTGATATAAAAAGAAAAGAAGATTTAGACTTATTTCTCCGAGTTCTTTCTGAGGGAATGTATGCGGAAAATTTAAGAGAAGTAGGACTTTACTTCAGATCAAATCGAGATAATTATCTTAGACGAAAAGATAAAGTGAATTGTATAAATTATATCAAAACAATTTATAGATATACAAAAAAGGGATACTGTAGTTATACCGATTTTATATTTGTTTTATTCAGCCAAATTTTCTTTTTGATAGCACCTAAACATATAATGAAATTAGTGTCTGATAAATTTTTAAGGAGTAAAGTCTAAATGAAGAAACGTAATCAAGTAATTGAATTAATTAAAAAGAAAATGCCTTTGAATGTGAAATTAAAGATAATTAATCTAATGATGACTAAAAAATTTAAAAGTAAAGAAAAGCTTTTTTTTAAGCCCAGTCCTAAGCCTCGAATATTTTTAATGCTTGCAACTGATTATCCTAATTTAGGAGATCATGCACTAACCATTTCTCATAAAGAGTTTTTACTTGAAAATTTCGGTGATTATGAAGTTGTAGAATTCTTTGTAAATGAGACGATAGAAGCGGTGAATTCCATGAAAGAAATGATTAAAACCGAAGATATAATTACACTTAAAGGCGGAGGGAATATAGGTATTGAATATTTCAGAGAAGAGTTGTTGAGAAGATACATAATTAACAATTTTCCTGAAAATAAGATTGTACTTTTCCCGCAAACTGTATTTTTCCCGGAAACTCAATTAGGTATCAGAGAAGAAAATGAAACAATGAAGGTTTTTAAAAAACATAAAAATTTACGAATTTTTGTAAGAGATGAAAAGTCATATAATATTCTTAAAACTCACTCCATTAGAAATGTGAGTCTAGTACCCGATATTGTTTTCTCATATAGTACAAATTACCAGAATAAATATGATAGAAATAATAAAAATATTTTATTGTGCTTGAGGAATGATCGAGAAAAATCAGATGAGAGAATTGCTCAGAAAGAAATGGAAGAATTTCTATTGAATCTGTCTTATAAGGTTTCTGAAACTGATACGGTTGTAAAATATGATATTGATAAAAAAAATCGGTATAATGAATTGAACGGAAAATTAAAACAATTTAGTGAGTCAAGACTAGTAGTTACAGATAGACTACATGGAATGATATTTTGTTATATAACAGGCACTCCTTGCATTGTTCTTAAAACATATAATCATAAAGTAACTGGACAATATGAATGGATTAAGGATAGTAATTTCATTAAGTTTGCATCTAATATGACC
>NZ_NGLK01000001.1:461183-625480 GCF_002141235.1 Enterococcus sp. 3C7_DIV0644 | reverse complement strand
GAATTTGCACTGGATTTGCTTGAAGGAAAGGGTGGTTGGATTATAAAATTCAGAAGAGGTGATGTAGTGCAATGATAAGTGAATCAGATATACATATGCTCAACGGTATTTCATGTGTCCGCAAAAAAAAACATTTGATAGGAGTGGAAGAGGCGATAAATAAAAAATTATTTGTAAATTAAAAATTAATAAATTATAATGATTTTCAGGCGCTAAAAAAAGTTTGGATAAAAAGGTTTTAATTTTGAAAAAGAAGGTTAAGGTGAAAGTTTGTGAAAAAGAAGTTTAAATATATTCTATCTTTAGTAATCTTATTAAGTGCTGCGGTGGTAACGCCAGCATTTCAGGTAATGGCGGAAAGCCAAATGTTTTCAGAATCTCAGCAGGGGGATCCGGAAGAAGTGAATGCTATCCAATCTGATGATACGAATGCTTCTGCGGATGCTGGACAAGCTACCTCTAAAGTAGAAAATGCTACGCTGACAACAACGACCTCATCGAGTGTGGATGTTAAGAACGAGCAAACACAAGCAAGTAGTGACAGTGAAGAAGCCATTAATGGATCAGAAAATAAAGAAGAATCTGCTGCAAGCACTGTAGATAAGGTCCCTTCATCTGTTAATGCTTCAGCTGCAAGAGCTATCAATGGGCAACTGACGGTTCAAGTGTTAGATGGTAATTCAAACCAACCGATCCAAGGAGCTTATTTCACATTGACCTCTTCAACATCAGGTGAGGTGACATTGTTAGTCACGGACAGTTCAGGAAAGGTTACAATTCAACTTCCTTCAGGTGGCTATTTTATTAAGCAAGTTGGTACCACGAATCAAAGACTAAACTATGCATTCACATCGGTTGGAAATTCCATCACCTTGCAGCCAGGGGAAACGAAAACACTTGAACTTTACGAGCGTTTAATTGCGGGTGAGTATGCTTTTGGAGATAGTCCTGATACGATTCATATTCCTGTAAACAGCACATTTGATTTCTCAACCAAAGCATTAGGGATTGAGGCGTTTAAACTAAATTTTAGCGGCAATATAGAAAAAAGCATTTCTGACTCGCAGATCTATCCTTACTACACCAATGTTGACCCAAGCAAGCCAGGTTCCTATGTAGCAATTTTTATGGCTCGACAAGCCTCCTATAGCGTGAATACCACACATGTGGTCAATGTCATTGTCGATCCGGAGCAGATTGGAGAGGTAAATGTCCGATACCTTGATAGTCAAGGGCAAGAAATCCATGAGATGCAGACCTTGACCGGTACGATTGGTGAACCATATGATGCCAGCACTGAAGATTATAAGCTAAGATTTGATGGCTACACCTTAGACGAAAGCCAATTACCAGAAAACAGTAAGGGTGTATTTAACGAAACAGCGCAAACTGTCACCTACATTTACACAAAAAATCCTGTACCAGCAGCGGATGTAACAGTGGAGTATGTGGATACAGAAGGAAAAGAAATTCACCCTTCGCAAAAGATCAGTGGAAACGTAGGCGAGTCATACGATGCTAGCACAGAACAATATCAACTAAAAATCGAAGGCTACACTTTAGACGAAAGTCAATTGCCAGAAAACAGTAAGGGTGTATTTAAAGAAACAGCGCAAACTGTCACCTACATTTACACAAAAAATCCCGTACCAGCAGCGGATGTAACAGTGGAGTATGTGGATACAGAAGGCAACGAAATTCACCCTTCACAAACGATTAGTGGAAACGTAGGCGAATCTTACGATGCTAGTACAGAAAAATATCAACTAGCAATCGAAGACTACACATTGGATGAAAGCCAATTGCCAGAAAATAGTAAAGGTGTCTTTAGTGAAACCGCGCAAACAGTCACCTATGTGTATACAAAGAATCCGATATCAGCAGCTGATATAGTGGTGGAATACGTGGATTTAGAAGGCAAAGAAATTCACGCTGCTAATAAAATTAGTGGGAATGTGGGTGATCCATACGATGCCAGTACGGAACAATATCAAGTAAAAATCGATGGCTACACATTGGATGAAAGCCAATTGCCAGGAAACAGTAAAGGCATATTTAGAGAAACCGCGCAAACCGTTACTTACATTTATACGAAAAATCCCGTACCAGCAGCGGATGTAACAGTGGAGTATGTGGATACAGCAGGCAAAGAAATTCACCCTTCGCAAAAGATCAGCGGAAACATAGGTGATTCATACGATGCCAGTACAGAGAACTATCAATTAACGATCGACGGCTATACACTGGATGAAAGCCAACTGCCAGAAAATACCACAGGAGTATTTAGTGAAACTGTACAAACAGTCACTTATGTGTATACAAAAAATCCCGTACCAGCAGCGGATATAACAGTGAGATACGTTGACACAGAGGGCAATGAAATTCATGACTCCCAAACCATTAGTGGAAACATAGGTGATTTATACGATGCCAGCACAGATCAATATAAACTATCGATCGATGGCTATACACTAGATGAAAGCCAATTACCAGAAAATCTAAAAGGGGTATTTAGCGAAACAGCACAAACAATCACATACATCTACACAAAAAATCCCGTATCAGCTGCGGATATCAGGGTCGAATATATAGATACCGAAGGCAACGAAATCCACGCTTCTCAGACGATTAGCGGTAATGTGGGCGACCCATACGATGCCAGCACAAAGAACTATCAATTAATGATTGAAGGCTACACTTTGGATGAAAGCCAATTGCCAGAAAATAGTAAAGGTGTATTTAGCGAAACAGCACAAACAGTCACCTACATCTACGCAAGGAATCCGATACCCGCAGCTGATGTCACAGTCGAGTACGTGGATACAGAAGGTAAAGAAATCCACTCTTCACAAACGATTAGTGGAAACATAGGCGACCCATACGATGCTAGTACAGAAAAATATCAACTAAAAATCGACGGATACACCATAGATCAAAGTCAATTACCAAAAAACAGTAAAGGTGTGTTTAGCGAAACAGCGCAAACAGTCACCTACATCTACACAAAAAATCCGATACCAGCAGCGGATGTAACGGTGGAGTATGTAGACACAGAAGGTAACGAAATTCATGCTTCCCAAATCCTATCAGGAAATGTAGGCGAACCTTACGATGCTAGCACAGAAAAATACCAAATATCAATCAACGGCTACGTCTTAGATCAAAGTCGTTTACCACAAAATGCGAAAGGCACATTCGGCAAACAGGGGGCAACTGTGACGTACGTTTATACAAAAGGACAAGCTGCAACAGTTGATAGTTCTGATAATAAGGAAAAAGCTCCTGTCCAAACTGTTGTTTCGAAAAAAAGCGCGTCTGCACAAAGATTGCCGCAAACCGATGAGCAGGGGACGTTGTTCCCAATTATAGTTGGTTTGTGCTTTATCGCCACGGCAAGCTGGCTTTATTTCAGAAAGCGAAAATAGCGATTAAGTAAGCCATTGGGGAAAGGCATCACTGACTAACAAAAAGGACAGCTAGGATTCAGCTGTCCTTTTTGTTGCTTATTTACCTAAAAATGAAATGAACCCAAGGGAATCATAGAGAAAATGGCAGATCCAGCTGACCCATACGCTATTGGATTTTTTCCATACGTAGTTGAGTGCCAATCTGGCAGGCATCAAGGTGATCAATAATTGGGCTGGATGAAAACCATACGCTGGGATATGCCACAAAGCGAACAGCACACTGCAAATGATGGAAGACCAGAGGAAAGAGAATCCTTTTTTCTGTAAAGCTAATAAGAGATTGGTACTAAGCAACTCTTCTCCCATCAACATGAAGGGAACTTGTAAAAAGACCATTTGGACGGTGATGGTTTCGCCGATCGAGTTAGTTGTTGGTTGTCCAAAAATAGCGGCATAAATAAAGGAAAAGAACACGCCAGTCAAAATGACGAAAGGCACACCCCATAATAAAACGATGAAACGAAAATGTTTGAATTGTTCCAAAAAGGTCCTTCGTAAGAGAAAGTACCCTGCACCAAATGCCAAAATCACATTCCATACAGTACCAATGATGGATAAAACGGAATCGCTTAGGGGTGTATAGGGAAGCATTTGATAGGTTAAACCGATGACTAATGTAAGAATAAATAAATACGTTGTTGACTTGTGTTTCATTTTGAACACATCCTTTAAAGTAATTGCCACACGCTGAATTATAAACAGAAAAAACATCAAAGTACAAAAAGATCTCTCTCATTATTTTTAAACGAAAATAAAACGGAGTGAATACGATATCATGGCTGATAGGCTTGCTTTTATTAGTATCAGAATAAAAGATTTCTTAGAACAATTCTCAAAAATGGCGAACAAAAAGAGAAGTTTATAAGAATCTCTGTAACACTGTTGAAATATTATTACGCTTATGTTACATTTTGTTTACGTTATTATGTTTTAGGGAGAATGTTTATGAAGAAATCAAGTAATTATTCAAATAATTCACAACATAAAGAAGCGACGTCTGAAAAACAAGCACCTTTTTCAAGGGTCGAATCACATCAAAAGCAAACAACGGGAACGGCAAGACGCACGCAAATCAACGATCGTCAAGTTTCTAAAAAGAAGCCAACCCATCGTAAGTATCTCTTTTCATTGATGACGCTTCTGACAATTGTCATTATCGCCACTGGCGGCTATATCGCCTTTACGTTGAAGCAGCAAGAAGCCTTGGCACGGGAAAAATATGAGGCTGCTGCTGAAAAGTTATTGGCATCGATCCAAGAAGAACAAGTTAAAGAGGGAATCCCAGCAAAACTCGAAACATTGTCTAATGGGGACAAGAAAGAATTAATTTTCCGACCAAAAGAAGAAAGTACGATTCCTGTCAAAGATGCAAGCAAGAAATTGTCGACCATGGCAAACAAATTATGCAAAAAACACACCGACAAAGAGACAGTCACCGTTGCTCGGATTGAAGCACAAGCGGTCGCATCGAAAGTGTCAACCTATTCTTTAAAAGCGGACAGCTATGTTTGGAATCGGGAAACTGGTCGCTTTGAAGATGCGGATAGCGTGGTTGCCGATCCAATTTTTATTTCCGAGAAAACCGGCAATGAATTATCCTTGAAAGACTTGGTTCCAGACGAGGGCAGCTTGCTAGGAATACAACAAGTCATTCAGCAAAAGATTTTAGACCAAGCCAAGGAACCTGATAAAGTCATTGATGCGGTCTTGGCGATGGATCGAATCACCTATGAGTCGAAATTTACGTATGATCCTGAAAAATTAACGATCCAGTTGCCCCAAAATCAAACTGGCGTATCTGAGATCACGTTGGCGTACAAAGAGATTGCACCGTTTATTGATCCGGAACTTGTTAATGCGGATCAATTGAAAGAGCAACAATCGACATTGGACGAAAACAAAAAATATGTTGCACTGACTTTCGATGATGGCCCTAACGACACAACCACATTAGATCTTTTGAAGATTTTAAAGGACAACGATGTCAAAGCAACGTTTTTTGAATTAGGACAAATGGTGGATCGGTATCCTGAAGTATCGAGAAAAGTCCATGAGGAAGGGCATGAAATTGCCAGTCACTCCTATTCACATCCGCAATTAAATACGTTGTCGCCGGAGGATGTCAAAGCTGAAATAACTAAGACCGACAAAGCAATCTATCAGGCAACAGGAGTCTTACCTAAGAATTTGCGCCCGCCGTATGGGGCGATTGATCAACAGAGCGCCCAAGCGGCAGGAAAATCGATCATTCAATGGAGTGTTGATACCGAGGATTGGAAGCTAAAAGATCCGAACAAAATTTTGAAGGTCGTACAAAATAATGTCTACGATGGTTCAATAATTCTGCTCCATGATATTCATCCGAAATCCGTTCAAGCCGTACCTGGTATTATTCAAACGCTGAAAGCGCAAGGCTATGAATTTGTGACGGTGGATCAGTTGCTCAATGGCAAACAAAAACCAATGTATCAATACTTTGGTGCCACAGATGAACGCAGTGTTAGCTAATAGCTCAAAAAGGAAGTGATGGCAATCATCGCTTCCTTTTTTCAAAAACGAACGCTGCAGTTGCCGCTTTATCACTCGGAGGAGGCAAATGCTCGGAGATAATCTTCATCCAATAGTAAAGCAAAATCATCGGCAAGGGCTTCTTGATCCAGTTCTCGCATAATAGCCAACATCTTTTGTGTGATCGTTTCACCAGCTTTTTGATCGCCGGTTCTTATGAGCAACACGCCTTGGAAAAACTTGCAGACGGTTTGGTGGAAAAATTCTTTGTAGTCTGTCGCTAAAAGTTTCAATTGGACAACGAGAACTTCCGTCGCATCGTACTGCTGGTGTTTCAGCGTATATTCAATCAAATTGATCAGCAAGGCGCAGTAGATTTCACGACCTTTTTCCATATCGATGTAGTACTCGAGCATCTTGGATACTTTTTTGAAAAAGAGGAAATTATGGTCGTTGTCCAGAAGATCGATGGTGTTGCCAAATAGTTGGATTTCTTGTAACGTCCAGCTCTCAACATCAATGAGGTAAGAAGTGATCGTTTGGCGATCGCATTCTAAAACAGCACTTTGTCGATAGACCCCATGTTCTGCCAAGCATTGTAGCATGCGAATTCGCGAGCGAACCTCTGCAATACGGATATTGTTCAGTCTACTAGTGGTTTGTTGTAGTTCCTGTAACAGCTTTTGTAAATTTGGCAGATCGTGTTTGTTTGAATATTGATTATACCGATGATTATAGCTGTTTTGCTCATCCAGGCGATAGCCATTCGCGATATAGAGAAATTCATCGATATCCATAGAGAGATTTTCTAAAATTTGCAACAGCAGATTGGCAGCAATTTGATGCTTGCCTTTTTCGAACTCGATGGCATAAGACTTTGAAATAATCGTGCCATAGACTTCTTTTTGGGTGAAGCCTTTTTTCAATCGGATTTGTCTGATCGTTTCGCCATACATAAGAAAGCCTCCGCTCTCGTTGAATTAATGAGATCTTGTATCCCCATTATAGTAAAGTAAAGCCAATAGAGGAATCTAAAAGGTCTTTTATTTCAGACTTTCCTTGATTTGGTGGAAGAAATCGTTCAGTAATCTTCGTGATAAAGGATCCTTAGAGGGGGATCGTAGAAAAGCGTGAGAACATTCGGTTCTCACGCTTTTTTTAGACAAAACTGAGGCAGATCAATAGAAAAATCATTACTAGCCAATGCATCGTTTGTTGCTCCTTAAGTCGTATTAGAAGAAGCCAATTGGGCAGCGGTGTTTCCTTCTTACCAACAAGTATAACCGCTTAAAGTAGAATGAACGTTTACGTCCGAAATGTAGGACCAAATAACTGGGTGAGGATGAAAAGCAGTGAAGAGCAACTGAAGAAATAATCGTTCATAATAGTGCAACGTTGATTTTGATAGAATAGTTTCATTCTTTTTTCACAGAACTTTCTGCGAGCGTTTCGATTCCTTTTTTTCGTTAGTAAGAGTTATTTTAGGTGATATCGTGAAAAACGTCTAAATTATTTTTGTTTTTTTATTTGCGGAGGTAAAAAACGAGGTTAAAATCATGAAAAAACACAATCATCATTTTTCTCTATCCCGGTGTATAAACATGCAATTGAAATCGTATTCATTATATTGATTAAATATAAAAAAAAGAAAGGTTAACTGACGAAAAAAGGCAATATTTTATCATTATACATTTGTTTATAAGAAAAATATAAATAATTTCTGCTTGTTTATAAAATAAACCTTTTGTGTTTTGAAAGGTGAAATTCAGTGTTTTTTTAATTATTTATCGTGTTTATAATTTGTTGGAAAGAAATAAATTTGCTAGAATTTTGGTACACAGTGTGTTCGTTTAGTTATTTTATTTTTTTGTTTCACAAGTGTGAGCTAATGTGCTTCTAAACCTGTCTCTTATACACATCTAGATGTGTATAAGAGACAGGTGTGTTCGTTTAGTTATTTTATTTTTTTGTTTCACAAGTGTGAGCTAATGTGCTTCTAAACTATTTGAACAAAAATCACTGGGTTTTTCAGAAAGCTTGCGAAAAAAATCTTCGCTTTGCGATCGGTTACTTTTGTTTTCTCTCTATGCCTTTGGGTGTTGGGTTGAAATAGATTTTCATCTGGTTTTAAAGGGGGAAAGAAGGATTCCAGAGATCATCAGTTTTATCTTTTGTCGGTTAAATTTTTTTCGAACAGGAGGAGAATGAATGAAAGGCATTAATTATAAAAAGCTCATGGATTCAAAGAAAAACACACGCGTTCGAACAAAGAAAAATATTATTGCGAATTTAACTGTCAGTGGAATGTTGTTGACAAGTACGGTGGTCGTGCCAGCAAGTTTGTTATGGGCACCAACGACGGTTGAAGCTGCTTTGGTTTCAGCTGAACTTTTCTCAGATATCACAGCGTCTAATAACTCAGGCACGAGTGCGTCTGCACCTTATGCAATTCCTGGTGCAACGAACCAAGTCAATTTCTCGATTTCTGGATCGAATGCAGTAACGGTTGATGTCTTGAATGGGGATAAAGTCGCGGTTGTTGGGGTTCCTCAAGGCCTTACTGGTTTGGTTCAACCGGCAGGGAATGCATCGATTTCCACCAATGTGATACTCCAACTGGGGAATTTCCCAGCCTTGCAAACACTGATCGGTACAGTCACACCAGCAGTCAATACCTTGATCAGCACGGTGGATGGAATCGTCAATCAAAATTTAGCTGATGCACTTGATATTCCGCCAACAATCGTTGGCGGCTTGCCAAATCCGTTGTATACGGCGGCTTCAATCGTGGATGTTAGCCAAGTGATTTCCGTCAACTTAGATGAAATCACTACCCAGTTAGACTTATTAAATCAACTTGGACAATTTGGCCAAGCGAATTTTGAAGTTCCAGCTGGACTAACCGATAACGAACGTGCCCTGATTGCCAATGTGGATGATGGTTTATTTATCGTTATCAATCAACGCATCAATCAAATTCTCGATAATTTACAAGCAGCCCAGATTCAAGTCAGTATTTTGGATGGTGCAAGTGGGATTCCAGGCATCGGTACCTTGATCGGTCAAATCAATACGTTGGTACAAAGTACCGTTAATACAGCTAAAGCCACTTTAAACGCAACGGTTGAAACAGCACAAACAGTCTTCAATGCAACGACAGATTTAGCAGATCAAATCGCTTCTGCATCTGTTTTAGGTCAAACCAATGTGGTCATTCCAACGAATGTCACCAGTCCGACCTATGCACAATTGGTTGAAAACGGCGTGGCGAATCCATCTAATCCTTACGAAGCCCGCTTCGAAGGAACGATGTCTCAACTTGATTTGATCACCATTGATTTATTTACGGATGCTGACGGCAATAACTCGATTTGGTTTGCGCCAGATACACCAGAAGATCAAACCGATACACCAACAATCAATCCATTGACAGCAGGGGAAACGACGATCAGCGGAACAGCTGAGCCAGGCGCAGCCATCACATTGGCGATCAACGGCGGTGCACCTATTACAACAACCGCAGATGGTGACGGCAATTGGACGGCAGATGTCCCTGAATTGGTGGAAGGCGATACAGTCACAGCAGTAGCGGAAGCTGATGGGGAATCGGCGAGTGAGCCTGCAACGGCAACGGTAGCAGCACCAGTGGTTAATGCACCAACGGCTTCGATTACAGGAAATAGTACCGATGGGTACCCTGTGACGGGGACAGCCGCAGCAAATGCAGCCATTGAAATCACCAATGCCGAAGGTGAAGTCGTTGGCTCTGGGACGGCAAATGAGAACGGCAACTACAGTATCACGTTGAACCCAGCAGATGTAGCGGAAAATGAAAACTTGAATGTTGCTGCAATCGTCACTGCCGGTGGGCAAACTTACCGTAGTGGCAATACGCCAATCGTCGTTCCAGCAGACGATGCGGAGCAACAAACGGGAACACCAACGATTCATCCGGTGACTGCCGGGGATACAAGCGTCAGCGGAACTGCTGAGCCTAGTGCCTCGATTACTGTGACCGTCAACGGTGCAGATCCGATCGTGACGGAAGCCGATGAAGAGGGCAATTGGCGTGTTGATGTGGACGAAGTGTCAGAGGGCGATACGGTTTCAGCTATCGCCGAACTAGCAGGACAAACGCCAAGCCAACCGGCTAGCACCACCGTGTCCGCCTTAACAGTCAACGCACCAACGGCTTCGATCACAGGAAATAGTCAAGAGGGCTATCCAGTGACTGGAACAGCAGCACCAAATGCGGCCATTGAGATCACCAATGCGGATGGCGAAATTGTCGGAACAGGTACCGCCAATGAGAATGGTGTTTATACAGTCACGTTAGATCCAGCGGATGTTGACGCGGAAGAAACCCTGAATGTGACAGCGGTTGTGACCGCTGGCGGCGAAACCTATCGAAGCAACCCAACACCTGTTGTGGTGCCTGCAGATATCCTGCAGACGGAAACACCAACGATCGATCCAGTCAGTGCTGGAGATACGACCGTTAGTGGGACAGCGGAACCGGGGGCAACGGTAACGATCACGCTTCCTGAAGGCGATCCAATCACGGCTGAAGCCGATGATGAAGGCAACTGGGAAGCAACGGTTCCTGAATTATCAGAAGGCGATTCCGTGACCGTCGTAGCTGAGTCTGAAGGCAAAGATCCGAGTGCACCAATCACCGTGAGTGTAAACGGTTTAACCGTGGCGGCGCCAACGGCTACGATCACCGGAAATAGTACAGATGGGTATCCAGTAACGGGAACAGCGACTGCCAATGCAGCAATTGAAATTTTGAATGAAGCAGGAGAGGTCGTTGGTAGCGGAACAGCTGATGAGGATGGCAACTTCACGATCACCCTTGATCCTCAAGAGGTGACAGCTGGTGACAACTTACGAGTGGAAGCGATCGTGACGGCTGGTGGTGAAGACTATCGCAGTACAGGCACACCGCTTGTAGTTCCTGCAGATGATGTCGAAAATTTAACTGAAACACCAACGATCGACCCAGTAACAGCTGGGGATACGACCGTCAGCGGAACGGCTGAACCAGGGGCAACTGTGACGATTACGCTGCCTGAAGGCGATCCGATCACGGCAGAAGCCGATGACGAAGGCAATTGGGAAGCGACGGTACCAGAATTAACGGAAGGTGATACGGTAACAGTCGTTGCCGAAGTAGAAGGCAAAGAGCCAAGTGCACCGATTACCGTGACCGTTGATGGTGTGACTGTCAGTGCACCGAGCGCTTCCATCACAGGCAATAGTACGGATGGCTATCCGGTCAGTGGAACAACCACGCCGAATGCGGCCATTGAGATTTTGAATGAAGCAGGAGAGGTCGTTGGTAGCACGACGGCGGATGACACGGGTGTTTATACCGTCATCTTAGATCCAGCTGATGTGGCGCCAGAAGAAGCCTTGCAGGTGGTGGCAGTTGTGACAGCGGGCGGTCAAGACTACCGCAGTAATGCCACGCCAATCACGGTACCAGCAGACATTGAACAAACAGGGACACCAACGATCGATCCGGTCACAGCAGGTGATACCACGATTAGCGGAACGGCAGAACCAGGTTCGACGGTTACTGTTACGATCACCGGTCAAGAACCAGTAACGGCTGAAACGGATGACGAAGGAAACTGGCTTGCGGAAGTGCCAGCAGTCTCTGGTGGCGATACAGTCACAGTCGTTGCGGAAGCCGAAGGCAAAGAGCCAAGCGCGCCAGTCAGCGTTGGAGTCAATGGAGTCACCGTTGCAGCACCAACAGCGATCATCAGCGGCAATAGTACCGATGGCTATCCAATCACGGGGACTGCTCCAGTGAACGCAGCGATCGAAGTGTTGAATGAGTCAGGCGATGTGATCGGGACTGGGACAGCCGATGGGGATGGAAACTATACGGTAACCATCGCACCATCCGATGCAGCACCAGAAGAAACCTTGTCTGTCGTTGCGATCGTAACAGCTGGCGGAGATCAGTACCGCAGTCCTGCCACACCGGTGACGGTCCCAGCAGATGAGCTTGAACAAACAGCATCACCAACCATCGACCCAATCAATGCCGGGGATACGACGATCAGTGGGACCGCAGAACCAGGCGCTACGGTGACGGTAACGATCCCAGGTGAAGAACCTGTTACTGGTGAAGCCGATGACGAGGGGAACTGGACAGTTGAAGTTCCTGAAGTTTCTGAAGGAGAAACCGTCACAGTGGTCGCACAAGCACCAGACAAAGACCCAAGTGCACCGATCAGTGTTGGAGTCAATGGGTTGACGATCGCTACACCAACCGCGACGATCAGCGGCAATAGTACCGCAGGTTATCCAGTAACGGGAACGGCACCAGCCAATGCAGCCATCGAAATCTTGAATGCCGATGACGAGGTCATAGGTACTGGCACCGCCAATGACGAAGGCCAATATACGATCACGTTAACGAGTAATGACGCGTCTCCAGCTGAAGCCTTACGGGTGGTGGCGGTAGTCACAGCCGGTGGTCAAGAGTACCGCAGTGCGGCTGCACCAATCACAGTACCTTTGGATCAAACTGCAGTCCCAACGATTGAATCGGTGACAGCCGGCGACACGACCATCAGTGGTACGGCTGAACCTGGCGCGACAGTCTCAGTCACGATTGGTGACGCAGAGCCAGTCACTGCCGAAGCGGATGACGAAGGCAAGTGGACGGCAACTGTGCCCGAGGTTTCTCAAGGAGAAATTGTTTCTGTGGTAGCGACCCTTGATGGGGAAACACCAAGTGATGCAGCTACGGTCGTCGTAAATCCACTCACTGTGGCGACACCGACAGCAGCGATCAGCGGCAATAGTTCGGATGGGTATCCAGTAACCGGAACGGCCACGCCAAATGCAGCGATTGAGATCTTAAATGCAGCCGGTGAGGTTGTTGGTAGCGGTGAAGCAAATGAGGAAGGTGCTTACAGCATCACATTGAGCAGCGACGATGTTGATCCTTCAGAAGCACTTCAGGTGGTGGCAGTGGTAACAGCTGGCGGCGATGAGTACCGCAGTACGCCGCTCTCCATCGTGGTACCAGCAGACCAAACGACCACCCCAACGATCGATCCAGTGCAAGCAGGTGATACATCCGTCGGAGGAACTGCCGAACCTGGTTCAACGGTGACGGTAACGATTCCTGGAGAAGATCCAGTGACTGCCGAAACGGATGAGGAAGGCAATTGGACAGTCACCGTACCAGAACTTTCAGAAGGCGACACGGTCACAGTGGTTGCTGAAGCTGAAGGCAAAGACCCAAGTGCACCAATCAGTGTTGGTGTCGGTGCCTTGAACGTGGCTGCACCAACCGCAACGATCACGGGCAACAGTACTGACGGCTATCCAGTCACAGGAACAGCACCAGCCAACGCAACCATTGAAATCTTAAATGCTGCCAATGAAGTGGTAGGCAGTGGTACTGCCAATGGAGACGGTGAGTATACGATCACTTTGACAGAAGGTGTTTCACCAGCAGAAACCTTGCGAGTGGTGGCTATCGTATCAGCCGGCGGTCAAGACTATCGCAGTCCGGCAACTACTATCGTGGTGCCAGAAGATAACGCAGAAGACCAAACAGCGGCACCGACTGTCGCACCAGTGATTGCTGGGGCTACAACCGTTAGCGGAACGGCTGAACCTGGGGCAGATGTAACGGTTGAACTACCAAACGGCGATACTGTTACAGTAGCAGCGAATGACGAAGGTGAGTGGACGGCAACTGTGCCGACGGTTTCTCTGGATGATGTCTTGACAGTTACTGCCTTGGCAGACGGCAAAACAGAAAGTTTACCAGTAACAGTGACGGTGCAAGGGCTGATCGTGGCAGCACCAACGGCAACGATTTCTGGCAATAGTGCAGATGGCTATCCAGTAACTGGTACAGCACCAGCTAATGCGTCAATCGAAATCTTAAATGCTGATGATCAAGTGATTGGCACAGGGACGGCCAATGAGAATGGTGTTTACACCGTTACCTTGACCAGTGAAGAGGCATCAGCAGGAGAAACGGTCCGTGTCATTGCCATCGTTTCAGCAGGTGGGGATGACTTCCGTAGTCAACCAACGGCTGTCGTGGTACCTGCGGATCAAACGGCGACACCAACGATCAATCCAGCAGTTGCCGGCGCAACAGAAATCAGCGGGACAGCCGAACCAGGAGCAATAGTCAACGTGACGGTCGGTGAGCAAGACCCAATCTCAGCCGAAGTTGACGAAGAGGGCAATTGGCAAGTTGATGTGCCAGAGCTTTCCGAAGGGACGACTGTTACGGCAGTAGCAGAAGTAGAAAATGAAACACCAAGTACACCAGCAACGATCACAGTCGGTGCATTAACGGTGGCGGCTCCTAGTGCGTCCATCAGTGGCAATGCAGCCGATGGTTATCCAGTGACCGGAACAGGACCAGCGAATGCGACCATCGAAATCTTGAACGAAGCTGGCGAGACAGTTGGAACGGGTACGACCAATGATGCAGGGCTTTACACGATCGATTTGACCAGTGAAAATGTCTCTCCTGAAGAAAACTTGACGGTAGTTGCGGTGGTCACAGCTGGTGGTACAGATTATCGTAGTCCAGCGACACCAATCATGGTGCCAGCTGAACCGGGTGAAAATCAAACAACGGCACCAACGGTTGATCCAATCAAAGCAGGCGATGAAACAGTTAGCGGAACGGCAGAACCAGGCTCAACTGTGACTGTGACACTACCTGACGGCACAGAAGAAACCGCCGAAACAGATGATGAGGGCAACTGGAGTGTCGATGTGCCTGAATTGTCTGAAGGGGATACCATCACAGTCGTCGCAGACAGTGACGGCAAAGACCCAAGTGATCCAATCACTGTCATCGTTGAAGGAGTGACTGTCGCAGCACCAACAGCTTCCATCAGCGGCAACAGCACGGATGGCTACCCAGTGACTGGTACAGCACCAGCCAATGCAGCGATCGAGATCTTGAACGCAGACAATGAAGTCGTTGGAACAGGCACTGCCGATGGAGACGGCAACTATACAGTGGACTTAACTGCTGAAACTGTCGATCCAGAAGAAACCTTAAATGTCGTTGCCATCGTAACAGCTGGTGGGAAAGAGTATCGCAGTAATCCAACAGCGGTCATCGTACCAGCAGATACGGTAGTGGATCAGACAGCTGCACCAACGATCGATCCAATCACGGCAGGAGATACCAGCATCAGTGGGACCGCAGAACCAGGTTCAACCGTGACGATCATTGTACCAGATGCGGAACCAATCACGGCTGAAACGGATGACGAAGGCAATTGGACAGCAGAAGTACCAGAAGTTTCTGAAGGCGATGCAGTCACTGTTGTGGCTCAATCACCTGACAAAGAGCCAAGCGCTCCAGTAACAGTTGGTGTGGGGGCGTTGACGGTCACTGCTCCTAGTGCAACCATCACAGGCAATAGCACGGATGGCTATCCAGTAACTGGAACGGCACCAGCCAATGCCACCATACAAATCTTGAATAGCGATGGACAAATCGTCGGTTCAGGAACCGCAGACGCGGAAGGAAACTACAGTATCACTCTTGAACCAACAGCTGTTGCACCAGCGGAAAGCCTAACAGTCGTCGCAGTTCTGACAGCTGGCGGCAAAGAATACCGCAGTAATGCGACACCAATCGTGGTACCTTTGGATCAAGAAGAGCAACAAACTGCAACACCAACGATCGATCCAGTCAAAGCTGGCGATACGACGATCAGCGGGACTGCCGAACCAGGTTCGACGGTGACGGTAACGATTGGTGAAAATGAACCGATCACAACTGAAACGGACGAAGAGGGCAATTGGACAGTCGAGGTACCTGAAATTGCGGAGGGTGATACCGTCACTGTTGTGGCACAATCCCCTGAAAAAGACCCTAGTGCACCAATCACAGTGAGTGTGGATGGCATCACGGTTTCAGCACCGACCGCTTCCATCACTGGCAATCCAGAGGATGGTTACCCAGTAACGGGGATGGCAGCACCAAATGCGGCGATTGAAATCGTGAATGAAGCGGGGGATGTCGTTGGATCAGGCAATACTGATGAAAATGGCAACTACACCATCACGCTCTCTGGTGAAGATGTTTCTCCTGAAGAATCATTGAACGTCGTTGCGATCATTACAGCCGGCGGCAAAGACTACCGTAGTAATGCGACACCAATTGTAGTGCCCGTTGAGAATACGATTGATCAAACCGCCACACCAATCATCGAACCAGTCACAGCTGGTGACACGACCATCACTGGTACTGCTGTACCGGGATCGATGGTCACCGTGACGGTAACGGGAGAAGAAGCGGTTGAAACCGAAGCAGATGAAGCAGGAAATTGGTCAGTGGAAGTTGCAGAAGTTTCTCGAGATGAAATCGTAACAGCAGTGGCGCAAAGCGAAGGAGAAACCGCCAGTGAACCGGCAACGACCGTTGTTAATGGCATCACGGTCAACGCACCTTCAGCGTCCATTACGGGTAATTCCCAAGAAGGCTATCCAGTAAGTGGGAACGGACCTGCCAATGCAGCAATTGAAATCCTTAATGAAGAGGGTGATGTCGTAGGAACAGGCACGACCGATGAAAATGGTGACTATACGATCACATTGACTAGTGAGGATGTCGCACCAGAAGAAAACTTATCGGTTGTGGCGATCGTCACTGCTGGTGGGGATGACTACCGCAGTAATCCGACACCAATCGTCGTACCTGTCGATGATGAAAGCATCAAGACAGATACACCAACCATTGACCCAGTTACGGCTGGTGATACAACGATCAGCGGAACGAGTGAGCCAGGTGCTACGATCACCGTTACCATCAGCGATCCGTTAACAAGTAGATTCCTGACCATCTTCGCGGCTGAAGGACCAATCACAACGATCGCCGATCAAAATGGTGACTGGGATGTTGAGTTATCCGCGGAAGCGACGGAAGGCGAAACCGTTACGGTTCTTGCTTTAGCCGAAGGCGAAACCTTAAGTGATCCGACGACGACCGTAGTCGGTGCCTTGACGGTTGACGCACCGGTTGCCACGATCACTGGCAATCCTACCGATGGCTATCCAGTCTTCGGGAATGGGCCAGCCAATGCGACGATCGAAATCTTGAATGAAGCGGGTGACGTTGTCGGAACTGGAACGACCAATGGGAATGGTGCCTTCAGCATCACATTAGACCCAGAGGATGTTTCACCAGAAGAAACCCTTAACGTTGTGGCTATCGTTACAGCAGGTGGCAGAGAATACCGCAGTGCAGCAACACCAATCGTGGTACCAACGGGTGACAATGGTACGGATGGTACCGACGGCACGGACGGTAGCAATGGCACGGACGGTAGCAATGGCACGGACGGTAGCAATGGCACGGACGGTACCAATGGAACGAATGGTACCGACGGAAGCAACGGCGCTTGGGGTAACTGGGGCAGTTGGGGGAACAACAACGGCAACGGTAGCAATAACAACCAAAGCTGGTGGGGAAGTAAGTACCTACCGAAAACGGGATCTGAAGGAACTTGGTATGCTTCACTGATTGGGGCAGCAGTCTTCGTTGTAGGAGGAATTGGTTTGTTCTTCAAAGCAAGAAAGAAAAAAGACCAACAAAAATAGCATGACTTTACCAGCGGAGTGGACATCCTCCGCTGGTATCTCTAGTGAACAATAGTTTTGAAGCAATGATCATCGTTTCGTAAAGAAAGGGTTAGAAATGGTATGAAAAGCAGAAGGAGGGAAAAATGTCTTTACAAATGGACGATCGGCCAATTAATTCTCTTTTTGACCAGCATCAGTTTCGTCAATTTGTATCTTTTAACAACGACAATAAAAGCCGAAGCAGCAGTGAATGTTTTAGATGTGGAGATTTTAAGCAATTTAACGAGTGCCAATACAAGTGGCACCTCAGTAAGCGTTCCATGGCCAGGCAGCGTGACAAATCGACCAGTGACTTTTTCTATTAAAGGCAACGGCGGGTTGAACGCTTCTGTCAATGTCAGTGGGGAAGATAAATTTGCTTTATTAGCGATCCCAGCAGAATTGAGAACTAGCATTAGTGCCAATGGATCCGCATCGATCAAGACGTCGACCACAGTCAATATTGCCAATGTCCCACTTTTGAATGCGATCTTAACAGCGCTTGATTCCTTGACCAGTTCACTAAATCTCAACCTTGGGATTGTTCAAATCGATTTGACAGCGATCAATCAGCAGATTTCTTTACTAAAGACTGTCGGAAATATTGGGAATGTTGAATTTACCAGTCCATTGCAGTTTACGACCCAGAAAGAAGCTTTATATGCCAATATGAGTTCGAACCTTGGTGTCGTCTTAGGAACCAATGTCCCGCAAATTCTACGGAATTTAAGTACCGCGATTCAAAATACCCAGATCCGAGTGATCGGCATCGATATTGGCGGCGTCGTGCGCGCATTGCTGCAAGGGTTGCTCAATACTCTGCTTAGCACCGTGAACTCAGCGTTGAATGATTTGACAACTGTCCAAGAACAGCTGGCGGATGCAGCTGTTTTAGGAGCAACGGATGTTCAAATTCCGACGTTACTTTCAGGTCCGGGTCAGTTGACTGCAAATTGGACCGCTAATTTTTCCGCTTCTGTTTTGAAAGCAAAGCCGACGGACATCAATCTCTTGAACTTTAGTGCGCTAAATATCAGCAGTCGCCAAACCATGATTTATTTCATGGTCGAAGCATTGACGATGGATCGGGCGAATCTACCGACTCAGCTGAATTTTGGCCGACATGCCATTCAAACGAAAAAGAGTGAGACGTGGCGGGCAACCGCCAACGGCGATCAAAGCGCAGCTGCTACAACTGGGATTTTACGGATCAATGATACCCGCAATCGGCAGAAAAAATGGCAAGTAAAGGTCAGACAATCCACCAATTGGGTCAATGGTACACGCACATTGCCAGCCGCCGAATTAAGGGTTCAGCTTGGCACTGTCAATTCAACCTTTACGGATGGTCGAGTGGTTTTACCTGATAATGCAACGATTGCCCTGCAGCAAAATGTCGAAAAAAATGTGGTGGCGTTGGAAAATGCGGCATCGACTGGTGGACTGACCGTTAATTTTTCCCAGTTCAATTTATTTGTACCTGAGAAAACACCTAAATTTCAAGGTCAGTATCGCGCCACAGTCGTGTGGACCGTTTCCGATACACCTTGAAAAGGAAGAGCAGAATGAAAAAGAATTCCCTTGTGCTGCTTCTGATTTTGATGATCGGCAGTTTCTGCAGTTTCGTTCCATCAGCAGTAGCCAATACGACGACCGGCAACATTGAGTTTTATGAAGGACCAACGGAAACAGCTAGCAGTGATTCAATTGATGAAGAAATTGAACCACCGCCCAGTCAAGAAACGGTCACTAACGTAGAAGAACCACTGCCGCAGCTTGCTGAAACCAATCACTTTTGGCTGCCCTTAATAGGTGGATTCTTCATTAGTCTGACATTGATCATTTGCATCAAAAAAAGGAGGATGGCAAAATGATTTCAAAGAAATCGGTAATAGGCGCATTGGGGGTATTGACCGCCCTTAGTATTTTGACCACGGTGCAAGCGGACGATACGACCGGTGTCGTAGAATATACCTCTGGTGGCATCGTGTTTGACCCGGATAAAGGCGGGAGTGATCCCAATACGCAGCTACCAACGAATTTAGATTTTGGTGCCCATGAGATCCAAACAGAAAATGCCGAAACGTGGGTGGCTACTACGGATGGGACTGGACTACCTGGCGATGGGTCCACGCTGCAAAGAGGGGCAGTTGCAGTCAGTGATAACCGAGGACAGGCGAACTCTTCTTGGGCAATTAAAGTACGGCAAGCAACCCAATTTACGGCAGGAGACAGTACGTTGGACGGTGCGGTATTAACGGTAGATACGGGTACATTGACCAACAACTTAAGTTCGCCGCCAACCGGAACCAGTGATATTGCCAATGGCGAGCTTGATTTTGCGGCGATCAACAATGAATATGCTTTCTTGACCGCCAATGCTGGTGAAGGGATCGGTGAAACGTCGATGCCTCTAGAACAATTTACCCTTTCGATCCCAGCCAATACGGAAAAACAATCGGCAACCTATCAAACGACCCTCGTTTGGACGATCAGCAGTGCTCCGACGACCCCATAGGTTAGTAGTCATTGCTTAACAGTTAGCAGAAAAAAAGCAGCTTGCCTAAGCGGCTGCTTTTTATGCTAGCTGATTTTTCTTTCCTATTTTGTGTAGAAAGGATCTGACAGGATGCATCAGAACAAACTTCGAGGCAAAGGATTTCAGTATTGGGTAGTAAGTATTCTAACGGTCTTATTTTTCATTGGTACTAGTAGTACGGGGGCAGCAGATTCACTTGATACCTTCGATGTTCAAATCAAATTGCCGGAGTCACAGCGGGACAAAGAGTTGATGTACTATGATTTGTTGCTGGAGCCCAAGGCAGAAGAAAAACTAGCAGTCATGGTTTCCAATAAAAGCGAGCAACCAATCAATCTACAGCTATCGTTTAATCGAGCGGTCACGAACATGACTGGCGTCGTTGAGTACTCTGGGGCAAATGAGGAAGCAACGCCTTCTGCTCCGTACGCGATCGAAGAACTCGTTACTTTGAGTGATGAAACACTTTCATTAGCCCCTAATGAACAAAAAGAAATCACCTTGACAGTCCGGATGCCATCTAAATCATTTGATGGGATTTTGGCAGGGGGACTATACGTACAGCAAACCGGCAGTGAAGAATTTCAAGGGAATGTTCAAAACCTATTAGCAAGAGAAGTGGCGGTATTGCTCCGAAATAAAGAGTCAGACATCCCGCCAGCGGTCCGAATTGAAGAAGCCCATTTGGAAGAGATCAACCGCCGCAATGTCATCATCGTAGCGGTGGAAAATGCAGCAGCTGATTATCTCAGTAAAGCCACGCTTGCTTATGAAGTGTTTCATGAAGGAAAAGCAACAGCCATCAAAGGAGAAAAAGAGATTCAATTAGCGCCCAATGCATTAATGAATTACGCACTTCCGCTGGATGGAAAGGAACTGCTATCAGGAGAGTATGAAATAAAAGCGACCCTCAAAGCAGCCGATCAAGAATGGCAGGGAGAGCCGACCTTCCAAGTTGCAAGGCAAGAAGCGCAAGAAAGAAACGAGCAAGATGTCAGTATTGAAGAAACCGCTTCGCCGATCCTTCTCTATCTATCGATTGGGGGTGTTTTATGTTTGATCATCGCCTATCTGATTTGGCATAATCGAAAACTAAAACGAGCATTAAAAAAAACAGATGATAAAACCCCATGAGCACTTGTAAGAAATTCCTTATTAATATAGAAGGAAAAAAAGAAAACAATTAAAATTCACGGGATGCATGTAAATCAGAAGCATAATAAAAGCAGCAAACAGGCCATTTATTGTTCGAAATAAATGGTTTTTTGTCGTGTCCATGAAGATTCGATATGGTAAATTAAGTAGAAAAATTTTTTGATTGCATCTTGCAGCAGCGAACGATCACTTTTATTTTGATGGAAAATCTTCAGAGGAAACAGTTGATTACCCTTAACCGGACTGCCCAAAGAGAAGGGTAGCTTTTTTTTGCGAAAAAACGAAGAATAAATAACGATTAATATTTTATTTGAACGAAGGTTATTTTTTTGGAAATCATTAGAAAGGTTGGGCAGTAGTCGGTAAGTTTTGGAATTGTTAATTAGTTAAACTACTTAAAAAAACATAAGTTTTTATTGTTGTTTGCGCTTTCTGTCTTATAAATGTGTTAAGAAAGCAGTACGACGGGAACTCCTTTACTATAATAGGTTTAGACCAATTATAAAGTCTTTTCTTACTTTGTTTTTAATTTAAACTACCTTTTTTGCATAAACGTTTCGCTAATTCGTTTGAAAGTGCAAGCAGGCATTTTTAATTAAGAATACAATTAGAAATGATGTGAAAAGGAGAATTAAGATGTCTGCAAATTTGAGCAATTTCGCTGTTTATATAGTAGATGACAACTTTTTTAATGGAAATTTGATGAAAAAAATGATCACTGAAAGTCATGTTCCTTATTCTATGGTGGAGATCATTTCACCGGAAGAACTAGATTCTTTTCTTGAAGGGTACTTAACAGATGTTAACGATTTATTTTTATTTTCCATTGAAATGATGGGCTTTGATCGAAGTTTTCAATTAGCAGGGCGATTGAGGGAGCAGTGCAAAAAGTGTCAAATTGCTTTTTATGGTGCCTATGCGTCCAAAATCGAAATCAAGAAACTGAATCTTATCTGTCCTTTAGGAATCATCGATACAGAAGAAAAGGATGTGGCAATGCAGTTAAGAAATTTGTTAACAGAAGCAATTGAAGTGAAACGATCATTGCTGGGAAAAAAACACTTATTAAAAATTGTTAGTAAACGAGAGTTGATGATCGTTGATGCAGAAGCAATCAACTACATAACAACGATCAAAGGTGAGCGAAACCGAATCGTATTCCATCAAAAGAAATCAGTTGAGTGCATTGAAACTTCGTTAAAGGTCATCAAACAGCTAGATTTGCCTGAGTATTATAAAGTATTCAAATCGTACATTATTAATGCGCGACAAATCAAAATGATTGATCGAACAAACAATGTTCTTTGCTTTTTTAATGGGGAAGAATTAGAAGTTGGAAAAAAAATCCGTAAAGCAATCAGTTAAAACTACATATATTTAATGGAGGAAAAAAATGAAAAAGAGAAATAAACGAATTCGTCATGGCATTGTTGTTACCGCTTTAGGTCTGTCCCAAGTGATCACTCCGGTCATGGCGCTTGCGGAAACCACGGAACAGGAACAGACCATTCGTACTTTAGATAACTCAAATCATCTGCTGGAATCAACCAGCGGCGTTGCCAATGAAACAAACACAAGCGACGCGCAAACAACTGAGACTACTCAAACGGATCGTTCTTCAGAAGAAAGCGGCGAAGCAACCTCCAAGACGGATGCAGCAACAACGAGTCAAAGTGAAACGCCTGCTACAACTTCATCAACGCATACAGCAGATACTACAGATTCGACGCAAACAAGTTCTTCAGAAACTGAATCGAAAGAGGCAAAAGGAGCCGAAAAGAGTTCCCGTGTCAGCACCCGCATCAATGGACAAGAGCTTTTAGAAAAAGGCACATTACTGACGATTGCTGGTGAGGAGTTCAGTCAAACGGAAGAAACGCGGATTTTAAACAATAGTCCGGTGAAACTGAAATTAGACTTTGAAATCAATGACGAAGACTATTTAGCCGGCACCACTGCTGTTTTTGACCTGCCGGAAGGCCTTGGTTTTAGTGATATGCAAGGAACAAATGAAGCAATCAATGCTTCGTGGGCAGTAGATAGCGCCGCCCATCAATTAACGATCACCTTTAACCAATCCATTCATGATGCATCGTTTTCGATCGAGTTGACTAGTTATCTTTATTCAGAAGACAAGCCTCAGCTAACCATTGAGATAGGCGATCAAAACCAGACAAGCTACGCCATTGATTTGTATGAAGAAGTTGACCCGATTCAATATGTGTCAGAAAAAAATGTCTTTGGGATGCAAGGAATGGTTTACTACAATACTGATCGGACATTATCTGGAACGGAAACTCTTTCACTGCATTTGGTTGATACGCCGGGTGCGTCCTTCAAAAAGATTGAGACCCAACCGTTAAAAGTCTTCAGCTATGAAGTGGATATCAAAGGAAAGATCAAGCCAGAAACACAGACAGCATTAGTCGAAGGGACAGACTATACGATCACCTCAAATAGTCTTTACAATACTGCTGTTGAAATCAAACAGATGGACAAACAAAAGGCTTATGGGGTTTCTTATCAATTCACCATGAGTTTGACCGAGCTGACGGATTATACGCCTTCTTTTTCAAAAGGGTATCCAACGACCGGATTTGGTTCGGTACAGCTAAAACAAACAACTGCCCAAAACAGAGGGTTTTCCTTTACCGCAGCAACCAGTAAAGATGAAAAAGAAGTCGATTCTAGGTATTATATGGGGGTTGCTTCTGCCAGTTTTATGAATGGCCTTTCTAAAGGAAACTACTATGTATCAATTCATCAAATGCCGACGGAGATGAAAGCAGGTCAACAAATCATTCTTTCGAGTCAAAACGGACAGCCGATCACGGCGAAACAGTTAACAGCAAGAGACGCCTTCTATCAAAATGTGACTTTTACGGATTATTTTTCTGTCGAAAATAATGGGGACAAACTGATTGTGACGGCCACAAAAGACAGCAATCTCACTCTTGGTTCCACGAACATAACCGTACCCTTTGATCAGAAAGATATCATCCTCAATGTCTCGACACCGTTAATTGCTAATAAAGAATTCAAAATCGTTGAAGACAACTACGTCGAACCAATCAGTGTTCTTAATCCCAATAACGCTGAAACTGCTTGGGGAAATTATGATCAAAATGGTGCCTATGCCAGTGACACTTCAGTCAATATCGAAGGCAGCACCTCACAACCGATCGAAAATTTACAAATGTTTATTGAACATCCCGAGTATCTTTCTTTAAGAAAGGTACCAAAAGTCGGCTTCTATTATACTTTAGGAACTGATTATACGATTGAAGAAGTAGCAGGCGGAACGATGGTCACCTTTACGTCGCCCATTACCTATTCTGTTCAATTTGATATTGGCTTCAATTATGTGCCAGACAGTTTAGCACCGACAAAATCAATTCCTAACGATACAATTCCAATCACGATTTCCGCGACAGGACTTGACACGGTTCATACCTCCGTCTATACCGGAAGAAAACTGTATTCTGAACGCACGCTCCAAAGCAGTAAGAATCAGTTTTTAGTCAACGCTCGTCAAGATACCATCAGTGATTTGACTGTTGAGACCCATGTTCCGAAAAATACGGATGTTGTGTTTTCGATCATCGATGTTTCCAATGAACAAGTCAGTGGCATTTATCCACAGTACTGGGATCGTGGTTATTATGATAATCAAGCCATGAAAGAAAGCGATCCGAATTATCCAACGATCACCCATGATGAGGCAACCAACTATTATACCTTTGATTTTGGGACGACTAACCATCGCTACATCATTTCCTATCAGTACGCCAATGGTTGGCAGGAAATGAGTACGATTTATGTACCTGGTTTTGCAAAAGAGCCGCTATCAAATAATCAGCAAGGCTCAACTACCGTTTCGGTTTCCAATACAGCGACGGATATTATTGGGATTACTCAAAATACCGTGAATAATACAAAAAACATGACTCAGGTCAAGGTCACAACAAAAAATATCGATGATGGCTCGAAAAAAGTAGCAAATCCAACGATCCTTCTAAAATCATTGGGAAATACCAATGGTGAAATCGATCTTAGGTCAATCAATGTTTCAAATGTGCCAGACGATAGCTACGAAATCAAAGAAATTGACGGAGATGTACAGCTTGTCTTTTCAAACTATGTTTTAACGAAAAATATCGAAATCAGTTACAACGTACTTTCACAAAACGCCGGCCAAATCTCAGCTTCAGCAACGATCGTTTCTGATACGATTGATACCTTGTCGGAAGCCAAACGGACGGCTACTTCGACGGTGACTAACCTGCAATTTTCGGCAGGTGATTCAAACGGGATCATTTACAAAACTAGTGCGTCACTTGATGTTTATAATACCGAAGAACCAACTCAGAAAATTGCAGGCGTTACATTGATGCTTTGGAATCAGTTGACTGGAGATGTTATTTCTGTTGTAACGGATGAGAAGGGAGAGTATCAATTAGCTGATATTTATACAGGGACCTATACGCTTTATGTTTCCTACGTCCCAGAAGGTTACGTCATACCACAGGAACTTCAGCTTGGTAAAGAGGTGCAAGTGAACCGGACGGGCAATCATCTTTCTGTCGGCATCACACCAGAAGAAGACTTGTCGACGATCGACGCCAAAGATAGCACGATCTACGTGGGAGATGAATGGCATGCTGAAGACAACTTTGTTTCAGCGACAGACAAGCATGGCAATGCGTTGACCTTCTCGGAAATTACCGTCAACGGTGAGGTCGACACATCTAAAGTCGGCACTTATGAAGTCAAATACATGAATGGCAACGTGAGCGAGACAGCGACGATCACTGTGGTGGCCAACCAAGAAACGGTGGCAGCCAAAGACAGCACGTTATATGTGGGCGATGCATGGACACCAGCTGATAATTTTCTAGCGGCAACGGATAAAGACGGTAACACAGTGGCAATCACAGAAGTGACCATCACCGGTGAAGTTGACACGGATACACCTGGAGAATACCAAGTAATCTATCGTAACGGCAAAGCCGAAGCAACAGCGACGATCACGGTCTTAGCAGACCAAACTTCGGTTAAAGCCAAAGACAGCACCTTATACATCGGGGACGACTGGCATGCGGTTGATAACTTTGTTTCGGCAACGGACAAAACAGGAGCGAACGTTCCATTTTCAAATGTGACAGTTAGTGGAGCCGTGGATACTTCCAAAGAAGGCCAATATTTAGTGGTTTATCAAAATGTCAATCAAAAAGCAGTCGCCACGATCACCGTGGTTGCCAATCAAGAAACAGTCGTTGCCAAGGATAGTACACTTTATGCTGGAGATGCGTGGGAACTTGCGGATAATTTTGTTTCAGCAACGGATAAGAAGGGACAACCGTTAAGCTTGGCAGAAGTCACCACCAGTGGTGAAGTGGATACGAAAGTACCAGGAGAATACCAAGTAACCTATCGCAATGGCAAAGCCGAAGCAACTGCCACGATCACCGTGTTAGCGGATCAAACGAGCGTTCAAGCTAAAGACAGTACTTTATATGTCGGTGATGAATGGGAAGCCGCCGACAACTTTGTTTCCGCAACAGACAAAACCGGATCAAACCTACCATTTTTAGGAGTGACGGTTAGTGGGTCAGTCGATACCTCCAAAGCAGGCGAATATCCAGTGGTTTACCAGAATGGCCATGTTAAAGCAACGGCGACGATTACGGTCGTTGCCAACCAAGAAACGGTAGTCGCCAAAGATAGTACGATTTATGAAGGCGATGACTGGCAAGCCGCCGATAACTTTGTGTCGGCAACAGACAAAGACGGCAACGCAGTAAAACTGGCTGATATCATAACGATAGGTACAGTCGACAGCGCCATACCAGGGAAATATGAAGTAATTTATCGCAATGGCAAAGCTGAGGCGAAAGCGACGATCACCGTGTTAGCTGAGCAAACATCAGTTAAAGCCAAAGATAGCACCTTATATGTCGGGGAAGACTGGCAAGCAATCGACAACTTTGTCTCAGCCACAGACAAAACCGGATCAAACCTACCATTTTCAGGAGTGACGGTTAGTGGGTCAGTCGATACGAGCAAAGAAGGTCAGTATAAAGTTACTTATAGCAATGAGAAAATGGAAGCTATTGCTACGATTACGGTCGTTGCCAACCAAGAAACGGTAGTCGCCAAAGATAGTATGATTTATGAAGGTGATGACTGGCAAGCTGCTGATAACTTTGTGTCGGCAACAGACAAAGACGGCAACGCAGTAAAACTGACTGATATCACAACAGTAGGTACAGTCGACAGCGCCACACCAGGGAAATATGAAGTGATTTATCGCAACGGCAAAGCCGAAGCGACTGCCACGATTACCGTGTTGGCAGATCAAACGAGTGTCAAAGCCAAAGACAGTACCCTGTATGTCGGCGATGACTGGCAAGCTGCCGACAACTTTGTCTCAGCCACAGACAAAACGGGAGTAACGGTTGAATTATCAGGAGTAATGGTTACTGGTACCGTCGATACCAATCAAGAAGGCACATACGAAGTCACTTATACGAATGGAAAAGTCAGCGACATAGCGACAATCACTGTGGTTGCTCACGAAGAAACGGTCGTAGCAAAAGATAGTACAATCTATGAAGGAGAGAAGTGGCAAGCCGTCGATAATTTTGTCTCGGCAACAGATAAAAGCGGACAAGCAGTCGATTATGATCAAGTATTGATTAGCGGTACAGTCAATACTGATGTGCCCGGAAAATACCAAGTCATCTATCGCAATGGCAAAGCCGAAGCCACTGCCACAATTACCGTGTTGGCAGACCAGACCTCTGTGACTGTGAAAGATAGCATGATTTATGTTGGTGACAACTGGACAGCTGCCGACAATTTTGTCTCCGCTACAGATCGTGATGGTAAGACACTTACGTTGGAGCAACTGTTGGTGGACGGTTCGGTTGATACCAAAAAAACCGGAACCTATCAAGTCACCTATTCAATCGTAACCGATGAAGCAGCAACCCCTAACTTTTTCGCACGCTTATTTGGTACTGACTCACAAGAAGCAGTCACCGCCACAGCGACGATCAAAGTCATTGAAAAAGCAGAAGAACCAGAGGAAAATGATAAGCAGCCAGAGAAAGATGATTCTAATAAAGGGCAAGAAAAACCAACGGATGCAGGACAGCCTGGTAAACAAAGCAAAGCGACCGCAAAGGACAAACGGGTGTTACCAAAGACTGGTACAGCCATCACTCAAGGCTATTCGATTGTAGGAGTGAGCCTTGTGGCACTAGCGGGGATCGTCTTCTTTCGTAAGAAACACACGAACAAAAGCAGAAAAACGAAATAAGTCTCAATGACTCTAGCAGCGGATATCGTGAAGGATATCCGCTGTTTTTGTTTTTTTTTTAAAACCTGCTGTATTGCGGTTTTCTTGTCCGATAAGCAGCCGTATAAAGAAGATATAAAGATGCTAGCAGAAGATTTACACTATTTTTATTTCTTTTTGCGTATACTTACGTCATGAAGGAGTGAAGAATATGAATCTTGTTTTAGGAATAATCGGAGTGATCGTAATGATCTATCTCTTTTGGTACTTGTTTGAGGGGGGAGAACGATGAGTAGCTATTTTGTGCAAGGCTTTTTATTTTTACTGATCTTACTAGCAGTAGCGGTTCCTTTGGGCTGGTATATCAAAGAAATCATGCAAGGAAAAACACCGCGGTTTGTCCGCTTTATTCAACCCATTGAACGGTTGACCTATCGAGTGATTGGTTCGGTCAGCAAAAAAGAAATGACCGCCAAAACCTATCTATTTTCCGTCTTGGCCGTCAGCGTCTTTTCCATCATCGGATTGACCGGATTATTGATGGTCCAGCACCAGCACTGGTTACCGCAAGGGGCGGCCGTTGAGAATTTGTCCTTTGACTTAGCATTGAACACAGCCGTCAGTTTTGTGACGAACACGAACTGGCAAGCTTACGCTGGGGAAGAAGCACTGACCAATCTTTCCCAAGCATTAGGATTAACGGTGCAAAATTTCTTATCTGCGGCAGTAGGACTAGCTGTACTGTGTGCCTTGATTCGTGGGCTGCAGCAAAAACAAAAACGAACAGTAGGAAATTTTTGGCAAGACATCACCCGTTCCTTGCTCTATATCCTTTTACCACTCTCATTGATTTTAGCAATCTTGCTCCTGTCTCAAGGCGTCGTCCAAACGTTGAGGAGCGGCGTGGAAGTCAATGGATTTGAAGGGAAATCCTTTTGGATGGCGCTCGGGCCGGTAGCGAGTCAAATCGCCATCAAGCAATTAGGGACCAACGGCGGCGGTTTCTTTGGCGCTAACGCCGCCCATCCATTTGAAAACCCAACGATGTTCAGTAATTTTTTAGAAAACTTAGCGATCTTGTTGCTGCCAGCTGCTTTGATTTTTGCCTTTGGCTTTTGGATCAAAGAGTGGAAACAAGGACGTACGATCTTGATCACCGCAACCGTCTTTTTGATCCTTGCTTTTATTGGCGTAGTGATCAGTGAAGCTTATGGACCGCAATTCAGTCAAGTGCTTGGAACGGCCAATCTAGAAGGCAAAGAAGTACGTTTTGGTATCGGTTGGTCGAGCCTCTGGGCAGTGAGTACCACCGCCGCTTCCAGTGGATCAGTCAATGCCATGCTGGATAGTTTCACACCACTCGGGGGTGCGATCCCAATGTTCTTGATGCAGCTGGGGGAAATCATCTTTGGCGGTGTCGGTAGCGGACTTTATGGCATGATCGCTTTTCTATTATTGACGGTCTTTATCGCTGGTTTACTCGTGGGACGAACACCAGAATATATCGGCAAAAAAATCGAAGCCTTTGACATTAAAATGACGAGTATCGTTATTTTGACGCCATTGCTACTGACGCTTTTCGGGGCTATGTTGATGACCTTGCATCCTGACATCATGAGCTGGCTAACCAACCAAGGCGCCCATGGCTTTAGCGAACTGTTGTATGCAGCAACTTCGTTCAGCAACAACAACGGGAGTGCCTTTGGCGGCTTGACCGCAGATACTGTTTTCCTGAATAGTTTGGGTAGTATCTTGATGTTCGTTTCACGTTTCGTTCCCATCGCAGCCATCTTGTATCTGGCAGAAAACATGGGTGCCAAAAAGAAAACCGTTCGTAATGAAGGAACCTTGTCAACCACGAGTCCAGTCTTTGTCACGATGCTAATCATTGTGATTATCGTGATCGGTGCACTGAGCTTTTTACCAGCGATGGCTTTAGGACCAATCGCAGACTTTTTTACAACGAAATAGGAGAGAGAAAAAATGAAAAAAATCTATCAATGGGCGATCGGCGAATCCTTTAAGAAATTGGACCCTCGCCAACAAATCAAAAACCCCGTGATGTTTGTGGTTTACCTAGGGGCGATCTTGACAACGATTTTATGTTTTCAAGAACAAACGGTCCCGTTGTGGTTTAGCATCAGTGTGACCGTCTTCTTATGGTTGACTATATTGTTTGCCAATTTTGCCGAAGCAGTAGCAGAAGGGCGCGGCAAAGCACAAGCGGATAGTTTGAAGCAAGCCAAAAAAGACATCATGACCTACAAAGTCATGTCCTTGGAAGATGTCGCCAAAGAGGCTTTTATCGAAGTCCGTTCCTCCGATTTGAAAAAAGGCGACTTGGTTTATGTTCCTTCTGGCGAACAAATTCCTGCCGATGGGGATGTCGTGGAAGGTGCTGCTTCGGTGGACGAAAGTGCCATCACAGGAGAATCAGCACCTGTCATTCGTGAATCTGGTGGCGACCGTAGTGCAGTCACGGGAGGAACCTTAGTCGTTTCCGATTACTTGGTCATTAAAGTGACCGCTGAAAATGGTCATTCTTTTTTGGATAAGATGATTGCGATGGTGGAAGGGACACAGCGGAAAAAAACACCCAATGAGATTGGCTTGCAGCTGTTCTTAGTGACACTGACCATCATCTTCTTGGCTGTTTCCATCACATTGATTCCCTTTACTGATTTTAGCAGTCAGTTATCTGGTCGGGGAATGGCGATTTCCAGTGTGATCGTGATCGCTTTACTGATTTGTCTCGCACCAACCACGATCGGCGCCTTGATTTCCTCGATTGGGATCGCTGGAATGAGCCGTTTGACCAAAGAAAACGTCATCGCCATGAGTGGACGCGCGATTGAAGCTGCAGGAGATGTGGATGTTTTGCTGCTAGATAAAACAGGAACCATTACTCTGGGAAACCGCCGTGCCAGCGAGTTCTTACCGGTACCGGGGGTCACCGCCAAAGAGTTAGCAGATGCAGCGCAGTTGGCATCTTTTGCCGATGAAACGGCAGAAGGACGCAGTATCGTAATTTTAGCCAAAGAAGCCTTCAATATTCGTGAACGGGTATTTCAGCAAGCTGATGTCCATTGGATCGATTTTAGTGCCAAAACCCGGATGTCTGGGATCGACTATCGTGGTGATGAGATCCGTAAAGGAGCTGCTGATACGATCAAGCAATATGTGACGGCAAAAGGGCAGACCTATCCCACTGCATGTGACGAGATCGTGGAAAAAGTCGCTAAAGCTGGTGGAACCCCATTGGTCGTAGTGAAAAATGGCCAGGTACTCGGGGTCGTTTATTTAAAAGACATCGTGAAAAACGGCGTCAAAGAAAAATTTGCCGACATGCGAAAGATGGGCATCAAGACGATCATGATCACCGGGGATAACCCCTTGACGGCAGCTGCTATTGCCGCCGAAGCGGGCGTCGATGATTTCTTAGCCGAAGCAACACCAGAAAACAAAATGAACCTGATTCGCGAATATCAGGAAAAAGGGCATTTGGTGGCGATGACGGGGGATGGAACCAACGATGCACCCGCACTCGCCCAAGCCGATGTGGCAATGGCGATGAACACTGGTACACAAGCAGCCAAAGAAGCGGGCAATATGATCGACCTTGATTCCAGCCCAACCAAATTACTGCAAGTGGTGCAGATCGGTAAACAGCTGCTGATGACCCGTGGGGCATTGACGACCTTTAGTATCGCGAATGATATCGCCAAATATTTCGCAGTGATCCCTGTTCTGTTTTATGCGATTTATCCAGAACTCGCAGCGCTGAACATCATGAATCTTGGTAGTCCCTTAACGGCGATTTTGTCCGCAGTCATCTACAATGCAGTCGTGATCATCGCCTTGATCCCTCTGGCGTTAAAAGGGGTCAAATACCAAGAAAAACCAGCCAGCCAAATGCTGCGGCACAATCTTGTCGTCTACGGCCTAGGCGGCATCATCGCACCATTCATTTGTATCAAGCTAGTAGATTTGCTTTTGTCAGCTGTTCTACTATAAGAGAAAAGAGAAGTCCATCAGAGACAAAGAGTCATTTAGGAGGAAAACATGATGAAGAACACCCTCTTTGCCAGTATCAAATTTTTACTATTTAGTACCGTGCTATTTGGCGGTCTCTATACATTATTGGTCACCGGTGTCGGACAAGTCTTTTTTGCCCATCAAGCCAACGGCAGTCAAATCGTGGAAGATGGAGCGGTCAAAGGGTCTGAGCTAATTGCGCAACCCTTTGACCAAACAGGTTACTTCCAAGGCCGTGATCAAACCGTTTCGCAATTGTCGCCCTATGATCCGACCCAAAAAAAGACTGTAGCTGAGCGGACAGCGGCGTTACTGGCAGAAAACCCAACCCAAACCAGTGTGCCGATCGATCTCGTGACCGCTTCGGGTAGTGGCGTTGATCCTGATATCAGTGTCGAAGCGGCACTTTTCCAACTGCCGCGGATCGCTGACACAAGAGGCATCGATGAACAAACAATTCATGATATAATAAACAGAAATAAAGTAGCTGATCTGTTCTCCACGAGAGAATATGTCAATATCATGACCTTGAATCAGCAGCTCGATCAATTACCCGAAGAATAGGGGGAAGCATCTATGAGTGAAAACAACCAGCAGACGATCCCAGAAGAGATGCTGCTGCAAGCCGGATTTGGCCCCAAACGTGGCAAGCTGCGGGTATTTTTCGGTTTTGCTGCCGGTGTCGGAAAAACCTATACGATGTTAACCGAAGCCCATGAGTGTTTGCTCATGGGCAAAAATGTGGTGATCGGCTATATCGAACCCCACAAACGTCCCGATACCAATCGATTGCTTGAAGGGTTACCACAAGTACCATTAAAGCAATACCAGCACAAGCAATTGACCCTATATGAGCCGGATATCGATCGACTGATCCAACTAAAACCAGATATCGTCTTGATCGATGAGTTAGCACATACCAATCCCATTGGTGCGCGAAACAAAAAACGTTACCAAGATGTTGATGAACTTTTGCATGCAGGAATCACCGTCTACACGACCATCAATGTCCAGCATATCGAAAGTCTGAATGACATCGTGGAAAAGGTCACGGAAGTGGAAGTCAGAGAAACGGTGCCTGACACCTTTTTCCAGCACGCCAGCTTACGAGTGGTGGACGTTGAACCAGACGAACTGATTGATCGGTTGGAACAAGGCAAAATCTATGCCGATGAAAATGCCAAGCGGGCACTAAAAAACTTTTTTACGCCAGAAAAACTTGATCATTTACGTGGACTAGCGATCCAAAAAGCTTCCAATCATATCAATCAAATGAACGGCGGTCGAAAACGAGTCCAAAGCAAGCTTTTGACGATTATTGATGATCGCTTGCCTAAAATGGCAGAGAAATGCATTCGTTGGACCGCCCGCTTAGCCCAAGGAGTGGGGGCGGAATGGACGGTGATTCAAGTTCGATCATTAGATGATACACCTACCGAGGTGCCATTGGCAGAGCGTTTGGGAGCAGAAGTCATCAACATCGAAGCGGATGACAGTTTTGAGACCATCGTAGAGTATGCCAAAATGACGGGTGCCAGTGACATTATCATGGGGAAACAGGTTTCTCAGAAGTGGTTCCAAAAATTGTTTGTCGAGGATTTGGAAGACCGCTTGATTCGGCGCCTTGATGATATTGAGATCCATTTGATTCCTTTTAAAGAAAAAATGCAGCGACCACGGCTGACGTTTTCGCAATTATTTGAAGGCGGTGGTCGAGATTTCACCTTGACCTTTGGGCTGATCATGCTCGCCACCATAGTGACAGAAGGCATGCAGTACTTACATTTCGGCGATCAGAATTTGATGCTGGTTTATATCTTTTTTGTTCTCTTAGTGGCACGTTACACAAGTGGCTATCTTTGGAGTGCCATGGCATCGATCATTAGTGTCCTTTCTTACAATTGGTTCTTTGTCGAACCCTTGTATTCCTTGACGGTCTATAAAGCAGGCTATCCAATCACATTAGTGATCATGCTGATCGTTGCCTTAATGATCAGTAATTTGATGGTTCGATTGAAGACCCAGGCAGAAAATGCCAAGGAAAAAGAGCATCAAATGGAGATATTGTATGAGTTGAACAAACAATACATGGAAACGCGGAATGAGCAAGACATTTATGAAAGTACGACCACCTATTTGGCACGCTTACTCCAGCGAGAAGTGGCGTTATATGACAGGGAAGGTCACTTGAGAAGTCTGCATTCTTCAAGAGAAACATTGTCTCAACTGACTGGCAAGGATGAGAAAGCCGTCGCTTTTTGGGTCGTGAAAAATCAAAAAGAAGCCGGTCGCGGCACAGATACTCTGATTGGTGCCAATGGATTTTACTTGCCGATCGTTTTAAACGGCAAACCACTAGGCGCCCTTGGGGTAGAACGCAACGAGGAGCATCAGTTGGCCAATAGTCAATTGAATTACTTGCGCCTTGTGATCACCCAAATTGCGACCGTGTTGGAGCAAGTCTCTCTGGCGAGTGAGAAAGAACAGATCCAATTGGAAAACGAACGGGAAAAAGTCCGCAGCAATCTACTGCGTGCGGTTTCTCATGACTTGCGGACGCCACTGACGACGATTTCTGGCATTGCCGAAACATTGAGCGAAACCGAAGGCGCGATCAAAAAGGAAACGAAACAAAAGCTGCTAGGAGATATCCAAAGTGAATCCCAGTGGTTGATCCGCATGGTCGAAAACTTACTGTCGGTGACCCGCATCAATTTGACTAACATGGCGGTCAAGCGCAGTGAAGAACCAATCGAAGAAATTATCGAAGCGGTTTTAACGCACCTAAAAAAAGTCTATCCGCAACAAAAAATCATCGTGAAGATGCCCGATCAGCTGATTTTTGTCAAAGTCGATCCAATCTTGATCGAACAAGCCTTGTTTAATTTGATTGAAAATGGCGTACGCCATGGAACCGCCGATACACCGATTTTCTTGCGAGTTTTTCAGGAGCAAGAAGTGGTCATTGAAATCGAGAACCAAGGGGAGATCCCCCTAGGGCAATACCAAAAAATCCAAGCGAATTTGACTAATGACACCGAAGTGCCGGTGGATTCCAAAAATGGACTAGGCATCGGACTGAGTATCGTTAAAACCATCATCCATGCCCATGAAGGCAAATTGGCGATCGAAACGAAAGCCGGCAGTACCATCTTTCGTATTTATTTAAAGCAGTAAGGAGGAAGAGCATGCAGCGACATTTTTTATTGATTGAAGATGATTCGAATATCGTTGATTTTATGGAGGTCGTCTTGCAAAGAGAACACTACAACTTTACGTCAGTTGGCACGGGCATGGAGGCATTGATGCTCTTGCAGGAAGAAACTATCGACTTCATCTTGCTGGATCTGGGCTTACCGGACATTGACGGCATGGAGCTGTTGAAAATCATTCGTAAGCGCATGAACACACCGATCATCGTGATCTCTGCCCGCAAAGATGAACAAGACAAAGTGCAAGCGTTAGACCTCGGTGCCGATGATTATGTAACAAAGCCCTTCAGTACCAATGAATTATTTGCCCGTATCCGCACGGCATTGCGGCACAAGGAGTCAGCTGCCTTTAGCAGCAGCCCGATTCTCGTAAACAAGGAGTTAACGATCGATTTTGAGAAGAAAATCCTGTACAAGAATCAAAATGAGATCCATTTGACCAAAAACGAATACCGTATCATGGCAGTAATGTTCAAGAATTTAGGCAAAGTCGTCACTTACGATACGCTGACCAGTGAAGTCTGGGGACCTTTTGCAGCGGATGCACAAACCTTACGAGTCAATATCTCAAACATTCGCAAAAAAATCGAAACCAATACGCTGCAGCCAGAATATTTGATCACTGAAATCGGCGTCGGGTATCGCTTGCGGGAGTATCCAGCAGAATCTTCTGTATAAGTTCGATTCAATCCTAAACAGCCTCCTCCTAAAATTTAGGAGGAGGCTGTTTACTTTCATTGCATCGATGACCATAGTATCCACTGCTTTATACCATTTGACAGTGCCAATCCAAGGGGAGATGGGACTGCACGAAGGGGAAAATGTCGCTCATTCAAATTTTGTATATTTGTCCTATATGTATTGCTGGGAAATATGTTGTTTGATCAGTTATACTTTTTTTATTAAACAGTTTCCAAAGGGTTCGTTAACTAACAGGTAGAAAAAAATAGGAAAAAGAGCAGCATCAACGATGCCACTCCATGGTGTTTTCGATTTCATTGGTATCAGAATCCAGTTGTTCAGAAACGATGGTAAAGCCGTTTTTGAGATAAAACGCAATAGCAGCTGTATTTTTTTTGTAGACATTCAGAGTCAGCTTCTCGTGTTCTGCTTGTACTTTTTGTAAAAGCTGCTTGCCAATGCCGTGGGCACGATAGTCTTTCAAAACGAAAATACCAGCGATATAATCACCCAACATCCCGATGAAGCCGACGGGCTGATCATCCACCGAATAGGTGTAAATAAGGGCATCAGAGAAGGCTTTTTTCACAAAATCATAGTTATCTTGCCAATGGGCAGCCGAAATAAAGTCATGGGCATCCAAATTACTTTGCAGCCAAATCTGGGCGATGGTTTCTAATTCAGAATCAGTAAATTGGGTCACTTGTTGTATCATGAGAACCTCCGTTTTTATTCAGTATAGCATAGGTCCAGTACTGATTGCTGCGAATCGCGGCACTTTCGTAGACAATCGGTCAGGAGACGAACCGCTTGATAAGTAACGAAGGTTAAATGACGAAGAAAAGCAATCTTTTTCGTTGAAATATTCTAACAATTTTGTTTCAGCTAGATGTCAATTTCTTGCAGCCAGATGTTATTTGTGTGAAAACAGCCCTAAGAATGAAATCTTTCGGTATGCTAGAGAAAGCGATAAGACACATCTAGTTAAGGAGAAAAAATGAAAAAGACACTTTTGGTTGCAAGTTCACTTGTTTTGCTGACGCTGCCTGTCGTGACGGTATCCGCAGACAGCTTTGATCAGAAGATCCAGCAGCAAAATGAAAAAATCAATGACATAAAAAATGAATCTACCTCATTAGAATTACTGAAACGATCCACAGAGGCAGAGATTCAATCGATTGAAGGAGAAATCCAAGCAATCCTACAAAAGAAAACGACGACGGAAGAAGAAGTCAATGCCTTGGCACAAGAGATCCAAGTCCTTGAAGAAAAAATCATCAAGCGCACAGAGGTACTGGCGAATCAAGCGCGTGACATTCAAACGTCTGAACCTTCCAATCGGTTGTTCCAAAAAATCGTTGATGCTGAATCCATCGGAGAAGCCATTCAACGGGCGATTGCTTCAGTAACGATCATGAATGCCAGCAATAGCATCGTCGAACAACAGCAAGAAGATATCGCAACGAGCCAGCAATTGGAAAAAGAGTTGCAGGAACAATTGGTTGTGATCGAAGAGCAGTCAAACGCATTGCAAGGAAAACAAGCGGAATTAGCTGATGTCAAATTGAATCAAGAAGTTGAACTAGCGGACCTTGCCTTGGCATTGAACACCGAAGAAGAGAAAAAAGACCGATTGGAAGCGGACCAAGCAGAAGCAAAACGGCAACGAGAAGCAGCGTTGAAGCAACTGGCTGAGCAAGAAGCACAAGAAGCAAAAGCGCGCAAAGAAGCAGAAGAAGCAGCAAAACGCCAGCAAGCAGCAGAAGCCGAGTCAGCTAAAACTGCTGAAAATCCTGCCGTTCAACAAGCAGCAGTGGCAGCAGCACAGCCGAAGACGGAAGCCGCAGTGTCGTCAGAAACATCGGTGTCGTCAGAAAAACCTGCAGCTACTCCTGCACCTGTGCAGCAAGCAACTGAGCCAAAAGAACAAGCAAGCACAGGTGGATGGCAAATGCCAGTCGATTCGGTTCATATTTCGAGTCGTTTTGGGTATCGAACAGATCCAACAGGGGCATCAGGAAATCAACATAATGGCATCGACTTTACCGGGGGGACAGGAACACCGATCTATGCGATTCAAGCAGGCGAAGTTGTCGAAGCGGGCTATGGTCCGTCAACTGGTAACTATGTGATCATCAAACATGCCAATGGCATTTACAGCTACTACATGCACTTTAGTACACTGCCAGCTGTCTCGGTCGGACAAAGCGTCTCAGCTAGACAATATGTAGGCGGTATGGGAACGACTGGGAATTCAACTGGCGTCCATCTACATTTAGGGATGTCAACAAGCTTATGGTCAGGATTCTTTGATCCGGCACCAGAATTGGGCTTATAATAGTCAGAAAATCCGCAGAAGCGAACAGGCTTCTGCGGATTTTTTGGTTGCTATTCTTTTACGAAGTCTCAATTGGCTCAGCGCCAAAAGCGGGTCATCTCCGCTTTGTCTTTCAGGTTGAAAGCGATCATGTCTTCAATCAATGCTTGATCGATCGGCTCAGTCCACTTGATGCGAAAAATGTTATCCGTATGGCTGTAGCCAGCTTTTTCAATGGCATCGATAAACTGTTCAAGACACTTGGTTTCTGGAGAGACAGAAAAGTGCGGTTTTGAAACGCTGAAACCGATAATAAAGGTTTCATGTGCGGTGAACATCGGCTGATTCCATTTAATGACTGGAACGAGGTCAGGAAATTTCTTGGTAATAGCGGCAAATAAGGCACGCAGTTTTTCTTGTTTTACTGGATCTTCAATGCTGGTTAAGTAAGTTTCTAATACATCCATTGGGAGATCTCCTTTCGTTTTAAGGAACGAGTACAGGCAATGTCGATTAATAAAAATAACGCATGTTTGAAATCAACTATTTTGTTACTTAGAGTGTACTGTAAAGTTAGTAAGTTGACAAACCTGTTGCCTTGCATGGGGGATAAAGCCTTCAGAAACAAACATTTTTTGCAAAAAGTAACGCTAAAAACAACTTTTTTTCTGCTCGAACAAAAGCCAAACATCAGGAACATTCCAGTATTATCCTGCAAGGTTCCTTGAGATCAGCTTAACTTTTCAGAAATAACAAATGAAAAAGCAGGTTATTTTCAGAGAAAACTTTCAAAAAGAAATCGGTTGCATTCAACAAGAATTCTGCTAGAATATAACTTGTTCGAACAAGTTGTTGAGCGAAAGCAAAAAGAAAGGAGGAGGACTTGTGACCAAAAGGAAACCGGTAACCCAAGCAGCCAAGAAAGAATATGCAAACAAAAGTATGCGGTTTAATCGTTTTTTACTTTTTCGTTATATGACTGCGATCTTTTTCTTTGTCAATCTTTATTGGACCATATTGAGTCTGTCTCAATGGACATGGGCTGGTTTGATTCCCATTGCCTTATTGATCGTTGATGGACTTATACTTATTGAACAAACTCAAAAATATTGGCAGCAATCGAATCGTTTACTGGTGACAAAAATCGGATATTGGCTCCAATTCGGTGTCAATCTGATTGCAATTCTATTTATTTTGATCGGACAGCAAGCAACATTGATTCCTTTTATGAATCAATCGGGTAGAGGCATCTTACTTGCCTTGTTTACTGTCGGCATGATCGCGTGCCTGTTCATCCAGCGTAAAGCGTGGTTGATCGAGCATGACCGCGACAAATATTTCACGTATTTGACTACATTTGAAACTCAAGGAGGAACAGTCAATGGATTCAGAAAATAACAAAATGTTTGCCTTCTTGGACCGCTACTTAATGGGTCCAATGGGGAAAATCTCACAATTACGGATCGTTCGTGGGGTCATGGCAGCCGGGATGGCGTCGATTCCTTTCACTATTGTAGGATCTATGTTCTTGATCATTAGCGTTTTGCCACAAAGCTTCCCTGCATTAGAGGGCATTTGGAGTGCGTCATTCGATAAGATCCAAAATCTTTACATGTTAGGTAATACCGCAACGATGGGGATTTTAGCACTTTACTTCTGTGTCGTGTTTGGTTACGAGTACACCAAAATCCAAGCACAAGAAGAAAAAATCGTTCTTAGCCCAGTCAATGGCGCGTTGCTTTCAATGATGGCGTTCTTTATGTGCTTGCCACAATTAGTTTTTGAAGGCGGTATGGCAACATTAGTTAATGTCATTTCTGATGACCAAAAAATCATCGATGGTTGGGAAATGGCTGGCGGGGTGACTCGTTTAGGAACAACTGGGATCTTTACAGCGATCATCATGGCGATTATTGCCGTAAAAATCTACGCATTCTGCGTGAAACGCAATATTGTCATCAAAATGCCTGACACAGTGCCAACAGGAGTATCTTCCTCTTTTACAGCATTGATCCCAACGGCACTGACTTCATTAGCTGTAATCGTCATCAATGGTGCATTAGTCGCAATGGGCACAGATATTTTCAAAGTCATTGCGATTCCTTTTAGTTTCGTGACGCAATTGACCAGTACCTGGGTCGGACTACTTGTTATCTACTTCTTCATGCATGCGCTCTGGATCGTGGGTATTCATGGGGCAACGATCGTGACCTCGTTCTTGACGCCAATCGTATTGTCGAATATGGTGGAAAACCAAAATGGTGCCAACATTGCCTTCGCGGGTGAGTTTAACAATAGTTTCGTAACGATCGGTGGTTCAGGAGCGACGTTAGGAATGGTGATTTTCATCGCCTTCTTTGCAAAATCAGCGCAGTTAAGTGCTTTAGGAAAAGCAGCGATCGTGCCATCCTTCTTCAATATCAATGAACCGATTTTGTTCGGGATGCCAGTGGTATACAACCCGTACACAGCGATCCCATTCTTCTTAGCACCGATGGTTTCAATGTCCGTTGCTTATTTTGGCATCAACTTAGGCTTTGTTAACCCACCGATTGCCCAAGTAGCGTGGCCAACTCCAATTGGCTTATCCGGCTTTATTGGTTCAGGTGGTGACTGGCGTGCCTTTGTCTTAGCAATCATCTGTGCAGTCGTTGCTTTCTTGATTTGGTTCCCATTCATCAAAATGTATGATGGCAAATTATATAAGGACGAACAAGCAAACGCAACGAAGGCATAATCTATCCGTTTTTTTGATAAGCCGGCTATGAAAAATAGCTGGCTTTTTTTACGCCAAAGACGATAATAGTAGTAGAGAATCGCAAGGAAAGGAGTAGGCAGATGACGAAACTCAGTATTGAAGACTTAGCAGCAGAATTGATCAGAAAGATCGAAGCCGGTGACATTGGAAATGAGCAGGGGAAGATGCCTAGTGAACGAGAGCTTTTGGCAATTTATCCAGTTTCTCGTTATACGTTACGCCAAGCCCTCAATAAGTTGAGCAAGATGGGCTGGATCTACCAGATGCAAGGCCGCGGCTCGTATATTCGTTTTCATAACAACCAAAAACCGACCATTGAACAAGGAGATCTTGGCTTCAATGAAGACTTGACACGGGGCGAGAAAAACATTCGAACGGTCAAAGCCTCAAAGCGACTGGTCAAAGTATCAGAGGCGTTGTTTCTCCCAAGTCAAAAACAATTTGCGAAAGATCAGCACTTTATCGAAGTCCAACGGTTTCGCACGCTAGATGACAAACCGTATTTGATTGAGCGTTCCTATTATATACCTGAAATCGTAGGGGAGATCTCCGAAACAATGATGGAGGGGTCAATGTTCCAAGCTTTGGCAGAAGAAAAACAACTGACAGTCGCCTTCATCGACAAGTTCATTCAAAGCAAACCGTTATCACAGGAACAAGCAGCGTTTTTTCATCTAGAAGAAGGTATGCCCGCACTGATCGTACGAGACGACAGCTATCTGAGAAATGGCGAACTATTAGCCTTTTCGATGATCCATTATGATTATCGGATGGCGACCTTATACATGCATAAAAAGTTGTTCGTTTAAAGAAAATGGATTTTCAAGAAACGGTTCTTTCTTTTTTTGAAGGCAATAGAAAAGCAGCCCATTAGGGAAAAAAACTTACAGTTGCAGATCGGTAGACAGGAACCGGCTTTCAAACTGAGAGAAAAGGGATCGCTTCCAATAGATGAAAGATGACTGAGCAGTAAAACTATATAATAGGTAAAGAATCGATCAGCGACCTTGGCTTATAAGGTCGCTGATTTTTTTTGAGGGGATTGATCGGCGGTTAAGAAGGCGTGATTGTTGATTTAAGATAAAGATCGTTTAAAGAAGACCATTCGTTTCCTTAACACGAAGATATTTTGCTCAATTTTTAACAATATCATGTGGATAAACGACTTGCTCTGACAGATATTTCATCAAGTGAAGAAATATCTGATTTTTCAATCTGTTTTTGCTTTGATACTATCAAATAGACAACAGATGTTCTGCGAACGGAAGCCGTCTTTTCGTTTAATGGCTATTTTATTGAGAAACAGGCCGATTCACTGACTTGATTTCTATCCTCCAAAATAAATGGAGGTCGTGGAAATCAAGGGGTGTGGTGGTTTTTGCTTTCTTTTTTTGAACGAATGATGGCAAGAAGGAAACGGACATCACTGCTCAAAAGGTCACAGCAGAAACGTCAGCTCGTTTGAAAGAACGACCGCGGATAGAACAGCGAAAGTGCAACTTTTCACGAAAGCAGACGAACAAGCAGACCAATTTGTAGACACACTAAATTGTTAACGAATCAAATCATCGATGAGTGAGGAATCAGGAGGGGTAACATGGCATTATTTCGCAAAAAGAAAGATGAAGAAACTTACGAAGGCGTTCATGTCTACGACGAGGAATATGATGAAGAAGAGTACGACGAAGACGAGTACGATGATGAAGAATATGATGACGATGAGTATGACGATGAAGAATATGAGGACGACGAGTACGAGGACGATGAGTACGAGGATGAAGAATACGAGGAAGACGAGTATGACGATGATGCCCAAGAAGAGCTGCTGGCATTAGAAAATACCGTTTCACAACTGACCAAGACCGTCGAACATTTGACCAAGCAATTGGAAAACAAACAAGAATCCATCAATCGGATGGCTTCGCAAGCGACGCAACAAGAAAGTATCATTTATGAAAACAAGCAGCTGCAAATGCGCTACAACGAGTTACAGCAGCAGTTAAAAGAAGCAGAACGTCAACAAGAAGCCCTCAAAACCAATTATGAGCAAGAAATTGAGCAGTTGACGAGTCAAGAAGACGAATTGATCGAAGTAGAAGAAGAGCTCGAACAATTGCGTCAAAGAGAAGATGAACTGCTAAAAGAATTAGAAGAAAAAAGCAAGCAAGTCCAGGCTTTTGAAGAAAAAGCGATTCATTTAGAAGAAAAAGCGGCGATAATCGAAAACTACAAATTAAAAGAAGTCGAAAGCATGCGCCGGATCACTTCGCTTGAAAATGAAAATCAACAGTTGAACTTGCGCTTGCAAGAAGCGGAAGCGAAATATCGGGATCTCGAACGTTCAAGAGTCGAACAATTGGCAGATAAGAATGTCTTACAGCGTGACTTGGAACGTGAGCTGGCAAAGGTCGAACAAATGAAGGACGAGCTGGCGACGATTTTGATCGAAGCAAAAGAAAAAGCACGGGAAACCGCTGCTGAAGCAGAACTGGAAGCCGACAGAAGACGTCAGATGGCGGAAAATGAAGCCCACAAGATCATTTCAGAAGCATCGATGGAAGTGATGAAAATCCGTCAAGAGATCAAGCAATACCAAGAACGACTTACGACGTTTCATCATGAATCGAAAGGGTTGTTTGAGCAGTTGATCCAGCATAGCAAAGTGTTGAATCTGCCAGACTAAAAAGAAGGTTATGAGTCGGAATAGACGAAAAGGTCTGCTAAATAATTTCCGAGAGCGACACGACAAAGGAGGGAAACCCACTAGGACCATATATGCTGTATAAGAAATCACAGGCAACAACTACGACTTGATTTCTTATGAGAATGTTGGTCATTGGGACGAATGTGACGAATGATATTTTAAAAATTGCCATCTATCCAACCTTGAGTCCAAATCTTGAGGAATTATTTTACAAACAAGAGGCACTTCCATCAGTAATCACTGCCTGTGACAACCTCTATCAAAAAAAGTGGCCGCTCAAATCGTCGATTCGCAAACAAGTGACGCATTACTTTGAGCAATTTTATTCCATCGAAGCCTTCACCCATCATATCGAGATGGAGATCTTACGGAAAAAAATCGATTACTCAAAATTACGCATTCCCTTGGAACAGCAATTTCCTCAGTTTGTGTGGACGCAAATTGGCATCAATCATGTGTCCGATGAGAAAAGCAATTTGTTTTTGGAGTTTGTACCAATCGCATACACAGAAGAAGAGTTTCCCTTTACGATGCAGTTGCATGCTAGCTTGCAGCAGCAAGCCCCCGCTGGTGTAAGTGATGCGAACGACTTTAAAGAGCAACTGGTAAAAATCGTACAAAGCGTGATCGACGAACAAAATGTCACGTTTGTGAGTCGCCCGAAAGCGCAAGTCCATGAAGAAAAACGTCAGGGCAAAACCAATGCAATGAAAAAAGAACTGGAAGACACGCTCGAGTTCCAAAAGGTCAGTGCGGATGAGCCACCAAAGTTCAAAAAGAAAGTTCGAAAAAAAAGCAGCAAAAAAAAACAGTCAAAAAAAGCCAAGCAATTGTCCAAAGTCAACGCCAATGAATTAGCGTTGGAGGAAGAGGCGAAACGAGAACGAGCAAGCAAAGAGCGCTTGCGCTTGGCCAATCAAAAGCTTGAGATCTACATCGAAAACTTAGAAGCCTCTTTGATCAAAAATAGTATCCACTATTTAAACAGCTTGACCGATGAAGAAGACGAGAACTGGCATACGCAATTGAAAATCAGCTTACGAGAATATACCTATCTTTTTCAAAAAGCCAAATACCTCGAACAGGTTTGGCGCATCAATGAAATCTCGTACAAAAGATCGAAAAAATGACGTTGAACGAAAAAGAATTGACCTATGAGAGAGGGCAAGTGCAGCAAGTGGTCGACAACAACCTATCTGCTAAAGATATCAGTTTAGTTTTTTATGAATGCAGCGTGATTGAATCACGAGTCAAATTGTATGAGCGACCATGGTTTAGAAAACCTTACGCACGCATTATGAAGATGGACTATGACAATCTTTTACGAAAAGCCGCTTACTTTGATCTTCTCCAAAGCGAAAGCTATCTATTAGAAAAAAAAGCATTGATCGAAGGCAATACAGACGTTAGGAGCAGTCTATGAGAACCCAAAAGCAAAAACAACGATTCTTATTCTTATACCGCATCTACTTTATTGCTTCTTTGATCCCATTAGCGGTATTTTTGCAGCTGACCGCCTATTTTTATCTCTCTGCCTTTCGAGAATATGTCACTATCAGTCACTTGTTTTTACTCGCTCTTTTGCTAGGTTTTACGATGTATTTGCGGAACAATGCCTTTCATTATCAATTGCTGCTTGTGCAGCTTGATAAAAATGAAAGCAAAGACCATGAACGACCAAAAAAAGGCACCAGCAAGAACAGCCCCAAGGAGGAGGATCAAGAAGATGAAAAAGCCCAGAAGAAACGTAAAAAGTCTGTTAGCGATCGGAGCATTTATCGGAATCATCAATAATCAAACGATTTCTGAAGCCATGGTTCGATCGATCTTAGGTGTAGAACCATCTACTTATATGGAAACCATCGATGCACAACGAGAAAGTCGTGGGCAATCGATAACGGATGCCCTCCGACCGGTCTCTTACGAAGGAGCTGACAGGATAACGGAGCAACTTGATACTCCTCCAGAACAAACAAAAGAAACCCTTCCAGAAGAAGCGGAGCAGGCCGAAAAAGGAACGGAAGTCCAAGTCGTAAATGATGTGGAACGACCGGCAGACGAGGGACAGACAGACGAGGAAGAGATGGAGAGCGGCTCGGATGAAACAGAAGACCAAGAGGCCGAAAACGTTCCGTCGACGCCAGATCCTTCAGAAGGCGATCAACAGCCGAATCAGCCTGCTGGACCTGAAACGAATGAGCAAGAAACCAACGATACCAACAGCAGCAACAATAGCGGAAACAACCAATCAAATGGGAATCAAACCAATCAGGACAAAGAAAAAGAGCCCGATCCAATCACTGAAGAACCCGAATCGCCGATCGATGAAGAAGAGCGGGAAAGCAACTTTCAGTTTTCGGTTTCACGTAATCTAACGACACAACAATTCATCAATGAGATTGGTTCTGACGCGCAGGATGTTGCCTATAACAATGATCTTTATGCCTCAGTGATGATCGCACAAGCCATCTTGGAGACTGGCTCAGGAAATAGTGCCTTATCCAGTCCGCCGAACCACAATCTCTTTGGCATCAAGGGCAGCTTTCGTGGGCAAAAAGTGACCTTCAATACGCAAGAAGATGATGGAAGTGGTGCGTGGTATACGATCTCTTCCAATTTCCGTAAATACCCAAGTTACCGTGAATCCATCGAAGATTACGCTCGCTTACTAAGAGGAGGCATCACTGGCAACCCGCGCTTTTATGCCCCCGTTTGGAAAGAAAATGCCCCAACTTATCGGGAAGCAACTGCGTGGTTGACAGGGCGCTATGCTACGGACATCCATTATGACCAAAAGCTGAATGCGTTGATCGAGGCCTATGATCTAACCATTTATGATAATGAGCCGACCGAAGAGATTTTGGAAGAGATTGAACGCACACGTGCACACGCAATCGAAGCAGCCCGCAAGGAAGAAGCGGAGACGACCCGTTCGTTGTTTGAAGACTTGCAAAGAAGCGCGGCAAATCGTCGAGGCTCAGGGAATTTGCCAGCATCCATTCGGACCGTCAAGGATCGCTTGCAGGAAAATGCCAATGCCAATACTTATGCAAACCAATTAAGAGGGATGGAACGAGCGGGCAGCGAGGTAGATGCCAATGAGTAATCAGTCGCAAGCACCTAGAAGAAAAAAACGTCCGCCACAGCCTGCCAAACGTGAAAAAAAACGAGACCAACCAGAGGATACACCGAGAAATCCCCGAATCGAAAAGTTTCAGGCGCAAGGAAAGCAAGCCAGCCCTTCTAGTGGCAAGAAACGACCAAAAAAGCCGACCCAAAAAGAACCGACAGGACAGGCGCCTGTGAAAAAGAAACGAAAAAAAGCGGCTGGTACAGCGAATCGCCCCAAATTACCGACCGAAAAGCAGCGTCCTAGCAAGCAAAAAGAAAGAGCAGCTGCCAGTACGACCAGTGAAGCACCACGCAAAAAGAAAAAGCGTCCACCGCAGCAAGCACGTCCAAGTCAGCACAACGAGCAGGGGAAAATCAAAAAATCAAGTCATCCTAATGCCAAATCAAAAGGGACCCACAAGCACGGCAAAAAACCAGCGGAAGTTTCCCAGAAACGACGTCCCCCGCAAAAAGGCAAAGCCGCGACGAAGAAACCAACAGCCAAAAAGAAATCTGGCAATCTCGTACTGAAAATCATCTATCTGATTTTCTTGGTTTGTAGCATGACTGTCCTATTTACGTTTATCGGCTTATATGTGACTGATCAAAACGAAATGACAGTTTTTAATCATCGGGTGGTGCGTTTATCAGATAATGGGATGGCGAATCTTGACAGCTCCGCATTACGCACACAAGATTTGATCATTTTAAGAGAACAAGCCTTCACTCAAGTACAGCCAAACGGGCTCGCGGTCTTTACAAATGGCTCAGGAACCGGCTATATTGCTCGCCGAGTACTATCGATCGAGGCTGACGAAGAGCAGGGCTATCATTTATCCGTCATTGGTGATGGACAGGCATTTGGGGAAGAAGCCATCGAAGCAGACCGTTTCGTTGGAGAAGTCTCAATGAGTATCAACCATGTAGCAGATGTGTTTCGTTTTATTGATCAAAACTTGATATTATCCATCATCTTCTGTGTATCATTGATCGCCTTATTCATTCTATTAGGCATTTATCTCTTTACTTGAGAGCCGTCATTACTTGAGAAAAGAGGAAACAAGGGTGCAAAAAAAAATAGTGTTAAGAAATAGTATCGCGGGTCTGCTTTTCTTTCTTTTGTTGCTTAGCATCTTGATTTGGCAGAATAATCAGTCTATTCATATTCGTCGATTAGCGGATGAAAATGAAGTGTTCGAAAAAATCGAGATTTTGGAAGAATGGCAGGAACGAATGACCCTTACAGGGACGACGATCCAACGATCCGTTCGGGTAATGAACGCTAGTGAAGTGCCAGTCTTTGTCCGAGCAAGTTTTGAAGAAGTGCTGCGCTATATCGCGCCAGACAGTGAGGAAGCAGCTTTTGAGCAGGCGGCAGATGCGAGTGATGCGCCAGACTTATTACCAGTACTGTCTCGCTTTGATGAAAACGAAATTTTAGCAAGAGGGTATCAGAACGTGACCCAGCAGATCCCAGAACTCATTGGAAATGCTCTTGATGGTCAAGTGATGGTTTGGATCAGCGATGAGACGATCGAAGAGTTGGCACCCACGCCTCCCTTGGATGCCTTCGATAGTGAAGAGATGCAGGAGTTATTGGGGGAATTAGACGCTGAAGAACAGGAAAATCCTGAGAACTTCTACGATCGCACCGAAGGCAATGAAGAAATGGAGGAGCCACCGTCATCAGACTTGATCGATGGTCCACCAGATCTCTGGCAAGAACCGGTCCTTGTCGAAGCTCACTTCAGCTATTCCTTTCGACGAAACCAACAACCGGTCATGCAGAAAATGAGTGGGGAACTGCTGCTGCTCAATCCTGCTGATCCGGTTGCTGAGTGGACCTTTGAAGCAGCCAACTTGACCTATAGTTATTATCTTGAAGGGTATCGTTATTTTGTTCGAAACTGGGCGGAGTCGCAGCTAGCCAGCCCCTTTTCCACCAATGAAGAACCTACGGGATTCACGTATCTCGGAGAACAGGGAACGATTGACCAGTCGTCATTTGATTACACGACGACAGAATCTGGGTTAGGCAGTGCCTTTCAATTGCCAGAGATGATCAGTGCGTTTCCCGATGCTGCTGGGTTGTATCCGACCCAAACGGTGAAAACGCTAAGCAGCTTTGTCTCTGAAAGTCCTGCCCAGATCGATTCAGAAGCCATCATGATCGAATTCGGCTCTTTGAGCGATTACCGTCAGATCGATCGCAACACTTGGATCTATAATCCCGATGATGGCTGGTTTTATTATAGTTTCCCTTTGGACCGATCCTATCAAAGTGAAGACGGTTATGGCGTCACCCGTTCACTGATCGAACAAGTGATGATCGATACAAGTGTCGCAGACGATAGCCATCTTGCCTACGAACTTTTACCGAAAGTCGAAGTCATTCAAGCTTCTGATCGACAATCATTAAAGGAGGTCTTTCAGTTAGACAATGATCGCCCAGAGAGTGCTACTGCGATCATCTATCGGCATTTGTACTCACTTCAATAAGTTGCTAGAAAATAAGTCAAGGAGAGATTCACGTGAAAATGGTCATTGAAGAAATTGAATACCGTTATTTTCTTCAATACGGGAAGTATTTGGATTATTTCTACCAACAATATATGCAAGCGAATGTCGAAGATCCTGATGTTGAAAAAGGGATCGCCGAGATTCAGCGACTGGTTGAAGAAGAAAGGTATCATTATATCAGGGAACGAATCCGAATCACACGCAAAGCCAAAAAAAGTATTCCATTAGCTGACTACCCTGATTTCAATAAACTGATTCACTGGGGGTTTGCCCTTAGCAAATTATCTTTTCTTGACCCAGATACAAGTATCAACCAGCTAGAAGAAAAGGATTCTCCTTGATCGGGGGCTAGGCAAAAAGCAGGTGATGAAACTGAAAAAAGGCAGACAAGCACATAAAGTACTTGATGAATCAGGGTTCAGCCTTGTTGAGATCCTTGGAGCGATCGTCATTCTCGGGATCGCAATGGTCATGATCGCCATGCTGATCATCCAAAACAACCTGATCCTTAGCTACAATACCCGAATGGAAGAGGCCATCGCAGCACGAGATGATGTCAAGGAATGGCTAATCTACCGGGCACAGACTCAAGACTTGGCGGATTTGAATATCGGGATCTTTACGGCTAGACCTTCTTGGATGATGGTCGATCCAGATGATCCCTCAGAAGTTCGCCGACACCATTTGGTCCTCGATAATTCAGGGATTCAATACAATGCGCAAGGGCAACCGATGTATGAAGAAATCCCGATTGCTGTAGATGATCTTAATCGGGGCCGATTTATTCGCAAGGTGGTATACGATCATTCTGGCGCTCATTTGCCGCAGCCCCTGGTAAATTCGGAAGAAAATCGCCTCTATATGGGAACGTACTTGTCGGAGAATGAAGAAACCACCAACTATTTGGTCAAGGTCTCCATTCGCGAAGACCCCAGACATGGACTGCGAGAAGACAGTTACGACCGTCGTCAGCTCGGGCTCGGACTTATTATTCAGGTCTTCGATAAACAAACGGGCGCATTTTTGACAGAAACGTATCTGCATTGGGTAGTAGACTATTGAAAGGGCTGGCTGTTCTTGCGGAAGTTGCAAAGGAGGGGCGCAGATGAAGCATCGATTACAGGATGAGCAAGGAATCACGCTTGTCGAATTGTTAGGGGCGATGGTCATATTCGGCATCATCATTGCACTCTTTTCTGGGACACTCTTTTTGATCGTCCAAGCCTCTGTTCGTCAAGGTCGAATTGCTGCCTTTCAAGGGATAGCGAATGAAATCTTGGCGCAAGCAGACCGAATCGCCAAAATTGATGGTATCTATGAACATGCGGGGTATTTAGGAAAATATGATAGTCTTCTTTTCCACGAGGAACATATTGTCAAAACAATGCCCGAAGGAACCTTAGGGGCAACGATTACGGAAGAGGGCAGTCCGCGAATGGTTGTGACTGATATCACAGATACCAACAATATTCGTGCCAGAGTCTATGATACGAAAGATCCTACGATTAAGTTAAAGATCATTCAACAAAAAAATGAGAATGAAGCGACGTTGACCCATCACTATACGCCAAATTATCGCGATACGTTCAGTATCCAGACCAAGTTTTTCGTTTTATTTTACACGGAAACGATCAACTTTGCGGATTATTATGATGATTTGACTGGGTGGTGGCAGATGGAGGATCTGGTCACTGATTACCACAAGCAGATTATCTATAAACGAGAATTTACGATCAATTATCGTGACAATGAGAAAGCAAGAGGGGGGGTACCCGGGAATGGAAGATGGTAGACAAAATGAAGCTGGTTTTGCGCTGATTTATGCCCTCGCGGCGATCATTCTTTCCTCTTTGATGATTGGCTTGGTCTTCCTTGTTGCTCGAAATGTCAATTCACAAATTCGAACGATAGATAGCTTCCGTCGAGTGGAAGATGTACACGAATATTCCTTTCAACTCGCTTCTCAGGAGCTAAAACTGAGAATAGATGATTTCATCACTCGAACCATGCAGAATGGCGGCTTCTATTCTAATAATAATGAATGGCAAGACCATCTAGATAACGAACTGAGATTTGTGCTGGACGAAGTCGATGTGAATGAGAACATCGATGATAAATTTTCTTTTACCTCCTCTGTCGTTGACTATGAATATAATGAGATCGCCCCTTATGTAATGACCAAATCTGGTGGGGAGCAAGGATGGATCCAATCCGCCTCGATGCTGCCAGATAAAACCAATCTTCAAATCATTATTCAAATTCAATCGCAAGTCACGGATCAGACGCAATTGGCTGAAGGGCAACCGCGAGTACATACAGCTTCTGCCGAATATATCTATGAAATGCAGCTTGAAGAAGAAGACCTCGAACAAAGACAAACACAGCTGGATATTTGGCGAAACATTTTTTATCCCTATTACTTACCCTCTACAGCAGGGCAAGCGGTATCCGCCGATACTTGGGTTCGAAAATTGTTTGAAGTCGCCGATTTTCAACGCGTACGTCCATCGTTTGATTATCTCGCTTTTGAATCGGATGACTTCTTGCAATTCGGGTTTGCCAACAATGTCCTGCAAGATTTTCAAGACGGCAGATTTTTAGATTTTCGAACAAAGCCGATTCTTAATTGGCTGCATTTCGATGGTTCCTTTTTCTTTAATCATGGGGTCCAGATGGAAGGACAGGGAAGCGGGCAATTTTCGGCAAAAAGTCTGCTTGCGATCCAGAATGATGGCGGACAGCCTAGTAACGGGTTGAACGTGATCAAAGACATCTTCTTGCAAGCCGGTTTAGGAATGTATATCGATTTGGGCAGTCGAGCTGGCAGTCGCTTGGTCCTATCACAAGCATATACGGATATCCTTGCTGGAAACGTATGGATCAACAACACCAATAGTTCGGCTTCGAGAGTTGAGCAAGAAGGGGTTCTTTTTGCTGAAGGCCATCTAAATGTTTCCGTAAATTCACCGGATGCGGGCACTGGGTTAGGCGAATTAAATACCAATTATTTTAATTTTTATCATCGAGAAGCCACGAAACAGAACCCTGCGGCAGATGGTAGTTTGACGTTTATGAAGCCGTCGATGGTTCTGACGAGCAGCAATTTTTATGCGGGACCAGTCACGGAAGGCTCGATCGTGCATAGTACCGAAGATACGGAACGAAGGATTACTGTTTATGGTGATTTTATGCTGACGAATACGATGATGCCTAGTGGTGGAACGATCGATGATTTCTCGTATTTTCAGAATCAAAATCAATTCACAGTGCCCCATGACCCGTCAAGAATCACATTGGATGGCAGCAATACCATAATGGAGGTTCACGGGCTTTCATTTATCGATGCGCCGAAAACTGCTCGTAGATTGGCATTAGCAGAAGCCGGCAGTTCCGCGGTTTTTGATTCTTATTATGAAGATCCAGCGTATTGGAATCAAATCACCTTAAAAAATGGTGCCCAGCTGATCTTGGGTCATACAGGCGTTGAACCCTTTCATTTAGCTGTGGATAGAGAGTCGACCTTTGTCATGGAAATACTGCCAGATTTGGCATTATTTGACCCGACTTTTTTAGCAACAGGGGCTCATAACCGTCGTCTTGAAGGAACGGTCGTTCTCGTACCTTACTATATGGATGACCAGGTGGAACTAGAAAATCAACTGCAACAATTAGGCGTCAATTATCGCGTCCGCGACTTTGAAAGTCAGGCGCAATCGGGGGAGGTAACGATCCTCAGAAGTTTTTTGGATCGAAACATGTGGTCTGATGATGAAGCATATTTAACCGTTACACGAATGTTTGACTATATCAACAAACTCGATTATTGAAAGGAGGGCGCCAGTTGCCGCAATCAAGTGAAAGAACGCCACGTAGAAAACCTAGAAGGCCTCTCAAAAAGTCAGAGAACACCACAAGTTCAACCACTGCTGAGAAAACACAAACAGGCAACCTGTTTGACTTAGAGATCAGCTCAGAGGTTTTGTCACTGATCCCCCGCTCGTTTGCCAAACAGCACAGCGTCTTTCCATTAGAAAAAAAAGGCAACCGCTTGACCGTTGCGATGGCAAACCCTGGGGATTATGCGGCGATCAATGAAATGCGTTTGATCACTGGGTTATTGATTCGTCCGCAAAAAGCCCACAATGCCGATATCCAACAACTGATCGTTCGCGATTACCCTTCTGAGATCAGTTTGGATGGCTTGAGCGACTCTCTCGTTGAAACCATCGATCCAGAAGGTGACTCAAAATTAGATGATTCGCCAATCGTAAAATTGGTCAATACCCTGCTGCAAGATGCAGTGGATCGGGGCGCCAGTGATATCCATTTCGATCCCCAAGAAAAAGGATTAGTTGTCCGCTTACGGGTCGATGGGGAGCTTCGTACCCATGAAAACTTGCCTAAGAGTATTCAGACTGGTGTGACTTCACGACTGAAAATCATTTCCTCCTTGGATATCACCGAAACACGTGTGCCACAAGATGGTCGGGCAATGATTCGTAACGGGGGCAACGTGGTTGATTTGCGGGTCTCGGTTTTGCCTGTCATTCATGGGGAGAAAGTTGTGATTCGGGTGTTGGATCGCTCCAGTGGCATTCGGCGCCTAGATGAGTTTCGCTTTGAACCGAAGGTATTGGCAACCTTTAAAGCGATTTTGCATAAACCCCACGGGATCATTCTTGTCACTGGACCGACAGGATCAGGGAAATCCTCTTCCTTGTATGCGGCGCTGCAAGAGTTGAACACGCCTGAGATCAATATTATCACCGTCGAAGACCCAGTGGAGTTTCAGCTGCAAGGCATCAACCAAGTGGCAGTCAACAGCAACGTCGGTTTGACCTTTTCCGCTGGGTTACGGTCGATCTTGCGACAAGACCCCAATGTCGTGATGGTGGGAGAGATTCGAGATGGCGAAACGGCGGAGATTGCGATTCGGGCTTCCATGACCGGGCACTTGGTATTATCCACCCTGCATACCAATGATTCCGTCAGCACCATCAATCGCTTAGTCGACATGGGGGTAGAACCGTTTCTGGTCGCTAATGCGTTAGAAGGCATCTTAGCTCAACGGCTCGTCCGAACCCTTTGTTCTTCTTGTAAGACAGTAGGACCAGCCAGCGACAAGGACAAGCAGTTATTTGAATCCTATGGCATCACGGTTACGGAACTGGCACAGCCTGTGGGCTGTCCAAAGTGTGGCAATACGGGATTCAAAGGGCGAATGGCCGTCCAAGAGCTGTTGACGATCGATGCCAAGCTGCGTCGTATGATCACGAACAAAGCGACCAACGACCAGCTGATGGATTATGTTCAGGAACGAAAGATGCGCTTTTTGTTGGATGATGGGTTAGACAAAGTGCAACAAGGCTTTTCCACCATCGAAGAAGTCTTGAAGGTGGTCGCCGCAGAAGAGTGAGGCACGGATTGATTTATCGGTGATCTAGGGATCACCGAAGAACTACATACATTATTTTAAAAGGAAATGCACATAGAAAGGGGCTGGTTTAATGGATCAAACGAGAGTGGCAACACAAGAGCGAGCAACCAAAAGGGCGACGAGAGAAAAAACAGCTCCGACCCGTACCCGCATTCGGGAAAATCGTGAACTGAGAGAAAAAAAACGTGCCCACAGTCGCCAGAGCGATCAAGACCGATCTGTCTCGACGCGGGAGATCATTCAAAAAGCAGAACGGCAAGCAGTGACAAAAACGACGACTGCCAGCAGTACACAGGGCGTCAATCGCAACGAAGCGGCGCAATTTGCTGCCATGCCACCTAAAGAGCGGATCGATCATTGGTTGATGATCGCCGTCGAACAAAAAGCATCGGATATCCATTTAGTCGAAGGCGTACCGCCGATTTTTCGTCGCCACGGCGACTTGCTACCGATCGAAGGGGTTCCGACCATCGACACCAAGGACATCGAAGCCATTGCCGAAATCCTTTGCAACCAACGGCAATGGGAGGAATTCAAGGGAAAAGGCGAGACCGACTTGGCCTACGAACTAGGCGACATCTGTCGCTTTCGGGTCAATATTTTCCGCCAAAAAGATACCGTTTCGATCGCCTTGCGGCAGATCCCCATCGAGATCCCGAAGCTAAGCAAACTCGGTATGCCGACCGTCTTGCGGACTCTGATCCATAAAAGCCAAGGCTTGTTCTTAGTTACAGGGCCGACCGGTTCAGGGAAATCAACGACACTGGCTGCGATGCTGGACTATTTGAATGATACCAAAAAGACGCATATTTTGACGTTGGAAGACCCGATTGAGTACATCCATAACCACAAAAAAAGCATCGTTGCCCAGCGCGAAGTCGGCAGCGACACCATGTCCTTTGGCAATGGCTTACGAGCTGCCCTGCGTCAAGATCCAGACGTCATCTTAGTAGGGGAGCTACGAGATTTTGAAACAATCTCGATTGCTTTGACGGCAGCGGAAACGGGACACTTGGTATTAGGAACCTTGCATACGTCAAGTGCCCCAGCGACTATTGAACGGATCGTCGATGTCTTTCCTGCCGATCAGCAGACTCAGATTCGTACACAGCTTGCTGGCGCATTACTAGGGATCTTGTCCCAGCGCTTGCTGCCAACGATCGATGGCAACGGACGGGTAGCAGCAACCGAAATGATGCTCAATACCCGAGGGATCGCCAGCTTGATCCGTCAAGGGAAAACCCACCAGATCCATAATATGCTGCAGATGGGAAAAAACGAAGGCATGCATACCATGAGCGCTTCTTTAGAAGAACTCGTTGCTGCGGAACGGGTCGATGCCGATGTGGCAGATAACTTGATGGAGGAAGGGGGCGAATAGCCGATGGCACTCTTTGCCTATCAAGGCACCAATGTCCGAGGCGAAACGTTTTCTGGCAGCTTACGTGCCAATTCCTCCGTTGAAGCCCGCCAAAAGCTGCGCCAAAAGCATATCAAAGTCAACAGTTTGATCGAACAGCCAGAAACCTTGGCGAATAAAGAGATTCAACTCTTTACAAAAGTTTCGTTAAAACTGCTGGTAGGGTATTTGCGCCAGTTTTCGACATTGATCGCTTCGGGGATCACGATTGTTGATGCCTCACGAATGCTGGAAGAGCAACAAAAAAACCCGAATTTCAAGAAAATTCTTGGCGAAGTTCGGGATGAGATTGATAGCGGACGCCCGCTCTCAGAAGCCTACAAAGATCATCCCAATGCCTTTCCGACACTTCTGACCAGTGTCATCGCTGTTTCGGAGATGTCTGGATCACTGGAAGGAAATTTGAAGGATATGGCGGATTACTATGAAAAAAGCGCCGAAAACCGCAGCGGGATCGTCACAGCGATGGTCTATCCGATTATTTTAGTGATTTTAACCTTAATCGTGGGGATCATTTTATTGGTGATGATCGTACCGATGTTCGTGGAAGTATTTGAAGGATTTGATGCGGATCTGCCGACGATCACCGTCGTAACGATGGCGATCAGCGAGTTCCTTCAGACCAGAGGGTGGGTTTTAGCCGTCTTGATCGTCGGATTTTTCGTCGGACTGTGTATCGCGCGACGCAATCCAACCTTCGATTTCGCTTTTCAAAGTTTTCTATTACGTATTCCGTTGGTGGGCGATATGATCACCAAAAATAGTTTTTCATTATTTATGACAACCATGTCGACACTGCTTAGCAGCTCTGTCGGTATGGTGACCGCCTTGAATATGAGTCGGGATGTCGTTTCCAATAAATACATCAAGCGAATCATCGATAATTGTGCCTTTCAAATTGAAGAAGGTGGCAAGATCAGTGATATCTTTCGTGGCAACATGATGGTCCCGATGTTAGTGACCCAGATGGTCGAGATTGGCGAAAGTACTGGTTCCCTAGAGGACATGCTGAAACGATTGAGTATCATCTATCAAAAAGAAGTTGATGAAACCAGTAAGCGACTGAAAACGATCATGGAACCGATTGTCATCTTGATAATCTGTGTGATCGTTGGCTTGATCGTTGCGGCGATCATGATCCCGATGTTCGATTTATTCGGTGCGATCCAAGGGTAATGAATTTTGGTATTATCAAGCCACCTAGACGGCTTGTTTAATATATATGGAAGAAACAGGAGGAGTAAACACACTATGATTGATGCAATTTTAGCAGAAGAAACAACGGACAATCGATTGAATAAATTATTGAAAGACGAGCGCGGCCTCTCCTTGGTCGAGTTGCTGGCAGTAGTCGTTATCTTAGCGATCATCGCTGGGATCGGGGTTATTGCGATTGGGAACGTGATTCAAAATGCTCGAGAAGATGCAGTTGTTTCTGATATTCAACAAGCTTTCTCAGCAGCAGTGCTCTATCAATCAACTAATAGCAACTTGAATGACGGGACAGCTAACGCGGTTTTAGATTTTACCTTAGAAGATGTAATGGATGATGGATTACTAAACAGTACATCATGGGAAGATACTGATAATGTTATGTTTTATATCGGATCAACAGGTGCTTTAACAATGTATGCTCCAGCTGGCGTTTTAAAGGCTGGACAAGAAAATAGCAACGAGATAGGTGTTCTCGGTACTGGGTTAACACAAAATCAAATCAATGGTTTAACTCGAGAGTATGTATTTGGAGATCCTCAACCAGCTCCTCCACCGTTATAAGATATTAATTTTTTTAGGAAACTAAAAACACCTCAAGTCACTAACCTGACCTAAGGTGTACGGCAACTCAACCCCCCAGGAAAAAAGGAGTTTTTTATGAACGAAATTTTGCAACAGATCCCAATGGGCCTAATCATTGGTTATCTTTTCATCATAGGAATGTGTCTAGGTTCTTTTTTCCTAGTGGTTGGTTGGCGGGTTCCCAAAAAGGAATCCCTGCTGACTCGCTCGCACTGTGATGACTGCCAACAGACATTAGGTGCAAGGGACCTCATTCCAGTTTTATCATACCTTATTTTAAAAGGCAAGTGCCGTAAGTGTCAAAAAAAGATCCCGCTGATTGCTTTTCTTTATGAAGTGTTGATCGGCATGCTATTTACGGGTACGACCTTGCTGTTTTGGGGCACTGCTGAAGTGATTGCCGCTTGGTGTTTATTAGCCTTATTAGCCATTATTTCTGCCAGCGACATCTTCTATCAGCTGATCCCCAATAAAGTGTTAGCCCCTTTTTTCGCCGGAGGGATCGGTTTACGGTTGATCCAACCGCAAAATGAGTTTTGGTGGTATTGGCTCGTCGGCTTCTTTGCTGGCTTCTTGCCATTGTATCTATTAGCGGAGCTCAGTAAAAAAGGCATGGGTGGCGGCGATATCAAATTATTTGCCGTCTTAGGTGTGTATATCGGCCCAGTGCAAGTCTTGACGGTTTTATTTGTCGCTTCTTGCTTGGCAGTGATCTTTTACGTGATCCAAATGCTACGGGGCAAAGTCAAAAGCCGCTACATTGCTTTTGGTCCCTTTATCGCCATTGCTACCGGCATGGTTTATCTTGGCAGCGGCTGGTTCCTTTGAATTGGGTTGCTGACCTTGGCGTTTGCTTGATTTGCTAAGCAAGCGTTGTACATAGAAATAACGTTGGTTCCTTCATATAAAACCAACAAGAAGAAAGCAGGTCCTCGTATGTTTGGCAAAAAAACAATTCCCCGCTTAGTAGGGATCGACATCCAAAAAAACTGCATCCGTTACTGTACCAAAAAAGGTGACCGTCTCAAATACGGCGAGCTGGTTGTGAATGGTACGATTTTTAAAGATGATAAGCTGCGCAATCCTGATAGTCTTGAAGCCGCCTTCAATGAGATTGCCAAACGCTTGGGATTACGCACGATGAGTGTGGTGATCACGGCACTAAATTCTCGTCTGCTGATCAAACAGATCCCAATCGGTAAGATGAACTCGGAAAAAGAGATTCGCGAGTACTTGTATTTTGAATTGGGGGAGTCCATCTCTTTGCCTTTTGAAAACCCGATTTTTGATCTACTGATCCTTGGTAAAGGTAACAAGGAAAAAGCACCAAAAGCACAAAAGAAAAAAGCCAGCAAGAAGGAAGAGAAAGCAGAACCGCAAGCTGTGGTCATCCAGCGGAATCGGTTTACCATCAATGGCAATGTGCCAGTCGTGGTCACATCAGAGCCGATTTTGATTCAACTCGGCGACACATTGAAAAAAGGCGGCCATCAGCTGATGGGCGTCGATTGCAGTTTTCTGGCGTATAGTCGTATGTTTCAGCGACAGATCAACTGGAGTGAAAATTTTGTGCTGGTCGAGTTAGATGCTGGCATCGCTAATATCACCTTTTTTGAAGAATTGGTGCCGACTTACGTGCAGTATGAAGATTATAATCAAGCCAACTGGAAATATATTGAAAAAGCCCAATCTGTGCAAGTGAACTTTAGGGAAAGTGCGGAGATCCAAGCACTGGAAGGGTTAGCAGAAACCTTGAATTCGGTGATTGCTTACTATTATCAGGAAATCTCGCCTGATTGTGAATTGAAAAAAATCTACTTAGTCGGCGGTCATCCAATGCTGCGGAAAGAAGTCCAAGAAATATTTCATGAGTTGTCTTCTTTGCCGGTCAAAACGATTTCCGCAAAAGTAAGTGAAACCAGCAAGAAAAAAATTCCCGACCGCTATATCTTGGCTGCGGGATTAGCGACGAAAGAGGTGTAACCATGAACATCAATCTATTGCCTAATAAATTTATCCGTAATCGGGCGTTTGAAGTCATTCTTTCGGTTTCGCTTCTCCTTTCGTTAGTAGTCGTTGGGGTTTGTGGGTTAGGCTTTTGGTATTATCAAAGGCTGGTGACCAATAATCAAAGCAATATCATGTCTAGTCAAACAGAGCGCATCGTTTTCCAGCGCCAGTTAGAAGAGATGCTAGCGTCAAAATCTCAAGACCTGCAAGAATTCATTGCCTTGCAAAAGCAAGAGAAATATTTCACAGCGCCTATTATGGAAACCTTTGAGGAAGTGGCATCAGGAATCGATGTGACCATCAATTCGTATAATTTGCTGCTAAATGGCGAGGGGACAATGTCCGAAACAGCCCAAGACGGTACACCATTGTTTCCTTTGGTGAGCATGGCAGTCCAAGGGGATGTTTATGAAAGTCTGATTCGCCTTAAATCGGCTTTTGAAGCAATCGATTGGGTACATCATGTGACTTATCAATCTTTTTCTCATAGTTCAACGCCGCAAGATGGGCGCATCACTGTCTACCTCTCACGAATCGCTGCACCACAAGTGATCAGTGAAGAGAGCGAAGAGGAAAGCGAGGTGGAAGCGGATGACTAAAGTCTTTTTCTCCAAAAAACACATCATCATCTCCGCGGTAATTGCGCTAGTTCTCGCTACCTCCGTACTTATTTTCTGGCTATTTTTACTGAATCCCAAACGTGCCGAAGGGATCGAATTGGCTCAGGAATTAGCTGGGATCGAAGCAGAGATCCGCGACATTCAGGAACAGCTGGTTTACCTACAAGGGGAACCAGACCTTCTTTCCTCAGAGACGGTCAATGAGGTGCCGATCATTCCCAATGGCATGGCGATCGAGTCTTATTTTACCGATCTCGCTGCCCTTGAAACGGAATTGCCGATCACGATTTTGCAATCGACCTTTAATGAGGAGATGCTTTACCCTACACCAGAACAAATGGCAGATCAGACTGGTGACAATCCTTTGGCTACGCAATTTCGGGTCACAAGGATCGGCTTTGACCTCCTGAGTGAGACGAATGAAGGAATCGTGCGTTTTATTGATCGGATGGAAAACCTGAATCGCTTTTTAAAAGTTGAATCAGTCGAATATCGGCAAGGAAGCAATACGTCAGGAGCAGATGCGTTTTCGGCAAGTGTCGTTATCAAGCTGTATTATCTATCAAGCTTTGAAACGGGACAAGAACTGTTGGAGTAATCAAAGGAAAGGGGTGCCTAGATGAAATCATTTACTGTTCTAGCGACTGTCTCGAAAATCAAACTGGCTGCCGCTGCATTAGGGGTCTTTATCGTTATTTCTGTCTTGTATGCGGTCTTTGCTATCCATGGTGGCAATTCTTATGAAGTGTCCGGTCACTTTGACCCAGAAACAGGACAATATGTATTGACGATCGAATCGGAACAAGCCGCTGGCGAGACGCTTTTCTTGATGGCAAATCATGAAGCGCTGGTGTCATTAGAAATGTTTGAAATGCTTGAGCTTGAGGAAGCGACCTTGCATCCAGCTGAACAAGAGGGTGTTTATGGTGTGGCGATCGAAGTGGCGCCTACGGAAGAAACGTTGTCCTTGGCATTACCAGTTTCTTTAGGAGAAGAAGAAGCCATCGAATTTGTCCTTAAGCGGGGAAATCGGACGCTGCAAAAAATCGCTCCGCCTTCTCTCGAGGAACGACAAGCCTTGCGATTGGAAGCTGACAAGGCTGTAGAAGAAGTAGCCTTGCTTGACATTCAGCAGCAGGAAACCAATGAGTCAGCGGCAGTCGAACTGCTTTCAGAACGGGCGACACAGGGAGAGCGTGCCGAAGTTTCGGACTATCAAGCGCTGCGGGCTGCTTTTAGTGATTCATCGATCTCTGAAATCGTGTTTCTCGCTGACATTACCGCTGATTATACGGATGAGGCCAACAATCGTTTAACAGCGTTGGATCGGTCGGTGTCCATCGATGGGAATGGCTTTACCTTAACCACACCGAAGCGTTTCAACACGAACGGGACACCAAACTATAGCACGAATCCTACTGGACGTTTCTTTGAACTGACGACTACCCATGATCATCAGCCAGCGGTCTTTGAGTTGAAAAATATGACGATCGATTTTCAGGGAAACAATCTAGGATTAAACGCGTTGATCTATCAACAATCGTTGGCAGCCTCAGCTTTTTGGACGGTCAAAATAGAAAATATCGAGGCAAAAAGTGGTGTGCTAGAGGGAAGTACAGGCAATAATTTCCTTTATTTGCAACAAGGAAATCTCGAGATTCGCGGAACATTCCATTGGGTGGCTCACAGGAACCCAGCCGCGGGCAACAGTTCAGATACTGGCAGCTTTAATGTCAAAAGTGTCTTGATCACAGATGAGGCGGATGTCAAGATCTCAAATACGCAGCCGATTTTTCGGCTCCGACCAGACAACAATAATATCTCAACCTCGTTTCGGGTCAATAAGGGTTCCAAAGTAGATCTCTATAGTGTCCAGTGGCAAGCAATTTGGGCAAATCTCGAAGGACGTACTAACGAGGTGATTTTTGAAGTCGATGGAGAAGGCACGGTCTTAAATGCCTCATCACAAATGAATTTAGCGGGAGCGAACGGCGCAATCATTTCCTTGATTGGACAACGGGATGAAACGCAAAATAAGTTTTCTCGTACGATTATTTCTGGTGGTGCGGTCGTAAACTCCTATTCTAGAGCGCCTGCTCCCACGAGTGGTGTACCGAGAGGAACCACTGCTTTTGTCAATCAAATTTCAAAAGCGGGATCGACCACCAAACTCGGCGGCAATGTGACGGTAACTGGGGAAGGGTCGCAGTTTAATATGTTTGGTGATGGGCAACATCATGAGTATGGTTCAGTTATGCGGTTTCGCTTAGTCGGGGAACAGACCTTTGTGCTTGCCGACCAAGGGAAAATGAATATCGTCAAATACCACGGAAATGCGGCTGCAGTGCGGATGTACGGGCGGAACAACGAGTTCTATGTGGAGTCAGCCGGTCAGTTGAATATCTTTAACCATGCAGGCACCAGAACTGCGGCAGATGATGGCATCTATATTGATGAAACAGGTTTTGCCGTATTTGATCAGTACAATGATGAAGAACGAGAATTTGACCCATCTGCTGATTCCACCATTACTGCCAGTAATGGCTCAGATACGGCTGGTCGACAAGGCATTCAATTTCCTCTTGATGGCAGTGGAACTTCGGTTTTTCATGCACAAGGTGAAAACAGTCGAATCCATATCTATGCACATCGTGGACCTGCTGTTTGGATGCAAGGCGGAGAAGCCGAGTTCTTAGCTGGAAAAGACGCGACTTTTCGAATGGAAGGTCGGACCCTAGGTGCAAATAATGGAATAATCAGTTCGGTTGCCAGAAGCAATTTTGTGATTGATGAACCACTGTTTTATGACTTCCGAAATAATCGTCCGAATGGCGGACAAGCTTTTTCTAATTCGAACCGTAACAGTACCTTTATGTCTAATCGTGTTGGACTAGCGGTTTGGGAAAAGCGCAACGACGTGAATCTAGATGGTGATCCGGACAATTTCTGGAATCCACTGAGCTATCAACTAGGCAATGTCAATTTTGCACAAATCGTTAGTCCGCAGCCGGGAGAGCCTTTTTCAAATGAATTCAACAGTACGACTTTTAGGGGCGGGAATGCCTACACGCGATTTTCTGCCAATAATTATCCGCCAATGATCCAGCACTTAGTGACCCCGACCAATGCCGACAAAACCTTTTATGCCAAAGCGGTCGTTCCGTATGAATACACGGGGGCGATTCGCGATGCTTGGGATGATGAGGTCTGGGTGGAAGTTGCTTTGAAGGACGAAGCGGGCAACCAGCTTGAAACGCAATGGCTTTCCTCCAAATCAACTGTCGATGTTTTTGGTGAGGTGCATAATGGTGTGATCGCATGGACGCGGGACGACTTTTTCAAGACAGGTCAACGTTTTGAAGTGCTGCGTGCCCACCGAGGATTAGACCCAACGATGGAGGATGTTGATGATTCGATTTTCATTCATGCAACAGAAGAGAGTATTGCCGCTTTGCCTGATGCGGTCGTCGTGGATGTACGACCACCGACTGGTCTGCAAGTGGCAGAGGATCAGGTCTTTAATGAACGGACGACAACAGTTTCGGGGATCATGGATTTTCATTCTCCGCAAGACGACCAGCCAAAAGAGCGAGTCGCCATTTATGCGAGTACCGCGCAAGGATTGATCCGTGATGCTTCAGGTGACCCATATGTCATTACGCTTGATGCCGAACAAGGCAACTCCGTGCCATGGCAGTATCAATTACCTCGTCGCCTTGATCCTGAAGAGGATGTGTATATCGAATTTTACGCAAAAGATTTCGCAAATGATCGTTACGACGATTTCGTAGGAACCTTACCAGATACGACCACGACGGAACCCAATGGTCAGTTGGGGAGCACGAATCCGTCCGCCAGCGATTACGAGGACTATTTAGGGTATCGTGATGCCATTGGCGATGATCGTTTCCCACCAGCGCTCTCCTTTGAAGTCACCAGTATTCGACCTTCTGACCCATCGATTACGTTGCGAGTACCGCAAAGCTTTGATCGTGATGAAGAAGGCAATCCGATTATCACCGTCGGCAATCAATTGATCTTGCGGACGATCGTAGAAAGCAACGATGCGCGAAATTCTGGGAAAGACGATATTGAAAATGCTGTCGTGACGCTAGATATCTCGCCGAATTTATTGACGTTCTTAAATGTCGATGCGCTCGTGTATCAAGACAATATCGCCTCGGCAACTCTTTCTGGCGATCGTATCACGATCCACTTAGAACGCCCAATCGCACCTGGAGATCGCATAGAATGGAACTTGATTGCTCGGGTGGATGAACAGGCAGCTGCTGGTAATGTTCTGACCCCGGTAACGATCAACGGTAGAGTTTCGGGGAATCAACCAGAGACGGAAAACATTTTGATAGGGGAAGACAGTCTCACGCTTCAGACCGGTACACGCGCTGTCACTGGTGAGTTGATCAACCTTGCTGTTCATAACAATCAGCTGCAGATTTTTTATTCCAATCTTAGTACCTTTGACGTCTATATGGATGGCACCTTTTATCGAACATACAACGTGCAGCAAAGACCCGTAACGGATTCTGTCACCCTTGATATTCCTGTTCATGACATCCGTAATTTGATTTCTGTGCGCTACAAAGATGAAAATGGCGCAGACCGTGTTTCTTATTGGAACAATATCTGGGACTTCATCGATTAAACGTGAATAACCTTTTTTAAAACAAACAGAAGAAGAACAGTCTTTCACTGCTGGATCCGCTTGTTGACCAAATTGCCTTGGTCAACAAGCGGGGAGCTATGTAGGAAAGGCTGTTTTTTTGTGGGGAAATTACTGGAGGAAAAGGGGAAAGCAGGGTTTTTGTTCCGCAGGTTTTTTCGTGCTAGACTAAAAAGCAGAAGCACGTGAAGCAACAGCAAAACGGAGGGAACAAAGAAAGGACGTGCCGCAATGGCAACAACAGCCAAAGAAACCAAAGTACATGATGTATTTGAATCGATCGCTTCCCGTTATGATCGAATGAACGGTATTATCTCCTTTCAGCTGCACAAACGGTGGCGCAAGGACACCATGAAACGGATGGCAGTACCAATGGGTGCTGAGATATTAGATTTATGCTGCGGGACCGGGGATTGGGCGTTTGCTTTAAATGAAGCGGTCGGTCCGACGGGGCAAGTGACCGGCGTTGATTTTAGCGAAGAAATGTTAACGGTTGCCAAAGCAAAGGCAAAGAAAAAGCAACAAACGCAGATCCAGTGGCAGACTGGCAATGCGATGGCATTAAGCTTTCCAGACGAGCACTTTGATTATGTGACGATCGGGTTCGGGTTGAGAAATGTCGCGGATCGCCAACAAGTCTTGGCGGAGATCCATCGGATGCTGCGCCCAGGCGGGAAAATCGTTTGTCTGGAAACATCACAGCCCACACTGATCGGCTGGCGGCAACTGTTTACTTTTTATTTTCACCATGTCATGCCGTTATTTGGCAAACTGTTCGCCAAAAGCTATCAAGAATATTCCTGGCTCCAGGAGTCTGCGCGGGATTTTCCTGACAAGGAGGCATTGAAACGAGAATTTCAGGCAGCTGGCTTTGATGTGTTACAAGTCAAAAGCTATGCAGGAGGTGCGGCGGCGATGCATATGGGCGTTAGACCTCAAAGCTAACGGCGTTTTTTTTCGATAGAAGAGCGACGAAATGAAAGAGACCATCAAGCGGATTGATGGTCTCTTTGCGTTGAGCAATTCAGAAAGTCTGTACTAGTTATTTTTTGTTTGGTCGTAAAACGATGTTGGTGTATAACCAGATGGTCACCACGTAATAAATGGCATAGAGAGCAATAAAGATGCCAAAGGGCAGCCATAGATCGTGGTACGGATCGATCATCAATGTTGTGAACATTTGTAATCCGAACAAGACATGGATCATCCCTAAGATACCAGGAACTAGGAAGAGCACTCCAATCTCTTTGCGGATCGATCCTTTCAATAAGCTAGTCCGGGTTCCGATTTTTTTCAACATCGTATAGCGTTGAATGTCGCTGTTGGCCCCAGAAAGAATTTTAAACATCAAGCAGCTTGCTAACATCGTCAAGAAGGCGATCCCCAAGAAAAAGCCCATAAATTCAAAACCGGAGAAGAGACCATTATACGTGTCATAGACGAAGACCCGTTGCGAAAAATTCGTATCGGCAGTTTCAGTAGTATTGGTTTCTTGGTTTGTTTGCGCCAATTCATGTAATGCATCGTAACTTGCTTGAAAGTCTTTGACTTGCACCATTCGCAAGCTGGATTCAGGGGCATTGATTGTATCAAAAGCGGTTTGATCGACAACTTGGATCTCTTTGCCTCGTTGTTCTTGCAAGAGGTAGCTACGCAATTGGTCCTGCGCGGTGATATCTTTGGCTAATTGGTCTCCCGACAGCTTGTTGTAGGTAACGTCGATACTCATCTGATTCGTACTGGTGCTGAGCAAGTTGTTCTTGTTGAATTGATCTTTATTGTAATAAAGGGTGTCGTCTGTTTCCTTCAGACTATATGTGACATCAAGAGTCGGCTTTAAGGCTGCAACTTTTTCGTCAGAAGCATTTTGGGCATTATTCAAATACAAGTCATAAGGGGCAACGGATTTTGCCATAATTGGGATCTCGTTTTTGAAGCCCAGACCAACAGTCAAAGCACCTAATGCTAGAGCAAAGAGCATGGCTACCATCGATAGCATCTGCGTATAATCACGAATCCGAAAGCTTAGCTGAGACAAGGTGAAATTGTTTAACCTTTTCAAAGCAATGGCATCGGTCCTCTTCAGCAAAGATAAAATCGTGATGATCACGGAACGAAAGACGAGGTAGGTCCCTAAAATAATAGTAACTAGGGCAACACCGATCCCCACCAATTGGAATTTCATCAAGTCGCTCATCATATAATAACCGACTGCTAAAGAACAAATCCCTAAGACAGTTTGCAAAAAGAGCATGAAAGGACGTTGCTTGACTTGCGCCGGTGTGCTGGTTTCTCGTAACAAGGCTAAAATTGATTTTTTGGCAATTGCCCGTGCATTAAAGATAGCAGCGATCAAAAAGAGAATCGAGAAGAATGCAAGTGTCACGACTAATGCTTGTAGATTAAAGGCCGCATAATGGCTGATCTGTAAATTTAATTGGTTCACTAGTAAGGTATTGACACCACTGGCTAATCCAATACCTAGTAATGAACCAACAGCAGTGGCGGCGATCCCGACCAAGAATGTTTCAATGAAAATCATTTGGGCGATCTTACGTCCTTTGGCTCCTAGCATCATAAACATGGCATAGTCTTTTTGCCGCATCGCCATTAAGAAAGAATTGGCGTATAAAATGTAGGCAAAGGTGATGATCCCCAATAAGACAGAACCAAAGCGAAAGATAAAGACCACCATACTGATGATCGAGTTGCTTTTTAAAAAGGCTTCATTGCTGGCCATTGATTCGAACATATAGAAGATGGCTGAGGCCATGACTAAACCAGAAAAGAGGACGATATAATCCTTCAACCGGCCTTTGATTCCGGTAAGTGATAATTTCCAAAGCATGTGTTCTTCCTCCTTATTGTTCCAAGTTTCCTAGAATGACAAGGATCTTGCGGTAAAATTCTTCCCGGCTTTGATCCTCACGTTTCACTTCTTGATGGATCTTCCCGTCCTTGATAAATAAAATACGTTGGCAATAGCTGGCAGAAAGGGGATCATGAGTGACTAATAAAATCGATACTTGGTCATTGGTATTCAAGTCGTCCATCATATTTAATAAGTCTTTGGCACTTTTTGAATCCAAGGCACCTGTCGGTTCATCTGCAAAAAGAATCGTTGGTTCCGTGATCAAGGCTCGAGCGGCTGCCACCCGTTGTTTTTGTCCACCTGAGATTGCTGCCGGATAGTTGTCGAGTATATGCGTGATAGACAAACGTTCTGCGACTCGTTTGATCCGTTGTTGGATGATCTTTGGTTTGACCCCTTGTAAAGAAAGGGGCACCGCAATGTTTTCAGAAGCTGTTAAGTTTTCTAGGAGATTGAAATCTTGGAAGATGAAGCCAATTTCACGGCTGCGAAAATCTGCCAAGGCATCGCCTTTTAGTTTGGTGATGTCGCTGTTGTTGATGCGGATCGTACCTTTGGTTGGATGATCCAAGGTTGAAAGAATGTTCAACAAGGTAGACTTACCGGAGCCTGAAGCTCCCATGATTCCGATAAATTCACCTTTTTCAATATCAAAGCTGATGCCTTTCAAGGCTTCGGTTTGTTTTTCGTTGGCTTTTCCGTAAACTTTAGTAAGTTCACTTGCTTGAATAATTTTTTCCATGATTAAGTTACGCTCCTTTTAATTGAGTTAGTGCTTTTGCGGGAATGTCTTTTTCTTTGACCTCTTCATAGCTGGTCACGCCTTTTTTCTCATTCCAAGTAAGTTTCAAATAGGCTTCTTTACGCAAAGGCCGCTCTTGGAAACCATTGAAATCAAGGGTTTTGCTTTTGCCATTTTCGTCATAAGCCGGTAGTTCATAGTGGTATTGAGTATAGACATTGCCACTGTCATCTTTAGAAGTCGTCTTTTCGCCATCTGTCGTGATTTGGACATAATAGCTGTCGCCCCCCATGATGACTGATTCAGCAATTTGCAATGCACCAAATCCCACAAGCACGACAACTGCTAGTCCAATCAAAAATTTTTTCATAAATAGGTCACCTCGTTTTTTATTATGATGAAAGTATAACGCTAGTTTTCTGAAAAGGAGTGTGAAAAATCTATCAATAAACTTTCAATTTTGTCACGAGGAACGAACAAAAAAACGTTTCTGAATTGTGTGATCCACAAATCAGAAACGTCATTTGCTTGTTACTCTTCAGTCATATTTTTTGCGAAACAGTTCAACGACTAGTTGTCCCTCATCATACATAATGGCGGCTTCATCGATCATTAATCCCAATAAATAGTAATCTTTTTCTTCATGGATCGTTTGATGACCGCCCAACAGTTCAACGTAATAGTTTTCCAAGGTACTGTCTCTTGGTGTATTGAGCATGTTGATAAAATGTTCTAGATCAGAGGGCTGTTCAGGGAAAGGGCCCTGCACGACTGCTTTGAAACCTTCTGCTTCAAAGGCCATCTCGCTCGTTATCTTTTGACAGTCATGGGACAAAAAGTAGGTGACTACTTCATCGACGATTCGTCGTGCCCGTTCTTTTTCAATCATTTTTTTCGCCGCCTTCTGATTTGTTGGTATTCATCTAACAATGGTACCATTGCCGCCGCGACAAATCCACTGGAAAAACCGTTATTGTATAAGTTCAATCCTCCATGTAAATAAGTGATATTTGTGACCAGTGCTGCATGGACGATGCCTGCTAAGATACCAGCTACAGGACCATAATACCCACTGATCGGAGCTAAACTTGTTCCAAAGATCGCTGTGAGTAATAAGCTGAAGGTGGATACATCAGAAGTCAAACCGACTTTGGTGGCTAAGACCACCCCAATCATCACGGGCAAACTATTTTTCCAATGGTTTCCAAAGGCACTGAAACCAATCACGGTCAATACAGCCCCTAAAAGTGGACCGGAAAGCTCGCCTTGCAGCAGGAAAATAAAGACTAACATCAAGAGCCCCATCATTGCCATGTTCATCATGGTGATTCCTAGTGAAAAAATTGTGACATAATCGGTCATCAGTTTCCCAGAAGTTTTAAAAAGATCCGTTAAACCTTTTATCGATCGTTTATTTAAAAAATAACCAATAAAAAACAAGAAAAAACAAAGGATGAGCAAGAAAGCCGTCAGATAATAGTGATAGTCAGTCGTCAATTGCTTGTTCGAATAGACTTCCATGTCGAATAATCGTAAAAAGCTAGTGAAAAACATGGTGATAATACCGGTGGCAAAGCCAATATTGTACAAAGAAAATCCTTGATGGAATTGTAAAAATTGTGCTGCCAGTGGGGGGAGTGTTAAGCCAATCAAAATGCCGATTCCATAACCTAACGCGATTCCTAGGGGCAAAGGTAAGCCTAAGCCAAATGCTAAGTAACTAATGACGGGTGAGGCAGCACTGCCAAATAAAGCGACAAGTGAGTACTGGGTTGAGGGCCGTTGCTGTATGTAAGAGTATAGATAGACACCCAAGGGAATGGGGATTGAGTTAAAGATGTTTTTTCCAAAAAAAGAAAAGCCGGATATGGTAAAGAAAGCGGCGATCATCGGACCACTAATAATGGTTCCTTGCTTTTTAGCAAGCAGGATACTGATCAAAGTCAATAAGCCGCTATTCAAAAAGGCGCTTCCGAGATTGCCGATTGCAAAATAATCAGAAATCAAATTGCTAGGGGCATTCAAAATAGCCAACGATCCTTGCCACAATGCCTGAGGCGGCGAGGAGAACAAGCCGAGTAGAATCAACACACAGCTGTAAGCCAGAAGCAACCGCTGAGTTAAGAGCTGTGAGATCGGTGCAAAAGGTTTCGATTTCGTTTGTAAGAAAATTCGTTTGTCTGACATAGTTTCACTGAACGCTCCTTTTTTTCATAGTATCACATCTTTTCTCGTCTAAGAAGGTTTTTTTGACAGTTTCCACAAGGCGCTTTTCGAAAAATATGAGAGAAAAGGAACGCCATAAAAGAAAAACTTAAGAATATTTGAAAAAAAGCAATAGCGATTTATCAATGATTTTCGTCTTATTTTCAATAATTTCATAGATTGATGAAATTATTGACGGAAAGAGTTTTGAGAAAATTGTTATAATTTAGTTAATCTCGTTCAGATTTTCTAATAAAAAAGCCATTTTAAGATAAAAAAACTGTTTGCTTGGTTTTTTTATCAGTGAATCACAAATGAGGGGATTTAATAAGGAGGAAGAGTATGAAGAAAACGAAGTTTGGCATGATTACTTTATTGGCAGCGCTTGTTTTAGGGGCTTGCGGACAAAGTAACGGAGGTGGAACAGGTTCGACAGATACAGGAGAGTCGTCATCAGACGCTGCAGCATCCGATATCAGCACATTACCGCTAGCGGTAGTCAATGATGATGAAGTGATTGAAGGTGGAGTTTTAGACGTTGCTGTAGTAATGGACACTCAGTTCCAAGGATTATTCCAGTGGGAGTTCTATCAGGATGCCTATGACCGTGACTTTATGTTACCAAGTCATGAATATCTATTCTTACAAGATGAGGATTTTAAGATTATTGATGGTGGACCTGCAGACTTAGACTTGGATGTCGAAAACAATAAAGCGACGATCACATTACGTGATGAACTAAAATGGTCGGACGGGGTAGATGTTACAGCCGAAGATGTCATTTTTTCTTATGAAGTCATTGGTCATCAAGACTATGATGGCGTTCGCTACAATAATGACTTTACTAATATTGTTGGAATGGAAGAATACCATAGCGGTGAAGCAGATACGATTTCTGGGATCACAGCAGTTAGCGATAAAGTAGTTGAGATCGAATTTAAGGAAATGCATCCTGGAATGCAGCAATCCGGTGGAGCAATTTGGAACGCGGCATTACCAAAACATACCTTTGAAGGTATTGAAGTAGCAGATATGCCATCCAGTGATCCTGTACGGACAAACCCAATTGGTTTTGGTCCTTACAAGATGACGAATATCGTACCTGGGGAAACCGTAGAGTATGTTCCGAATGAACATTATTATGGGGGAACACCAACATTAGAAAAAATTGTTATGCGTAATGTTCCATCTGCATCGATCAATGAAGCACTAAATGCAAAACAATATGATTTAGTATTGAAAATGCCAACAGATACGTTCGATACGTATCAAGATATGGATGGCTACCAAATGTTAGGACGACCAGAACAATCTTACACCTATCTTGGTTTTAATTTAGGAACATGGAATGACGAAACAAATAGTGTTGATTTTGATCCAAACGCAAAAATGGCCAACAAAGCATTGCGTCAAGCAATGGGCTATGCTATCGATAATGATGCGATTGGTGAGCGTTTCTACCATGGCTTGCGTTCAAATGGTACAACATTGATCCCACCGGTTTATGGTAGTTTGCACAGCACTGATGTGGAAGGCTACCACTTAGATATGGATAAAGCAAATCAACTCCTAGATGATGCTGGCTTTATCGATGTTGATGGTGATGGCTTCCGGGAAGATCCAGATGGCAATAAATTAACTATCAATTTTGCTTCAATGTCAGGTGGAGAAGTGGCACAACCACTGGCGGATTACTATGTCCAACAATGGCAAGAAATCGGTTTGGATGTCCAATACTCTACAGGACGTTTGATCGACTTCCAAGCATTCTATGACAAGTTGAAAAATGATGATCCAGATATCGATGTTTTCCAAGCTGCTTGGTCTACTGGATCAGATCCATCACCAACTAGCTTATGGGGACCAAATTCAGCCTTTAACTACACTCGTTACGAGTCTGAACGCAATACAGAATTGTTAGCAGCCATCGATTCAAATGATTCCTTCGATGAAGAAAAACGTAAAGAAGCATTTGATGCATGGCAAGAATATGCATTTGAAGAAGCGTTTGCTATTCCGACATTGTACCGTAACCAAGTATTGCCGGTCTCTGATCGTGTCGCAAACTTTACGTGGGCATATGATCCAGATCATAATCCATGGGCGACTATCGGAGTGACTTCAGAATCTCGCTAATCGATTTATTGAATCACTGAAATCAAAAGTGAACAACGCTTTTGTCGTTTTCTGAAAAGCCAGCTCAGTTTACTTCTATAGTTAACCGGAGGGATGAGTTGTGCAAAATCAAATCTGGGTCAGGATAAACCAGATACGTTTTAAGATTTTAGCCCGAGAACCAGTTAGGTCTGCGCACCTAACTGGTTTTTTGTGTACAAGTTAGGCCAGCATTTGACTGAAAAACGCCTGTCCTTCAATGAGCAGACAGGCGTTTACGAAAAAGATAAATCATGCTTGTAAGGATATAGGATGATTCAAAGGGAAGAATGTTAAATGGAGATATTCGTCACGGTATGAATCAAGTTTTGCAGGTCATTTTTATGGTTCTGGTAACCGGCTTGTTCGATAACGATTAAGCTGTTTCTTAACACTTCTTTGTTTAATTGAGAAGATTGCAAATAGGAGTAAATTTCTTGATACAAGACTTGATGGATTTTCAAATAAAAATACAGAGGTGTATTAGGCAAGGGATGAGACAAAAGCATAAACTTGTTAAGCAGATAGGAATCCTTACTTTCACTGGCAAAGGCGCAGCCATTTAAGATCACAACACTTAACAGATTTGCATAAAAGGGATCATTGGCGTAGTGAAGGATTTTTTTGATCCCATGATCTAAGTAATAACTGATGGTTTCTTGGTCAAAAATAAATAACAAATTTGAGAATAAGTTCAACTCAAAGCGCCCCCAGGTTTCGATATCAAACAAGTATTGCTTTACCAGTTCAACTTCTTGGGTGTAAGCTCCTCGATTCATCAGAAATGATTCACGGTTGAGCAGCAGCAGGCCTTGGACATACAAAGAATAATAAAAAAAATTTTGTGTCTCAAAGTAGCGTTCCTCAAGGCTAGTCAAGTAGTCGATAGTCAGTGTTCGATCATAGTATCGGGTATAGAAATCTTGCACCAGCTGACGTTTTTGACCTGTGGCTTCGCTGTCGATCAACAGACTGAACTCATGAACCGTGATATTCATTTTGTCTAAGTAGTCAAACAAGGTTTGTGAAGAGAGATTTGTTTTGCGATTTTCGAAAGAAGAAAGGGTGGTGCGAGAGGAAATACCTTCGGCAAGCTTGGCTTGCGAGATTTTGCGATCTGTGCGCAGTTTTTTGATTAAAGAGCCTTGCTGTTTCATGGGGGACCTCCTTAATTGTGACGCATTTCTGAACAATGTGATTTTAATAACATGTTATCAAATATAATAGGGTATAGCAAATAATAAAGGAGGTCGTTTTTCATGGAATTTGAACCATTTGGTCCTTGGGAAATCAACCCATTTAAAAACTAGTACAGGCTTTCATTTAGATACTTGTCATTGAAGGATCAGTGACAGATTGATAAATGAAATTTAGTTTACGTCCTGCTTTTTTCGCGGCGAACTGCGAACATTCTAAGCAGGAAAGAGAAGATCTTGAAGAATCGAAAGGTTATTTGGTTGATTCCCCCACTCAAAGAGACCTTTTCGTTTGTGGAAGTCATGAAACGCATGAATCGCGCAAGGTGGTCAGTCCCGTTGAATGTCTGTCATGCACCAGACCTTCCCCAATTTTCTGATTCTTTGTGATTGATCGTCTTTCAAGCATCATACTTCCAGCTATGACCGTAATGCACGAAGATTACGGTTTTTTGTGGTCTTATTGTGCTACACAGTAAACCTTGTATTTCAAGTGAACTAAAAGACCAAAGCTAGAAAAGAAATTCAGTGAGAAAGATAGTGAAAAAAAGTCAAAAACAAAAAAGAAAAACGTTTGCAAAAAAAGTGTTGACATTTTTTCTCAGAATGAGTACTATTATCTCAACGGAACACGAGAGTGTTCTCATTACTGGATTCGTTACTGTTCGGCAGGCAAGACCAGAGGAAAAAAGTGCATTGATTACCCAAAGTTTCTTGGGTTGTACACTTTTTTGCTTTGGTCTTCTTTTTTTGCTCCATTATTTCTATTCGCTAAAAAAGAACCGGTTCCAAGGTAAGGTCCAGTCATTGATCATCAAAGGAGGGGAGAAGTAAAACGCAATGAAGTGCCAGCTAGGTTTGACGATATCCTGCAGTACTGCCTGGAGCAGACATTCACCTCGTCACTTAATGGCAAGTCAGAGAAAGAAAAAAATACAAGACCTTCTGCATAGACGTCAAACGATGCAAAGCTGTGTATGCGCTATGCTGATCAAGGAGGATCGTTCGTGAAGATTATCAAGAGGATCAACAACAATGTTGTACTTTCAAAAGAAGATGAAGTTGAAGTGATCCTAATGGGAAAAGGGATCGGCTTTCAAACGAAACCGGGTGACCTGATTCCGGCTGAGCGAATCGAAAAAAAATACTACCCAGAAGATGACTTGACAGTGGAACATATGTCGAAAGTCATGACGAAGGCTGACGAGAAACAAATGGCCGTCATTTATGAAATCGTGCGTCTTTTTCGGGAAAGTGTTGGAACCGATTTCAATCCAAACGTTTATTTCACACTGATGGATCATATCTTGTTTGCCATCAGTCGTCAAAAGCAAGAAATTGTTTTGACCAATCCCATGCATTGGGAAATCAAGAAAATCTATGCCAAGGAATATGCGGTCAGTGTCCAAGCGGTCGAGTTGATCCGCAAAGAGCTGTATCCCGATTTTTCGCAAGAAGAAGCTGCGTTTATCACTTTGCATTTCGTCAATGCGCAAATTGAAAAAAGCGCCAATCAAAGTGCCTATGAGCACACCGAGTTGACCAACAATATTTTACGGATCGTTAAGTATAGCATGAACATCGAGTACGATGAGAATTCTTCCTACTTCCAACGGTTTGTGACCCACATTCGCTATTATTTAATTCGACAAAGTCAAGAAAAAGAAGAGCCAGTATTGGCTAATCCGATGATTGCCTTGGCTTTCAGCAGCTATCCGAAAGAAAAAGAAACCGCAGATTCGATCAAAGAATACTTATTTGAACAAAAGGGCTGGCATGTCAACGATATGGAATTGATGTATTTGATTCTGCATATCGGTAACTTAGCCGCTCACTCAAAATTAACCTAAGAATGGAAATGGATTCGTTACAGTTCGGCTGGCAAGACCTGCACTTTCTTACAATACTCGTTGAGGAGACCCGTCTCGTTTTTTATGGGTGATACTCCTGCTTGTTTATTGTAGAAATGGCCGGTCTTTTTATTTTTATTAAATGATCTATTAAAAAGGAGAAATCAAAATGGCAAAATATACTGAATTAGCACAAGACATTTTGGCCCACGTTGGCGGCAAAGAAAATGTCTCTTCTGTAAAACACTGTGTGACTCGCTTACGTTTCCACTTAAAAGACGAAAGCAAAGCAGACACAGATTATTTGCAAAAACGTGACGGTGTCGTGACCGTTGTCAAAGCAGGCGGACAATACCAAGTGGTTATCGGTAATCATGTGCCAGATGTTTACGATGAAGTGCTGAAAGTCGGCGGATTAGCCGATGGCGGCAGTCTTGATATCGACGAAGGCGACGAAAAGAAAGGCAGTTTGTTTGACCGCTTTATCGATGTCATCTCAAGCTTGTTTCAACCGTTCTTAGGTCCATTAGCGGCAGCCGGTATTTTAAAAGGGATCACGGCGCTACTTGCAGCAACTGGGATGGAAGCGACCAATGGAATCTATGTAGTAATGAATACCCTAGGCGATGGTTTGTTCCAATACTTACCTATGATCTTAGCCGTAACTGCTGCAAAGAAATTCAAGATGAATACCTATACAGCATTAGCGATTGCAGGTGCGATGGTCTATCCTGGTTTAGCAGAAAGCGTTGCTGAAGCGAGCAAAGTCTTTGGTCTAACCTTGACCTTACCAGCAGGTGGCTACTTTAATAGCGTACTGCCGATTATTTTAGCGATTTTTGTCGCTTCGAAAATTGAACAGTTTATGCGCAAAGTTACACCTGATGTAGTCAAAATGTTTGTGGTTCCTTTTGTAACGATTTTGATCACTGTGCCGTTGACCTTCTTTGTGGTAGGTCCAGTCGCAAATACAGCATCTAGCTGGATCGGTATTGCTTTCCAAGCGGTTTATGATTTCAGCCCAATCATTTATGGATTTGCTTTAGGGGCATTATGGCAAGTATTGGTAATGTTTGGTCTTCACTGGGGTCTTGTGCCATTGGCGATCATGGATATGGCGCAAAACGGCTCTTCGATTATTTTGACCGCCGCAGTGCTACCATGTTTCACGCAAACGGGTGTGCTAGCAGCGATTTGGTTGAAAACGAAAGAACCAAAAGTCAAACAAGGCGCAATGCCAGCATTGATCTCATCGATCTTCGGTGTGACTGAACCTGCGATCTACGGTTATACTTTGCCAATGAAAACACCATTTATCGTTTCTTGTTTAGTTTCAGGTTTCGTTGGTATCTACTTGTCAATCTTTAACGTTACTGGTTACGCAATGGGCGGTATGGGTATCTTCTTGTACCCTGCATATATCGATCCAGCAACAGGCAGCTTCCATAGCGTGATCCACTTAGCCATCGGTACAGTTATTGCAATCGTAGCGTCATTTATCATCATGATGTTATTGAAAGTACCAACTTTGTATACAACTGTTGATTCACCAGTCGACGGTCAAGCAACACCAGCAGCACCAGCACCAGAAGCGAAAACCGTTTCTGCCAGCGTCAAAGATGAAACAGTCAAAAGCCCAGTAACCGGTCAAGTGGTTGCTTTAGCAGATGTGGAAGACAAAGTCTTTTCTTCAGGTGCTATGGGAAAAGGGATCGCCGTTGAACCAGCGATCGGTGAAATCACTGCTCCAGCAGATGCAGAAGTCAAAATCTTGTTTCCAACAAAACATGCCATCGGCTTAGTCACTGAGGATGGGACAGAATTATTGATCCACATCGGCATGAATACGGTGGAACTTGAAGGCAATCACTTTACTGCCTACATCAACCAAGGAGACAAAGTCAAAGCCGGTCAAAAATTGATCTCATTTGATACTGAAGCGATTCGTGCGGAAGGCTATTCCTTACTGACACCAGTCATCGTCACAAACTCTAACGACTACAGTGACATCCAAACGACACAGTCAAAAGAAGTAACAGCGAACGACAATTTGATCGAAGTCGTAAAATAAATGCGTTTATCGGCACGTCGTAGGATCAGTAAGAATGCTTTCTTGCTGATCCGCTGTGTCGATCAATAAAGAAAAAGAAAGTAGGCTAATCATGACAGAAAAACAATTTCCAGAAGGCTTTTTATGGGGCGGCGCCACTGCAGCCAACCAATTTGAAGGAGCATGGAACGAAGGCGGACGTGGCCCAGCGACATCCGATACGGCGATCGCTGTCAAACCAGAAGACCGCAAAAACATGGCAGAATTTGCTGCACCAATGACTCGGGAAAAAGTCTTGTTTGCCTTAAATGACAAAGAAGGCTTGTATCCAAAACGTTGGGGATCAGATTTCTACCATCGTTACAAAGAAGATATCGCCTTGTACGCAGAGATGGGCTTTAAAACGTTCCGTCTGTCCATCGCTTGGTCAAGAATTTTTCCAAATGGTGACGATGTTCAGCCAAATGAAGAAGGCTTGCAATTTTATGACAACGTGTTTGATGAGTGTGCAAAATACGGGATCGAACCCTTAGTGACCCTCTCTCACTACGAAACACCTATCGGGATCGCGTTAAACTGTGGCGGCTGGAAAAATCGCCAAGTGATCGATTTGTTCGTCAAATACGCAGAAACTGTGTTGACCCGCTACAAAGACAAAGTCAAATATTGGTTGACCTTCAATGAAATCAATATCATGGGGATCTCTGGCTATGTTGGCGGTGCCTTGTTATCCGAAGATGGCACGCAAAACCTTTCTGACATGTATCAAGCTGTGCATCATCAATTTGTGGCTTCTAGTTTAGCAACAAAATTTGCCCACGAAATCAATCCTGATATCAAAGTAGGGATGATGTTGGCACGGATGCAAGCCTACCCAGCTACACCAAATCCAGCAGATGTGATGGAAGAAATCAAGCGTGACCACGAGAATCTCTTCTTCTCTGATGTCCAAGTTCGTGGGAAGTATCCAGCGTATACGAAGCGCTTCTTTAAAGAAAACGGCATCGAAGTGACCTTCGAAGATGGCGATTTAGACATTCTTGCGCAATACCCTGTCGACTTCATGTCCTTTTCTTACTACATGAGTTCTATTGCCCGCCACAATCCTGAAGAAGGCGGCGAAGCAACGGCCGGCAACTTTTCTTTAGGCGAATCAAACCCATACTTGGAAGCCTCTGACTGGGGGTGGCAAATCGATCCAATCGGCTTGCGTGTGACTTTGAATAACTTGTACGACCGCTACCAAGTACCATTGTTTATCGTTGAAAACGGCTTAGGTGCCTTGGATACGGTGGAAGAGGATGGTTCGATCCATGACAGCTATCGAATCGATTATTTGAAGGCGCATATCGAACAAATGTATGAAGCGATCGAAGATGGTGTGGAATTGATGGGCTATACGCCTTGGGGTTGTACCGACTTAGTTTCGGCTTCAACGTCAGAAATGTCGAAACGCTACGGCTTTGTCTATGTAGACGCGGATGATGAAGGAAACGGTAGCTTTGACCGTTCCCGTAAAGATAGTTTTTACTGGTACAAAGAAGTCATTGCTACCAATGGCGGTAGTTTGTTACAGGATTAAAAATAAACCAAAGCGGCTCTCAAAAAAGAGAGCCGCTTTTTTGTTGTGCTCAGTAAAAAAAGAAGAGAAAGGGGGGTAGCAGCTGCCATGCTAGAAAGATCAATGAAACAGTCAACGCCCATTTTTTCATTTTGGGCTTAGGCACAAGGGATTCGGGCATCAAATAGACGAGAGAGAATACTGTAAGAAAAAACAGCAGGGTCAGTGGTTGGACGACAAAGGTCAGCCAGTTCATAGGGTAAGCTCCTTTTATGAGGATAGATGATTTGTTCTTTTGTGTTATTATTTTGCAAATTCATTATATATTTAGTTCGTTAAAAAGGCAAGGAGCTCATGGAATAACGATCGTGTGCAGGAAGGGGGGAGAAAAACGAGTGGCACATCCTTGTATTTTGATTCGAATCTTTCTAGAGTAACACAGTAAGCTTGAGGTTAGAATCAGAACTAGCAATAAAAAAGCCCCTTTTCAGGGGAGGGGAGTTCTTTAAAAAGATAGGAAGAAACCCGTGTATTTGATGAAGCTATTGGTCCTTAGTTACTGGGGACCTGACTAATTTACGTGGAAAACCCGCCACTGTCATTCACCGTTTTCTGATCCTCAAGTAGAAAATAAAACAAAGAAGACTAGCCGAAATCAAGAAACCCATAAAATAGAAAGTTAGCTGCATGTCAGGCATCGTATAGGAATACTCTAAAATCTTACAAACAAAGATCACTAAAGAAACCGTGATGGATAAGGAAACCCATGTGAAACGCGGCAATCGTTTCGTTACGATGATCAATCCTAACGAAAAAAAGATGACTGGTACCCAAAAGATCAAGCGAGCAAGTTGGATCATTTTATCTCTCCTCATTCAAATTGATTTGAGTAAAAGGATAGCTTACAACGTTTGTTATTAAAAATAATAACCATTGTTTCTGAGCATTTTTTCGGAAATTGTGTCTTTAACTTAAAGCATGAGCGTAATGTTTCTCTTTAAATTCTTTTGGTGTTTGCCCGGTAACGGCTTTGAAATTGCGGATAAAATGGCTTTGATTGGCGAATGCCAACTGGGTGCTGATTTTTTCGTAGGAAAAATCTGTGAACAGCAATAGATGCTTGGCTTCGCTGATCTTTCGTTCCTGAATGTAGCTGTGGATCGTTTTGTTCATTTCTTTTTTGAACTGATTACATAGATGGGTCTTATGTTTTTGAGTGATGGCTGCGAGATCATCAATGGTCACTTTTTCATAGAGATGGCTGTCGACATAATTAACAATCGTCTTGACCAACAGTGATTTTTGCGCCAGCGGATAGCTATGCAGAAGCTCCATAAAGCGGTAGGTGGCTTCTTTGATATAGCGGAGGCACTCCTCGGCAGAATGAATATAAACCAGACCTTGGATCAATGAATCAGATAAGCCGAATGCTTGGTTGACTGGTACTCCTTCATCAATGCTCATGCGGGTCACGACAGCGACAAAGGCCGAAAACTTTAGTTTTAAGCCTTCCAGTTCATGAGGGGAAAGGGAAACACTGTAGGTCTCTTTCATTTTGTTAAATACCCAGACTACTTTTTCCGGCTCGTTTCGTTTGATGTAGTCAAGATAGCGCAATTCAAAATGATAGGAATCAAAGGTAGCTTCATGCACACGGCGTTCATAAAGATTGGTTTCCAAGCTAAGATCTGTTTGCATGGATCGGTCGTGGGATTCAGTTTGGTAATGCCAATGGATTTGGTCTTTTGCCAACGGCTGCTCCGCAAAAAGCGTATAAAGTAGCTGGATGTATTCTTCAAAGGAGTATTTGTCTTCTTTGGAATAGTGCACATTGTAGTGGTATTCATGTTCAAGAAATAGGTAAGACGTATCTGGTGTACCAATCACTCCACAGGGTCCGATGACCATATAACAGGTTTTTCCAGCTAACTGAAACGCAAAACAACCAAGCATATATTTGCCGAAATGATAGAGATTTGCAACTGGGCCGTTCGTTTCTTCCAAATAGTGTTTCAGAGGATTCTTGGCTGGTAAGGTGAGTGGGGGATACAGTGGAGTCCCTTCTTGATCCAAGAGAATCATCGGGATCAAATATTTGCGATAAAGCAGATCCATGGCGGTCGTAAGTGTTGTTTTGTTCATGAGACACCTCAAAGTCCAAACATTGTTTTTTCTTTTAGTATAACGTAAATTTTTTAGCATTCAATAAACAATTTATTATAAACACTAGTTTTTTAGTATATCTAAGGAAGGATTCTTTCTATAATTCAGATAAATAAAACGGTTACAGGAAGGAGTAAACATGGATAGTAAAAAATTGAAAGAATTGTTTCAGCAATTGACGCCAGAAGAAAAAATCGCTCAGACGATTCAATTGAATGGCAGTTTAGTCATTGAAAATGAGGTGATGACTACTGGCCCGATGCAAGATTTAGGGCTTCCACCAAATTTGAAGATTCACGAGATTGGTTCGATTTATAATGTGAACGATTACCAAAAATTGATTCAGTTACAGAGGGAAACGTTAGCACACAGCCGACTAAAGATTCCTATGCTGTTTATGTCGGACGTCATCTACGGGTTTCGAACGATTTTTCCGATTCCCCTTGCCCAAGCAGGTTCCTACGATTTTAATTTGATCGGGCAAGCCGCTGAGATGACCGCCAAAGAATGTTACCAAAATGGCCTTCATGTGATCTTTTCACCCATGCTGGATCTTGTTCGCGATCCTCGCTGGGGCAGAGTGATGGAGTCGCCAGGAGAGGATGTGTATACGGCAAAACGTTTTGCTAAAAGCGTCGTGACCGGCTACCAAGGCAATCTTGATCAAGGAGTGGCAGAAAATCACGTTGCTGCTTGCATCAAACATTTTGCTGGTTATGGTGCACCCGAAGCGGGCAGAGAATACAATACGGTCGATATGTCCAATCAGCGCTTATTCAATGAATATTTGCAACCCTATCAAGCGGCGATCGAAGCCCAAGCACTGCTAGTGATGACGGCCTTTAACCTATTGAATGGTGAACCTGCAACGGGTAGCCGCTGGCTGAACCGAGAGATTTTGCGCGAACGTTTCGGTTTTGATGGGGTACTGGTCTCCGATCATGCCGCCATCAAAGAATTGGTCTCCCACGGTTTTGTCAAAGATGAACGGGAGGCCGCTCAGAAAGGTTTGGAAGCGGGCGTTGATTTTGATATGATGACATCGGTCTATGCGACGCACTTGCCAGAACTGATTAAACAACCCGAATTAGCCGCGTTGCTGGATGAAGCAGTCTGGCGAATTCTCGTACTAAAAAATCAATTAGGTTTGTTTGAGGAACCCTATCGAGGGTTGAAAACGCAACAAACTGGAGAAGTTTTGTCGGATGAAGCCAAAGAGCTAGCCGTTAAGCTAGTAGAAAAAAGCTGTGTGCTGTTAAAAAATGAGGGCAGCTTACCTTTGAAAAAGGACCAAACCGTCGCTGTGATCGGTCCTTATGGAGAAAGCCGGTTGACCTTAGGTTTTTGGGCGTCAGTCAGCGGCAAGCCACAAGACACGATTCCTTTAAAAACCGGTTTGCTGCAGCATTTCGCACCCGAAAACTTGATCTTTGCTCGTGGATACAATCTATTCGACTCGTATGAGCAATTTGGTCCTTTAAAAGCCGGGATCGAACAGCTGAATGGACCGATCGAACCAGAAGATCAGTTGCTTTTGGAAGCCATGGAAGCCGCCGAAGCCGCCGAAGTTATCGTCTTGACTTTTGGAGAGCAGTTTTTGGAGAGCGGCGAAGGGGCATCAAAAGCTCATTTGCAGCTGCCATTGAAACAAATTCGTTTGATCCAAGCGTTGAAAAAGACTGGCAAGCCTTTGATTGGCGTGCTTTACACTGGCAGACCGTTAGTCTTAACACAAGTGGAAGCATTATTTGATAGTCTGTTGCTCGTATGGTATCCAGGAACGATGGGCGGGATCGGGATCGCCAATCTGTTGAGTGGGCAGGCTTCTCCGACGGCAAAACTGGCGATGACCTTTCCTCGTAGTGAAGGACAGATCCCACTATACAGTGCCCAGCTGCCAACGGGCAGACCTTTGACAGATAGTGAGCATTCTGATCGCTTTTTGTCAAAATACCGCGATGAATCAAATGAACCCTTATTCTCATTCGGAACAGGTCTTAGTTATAGTTCGTTTACTGGAGAATGGCTTGGTAGTGAAGTATTTAGCGAGACGATCCAATTGGCTTATCGAGTGAAAAACCAATCAGCAACAGCTGCAGAAACCGTCATTCAACTTTATCTCATGCAGCGTCCAGCGGCAGTGGTTCGTCCAAGTCGCCAATTAATCGCAAGTGACCTCATCTCATTCGCGCCCCAGGAAGAAAAAGAGCGCAGATTGTCATTGCCATTGTCAGAACTTGTTTTCTATGACAATCAAGGGAAGAAACACATAACCAAAGGTACTTATCGATTTCTAATGCGGATCGATCAAAAAGAAACGATGCTTAGTGTAACGATCTAAACTAAAGGAGTGAGAGAAAATGGAAAAATTAGAAGCATTTTTAAGTAGCAAACTATTACCAATGTCACAAAAATTACAACAAAACAAAGTATTGGCCGCTTTGATGGAGGGTTTTATTCGAACAAGTCCCATCACTTTAGGAATTGCGTTTATCACGATCATTGGAAATTTTCCGATTCCCGGTTGGACGGACTATTTGACGAAAATTGGCATCTTCCAGCATGTTGAAGCGATCACCAACGGAGCAACTGGCGTTTTTGCCTTGTATGTTGTATACAGTTTGGCGTATTCTTACGCAAAACTATTAGGAAGCAATGAACGCAATTCAGCGATTATTTCTTTAGCTAGTTTCATTATGTTGATGCCACAAACCGTCGCAACAACTGTCATGCAAGATGGCCAAGCAGTGGAACAAACGATTGGTGCCTTGAAGCTTGATTTCTTAGGCGGACAAGGACTGTTTATCGGCATGCTGACCGCTTTGTTGGTCACTCGCTTTTATGCTTTCTTATCGAGAAAAAACATTATGATCAAGCTACCGGATAGTGTTCCCCCAATGGTAACCCAATCTTTAGCACCAGTGTTTGTTGTCACGATCATTTTTGCAGTCGTCTTTGTCTTACGTGTCTTATTTGGGTTTACTTCATCCGGTTCGATTTTCCAATTCTTTATCGATGTGATCAATGCGCCGTTGAACTCCTTAGTTGCTAGCCCGCTATCGATCATCATCATTATGGAAGTATTAGCTGTTTTATGGTTTTTCGGAATTCATAATGCAGTTTTACAAGGACCGCTCGGGGCGATTAGTATGACCATGGTCGTTTCAAATATTGCTGCTTACCAACAAGGACAAGCGCTGCCTTATCTGATTCCTTCAGTGATTTATATGGGCATGTATGCTGCTGGCTTCATGGGCTTTGTGACCTTCTTTATGATCCGCAGCAAATCGGCAAAAATGAAACAATTAGGAAAATTGTCGTTTATCCCGTCGATCTTTAACATCACAGAGCCAATCATGTTCGGGATGCCGATTATTTTGAATCCGTTGTTCTTTATTCCGCAAGTCTTTACACAATTGATCGCTGGCTTTGTGACCTGGGGATTGGCAACAACGATCCTCCCAATCAGCTTGAATCCAACCATGAGTCTATTGCCATGGACCACACCGACTTTTATCAAAATGCCCTTTTCAGGAGGACTTAACTACACGATCTTAATGATCATCTGTATGCTGATCGGTATTGTTATGTGGTATCCGTTTCTAAAAATTGCGGATAAAAAAGAGTACGAATTAGAAATGGCTGCTGAAAAAAAGCAAGCAAGTGAAGCAGCAAAAATGACAGAAAAAGTCGTGGAAGAAATTCAAGCGTAAACAAAGGAAGTGGCACATTTGGTTTATTTAGGAATTGATATCGGTGGGACGCACATCAAAACGGGATGGGTCGAACACGACGAGGTCAGTAAACGACGCACCATTTTAACCCCTGTAGCTTTTGAACCCTTTAAAGAAGCTATCAAAGGGCTATTGCAAAGCTATGCCCGTCAAGTTTCTTTCACGAAAGTGGCTATCGCAGTCCCTGGTTCAGTTAATGAAACAGGGACGGTCTTCTTTGGTGGTGCCTTGCCATACCTTGATGGGGTAAATTTGCCAGAATTGATCTGCCAGTTAAGCGATGGCATTGTGACAGAGGTTACTGTCGAAAACGACGCAAAAGCCGCCGCGCTAGGGGAAATGAAAGCCGGCAATCTGCAAGGGATCCAAAATGGTGCGGCGATCATTTTAGGAACCGGCGTGGGAGTTGGTCTTTGTCTCAATGGAAAACTCTATCGTGGGCATCATGGACAAGCTGGTGAAGTCAGTTTTATGATTCGTGACCGACAAATGAGAGGCGCGGACTCTTTTGTGGGGATCGGTCTTTCGGCTGTCGGATTAATTGAGCGTTTGGCTGCTAGTATGGCTATCGCGCCTGACGGTCCTTTGGTCTTTGATACCCTTACGAAAACTGCTGATCCTGAGGCAGAGGCTTTATTTTTAACTTATACCAAAGAAATCGCTGTCTTGTGTTTCGATCTTCAGTGTCTTTTAGCTCTGGAGAAAATCGTTATCGGTGGCGGGATCAGCCGTCAGCCACGCTTGATCGAAGCCATAGCTAGCAGCTATCAAGCTATTTTTAAAACCGCACCAATCATTGAGAAAACGCTGCAGCCAGTTGCGATCCAAGCCGCTTATTTTCAAGCGGACGCCAATTTGATCGGCGCAGCCAAGGAGGAACCGTGGGATGAGTAAATTTCCGGAAGCATTTTTGTGGGGAGCATCCACTAGTGCTTATCAAGTAGAGGGCGCATGGGCAGAAGACGGCAAAGGTCCCTCAGTGCAAGATATCAAAGAGATTCCGCAAGGGACCACTAATTTTAAAGTAGCATCAGATCACTATCACCGATATGAAGAAGATGTGAAATTGTTTAAAGAATTAGGGTTAAAAGCCTATCGTTTTTCCATATCATGGAGTCGAGTCATGCCCGATGGTCAGGTCAACCCAGCAGGATTGGCGTTTTATCAAAAACTGATCGATCTGCTACTAGAAAACGAGATTCAACCGATCGTCACCGTTTTCCATTTTGACCTGCCCGTTGCGATCGCGAAGCAAGGTGGGTGGGAAAACCGAGAGACGATCCAAGCATTTGCTGATTACTGCCAAGTACTGTTCGAAAACTTTGGTCATCAAGTCCCGCTATGGCAAACCATCAACGAGCAAAATGTGATGGCACTTGCTGGTTCGGTCATTGGTACGAGTCAAAAATCCATGAAAGAAAAATTTCAAGAAAATCACCATATGCTAGTGGCCCAAGCATTGGTGACCCAACAGTTTCATGCCGGTAATTTTAGCGGCAAGATTGGCCCAGCACCGAATATCGCCAGTGTCTATCCAGCTTCTGAAAAACCAGCCGATCAGCTGGCAGCTCTTTCTATGAGTGCGCTGAGAAATTGGTTATTCCTAGATGCGGCTGTTTTCGGCACATACAACCATAACGCATGGCATTTGTTAGAGACGATTGGTGCAGCACCGACAGTCACTGAAGCAGATCGAAAGATTTTGGCAGCTGGAACATGTGATTACATCGCATTGAATTATTATAATACGATGACCGTCAGCAGCTATTTTCAAAAAGAGACAAAACTCGATCAACAGTCTGGTTTCGGGATTCCTGGCTTTTTCCAAGTAGTAGAAAACACCCATTTGCCAATGACTGAATTCGGTTGGCCTATTGATCCAGAAGGCTTTCGCTTTACGTTGAACGAAATCTATTCCCGTTATCGTCTGCCTCTTTTGATCACGGAAAACGGCATCGGTGCCAAGGATGTTTTGACAACTGATGGTAAAATCCACGATGATTATCGCATCGACTACTTGCAGCAGCACTTAAAACAGATGGCATTGGCGATCGAAGACGGTGTCGATGTGATCGGCTATTGCCCGTGGAGTGCCATTGATCTCGTCAGTACTCACGAAGGCATCGCTAAACGGTACGGGTTTATCTATGTCAATCGTACGGACGATCAGCTGTTGGACTTGGCGCGATACAAGAAAGATAGTTTTTATTGGTATCAAAACGTTATCGATAAAAACGGGTTAGGAGAGTAAGCGATGTTTTTTCAGGAATATCTATTTGATCCAGAAGCGCAAGCCGGTTTGACAGTGTACCTGCATGAGGAAAAAGCCGAGTATGAACGGGTGGGCGATCGTCCGTTTGTCTTGGTGATTCCCGGTGGCGGCTACTCCTTTTGCAGTGAGCGGGAAGCTGAGCCGATTGCCTTAAATTTTGCTGCCCAAGGCTTTCACGCCGGGGTCTTACGCTATCATGTAGGGACACATCGCAGTTTCAGCCATTCCTTAGCAGATGCAGAAAAAGCGATTACTAAAATCCGAGAACTTGCAAGTGAATGGGGAATCGATGCCGAAAAAATCGCTGTGATCGGCTTTTCTGCCGGCGGCCATTTGGCAGCGGCGTTATCAACACTCTCCTCAATGAAACCGAGCTTATGTATTTTAGGCTACCCAGCGATATTGTCTTCATTTGCTACTGTGATGAAGATCGATGCCCCTTCATTAGAGGAATGTGTCACAAAAGATACGCCGCCCACCTTTTTGTTTTCAACCTTTGAAGACAATGTCGTTCCTATCGAAAATTCATTGGCGTATCTGCAGGCCCTAGAAGATCACGAGGTTCCCTTTGAAAGTCATATTTTCCAAAAAGGACGTCACGGTCTTTCTTTGGCGACCGAACGCTTCGGTAATCGTAAAGAAATGGTTGATCCACGTTTTGCCCGTTGGTTTGATGAATGCGTCGAATGGCTAGAGTTGAACTGGGCAGATAAAGTTGCCCAGCCAGCTTTGTTTCCTGATTTAGGGCAGTGGCCAATTCGGGCATTACTCGAGTCAGGTGAAAACAAACGCTTGCTGTTGCAGGCTTTTCCATCATGGGCAGACAAAAGCCGCTTAAAAATCGTAAAAAACATCAGCTTGCAGCAACTACTAACGATCATGCCAGAAGCTTTTGAGAATGTTTCTTATCAAGCGCTTGTTTTGCAGCTGATTGATCCTAGAAAGGAAGAGTAAAAATGAAAGCAATCCTGGTCCATGAAAGCTATAAGGCTTCAACAGAATTGATCACCCAAGAGCCACAAGCGATTGAACAGTTATCAGCTGTTCGTAACAGTACTGCTGCTTGTCAGTTGCTGCTGCACGATGGCAACCGCAATCATTATATTATTGGCGACGAGTTTTCGATCCCCGATGAAATCGAGATTCCCATGATACGCGTTGAGATTTTTAGCGAATTGCCGGTCAAAGCGCAATTCGTCGACTATTATGTCGGTCAGCAGGAATTGGCGTACGCCGATAAATTACTTGAACGAACTGCCAAAACCTATCCTGGCGATCGCTTTGCGCCTCTTTATTTGGAGTGGCAGATCGATGAGACAATCAAACCGAAAGTTTATCCCGTGAAAATCAAGGTCTATCGGGCACACTTGACTAGCCAAGAGGAGTGCTTGTTAGAAAAGAACCTAACGATTGAAGTGGGCACTTTTACTTTTCCAAAAGAATATTTAGAAACGTTCCACTTAAATATGTGGCAGCAGCCCAGCAATTTGGCTCGCACCTTTGACGTTCCGTTATGGAGCGATGCCCACTTTGACTTGATCAAGGAAATGGCTGAGAGTCTCGCTGCGATCGGACAAAAAGCGATCACAGTGATCGCCGGAGAGATCCCTTGGAAGGGCTGGTTCAATTACATCGTCAAAGATTATCCCGCCAATTTATATGAGTATTCGATGGTAAAGGTCAAAAAGACGCCAGACGGAGAACTTTCCTGCGATTTTTCTGTGCTGACACGTTACCTTGATTGTTTTTTTGCTGCGGGCATCAAAGATGAAATTGATGTGTTTGGTTTATTAGGGGTCTGGGAACCGCCATTTTTTCCGTTAGTCAACTTGGACCATCCAGAAAAATTGGTGATTCGCTTTTATGATGAGGGGAAAGGCGCCTTTGGCTTTATTAATCAAAAAGCTGAGTTGCAGGAGTATCTACGCCAAGTATTTGATTATTTTAAAGGAAAGAATCTGTGGGAGAAGGTTCGCATCGTTTCTGACGAACCGAAGAAACATCAAATCGACAGTTTCCGAGCCTCGTTAGCTGTTTTAAAAGAAATTGATCCGTCGATCCAGATCAAAGCTGCTTTTGATAAAGAAGACGTGTTATTTGAGCTGCTGCCAGTGATCGATCATCCTGTGACTTCCTATTACTGTACTTGCAACCATTACGAAACACTAGCACAAAGCCATCCGGGCAAGATGCAGTACTATGTCTGCAATTATCCCGACAAACCAAATACCTTTTTGCATAGTCCCCTGTTAGAGACGCGAATGCAAGGAATCTTATCGTATCAGTTCAAAACAGACGGCTTTCTGCGTTGGGCCTACAATTGCTGGCCAGAACATGCTCGGTCCGATATTCGGTACAATACGAGCTCACTACCGATCGGTGATCTTTGTTTCGTCTATCCTGGCAATCACGGACATTTATTGTTGTCCCTAAGGTATAAACAACTACAGCGGGGGATTGAAGATTTCTATCTCTTGAAGACCGCTCAAGCTGCACAACCGCATCAAACCGACGCCGTAGTAGCAGATTTTCTTAAAGTTACAGACACGAAACACTGGATGATCGACAGCCATCACAGTCATCCCGATGTTTTTCTACAGACCGCGGAGGAGATTGAGGTCTTTCATCGGGCCCTCCTCGAACTGCTAGAAAAGTAGCAAAATCAAACACTGCACCCAGAAATTTCACTACGATTTTCCAGAAGAATAGTGAGATACCTGTGGGCGTTTTCACTACTGATTCACGCAGCTTTTTCGTTTTACTAGGCATCTGTTTTCTTACAGATGCTTTTTTTCTGGTGAGCGTTTCGTTTTTCATTCCCTCCATCTTCCTTTACACTTTTAAGTAAGGTCATAACAAACTATGACAAATAGAAGTAGAAATAATCAAGGAGGAAACGAGCATGTCAGAAAAAATCAACAATCCGTTAACGAAGTATTATGATGGCAAATTTGAAAAACAGGTGCAAGAAGCACCGGCAATTCAAGGAAAGATGCAGCCAGTACCTGATTGCGGGGAAGAAAGCTACGCAGGTTCAGGCAAATTAGCTGGACGCAAAGCATTAGTGACCGGTGGTGATTCTGGTATTGGTCGAGCAGCAGCGATTGCTTTTGCCAAAGAAGGCGCCGATGTTGCAATCAACTATCTTCCTTTTGAAGAAGAAGACGCGCAAGAAGTCAAGGCAGTCATTGAAAAAGCCGGACGCAAAGCAGTTTTGATCCCAGGAGACTTGAAAGATGAAACTTTCGCTCGTCAATTGGTTCATGAAGCAGCCAAAGAATTAGGCGGGTTAGATACGTTGGTTCTAAATGCTGGGATGCAACAAGCGGTGAAGGACATCAAAGAGTTGACTACACAACAAATTCAAGATACCTTTACAACGAATATCATCTCGATGTATTGGACAGTCCAAGAAGCGTTGGATTATCTGCCAGCTGGTGGGAGCATCATCACGACCACTTCGATCCAAAGTGCGGAGCCTAGTGCCCATCTTTTAGACTATGCAGCCACGAAAGGTGCTATTACTTCCTTTAGTAAAGGGCTAGCTGCTCAATTAAGTGAAAAAGGCATTCGGGTCAATACGGTGGCTCCTGGTCCAATCTGGACACCACTTCAAATTTCGGGTGGACAGCCACAATCTGCGATCCCAGAATTTGGTCAAAAAGAACTGATGAAACGCGCTGGACAACCAGTCGAATTAGCACCAGTCTATGTTTTCTTAGCCTCTGATGAAGCAAGTTATGTAACTGGTCAAGTTTACAGTGTAACTGGCGGTAGCTTCTTCGCTTAAAATTCCCAGGACTAAAATAGTAGAAAAAAAGCTCGAGCAAAGAGGCTCGGGCTTTTTTTGCGGATGAAAATGGAATCGGCAACTTATTTTCCTTGTTCGGCAAACATCTTGGTCATCATCAGTTGATTGATCTTTGCAAAAACGGCTGCCCACTCTTGCTCGGCTTGCAGGTTAGACAGTAAGACTAATTTTTCGGAAAACATCACTTCTTCATAATTATCCGTGATCAATAAATCTGCGGCTTCCATTTGTTTGACGAAAGTCACAGAAGCTTTAGAATAAATCGAACGAATCCTCGTCTCAATCATTTGCTTTGTGCGGTATTGAATCGTCGTTTGAATATAGATCGACACGGTCGGGGGCGTATTCATCTGTGTTTCCAAATACAAGAGATGAGCCAGATAAGGCAACTGTGTCTGTTCAAAATACTCTTTATCCAAGTCAGCAAATGGATACTTTTCAACATGGGTCAGTAAAAGTGTGCAGATTGCTTCATAGGTTCTGTCTTTAGAAGGAGCATTTTCAGTCAACAGTTGGTGTTCTAGCTGCCACACTTCCAGAAGATCGATGCCGATAATGATCGATAGATTGAAGACCAGTAGACAGCTGCTTAATAATTTTTCGAATTCGGCGGCTTCCTGACTTGGAGCAAAGGTATCGTGCCAATCTTTGATCATTGCAGTGAAAAAGCGCACAAGATCAGTATCAGAATGTTTGATCTCTTGGATGATCGTTTGATTCTTTTCTTGGGGAACAACCCCTGGCAAAAAGACATGCAAAAAGAAATTCAAGTAAAGATACTCTGACTGAAGCATCTTTTCTGAGGCATAATCGGCACTCAAAAAAAGTGATTCGAGAATTTCTTCTGGTAAAAAACAATAGAAATTCATCAATCCCATGTATTTTTCAGGAATCGGCGGCAAATATTTTTTCTGGATCGTTCGGCTGACCACTGCTTGCCAAAATGCAGCGAGTTTATTTTTCGTCAACGGATCAAAGTGAGAAACAGCAAAGAATGCCGTAAATTCTTCGACATTTTTATGGGAAACACTCGGCAAAAGCCACAAATCAGCAGGCGCACTTTGGGTCAAGAAACTGTAGGTGAAAATACGGATATCAAGCTCTTTTCCAGCAAGAACGATGCGATTATTCAGGTCTGTTCGAATTCGGATTTGAAATTTTTCCAATAGTTGGTTGATTTTCTTGATCAACCGATACATATGCGATTGGCTGACATGCAAATCCAAACATAATTGAGTCAAGGTCATTTGCGGGCGCCCAATCAAGTAATGAATCAGGTTGTATTGTGTGGAGTTGAGCAAGTAATGATACATCAATTGTGCATAAAAAGGTTCATCATCCTCTGTTCGATCAAGAAAATACTGATTGTAATGATTTTTTGATAGAAGCAGGTGAGGTGAGAGCAGCTGCAAATCTTCATTTAAAAAATAGATATATTTTTGCAGGCTTTTTTGCGGGATATTCAAAACTTCTGATAGTTGGACCAATGTCACTCCGTTGGAATTGCAGACAACTTTGAAAATCTCTAATTTCTTTTCTTCTGCGGGAGAAATGAATTCTCGATACATAAGGGATTCTCCTTTTTGGCGTTTTTTTTACGCTAAATCTGTGAACCGTATGATAACCATGATGGATTATACTTATGATAGATGAGAATAGAATGAAAAAACACCAATTAAATTATTATTTTTTAAGGCTGTTTTTTCGATGACCCTCGGTTTCTCATTAAAAAAAGTGAAGGAAGAGATGAAAATGAACAAAAAGGTACGAATGTTAGGTTTGGTCGGAATGGGTTTAGGAATGGCGCCCACTGCGGCAGCTGCAGCAGAAGCGAATCCAACGGCTTCAATGACGAGTCAAGCAACACTAACGATCGAACAAGGAATCTTGTCACTGGATCAGGTGACCAATTTTAACTTCGGTACAAGCAGTATCCAAGATATCGCTACCGATGAACAAGTGATTCAAACAACGTCGGATGAAGTGACATCGATCACGGATTACCGTGGACCAAATCAAGCTGGCTGGCAGTTGACTGCGCAATTATCGAAAATGACGAATGCCAGCGATAACGAGCTAGCAAATGCCAAAGTCACTTTAAATGGTTCAACGGCTTCGGGCGATGCAACGCTAGTATCGGGCACCGAATTGATGGTAGGAGCAACAGAACCTACATTGATCGCTTCTGCTAATGGGACGACCGGCTTAGCAACCAATGACTTTAACTTTTCCAATGCTTCATTAACCGTACCAAAACAAAATGTGAACAGCGGCACTTATAGTGGAACGATCACTTGGACATTATCAAACACCTATCAAGCAGAATAGCAAGGAAAGGGCGACAATGAAAAAACAAATCAAGTGCTTCGTACTCATTAGTTTCTTTATCAGTTTGTGTTGCTTTACGAAAGTCACCGGTCATGCACAGACCACACGGTTCACTGTAACCCCAGAACTTCCCCAAAATCAAGTCAGTGACGTCAGTTATTTCGACTTACTGGTAAATCATGAGACCGAACAGAATTTGACCGTTGCCCTTCATAATACAAGTTCAGAGCCGTTGACCATTAAAGCAGTAGCACTAAATAGTTATACGGCCTCTACTGGGATCATCGCGTACCAAGCAGAACAGACCGCCGAAGAGAACCAAGGAATCTCGTTTAGTCAATTGATTGAAAATCCGAGACAGACGATCCAGCTTGACCCTGGAGAAAGTCGTCAGGTCCATTTTACCCTTTCAATGAAGGCAAAAGAATTTGCAGGAGAAATACTTGGTGTGTTTGACTTTGAAGAAGAACCGGCGGAAACAACTGAAAGTCAGCAAACAAATCTGCAAGCCAACTATAAAATTCAACAAGGGATCCGCTTGCGTCAGAATGTAGCAACCATGCCTGACCCCCAGTTGTCTTTGGTCAATTCTGAGGCGGTGGAAAGATATGGTTCTACAGCTCTCAAAAGTAGGATCCGCAATGATCAGCCCACAGCCTTTGGCAACATCACTGTCAAAACAGTGATACGTGAGCAAGATAGCGGCAACAAGGTCGGTGGGTTTTCTGCAGAGAATTTTCAAATAGCTCCGAATTCGGTTTTGGAGCTGTTTAGTGCCTTTGATCAGAACATTCTCGAAGCGGGGACCTATCTATTACGGATTGAGTTGAATGCGCCTAAAGGAACATGGGTGTTTGAGGATTCGGTGGTGGTTGATCGCAAGCAAGCCAACCTTATCAACCGTCAGACAACGTTAGGTGCAGCGTATCTTCAAAAACAGTACTGGCTCTATGCAGGAGGGCTACTTCTCTTCCTGTTTGTCCTACTTCTCTTGTTCATTTTATATAGGAGACGTAAAAAAGCAGAAGCAGATGTTAGGCTGTCAGTGCAAGAAGAATCAGAATGAAGAAAGCGGAGGACAGTGATGAAAAAGTTTGGCATTATCCGATGGGGCTATGTGTTCTTTTTTAGCATTTTGCTGCTATGTGGGAAACAAGAAATCGTCCATGCTGCGGTATCTGCGCCAGATTTTCCTACGTTAGCGATTGACGATTCTCTGATCACTCCTGTGGGACAAGCGGGGTCGCCACAAGGGGAACCGGGCGTCAATTATGTTCAGATTAATGATGGAGCTACCACCAACTCCAGTGGTGGTGTCTGGTTCAATAAGCCGGTTTCTTTTACTCGCTCTTTTCGGTTAGAAATGGCATTTTGTATCGATAATACAGCAACGGACAGCGATGGGCTCGCTTTTGTGATGCAAAGCAGTGGCTTAAATGCGCTGGCAGAACAAGCAGGACCGACGATTGGCGTCTGGTCAAATACAGGAGGAACGACTCCTTTAAATACGGGGGCAATCCCGCAAAGTTTTGCGATTGAATTCGATACGTTCTATAATAATGCCGGTTTGACTGGGGACGGTATGATGGATCGCGATGTTCCTTCCGGCCATCATATCGCATGGAATTTTCCCGGCTCAAATGACGCATATACCACCGATGGCTGGCTGATTATCGATAAAGTCTTAAATCATCGTGATACGGTATCAGTAAGTGATATTTCCGATGGGGTGTGGCATAGTTTTACAGTAGTTTTTGATCAGCCAACGCAAACGTTGCGTTACACCGTACCAGATTTCGGTGTTGATGTGACGGTACCTGTTGATGACACCTTCAAATCAAATTTGAACCTGACTAATAGTGCACCGGTCTATTTTGGTTTTACTGGTGCAAACGGGGGCTATGTTCAAGAAAAAGCAGTGGCGTTTGTCGATGTTGAAGGATTAGTAGAACTTGAGATGCGAACCGGTGTTTTTGAAAAAGACCCAGTCAAACTATTGTTGGATACTGGTACGACACTTTCCCAGCCAGCCACTGTCGACAATAGCAAAACCATTACTTATGCGACCTATCTCTCCTATAAAAGCACCAGTGATCTAGCTGACTTGGAATCGGGAATCTTGCTCTCATCGCTTTTTCCAGAAGGACTATCATTAGTTCCCGAGGCGGTTTATTTTGGAAAAGCCAGTGAAATCATGGTTAATGGCATGCCGGAAGGCGGAACTGCATTACCTTTTGTCATTGAAAATGGGCAATTGGTTGCGACACTGCCTGACATGGTCAAAGGGAATGAATACATCGTTCACTTTTCCGTCAATTACACAGAAGCGCCGCTCAATCAGAATTTAGATATAGCCATCCCTGTCCAAACTGTTTTTAATGGAAATGCTTTTGTTTCCAGTATGACGTCAGGTGATCCAGAAATTCATTATTATCAAATGACTGGAATCTTTCCACCAACGCTTACAACAGGTTCGGCGTCATTGGCAGAATCAAAAGCAGACCTGCAGATCGTGCGGCAAAAGCGCAATTCCTATATACCGATCACGATTGATGACCAAAACTCGACCCAAGCCAAAATATATGTCACGGAGTTCTTTACGGAGGATGTGACAATCACCGAAACCGATTTCTCTGAAGCAGCGTTGGTTGAACGGGGAACATTGTCGGAGCCGCTAACGGATACATTGGTGTTAGACACCGAAGAACTAGAACCAGGCACAACCTATTATCTGGCTTCCTATGTGATCGATACAGAAGGCAATCGATCGGCGACACGTTATTATGGGATTGACTTTCGTGGGATTGTAGAATTTCAGCGTGCACCTGCTTCAATCACAGCGACAGTGACCTTGAATGAACTGGTACGATCCATCAGAGACGATGGCTTTGCTTATATAGCGATTGCTTTTGATCAAGAAGCCCTTTTGTCTATCAGCAATACCAGCGAAGGAACCTGGCAGTTAAGTGGACAGATAAAGGATTTTATGCAAGAGCAGCAACTATTGGCAGAGGAAATTCAGTTGGTACTCTATGATCCGGTGACCAATCAGCTGGTGGCTTCTGTCACTTCTGAAGAACAAGTGATTTTCCAGCAGGAGCCAACAGGAGCAACGGACTTAACCTTGGATCTTCAGGAATATGATTGCTACTTTCGCTTTGTCCCCAAGTTAGATTTGATTTTACCAGGTACCTATACAGGCACAGTCAACTGGCTGTTGGAGAGTACAATCATTAATGAATAGAAAAAAAACGCCTAGAAGGCGTTTTTTTCGTCTAAAAGTTTATGTCGGTCCCTTTAACTTTGGCGGCTTTTCGCAATTTTTAAAACTAATGATAGGCCTGCTAAAGCAAAACTGCCGTATTTAACGAATTTTTCCAAGGATTCTAAGGTTTGCTGTTTTTTGTGTTTGCAGTCTGGACAGCTTTTTTCATGGGCATTCATTTTTTTTCCACATTTACAATGACTCTTCATCTGTGATCCACTCCTCGTTTCGTTTTATTTTGATGACTTTCTATAATTTAATTATACATGTTGTATAAGGTTCTGTCTGAAATTATGCTGTGTAAGACGTTTGTTAAAATGAGAAAAAACCTACGTTTATTGGGGGGCGTGGAAGTGTGTAATTGCGAGGCTATTGGCAGTTACAGAGCCCGATGGGTAGGAATCGCTATAGATAAAAAAGGAAGGAAATCTGACAATTTTCTCATTTTCGATAGGTGCTGAATCGCTTTGCTTATCAGTTTAGCAAAATTTTGCTATTGTGGAGTAAGATTAGGGGACAAGAAAATACGCTTCTCTTTTTTTTCTATATTCTATCCTTAATCTGAGAACGAAAATCACCGATAGTATGCTATATATAAGAACAAGGAGCCATCCTTGACAATGTCGAATATGGCATTTGAATGAAAGGATTGATGAAATAAGTGATTTCTTCAATAATTTATACCGATACAAAGGCTTATTTAGATAAAGTGCTAGACCAAGCACTGTTGGATCTACTAAAATCTGATTATCCTAAAGTCTATGAACACGTGCAAAACTTGATTGTTGCTATGGAACAAACGATCCAACAAATTGACAGCACAAATTTTTGGCGGTTGATGCCGGAAATTTTAGGCTATGATTCTCGCTTTGTTTTGTTGAACTCGCTGCAATTGTCAGAAGACAAACTGTTGACGGAAATCGAGATTATTCAGATGATCGAACGTGATTTTCCGAATTTGAATAAAGAATTTTGTGGCTATTCCTTAAAAGAACAAGAGCATGAGAGTTTGATCTTCAGTGTTCAATAAACACTTCTCGTAGGAATATCAAGTAGAGTAAGAAAACGACTAGCTGATCTAGTCGTTTTTTTTTATCAAGAAAAAGAATAATTAAACATGTTATTTATCATTAAAATAAAAAATATTTTGAAATTATGAATAAAATAGATTATTATTGGTATATAATCCTTTTAGTGAAAGAAAAAACAATCGAAAAAAGGAAGAGGAAAGCCAGCTGACTGAAATAGCTGCGATTGTTTTAATTTAGAAAATAAGAACCAGCCTCATCGGCATGGAAAGGAGCAATTATGGATTACTTGAGTTTTTCAAAAAAAGAGTGGGAAGTCTTAGTTTGTTTTTGGGCTGTGGATGAACCTCTGTGCTGTACAGAATTTAGTGAACGTTTCGGCTTAAACCGTAACACATCACTGTCCGTGATTCGCAAGTTAGTAAACAAAGGAGTTCTGGAGATTGCAAGTATCAAAATGAGCGGATCAGTCTTGGCTCGTCGCTTTCAGCCAGCTGTAAGTGAATTGGAGATATTACAGACAGGCCTAACCGATGACCAGATTTTTGAATTAGTGAAAATCGCCATCAGAAAAATCGAAGATCCTGAACAATTAACCCAGTTGCTAAATGTGATTGGTGAATTGAAAACTAAAGCTTCTTAAAGAATACTCGTTTGCATGATAAAAAAATGATCCGCTGTGAAAACAGCGGATCATTTTTCTTGTTCTTGAAATTTTTGTACCATTTTTGTCGTCAATTGATGGAGCACGGACAGTTCTTCCGGTTCAAGAGGCAAGAATTCGGTCACTCTGTAGGGGATCTCTAACGCTTGTTCATGGAGCGCTTTGCCTGAGTCAGTCAATGTGACCCGCAAAGAACGTTCATCGTCTTGATTTCGATTTCTTGCTAGGTAGCCTTTTGCTTCAAGCTTTTTTAAAACCGGTGTCAGTGTGCCAGAGTCGAGACATAATTGCTTCCCCAATGCTTTGACACTGATCGCTTCATCTTCCCATAACACCAACATCACTAAATATTGGGTATAGGTCAAATTCAACGGGTCCAGTAAGTCTTTGTACTGTTTGATAATTTCTTTTGAAGCGGCGTATAGAGGAAAACACAATTGGTTTTCTAACGCTAAGACATTCATGTTTTCACCCCTTTTTCTAATATCCGCCTCTTATCATAGCTGTTTTTTCAACGAAAGTCTACTCGCTAACGGCTTTGACAGTCACTTCAATGTTGCCAGCTGTGGCTTTTGAATAAGGACATACGGTATGAGCGATCTCAAGCAATTCTTGTGTTTCTTCTGTTGACAATCCTTCGATTTGACCTTCGATCTCAACACCCAAGACAAAACTGGATTCGCTTTCTGCGTATAAGGTCACTTGTGCGCTCACCGTAGAAGCACCATCGATTCCTTTGCTGCTTTTCACCAATTCAAGGGCACTGTTGAAGCAAGCACTAAAACCAGCTGCAAAAAGTTGTTCTGGATTGGTAGCATTTTCGACACGTTTGCCAGGTGCAGTGATGTTTAGCTCAAATGAATGATCGGGACTGTGTACTTCTCCTGAACGGCCACCAGTGTTGATCATTTTAGTCGAATACATTTTTTTCATCATTTCTTCACTCCTGATTTTTATATTTTGTACAATTAAATTGTATGCAATTTAAATGAAAAATGCAAGGAATTGGTTTTCGTTCTATTTTTTTTTCTAAAAAAAAGCGGAATCAGCATAAGTTTACTGTTCTCTTGGGTGAAACGTGCTATCATAGTTAGTAACACTTGTAATAGATTAACAAATGAGTTTGAAGCTTCAAATTTACTGCATGAAGGCAAAGAGGGTGAAAATCATCGTAGATTATATGGAAAAACGAGCGGTAGGGCGCTATTTTCGATCGTTGACGGATCATTATTCAGGCTATATACGGCTTTATGGCACCTATACAGAATATCGGGTGATTGCAGGGATTCCTGCTGAAAATGTCATGTTAGAGATTATCGGGGTTGAAAACGGTGTCTTATTGACCCGTGTAAACAATACATTATTTGAAAATGGAAGAGGGTTTTTACAATGATCATTATCCAAATTATTTTAGTTATTTTAGTATTAGTGATTCTGATTTGGCTGATTGCAAGCACTGCTGTGATCGTTCGTCAAGGGGAAGTCAAAGTTGTCGAAAGTTTTGGGAAGTACGTTCGAACGTTGGAACCAGGGCTTCATTTTCTTGTTCCGATTTTGTATACAGTTAGAGAAAGAGTGTCCTTGAAACAGATTCCTTTGGAGATCGAACCCCAAAGTGCAATCACAAAAGATAATGTAATCGTTCAAATTGATGAAGCAATCAAATACCATGTCACAGATGTGCGTGCCTTTGTCTACGAAAATGAAAACTCCGTTGTTTCAATGATCCAAGATGCCCAGTCGAACTTGCGGGGAATCATCGGGAAAATGGATTTAAATGAAGTTTTAAATGGGACTGAAGAAATCAACGTAGCATTGTTTACTTCAATCAAAGATATCACGGCAGGCTATGGGTTAGCGATCGACCGAATCAACATTGGGGAAATCAAAGTTTCGCAAGAAATCATTGAATCAATGAACAAATTGATCACTGCCTCTAGAGACAAAGAATCGATGATCACAAGAGCCCAAGGTGAGAAATCTTCTTCAGTCTTGAGTGCAGAAGCCAAAGCTTCTCAAATGACGATCGACGCCGAAGCCCGAGCGGAACAAACTCAAATCGATGCCGAGGCGCGGGCAAAGCGTGTACGGATTGATGCCGAGGCGGAAGCAGAACGAATCGCGAAAATCACTGAAGCTGAACGCAAACGGATTTTAGCCATCAATGAAGCAATCAAAGAAAGCCAGCTCGACGAGCGCTCACTATCATATCTAGGGATCGAAGCCTTCAGAGATGTGGTGAATAGCAATACCAATACGGTCATTCTGCCATCAAATATGACGGAACTGGGAAATATTCCAGTCGTCAAACAACTTTGGGAAAATGCACCATCTAAATCGGCTGAATAAGTTAAGCACAACAATTGAAAAAGGTTCCCATACTCCGAAAAGAAAGAGGAGTATGGGAACCTTTTTTACTTCGTTTTTTCCGCCGATTGATTATCGACGATCAAGAGGGCCATCATGACGTACCCGATCCAACTATCCCGAGAGTATAAAATGTAGCGAGGGGACCAAGAAGCGGCATATTTCTGTTTGTATTCGCGTAACCCTTCAAAAGAATAGAAACGAGAACCAAAGGTGTAAACGAGATAGGCGATCCGCTCTTGCAAGAAACTGCTGCGGAAAGTACCAACGTTGGCTAATGGTGCCATGCCTAAATCAAATTGTTGGTAGCCTTGTTCTTTAAAATAGTCGAATAGCTGAATAAACAAGAAATCCATCGTTCCATTCGGCGCTTTTTCAGGATCGTGGCGCATCAAATCAATGGATGCTAGGCCTGTTTGATAGGTGGGCATAAAGGAAGCGAATGCGACGATCTCCTGTTGCTGATTACGGACGACAGCAATTGGTGCGGTGCTTAGATAGGATTCTGAAAAGAACCCAAGGGAGAACCCTTTTTCTTTCCGTCCATCTAGCCAGTTGTCAGAAATTTCCTTAAGCGTTGCAAATGTTTCGGCTGAAAAGGGTGGGGTGAGCACATCAAAAGTAAAGCCTTCTTTAGTGATCTTATTGTTCAATGCCCGCTGTCCCTTCATTTTCTTTCCTGAGAGGGTGAAGCTAGGTAGATCCACATAAGCTTTCTCACCGAATTTGATAAAGTCATACCCAAATTCATGCAGCAGCATCACCATTTCTTCACTACTTTCATAAAAGACCGGCAGATAATTCCATTGATCCATTTCTGTTAAGAAAGTTTCCAGTGCCTGTGGAAAGTCTGCTTGCTTCCCAGAAGGATCCCCCATGACTAAACATTTGTTATTAAAGGTCGTAAATTGAAAAAAGACCGTCGGCTCGCCAATTTCTGGATACACGTATACTTTCTTGTCTTTTAGATACACCAGATGGCTGTCGCTGTTGCCACCGTAAGTATTTAAAACATGTTTCACTTTATCAGTGGCAGCACTGACGCCTAATTGGTGTTTTGGTCCCATCAAGTACCGGGCAAACAGCAGCATCGCAATGGCGACGAATAAAATCGCAACGAACCCTTGCAGCCATAATTTTTCAGAAGGGAAAAGCAAAAAATCCATCGAATGGTGATGCGTTGGATGTCGATTGATATGAGGCATATTGTAGACCCCGATAATGACATAGAGGATCGTCAACGAACCAATTAACAAACCATCGATCGTCAGCCATTCCCACGAGAAGACGAGTTGTTTACGGAACAACTCGCTTTTTGAAAAAATCATGATTGCTAATAATAATAGAAGAAACAGCATGGTCGAAAAACGGAAGCCAGCAAAAATAGCATAACCGATTGTTGCTGCAATCAACAAAAGCGTCGGCACGTACGCGCGACTGACACGGGCAGATATCCCTCGACCGGCAATTAAAAAGAGGTAACCGAGAAAAATACTCGGGTACTGCATCACAAAATTCAAGCGAATCGGATTGAGGTGGGCTAACCATTTGATTTGATCAAAGGCTTCTGGAATCGTGGCGGAGAGCACCAACATCGTTCCCGTCAAATAAAGCAGCAACACTTCGATCTTGTGGAACACTTCCAACAACAAGCTTTTTGGAATACCAGAAAAGCGCTGGTTGAGGGAGACGCCGACATTTTTTGAGAAAAAAAGCAAACCGATCAAAAAGGGAATGATGTAATAAAACAGGCGGAAAAGCAACAGCCAAGCAATGACACTTTCACGGGGAATCTGCAGTGAGCCCATTCCCATGATCATCATTACATCAAAGGTTCCAAGTTCTCCGGGAATCATCGAAACGATCCCAATCACGGAGGCAGCGATGAAAAGTGGCAACAATTGAAACACATCCACCGAGATGCCCATCAAGAGACCAGTCGTAAAGAAGGCTGCAAAAACACCTAGCCATTCTAATAAGGAAGCGGCGATCAACTGCAGACGATCACGCCGTTGCAGTCCACCTAAGTAAGCATTTTTTTTGGAAAAACTAAGGGCATAGACAACTGGAAAATAAAGACTACCGCCTAACAGCCAGATCCAATACTGTTGCAGATAATCTGTCGTTGGACCAAATAAGACGAAGGCTAGTGCAGCAAGGGATAAAATCGAAAGACCAGACATCAGGTAAATAAAAATCTTCGAAATTGCTTGGGCAACTTCTTTGCCTTTTTTTCCTTTGCCGTAAAATTCCGAGCGTAATCCGATGCTGATGAAGCCGCCGAAGCCGATTAAGTTGTTCATAGTGTTGATCATCCAGCTGGTTTCCAGCAAATAACGGCGATCAGGTTTGTCCCCTAATAGGCGGTTCAAGACAATGTCATATAAGACCATTGGCAAGACACATAATAACCCAATGACAGCCATTAATGCCACTCGCCAAAGTGCCAGTTGCGCAAACAACTCTTTTAATTGATCAATGGAGATCGTCTTGCTTAATGAAAGCAGTTCGCCCAACACGATCACGGCTACTGCAATCAAGAAGAGTGTTTTAAACAGTGAGCGGTGGTCGCGGAGCCAAGTAAAGATTCTCATAGTTATTCACCGACCTTTTCTAAAAAAGATAATACTTTCGTGTTAAATACCTCTGGATTCTTTCGTGCAAAACTATGTCCTTGTCCTTTGACGACGATAAAATTGGACTGAGGGATACTGTTTGCAATATAAAATGAATGGGAAAGCTTGATCGAATCACGTTTGCCGACCAAAATCAATGTCGGCACACTGAGGTGATTCAAATCGGCTGTAGATAAACCGATTGGACGAAACAACAATCCCAAAATAGGGAGAAAGCCCCGCATTCCTTTTGAGAATGGGGAACAAAGCCAAACGATCAGATATTGCAAGACACTCCCCATTCGAGAAAAGAGTCTAACTCCCCGTGGCTCAGTATTGCCCGAGTTTAAAATCATACAACTAACATACTCAGGGTAAAGATGACAAAAGACCATTGCTAGATTAGCCCCATCACTAAATCCTAATAGGGCGATTTTAGACAAATTTTCTTGCTGAATGATTGCTAAAAGATCCGTTGCCATTTTAAAAAAATCGATCTTTTTCTGTGTGTTAGTGGACTTGCCATGCCCACGGCTATCGATTAAGTACAATTGATGTTTTTGTCGCAATGCGTCGACCTGCTTTGAGAAATAGGCACTGCTACCGCCATTTCCGTGCAATAAAAAAAGAGGGCATCCTGAACCGGTTTTTTCGTAATAGAGGACAGACCCATCCGGTAAGGGTGCGTAACATTTTTCAACTTCCATTTTTTCACCTACTTTCTAAGAGTATACCTTGAAGTCAGTAGCTATCACAAACATATCACTAGATAAAATGAGAAAAAATAACATTCTACTCATTTTTTCTTTAGCAGATATTTAGGAAAAGGCTTTTTTCTTTACAATGTAAATAAAAATAATCGGCTAAGTTAATTAATTTGTTTTCAGAAAATTCTTTACAAACACGGTTTCGTTGATTATAATCGAACTAACTAATTGAGAATGATTTTCATTTATGAGAGAGAGGCTAGCCAATGACCACTATAGCAGATGTTCTGATTATCGGAGGAGGGCCCACGGGGCTCTATGCGAGTTTTTATGCTGGATTACGTGATCTATCGGTCGTATTGTTTGAAGCACAAGCCGAATTAGGCGGGAAGATCAATTTTTATCCTGAAAAAATGGTCTGGGATGTGGGTGCATTGCCGCCAACCAAGGGGAAGAAAGTCAAAGAACACTTGATTGAACAGGCTAAGTTGTTTGATCCAACGATCTATCTGAAAACGAAAATCATCGAATTGACCAAGGAAGACGATCTTTTTTATGCAGTGGATGACCAAGGGAGGACCCATGTTGGACGCACCGTTTTAGTTTGTATTGGCGGCGGTGTCGTTTCTCCGCAAAAATTGCCTTGTTTCATCCATAATAATGTCGACAACTATATCCACTATCAGTTTCCTGACCAGCAAGCGATCCAAGGCAAACATCTTGTGATCTCTGGCGGCGGGGATGCAGCAGTTGATTATGCGATTGAAGCGGCGTCTTATGGGGCAAAAGTTTCGCTTTGTTATCGGGGCGAGAAATTGAAGGCCCATGAAGCACAAGTAAAGAAGATGAAAGCAGAAGGGATTCAAGTGCTGATGAATCACACGATTGACGGGGTGAATCAAGCCGAAACCTTCAATATGGTTCTAAGATTAAAAGACAGTGCTAACCAAGAAACGATCGATTTTTTATGCGATCATTTGTTGATCCAACATGGCTATGACCGGGACAGTGCCTTGTTAGATAAAGTTTCCTTTGATCTCGCACGTCATGAAGATTTTTATCTCAATTGCGAGATCCCCACAAAAACTAGCCATCCCGGTGTGTTTGCAGCTGGTGACATCCATTACTTCAAAGGCAAAGTGAATCTTTTGGCAGGCGCCTTTCAAGATGCTGCGCAAGCAGTCAACCAAATCAAACACTATTTAGAGCCGACCAGTGTCCCACAGGCGATGGTTTCTTCCCATAATGAGAAATTCAGTGAAAGAAATCGACAGCTGCTGGTGAACGAGTAGCAGCGATTCTTTGTGAAAGAAAAAAAGCAAAAAACAGGATTCCCTTGGGAGTCCTGTTTTTTTGGTAGCCTCAGAACAGAAATTCGTTTCACTAGAAGTGAATGTTTGCCACTCCTAAAAAATAAAATCTCTCAAATAAATGATGCAATTGATGAAAATTTCAGCTATTATTTTCAAGTTGACTAATTGGAGGGGATGACATGAATCAAACAAGATATGCAGAATTAAAACAAGCAGAAAGAGGCGCTATCTTAAGTATCGTTGCCTACATTTTTGTTTCCATCGCCAAACTAGTTATTGGTCGTTTGGCAAACTCTGAAGGATTATGGGCGGATGGATTAAACAATGCGACGGATATCGTAGCTTCTATCGCTGTTTTGATCGGTTTGCGTTTGGCTCAAAAGCCAGCAGATGAAGACCATAAATATGGTCATTGGAAAGCAGAAAATGTGGCGAGTCTCGTAACATCCTTGATTATGCTGGCGGTCGGTCTGCAGGTTTTATGGTCCTCCATTCAAACGATTCTACTCGGTGAAACGCAAAGTCCCGATATGATTGCGGCAGTCGTCGGTATCATTTCAGCTATTTTGATGTATAGTATGTATTACTACAATAAGCGATTATCCGCTCGCGTAAAAAGCTCCGCTTTGCTAGCAGCTGCTAAAGACAACCGCAGCGATGCGTGGACGAGTATTGGAACGGCGATCGCTATTTTTGCCGCCTCATTTGGTATCGGTTGGTTAGACAGTTTGACTGCGATCGTGGTAGCTCTTTTGATTATCAAAACCGCCGTTGACATTTTTCGCGAGAGTGCCTTTTCACTTTCTGATGGGTTTGATGAATCGTTAGTCGTGGAGTATGAAGCGGCAATCGCTGGTTTTTCTGAAGTGAAATCTGTTAAATCGATTCGAGGAAGAATGTATGGTGCCAATGTTTTTCTCGATGTCGTCGTGACGATGGACAAATCTTTGACGGTTGAAAAGAGTCATAACGTGGCAGATGCTATTGAAGATCTCTTAGCTGATCATTTTCAGGTGTTTGATACCGACATCCACATTGAGCCAGCTACCGAATAAATTTTCTGGCAAAACCTTGGTAGGACAAGGATGTAAACCACCCGTTTCCTGTTTGTAAACTGAAAAGTTCTTACGGAACCTGCTCATTCATGGCAAACTAGAGGTAACAAAGGAAGAAAGTAGGGAGCCCTATGAATAATAAGCAGGTAGTAGAAAATGAATTAGTTATTTCTTTAGATAAAATGGATGAAACAGAAATGATGGCAATTTGCCAACAATATATTGCGGCTATCGATGATAGCCAAGTCCTCTTCGCTTTACTGAAAAAAGTTCAAGCCTCTAAAGCAGCAGTAAGCAAATAAAAAAAACCGGCATCTTATGCATTGATGTTCCCCACAGCGAAAGCGAAAGGAGCATTGATCAACAGGAAAAGATGCCGGTTATTTTTTGATTCGTTCAAGTCTTTTTAAAAACTTTTAAAGGACGTTTAATAGTGCGGTTAATTCATAGACGAGCAAAGAGGCTATTCCTAAAGGAATAATGCGTCGAAATATAATCTCTTTCAAGCGCTTGCCTGCTTGTCGTTCTTTTTCATAGTTAGGATCATGAGCGTGTGCTTTAAATTGCTGAGGAGAACGAGAAAAGATCGAGCCATTGGTCATCGATAAAACCCATCCAATCAACACCATGAAGAAAGAAACAAAAATGATTGCCAATAAAAGTAGTTGTAAGAGTTGCATCATATTGCTACCTCCTTTTTGTAGCTATTTTTTCACTTCTAGTTTACCATCTTTTGAAACTTTTAGGGATCTTTATTCAACGTGCCCTTTCTTTTTTTGGTTCTTCCCTTATAATAGAGATATTTATAAGCGAGTTTCTGTTTCGCACAGCAACAGAGAGAAGGGATTCTTATGGCAATTACACAAAAAATCATTCAATCACCAGAAGACTTCCAAACGTTGGATCGTTTGATCAAAGAAATCTGGCCAGAAGTGTTTACACCAATCATTGGTTCGGATCAAGTCGCGTATATGCTGGCTCATTATCAATCACCAGCAGCGATTCAAAACGAAGTCCAGCAAGGAGCCGTCTATCTTTTACTAATGGAAGGTAACCAAGCAGTGGGGTATACAGCGTATGAAGAAACGCCGCAGCAGATTTATTTAAGTAAATTGTATCTCCACCAATCCACTAGAGGCAAAGGCTATGCCAGCCAAGTCTTTGATTGGTATGAGGAAATCGCCTCAGGCAAAACGTTGCATTTAAACGTCAACAAACAAAATCAGCAGGCGATCGCTGTTTATGAACATCGCGGCTTTGAACGCGTTTCTGAACGCACCGTTACGATTGGTTCGGGATTTGTTATGGATGATTTTATTTATGAGAAGAAGATTGCTGGAGACGAAGGGGCGTAACAAGGAGAAAACGAATGGAACTCACTGCCAAGAATAAGTCGTTCAGTAAGAAAGAATGGCAACTATTTCAATATGTTTTAAATCAGCAAGCAGAAGTCTGTTCGATGTCTATCCGTGAACTGGCTGATACAACAAAAACTAGCTCAACGACTGTTCTGCGGTTTTGTCGAAAATTTGATTGCGAAGGTTTTTCAGAATTTAAAATCAAATTGAAAAAGACGTTACAGAAACAAGGAAAGACTGATCGATTATTCAAACAAGATAAAAAAGCCCTGCACTATTTTTTTGAACGTATGGATGAATCCTTCTATCGAGAAACATTATTAACGATCGCCAAACGAATAAGTAAAGCAAAACTTTTGATCTTAGCCAGTGATAGGGAATCGACACTTGCTTTGAGCTATGCTCAACAAAAGTTTACACGTTTAGATAAGATCGTGAGCGTAGAGGAAGAAGCAACATCGATTAAATCCGTTTGGCGAACCTTAAGTAGCGAAACCACGTTGCTGGTCTTTTCTAATAAAGGCGCCGATCCATTCCTTGAATCTTTGATCACTGAATGTAGCCTCGCTGGAATTTCAACCATTTCACTGACAAATCGTTCAACAACGTCAATTGCTAAACTATCTGAGCGAAATTTTGCTTATTATTATTCCGATAATCAAGAAGCTGATTCATTGTCCTCACAAATTCCAGCCATTTATTTGGTGGAACTTTTATTTGATTTAGTTACAGATTGTGAAGATCGCTGAATAAAATGAAACTACCTGCGTCTATCAGAGAAGTTCTTCTGATAGGCGTATTCTTTTGGCAATTTTTTCAATTAAATAGATTGCTGGTAGTTGAGAAGTCAGTTCAATGGTTTTCTCTTTTTTCTGACTGGCTTTAAAAATGGTCTCTCTTTCGATGTAATAGGGCACCGTCAAGTCGGATAACTGGCTGATGGTTGAATCTTCGGTATTCGTGATGGCAATAATCTGACAATCTTTTTGATTTAACTTTTGTAAGTATCGAATCATTTCTTGTGTTTCCCCAGAAATCGACAAAACAATGATACCGGTTTTGCACAATATGTCTTCTGGAAACCAGTCGATAGGATAATTTGAGGGATCGTCAACTTTTAATGCCGTTTTTCCCAAGTCAGTAAAATAGAGTGCGCCATATTCCGCAATCGTTTCAGATAAGCCTGATCCAATAAATAGAACGAAGCTTTTGTTCTTAAGAATCTCTGTTGCTCGATTGATTCTCTCAGATAAAAAGGGCTGGTTTACTCGCTTTAAGAAATCAATTGTTTGAGATTCATCACTATCGGATATTTTGGATTTTACGAGAGAATCTAAGTAAAAGCGCAAATTGATCTTAAATTCGGTAAACGTATCACATTCAAATTTCTTGCAAAAGCGGCTAATACTAGCAGTACTGGTATGAGTCTCTTTGGCAAGTTCTTTCATCTTCATTTTAGACACTGAAGCCAAGTTTTTTGATACAAATCGGTAAACCTCGTATTCTAGTGCAGTAAGTTCAGGATTGTAGTCAAGAAAAAGCATGATGCACCTCCGTAACAAAGTGTTTTTTTTGTGGAACAAATGACAAGGGATGAAAACGTTCTCTATTTAGGATTATAACATTATATTGATTTTACTTCATGCTATACTTTCGTTGTTCAATAATGTAAGCGGATGCTTCGCTTAGTAAAAAAGGAATTGTAGGAGGGCGACATGGAGTATAATTTTTCGAAGGACTTTTTCTGGGGTGCAGCAACGAGTGCGACACAATCAGAAGGAACGATAGCTGGAGACAATAAAGGAGAAAACATTTGGGATTATGCATCAAAAAACTATAACCATCGGTTTTTTGAAGGAGTTACAACAGAACATACATCAAGGTTTTATCAGGAAATGGAAGCGGATTTGGATCGAATGGCGGCACTTTCTTTTAATTCTTTTCGGACTTCGATCTCTTGGTCACGTCTTATTCCCGAAGGTATAGGGGAAGTTAATCCAGAAGCTGTTGACTTTTATACCAGAATGCTTGATGGGTTAAATCAAAGAGGCATCAAACCGTTTATCAATCTTTATCACTTTGACATGCCAATGAAATTACAAGAAATCGGCGGATTTGAAAATCGTGAGGTCATCGAAGCGTATCGGGCGTATGCGAAAATTTGTTTTGATCTATTTCATGAGAAAGTTGCGTACTGGTTTACCTTTAATGAGCCGATGATTCCAGCAGAAGCCGGCTATTTGCATGACCGACACTATCCTTATGTAGTAGATTTTAAACGGGCGGCACAAGTACTTCACCATATCATCCTTGCTCACTGTGAGGCAGTTAAGGTCTTTCGACAAGGAACTTATCAAGGAAAAATCGGTATCATCATGGATGTGATCCCAGTTTACCCAAGAAGCCAGCATCCTGCCGACTTAAAAGCAGCGGAAATGGCAGACCTCTTCTATACTCGCTCGCTTAATGAAGCGATTTTAAAGGGTCGTTACCCACAGGAGTTAAAGGCTATTTTAACGCGCTACGACCAAATGCCACGAATGGAAGAACAAGATCTTGCTTTGATTGCTGAAACAACGATTGATCTGTTAGGGATCAATTATTACCGTCCACGGCGAGTGAAAGCCAAAGAATTTTTGCCTAATCCCGAGGGAGTTTTCTCACCAGAATGGTTTTACGATGATTACGAGATGCCTGGCAGAAGAATGAATACTTCAAGGGGGATTGAGATTTATCCTCATGGCTTGTATGATATCGCTAAAAAAATCCAGTTAGAATATGGGAATATTGATTGGTTTGTTTCAGAAAATGGCATCGGGATTCAGGGAGAAGAAACATTTATCGAAGGGGGGCAAGTGCAAGACAACTACCGAATTGCTTTTTTAAAAGAGCATTTAATTAAGCTTCATCAAGCAATGATGGAGGGGAGTAACTGTCTGGGGTATCATATGTGGACATTTGTGGACTGTTGGAGTTGGCAGAATGCGTTCAAAAATCGCTATGGCTTTTATCGTCTGGATTTAGAAACGGGAGAAAAAACGATGAAAAAGTCTGGTCTATGGTTTAAAGAAGTGATTCAAAGAAATGGTTTTTCAAACGAATTTTAGGAGGGTTTTATAATGAAAGTTTTAGACTCGGTTGCAATGAAGTTATTACCGATTGCCAATGCTATTGGACAGCAGCGGCACTTGCAGGCAATTCGAAATGGGTTGATTTCTATTTTGCCGCTCACGATCGTTGGCTCTTTTTTCACCATTATTTTAAATTTGCCGATTCCTGGTTATACCGAATGGGTCGCTCCTTATTTACCGGCACTTGACATACCTTTTCGATTTACGGTGGGGTTAATGTCTCTTTATGCCTCATTTACGATCGGCTCCAACTTAGGTGCTAGTTACAAACTCGATCGAATAACAAGTGGGTTTTTATCCATGTTAGCGACGATTTTAATGGTCGTTCCAATCAATTTGGCGGAAGGCATCAGCACGACAGGAGATGCCGTACTTGCAGGAAGGTATTTACCCATCGCTTCACTTGGATCACAAGGATTATTCGGTGCGATCATTGCGGCGCTAGTTTCAGTAGAGATTTATCATTTTACAAAAGCAAAAAACTTGGAAATCAAGATGCCAGAAGGCGTACCGCCTGTTGTAGGCGAATCCTTTGCGGCACTCCTACCAACCTTGCTGGTTATCTTAGTCTTTTGGATTCCGCGCCACTTTTTCGGCTTCGATTTAAATGGATTACTGACGATCGCCATCTCTCCTTTAAAAGGTTTCTTAACAGGCAATAATTTGGTTGGCGGAATCATCACACAATTTGTTATCTGCGTTTTCTGGGTATTGGGTATTCATGGCCATGCCGTTTTAGGACCCATCATTCGTCCATTTTGGGATCAAGCAATTTTAGAAAATGCGGAATTATTCCAAAACGGTATGTCTGCCTTTGATCTACCAAATCTTTTTACCGAACAATTTTATCAATGGTATGCGCAAATGGGTGGTACTGGATCAACGCTTGCATTGGTTGTTTTGTTTATGTTCTCTCGTTCAAACTATTTAAAACAATTGGGGCGTCTTTCCATTTTACCAGGGATTTTTAATATTAATGAACCGATGATCTTTGGGACGCCAATTGTGATGAATCCACTGTTGGCAATTCCGTTTATTCTTGTGCCAATCGCTAATACTATCTTAGTCTATATCGTTACCGCTTTGGATTGGATTCCTAAGATGATGGTCAAACCACCATTTTCGATTCCCGCACCTCTTGGCGCATTGATTACCTCAAATTGGAATTGGGTTGCTTGTTTGATGGTCTTCGTCTGTTTCTTCGTTTCATTAGCGATTTACTATCCATTCTTTAAAGCATTTGAGAAACTTCAAGTGGCGCAAGAGCTAGAAACAGCTAAAGAAGGTGAGTAGAATGGTTCAAGTAGTGAGTTGTTTGCTCTTGATTTTTCTGACCCATCTTCTTTTAGAAAAAAATAATGCCAAAATCACGCTGGCTTTTTGGAAACTATTACTTGTTTCCTTACTTTTCTTACTCAGTTTGTTTTTCTTGTTGATCCGCACTCCTTTGGCACCAGTTTTCATTTTGTTACTTATTATCAATTGTACCGTCATCCAAAATCGATTTATGTATCAGTATCGACCGAAAGGACAACGATAGGACGCTTGATGGTTATTGTAGGAAATGTTATTGCGAAAAGATTATTCTATCTACTGTTTAAAAAACTATTTACGAACCCAGATCCTCTGTGCTATTATCCTTGTATAAACATTATAATGTTATAAACTAAGGAGGCAATTATGAAAGGGTTTGTAGAATTTATTGAACAGAAATTGATGCCGATTGCAAATAAAGTGGGGATGCAACGGCACATGGTAGCGATTCGAAAGGGGATCATCGCTACTTTACCATTAACGATCGTTGGGTCGTTCTTTACGATTTTGCTGAATTTCCCCATTGAATCGGTCGCTGCGGTGATCGAACCGTATCGGGAAGTTTTGGATATTCCATTTCGTTATACAGTCGGATTATTGGCATTATATGCAACGTATGGGATTGCTTCATCGCTAGCCAAAAGCTACAAGCTGGATTCATTGACTGCGGGTATTTTAGCAACGATGTCCTTTCTTGTAACCGCTGCACCACCGTTGCGAGTCTTTGATTCTGTGGAAGGTATCATTGATGCCGGACGTTATATCAATGTGGCCAACCTAGGCTCCGGCTCTTTGTTTGGCGCGATCGTTACGGCAATCTTGTCCGTTGAAATCTATCGTTTCTTTATCGTAAAAAACATCACCATCAAAATGCCAGATGGCGTGCCGCCAGAAGTGACGAATTCATTCATGGCGTTGATTCCCGGTGGAGCGATCCTGATTTTATTCTGGGTGATCCGTCATATGCTTGGTTTTGATATCAATGGCTTTTTAAGTAATTTGTTGATGCCGTTAAAAGACGTGCTAGCGGGTAACAGCTTGTTTGGTGGTTTATTGACTGTCTTCTTGATCTGTTTCTTCTGGGTACTGGGGATTCATGGACCAGCCATCATGGGTCCTGTCATTCGTCCATTTTGGGATATTTCCATTGCTGAAAATATGGAAGCCTTCCAAGCATCTGGCAATGCGCATGAATTGCCTAATATTTTTACAGAACAATTTTTACAATGGTTCGTATGGATCGGTGGAGCCGGTACGACCTTAGCGTTGGTCGTTTTGTTCTTCTTCTCCAAATCAAAATACTTGAAACAATTGGGCCGTTTATCCATCTTGCCAGGCTTATTCAATATCAATGAACCAGTGATTTTCGGTGCACCGATCGTAATGAACCCAATCTTAGGCATTCCGTTCTTGGTGGCACCATTGATTACGACAACGATTTCTTACTTCGCGACCATTACGGGTGTCGTACCGATGATGGCTGCCAGACTTGGTTTTGCCATTCCAGCACCAATCGCCGCCTGGATGAGTACGGACTGGAGTATCGCAGCAGCGATTTTAGTGATCGTCAACTTCTTTATTACACTCGCAATCTACTACCCATTCTTTAAAGTCTTTGAGAAACAGCAGATTGCCCGCGAACAAGAAGAAGAAACTGCCGCTTAAGCAAGACAAAAAAGAGTGAGGTGCAAACATGGGGATTTATGCCATTTGTTTATTTTTTGGTTGTCAAATTTGGTTAACAAAATCAACACAAGGGAAAAAAATTAAAGAAGTGCCGTTTTGGCGGATGCTTTTGTTCGGGATTCTTGGCGTTGCTGCAGCGATCCTACTGAGCCGTCAGTTTCCGTGGGGACCATTTTTGACGATAACGGCGACGATTGTTTGCAGTTCGCTTTTACTGACACGTTTTACTACTTTTTATGAAGAAATGAGGATGAGATAAGTTGAAAAGACAACTAGGAGTATCGGTGTATCCCGATCACAGTGATTTTGAAACAGACAAAGCCTATCTGCAATTAGCCCATGATTATGGCTTTAGCCGCATTTTTATGAGTATGCTGGAAGTGAGTGACGGCAAAGAAAACGTGCAGAAAAAGTTTAAAGCGTTGATTGATTTTGCCAAAGGATTAGGCTATGAAACGATTTTAGACGTGGCACCAGCCATCTTTTCGGAACTAGGCATCTCCTATGATGACTTGACCTTTTTCCATGAACTAGGTGCCGATGGGATTCGTTTAGATTTAGGCTTTGACGGCAATAAAGAAGCGATGTTGACCTACAATCCCTTTGGCTTAGCTGTTGAATTGAATATGAGCAATGATGTGGCGTATTTAGACAATATTTTGACCTATCAAGCCAACATTCCTTACTTATACGGCTGCCACAATTTCTATCCGCAAGAAGGGACTGCCTTGCCCTATGATTTCTTTGAAAAATGCAGTCGTCGTTTCAAGGAAAAAGGCATTCGAACCGCCGCATTTATCTCTTCTCAAACGGGAACGATCGGACCTTGGGATATCAATGATGGCTTACCGACCTTAGAAATGCACCGAAGAATGCCTGTAGAAACTGCCGCAAAGCATTTGTTTGCCACAGGCTTGATTGATGATGTCATTATCGGCAATGCTTATGCTTCGGAAGCAGAATTGGCGGCACTAGGAGCGATTGATCGCTACCAGACCGCATTTGCGATTGAATTTGTGCCTGAAATCAATGAAGTTGAACGCCAAATCGCCCTGGACGAGCAGCATTACCGTCGAGGCGACATCACCGATCGGATGATCCGTTCCACAGAAGTTCGTAAAAAGTATAAGAACCATGACAATCCTGTCCATGACCACGAAGGCGTCTTTCAACGAGGGGACGTTGTGATTGGCAATGATCGTTTTGGCAAGTACAAAAACGAGCTGCAAGTCGTGCTAGAGCCTCACTCAGATCCACGAAAAAATAAAATCGGTTCGATCGTCGAACAAGAGTTAGTTCTGCTGCCCTTTATCCATCCTTGGTCGAAATTCACTTTCACAGAGAGGAAGGTGTAACGAAATGTTTGATTTGATTATTCGTCAAGCCCGCACGATCGATGAAGAAGTATTTGATATTGGGATTCAAGACGGCAAAATCACTGCTCTGGCACCCACGTTGCAGGAGCAGGCGAAACAAGAGCTGACCTTAGCAGAAGGGGAGTTCTTGTCAGCTGGTTGGATCGATGACCATGTCCATTGTTTCGAGGAAATGACGCTCTATTATGATTATCCAGACGAGATCGGTGTCAAACAAGGCGTCACGACCGTTATTGATGCGGGGACGACTGGCGCCGAAAATATCCATCGGTTTTATGATTTAGCCAAAGAAGCCAAAACCAATGTCTTTGCTTTAGTCAACATTTCCAAATGGGGCATCGTAGAGCAGGATGAACTTGCGGATCTGTCAAAAGTCAAAAAAGAATTGGTCAAAGAAGCGCTGCAGAAGTTTCCTGACTTTATCGTCGGGATCAAAGCCCGAATGAGTAAAACGGTGATCGGCGAAAATGGCATCACGCCGTTGAAATTAGCCAAAGCGATCCAAGCTGAAAATCAACCGTTGCCTCTGATGGTCCATATTGGTTCAGCACCACCGAATTTAGCAGAGATTCTCGCTGAATTGGAAGCAGGTGATGTGGTGACCCATTGCTTTAACGGCAAAGCCAATGGGATTTTGGATCAGACGAACCAAACCATCAAGCCTTTCGTCTTTGCTGCCTATGAAAAAGGCTTGGTCTTCGATATTGGTCATGGGACAGACAGTTTCAATTTTGATGTGGCGGAGACGGCCTTTGCCAATCAGCTAAAGGCTTCTTCCATTAGTACGGATATCTACATCCGCAATCGTACCAATGGACCTGTTTTTGATTTAGCGACGACTATGGAAAAATTAGCGGTCGTAGGGTATGATTGGCGTGAGATCATAGAGAAGGTGACCAGTGCCCCTGCGAAGCAATTTCATTTACAGAACAAAGGCGAGATCGCATTGGGATATGATGCTGATTTTACGATTTTCCGCTTTGAAGAGGGCGAAAAGGAATTGACGGATTCTAACGGCAATCGCCGAATCACGACACAACAGATCGTGCCGCAAAAAGCGGTGATAGGAGGGGAACTTTTTGACACTGAATATTGAAGAACTAGGCTTGAAAGAAGTCATCAATGCTTCTGGCAAAATGACGATTCTAGGTGTCTCGAAAGTCAGCGAAGGCGTGCTTGCAGCCCAGCGCTATGGCGGGGAGCATTTCTTTGAAATGGCAGATCTAGCAGAAAAAACCGGTGCCTATTTAGCAAAATTGTTGAAAACGGAAGATGCGCAAATCGTTTCTTCCGCTTCGGCGGGAATCGCCCAATCAGTGGCGGCACTCATCGGTCAAGGAGACAGCTATCATTTGTACCACCCATATAGTGAGAAAATCAGCAAGCGGGAGATCATTTTGCCCAAAGGCCACAACGTAGATTATGGCACACCGGTGGAAGTGATGGTGGCGCAAGGCGGCGGAAAAGTCGTAGAAGCAGGCTATGCCAATATGTGCACACCCGAGCACATTGAACAGATGATTACGCCCGAAACGGCGGGGATCCTCTACATAAAGAGTCATCATACCGTTCAAAAAAGTATGCTGACGGTAGCAGAAACGGCCCAAGTTGCCAAGGCACACGATCTTCCATTGATCGTTGATGCGGCTGCTGAGGAAGATTTGTTTGCCTATACCCAAGCAGGTGCTGATTTAGTGATCTATTCAGGTGCGAAAGCACTGTCAGGACCAAGTGCTGGCTTAGTGATCGGCAAGCAGCCCTATGTCTCTTGGGTGCGCCTGCAATCCAAAGGTATTGGTCGAGCAATGAAAATCGGTAAAGACAATATTCTCGGATTTACCCAAGCCGTGACGGATTATCTAGCGGAGGGAACAGAATCTGGCGCTTCGATGCAAGAGCGCCTACAACCATTTATTGCGGCAATCAATGAAATCACTGGTTTCGAAGCAAAAATCGTTCAAGACAGCGCCGGCAGAGACATTTATCGAGCGAGTGTCAAAGTGAAAGAACCAAGTGCCAAAGCAGTGATCGACGCGCTAAAAGCGGGAGAACCAGCGATTTATACCCGTGAATACCAAGCCAATAACGGCATTATTGAATTTGATATCCGAGCAGTCAATGAACAAGAAATGGCAGTGATCACCGATCGCTTACAAGAAATTATGTTAGGAGCAACCCAAAAATGAAAACTTCACCCAATTATTTCGCTGACCGTGTCTGTCTGAATGTGTTAGCAAACTCTATTGAAAATGCGAAAGCTTGTTATGAAGCAGCAGAGGGCAACATCGTCCTAGGTGTTTTATCAAAAAATTATGCTAGCGATGAGGCAGCCATCGTTGACATGAAAACCTATCAAGCGGCAACAAATAATGCCCTTTCTGTTGGACTTGGTGCTGGCGACCCCAACCAAAGTGAAATGGTCTCCCGAATTTCCGCTGTTCTACAGCCACAGCATGTTAACCAAGTGTTCACGGGAGCGGGGACCTCACGAGCTTTGCTAGGACAATCTGAAACGATCGTCAATGCCCTTGTTTCACCAACGGGAAAAGTCGGCTATGTCAATATTGCTACTGGACCATTGAGTTCACAAACTCCAGCTGCAGAAGTCCCCGTCGAAACAGCGATCGCTTTATTAAAAGATATGGGGGCTAGTTCTATCAAGTATTTTCCAATGAAAGGGTTGGCTCATAAAGCAGAGTATCAAGCAGTAGCAGAGGCTTGTGCTGCGAATGATTTTTATTTGGAACCGACCGGCGGCATCGATTTAGAAAACTTTGAAGAAATCTTGCAGATCGCTGTTGATGCAGGAGTGAAAAAAGTCATTCCACATATTTACAGCTCGATCATCGATGGCGAAACAGGGGACACACGCCCTGAAGATGTACAGAAATTAGCAGAAATGACGAAAAAGGTGTTGGCAGCAGCCAAATAGGGGGGATCAATGATGCGGATCGGTGCTTACGGTGAGGTAATGATGCGATTGACGCCACCAGAATATCGAACACTGGAACAGACCCACTCTTTGCGGATGGATTTTACAGGAACAGGGGTCAATCTGTTAGGCAATTTGGCGCATTTCGGCTTGACCACCTCGATGCTGACACAAGTGCCAGCCAACCGTTTAGGGGATACGGCGAAAGCCAGCTTGCGTTCCTATGGGATTCAAACAGCATTTGTTGGCAAAAAATACAGCCATATCGGCAGTTATTTCGCCGAGATCGGCTACGGCGCTCGTCCGACTTACGTGACTTATCAAAATCGCCATCATAGTTCCTTTGGCGTTTCAGGTCCAGAAGAATATGCCATCGATGGATTTCTAGAAACAGTCAATCTCATTCATATTTGCGGGATCTCTCTTAGTTTGACTGAGAGAACCTGGCAAACTGCATTGGCTTTGGCGAAACAGGCCCATGTAAAGCAGATTCGCGTCTGCTTTGATTTTAACTTCCGCCCAAGCTTGAATGAAGAATTAAATCGGGAGGTACTAAAACAACGGTATGAAACGATTCTACCTTATTGTGATCTAGTTTTCGGCTCTGTCCGTGACTTGGAGGAGCTGCTGGCATATCCCTTAGAGGAAACAGAAGGCGCCGAGCTTGCGTTGATCCAATCCTTTATTGACCAGTATCAACTAGAATGGTTCTGCGGGACACGCCGTCTATCCGTGGAAGACAAGCAGTTTATCAGTGGAAGAATCATTACGGCGCAGGATGCCTATGAAACGGCACCGCAGCTGCTGCAAGTCTTGGATCGGATCGGGGCAGGGGATGCCTATGCCGCTGGTGTATTATTAGGCTATGCCGAAAAATGGTCGCTCCAACGCACCGCTGATTTTGCAATCACGAATGCTGTATTGGCTCATACGATGCTGGGAGATGTCCCCTTAACCACCAAAGAACAAGTGGAACAAGTCTTACAGGCACCAGGGAAAGACTTGATTCGCTAGAAAAAACACTTGCATCCTTCTCCTAAAAGCGATGGATGATTGCGCAAAAGCAGCCGATTGTTCTGCTTTTGCGCAGTTATCCATCAGGAGAAGGACGCAAGTGTTTTTATTGTTTTAAAAAGGTTTCTACTTTTTTCTCAGGGATCACCCACAACAATAGCACGAGACTATCCAGCGTGATGATAAGTAGTGGATGGACCAGCCAGCCGAGGAGCAATGCCAGCACGTTGATAAACAACGTAAAGTAGAGTTTCTTGTATCCGCGAAACAGTTCTACGATGGCTTGATTGTCAGGGTTGGCACGCACCAAGGACTTTCCTACAAGGAAATAGCTGAAATCCGTCAATAAAATGACAGCTCCGTAAAGCAGTTGAGGGGCAAGAGCGACTGGATAACGACTGACCCATGACGTTACAAAAGGAAAGAGGGTTAGTGCCAGGATCAATAAATGATTCGCCCACAAGGTCCAACCGTCGATTTTAGATACTACTTGAAATAGATGATGGTGATTGTTCCAGTAGATCGCTAACATCACAAAGCTGATCAAATAAATAATAAATTGCTGTTCCACTCCTAAAAAAGAAGCAAAGGTATCGCCTTCGGGCTGGTGCAATTCCAATACTAATAAGGTCATTACGATCGCAATGACCGCATCCGTAAAGGCTTCGATTCGATTTTTTGACATGTACATCCATCCTTTTAAGTTTCTGTTTACTGGATCAGTGTACGCGATTGTCAGAAATTCGTCGAATGATTATTCTCGGGACAAAAGCCAACGTTCCAGCTATTTCGCAATTGGCCCATTGCCTAGTGCACCGAATAAAAACAAATCGATCGCTTCTGGCATCTTGTCTTCTTTTTCTGGTGAGTCCAAATGAGCCGCCATCAGTACTAACAACTGACTGGTGACAAATTCTGGGTCGACATCCGAACGGAGATTGGAATCACTGCGACGAAACAAGTCAAGAAACGGTTCTTTGTAATTTTTCCGCCAAAGCAAGTACAGTTTTTTTGAAGTGTCCTCAGAAACGGTATGCTGAATGTCGTGCATCATCATATAAAAATTGATGCGATGCCGACTTCTTAAAAAAAGAAACATGTTTAAGATTTTTTCAGAGATCGTCAAGGAAGTATCTTCAACAGTCTGATTTAATTTTCCAGAAACCTCTTGTGCCAAAGAGACCATCACTTCATAATAGATGGCTTCTTTGCCTTTGAAGTGATAATAAAGATTGGGTTGGGTGATGCCGACGGCTTCTGCGATCTGTCTAGTAGAAGTTGCTTGATACCCCTGCTGCATAAACAGGTTTTCTGCGACTCGTAATATTTTTTCTCGCAAGTTCAAAGTCAGCCCTCCCAACGTTCCTGACGAAGCATTTTTTTCGCGGTAAACAAAAGTTGGATTTTCCGTTGTTTCGGTACCGCTGTTTTTTCAGCAAATACTTGATAGTTGTTTTTGCGGATCACAGTCAAGATTTCCCGATAGATCAAAGCAGCTGCTAATAGAGCTTCACGGCAATCTTCATCGATTTGCGGCATCATGACAAAAGATTCCTGATAAAGCGTCTCAGCAAGTTGCGCTTCGTGTTCCCACATCTCGATAAACTGCTGGTTTTGATTGCCAGCTGCTAATGCCTCTCGCGAAAGGTTGAATTGCGCCAAGACCGTTTGTGGCAAATAGATGCGGCCCATTCGCAGATCCTCGCCAATATCACGTAAAATATTGGTGCGTTGCATCGCTTCACCCAATTTTATGGCGGGCTCTTGAATCGCAGCGGCTGTTTGTGAGAGAATCGGCAAGAGCATCAGACCCACACTGCCGGCTACGTAGTAACTATAGTCGGAAAGCTCTTTTTCAGAGGTGGGCTGCTGGAAGTCAAGGTCTTGTTTTTGTCCCACCAATAGATCGAAAAAGGGTTGAAACTGTAGGTCAAACTGTTGGAAAGAAAGGGTCAATGCCCGCCAAATGGCTTCATCAGGATCTTCTTCCTTGATGGCTTGCGGCAAGTCGATCGCATCGCCGGTTAATAGTTCTTGTATTTCTTCCAAGCGTTTTTTCATGGCTTCGATCAACAATGGGTCATGCTTTTCATCGACGGCATCATCGGCACGTCGGCAAAAGGCGTAGACGGCATAGACGGCGCGTGCTTTGTCTTTTGGCAATTGAGAAAAGGCGGTATGAAAGTTTTTCGAATGCTTTTTTATGATGGCCTCACAGTATAAAAAATCGTTGTCGTATTCATCAAAGACGCTTAATGATTTAACGGTCATCTTTTAACAACTCCTCCACAGCTAACTTGGCACTTTGCATCACGATTGGCACACCCGCTCCCGGATGCGTACTGCTGCCGCAGAAGTATAGGCCTTCTGCATAATCAAATTTATTATGGGGACGATAGTAATTGCTTTGCGCCAAGGTTGGTTTCAAGCCAAATGTCGCACCGTTGTAGGCATTGAACCGATCATTGAACGTATCTGGCGTATACATTTTTTCATACACGATGTGTTCATCGATATCCGTAAAGATCGTTTTTTCTTTTAATAATCCAATGATCTGCTGGCGGTAGCTTTGAATCGTTTCATCCGTCCATTGATCAAATTTAGATAATTCAGGTACTGGGACTAAAACATAAAGACCTTCTTGACCATCAGGTGCTAAGGAAGCATCTTTCAGGGTTGGACGATACAAGTAGAAGGATGGATCTTCTGGCAGCTTGCCAGCCTCGAAAAGATCGTCTACATTGCGTTTGAAATCATTGGCAAAATAAATGCTATGGAGTGCGCTATCTTCATATTTTTTGTCCAGTCCTAAATAAAGCAAGAAACAAGAACAAGAGTAATCCATCGAAGCGATTTTTTGATTGGTGTATTTGCCGCGTTTTGATTCATCAGGAATCAAGCTTTCCATAGCATAAGGAAAATCAGCCGCACAAATCACGGCATCTGCGGTGATCGTTTCTCCATTGACACGAACGCCTTTGGTTTGCTTGTTTTCGATCAATAATTCATCGATTGGGGTATTGTAATGGATCGTTCCGCCTAATTCTTGGAACAAACGTGCCATACCAGTGGCTAATGTATACATGCCGCCTTTGATGAAATAGACCCCATACATCAACTCGATCATAGGGATGATGGTATAAAGGGACGGCCCTTGGTAAGGGGAGACACCGATATACAAGGTTTGAAACGCTAATGATTTTCGCAGGCGATCATCTTTGACAAATTTAGAAATGGAAGAGTAGGCGTCACTAAACGTTCGCAGCTTTAACCCTGCCCATAATGATTTGGGATTGTAAAAGTCTCGCCATGTCCGAAACGACTTGGTGATGAAGGACTCTTTGGCGATCACATAGCGTTTGTAAATATCTGCTAAAAAGGCAAAATAGCCTTGAGCATCTTCTTCCGAGATCGCTTCTAGCGTTTTGGTCAATTCTACTAAGTCGTTTGAGAAGGTCAGCGGTTCGTCTTGAGCAAAATACAGCTGCAGCATCGGATCGACTTTCTCCATAGGAATATAGTCATTCGGATCAACGCCAGCAAATTCAAACACTTCACGATAAATTTCAGGCATCATCACGATGGTGGGTCCCACATCAAAGGTAAAGCCGTTTTCCTTGATCTGATTCATTTTGCCCCCAGGTTGACCTTCTTTTTCGTAGAGGGTGACGTCATAGCCAAGTTTTTGCAAACGGACAGCAGCAGCTAATCCTGACACGCCCGCACCGACAACAATAATTTTTTTCATGCTTGCTCCTTCTGCGAATCACTTGATTCGGCTTCTTCTTTCGTGTGTTCTTTTTCTTCTAAAACGCCATCCTTCATGACGAAGACCCGATCACAATAATCTGTCAAACGGGTATCATGGGTCACCATAATGGTGGCTTTTTGTTTTTCTTTGGTTTCTTTTGCTAAGATTTTGACGACTTCGACGGCTTTTTTTGAATCAAGACTCGCCGTTGGTTCATCTGCCAAAATGATGGTGGGATCATGATAGAGCGCTCGGGCAATAGCCACACGCTGCCTTTCACCACCAGATAGTTCATCGGGGTATTTGTTCTGCAGCTTTTCAATCCCTAGTTGTTCAAACAATTCAGTAGCTGATTGCTCTTGGGGTTCTTTGCTGACCTTATCCACCAATTGAAGTTGCTTTTTGACCGTCAAAAAAGGGACAAGGTTGGAAGCTTGTAAAATAAAGCCGATCTTTTTGAAACGAGTTTTTGCCCGTTGCTTTTCTTTTTGTTTACTAAAAGGTTCGTCATTGATAAATACTTCGCCTTCAGAGGGAGCTTGTAGACCACCGGCAATCGTCAGAAAGGTACTTTTCCCAGAGCCGGAAGGACCGATGATGGCGACAAATTCGCCTTTTTCTACCGAAAAGTTGGTTTCTTTCAAGGCTTCAATCGTCGCGTCCCCATCTTTAAATGATTTTTTGACTTGTTTGAATTCAATGGCACTCATGTTTTTTCCTCCTATCCGATTGCTTTCAATGGGTCGATTTTTACAATCGTTCGCACCGAGAAGAAAGCACCTAGCATCGCGATCAGAATCATCATTACACTGATACTAGCAAAGAATAATAGATTGATTTGGAATGGCACTGCCGCAGGTAACACGAGGGCGGTACCGATCGTTGCCAACCCACCGATCAAAACACCCGAGGTGGCCAACAAGAACGTTTGGGCGATCACCGAAAAAGCAATGTAGCGGCTAGAGATCCCTTGGGCTTTCATGACACCGAAAATTTCTGATTTTTGCATCGTTAGTACATAGATAAAAATACCGATAACGATGGCAGCGATCACGATCAAGAACCCGATCATAAAGCCAAAGGTCAGCACTTGTGCGTTGTAACCAGGCAATTCATTAATAAATTTGCTGATATCCGTAGCGACTAGATCATCTGGCACTTCTTTGATTTTGCCACGAGTTACGATCGCGTTGATACGGGCATTTTCTGAATCATCTTCTTTTTCAAAACGAATTTCTTGATAGGCACCGATCGAGGTGTAGAGGACCGGAGCAACACTGAAGCGGGCGTTATCTGTAAAACCGACGATTTTCAATTTTTTGTCACTGCCGGCTAATTTGATGGTGTCACCAATGGAAATCCCGTATTCTTCCTCAATGCTGCTGTCTGCGACCGCTTCATCATCTGACGCAAACATCTCGCCATCGATAATATTTGGTGCTAGAAATTGATCTGGATCAATGCCGAAAAAGGTGACATCGACTTTTTCACCGTTGTCTTCTTTAGTCACTACCCCAGCGGTTTGCGCCAAAACAGCTTTTTCTGGTGCATCGACTTCGTCATAAAGACTGCGAGGAAGCATCGACATGTTTAAATTATCATTTGCTTCTTCAGTCAACAAAATTTGATCTGCCTCCCATTTGTCGACCGCCATCCGATTATCTTGAGCCAACCCATACGCTAAGCCAGTTAAAAAAAAGACCAGATAGGCGATTAAAAACATGACCCCTGTGACTAGGGCGTAACGCAATTTGGAATGGCGTATTTCATTGATTGCCAAAAACATAACGATTCCTCCTATTATTTTATCACTTGATAAAATAAAAATACCATTTTTTTTATTTTCAGCAAACTATCTTGCTTACAAAGAGTAAATTCGGTGAAAAAAGGAAGGTTATTTAGAAGGGCGTCTGTTGATTGAAGAAAACCAGTTGCTGCCCCCTGATTTCAATAGGAGCGTTGGAGCAGCGAAGGAGCGGGGGATTTTAGTGAAAAAGAACTAGGATAACAGTAAAAGCCCTCTGATTCAGCGCACGCAAACACTTGGCGTATTTTGAAATCAGAGGGTTTCTATTTAAAGTCTGGTGCTGGATCAAAGTGTCAATCGTCAGTTTCTTTGCTTGTAGCGATAACTAACGGCACGATTTTTTCAAAGGTGTGGCGGAAGCTTTCAGGTTGTGCTAATTTTTGATAAATGATCGCCAAACCGTCTTGGTTTTTGCGATAATCCAACCAAACCTTCAGCTCACTTTGAGGACCATATTTCTTTGAAATGTACTGATACGCTTCTTGGTGCAATTGTTCTAGATCTGTGAGTTGCTTTTTCTCATAAGCAAAAAGCAAGGTTCGCTTGAGGATTCGCTCAAAATCTAAGTCACGATCGGCTTCGGAAATAATTTTGCCATAAAGCGAGCGAGGCTCATAAGGCAGCGAAGCACGATGGTCTTCTACTGCTTCGCCGATCATTGAAATGACTGGAGGAGAGAAAAAGTGTGGCAACACAGCATCTTGTTCAACGATCTTGCGGGAATTGCTTTCGTGGTTTTTGCGGCCATAGAGCAAGCCGATATCATGGTAGGCAGCTACCGTATAGACGATATTCAGGTCAACAGGCAATGTTTCAGCAATCTCAAAACTATTTTGGATCACTTGGTGGACGTGCGCTGGGGAGTGACTGCTATCCAATTGGTTGTATTGTGGGATGATGGAGCTTTCAATATAGTGCTTTAGTTGTGGATCAATCTTCATTTGTCTGGTTCTCCTGCCTTTCTTATGCTAGATGAGGGGGAATTGAGCCAGTGCCAAACCGATCACTCGTTTCTAGACCTAGCGGCTGACGACAAAAGCCAAAGGGCTGTCCATCAATGGTGATTTGCTGCTTGAGCCACGGAAGGTAACTGATGGTATCTGTTGGATCGCCGGCAGCTGCTTGTTCCATTTTCTGCCATTCATCCGACGTAGAAATCGTTGCAGCACCTTTGAGTAACCCTTGCCAAATCACCTGGATCTCCTCGGGACAAAGGTTTCCTGCCATTGATGACAGCCCGTTAAACCCTAGTGCGACCTTTTCCGCCAAGTCCGCTTCACCACCAGCATAAAAACGAAAATCGGCAGCCGTCTTTGTTTTTAGTTGAGGCACTCGCTCCTTACTGCAAGCTTCTTTTGAGCCGATCACCCGAGGGTCAGCGATCAAGGTCAAGAGACTTTCTGCAGATAAATCAAAGCCCGTGCGGCGGGGATTGTTGTATAAAATAACTGGTTTTTCGCAAGTATGGATCAATCCCTGAGCATAGAGGACGGCTTCCTTTTGGGTCAGGCAAAGATAAGGGGGAAAGCCTAAAACCACACCATCGATTCGGGGATTTTTGCTGATTGCTTCTGCCAACGCGAGCGTTTCATGAAATACGATGCCAGCTAAACCGAAGAGGACTTCGAAATCGGCTGCCCAGCTGGTTTCTTGCGCTAAGGCATGTAGAAGCTGTTTTTTTTCTGTTAAGGTCAATGAGTGCTGTTCACCGGTGGAGCCGCACACCAAAACCGATTTGATCCCTTGCTTTTGCAGTTGCAAGATATGAGCGATCGTCCTTTTCGTGTCAAGTCTTTCTGCATGATCAAATGCTGTTGGGACGGCAACATGCAGTGAGTGATTCAATGAAGTCATCCGATTCATCCTTTCTTGTGATACGTTTAGCCAGCGATGTTCTTCTTGCTTCTGGTGCAAGCCAAGGAAGACGAAATAACTGATTATCCACTAAGTGTAGCAAACTTCTCGTTTCAGCAAAAGGCTTAGCAAAATATTTTTAAAACGGTGGTTGCGTTTTCAAATAAAGCATGGTATTATGCAAGTAATAAAACAGGCATGTGACTGGTAATGCAGGCAGGACCTATAAAAAACATGGAAGGGATCGTTGGATTCCGTTCAATGTTTTTGTAGGTGTTGCCTGCTTTTTTCTTTGTTTGGCCAACAAAGGAAAACTAATTAAAGGAGAAGAAAATTATGAATGTAAAAGAAACGGCAACTGCCATCGTTGAGTTGATTGGCGGAAAAGAAAATATCGCACATTTGGAACATTGCTCCACACGCTTGCGCTTTACCTTAAAAGACAATAGCCTCGTACAAAAAGATGCCTTGGAAAAAGTCGATGGCGTGATTGGGGTGCGACAAAATGTCCAATGCCAAGTCATCATCGGCAATGATGTCGTCGAAGTGTATGATGAGGTTATGAACGTGTTAGGTCATGAGCTAACAGCGGATGGAGGAAGTGAAGGCAAACAAAAACAATCGTGGGGTGCGGTCCTGCTTGATTTTATTATCTCGATTTTTCAACCGTTGATTCCAGCGGTCGCTGGTGGGGGCGTCTTGAAATCCTTACTGCTACTTGCTTCTGTCACTGGATTGATGGACAATACCAGCCAAACGTATCAAATTTTGAATCTGATCGGTGGCGCACCATTGTATTTCTTACCGATTTTAGTGGCGATCACCACGGCAAATAAATTAAAGGTCAACCAATTGGTGGCGGTTTCCGCTGTCGGTGCCTTGATTTTGCCTGAACTAACAACACTATTGACAGATGGCGCAGCTTTCATGGGCTTCGGTTTACAAAATATCGCTTATGCGTCACAAGTATTTCCAGCCATTTTAACGGTTTTATTTTACGCTCAAATTGAAAAACTGTTTACCCGAATCTCACCAAAACCGATCCGTATCTTCTTTGTTCCAATGATGAGCTTAGTTATTACGGTTCCAGTTGCTTTATTGATTTTAGGCCCATTAGGCTTTGAAGTCGGAACGATTTTTTCAGCAGCGATCATTTGGCTGTATGCCCATTTAGGTTGGGTGGCAACAGGGATCTTAGCCGCTGTTTTACCATTGATGGTGGTTACCGGTATGCACAAAGCTATGATTCCTTATGCTGTTTCGTCTATGAGTGAGATGGGGGCAGAGCTGTTATACTTACCTGCCTCATTGGCACATAACATCGCAGAAGCCGGTGCTTGTTTTGCGGTGAGTGTTCGGACCAAAGACCAAAAACTTCGTTCAACCGCTGTTTCTGCAGGCATCTCCGCCCTTTTTGGCATAACCGAGCCTGCTTTGTATGGGGTGACGATCCTGCACAAACGAGTGCTTTACGGCGTGATGGCTTCCAGCCTAGTTGGTGGTGCAGTGGCTGGGTTATTTGCCATCAAGGCCTTCGCATTAGTTGGTCCCGGTCTAGCAAGTATCACTATGTTCGTCGATGAAGCCAACCCGATGAATCTTGTGTGGGCATTAGTCACGTTAGGGGTATCCTTTGCTGTTTCCTTCGTCCTTGTCCTTTTCTTATTCAAAGACAAAACAGTGGAAAATAAGACAACAGTTGCCGATCCGAAAGCCGAAGTATTGAGTAAACCAGTAGAAGGCCAAGTGGTAGCCCTATCTGAAGTCAACGATGAAGTCTTTTCAAGCGGTATGATCGGAGAAGGTTTCGGGATCATCCCGACGTCTGGCGAATTGATCGCACCGGAAGATGGCGAAATCACGATGTTGTTTGAAACCAACCATGCGATCGGGTTAAAAACTCGTAATGGCGCAGAATTGCTCTTTCATATCGGCTTGGATACCGTTCAATTAGAAGGCAAACACTTTACCCCTTACGTGAAAGCGGGGGATCAAGTGAAACAAGGGCAACCACTGATTCAATTTGATCTAGATGCCATCAAAGCAGCTGGGTTTGATCCAATCGTGATCTGTGTGGTCACCAATCAAGAGAACTTTACGGTCAAACCGATCGAATCAACCGATGAGCGCAACGAACAAGGTGTTTTATCGATTGCACCGATCGTCTAAACCAATGAGCAATGCAACAAAAACAATGTAAAAGGGGATTGAAAAAATGACTGAAACAACTTTTCCAAAGGACTTCTTATGGGGTGGCGCTATCGCCGCAAATCAAGTAGAAGGGGGATGGAATCTTGGCGGCAAAGGCTTGTCGGTAGCGGATGTGGCTACTTACAAACCTCATGTCGACGTGAAAAACTTTGCAGCACATATGAGCGTGACTGTTGAAGCCGTCAAAGAAGCAATGGCGGATTCAACGGATACCATCTATCCAAAACGCCGAGGGATCGACTTCTATCATCGCTATCCAGAAGATTTGGCTTTATTTGCGGAGATAGGTTTTAAAGTATTGCGTTTATCGATTGCATGGACCCGATTGTTCCCAACTGGGGAAGAAACGACACCCAATCCAGAAGGGATCGCTTTTTACCGCAATGTCTTCCAAGAAATGCAGCGTTTGGGAATCAAACCGATCGTAACGTTGTCTCACTATGAGATGCCGTTAGCGCTTAGCTTGAAGTACAATGGCTGGGTGGAACGTAAAGTGATCGATGACTTTGTCCGTTTTGCGACCGTTTGCTTTGAAGAATTTGGGGAGTATGTGGAGTATTGGCTGACCTTTAACGAAATCGACAGTATCCATCGTCATCCCTTTACAACAGCAGGTCTCATTCCTGAGCAATCAGAAGCTGGTAAGGAAGAGCAAGACGTGTATCAAGCCCTCCATCACCAATTTGTGGCCAGCTCATTAGTGACAAAAATCGCCCATGAAATAAATCCCGACAACAAAGTCGGCTGTATGATCACGAAGTTGATGACGTATCCATTGACTTGTGACCCATTGGATGTTGAATTAACTTTAAAGAAAAACTTGGAAAATGATTTTTATGCGGACGTTCAAGTCAAAGGTGCTTATCCGCGAATGATTGAAAAAGATCTGGAAAAACGGGGCATCAAGATTGAAATGGCACCAGAAGACCGCCAAATCTTAAAAGATCACACCGTTGATTTTCTTTCTTTCAGTTATTATATGTCTATGGCTGAATCAGGCGACCCACATGCGGAACGGACACCGGGCAATACGGTTTTAGGGGTAAAAAATCCCAAGCTGCCGTCAACTGAATGGGGCTGGCAGATCGATCCTAAAGGCTTGAAAATCTCCTTGCTTTCATTGTATGATCGGTATCAAGTGCCATTGATGATCGTTGAAAATGGTATGGGTGCCGTGGATGTCCTTGAAGACGGTCAAGTGCATGATCCGTATCGGGTCGATTATTTCAAGGCACACTTCAAACAAATGAAGGAAGCCATCGATGAAGGAGTCGATTTGATTGGTTATACTTCATGGGCACCGATCGATCTGGTCAGTGCTGGGACGTCACAAGTGACGAAACGCTACGGCTTCATTTATGTGGATGCCGATGATGAAGGAAACGGCAGTTATGACCGTTTGAAAAAAGATTCCTTCGATTGGTACAAAGAAGTGATCGCTACCAATGGCGCAAGTTTGGCAGAATAAACAGTGAGGAGCGAGAGTGCATGATTTACATCAAGAAAGTCTTAAATTCAAGTGTCGTACTTGTTGATAAGGAAGGCCAGGAAATGATTGCACTTGGGAAGGGGATCGGCTATGGAAAGAAAGTCGGCGACAGCATAGCCGATACCCAGATCGATCAAGTTTTTCTGCCAATCGATGAAAAAAAATCGGGTCAGTTTGCCGATTTGGTGGATGAGATTCCGTTGTACTATTTTGAAATGACCAAAGAAATCGTTCAGCTGGCGCAAAAAATGCTGCCCTATCCGCTAAATTCAACGATTTACCTTACCTTATCGGATCACTTGCACTTTGCTGTGGAACGTCAGCAAAAAGGCTTGAGTGTGACGAATCGACTCTATTGGGAAATCAAGAATTACTATACGGAGGAATTTCGAGCCGCCGAACAGGCACTACGCTTGTTGAAAGAGAAGTATCAAATTGATCTGCCGGAAGAAGAAGCCTCCAATATCGCGTTTCATTTGATCAATGCCCAGTCGAACACCGAGGAAAATCAAGATGGGTTGAAAAAAGCCAAATTGATCGGGTTGATCGTCAATATGGTACGCTACTCGATCCAGCAAGACGTCAACACCAATTCGATCCATTATAATCGCTTTATCACCCACGTGCGTTTCTTCGTTGACCGGTTCTTTTTGGATGGTCTGCTGCAAGAAGAAGACGAAGGACTATACCGTCAAATGTGGGCTCTTTATCCAAATGCTATGGAGATCGCGACAAAAGTCAAAGCCTATATCGATAAAGAATATCAAACGAAGATCCCTGTCAATGAAATCGTCTATCTAGGCGTTCATATCAATCGGTTGATGAACCATTCAGCGATCAATTCCTAAGCGTCCTCATTTTTAACAAACACAAACAAGCCGTTTCCCTTTGCTGGAAGAAACGGCTTGTTTGTATTTAGTAGGCTTGCTTGTCAGGAATCACGCCTCGAACGCCGCCTTTTGGTTCCTCCACGTCGCCTTGGTAGCGTGGGATCAAATGACAATGGCAATGAAAGACCGTCTGTCCGGCAGCCTCCCCGCAATTGAAGCCGATGTTGAAGCCGTCTGGTCGATAGGTTTCCAACAAATAGGCTTTGCCTTCCTGCAACAAAGCCTGCAAGTCTTGTAATTCCTTTTGGGTGAGGGCAAAATAATCCCTTCGATGTTCTTTGGGGATCAATAGCAGGTGTCCAGGGGTGACGGGAAACTTATCAAAGATCGCATAAAAGCGTTCGTTTTCAAAGATCGCATGTTTTGAGGCAGTACAAAAAATACAAGTCAAAATCTTCCGCTCCTTTTTCTCAGCTAGATAGCGTATCGATACTTATCTTTAGTGTACCAAAAGCTGATTCGAAATGAAACGCACGACAAAAAGCATGTCATTATGAGTCATTTGCGAGTAAAATGAAAAAAAGTTTGCTGATTCGCTTGACTTAGAGTGCACTTCAACCTGTATGCTTAGTGTAACTTAAAAAACAGGAGGACGAGCAAATGAACTATGTAAAATTTGGCAATACGGGACTTGATGTGTCACCATTATGTTTAGGGACAATGGGATTTGGCGATCCCAATAGTGGCTTTCATGAGTGGGTGTTAGAAGAAGCAGATAGTCGCGAAGTCATCAAAAAAGCCTTGGATCTAGGCATCAACTTTTTTGATACGGCAAATGTCTATTCTTATGGAGCGAGCGAAGAAATCGTCGGTCGAGCATTGAATGATTTTGCTCCGCGGGATGAGATCGTGGTTGCCACAAAACTGTATTCAAAAATGAAGCAACGGCCAAACAGTGGAGGGCTGTCTCGAAAAGCGATCTTTTATCAAGTCGAACAAAGCTTAAAACGCCTACAAATGGACTACATTGATTTGTATATCATCCATCGTTGGGATTACCACACGCCAATTGAAGAAACCATGAAGGCCTTACATGATTTGGTGGTTTCTGGAAAAGTGCGCTATATTGGTGCATCCGCGATGTACGCTTGGCAATTTGCCAAAGCACAAGCAGTTGCAGAGAAAAATGGCTGGACCAAATTTGTTTCGATGCAAAATCACTTAAACTTGCTTTATCGAGAAGAAGAGCGAGAAATGATGCCCTTGTGTGCCGATCAAAAAATTGCCGTGACGCCATATAGTCCTTTGGCTGCTGGACGTTTAACAAGAGATTGGGGTGCAGAGACCAAACGGTACTTAACGGATAAAACCGCCAATCAAAAGTACGACAAAACGATGGAACAAGACCGGGAGATCGTGGCACGAGTCGCAAAGATCGCTGACAATCACCAAAGCAAACGGTCGCAAATCGCCTTGGCTTGGTTATTGCAAAAAGAACAAGTGGTCGCACCAATTATTGGCGCAACAAAAGAAAGCCACTTATTGGATGCTTTACCTGCCCTTGATCTAAAGCTGACTGCCGAAGAGATTGCTTATTTGGAAGAGCCTTACTTGCCTCATGCAGTGGTAGGAGCGGAATAACGAGTAACAAAAGGGCTTCTGGCTCGTAGCATACAAAACGATCTAGGAAAAAATGCAAAACAAGGAAGTGAAGTCATGAATATCAAAAAAGTCAGTGAACTGAGCGGTGTCTCAGCTGATACCATCCGTTACTATGAAAAAATTGGGCTGATTCCGCCGGTCAAACGCAATAAAAACGGTGTTCGTGAATTTGATGATGACGACTTAAAATGGATCACCTTTACTAGGCAAATGCGTAATGCTGGACTATCGATTGATGGGTTGAGTCATTACCTGGCTTTATTTGAAGAAGGGCGAGGGACGGTTCCTGAGCGCAAGCAGCTCTTAGCAGAACAAATTGCGGTACTCAGGGAGAAAATCTCAGATATGACGGAAGCTGTTGAACGTTTAGAATACAAACTAGAACATTACGACGAGCATGTTCTGCCGACAGAAGAACGATTGCGTCAACGAAAAGCCAATTTGGTCACTAAGTCTTAATGACTGAATTCGCTACTATGGAAATTGAAACGTTCTGCTCAATGGAATCCAATAGAAAGGAAGCTTATGAAACGACTTGCGATTTTAGGTGCTGCTGGAACGATTGGGCAGCTGATACGCCAAACACTTTTAGAAAGAACCAATTTCTCCCTAGTACTCTATGCCCGCCAGGCAACGGAGCGTTTACAACAGATTGATGCTGCGCGTGAGACGATCATTGATGGTGACTTTCTCGATTTAGGACGACTCGTTCGGGCATTGCAAGGTTGCCAGTCGGTTTTTTTGACGGATATCCATGATTCGCGGGCAACGCTGCGGGTGATCGAGGCGATGAAATTAGCAGAGGTCAGCCAATTGATCAGTGTCGCACCAGAAAGAAACCTTTGTCATCCAGAGGCATTAAAGCAATTGGTGTCCGCAACTGATCTTTCCCTTTCCCCGAAAAAGCATCAGCTGTTATTGCAGCAAAAAAATCGCTTGATGTCCTATCAATTGATTAAAGGATCAGAATTGTCGGTTTACTTTGTTCATTTGCCGTCAGAGAAGAAACGTATGGCGAATAGAAGAGCATGGCGGGAATCTGTTGTAGAAGAAATCCTTTCCGCTTGTGATTGCTGTGCAGCTTAACAGCAATCTTAAAGGAATGAAAAAATAGCAGAATACTTTCTTGAAGGTCAGAATCAATTTTTTCATGTTTTCATGAAAAAATTGGTTCTTTCTTTTACGATTTTTTTGATAGAATAGACAGAAGCTTTTATACATAAAAATAGTTGCCAGATCGAAAGGAGAACGTTGATGGAAACACTTATCAAAAAAAATCTTGCTTTATTGCTTGGGGTGCTATGGATCTGCATCGCATTAAACTTCTTCCTTTTACCTCACAGCATTGCTTCTGCCGGCGTCGGGTCGATTGGCTACCTCATCGAAACTGGCTGGTCGATCAATCGCCATATCGTTGTCTGGGGTATAAATTTATTGATGCTGGCCCTTGCGTTTTTACTTTTGAAACGAGAGGTCTTTGTCAATACGGTTATCGGTAGTTTGGCATTTCCCGTTCTTCTAGCACTTTTACCAGAAATTATGCTGCTGCGCTTTTATTCCATCTCATTGATTTTAGGTAGTTTCTTCTTTAGCTTCGGCATCTTTTCGCTCTACAAAATTGGTGCGTCTAATGGCGGCGTGACGATTCCGCCACTAATTTTGGAAAAATACTATGGCATTCGCAGATCTAGTGGGGTTTTCTTAACCAATTTGATCATCATCTTATTGAACCTTCTGATCTTTTCTTGGCAAGAAGCACTTATTTCTGCCTTTTCAATCTACTTGATTGCCTTCTTCATGCGCCTCTTCATGAGAATCGAACAAAAAATGCAGGCCAAGAAATCTGTGAAAGTCCAAGGAACAGCAAAATAGAGTAACATTTCAGAAGCAAAACATCGGTGCAAAAAATCTGCACCGATGTTTTTTAATATTTTCTTTTTCTTAGAACAGCTATGGAACCAGTCAAACAAGCGATGATCAAAAAGCAAGTTAACAACAGTGCTGGCAGCAGTTCCCCTAGTTTGATTTGGTCGGTTAAGTAGTTAGGAAATTGGCTGGAAAGGGAATATGGATTCCAGTTTGTTACTTGACTCCATAGGTTGCCTAACATGCCCATCAGATAACAGACGCCAATAAACAACAAACCTTGATAGATACTTTTAGCAAAGCTGGAACCTAGCAGCAGGATGCTGATTGCTAGTAAACCGAAAAGCCAATAGCTGACCAAAGCGCTAGGGACTTGAGCAGCGCTGGAATCATCGAAATAAATCATCGTATAAAAAGCACTGACACTGGCACTTATGAGGTAACTCAAAGACCAAAGAATCATTAAATAGCAAGCTTTTGCTATGACGATCGTGGTTTTTGGTAAGCCTCTGGTGATCAGCTGAATAAAGGTACCCTGATTTATTTCGGCTGAGAGCGTATCGGTAAAAAGAATCACAAATACTAGCAGGCCAATCGTGCCGATGTTGCTGTAAAACTGAAGCCACGCATCGATCGATGTCGGATCAGCAATCGTGATTTCAATCGATTCCGGCATCATACTGGCCATCAGTTCTGGCATGATTTTGGCAGTAAAGGGAGAAAGCATACCAATCAGGGCAAACAGGATCAAGCAAATCAGTAGTTTTTTGCTGCGAAGACCGCCGAGAAACTCTTTCTTTAAGAAAACAAGAAACGCATTCATTTGATCACCTCCAAATAAATCGACTCTAACGATGGTTCGATTCTTTGAAAGGATTCTGGGACAATGTGTTGTTCGTTCAGCAATTGTAGCAGCTGTGAACCGATATTGGTTCCAGTTTGTTCATCGATCAGTAATTGATTGTTCTTTCTTTTCGCCGAAATACCGTGGATTGCTAACACTTTGGCAAATTTTAAATGGTCACCTTCGTCGGTAAAGACAATCCCAAAGACGGTTTTTCGATAACGGTTTTTCAAGGAATCCATCGTTTCGAACGCACGGATCTGACCTTTGTGCAAAATCGCAATATAATCTGACAGCTGTTCGACATCTGCGAGAATATGAGAGGAAAAAAGCACTGTCGTTTCTTCTTTGATTTTTTCCAATACATCAAGAAATGCTTTGCGTCCTAGAGGGTCTAGTGCGGATGTTGGTTCATCACAAATCAAGATGGCGGGGCGGTTGATCAGAGCTTGGGCTAACCCTAGACGTTGCTTCATGCCGCGAGAAAAGCCAGCGATTTTTTGTTTCGAAGCTTTCAGGCCTACCAACTCTAAGACTTCCATCACTCGCTGAGGCTGAAAAGATTCTTTATTTGGCTGAATTTTTCCGCAGAAAGTCAAATATTCTACAGCTGTCATAAAAGAGTAAAACTGCGGCACATCTGGCAAATAGCCGATCCAGCGATTGGTCTTGGTTGAGCCAAATTGTACTGGTTCGCCACAGACAGTGATTTCGCCTTCATCAATAGGGAGTAATCCTAAAATCGCTTTCATGGTGGTTGTTTTGCCGGCGCCGTTTTCCCCTACAAATCCCACGACACTCCCTTTGGGGACCGAAAAGGATAGGTCTTGTAGCACTTGTTTATGCCCAAAATGTTTGGATAAGTGATTGATCTCGATCATCTTCATTGTTGATCCCCTTTTCCAAAAGCAAAATAAAGGATAGGACCGATCAGGCTAACAAAACAGGCGATGAAGAGCCAAAGAATACGAGAGCCGAACTTAAATTGTTCTTGTTTTAAAATATCTCGAACTGCCAAAACGATCAAGATCAATTGCAAAAGAATCAGAGGGATCAGTATGGGCAAATAATCAGATATATTTTCTGGTACGTTTAGTGAAAAACTATTCATGTGAGTCACTCCTTTGCGAATTAGATACTTGTTCAGCCAGATTGCTCAAGCGCTGAAACAACTCTTTAAATGAGGGTTTTTCTTGATACGGTTCAAACAAGGGTGTCAGCTGTGCTATTGCAAGAAATTGTTTTTTGACACTACCTGAGTTACGCGGGATCTGACTCCCTAATTCTAATTCACTGATCCACTCATCGATGCTGTTGAAATAATCATCTCCTTTCAAAACGATTTCCTCTGGAGTAGCTTCTAATGTTTTGACATACAGCGTTAATGCTTGTAACAATAAGCTTTCTTTTCCTAAAGCAGCAAACGAAACCATCCCAGCGGCTAGAAAATTCAGTAAAGAAAGGGGATGCAATTCGGCCAGTTGGAAGCTCTCGCTGAGTGCCAGTCCACGTGCATAGTTTTTTTCCAGTTGCTCCTCGTCTTGTGTGAGCATTGCTAAATAATTCGTTAGCAAACTCATAAAAATAATTAAGTACTGGTAAATCGCACTTTGCGTAACGATCTCAGCTTGTTGCAACTGATTTTTTTGCTGAAATGCTGCGGCAATCAACGGTTCGCTAGGTAAAAAAGAGAGAGTTTTCGTGCCAAGGATCGCCAAGACTTCTTCTGGCTTGTTTCTCATCAGAAGACAATAAGCATCGATCTGTTTCGCTTGTTGTGCCAGCTCACTGTCTCCTTGGTCCATGATCCGTTGGTACAGGGTTTCTGCTTCCTTCAAATAGGTATTTTTCTTTGCTTCCATCAAAGCGTCTTCGTAAGTTTGCCCTTTCGGGACGCCTTCTACGGGGACATCCGGCAACAGATTCCAATGATTCAAGTAAAAGGACCCCATTTGTAATAAGAATGGATAACAAGAGTAATACCGTTTGGTAAAACTTTGAGCAAGAGCGAGAACTTCCGTTGGTGTTTTTGTTTGGAAGGCGTCTTTTAATAATTGGTAGATTCGCTGGATCTCTTTAGGTGATAGCTGCGAATCTAAAATCAATAATTCATCGACGCTGCAATCAAAATACGCCGCTAATAAGGGCAGTGAAGTGATATCTGGATACGTCTGTCCCGTTTCCCATTTTGAAACGGATGCTTTTGACACGTTCATAAATGCTGCTAATTCTTGCTGCGTAACGCCTCTGTGTTTTCTTCTCCGGGCGATTTCCTCGCCAATTGGTAAGTCCATAGTACACCTCCGATAGGTTTGTTTGATATACTTCTATCATAAGAGGAGAAGGGATAACTTACAATGGATTACTAGTTAACTTTTGGTTGATTTGATTAACCATAGGTTGATTATTAACGTAGGTGCCCCCATCTCTGACAAAGAGATGATCTAGAAGGAGAGGCAGAATGATGAAAATTGTAGCAGCGATTAATTCCTTCAAAGGAAGCGCCACTTCCGCAGAATTAAATCAAGCGGTCTTAAGCGGGTTTTCAGACCAGTGGGAAAAATGTAGTATTCCCATCGCTGATGGGGGAGAAGGCTCGATGGCAGCAGTTTTTGCTGCGTTTGGAGGCAATTACGAAACGGTTCCAGTGACCGACCCATTAGGTGGTAAGTTGCAAGCCCGTATGTTGGTCACAAAAATCAATGAAGAAAAAATCGCTTTGATTGAATCTGCGGAAGTGGTCGGATTGCAACTCGTGGAACCTAGTGACGAGACCACCCGCAATAGCTCTTCTTTTGGTTTAGGCCAAATGGTCTTAGCAGCTTGCAGACAAGGAGTGAAAAAAATTTACCTGACCCTTGGCGGTAGCGGCACTTCTGATGGGGGCGTAGGCTTTTTACTTGCGTTAGGAGCAACCATTCAAAGAAACGTGCGAATGGAAAACAATCCTTTGCTACAGGCAGAATCTCTGGAGCTCAGCCAGTTGAACCCTCTGCTTGCACAAATTGACCTGTTTGCTTTAGCCGATGTAACAAATCCTTATTCAGGTGAACAAGGATTTGCGTCAGTTTTTGGTTCACAGAAAGGGGCAACCAAAGAAACGATCCAGCAGTTGGATCAACAAGCAAAGCGTTTGGCTGAACACATCAAGCGGACCACGGGGATCGATTTGGAAGTCCCTGGTGCTGGTGCAGCTGGGGGCCTTGGTGGTGCGGTTTATTTGGCAGGTGGTCAGTTGGTTCCGGGATTTTCGACGATTGCTTCCTTGATTGGATTTGAGGAAAAAATCAAAGGAGCAGACTTATTGATCACCGGTGAAGGTCGTATCGATGGCCAAACAGCTAGGGGGAAAGTACCCTATGGTGTCGCTTTGATCGCTCAAAAACGCCAACTCCCAATTGTTGCAATCTGTGGCTCCCGAACCGAACGTCTCGGTGAACTGTCGCAATTGCTTCCAACAGTCTTCAGTATCCAACAAGGACCAGTTTCCTTGGCAGAAGCGATGGAAAAAAAGCGAACCTTGATTAATGCTCAACAGATTGCTCAAGCCATCGCCGGCTTTGTGGAGCAGTGGCAAAAAAAGACCGGATCAGCTCCTTCAGAAGGCACTGATTTTCCAACCAAATAAGAAGCAAACACCAAAAAACTTCGTAGGGAAGGCAATCGCCAGTACGAAGTTTTTTGGTGTTGCGCCTTTTTAAGCCAAGGTGGCTTGTGCTTCAATCTCCACTTTAAATTCAGGGGCAACCAAGCCGGCAACGATGACGAGACTCATGGCCGGTTTGTTTTCTGCCAAAATGGTTGTGAATGCCGTACGGACAGCAGCTAAGTAAGCAGCATCCGTTAAAAAGACGGTCATTTTGACCACTGATGACCAAGACAGTTGATTGGCTGATAAATGCTCTTCGATTTTCTTCAAAACGATGGCTGTTTGCTCTTGCGGGTCGTCAGGTGTGGCTCCGTCTTGTGACGGCGTTTGACCAGAAATGAAAAGAAAAGGTCCCTGCGTGATTTTTGTATCGGTATAGATTGCCATTAATTTGGCTCCTTTCTTCTATCTTACCTTTGGATGATAGGGACAGATAGCAATTGATTGGGTGTGTCTTAGTTTACTTGATTACACCTGCAAAAACAATCAACAAACGTTTTCTGTTGGTTTTGTGAAACCACGGGACGAAGCCGCCCTTCCCCTTTAATAAAAACACTCATTTTTTTCAGGCTCCACTGAAATTATCGCCAGAATTTTATGGTTTTAATGTCTTATACTATGTTCAGATCAAATAAATAAACAAGGAGGAAAAAAATATGAATTGGTACAAAAACACAACAGAAGAACTATTACATACGTTGCAAACAACACGGCAGGGCCTTTCCTCCGAAGAACGCAACCAGCGTTTAGCAAAGCAAGGTGAAAATAAAATTACTGAGGCTGCGCAGATCCCTACATGGAAGAAAGTCGGCAAGCATTTTACAGACTTACTGATGTTGGTCTTAATCGTCGCAGCCGTTTTAAAAGGGGTTTCGGGTGATTATATCGAAAGCGGCATTATTATGGCGGTCGTCGTCATCAATGGATTAGTCGGCTACTGGCAAGAGCGTAAAGCCCAAGAGTCACTGGATGGGTTGAAGCAATTCATGGGGCAAGAAGCAACAATTTATGTTCATGGCCGCAAGAAGAAAATTGCTGTTTCTTCCTTAGTAAACGGAGATTTAGTCGTTTTAGGACCAGGAGATGTCGTACCAGCAGATATGCGCTTGATCGAAACCCATGATCTTGTGATTGAAGAGTCTATCTTAACCGGCGAATCTGAGCCAGTTCAAAAAATGACCGAACCCATTACTCAAGAAAGTACGATTGGTGACCAGCGGAACATGGCGTTTTCTGGTACCCATGTAGAAAGCGGAACTGCCAGCGGGATCGTCGTTGAAACAGGAGACGATACACAAATCGGCCAGATCAATCAAGCAATTCAGTCTGTGAAAGCGCAAGAAACCCCGTTGATCAAAAAAATGAAGCAATTGAATCACCAAATCTTTAAAGGCATTATCGGATTAGTGATTTTCTTGATCTTCTTTACTACCTTCCGCTACGGCTTTGATCTTGATCTCTTGTTCTCATCAGGTATCGCATTAGTTGTAGCAATGATTCCTGAGGGCTTGCCAGCCGTGCTGACCATGATTTTATCGATGGGTGTCAAGGAAATGTCTGAGGAGCAAGCAATCATCAAAACGATGCCATCAGTGGAGACACTAGGTGCCATGACGGTGATTTGTTCAGACAAAACAGGAACCTTGACCAAAAATGAAATGACGGTCGTCGATGTCTTAGTTGAGTCAAACGTGGATAAAGCAACGGTGCTTGATATCATGGCAAATTGTCAAGATTTGAAGCAAGACGAAGGACAAAAGGCGGCTGAACTCGTTGGAAACCCAACCGAAAAAGCCTTGTTACAATACGCAGAATTAGCGCAGCAACCATTGCGTAAAACAGTCGATAAAATTCCTTTTAGTTCCTCTTACAAGTACATGGCAACACGCCATCAAAATCAAGAAGAGCCGAATGACTCGGTAGTGTTTGTCAAGGGTGCGCCCGAAGTGTTGCTTGAGAAAAGCCAACTGACTTCAGATCAAAAGCAATGGTGGTTAGATGAAAGTGCAAAATTAGCAGCGAAAGGGCAGCGACTGATCGGCTTTGCGCATCTGACGCTGTCGGCACAGGAGTCCTTGTCCCACGAAGCACTCATCAATTTAACCTTTGTTGGGATCGCTGGCATCATTGATCCTCCGAAAGACAGTGCCATCAAAGCGGTAAAAGAGTGCTTGCAAGCGGGCATCCAAGTCAAAATGATCACAGGAGATCATGGCAAGACCGCTCAAGCTATCGGCAAGCAAATTGGATTGAAGCACACGAATCACGTGTTGGAAGGGCTGGAAATCGATCTGCTGTCTGAGGAGGAGTTGCAGCAAGCAGTCCAAAAGACAGATATCTTTGCTCGAACGACCCCAGAGCATAAATTACGGATCGTTAGTGCTTTGCAGGCGAATGAAGAGATTGTCGGAATGACCGGCGATGGTGTAAACGATGCACCAGCGCTGAAAAAAGCCGACATTGGGATCGCTATGGGGATCAAAGGCAGTGAAGTAACCAAGCAAGCAGCCGATATGGTTTTGGCAGACGATAATTTTCATACGATCGCCAATGCCGTCCGAGTGGGTCGACGGATCTACGATAATTTGAAGAAAACCATCAACTTCTTCTTACCAACGGCTGTTGCACAAGGATTGATCGTTATTGCGGCACTCTTGTTGAACCGACCACTGCCACTGACACCTGTACAAATTTTATGGGTAAATATGGTGACAACCATCACGCTTTCTTACGCACTCGGTTTTGAGAAGGCAAGTGCGGATGTCATGAATCGACCACCACGGCCAATCAAAGAAGGTATCTTATCTTGGTACAGTCTGTTCCGCATCTTCTATGTCTCGCTGTTAATCATGATTCCTTCCTACGTCTTAGCGATTCAGTTTGAAGGAACGGTCCTTCAACAAAGCATGCTACTGCAAAGTATCGTCTTTGCTCAAGCAGTCTACTTACTGAACTGTCGTGAGCTGGTAAAGCCGGCGTTGAATCGCCAACTCTTTGCCAATAAAGCACTCTTAGTCTCCCTGGCACTACTGATTGTATTGCAGGCAGCGATTTTCCTAACACCTATCGGACACCAGCTTTTAGGGATTGGTTCTTTGACGCTGATGCAGCAGTTGAGTATTGCAGCCAACGGGGCACTTCTTTTCACAGTCGTCGAAGGTGAGAAATTTATTACAAACAAGCTGCAAGGACGTCAAAAAGCTGCCCCAGTGAAACAATAAAGGCAGCTTGATGATTCTAGTGATAACTTAAATAATAGGTTTGAATGAGCTCAGTCACTTGATTGAGCTCATTTTTGGTCGGTACCATCGATAAATAAAAGACTGGGACAGGGGCATCATCTAATGGGAAGTTTGACAAAACAAAATCAACGTCGGTTGCCGATAGCCCTTCTAGTTGACCTGGTTCGATCGCCGATAGTAGAATACGTGCTCCGAGAAAGTCATTCAATTCTTGCATAAGGTAAGCTTTCCATGCTGGCTCCCCTTGAAAGATAAAGTATCCCTTTGCCCGGATAGGGTTGATTTGTAAAATAGCCTGTTGGATCAACAAGGTGGTGGTTGACCATAAAGGAAAACTCGTTTCCCTTTGACTGTTTGTCTGTTCTTCTAAAAAGTCATGGATCGTTGCTTCTATCGGTAGCGAATAGGGCTGATTCAAGCGCTGGATCTCGTGAAATTCTAACCCAAACCATTCTGAGAGTTTGGCAGACTCTTGCGTTTTGATCAAGAGCAGCAACAGATTCTCAATCAGCTGCGTCCCGCTAGCGAGAGGTAGCTGCAACGAGCGGGCTAATTGTTCGACAAAATGGGTCGTTTTATCGTGAATGGTTTGATACGTTTCAAGAGTCGCTTGAATCGTTTGGGACCAATCGTTATTGTAGTTCCAGCTTTCTAAAAAACAGTAGAAGCTAAAGAAGTGTTCGCTGCATTTTAAATATACGCCTTCTTTTTGGTAGAGATAACTTAATGGCTGTTGGAAAAGACCGTAGAGGGGATCATCCCCATTAAATTCGAAGGAATCCATGCGGCAATTGGCCTTGATACGGATTGTATTGATAAAAAACCAGCAAGTACCGAAGATTTGTTCTACGTCGATTTGGAGTTTATCTTTGCCCAGACGCTGTAAAAAATGTTGATAGTGGGACTCATGAATTGTATATTCCTCAAAAAAGTAATTGTTATGGGTATAAGGCAGTAAAAGTCGATGGAAAAAGACCCGAATATTGATCTCACTTCCTTCAAAGCGGATCACGCGATTTGTGATGCGAATCCGTAAGGAAAAATCCGTCAAACTTTTATTTAATTTTGTAATATGCCGCCGCAAAGTTTCATAGGAAGTTCCCGCTTGGCCAAGAATTTCTTGCGTGCTAAGTTCGCTGGAAAAAAGCAATGCTTTCATTAAAGAAACACCGATTGATTGAGGGAAAAACGTTTCCCATAGCTGACTCATCAACAATGGCCCATCATGGGTCAAAGCAAAGCCATTACTGGCGGCTTCAATCTGCCAACCTTCGGGTAATTGTTGACGAATATAGGTTATATCAGAAAAAACCGTTCGTTCCGTCGTATCGATCAATTTTGCTAGTTGCTTGGCAGTGATCATTTTGTGATTCGCCAGTTGTTCCAAGAGAAGGATCTGACGTAATAAATCCTTCTCGGTAATGATTTTTTTCATCATCCCATCCATGACAAAAACTTCCTTTCTGAGTCTTTCGTGTTCTTTTTGATTTTATACGAAAAAGGCAAGTTTTGCTATTTCCAATTCACCGAATGATGTTTTTCTATTAAAAAAGATGGAATGGGTATCCTTCTGAGTAACTGTCTAAAGGAATGAGGTTTTTTATGTGTTTTAACGGTTAGAGGTCTATCATATGTTCGTATTTCTTCATTCGCAAATACAAAGAATAACTTTCTTTCGATAATTTTATTTTTGAGGAAAAAAGACTCTTTTTGCGAGAGGCGTAGAGTTTTCGATGGAGAGCAGAGTCGATGATCCATTCAATTTCTGCTTGTTCTTCCTCTGATAAATCGGCATTTTTCTCATTGGATTGAATGAGAGAGTAAGTAAATTCTAAGCAGCTCATTTTATAAATAAAGGTGGAGAAATATAATTTGTCTATGTGCATTTAATCACCCTTTCTTATATCCGGTTCAATCATATAGAATAATATTTTGAATAACAATTCTGTTTTTTCATGATGTCATGAAAATTTTGGGTAAATGTCGATTTTTTGGTAAAAGTTAGCGAATATTTCGTAGCTTGATCTTCACGTAAGGGTTATAAAAAAACAAATATTATTTAAATGGATCAGCAACTATAATTAAGTAATCTGAAAGAAGTGAAGGGCATTTTTGGCCTAAAGAATGTGTCGTCATTTTGGTTAAGACAAACCGTTGCAGGATGTTTTCTTGTTTTGTCAAAAGGAGTCAAAAAAATAAAATTCGCTTTTTCCTGTTGACAGATCAACAAAAGCCGCGTAATATAGCTACCAATAACTCATTAAGACTAAACAAAAGAGAAGTATGAGGACGTTCGTCTTGCAGAGAGCTGATGGTGGTGCAAATCAGCAGATTGACGCTTCAGAAATGGACTTTTGTGTCGAAAGGCTGAAATCAGTAGGCTTTTTCCGGGAACTCCCGTTACAGAGAACGATCGTTGATAGACGATCTAGAGAACCAATTGAGGTGGCACCGTGAGTAATCGCCCTCAGGCAGACAAGTTTGTTTGCCTGAGGGCTTTTTTGTTTTTCTTGCCCTTCAACCAATAAAAAAATAAACGTAAAATCAAACTAAGAGAAGTACTTGAGTCTTTTTTGGTTACAGAAAGTCGGCGGTGATGAGAGTCCGGCACCAAGAAATCAAGGAAATGGCCTTAGCCGATCATTTTTTGAACCCTTTTTTGGCAGTAGGAAAATGCGGGAACTCCCGTTATAGAGGAAGACCGTTGTTAGACGGTTGATAGAGAAGAAGTTGTTTATTTGGGCAACTTCAATTGAGGTGGTACCGCGATCATTCGCCCTCAAGCAGACGTTTTTATGGCGTTTGCTTGAGGGCTTTTTGTTTACAAAGAAAGGAGCAGCTTATGTATCGAATGGAACGAATCAACAGCGATTGTTTGACACCTGTCTCAGTTTTTTTACGGATTCAAGGGGCGCATAAATGTTTATTGGAAAGTATTCCCAGAGAAGAAGATACCGGACGCTATTCGATCCTTACCTTTGATCCCGTTCAGAAAATGACCTTTAAGGATGGTGTTTTTCAAGTGGAGGATCTTTTGAAAAAAACGGTCAACAAGTACCCGTGTCAGGACCCTTTAAAAGAAATGGAAGGGTATGTAGTCAAAAAGGAAATTAGCGCTTTACCGAATCTACCGCTGCAAAGTGGGGCTATCGGGTATGCGGGCTATGATATCGCCGCTTGCTATGAAGACATCGGACAACTGCCCGCAGATGAATTGCAAGTGCCTGATATGGCCTTTTGGCTTTTCGAAACTTTTCTCGTTTTGGACCATCAGACGGAAACTTTAACGATCATTCTTGAAAATTGCTATAGCCAAAGAGGAACCGTCGAGATGGAGCAGGTAATGCAAGCAGTGAAGCAGCAGTTAAGGACACCAGTCGCCGCTGAGACCCGTGTATTGTCAAATGAAAAACTGCATTTTACCAGCAATGTTACTCAACATGCCTATGAAGCGATCGTTCAAGAGGCGAAAGCCCGAATTACGGCGGGAGACATGTTCCAAGTCGTTCCTTCGCAACGTCTGAAAGCGTCATTTAAACAAGAGCCCTTTGACTATTACCGCAAACTACGAGTGACAAATCCTTCCGCGTATCTCTATTATCTTGATTTCGATCACGGATTTAAAGTGATTGGAAGCTCACCTGAAAGCCTGATTCGCGTTCAAGGCGACGAAATCACCACGAATCCGATCGCTGGTACCCGCAAACGAGGGGCAACCAAAGCAGAAGACGAAGCTTTGGCAAATGAACTATTGGCAGATGAAAAAGAACGTGCAGAGCATCAGATGCTGATCGATCTTGGGCGCAATGATTTAGGGCGGATCGCTGAACATGGGACGGTTCATGTTCCTTTATACATGGTGATCGAGAAATACCGCTATGTCATGCATATCGTTTCGGTAGTGGCTGCCAAGCGCAGAGCAGGTGTGACGGCAATGGATGCCTTGAAAGCAACCCTGCCAGCAGGCACGGTCAGCGGGGCACCAAAGATTCGTGCCATGACTCGCATCTATCAATGGGAAGCTGTTCGAAGAGGGGTCTATGCGGGAGCCGTTGGTTATTTTTCACGAAATGATCAAGCGGATTTTGCCATCGGGATTCGGACATTGGTATTGAAAGACGAGATCGCATATGTCCAAGCAGGGGCGGGGATCGTTTATGATTCTGATCCTTCATCTGAATACCAAGAAACATTACACAAAGCCAAAGCACTATTGGAGGTGTCAGCCAATGATTTTACTCGTCGATAATTATGATTCCTTTACGTATAACTTAGTCCAGCAATGTCCAGCGGATACGATCGTCTTGCGAAATGACGATCCAGAGCTTTTTATTGTTGCAAAAGAAGCAGATGGCATCATTTTTTCCCCGGGACCAGGCCGTCCCGAAGAGGCAGGATTCATGATTTCTTTGATCAAAACATACCATGATAGCAAGCCGCTTTTAGGCATCTGCTTAGGTCATCAAGCCATTGGTGAAGCGTTTGGTGCCAAAGTGGTCCAAGCACCAGCTATTATGCATGGCAAGCAATCGACCCTTACATATCAGAAAAAAGGCGTATTCGAAACCTACCTAGGAGATATGACTGTCATGCGCTATCACTCGCTTGTCATTGAGCCAGCGACACTTTCAGCGGAATTTGAGGTTTTGGCTGAAACAGAAGGGATCATCATGGCGATTCAGCATCGCGAAAAACCAATCGTAGGACTCCAATTCCATCCAGAATCAATGGGAACAAACGAGGGGGCATTTTTCATAGAACAGTTTCTTAAACTCGTCTCGGATAATACAGAAAAAACACAAGATGAAAAAAGGAGGAATCTTTAATGCAAGCACTAAAAAAGCAGCCGCCGCAACAAATCACTCAGCAATTATTTAATGGCCGTCATTTAAGTTATCAGGAGATGCGTCACTTTGCTCAAGGAATTTTAAGCGGGGTGTTTTCAGAAAGTCAATTGGGCGCAGCATTAGTTGCGATGAAGATCAACGGCATCACAGCTGCCGAATTGACTGCTTTAGCAGAAATTATGTTAGAGCATGCCGTGACCATTCCTTATGAAAGAGGAGACACCATGGACAATTGCGGCACTGGTGGCGACCACGCCAATAGTTTTAATGTCTCCACTTCGGCTGCCTTCGTTTTAGCAGCTGGGGGAATCACGATGGCAAAACACGGCAATCGCAGTATCTCTAGTCGTTCAGGCAGTGCCGATGTCTTAGCATGCTTGGGGGTGGCAATTCAAGCATCACCAGAAAAAATCGCCGATCTATTAGCGACAGTCGGCATCGCTTTTCTCTTCGCCCCGTCGTTGCATCCGGGCATGAAAGCAGTGATGAAAATACGGCAAGAATTAGCGACACCAACGATTTTTAATCTATTAGGCCCTTTGATCAATCCTGTTCCGTTGACTACGCAACTGATCGGTACTTACGCTGGCGAGAGCTTGGTAGACACCGCTCAGGCGTTAGGCAGTCTTGGTCGGCAACGAGCAATGGTGATCCATGGATGTAATGGGATGGATGAAGCCAATTTGGCTGGTGAAACGGCGATCAGTTTTTATCACGAAGGAAAGGTGACGAATTTTTCTTTGGATCCGCAAGCGTATGGCTTTACGCCAGCACCGATCGAGGCGATCGTCGGCGGAGATGCGGCTCAAAACGCCGCGATCTTAACAGCAGTTTTGAAAAATCACCCTTCCGTTTATCTAGAGACAGTGGTCTTAAATGCAGGGTTAGGCTTTTATACCAACGGCAAAGCCGCCACCCTAGCGGAAGGCTTTGCGATGGCACGAGCGTGTATCGCTTCGGGCGCGGCCTACGACAAACTGCAGATGCTGATTCGTCAGTCAAATAGCCATTAACTACGAGAGCTGTAAGGAGGAGAATCATGGATTTTTTAGAAACGATCATCCAGAAAAAAGTTGAAGAAGTTGCCGCGATGCCACAAGAAATCGAAAAGGTCGTAGCGAAACGTCCATCATTTTATCAGCAAGTCAAGGACCAACCACAAAAGATGCACCTCATTGCTGAAATCAAGCGTGCTTCACCCTCAAAAGGAGATATCAACCAAGGGATTGACCCAGTCACACAAGCGCAAGCTTATGAAGCCGCGGGTGTCAGCGGGATTTCCGTTTTGACCGACCAGCAGTTTTTTAAAGGCTCGCTGGCAGATCTTGAAGCAGTCAGTAATGCCGTTTCGGTGCCTATACTATGCAAAGACTTTATTATCGACAGAAAACAATTGATTCGCGCCAAGAATGCGGGTGCCAGTATTGTTTTATTGATCGTGGCCGCTTTAAAACCAGAACGCTTAGCCATACTTCATCAAGAGGCAATAGCACTAGGGTTGGAAGTACTCGTTGAGACTCATAATGCGGCTGAATTTCAACAAGCCCAAGCCTTAGGGGCCAAAATCATCGGCGTCAACAATCGTGACCTAAAAACCTTTGACGTTTCCTTGGATGTCAGTGTTGCTTTAGCACCTCAGCCGTCAGAGGCGGTTTACATCAGTGAATCTGGTATTCGAACTTCCTCCGATGTGCTGCAGCTTGCACCGTTTTATCATGGAGTCCTCGTTGGAGAAACGTTGATGAGAAGCAATCGAATTGCTGAAACAGCTGCAGATTTGCAGGTGAGCCGCCGATGACCAAAGTGAAAATTTGTGGACTCACCGAACGGCTGCATGTCGAAACTGCCATCAGTGCAGGAGCAGATTACCTTGGCTTTGTTTTTGCCGAAAGCCGTCGGAGAATCGATCCGACACAAGTCCGCAAGATAACGGAGCAAGTACCCCAAAATGTAGGGAAAGTCGGGGTTTTCGTTTCTCCAAGTTTTGAAGAAGTGCAAGCGGCAATTCAAGCCGCCCAGCTGACAGCGATTCAGCTCCATGGAAAGGTTCTGCCATCTTTGCAAACAGCCATCCAGACAGGCATTTTTGCGCATCAAAAGATCGCAGTGATCCAAGCCTTTGATGGAGAAGCAGAGACTTTAGAACAAGATTTCCTAAGCTGCGAGGCAGATTTTGGGTTATTGGACGCTCCAGTAAGAGATCACCCTTATGCTGGCGGCAACGGCCAATCCTTTGATTGGCAAAAAGCGGCGAGAAAACCGTTACCGTTGTCTGAGCGATTTTTTATTGCTGGCGGTTTGCACGCGGAAAATGTAGAAGAGGCGATCCAACTTTTTAGGCCTTATGCTGTCGATGTTTCTTCAGGCGTTGAAACCCAGGGGAAGAAAGACAGTCGGAAAATCGAACAATTTATTTACTTAGTAAAGGAGAAGATAAAATGACCCAATACCCCACAGAAGCAGGTTTTTATGGTTCTTTTGGCGGGCAGTTTGTGCCAGAGACATTGATGTATGCAGTCAAGCAATTGGAAACTGTCTATCGTGAAGCACAAGCGGACGCAAGTTTTCAAGTAGAATTACAGGAATATTTGCAAGAGTATGTAGGAAGAGAGACCCCCCTTTATCATGCACAGCGCTTGTCACAACACTTAGGCGGTGCCAAAATTTATCTGAAGCGAGAAGATTTGAATCATACGGGCGCCCATAAAATCAATAATGCGCTAGGGCAAGTGTTATTAGCAAAGCGGATGGGGAAAAAGAAAGTGGTAGCGGAGACAGGTGCTGGACAGCATGGCGTCGCCACAGCGACTGCGGCCGCGTTGTTCGGTATGGAATGCACGATTTTTATGGGTGCGGTAGATGTTCAGCGGCAAGCACTAAACGTCTTTCGAATGGAATTGTTGGGAGCAAAAGTGGTTTCAGTCACTTCAGGCAATCAGACATTGAAAGATGCTGTCAATGAAGCGCTGCGTTACTGGGTCGCAACCGTCGAGGACACCCATTACGTGATGGGTTCCGTACTCGGTCCACATCCTTTTCCAGAGATCGTTCGAGATTTTCAAAGTGTGATTGGCAGTGAGACACGACGGCAACTATTAGAAAAAGAAGGACGACTACCGACGACAGTCGTTGCTTGTGTTGGCGGCGGCAGCAATGCGATGGGAATGTTTTACCCTTTTATCGATGATCAGACCGTTCGTTTGATTGGCGTTGAAGCAGCTGGGAAAGGTGTGGATACTACTGAGCATGCGGCGACCTTGACGAAAGGCAGTATCGGTATTTTACATGGTACCAAAATGCATCTGCTGCAAGACGATGATGGGCAAGTGATCGAACCTTATTCGATTTCAGCTGGTTTGGATTATCCAGGGGTCGGTCCCGAGCATTCTTACTTGAAGGAGATTGAGCGAGCGGAGTATTTCGCTGTCACTGATGAAGAAGCCGTTGACGCCTTTTATCTCTTGTCTCAAATCGAAGGCATTATTCCTGCTTTGGAAAGTGCTCATGCCGTTGCCTATGCCCTAAAGCTAGCCCCAATCATGACACCCGAAGAACGCTTAGTGATCTGCTTGTCTGGGCGAGGGGACAAAGATGTTCAACAAATCAAAGACCGGAAAGGAGCAGCGAAATGACCAGCAAAACATTGACGATGAAACTAAAGGAGCGCCAAAAACAAGGCAAGCCACTATTTGTTCCTTATATTATGGCGGGTGCCAACGGACTGGAACGCCTGCCAGCAGAAATCGAACTGTTGACGACACATGGCGCAGCGGCCATTGAAATCGGCGTGCCCTTTTCAGACCCAGTCGCAGATGGAGCGGTCATCCAAGCAGCTGGAATGCAGGCATTAGCCAATGGGACCACTTTAAAAAAGATCATTGCTTTGCTGCAAACCATCCATTCCGAGGTTCCACTGGTATTGATGGGGTATGCCAATTCATTCTTTCATTATGGGATTGAACAGTTAGCAAATGAGTTAAAAGCGACAAATGTGAAAGGGTTGATTATTCCAGATTTACCTTTTGAACATCGATCACTAGTAACCCCTACTTTTGATGCGGCGGATCTCGCGCTGATCACACTGGTCTCTTTGACCAGTCCTCCAGACAGAATTCAGACGCTGATCGAAGACGCGGAAGGATTCGTTTATGCTGTGACAGTGAACGGTGTCACTGGAGAAGATCGCCAATACAACGAACAGCTGGATCAGCATTTGCAAGCCATTTCGGAAAAAAGTCCGATTCCAGTATTAGCTGGTTTCGGGGTCTCGACCCACGCAGATGTGCAGCGCTTTGCCAGTGTGTGTGAGGGGGTAGTGATCGGTTCAAAAATCGTAGCAGCGCTACAAAACGAGCCACTGCCTAAAGTCAGTGAGCTGTTAGCAGAACTCGTTGGTAAGCCATAGAAAACAATGTGAAGGAAAGAACCCGAATGGGGTTCTTTTTTTATGAGAAAACTAGTATTCGAGGTACTGATGGGCTGCTATGGAAAAAAGAACGTGATGTGTGAAGAGGAAAAGAAAAAAGGCTGATTGAAGATCAGCCCCAAATTGTCGTGATTATGCCAGTGTATCGGTGTCGATGGTTACTGTCTCGCAAAAATGCCCTCTGCCCCCAACGTAAACATGTTGGATTTCCTTTCGCGAAGTCGTAACGAGTTTGACAAAGATTTCAGAAGGTTCACCTAAATTGCTGCCTTGTTCAAAGCGATACACTTCTTTTTCGAGGGCACACTTTTGATACAAGAAGCAAGCCAAGGCGGCATTGGAAGTGCCTGTGGCAGATTCTTCATTGATGTCAAACAATGGAGCAAAGTTACGACAAACGATTCGTTCTTTTTCCATTGCATATAAGTGCATGCCAACTACTTGTTGAAGCGCACTTACTTTTTTTATTTCCTCAAAATCAGGTGCAACTTGCTGCAACTGGGCCGTTGTTTTGATTGGAATAAGGATATCCTTTAATCCAGTAGAAACGATTTGAATAGGAATTTGATCATTGATAGCATTGGTATCAAAACAGTCAGTTAATTGTTCTAGTGAAAGCACATCTGAAAACAGTGGTTTGTTCTGTTCCATGAAAATGACACCGTCTTTGATGGTGATCGACAAACGTCCGGCGTTGGTGTCGATGCGATACTGTTGCCTGGAAAGTTTGTTTAGATACGATAATAGTGCAAAGGAGGCAATTGTTGCATGTCCGCATAAGTCAACTTCTTCTTTTGGCGTAAAATAGTCAAATCGGAAATCGGCCTGCGGGGATTTCGATAAAAAAGCTGTTTCTGAAAAGCCTAACTCTTTTGCGACGGCTAACTTTTGTTGTGGCGTAAGAGGCTGTTCCAACAAGACGACTCCAGCCTTGTTGCCACCCGTTTGATTTTTACTAAACCCACTTGCGATATGTACCGTTATCTCCATAGGACACCTGCTTTCTTTGTTCTTGTTAAGCATAGCATAATTTTTGCAGGAGGAGGATATGAAAACGGATTGGGTAAGCGTGTTATACTGAAGGTACGACAGAGGAGGGACTTTATGAAGAGAGGGAAAGTAGTTGTAGTGAGTGGCGTTACAGCGTCGGGCAAAACGACATTGGTTCGTGAATTGAGTAGATTGGCAGATGGAATAGTGATCTCCTTTGATGATTATAGTATCGATGCATTGCCCTCAGCACCATCTTTTGATTATTTTTTACAAGATCCCCGCGCAGCGATCAATCAATATGACATCAGTCTGCTACTGAAAGATTTGAAGAGAGCGATGAGCATTCAACCAATCATTTTTGTGGACTTTCCCTTCGGATATGAGCACCAAGATTTGCGTCAGTTGATCGATACGGTGATTTATTTGAAAACACCACTAGATATTGCTTTTGCTCGTCAGATTAAACGGGATTATACGAACGAATCAAAAGAAGCGATTTTGACTTGGGCAGATACTTATCTTTCCTATGCAAGAGAGCTATTTGTTTTACACGAACAGATCATTGCTGAAACCAGCCGACTATGTACTGGATGGTGCTCTACCAGCTGATCAGCTAGCAGAACAAGTCAAGTATTATCAAGTATTTTAAGAAGCGCTTTTAAGCAAGATTTAGTCTACTGAGTTTTGTTTAATCTCCCTTACTATCTGTTTCAGAGGTCAAAAATGCCGCTGCTTCCTCTAAAGAGAGCGCTGCTCCATTGAATGTGGGCCACGCATTGATACCGTCACATTTTTTTCTCGGAATCAAGTGAAGATGAAAGTGAGGGACTGATTGACCCGCTGCTTGATTTGCTGCGCTTAGCAAATTAATCCCATCAAATCCTAAGCGAGTGACACAATGATCTGCTATTTTTTGAACCGTTTGAATGAGGTGAGCAAGAAGAACGGGGTCGCAATCTAAAATACTGGTGTAATGTTTTTTAGGAATAACCAGCATATGATAATCCACGTCTTTGGCATGATCAAGGAAGGCGCAAACACTGTCATCTTCATGGATTACATGGCTTTTTATTTTTCCAGAGACGATGCGGCAAAAAGGACATTCTTCCATCAAAATTCCTCCTATGGAATAAATTTTATTAGTTGTGTTCGAGAAGTATAATATCTAAAAATGTGAAGCTACGGGATTATGGGAAACCATAAACGATCTTTGTAATTAAGCCGCTCTTTGAGAGGATAATATCATATTTATTTAGCAGTTAAAACTATATGTGATAATTAATGATGTTTTAGATAATTAGTTAATAGGTTGTTTGCAAAAGAAAAGCACCGTGCTGCTGATTTGTGGTAAAAGTGACGTTTGAAAAAAGTGGTTTTTAAAAATTTATCAAAAAAAATCGTTAGGAATCAAGATTCCTAACGATCTGCTAGTGCAATGCACGATAATATAACGTTCCAGGAGGGATTCGAACCCCCGACCGTTCGCTTAGAAGGCGAATGCTCTATCCGGCTGAGCTACTGGAACAAATAATTTTCAGCGAATGCTCACTTCGCCTAAGCTGTTGAAATCAATCAGCAACAAATAACATTATAGAAAAAGGGCGCAGCAATGTCAATCGCTTTTCGCCCTTTTCTTATTTTTTCTTTGAAAAAAGGAAGCGCAGCTGCCCTCAACCTTTCTCAGGTTCCTCAAGAATTACGCTATCTGCTTCTTTCGTAATGAGAATCACACCATCTCCTAAAGGGACAAGCGTGGAGGTCAGCTGAGGATGGTTCATCACGGTATCCAAGAAAAGATTCAATTTGCGATGGATCGCTCGCTGGTTACGAGGGATTTCTTCGATGGGGTGTAGAATCGTTCCAGCTTGAAATACGTCATCCACCATCAGCACACCGCCTTTGCGTAATAGACGCAGACATTCTGGTAAAAATTCAATGTATTTTGATTTGGCGCTGTCCATGAAGATAAAATCATAAGGGCCACTCAATGTAGGTAGGACGTCTGCCGCTTGTCCTTCTAATAGCGTGATTTTTTCTTCATTTCCTAAGCGAGCGTAGGTTTCTTTGGCTTTGCGGATCATGACGTCAAAGCGATCGATCGTTGTGACATGACCATCTTTCACACATTGCGCCATCAAGCTTGAAGAAAAACCGATCGCTGTGCCGATCTCAAGGATTTCTTTTGGCTGGAGCTGTCCTAATAAAAACTGCAAAAAGACCACTGTTTCATGTGGGATGATTGGCACTTCTTTTTCATGAGCGGCTTGCTCGATTTCACCAAGTTCGCCGGGTAATTGCTTTTGTTTTTCACGCATAAACGCCACTAGTTCTGGTTTGACTACTGGACGATGCATCATTTCGTTGCGCATCTTCATCCTCCTAATTTATCGCTGCCCCTTATTATACGAATAACTCACCTTAAGTTCAATCTTTTCGAGTCTTTGGAACAACAAAAAAACCAGTCATAAGACTGGCAGGATAAAGGGGTGAAAAATATTTTTGGGATATTTCTATCATAACGGTGTTATGTGGAGGTTTGGTTAAAATCCTGTGAAGATCTCGTCAGGTTCTGCTTAAATTTTCATCAAGGAAGAAAAGCAACCCATCAACAGGGCAAAAACGAACTTTTTATCGAAATATTCAGAAAATTCAGGGAAAAGTGTTGACAGAGGAACCTGCTGTTTGGTATCTTCATAACAAGATAAAAAAAGTGATAGGTGACGACGATGGATAAACGATTGAAACAAACAGCTGCATTTTTATTATTATTATCGTAAGGACTCTTTTTCTATGACCCGCCTTTTTTAAGGCATCATTTGAAGAGTCCTATTCGCATTGCATGAAGGAAACCCTTTATGGAGTGCTTTTTTTATACCATTTTTTCAATTGTGTTTGAATGAGGTCGCGCCAAGCGTGCTCCTACCACTGCTAAGGAGGAAATAGTGATGAGAGAAATCCAGTTTTTTGATACGACATTGCGAGACGGTGAACAGACCCCGGGAGTCAACTTTAATACGAAAGAGAAGGTTCAACTGGCGCTGCAATTAGAAAAATGGGGCATCGATACGATCGAAGCAGGTTTTCCGATTGCATCAGAAGGAGATTTTCAAGCAGTCAAAGCGATTGCTGGGGCGGTGACGAAAATGACCGTTGCAGGACTTGCCCGTTGTCAGAAAAAAGACATTGATCGTGCCTATGAAGCTCTTTATCAAGCCGTCGATCCACAGATCCATGTCTTTCTAGCAACGAGTAAGGTGCATCGCCAGTACAAGCTGAATATGACGAAAGCAGAAGTACTCGCTTCCATCAAAGAACATGTGGCTTATGCGCGTGAACGCTTTGAAAAAGTTCAATTCTCGCCAGAAGATGCCACCCGCACCGATAAAGCCTTCTTGCTTGAGGCGGTTCAAACAGCGATTGATGCCGGCGCGACGATCATCAATGTGCCCGATACAGTAGGGTTTACCAATCCTACGGAATATGGAGCGCTTTTTGCCTATTTGATCGCCAATATCAAAAGCGAGCAGCAGATCACTTTTTCTTCCCATTGTCATGATGACTTGGGAATGGCGACAGCCAATGCGCTGGCGGCTATTGAAAATGGTGCTGATCGGGTGGAAGGAACGATCAACGGGATCGGCGAACGAGCTGGCAATACTGCATTAGAAGAAGTGGCCTTGGCGTTGCATATTCGCAATGATTTCTATCAGGCTACCTCCAACATCAAATTAAACGAAACAAAACGAACCAGCGATCTGGTGGCACGTTTGTCAGGAATCACGGTACCGAAAAACAAAGCGATCGTCGGAGGCAATGCTTATGCCCATGAATCAGGGATTCATCAAGATGGCGTCTTGAAAAATCCTGAGACCTACGAAATTATTACCCCACAGTTGGTGGGGGTAGAAACCAACTCGTTGCCTTTAGGCAAACTTTCTGGCCGCCATGCGTTTGTCGATAAAATGCAGCAACTGGGCTACCAGTTTGACCAAGAAGAAACCAACGAATTGTTTAAACGCTTCAAAGAATTGGCAGATAAAAAGAAGCAAGTGACCGAACAAGATTTGCTGGCTTTGGTGGCCGATCAAGGCCGCAGCCAAGAAGGCGGCTGCGAGTTGGACGCCGTTCAGCTACAATACGTGTCCAATGGCCATCAAGGAGCAGTGGTTTCTATCATCAAAGACGAGGAAAAACAAGTGGCATCAGCCATCGGTGCCGGCAGTATCCAAGCTATCTACAACTCGATCGATCAGATTTTCCAGCAGCAGCCGAAGTTGTTGAATTATGAGATCACTGCCTTGACCAGTGGGGAAGATGCGCAAGCGGAAGTGCACGTGGTCATTGAATGCCAGGAAACCAATGAAAAAATCAGCGGGATCGGCTTAGACTTTGATGTCTTGCAGGCGTCAGCCAAAGCATATGTACAGGCTAGCGCAGCTCTAAAGAATCGAGGTGTCCTTGTTTGAAAAAGATCGTGGTTTTAGCAGGAGATGGCATCGGACCAGAAATTATGGACAGTGCCCTTGCGGTATTGAAAGCGGCTTGTCCTGACCATCTCCAGCACTTTCATTTTGACCAGCGGCCATTTGGTGGAGCGGCGCTGGCACTTACTGGAGAGCCATTGCCGCAAGAAACACTACAAGCTTGCCAGCAGGCGGATGCGGTCCTTTTAGGAGCCATTGGTGATCCAGCTTGGGAAAACGCACCGACAACACCCGAGAAAGGACTTTTGAATCTGCGTCAAGCGTTAGGTCTATACGCCAATATTCGACCCATCAAAGTAGTTGATGCGGTGATTGCTTTGTCTCCCATCAAAGAAACGATCCTTCGAGGGACAGATTTTGTCATCGTTCGTGAGTTGACTGGCGGTATCTATTTTGGCGAAAAAGCAGAAAAACCTGAAGAAGCCTACGACATCAATCATTATCACCAAGCAGAGATTCGACGGATTTTGCGTAAAGCCTTTGAGATCGCCCGTACGCGGAAGAAGCGGGTTCTCTCTGTCGATAAAGCAAATGTGTTGGCGACTAGCCGGCTTTGGCGCCGATTAGCGGAAGAAACGGCACAGGAATTCCCAGATTGTCAGTTGACTCATCAATATGTTGATTCCGCCGCTATGAAAATCATCCAAAATCCCAAAGACTTTGATGTAATCGTGACCGAAAATCTCTTTGGCGACATTTTAAGTGATGAAGCCTCGGTTTTGCCGGGGTCATTAGGGGTGCTACCAAGCGCAAGCCATGGCGCAGAAGGGGTTTCTTTATATGAACCGATCCATGGCTCGGCACCGGATATTGCTAGGCAAAATTGTGCCAATCCGGTTTCCATGATTTTGTCTGTCGTGATGATGCTAAGAGAGTCCTTTCAAGAGGAACAGCTGGCAGATACCATCGAAAGTGCGTGTTATGAGGTAATGAATGCGGGGATCTTGACGCGTGATTTAGGTGGGACGGCAACGACAACTGCCTTTACAGAAGCGGTTATTGCACAGTTAGGAGTGAGCAATTATGGGGAAAACGCTGTTTGATAAACTATGGGATCGGCATGTGATCACAGGAGAAGAAGGGCAGGCGCAGCTGCTTTATGTCGATCTGCATATGATCCATGAAGTGACGACGCCGCAAGCCTTCGAAGGATTGCGGCAAGCGGGACGGACAGTTCGCTGTCCCGAAAAAACCTTCGCAACAATGGATCATAATGTGCCTACCAAAGATATTTTTACCATCACCGATCTGGTTGCAAAAAAGCAAATGGATACGTTACGTAAAAACTGTCATGATTTTGGGATCGAATTGTGTGACAATGGCTCTGCCAACCAAGGAATTGTCCATATGGTTGGCCCAGAAGTAGGCTTGACCCAACCAGGAAAAACGATCGTTTGCGGTGATTCCCATACTGCCACCCATGGTGCTTTCGGCGCGATCGCATTTGGGATCGGTACGAGTGAAGTGGAGCATGTCTTTGCGACACAGACGATTTGGCAGACAAAACCGAAACGCATGGGAGTTGAGATCACCGGTCAGCTGCAGCCGGGGGTGTACGCCAAAGATATTATTTTGGCATTGATCGCGACGCATGGCACAGATTTTGGTGGTGGCTATGCCGTAGAATTCTTTGGCGAAACGATCCGCAACCTGACGATGGAAGAGCGCATGACCATTTGCAATATGTCGATCGAAGGTGGGGCAAAAATGGGCTTGATCGCACCTGATGAAACGACCTTTGCTTATGTGAAGGATCGACGCTTTGCGCCACAAGCGTTTGCCAGTGCGGTGACGGATTGGCAAACCCTTTATACCGATGAAGGTGCCAACTATGATGCCCTGATCACCTTAGACGCAGCAACCTTAGAACCTTACATCACTTGGGGCACCAATCCAGAAATGGGAGTACCGGTCAGCGAAACGTTTCCTGAAGTGCGAGATCACAATGATCAGCAAGCCTATGAATATATGGCACTGCACCCCGGACAGACGGCTGCCGATATCCCCATCGAATACATCTTTATCGGATCGTGTACCAATGGTCGTTTGTCTGATCTGCAAGAAGCAGCGGCGATTTTGAAAGGTCAGACCATCAAAGAAGGGGTCACTGGCATTATCGTTCCTGGTTCACGCCCTGTTCGTAAAGCAGCGGAAGCTATCGGTTTAGACAAAGTCTTTATTGAGGCTGGTTTTGAATGGCGGGAGCCTGGCTGTTCCATGTGCCTAGGAATGAATCCTGATAAAGTACCAGAAGGCGTCCACTGTGCCTCCACGTCAAACCGCAATTTTGTTGGACGGCAAGGGAAAAACGCTCGGACGCACCTTTGTAGTCCAGCAATGGCGGCAGCAGCTGCGATTCATGGGCGTTTTGTCGATGTACGAGAAGTGGTTGGAGGTGTTGGTTAATGGAAGCTTTTACGCAATTTGAAGGTACGACGCTGCCTTTGATGAATGACAATATCGATACCGATCAAATCCTACCGAAAAATTATTTGAAGCGCGTCGAAAAAACGGGGTTTGGCGAATTTTTATTTGACGATTGGCGCTATTTGCCGCAACGCAAGCCTGATCCAGCATTTATCTTGAATGATCCAGCATATCAGACCGCTCAAGTCCTCGTCACTGGTGATAATTTTGGTTCTGGCTCTTCTCGAGAGCATGCGGCTTGGGCGCTGTTGGATTACGGCTTCAAAGCCGTGATTGCTGGTAGCTTCGGTGATATTTTCTATATGAATGCCACCAAAAACGGGCTGCTGCCCATCGAGCTGCCTTTGACTGTTCGCCAAAGGATCGCCTCGCTGCCTGCTTCTGAAAAAATCAGCATCGACTTGCCGAGGCAATGTGTGATCGTTGCCGGGGAGGAGCATTTCTTTGCAATCGATGCTACCTGGAAACACAAATTGATCCACGGTCTCGATGAGATCAGTATCACCTTGCAGGAAGCGGCGAAAATCACCGCCTATGAGCAGACGATTCCAGCGTATTGGCAGTAGGGCTAGGGGACTGGTCGTTATTCGTTGGCTGGTATTTGTGAAAGAATGTTTCTTAACCCTCGCCAATCAGCTTCGATTTGCGGAGTCAACGTCCGATTATAAAAGATCGCAGCGGGATGATACATCGGCACGATCAGATATTCTTTTTCCGACCATTGATAGCCATCCTTTGTCGGATTGCTTTCTTGAATTTTGGAACGGATCACTTCGCCATGGTGGTCTTTGATATAATAGGCGTTGCCTAATAATCGCTGTAGTCCGATATTGCCAACAGTTGCAATGACGGGCGGATCCACGATGGACAACTCGTAGTCAAGCAGTGGTGCGTGTAGCAAGACTTCCTTTTTGGTAGGTGTCCGATTGGGATGGACGATCTCATGGGCACCGCTGCGCTTGTTGATTCGTTCTTTGACGGAATATGGACGGCTGCGGACAGCGCTGGTGATGTAGACATCCTCACGGGTCAAACCGGCTAAAGCCAACGATTTCATCAATTCTTTTCCTGCTTGTCCGCTAAAAGGAATAAAATTCTCGATTTCGGTTCGACCAGGGGCTTCACCAACGATCATCAATTTGGGCTGCAGCGGTCCTTGACCTGGAACAAATCCTTCCAACGGATAACTGCGGGATGCCTGTTGAACGGCAGTGGCTAATTCTTTGGGGTATTGCATGAAAACTCCTCCCATTCTGTTTCGCTTGTGCTCTTTCTTCTATAGTAATAGAAAATAAAAAATGCACAAAAGGAAATGTCTAGTAGCAAAAGAATTCTGTCTTTTCCTTAATTAGTGATTGACTTTAGGAAAACATTTTGATAAAGTTAATCTGTTGTAATTGTGGACTCCACAGCTACAACCGCACAGAACAAGTAGTAAGTACGAAAGTCACTTGGGATGGCGAGTCTAAGTATATTATAAGGAGGTGCTGTAGAGCATGTACGCAATTATCAAAACTGGTGGGAAACAAGTAAAAGTTGAAGTGGGTCAAGCAATCTACGTTGAAAAATTAGACGTTGAAGCTGGACAAAAGGTTACTTTTGATGAAGTTATCTTAGTAGGTGGCGAATCAACAAAAGTAGGTGCCCCAATCGTTGCAGGAGCAACTGTTGAAGGAACTGTTGAAAAACACGGCAAACAAAAGAAAGTCGTAACTTTCAAATACAAACCTAAAAAACATTCACACCGTAAACAAGGTCACCGTCAACCTTACACAAAAGTTGTTATTGACGCGATCAACGCTTAATTCTTACGAAAAGCAGGGTAACGAATATGATCAAAGGGACATTCAAACGAAATGACTCTGGTCGGATTGTTTCTTTTGAACTAGCTGGACACGCACAAGCAGGAGAATACGGCAAAGACATCGTCTGTGCTGCAGCATCCGCTTTAGCGATCAGTGCAGTCAATGGGATCGATGCTTTGGCTGGCGTTGCGCCAAAAGTTGAAGCAGATAACGAAAATGGTGGGTACTTATTAGTCACACTGCCTTCTCGTTTGACCCAAGAGCAGTCGAATATCGCACAAATTCTTTTAGAAAATTTGTTGATCGGCTTGCAATCAGTTCAAGAAGAGTACAACGATTATATCCAAATCAAAACTACTAAAGAAAACTAGGAGGTGCATCTCATGTTGATGAAAATGAATTTGCAATTCTTCGCTCACAAAAAAGGTGGGGGTTCTACTTCTAACGGACGTGACTCTCAATCAAAACGTTTAGGTGCGAAACGTGCTGACGGTCAAACCGTTTCAGGCGGATCAATCCTTTATCGCCAACGCGGTACTAAAATTTACCCAGGGGTAAACGTAGGTATCGGTGGAGATGATACATTGTTTGCAAAAGTTGACGGCGTTGTTCGTTTCGAACGTAAAGGCCGCGACAAAAAACAAGTATCTGTTTATCCAGTAGCGCAAGAAGCATAAGAAATAAAACGCTCAATCCTTTGGTAAGAAAGGGATTGGGTGTTTTTTTGTTTTTCTAAATATTTTTTGACCATACTTTTGACCATACTTTTTAGAAATCAACATATTTAACCAGCTTTCTTGTGGTCTCTATTTTTTTATCCTTGGTCATATGTGTATAGGTATCCATTGTGGTTTTTATATTAGCGTGACCTAACCTTTCTTGGACTTCCTTCATACTAGCATCTGCCTCAAATAGCAAACTAGCGTGAGTATGCCTAAAACCGTGAAGCCCAATATTAGGCAAATTTGCTCGTTCAGAATAAATTTTAAATCTTTCAGTAACTGCCTGATTAATTGTAAAGGTGTTTTTCTCATTGGTGAAGATGAAGGCAGGTTTATTGAAGCCATTTTGAAATAAATATTTCATCTGCATTAGCTTCCATTCTTTTAAGCTTGTGATTGTTCGTTCGTCTAATACTAATTTTCTATTTGATGCCGTAGTTTTAGGTTTTTCTGAAACATAATATTCCGTTGCCTTTGTAACAGTCTTCGAGATAGAAAGTTCTTTACTTTCAAAATCTAAGTCACTCCAATTCAAAGCAAGACATTCGCCAATTCGACATCCGCTGAATGCTAATAAACGAAATATCGCATAATCCCTTAATCTGAAAAATTCATTTTTTTCCTCATTAATCACATTTAAAAATATTTGTAACTCTTCTTTTGTATAAAATTTTATCTTTAATTTTTTTTCAGCAGATTTATTTTTAGGA
>NZ_NGLK01000001.1:419770-461083 GCF_002141235.1 Enterococcus sp. 3C7_DIV0644 | reverse complement strand
ATAACATTGGTGACTGGATTGCTTTCAACGATTTCTAAATTAATCGCCATTTTAAAAACTTTAGAAATGTAGTTCACAAATAAAGGGTATTGCTTTGAGGTTCCTGTCTTACTCCATTCAGTTACAACTTTTTGACAATATGCAACTGTAATTTCCTTGATTCCCAAATTACCAAATTTTGGCAGAATATGTTTGTCAAAAAGCAATGTAGTTCTTGATAATGTACTTTTTTTAACATCAGACTTATAGTGCTCTATCCACAAATCATAGACTTCCTTAAAAGTTACGTTATTGGTATTAACTGAAACTCCTTTTGTTTCAATTTCTAGCTCAAGACGAGAGAGGGCCAGTTTCGCCTCTTTTTGTGTCTTAAAACCTCTTTTGGTTGTATACTTCTTTTTTCTGGTGATCGGATCAATCCCCAGATAAGTTTTAAAGTACCAAGCTTTTTCTCCATTTTTCTTTTGATATTGTTTTATCATGGCCATGTTTAATCACCTCTTATTCGAATGTATGTTCTGTTTTTGTTAAAAAATAATAATTAGGCATAGATTATTGCAAAGTCATCAAGTATATGCTGGCAGAGAAGGTCTTTAACATTTCTTTCATATTTGAAATCTAAGTCTGAAGACTCGATAAAATAAATAGGATTGACCTGCTGGGGGGATAGATCATTTACTTCCATATAATCAATCAAAAGTTGATCCAGCATAAAACAATCTGCTTCGTATTCCATTTTAGAGCGGGGGATGGTGAGTTTGTATAACGCCTCAAGATCGTCATGTAAAACACCATGTCCCAGCTCATGATAAATTGATTTTAAAGCATCTAGTTCAGAAAGATTTTGGTTAATCAGAATGACTCTATTTGCCGAATCATAGTAACCATCAATGTCTAAATCTAAAAAGTACAGGGATATACCCTCGGTCATTAATAAGGCTTTCATTCGCTGCATGTGACAATCCACCTTTATCTATCGCTAAATTTTCCTTTCAAAAATGCACGTATGGTTTCTTTATCACGGTCAGTCATTTCCACACCGCCAAAACTTTTCATATTATCAAGTACATCTTCTAAGTCATCGGTATTTAACTTTGTATTATCTGGATCAGGATTGTCTGTCCTTCCCAATAGGTAGTCAGTAGACACATTAAAATAATCAGCTACCTTCTGAAGTGTATCAGCTTTTGGACTTTGGGTTTTCCATTTGTAAATTGAGTTTTTGCCAAAACCAACTCTATTTTCCAACTCTGAAACAGTTATTCCTCTCTTTTTACATAACTTTTTTATTCTCTCTAAAAGCACTGTAGAGCACCCTTTCCAGAGCAAACGAAAAATAAATAAGATTTCTGGATAGAAAGTCGTTGACAAATCTATCCAGTTGTCTTATATTTATTTCGTAAGCTAATTTAATAAGCTAACAAGCAATAAGAAAGAGACCTAGAAAAAATAAACAATTCGACGTCGCCAAACTAAGAATGTTGATTTAATAGGGAAAATTCTATGCTTATTTAACTGTATATAAATATAAGACAGTTGGATAGATTTGTCAATGCTTTTAGCTAATTTTGTTAGCTTACAAATTTTTAAAGGAATGAGGTGAGAAGGATGGAGAAATCAGATGGGAAAGTAGTAGTTGATGTTCATGTGAAAAACAAAGAGGAAGCTAGAAAGTATCAAGAGGCTATCCGAGAAACAGAATTAAATCTTTTGGAATTCATTAACACGACTGTCGAAATTGATGAGACAAAAAACAATCCTGAAATGGTGTCAGCATTAGCAGGATTGCTCAAGGTGGTTAAAAGAATACCCTAATTAGATAAAATTTTTATCTGAGTAACATTTTGTAAATTAATCATATAGGTTGTTTGATATGCGGTCAATCCAACATATATATAGTTAGGATCATCCAGTGGATCAATCAAAGAGTCCGCACTACAAAAATTGTTTTTATCAAAATGAAACTCAATAAATCTTCCCTCTTTAAGGTATTCAATAAGCATGTTTTTCAAAGGCTTTCTCCTTTCAATTTATTTCAACAAATGAGTTGATAGGAGAATTATATCAAAATTCGAAACTATTTTTAAGAAATATAAGAAAGAAGGTGTTGAATGTGTCACAAGATTTCATTGTCAAAGTCAGGATTCAATTAGCGAAGTATGGGAAATCTCAAAATTGGTTAGCTGATACCATCGGAATTTCTAGACCTTATATGTCCGATATTATGAATGGGAAACGCAATCCTGAAAAGCAAATTAAACCAATCGAGAATGCGTTAGCTTCGTTGAAGGAGGGGAATAGCTAATGGATTTGCACATACCAGATGAACAAATTCAGAAGCAAGTGGCATCAGGAATCGTCACTTTAGCAGTAGCTGAGTTTGAGAAACGCATCAAAATGATGACGATAACTGCTGAGTTACCCCCTTATGCAAACAAAGAAACAATCAAGCAGGTCTTAGGTATCGGGGATGTAAAGCTTAATGGATGGATTGATCAGGGATTGAAAATCCAAGTTTGGAGTAAGCAAGATATCCGGATTCGTCGAGAAGCTTTGCAGCAATTTTTAATAGAACATTACGAGGTGTGACTATGCCATATAACTTCGAACAAGAACTTCTGATCGACGGATTAGTCAAAAAAAGGATTCGATCTCTGCAGCAATTGACCCATGATAAGAAAGGTTTGCTTAGTGATCGTCAGCTTGAAACGGCACGTCATGAGTTGAAGCAGTACCAAGATCTGCAGTATCAAAATAGGCTTAATCGCCAAATAAATGTATAGGAGGAAGTATATGAGAAGAATCTATTGGCTTAGACGTACAGCGTTTTTACTTACTGTTTTTGCGATGGGAACATTGGTTGCAGGGGAAGTTCCTACGTGGGTAAAAATCTTATATCCAACAGCCGTGATGATTTGGTTGATTGCATATGATGATGCGATCTTTGAGCATCGCTCTCGGAGGTGGAAAGAAAATGACTAAATCAGAAATTTTAGATTTATTTTATCGGACGATCGATTGGAAGGAATGTTATTACGAAGCGGAAGCTTTGATGGCATCGAGGACAAACTAAGGAGGGAGCGTAATGAAGAGCTGGACCACAAAGGAATTAGCATATGTTCGAAAGAATGCATTACTGGCCGAAACAAATGAAGTTATAAATTCTGAGCAGCTTGCAAAGAAACTAGGCAGAACAGTTTCAGCAGTTATGAAGAAAGTATCTCAAATGAGAAAAGATGGACAGTTACCACCAATAAAAAGAGAAATGGCTTTTGAGAGTAACGGTAGACCATGGACAGCGACAGAAGAAAAGCGGTTGATTGCGATGCATAAGCAAGGGGCTTCTTATGTTGAAATTGGAGAAGCGCTAGGGCGATCAAAAGGATCATGTTCAAATAAAGTCTCAAAATTGCAAGCAGCAGGAAAGATAAAAAAGAAACGAGTTGAGCAGTGGACTAGTGAACAGGTTCAAGTTTTGTTAGATCATGTGACATTTGATCAAAACGGGTATGTATCAAATTATATGGAATTATCTAGAGTCACAGGTAAACAGTATGCTCAAGTTGTGCATAAAGTTAATAATTTGAGGAAAGAAGGGGAAATTCTCACACGTCCTCTTGATGGAACGACAAGCGTCAAGGCAAAAGAATCAATGCAAAAATTTAATGATGCTCGTTTTGCTCAGTACGAGAGAAAGGAGGACGCGAAATTGGAACAACCAATAAAAGAAAAACGCGTAAGTGCTGGCTCACTCAGTATTGAATCCAAAGAAGAACGTGTGATTCATACAGTCGTAATTTATGCAGGCATAGAAACACATACGTACTTCTCAGCAGAAGGAACCAAAATTGCAGAAATACAAAAAGAGCCTACACCAGTTCCCGCTAGTGAAGGCAAAAGTATAACTAATTAAATTCATTCAAGGAGATTATAACATCATGAACGAAAAAATTCAAAAAATGATCACAGAACTAGCATTGGAATGTCGCAAGGAAGATGTCACTTTATCTTTAGCGGCAATTGATGAAACAGGTCTTTGTTCGGTCGCACGATTTGGGAACAATCAAGGAATTGAATCAGCTATTGTCGCCCAAATTGAACACTGGGAACAGAGTGTGAAGGAATGTAATTGCTCAAATTGTAAAAAACTAGCAACTGCAATGCAAGAAGATGAAGAGGTAGAAGACCCCTCAGCTGCTGTTAACGACTTCACTGACAAATTAGCCGCTTTTTTTAGGGGTGATCTTACATGAAAAAAATTATCTTGAAACGACTATCATTGAAACACTTTAAAGGACTTGAAACATTTGAATTTGAGCCGTTAGGCAATAACGCCACAGTAAGTGGCCAGAACGGATCAGGAAAAACAACGCTTGCTGACGCCTTGTTATGGCTGCTATTCGGAAAAGATACTCGAGGCGCAAAATTGAATCCTAAGCCTTTAGATCAGAACAACGACGAGTTGTTAGGACTGGAGCCAACTGTTGAAGCAGAATTGATCATCAATGACACCATGGTTACGCTAAAACGCGTGCAAGAAGAAAAATGGAATACACCACGAGGACAATTAGAAAAAGTCCGAGGCAACGATACAACGAAATACACAATTGATGGCGTGCCTAAGATGGAAAAGGAATGGAAGGCATACCTCGAAACTATTGGAGCAGAGAACATTCTGCAGATGCTATTTGATTCCACCTACTTTATGAAAATGAACTGGAAAAACCGCCGAGAAATCTTGGTCAACATTACTGGATTGACGGACGAAGAGATCATTGCCAAAGATCCAGAGTTGAAGGGTATCGAAAAGATCATCAAGGAGCATACGATCGATGATTACCGCAAGGTGCTTGCGTCACGAAAAAAAGAGATCAAGCGGCAAATCGATGGTTTACCAGCAAGGATTCAAGAAGTAACTGAAATGTTTGCAAAAGCAAAAGCCGATATCGGTGATCAATCTGCAGACGAGATCCAAGAACAAGTATTTGAATACGAGGCAGATGTATCGGAGCTGCAAAGCAAATTGAATGCTATTGCTGCAGGTAATGCGGCACTTGATCACCAAGAAGAGCTATCAAAGTTGAAAATCAAGCTAGCAGAAGCGCAATCCGCTTATCTATCCAGTACCAACATGGAGACGCGATCCCTGCAAGACGATCTGAACAAGCAGCAGCGAATTGTCAACGAAATTCGATCACTGGTGGCTGAGACCGAACACAAAAAGAGTATTCTATCCACTCAAATTGATGAATTGACGGTCTTTATCGATAATCATTTGAAAGAATATTATGCTCTAAGAGATCAAAAATTTGATGAGCACCAAAAAATATGCCCAACTTGTGCGCAAAAATTGCCTGATGATCAAGTTAAGACAATGGTGGCTACATTCCAGCAAAAGAAATCTCAAAAAGAGGAAGATAACGTTGCGCAAGGCAAGGCGGCTAGAGATCGTAAAATTGCAGCTGAAACTGAACTTGTTGAAATCGAAAATGACTATAAGCGATTATCTCAAAAGTTGGTTGAAGCCGAAGCAACACTTAATAAAATCAATGCAGAGCTAGTATTCATCGAAAGTTCGACACAGAAATTCGAAGATACGGATCCTTATAAAAAAATTCAAGATCAAATAAAGATTGTTCAGCAAAAGATCCTGAATGCAACTAATGATACTGCAGTTGAAGAACAGGAGCTAAAAGAACAGATTCGTCAAAAGCGTCAACTTATCGCTGAGGCACAAGCGAAGTTTCAGCGTTTGGCCAGTCTATCGGATTATGAAAACCGCATTGAGGAACTTAAAAAAGAAGATGCAGCTTTGAAGGCGCAGAATCAAGATGTAGAACGTGAACTATTTCTTCTCGACGAATTTACCCGAAAAAAAGTCAGCTATCTAGAAGAGTCCATTAACAGCAAGTTTGAACTCGTCAAATTTAAATTGTTTAATATCTTGAAAAATGGCGGACTCGAAGAGGTTTGCGAGGCGACATACAACGGCATAGAGTACGGAACTAGCTTGAATACAGGCGCTAGGATCAATTGTGATCTAGACATCATCAACACCTTAAGCAAAGAATTTGGGTTGAGTGTACCGGTGTTTGTTGATAACACGGAATCAGTGAACGATCTCCACCAGATTGATTCTCAAATGATCGAACTTCGTGTGGCCAAAAATAAAAACTTGAAAGTAGAGGTGGCGTAATGGAAACTAGTCCACAATTTCAATTTGAAAAAGTAGATCCATCAAGCTATATCAAAAGGGATCTACTTTACAACGCAACTCAATTAAATGAACAACTAGCAAAAGAATTATCCTTGCTACAAGAAGAGTGTCATTCAAGGATTACCACTAGAGTTATTAATTTGGCAATGGCAACGGCCACAATTACAAAACTAGCTGAGCTAAATCAATCTGACTCGGACACAATCATCCAAAATAGAATGGGCCATTGACATCAATGTAAAAGCAGTGACGGCATCGTTTTCTGAGGATGGATTATAAAGTTTGGGCTCATGGGCTTTAGGATTCCGATATAAATACACAATTGTATTAATTAGACTCTTGAGTCCATTAAATTCACTTTTCTCTGACATCGTTTCATTCTTACTGTTACCAATGATGATAGTAGGATTTCTCAGGATGAATACTTCGTTAACTAGAGTCGTTCCATCGAGTTCTAGTCCAGATAATTCTCGAAGGCGTTGAAGCAAACCTTTACTAGCTTCAAGGATGGCATGGAAGTAATTTTCTGAAAAGAGTTCACTTTGACAATATTTTATAACTTCTGGGTGAATATCATATTCAGATAACCTTTCGTTAAACGATTGAAGACGTTTTTGAGCGTCATTGAATGTTTCAACAACCTCGATCACAATAACCTTTCCAGAATCGTTTACTTCAAATCCATAGAACATTAACTGACTATTGATATCACGCAGAATCTTTTTCCAATCATTTGGTTTATCCATGTATAAGGGTGGATTTAAAACGTACTGTATGACAGAAAATAAAGGGGCGGCGCTATTTGTTCTTTTACATTTATCTAGAACAGATTCGTTAATTCTTCGCCACTTTGTTGTTGTATAGTCACGCTCTAACTGATCAAAGTTTGGAAGATCCAAAAGTTCAAACATAGTATCTATTTTTGAACCTGTTAATTCTTCGGCAAGAATCCTTGAGATATGTTCAACAATTACATTATCAATTGGTTTACTCATTTTTTTCACCTCAGGAAAATTATAACAAAGAAAGGAATCACAAAAATGAAAAATCAAAATGAAATTCAAAAAAGAAAAATGGCAGAGCCAGTCGAATCACCATCACTAAATAATATTTGGACAGATCAGAACGCTTTCCAGACGGCTATGCGTATGGCGAATGCTTTATCTGCATCGACAATTGTGCCACGGGACTATCAAGGGGAGGACGGACTGGGAAATTGTATGATCGCGCTTGAAATGGCTAGTCGTTTGAATACAAGCCCGCTCATGGTAATGCAGAACCTTTATGTTGTTAATGGTCGACCGTCTTGGTCAAGCCAGTACATCATCGCGATGATCAACAACTCTAAAAAGTATCGGACAGAACTGCAGTTTGAGTTTGAAGGAGAAGGGGCTACCCTCGCTTGTACGGCTTATGTGGAAGACTATTCTGGAAGAGTGATCAAAGGTCCAAAAATCACCATGGAAATGGCTCGTGCCGAAGGATGGGTGAACAAAAACGGTTCGAAATGGAAAACAATGCCAGAAGTGATGATTCGATACAGAGCAGCTTCATTCTTTGGTCGACTTAATTGCCCGGATATGATCATGGGGCTTTATTCTACCGAGGAAGCAGCTGAAATTGACGCTGACTTTATCGTTGTTGATGAAGTTGCAGATCGGGTCGAAAAAGAGATTATTGAGAATGCGAATAGCGAGGTCTTAGATCCTGAACCTCACAAAGAAGATGATGAGAAGACTGTAGAACGTCATGACAATGCCAACGAAGACGGAGAAATTGAGGAATCTAGCCAAGAGACGTTAGATCTCGGAGAGGAAGATCCCTATTGATTTCAGTAAAAGTTTTCGGATCAGGAAGTAGTGGGAATGGCTATCTTATCGATGATGGCCATTCTCAGCTGATCATTGAGTGTGGGGTTCAATTTAGCAAAGTTCAGCAGCAAATGAGGCACAACTTTTCGAGAGTGGTAGGTGCGCTGATCACTCATGAGCATCGAGATCACTGCAAATATATCAGCAGTCTAATCGATAAAACTGCAGTTGATATTTTTGCGACACACGGCACCATAGATGCTATGTTTGACGATCCGGTCCTGAAGCTGAAAATCCACCATGGTTATCGATTCAACGAACTGCAGTACAAACAAACTCAAAAAATAGGTACTTGGTACGTCACACCTTTTGAGATCCAACACGACGTACGAGAACCTGCAGGTTTTTTAATCGATAATACTGCAGGCGATCGACTCATCTTTATCACGGATTCCTATTACGTAAAGTATCGTTTCCCAAATGTGACCCACATGATGGTCGAGGCGAACTACTCGAAAGATATCGTTGATCAGAAAATGAGCAAAGGTTTCGATCTCAAACGCAAGGAACGGTTACTTGAAAGTCACTTCGATTTTGATCGGACACTCGATTTTATCAAATCAAACAAAAGCGATCGACTGCGAGAAGTTTGGCTGCTGCATTTATCAGATGCAAATAGTCATGAACAAAAATTCAAAGAGGAAACGCAAAAGTTCGTTGGCGTTCCTGTTTATATAGCTTAGGTGGTGATCCCTTATGGCTAAAGGAGCTTTCCAGACGAGTAGAGAGATCTTTGAAAACCCAATATGGACGGATGTCGTGAAGTTTAGAATCTTCTTTTACATTTATGGAAATGCCGTTTACGCCAAAGAAGGGACAGATATTGCAGGCATTCATTTGAATAGAGGGCAGTTTCTAAGATCATATCGAAACCTTCAGAATGATCTTGCTTACATGGAGAAACGAGCGTTTAAAACTTATTCTATTTCGACGATCAAAGATAAAATTGATCAACTGGTGAAAGAAAAACGAATCAAGATTGAAGTTACCGATTACGGAACACTATTTACAGTGCTGAACTACGAGGAATACCAAGGGTTTGAGCGTTATAGTAAATCGTTATCCGAACAGCAACCGAACAGCAACCGAACACTATCCGAACAGCAACCGAACAATAATAAGAAAGAGAAGAAAGAGAAGAAGGATAAGAATAATAATAATAGTCCTCGCAACAAACGCAAAAAGCGCGTTTATGCGGACGATGATCCTAATAAAATTCTCGCAAAGACACTGTTTAAACTGATCAAAAAGAATCACAACATCAAAGATCCCAATCTAGATGAGTGGGCAAACACGATTCGTTTAACGATTGAATCGGACAAGCGAACAGGTAAAGAAGTTCAAGACGTGATTGTCTGGGCGATGCAAGATGACTTCTGGTACAAGGTTGTTTTATCGCCATCCAGCTTGCGTCGCAATTTTGATCAGATGGTCGCACAAATGAATTCAAAATCATTGTCTTCCAAAAAAACTTTGCGTGAAGAAACTTTACCCGAGTGGGCTAAAGAACCTACAGATTACGGCAATAAAAAAACGGAAGTCACAGAGGAAGATCTAAGGAGGTTTCTAGCGGATGCAGGAGACGAAGAGGGATTTTAGTAAACCCGTGAAAATGATCTACACTCTTTTATCAAAAGAACAACAAGAGTTGATGAAATTCCCGCTTGAATCAATGACTGGATATATCAAGGAGACGGGAGATACACAAGGTAAAGGAGCCGAAAAAAGATTTAGAGTATTTATGTTGCTATATCGGCACTGGCTGATCTCAGAGAAAATCGTTCGAGCGGACTTTTTTGGAAAAAGCTTTATTCAAGCAACGACTGACGAGCTATGGGATGAGTCACAACGCCTTTATATAAAATTAAAAGGAGAGAAAGAAAATGACAGAAAAAGAAGTGAGACCATTGGATCTTGATCTATCAAAAATTGATGAAGGATCCGTTCAGGAAAAATTTGAACACGAGATGGAAAAAGTGATCGAGAACATTCTTGATCGAAATACCAATCCAACTAAAAAGCGGTCAATCACAATCACAATCGATGTTTTGCCAAGCAAAGATCGGGATATGTTCGTGTTGGCTACGCAAACCAAATCAAAACTGGTACCTCGTGAAGAAACAGAAACAAAAGTCCTATTTGGACGTAACCAAGATACAGGAATATTGGAGGCCGCTGAGCTGAAATCAGGTGCACGTGGTCAGTTGTTCATGGATCCGGACGATCTAGAAGTCAAGCTAGACACAGGACAACCAGTTGCTGATCTCGAAAAAAAAGAAAATGAACTTGTTGATTTTAGAAAGCGTCAATCAAACTAAAAAAATTGGAGGAACCAACCATGAGTGAAAATATCAAAGATGCATTAAAGTACGCAGTAGATCTAAGTTCAGGTCAGGAGGTTATATACGAGGTAGATGGTCAGACATTTTACGATAATAGCAAAGCTAGTTTACGTAATTTATTCCCGATAGATTATGCGGCACAGCTTGAAGTCAACTCACTTACGGGCTTAACTCAGTATCTGTTATCTTGTTTTGATCAAGAATCGAAGGATCAGCCTGATGAACTTCTCGTACACGTCGAAAGCCCAACAAGAGTCGTTGTGTACAGCCAATTGAACGAAGAACGGAAACGTGAGAGCTTGATTGTCGCTCAAGCTGAATTGCAGAAATACCCATACGATCGTTTTATGGATCAAGAGCGATTTGTCATCAACATCCAGTCATTATTTGACCGTACAGACGATGCAGAAGCAGTTTTACGTTTTGCAAGTGCCATTCGGATTGATGATAGTGCCGACGTTACAGATAATGGGGTAACCCAAACAGCAACCGTGAAAACAGGTGCTAAAACAGTTGCAGAAGGCAGAGTGCCAAGCCCAGCAGCCCTGCGTCCATATCGTACTTTCTTAGAGGTTGAGCAGCCAGAAGGTCAGTTCATCTTCCGAATCAACGACCGTGGTGAATGTGCTCTCTTTGAAGCAGATGGAGGCCTATGGAAATATCATGCAAAAGAGTCTATCGAAAATTATCTTTCAGATGCACTCTCGGAATTAATCAACAAAAACAAAATCACAATTATCCAATAAGACAATAATAGAATCGACGTTCCCGGCGCACATTAAGCGTCTTACGTTGATTTGGTTTCAAATTCGAGTAACAAGTCGAGAAAATGTTAAAGTCACTTAGAATTGATTATAAGGCTGAAAAAGGTGATCGTATGATTTGCAGCAAATGTAAAGGTGAACGAATCCTTTGGAACAAGAACAAATTTGGACGGGCAGTGGCGAACAGCTGCCCGTCCTGTAATAGAAATGGTGATCCAATTAAGAAAGAACTGAAGGAGTGGGGTCTTGAACGCGAAAAAAGGAGTTATTGAGGTCTTTTGGACAAATGTACAATGGCACATGGAAAAGAAAAACATTAAAATGTCGGATCTTGTTAACGGAAAGACGACTGCAGCAAAAAACAAAACTGCAAATATTATGTTGCGACGTGTTCAAGAAATTGCGGATATTCTTGAAATTGACGACTATGCTATTTTGTTCGAGGAAATTGAAACAACGGAGGCAAATGAATGAATGAACTTTCAGTAATAGGCTTTGTTTTTTGCGTGACCATCATTGTAGTTGGTGTAATTGCGTGTAAAAAAGCGTTGGATGATGAATGACATTTTCCTAAAAATTAATGAGCACAAACTAGGGGTGAAACATTGAGAAATAAATATCCGGGATATTGCTATCGTTGTAGCGGATACGTTGAAAAAGGTAAAGGGCATTTTGAAAGGAAAAACGGTCATTGGAGAATTCAACACGCAGATTGCGCAATCAAATACCGAGGAACCAGTATTCAAGGGAATGGTACACGAGAGGTTGGCAATCCGACGATATAGCAGAAAAATACTCTGTCAGCACATGCAATGTTAACACTTTGCCTTTTTTTTAAAATAATGTCCACTTTTATTTTTAAAAAGTGAATAAGGGAGTGTAAGACAAAAAGCAAAATATATCAACAGGAGGAAAAGCGATGAATGAGCTAATTAAAACCTACAAGAACGATCAGAACGAGACTTTGGTGAACGGTCGTGAATTACATGAGTATTTAGGAGTGAGAACAAGGTATAACGATTGGTTCAATGACATGATTCAATATGGATTCATTGAAAACGTTGATTTTACAAGTTTTACTGAAAAAAGAGTAAAACCTTCAGGAGGTCGCCCATCAATTGATCACGCTTTAAAATTAGATATGGCAAAAGAAGTATCAATGATTCAAAGAACTGAAAAGGGACGACAAGCTCGCCAATATTTCATCGATGTAGAAAAACGATACAATGCAGCACCCATGGATAATACGGAATTATTATTACAAACAGCTCTGCAGCACCAACGTGGTTTTGTAGTCGTCAACGAACGGCTTGACCGTCTTGAAACAGAGACGACAATCAATACAAGTCAGCGCCGGAAAATAAAAGGAGCAGTCACATCAACTGTTATTAAGGTATTAGGTGGCAAAAAATCAAATGCCTATCGTGATGCAAGTATTCGATCCACTGCATTTAGTCAATGTTACAAAGAGCTTCGGGAGTTTTACGATGTGGCTTCATATATGGATATCCCTAAGGTCAAAAACGACGAAGCTATGAGTTTTATTCCAAAGTGGCAGCCTAGGCTCGAACTGCAAATTAGGATAGATTTTGCGAATGGCAAATCTGACTTGTGGGCCGAAGATTAATTCCGCAATCGTCAGCGATAAATGAATGGAGGGATACAATGTTGAACATGAAGGTTTTAGATTATCGAATCACTAGTGATGCAAACCAAGTCACTGTGAACAAAGTACGACGAAACGATCAAGAAGCAATTTTGATGATTACTGATAAAGACGGCACGCAAAGAGAGTCGCAAGGACTTGTGGGGCATTACAGCAACCTAATGAAAGCTCTCGTAGCCATACAGCGTGACTACGTGCTTGCAGAAGGTACAGATATACAAACAGTCAAGGAATATAAAAAATCGCTAGAAACGATCACTAGCACGCTAGAAAACAAATTGGAGTTAGGAGAGAAATTTTAAATGGGAAAGACAAAATCCAAAGTGAAAAAGAAAAAACGTCGGCTCCAGCAAAAAGCAGAGGCGAACGGAACCGCAAAAAAGAAATAAAAAAAGCCACTCCCCTGAGGGTAAGTGACCACTGACATGATTATTTTACCATAAAAGGGGTGGCGTTTGTGAGATTTCAGTGGCTTAAAAATTATCAAGACCTAGAAGAGCAAATTCTCTTCATGAAATGGAATCTTAACAAGAGTAGGTTGGAATTAGATCGATGGGTCAACGGTGACTTGGCAAACGTGCGCCTTGAAAAAAATTCAAGATCATCATCGTTGGAAGAAAGCATCAGAATCATAGAGGATGAACTGGAACTGCTCGAAAAAGATAAAATTGAACTGATGGAATTGATTGACTCGTTCAGTGGAGCAGACAATCAGATTGTAAAGTTAAAGTATATCGATGACATGGATGTTTACGATATATCAGATGAGACAGGCTACAGTGTATCTTATATAAGAAAGCGGCATACTGAGATTCGAAAGACATTGTCATTTGTTGATGAGTATGAATCACGGCGAGAGGAACGCTTGAAGAAGCAAGAAGAAATGGACTACTACTCAGCAGACCAAGATCAGTTGAGCTTGTTTTGACATTGCCACAAAATGCGACCTCAAAGCCTGTGTATATTTCTTGATTTAAACGGGTTATAGTAATAGCGTAGAAGAAACGGAGAGCTGGTTTTGGACTACTCACAACAATCCAAAAATCGAAAGGGGGCATAGTCCCCTCGTCGCTTATTCTTCTTAACTTGACTAGAAAGACAGCACAATTTTTTGGAAGAGGTGGATCATCTCATTTCAAAATTCGCTCGTGCTGTCTTTTTCTCTTGGTTTCACATCAAAATCATAAGATACTAATCAATCCTTTTAACACATGATCTGCTTATCAGAGTTAACATGTTACCAACATAAACGAAGGGATTTGATCAAATGAACGCATTACAATTAGCTACAAAAATCAAAAACAATCCTGAGTGGAGAAAAGCTTACGACTGTATTGCAAATGCTAAAAGTTTCGACAAGAAAATGAAAGCTTATCAAAACTTCGAGATAAGGTTTGGCATTAATTTGAATGATTCCATTGGAATTTATGTAAAAGGATTTTTATAAAAGTCTCTCGAGTTAGAGGCTTTTTAATTTTTAGGAGGAATTGTCATGATCACAAGCGAGACTTTGAAAGCAGATGAAATTAGAGAAGGTACGATGCAGGAATTGTCAATTGAAACAAAGGACAGTTTTAATGAGATTATAGAACTTATTTTTATTGGGGACTTGGATGGTGCACTCAAAAGAATTAGAAAACAATATGAGTTACAAGGAGACAAACTGTCTCTGAAGATGGATCCTATCAAATTTCTAGCTTTAGTAAGTATTATTCAGTTAGAAATATCAGCAAAAAAAAGTTAAATTATGTTTTATTTCACTCCGCTAATTGTTAAAATTGACAAAAAGGAGTGATTAATTAGTATGGATGCTACAGAAAAATTAGTTTCATGTACAGTTAGGCTGCAAACAGATATCAGTGTAGGTACGGGATTTTATTACAAAATGAGAGAAGACGAGAATGGAAATTTCAAGCCTGTGATTGTTACAAATCGCCATATGTTTGAAGGTGCCGAAAGACTTAACATTCACATGCGGTGTAAAAGTGAGTCTGGAATAGTAACTTGCGAGTTTCCGATAGAATCTTTGAAAGGTAGCGTAGTCTTTCATCCAAATCCTGATATCGATTTAGCTGTACTACCAATTCCCGGATTGTTTAAAATTGCACAAAATGAAATGGGGATATCCCCCTTAGTGACCTTTGTAAGTGAGGCAGATATACCGACTGATTCAGAGATAAAACAGCTTAGCTCGATTGAAGACGTTATTGCTGTTGGGTATCCGAACGGACTGTGGGATCAAGTCAATATTAGGCCTTTAGTGAGAAGAGGGATCACAGCTACCGATTACAAATTAGACTATGAGGGAAAACCAATTTTTGTTATAGATTGTCAGATATACCCAGGATCAAGTGGGTCACCAATTTTTCTATACGATAAAGGAACACAATTTCATGGTAACGATATCGTTTTAGGTGGACTGAAGGTAAAGTTTCTGGGTGTTAATTCTAGTGTTTTTATTCATAGTATAGAAGGAAAAATCATAGAAAAACCTATTCCAACAAACTACGGAGCAATTACCAATGTACCTATGGGGCTTGGGATAATAATTAAAGCTTGTGAGCTTAAAGAGATAGAGCCCTATTTACCAATCTGATTAAAAAACATAACTAAGTAAGGAGGCGCTTTACTGTGGAAAAAATTAAAATATGGATGAAGTCATTTAGGTGGGGAGGATTAGTTTTTAAAATACTGCCAATAGGTATTTCTGTTTTATCTTTGGGCTTAGCTCGAGTAAGTTATATCTCTAGCCAGCCGCTTGAAAAACTTTCATACGAAATACTTACGACGAACGATTATGTGGATCCTATTATTTTAGATGGAGAAGAAATAAAGGCAACCTTACCAAGAATAGTAAGATCAAGAGGTTCGATTGATAGGACGACATTAATTTCTTACCATTCTGGTGAGTATAAAAAAATTTCTGAAGCGCCTACAAATCGTCTGCTTGAAGATGTATCTTCGGAAAAAAATAAAAACAGTAATAGATTTGTTACTTCTTCAGGTTTTACTACATTGTATTCAATATATAGTGATGAAGAAAATCAAATATATTATACATATTATTTTTTGTTGATAGAGGGAATGGATAACTCTAAACATCTACATTTAATTACTCATTTTGTAAATAAAAAAGAGAACACAACTCTCACTAAAAACTATTCGGAAAGAACAATTCTTGAGCCGGAAAGAAATGAAGAATATACAAAGTATTTTGAAAAGGCTAAACGGGACTTCTTCCTTTTGAAGAAAGATTTAAGATTAATGGATTTGCTATAAGAAATTATAGAAACAAAACTCAACTAAAATAGCGATCGTGAGGTGGTGCATATGAATGGCTAGGCAACGAGATCCAAGAAGAAATGAAGCAAAAGAAATATGGCTAAAATCTAGTGGACAAAAGCTTTTGAAAGAAATTGCAGAAGAGCTAGGCGTTTCTGATTCGCAAATTCGAAAGTGGAAATCAATAGATAAATGGACCGAAGAATTGAAAGGTAATGTTACCGATGGCAAAAGTAACGTTACCAATCGAGGCGGTGCGCCACCGGGAAATAAAAATGCAGAAGGTAACAGGGGGAATAGTCGAGCAGCAGCACCTGTAGGAAACAAAAATGCGCTAAAAACAGGCGAGTATGAAACTATCTTTGCTGAATATCTAACTGAAGAAGAAAAGGATCTTTATTCAAATTTAGATGATGATCCTTTTTTCATTATGTCGGATGAAATTCGTCTTTTAAAAATTCGACAACGTCGAATGATGAAAAGAATAGCCGATGCAGAAGCTGGCTTGACTGAGAAAGAGACAGAACAGCTTTTTGAGTTGCGAGGGCGCAAAACCTTGGTTGAATCCAAAAAATCGGGACAAAAAATACAAGTTGAGGTGCCTGATTTAGTATTGACCGAGATGAAAGAACATTCTTTTCGTAAGATAGATGATTTACTCTCCATTGAGGAAGCTTTGACACGAGTTAGCGCTCAATTGACAAAAGCAATTAAACAGCTTAATGAATTATCCTTATCTGGTAGGAAAGTTACTCTGATGGAAGAACAAAAACGGAAGATGACTTTCGAAGCTGATATCCTTGAAAACAAAGCTGCTAAACTTGTGATTAAACAAGGTGAACAGAGTAAAGTACAAGGCCTTATTGATATTGGCCAGGCGCTTATTGGTCCAATAGAAGAAGATGAGGAGAGTGGACGAGATGAGTCAGTTGAAGTTATCGACTAAGCAACAAGAAAATATTTTTCAACCACTCAAAGGGATTCGGATGGAATTGAACGAGGGAACGATTCGTTCAGGCAAGACGATGTCAGATGTGCAGAAGATGGCGTTAATCTACGCAGGACATCCCGATACGAATCATCTTGTACTCGCTTATAACCAAGAACAAGCCTACAGAATGTTTATGGATTGCGAAGGGTTTGGACTTGAACATATCTTTGCAAGCTGTGCAGAGATTCGACACGATGAGCATGGCGACCACTTATGGATCAATCTTCCCACAGGGGAAAAGCGAATCTACTACAAAGGTGGCGGGAAAGTCAATGCTGTCGGAGCCATCACTGGAATGTCTTTTGGAACGGTCACTTTCTTAGAGTTCAATCTACTTAATAAAGCGGTAATAGAGGAGGCGTTTCGCCGAACCAAGGCATCTAGCTTTCGTTATCATCTAGCTGAGCAGAATCCGCCAGCGCCCAATCATCCCAATTTAGAGACGCTAAAACCATTCATTAAAACAGGATCCTTTAAGTTCCGACATTGGCGACCACAAGATAATCCTATTTTGACAAAACAGTCTTTGAAAGAATGGGAAGAAGAGTGCAAAGTCTCTGACTATCTCTACAAACGAGATTGGCTAGGTGATCGAGTGATGCCTGAAGGTGTTATCTATTCAATGTTTAATAAAGATACCCATATGACAAATGAAATCATAGGCAAGCCTGTAGAAGTGTTTTTCAGTGCCGATGGTGGTCAAAGCGATGCGACAACTTGTTCGTTAAACCTCGTTACATGGAAAGATGGAAAGTATTATCTCTATCGAATGGCCAACTTTTATCATAGTGGAGCCGATACTGGTGTCACAAAAGCGATGAGCGAGTATGCCAAAGAGATAAAGTTGTTTAAAGAGTGGTGTTATCAAGAATGGTCATGGCTGCCAAAGCATTCCAAATTCTTTGTCGATCCAGCCTGTAAGTCATTGAGTGAGGAATTACGTGTCTTGGGGATTGTTACCACAAAAGCAGACAACAACTCAAAAGACAAAGTTACCAGCAATGGAACCAAAATTGAAATAGGTATCGAACGTATGCAAAGCGCCTTTTCTAAAGGACGCTTTTTTCTTTACGATCATGAAGGCAAATATGGGCATTATTATTTTATCAAGGAGTTAGGGATGTATGTTCGTAATGATAATGGCTACCCGGTTGATAAAAACAACCATGCTCTGGATGAATGTCGGTACGCAATTAATTACTTTACGAAACGTTATGTTCTCTAATAGGAGGTGGTCCAGTGTCATTTTGGCAGTCAATAAAAAGAGTATTTGGAAAGGGGGCGGTTGCGATAGGAGCGAAAAAAGAGCTACAAAGTATTTTGGATCATCCAAAGATTCAAATGAGTCATGAAGAGTATGATCGTATTCAAAGCAGCTTACTTTATTACCAAGGGTACACCCATTGTGATTCTGGTCAACGAAAGAAAGCGAATATTAATATGGCCCGCAAAGTTGCTTCTGAGTACGCGAAAGTGATGTTCAATGAACAGGCAGAAATCACGATCGGAAAAGAGGATAAATCGAAAAAATATGATGAAGCCAGTGCTTGGATCGAATCTGTGTTTCAACATAATGACTTCAAGCGTAATCTCAGTAAGTATCTTGAACCAGCAATGGCGCTAGGAGGCTTAGTTGTGCGACCTTATTTCAATGATCAATCGGGAAAAGTGGAATTTTCATGGGCGCTCCCGGATGCCTTCTTTCCATTGGAAAGCAGTACAAATAAGATCAGTCAGTGTGCAATGGCATTTAAAACGATCAAAACCCAAGGGAACAAAACGTTCTATTATACCTTGTTAGAATTCCATGAGTGGATCGATGGCGAGTATTGGGTCTCTATGGAACTATACGAAAGTGAAAAATCTAATGTGTTGGGGATTCAAGTATCTTTAAATACATTAAAGCAGTATGAAGAATTTGAGGCGGCTGTTCATGGTGAAGAAATTGAACGTCCAATCTTCTCTTATTTTAAGACAGCAGGTTTTAACAATATCAACCCATATTCTCCGCTTGGTGTGGGTGTTTACGACAACTGTAAGCGAACGCTGGATCGACTAAACAAAGCGTTGGATGCGTTTGATCATGAAATTGACGTGGGCAAGAGAAGAGCGGCCTTTCCTGAATCTATGCTAAGTGGAATTCCTGACAAGGGAACAGGCGAAACGAAATTAACATTTGATAAAGATGATGACTTCTATGTCATTGTCCCTGGTACGAACCCTGATGAATTTAAAATTACTGATTTAACGCATGATATTCGAACAGAACAGTACATCGGGGCGATCAATCACCGATTGCGACTTCTAGAAATGGAAGTTGGGCTTTCCACGGGTACGTTCGTTTTCGATGGTGCTGGTGTACGTACTACGAATAAGACTGCAACCGAGGTAATCAGTGAGAACTCGCAGACGTACCAATCTAGAAACCAACAAACCACCGAATTGGAGGAATTCATTCGGGATGTTGTGCTGGCGTTGTGTGAGCTTGGCCGGGCCACAGAAGTTGATGGGAAACCATTGTTTAGTGGAGAATCTCCAAATCGTGAGGACATTGGCGTTAACTTTGATGATGGCATCTTCTTAGATAAAAAGTCAGAATCTGATTATTATCGTGAATTGAAAAATGATGGGCTGATTCCCGGATGGTTAACTTTAGCTAAAATAATGAAGTTGCCTGAAAGTAAGGCAAAAGATCTTTACCGACAAGCACAATTGGATGTGGTCGATGAAACTACTGGGAAAATACGGGATTCTGGATACGAAGACTTTGAGGAGTGATTGAATGACAATTACATCAAAGCAGTTGGAAATCGAAGCTTCATACGTCCAAGATGCTTATATGGCGATGGAAGATGAAATCATGAAGATGCTTGTCCGTCAGTTGAACAAGCCAACTAGAACACCGCTCACAGAAGATAACGCATTCCGGTGGAAGATTGAAAAGATGCAGCAATTAAATTTGTTGAGTCAACAATCATTGCAGCAGCTGGTCAATGAAACAAGTCAGTATTCCTATGATCAGCTACGTAAAATCATTGTGGATATGGGGTTTGAAGTCGTTTCGGACATCGACAAGGATTTGACAAAGCAAACAGGAAAAGAACCGCCACCACGAACTGAGATCGACAACGTGATGGAGTCGTATTTTAATCAGCAATGGCGAGATCTCGACAACCATGTCAATCAGACGCTGATTGATACCAATTACCCTGACAATCGACTAGCTAAGATGTATCAGCAAGTTTTAAACGATACAGTGGCTAAAATCATCGGTGGTGCTAAAACGCCACAGCAGGCACTTAGAGAATCAATCTATGCGATGGTGGAAAAAGGGGTGATGACGACCTTTGTCGACAAGGCAGGGCGTGAATGGAGTCTTGAGCGTTACGTACGGATGGTTTTGAAAGCCACAACTCACAGAGTCTATCAGGATCTGAGACTTAAACGAGGGCTAGAACATGGCATAGTTACTGCACTCATGAGTAGCCATATGGCTGCTCGACCACACTGTGCTCACATCCAAGGGGGATGGGTGCTACTTGTCCGTACAGAAGATGCACCAGAAGAATTACGGCACATTCCATCCATCTATGATTATGGATACGGTGAACCTGACGGCACACAGGGGATAAACTGCCGGCATCGATTGTACATTCAAATTTATGATCCGGATCTTGATGTTCATATGAAACAGTATGATCCAAAGCAAGCGATTGACAATGCGGACTTGGTTGCCAAACAGCGACGCATGGAAGTCGCTATTCGTCGTGCCAAAAGACAACTGAATGCCGCAATAACGATTGAAAATAAAGAAGATGTCCAGCATTTCAAACAGCTGATCAGACGACGACAAGGAGCATTGCGAATATTTATCAATGAGCATGATCAATTGTTACGCCGAGATTATTCAAGAGAACAAGTCTATACCTAAACTCAAAAACTGAAAAGTAATTGTGGAAGCTTATCATCTGTATGTGTTTTTTGAAAGTATTAATTGCAATGCTTCTTCTGAATCATCTAATCCGTGCCAAGTTACAAATCCTTTTGATAAGGAAAAAATGTATATTTTATCAGTCTTATTTGTCTTGCTAACAAGCTGGCTCTTTAGGTCATTTACTCTAAGAGACGTAGCAATTATGAAACTCGTTTTTGTTATGGCGAAATAATCGTCCCCGAAAGAATCTAAATAATTATATAGACTCTCATAATTTTGTTTATCATCTAATACTAAAGAAATGTTGTAAACATAGGTAATCACAGTCTCACCGTCCTTTTTTCACTATACCTAAATGATATACGAAAATAAATAAAAGTTAAATAAAAAATATACTGGAATTAGAGTCATCATAGCGATGGCTATTTATTTTGTCCTGAACATGACATAAAACTATTCGATTTACCGAGTGAGCGGTATAACTCGCACTCTAACTGGTACCAACCAGAATAAAAAGGAACGGAGAATGAATTATGGAATGGATCAAAGAAATTTTGTCAAAACACGTCGGAGAGGATGGGAAGTTTGATTTAGACGGGGCAACAAAGGAAATCAAGTCAGAATTTCCTAAGAATGCAGTGCCAAAGGCTGATTTTAACGATAAGTCTCAAAAGCTGAAAACGGCAAATGAGGATTTGACTGCCGCAAATGCACTTGTTGAGCAGTTGAAAGCATCGAACAGCGGCAACGAAGATTTGCAAAAGCAAATTGATGACTATAAAAATCAGTTAGAAACTGTGACTGCTGAACGATTAGCAGATCGTAAGAACGCTGCGATTGAATTAGCTTTAACACAAGCTGGAGCTAAGAACATTACGGCTGTGAAAGCTTTGTTGAAGACAGATGAGTTGGAAATGACTGACGAAGGTGTCAAAGGATTAGATGAAAAAGTAGCCACATTGAAAAAAGATGAAGGCTATTTGTTTCAAACGAATGATCCTACACCTCAGCCAAAGAAAAAGCAATTTGTGGCTGCTGGGAATACAGGTGGCGGCGAACCACCTAAAGAAAAAAGCTGGAAAGATACTCTAGCCGAGAATATCGCAAAAACAAAAAATAATTAGGAGAGTGGTTTAAATGCCAGTAATTTTAGACAGTAAAGATTTAGCGAAAATCGACAAGGAATTTGCTGCCGAGTCGCAAGTATGGGAAGTATTAACGCAAGGGGCAAAAGATATCACAGAAGAGGATTTTGTGGGGACTCATGAAGTACGTGTAAATGAAATGCAAGGATTTACTGCTGCTGATTATAAGCGTAATAAAGAAAATGAACGGAACAATATCTCAGTTGAGAAATCAACTTTAAAATTGGAAAAGGAACGTTGGATGGGCTACGATATGGATCGCTTGGATCAATCGGAAAATGCAGCGTATCAAGTAGGTGCTGTCATTGAAGAGCACACTCGATTAGTTACGATTCCTGAGAAAGATCAAACCGCTGTTGCTCGTTTACTTGAAGCTGGATTTGACACTTCTGACAATGTTTACAAAGGAAAAACGGTCAAAGAAACAATCACTAAATCTAACATTTTAGATAGTTTCGATGATGCTGAGGCGTACATGACTGATACAGAAGTCATTGGTCAGTTTGTGGCGTTTATGTCTAGTGATGCATACAAAGCATTGAAGAATGCAGATGGCGTCTCTAAGACTTTTACTACCAATACTGTTCAATTCAACGGTATCGATCGACGTGTTGAAATGCTGGACGGCACGAATATCATCATTCAAAAGGTTGCTAAGAATCGTTTGCAGGTCGATGAAGACAAGCATATTAACTTCATTATGACACCTATCACCGTTGCTAAGCCGATTGAGAAGTACAATACGATCGATTTAGTTCCTGCAGACCAGGATCGTGGCGGTTACCGTGACACCATCAAAGGATTGGATTATTACGATTGCTTGGTCCTTAAGAAAGCACGTCCAGCAATCTATATCTCTTATGATGACCCAAAAGCATGACCCCGGAAGAACCGGGGAAGTCTGGCGTAAAAGGTAAGTCAATCGACATCGACGATATGAAAGTTGATGAGTTGAAAGCTGAGCTAGATCGCTTAGGCATCGAGTATTCCTCTACTGCTAAGAAACCAGAACTAATCGAGTTGTTAAAAGAGAGTGAATAACCACTCTCTTTTTTCATGGAGGTGAAACCATGGAACGAATACGTCGTAAGCCGTTGAATGAAATCTTTGACGATCCGGAAAGTAACGAGCAATGTGGCTACCTATCTTTTAGAGAGTACAAACGACTCGTGGATCGTGACACGGAACTGACTGAAAAAGACTTCCGGAAGCTTCTGAGAAAAGCCAGTGCCTTATTGGACATCCAAACCAGACGCTTCTATCAGCGCAACGATCTTGAATCAGATATTCCATTGCGTCGCAACGCTTTTAAGTTGGCTGTTGCCTATCAAATCGAGTACATGCATGAAGCAAATGCCACTACCTCATTTGGCATGCAGGAGCCGGACAGTTGGTCTATTGGCCGCATGAGCGTTTCTAAAAGTAAGGGTGGTTCTTCCTCAACGAACGAAACGCCGCTGCTATCAGGAGACGCTATGCTGCAGTTGTCAGGAACCGGTCTACTATATCGTGGGGTGAGTCGATGAGAATGCCACCTAAACGATTTTTTCCGCATACAATGATCTATCGGAAGAAAATTGGTGTAACCCCAAGAGGTGAGCCCATTCTTGAGGATGAGCTTGTGATTGAGCATGTCCGCTTTGATGACACAGTCAAGTTTGAGCCGAGGGATGTTGATGGGAAAGTACAAACACCCAATGCATTGATCTCTATGGTGAAGAAATACACTGGACCATTACCGGAGTTTTCAGTTGCAGATCAAATTGAGATTTTTGGCAAACAGTACACGATCGCAAAAGTTGTACCGCTGAATGCTGATTCACCTGATCCTTTCGGTTATGAAATTGAGGTGGCCTGATGAGTGGGATCAAAATTGAAATTGATCTAGGTGGTGTCCGGTCAAAGCTCAGTGAAGATAACTTGGGACTAGGTCAGTTGAACATGGCCAACCGGATGCTACAAACCATGAATGAAACTGTGGTGCCATGGGACACGATGCATTTGCGTGACACTGGCCATGTATCTGGTCGGGGAAGTCAGCTGATATTTGATGCGCCATATGCCGGTCCGCAGTATTATGGCGGCCGGAAGCATCCGGTAACTGGTGTATGGATCCCATTTGTCAATAAGCAGCCCGGAACTGGTCCATTTTGGGATGAAGCAGCGAAACCGCTATTCATAAGTGATTGGTTACAGGCATTTAAGATTGGAGCGAAACTATAATGGATTTTATTGATCGGCTACAGGAAGTAGCTAGTAAAATCGATGTGCCAGTAATCATCCAAGCCATCGATCAGGAGGAGTCAATCCGGTTGGCACCACTACCGGGAGGCCGAACAGTCAAATCGTACATGAATGGGGACAAGGTCAAGGAATTGCCGTTTGAATTCCGGTTCAAGACAAAAGATTTTTCTGGCGACCGCGTCATCTATCAGCTTTCTGAGATTTTAGAAAATGTGAAATCTATCCCATCTGAAGATGGTTCTTATCAATTCATGGATTTGACAATTTCCAATGAACCCTTTTTGCTTGGGCAAGATGATCAAAAGTTCTTCTATTATCGATTAGTCGTCCAAGCAAAACTATATTTTAAAAATAAACCACAGGAGAGTGAAGACTAAATGAAAAATGTAAACAGTGAGCGTGGCCATTTTATCGCGCCATTTACGAGTATCAACACAGCACCTACGGAATCAGCGTGGGTAGAATTGGCTGACGGAATTGAAGACATTTCGGACGCAAGTACGGAGGCTACAGAAGAAAAGTCTTACTACAATGGCGTGACAACAAACTTGGTTAACCGTGTATCTGGTGCCTACAATGTCAGCGGAGATTACGATTCTGAAGATCCAGCGCAGAAAATTGTCGCAGATATGAAATACAAAACGGGTGTTGGACGAAAAGTTTGGCATCGAGTGGTAAGTGCTGACAAGACGAAACAATGGACTGGCCATGCGACAGTGACGGACATCGTGGCAGGATCTGGTGCAGCAGATACGACCGAGGACTTTTCTTGTACGATTACCTTTGACGCAACACCAACCGAAGGGGTTCCGGGATCTAGTAACGCAGATGCAGCGTTAAATTCTGCACCAGTTAACAATAAAGCAAGCAAAAAAGAAGAAGCCAAGTAAGAGGAGCGTTTAGCGCTTCTCTTTTTTACATACAATCGAATGGAGGAAACAAACATGGTAAAAATCCCGGTGAAAACAACCCAAATGCCAATTGAAATTGGCGAACATACATTCCACATCGACACATCAGAAAAAGGTGCAGAATCATTTTGGAAATTAGTTGCAGGATATGCGGAAAAATCCTCTAAAATCACGAAAAAGTTGGAAAAAGAACAGATAAAACCAGAAACAGCAAAAAGAAATGCACACGAAGCATTAGAAAAAGTGATTGATGATCTTTTGGGTCCCGGCGCATTTGACAAGTTATTCGAGCTTTCGCCTGACTATATGTTGATTTCTGAATACTACATGGAGATTTGTTCCGCAGTCAGTGAAGAAATTGGCGGGCGTAAGCAACAGTACTTTGATAAAATGCAGCACTACTTAGAAGGTTAGAACGATGAAACTGCAGTATCGATTAGAAGACACGGTGGAAATCGAAGGTGTTAGTTATCCGATCGATCTTTCTTTCGATACGGTACTTCGCCTTTTCGATTTATTAAAAGACCCGGGGCTATCGGAGCCAGAAAAAATCCTTTTAGGCATCAATCTGTTGCTGGGTGTTTCATTTTTATATGACATCGAAACACAAAATACGATTTTTTTGTCGATCTTGGAGGCGTTTGATATTTGGGAAAAGCCAAAACCACGATACGACAAGAAAGGTAACAAACTAAAACCAAAAATGAAAGAGATTGCGGACCAGCAATTTTCTTTTGATTACGATGCGCCGAATATTTACGCAGCCTTTTACCAAGCATACGGAATTGATCTGTTTGATCAGCGAGGAAAAATGAGATGGGAAAAATTTATTGCTTTGTTTGGTGGATTGCCAGATGAAACAAGATTCCGTCAAATCATTTCCATTCGAACGAAAAAAATGCCAACAGGAAAAGGAAACAAAGAAGCAAAGGATGAGCTTCGAAAATTGAAGAAACTCTATGCACTACCGAAAGAAGGTGAAGAAGATGAGCAGAAGTGATGGCAAGGTAACGATCGACATAATCGTCAATGGGAAACAGGTCACAAAAGAGATCGACACGGTCGAACAAGGCTTTTCTCGATTGGGTAAAAATGCCGATGATGTGATGAAAAAAGTCGGTTCTGATATAGGAACAAACACTGAATCAGGTGCCAAGTCCGCTAATAAAGCGGTGGATTCGGTAGAAAAGACTGTTTCAGATTTAGGCAAGACGACTGAAACCTCAACAGCGAAAGCAGGAAAGTCGATCGGTGATAACTTTGATTCTGGGTCTAAGGGAGCGAACCAAGCAACTGATAGCGTAGCGAAGACTGTCGCAGAACTAGCGTCATCTGTCGAATCTTCTGCGCCACTTATGGGGCGTAGCATTAGTGAAACCTTCTTAAGTGCTGCGAAAGATTCTGAAGCGTCAACGTACAAGATCTCAAACGCAACAGGAGAGATGAGTGGCGCTGTTGAAGCTCATGCGACTCGAGCGTCCAATTCAATAGCCAAAGGGTTTGAATCAGGTGCCAAAGATGCAAGTAATTCCACAGATGGGATCACTAATTCTGTATCGAATATGGTTGGTTCAGTAGAAATAGCCATGCCAGGTCTTGGTGGGGCTATCAGCGAGCCTTTTATTATCGGGTCGAAACATGCCACCGCGTCGATGGATGCGATCAAACAATCCTCTGCTAAAATGGTGCCCGAAGTAAATTTGGCGGCAACAGCAGCTGGAAATAGCTTGTCTCGACACTTAGAGGCTGCAGGAAAAGATGGCGCACGATCGATTGCAGATGCAGTTGCTATCATGAAAAAGGATCTTGGGGATCTCGGAGATCGTGCGGAACAAGTAGGAAATCAAACGGGCAATGCCTTTCATATTCCTGAGCCAAAAGCACAAAAACTGACCGGAACGATTGGACAGTTAAGTGCAGCGATGCTAATCACCAAAGGTGCCACAACTGCCTTATCCATGGCCAAAGGTTCGTTGGACAGTGCATTTGGTCGTATTGATACACTGAACAACTTCGAGAACACCATGACGCGATTGACTGGCAGCTCAGAAGAAGCGGCTGAGGGCATGGAAGGTGTGCGAGATGCGGTAGTAGGAACGAACTACATGCTGGATAGTGCCGCTCAGACGGTGCAACGATTGGTCATGCAAAACAAAGACCTTGAGAAATCGACGGAAAGCTACAAGGTTTGGGGTGATGCGGTCGCCTTCTATGGTGATGGATCTGCTGATGCGATGGATAACGTAATGGATGCGATGATCCAAATGCGTGCGACAGGCACGGTCAATATGGCACAAATGGACCGCATGGTTCGTCGTGGTGTTGATCCGTGGGAAATCTATGCCGATGCCACAGGTCGCAGTGTTGGCGAAGTTAGAGATGCTATGCGCGATGGCGAGATGGGAGCAAACGAGTTCTTCGATGCTGTGGAGCATGCGATGCGTGAAGGCGGTAATGAACTCGCTTCTGTTACCGGGATGGCTCAACAAGCAGGAGATACGTGGAAAGGCTCATTTGCGAACATGGCCACCGCTACTGCAAGGGGAACCGCAAGCATTATTCAATCTACTGATGAAGCATTTGGAGAAACTCGCTTTGGATCCATGAAAGAAAATGTCCAAGGGTTTGGGAAAACCTTTGAAGGTGTGTTAAACGGTGTAGCAGGTGTGATTCCACCAGTTGTTTCAGCTATCGATACGATGGTTGGTGGGATTATCGATCTCAAAGAATCATCAGTGGTTTTGGCGCCAGCGATTATTGGGGTAACCACAGCAATCGCTGGTTATATGGTCATCAAGAAAGCAGAATTGTACACTCGTGGTTTTATTGCGTCAATCAAAACCTTAACAGGTGCTAAGACAGCTGCGGCTGCAGTTACTAAAACCTTAACTGTTGCGGAGAAAACACATTTAAGTGAAACAGCCAAAACAAAGGCTCTTATGGCAGGGTCGGCTGCTGGAACCAAAGCTTATACATTGGCTACCGGAGCCCTTACTGCGGCGAAGATGGCGCTAAAAATGGTTATGAATCCGCTTGGAGGGACATTAACCTTGCTTGCTGGTGGAGCAGCGTGGTTAACCAAAAAATGGAATGATAATCGAAAAGCAGCCAAAGAATTGGCAAGTGAAATTGATGGTTTAGGTGATGAATTTGATGGCCTAAATGATGCAACGGAATCCAATGCAAAAGCATTTGAAGCACAAGTAAAGGTCATTGATTCCAATGCCGAACGAAACAAAGACCTAGCTGCAGAATTAGAACGATTGACCGCAATAGAAGGGAAGTCAGCTGCTGAAAAGCAATTGATGGCTGATACTGTTGAAGAGTTAAATAGTTCAGTTACTGGGTTGAATCTTGCCTATGATGAAGAATCAGGTTTGTTAAATGCCACAACCGAAGAAATTCAAAAACGAATTGAAGCTTCTAAAGGTATGGAAGAAGTCAATAGCTTGGTGGAACGTCAAAATCAACTGACACAAGAAGCGGCTGATTATGAGACGACCCTTAAGGAAGTTGCGAAAGAACGAGCGATGCTTGAATATGAGGCTTCTGTTTCAGGTGTCGATGGTAAAAAAGCTGTGCAAGAATCCCTAGCAGAATTGGACGCCAAAGAAGCCGAGGCTATGGGAAATCTTGAAGGAATCTATGCCGAAAAAGACCGTCTTTCGGATGAAGAGCAAGCGAAAAGGCAAGAAACATCTGAGGCTACCGCAGCAGCAAACGAAATGATGATCGTTTCTTATGCAAATTTGAGTGACAGTCAAAAGGCAGTAGTCGACGAATTAAATAGTCAGCTAGATAGTTTTCAAAAGAAGAATGAGGATGTTTTCAAAGATGTGCCTGAAAAAGTCGAATACGGTATGGGGCAGGCTAGGCAACACCTGAAAGATCACCTCACCTATCAAGCACAACATGCCGACAATATGGAGAAACTATGGGCGCGTGCCGGGGATGGCATGGATACAGGATTGCTTGAGAAGATGGCAGAAGGCACACCGGAGATGCGTGCTTTGGCTGCAGACATGGTCAATGCTTCTGAAGAGGAAATGTCGAAGCTGTTAGAGGAATACGCCAAAATAGGCGAAAATGCACCGAAACAGTTCGCCAAAACCCATGGCCTTGGGGAAGAAGATGTGCGACTCGCTTCACGGGAGTTAGCCAATGTTTCTGTAGGTACTCTTCGGGAAGAATTGGATAAAGCAGATTTAACCTCTGTTGGTAAAAAAGTGCCTGAAGAAACTGCAGAAGGAATAAAAGAAGGCGAAGAACAAGTTGCAGAAGTAGCAGAGAATATCGCACAAGTTCCGGGACAAGTGATTGAAGAAACGATCGCTAATACCAATTACGCAGAAATTACTGATCCACTTGCTAAGGGGACGTCAGACGGCATTTTGGCAGGGATCCAACCTGTCGAAGATGCGTCGAAAGAACTAGCCGAAACGCCAGAGAAGTTATTTGGTGAAGTGATTGATCAAGATGTTTTTGTCGCTCACGGAGAGACGCCGGGGAAAGGATATGCCGAAGGAATCGATCGTAGTAAAGAAGCTGTTCAGGCAAGTACCGCCGAATTGTCTGGTGTGCCACGAGAAGTCTTTGAAAAAGAAATGGATCCAGAAACGTTTAAAGGATTCGGTGTAAATATTGGGGAAGGTGCAGCTGGAGGAATTGATCAATCTGCACCACAAGTCGAAAACGCCACGAAACAGATGGCTGAGTTGGCAAACAAGGCTTTCCGTAAGGAAAATGATATCAATTCACCGTCCGGTGTTTACCGAGAATACGGTGGCAACATTACGACCGGTCTTGCCCAAGGGATCGAACAAAATGGCAGCGCACCTGAACGAGCGATCGTACAGCTGGCCAAGAAGCTGATGTCCTTATTAGATAAGGAATTAAATGCCAATCAGATGGGCAAACAAATCGGCAAGCCGATGATGGAAGGAATCGCTCAGGGGATTGATCAGAATTCTTCTAAAGTGTTGAGTTCAATTGCCAAAATGACAGACGAGATGGTCAAGAAGTCTAAGAAGGCTGCCGAAGATGTCGTCAAGGAATTTGAGAAAATGAATCGTGATGTTGATCGAATCTTGCAAAACATGCCAAGAATTGCGATTGCGGCTATGCGTGAATCCAATCAGGCTTATCGTGAGGGGATGCGAGATGCGAACGACACAATCCGTGATGGTGCTCAGCGTATGCCTGACCAGATGAACCATTTACCTGATCAGTTTTATCGCATCGGACAAAATTCCATGATTGGGTTAAACAATGGATTGGTGGCTGGTCAAGCACAGGTGTTGAATACTGCCGCAACGATCGCCAATCAGGTAGCCCAAACGATGCAGAGAGCCTTGGATATCAACTCACCTTCAAAAGTGATGATGATGGATGTGGGGCGATGGATCCCTGCCGGAATTGGTGAAGGGATTGAGCGTTTCAAGCATTTTGCGTTAGATGCCATTGAGGATTTGGGCGCACAACTTGTTTTGCCGAATATCCAAGCCGAGTCAGTGGCCATTGCTGGTAACGCTGGCTTTGGCTTATCTTTACCAGTTGCGAAGAGTGAATCGAGAACAACCAACCAAACGATCCATAATACAACGCACATCGACATTCATTTTGACGAGATTACCATTCGTAACGATCAAGATGTAGCAGAACTAACACAAGATATTGCCCAACAAACTGCAGACGAGATAAGGAGGTCATTAGAATGACGAATGAACCGTATTTTGAATTTAATGGCCAGAGATCAACCGCCAAGAACCTCTATCTCCTAAATGAGATGGAGTTGACGATTCCTGAATCAGACTTGCGTTTTGACGAGGTGGATGGCCGACAAGGCGCAATCATTTACGACAATGAACGAGAAAAAGATATCATCAAAACATTTCCAATGGAACTTAGAAAAGAAGCAGACAAGTCGCTTTTCCAGCAAGTCAGAGAAATTACTCACTGGCTGAAGGAACCAAAGCGATACAGTCGGCTTCTTTTTTCTGAGGATCCGGAATACTTCTACGAAGGTATCTTTCATTCACAAGTTCGAATTCTCGATCGCTGGCGTGATCATTTTGACGTGGCATTGCCGTTCCGGTGTAAGCCAGTGATGTATCGACTAGATGGCCAAAAGGCAGCTGCTCACATATCTGGGCGCACATTAGAGAATCCGGAAACAATCAATTCGTTGCCATTGGTCCAATTTAGATATAGCGGTACAGCAGATGCGACCTTGACCATTAATGGTCGCCAGTTTCGAATCCTAAGAGCTGCCGGTGCTGGCATGATTACGATCGACAGCGAGCTAGGAACGGCTTATCGGGATGGCATAGCCAATATCTCAAGTGCGATCTTGATGCAAAGTGATGGCTACCATGTCCCCGAGTTACGACCGGGAACAAACACGATTTCGTTCACAACTCAAATCACACAAATGACGATTACGCCAAGATGGAGGGTGACTGCAATATGAGTGTGCCGATTTTATACGACAAAGCAAACAATGATTACAGCACGCTTGGCTTGGGTCTCTTAAAAGAAGCAAGCAACGTTTTTGCGACCAGAAAAAGGAATAATTTTCCTTTTTTAGAGTTTACCTATCCGGTTTTCGGCGTTCTCTTCTCTCAGCTTGAGAAAGGGAAAAAAGTTGTGGTCGATGTAGGACCGGGAACGAGATCGAAGCGTCAACGATTTGAAATTGTCCGGATCACTAAACCACAAAATGGAATTGTGTCGATCTACTGCGAACACATTGCTTTAATCACTGAAAAAACAGCACTAAACAAAGGACAGAAGCACACCGCTATTTCAGCCCAAGAGGCGTTGAATCAGTGGCGTGCTCTTTTAGTCCCACAACGTGATTTCACCGTGTTCACAGATCTGACAACCGTTACTGCAATGGACTTTTCTGAAGTTGGCCACTTCGAAAGCGCAGCGGAGGCACTAGGTGGTAAAGAAGGCTCAATTCTTCAAAAATACAATGGCGAATACATTTTCGATAACAATGAAATTCGCTTGATGCGAGAAGGTGGCAAAGAGACCGGTGTTGTTATTGCATATGGCAAGAATTTAGTGGATCTCGTGCAAGAAGAAACGATCGAGAGCACCTATACTTCGATTCGTCCTTATGCTCGGGCAAATGAAGAAGGTGCCAGTGAGTTAGTTCTTCCGGAAGTTATTCTTGATGGTCCACACGTCAATAATTTTCCGGAACGTCGAGTTCAGACGGTGGATCTCAGCAGCCGCAATCCTCAGACTGTGGCTGAGCTTCGGCAGTTTGGGCAGTACTACATTTCTAGTAATCAGGTCGGATTGCCTCGTGTGAATCTAAAAGTGAAGTTTGCGGATCTGTACAGTGCGACTGGAGAAGAACAACATCGACAATTAGAACAGCTAGAATTGTACGACACTGTGACAGTGGCCTTTAATAAGCTAGGTGTAAACGTCAATGCAAAGATTAATCAGACGGTTTGGAATGTCTTGTTAGACAAATACGAATCCATTGAGATTGGCGATTCAAGAGCTACGCTAGGGTCCAATCAAAAAGAACAGGATCGCGATCGAGAGGAACAAGTCAATCGACCGCCAATCATCGGACCCGGAAACATTGCCAACGTGCGTCCCGGAACGATTACGAATTTCGTCGCTTATGGTGGTTTTAGTCAGATGTTCTTATTTTGGGATATGCAGGGGTTGACTGTCAGGGAGTACGAGATTTATGGATCCCAAGAAAAAGGGTTTATTCCGGGACCAAGCAACCTGCTAGGTACGACAAATGTGAATGCCTATACCCATGGAACAGAAACCAAGTTGCAATGGTATTACCGTGTTCGAGCGGTTAATCACCATGATGTTGCTGGTCCATTCTCAGATGAGGTATATGGTCAAACAGCCAATACAAAAGAACTGGATGAGCTAGAAGGAATCTTGGATGATTTAAATGATCGGATTCTTCCGGAACTAGATGAGCGGTTAACTGAGAATGATCAGATCCTTTATGAGTTGAAGGAGAACATTTTGCTGGATCTTGAAGGAAGGCTGAAAGAACTTGAAATCGAAATGGATATACTCACCACTGTAAAGTTACCGGGACTTGAGCAGAAATTGATTGATAACGAGCTTGCGTTGAATGAATTGAATAATGTCTCGCTACCACTATTGGATGAACGCTTGAAGTCAGCCGAACAAAATTTCCTAGATGCACAAAAACAAATCGATGATGCAATGGCAGATATTCGAGAGGTTGAGGATCTGCTTTCTGACTGGCAGTGGCAAGACACGGTTGAAATTGACGGCGGGAAAATTCGAGCTGACACCATTTTGGCAAGATCAATCAAAGCCGGAAGCATTACAACAACGCAGATTCAAGCTGGAAGCATCGTTGGGAATGATTTGGCTATTAACACCATTACAGCTAGAGAAATCAATGCGCAAACCATTACGGCTAATGAGATTGCGACAAATGCGATTATTACCAGACATATCTCAACAAATGCTGTAACCGCAAACGAGATCGCTGCCAATACTATAGCTGCAGATAATATTTCCACAAATGCAATTATCGCTCGACATATTTCAACCAGCGCAATCACGGCAGAAAAGATTAATACGAACGCAGTAACGGCCATAAAAATTAACGCAGGTGCTGTCACTGCTGAGAAAATTGCGACAAGTGCTGTGACAACAGTCAAGTTGAACGCCGAAGCGGTAACGGCTGCTAAAATAGCTGCCAATACAATCACAGCAGCGCAGATTGCAGCAAACACGATCACGGCGAATCAGATTGCCACAGAAACGATCACAGCGAACCGAATCGCAACAAACGGTATCATTGCGCGCAATATTACGGCAGGATCGGTCGTCGCAGACAAATTGGCAACTGGATCAGTGACAGCAGTCAAAATAGCTGCTGGAGCCGTCACCGCTGATAAGATCGTCGCGCGAGCTGTGACTGCGGATAAATTAGCGACAAATGCCATTCAAGTTGGCTTTAACAACATGGGGAATAGCTTGAGGTTGACGCCTACGACGTTGGCATTTTGGCAAAGCACCTCCGTGCGGTTTATGGAAATGACTGGTCTTCGACTTGAATTTTTCACTGGTCAAAGCACACGTATTGGTGGTTTTGAGCGAAGCAGTATGAGTGGGCGAACTTGCGTCGCGTACTTTGCAAGAAACTCTTATAGCTTAGTGTTGGGACGAATAGTCAACTCCGCAGGAACGAGTGAACAAAGAATACCTGTGATGGAAATTCAAGGAAATAACGCTGCAATCCAGATGCACGCCAACATCAACATGAATAGATGGAGCATTACCAATCAATCCGATATCCGCTTGAAAGAAAACATCCAAGAAACTTCTGTTTCAGGCATAAAAGAAACAAAGCGAATTCGCATGGTTGATTTTGATTGGAAACAAGACTATCGTCCAATTGACAAAGACACTCCGCCACCAACTACTCGTCAGTTTGGAATGATTGCCCAAGAGGTACCTTTCTTACAAGCAAACATTGATGGGGATAATCATTATTTGTCGATTGATATGAATAAACAAGTCAATCTTAATACGAAAACCAATCAAGAGTTGATCGCGATCGTTGAAAGCCAAGAACAACGGATTCAAAAATTAGAACGAGAAATGGAGAAAATCGCATGAAGATTACCCTAAAGAATTATGAACTAAGTGCTGCTCTTTTATTTATTCAAGAAATGGCGTTAAAAGCTGCAGATAGCCGCCATCGGTCAAAGTTTAAAAGTTCATTGATTGAAGCAGTCAAGGGGCTACAGGAATCAGAATTAGAATTATATGAGTTGTATGGGGAAAAAGACTCTGAAGGTCAATTGATCATAAATGAAGAAAAAACTGGCTATGAAATTAAAGCGGAAAATCGCCATCAATTTTATCTAGAAATGAAAGTTCTATTAGATGAAGAGGTCGTGATCAAGAGTGGGTTATACGCCAAAAATTTCGAGAAGTTTGGACAAGTACTTGCCAACTATGACGGTGTCATCTCAGGTAAGGAAGCCGATATTTACGACCGCTTAATGGACGAATTTGAGAAACAGGAGGAAAAACAAGATGTTAAAGACTAACAAAAGCACTAGTGTAAATGGACAGGTCATGATTGACGAAACGATGGTTATTTATCTATCGGCTTCGATCGATGAAGATAAAGGGGTGTCAACGACACCATCAATCAGTATCCAAGAGCCCGATTTATACCAAAAAAACAAAAAGACTTGCCGTGAAGGAATTCAAGAATTTTTGAAAGAACTGTGGGCGTTAGAAGACAAAGCCTGAAGGAGGACGGACGATGGAAAATCTCTACGTTACCAGTGAGATCACGTTAAACAAAACGGCGGAAAAACGATCTTCTCCTATACCGACCAATACAGAGTTTTTCAGTTATGACCAACGTGTCGCAAAAAAGACGATCAACTTTCAGTTTAAAGGGGAGCCGTTGGACCTTTCAGAGGCCAATGTCATTTTGGGCTTTGATTTCGTGACTGCAGGTCAGTCAGTTATTTTTGAAAGTGCTGATGACTCAATCAAAATTGAGGATCCAACAGCTGGAAAAGTAAATGTGATGTTGCCAAATGACATTTACGCGTACTCTGGCTCAGTGATCATTTATGTCTTTGTGGAGTTTCCTAATGGCCAATCGTTAGACTATCCGGCATTTAGTACGGAATTCCAAGAATCTTGGCTTGATCAAGATCTTGAAGAAATGGCGCAATTTTATGTGAAGCGGTTCGAGGATTTGCGGAACTTGGTTCTGGAACAAGCCTCAGGAATTGATCACGATTTGACCGAATTTGAAAATCGAATAGGACAAATTGAATCGGACCTTGCGGCCTTTGACATCGATGCTTTAGCGAGGGAAATTGAAGAAGAGATTCGTGCAACAGTAGAAGGCAGGCTCAGTGACATCGAGCAACGACTGGATGATGCGGATTTTGTCACAGAAGAAATTGTTGATCAAACACTAGAGAAGTTTATGTTTGGTGCACCGCTAGTTCGAGAACCATTGCTTGATTTAAATGGGAAAATTCGAGGAAGCTTTGTCGAAAATGTTCATAGAGCAGGTGGGGTCCTCTCGACATCTTTGCCAAGCAGTGCTGCTGGAGGGACAGAGATTACACAAGCTCAATACAATCGAATAGCCACGAATGACGGGCTAGATACTAGTATTAGTGCGTCAGCTTCAAATGGACGAATGCATGTTGTTTTTACATGGGACGTACTTGGCGATATGAAGCGACGGTTTCCGGAATTATTCACATTTTTTTCTCCACAAACAGTGCAAGAAGAATTGGCTATAATTCAACCTTTTGTAGAGAATATTCAGTTTACTGCCTATGCGCATATCAATTCCACCACCTCATATCCGATCATTGGGTATCGGAGAATGCCTGAAAACACCGGATTCAATTGGCAAGAAATGGCAAGCCACGAGAGCACTTTCCATGATAAACTCACTTTTCCACTTGAGTTAATAACCGGTACTACAGTACTGGGTCATATTGGAAAAGCATCCGTGGTATTACGAGGTCCTGAACGACAAGCAACTAATCAAAATGCGATTCGGATTGCATATGCCAAAGTAGACTATACGGTGGCGTTTAGTTTGGATAAGTTATTTATCCCTAAAACGATCAATCAGATCGCTAACCCAACCATCGATATGTTCAATCAGTTAGCCCAACGAGTAAATGACTTAGAAAAGAGAGGATGATAAAAATGGACGGACACAAAGCAATCTATGACACAAGGGATTTACAGGATCTACGGCCATTATATACGCCAAAGGATCGCCCTGTATTTCATCCCTATACGGAAGTGGCACCGCCAATTGAACCGCATGTGGTGGTTATTGGGTTTGATTTCAATCGTCAACGTTGGAATGTGGTAAGTGCTGCAACACCAGAAGAGGTTGAGGAGTTACAAGAAACCACGGATTCCTTAGGGCGATCGGTGGTACAACTGACGCTACAAAATCTTCAACTGTCACAACAAGTAAGAGAATTGACTCAAGGAGGGCAAAAAAATGCTTAATTTTGAGACGATTCAAGATTGGTACAATCGTGGCTGGATGACAGAAGATGACGTCAATCAGTTTCTGTCACTTGGTGCAATCACAGAGGAACAGGCAAATACAATTTTAGAGGGAGAAGGGAAGTCTTAAGGCTTCTCTTTTTCAATTTCGGAAAGTGAAGGTAATCGGTATGTTTTATTTTGTCAGTCTTTTTATAGGAGGAGATTTTATGGTTCATTTATTTGGAGGAAGTTTAGATGTCATTGATGTCTATTTAACCTTTGTCGTTATTGATTTGGTCGTAGGGTATTTTAAAGCCCTTAAGTCCCATAGTTGGATGTCTGCGGTGAATTTAGAGGGATTGTTTACGAAATTCATTACGTTTGCGACAATTTTTGCAGCTGCTTCTCTTGATAAAGTGGCGCCAATCATTGGGATTAGTTTACCAATCAACATTGCTCTTGTATGGACGATCTTACTTATTTTCTACGAGATTAGCAGCATTCTAGAAAATGCTTATGAATCTGGGGTCAAGGTTGGTTTCTTGCAAAAGTGGCTTGCGGTTTTCAAGGAAAATGTACACAAAGAGTCAACGCCACCAGACTATGGTGATGGCCAAAGCGAAACAGAAAAAACAATCTATCAGCACAAAGATCAGGATCAGTCGAAGGGCTGATCTTTTTCTATACCAAAATTTTAGGAGGAATTATCTTGGACGAGAAGAAATTTAGTGACAAATGTCGAGAACTAGTAGCCAGTTATACCAATGATCATTTGGATAAGAGTGATCAGGAAGAAATTACATCGGATGATGTGTTTATTGTCTGGCAAGTTAAGGTACTGCAGAACAACAAGGCGCTGTTAAGTACAAAGCTATTTGATGGGATGTACTACGAGATCACTTACAACGGTGACAAAGATGAGTACTACTTTGATGCATATAAAAAATGGGAAAACAAAGCTATCAAAGCTTAAAAATTAGGAGGAAAACACTATGACAAAAATCGTAGATTTACGCGGCGATTCAAGAATTTTAGGGCCATCTAACCCCAACAGATCTGTGGCTGGCATCACTAAAATTGCTCGTCACCACTCAGGAACTACAACAGGCGATGTGTTTGCATTTCAGAATCATTGGCGAAATGTAAATAAATGGGGGACTGGTGGCTATCACGAGATTATCCTGCGTGATGGATCAGTCCAATTAATCTATCGGGATAACGTCACTACAAATGGTGTGGGTAATCATAACAGTTACACCTATCACATTTGCCTAGTTGGCAGCGGCTCATTTACCGCAGAACAAGAAAAAGCGTTTGACGAGCGTGCACGTGCAGCCATGCAGCGTTTCAATCTGAAACCAGCTGATGTACTTGGTCATAACGAGTTTTCTGGACATAGATCCAACAGTTGTCCCGGAACCAATATGGCGGCGGTTCGCAGTCGTTTGAGTGGCTCATCTGGATCGACCCCGACACCAAGCCCTGCTCCTACCTACAATGTGGAGCCTTGGAACAAGCGCCAAACAGTGAGCACCGACGTGCTAAATGTACGTGCTGCTCAAAACACAAACTCTCGTATCATTAAAACGTTGCGACGTGGACAAACGTTCAACGCAACGAGAATCTCTCGGAACGGTGAAAGTGTCAATGGCTTTACTACTTGGTTTGAAGTTGATGGTGAAGGTTGGGTATCTGGTGCTTTAGTTACTGAGGTTTCCAATAATAATACAGCTGCAGCAACACCGCCGGCTAACGTTTGGCGTAGTCGTTCAGGAACCGTCACAGTGACTGCAGCTAAGGGAATCAATTTGCGTGGAACTTCTAGCGGAGATACCACTAATCCGACTGGCTTAGGCATTCTCACTTTGTTGGGACGTGGACAGCAAGTCAAATATGATCGTGTGCTAGTCCAGCGAAATGGTCATGCCTTTGTACGTCAACCTCGCTCAGGTGGATTTGGTTGGTTAGCTATTGGACCGACTAAGGATGGAAAAGTGACATCTTATTGGGTAAATGGAATCACAGTTTAAACTATAAAAACGCATACAATGAACCATAAAAATTCAAAAAAATATGTAAAAATGAATTTAATCAATAAAAAACATATTAGAGAGGAAGATTATTATGACAACAACGATTCAAGATTTACGAGGAGATGCAAGAATTTTAGGACCGTCAAATGCGAAACGAGATGTTTCAGTGGTGACAAATATTGCTCGCCACCACTCTGCAACGGACACTGGCGATGTATTTGTATTTCAAGAGTATTGGAACGGAACCTTAGGTTGGGGAACCGGTGGTTATCATGAAATAATTCTCCGTGATGGCACTGTTCAATGGTGTTACTTCGATGACGATGTAACCAATGGCGTAGGAGGACACAATACACCGACCTATCATATTTGTTTAGTAGGAAACAGCTCATTTACTGAAGCACAAGAAAAAGCATTTAATGAACGAGCGAAAGCAGCAATGGAACGATTTGGTTTAGGTGTTGAAAATGTTTTAGGTCATAACGAATTTAGTGGTCATGCTTCAAACATTTGCCCGGGCATCAACATGGATGTTGTGAGAGATATTCTTAACGGTGGTGATGGCAATATACCAGAGCCAGATTATATTATGCAAGATTGGAACAAAGAGATGGTTGTTGCAGCTGATATTTTGAATGTGCGTCAAGAGCCAAATACACAATCAGCAATTTTGCAACAATTAACGAGAAGTCAAGTCTTCCAGTCCGCACGTGTCACGATCAATGGTGAATTAGTAAATGGAATCAGACACTGGTATGAAGTTGATGGGAATGGATGGGTTTCAGGGTCATTAGTTGCGGAATCCTCTGTGGATAATGAGTGGATCGAACAGAGCGGTGAAGTGACAGTTGCTATTTCTGGAGGTATTAATCTTCGAGGTCCTTCTGTAGGTGATGTGACGAACCCGACGAGCTTACCAATTATGCGTCGAGTAGATTTAGGTGAAAAATTTGGCTATGATAGAATACTGGTTCAGAAAAATGGTCATGCGTTTGCCCGTCAATCGCTAAATGAGGGGTATGCTTGGCTAGCTATTGGTTCAACTGCTAACGGTATAGTTACATCTTATTGGGTAAGTGGTATTGAAATCTAAAGAAAAATACCGTCCCTTTTTAGGGACGATACATAAAATACATTGAAATACGAACTAATGTTTGATATAATTGCGTCATAATCCTCAATAGATTATATCTGCTATAGGAAGTCTTAGAAAACGCTTGTTTTCGAGGCTTCCTTTTGGTTTAATTTAAGTAGCAGATAAATCACGAGGACGGAGAATTATTTATGAATTTTGATTTAAGTTTACTGAATAAGTTTGAAGGGCAAAAGCTGAATGAATTTCTAGAAGCAGTTATTCCAGATTATAATCAGCAATTATTAGATTCTCGTAAGTCTGGGGAAGTAGGTAAAAAAGTAATTAGGAGAGTTTTAAATCAATTTCTTCAAGAACTGGACTTCGAAAAACCGGACAACTTAAATGCATTTGAAAGTATTGACAGAGCTTTTTTCTTTTTTTTATTTTATCAAGATCAGGATACGTATTATCATAAAAAAATTAAAAATAGAAATCTAAATATTGATTATGTATGGAGCTCACTAGAAGAAGATAATAATTGGAAAATATATTTAGACAAGCATATGGTTGATTTTTCTGCCAATGATGAAGTTGTTTCAATTAGAAAAGATAGATGTGTATAAGAGACAGATATATATGGAGGTGGGATTAAATGAGTATTTTAAAATCAGCTGTGAAATACAAAGCAGCTAAAAAAGCGACAGATAAAGTACTAGGAGATGGATTACTATCTAGCGTGGTAGCTGCAAAAACAGTCAAAAAAAGTAATGAGCGTAGTAGGTTAAGGAAAGAGAAGAAATAACAG
>NZ_NGLK01000001.1:359971-416644 GCF_002141235.1 Enterococcus sp. 3C7_DIV0644 | reverse complement strand
GAAAAGAAGAGTACTAGGCGGGGGAAGCTTGGGGAAGTGTGCCTAGTACTCTTCTTTTCAATCTTACCATTGATCAGCACTCAACGACACGATTGCTCAGAATATCGTCCTCGGTTTCTTTTTGGATACAAATTATTGACAAGTATCAGTACCCAATATAAAATTAAATTATCCTATAAAATATCTTTTTCAAAGTTCTGTTTGCCCACTTCTCCCCAAGAAGCGGGCATTTTATTTGCACAAACAGAATCCGGGGTATAGTATTAACTTACTCGGATCAGTTAAAACTGTGTATCATTTTTTAACCTTCTTTACAAAAAAAGCCCTGTCCTTAATTGGATAGGGCTTTTTTGCGTTCTTCGATCAATTGTTCTAATTCTTCCAATTCCTCAAGAGAGGCATTTTTGATATATCCCTTGGCACCAGAGCGATTACGGACGTGTTTCATTTGTTCTTTATTCTTTTCTTGCCACTTTCTCGATGCCTTTAGTTGAGCATCAGACGTTTTCTTTTCGGCCACCGTATGCACTCCTTCCTAAAAATGTTGAATAAGCTTCAATACAAGTTGAATAAGTTTTATTACGCTAGAGATGGCGATTAAAACCATAAGTATCAATAAGGCAAAATTTAAAACTTTCCTTCTTTTTAAATTCTTGGACATTCGATTCATTCCTTTCATTATGATATAATCAAAGGGAAGGGAGGGCTTTCGCCCTATCCCTAGTTGTCGAGAAGTTTGATTAGCAGTTCGAGTAACTTTTCAATTATGGCTAGTATCGCTAGTACTAAGCCAATTTTGATTGTTAGTTGCTCTTGCTTTTCAAGCTTTTCTTTTTCCCTTCGTTGTTTCCTCAAAAATTTCAACTCCTTTCTATATCTATATTATATATCGGATATAGATGTGAGTCAATAGTTTTGAGCGTTTTATTTGAAAAAAACCGCCATCAAATTGTATTGACGACGGAAGGGGGATAAGTTAGACTATCATTAAATGACCATACTTTGACCATACTTTTCGATTTTTGTTGAGAATAGTAGAAGGTATGGGATTAATTGAAATCCTATTAGATCAACATTTGAATATTGTGGATGATTATTGAAGATAGACAATTTGATAGTATCTGTTTATCCAGTAGCGCAAGAAGCATAAGAAAATGACATCCAGATTACGTAAAAGTAACCTGGGTGTTTTTTTATACACCAATGAAACCGTTTTAACGAAATAGTTATTTATAATAGCTTAGATAAGGAGTGAAGCAATGATTCAATTAAAAGAAATCACGAAGGAAAACTATCGTGCGTGCATGAATTTGAAGACAACGAAGGAGCAAGAAGATTTTGTTGCGCCCAATTGGTACTCAATGTTAGAGGCGATCTATGAGGAACCACGTCAGGCATTTGCCCTCTACAATGGTGAGGATATGGTCGGCTTTCTCTTATTTAGTTTTTACGAAGCGGATGAGGATTATCCAAAAGCTTCGTGGTGGATCGAGCGGTTTATGATCGCAGAAAAATTCCAAAATCAAGGGTTAGGCAGTCAGGCGTTTCTTGCTGGGTTAGATTGGTTCAAAACCCATATCCAAGCGCAAGAATTAAGGATCTCCGCTGTAGATGGCAACGAGATCGCAACAAAGCTTTACGAACGAAACGGCTTTGTCTTGACAGGTGAAATGATTGATAACGAGCATGTACTCTTGTTGCAGCTGCCAACGGATCAAGGGTAAATGACTCTTTCTACAGTAAAAAATGAGGTCAAAGGCAGAGGTTCTTAAGGGGATTCTCTGCTTTTTTTATTGGTGTTTTTCCGGTCCAAAAAGTGTGCCGTCATTTTCTGGCTAGATTTTTCAAGAAATTTTGTGCACTTAGGGTAAGAATTACGAGTATATCCATGCTTTGTTGTTCACAAAGTTCCTTTTGCGATTAACGAAATCTTTACACGTTGACAACACAAACCTTATATTCATTTGATACTCTGAGGAAGTAGAACAAATGGAAAGAAACTTTCGAAAAACGTTGATTATTGAGAATGTGCTCACGAATGATTTTGGTAAAAACACGAACATTATCAAAAAAGAAAACGTTAGTAATTCGAAAAAGATTGTTTTTGGTTCGTTGATTTTTTATAATCAAAAAGGAAAGTTCGGAATTCCGTGAGTTCGATTTTTTTAATGAAAAGGAGAAAAAGTGATGAAAGTTTGGAAGAAAACGGCAATGTTTGGTTTAGGTTTGGTGGCAGCAGTTACGCTGGCGGCATGTGGCTCAGGTGGAGCAAGTACTGACTCGGCGGCTGAAGAAGCAGGATATGTACCAGAAAAGTTGACCGTTCAATTTGTTCCATCACAAGCAGCAGAAACATTAGAAGCAAAAGCAAAACCACTTGAGCAATTATTAAGTGATGAATTGGGGATTCCAGTCACTGTGAGTGTTTCCACTGACTACAATACAATCGTCGAAGCAATGGCTTCGAAACAAGTAGATGTCGGCTTTTTACCGCCGAATGCCTATGTTTTAGCAAATGAACAAAGCAATGTTAAGGTGCTATTACAAGCACAGCGTTATGGCATCAAGCAGCCTGGTGGGGAATCAACGGATGAATTGGTTGATAGCTATCGTTCAATGATCGTCGTAAAAAGCGGCAGCGATATCAAAGAGTTGGAAGATTTAAAAGGCAAAACGATTGCCACGCAAGATGTTACTTCTTCTGCCGGTTATGTTTGGCCAGTAGCAGAAATGAAAAAAGCAGGCATCGATATCAATACGGATGTGACGACTGTTCAAGTCAAAGGCCATGACCAAGCGGTCTTATCTGTCTTGAATGGCGACGTTGACGCAGCGTTCGTTTTTGAAGATGCCCGCAACACGGTCAAAAATGATTACCCAGAAATCATGGATGAGGTAGAACCAATGTACTTTACCGAACCGATCCCGAACGATACGATCAGTGTCCGCAGCGACATGAGTGAAGAGTGGGACAAAAAAATCCAAGATGCCTTTATCGCGATCGGTAAAGATGAAGAAGGAAAACAAATCATCTCTGATATTTACTCTCATGAAGGATACGTTGTTTCACAAGACAGCAATTTCGACATCGTAAGAGAGTATGCGGAACAAGTCGGACAATAACTAATAGATGAATAGATCGGGAGGGTACCGGTAGTTGAGGTACCCTTTTCGAATGGAAAGCAATTTTTACCTAATGGAAAGAAAGTAGGAGAATCATGGCTCTAGAGAACGAAACGATTATTTCATTTCAGAATGTGACCAAGCAATACCCAAATGGGGTATTAGGTTTGAAGGACTTAAACATCGATATCAAAAAAGGGGAATTTGTCATCGTAGTGGGTTTATCAGGAGCAGGAAAATCAACGATGCTGCGCTCCATCAATCGACTGCACGAGATCACGAGTGGCGAGATTTTAATCGATAGCAAGTCGATCACAAAAGCAAAAGGAAGAGAGCTACGCTTGATTCGTCGAGACATTGGCATGATTTTCCAAAGCTTTAATTTGGTGAAACGTTCGAGTGTCTTGCGAAATGTCTTAACTGGGCGAGTAGCTTATCACCCAACGATCAAAATGTTGCTTGGTTTGTTCCCGCAAGCGGATAAAGAGCTGGCTTATCAATCGCTGCAGCGGGTCAATTTAGCAGAAAAAGTCTATACTCGAGCCGATGAATTGTCTGGCGGTCAGCAGCAGCGGGTTTCGATTGCCCGTGCTTTGACGCAAGAGCCGAAGATTATTTTAGCGGATGAACCGGTTGCTTCCTTAGATCCTTTAACCACTGAAAAAGTCATGAATGACTTAAAACGGATCAATCAAGATCTGGGGATTACCATCGTAGTCAATTTGCATTCTGTCCAATTGGCAAGAGAGTACGGCACGCGGATCATCGGGTTGCGAGACGGAGGCTTGGTTTTTGATGGCCCTGTCAGTGAAGCGACCGATCAGCGATTGAAACAGATTTATGGCAGCGAGATCATAGAAGAGCAGGAAGGGGCAGGACAATGACGACAAATACGTTGCCGAAACGCAGCGGACTATGGAAAAATGTTCTTTGGCTCGTCATTTTTTTAGTGGTATTGTTCGTTAGCGGCTCTATTTCAGGCGTTGATTTGGCACGGTTCTTTAGCAATAGCAGTCAAATGAATGTCATTTTACAAAAGATGGCTCATCCTGATTGGGCATATGCCAAAATCATTGTAGAGCCGATTTTACAAACGATCCAAATGGCGATCATCGGCACGACCTTTGGTGCACTGGCGGCTTTTCCGTTTTCACTTTTAGCAGCACGAAATATCATGACGAATCATTGGATCAGCGGTTGTTTCCGTTTTGTTTTAAATATCATTCGGACAGTACCTGATTTGATGCTGGCGGCTTTATTTGTTGCCATTGTCGGAATCGGTCCCGTTGCCGGGGTGATCTCCATCTCTGTGTTTTCTTTTGGGATGATCACCAAATTGTTTTATGAATCGATTGAAACGATTGATGAAGGTCCGATCGAAGCAATCACGGCTTCTGGAGGATCGAAGTTTGACATCATCCGCTATGCAGTCGTACCGCAAGTCATGAGCCATTTTCTTAGTTACTTGCTTTATGCCTTTGAGATCAATGTGCGGGCATCGACGATTCTTGGGTATATCGGCGCAGGCGGAATCGGTGTTTTCTTACAACGATCTTTAAGCCAATTTCGATATGACCAGACGTCGATTATCGTCTTAGTGATTTTTGCAGTTGTTTTGGTGATTGATACCATCAGTAATAGATTAAGGGAGCGATTGTTATGATGTTGCCAGCAGAACCGAAAAAGAAAAAAATACGGAATTGGCTGATCGCAGTAGTCGTTATCCTCCTTTATATTTGGGCTTTTGCTGGCGTGCCTTTTGCGGGTGTTAAAGAAAATGTCGGTCAAATTGTCGGCTCAATCTTTTATGGCTTGATCCATCCTGATTGGGGCTATGTTTATACCGGTGATGGCGAAGATTTGATCAGTTTGATGATCGAAACCGTTGCGATCGCCTTTGTAGGTACGTTTTTATCCTCAATATTAAGTATTCCTTTTGCCTTTTGGGCGGCGCGCAGCAAAAACAGCCCTCGCTGGCTATCAGGTTTCGGTAAAATCGTGCTGACGGCGATTCGAACGTTTCCAGAAATCGTCTTAGCGATCATGTTCATCAAAACAGTGGGTCCCGGATCCTTTGCTGGTGTTTTGGCAGTTAGTGTCCATTCCATTGGGATGTTGGCGAAACTCTATAGCGAAGCGATCGAGAACATGGATCACGGTCCTTCAGAATCGGTCGTTAGTGCGGGAGGAAATCGTTGGGATGTGTTAGGCTTTGCGACATTGCCACAACTGATTCCAGAATTTCTTTCTTTTACCTTGTATCGTTTTGAACTGGCTGTCCGTTCAGCTTCGATCTTAGGGATCGTAGGGGCAGGTGGGATCGGTACGCCGATGATCTTTGCCATCAATGCGCGATCATGGAGCCGTGTAGGAATCATTTTATTAGGGATCGTTGTGACGGTCACGATCATTGATTTTATCTCTGGGCGCTTGCGTAAACGATTGGTTTAATAAAAGGAAGTGCGTACTCGAAAAAAACACAGTCTGCATAGGCTGTGTTTTTTTGCAGCGGATAGGCGGATGTCGTTTAAGACAGGTTTCGTGAAACTTGTTATACTGGATTCATAGAAAATGAACCCAAACAAGGAGGCTGTTTTATGAAAGCATTATTGATCGTCAATCCAAGTTCTGGTGGGGAACAAGCGAAAGAATTTGAGGAGATGGCAGAAGAAAAGCTGCGGGAAGTTTTTTCAGAAGTCGTTGTCAAACATACCGAAAAAGAAGGAGATGCTACACGTTTTGCCTCTGAGGCAGCAGCAGAATTTGACAGTGTCTTCGCAATGGGCGGTGATGGTACCGTCAATGAAGCGGTCAATGGCTTAGCCCCTCATGACAAACGACCAAATTTCGGTTTCTTCCCGCTGGGCACAGTAAATGATTTAGCCAGAGCATTAGCGATTCCACTAGATCCCAAGGAAGCCATCGAATCATTTGCAGTGGATCACACCCGCAAAATCGATATTGGGCAGGTTAATCAAGACTATTTTACCAATGTAGTGGCGATTGGTATGATTCCAGCGGCGATCAACAATGTGGAAGTTGAAGAAAAAACCAAGCTGGGAAAAATGGCCTATTTTGTTTCTGGTCTACGGGAAGTGCGGAAAAATGAAAGTCATCCGTTTGAAGTGACCGCCGAAAATAATGGCGAAAAAACGACGATCGCTGTGGAAAGCAGTACGATGATCGTTGGTTCATCCAATACGATCGGCGGTTTCGAATCTCTTTTGCCTAAAGCGAGTACCGATGACGGCAAATTACATCTGATCTACTTAAAGGATACGAATCTTTGGGAAACTGTCAAAAGCGTGCCTGAGCTTCTCAAAGGAGTTACGGAATCAAATGATGTTCTTGGTTATCAAACTTTTGATAAAGCAACGATTCGTTTGACGGATGGGGCAACGATCGAAACGAATGTCGATGGTGATCCAGGACCTGAATTGCCAATCACAGTAGCGGTGCTGCCGCAACATCTTACCGTGTATTGCGGAGTTGAAAAAGCCCGCTAAATCATTCATAACTAGGAAACGATCCGTCAAAAGCGGATTGTTTTTTTTATTCAGAAAGAGTATACTGGGAAAAAAATTTACTGAAAGAAGGGGTTCTATGACGATACGTTCTGCCACGATTGCAGATGCGCAAGCCTTGACAGCAATCTATGCTTATTATGTAGAAAATACACCGATTACCTTTGAAACGGAGGTGCCATCGGTTCAAGAATTCGCGGAACGCATCGCCAAGACCTTGAAACGCTACCCGTATCTCGTTGCAGAAGAGGCTAGTGGAATTGTCGGTTATGCCTATGCGTCAGCTTATAAAGAACGGGCGGCGTATGATTGGACCGTTGAAGTAACCGTTTATTTAGCGCCGGATGCCAAAGCAAAAGGGCTCGGCACCGCTCTTTATCAAGGGCTTGAAGAAAAACTAAAAGCGCAAAACGTGGTCAATCTGACTGCGTGTATTACAGGAGGCAATCAACAAAGTGAGGCTTTTCATGAGAAGCTTGGGTATCGGAAAGTTGCTGATTTTTCGCATGTCGGCTATAAGTTCAATCAATGGCACGATGTGATTTGGATGCAAAAAGAACTGCAATGGTTTCCTGATCAGGTGCCAACGTTCATTCCCAATGAAAAAGCCTAACACATCCTGACTTTTGAATATCTTTTTTTGGCAAAATGCTTTATGCTGAGAGTAGCATGTGAAAGGACGTTCTATTGTTCTTTCGAACAAAGTATTTTGCTTTTTCTGTGTGGAAAAAAAGTTGCTTTTTTATAGAAAAATGAGTAAAGTATTCAAGTGGAAAAAACAAGGAGGCGAAGCTGTTGGGCAAGCGAATCGAACGGATTTATCAATATATCGTCGAAAATACGATGAGCGGCTTAGGGGAAAAGAAGGGGTTGTCTACTTCAGAAGTTGCCGATCATTTAGCCATTCAGCGCAGTAATGCCAGTAAGGATTTAAATAAGCTTGTCAAAGAAGGGCGCGTCGAAAAAAGCGACTCGCGGCCTGTTCGTTATTGGGCGGCAGGGGTCGATCCCAGCAGTAAGGAAAAGTATGTCCCAAGCTACAAAGAAAGTCGCCCGCAAAGAGAAAAAGCCTTCCCTCAACGAGTACAAGGAAAACCCTCTGACCGAGATATTTTTGCGACGATCATCGGTGCCAACGGAAGTATGAAAAACGCTGTTGAGCAGGCGAAAGCAGCGATCTTGTATCCGCCGAAAGGGCTAAACTGCTTGATCACAGGGCCTACTGGTTCTGGGAAAACGTACTTTGCCCATGCGATGTTCCAGTTTGCCAAAAGCAATCAAGTAATTGCCGATGACAAAGAATTGATCGTCTTTAACTGTGCGGACTATGCAAATAACCCAGAGCTTCTGATGAGCCATTTGTTTGGTTATGTACGGGGGGCATTTACGGGTGCCGATCAAGAGAAGATTGGTATTATTGATCAAGCGGATGAGAGTATGTTGTTTCTCGATGAGATCCATCGATTGCCGCCAGAAGGGCAAGAAATGATTTTTTACTTTATGGATCATGGTACCTTTAGTCGTCTAGGAGAGACGGGCAAAAATCATCAAGCGAATGTCCGAATCGTTGGTGCTACTACCGAAGACCCTAACTCAACGCTATTAGATACCTTTACCCGACGCATTCCCATCAATATTCAACTGCCCTTTTTTGAGAAACGACCCGCATCAGAAAAAGTCGATCTCGTTCGGGTATTAGTCGGGCAAGAGGCGACCCGTATTCAGCGGACGATCTCCTTGACAGAAGATGTGGTCAAAGCGTTGATCGGCAGTGTCAGTTTTGGGAATATCGGTCAATTGAAATCCAATGTCCAGCTAGTCTGTGCACGGGGCTTTTTGAATCATATGCAACAAGATGAGATTGAAATCGATTTGATCGATTTGCCAGAAGGGATTCGTTCAGGATTGATCGTTTTGGGGAATCGCCGCAATGAGCTGGCAGAGCTTTCTAAGATCCTTGAACCGAAGATTAGCATTCAACCGAATCAAAACTTAAACAATATTCAATCAGATTCCTATGAATTGCCTTATAATCTTTACGATATTATCGGCGACAAGGCTGCTCTGCTAAAAGCAGATGGGTTAGATCAAGAAGCGATCAATCATTTTATCTCAACAGATATCAATGTTCACTTAAAGTCTTTTTATAAAGATCACGGGTTTTCCTTTAACTCGGTCAATAAACTAAGTGAATTTGTCGATCAGAAAGTGATCAGTGTAACAAATCAAATCTATGAGCTGGTTCGACAACGCTTAAATTATGATTTTCAGCAAAATTTCATCTATGCCATGAGCTTACACATCAGCTCGTTTTTGAAAAAAATCCATTTGGGAGAAGAACGACAAACCAATGACAATATTCGTCAGATGGTAGCTGATTATCCTCAAGAGTTTGAAGTCGCCAAAGAAGTCCGCGATTTTATTGGTGATAGTTTCCAAGTGGCGATTCCTGACAGCGAATCTTATTATTTAGCGGTTCTTCTGGTTTCTCTTAGAACCTCTCATTCCTCTGGGAAAATCGGCGTCGTCGTTGCAGCCCACGGCAACAGCACAGCCAGTAGCATGGTACAAGTGGTCAAACAATTGCTGGAAGTCGATCAAGTGACAGCGGTGGACATGCCGTTAGATATGCCCCCGGCTGTGGCGTTGAAAAAAATCGTGGATAGTGTACGGGCAGTCAATGATGGCAGTGGGGTGATCCTCTTAGTCGATATGGGGTCCTTAGCGACCTTTAATAATGAAATCCAACGAGAAACGGGTGTGGCTGTTCGAACAATCGATATGGTGACCACCTCCATCGTCCTAGAGACGGTCCGTAAAGCGTCAGTGATCGGCACGGACCTCGATCAGCTCTATGATTCATTACGGAAGTTCCGCGGGTATGGAGCGGTCACTGTGGAAGAACCAGTGACACAAAACCACCATCCTAAAGCGATTCTAGCGGTCTGCGCTTCGGGAAAGGGAACGGCGCAGCGCATCAAAGAATTGATCCAAAGCTCATTGTCAAAACGTCAAAACCAAAATGTCGAAGTGGTGACGTTATCGGTGGCGGATCTGAGGACGGACTTGGATCAGATTCAACAGCGCTACCGTCTGATTGCCGCAACAGGGATCATCGATCCCCATATCGACGCACCGTTTATTTCATTAGAACGTTTTATTGATCAAGATGTTGATCTACTGTTGGATGATATCCTATTAGAGAATGATTTGAGTTTTGAAGATGAAGTACAGCTAGATGATCGGCAGGCGAAAGAAATCTGTGTCCGGTATTTAGAGGAAAACTTTACCTATATCAATGCGAAAAAAGTAGTAGAGCCGTTGTGGAAATTTGGCGAAGAGATCATTCACGATTTGGATTTGGTAGGGGCGCAGCAAGGCTTTCAGATCAATTTTGTGATGCATGGCGCAGGTATGCTGGAGCGGATCTTACTGCGGCAGTCATTGACTGTTTCTGAAATTGATTTAGCAGCGATGGAGGAGAATCCGCTTTATGGCCAATTGCATGTGCATGTCCAATCGTTTTCACGCTTGATGAATATCGAAGTGCCTAAGACTGAAGAGTACTATCTGCTAGAGCTGATCAAAAACCATCACGAAAAAGAAATGTATTTTTAATTCTTACAAATAATACAGATACACTAAAAAAGATACAGTATTTTTTAGTGTATCTTTTTTAGTGTATTATCTGAATGCTGATTCTTAAGGTTTTTTCAAGAATAGTGTATCGGAAAAACTTGGCACGCTTCTTGCTTCTATATAAGTGGATACAGGAGGTGATTGAAAAAAGAACAGATCCTCAATATGAAAAGCGGATCGATGGATGTAGGAGGCTTGCACAATGGGAATGGATATACGTCTTGCCCGAATCGACGATCGGTTGATTCATGGTCAGGTCGCCACAGCTTGGTCGAAAATGACTGGTATCAATCGAATCATCGTGGTCAGTGATGAAGTCGCAAATGACCAATTACGAAAGTTTCTCTTGAAAGAAGCTGCTCCACCAGGGATCAAATCCAATGTGGTGACAGTAGCGAAAATGCTTGAGGTGGCGCATAACACATTATTTAATACGCAAAAAGTCATGTTATTATTTACCAACCCTCAAGATGTCGTGACTCTGGTTAAAGGAGGCATTGACATTCGTTCCGTCAATATCGGCGGTATGAGTTTTTCAATGGGAAAACGAATGATCACTAATTTCGTGTCAGTCAATGATCAAGATCTTGCTTCATTGCTTTACTTGCAAAACCAAGGCATTGAAGTGGAGATACGCAAAGTTCCAGCTGATCGTAAAATCTTTTTGAAGGATATTTTGGAAAAAGAAGGTAGTCACCCTTAGTTTTTCGATGTTGTTTTTTCTTTCGTATTCGTGTCACATTTTTCAATTTTGATATAGGAGGTAAAAAGATGGTAGGAATTATCCTAGCAAGTCATGGAGAATTTGCTAACGGCATTTTGCAATCTGGTTCAATGATCTTCGGCGAACAAGAAAATGTTAAAGCTGTTACATTGATGCCAAGTGAAGGTCCAGATGACATCAAGGCAAAAATGCAAGAAGCAATTGCTACATTTGACGATCAAGAAGAAGTATTATTCTTAGTTGATCTTTGGGGTGGTACTCCTTTCAACCAAGCGAACAGCTTGTTTGAAGATCACAAAGACAAATGGGCAATCGTTGCTGGTATGAATTTACCAATGGTGATCGAAGCCTATGCTTCACGTTTTTCAATGAATACAGCGCATGAAATTGCTGCGCATATCGTTGAAACAGCTAAAGAAGGGGTCAAGGTCAAACCAGAAGAACTTGAACCAGAAGAAGCTTCAGCACCAAAAGCAGTGCAAGACGATCAACCTAAAGGATCACTTCCTCCGGGAACTGTTCTAGGCGATGGCAAAATCAAAATCGTACTTGCTCGTGTCGATTCACGTTTGTTGCATGGTCAAGTTGCTACAGCTTGGACAAAATCAGTGAATCCATCTCGGATCATCGTTGTTTCTGACGCGGTGGCAAAAGATGACTTGCGTAAAAAACTGATCGAACAAGCAGCTCCTCCAGGAGTAAAAGCGAACGTCATTCCAGTGGACAAAATGATTGAAGTTTCTAAAGACCCTCGTTTCGGGAATACGAAAGCTTTACTATTATTTGAAAACCCACAAGATGTATTACGTGCTGTTGAAGGTGGCGTTGATATTACTGAAGTGAACGTTGGTTCAATGGCTCACTCTGTTGGGAAAGTTGTTGTAAGTAAAGTATTGTCGATGGGTACAGATGATGTGAATACATTTGAAGATTTGAAAGAACGCGGCATCAAATTCGATGTGCGTAAAGTACCAAATGACTCTCGAGACAACATGGATGAAATCTTACGCAAAGCCAAAAATGAATTGGCAAATAAATAGAAACGTATTCAACTAAATAGGAGGTCTATCATGACTATTATATCTATGGTATTAGTAGTACTCGTTGCCTTTTTAGCTGGTATGGAAGGGATCTTGGATGAATTCCAATTCCATCAACCGCTAATCGCGTGTACTTTGATCGGTTTAGTGACCGGTAATTTGGAAGCATGTATCATTTTGGGCGGATCATTACAAATGATCGCACTTGGATGGGCAAATATCGGTGCCGCTGTTGCACCTGATGCTGCATTGGCGTCTGTCGCATCTGCAATTATTTTAGTTTTAGGTGGACAAGGAACTGCTGGTGTTGATACAGCGATTGCCGTTGCGATCCCTCTAGCTGTTGCTGGGTTGTTCTTGACAATGATCGTTCGTACATTGGCTGTGCCAATCGTTCACTTTATGGATGCTGCTGCTGAAGAAGGCAACATTCGTAAAATCGAAATGTGGCACGTGATCGCTGTATGTATGCAAGGGGTTCGTATTGCGATTCCTGCAGCTGCATTGTTGGCTATCCCTGCTGCAACTGTTCAAAACTTCTTAGAATCAATGCCTGCATGGTTAACTGATGGTATGGCTATCGGTGGTGGTATGGTTGTTGCCGTTGGTTACGCAATGGTTATCAACATGATGGCAACTCGCGAAGTATGGCCATTCTTTATTATCGGTTTCGTAATCGCAGCTATCTCTCAATTGACATTGATCGCTATCGGTGCCTTGGCAGTAGCAATCGCATTGATCTACTTGAACCTAACTAAAATGGGCGGATCATCAAATGGAGGCGGCGGCAGCAACACTGGCGACCCTCTAGGCGATATCTTGAATGACTATTAGAATCGAAGGAGGAGAAAAAAATGGCAGAAAAAATTCAATTAAATAAAAAAGATCGTTTAGCCGTAGCATGGCGCTCTACCTTCATTCAAGGTTCATGGAACTATGAACGTATGCAAAATGGTGGTTGGGCATTCTCAATGATTCCAGCAATCAAAAAATTATACAAAACAAAAGAAGACCGTGCCGCTGCTTTGAAGCGTCACTTAGAATTCTTTAATACTCACCCATATATCGCATCACCAATCTTAGGTGTAACTTTAGCGTTAGAAGAAGAACGTGCCAATGGCGCGCCTGTCGATGACGTAGCGATCCAAGGGGTAAAAGTTGGGATGATGGGTCCTTTAGCCGGTGTCGGTGACCCTGTGTTCTGGTTTACTGTACGTCCGATGTTAGGTGCATTAGGTGCTTCTCTTGCTTTAGGCGGAAACATCTTAGGCCCAATCATCTTCTTCGTTGCTTGGAACATCATCCGTTGGGCATTTATGTGGTACACACAAGAATTCGGCTACCGTGCTGGTTCTAAAATCACAGATGACCTTTCAGGTGGTTTGCTACAAGATGTAACAAAAGGTGCTTCTATTTTAGGGATGTTCGTATTAGGGTCACTTGTTCAACGTTGGGTATCGATTTCCTTTGCACCAGTTGTCTCAAGCGTACCGCTTGATGAAGGTGCTTATGTCGACTGGGCGAACTTGCCTTCTGGTTCAGCTGGTTTGCAACAAGCCTTCCAACAAGTAGCTGAAGGCCGTGCATTGACTGATACAAAAGTAACAACATTGCAAAACAACTTGGATCAATTGATTCCTGGTTTAGCTGCACTATTGCTTACTTTATTATGTATGTGGTTATTGAAGAAAAAAGTTTCTCCAATCGTCATTATTATCGGTCTATTCTTAGTCGGTATCGGTGGACACTTGATCGGATTGTTATAATCTTTTCAATGATAGGTGCTTGGGGAGACCCAAGCATCTTTTTATTTATTCGCCAAACATGCCGCAAACACGTATAATAGGTAACGATAAGACGATATAGAATGGAGTAAGCGCAAATGGTACAATCCCTTAATACAAAAGTTGATTTGACGATCGATGCTACGTCTTTTTTAGGTATCAATGAATACGGCAAAATAATGATCGGCGATAATGCCTTTGAGTTTTATAATGATCGTGACAAACGCAAGTTTATTCAAATTCCTTGGGAAGATGTCGACTATGTGATCGCTTCGGTCTTGTTCAAAGGACGCTGGATCCCACGGTATGCGATTCGGACCAAAAAGAATGGGACATATACCTTCTCATCAAAAGAACCAAAAAAAGTTCTGCGGGCAATTCGCGAATACGTTGACCCAGATCATATGGTCCATTCTCTTGGATTTTTCGATATCTTGAAACGGGCAATTACCCGTAGAAAATAACAAGAGAGCATATGTTTTTCCAATTGATTCTCAATATGTTACCCTTTTTATAAGAAAGTTTAGGAGGGGTTATTATGCACTTTTTATGGACATTGATCGTGGGAGCGGTCATCGGTTCAATCGGTGGCGCCATCGCAGGAGAAAAACGCGGTTGCATTTTTGATATCGTGGCAGGACTTGTGGGCGCATCAATCGGACAAGGCTTATTCGGCACTTGGGGACCGCAAGTGGCAGGAATGGCAATCGTGCCAGCAATCATTGGGGCAGTCATTTTCGTGGCTGTCGTATCATTCTTTTTGGGACGTAAAAGATAATTATCAAAGAAGCAATCCGTTGATTGGGTTGCTTTTTTTGTGGATTAAAGTTATCTAGAAAAGAACAACGAGAGAGCCAACTAGAGTCTTTTTAAAACACCATTCTTTAGGTTCGTATTGTTTGATTTTTTAGAAAACTTTTCGCTTACTTTCCGCTTTTTCTGGAAGTTTGTTATAATACTATCGTATAGAACAAGAAAGTAGGGAACGATACATGTTAAGAGTTGAAAAATTACGTGAAGCAATGAGAAAAGATTCGATTGATGGGTTCTTGATCACCAGCCCATACAATTTGCGTTACTTGACAAACTTTACTGGTACAACTGGTTTAGCAGTCATTACGTTGGACAAAGCTTTTTTTGTAACTGATTTCCGATATACAGAGCAAGCAGCTGCCCAAGCCCAAGGATTTGAGATCGTAAAAAGTAGTGGACCGATTTTTGAAGAAGTTGCAACTATCTGCCAAAAGGAAGAAATCAATGTCTTAGCATTTGAAGAAAGTTTCGTCAGCTTTGCTGAATACTCCGTCTTAGAAGACTTGATTGAGGAATCCTCATTAGCTCCTGTATCTGGTATGATCGAGGCATTGCGGGAAGTCAAAGATGAGGAAGAGATCGCATTGATCCAACAAGCCTGCCATATCGCCGATCAAGGGTTCGAACATATTTTGAAAATGATCCGCCCAGGGATGACCGAAATCGAAGTGGCGAATCAGTTAGATTTCTTTATGCGTTCATTAGGTGCCACAAGCGTATCTTTTGAAACGATTGTGGCCAGTGGTCTTCGTTCAGCAATGCCCCATGGGGTTGCCAGTGAAAAAGTGATTGAACAAGGCGATCTGATCACGTTAGACTTTGGCTGTTACTATCAAGGCTATGTGTCTGATATGACCAGAACTTTTGCTGTGGGGGATCCTGGCGATAAATTGAAAGAAATCTATCAAATCGTGCTAGAAGCACAAGAAAAAGTCTTGGCAGCAGCAAAACCTGGAATGACCGGAATTGAGCTAGATGCGATCGCCCGGGATCACATAGCTTCCTTTGGCTACGGGGATGCTTTTGGTCATTCAACAGGCCATGGGATTGGTTTAGAAATACACGAAGGACCAAATGTCTCCTTCCGTGCTGATAAAGCATTTGTTGTCGGAAACGTCATTACAGATGAACCAGGCATCTATCTTCCAGGAATTGGCGGCGTTCGTATCGAGGATGATCTTTTGATCACTGAAACTGGTAATAAAGTGTTGACACATTCACCGAAAGAATTGATCATTCTCTGATTCATCGACCTTGTTTTTCAGAAAATTCATTGAGAATAGTGGGTTATTATAGATTCTCAGTGCAGAAAATGATAAACTTAGAGCGAGAAGAAACACTGTGCCATGGATGTTATTGATTGAATCAAGCGCTGGCTTGCTTCAAACGGAAAAAACGAGCGATTTTTTTACAAACAATACGGTACAGCTGTTTAGAATGGAGGCAAAAACGTATGAATGAAGATAAAAACCTTGTATTAAATGCAAGTCCTGAATTAGGCGAAATCGTCATCGCGCCAGAAGTGATCGAGATCATTATTGGGATCGCTGCTTCTAAAGTGGAAGGTGTCTATGGGATGCGAGGAACACTGGCAAACAGTGTCACTGAATTACTAGGCCGCGCAGCTCATGGCAAAGGAGTCTACTTAACGATCGATGAAACAGGGATCAAAGTGGATATCTACTGCTATATCACTTATGGGATGTCAGTGCCTAAAGTGGCAATGGAGATCCAAGAACGGGTCAAACAGCAAGTCTTATTTATGACAGATGTGCAACTGGCTGAAGTAAATGTTCATGTTGTGGCAGTCGTGCCAGAAAAAGTAGATTTACCAGACATCGAAGAATTATTTGGAAACGACGAGGAAGAAAATGAGTAAAGAATTATCACGGCATGAAATACGGAAAATGGCGTTACAAGCTTTATTTCCACTAGACTTTAACAAAGATTTAACGAAACAAGATGCCATCATGCATGCCATCGAGTTGGAACACCATGAATTGATTGATGAAGAACAAGAGCATTTTGTCCCTGTTTATTTAGATCAATTAGTGGCAGGTGTCTGTCATTACAAAGAAGCCTTGGATGAAGTCATTCAAAGTCATCTAAAAGCCGGTTGGAAAATCCAGCGTTTATCAAAAATGGACGTGACGATTTTACGAATCGCTTTGTATGAAATGATCTATGTGGATAATGTGCCGAATCGTGTGGCTTTGAATGAAGCGATCGAATTAGCGAAAACCTTTAGTGACGATCAGTCAAGAAAGTTTGTCAACGGTATTTTATCGACAGTCAATCAAGAGCTAGAAACAAAAAACAACCAAGTAAGTGAGTAGTTTTCAGCCTTAACACTATCGAACAAAAGAAAACAGCCTTTATTCGATCGAGGCAGAAACCGAACGATTTATGAGCAACCGCCTTGTTTTGACGGTCCTGCTTGATCGTTCGGTTTTTTTGCATACACTTTGTCGGTTTGACCTCGTTTTTTCCGAAAAAAGGGAGCCTTAGACGGTGTTTTTCTTTTCAGAAAATGCTATGATAGAAAACATGAAGAAGCAGATCGACAAACGATTGGTGCGTTTCTTTTTACAAAATAAGTCAGTATAATCAGGTTGGAGGAGTTGTCAGAATGGGTACATTGATCAATGGAAAAGAATTGGCTGAAAAAATGCAAGCGGCGTTTCTTTCAGAGACAGCAACACTAAAAGAGCAGGGTGTGACACCGGGATTAGTTGTTTTACTTGTTGGAGAAGACAAAGCAAGCCAGACTTATGTGAAAAATAAAGAACTAGCTGCGGCGAAAATCGGCATCAATTCCCGTGTTGCCCGCTATCCTGAATCCATTACTGAGGCAGAATTATTAGCAGAAATCGAACAGTTCAATAACGATGATGCCTTTCACGGCATTTTGGTTCAACTTCCTTTGCCAAAACATATCAATGAAGAAAAAGTGCTGTTAGCCATCAAACCGGAAAAAGATGTCGACGGTTTTCATCCAATCAATTTAGGAAAATTATTTGCCGGTGTACCTGACCGAATTCCTTGTACCCCTTATGGCATCATGAAAATGTTTGCTGCGTATGGGATCGAATTGGAAGGGAAAAATGCTTTAGTTATCGGCCGCAGCAACATTGTCGGAAAACCGATGGCGCACTTGCTCTTAGGGGCAAATGCCACCGTGACTATTGCTCATTCAAAAACCAAAAATCTGCCTGAGTTAGCGAAGCAAGCGGACATTTTAGTCGTGGCGATCGGCCGCGGTCATTTTGTCACAAAAGACTTCGTAAAAGAAGGGGCCGTGGTGATCGATGTAGGAATGAATCGGGATGCCAATGGCAAGTTGATCGGCGATGTGAAATTTGATGAAGTCGAACCGATCGCTAGCTATATCACCCCGGTACCTAGAGGTGTAGGACCAATGACGATCACGATGTTGATGGCCCAAACGATCGAGGCAGCAAAGGAGACAATGAAAAACTAAATGGCGCAAGAATATTTAACGGTGACCGCATTAACAAAATATATCAAGCGTAAGTTTGACGTCGATCCGTATTTAGAGCGGGTTTATTTGACGGGGGAGATCTCTAATTTTCGTCGTCGCCCCAATCACCAATACTTTAGTTTAAAGGATGATGGTGCAAAAATTTCGACCGTCATGTTCAAGGGCGCTTTTGACAAGCTGCGCTTTCAACCAGAAGAGGGCATGAAAGTCATGGCGGTTGGACGTATCACCTTGTATGAGGCAAGCGGAAATTACCAGATGGTGATCGATCACATGGAACCAGACGGTGTCGGTGCCCTTTATCAAGCCTATGAACAATTAAAGCAGAAATTGGCAGCGGAAGGATTATTTTCTGCACCGAAGCAGTCGTTGCCGAAATACCCGAAACGCATCGCAGTCTTGACCAGTCCTAGTGGGGCGGTGATCAGAGATATCATCACGACGACCCAGCGGCGTTATCCCATTGCTCAGATCGTTTTGTATCCAACCGTGGTACAAGGCAACAAAGCCGCGGATGATGTGGTGAAAAATATCCAACGAGTCGAAGCCGATGGTACCTTTGATACTATGATCATCGGACGTGGGGGTGGGTCGATTGAGGACCTCTGGCCTTTCAATGAAGAACGAGTGGCAAGAGCCATTTTTGACGCAAAAACCCCCGTTATTTCTTCAGTGGGGCATGAAACTGATACGACAATTGCCGATTTAGTGGCGGATGTGCGGGCGGCAACTCCGACCGCAGCTGCCGAATTAGCAGTGCCCGTCCTATCAGAAGAGATTTTGCGGATCGAAGAAAGACAAGCCCGATTAGAGCAAGCTTTTATGCACCAGATCCAGTACAAACAAGAACGCTATCAGCGAGTGATTGGATCATATGTTTTTCGACAACCAGAGCGCTTGTATGAGGCACAGTCCATCAAACTCGATCAGTTGCAGCAGCGGATGCAGCAAGGTCTGCAAACCTTGCTTTATGACAAGGATCGCCATGCACAGCAATTGATTTCACGTTTAGCACAACAACAACCAAAAGCGCGATTGCAAGCTAGTAACCAAGAGGTCAGTTATCTTTCCCAACGCTTAATGAAAGCTATGAAAGATATTTATGCAGCAAAAGAAAATCAATTTGCAAATGCAGTCCAATCTCTTGATTTGCTAAGCCCACTGAAAATCATGGGTCGGGGCTACAGCTATACCACGAAAAATGAGCAGGTGATCAAATCGATTGATACGATCGAGCCAGAAGACCAGCTGACGATCCATTACCAAGATGGCCAAGCACTTGTCGAAGTTATTAGTACAGAAGGAGTTAATCATGGCAAATCCAACATTTGAAGAATCATTACAAGAATTAGAACAAATTGTAACCCGTTTGGAACAAGGGGATGTTCCCTTAGAAGAGGCACTAGATGCTTTTCAAAAAGGGATGGTTTTGAGTAAGCAATGCAAGGACACTTTGAGTAAAGCAGAAAAGTCCTTAACAAAAATGATGACAGAATCTAACGAAGAAGTGCCTTTTGAAGAGGAAAACCAATGAGTGCTTTAACAGAATTCACAAAAGAACACGCCCCATTGATTGAAGAAGTCATGGAGCGCTTTGTCAAAGAACACACCTCTGATCAACGATTGTTTAAAAGCATGCAGTATTCGATCCAAGCTGGCGGCAAACGTATTCGCCCGCTTTTATTGGCAGCAACAGTCGCCGCTTTTCACAAACCCGTCAATACCGCGGTGTACCAGTGTGCGGCAGCCCTAGAAATGGTGCATACGTATTCGCTGATCCATGATGATCTTCCAGCAATGGACAACGATGATCTGCGTCGAGGCAAACCTACCAACCATAAGGTTTTTGGTGAAGCTTTAGCGATTTTAGCTGGAGATGGTCTTTTGACGGCTGCATTTCAATTAGTCGCTATGGCGGAGATCGAAGCCAATCAAAAAGTCTTGCTGCTGCAGCAATTGAGTAAAGCGGCGGGAACACAAGGCATGGTCGCCGGCCAAGCAGCTGATATTCAAGGAGAAAACCAAGCCCTTAGTCTTGAGGAACTGATGTCCATTCATGAACGGAAAACTGGAGAATTGATCCGCTTTGCGGTGATTGCTGGAGGTGTCTTAGCCGACCAGACGGAAGAAGTTCTGCATGAATTGGATCGCTTTGCCCAGCATATTGGGTTAGCCTTTCAAATTCGCGACGATCTGCTGGATGCCACTAGTACGACCGAAGAGCTAGGCAAAGTTGTCCGTCGAGATGACGAATTGGCGAAAAGTACCTATCCTGCTTTACTTGGCTTAGCAGGCGCGCAGCAAGCCTTGACAGAAGAATTAGGCAAGGCCAAAGAAATTCTGGCGCAATTAAGTCAATACGGTCAATTTACGCCGGATGTTTTGTTGGCATTTGTGGAACGATTTGAGATTCGAGGGAACGCATGAAGAAAGAACGAGTAGATGTTTTAGCTGTCCAGCAAGGCCTGTTTGAGACCCGCGAGCAAGCCAAACGGGGAGTGATGGCTGGATTGGTGTACAAAGAAAAAAATAATGAGCGCCTAGATAAGCCGGGAGAAAAAATTGCCGCAGATACACTGCTGCAGATCAAAGGCAAAAAGCTGCCTTATGTTTCTCGTGGTGGTCTCAAGTTAGAAAAAACACTCAAAGTCTTTGATTTTGACGTAACCGATAAAATCATGTTAGACATCGGCGCATCCACCGGTGGTTTTACTGATGCGGCATTGCAAAATGGTGCCAAAAAAAGCTATGCATTGGATGTCGGTTACAATCAGTTAGCCTGGAAGCTGCGGCAAGATGAGCGAGTGATCGTAATGGAGCGGGTCAACTTCCGTTATGCAAAACCAACTGATTTTTTAGACGGTCTTCCAGATGCCGCTACGATCGATGTTTCTTTTATTTCACTTAAACTGATTTTACCCCCGCTGTATGATATTTTGGTAGCGGATGGCGAAGTGATGGCGCTGATTAAACCGCAATTTGAAGCGGGCAAAGAAGCAGTCGGGAAAAATGGGATCGTTCGTGATCCCAAAACCCATGAACGAGTTTTGGAGGAAGTACTAGCATTTGCTAAGAAAACAAACTTCGATGTCTTAAACCTAAGTTTTTCACCAATCACTGGTGGCGAAGGGAATATCGAGTTTATCGTACATTTAAAGAAAAGCCTGCAAGAAGGTACCGCAGCAGGGATCGATATCCCGAAAGTTGTTGCATCAGCACATGAGACCTTTCATCAACCAAAATAAAGAATGGAAGAGAGTGGACATTTTACTTGTCGGCTCTCTTTCTTTCTTGCGCAAAATAGGATAAAATTAGTAGGAATTCATTCAGGAGGAACAAGAGATGAGAAAAAAAGAACGGCATCGCTTGATTACACGATTGTTAAGTGAACAAGATATTCAGAAACAAGAAGATTTTGTCGAGTTGTTAAAAGATCGCGGCGTCTCAGTCACACAAGCAACCATATCAAGAGATATCAAGGAATTGAAGTTAGTGAAAGTTCCTTCCCAAAAAGGTGGCTATCGCTACAGTATCCCGCAAGAGACAACGGAAGACGTGAGTGGTAAACTAGATAAAATCCTAAAAACGGCTTTTGTTTCTGTCGATCGAATGGACAAATTTGTGATCCTGCGCACACTGCCCGGCAATGCCTCGGCTTTGGCGAATTTAATCGATAAACGTTATGCCAAGGAATTATTTGGCACGTTAAACGATGATGACAACGTCTTGATGATCACTAGAACAGAAGCAGATACCGAGAACCTATTCAGGGATTTCCAACGTTACGTTTAGAAGAGGAGGCAAGGGATGCTTTTAGAATTGTCGATCCAAAATTTTGCGATTATTTCCAACTTGCACTTATCTTTCCATGAGGGAATGACGGCACTGACAGGTGAGACAGGTGCCGGGAAATCAATTATTATCGATGCGATGGGTTTGCTAGCAGGCGGTAGAGGTTCCAGCGACTATTTGCGTCAAGGAGCAGAGAAATGCCGTTTAGAAGGGATCTTCGAATGGCCGAATCAGCAGGAGTTCAAAGACTTGACCGCAGATTTAGGTATTGATGAAGAAGAAGTTTTGATCGTACAACGAGATATCTCTCAATCGGGGAAAAATATTTGTCGTGTCAATGGTCGAACCGTTACCTTGTCGGTTTTGCGTCAAATCGGTTTATTCTTGGTCGATATCCAAGGACAAAATGAGCATCAAGAGCTGCTGCAGCCAGAAAAACATTTGACCTTGATGGATGGGTTTGGGGATGATAGCTTTAAAGCGGAGCTTGCGGATTACCGTCAAGCCTATCAAAGCTATCGCTCTTTAGAAAAACACGTCAGGACCATTCAAGAAAATGAACAGCTATATGTCCAGCGAATGGACATGTTGCGTTTTCAACAAGAAGAAATCGCCCAAGCAGAATTGATGGAAAATGAAGAAGAACTGCTGATCGATGAACGAGAAAAACTGACCAATTATCAAAAAATCGTGGATGCTCTAGGGCAAAGCTATGGTGCCTTATCTGCCGAAGAAGTCAATAGCCTAGATGGGGTCAGTGTAGCTTTATCCGAGATCCAGTCAATCGCCCATCTTGATCCGGCATACGAAAAAATCAGTGAAGTGATCCAAAGTGCGTATTACTTGTTGCAAGATGCAGCTACTGATATTTCGCGGCAAGTCGACAATCTTGAATTAGATGAAGGCCGACTGGAAGAAGTCATTTCGCGGCTGGAAACGATTCGTCAATTGAAGCGCAAATACGGGGAGTCGATTCCTGTGATTCTTGCTTACTATGATGAGATCAGTAAAGAAATCAGCGAGTCTGCCTATACAGAAGGTCAGTTGGAGCAATTAGAAGAAGAGCTTGCCCAAAAAGCTGAAGCAGTTTGGCAGCTGGCGGAAGCCTTGCACGTCAAACGACGTGAACTGGCTCATCGTTTAGAAAAAGAAATCGTTCAAGAGTTAAAAGAGCTGTATATGGAGCACGCACAATTTGAAGTACGGTTTGCACCTGGCTCAAAACAATTGAGTAGCAGCGGATTTGACACCGTAGAATTTTATTTGACCACAAATCCTGGTGAAGGCATGAAGCCGTTGGTGCGGGTTGCTTCTGGGGGAGAACTTTCACGGATCTTACTGGCCCTCAAATCAATTTTCTCTCGGAAACAAGGAATCACCAGTATTGTTTTTGACGAAGTTGATACTGGGGTCAGTGGCCGAGTAGCCCAAGCAATTGCTGAAAAAATCGCCAAGATCGCAGCCAATTCGCAAGTTTTGTGTATCACTCACTTGCCGCAAGTAGCTGCTGTAGCGGATAATCAATATTTTATTGAAAAAGCAATTCAAGAAGGACGGACAGAAACCCACGTCCGTAAACTATCTAAAGAAGAACGGGTGGCAGAGATCGCCCGTATGCTCTCAGGTGCAGAAATCACCGATTTAACGATCGAACATGCACGAGAACTATTGGCACTTGCACACCGATAAAAATTGGGAAACATTCGTAGAAAGATTCAGGAGATGATGGACCAGCAAGTTTCGTCTGCCATCCTTTCCTGATCTTCTTTTTTGCAGGAGGATATGATGAGAAAAAGAACAAAAGTTTTGATTGGTGTATTGGTCACCGTTGTTATTTTAACTATTGCCGGTTGGATCGGTTGGCAACAACTACACTACCCAGCAGTTGATGCTGCAGTCACAGCTGCGAAAGAGGCAGAAGATGAGGGGAATGTCCTTTATTTTGCTGGAGATGAAGAAAAGCCATTGGTCATTTTCTATCCCGGCGCCCTTGTCGATGCGGAAAGCTATAGTGTATGGGCAGCAGGTTTAGCGGAAAAAGGCTATCCTGTCGCGATCGTTAAAATGCCCTTTAACATGGCTGTTTTATCAGGCAATCGTGCAGAAGAGGTCTTGAAAGAAATTCCCCATAACTCCTATGTCATTGGTGGTCATTCATTAGGTGGGGTAATGGCGAGCCGTTTTGCAGCGAATCAATTGGCTGCAAACGACAAGGATTTAAAAGGGGTCTTTTTCTTCGCAAGCTATCCCGATGAAAAAGGGTCTTTGGCTGATCAGTCGATTTCTGTGCTATCGTTGACAGGGAGTCAAGATCAGGTGGTCAATCAAGAAAATTGGCAAGCTGCCCGCAGCTTCCTTCCAGAATCTACCACGTTCCAAACGATCGAAGGCGGCAATCATGCTGGCTTTGGTACCTATGGGTTACAAAAAGGAGAAGCCGCCGCTGATTTATCAAATGAAGCACAGCAAAAAGCCATCGTTGAGCAGATGGCTGCGTGGCTAAGTGAATTAGAGTAAAAAAAGACGGCAGAAGATGCATAGAAATGCTTCTTTCTGCCGTTTCGATTCAACAGACATTTTGGGGAAATGTTGATGAAATCGTGAAAACGCTGAACATAACAACATATTGTACTTGATTGGGGAAGCAAGATTAATAATTATGTTCTTTTAAAATACGTTTCCTCTCACAGTATAGCATAGCATACCTTCTGGATGCACGTAATTTAATTAAGAAATTCTGTCATTTTTTTTACGAAACAGTTATTTTGAAAAAGAAAAAAAGCGTTTTAAATAAACGAACGGACGCTGTTCCAGAAAAAAAAGCAAATAATAATTTTCATTAAATTCAACTAATGGTAAAATGAAAATAATTGATTTTTAAGATCAATGACTTACGAAAGTACCTGTCTCTTATACACATCTAGATGTGTATAAGAGACAGGCATAGCATACCTTCTGGATGCACGTAATTTAATTAAGAAATTCTGTCATTTTTTTTACGAAACAGTTATTTTGAAAAAGAAAAAAAGCGTTTTAAATAAACGAACGGACGCTGTTCCAGAAAAAAAAGCAAATAATAATTTTCATTAAATTCAACTAATGGTAAAATGAAAATAATTGATTTTTAAGATCAATGACTTACGAAAGTACAAGGAGCGTTATGATGAAAAAATTTAAACTTCTAAGTCCTATTATCGGATTGGTTATTTTACTCTCAGGATGTGCAAGCTGGGCAGATAGAGGAGAATCGATCACCGCAGTCGGTTCCTCTGCTTTGCAGCCGCTAGTAGAAACAGTTGCAGAAGAATTTCAAAACTCAAATCCAGGACGGTTCATCAATGTCCAAGGAGGCGGAAGCGGAACCGGACTAAGTCAAGTCCAAGCCGGTGCAGTCGATATCGGAAATTCTGATTTGTTTGCGGAAGAAAAGCCAGGAATCGATGCTGATGCCCTTGTTGATCATCGGGTGGCAACGGTGGGAATCACACCAATCGTTAACAAAGGAGTTGGTATCACAGACATTTCCACAGAAGATCTAAAAAATATCTTCTTAGGAAAGATCACCAATTGGAGCGAAGTCGGTGGAAATGATCTGCCGATCGTTTTATTGAACCGGGCGACAGGTAGTGGTACGAGAAGCACGTTTGAAAAATGGATCATGGATGGCGAAACCGCTATTCCTTCTCAAGAGCAAGATTCTAGTGGGATGGTACGCTCGATCGTTTCTGATACACCAGGGGCTATTAGCTACGTTGCATTTTCTTATGTGACTGATGAAGTCAATGTCCTTTCAATTGATGGCGTTGAACCTACGATTGAAAATGTGACGACGAATGATTGGAAAGTTTGGGCGTATGAGCATATGTATACAAAAGGAGAACCAACCGGATTAACTGCTGAGTTTTTAGAATATATGCTTTCTGACGAAGTCCAAGAGCATATCGTTGGGGATCTAGGCTATATTCCAATTTCCATCATGCAGGTGGAAAGAGACTGGGAAGGCAACATTGTTGAATAATCTTTACACAAAATTTACACAAGCTTTAACAGAAATTGATGTTGAACCGATAAACTAATGGTTATGAGTTTAGTTTGATTTTTGAGGAGGAACCCTCGTGGAAAATGTAAAAGAAGTGTTAACAAAAAAATCTAAGCGCGCAAGAATGGAACAAAGAGGAAAACTAATCAGTTTTCTTTGTATCGCGTTGATTGTTTTGGTTGTGATCTCCATTTTTTATTTCGTTGCTAGCCGAGGATTAGCGACATTCTTTGTAGACAAAGTCAATGTGTTTGACTTTTTGTTTGGTACCCAATGGAATCCGAGTGCTGTGGGACCTGATGGACAACCGTTAGTTGGTGCCTTGCCGATGATTCTAGGATCGTTCTTCGTAACGTTCTTATCAGCGATCGTGGCAACACCTTTTGCCATCGGTGCAGCCGTCTTTATGGTAGAAATCTCACCTCGTAATGGAGAGAAGATCTTGCAGCCGGTCATCGAACTTTTAGTCGGTATCCCTTCAGTTGTTTATGGTTTCATCGGTTTGTCTGTCGTTGTACCAGCAGTCCGCTCCGTTTTTGGCGGTACTGGTTTTGGGATCTTGGCAGGGACGTTTGTCCTGTTTATCATGATCTTACCGACAGTGACTACGATGACTGTCGACGCTTTGCGGGCAGTTCCACGGCATTATCGTGAAGCTTCGTTAGCTTTAGGTGCGACTCGCTGGCAAACGATTTACAAAGTTGTTTTACGAGCAGCTGTTCCTGGTATTTTAACAGCGGTTGTTTTTGGAATGGCGCGGGCGTTTGGTGAAGCATTGGCGATTCAAATGGTTATTGGTAATGCGGCATTGATGCCAACTAGCTTAGTGACACCAGCTTCAACATTGACTTCTATCCTAACGATGGGTATCGGAAATACGATCATGGGGACAGTCCAAAATAATGTTTTATGGTCATTAGCCTTGATCTTGTTATTGATGTCCTTACTATTTAACATTGTTATTCGCTTTATTGGGAAGAAAGGAGCCTTGAAATAATGAATGCAAAACGTTCAGATAAAATTGCTACCGGCGTCTTGTATGCCGTTGCTGGAATCATTGTTTTGATTTTGGCTTCCTTATTACTGTACATTTTGGTTCGGGGGGTTCCTCACATTAGCTGGGAATTTCTGACCTCTTCTTCAAAAGCGTATCAAGAAGGCGGCGGGATCGGCATCCAATTGTTCAATTCCCTTTATTTGCTTTTAGTAACAATGATCATTAGCTTCCCGATTTCTTTAGGAGCGGGGATCTACTTATCAGAGTATGCAAAGAAAAACTGGTTGACGGATATCATTCGGACATCGATCGAGATCTTGAGCTCACTGCCTTCAGTGGTTGTCGGTCTCTTTGGTTTCTTAGTCTTTGTTATTCAGTTTGGTTATGGCTTTTCAATTATTTCTGGTGCCTTGGCATTGACCTTCTTCAATTTGCCACTATTGACGAGAAATGTAGAAGAATCACTTCAAGCAATTCATTACACGCAACGTGAAGCAGGCTTGTCTCTTGGTTTGTCACGTTGGGAAACGGTCACACGCATCATTGTTCCAGAAGCAACACCAGGGATTTTGACTGGGGTCATTCTAAGTTCTGGTCGGATTTTTGGTGAAGCAGCAGCGCTGATCTATACTGCAGGACAAAGTGCACCGGCCCTTGATTTTACAAACTGGAATCCATTGAGTGTTTCCAGCCCGATCGGTCTTTTCCGACAAGCGGAGACGCTGGCAGTCCATATTTGGAAAATCAATACAGAGGGCACGATGCCTGATGGCGCACAAGTTTCAGCTGGAGCTTCGGCAGTATTGATCATTGCCGTCTTGCTATTTAACTTTGGCGCCCGTGCAGCTGGCAAACGGTTGTACAAGAAAATGACGTCAGCATAAGGAGAATGACAGTATGAACGATTACAATTGGGATGATCGAAATATCATTACCTTCGATAAACCAGAAGATGTGGCGCTTTATACCACTGACTTGCATGTATGGTATGGATCAAATGAAGCCATCAAAGGCATTGATCTACAATTTGAAAAGAATAAAATCACCGCATTGATCGGTCCCTCTGGTTGCGGAAAATCAACGTATCTGCGTTCCTTGAATCGAATGAATGACGGAATCGCAAATACGAGAGTCACAGGAAACATAATGTACAAAGGGGTCGACGTGAACACAAAAGAAGTCGATGTCTTCGAAATGCGTAAGCGGATCGGCATGGTTTTCCAACGACCAAACCCTTTCAGTAAATCGATCTATGACAACATCGCCTTTGCTTTGCGACGTCATGGAGAAAGAAACAAAAAGAAATTGGATGAAGCAGTCGAAACCAGCTTGAAACAAGCCGCACTTTGGGATCAAGTAAAGGACAGCTTAGACAAAAGTGCTTTGGCATTGTCCGGTGGACAGCAGCAACGTCTGTGTATCGCTCGAGCAATTGCGATGAAACCAGATATTTTGCTTCTAGATGAACCAGCTAGTGCCCTTGACCCCATCTCAACCGGGACAGTGGAAGAAACTCTTATCAACTTGAAAAACGACTATTCAATCATCATCGTGACCCACAACATGCAGCAAGCTGCTCGGATCAGCGATTATACCGCCTTTTTCTACTTAGGAAATGCGATCGAGTACGATGAGACCCGTAAGATATTTACTCGTCCAAAAATTAAAGCAACAGAAGATTACGTATCCGGTCATTTTGGCTGAGCCGATTCGATCAGTAAACGGAGGCAAAACAATGGCAGAAGAAATTATTACATCGAAAGATCTGCATTTATACTACGGAAAAAAAGAAGCATTAAAAGGAATCGACCTTTCCATCAAAAAAGGCGAGATCACTGCGATGATCGGTCCTTCAGGTTGTGGGAAATCGACCTACTTGCGTTCTCTTAATCGAATGAATGATTTGATCCCTGGTGTGACAATTACAGGAAGTGTTGTCTATAAAGGGAAAGACATTTATAGTCCGAAGCAAGACATCGTTGATTTGCGTAAAGAAATCGGGATGGTTTTTCAGCAACCGAATCCATTTCCCTTTTCAATTTACGAAAATGTGATTTATGGGTTAAAATTAAAAGGAGTCACGGACAAGGCGATTCTTGATAAGACGGTAGAGGAAAGCTTGAAAGCAGCGTCTGTCTGGGAAGATGTCAAAGATAAGCTTCACCAAAGTGCGCTATCTTTATCCGGTGGACAACAGCAGCGGGTATGCATCGCTCGGGTATTGGCTGTCGATCCAGAAATCATTTTGCTGGATGAACCAACCAGTGCGTTAGACCCAATTTCATCTGGGAAAATCGAGAATACCCTTTTGGCACTGAAAGAACGCTATACCATGATCATCGTGACTCACAACATGTCACAAGCTTCAAGAATCTCAGATAAAACCGCGTTCTTTTTGGACGGCAACTTGATCGAGTTTAATGACACGAAAAAAGTGTTCCTAAGTCCAAGCAAAAAAGAAACAGAAGATTATATCTCAGGAAGATTTGGTTAGGAGGAAAAGGGATGTTGCGTACACAGTTTGAAGAAGAATTATTAAATCTACACAATCAATTTTATGAGATGGGGATGCTAGTCAGCAGCGCGATCCACAAATCCGTACGAGCATATGTCAGACATGATAAAGCAATTGCTCAAGAAGTGATTGAAAATGATTTGGCGATCAACAATATGGAAGTTCGTTTGGAGAAAAAGAGCTTTGAAATGATTGCTTTGCAACAACCAGTAACCACCGATCTACGAATGATCATTACTGTAATGAAAGCCAGCTCTGACTTGGAACGAATGGGAGACCATGCAGTATCGATCGCGAAGTCAACGATTCGGGTCAAAGGTGAAACACGGATCGCCGAAATCGAAAAAGAAATTTCTGATATGTCGGATTATGTGAAGAAAATGGTCGATAATGTTTTAGTTGCCTATGTAAAAACTGACCAAGAAGATGCCCGTATGATCGCCCAAATGGATGATCGGGTCAATGAGTATTACAAAGACATCTATTACAAAACGATCGAGAGTATGAAAGAAAATCCGGAAACCGTTGTTAGTGGAACCGATTATTTATCTGTTGCACAGTACTTAGAACGTATCGGTGACTACGTAACGAATATTTGTGAATGGATCGTGTATCTTGCTACTGGAAAAATCAGTGAATTGAATACAAACCGTACGGAAATGATTTAAGAAACCAGCTTAGGTTCTTGATCACTTATCTCTTTTAAAAGAGATGGGACAGACCGCCGAAAGAAGTTGACCTTTAAGGAGTAACTTCTCTCGGCGGTCTTTTTGATTTGGAAGAATCACTGAAATAGATGACGTGAACAAGATAGACAAATTATAAAATGGCTTCCCTAAAGATGGACAATGGAAATCGATTCTATCGTAACCGAATTTTTCAAGTTGAACCTTCTGCTCTTTTCATCCCCGACCCGCAGTGAAATGAACAATAGATCATTTACTCTAGCAGGCCTATTCCTCAAGGCTGCTATTAGCTGAAACTTTTGTTTCCAATGGTTTTTCGTGGTACTGTTAAGATAAGGAAGATCGTTTTGTGCCTAAAGTAATGAAGAAAAGTGCCGGTTCTGCTTGCCAATCTGCAGATTGAGAAAAACTTGGTACTTAAGACCTATGACACTTTTGCAAAAACAAGGCATAATAGGTTCGTAAGCTAAACTTGCAATCACACATTTGCTGAAGGAGGCAATTTCCATGAACGAAAGAGAACGTATATTGGATCTAGTAAAAAAAGGTGTGCTTTCTACAGAAGAAGCCTTAGATTTACTAGAAGGTATGGCAAAAGCCAAAGACGAAAAACAAATTAACAAAGCTGCTGCTGAGGTAACCGCGGATAAGAATGCGACAAGCCCATTTGATGATACTGAAAATGACGATGAGATGTTCACGTTTGACGGCGAAGAAAAACTTCGTCAAAACGAAGCGCAAGACAAAGAAAATCTTGAAAAGATTCTTGATGGCTTAGCAACGGAAGCCAACCAAGCATCTGCTGAGTTGGACGAAATCAATGCTGAAATTCTTGGCGTCAAAGAAGAATTAAAAGAAGCGCAAGAAACTCTGATGCAATTGAATACCAAAGAAGAATTGGATCAATTGTCAGAAGAGGAATTGGCAACACGTCATGAAACAGAAGCGACCATTACTGGCTTAGAAGAAACTTTAGATGGCTTAACCGAAGAAAAAGCAGAATTGGAAGCAAAACTAAAAAATATTCGCAAAGACCAATGGTCTCAAACGAAAGAGAAAATCTCTCAAAAATTAGATATTCCAGAAGATTGGAAAGAGCAAGCGACCGATACTATCAATCAAGTAAGTGAAAAAATGGTCGATGCCAGCACCCACTTCGGACACTTCTTGAAGAAAACGGTTCGAGCAGTAACGGATTCTGTTAACGACAACATGGAATGGAAAGATATCAACTTGAAAGTTCCCGGTGTTGCAGCGACGAAATTTGAACACACATTCAGCTATGACGAAACGGCAGCGACATTGATCGATGTGAAGTTAGCCAACGGCAATGTTTCCTTCCAATTATGGGATGAACCAGGTGTCAAAGTAGATGCCAAAATCAAACTATATGGTAAAATGGATGCGGCGGAGCCTTTCGATGCTTTTGAAGCAAGAAGCCAAATCAATGTTGATGATGAACGCATCTCCTTCCAAATTCCAAACAAACGCATTCGTGCCGATCTGGTTTTCTATTTACCAAAACGTACCTATGATCATGTGGCAGTAAAACTATTGAACGGAAATGTTACATTCAATGAATTGGATGCAAAAGATGTTTATACAAAATCAACAAATGGCAATATCGATTTCCGCAAAGTAAACGCATCGATGTTAGAGATTGAAGGCGTGAATGGAACGATCACTGTTCAAGAGGGTGAGATTTTAGATGCCATCATCGAAACAGTGAATGGCGACGTGACGTTGACAGCCACACCACAAAACACCGGTATTTCTTTAGTAAACGGCAATATCCGTGTGACCTACAAAGAAGAAACGGTCCAAAAATTAAACGCCAGCTCTGTAAATGGCAATGTTAAAGTAGCATTACCTGCAGGGATCGGTTTTGAAGGGATCGCCAAAACAAGTTTAGGTAGCATTAACAATCGCTTAAGTGAGATGGAAGTTGTACGGGAGAAAAAAGAACGCCTAAACCAACTATTGCAATTCCGTCGGGTTGCCGATAAAGTCGCACAAATCGATCTATCCACAACAACAGGAAATGTCTTTATCAAAGATACAGATAAATAAGAATAGTTGAGTATACACTCATTAAAGAAAAGAAGGAAGGTGTAGATAAATGAACAAAAAATTAACAAAATCAGCCAATAACGTCGTCATTACAGGGACTCTAGGGGGTCTGGCAGAATACTTGCGAATCGATCCAACTATCGTTCGCGTGATCTATGTCTTTCTATCTTTAGTGACTGCTGGGTTCCCTGGAATCACTTTATATATCATCATGGCGGTCTTGATTCCTTCAGGACGCAAGAGCACCTCAGGATATGGTCATGACAATCGATATTACAAACAAAACAAATACAATGAAGCAAATCGTCCCCGTAAAGAAGCGGAAAAGGTAGAGGATGAGGACTGGAGTGACTTCTAGTGTCTTATTTTCAACGGCTTATCATGAATACACTGACGTTTGTCACATTGGCGGTTCTATTACCAAATATGATCCACGTTCAAAGCATTATGACTGCAGTGATCGCCAGTTTTGTACTGTCGATCCTGAATGCTTTGATTAAACCAATTCTGATCGTCATTTCATTTCCATTGACTTTACTGACGCTTGGGTTTTTCACCTTTGTGATCAATGCGCTCATGTTGAATTTGACTTCGTATTTTGTTGGGTCAGCCAACTTCGGCTTTTCCTCGTTTGGGGCTGCTTTATTAGTGGCACTGATCATGTCAGTGATCAATATGATCGTGACCGAACACCATATCGAAAAATATTCACGTTAAAAAGACGTTTCACGTTTTCTCCTACTAGCTACGAAGTTAGTGGAGAAACGGAAACGTCTTTTTTTAGTTTAACTGTTCTTCTTTGATGGCTGACAGATACGTATCTACTGCCTGTAACGTTTCATCAAGCGCTCCTTTTTCAAAAGGTGAACGTAGATGAGCCAGAGCCAGGATCTCAAGAAATGTTTTCGTGCCGCCGACTTCGCAAATGGCCAAATAATCTTGCCAAGCGGTTTCGTCTTTTGCCACGATGAATCGATACCAAAATTGGAACGCACACACTTGTGCCAATGTGTAATCGATATAGTAGAAAGGTGATTCAAAAATATGCCCCTGTCTGAACCAATACAAGCCACGATCAAGGTCAGGATATTCTGAATAATCCCGTTCTGGGCAATACTGGCGCTCTAATTCCCGCCAACGGGCTTTGCGCTGTGCTGGTGACCACTCAGGATGCTCATAAACCTCTTGTTGGAAGTGATCCACTAAAACGCCATAAGGCAGAAATTGCAGGCTGCTAGCAAGATGCGCAAATTTGTATTTTTCTGTTTCTTCTTCGAAAAAGGCATCCATCCATGGCCAGGCGATAAACTCCATCGACATTGAATGGATCTCGCAAGATTCATAATTGGGAAAGAGAATTTCCGGTTCTTTGATCCAACGAGAGCGAAAGGCTTGAAAGGCGTGGCCAGCTTCGTGGGTCAAAACATCGACATCGCCCGAAGTACCGTTAAAGTTGGCAAAGATAAATGGCGATTGATAGTCTTGGATAAACGTACAGTAGCCGCCAGATTGTTTGCCTTTTTTGCTTAGTAGATCAAGTAGGTCATGCTCGACCATAAAATCAAAAAATTCGCCAGTTTCAGGGGATAGTTCCTGATACATCACACGGGCTTTTTCTACTAGTTCTTCAGGAGTTCCTTTAGGCTCTGCGTTACCACTAGGATAAACAAGTGGCAAGTCGGTAAAGGTTGCCTGAGTCAATTGATTACGCTGCGCCTGTCTTTGGTACAGCTTTTGGGTAATTGGGACGACTTTTTCTAAAATTTCCCGACGATAGGTCTCGATCATTGAACGATCATAGTCCCAACGATTCATTTGGGTATCCGCAAAGGCAACATAATTTTCAAAGCCGAGCTTGTGGGCGATCTCGGTACGAACCTTGACCATCTCGTCATAAATTTGATCAAAACGGTCTTCATTTTCCGTGAAGAAAGCCGTTTGTTTTTCAAACGCTTCTTTTCGAACACCGCGATCTTTGTTTTCGGTAAATGGTCGCAGTTGTGCGAGGGTATAGGTTTCTCCTTGGAAGTCGATTTGGGCAGAAGCGACCAATTTGCTGTAATCAGAAGCCAATTGGTTTTCTTTTTGAAACAATTCGATCAAGGCCTCATCAAAAAGCTTCACACGGCTTTCGGCATATAAAAAAAGTGTTTCTGGATATTCGGCTTTTAATTCATCTAAGACAGGTGAAGCCAGGAGTGCTTGATAGAATTGAAAATCCAGAGCTTCAAAATGAGGCTGGTATTCATTCCAAAAGGTGTCTTCTGCTTCATAAAAGGCATCGTTGGTATCGATCGAATAGCGGATCGAAGCCAAGTTCATTGCGGTATCGATCGTTCCTCTTAGTTCGTTCAAAGCATCAAGGGCTTGCTTCGCCTCCGAGAAGGTATCGGCTGACTGAAGGTTTGCTAATGCTTTTTTGAATGTTTCTTGATAAACTGGAAAATCAGGGCGTTGATACTTGTATGCTGAAAATTTCATTAAAAATCCCTCCTTAGTAAAATAATAACACAAACGAAAAAGAATGAGGACTTCTATTGGCGAAGGTAGTAACTTTACTGATAGAATGATAAAATAGAACCAGAGTGTCGTTTACAAGAAGCAGCGGCAAGAATCATTGAGAAAAGAGGGAAATCCTATGGCAGAAACCGTCAAAGTCAGCGAGCTGGCGGAGGCTTTAAATTTAGAGATAGTTGAAGGAACTGAAAACAGTTTAGAAAGAGAAATCATTACCGGTGATATTTCCCGACCTGGTTTGGAATTGACGGGTTATTTTAATTACTATTCCCATGATCGTCTGCAATTATTCGGCAGCAAAGAGATCACCTTTGCGGAACGAATGATGCCAGAAGAACGCTTGATGGTGATGCGCAAAATGTGTGCCGATGATACACCGGGATTTATTGTTTCTCGCGGCTTGGAAGTACCAGCAGAAATGATTCAAGCCTGCAAAGAACATGAGATTACGATTCTACGTTCGCCCATCTCAACGTCACGTCTGCAAGGAGAGCTTTCTAGTTTTCTCGATGGGCGTTTAGCAACAAGAACCAGTGTCCATGGGGTATTAGTGGATGTCTATGGCTTGGGCGTTTTGATCCAAGGCGATAGCGGAATTGGTAAAAGCGAAACAGCATTAGAGTTGATCAAACGTGGGCATCGGTTGATCGCTGATGACCGTGTGGATGTGTATAAGCAAGATGAGTTGACTTTGGTGGGGGAACCGCCGAAAATCTTGCAACACTTGATCGAGATCCGGGGAATCGGGATCATCGATGTCATGAATCTTTTTGGTGCCAGTGCCGTACGAGGGTATATGCAGGTTCAAGTAGCGGTGTATTTAGAAGCTTGGGCGAAAGACAAAAAGTATGATCGACTAGGAACCGATGATACGACGGTTGAAATTGGTGGCGTTGATGTACCACAAATCAAAATCCCCGTGAAAACTGGTCGAAATGTTGCGATCATTATCGAAGTTGCTGCCATGAATTTCCGGGCGAAAACGATGGGTTATGATGCAACGAAGACCTTTGAAAATCGATTGACGCAATTGATCGAAGAAAATTCTGGAAACTAGAGAGGATAAGATAGATGTTAGGTTTAGTAAATCGAGTCGCATTTGAACTATTTGGTTTGCCGATTTATTGGTATGCGATCATTATCGTATCAGGCGTGATCATTGCTATGTGGTTAAGTACGAGAGAGGCGGTTCGTGTCGGGCTCAAGCCAGATGATGTGACTGATTTTATGTTGATTGGATTGCCAGTATCGATCATTGGTGCGCGGCTTTATTATATTCTATTTGACTTGCAATACTACATTGATGACCCGAGTCAAATTTTCAATATTCGGTCTGGTGGGATCGCTATCTACGGTGCATTGATTGCCGGGGGGATTTGGCTGTACTTTTTCTGCCAACGAAATTTTATTTCTCCCTGGACCTTTTTAGATATCGCTGCACCAAGTGTCCTATTGGCACAAGGCATCGGGCGTTGGGGCAACTTCATGAATCATGAAGCATTTGGAGCCGAAGTCAGCCGCTCCTTCTTAGAAAGTTTGTATATACCGAAATTTATTATCGATAATATGTATATCGACGAAGCGTATCGGCAGCCGACGTTTCTTTATGAATCGGTTTGGAATGTGATCGGATTTATCGTTTTGATTTTCTTGCGCAAGAAAACTGGGTTATTAAAAGAAGGCGAAGTTTTCTTGAGCTACTTAATTTGGTATGGGTTCGGACGCTTCTTTATTGAAGGAATGCGCACCGATAGTTTATACTTATTTGGGGATATCCGTGTGTCACAAGCACTTTCCGCTTTATTATTCTTTGGAGCGATTGGGCTATTGATCTGGCGTCGGAAAAACCAAACTTTAAAAGACTACAATCGCAGCTTTGGCAAAAACCAAACGATTATCTAAACAGTTATTTTATCGAAATTATGGTAAAATGATAAAGTGCATGAATTTGCGAAAAGGATAGAGGAGGTTTCCATAGTGAAACAGAAAATCGCCGTTTTAGGTCCCGGATCATGGGGGACTGCTTTGGCACAAGTCTTGTCTGAAAACGGACATGAAGTGACTATTTGGGGCAACAATCCCGCCCAAATCGATGAAATCAATACGTATCATACCAATCGGCATTATTTGCCTGATTTGAAATTACCTGAAAATATTTTAGGCTGCAAAAATCTAGAAGAGGCGATCCAAGAGGCAGATGCTGTATTGTTTGTAGTACCAACCAAAGCGATTCGTGCCGTGGCACAAGAATTCACTAAGAAGACAACCGGTAAACCAGTTATCATCCATGCCTCAAAAGGATTAGAACAAGGCAGTCATAAACGAATCTCAGAAGTACTTGCCGAAGAGATCCCAGCCGATAAACGGCAAGAAATCGTTGTCCTGTCAGGACCATCACATGCCGAAGAAGTCGCTGTCCATGATATTACCACGATCACGGCAGCTTCAGAAAATGAATCGGCTGCTAAATATGTACAAGAGCTATTTATGAATGATTACTTTAGAATCTACACCAATAACGATGTGATCGGTGTCGAAACTGGCGCCGCGCTGAAAAACATCATCGCTATTGGTGCCGGAGCGATTGCTGGACTGGGCTTTGGGGATGATGCGAAGGCTGCGATCATGACCCGTGGGTTAGCAGAAATCAGTCGTCTCGGTGTGGCAATGGGTGCAAATCCATTAACCTTTATCGGATTGAGTGGTGTTGGCGATTTGATCGTCACGTGTACCAGTGTCCATTCGCGGAATTGGCGTGCCGGAAACCTATTAGGAAAAGGCCATAGCTTAGACGAAGTGTTAGACAATATGGGCATGATCGTTGAAGGAGTTTCAACCACCAAAGCTGCCCGCGAATTAGCAGAAGCTTTGTCAGTGGAAATGCCAATCACAGAAACGATTTATTCGGTCTTGTATGAAGGCAAAGACATCAAGCAAGCAGCTAAAGATATTATGCTGCGAGACGGCAAAGAAGAAAACGAATTTACGGTAGATCAATCATTATGATTAAAGGAGCGAGTCACATGAATGTCAAAAAAGCAGTTATCCCAGCAGCCGGTCTAGGTACCCGATTTTTACCAGCTACAAAAGCAATGGCAAAGGAAATGTTGCCGATCGTTGACAAACCAACGATCCAATTTATCGTGGAAGAAGCTTTACAATCAGGGATCGAAGATATTTTGATCGTAACAGGAAAAGCAAAGCGTCCGATCGAAGACCATTTCGATGCCAATTTAGAATTAGAGATGAATCTAAAAGAAAAAGGCAAGACAGAGCTTTTGAAATTAGTGGAAGAAACAACTGACGTAAATCTGCATTTCATTCGCCAATCTCATCCGAAAGGATTAGGCCATGCCGTATTACAGGCGCGGGCATTTGTCGGAAATGAACCGTTTGTAGTCATGCTAGGTGATGACTTGATGGAAGATCAAGTGCCATTGACGAAACAGCTGATCGATAATTATGAAAAAACGCATGCATCAACGATCGCTGTCATGGATGTTCCTCATGAAGATACATCAAAATACGGAATCATTGATCCTGGTATGGAAGTTGAAAAAGGTTTGTTCAATGTCAAAAACTTTGTTGAAAAACCAGCGCCAGAAAATGCGCCAAGTGATTTAGCAATTATTGGCCGCTACTTGCTGACCCCTGAAATTTTTGATATTTTAGCCAATCAGGAACCTGGTGCTGGCGGCGAGATCCAATTGACGGATGCCATCGACACATTAAACAAAACCCAACGCGTGTTTGCTCATCAATTTACCGGCAAGCGTTACGATGTAGGAGACAAATTTGGTTTCTTAAAAACAAGTATTGAGTATGGTTTAGTACACCCTGAAGTCAAAGACAACTTGAAAGAGTATTTGATCGAGTTAGGAAAAGAACTAGCTCCGGCTCAAAAAGAAGTCAAAGAAGCACCGAAAGAGTCAAAAAAATAACAAAAACTCCTAAACAAGGCAATTTCTGATGAAATTGCTTTGTTTTTTTATTATTTCCTGTTGAAAGCGGATAATTTTCTTAAAAATGCAGTCTTTTATTTGTAGAAAGTGCAGTGAAATGCTATTCTTAATATAAGTAAATGGGGAAAGGAGCCATTCTATGTCAGGAGGAGAACTAGCTGCATTGATTGCTGCGATCGCATTTGTCGTATTGGTCATTTTCGTCGTTCGTTTGTTGATGCAAGTCAGCAAGACAATGACCAAAGTAGACAAAACGGTCGAAGAAGCAAACACAACCATCCGTGTCATTACCAAAGATGTTGATATTCTTTCAAAAGAGGTTGAAGGTCTATTGGTAAAAACGAATGAGCTTTTACAAGATGTGAACGGAAAAGTCGCAACCATCGATCCTTTGTTCACAGCAGTTGCAGATCTAAGTACCAGTGTTTCAGAACTAAATGTTTCTGGAAAAAATTTAATTACGCGCGTGGGTAGTCTTGGCCGGACCACTGCCAAAGCAACGGTAGCTGGAAAAGTCGGTCAAACAGCCATGAAATTTTTCAAAGACAAAAATAACCAAAAATAAAAGGAGGACTTTCAATGAGTAAAAAAGGCGGATTTTTATTAGGAGCAATCATCGGAGGAACAGCGGCAGCAGCAGCAGCACTTTTGTTGGCGCCAGAATCTGGTAAAACATTAAGAAATAAATTAGCAAAACAAGCAGACGATTTATTAGATAAAGCATCTGATTATGGTGATTTAGCCAAAGAAAGAAGTACGGATCTTGTCGATATCGCTAAAGATAAAGCAGCAAAATTAAGCGAGCAAGCATCTGACTTTACCGGTTCTTTAACAGCGAAAGTCGATGACTTAAAAGAAACAGCAGCTGGTTCATCAGAAGAAACCGTTGAAGAGTTAAAGAAACAAGCAGGTGACCTATCAGAACGCTTCAAAAAATCAGCAAGCGATGTGAAAGAAACAGCGAAAGATGCCAAAGAAGATGCAGATGATACAGTCCAAGATATCATCATTGATGCAAAATCTTCTGCAGCGGATATGAAACAAACCGTCAAAGAAGGGGCACAAGAAGCAAAACCTGTAGTTGAAGAAGCCAAAAAAGACGGTCAAGCAGCCGCAGCTGATTTGAAAAAAGAAGCTGGAAAAGCAGCGGATGATGCCAAAAAAACAGCGAAAGCAGAAACAAAAGAAGCTAAAGCTGACTTGGAAGATGCAAAAGAAGAATTAAAAGATACATTAGAAAAAAACAATCCTGAAGCATAAGCAAGGATACAAAATTTGATTACTTTAAAAGATAAAAACGTTCGCCAGTTAAATCGGCGAACGTTTTTTTGTGATTTCAGTAGTTATTCGTTTGATGCTTGGGCGATTTCCCAATCGCAAAGTTGGTAGATCCAATCCTGCAGTTGACTGAATGAAAAACCAGTTTCCTCAGCGAGCGCCACATTGATCGAATAAGCAGGTGTACCATTGTAAGGGCCTTGATCGGCTGTTTCTGAAAAGAGCGGGGAAAGACCGGTTTTTTTCGATACGTATTGCAGCACTTCTTCTAAAGAGATCGTACCTTTTGACGCACCATTGATGGGTCCTGTGAAAGAGCTGGTACCTAAAAACGCTAAAAATTTACCAGCTTCTTGGGCATCCACAAAGCCCATTTGATGCGTTAGATTATCGACAGCCATTGGCTTTTGCTTTATAAGATGGTCAATGTAAAAGGTAAAACGTTTTGTGTAATCATCTGCACCAATCACATAAGGAAAGCGGACAAAAACGGAGGGGATCTGACTGTATTTTTGGGTCAGGATTTCTTCCACGGTTCGCTTGCCTTCAGCATAATTGACTTCCTCAGAGCAAACAATTTTGACCGCTTCTTTGGCAGGATCAAAATCCGCTTCTTTCAAATCGAAGTGCAGTTCATGATAGGCAGACATCGAACTAGTGACAATGTAGCGTTTGGGTGTTACATGACGCAACAGAATCTCAATATCATTTGAAGTATAAGCAATATTGTCGTAAATAACATCATAGGTTTCTTGTGTCAACGTCGTTTTGATACTTTGTTCATCCGTGCGATCAAAGACAAGTCGGTTGACTTGATCCCCAAAAGAATCAGTCGTCTTCCCTCTGGTAGCGATCGTGACATCATAGCTTTGATCCACTAAAGATTGAACCAAATATTTACCGAAAAAACGCGTGCCGCCTAAAACCAACACTTTTTTACTCATAAGAACACTCCTTTTCATGTAATTCCAACATATTGCGCCGTTTCATTAAAAGAATCAAGATAAAATCAACAATTCTTTTTCTGTTTTGGTAAATGGTACACAGCCATCTGCAGTGACATAGATGCAATCTTCAATACGAACACCGACTTGATCTGGCAAATAAATCCCTGGTTCGATAGAGAAGCACATGCCTTCTTCAATCACTAAATCATTGCCAGTGATCAAAGAGGGGAACTCATGAACCGTGGTCCCGATGCCATGACCTAAACGATGGTTGAAGTAGTCGCCATAGCCATAACCCGTAATCACATCACGAGCGATCTTGTCTAATTCTCCAGCGGTGATCCCAGGTTTAACTGCTGCTTGAGCGGCCAATTCCGCCTCTAAGACGATGTCATAAATTTTTCTTTGTAATGCAGTCGGTTCTTTATAGGCAACCGTTCTGGTTGCATCGCTGCAATACCCTTTCCAGATGACTCCTAAATCAAATAAGACGAGTTCATTGGCAGTCACTTTGCGATCCCCAGGTACGCCATGAGGACTTGCTGCATTGGCACCAGCTAATACGGTCGTATCGAAGGACATATGGGAAACCCCACGTTTTTTCAACTCGTACTCAATTTCTGCCACGATTGCCATTTCGCTAACGCCTTCTTTGATGGCAGCAAACCCAACCTCAAAAGCAACATCTGCCCAGTTGCCAGCTTCTAGTAAGGTGTCAATCTCAGACGCGGTTTTTGTTAATTGCATTTTTTGAATCACCGGGGTCACATCTAAAGAAAAATCGGTTTTTGGCAAGAACCGTTTCAATGCTTCATAGCGCTCGACGGAAAGGTCATTTTTTTCTAATGCCAAGGAAGAAACCTCATAACGAGAGGTCAATTCTTGGCAGATTTTCGCCCAAGGATCTTCACTATCGAGATAACCGATAATGTCAAAGGGCCAGCCGCTATTTTTTGCTTCTTCTACTTCCAGAGCTGGTGTGAAAAGAAAGGGATCTTTTCCAGGTGCGACGAACAAAGCAAGGACCCGTTCATGAGGTTCACTTTTAAAACCGGAAAAATAAGCGATCGTTGCTGGATTAGAAATATAGGTAACATCGGCGCCATTGGTTTTCAACCAGGCATTTAACTCATTGATTTTTTTATCATTCATTTGATAAAACCTTCTTTCAAGTATTCTTTTTCTATTTTATCATGCTTTCGAAGAGAATAGGGGAGGGGAAAGTAGGAAATTGCTAAGTTTTCATGAAAACAAAATTAAAACGGTTGCAAATCCAGAAAAAATTTGCTATCCTAACAAAGAAATGTAAATAAGATTTTCTGAAAATAGAATAAGGGAGATATATCATGGAAAAACAAACAATTACGATTTATGATGTTGCACGGGAAGCGAATGTATCGATGGCAACTGTTTCACGGGTAGTCAACGGAAATCCAAATGTAAAACCAGCAACTCGTAAGAAAGTGCTGGAAGTGATCGACCGCTTGGATTATCGTCCAAACGCAGTTGCTCGAGGGTTGGCAAGTAAAAAGACCACAACTGTTGGTGTTATCATTCCTGATGTCAGCAATATGTTCTTCTCATCACTTGCTCGTGGGATCGATGATGTAGCGACCATGTATAAATACAATATCATCTTAGCCAACTCTGATGGCGATACGATGAAAGAAGTCAACGTATTGAACAACTTGTTAGCAAAACAAGTGGACGGCGTTATCTTCATGGGTCATCGCATCACGGATGAAATTCGCGGGGAATTCTCTCGCTCAAAAACACCAGTCGTTTTAGCTGGTTCGATCGATCCTGATGAACAAGTAGGAAGTGTCAATATCGATTACACAGCAGCTGCCAAAGATGCTGTTTCATTATTGGCGAAAAACAATCAAAAAATCGCTTTTGTCAGCGGTGCTTTGATCGATCCAATCAATGGCCAAAACCGCTTGAAAGGCTATAAAGAAGCCTTGAAAGAAAACAACCTTGACTATTCTGAAGGGTTGATCTTTGAATCACCATACAGCTTTAAAGAAGGCTTAGCATTAGTTGATCGCATCATCAACAGTGGTGCAACAGCAGCTTATGTCACAGACGATGAGTTAGCCATCGGCGTCTTAGATGGTTTGTTAGACAAAGGCGTTAAAGTTCCTGAGGATTTCGAGATCATCACCAGCAACAACTCATTATTGGCTGAAGCAGCTCGTCCACGCTTATCAAGTGTGACGCAACCATTGTATGATATGGGTGCCGTTGCGATGCGTCTATTAACTAAAATGATGAACAAAGAAGATGTAGAACAAAAAACGATCGTCTTGCCTTACGGTATTTCAGAAAAAAGCTCTACGAAATAAGCAGCGATTTAATAAAAAGACTAGTGGAGCAACGCTTTGTTGTTCCACTTTTTGCTTCAACGATCGTTCGTGTGGGTAGAAAATCTATGGATTTTCTACCCACACTTTTTTTGTATAAAAAAACTGATCAGCACAAGGCTGATCAGTCATCATCATCATTTGTATTAGGTTGGTTATTTTCTTGCTCGTCCTCGTCGTCATCATTTGCAGTAGGTGTAACATTGTTGGATGCGTTATTCGATGATGTATTCGACGAACGATTTGTTGAACGGCTAGAAGATGCTTTTTTCCAATAGTCAGCATAGTTTGCATCTGAACCACCGAGTCCAAATTTGAAATCGACCGTATCTGGTCCGCCAGTTGCCCAATAAGAAGTAACGGTACTACTTGGATTCGTATAGGTTCGATTATCGACTCGCACGGTTCCTCCTGGTTGGGTACCAGTAAACTTGGAAACTTGAGCTTTTTTGACATCACTAGAAAGTTCAAACTTCTGATTTACACCAAAGACTTCTTGGTTTGTTTGATAGATACGATTGATCAAGTAAGCCATGTAATTGGCTGTCCGAGTTCCTGCTGCACTATCGGTAGCTTTATTGTCATCCCGCCCTGACCAGCTGCTGATTGTGATCGATGGGGTGGAAACGACTAGCCAAGAGTCAGACCAATTATTGGTAGACCCAGTTTTACCGACCCAATCGGCATTCCCGAGGTTCCAATCTAATCCGCTGATAACCGATTTAAAGGAACTGGTTTTTTGCTCATCGATAACACTACGCATCATGTCGGTCATAATGGAAGCTGTCGCTTCAGAAAAGACTTGGACCGGTTTGGCTTCATGCTGATAAAGCACTTCGCCTTCATTATCCTTGATTGATTCGATGATGTAGCCTTGCTGATAGACACCGTTATTGGCAAATGTTTGGAAGCCATTTGTTTGATTCAACACTGTGACATCGGTAACCCCTAATGGCGCTGATTCATATGCCCAGCTGTTATCTTCAGGATAGCCCATTTTGCTCAAATAATTTGAATAGGCATAAAAATGATCGCCTTCTTTTTCCCACAGATCTTGGAAAATATTTGTCGCTGCGATATTACTGGAAACTTCCAATGATTCGCGAATCGACATAAAAGTATTGGTTCCACGGTTTGTGGCATTGACGATCGGCTCACCGGCGTTTTCTCCTGTCCGCCATTTTGCGGCATAATCAGAAACCATTGATTCAGAGCCCATCAAGCCACTTTCGATCGCCGGTCCGTAAACCAGCATTGGTTTGATACTTGAACCTGCTTGGCGTTTAGCATCAAAGGCATGGTTGAATTGATTGTCAGCATAGTTACGACCACCAATAAAGCCTAATACTTTCCCGGTGGCATTGTCCATCATGACGTTGCCGACTTCGATGGTGGAGTCGCCCCAGTTGTCTAACATATAGCCGTATTTATCGACGGCATCTTGCATTGCATTATAAATATCTTTATCGATCGTTGATGTGACGGTATAGCCACCATTAACCAGTTTTTGCTGCGCCAATTCGAAGTATTTTTGGTAGGTTTCGTCTTTGGCATATTCTTCGTCACTGACATCATCTTCATCTGCCAGCTGTTTGGCAATAATGTCTTTTGCTTCATTTAACACAGTGTAATAAAGGAAGCTTTGATCCGTTTGTTCAATGGCTTCTTGTTTTTTGAAGTCTTGCTTCAAGTCATAATTAAGCGCCTCTTCGTATTCTTCTTTCGTAATATCGTGGTTACGATACATACTGAAGAGCACGAAGTCTTTCCGCTCTAAGCCAGCGGTCAAGTTTTCCTTGATCTCGCCCGTATTTGTATAAGGGCTGTAGACGATCGGGCTTTGTGGCAGACCCGCAATAAAGGCTGCTTGCGGTAAAGACAGGTCAGCTGCGTTAACGCCAAAAATTCCTTGCGCCGCTTCTTGCACACCTGCGATATTTTGCCCTTTATTGTTCCGGCCAAAAGGGGAGATGTTTAGATACATGGTGACGATCTCATCTTTATCGAAAAATTTCTCCACTTCCATGGCTAATAAAATCTCATTGGCTTTGCGTTTGAAGGTCGTTTCACTGGAAAGGATTTGTTGTTTCACCAGCTGCTGGGTCAAAGTGGAACCCCCGCTGCCGCCAAAGCCTGTCGCTTCGGATAATAACGCCCGCACGACTGCTTTTGGTACGACGCCATTATGAATATTAAAATATTCGTCCTCTGTTGCGATGATCGCTTTTTTCAAGTAGTCTGAAATTTGATCGGAATTAACCGACGTTCGCATCAGATCTGAGCGAATCGTTGCGATTTTACTGCCATCAGCGTATGCGAGTTGAGAAGTCTCTGTGATGTCGGTCAGTTCTTTCTGCAACTCATCTTTAGAAGGAGCTGCGGTATCTTCCACAAGAAAAGCAAAGTAGCCGGCACCGATCCCTAAAGCTAAAGAACCGCCTAGCACCAGTAAAGAAATAGCCACTAAGAACAAGGCATGTAAAACCCTAAGACTGATATTGAAATAGAACCAGCCTCTATTTTTGTTTTCTGTATTCTTTTGATTTTTCGTTTTCTGGGACAAAAAGAGTCACCTCAATAAATTAGAATAGATTCCGTGTAATTATAGCAAAAAACAAGGCGCTTGGGTAGCACCCTATCTGTTATCGAAAGAAGTGTGCGAGAAAATGCCAGTTGGTATTTGTATTGAACCAGCGATAATAAGGGAAAACGAACAGATTTGCCTAAAAGTTTCTTTTTTGGTAAAGGACTTTGAGAGAAAGACTTTTCATTGCCCTCTTTTTCAGTTAAGATGAACAATGAAGCAATTATTAGGAGGAGAAAGAATGAGTACAGACTTTTTTGAAGAACTAAAGCAACGCGGATTAGTTCATCAGACCACAGACGAAGCAGCCTTGACCAAACAATTAAATGAAGAGTCTGTGAAACTATATATCGGCTTTGATCCTACCGCAGATAGCCTGCATATTGGTCATTTATTGCCTATTTTGATGTTGCGCCGTTTCCAACAAAACGGACATGTGCCGATCGCATTAGTTGGTGGCGGTACAGGAATGATCGGTGACCCATCCTTTAAAGATCAAGAACGTCAATTAAACACATTAGATACCGTTTTGGAATGGTCACAAAGTATCAAAAGCCAATTATCTCGCTTTATTGATTTTGATGACCAAGAAAATCCTGCCATCATTGCCAATAACTATGAATGGTTAGGGGAATTGAAACTGATTGATTTCTTACGGGACACGGGGAAAAACTTTACCATCAACTACATGATGAGCAAAGAAAGTGTCAAACGTCGGATCGAAACAGGAATTTCCTACACGGAATTTGCATACCAGCTTTTACAAGCCTATGACTTTTTGAACCTTTACGACAACCACGGTTGCTTGTTGCAATTAGGTGGTAGCGATCAATGGGGGAATATCACTTCTGGAATCGAATTATTGCGTCGTGAGCGTGAAGTCCAAGGGTTCGGTTTGACTATGCCATTGATCACAAAAGCAGATGGAACGAAATTTGGGAAAACAGAAGGCAATGCGGTTTGGCTAGATGCCAAGAAAACAACGCCTTACGAGTTCTACCAATTCTGGATCAATACGGATGATCGTGATGCAGTCAAATTCTTGAAATATTTCACCTTCTTATCATTAGAAGAAATCGCTGCGATCGAAGCTGAATTTAACGCTGCACCAGAATCTCGAGCAGCACAAAAAGCTTTGGCAAAAGAAGTCACTACTTTGGTTCATGGGGCAGAGGCTTATGAACAAGCCGTACGCATCTCAGCAAGTTTATTCAGCGGCAATATCAAAGAATTGAACGCTGAAGAGATCGAACAAGGCTTTAAAGGGGTTCCTAGTCATCAGGTAACAGCGGATGATTCTTTGAACATCGTTGAAGTGTTGACGACTGCTAAAATCGAACCATCAAAACGTCAAGCAAGAGAAGACGTACAAAATGGGGCCATCTACATCAATGGGGAACGCGTCCAAGACCTAACGTACGAGATCCAAGCAAGTGATCGGATCGGTGGAAAATACGTCGTGATTCGTCGTGGCAAGAAAAAATATTTCTTATTAACATTTTAATCGCAAAAAGCGAACCGACCTGTTGGTTCGCTTTTTTTCAAATTTTTGTAGAGGAAGGGTCTTTGTTGGAATGGGAAATATAGTGTTGAATGCCGCCGGTTTATTTGCCATGATCTTCTTAGGGTATTTTCTTAAACGGCTAAATGTCCTTTCAAAAGCGGATGGCTCGATCTTATCCAAAATTATTTTGAATGTGACGTTACCGGCAGCAATCATTTTGAATTTAGCTTCAATGCAAGTACAAGTCAGTGCGCTTAGTTTGATTGTGATCGCTTTGATCATTACGATCGTCCAGATCCTCTTCGCATTTTTCTTGACCAAAAAAGAATCGAACACGCTGCAACAGTTTGCTATGTACTGCGGGTCAGGATTTAATATCGGCAATTTTGCAATTCCTTTTGCCCAAAGTTTTTATCCTTTAGGGATTCCACTGATTTCGCTGTTTGATATGGGGAACAGTATCATGTTGGCAGGGGGAACGACGATTTTCATCGAGTTCTTGATTGGAAAGCGGACGACGTTTGAACCAGGAAAAATCTTTTTGAATCTCCTGCGCTCGCCAACATTTACCATTTATCTAGTGATGCTGATTATCCGCAGTGCGGATTGGAGGATTCCCGAGTCAGCCTTGGCGCTCGTTCAGCCAATCGGGATCGCAAATACGTTTCTGTCCATGTTTATGATTGGCTTATTTTTGGATTTCCGCTTACCGAAGCACACTACGCCAACGGTAATCAAAATTTTAAGCTTACGCTACGGACTAGCTTTCGTGCTGTTCGCGGCTTTCTATGTTTTACCGATCCCAGTTTTATTAAAACCAGTACTTTGTTTGTTAGTGTTTGCTCCGATCCCTTTATTTGGGGTCATTAATTCCGTGATTGCTGGGATGGAGGAAGAGGCGGTGGGATTTGTTTCTTCCATTAGCTTTTTGATAAGTATGCCGCTAATGACGGGTGTCCTGATGTTATTTGGACTCGCTTGATAAAAAAATACGGCAATGAGCAAAATAATCGCTTTACAAGGTGCTTTTATCGATAATAGAGAAGACTAGATTTAGGAGGAAAAGAAAAATGTTGATTGGTTCACACGTTTCAATGAGCGGCAAAAAAATGCTTTTAGGAGCAGCAGAAGAGGCGGCTAGCTATCAAGCTACTACGTTTATGATCTATACCGGAGCTCCGCAAAACACGCGGCGCAAACCGATCGAAGAGATGCAGATCGCAGCTGGACAAGATTTTATGACGGAAAAGGGAATTTCGAATATCGTTGTCCATGCCCCTTACATCATTAATTTAGGTAATACCATCAAACCAGAAAACTTTGGCTTTGCCGTTTCGTTCTTACAAGAAGAAATCCAACGAGCCCAAGCTTTAGGTGCAACTCAAATCACGTTGCACCCCGGTGCCCATGTCGGTGCAGGACCCGAAGCTGGGATCAAGCAGATCATTAAAGGCTTGAACGAGGTCCTTGAAAAAAATCAAACCGCCCAGATCGCATTAGAAACAATGGCAGGTAAAGGCACCGAGATTGGTCGCAGCTTTGAAGAATTGGCAGCAATTATCGATGGCGTTACCTTAAATGAAAAATTATCCGTTACACTAGATACTTGTCACACGAATGATGCTGGCTACAATGTCAAAGAAGACTTTGACGGCGTGTTAAACGAGTTTGACAAAATCATCGGGTTGGATCGCTTGAAGGTCATCCATGTCAATGATTCAAAAAATCCACAGGGCAGCCACAAAGACCGACATGCGAATATTGGTTTTGGCACGATCGGCTTTGAAGCCTTGAATAAGATCGTTCATCATGAGCAATTATCAGCGTTACCGAAAATTTTGGAAACACCCTATGTTGGCGAAGACAAAAAGAATAAAAAAGCCCCTTATGGCTATGAAATCGCGATGCTGCGGGAAAAGACCTTTGATCCTGAGCTATTGACGAAAATCATGGCGGGTGCTTAAACGGTTCATTTAACCATGAGCCAGCTTATTATTGGAGGAAGAAAAATGGACTTTCAGTTGCTGATCGATGCCGCGAAACAAAAACTGGGATTCAGACAGCTCTCTCAATTTGCAGAAGCAGGGAGTGTTGCGGCAGCTCTGACTACTGCAGATGGACAGATTTATAAAGGGATCTGTATCGATACCAGCTGTTCCATGGGTTTTTGCGCCGAACAGGCTGCGGCTGCGCAAATGATCACCGATGGGCAGCAGCGGGTGTTACAGATGGTTGCAATCAATTCGGCAGGTGAGCCGATCCCACCTTGTGGTCGTTGCCGTGAATTCATCAGCCAGCTGGATCCTGCCAACCACAACACGCAGGTCATGATCGCAGCAGGAAAAATCATGACGATAGAAGAGCTGTTGCCTTTTGATTGGAAAGCATCAAAATAAAAAGAGATTTAGCCCCTTAGACCGCTCTGTTCTAAGGGGCATCTTTGTTTTATCGATCCAATGGACGATCAACATGTTTAGATAAAAAAACTCCTCAACCAGCAATAGTGCTTTGTTGAGGAGTTGATCGATAGCAATGATTAGAATTTTTTCGCAGCTGCTGCTACGCGTTCTAAACCTTCAGCAATGATTTCTGCTGTTTTAGAAGGATCTGCATTGTGACCTTCGATGATTACTTCTTCTGTGATGTTCATGCCGAACATACCACCGAAAACTTTTTCCATAAAGGTTACAGCGTTTTCCATTGCGCTCATTTCGCCTGAGTAAACACCACCACGGGCATTCAATAGAACGATTTCTTTGTCTTTCAACAATTGGTTCATTGAACCATCTTCGTTATAAGAGAAAGTAAAGCCAGCTTGGAAGATATAGTCGATGAATGTGTGCAAAGCTGCTGGGATCGTTAGGTTCCACATTGGGAAAGCGAAAACGATGGTATCTGCTGCTGCGAATTTGTTCATCACGTCTTGACGGACAGTCATCAATTCTTGTTCTTCTTGGTTTAATTCTTGTTCTTGTGAAAGTTTGCCAAATGCTTCAAATAACGTTTGACCGATATAAGGCATTGGTTGTGCGTACACATCAAAGGTTACAACGTCCACATTGTTCGTATCAAGATTTTCAACGAACGTATCAAACATTTTTGCAGATACTCCATCAGGACGGTTATTGGCTTTAACAACTAAAATATTTTTCATTTTTTTCCACCTTTACTTTAAGTAAGTTTTAATCACAAAACGTAGTATACTATAAAATAATTTTGCTTACAATAAATAAGTGTACTTTTTTAAAAAAAGCTGGAATTTTGCGGTATTTTTCACGTAGTTTTGGTAAACTTTAGAGAAAACAGGAGGGGTTCTATGAAAATATTCGTGGTCGAAGATGACAAATCGTTAGTCAAAATGATGGAAAATCAATTATCCCGCTATGCGTATCAAACCTTTGTTCCGGAAAATTTCGCTGCGGTTTTAGCTGAATTTTTGCTGATCCAACCTGATTTGGTTTTGTTAGATGTCAATCTGCCTTATTATGATGGGTTTTATTGGTGCCAAAAAATCAGGGAACATTCATTGGTTCCAATTCTCTTCATCTCCGCACGTGACGGCAATATGGACCAAGTGATGGCATTAGAATACGGTGCTGATGATTATCTGGTCAAACCTTTTTCTTATGACTTGCTGCTGGCTAAAGTGAAGAGCCATATTCGCAGAGTCTATGGGGATTATGCACAGTCTGATCGGGCGAGAAGCTTGAAGGCTGGCGAATTGACCTATTATCCGGAAGCGTTGAAGATGGTCTATCGTGAAGCCAGTGAATGGCTGACTGTTCGAGAAGGAGAATTATTGACCCTGTTAATGTCGGCACACCCAGAGATGGTCAAACGGGAACGGATTTTAAATCTATTATGGGATGATGAGCGCTTCGTTGATGACAATACGCTTTCTGTCAATGTCGGCCGTTTGCGAAAAAAATTGGCGGCAATGGGCATCAATGATCCGATCCAAACGATTCGCGGCAAGGGTTACGCCTTATCGGTAGTAGGTACAGAAGAATGAGAGCATATGCAAGTGTTCATTTACCTAAACTACTCGTTACCTTCCTAGCCATTTCATTGTTCGTTTTGGTGATTTGGTTGGATGGCTATCGAAATTACCTCGTGATTGGTTATGGTCTGCTTCTATTCGGGCTGTTCATTGTTCTTGTTTATTTGGTAGATTACCTTTCCAATACTGCATTTTATCATTATATCAAGCATGGAAGAGCGACTCACCGAAGCAATGGCTACCTTTCCAAGCAATGGCGCAAGCAGTTCGATGCACAAGAACAGCAAGAGCAAGAACGGCTGACAGAACTAGATCAGCACCATCAAAATCATATTCGTTTCATGAATATCTGGGTTCATCAAATGAAAACACCTGTCTCAGTGTTGGCGCTAATGGCTGAAAGTGAGGAGGTCGACAGCTACGATCTTTTAGCTGAAACAGATCGCTTAAAAAGTGGCTTGGCGACTGCGCTGAATTTTGTGCGCTTGGAAGATTTCACAGAGGACTTCGTTATCGAGTCAGCCTCACTGTTGGAATTGTTAAAACACAGTATCGGTGACCAGAAGCGGAATTTTATTCGCAGTGAAGTCTATCCGAAGCTGATGAGTGAAGCGGATATCACGGTGACAACAGACAAAAAATGGCTAGGTATTTTGCTCTTTCAGCTCATCAGCAACGCCGTCAAGTACTCAAAGCCAGACAGTAAGGTCTATATTGAGATCGATCCTTTTTCTAGAAAATTGACGATCTCAGATGAAGGGTGCGGAATTGCAGAAGCGGATCTGCCAAGGGTTTTTCGCCCCTTTTATACAGGTCAGAATGGTCGGCAAACAGGAGAGGCAACTGGGATCGGTCTTTATTTAGTTGAAACGATCAGTACGCAATTAGATATCGATGTGTCGCTTGCCTCTATGGAGAATCAAGGCACGACGGTTACCCTAACATTTCGGAGGTGAAGGCTTTCTTACAATTTTGTAAGCTTTCTATCATGAAATCGATAACTGATTGCGGTGCCGCCTGCTAAACTGGTAGCAAAGGAGTGAAGATGATGGCTTTACTAGAATTGAAAAATGTATCGAAAACCTACACAGGGGAAGTGTCTGTTGAGGTTTTACAGCAAATCGATCTCAAAGTGCCAGAAGGAGAATTTATCAGCATTATGGGTCCATCTGGCAGTGGCAAGACCACCATGCTGAATTTGGTGGCAACATTGGATAAACCGACTTCAGGTTCGGTGATCATCAAGGGCGAGCAGCCCCTAGAATTATCTAAGCAAAAACTCGCGGAGTTTCGTCGTCGGCAACTAGGTTTTGTTTTTCAAAACTACAATTTACTTTCGCCATTGAGCGTGCTTGAGAATGTGATTTTACCACTGACACTGGATCGGGTGCCCGTTCCTGAAATGAAAGAACGTTCGGAACAGCTATTACGTGAGCTTGGGATCTATGAGAAAAAAGACAAACGCATCTATCAGCTTTCCGGTGGAGAGCAGCAGAGAGTTGCGATTGCTAGAGCTTTGATCCATCAACCGGAATTGCTTTTAGCAGATGAACCGACGGGCAATCTTGATTCAAAGGCAGCACGAGATGTCATGGAAATACTAAGTCAGATGAACAAGCAACTTAAGGTCACCACCATGATGGTCACCCATGATCCTTATTCTGCCAGCTTTTCTGATCGGGTCGTTTTCATCAAAGATGGAAAGCTGTATAACGAAGTCTATCGCGGGGCTGATCAACAGCAATTTTATCAAAAAATTCTTGAAGTCCTAGCACATTTAGGAGGTCGCCGTCATGAATTTCAGACAGTTGATCATTCGTAATCTGCGGGGGAATTTTCGAACCTATGCGGCCTACTTCGTCAGTAGCGCCTTCGCGGCGATGGTGTTTTATATCTTTAGTCTTTTGCTCTTTCATCCGCAATTGGAAGAAAATTTGTCCAATAGCGGTACACTTTCAGAATTGGCGAAGGTCGGTCTATCCGTCGCACTTGTGGTGATCGCTTTACTGTCGCTGTTGTTTTTATGGTATACATTTGTGGTCTTTTTAAAACGACGCAAACGTGATCTGGCAATCTACTTGATTTTGGGGATCGAAGAAAAAGATCTGCGAAAGATTTTGTTTGTCGAAAATGCCCTTTTAGGAACCTGTGCCACAGTGACCGGTATTGGGTTAGGGATTTTATTGACGAAATTATTGCTGCTGATTGCGCAAAATGTCATGTATCTAACAGAAGGACTGAGATTTATGGTTCCTATGGAAGGTTTAGGATTGACCTTTGGGATTTATGTTTTTATTTTTCTCTTGATCTCCTTTTTCAGTACTCGGGCTTTGCAAGGAGAGCAGATCATCTCCTTGATCAAGGAAAATGAAAAACCGCGTCCTGAGCCAAAAAGTCATTGGGCATTGGCATTTTCAGGAATTGTGCTGTTGCTAGTTGGCTATGGATTGGTCTTTTATTTTAGCTACCAAACGTACTCAATGCTGCCACTTATGCTAGGAGTCTTGTTGACTGTTGCAGGCACGATTTTGTCATTCCATCAGTTCAGCGTATTTCTGTTGAAACGATTAAAGAAACGGTCGACCTTCTTACGGGGCACTCGGATGTTGACTATCAGCGAATGGATCTTTCGCATGCGAGACAATGCGGCGATGTATAGTCTGATCGCTATTAGTACCTCCGTGGCATTCGTTGGGATTTCCGTGATGTTGGCAATCGGCAGCTCTTCTTTTTCTTCGATCCAAGGAATCAGTGTAGCCTATGTGTTTCCGTGGTCTGGGCCAGAAGACCTCAATCATACCGAGGGAAAAGTAAACGAAATTAAAACTGCTATAGAAGAAAAAGGGTATGCGCCTGTAACGGATAGTGTTTCCTTACTATGGGCATATGCGAATCTTGATGAATCTGCAGTTACGAATGATTCATTCTATACGACGAATGGCTTTTCAATTATGCGAGAAAGCGACTATCAGAAAATGATGAAACAAATTGGTGAGGAAGCTGATTCTGTTGCAGATAATCAAATAATGACACTTAGTGCTAATTATTCACGTCGAAAACAGCTTCTAGAAGTCCCTGAGAACGAACGTACAAGTATCTATCCAATCGAATTGGGATCAGAGACCGGTATAAAAAAAGATGTTACGATTGTCCACAGTCCCTCAATGCTTTCTCTGGATTACTTTGGACTGTCAGTTGTGACAGATAAAACCTTTGAGGAGTGGCAAGCCCTCTTGCAAAAATCCACCGACGATATGGAATCTGGTTTTATTTGGTTAGACTATCCAGAATGGGCTGAAACACCTGAATTGGTATCTGATTTCAATGGGAATTTAGATAAAGAAAATGCCTTGATCGATCAGCAATACGAAGAGCTCAGTCAGGAGTTTGAAGCCAAAGGTGACTATACGGATGAAGAGTGGGCAGAAGCAGCAAAAGACATTCCGATGCGTACGTCTTATACCTCGAAATACCAAGTTTTCCAAGAAAATCGTCAAGGAAATGGCATCATCTTAATGATCACGGTATTACTGGGTTCGGTTTTCTTTATTTTCTCCGCTTCAATTATCTATTTCCGTTTATTTGCAGATTTAGATAAAGATGGGGCGTACCACCGTTCCTTGCATATCTTAGGTGTGTCGCCGAAGGAGCGTCACAAAGTTCTGCGACGCCAACTGCAAGTGATGTACTTCTTGCCAACAGTCGTGGCAATGATCCATTTTGCGGTGGCAATGACCGCTTTGCGTATTTTAGTAGAATTGCCTGTATGGCAATACTACGGTGTGATCGTTAGTCTCTTTTTGATTTTCCAAATCGTTTTTTACTTTGTTTGTCAGTATCGGTACTTGCAGCAAATTGATAGGATCGCCGATCCTACAGAGTAATTTATTCTTCAAGCCAAATCTCTTTCAGTTTGTACTGATTGGGAGTTGGCTTTTTATTAGCTAGTTTGTCTAAATTTCTATCCATGAAGCCTTTTAATTGTGCAAATCATTGAAAAGCAGATAAAATTAAGTAACGCTCATTTTGTCAAACAAACGAAGAGACACTGTTAGAACACGACAACTGTCAGATGCAAAATTCATTTCGAGTACAGTGAAGGCTGCGGTCGATGGATTTAGGGAAGCACTTATTTGAGGGAGGAGACCAATGATCACACGACTTGGAAAAGCATTTGCAGTCTTACTGTTGCTGATTCCTTTATTTGCTGGTATCCGGATTGTTTATGGGGAAACCGATGTGGGTGCCAACCTGATCACAAATGTATCGATCGTTAATAGCCGCAACGAGGTCATCACAAGTATTGAAAAGGATGATTCCTTCAAAATAGATATGACCTGGAGTTTGGAGGATTTAGGAGATTTAAAAGCCGGTGACAAAGCGACTGTCACCTTGCCAGTTGAGATTGAAGGCGTCAATAATACGTATGCTTTATACGATGAAAATAACAACTTAGTGGTCAATGTTACCCAAGTTGGCAATCAGCTGACCTTTGTTTTCACGGAATTTGTCGAACAAAATACCAATGTACACGGGGACTTTTATTTTTGGACAAAGTTCAGCGATGAAGTGACAGAGAACCAAATCAACAACATCAACTTCGAAACAGTAAATGGAACGCAATCGGTGCCTATTTTTATTCAAGCAGTGGATGATACAGGGGAGGGAGCCTTACTCACCAAACAAGGACTGTATTTAGGTACGCAAGAACCCAAACGGATTATTGATTGGCGTGTGTACATCAACTCGTTTGATACAAATCAAGTGACGATCAAAGATGGAACGTTTATTGATATTTTAGGTCCTCATCAGACACTCATCAGTACGAGTGCCCGAGTAGTCTATGGACCCAGCGTTTCCAACCCAACGTATGTTGATCAAGTACCGATCGTTTTAAATAGTGATGGGTCCTTTGAAATTCCTTTGCGGGATACGGAGGAACGGATCTACATTACCTACAAAACAGAAACTGATGGATCATTGGAACAATATACCAATCGGGGCATCCTTGATGCCGTGGTCAATGATGTGCCAAGAACAAGCAGTATTACTGGCTATACGCCACGCTATGGTGGCGGTGGTGGCGGAACCGGTGAACCAGGGGAGTCCAGCAGCACGGAACCAAGCAGTGAAAGCAGCACCAGTAGTACTACCGAACCAAGTAGTGGAAACAGTACTAGTAGTACTACCGAACCAAGTAGTGAAAGCAGCACCAGCAGTAGCACAGAACCAAGTAGTGGAAGCAGCACTAGTAGTACTACCGAACCAAG
>NZ_NGLK01000001.1:132592-359771 GCF_002141235.1 Enterococcus sp. 3C7_DIV0644 | reverse complement strand
CACGGAACCAAGTAGTGAAAGCAGCACCAGCAGTAGCACAGAACCAAGTAGTGAAAGCAGCACTAGTAATAGCACGGAACCAAGTAGCGACAGTAGCACCAGTAAATCCACCGAATTAACTAACAGGAGTAGTTCTAGTAATACTGGGGCGGTGTCACCTGAAAATTCATCCTCTGGGATCAATAAGTCATCCAAAACAAATAATTTGCATAATCAATCAGAAAAACAGCACTTTCCTCAAACGAATGAAGTGTCTAATCATTTATGGATTGCAATAGGAATGGTTTTAGCAGGATGCGCATTAAAGTTAGGTTGGAGTAAATTTATCAGGTAGATAGAAACTGAAATTTTGGAGGCAGTTTTATTACTTGGAAGAAAAATTAATAAAGACTTATTTAAAGGAAAGATGCCATTTTATGGCCACTTTCCTTTTTTTTTCGGCGCATGTTTTCTCTGAGAATTTATTATAATTTCCTTATCAAGTTATCTTGAAATATTCATTTAGGAAGTGAGGAAATGAGAAAGCTGGTTGGAATCGTGTTGATTTTGCTGTTAGCGGGATTATTGCTGCTGGTGTTTGGTTTCGATCATACTTCAGCAAAAGAACGAGCCGGAGGGAATTTATCGTTTTCTGTTCAAACGAACCGAGTGATCTATGATGAAGCCTTGAAAGTCATTACGATCCCGGTACGGCCGAACAAAACGCTGACTTCACAAAAGGTTCGTGTCCTACTAACTTATGGTTGGGATGGGAACGGTCACAGCGAAAAAGTGATCGGCGAAACAGTTTTAACGAATGTCGATTGGTTTTCAGGTATTGAAAACTACTTAAGAATTCATGCTGAGATGGTTATTGATGAGATAAAAAGTATGGATAAAGTTGATTTAGTTGTCATATATGATGGTGAAACAACGATAACTGAGAACTTGAAGCCCAGTCAATGGCAAGTAATAACGCCCCCGAGCTCTAGCGAGACCACGAACTCTGAGATAAGCGCAAGCTCTAAGGTGACTGAAGAAACGGGCTCTTCCTTTAGTAGTATCGAACCGAAATTTAGCGACTCTCAATCCACGGATCCAAGGACTTCTACTACGGAAAACACAAGTCGGGATTCTCAAAGTATAGAAAGTAGTCACAATTCAAGTGAGTCAGAAAGTTTGAACACTCAACCAGTCAGTGAGAGCGAATCAAGTCAGATAACTAGGAGTCGAGAAACCACCGCAACAACAGGAACAACGACCGTTAGTGAAGCTGCATCTGAGGAGCTTTCAGATTCAGAAACGAAACCAAACAAATTAGCGCCGAACCAAAGTCAGTCAAGCAAGCTAAGTGTTTCCTCCAATGATCCCGCAGGCAAACAACTCGCTAAAGCATCGTCTTCAGTGAAAAAGGAACAGGAACAACCTACGAAGACAAGCAGTGCTAAGGAGGTCAATGGAGCCGTACTACCGAAAACCGGCAGCAAAAATACGAGTATTCACTATATCCTCTTTGGTCTAGGCGTGGTTATCCTTGCTGTCTTCCTTTACTGGCTGAATCGAAAGTTATTTTCTGATGAGAGGCAGTAAAGAAAAAAGCCAAGGAAAATGAGAGACTTGATAACCCACGATTGGAATTTTCTTCCCCAGAAAGCACAATCACGTTTTGTTTTACCGTTTTTAACAAAATGTCTGACGATCGTTTTGAGGCGTCAGACTTTTTTTATGAAAATACACAGATAACGAAAGGAAAATTTGTTAAAAGTGATTTGACAGAAAAGAGCGCACGGTGGTACGATCACCAAACATTGACAGCTTACAATTTTGTAAGATGACAAATTTAAGGTAAAAACAGCGTTTGCTGATTATACAAGCGAGGGAAATTTCATGTTACAGGCACTTTTGGATACGACAGAAAAACAAATTTATGCGTTTCTAAGTTATTGTTACGAAACGAACAAGAAAGACTATACAATGAAAGAGCTCTCAAGTGTTTTCGATAGGAAAACCAACAAAATGCAGTCGATCGTTCAGCAAGTAGAGGTGTTTCGTGCACGCTATCCTCAGTTTACTTTGACCTATGATCGGCTGGAGAAAGAAGTGTCCATTGCTTTTTCTCCACGATTCCTATTGAGTCAAGCCTATAGTGTATTGTTGCGGGGAACCGTTGGATTTATCTTGCTGGATGCACTCTTTCAGGGGGACTATCATTCCCTTGAACAACTCAGTCAAAAAACCTTTAGCAGTCCCCGCACGATTCAACGAAAATTGCAGGAGTTAAATCATGTTTTGGCGAACTATCATTTGTCCTATAGTCTGAAAAAAGGAGATCCCTTGACAGGTGAGGAATACGCGATCCGCTATTTTTATCATTTAACCTATTGGCAGATTTTCGATGAGAAGCACTCACAGGTCGTGGCATCGATCAAGGATAAAGAAAGCATTATGGCTTTGTTTGAAACTCATGCTTCTTATATGAGAAAAATCGATATCGATAAGTTTCTTAATCTATTCGCTATCTCCCTGCAAAGAATTCATCAAAAGCATCCAATCACTTTTTTACCAGAGGAAGTAAGTACCTTTGAACATCCACTGATTGAAAGGAATCAGTTTTTTGAGGTCTTTTTAAAGCCATTATTCAACGGCAATCACCTTTCTCTATCTGAAATCTCGGAGCCTGAATGCAGCTTCTTGTATTTTATGTTTGGCGTAATGAACACCTATCTTGAAGAGGATCTTTGCGAGGCGGAACTCTCGTGGTTGACCCAACCCAAGTATCAGCCAGAAGTATTACTTGTTGAACAACTAGCCCAGTGTTTTCGTCTGAGGTTTACCGATGCTGAAAAAAACTATTTACTAGTTAATTTCGTAATGATCCATTCTGCTTCCAACCTTTTTGGTACCCGACAAAAAAGTGATAGTTTTGGTAAACCGACCGACAAGCAAGAGCTACAAGCGGCTTTCCCAGTGCTTTATCCGACCGTGAAACGATTTTTTGAGGAAGCGACTGTTTCTTTACCTGATTTGCGTGCATTGCTGCAAAAGAATGACCGATTGATTTTCCAATACTGTATGTTATTGAGAGTTATTTTTATCAAATATGAACAGCCAGTCACTTTCTCGATCCATTCGAAATACGGAAAAACGCAAGAACTTTGGATGAAGAACCGACTATTGAATGCAACGCATCGAGCGATGGCGCATCTTTCACTTACTCAAAAACCAGATTTGGTCATCAGTGATTATCCGATTCATCAAGAATTTTCTGAGGAAGAACAGCCCTATATCTTTTATTGGAACGGTCAACCAAGCGCAAAGGAGTGGAAACAACTTAAACAAACGATCAAACAGATCAGAAGTGCCAAGAACAAGGCAGCTTTTGAAAAGCTCGTATTTGCCCAATCGATTTGATCGTACCATGTAAATAATCAGCCGCGTGGGTTGGCTGAGCAGACAGAACTTATAATTTCGTAAGTTTCGGCAGTAAGGCGAAAGTGAAAAGCGACTTTGATAAACACAGGTGTCAAGAAGCAAAAACAGGAACATCGTCGTTCCTTTTTCGCTTCTTGACTTTTTTTTACAGAGATGGCATGGTATACATATTATCATAACGTTTTTTATTTAAAATCGTTGCAGAAAAGGTGTTAGGAAGAAGGGGTAACTTTGACAGAAGTATTAGCACTGCAAAATGTTTCCAAATTGATTGGAACCAAACGAATCATTGAGGATGTTTCCTTTGTGGTGGACCAAGGACAAGTCGTTGGTTTATTAGGGCCTAATGGGGCTGGGAAGACGACGATCATTCGGATGATTGTTGGGTTGATGAAGCACAACACAGGATCGATTGCCATTATGGGGAATTTACTGGATTCTTCTTTTAAAACCGCGATTGCCTCAGTCGGTGCGATCGTTGAAAATCCTGAGTTTTATAATTATATGACAGGCTATGAAAATTTGATGCAGTATCAGCGCATGGCGAAGAAAAAAAGTACGACAGCAGAATTAGAAGCTCTTATTCGTCAGGTACATTTAGAAGGACACATCCATCAAAAAGTCAAAACCTATTCATTAGGGATGCGTCAGCGTTTAGGTGTTGCCCAGGCATTGGTCCATCAACCAGACTTATTAGTTTTAGATGAACCGATGAATGGCCTGGATCCTAAAGGCATGCGGGAGTTTCGAGAAATGATTCTTTCTTTGAGAGAAAAAGGCGTTTCTGTCTTAGTTTCCAGTCATCAATTAAGCGATATCGAACAAATTGCCGATCATTTGATCGTGGTGCAAAAAGGAAAAGTCACTCATCAAGTAGCAATGGCAGAGTTGAAAGCAGAGAAAAATGTACTGATTATTAAAACTGATGATAATGCGGAAACAGAAGCACTGTTAAAAGCTTCCTTTGAGGTCGAGGTCTTGCAGGTTGCAGATGAATTGCAAGTCACTCTAGCAACAGATCAGCGTTCGGCAATCGCTGCAGCGATCGTGACGGCTGGGATCGGCTTGAAAGAACTACGGACAAAGCAATCTTCTCTAGAAGATACATTCTTGGCTTGGACCGAAGAAGGAGGTTTGTAAGCATGCTGACATTGATTAAAAATGAATGGATCAAATTAACCAAAAAACGTTCTACTTGGATCATGCTGCTTTTATTGGTTCTAATGACTTTTGGGTTGACCTATGTGGTTCGCTTAGGTAGTCCCGAGATTGGTGCCAATGATTTATTCGCTTCTTTGAGCGACATGACTTCCTTTTTAAACTTATTTGTGGTGATTGTGGCAGCTTCTTCAGTGGCGGAAGAGTTCAGTCGTGGAACAATCAAGTTCTTATTGATTCGGCCTTTTTCCAGAAGCCAAATCTTAGCAGCAAAAGCCATCAACACGTTTTTATTTGCGCTTTTAGGGACTGCTGTTTTACTAATCAGTAGTTTAGCAGCCGCCAATTTATTTTTAGCAGCTGAATCACCTTTTGCTGCTACTGGCTACAACGGGCTAGCGGCGATTCTCGTTGCCTTTGTTTTTGCGGGAACCAACTTGCTATTGATTGTCTTTTATATTGCATTGACCATCTTTATCTCAGCCGTCATTCGCTCTCAAAGCCTGGCGGTTGGCTTAGGCTTGGGTATGTTGTTTGGAAGCAGCATCATCAACTCGATCATGCTTTTTGCGCAAGAAAAATACCCATGGCTGAAGTGGAACCCGTTTAATTTTATGAATATCAAAGAGCAGATACCGAGTTTATTAAATAGTCCTGACATGCAGATGACTGCCTTTGATCCGGGATTGGGCTATTGGGAAATGGCGATCGGGATCCTTGTTTATAGTGTTTTAATCTACCTTTTAACAAATTGGTTATTCAATAAAAGAGATGTCGCATTAAGTTGAGGAAACGAGTGAAAGTTTTTGGATAAATCCAACTTTCACTCTTTCTTTTTGTGTTTTTTTCTAGTAAAATGATTCATTGAGAGTACAAGAGAAAGGAGAGTTTTCAAATGGTTAGTGTAGGAATCGTAATCGTGATCGCTGTTGTTGCAGCATTACTAGGCGCTGTCGGCGGCTTCTTTTTGGCGCGTAAATATATGCAAGATTATCTAAAGAAAAATCCTCCCGTTAATGAGGATATGCTTCGCTCGATGATGATGTCAATGGGTCAAAAACCTTCTGAGAAAAAGATTCGTCAGATGATGCAGCAAATGAAAAACCAAAAGTAGGTTTTTTTCTAAGAAGCGGGCTGATTTTATCAGCTCGCTTTTTATTGCGGCAAAACGCAGCAACGAATAAAAAATATCCCCAGGCTACTTTATTTAGTTCTGTTCTGTGAATAGCGGGGGAGTAAATGTAACTGAATCCAATGAATATTCGGAAAAATCGCAAAATTTAGGCAACAGGTCACAAAGAAATGGAGAGTGTTATGTCAATATTTAGGAAGTTAGGTTGGTTTTTTAAACAAGAAAAGAAACATTATTTGTTAGGCGTAGGCTCTTTAGTCCTAGTCGCCTTGGTACAGTTGGCACCCCCAAAAGTTATTGGGATCATCATCGATGAGATTGCGGAAAAAGAGATCTCGATGCAGATGATCTTTTTTTGGGTCATGATCTTGATTGCTTCAGCTATCGCTCAATACGTGTTCCGTTTCGTCTGGCGGACGCATATCTGGGGCAGTGCTGCTCGGCTAGAAAAAACGTTACGCAGACAGCTATTTGCACATTTTACAAGGATGGATCAGTTGTTTTATCAAAAGCATCGGACAGGTGATTTGATGGCCCATGCCACCAATGACTTGAATGCCATCCAAAATGTGGCAGGGGCGGGGATCTTAACCTTTGCCGATTCCTTCATCTCGGGAGGGGCAACCATCATTGCGATGGTTCTCTTTATCGACTGGCGGTTAACGATCATTGCTCTATTGCCGCTGCCTTTCTTAGCAGTCATGGCACGGGTTCTTGGTAGCAAATTGCATGATGCGTTTCGTGACTCGCAAGAAGCATTTTCTTCCATCAACGACAAAGCCCAAGAAAGTATTACTGGGATGAAAGTCATCAAAACCTTTGGACAGGAAAAAGAGGACATCGCTGATTTTCAAACCAAAATTGACCATGCCATCATCAAAAACCGTAAAGTCAATTTTCTGGATGCCTTGTTTGATCCGTTTATTACGATCATCATCGGAATCTCCTATGTGCTGACGATCATCGTCGGCGGCAATTATGTTATGGACGGTACCATCTCGATCGGTCAATTGGTATCCTTCATCAGTTATATCGGTATGTTAGTTTGGCCGATGTTTGCCATTGGACGTCTGTTTAATGTGCTGGAACGAGGCAATGCTAGTTATGATCGGGTTGCCGAATTGTTGGCGGCAAAGACCCATATCATTGAAGCCAAAGATGCGGTCGATGCCCCAGCTCAAGGAACGGTGAACGTTCAAATCAATGAGTTTCACTATCAAGGAGATGATTTTGCCCTGCAAGACATCCACTTTACTTTGCCTGCCGGGCAAACACTTGGTGTCGTCGGGAAAACCGGTGCTGGAAAAACCTCTTTGATGAAGCTTTTGTTGCGAGAGTATGATTCATTTGATGGAGCGATCACCTTCGGGGGCATCGATAGCAAGCAATACTCTTTGAATGCTCTTTTGGGATCAATCGGTTATGTTCCGCAAGATCATTTCTTATTTTCCATGACGATTCGAGACAATATCCGCTTTGCGCAACCACGGGCTTCTCAAGCAGAAGTTGAAGCGGCTGCTGGATTGGCAGTGATCCACGAGGATATCAGTCAGTTTCCGGAAGGGTATGAAACGATGGTGGGGGAACGTGGTGTTTCTCTTTCTGGCGGACAAAAACAGCGTTTATCCATTGCCCGTGCTTTGATCACTGATCCAGAATTATTGATTTTAGATGACGCCCTTTCAGCAGTAGATGCCAAAACGGAAGAAGCTATTTTACAACAATTACGGACGTTCCGTCAGAATAAAACAACGATCATTGCTGCCCACCGCCTAAGCAGTGTCAAGCACGCAGAAGAAATTCTCGTGATCGACAATGGGAAAATCAGTGAACGCGGGACCCATGAACAATTATTGGCTGCAAATGGCTGGTATAAAAAAATGTGGGACAAACAGCAACTAGAAGCCAAAATCGAAGGGAGTGAAGCCTAATGCAAGAATCAGAATGGAGTAAATCGATTCCCTTTAAAGAACAAAAAAACATCATCAAGCGAATGTTTCTTTTTGCCAAGCCATTTCGAAAAACCTTCTATGCAGCGATCTTTTTTGCTTTTGTGCTATCGATCGTCAATATCCTGTTGCCTTTGATCATTCAAACCTTTATGGATAATTATTTGACCAATCAAACGGCGACCCAGCAAGTCATTTATTTCTTTGCTGCATTGTATTTCTTTGGGGTGTTGGTAAAAGCTGTGATTTGGTTTTTCCAATGGTTCCTTTATTCGATGGGTTCTTTAAAAACCTATCAATATATTCGAGCAAAATTATTTGAAAAATTGCATAGTCTTGGGATGCGCTATTTCGATCAGACGCCAGCGGGTTCAATCGTTTCACGGGTCAGCAACGACACAGAAACGTTGTATGAATTTTGGTATGTCTTCTTGATGGTATTGACAGGGATTTTTGCGGTGGTTTCTTCTTTTGCCGCCATGTTTCGCATCAACGTCAAAATTGCTTTACTGAACTTGATTTTTCTGCCAATCCTAATGGTAGTCATCTGGTATTATCAAAAATTCAGCTCTCGTATCTATCGTCAAATGCGGGAAAAACTGAGTCAGCTGAATACGAAATTGAATGAATCGATTTCTGGCATGCAGATCATTCAGCAATTCCGCCAAGAGGCGCGGCTGAATGAAGAATTCGAAGCGACCAACGATGATTATTTGAAAACTAGATACGCCATGATCCGCACGAATGCGCTGCTACTATCACCAATCATTAGTTTGTTGTATGCCTTAGCGATCGCCTTGTCATTGACGCTCTTTGGGTTTGATGCTTTAGAATCGCCGATTGAAGTTGGGTTAATTTTCGCCTTTACGACCTATATTCAAGGATTCTTTAATCCAATGACACAGATGATGGATTTTCTCAGCGTCTTTACTGATGGGATGGTAGCCGGCAGCCGGATTTTGAAGATTATGGATAACGAAGAATATACGCCGCAGCAAAACTCCGATGCCAGTCAAACCATCACCAAAGGAAAAATTGAATTTCGCGATGTCAGTTTTTCCTATGATGGAAAAAACAACGTATTGAATCATATTTCTTTCATCGCCTATCCAGGTGAGACCGTGGCTCTAGTCGGTCACACAGGAAGTGGCAAGAGCTCGATCATCAATGTGTTGATGCGTTTTTACGAATTTGGGGAAGGGCAAATTTTGATCGATGATCAAGATATCCGCGACTTCACGATGGAAGAGCTTCGGAAAAAAGTTGGACTCGTATTGCAAGATGCTTTCATGTTTTATGGGGACATCGCTGACAATATCCGCTTATTGAATCAGGATATTCGTGAAGAACAGATCGAAGCAGCAGCAAAATTTGTTCAAGCAGATGCCTTTATTCAAAAACTACCTGGTAAATACCACGCCAAAGTGATTGAACGGGGTGCCAGTTATTCAAGCGGGCAACGGCAATTGATTTCCTTTGCCCGAACGATGGTGACCGATCCGAAAGTGCTGGTCTTGGATGAGGCGACTGCCAATATCGATACTGAAACAGAAGGACTGATCCAAGAAGGCTTGGCAAATATGCGTCAAGGGCGAACCACGATCGCGATCGCCCATCGATTGTCTACCATTCGCGATGCTGAGTTGATTTTGGTGCTTGATAAAGGCTCGATCGTCGAACGAGGCACCCATGATGAACTTTTGGCTCAAAAAGGGTTGTATGCCGATATGTACCGTTTGCAGGCAAGTGAAGTTTAAACGGCCAATAGACCTTAAAATACCACGTAGGTATTTTAAGGTCTATTTTGTATAAATTGAACAAATGAAGCAAAAATTTCTATTTGTGATTGACAGCGTTTTCACCCTTTGCTATCATGTAGACATTAAAACAACTAGCACCTAGTCAAACAAATGATTAATCGGTTAGGATCCTTTTCGGTTTAGACTAGTAATTACGCTCGGTCAGGCGAGCGTCAGAGGAGCCTTATGTGAAATGTTGTGCAAACAAGAGGATCGAATCATAGAGGAGAAACAGGAGGGAAGCGGCTCTAAGCAAAAGGCAAGCATCCTGAGCCTATCTTTTACGAAGAGCCCAACCGACGAGAGTGGAATATGGAGGTTGATTTGAATAGTGGCAGCTCCCCATCGAGAAGGGATCGAAGGAGAATCGAGTGGAAGCTTAAAGATAGTGGATAAGCACGAGATATTATTCGTTGTTTTATTTTTTTAAAATTTTTGTTAACCGGTTAACTAAAACGGTTAACAAAAAAGAGGAGGGAAGCAAACGTGGGAAATGGTCACAAGTTTAGCCGATTATTTCATGATAAAGGTCGCATTCAGCGAGAATAGGGGAAGTAGCAAACGTAGAAACTTGCAACACGATGTATGAACAAAAAAAGTTCAAATGGAAAGATGAGGGAAAATTTATGGTAGAAATTATAATTGGTATTTTAATGATCGTTTCTTTCTTAGGAATGGTTTGGTACTGCGTCAAAGGGTTCAACCTGATGGTGGGTTTCTTCGTTATGGCAACACTTTGGACCGTTTTAGCTTTTATTGGCAATGCGTTGAGTCCGGATTTAACAGCTTTGAATTTTGTCGATACGATCACAAATATTTATCAAACAGGACCCGCCGGTTTTGCTAGTTCGATTCTGGTCAATATTTTCTTCGGTTCCTTCTTTGGTCGGATTTTGATGGATACAGGGATCGCAGCAACGCTGATTCGCAAGGTTGTTGAGCTTGGTGGGGATAAACCACGGATCACCATGACCCTTTTATGTACTGTTACTGCTTTATGTTTCACATCCATGACGGGCATTGGTCCTGTAATCTCTATCGCAGTGATCGTTATGCCAATCTTGCAAGCGTTGGGTATTCCAACAGCGATCGCTTTATTCGCTTTTATGGGTTCCATCATGGCGGGAATTTTTGCCAATGTAACAAATTTTGTGCAATACCAAGGTATTTTAGCGGCATTACAACCTGACGGAAGTCAATCCATGATGGAATATGGGTTTTCCGATTATTTCACATTCGGCATGATTGCACTAGTCGTTTCCTTACTTGTGACATTGGTTTTTGCCAATATTGCTTTAAGTCGTGCGAAATCATCAAAAGTCAAAGCGTGGGCTTCCACACCTGGCGCAACTTCAGGCGATGCTCCTTGGTATTCTTGGGTAGCTGTGATCGCACCAGTCTTACTCGTTGTGTTTGCTGAATTTCCTATTATTCCAGCATTTATTCTCGCAGCTTTGTACGCCTTACTGACTTGCGGAAAATTAAAAGGTGGTTTCGTGAATATTTGCCGCATGTTAGCTAAACAATTTGCAGATGGTGCTGTCGATGTTGCGCCCCTGGTAGGTTTCTTATTAGTACTGGCTATGTTTAATTCAGCTGCAAGTCTAGCGGTTCCTTTCTTTGAACCAATCGTTGGCGGTCTAGTTCCTCATAGTACCCTGGCTCTTGCGATCTTATTTGCCATCTTAGCGCCCCTTGGTTTCTTCCGCGGTCCTTTGAACTTAGTCGGATCAGGAGGCGCAGTAGCGGCAGTGATCTTAGCTGCCACAAATTGGGATCTGGCATTCATTTTTCCACTTTTCGCTGTGGTCACGATCGCTCCTCAGCATTTGGATATTACTCAGTCATGGGTAGCATGGGGGCTAGGACATCATAAAGTTGGTTCTAAAGATTTCATGAAGTTTTCGATACCAGCTGGGTGGCTTTCTAGTGCGATCCTGTGTATCATTGCGCTCATTTTGTTCGGTTTGAATAACTAGTCGATGAAAGAACGTAGCTAATCAATAAATCATGCAACTATGGATGTAGGAGGAAAGTGGAAATGAGTGAATTAAGAAAAGTTAGAATGGGGATCGATGTAGGCGGTACCCATACAAAAGCTGTCGCTATCGATAATCTGACTCACGAGATCATAGGAAAATCCAGCGTGAAGACCACTCATGATCATGAACGGGGGGTAGCTGCTGGCGTTGTCGAGAGTTTTCAAAATTGTATGAAAGAAAATGATATTGACCCAAAAAGTGTGATTTTTGTTGCTCATTCAACCACCCAAGCCACGAACGCTTTGATTGAAGGGGATGTGGCTGACATTGGTGTTTTCGGTATGGCTCGTGGTGGTTTCGAAGGATTTCTGGCAAAGCGTCAATTAAAAATTGCCGATATCGTTCTAGGGAATCAGCGATCCATTAAGATCATCAATGCCTTCTCAAAACTCAAAGGAATGAATAAAGCGAGTGTTGAAGAAATGATCGATGATCTAGTGAGGCAAGGATCAGAAGTGATCGTCGCTAGTATGGCTTTTGGTGTAGATAATAATGATGCTGAGAATCTAGTGATGGAAGTTTGTACAGAAAAAGGAATTCCATGTACTGTTGCTTCAGATATCACGAAACTTTACGGATTGACCAGAAGGACACGAACTGCCACTATCAATGCAAGTATTTTACCTAAAATGTTATCTGTCGCAAATTCCACGGAAGTCTCTGTGAAGGAGTCTGGTGTAGATGTACCCTTAATGATCATGAGAGGCGATGGTGGGGTTATGGAGATTGCTGAGATGAAAAAGCGGCCAGTTCTGACCATGCTCTCGGGTCCGGCAGCTTCAGTAATGGGTTCACTGATGTATTTACGAGCATCAAATGGCGTGTATTTTGAAGTAGGCGGCACAACCACCAATATCGGTGTCATTAAAAACGGACGGCCAGCGATCGACTATTCTGTCGTTGGCGGACATGAAACATACATTTCCAGTTTGGATGTACGAATCACGGGCTGTGCAGGGGGGTCCATGATTCGCGCAACTGCTAATGGAGTGGTAGATGTAGGACCTCGTTCTGCACATATTGCCGGGCTTGACTACGCAGTTTACTCTGATCCAATCAACTGGACAGGAGGAACGGTGGAATTCTTTAGTCCGAAAGAAGGCGATCCTGCAGATTATGTTGCAATCAAATTTGATAATGGTGATCGGGTAACCATCACCAACTCATGTGCAGCAAACGTGTTGGGCTTGATCAAACCGGAACATTTCTCTTATGGGAATATCGAAGCGGCTCGAAAAGCGATGGGCGTATTAGCGGATTATTGTGGCACGACGATCGAAGATATCGCGACTCAAATCATGGAGCGTTCTTACGCAAAATTAGAGCCAGTCATTTTGGCTTTAGCAGAAAAATACAAACTAGAAAAAAGCCAAATTTCATTAGTAGGAGTTGGTGGCGGCGCTTCGTCATTAATTATCTACTTGTCAGAAAAAATGGGCGTAAAATATTCGATTCCGGAGAATGCTGAAGTGATTTCCTCTATTGGCGTCGCCCTAGCGATGGTACGAGATGTCGTTGAACGGATTATTCCTTCACCTTCGAAAGAAGACTTGCGATCAATCAAAACAGAGGCTATCAATAAAGCCATTGAGAGTGGGGCTACCCCAGAAAGTGTGGAAGTCTTTATCGAAATCGATCCTCAAACGTCTAAAGTCACAGCCATTGCAACTGGTTCCACCGAAGTCAAGACGACGGATCTTTTAGCAGAGGCAACCGTCGAGGAAGCCCAAGAATTAGCAGCGGGCGATTTAGGGCTACCTACTAACGAAATTGATCTTTTAGAGAAAAGCTCGCATTTTTATGTGTTTGGAACCCGTGTTTCTACAGGAGACAATCCGGCAATTCGAATCCTTGATAAAAAAGGCTTTATTAAAGTACAACGAGCTTCAGGGAAGGTCATCAAAACCACCGCGGAGAATTATGTGCAAGCAGTCGAGCAACTATGGGATGATTTGGCGATCTATCAGACAGAAGTGATTTTGCGTCCAGATTTCTATATTTGTGCCGGACCTCGGGTGATGGATTTTTCAGTAAACGATTTGGAGGCATTGATGTTGTTGATCGATATCGAAATGTCGACTTTAGATTCTAATGAAGAAGTGATGATTCTGGCGGCGAATTCCCTATGATCAAGCAGAGGTTTTTCTTAAAACAGCAACATACGGTTGATCTGGCATTATTAGAAAAGTGGTATGAACAGCTCATGCCCATCAGCGAATTCAGTTGGGGAGTATTTGAGTTTACCCGCGAGATGCTACGTAATAAAGTGAGGGAAGAGGAAAAAAACGAAATCATTGAAGAAGCCATCTTATGTGGTAGAACATGGGCGCAAAAAATGCTCGACCAGTTTGATTTGAAAAAACAGGAAAAGGCAGATCGTGCCTGGTACTTGGCGAATAAGCTTGGTTTATCAATTACGGAAAGATCTGGAAAACCGACGAAGTTTCGCATGGTCTTTGCGCAGTTTGTCATGGAGCGCTCCATTGAATTGATCACTGAACCCATTGCTGCCTACACTGTGCTGACTCAATCTTCGCAAATATTGCCTAAACCAGCAGTTGTCCGAGGGATCTTGATCGCCCATGAAATTTTTCACTATTTAGAAGAGCAACATGGTGCCACGATGTACCATATCACCAAAACGATCCCACTGTGGCGCTTTTTTTCCTACGAGCACCGGTCAACGGTTGGTTGTGCTTCGGAAATTGCTGCGATGGCTTTTGCAAAAGAACTGTGTGAGGCAGACTTTGTGCCTCAAATATTAGATATTTTGCTTTCTTATCCGTTGGAAGTGGACTTTTCAAAAAGTATATATGAAGTCGTGCAGCAAGAAATGCGCCACATTGAAGCAATGGGCTAGTTCTTTGAAAATAGCTCACTTAGCGGCTTCTTTACGATCCGTCACTATTGAGATAGGACAGTCCTTGTCGAACGAAATCGGTCCTTGTTCATTTTTCAAGGGTTCCATGATATAATTGACCAACAGCAAAAAGCAAGGCGTGGATTGAATGGCAAATGAGAAAATCACCATTAAGATGGTGTCAGAAAAAGCAAATGTTTCAAAAACCACCGTTTCTAGATATTTGAATGGCAAATATGAATTTATGTCAGCAGAGACAAAAAAGCGCATCGAAGAAGTGATCGCAGAGCTTGAATACCGTCCAAATGCGCTAGCACAGGGGTTGAAAAACAATAAAACGGGATTGATCGGCATCGTTGTCAGCAATATCATGATCCCGGAAGTAGCAGCTTTAGTTCGAGGCGTCAATGATTATTGTATACGAAAATCTTTTCAGGTGATTCTTGTTGAATCCGATCAAAAAAATATTTCTCAGCAGGATCAAATCCAAGCGTTGATCGACCGTCAAGTGGAAGGGCTTATTCTATCGTCGAATCAGGACGAAGCATTCGTGAAAAGCTTGACTGAGCAAAAGGTCAAAATCGTGCTGGCTGATTGCACGATCGAAGAATTGATGATTGATACAGTCATCGTTGATAATGAAAAAGCGACGGCCGAGATGATTCAACGTATTTATTCAGAAGGCTTTGATCGAGTCGCTTACTTTACACCACCGCTCACAACGCCTAGTCGGAAGAAAAAACTCGCTCTTTTTCTGGAAAGTTCTAAAATCGCAGTCAGAAATCCTGAACAACTAGCATTTGAGATCGAAGAAACACAAGTGGCATTTGACGCGTGTAAGGAATCACTAAACGAATTGTTGAAAAAAAATCAAGGCTATCGTTTAGCAATATTAGCTGAAAACAGTGAGTTGATGTTTGCATTGATCCATGTGATCTATAGCTTGGGCTTGCGGATTCCAGAAGACGTTGCAATCGGGGGCTATGATGATTTAGGCTGGAACAAACTTTATCATCATGAAATGTCTGTGATTGAAAAACCGTCGTATGAAATTGGTTCGCAAGCTGCTGAACTTTTAGTCAAGCGGATCTCAAAAGGGAAAATGCAGTATAAACCAAAAGTGATCGAAGTACAGCCAAAAATCAAAATGAGTGGTTCGACACAAGTGAGTGACAATAGTTTTGATAAAATCGTTATCCGTATGAACCAAGAAAACCAGCCTTACATCAAAAAAAATTATCGTAAACAAGATGATTAGCTTTTTTTGAAAAAACAAGAAGCAAATGACACAATAGCCGACTCCCCATCATTAGACTGATCAGTCAAGTCTTTGGGGAGCGTTTTTTTATCGTTCGCTAAGGTTTTGTCTTTATCTAAGATAAGAACGAATAAAAATTGATCCCTCGTGTTTTTAACAAACGATCAATAGATTCGTATTAGGTGTCAGTAAAAATAACGAACAACGATTGACAGCGCTTTCTACCTTTGCTATGATAAAGATAATAGAACTGGTTCTAATGGATAGTGATTGTTGATTTTTAACAAGCTAAACCTGATGAAGCTGCGGTATTTGCGCTGCTTTCATGAGGTTTTTTCTGTGTTGACTGTTGGCTAAACAATAAAGACAAGCAATGAACCATATCCGCAATGATAAAGTAAGTGGGGGTAGGACATGAAAATCAGTAAAGTGTTAAACAATAATGTTGTGATCGCTACCGATCAAAGTCAAAACGAGATTATTGTTATGGGGCGGGGGATTGCCTTTAAGAAAAAAGTGGGAGATGACATTTCTTCAGAAACGGTCGATAAAGTATATCGCTTAGAAAATCAGACGATCTTATCTCAATTTCAAGAGCTGCTTGCTGACTTACCACTGGAATATCTTGAATTATCCAATGAGATCATTGAGTATGCTCGGCGAGAATTGTCATCCCCCATCAATGATTCCATCTACATCTCGCTGACAGATCATATGCACTGTGCCATTGAACGATCGAAAAAAGGAATGACGGTCAAAAATGTCTTATTGTGGGATATCAAGCGTTTTTTCCCCGATGAGTACCAAATAGGTTGCAAAACAGTAGAAAAAATCAAAGAACATTACGGGATTCAGCTGCCAGATGATGAAGCTGGCTTTATTGCTCTGCATCTGGTCAATGCGCAAACCGAAAATGGTGACCAAGGCAATATTGCTGAGCTAACCCAAACGATGCAAGACATCATTAACATTGTTAAATATTTTTTCAAAACCACCTTTGATGAAGAGTCCGTTTATTTTTATCGCTTCACTACGCATTTGAAATTTTTTGTCTCAAGAATGCAAAACCATACCCCTCATACGGATGAAACCGATGAAGATCTTTTGGCTATGGTCAAAGTGAAGTACCGAAATGCGTATCAATGCGTACAAAAAATCGCTGAACTATTAGAAAATCAGTATCAGTATCAAATGTCCAGTGACGAAAGTTTGTATTTAACGATTCATATTGCCAGACTTGTGCAAAAAAATCGTTGATTGAAATAAAGAAGAAAGGAGAAAGAGTTTTACTCAGTGCAAGATATAGAAGAAAGAATAATTTTTTGGCAATGATTTTTATTAAAACGTATTTTTAGGACCGCTAGTTAAGAAGCAGCATATCAAAGACGAAACATTTTGGATAGTGACATTCAGTTGGCTAAACCTTCAATACAAAAAAATTGGAGGAATCAAAAATGGGAAAATACCGTGAATTAGCAGAAAAAATCGTCACAAATGTCGGTGGGAAAGAGAACATCAATAGCTTGACGCATTGTATCACACGCCTGCGTTTTAAATTAAAGGATGAAGGCGTCGCAAATGATGAAGTCTTAAAGAACATGGAAGGTGTCGTGACGGTCATGAAGAGTGGCGGTCAATACCAGGTGGTTATCGGAAACCATGTGCCAGATGTCTATGCAGAAGTGATCGATGTTGCAGGAATCAGTGGTGATGCTGAAGAAACAGCCTCAGGTGGCAACCTGTTTGATCGTTTGATCGATATTTTGAGCGGCTGCTTCCAACCCTTCTTAGGTGCTTTGTGTGCGGCTGGGATGATCAAAGGACTAAACGCACTGTTGCTTTTTATTGGTACAACAGGTTTGATCGATTATACAACAACGACTGGTACCTATGTGATGTTCAATGCGATCGGTGATTCGATCTTCATGTTTATGCCGGTGATTTTAGGGTATACGTCAGCAAAAAAATTCCGCTTAAATCCAATGGTGGGAATCGTGATCGGGTCGGCGCTTTGCTATCCGACGATTCAAGGATCAGCCTTGCAAGCGGCATTTGTTGCCGGAGCTGGCGAGGGAGCTGCTGCACCTTATAGCTTATTAGGCTTGCCAGCGTATGAAACCTTCTTAGGGATTCCGTGGGTTGGTGCGACATATACTAGTAGTGTGGTTCCAGTAATCTTTATCATCGCATTCGCTGCACAAGTTCAAAAATTGGCGAAGAAAATCATTCCGTCTGTTGTCCAAACATTTTTAGTGCCTTTCTTGGTTTTATTGATTGCATTGCCAATTGGCTTTTTGGTGATTGGACCTGTGATCAGTATGTTGACGGATCTTTTAAGCTCAGGATTTGAAGCATTGATGGACTTCTCTCCAGCGATTTATGGTTTGTTATTAGGCTTCTTCTGGCAAGTCTTGGTTATTTTCGGCTTGCATTGGTCAGTTGTGCCACTACACATTATGCAAGTGACACAGCTCGGCTACAGTCAAATTTTGGTAGCATCATTTGGTGCCAGCTTTGCCCAAACAGCGGTAGTGATGGCTATGTACTTTAAACTTAAAGACAAAAAACTAAAAGCTCTATGTCCACCAGCCATTATCTCAGGACTTTTCGGTGTAACAGAACCAGCAATTTATGGGATCACGTTACCGAAAAAAATGCCGTTTTTCTTCTCAATGATTGGTGGGGCGGTCGCAGGTGCCTTCTTAATGATCAATGGCACAACGAGCTATACCTCTGGTGGTTTAGGCGTCTTTGGAATCTTTAACTATATCACTCCAGAAGGCGATGCCAGTGGCATGTGGTTCTCGGTCATCGGGATCTTGATCGCTGCAGCGATTGGTTTTGGTTTGACGATGGCTTTCTGGAAAAATGATGCGGTGGAAGAAGAAATCGCAGAAGGACAACCAGCGATGACTGTTCGGAAAGAAGTAATCACTTCCCCTGTTGAAGGAACGATCGCACCACTAAGCAGTGCAAAAGATGAAGCCTTCGCACAAGGGATTCTAGGAAAAGGCATCTTGATCCATCCCTCAAAAGGCGAAGTTGTGGCTCCTTTTGACGGAACAGTAATGACCTTGTTCCCAACCAAACATGCCATTGGGTTGATCTCTGAGAACGGCTTAGAGCTTTTGATCCATATTGGTTTAGATACTGTTCAATTAAACGGTGAATACTTTGAAGCCCATGTGAAGCAAGGCGACACGGTGACTCGCGGACAAAAATTGATCACCTTTGATAAGGATGCATTGATCAAAGCTGGATTTAATATTGAGACCCCAGTGTTAGTCACCAACTCCGCCGATTATTTGGATATCATCGAGTCAGACAAACGTGAGGTAGGCTGTTCCGATGATTTGATCACGGCTTTAGTTTAGCCAAAAACTTTCTAACAAGTTCTACGTAAGGTTAAAAGCGATCGCCCATGTGAAGCGATCGCTTTTTGTCAGTCATTTAATTGGGAAACAGTGAGTCTTTATAATGAAGATTTTTATCGTAGGTTGGCTCAGCGATTATCGTCGATGATGTAGGGCGCTTGTCATAAGCCATGCCAATATCGATCAAATGCTGCAAGTTTTTTTCATAATGCTCCGAAAAGACGACTGCGTACAACAAATCCAGCAAGTAGCAAACGGACGTATTGATCGTAAAGTTGGCGATCTTTGAGTAGAGCCGTTCTCTTGTCGTGATATTCAAAACACAATTACTTAATTTCGCCAAGGAGTTCTCCCCGATACTCGTCATGCCAATGATGGAAACCTGCCGCTCGGCAAGGATCTTACCGATTTCTTTGACCATTTTGTTTTCACCGGTGTAAGAAATCAAGATCGCGGTCGTATCGGAGGTACAGTTAGATGCCTCGTAAGCACTCTCGCCGAAGGTGTCGCAGACGTGAATGTTTTTTCCTAAACGCCGCATCTTCAAAACAAAGTCTTGAGAAATCAAGGTATTGGCATTACTGGCGAAGATCTTGATATGGTTGGCGTTGAGCAACGATTGTTTCGCTTTTTGTAATTCATCATGATGGATCAAGGAAAGCGTATCTTCAATCGTTGTTTGTTCAAGCTTTGCCAACTTTTTGGCGATGGTCATAATGCCGTCATGGGAGGAAAAAGGGAAGTTCGCATCTACATCAGTAAAATGGCTGCTCATATAAGTTTGCTCTTCCACAAAGGCCGTTTTTAAGTCGAGCCAACCATTGAAGCCTAATTTTTTGGCAATCCGAATAAAAGTAGAAGGATGAACGTAGGTCTTTTCTGACAATTCCTTAATGGTTTGATCCGCCATCGCAGTCGGGTTGGCTAATAAATAATCGATCAACGATCGTTCCGCGGGTGCTAGTTTGATTTGGCGCATTTTTTCTTGTAACAACATGGTATATATGCTCCTTTTTACATTTTTTTATGATTATTTGTAAATGGTTTTTACAAAAATTCGTTTTTATTCAGTACCTAGCGAATCGTTTACATCCTAATTATTCCTTATTTGATGCTCTTTGTAAATCTTTTTTACAAAACATCTGCAAGAAGAAGCGAGATTTGCAAACGCTTTTTCTAAATATGCTATTTACATTGAATCAAATGTTTTTATGAATGATAATAAGAATGTAAATAAAATAGCAAAGGAGCAATACAATGACAAAAGGAATTAAAATTGCAACCATTGGTGGCGGCAGCAGCTATACCCCGGAGTTAATGGAAGGCTTTATCAAACGCTATGAAGAATTGCCGATTCGTGAGATTTGGCTAGTAGATATCGAAGCAGGAAAAGAAAAATTAGCAATCGTTGGTGCGATGGCACAACGGATGTGGGATGCGTCACCCTACGATGTAAAAATCCACATGACATTGGATCGAGAAGAAGCGTTAAAAGATGCTGATTTCGTTACGACTCAATTCCGAGTAGGATTGCTGAATGCCCGTATCAAAGATGAACGAATTCCTGCCTATTACGGCATGATTGGTCAAGAAACCAACGGCCCTGGTGGTATGTTCAAAGCGTTTCGTACGGTTCCAATCATTCTTGAAATCGTTGAAGACATGAAACGCTTGTGTCCCGATGCCTGGTTGATCAACTTTGCGAATCCAAGCGGTATGGTGACTGAAGCAATCGTGCGTTACGGAAAATGGGACAAAGTCATCGGGTTGTGTAATGTGCCAGTCATGGCAACCATGATTGAGCCAGCCTTGATCGGTAAAGAACCGGACGAATTGATCTACAAATTTGCAGGATTGAACCACTTCCATTGGCACAAAGTTGCTGATTCACACGGCAACGATGTAACGATGGATATTATTGATAAAATGTATGAAGAAGACAATGGCTTACCGAAGAATATCTTTGATGTACCATTTTACAAAGAACAGCTGGAACAAATGAAGATGATTCCTTGCGGGTATCACCGTTATTACTATCGTCAAGAAGAAATGTTGAATCATGCGATCGAAGAGTACAAGACTGTCGGTACACGCGCACAACAAGTGAAACAAACCGAAGCCGAATTGTTTGAGTTGTACAAAGATCCTGAATTGGATCATAAACCAGAACAGCTGCAAAAACGTGGTGGTGCTTACTACTCAGATGCAGCGTGTGAAACGATTGCTTCCATTTATGCTAATAAAAATACCCAAATCGTCGTTTCAACCAAAAATGAAGGCGCCGTTCCAGATCTTCCTGCCGATTGCGTAGTCGAAGTAACAGCTTACGTTGGCGGACAAGGGGCTAGAAATGTTGCCTTTGGTGAGTTACCGACAGCTGAAAAAGGTTGGTTACAGGTAATGAAAGCAATGGAATTATTAACGATCGAAGCAGCTGTGACTGGGGATTACAATATCGCATTACAAGCCTTCACCATCAACCCATTGGTTCCATCAGGTGATACGGCAAAACGTGTCATGGACGAACTGTTTATTGCCCACAAAGATCACTTGCCTAAATTTAAGGAAACGATCGCACGTCTTGAAAAAGAAGGCGTAGAAGTACAAGATGAAGTAGCCCGCGAACTTGATCGCGAACTAGTTAAATAAAGAGAAAGTAGGAAAGAAACATGGCATTTAGAAAAGACTTTTTATGGGGCGGCGCAACAGCTGCCAATCAATGTGAAGGAGGCTACCAAGAAGGAGGACGCGGCTTGGCAAACGTTGACGTGGTACCGATCGGCAAAGATCGTTTTCCAGTCATTACTGGTCAAATGAAAATGTTCGATTTTGATGACGAACATTTCTACCCAGCAAAAGAAGCGATCGATATGTATCATCGCTACAAAGAAGACATCGCGCTATTTGGCGAAATGGGCTTTAAAACCTACCGTTTGTCGATCGCTTGGAGTCGGATTTTCCCTAAAGGGGATGAAACAGAACCAAATGAAGACGGCTTGAAGTTCTATGAAGATCTTTTCAAAGAATGCCACAAATATGGGATCGAACCATTAGTAACGATCACTCACTTTGATTGCCCAATGCATTTAGTTGAAAAATACGGAGCATGGCGTTCTCGTGAATTAGTCGGATTCTATGAAAACTTGTGTAACGTGATTTTCAACCGCTACAAAGGATTAGTAAAATACTGGTTGACCTTCAACGAAATCAACATGATTCTACATGCGCCATTTATGGGAGCGGGACTTTATTTTGAAGAAGGCGATAACGTTGAGCAAGTGAAATATCAAGCGGCTCATCACGAGTTGTTGGCATCCGCAATCGCAACGAAAATCGCTCACGAAGTTGATCCTGAAAACAAAGTAGGTTGTATGCTGGCTGCTGGCGCGTACTATCCATATACAAGCAAACCAGAAGATGTCTGGGAATCACGCAAAGCAGATCGCGAAAACTATTTCTTTATTGATGTTCAATCACGTGGGGAATATCCACAATATGCGCTGAAAGAAATGGAACGCAATGGGATCGAAATCAAAATGGAAGAAGGCGACCTTGAGCTGTTGAAAGCTCACACCGTAGACTTTATTTCTTTCTCTTACTATTCTTCACGCGTATCAACAACGGACGCTGAATTGTTAGAACAAACGGCTGGCAATATTTTTGCCTCTGTGAAAAACCCATACTTGGAAGCAAGTGAGTGGGGTTGGCAAATTGATCCACTTGGTTTGCGGATTACAATGAATGACATTTATGACCGTTACCAAAAACCATTGTTTATCGTTGAAAATGGTCTAGGCGCTGTGGATACACCAGATGCAGATGGCTATGTGGAAGATGATTACCGCATCCAATATTTGGCAGAGCATATCCAAGCAATGAAAGATGCGGTTGAACAAGATGGTGTCGACTTATTGGGTTACACGACTTGGGGTTGTATCGATTTAGTTTCAGCTGGAACAGGTGAAATGAAAAAACGCTATGGTTTCATTTATGTGGACCGTGACAATGAAGGAAACGGCACCTTGAAACGAACCAAGAAAAAATCATTTGATTGGTACAAACAAGTGATTGCTTCAAATGGTGAAGATTTATCGAATAACTAATCAAAAGAAGCTGCAGTTGATCCCGTTGAGAAATCAAAGGGGATCCACTGCAGTTTTTTTAAAGTCTTTTTGAAATCTTTGTAACGAATGGTTTCTTTAAGAAGAAATAGACATTCAGATATTTTGACAAGCGCCAATTTGATTGTTGTATAATGTTTATGTTGCAGCAATCACAAAAAGGTGACCTTAAGGATGACATGTTTTGTCCTCAAAATCGCCTTTCTCTGTTTTTTAAAGAACTTTTTCAATTTCTGGAATCATTTTTTGAGGATTTGTCTGGGGAGCAAAACGCTCAACGACTTTACCTTGGCGATCCACCAAGAATTTCGTGAAATTCCATTTAATGGCTTTTCCTAGCGTGCCAGGTGCTTCTTCTTCCAAATAGCGAAACAAGGGATCCGCGTCTTTTCCATTGATCACTGTTAACTTGTGCATCGGAAAGTCGACACCATAGGTGGTTCGGCAAGCGGCTGCGGCTTCTTCGGCTGACCCGACTTCTTGTTTGAACTGATCAGAAGGAAACCCTAAAACGACCAATCCTTGGTCTTTATAAGTTTCATAAAGACCTTGTAGTTCTTTGAACTGCGGGCTCAAACCACACTTCGTAGCTGTATTGACGATCACTAGCGGTTGACCTTCGTATTTTGCTAGCGAATAAGTTTCGCCATTTTCCAATGTTGCTTGGTAGTCATAGATTGACATAGCAAACGCTCCTTTTAATGTAAATCGTAGTCGATAGCTTCTGAGACAAGTATAGAGCAAAGTCTTCAAAAAAACCAAGCAAACTTCTTGGCGCATTTTATTTTTTATGGAAAACAAAAAAGTCCAGCAGTCACCGAGACCGCTGGACTTTAATTATGCTTCTGGCAATACTTCGGGTTCTGTTTCTTGTGGATGAACGACAGATTTAGTTTTCCATACACCGGAGTGCCAACGATAAATCATTAAGACGCTGCGCAATGCTTCGTCAATGGCATAAGCGATCCAAACGCCGATCAAGCCGAATTTAAAGACGATCGCCAGTGAATAGGAAAACGGTAAGCTGATGACCCATAGAACAACTAGACTACAGATCAATGGGAACTTCACATCGCCACTTGCATTTAAAGAACCCACAAGGATCATATTGACTGCACGCGCCGTTTCTAAAACGATCTCTACCAAAAAGACACCTTTGGCAATCTCGATCACTTCCGCGTTGCTGGTAAAGATTCCCATGATTGGCTCAATAAACAAGTAAGTCAATAAACAGATCGTTACCGACGCAATGATCCCGATCACCATTGTGCGCATGCCTCGCTGATGCGCGCGATCGTATTCTCCAGCACCGACATTGCGGCCAATCATGATTTGATTCCCTTGACTCAATGCGGAGGCAATCAAATAAACAAATTGGGTGATAGCTGTTACGTAAGATTTTGCAATCAAGACGCTGGCACCAAGTTGAGCCACGATCATCGTCACTACGACTTGCGCTCCCTGATAGGAAAGAGACTCGCCAGAAGAAGGCAATCCGTAAGTCAAAATGTTTTTCATCACACCCCAAGAGACATTCGAGAAACGGGCAGATAAAACAGAAAAATTCACATGCTTCTTCAGCAACATTGCGGCAATTATTAAACCGATCGAATTACCAAAGACGCTAGAAAATGCCAATCCGGTTACACCGAAATTCGGTAAACCAAAGGGGCTATATAAGACAAAGTAATTCCCAATGACGGCTAGGATACTAGCAAACATCGGCACCAATAACGCAGGTTTTGTGAAACTGTGGCTACGCATGACAGCAATTATGACCGCCGTGATCGATGAAAGGAACAGACTTCCTCCATACACTTGTAAGTATCCATGACCTAAAGCAACTAATTCAGCATCCAATCCCATGAAACGAAGGAGATAGGTTGAGCCGAAAAGGAACATTAAGCTGATCAAAATCCCGATGAACAATGAGCCAAAGAGAGCGGTATTGATGACTTTCGGTATCTGGTCGCGTTTTTTCGCACCAATCAATTGTGCGATAATGATCTGAGTACCCACGGTGATGAAACCGTAAATAAAGACCGTTAAATTCAATAGTTGATTGGCAGCACTGACGGCCGCTACTGCTGGCTCGGAGTAATGAGAAATCATCCAAACGTTGACATTCCCAATAACGACCCGCAAAAATAGCTCAACAAAAATCGGCCAGCTGAGGAAAAGCAGTTCACGGTCTGATTTTCCTAAAAGTTTTTTCTTATTCAATTGTAAGGACTCCTTATTTTCTATATAATAGACGTATCGTGAAAATTTTACAAAAATTGAAAAGAAAGTCAATGTAATTTTCAAAAGTAAAAGCAGGAATATCTTATTATTTTTTGTAAGCAGATGAGTTGATAGAATTTGCTTTTGAAAGTAAAGTATGGGTAGTCCAAATTGGAGGGAAATATATGTATGATGTAATTATCATCGGCGCAGGCCCTGCGGGGATGACAGCAGCGCTTTATGCGTCAAGATCGAATTTATCAGTACTAATGATTGAACGAGGCGCACCTGGCGGTCAAATGAACAATACGGCTGAAGTTGAAAACTACCCAGGATACGAATCAATCTTAGGCCCTGAATTAGCATTTAAAATGTATGAAGGTGCCATTAAATTTGGTGTTGAAAATGCCTATGGGATCGTTCAGAGCATCACGGATCAAGGTGAATTCAAAGAAGTTGCCACCGAAGACAAAACCTATCAAGGGAAAACAATCATCATTGCCACAGGATGCGTACATAGAAAGTTAGGCGTCAAAGGCGAAGAAGAATTCGCGGGACGCGGTGTTTCATACTGTGCGGTTTGTGACGGTGCCTTTTTCCGTAACAAACGCTTGATTGTTGTTGGCGGAGGCGACTCGGCAGTCGAAGAAGCTATCTACTTAACACAATTTGCTTCCGAAGTAACGATCGTTCACCGTCGTGACGAATTACGAGCACAAAAAATCATTCAAGATCGCGCATTTGCCAACGAGAAAATCTCTTTTATTTGGGATTCTGTTGTTGAAGAAATCAAAGGCAATGAGATGGTCGTGACTGGCGTGCAAATCAGAAACGTAAAAACGGATGAAGTGACAGAAGAAGCTGCTGGCGGTGTCTTTATCTATGTTGGTTTAGATCCGTTGACAGAACCATTCAAAGCCAGCGGTATCACGAATGATGCTGGCTGGATTTTAACCAATGAGCAGATGGAAACTTCAATTCCTGGTGTTTACGCGGTTGGCGATGTTCGTGAAAAAGGCTTGCGTCAAATCACGACGGCAGTCGGCGATGGCAGTATTGCTGGTCAACAAGTGTTTGATTTTATTGAAACACAAAAGGATGCTCAATTAACGAAATAGTTTAATGGAATCAGCTGTTATTTTTAAAGTGTCAATCACTTTTGATAGCAGCTGTTTTTATTTTTCGTTTGGTTATTCTTTGAGAAATCTGTAAGTAGTGTTATACTAATTTTAGAGCATTTTAACGGAAAAAGGAGAGGTTATTTTATGGCATGGGAACAAACATTTAATCAATGGAAAAACAGTGAACACTTAGATCCACAATTAAAAGAACAATTGACCGCATTAGAAGCAGATCCTGCGATGTTAGAAGACGCTTTTTATATGCCTTTGGAATTTGGAACTGCCGGTATGCGAGGAATTTTAGGACCTGGTATCAATCGGATGAATATTTATACGATTCGTCAAGCAACCGAAGGATTGGCTCGCTTTATGGATACACAAGATCCTGAAACAAGACGTCGTGGCGTAGCGATCGCCTATGATTCCCGTCATTTTTCACCTGAGTTCGCGATGGAAGCGGCAAAAACATTGGCAAAACACGATATTCCAGCCTTCGTCTTTGAAAGCTTACGTCCGACGCCAGAATTATCTTTTGCTGTGCGTTACTTAAAAACCTTTACTGGAATCATGATCACAGCTTCTCACAATCCAGCCGAATACAATGGCTACAAAGTATATGGGGAAGATGGTGGACAAATGCCACCAGCAGATGCGGATGCATTGACAAAATTCGTTCGGGAAATTGAAAATCCGTTAGAGATCCCTGTTTTAAGTGAAGAAGAAGCCAAAAACAGCGGCTTGATCTCTATTATTGGCGAAGAAATCGATACTGCCTATCTGAAAGAGATCAAAGAAGTCACGATCGATCAAGAATTGATCGATACGGTGGGCAAAGATTTGAAACTTGTCTATACACCACTTCACGGAACAGGGCGGATGCTTGGGGAGAAAGCGTTGAAACAAGCTGGTTTCCAACAATTCATTATTGAACCTTCTCAAGCGGTTGCTGATCCAAATTTCAGTACAGTAAAATCACCGAATCCAGAAGAGCACTCTGCCTTTGAATATGCGATTGCTTTAGGAGAAAAAGAAGGTGCTGACCTGTTGATCGCAACAGATCCAGATGCCGATCGCTTAGGAGCTGCAGTAAGAATGCCAGATGGCAACTACCAAGTGTTGACAGGTAATCAGTTAGGCGCATTGATGATCCGTTACATTTTAGAAGCCCATAAAACAGCTGGGACATTGCCAGAAAATGCAGCAGTCTTAAAATCGATCGTTTCTAGTGAATTGCCAACAGCGATCGCTAAATCCTACGATGTGGATATGATCAATGTATTGACCGGCTTTAAATTTATTGCCGAAAAAATCCAACAATTTGAAAAAGACCATTCTCAAACCTTTATGTTTGGCTTTGAAGAAAGCTATGGCTACTTAGTAAAACCATTCGTACGGGACAAGGACGCGATCCAAGCGCTCGTTTTATTAGCAGAAGTGGCTGCTTTTTACAAACAATCAAACAAAACATTGTATGACGGTCTGCAAGATATTTTTGAAGAGTACGGTTATTATGCAGAAAAAACGATTTCTGTAACGATGAGCGGCATGGAAGGGGCAACTAAGATTGCTGCCTTGATGAAGACTTTCCGTGAAAAAGCACCTTCTGTCTTCGCAGGAACCCCTGTCGTACAAACAGAAGACTTTAAACTTTTGACTCGTGTGGGCTTAGATGGTCACCAACAAAAAATGACCACACCGCCTTCTGATGTTTTGAAATACACCTTGGAAGATGAAAGCTGGATTGCGGTTCGTCCTTCTGGGACCGAACCGAAAATCAAGTTTTATATTGGTGTAAAAGGCGAAACGGCAGAAGCAGCAGAACAAAAAATTGCTGATCTGCAAGCAGCGATTGAAGAAATCACAGGTGAATAAAGTCATCTGCTGCCTTCATAATCAAAAAATTGCAATTTGACTGAATGATCCGAGTGGTAGAAAAAGAAGCATTTGTTTCCCTCAACGAACAGTTGTTGAGGGACCTAAGCTTCTAAAGGGAATTTTCTGACACTTGGATCTATTCTTGTCTTTTATTTAATTACTTCTCCTTGTTTGGCGGCCGCTGATTGACAAGCCGTCTATCAAGGGCTAAAATGCAAAAGGAAATAAGAGAGGATGTGGCGCGATGACTCCGCCTAAATTAGAGGAAATTCAGCAAGTAACGCAGATTTTTAAGATGCTTAGTGATCCGACCAGATTAAAAATTTTGTTGTCCCTTCAAGAGGGTGAACGCAATGTCACTTCAATCGCGGAACAAGTACATATGGAACAATCAGCAGTCTCTCATCAGTTGAAACTATTGAAAGATAATCGGATCGTAAAGTCGGAAAGACAAGGAAAAACCATCCTTTATAGTCTTGATGACAAACATGTTGTGGATATTTTGCAAAAAACATTCGAACATATCCATCACCGTTAAAACTAGGGCGAGAATTTCTCAAAAGTCCTAGTTTTTTCTTATTGTTTTTGGTATGCTAGTGGAAATATTAAAATTAGATGAACGGTTTTTAATAACGTTTTCAGTTAGGGGGCATTATGGGTAAGCAATTGAACATTGGATTATTAGGAATGGGTGTTGTTGGCAGCGGGGTATGCCAAGTGTTGGCAGAGCAAAAAGAAGCCATTCTGGCACGCACAGGAGTCAGTGTGCAAATCACGAAAGCATTAGCTTCGCCTTATGAGGATAAGTCTGCGTTAGCAGCTAAGTATGGGTTTGCTTTGACGAATGAGGCAAATGAGTTGTTTGAAGATGAGACCATCGACGTAATTGTGGAATTGATCGGGAAGATCGATCCGGCAAAAGCGTTTATTTCAGCTGCTTTAGAAAATAAAAAGCATGTTGTGACGGCAAATAAAGATTTGATTGCCACCCATGGACCTGAACTGCTGGCAATTGCTGAAAAAGCCGGTGTTTCTCTTTATTATGAAGCCAGTGTGGGGGGAGGAATTCCGATTTTGCGCACATTGAGCACCCACTATCTACCTGATACCATCACAGGAATTTTTGGTATCGTCAATGGGACGACCAATTACATGTTGACGAAAATGACGGAAGATGGCCTGACCTATGAAGATGCGTTGTCGCAAGCTCAAGCAAAAGGCTTTGCCGAATCAGATCCTACCAATGATGTTGACGGTATCGATGCGGCTTATAAAATGGTGATCCTGACCAAATTTGCTTTTGGGAAAACAATCGACGTTGCTGATGTTGCAACAAAAGGTATTCGCGGATTAGCTGTAGAAGATATTAAGCAGGCACAAGCTTTTGGCTATGAAGTGAAATTGATTGGCGCAGCTCAAAAGACTGATGACGGTTCCCTTACTGTATCGGTTGGACCGGTGTTAGTACCAAAAAACCACGCCTTGGCGACGATCCAAAATGAGTTCAATGGTATTTTTATCGAGAGCGAAGGAATTGATCAGTCGATGGTTTATGGACCAGGGGCTGGATCGCGGCCGACAGCCACTAGTGTGGTTGCCGATTTGACGGTATTGGCTAAAAACAAAACATTCGGGATCGTTGAACCTTTTTTAACCTTTGAAAAAGAAACAGCATTGGCTTCGGTACAAGAAGTTCCTGTGCAACACTATGTTTCCTTTTCAAGTAAAGACCTTAATGCAGCTTCTTTCCCAGAATGGTTTGAATCAAAGCACACAGCATTTGATGAAGCAAGCCAACGAATAGCTGGAATCACGAAGCCAATCAGTGAAAAGGAACTAACAGTAGCACTCAAGGCATACGCGAATACGCAAAACGTGCAAATAATGAAAGTGATGGAGGAATAAACATGTATCAAGGATTATTGCATCAATACAAAGAATATCTCCCAGTTAATGAAAATACCCCAGCATTGTCGCTGGCTGAAGGAAATACACCTCTGATTCCATTACCAAGTCTTTCAAATGAATTAGGGATCCAATTGTATGGAAAATACGAAGGCCTGAATCCGACAGGCTCATTTAAAGACCGCGGCATGGTGATGGCGGTGGCAAAAGCGGTGGAAGAAGGCGCGAAAGCGATCGTTTGTGCCTCGACAGGAAATACTAGTGCAGCCGCAGCCGCTTATGCGACCAGAGCAGGAATCAAAGCTTATGTCGTCATTCCAGAGGGCAAGATCGCTATGGGGAAACTGGCGCAAGCGATCGTTTATGGAGCGGACATCATTTCGATTCCAGGAAACTTTGATGAAGCGTTAAAAGCAGTCCGGGATATTGCGAAAACAGAAGCTGTGGCATTAGTGAACTCTGTCAATCCTTATCGTTTAGAAGGACAAAAAACAGCTGCCTTTGAAGTATGCGAACAGCTAGGACAGGCGCCTGATGTTCTTGCAATTCCAGTTGGTAATGCTGGGAATATCTCGGCTTATTGGAAAGGATTCAAAGAATGGCATGAGAAAAAAGGCACCACGTTGCCAAGAATGCATGGGTTTGAGGCAGAAGGTGCGGCTGCCATCGTTCGTGGGGAAGTCATTGAACAGCCGGAAACCATCGCTACAGCGATTCGTATCGGCAATCCAGCCAGCTGGCAGTTGGCAGAAGCCGCTCGTGATGAATCAAAAGGATACATCGATGCAGTAACCGATGAGGAAATTTTGAATGCGTATCGTAAAATTGCTGCGCAAGATGGTGTGTTTATTGAACCAGGCTCTGCTGCCTCGCTTGCTGGTGTCATCCAGCACGTGAAAGCAGGAAAAATCAAATCAGGTGAAACTGTCGTTGCTGTCTTTACTGGAAACGGGCTGAAAGATCCTGATACAGCAATTAAAGCAACGGAAGTAACCATCAATAAAATGAGTGATTTAGAAGAAATGCGTCAGCATCTTCGTGAAGGAGTTGCCAATCTATGAAGATCCGCGTTCCTGCAACCAGTGCGAATTTAGGGCCTGGCTTTGATTCCTGCGGGATTGCCCTGTCAAAGTATTTGTTCATCGAAGTTTTAAAAGAAAACGATACATGGGAAATCATCCATGAGCTAGGCTCAGAGATCCCAAACGATGAAACTAACTTACTTTTGCGTGTGGCACTAAAATTAGCACCAGACATGAAACCCCTGAAGATCCGTATGAGTTCGGATATTCCTTTGGCACGAGGCTTAGGCAGTAGTTCCTCGGTGATCGTCGCTGGTATTGAACTAGCCAACCGAATGGCCCACATGAATCTGAGTGCAGCACAAAAGCTTGAGATCGCAACTGCCATTGAAGGGCATCCTGACAATGTTGGACCAGCGATCTATGGAGATTTTGCAGTTGCTGCTTATGACCATCAGCACAAGCATACGTATTTAGTAAAGCATCATTTTCCAGAGTGCGAGATCATTGCCTATATTCCTCATGAAGAACTTTTGACTGAAGAAAGTCGTCAAGTCTTGCCGCAAACACTTTCTCACGAGCAAGCAGTTGAGGCCAGTGCGATCGCCAACGTGATGATCGCAGCGGTCATCAATGGCAATCTGCCTCTTGCAGGGAAATTGATGCAGCAGGATCGCTTTCATGAAGCCTATCGGGAAAAGCTTGTGCCACACTTGTCGACCATTCGCCAGATTTGCGAAGAAGAAGGCGGCTATGGCTGTTTCTTAAGCGGCGCTGGACCAACGGTCTTAGCGATCGTCCCAGTGGAACGGGCAGAACGAATCTCAAAACTTTTACATGCCTTGGAGAGCAATGCGTATATCGAACAATTACAAATCGATCGTGAAGGGCTGCAAGTTTTTTAAAAAACTTTGAAATGATAGATATTCTAAAAAAGATGAGCAGACGGCAGTCTGTTCATCTTTTTTTATTGCGTTATCGTTATCAGTCTTTTGTCTCTGAAGTGTAATAGCTATGGTCTTCTAAGTTTAATGCATTTAAAATCATTGAGGCGGTTTCTTCGATGGAAAGGGAAGCGACATTGATCACGACACAACCTAATTTCTCATAAAGATCATTAGCAAACGTCAGCTCCGCTTTGATTTTTTCAATATCGGAATATGCAGAGTCAGGGTTCAGGCCGTAAGAACGCATCCGTTCTTTGCGGATACTGTTTAACACATTCGGATCGTTTGTTAACCCGACGATTTTTTTCGGATCGATTTCCCAGAGCTGTTTCGGGATGTGGGCTTGTGGAACCAAAGGCAAATTAGCGACTTTTAAGTTTTTGTTCGCTAAAAATAGACTCAACGGTGTTTTTGAGGTTCGAGAAACCCCTAGTAACACGACATCTGCTTCCAAGAAGCCACGAGGGTCTTTTCCGTCATCGTACATGACCGCAAATTCCATGGCTTTGATGCGTTTGAAATAATTTTCGTTCAGGTGGTGCAAAGCCCCTGGCTCTCGTGAAGGTGCTACTCCAGTGCGGCGTGCCACTTCACTGACAGGCGGTGTTAATACGTCGAAATGATAGAGATCCGCTTCTTCACAAAAATGATTCGTCAAATCCACGAGTTCTTCTTTGATCAAAGTGTGAAGAATAATGGCATTGTGTTTCTTAGCATCTGATAATGCTTTGATCAAGTGCTCTTTCGTGTGGATAAATGTGCGTCTAAAAAGGTTAAATTCGACGCTGGGGTACTGTGCCATTGTCGCTTGGGCAAGCTTCGATGCTGTTTCACCGGCAGAGTCCGACAAAACGAACATCGTCACTGCAGCACTGGTTTGCAATTTTTCTTGCAAGTCTAGTTGTTCTGGTTCATTTGGCTTCATAAGAAAAATCCTCTCTTGCTTTTTTATTGATTTCATTATACCATACTTAAGATTGATAGAATCGGAATGATTTTGATTTATCAGGAGGGTCTACGATGAAAAATCAAACGCTCATAGAGCATGCCATGACAACGTTGAAAGAAAATGGCTTTAAAAATACGAAAAAAAGAGAAGCGATCATTACCTATTTAGTGAAACGCAATCGCTATTTACCGGCAAAAGAAATTCACGAATACATGTCGGAAAAGTACCCTGGCTTGAGTTATGATACGATCTACCGGAATTTGCACGATTTTTCTGAGATCGGTATTTTAGAAGAAACAGAACTGAACGGTGAGATGAAGTTTCGCTATAACTGTTGTGCAGAATTAGAAGACCATCATCACCATCACTTTATTTGCACGGTTTGTGGCAAAACAAAAGAACTGCATATTTGCCCAATGGACTTCTTTCAAGAACAGCTTCCCGGTTGTTTGATCGAGGGTCATCGCTTCGAGATTTTGGGTCGTTGTGAAGAATGTCAATGAAAACCCAAACAAACTTGACAGTATCGAAGACTTTTTTAACAGAATGCCTTGACACTTTTTCAGGGGTTAGCTATAATTTTTAAAGGACAGTCGTGTTTTTTGGGATTTTATTTCAATAACAACTACGGTTACTTTTTAAGCTCGGAGGGAGGGAATTTACATGTCAAAAACAGTCGTTCGCAAAAACGAATCACTTGACGATGCTCTTCGTCGCTTCAAACGTTCCGTGTCAAAAGCGGGTACTTTACAGGAATCTCGTAAACGTGAATTTTACGAAAAACCTAGCGTAAAGCGTAAGAAAAAATCTGAAGCAGCTAGAAAACGCAAAAAATTCTAATTTTCTACTGTTTTGAGAATTGGAGCTGGTAGTGTGACACTACTAAGTACACTGAATGATGACATGAAGACAGCGATGAAAGCCAAAGACAAGGAAACCTTGCAGGTGATCCGCATGTTGAAAGCATCAATTCAAAATGAGCAGATCAAAAAAGGTTCTGACTTGAATGAAGAAGAAGAGTTGACCGTTTTATCTCGTGAGATGAAGCAACGTCGGGACTCTTTACATGAGTTTGAGAAAGCTGACCGAAATGATCTAGCTGAGAAAGTCAAAGTTGAAATTGCAGTTGTTGAAAAATATTTGCCAGCACAACTTGATGAAGCGGAAATCCGCCAAATCGTTGCTGGAGCGATTGAAAAGACTGGTGCTTCTTCTTCCAAAGAATTTGGAAAAGTGATGGGTGCTGTAATGCCGCAAGTCAAAGGCAAAGCAGACGGCAATCAAGTCAATGCGATCGTTAAAGAATTATTGGATCAAATGTAAGCTCACGCCGCGAGTATGGATGACATGCTCGCGGCTTTTTTTCTGATTTCAAAAACTTAAAAAAAGCATAAGGACAAAAAGGAAACTACCCTTGGACTTTATAAGTAATTTTTCTTTTTTGCATCTTATGTTATTATTAATAAGAACGCCAAAAAAGGAGCTGTAACATATTTGACAGACAAAACTATGACGATCGAGATAACACTTAGTGAGAACGATGACGTTCGTTTACTCTTAGGTGCTCACGATAAGAACATTAAAATCATTGAAGACTCGACGGGGACGGTCATTCACACTCGTGGGGAGCTGATCCAAATCGTCGGCGAAGCGGAAGCTACAGAAAAAGCACAATCCGTGATCCGAGCGTTGCAAGAGTTGATCAAACGAGGCATCAATATCAGTACTCCTGATGTGATCACAGCTTTGAACATGGTAAACAAAGGCAGTCTTGATTATTTCAAAGATATGTATGAAGAAGAAATCATCAAGGACCGTAATGGGAAACCGATTCGGGCAAAAAATGCCGGTCAAAAGAAATATATCGAAGCTGTCCGTAAACATGATGTGGTCTTTGGGGTCGGACCAGCCGGAACCGGAAAAACCTTTCTGGCCGTCGTAATGGCGATCGCTGCTTTAAAGAAAGGTCAAGTGCAAAAGATTATTTTGACACGGCCCGCGGTTGAAGCAGGAGAGAACCTTGGCTTTCTGCCAGGCGATTTGAAAGAAAAAGTCGATCCTTACTTACGCCCCGTTTATGATGCGTTGTATCAAATTTTTGGGATGGATCATACGAACCGTCTGATGGAACGAGGCGTCATTGAGATCGCACCATTGGCATATATGCGTGGACGTACGCTAGAAGATGCCTTTGTCATTTTAGATGAAGCGCAAAATACGACGATCGCTCAAATGAAAATGTTTCTGACGCGTTTAGGATTCAACTCCAAAATGATCGTCAATGGCGATACGAGTCAGATCGACTTGCCAAAAGGGACTTTAAGCGGTTTGATCCATGCGGAGCGAACGTTGCAGGAGATCCCTAAAATTGCTTTTGCTAATTTTGAAGCAGGAGATGTGGTGCGGCACCCAGTTGTGGCCGATATCATTCGAGCTTATGAAGAAGCAGATCTTAAAGACAAGCGCTGATCGTCTTTCAGGAGGAGAACTATGATCATTCAACCACTACGGAAACTTAGAGAAAGACTCGGGAAGTTTTATTTACCAGTTTTGATGTTTCTCTTCTTTCTTTTTTCGATTGGTATCATGTACACCAGTGTCAAACAGAATAATGTCGATTATAGTGAAGGCCAGGTGGCGGAAGAAAACATTCGTGCCAATAAAACGATCGAAAACACTACTGCAACGGAACAAAAACGCAAATTGGCAGCAGAAGCGGTTCCGCCAGAGTACACCTATCAGGATACTCTAGCGCAGACACAGCACGATCGCATCGACCACCTTTTTGACTTAGTTGATTCAGTCAAAAAATCAACGGATGAGACACATGCAAAAGAAGTTGCTGAAGCGGATGAGGATGAAAACATCCCTAAACCGAGTACGGATGAATACATTGCAGCCTTAAAAAAAGAGTTTGAAAAAATGAGTGATGATGAACTCGATTTCTATCAGTCATTGACGAATAATTTTTTGTCGACATTGTTTTCATTAAGTACCGATGAATTGAATACGGTACGAACCTATGCGTTGCAGCTAGTAGACGAGCAAATGGCCAAACAGATTCGTCAAACAGAACTCAGTACTTTCCGCTCAGAGGCGGAAGACAAGATCCAATTTCTAGATGTTACTTCGGATATGGCGTCCGTTTTACGCTTCATTGTCAATCAAGGAATCGTCGTCAATGATATTCCCAATGAAAAGCGGACGGAAGAAGCGAGACAAACCGCCATGGATGCTGTTCCACCGGTAATGATCTATCAAGGGGAGATCATTGTTCGTGAAGGATCACAGATCGATGCCAACGCATTGGAAAAGCTGCAGCTTTTAGGAATGACCAATCAGACCTTCTCAGTTTTTCCATTAATCGCCTTAGTTTTAGCGACCTGCTTACAAATGCTTATGCTGTTTTATTATACAAGACAGACAAAAGATGTTGAAAAGCGAATGAACGCCGTCACTTTTTATATTTTGGCGATGGCATTCAGTATCTTGATCATGAAATTTTTCCAACTGTTCCAATCAGAATTAGTGACCTTTATTCCGCTCTTTTTCCCAGCAGCCTTTACACCGCTGATTCTAAGCATTTTCTCCAGCAGACGTTTAGGGATATTAGCCGCGATTTTCCAAGTGGTCAGTGCACTCTTCATTTACTTTGATTCCAGTGGGACCAACTTGTTGACGACTGTTTTAGTGACCTACCTTTTCTCTGGGTTAATGGGGACGATGATCAAACGAGCACGTATTGCCAGTCAAGGGAAAATCGCAGTCATGTGGGTGATCGTTTTCCCATTACTCTTAAGCATCATGCTGGTCATTTTCCAAGGAATGGATTTGGCCCGCGGCAACACATGGACAACGCTCGTCTGCGGATTGGCCGGCTCGCTTCTTAGCTATTTGCTGACGATGGGGCTGCATCCATATATCGAATTATTGGTAACGGATGAAAGTATGATCGTGTTGAATGAATTGAGTAACCCGAACCACCCGTTATTGAAGCAGTTGCTGGAAGAAGCACCAGGGACCTATCATCACAGTATGATGGTTGCTAATCTTAGCGCCAATGCTGTCGCCGAGATCGGTGGGCAAAGCTTACTGACCCGCGTGGCTTGTTATTACCATGATATTGGCAAAGTCAAACATGCCAATTTCTTCGTAGAAAATTTACCTGCTGGTGCCGAAAACCCGCATAATTTTTTGCTGCCGGAAGACAGCAAACAAATCATCTTCGGACACGTGATCGACGGAGCGGAAATTCTCGAAGAAGCCAAAATGCCGCGGATGGTGATCGATATTTGCCGTCAACACCATGGCACAACTCTGATGCGTTATTTCTATGTAAAAGCTCAAGAGCGTAATCCCGAGGTGACGGAAGAAGATTTCCGTTATCCTGGGCCAAAACCGCAGACACGAGAAGCGGGTGTCGTGAGTATCGCTGACAGTTGTGAAGCAGCTGTTCGAGCGATGGAAAATCCGACCAATCAAAAAATTCAAGAATTTGTTGCGAATCTCATCAATGATCGGATCTTAGACGGTCAATTAGATGAAACGGGACTAACGTTGAAAGAAATCCGGATGATTGAAAAATCACTGGTCAACGGACTATGCAGTACCTTCCATTCACGGATCAAATACCCAAAAATGAAATCGGAAGCAGAGAAAATGAAAGAAGAACAAGAAAGAAGAGAGCGCTAATGGAGATTACCTTTTTAGATGAGACAAATTCAGTGGGGGAAACGAAGATCAAAGAGATCGAAGGACTTCTGCAATTTGCTGCAGGACATTTAGACCTTCAAGCGGATACGGAAATGTCCGTCACGTTTATGGACAATGCAGCCATCCAAGAAATCAATCGGGAGTATCGCGGCAAAGATATGCCGACAGATGTCATCAGTTTTGCCTTCGAAGAAGAAACGGCGGAGGAGATGCCGATTATTTTTGACGAAGCCCTTGAAGAGATGCCTCGTGATCTAGGAGACATTATGATCTCCATTGAACGGGCAAAGGAACAAGCTGCTGAATATGGGCATACTTATGATCGGGAACTTGGTTTCTTGGCGTTGCATGGTTTTTTGCATATTAACGGCTATGATCATATGACACCAGAAGATGAAAAGGAAATGTTTGGATTGCAAAAGGAAATACTGGATGCCTATGGACTCAAAAGATAAGAATATTGGGAAAAATAAACAGTTTATCTCGTCAATCGAATTTGCTTTCACCGGTATAAAAACCGTCTTTAAAGAGGAACGTAATATGCGTAAACATGTTGGGTTAGGAATCGTTGCGATCATTGCAGGCTTTATTTTCCGTTTGAGTCAAATGGAATGGCTCTGGTTGCTGCTAGCTGTTTTCTTAGTCTGGATCGTTGAGATCATCAACACCGTCTTTGAAAACGTCGTAGATATGTTTACAGATTTCCATTTCCATCCTATCGGAAAAAAAATCAAAGATATGGCAGCTGGTGCCGTGCTGATGACTGCAGTTTTTGCGTTAGTCGTCGCCGCGATCATCTTCTTGCCAAAATTGCTGCAGCTCTTCTGATGCGCACCAAAACACAAGATAAAGGGGAACAACAATGACAACACACAAATCAGGCTTCGTTGCGATCGTCGGGCGGCCAAATGTTGGGAAATCAACACTACTAAATCGAGTCGTAGGACAAAAAATCGCGATCATGAGTGACAAAGCGCAAACGACCCGTAACAAAATCCAAGGGGTCTACACGACGGATGACGCACAGCTGATCTTTATCGATACACCAGGGATCCACAAACCCAAACACCGTTTAGGCGATTTTATGGTGGAAACCGCCTATAGTGCACTGCGAGAAGTTGACGTGACGCTATTTATGATCAGTGCCGATCAAAAGCGCGGCAAGGGTGATGATTTTATCATCGAACGGTTGCGTCAAAGCCAGACGCCAGTTTTCCTAGTGATCAATAAAATTGATAAAGTCCATCCGGATGCTTTATTGGCAATCATTGAAGATTACTCCTCACAAATGGACTTTGCTGAGATCGTACCGATTTCTGCAACGGAAGGCAATAATTTCGAAACGCTAATGAAACTATTGGTCGATGAAATGCCTGAAGGTCCTCAGTATTTCCCAGAAGATCAAATCACTGATCATCCGGAATACTTTATCGTTTCCGAGTTGGTACGGGAAAAAGTCTTGCTGCTGACCAGAGATGAAGTGCCTCACTCGGTAGCGGTCGTCGTTGACTCCATGAAACGAGATCATAATGACAAGGTGCATATTCAAGCGACGATCATTGTCGAACGTGACAGCCAAAAAGGCATTATCATCGGTAAAGGCGGTAAAATGCTGAAGCAGATCGGGACGAAAGCCCGTCTAGATATTGAACACTTACTAGATGACAAAGTCTTCTTGGAATTATGGGTGAAAGTTCAAAAAGATTGGCGCGACAAGCAAACCTTCTTAACGGATTACGGCTATCGTAAAGATGAGTATTAAGGAAAGGCAGATCCATCACGGTCTGCTTTAAAGAGGAAAAACTGATGCAGTTAGCGAACTGGATCAGTTTTTTTCAAGAAATGAGGTGCGACGATGAATCTTGTTGAAACAAAAGGAATTTTGCTTTTTTCAAAGGACCATAAAGAAAAAGACAAGCTAGTCAAAATCTTTACGGAATCTGCCGGGAAGCAAATGTTTTATGTCAAGGGTGCTCATCGGAAAAATAACCCCTTGGCACCAGCGTTGCTCTCCTATACTGAAGCCACCTACATGGGAACCATCAAAACGGAAGGCTTGTCCTTTTTAAACAATGCCAAAGACATCCATCCTTTTCGTACGATCCAAAGTGATATTTTTATTGCTGGTTATGCAACCTACTTGTTGAATTTGGCTGATTCTGCTATCGATGATCGGGTCTATGACCCACATCTATACCAATTTTTACATGAGGCATTGCACTTAATGGATCAAGGGAACGACGCAGAGATCATCACCAATATCTTTGAGATCCAGATTTTGCATCGTTTCGGGATCACCCCGAATTGGACCCATTGTGCCATCTGCGGAAAAACCGACGGTCGGTTTGACTATTCCTCAAAATATAGTGGCATTTTATGCGAACAACACTGGGGGATGGACGAACGTCGCTATCATGCGGATTCTCGTGCGATCCATTTTATTCGCTTATTTTCGCAAATATCCTATGAGCAGATTGCTTCGATCAAATTAAAGCCAGAAACGAAAACAGCGATTCGACAAGTGATCGATCTATTGTATGATGAATATGTGGGCATTCATTTAAAAAGTAAGAAGTTTATCGATCAGATGGGGCAATGGCAAGACGTTTTAAAACCGAAAAATCAATGATAGAGTTGGCGAAACTTCAATGGAGTTAGGCCGACTCTTTTTTTGAATAATGCGGTAAAGTGACTTGCATCTTGAAACCCCACGGCGAAGGCGGCTTGTTGAATGGGCAGATCCGGCTGTGCCACCAAAAGCTCTTTGGCACGAGCCATGCGATAGTTTAATAAGTATTGGGCGGTGGATTGTCCTAAAAAACGCTGGAACAACCGAGAGAGATATTGAGGAGAAACATAGACTAAACCAGCCAAGTCTTTGATCGTGATCGCCTGATCATAATTGGTTTCGATTTCTTGTATAACAGGGACCAGATATTGTTGAAACAAGAGGTGTTTTTCGGTTGGATTCCCAGAGCGCTCTTGCATGATCGCCAGCAAAAAACGATAACACTCACTAGAAGCCCGTAACGGATCCCAGCTTATTTTTTGGTCTTCTTTAATGCGTTGTTTGATCCAAGTCATATAGGAAAAAGTTTCAGACTCTTCAACTAAAAGATAAGGTTGACTTGTAAATTGTTTTAATATCTCAGCTGCCAAAGGTCCTTGAAAGGTAGCAAAGGAGGTTTTCCAATCTGACAAGGGATAGTAGCGATGAGGAGTGAAAGGGAAAATCAAGATGCCTTCACTGGGACGTAAAATAAAGGATTCTTGACCAAAGGTGACGCGACCTTCTCCTTGTTCTGTCTGCAGCCAATGAAAGTAAGGGTAGCCATCGGGACGAACAACGTCATCTTGTGGCCAATCGTTGCCGATACTTTCAAGCGACAAAGGCAACTGCTGGTTTGTTTGATAAAAATAAATAGGCATGTTCAACCTCCATGTTTCGAAAAGTTATAAAATAGTGTTTCATGTATTATACTACAACAAAATGAAAAGCCTTACAATAAGAGAGTAGAAATCATTTTATTTTAAAGGAGCGTTCACTTATATGACAAAATTTTTTGATCGAATTCTATTCGGCGGCGATTATAATCCAAATCAGTGGCCGAAAGAGATTTGGGAAGAAGACATTCGGATCTTTAAAAAAGCAAGTATCAATAGCGCGACCGTCAATGTTTTTTCATGGGCAAAGATCCAACCCTCTGAAAATTGTTATGATTTTGAGGAATTGGATCAAATCATCGAAAAATTAAGTACGGAGGGCTTCGACATCGTCTTAGCCACTTCCACAGCCGCTTTGCCAGCTTGGATGTTTAAGAAGTATCCGGAAGTCGCTCGCACCGATTATGATGGACGCCATCATAAGTTTGGGCAACGGCATAATGCCTGTCCCAATAGTTTGGTTTATCAAAAATACGCAGAACGTCTGGCAACGAAATTAGCCGAACGTTACGGCGAAAATCCACAAGTGACTTGTTGGCACATCAATAATGAATACGGCGGCGAATGTTATTGCGACAACTGTGAAAAAGCGTTTCGTGTTTGGCTAAAGGATAAATATCAAACGATCGAAGCACTGAATAAAGCCTGGAATATGGAATTTTGGGGTCATACTGTATATGAATGGGATGAAATCGTTCTGCCAAATGCGCTGTCAGAAGGAATCGGCTATGACAAGACGGCATTTGCAGGAATTTCTATTGACTACCGACGCTTCAACTCGGATAGCCTTTTAAAAAACTATATGATGGAGCGGGACGCTATTCGGAAAATCGATCCCACGACACCGATTACAACGAATTTGATGGGAACCTTTAAAGGACTGGATTATTTCAAGTGGGCGAAGGAAATGGACCTTATTTCGTGGGATAATTATCCAGCGTATAATACGCCATGGAGTTTAGTAGCCATGACACATGATCTAATGCGCGGCTTGAAACAACAGCCCTTTATGCTGATGGAACAAACACCCTCTCAACAAAACTGGCAACCCTATAACTCATTAAAAAAACCGGGACAAATGCGGGCGCAAAGCTACCAAACGATCGCTCATGGGGCGGACACGATCCAATATTTCCAATTGCGACGTTCCATCGGTGCTTGTGAGAAATTCCATGGAGCTGTTATCGAACATGTCGGTCATGAAGACACGCGAGTTTTCCGAGAAACGGCAGCTCTTGGTGCTGAATTAGCGCAGCTTTCAGACATTATTGGGACGCAAACTCAATCACAGGTTGCCGTGATTTTCGATTGGGACAATTATTGGGCATTAGAATATACGAGTGGTCCGACCGTTGATCTGAAGTATGTAGAACAGATCCATCGCTACTATCGTTATTTTCATGAACAAAATATTGCCGTCGACTTGGTTCCCGTGGATGCTGACTTATCAAAATACAAATTAGTCGCAGCACCTGTTCTCTACATGATCAAAGAAGGAATGCAAGAGCGGCTCACTGATTTCGTCAAACAAGGTGGTTCTTTACTTACCACGTATATGAGCGGTATCGTTGATCAATCTGACAACGTTCACTTAGGGGGCTATCCTGGGCCATTGCGGGAGTTAGCTGGCATCTGGGTGGAAGAAATCGATGCATTAGCCCCAGAACAATCAAACGGCGTTTCCTTAGTCAATGAAGAACTGACAGGAACCAGTAATTTAGTCAGCGATTTGATCCATTTAGAAACCGCCGAAGCGCTAGCGCATTACACAAGCAATTTCTATGCAGGAATGCCGGCAGTGACGAAAAATATGTTTGGCGATGGCACCGTCTATTACTTTGGTGGACAGTTGGAAGATCAGCTGCAAGATCAGCTTTTCAAAACGATTGTCGAAGAAAACGATATCACCCCAGTGATCGAGGAAGCAACAAAACTAGAAGTTGCCTGTCGTGAAAATGCAGAGGCGAAATTCTTCGTTATCATCAATTTCCACGAAGAAGCACAACCGTTGCCAGCAATGTTTGTTGGAAAGACGGATCTTCTGACGGGTGAGGTTCTTTCTTCAGAAATGATGCTGACACAATACACCACCTATATCGTCAAAGAGGAGCGTAACTGATGCGAACTTTTGCTATCGAAGATGACTTTTATCTAGACAAAAAGCCGTTCAAAGTGATCTCTGGAGCGATCCATTATTTTCGGGTCGTTCCTGAATATTGGCAAGATCGATTAGAGAAACTACGCTTGATGGGTTGTAATACTGTGGAAACCTATGTTCCGTGGAATCTCCATGAAGCACAGGAAGGCGTCTATCAATTTGAGGGGATCCTTGATTTGCGGCGATTTATCCAAACGGCACAAGAAGTAGGGCTTTATGTCATTTTGCGACCAGCACCTTATATTTGTGCAGAATGGGAATTTGGGGGACTGCCTTATTGGCTTTTGCAAGATCCCATGATGAAGCTTCGGTTTGATTATCCACCATTTATGGAAAAAATCACTCGTTATTTCGCCCATTTGTTTCCACAAGTGCGGGATCTGCAGATCACCCAAGGCGGTCCGATTTTAATGATGCAAGTAGAAAATGAATACGGCAGCTACGCCAATGATAAAGAGTATTTGCGGAAAATGGTGGCTGCGATGCGGCAACAGGGTGTAGAAACGCCGTTAGTGACCTCTGACGGACCTTGGCACGATATGTTAGAAAACGGCACTATCAAAGACTTGGCATTGCCTACGATCAACTGCGGCTCCAACATCAAGGAAAACTTTGAAAAACTTCGAAGATTTCACGGAGAAAAACGGCCACTGATGGTCATGGAATTTTGGATCGGCTGGTTTGATGCTTGGGGTGATGACCATCATCATGCAACATCAACGGCTGATGCAGTAAAAGAACTTCAGGATTGCTTGGCAGAAGGTTCTGTCAATATTTATATGTTCCATGGCGGGACCAATTTTGGCTTTATGAACGGGTCAAACTATTACGAGCGCTTAGCGCCGGATGTCACTAGCTATGATTATGATGCCTTGTTGACAGAATGGGGAGAACCTACTGCCAAATACCAAGCCTTCAAAAAAGTGATCGCTGACTATGCGGAAATTCCTGAGTTTCCCTTGAGTATGAAACTTGAGCGAAAAGCTTATGGAACATTCTCAGTGAAAGAACGAGTCTCCTTGTTTTCGACGATCGACACGATCAGTCAACCGATCATAAGGAATTACCCTTTATCGATGGAAGCCTGCAATCAAGCGACAGGTTATATCTACTATCGCTCACTGATTGGGCCTGCACGGAAGATTGCCGACTACCGTCTGATCAATACGATGGATCGTGCCCATACGTTTATCAACCAGGAACTTTTGCGCATCGATTACGATCGAGAAATCGGTCAATCCTACAGTTTCGATCTATCAGAATCAGAAAACGAGTTGGGGATCTTGGTGGAGAATATGGGGCGGGTCAATTATTCCGTTAAAATGAACCATCAGCACAAAGGCATTAAAGACGGTGTGATCATTAATGGCGCATTCCAAAGCAACTGGGAAATCTATCCCTTGCCGATGGATAATTTGCATGCCATTGATTTCCAAGGGAAATGGCAAAAAGGCCAACCAAGTTTCTCACGCTTTGAATGTGTTTTTGATGAATGTGCAGATACCTTTATCGAATTGCCGGGCTGGGGCAAAGGGTTTGTCCAAGTCAATGGTCATATGATCGGCCGTTTCTGGGAAAAAGGACCGCAGCAGCGCTTGTACGTCCCGGCGCCGTTTTTAAAAACTGGAATGAATGAGATCATTGTTTTTGAAAGTGATGGGAAAATCGCTGATGAGATCGTCTTTCATGATCAGGCGGATTTAGGTCCAGAAGGATAAAAGTTCAAATTAATCATTGACAAACCCTAGCTTCAACTACTATCATAAGGGTAATCGAATCCGTGCTATGACCGGAAGAAAGAAAGAAGACCATTCCATGAAGCGAACTTGGGAGAGTGAAAGCCAAGTTGGAACCTTATTTCGCAGGCGTCCGTGAGCATGATCAATGAAGCTGCCGACTTGTCGGAAGTAGGGTGGAACCGCGAATGTATCGTCCCTATATCTATACACTTTGTATAGATATAGGGACTTTTTTATGTTTCACACCAAGAATAGCCAAAAACAAAGGAGGTTTTTTTATGTTATTTGATATGACGATTCCAGCAAGTGCGTTTACCGAAAAAAAGCTCAAAGTATTAGCAAGTATTCCACTGCAGGTTCGCCTTTTAAAGGATGAACAGCTTTTACATGAATTTACAACGAGTCCAGACCAAATGCTTTACGACTTATCTGATATTTTAGAAGCAGATGCCGTGGTCGAAGTAAAATTGATCCCCGGATCAGTTGTCGAGTTTTATCCTGTCGTCAATGCGTTATAAGAAAGGAAGAAAAAGATGAGTAAACTAACTGTGCAAGAGATGATTTTGACTTTGCAAAAATTCTGGTCTGAAAACGGCTGTATGCTGATGCAGGCCTATGATACAGAAAAAGGGGCTGGAACCATGAGCCCATACACATTTTTACGTGCAATCGGTCCAGAACCATGGAACGCCGCTTACGTAGAACCTTCTCGCCGTCCAGCTGATGGCCGCTACGGGGAAAACCCAAATCGTTTGTATCAGCACCACCAGTTCCAAGTCGTGATGAAGCCCTCTCCTGAAAATATCCAAGAGCTTTATTTAGAAAGCTTGCGTCTTTTAGGGATCGATCCATTAGAACATGATATTCGTTTCGTCGAAGATAACTGGGAAAACCCCTCAATGGGTTGTGCAGGTCTTGGTTGGGAAGTTTGGTTAGATGGGATGGAGATCACCCAGTTTACTTACTTCCAACAAGTTGGTGGCTTAGCGTGTAAGCCAGTGACATCAGAGATCACTTACGGCTTAGAACGTCTAGCATCTTATATTCAAGAAGTTGAAAGTGTCTACGATCTTGAATGGTCTTCAGGTGTCAAATATGGTGAGATTTTCCGCCAACCTGAGTATGAACATTCAAAATACTCCTTTGAAGTCAGTGACCAAGACTTGCTTTTAGGGAACTTCGATCGTTTTGAAAAAGAAGCAAAACGCTGTATCGATGAACGCTTAGTTCATCCAGCTTACGACTATATCTTAAAATGCAGCCATACCTTCAACCTGTTGGATGCTCGTGGCGCAGTCTCCGTCACTGAACGTGCTGGGTACCTCGCACGTATCCGTAATATGGCCCGTCAAGTAGCAAAACTATTTGTAGCAGAACGGGAAAACCTCGGTTATCCATTGCTTGATCCAGAAGTGGCGCAAAAACTGATTGAGGAGGGAAAATAAGATGGCACAAAACCTATTATTAGAAATCGGCTTAGAGGAATTACCTGCGCATGTCGTAACCCCAAGTATGAAACAATTACAAGAAAAAACGGCAGCTTTCTTAGATGCTCATGCATTACCTTATACAGCGATTGAAGCTTATTCGACACCTCGTCGTTTGGCAGTCTATGTCACTGGTCTTCCTGAAAAACAAGCGGATACGCAAGAAGAGTTCAAAGGACCAGCGAAAAAAATCGCGTTAGATGAAGCAGGCAATTGGTCGAAAGCAGCTCAAGGATTTGTTCGGGGACAAGGATTGACAACCGATGACATCACCTTCCGTGAATTAAAAGGTGTTGAGTATGTCTATGTAACGAAACATACCCAAGGTCAACCAACCGTTGAGGTATTGAAAGGATTGCAGGAAGTAATCACGAGTTTGACTTTCCCAGTAACGATGCACTGGGCAGACTACGATTTTGAATATATCCGACCAATTCATTGGATCGTCGCACTCTTTGGTGAGCAAGTCATTCCTTTCCAAATCCTTGATATTGTTACCGGACGCGAGTCAAAAGGTCATCGTTTCTTAGGTGAGGCAGTCACGTTTGATCATGCGGATGACTATTTGGAGAAAATGAAGCATCAGTTTGTCATTGCTGATCCAAGCGAACGTCAACAAATGATCACCTCACAAATCAATGCGATCGCTCAAGAAAACAACTGGCGGATCGATTTAGATGAAGACCTACTCGAAGAAGTGACAAATCTGGTTGAATACCCAACAGCTTTTGTAGGGGACTTTGAAGAAAAATATCTTTCTGTACCTGAAGAAGTGTTAGTTACTTCTATGAAAGAACATCAACGCTACTTCGATGTCCGCACCCTTGATGGAGAATTGCTGCCGCATTTCATCTCTGCCCGCAACGGGGATGCCGTGAAAATTGATAATGTCATCAAAGGAAACCAAAAAGTCCTGACCGCCCGTCTAGAAGATGCTGAGTTTTTCTATAATGAGGACAAAAAATTGACCATCGACCATTGCGTGGAAAAGCTTAAGCAAGTCACCTTCCACGAAAAAATTGGCAGTTTGTATGAAAAAATGCAGCGTGTTGGATTAGCTGCACAAATCATCGGGAATACTGTTGGTTTAACACAAGAAGAACTGACTGATCTCCAACGGGCAGCTCAAATCTATAAATTTGATTTAGTGACAAATATGGTGGGAGAATTCCCTGAATTGCAAGGAATCATGGGGGAAAAGTATGCCTTGATCCAAGGAGAAAAACCAACAGTTGCCCAAGCGATTCGTGAACACTACATGCCGATCTCAGCAGAAGGTGAACTGCCGCAATCGAAAATCGGGGCTGTTTTAGCCATTGCGGATAAATTGGACAGCTTGCTTGCGTTCTTCGCTGTCGATATGGTTCCAAGTGGTTCAAACGATCCTTACGCACTCCGCCGGCAAACGTACGGAATTATCCGCATCCTAGCTGAAAAACGCTGGTATTTCCCATTTGCTCAGTTACAAGAAGAGATTCGTGAAGCTATTAATGCCCAACCGGAAATTTTTGGTATTCAACTTGCCGCAGGTCAAGAACAAGTGACCGATTTTGTGAAAAGCCGTCTGCGTCAATTCTTACTCAGCAAAAATACGCGTCATGATGTCATTGAAGCTGTTTTAGGCGCACGCCAAGCAGATATCAGTACGCTATTTGAAACGGCTCAGATGTTAAGAGAACATCTGCAAGACACCGACTTCAAACCATCGATGGAAGCCTTGACCCGAGTAATCAATTTAGCGAAAAAAGCCGAATTGGAACAAGCAGCAATTGATCCTGCCTTGTTTGAAAACGACTCTGAAACTGCCTTGTATGAAGCGGTCTTAACAGTAGAGAACAAGTTCCCACATCAAACGATGGAAGAAAACTACCAAAGCTTAGTGGCACTGCGCCCATTGATTGAAGCTTATTTTGATCAAACAATGGTCATGGTGGAAGATGAACAGATTCGCCGCAACCGTTTTGCCTTGTTGGATAAAATCGCGAAGATGAGTCTGGCAGTGGCTAGTTTAGATGCTTTGATTACAAAATAAAAAGCAGCTTGCAGTTGCACGTTTCTAAATAAAATAAGCTGGAACTGAAAGAATCAGTTCCAGTTTTTTTTCTAAGTTTCTCGATTTTTTTGTACTTAGAATTGCTTTCTTGCAGTGTTAAATATTATATAATAAAAAACATTTTGACCCATTACTTTTCAAGGGATCGAACGATTCTTCGGCTTTAATGATTGGGGATTTGATGATGCTTATATTGATACAAAGATTCTCATCATACAGACCGGTTCATTTTTCCATTGAAAATACGCTGAAACGATAGGTGCAATAAAATAGCCTGACAGATCACAAAATGATTTGTCAGGCGAATGTTTATTTGCGGGTCAATTTTACCACCACTTCGCAGCGTGCGGTTTGTGGGAACATATCTACTGATTGCAGATATTCTACGTGAAACACTTTGGCTAATTGGACTAAGTCTCTTGCTAAAGTAGAAACATTACAAGATATATAGACCATCTTCTTTGGTGGTTGTTTCAACAACGCTTGCAATAATCGTTCATCCAAGCCTGTCCTTGGCGGATCAACAATGATGCTATCAGGTTTGAAGCCTTCATTGAACCATTTTGGCAATAGCTCTTCCGCAGTACCCGTTTCATAACGGGTATTTTGGGCACCAATACGGCGTGCATTTTCTTGGGCATTTTCGATCGCTTGAGGAATAATGTCCATGCCGCGGACTTCTTTGGCATAAGGTGCCACACTCAACCCAATCGTCCCCACACCACAGTAAGCATCAACAACTGTTTCATTTTTGCTTAAGTCAAGGGCTTTTAACCCTTCTTGATACAAGACGCTGGTTTGCTGCGGATTCAGCTGGAAGAATGCGCGGGCGGACAAGTCGAAGGTCAGTTCATTCAACCGTTCTTCGATCGCTTCTTTGCCCCAAAGATGAATCGTTTCCTCTCCCATGACGACGGACGTTTTTTTGTTTTGCACATTTTGCATGATGGAAACGACTTGCGGCAAGCGCTGATTGATCTCGCGAATCAGCGCATTGTTTTGCGGCAGTTTGACAGAATTGGTAATGAAAACAACTTGGACTTCGCCAGTGGCGATCCCGATGCGAACCATCAATGTTCGTAAAATCCCGCTATTTTTTCGTTCATCGTAAATCGGGATCTGGTATTTGTTCAACAATTGGACGATGCCGTTGATCACTTTTTGCGTATCTTGTTCTTGTACGAGGCAATCATCAATGGCGACTAAGCGATGAGACTCCATTTCGTATAAACCCGCTTCGATTCGTTTGGTTTGACTGTTGTAACGCAATTGAAATTGTGCTTTGTTGCGGTAATGCCAAGGAACATCCATGCCTAAAGTATCCCTTAGTTCAAACTGTTGGTAACCTTTTGGCTTAAATTTTTCAAGTGCTTGTTTCAATAGGTCTTTTTTGAAGTCTAATTGTTTGTCGTAGACTAAGTGCTGCAATTGGCAGCCGCCGCATCGGTCGTAAAACTTGCAGGGTGGTTGGATGCGATCGCTGCTTGGCTTGATGATTTTGGTCATCTTAGCTTCAGCAAAGCGGGGAGAGGCTTTGGTGACTTCGGCAATGACCTGTTCCCCCGGTAGAACACGGGGAACAAAGATGATCAGCTTTTTGTAATACCCGATGCCTTCTCCGTTGATCCCCAAGCGTTTGATCGTTAGTTGTAGTTTTTGTCCAAGCTGAACTTGTGTATTTGCCATGTGAACTCCTTAAATAAAATAGTCAGTTCATTTTACCACATTTTTTCAGCTTGATTAGAAGGAATTTCATCGTAGTTGTGGTAAAATAGAATGTACGTTCGCGAGGTGAAGAAGATGAATACAATTATTCGTATCAATAAAGGAAAAGGACCATTTTATGAAGTGGCGACATCAGAAGGTGAAACACTGCGGGTCTCAGAAGATCTTTTGGTCCGTTTTCGGCTATTAAAAGGCAAGGAACTGAGTGAAGAAGAATTAAAAGAAATCAAAAAAAGTGCGGGGTTTGATTTAGGCTTGCAGCAAGCCATGAACTATATCAGCTATCAGCTGCGTTCTGAAATGGAAGTCCGTACCTATTTGAAAGACAAAGAAATCGAAAAACAAGACCGAGACTTAGTCGTTGAACGGCTGAAAGAGCTGAATCTGATCGATGACAAAAACTACGGAGAGAGCTACATTCGCACCCAAGTCCGCATGAGTGATAAAGGACCCGTGGTCATCAGTCAGCAATTGAGAAAAAAAGGCTTGAAAGATCCTGTGATTCAGGAAGTATTGCCTTTGTATACCGAGGAAATGCAGTTTGAAGTCGGGTATCATACGGCTGAAAAAGCGATGCGTCGTTTTCACAACAAAAGCCATAAAGAAATGATCCAAAAGATAAAAATGCATTTGATGCAAAAAGGTTTTCATCAAGGAGTCATTCAGATGATTTTGGATGAATTACCGATGGAAAAAGATGAGGACCAAGAAAATGAAGCGCTCCAAAGAGAAGGGGCCCGACTTATGCGGCGGCATCAGCGGTTACCCTTGATGAAACGAAAAATGAAAATCAAGCAAGGCCTTTATCAAAAAGGGTTTGCCATCGATGATATACAACGATTCTTAGATGAGGAAGTAATGGATGAGTAAGCAATGGGAAACTTGGGATGAAGAAAAAATCAAGACGTTCCAAGAAACATTTTTAACTTGGTATCATAAAGAAAAACGCAATCTGCCTTGGCGGGCGACCAACGATCCGTATGCAATCTGGATCTCAGAGATCATGCTTCAACAAACACGAGTGGAAACAGTGATTGGCTATTTCTATCGTTTTATGGAACAATTCCCGACGATCCAAGACTTGGCGGCAGCCGAAGAACAAAAGCTTTTAAAGGTTTGGGAAGGTTTAGGTTATTACTCTCGTGCCCGTAACCTTAAGGCTGCTGCACAGCAAATCGTTGCCGAATTCGACGGAGAAATGCCCCAATCAATTGAAGAGATTCGCTCATTAAAAGGAATTGGTCCCTACACAGCTGGAGCCATTGGCAGTATTGCTTTTGGCTTGCCAGAACCGGCAATCGATGGAAATGTGATGCGGGTCGTCAGTCGGTTATTTTGTATCGAAGCAGATATTGCGAAAGCCAGCAGCCGAAGACCATTTGACGAGGCGATGAGAACAATCATTTCCCCCGATGAACCTGGTGAGTTTAATCAAGCCTTGATGGATCTTGGCTCACGAATCTGTACACCCACTACACCGAAATGTGAAGAGTGTCCCATCAGTCAGTATTGTCTTGCTTATGCGGAGAATCGACAAACAGACTTTCCAGTGAAATCGAAAAAAGCAAAGCCAAAAGATGTCTATTACATCGCAGGCGCCATCGAAGATCAAGGCTCGTTTTTACTCGTGCAGCGACCTGAAACAGGCTTATTAGCTTCTATGTGGCATTTTCCTTTGGTAGAAGTGACGAAAGAACAGTACGAGGCTCTGCAGCGAACATGGGCAAAAGAGGAGCAGCTGCAGTTGGATTTGATTGCCGAAGATGATGCGCTCGAAATTTTTCCTGATCTGCCTGTCGTTTGGCAAAAACGACATTTTGGCGAGATCACTCATATCTTTAGTCATTTGAAATGGCACGTCCTTTTATTTTACGGCAGAAAACGTGGAGAGCTCACGTTACAAGACAGCGAATGGGCAGCAAAAGAATCCTTTCAAAACTATGTTTTCCCAAAACCCCAGCAGAAATTGGTGGATCAATTAAAGAAATATCAGAAACTCGATAAAGATTTCTAGGCAAAGCTTTCTTTTATTGCTATAATATTAACGATGTCGGTGTAATGAACACCCAAACAAAACGCAAGTTTTCTTGCTGAGGGAAGGGTTGCTATGCGAGTTCCAAAAGAAGGAGAGTTTGTCAGCATTCAAAGCTACAAACATGACGGCAATTTGCATCGAACGTGGCGGGATACGATGGTCTTAAAGACCAGTGAATTCTCAGTGATAGGGGTCAACGATCATACATTAGTGACCGAATCAGATGGAAGACGCTGGGTTACCCGTGAACCAGCAATTGTATATTTTCATAAAAAATACTGGTTTAATGTTATTGCAATGATTCGAGAAAAGGGGGTTTCCTATTATTGTAATCTTGCTTCACCGTATTTACTTGATGAAGAGGCATTGAAATATATCGATTATGACCTTGATATCAAAGTATTTCCTGATGGCGAGAAACGTTTACTAGATGTGGATGAGTATGAATTGCACAGTAAGATTATGCAATATCCGCAAGACATTGATTTTATCTTAAAAGAAAATGTCAAAATTTTAGTAGATTGGATCAATAATGGCAAAGGACCCTTTTCGCAAGGGTATGTGGACATTTGGTATGATCGCTACAAGCAGTTGTCTCAAAAATAAGTAAAATGGGTCGAATCGCTCATTTTCCCTAAGAAACTTCAACCAAGTTGGTTGGAGTTTTTTTGTGTTTCTAATGGAATGCTTCAATCAGCAGGTTTTAAGTTCTGTTTAAGCTGACAGTCCCATGATAGAGAGACCAAGAAAATTAGTGGGGGAAGCACATGAAGAAAAAAGGGAAGCTTGTTATCGGGACCACCATGATTCTGCTTTTTGCAGCGGGGTTTGCTGTGTTGAGAAACGACCAATCCGCTCGTGAGGAGAGTCAAGAAAGTACTTCTCAAACTGAGCTTAACGCTCAAACTGAAGAGACCGCTCAGACTGCCAGTATGGTTCAAATTTATGTAGATCCCTCAGAATACGATGCAGCGATTGAAAGTGAGAACGATTATGTACCGATTTATCAGTCAACAAGTCAAGAGACAGTCATTGGGAAAATCCATCGGGGAAGTTGGGCAACCTTCATCAGTCAAACAGAAGACATGGTTGAAATTCAAACAGACGATGGGGTAACTGGTTATATTGAAAAGCAATCAGCATCGATTCAAGAAGTCGCGCTTTCGGCAATCCCAAAAGATCTATCGAACTTCAAAGTCGTCCTTGATGCAGGTCACGGCGGCGAAGATTCTGGGGCACTGTCAACGGATCAAATGATCATGGAAAAAGACTTGACGCTAACAACGGTCCAAACGATCGGCGAAGTGTTGACAGAAGCAGGTATTCAAGTCAGTTATACACGCACTGAAGATCGTTATCTCTCGCTGTCTGATATCACCGCTGCTTCGCTTTCAGAAGAACCAGATTTATTTATTAGCATTCATTACGATAATTCAGAAATACCAAACAGCAATCAAGGACTGACAACTTACTATTACTATACTGGGTCAAAAGAGATGGCAGAAACGATCACTGCCAATTTGAGTTCTTCGGTGGCATTGAGTTCCAACGGCACTCGTTTTGGTAACTATTATGTGTTGCGAGAACAATATCTTCCAGCAGTATTATTGGAGTTAGGCTATTTGAACAGTGACAATGATTTGGCAATGATTACAAGTGAAGGGTATGATCAAAGGGTGGCGCAAGCGTTGCTGACAGCGATTGAAGAGATCGTTGAAGCAGAGGAATAAAAAAACGGCGACTACAAAACAGAGGAAGGATCTGTTTTGTGGTCGCTATTTTAAGGAATCACTTCTCGTTAAAGATTTTGCTCATTTTGATATGGGGCATATCTGCGTCTAAAAAAACATCGCCTTGAGGCTGATAGCCTAACTTCAAGTAAAACTCTTTGGCATTTATTTGTGCCCCTAAAGTGACTTTTTTGATTCCTTGTTTTTGAATGAAGGCTTCCGCACCTTCGATCAGTTGTCTGCCATAACCTGAACCTCGATGAGCAGCGGGGACCGCCATTCGTTGCAACTTCACTTCATGATCAGAGATAGGTAAGAAACGCAAGGTTGCGACTGCTTCATTATCGTCGTCATATAAGACAAAGTGGACTGCCAATGCTTCATTTTCATCTACTTCCAATGCTAATGGAACACCTTGCTCTTTCACGAATACTTGATTTCGTATTTTCAATGACGCCAAATAAATGTCACTCAGCGTATCTTTTGTTTGTGCAATATGCATAAAAAATTCACCTCAGCTAAGATTTCTCCGTTATTTTTAATAGTATACCACTTTTTTAACAAATTTTTTTTGTTTGCGGCTAAAGTCGCAAGCTTTTTTTTTCAAAATCATCTATAATGTTATAAAAAAGGGAGGGAATCTTTTGTTCGACAAATTCAAACAATCAAAACTGTTCTTTTGGTCATTGGAAGCATTGGTTTTAGTGACACTCGTGTTTGTGTTAAGTAAAGTCAATTTTCTATTTGCACCGATTGGCACGTTTTTTTCTACTTTATTTGCACCAGTATTGATTGCTGGCTTTCTGTATTACCTGCTAAATCCAATCGTCTTATTTTTGATGAAAACCACAAAAATAAAACGACTGTTTGCTGTCATATTGGTTCTGTTGTTATTAGTAGCAGCAATCATCTTGATTTTCGTCAGCGTTATTCCTAATCTAGTGAGTCAGATTACTTCATTGGCGGAAAATATTCCAACATTTGCCAAAAATATGGAAAGCTGGATCTCAAGAATCGCAGATGATCCATTTTTCAAACAAATCGATATCGCGCAGCAGTTAGAAAACCTAAATCTTTCTTATGGTTCTTTGCTGCAGCAGTTTCTTAGTGGGTTATCCACTAGCTTAGGATCGATCGTCAGTACGATTGCTTCCGCGACGATGATCATCGTTACAGTACCATTCATCCTGTTTTACATGTTGAAGGATGGAGAAAAGCTAGTTCCTAATCTGAAAACTGTCTTTCCAGAAAGAAGACGAGATCAGATTGTTGGGTTGCTAGGTGACTTAAACAAGACATTATCCAATTACATTAGTGGGCAAGCGATCGAATGTATTTTTGTCGCTACCTTCACGTTTATTGGTTACTGGATGATCGGCGTTAACTATGCCTTTCTTTTTGGGGTAATTGCAGGCGTCACAAACTTGATCCCTTATTTAGGCCCATATCTTGGTTTGATTCCGGCGGTGTTAGTGACGGTCTTTGATGAACCATTTCGCGCATTATTATGCTGTATCGTGGTTCTGGTCGTCCAACAATTAGACGGAAATGTTATTTACCCGAATGTAATCGGAAAATCATTGGCGATCCATCCGTTAACGATCATTTTGGTCTTATTAGTTGCTGGAAATCTAGCTGGCTTGCTGGGGATTTTCCTAGGTGTGCCATTTTATGCGATTTGCCGAACGATCGTCGTCTTTATTGTTCGCCTGATCAAAGACGACAAAATCAAGAAAAATCAGGAACGGTTGATCGAATAATCAATGACTGGTGTTTTTTATTGCAAAGAAAAAAACTTTGTGATAGGATTTTATCGTGGGCTAAGCCCACGATTTTTTTTAGAAAATGAAAAAATAAGGAGAGAATGCTATTATGAATGCTGACCCCGAGAGTCAGTCGCTTCTAGCGCAAATTTTATTATTGATCGTTTTGACATTGATCAACGCTTTTCTAGCGGCCTCTGAGATCGCAGTTGTCTCAGTTAACAAAAACCGTGTGGAGCAAAAAGCGGAAGAAGGAAATGTCAAATCACAAAAATTATTGAAAATCATTGATAATCCAACAAATTTCTTGTCAACGATCCAAGTTGGGATTACCTTGGTGAATATTTTATCTGGGGCATCTCTGGCAGATACCTTGTCGACCCGTTTGGCACCTTTATTAGGTGGAGGGACGGCGGCTAAAAGCTTAGCGAACATTATTGTTTTAGCGATCTTGACGTATGTGTCGATCGTTTTCGGTGAGTTGTATCCAAAACGGATCGCCATGAACAAATCAGAAGAAGTTGCCCAGTTCACTTCTGGTGTCATTCGAACGATCGGGATTATTGCAAAACCTTTCGTCTGGTTCTTATCTGCTTCGACAAGTTTATTGGCGCGCATCACTCCAATGGAATTTGACGATGAAGACACGAAGATGACCCGTGATGAAATGCGGTATATGTTGGAAACAGAAGGGGTCTTTGAAGAAGATGAATTAGAGATGCTGCAAGGGATCTTTTCATTAGACACGAAAGTCGCCCGGGAAGTCATGGTTCCTAGAACCTCAGCCTTTATGGTGGACATCAATGACTCAGTAGAAGAAATTTTGACTGAAATTTTAGCAGAAAATTATTCTCGTATTCCTGTATATAATGAAGATAAAGACAAAGTCGTAGGGATTCTACATACCAAAAATCTTTTGAAATGTGCGTACAAATACGGCTTTGATACGATGGACATCAAACAAATCCTGCAGGAACCATTGTTTGTGCCAGAAACGGTCTTTATCGATGATTTGCTTTATGAATTAAAGAAAACCCAAAACCAAATGGCGATTTTGCTTGATGAATATGGCGGCGTCGTTGGATTGGTTACACTAGAAGACTTGCTAGAAGAAATCGTCGGCGAGATCGATGATGAATCAGATGAAGTCGAAGAGCTTTATGAAAAAATCTCTGATAAAGAATATGTCATCCAAGGACGCATGTTGATCGATGATTTTAATGAAGCCTTCAACATGAGCTTGCATATGAGTGATGTGGATACGATGGCAGGATATTTGATCACTGCTTTAGGATTAATCCCCGATGAAGGAGAAAAACTATCCTTCGAAGTGGACAATGTGAAGCTGATCTCTGAAGAAATGGAAGGATCACGCGTCTTGAAGATCCGGGTGATTTTCCACGACCCGGAAGAAGGGGAAGTGGAACCAGAGGAAGAGCGGCGCTATTTCCGTAAAGATTTTGAGGAAGATGAGCCTCGCCGTTAAAGTTCCGTATAAATGAAATGAGAAAGACCAAGGCAGTTGCTTTGGTCTTTTTTGTTCGTTTTTTTACGTATTCCCCTTGATTTGTATGGAAGAAACGGTTACGATAAATTTATTGAATAATACAGTTTAAAAACAGATAAAAAAACACGTGTATCTTATCGTTAAGCAGTTTGATTGCAATTTTCCGTAAGAAAAGCGAGAATATCCATAGAAATATAATGAGAATGAGGGGCTTGAAATGAAATTTTACCGTATGCTTAGTGAAGATATCCGTTACAATTTGGCGACTGAAGAGTATTTGATGAATAACGTAGATGTTTCGGAGCCTTGTCTTCTGTTATACATACAAAAACCATGTGTTATAATCGGCAGAAATCAAAATGCGTATCAAGAGATTGATTTTGACTATCTAAGAAGCCGTAAGATCGTTTTGACTCGCAGAACGTCTGGTGGTGGAGCGGTTTATGACGATCTAGGCAATATGAGTTTTAGTTTTGTCACCAAAAAAGATGCCACGAGCTTTGGTGACTATCAAAGTGCAACACAACCTATCATGAAAGGCTTAGCGGCAATGGGAGCCAAGGATGTTGAAGTACATGGCCGTAATGATCTGTTCATTGATGGGAAAAAGTTTTCTGGCAATGCGATGTATACAAAAAAAGGCCGGACGTATTCCCATGGCACATTGATGTATGATGTGGATCTAGAAGAATTGACGAAAGTTCTACATGTTGCCCAAGAAAAAATTGCTTCTAAAGCCACGAAATCAGTTCGGAAAAGTGTGACGAATATCAAGCCCTTTTTGGCAGAGCAATACCAATCAATGGATACCAAGGAATTTCGAGATACACTCCTTTGCCGAATCTATGAAGTAGAATCGATTGATGAAATCAGTGAGCAAGAGATCGTCTTAACGGAAACCGATCGACAAGCGATCCAAACACTGTTTGAAGAACGATATGCCAATAATGAGTGGATTTTTAATGAAGCGCCTGCTTTCGAATGGCAAAAAAGAAAGCGGTTTGAGCAGGTTGGGATTGTTGAAGTCGATTTTACTGTCAACAAAGGCAAGATTGCAGCGATTCAAATTACCGGTGATTTTTTTGGACAAAAAGAGATCAGTGAACTTGAAGCGATGTTGCAAGGTATTGATTTTGAAAAAAGCACCATTAGCCGCTTGCTAGAGGGAATCGCCATCGATCAGTTTATCCATCAGATGACCGCTTCTGAATTTTTAGCATTGCTGTTTGATTAGGAGGAAAAAGATGTTAGAAGCGATCAATCTCACAAAGCGTTACGATCGAAAGGTTCTCGATGGTTTGTCTTTTTCTGTTCAGGCAGGAGAAATCGTTGGGGTCGTCGGCAAAAGCGGCTCAGGAAAATCGACGTTGTTGCGGCTTTTAAACTTGATTGAAACCCCAGACAGCGGGGAATTACTTTTTGATGGCAAAAAAATCGATACATCGAATAAAAAGCATCTGCTACGTGCACAACAAGAAATCGGCATGATTTTTCAAAATTACAATCTGTTACACAATCGAACCGTTTTCGAAAATGTCTATTTGCCCTTGAAGTTAATGGGAAAGTCAGCAGATATGGTACTTGAGATGCTTTCGTTTGTTGGCATGGAAGATAAGGCCCACATCTATCCGGCCAAGTTAAGCGGCGGAGAGAAACAACGAGTGGCTATTGCACGGGCTTTGATCCGTGAGCCAAAAATCTTGCTGTGTGACGAGCCCACTAGTGCGCTGGACGAAGATACGAAAGCCGATGTTCTTGCTTTGCTGCAAAAAGTTCAACAGACGTTTCAACCAGCTGTCGTCTTTGTCAGTCATGAGCTATCGGCCGTCCGACAAATTTGTCAACGTGTGTTTGTATTGGAGGACGCCGTCTTTGAGGCGGAGTTTGCCAATCAGCCACAACCAATCGTCCGCATTGAAAGCTCTTATGTGAGCAAAGTGGAGAGGAGTCTGCTGCATGACGATCAGTGAGAGTATTTTGTATTATCTGCCTGAATTGCTGCAATCTTTGAAAGAAACAGCGATCATGATGGGCATTTCGATGCTCGCAGCCATTGTCTTAGGTCTACCGTTAGGTGTCTGGCTTTTTCTCAGTCGCAGCCGAGGGAAAAAAATCTCATTTCTTTATGAGTGTTTGAATCTCATTGTGACGATCATCCGCTCGTTTCCTTTTTTATTATTTGTTGTAGCGTTGATCCCGTTGACGCGGATGCTTTTAGGCAGCTCATTTGGACCGATTCCCGCCAGTTTTCCTTTGAGCATCGTTGCTATGAGTATTTTTGCTCGTTTGACGGAGCAAGTGCTGTTGGATGTTCCAGAAGAAGTTTCTTATTTGGCGAAATCTCTTGGTGTCAGTCAATGGCAGTATGTTTGGTCGTTTTTACTAGTGGAAGCTAGAAGCGGCTTGATTTTATCTTTAACGACGACAGCAGTCAGCATGGTTTCTTATTCGACGGTGATGGGGATCGTTGGTGGCGGCGGTATCGGCGATTTTGCGATCCGTTATGGGTACCAGCGTTATGAGTATGGCGTGATGTATTTTGCAATTATCATCATGATTCTTTTGGTCTTTATCCTGCAAGGGATTGGCAATCAAGCAGCAAGAAAACTTGATAAACGAAAATAGGAGGAATGAAAGTGAAAAAAGGATTTGTTTTAGGATTGAGTGTATTGGCATTAGGTGTATTGGGGGCTTGCGGTACAGGTTCTGATGAAGCGAGCGAAGAGAAAATCATCAAGGTCGCTTCGCAAACGACGCCAATGACCGATGTCGTAAAGGTTGCAGCTGAAGCAGTGGAAGATGGCTGGGAAATCCAATTGGTCCAAGTCAATGACAATATCCAGTACAATGAGTTGCTGAATAATGACGAGGTCGATGCTAACTTTGCGCAACATGAACCATATATGCAAATGTATAATGAAGAAAAAGATGCAAACCTAGTGGCACTAGATAAAATCTACAACGCAAAAGTCGGTTTTTATTCCAAAGAGTATACGAATATCAATGATATTCCAGAAGGAACGAAAGTCGCATTGCCAAATGATGTGTCCAATGAAGGTCGAGCGTTAGCGATTTTAGCAGAAGAAGGATTGATCACCCTTAAAGAAGGCGTTGGTGTCAATGGAACACTTAAAGATGTTACCGAAAATCCGAAAAATTTTGAGTGGTTATCTGTCGATTTACTGAATCTTGCGGAAGCCTATGATGAACCAAACGTATCTTTGGTATACAATTACCCAACCTATATCGCGAAAATCGGTTTGAAACCAGCAGATGCCCTTTTCTTAGAAAAGACCATCGATGATCGCTTTGCTATCTCATTGGTTGCTCGAGAAGACAATCAAGATTCTGAAAAAATCGCTGTATTGCGCCGTGCCATGACTAGCGATAAAGTTCGTGAGTTTTTAGAAAACGAGCATAGCGATACCTTATTGCCAGCATTTTAATTTATTTCTATCAAAATGGAAGGAGCGCCCTTTGCCTAACTCTCTAAAAGAGAGTAGTCAAAGGGGTTTCTTGTCTTTTTTTGCTTTTTTATCACCCTTATCCATGATATACTGATTTGGTCAGAAAACTAGCGACAGTCTAAAATAGACACTGTTCGCATTGTAAATACAAGAAATGGAGCAATAGAATCAATGGATAATCCAAAATTAAAACAACAAGTCGATAGTCGCCGTACCTTTGCGATTATTTCCCATCCGGATGCGGGGAAAACAACCATTACAGAACAATTATTATTATTCGGTGGCGCGATTCGCCAAGCTGGTACGGTCAAAGGGAAAAAGACTGGTAATTTCGCAAAGTCCGACTGGATGGAAATCGAAAAACAACGGGGGATCTCCGTTACCAGTTCCGTTATGCAGTTTGATTACCAAGGCAAACGGGTCAATATTTTAGATACCCCTGGGCATGAGGACTTTTCTGAAGATACCTACCGTACCTTGATGGCGGTGGATAGTGCTGTCATGGTGATCGATAGCGCAAAAGGGATCGAAGCACAAACGAAAAAACTCTTCCAGGTCGTTAAAAAACGTGGTATTCCGATTTTTACTTTTATCAATAAACTCGACCGTGATGGCCGCGAACCATTAGAATTATTAGAAGAACTAGAAGATCTTTTAGAGATCGAATCATTTCCAATGAATTGGCCGATCGGCATGGGGAAAGGCTTGGAAGGACTGTATGATATCCACAACCAACGGGTCGAATTTTACCGTCCTGACAATCACGGTGGGGAACGTTTAGTTGCCCTAGATGAAAATGGTCAATTCCCAGCAGATCATCCATTTGCCGAAGATGGGCTGTTCCAACAAGTTTTAGAAGAAGTGGAATTGCTGCAAGAAGCTGGCGACGCCTTTGATACAGAAAAAATCGCTCGGGGCGATCAAACCCCTGTATTCTTTGGTTCTGCTCTCACAAATTTTGGCGTACAGACCTTTTTAGAAACCTTCTTGACTTTTGCACCAGCACCTTACGGACATAAAACACTAGCTGGTGAGGAAGTCAGTCCTTATGAACCAGAAATGTCTGGGTTTGTATTCAAGATCCAAGCAAACATGAATCCTGCCCATCGTGACCGGATCGCCTTTGTCCGCATTTGTTCAGGAACCTTTGAACGAGGCATGGACGTTACTTTAGAACGTACTGGCAAAAAAATGAAACTCAGCAATGTGACTCAATTTATGGCTGATACCCGTGAAAATATTGAAGAAGCTGTCGCCGGAGATATTATTGGTGTCTATGACACGGGGAATTATCAAATCGGTGACACGATCTATGAAGGAAAACTAAAAGTTGCTTACGAAGAGCTGCCATCGTTTACTCCGGAACTCTTTATGAAAGTTACTGCGAAAAATGTGATGAAGCAAAAATCTTTCCATAAAGGAATCTATCAGTTGGTCCAAGAAGGGGCTATCCAGTTGTACAAGACGTATCTTAGTGATGAGTATATCATCGGTGCTGTCGGGCAACTGCAATTTGAAGTTTTCCAATATCGCATGATGAATGAGTACAATGCGGAAGTCATCATGACCCCAATGGGCCACAAGATCGCCCGTTGGATCGATCCGAAAGACTTGGATGAGCGTATGAGCTCCAGTCGTAACATTTTAGCGAAAGACCGTTTCGACCAGCCATTGTTCTTGTTTGAGAATCAATTTGCGATGCGTTGGTTCGCAGATAAGTACCCAGATGTCGAATTGAAGAGTTTGATGTAAGAGCCGTTTCCCGCGAGCCTGTCTAGGTATGCGCAACTCTGTACGTAAGGCTGATCTTTTTGAATTGAACGATCGTAGAAAGTCCTTTCTTATCAAAATGGATAAGAAGGGGCCTTTTTTTGCTGAAAACGTGCTTTTGATACAGAAAGAAGGCTGTGTGATTGGGGCAATGGTCCAATGATCAGACAATTATCCTAATTTATAAACATTCTTTTAAAAGAAGATAAAAAGAGTTGGAAAAAGAGCGTAGTATTAAAGATGACCGCAAGGAAGTGCACTTGAAATGAATAGAAAAATATCATAGGCACATTTGGTGATTCAGGAAATTTTCACTTGTTTGAAAGTAGAGGGAAAGCAGAGAATAGATTGCCAGTGATAGAGGTCATTTAATCATTTGATCGAGGGACAAGTTCTTTTTGTCAGATGCTACTAGTGAAGACTAAACTTTCTTTATCTGAGCATGATTCGGTTATAGCCCTTAAAACTTCATTTGAAGCACTTCTAACAGATGGCTTAAGTTTTCAGTTGGTGAACCATGGCTTCATAACTTCAAAATGAATTAGTCTCATTGCTAGTCTACTAGTTATCTATAGATCGATTTTGCTAAAGCGAATGATTATTTGTTAAATAAAAGTGATTTCTGAAAGAAGAAAGGGGACCATGTAGTGCTAAAAAGTTTGTTATTTATATTTTCGGCGATATTTTTCTTTCCAACAGTAGAGGCTGCGGCTGATGAGGTTTCCGAAACGTTGATTTTTGATTTGAACACGATTGACTTTAAGGACGAACACTATTATTTGTTGAAAACCACACAAGATCTTCAGCTGACCGTCGATAGCAACGGCAGTGAAGGTGCTTTTGGCGTAGAGATCACAGCTGTCGGGAAGGCATTTTCAGCAGAACTAAACAGCGTGAACGGTTCGGAAGAGAAAATCATTCAGATTGAGGATACTGATGAAGCATCAATGATTCTTAACGTAGCTGCAACATTGAACATAAAGGAATATCTTGATTCCAACTCTGAGTACTACCTATCAGTCACTTTTACAGCAATTGATGATTCAGAGACCTTTACGAAAGATATAAAAATGAATCAGACGGATGAGGAAAAAGAAGAGATATCGGATGAGAATTTAATGACTGAAGACCAAGACGATGAAAAGCAAGAAGACAATGGCATCGAAGATGATTCTGAGAGCCAAAAGGAAGAAGCAGAATCTATTTACGACGAGCAAGCAAACTTGGAAGAAGACTCGCTTGATAAGGATTCTACCGAACTAGAAGATTCAATCAGTGATGTTGAGGATGAGGCTGGTACTGAGTTTTTTTTAGGGAAGAAAAGCCAATGTGAGACAGCAACATTTTTTTCAAAAGAAATGATCATTGAAAAAAATATGTTTAGATTTATATTAGGAAAAACCGCTTATTTGATATGAGCAGTTTTTCTTGTCTCACTTCTTCTATTTCTTCCTAAAGAGGAAACCATGGAGAGAAGATACGCAACATTTCTTTAAAAAGGAATCTCTCAATAATTGATGACCAATGGAATAAGTAGAAGCAGAACAAAAGAGAGGAACTAGCCCTCTCTTTTTCTTTTTGATTTTAAAATGTAGATGACTGCAGTTGCTAGCGCTGCAATGAGAACAAAGATGATCCAGATAAGGATTTGATTATTTGTCTGAACGTTGGCAGCGTTCGTTGGACGGTTCTCTTTTTTGAAGTTATCCAAGTCCTCTTTCTCATAAGAAAAAGTAGTGGTGATCGCTTTTCTAGTTGTTTCTATTGTTAAACGGTATTCGCCTTCAATAAGCTCACTATCGTCTATTAAAGGAATCTGCATTCTTGATTTGGTTAACGGCGTTAAAAGAACGGAATCTGCTAACTCTCCAGAGGCAATTGTTTCTCCATTTGGGCTTATTAGTTCGTAGAGCGCATTGTTTAAGTTGCCTAAAATAGGATTATAGTTGAGGGCATAAAATTGTAGGTTTATCGTGTCCTGAAGAGCAACAAATGAGAAATCTTGATAAATAATATCTTGAATATCCTCATATTTGCTAAAAATTAAGTTGATAAAAATGATAGACTCGTAGGCAGACGCAATACTAATAGAATCTTCAGCTGTTTGAACACCTAATATTTGCTTAAAATTAATTCCACCCATTACAGTACCTTCAAGCTCTATGTCGTCTGGAACATTTATGGTAATGCTGACACCAACAGATTCATTAGGAGCAATTTCTATTTGATTCTCTTCGTCTATAGCTTCTGAAGCGATAGTAACATAATTTGAAAAGTCGTATTTATCATCGAGAAGGTTCTCTGTATTCGAAGTGTACAAAATAGAGGATTCTCTTGAAATAGCAGTTGAAGCAAAGGGAGTGACCACTATTGATGAATCACCAGCTCCGATGTTTTCCAATTTAATGTCAAATGTATACTTTTTATCAACATCAGAAGGAAGAGTAATAGTATTTCTTGATGTCTCATATTCGGTATCGCTAAGCGATAGTTTTAAAGTATTCGTTGTCTCATTCGCTGTTGCAATACTTATATTTATATTTGCGATTATTGTCAATATGAGGAAGAACACAGAAACTCTTAGAAAGGAGTCTCTGTGTTTTGATATTTTATCCATATGTTATCCTTTTTAAGAATTAAAGGTCTTGGCCATTGTCTAAGTCAGTAGTATCTGATGCAGTAACTGTGATAGTGGGTGTGCCATCTAGCAAAGCAGTTTGACGATTGAATGTGAAAGTTGTATCTACGCTGGTAGCTACTGATTGGGAAATAGCTTCTGCTTCAACGGCAACATCACCATTTTCGGTGATAACGATTCCTTCAGAATCAGAAGAAACTGTAATTGTAACTTTATTAACTGAACGAGTTAAGTTTGTTAATGTTCCGCCAACGTTTTCAATAGTTCCTGTCATTGTTCCGTTGACAAATAATGCTGGACTTATTTCGAACGTTTCGTTTAAATTCATATCATTAAATGCAAAACTAGATGTTCCTTCTGTTATAGTAACAGCAAATGGAACAGAGGGAACCTCTGGCATAGCAACATCTGCTGACGCAGTGATTCCTCCTACTAGTAGTAAAGATGTTGCCAATGTAGTACCCAAAATAACTTTTTTCATAATAAAACCTCACTTTAATTTTTGCAGATGATTTACTGCTTAAATAAAGTATACAATGATGATGTATTAAGTTATTATCCGTTTTTGCGCTATTTTTAATGAAAAAGTAGAAAGTATTTTATTAATCTGATTTTTTATAAAATAATTTAATCAAATTTTCTAGTAGTCAAGTGATGTTGATTATCAAGTCCACATATTTTTCTGTGTAGCAATTGTCCGTGCGGTAATGATTTATATGAAAATAATTTTGTTGCAATGTTACAATTTGGCTAATATTTTAAGTCAAGATCTTCTCAGAGTTGAAAGAATTGTCGTTCCAACTAGGATTCGACCTAGCAAAGTAATTATATTGTTATTCGTAGTCTCTGAGAATTTGCTCTGAATCAGTCGCTGTAAGGGGAATCAGTTCTGAAGATTCATATCTGTTATTTCTTTCGTGAACATCTGCAATTCAGTAGAATACAATCTTCTATCATTTTTAAGATACTATTTATAGAAGTAGTTTTACGAGTATGAACTATTGCATAGGTGGGGATTGAACGTATTGTTCTATTTATGCATTTCTATTGAATGGGCAATCAAAGTCATAGATTTGAAAATTATCAATTAATGTTTTTATTCAATTTGTAATCTGTACCTATAAATCTTCTACCTTAACGGGACAGAGATATTAAAGGTTGCTTCAAGCTTAAAATTATAAATCCGTACTTGTTTCATTTTAAAAATATCTCAAAAAAATTAGCTGTTTAGAATTACTATCTCATTAATACTAGATTTTAGTAGGATTCATAATATTAGGAGAATATACAATAAGACTCTTTGAAGAAACCTTAGAGTTTTTTTGTCTCTTTTATTTTTATGAAGTTGCTACTCGTTTCTAATTAACAGGTCTTTTAGTCAGTAGAAAGAAAAATGCGGAACAATGATTATTTTATTTGTAGTTTTTTTGAAAAAAAGACGATAAAAATCGGCTGGTTCTTACTATATCCTTAATAGCAGAGGATCAAAGTTCTTTTAAGGAGTGAATCAAAATGCTGCAAACCAGAATAAATTTCAGTCGACAAAAGAATGCTACTATGTTGACTGTGCGCTTTTTCAGCAACAAGACGAATACGATTTTAGAGAGAAATTTAATTGTGGATCAAGAAGATGATCGCCAATCGGTTCTTGACTACTTAGCACAATCACTAGGGGAAATCAACATCTTGCAATACTCTTCGAAAAACGTTTTGTGTATCGCTGAACGTTCAAGGTTAGAAAAAGCAGGCGGCACTCATCGATTGGAACATTTTTGGGGAGATGTGATCAGCTATATCGTTGAGTGCGTGGATAAATCTGGTGTTCATTATGATTTGCATGTCATTGGCAATGTTGATTCGGATGATGAAGAAATCATGCGGTCAATCAATCAAATGAGTGATGAATTGTCGATCATCAACATTTATGAATACAAAGATTGCTGGCTAAAAAGAGAAGATATTTTATTACAAGCTCTTTGAAATGAACTTGATTCCTCAAAGAAGTTTGTCCAGCTAGAAAATGATTTTACTCTCCAAGTCACTTACCAATCAATGAAAGAATACGAATTTTTTCTAAGTTTATGGAAACAGCTAATTCACAGGTTCTTTTTCAGGGTTTCCAACACTTTTTGTTACAAAAAATAAGAATCGTTTCACAAGTTTTTCTCACCCGTACTGTTTTAAAGAAGAGGGGATTTTTCTGAAGTTTTTATTAAAATTGTCCGTTTAATGAAAAAAGAGCTTAAATTTAAGTTTATTTTACTATAATTGGATACTGGGATACTTTTTAAATAAGGCGGGTAAAAAATTTTGGAGTATATAGAAAAATTGTATAGGTTTTATTTAACCAAAAAACAGGTAGATAAATTAACTGTTGTTAGAAATATCATTTTGGAGAAGCAGCTGTCTCTCGATAAAATATGTGAAACGACAAACAAATCTTTGTATCAGGTGAAAATATTGATCAATGAAATCGCCGAAGATATGAGAGAGTTTACGACTTTTGACGAGTCAATTTTTTTGCTGAAAAAGAGAACTGTTTATTTGTCACGAGAATTAAATGAAGAACAAAGCCTGCATATTTTTGTGAATCTAAAGAAAAAATATTTCTTAGAATCTCCTTATTATCGTCTATTATCCTATTTGTTAAGAAAAAGAAAGACCCGTATGGTGGACATCTCGGAAGAATTGATTTTTAGTATTTCTTATTGTTATAAATTGATCAGCTATCTTAAGAAAATGCTGGTTATCCAAAATGTTCCGATTACTATCAATAACAATACAGATTCCATTGATTTGACAGGGGCAGAGCCGTGTGTGAGGATGTACCATTATTTAGTTGAGATCATGGCTTGTAATGTATACATCAATCAGCGAACCCGTGCCAGCGTTGAATTAGCAGCTAAAGAATATGAGCCGTTAAAAACCACAAAAGTGAAGCACGACATTATGTTTTCAATCATTGAAAATGCGGTGTTGAGAGGCTATATTGTCAATGAGTTAGACGATGCTTCCATCACTATTTATGAGCAAATCAAGCAACTAGATGGGGAAAAGCAAGTGATCAAGCTGCTGCCGATCAGAAGTCAGCAAGATATTGAGAAAGAACAGATTTTTTATCATTTCTGGGTTTTTCTTTTCATACCTGAAACGATCTCGGATCAAGAAAAACTACTTTTGGGCCAAAAGCTGAGAAATCTTTTAGGAAATCCGCTGGTCGAATTTTCTGCCGATGTTGTAGCTGTCTTGTCGCAAAAGTATAATCTTTCTAAAGAGATCGAAGAATTCATTACCTATGAATTAGTGATGAATACATGGGGCTGTCTTCATCTCTTTTTGGATAGTTTTGTGTCTACTGAAGATTTGTCCTCTACGAACGAACGAGTATTAGAGGTGGAAGAGCTGATTGCAGCTGCCTTGCAGCGCCATTCGTTTGTAATAGAAAAAGAAGCCCTCTTCTTAAGGAAAATCGCTCAGATCACAGCGTCTTATTTACCTATCCAGGAAGAGGAACCGATTCGCATTGGTATTTCTCTTTTGAACCATCCAGAATATATTCCGGTCATTAAAAACAAACTGTTGAAAATTTACAATGAAAATGTGATTCACTTTAGTTCGAATTTAGGAGACTCAGATATATTGGTTTCTGATGGCGTGCTAATCCATAATGAGTCGCAGAAATTCACATTTTTTGGCAATGTTCATAGTACCAAGGATTGGCACAATCTAAATGTGATGATCCAGTCGATGATTTCTAATAAATATACTTGAAAAGAGAGCGTATGGCTCTCTTTTTTTACTTGAACATCAGGTATCGTTGGTCGAAGTACTAACTAATAGAAGGAAGAGAGAAGACAAAAAAAGATATCTATAAAAGAGGGCTGCGACAGTCACCTTTTATAGATATTTTTTAAACCCGTGATCAGGCAAAGCTAACGTGATGAGGATAACGTTTTTTTGATGGAGATTTCCACCACTTCGGGCATTTGGATCACAGAGATCGTTGCAGGATCATAAGAGCCATCAGGTAATTTTTTCAAGAAGTAATTTTTGATTTCTTCAACTTCCGTCGGGCGAATAGTTCTTTTTTTATTGATCAGCAAAATTTCATTGTGGTTCGGCGCTGAGGTAAAGATCACAGTTGTATCTCCGGCTGTGTAAACCTTTACAAGTTCCGCGTCGGTATTTTCAAGTTGATTCAATACTAGTCGAGAATGGCTGTTCGTAACATTGATTAATTTCACCAGACTCACCTCACATTCTATGTATTTATTAATAACATTATAGGGCGTTTTTTTTCAAAAGAAAAGCCAGACAACTCGGAATTACCCAATTTTTTGGCAAAACATGGTTGTCTGGCAAAGGAAACGTTTCGTTACACGTTTTGGCAGCTTGTTACTCGTTTGTTTCCGATGCTTCTTCTTCAGAAGCCGGATTGGCTTCTTCAAGAGGTGCAGGGGACTCAGCGGAGGTCACAATGATTTTATCTGCATCTTCTAATTGTGCTTTTAGTTGATGTACTTGTGGATGCTCAAGATAAAATTCTGCAATGCCGTCTTCGATTTGATCTTGGATGGTTCTACGCAATGGGCGAGCCCCCATCGTTGCACTGTAACCAAGATCCACCAATTTTTCTTGCACGTCTTGTGGAACGTCGATATGCAGTTTTTGTTGGCTAAGGGTTTGATTGACTTCATGCAGCATGAGAGACACGATCGATAACAAGTTTTCCTTGCTTAAAGCTTTAAATTCGATGATGCCGTCAAAGCGGTTGAGAAACTCTGGTGTAAAGTAATTATTCAATTGATTCAAAACGGAACGAGTGATACCTTCACGCGCCGCACCGAAGCCAACGTTAGCTTCAACTTTGCCGGTTCCGGCATTACTTGTCATGATGATCAAGGTGTCCTTAAAGCTGACGGTACGTCCTTGAGCATCGGTCAAGCGACCATCATCGAGAATTTGCAAGAACATATGCAATACATCAGGATGGGCTTTTTCTACTTCATCTAATAGAATCAAGCTGTAAGGATTCCGACGAACTTTTTCAGTCAATTGACCTGCTTCTTCATAGCCAACATAGCCTGGAGGAGAACCAATCAATTTGGATACACTGTGTTTCTCCATGTATTCTGACATGTCGAAACGAATCATTGATTCTTCAGAACCAAACATTTCATAAGCTAATTGTTTTGCTAATTCGGTTTTACCGACACCGGTTGGACCGACGAATAGGAAAGAGCCGATCGGACGGTTTTGTTTGCCTAAACCGACCCGATTTCTGCGGATCGCTTTTGCAACTTTGTCGATTGCTTCGTCTTGACCAATAACTTTAGCTTTCAAGTCATCCGCAAGATTCCTCAACTGGGTTTGTTCTTTTTCTTTTAATTCCCCAACAGGGATATTTGTCCGTTCTTCAACGATTTGTTCCATGTCTTTTTCGGTGATGACAGGCGTTTCTTCTTCGCTGATTTGACGTTCTTTCATTTTTTGAAGCTTGTTGATTTGATCGCGATAGTAAGCAGCTTTTTCAAAATCTTCTTCTCGAGAGGCAGCTTGTTTTTGTTCTTCCGCTTCTTGTAATTTCTTTTCGATCGTTTTTGGATCAACGATTTGGATCGTCAAGTTTTTCTTCGAACCTGTTTCATCTAGCAGATCGATCGCTTTATCAGGCAAGAATCGATCTTGAATGTAACGGTTAGAAAGGGTAGCGGCAGCTGCGATCGCTTCATCCGTATATTTCACATGATGGTAATCTTCATAACGCGGTTGTAGGCCTTTTAAAATACGAATGGTTTCTTCCACAGAAGGTTCATCCACACGTACTGGTTGCAAACGCCGTTCTAAAGCGGCGTCTTTTTCGATAATGCGGTATTCATTTAACGTCGTTGCTCCGACCATTTGTAGTTCTCCACGGGCAAGAGCTGGTTTTAAGATGTTTCCAGCATCCATATTTCCGTCGCCGGCTGCACCAGCGCCAACGATTTCATGGACTTCATCGATAAACAAGATCACATTTTCCGCTTGCTTGATTTCTTCGATCAATTTTTGGATGCGTTCTTCAAATTGGCCACGAATACCTGTGCCTTGAACAAGCGACGCAACGTCCAAACGAATAACTTCTTTTTCCATCAATTTTTGTGGCACATCACCATCAACGATTTTTTGGGCTAACCCTTCAACGACGGCAGTTTTCCCAACCCCAGGTTCACCAATCAATACAGGATTATTTTTGGTTCGGCGATTAAGGATCTCGATCACGCGTTTGATTTCTGAATCACGACCGACCACTGGATCGACTTCACCATCACGAGCCATTTGAGTGATATTGATGCCATATTCTCCCAGCAGACCCGCAGGTGCTTGGTTATTGCGTGGTGGTTGCCCGCCAACAAAACCGTTACCGCCAGTTTGTGTCGGTGGGGTTTGTTCATAAGGGGTATTTCCTTGCTGCATTTGACGAGACATTTGACGGAATAAATCATCAAGATTGCCAAATCCAAAAGGATCTTGCGCCATTGCAGCTGCAGCATTCCCAGATTGTGCTTTTAATTTTTGGTAACAACTTTGACAATAATCGAGTTGTTTTCTTTGACCATTGACATTGGCATATAAATGAATTGAAGCTTCATTTTTGCCGCAATTTTGACAAAGCATAGATTCACGACCTTTCATATTTGTTCCAACAACCCTATTTTACGGCGCATTTGATTGCTTGTAAAAGAAAAGGGGCTGTGGGCAAAGTAACGGTCACCTTCAAGGTAATGTGTTATTGACCTTTACTGACCATAATTCTATTATACTAACTATTTGTCAGACTGCAAGAATTTTACCTTTAAAAATTTTCCCTTCGATTTCACTTATAGAAGCGGTCTTTTAAATAAAAAGTAATTCCTATATAATAGAAAGAAAGAGGTGAGAATAGACGTTGGAGAACAGAGATTTTGCTGCAGAAGTAGTACGTTTACGCAATGGAGAGATCCAAGAATTGATTGTCCAACAGCCGGAATTTCTGGCGTTTAGAGATGTCTGGCTCCAGTTGGAAGACCGGTCTTCTTTTGTCGGAGAAGCGGGGTTAAATGGGAAGATCATCTACCGTTACGTGCAAGAAAATAAATAGGACATTTATTTCAATCGTTTATTTAAGAGAAAACGGTTGTCTATCGAGGAAAAAAATGGTAATCTTAACAGTTGAAAGGGCGATTTTTTTCGGGTATCATTGCATGCATGGAAATTTTGCCTTCACACAAAAAAACGTATCATAAAGGAGATTGATCAATATGGAAAAGAAAGATTTTCACGTAGTTGCTGAGACAGGGATTCACGCACGTCCAGCTACATTATTGGTTCAAACAGCAAGCAAATTCAACTCTGATATCAACTTAGAGTACAAAGGTAAATCAGTAAACCTTAAATCAATCATGGGCGTAATGTCATTAGGTGTTGGCCAAGGTTCTGATGTAACTATCACTGCTGAAGGTGCTGACGAAGCAGATGCAATCGCTGCAATCGTAGAAACAATGAAAAAAGAAGGTTTGTCTGAATAATGGTTGAGATGCTAAAAGGAATTGCTGCTAGTGATGGTGTAGCCGTTGCGAAAGCCTACCTGTTAGTACAACCTGATTTATCTTTTTCAAAAGTATCAGTTGAAGATACTGCAGCAGAGGAAGCACGCTTAGATGATGCGTTAGCGAAGTCAACAGCGGAATTACAACAAATCCGCGACAAAGCAGCGCAAACTTTAGGTGAAGCAGAAGCACAAGTATTTGATGCTCATTTAATGGTTCTTTCAGATCCTGAGATGATCGGTCAAATCAAACAAAACGTGACAGATAACAAAGTCAATGCAGAAGCTGCATTGAAAGAAGTTACTGACATGTATATTGGTATGTTTGAAGCAATGGATGACAATGCTTACATGCAAGAACGGGCAGCTGACATCAAAGATGTTGCTAAACGTATCTTGGCGCATTTGTTGAATGTGACTTTGCCTAATCCTTCAATGATCAACGAAGAAGTAGTCGTTGTTGCGCATGACTTGACACCAAGTGATACCGCACAATTAGACCGCAACTTTGTTAAAGCTTTTGTAACAGATATCGGTGGACGTACTTCTCATTCCGCAATCATGGCACGTTCTCTTGAAATCCCAGCAATCGTTGGAACGATGGAGATCACTGCAAAAGTGAAAGCGGGCGACATCTTAGCTGTTAACGGCATTATCGGTGACGTTATCGTCAACCCGACAGATGACCAAGCGGCTGAATTTGTTGAAGCTGGGAAAGCCTACGCAGATCAAAAAGCAGAGTGGGAAAAATTAAAAGATGCTGAAACAGTTACGGCTGATGGTAAGCACTTTGAATTAGCTGCGAACATTGGTACACCAAAAGATTTAGAAGGTGTCCACAACAATGGTGCAGAAGCAGTCGGTTTATACCGTACTGAATTCTTGTACATGGATTCTCCTGATTTCCCAACAGAAGAAGACCAATATAAAGCGTATAAAGCAGTTCTAGAAGGAATGGCTGGAAAACCAGTGGTTGTCCGCACAATGGATATCGGTGGCGATAAAGAACTTCCTTACTTAAAATTGCCTCATGAAATGAATCCTTTCTTAGGCTATCGTGCATTGCGTATCAGCTTGTCTGAACTTGGGGACGACATGTTCCGTACCCAACTTCGTGCGTTGTTACGTGCTTCTGCTCATGGTAACTTACGTATTATGTTCCCAATGGTGGCAACATTGAAAGAGTTCCGTACAGCGAAGAAAATGTATGAAGAAGAGCGTCAAAAATTGATTGACGAAGGCGTTGAGATTTCTAACGAGATCCAAGTCGGAATCATGATCGAAATTCCAGCAGCAGCTGTCTTAGCAGACAAGTTTGCGAAGGAAGTTGACTTTTTCAGTATTGGTACCAATGACTTGATCCAATACACAATGGCTGCAGACCGCATGAATGAACGCGTGTCTTACTTGTACCAACCATACAACCCATCCATCTTACGCTTGATCAAAAACGTGATCGATTCAGCGCATGCTGAAGGCAAATGGGCTGGTATGTGTGGAGAAATGGCCGGCGATCAAACTGCTGTGCCACTTCTTGTAGGTATGGGCTTAGATGAGTTCTCAATGAGTGCAACATCTGTTCTGAAAACACGTAGCTTAATGAAACGTTTGTCAACCACTGACATGCAAGAATTAGCAAAACGTGCTTTAGAAGATTGCGATACAATGGAAGAAGTTGTAGAGTTAATCGAACAGTATGTAAAATAATCATTTCTAGGCAACAAGCAATTTTTGCTTGTTGCCTTTTTTTGTTTTAAGAAGACATTTTGTTTGATTTGACTTGCAACAACTTACTACTTTTTTCAGAAAACGAACAGTTTTGTCATATCTTGGAATTAAGCTATGATTCCCTGAGCTTTTCCCGTATCATGGTTAAATGGGGAACAAAATCTAGGACCATGGTAGGAGTATCTCTGCGATCGCCTATGGTATACTAATATCAGATATAAGCATTTCCAAGGAGGAATCATCTTTGAAAGTACTTCTTTATTTTGAAGGAGAAAAATTATTAGCTAAATCAGGTATCGGTCGCGCATTGGCCCATCAGCAACGAGCGCTGACATCTGTCGGGATTCCTTTTACTCTTGATAAAAATGATGAGGATTATGACATTCTTCACATCAACACGTATGGAATCAATAGTATGCATATGGTCAATAAAGCCAAAAGACAAGGAAAAAAAGTGATTTACCATGCCCATTCTACAGAAGAGGATTTTCGAAATTCATTTATCGGTTCAAATCAGCTTTCGCCATTATATAAAAAATATTTGATCAATCTTTATTCCAGAGCCGATCAATTGATCACCCCGACCCCTTATTCGAAAGAACTTTTGGAAGGGTATGGTATCCAAGTGCCGATCGAAGCGATCTCAAACGGGATCGATCTTGACAAATATCAGCCGGATCATGAGAAAGAAAAAGCCTTTCGTGAGTATTTTCAGCTTTTACCTGATCAAAAAGTCATTATATCGGTCGGTTTGTTTTTTGAACGAAAAGGCATTCTTGATTTTGTAGAGATAGCTAGACAATTGCCTGAATATACGTTTATCTGGTTTGGTCATACACCAATGATGACGATTCCTAAGCAGATCCGCGACCTTGTCAATGAAGACCATCCAGAAAATGTGCTGTTTCCCGGCTATATCAAAGGAGACATCATCGAAGGGGCATATTCAGCGGCTGATCTGTTCTTCTTTCCTTCCTATGAAGAAACAGAAGGGATCGTGGTCCTTGAGGCGTTAGCCAGCCACCAAAATGTGCTTGTTCGGGATATTCCAGTATATAAAGGGTGGCTAAGCAATGGGCACAATGCATACATGGAGAAAACCAATCAAGGGTTTATCGAGAAAATCAAAGGAATCGTAGATGGCACGTTGCCACAGTTAAGTGAAGCGGGTTATGAAACGGCCAAGCAAAAGAGTATTGATGAAATCGGATATGAGCTAAAAGAAGTTTATACAAAAGTGATGAATACGGAATAAAGAAACTAATGTAAAGTTTGGAGGTACCGTTTTGAAAATCGGATTTTTTACAGACACCTACTTCCCCCAGGTAAGTGGTGTGGCGACATCGATCAAGACATTGAAAGAAGAGCTTGAGAAAAAAGGCCATAAAGTGTATATCTTTACTACGACCGATCCCAATGCTGATCTGGACGAAGAAGATATCATTCGCATGCCAAGTGTCCCGTTTGTGTCCTTCAAAGATCGGCGAATCGTAGTGCGCGGCATGTTGTATGCCTATTTGATCGCCAAAGAGTTAGAGTTGGAATTGATCCATACCCATACCGAGTTTGGCTCTGGGATGTTAGGGAAAATGGTGGGGCGCAAATTGCAAATTCCTGTGATCCATACCTACCATACGATGTATGAAGACTACTTGCACTACATCGCCAATGGGAAGGTCTTACGGCCGTCTCACGTGAAATATCTTTCGCGGCTATTTGCCAACCACTCGACAGGTGTTGTTTGTCCAAGTGAACGAGTCATCGATACGCTGAGGGGGTATGGTGTGGTTTCACCGATGCGGATCATCCCCACAGGGATCGAAGTCGAGAAGTTTCGTCGACCGGACATTACATCTGAAATGAAAAAAGAATTGCGGGAGAAATTAGGCATCACTGAGGATCAACCCATGCTGCTTTCCCTCAGTCGTATTTCTTATGAAAAGAATATCCAAGCGATCATCGATGGGATGCCGGAAATTCTAACCAAGATTCCTGATGCGCAATTAGTGATCGTTGGGAAAGGTCCGCATAAAGAAAAATTAGAAGAAAAAGTGGTGGATATGGCGCTAACTGACCATGTTCAATTTGTCGGCGAAGTGGCGAATGATAAAGTGGCGATCTATTACCACGCTGCCGATTACTTCGTCAGTGCCTCTACTTCAGAAACACAAGGACTGACATACACGGAAGCAATGGCTGCTGGGACCCCATTAGTCGTTGAAGGCAATGATTACTTAAACACCTTGATCGATGATCCATCGTTAGGCGTCACCTTTGAGAGTGATCGGGATTTCGCAAAAGCATTTATTGATTATTATGAACAAAAGATTCCTGCTGATCCCGAAGTTCTTTCTAGGAAGATGTACGAGATCTCGGCATTACGCTTTGGTGAGTCGATGCTGTCTTTCTACCATGATATGGTTGCCTATTATGAAACCGAACGCATCGAGAAAGAAACCGAGCAGACGTTAGAAAAATTCAAAGTAAAATTAAAGGCATTTCGCCGAACGATCGATTAAACAGAAAATTTTCGCAAGTTCATGTTTTTAGCGTATACTAAAGACATGAACTTTTTTATTTTGGAGGGATCTGCATGAAATTAGGATTTATCGGTACTGGTGTCATGGGTCAAGCGATGGTTGGTCATCTCTTAGCTGCAGGACATACAGTGAATGTTTACAATCGGACGAAAGCAAAAACAGATGAACTCGTTGCGAATGGAGCAATTTGGTGTGACACCCCAACAGAAGTTGCATCAGAAAGTGAAATCATCTTTACAATGGTTGGGTATCCATCCGACGTTGAAGAGGTTTACTATGGGCCTCAAGGGATTTTTCAAACGGCTGTGACGGGCAAAACATTGGTGGATTTTACAACCAGCACACCTGATTTGGCAGAACGAATCTACCAGACAGCGAAGGAAAAAGGAGCAGCGAGTATTGATGCGCCAGTTTCTGGTGGTGATCTTGGTGCGAGAAACGCCACGCTAACGATTATGGTTGGTGGCGATGAAGAAGCTTACCAACAAGTAAAACCACTTTTTGAAGTATTAGGAAAGACGTTTCAACTTCAAGGAGGGGCTGGAAAGGGTCAGCATACGAAAATGGCCAATCAGATCATGATTGCCGGCACCATGACGGGGATGACAGAAATGCTGGTCTATGCGAACCAAGCGGGTCTAGATTTACCACGAGTGATTGACACCCTTTCTGGCGGTGGTGCAGCCAATTGGTCCATGACGAATTACAGTCCACGTATCCTAAAAGAGGATTATTCACCAGGTTTTTTTGTCAAACATTTCATCAAAGATCTGGGGATCGCTCTGGATGAAGCCAAGAAGATGGGATTGGATTTGCCAAGCACCACTTTAGCTAAAAAATTGTATGATCAGTTGGCTGAAAAAGGCTATGAAAATGACGGAACGCAGGCGCTGATTAAACTTTGGTGGCAAGATGGAAAAAAATCTTAAAATGACAAAAAAAATACGAAAAATCAATGCAAGATAGAGGATGTTTTGATACAATATAACGGACAGAAAAAGGAGGCTTACGAATGAAAAGTTCGCAATTAGTCGCTATCATCAAACGTTTAGAAGCGATGGTCGAAGCGCAAGACAATGAAGTTCAAGTACGTCGTTTTGAAAAAGAAGGCGTCGAAAAATGTACCGTTACTTATGACAATTCGACAGAAACGTTTGAATTAACGGAAGCAGAATCAAGTCAATCTTATCAATTTGATAATGTTGATATTGTAGCCATGGAAATCTATGATTTGATCCAATAAGAATGAGTGGGACGTTCGTCGTCGCTTTCTCATTTCTATACAGCAAGCCTACTTGGGCTTGCTGTTTTTTATTTTTCTGCTGCTTTTTCTTGGCGATACAGGTGATTAAGGATGATCCCTAATGGATCGAGATCTTCCGGGGCTAAAGGAAGCGCAGCGCTTGATGGCGGAAGTGGCTGGAATTTTTCTTCGGGAGAAAGAATGTTTGTTTGGATCAACTTACCAAAGCTGACTTGATAGTATTTGAGTTGAGTCGTCTGTGATACTGGCTCCTGGGGAATCGAAAAAATCACTTCCGGTTCTTGAATGAACTGATTGACCCTCACGATTTCTTGGTAAAAGCTTTCTGCTAGATGGATCTCTCGCTGCAGTACACTAGCTTGTTCAAACAATAAGTGATCAATCAGGTATGCCAAGCGTTTTTTAAGGAGTGAAAAACAGTCGGTCTTCTTTCCTGCAAAAAAACAGCCGATCTCTCGCCACTTCTCTTCCAAGGAATACGCCTCCATTTGAGGGAGTTGCTTACGTAAGGTTAATAGCGTCAGTTCGTTGACAGTCGGCAATTGAAACGTTTCTGACAATAATTGAAACAACACAGGCAATTTTTTTGTTTGTCGAAAGGGGCCATAACTGCCAATTTGTGGTGTTTGAGTGATCGTGAAGCTATGATTCGTCAAATCAACAAAGCAATAGTTCGCTGAATGGTTCATTTGGCGGTTGTAGATAGGATGAAAAGCTTGGATCAAACGACATTCAAGTAATAGTGCATCCAATTCGGTATCTGTTTCGATGGTTTCAAAATCAACGACATTATAAACAAGTCGAAGTACCTTATTGGCATGCTGCTGGTTTTTTCGGAAGTAGGAAACGACACGCTGCTTCAATGATTTGGCTTTTCCCACATACAAGACTTCGTTGTGTTGATCTTTCATTAGATAAACGCCAGGCCTTTCAGGGAGTGCATTTGCTTTGTTTTTTAGAAACTCTTTGTTCGGATTCATCGATCTTTCCTCTCCTTCCTTCAAAGAGTAGCAGATGAAGCTTAAGAGAGCAACGTTTGCTGGCCATTGACAAGAAAAAATTAGAAATAGAGTGGAAGCAACGCAATGATAAACTTTGACATTCAAAGGAAATTTCTCTATAACGGAAACGGATTATTTTGTCAACTCGCAGCTTTTAAAATCTTAGAAAATCAATTCTTAAATAAAAATGCGCTTAAAAATAAAAAAAGTTCGAAAAAATTCTTGCATTTCTCAATAACTTCCGATATAGTTTGACTATCAAATGATTTGATTATCAAAGTATTCGGATGGTGAAGGTTATGGAACCCAATTTAGAAACAGTTAATGACTACTTAGTCAGCGTCTTTAATGACATCTTAGTGATTGAAGAATCTGAATTGAAAAAATCTCAATTCAAAGACCTTTCAATTACCGAAATGCATACCATCGAAGCCATCGGGATGTACAAAAAAAAGACCACGACTGAAGTTGCCAAAGAGCTTTCGATCACTGTTGGGACTTTGACCATCGCGATCAATCGTTTGGTGAAAAAAGAATATGTAGAACGGATTCGCAGTGAAGATGATCGGCGAGTCGTCAAACTAGGTTTGACGAAAAAAGGAAAACTCCTTTATCGTGTTCATCAGCATTTTCATCGTGAGATGGTGAAGGGTGTCTTGAGTCAGATGTCTCCTGAAGAGGAACAGGCACTGTTGAAAGCACTGAAAAATCTGCATGACTTTTTACAAGATTATAAGTGAGAATAATGGATGAATATGTTTGGAAAAATTACCGCGACTGCAAGTTATGTTCCAGAAAAAATCGTAACAAATGATGATCTATCAAATTTGATGGATACTTCAGATGAATGGATCCATTCTCGCACGGGAATCAAACGAAGAAGAGTCGCTGTCGGCGAAAACACTTCAGACCTTTGTATTCGCGTCGCTCAAACGCTCTTGCAAGATGCTCAGCTTTCAGCAGAAAGTCTGGATTTTATCTTGGTAGCGACGATCACACCGGATTTCAATACACCGGCGGTTGCTTGCCAAGTCCAAGGGGCGATTGGGGCAGTCAATGCCTTTGCTTTTGATATCAGTGCAGCATGTGCTGGTTTCGTGTATGCATTGTCTATGGCTGAAAAACTGATTCGAACGGGCGCTAAAAAAGGATTGGTCATCGGTGGAGAAGTACTTTCAAAAGTCTTGGATTGGAACGACCGTTCGACGGCTGTTTTATTCGGAGATGGTGCCGGCGGTCTATTGTTGGAAGCATCTTCAGAGCAGCATTTGCTCAAAGAGTCTTTAAAAGCAGATGGGACGCGAGGCATGTCCTTAACATCTGGTTTTCGCACGAATGAGAATCCTTTTTCACAAAACGCTCCGGCGTATAGTGCTTGTATGCAAATGATTGGACGAGAAATCTTTGATTTTGCGACGCGTGATGTGGTCGCCTCGATCAATGATCTGATACAAGATGAAGCAATTGATTATTTTTTGCTTCACCAAGCAAATTCACGCATTTTAGACAAAGTTGCTCGCAAGCTGAAGCAACCCCGTGAGAAATTTTTGCAAAATATGCAAGATTATGGCAATACTTCGGCAGCCTCGATTCCGTTATTGCTAGATGAAGAAATCAAACGAGGTACACTGTCCCTTGGCAGTGGTCAAAAAGTGGTGTTCTCAGGTTTTGGCGGCGGATTGACATGGGGAACTATGTTAGCCACCTTATAACTTGTTCACGAAACAAAATTACTATTGAAAAACACATTGGAGGAATATACACATGGTATTCGAAAAAATTCAAGAAATCGTAGCAGAAGAATTAGGAAAAGAAAAAGAAGAAATTAAATTGAACACGAACATCCAAGAAGATTTAGAAGCAGACAGCTTGGATCTTTTCCAAATCATTAACGAGATCGAAGATGAATTCGATGTGAAGATCGAAACAGAAGATGGTATCACAACCGTTGAAGATCTAGTTAAATATGTAGAAAAACAACAAGCATAAAACAAAGGCTAGGCAGACAGCCTAGCCTTTCCTTTTTAAGAACGTGTTTTTGCTGATTCATAGACGAACTGCAAGAAGCCATGTTCTCCAACAACAACGAACAAAGTAATGAAGGAGTGCAAGATGAAGACAGCCTTTTTATTTAGCGGTCAAGGTGCACAGTACCCCAAAATGGGGGAAGAGCTCTATCACCAAGAAGCAATCGTTCGTGAGACGTTTGAACAATCCAGCACTATTCTAGGATATGATATGGCCGAGTTATGCTTTACTGAAAACGAACGTTTAAACCAGACGGAATATACACAGCCTGCCATTTTAACAGTAAGCACGGCTTTTTGGCGACTTTTGGATGCGCAAGGAATCGAAGCAGATGCTGTTGCTGGCTTAAGTTTAGGTGAATATACAGCCTTAGTCGCTAGTGGTGCGCTTGATTTCCAGACCGCAGTCGCATTGGTGCAAAAGCGCGGTCGGTATATGGCAAGTGCGGCGCCTGCAGGTGTTGGGAAAATGGTCGCTGTGATGAACACACCCGCTGAAACGATTGAAGAAATCTGTAAAGAAGCAAGTCAAGTCGGGATCGTGACACCAGCGAATTACAATACGCCGCAGCAGATCGTTATTGGCGGTGAAGCGCCGGCAGTGGATAAAGCGGTGGAATTGTTACAAGCTGCTGGAACCAAACGGGTGATTCCTTTAAATGTCAGCGGTCCTTTCCATACTGCTTTGTTGGAACTGGCATCGCAGCAATTAGCACAGGAATTAGCTCAAATTACCTTTGATGAGTTGCAAGTACCTGTCATCAGCAATACGACCGCGCAGCCGATGCAGCAAGACCAAATCAAGGAACTGTTGACGCTGCAAGTGAAATCACCAGTGCGTTTTTACGAAAGCATTGCGACACTGAAGGAACTTGGCATCCAACAAGTCATCGAGATCGGACCAGGAAAAGTATTGAGCGGTTTTATGAAGAAAATAGACAAAGAAATCCAGACTGCGCGTGTAGAAGATAGCCAAACGTTGGCAGATACACTAGCCCGATTCAACTAGGAGGAATTTATGGATCTGCAAAATAAAAACGTCTTTGTAACTGGTAGCTCGCGAGGGATCGGTTTTACTATCGCGGAAGCCTTTGCCAAAGAAGGAGCGAATATCGTTTTAAATGGACGAAAAGAAATTCCCCAGTCACTGATCGATCGCATCACCAGCTACGGCGTGAAATGTGTAGCAATCAATGGGGACATTTCTGATTTTGATCAAGCGGCAGCCATGCTTTCGGAAGCAGAAGCGGCAGTCGGACCGATCCACATTTTAGTCAATAATGCCGGGATCACGAATGACAAATTATTGTTGAGAATGAAACCGGAAGATTTTGATTCCGTGATCAAAATCAATTTGACTGGTACCTTCAATATGACGCAGCACGCGCTGAAAATAATGATGAAGTTGCGAGAAGGCCGCATCATCAATTTGACGAGTGTGGTCGGCTTGACGGGAAATATCGGGCAAGCCAACTATGCGGCAAGTAAAGCTGGCGTGATCGGTTTTACGAAATCTGCCGCTCGTGAAGGTGCCGCTCGGGGGATCACCTGCAATGCGATCGCCCCAGGTTTTATCGAAACAGAGATGACTGAAGTGCTGTCGGATAAAGTCAAAGAACAATCATTGGCAAATATTCCGTTACAGCGTTTTGGTTCCACACAGGATGTTGCGCAAACAGCAGTCTTTTTAGCAAAAAGCCCCTACATCACTGGTCAGGTGATCAGTGTAGACGGCGGGATGGCAATGCAAGGGTAGGAGGAAGAATAGATGAATCGAGTAGTAGTTACAGGATACGGCGTCACTTCTCCAATCGGAAATGACCCAGAAACATTTTTAGCAAGTTTACAAAACGGGACCAACGGCATCGGCCCGATTACAAAATTTGACGCAGAAGCAACAGGGATCTCAGTTGCCGCTGAAGTCAAAGATTTTCCGTTAGAAAAGTACTTCGTTAAAAAAGATACGAAGCGGATGGATCTTTTTTCCATTTATGGAATTTATGCGGCGTTAGAAGCGATGGAAATGGCGAAGTTAGATACAGAAACCATTGATGTGGATCGTTTTGGCGTGATGGTTGGTTCGGGGATCGGCGGCTTGCCAACGATTCAAGACCAAGTGATTCGAATGCATGACAAAGGAGCAAATCGGGTATCACCAATGTTCGTACCGATGTCGATCGTAAATATGGTTGCCGGCAACATTGCGTTACGGGTAGGTGCGAAAGGCATTTGTACGACGACTGTTTCCGCCTGTGCTTCTGGTACCCATTCAATCGGTGAAGCTTTCCGAAACATCAAGCATGGCTATGCAGATGTCATGATCGCTGGTGGTTCAGAAGCGACGATCTGTGAAATCGGTATTGCTGGTTTTGCTTCTCTGACGGCGTTAACCACTGAATCAGACCCTGACAAAGCTTCCGTTCCGTTTGATAAAAATCGTAGTGGATTTGTCATGGGTGAAGGCGCTGGCGTCTTCATTTTAGAATCATTGGCGCATGCACAAAAACGTGGGGCAACGATTTTAGGTGAAGTCGTAGGGTACGGTGCGAACTGTGATGCCTACCATATGACTGCGCCAAACCCTGATGGATCAGGTGCTGGAAAAGCAATGAAATTAGCGATGCAAGAAGCGGCGATTACCCCAGCTGAAGTTGGTTACATCAATGCCCACGGTACAAGCACGCCCGCCAATGACAGTGCAGAAGCGACATCGATCCAATACGGATTGGGCGAAGACTATAAAAAACCATATGTCAGCAGTACAAAGTCAATGACTGGTCATTTGCTTGGGGCGGCTGGTGGAATCGAAGCCATTGCTTCACTATTAGCATTACAACATCAATTTATTCCACCAACCATCAACGTGACAGAACAAGATCCTGAGATCGACTTGAACGTTGTTATCAATCAAAGCCAACCAGCAGAATTGACCTATGCCATGAGTAATTCACTTGGGTTTGGCGGTCATAATGCAGTGATCTTGCTGAAACGTTGGGAGGAAGCGTAATTGGAAACACATGAGATAAAAGAGCTGCTCAGCCAATTCGATCAATCGACGTTAACTGAGCTTCAATTAAAAAAAGAGACGTTTGAACTTTATTTTAATAAAAATACGACAAGTGGGCTACAAAATGCACAATCTACACCTGCGCCTGCTCCTGCAGCGAATGCTGCGCCAACTCCTGTTGTACCAACGCCTGCTGTCTCAGCGACACCTGACACAGTAGAAGCGGCGAAACCTGTCTTAGAGGGCAAAGAAGTTGTCTCGCCGTTAGTGGGTGTCGTTTATTTGAAACCAAGTCCTGACAAAGATAACTTTAAGCAAATCGGCGATCACGTGAAAAAAGGCGATATTCTTTGTATCGTTGAAGCGATGAAAGTCATGAATGAAATCGTCAGCGACGTCGATGGCGAATTGGTTGAAGTCTTGGTTGAAAGCGAACAAATCGTTGAATTCAATCAACCATTATTCCGTGTGAAAGAAGGGTAAAGCAATGAGCGCATTAACGATTCAAGAAATCAAAGAAATCATCCCTCATCGTTATCCGATGCTTTTAGTGGATCGCGTTGAGGAGTTAGAAGAAGGCAAACGGGTCGTTGCGAAGAAAAACGTTACCATTAATGAGCCGTTTTTCCAAGGCCATTTTCCCCATGAACCAGTGATGCCTGGAGTATTGATCGTGGAAGCAATGGCGCAAGCAGGTGCTGTGGCATTATTGTCATTGGAAGACTTTCGTGGGAAAACTGCCTACTTTGGCGGTTTAGACAAAGCAAAATTCAGAAAAAAAGTAACACCAGGCGATACCTTGATCTTAGAAGTAGAAATAATCAAAGTAAAATCTGCAGCCGGCATCGGCAAAGGAATTGCCTATGTTGATGGGAAAAAAGTGGCGGAAGCAGAATTGACTTTCATGATTGGATAGGTGAGACATGTTTTCTAAAGTATTGATCGCAAACCGTGGCGAAATCGCCGTACGTATCATTCGCGCTTGTCGCGAATTAGGTATTCAAACGGTCGCCGTTTATTCAGAAGCAGATAAAGAAGCGTTGCACACAGAGCTTGCCGATGAAGCGATTTGTATCGGACCTGCCAAAGCAGCTGACTCTTATTTGAATGTACAGCAGATCCTAAGCGCTGCGATCGTCACAAAGGCTGAGGCGATCCATCCCGGCTTTGGCTTTCTTTCAGAGAATAGCCGCTTTGCTGCGATGTGCGAGGAATGCAATATCGTCTTTATTGGGCCAAAGAGTGAGACTATCGATGCAATGGGAAACAAAATCAATGCAAGACGCTTGATGATCGAAGCAGAAGTACCGGTCATTCCCGGAAGCAAAGGCGCGATTTCTGATGTGGAAGAAGCTTTAACGATCGCTGAAGAGATTGGTTACCCGGTCATGCTCAAAGCAGCAGCCGGCGGTGGCGGTAAAGGGATACGGAAAGTCGCCGATAAAGAAGCGTTACCACATCATTTTGCTTCGGCACAGCAAGAGGCGAAAGCGGCATTTGGCAACGATGAAATGTACATTGAAAAAATCATTTATCCTGCTCGACACATAGAAGTGCAAGTGTTAGGTGATTCTTTTGGTAATATTATCCACCTTGGTGAACGCGATTGCTCGCTGCAACGCAACAACCAAAAAGTGTTGGAAGAATCTCCTTCTGTGGTGATTTCTGAAAGCAAACGAGCAGAGCTAGGAGAAGCAGCGGTACGTGCCGCACAAGCGGTAGGGTATCGAAATGCCGGCACGATCGAGTTTTTAATGGCAGACACTGGGGCGTTTTATTTCATGGAAATGAACACTCGAATCCAAGTGGAACACCCCATCACTGAAATGGTGACGAACATTGATCTAGTCAAAAAACAACTCGAAGTTGCTAGTGGCGAACCGCTAGGCTTGACACAAGCAGACATCAAGATGACAGGTGCGGCAATCGAATGTCGGATCAATGCAGAAAATCCAGCCTTCAATTTTGCACCGTCACCAGGCAAGATCAACAATTTATTTCTGCCTGGTGGAGGCTTGGGTGTACGGGTAGACAGTGCCATGTATTCCGGCTATACGATCCCGCCTTATTATGATTCCATGATCGCTAAAGTGATCGTTCACGGCGAGAACCGTTTTGAAGCATTGATGAAAATGCAGCGGGCGTTAGCTGAATTAGTGACCGATGGTGTCATTACGAATGCAGAATTCCAAATGGACTTGATCAGTCACCCGAAAGTGATTGCGGGAGACTATACAACCGCCTTTTTACAAGAGGAATTTTTGCCAAATTGGACACCTGAACAATAGGAGGGAAGTTGAGTGGCTTTATTTAAGAAAAAAAACTACATTCGCATCAATCCTAATCGAGGTCAGCTGCCAACGAACGAACCAGTCGTCCCAGATAATCTTTGGGCGAAATGTCCTAGTTGCAAACGAACGCTTTATACGAAGGAGATGGGGGCAGAAAAAGTCTGTCCCCACTGCGGGTATAATTTCCGGATCAGCGCCTGGGAACGGATCGCTATCACGATTGATGAAAAAAGTTTTGAAGAATGGGACACAGATGTTACCACAAAAGATCCCCTTGATTTCCCAGGGTACCTGGATAAAGTCGCACAAATGCAAGAAAAAACTGGTTTGCATGAGGCTGTTCTAACGGGAGAAGCCAAAGTTCGAGGATTGCCGTTAGCAATCGGTGTCATGGATGCGAATTTCATCATGGGCAGTATGGGAACGGTCGTGGGGGAGAAAATCACCCGTTTGTTTGAACGTGCGATCGAAAAACAGCTACCAGTTGTTCTTTTTACCGCTTCGGGTGGGGCTCGGATGCAAGAAGGGATTTTGTCACTGATGCAAATGGCGAAGATCTCCGCGGCAGTAAAACGCCACAGTAAAGCTGGCTTGTTTTATCTAACGGTTTTAACGGACCCGACCACCGGTGGCGTTACCGCTAGTTTTGCGATGGAAGGGGATATCATCCTGGCAGAACCGCAAGCATTGATCGGTTTTGCTGGACGACGTGTGATTGAACAAACCATTCGTCAGGAACTACCTGAAGATTTTCAAAAGGCAGAGTTCCTGTTAGATCATGGCTTTGTCGATCAAATCGTTCCACGGACGAACTTGCGGGAGAAAATCCACCATTTGATTTCTTTGCATACGCGGAAAGGATGGAATCGCAATGACTAGAGCAGCCCACGAAATCGTTGAACTCGCTCGCAGCAAAGACCGCTTGACGGCACTGGATTACTTTGAAGGCATTTTTTCTGAGTTTGAAGAGTTTCATGGAGACCGTCTGTTTGGCGAAGATGAAGCCGTTGTTGGCGGGATAGCTTGTTTAGATGGCAAGCCAGTGACCGTGATCGGTATTCAAAAAGGCCGTAATCTACCTGAAAATTTACGCAGAAACTTTGGCTCACCACATCCTGAAGGCTATCGAAAAGCGTTACGCTTAATGAAGCAAGCAGAAAAATTTCAGCGACCTGTGGTCACATTGATCAATACAGCAGGGGCGTTTTGTGGTATTGGCGCGGAAGAACGGGGAGAAGGTGAAGCGATTGCCCGTAACTTGATGGAAATGTCCGATTTAACGGTGCCGATCTTGGCAATCATCATTGGTGAAGGCGGCAGCGGCGGTGCTTTAGCACTGGCTTTAGGGGATGAAGTGTGGATGATGGAACACTCGATCTATGCCATTTTATCTCCCGAAGGCTTTGCTTCGATCCTATGGAAAGATGGTAGCCGGGCCAAAGAAGCTGCTGGTTTAATGAAGATCACTGCCCAAGAACTATTTGAATTAGGCGTTATTGAAAAAGTGATTGCTGAAACCCATGAAGAGGCCTTTTTACCGAAAGAGCAATTGATGGAACAGATGAAAGCGGCAATTTCAACGAAACTCGCTGAACTTTCTACGTTGCAAACAGAAGAATTGCTTGAGGCAAGGTATCAGCGTTTTCGCCGATTTTAACAACTAGGATATCCACTCTGATTAGAGAGAGGGTATCCTAGTATTTTTTTATTAAAAGTGTTATTGAATAAATCGTGCAAATGACGAAGTTTTTAGTTTAAAATTTAATTATTCTGTGCTATTATGTATATATTCTGAATATAAGAAGATTATATTGCATAAATATTTGTTTTGAAGAGGAGCGTTTTTAATGAAAAAATTATTTGGAGCACTTGTTGTATTGACGGGGATTTTGGTTTTAGGAGCTTGTGGAAATGGCGGCTCATCGAGTACTGGCAGTTCTAGTGCCAGCGGTTCGGCGGATAACCAATTGGAAGCCATCAAAGCAGCCGGTGTGTTAAATGTGGCAACTTCTGCTGACTTTGCCCCCTTTGAATTTCATGCCTTGATTGATGGCAAAGATACGATCGTGGGCGCAGATATCGATATGGTCAATGAGATCGCTGATCGTCTTGGTGTCGAAGTGAATATTTTGGACCTTGATTTCAATGCTGTCTTGACTGCTTTGCAACAAGGAAAAGCCGATATCGCTGTTTCAGGCATCTCAGCAACTGACGAACGTAAACAGACTTTTGATTTCACCGATAACTATTTTACACCAGAACAAAAAGTAGTTGTTAATAAAAACAATGAGTCGGCATTTGATTCAATCGAAAGCTTGTCTGGCAAAAAGGTAGGCGCTCAAAAAGGCTCGATCCAAGAAATGATCGTTCAAGACCAATTAGCGGATTCGCAATTGGTTTCCATCGCCAAAGTTCCGAATCTAGTCAATGAATTGAAACAAGGATCGATCGACGGTTTGGTGCTTGAAAGTGCGGTGGCTGAATCGTATGTTGCACAAAATGATGACCTCGTGATCACTGATGTAGCATTAGAAGCGTCTGAAGGCGATTCTTATGCAATTGCTTTACCTAAAGGGAGTACCGAACTACAAGAAGAGCTAAACAGTATTTTGAAAGAATTGATTGAAGATGGTACAATCGATGAGTATGTACAAAAGAACACAGATCTAGCCAACGAAAATGCGGCGCAATAGATAGAACGGAGTAGACACAATTATGGATTTATCCTTTTTAGCGATATATTACCCTTATTTTCTTTCTGGTGTGGTGATCACCATCGTGATCTCTATCATCACCGTGATCTTTGGAACGATTCTAGGGGTGATTTTTGCCCTAATGAAATTATCAAAAGTGACGCCTTTGCGCTGGTTTGCTAATGCGTATATTGAAGTCATCCGCGGCACACCAATGTTGGTGCAGATATTGATCGCTTTTGGTCTTTTGCAAGGCATGTTTGCCTTGCCGACAGTCTCGATCGGTGTGTTGAGTCTTGATTTTGGGCGGTTATTTCCTGGGATCATTGCGCTCTCGCTTAATTCTGGGGCATATGTTGCTGAGATCGTCCGAGGGGGAATCAATGCCGTTGATTACGGTCAAACAGAAGCGGCTGGTTCTTTAGGGCTGCGGCCTTTTCAAACGATGCGTTATGTCGTATTGCCACAAGCACTACGCAACATCTTGCCGCCACTAGGCAATGAATTTATCGTTTTGATCAAGGATTCCTCTTTGCTTTCAACGATCGGCATCTACGAGCTGATGAACAGTGCGCAGATCGTTGTCACCAGTTCTTTCCAACCATTAACGCCTTTCTATGTGGCGGCGGTCATTTATTTCATCTTGACGTTTACGACTTCGCGACTATTGAGTTTATGGGAAAAGAAACTAGGAAAAGGCTATCGTCGTTAAAAGGAGAAGACAAGCTATGATGTTAGATATTCAAGAGTTACACAAAACCTTTGGCAGCAATCAAGTGCTGAAAGGGATCACAACGACGATCGAGCAAGGAGAAGTCGTTGTGGTGATTGGACCATCTGGTTCAGGAAAAAGCACGTTCTTACGCTGTTTAAACTTACTAGAAGTACCGACAAGCGGAAAAATCTTTTTTGAAGGAACCGATATTACCGATCCAAAGAATGATTTGTATAAGATGCGGGAAAAAATGGGCATGGTTTTTCAAAATTTCAATCTTTTCCCGAATATGACGGTTTTAGAAAACATTACTTTGTCCCCGACGAAAGTCAAAAAGGTAGCAAAACCAGCTGCTGAAACACTAGCAAAGCAACTATTGAATGATGTAGGTCTGCCTGATAAGGCAAACTCCTATCCACAAAGTCTATCTGGTGGACAAATGCAACGGATCGCTATTGCACGTGCCTTGGCGATGGAACCGGATGTGATGCTCTTTGATGAACCGACTTCTGCGTTAGACCCTGAAATGGTTGGCGAAGTATTGTCTGTCATGCAGCGTTTGGCTCAGCAAGGAATGACGATGGTCATCGTCACTCATGAAATGGGCTTTGCGAAGGAAGTCGCGGATCGGATTTTATTTATGGATCAGGGAATCATTATGGAGGAAGGAACGCCAGAACAGCTCTTTGATCATCCGAAAAACCCGAGAACCATTGATTTTTTAAGTAAAGTATTGTAAAATGCGAGAAGCTCGCAGTTGCAAATGACAATTTTGGACTTTTTCTAAGCATCCTTTCAGTAAAAGGATGCTTTTTTGACGGAAAAAAAGACTACTTTAAAGAAGTGATGGAACAAACTGTTGTTTCGACACCTTCGTTTTTCAGTTCTTTTACAAGAAACCTGCAGAAACTAGCGCACTTGCTAGTATTCAAAAAGATTCTATTGTATAATTACAGGTTGAAGAGGTCTGATCCTTTTAGAAACTGCCTGCTTGCTTGTCAACAGCTAGTACGGTTTCTTTTTAAAGATCGACTATGTGGATCGATGACTAGTCGCCGACTTTTAACATGCGAAGAAATCAGATAGTAAAGGAGATTCTATGTTTTCAAATTATAAACCGACTTGGATGGTCGATGCGATTTATAAAATCACCCCTAGCCAACTAAAGGCACAGGGGATCAAAGGGATTTTGACCGATCTTGATAATACCTTGATTGCTTGGAATAATCCTGATGGAACCGAAGAATTAAAAAACTGGTTATTGGAAATGAAAAACGCTGGCATACCGGTGATTGTCGTTTCTAACAACAATAGTGAACGCGTGGCACGGGCTGTTGCGCCTTTTGGTTTAAAGTACGTACACCGCGCATTAAAACCTTTTTCAAGAGGGATCAAACAAGGGTATCAGCAATTAGGCTTGAAAAAAGAAGAGGTTGTCATGATCGGCGATCAGATTATGACGGATGTACGAGGTGCCAATCGTGCTGGTGTTCGCAGCATTCTAGTGAAACCAGTGATCCCAACGGATTCTTGGAAAACCCAGTTTAATCGAGCAGCAGAAAGAAAAATCATGAACTATTTATTGAAACACAACCCAGAGTTAAAATGGCGTGGAGGAATTTAATATGACAGAAGGAATCGAACAAATTCACTGTATCGGCTGCGGGGCATTGATTCAAACAACAAATCCTAACGAATTGGGGTACACCCCGCAATCTGCATTAGAAAAAGGACTTGAATCAGGAGAAGTCTATTGTCAACGCTGCTTCCGCTTGCGCCATTATAATGAGATTCAAGATGTCGCGCTGACAGACGATGATTTCCTACGTTTGCTGAATGAAATCGGGGAAAAAGACGCCTTGATCGTTAATGTCGTCGATATTTTTGACTTTAATGGTTCATTGATCCCAGGACTGCACCGCTTTGTTGGTGATAATCCTGTTTTATTAGTGGGCAACAAGGTGGATATTTTACCGAAATCTTTGAAAAAATCGAAAATGACCCAATGGATGAAGGAACGGGCTCACGAAGTCGGTTTAAGACCCGTCGATGTATTGTTGACGAGTGCCAAGAAACCGGGTGAAACCCAAGCGTTGCTACAAGCGATCGAAACGTATCGTGAAGGTCGTGATGTGTATGTGGTTGGTGTGACGAATGTTGGAAAATCAACATTGATCAATCAAATCATCAAACAAACAGCAGGGATCAACGAGCTGATCACCACTTCGCGATTCCCTGGAACTACATTGGATAAAATTGAGATTCCATTGGACGACGGGCACTTTTTGATCGACACACCAGGAATCATTCATCGTCATCAAATGGCACACTATTTAGGTAAAAAAGATCTGAAAATCGTGGCACCAGCCAAAGAAATTAAACCGAAAGTGTATCAATTGAACCCTGAACAAACCTTATTCTTAGGGGGACTTGCCCGTTTTGATTTCATACAAGGAGAACGAAGTTCGTTTGTTGCCTATGTAGCGAATGATGTGGCGATCCATCGGACCAAATTAAGTAAAGCCGATGAATTTTATGAGAAACATGTTGGTGGGCTGCTGCAGCCGCCACGAGCCGATGAAGTGGCGGATTTTCCTGAACTCGTCCGTTTCGAATTTTCAATCAAAGAAAAAACCGATATCGTTTTTGCTGGACTTGGCTGGATCACGATCACCAAACCATGTGTCATCGCCGGGTGGGCGCCAAAGGGTGTCGATGTGCTTAGACGTAAAGCATTAGTATAAGGAAGAAGGAAGAATATGGACTTACGAGGAAAACAAAAAAGATTTTTACGAAGTGAAGCGCACCATCTAAACCCGATTTTTCAAATCGGCAAAGGCGGCTTGAATGACGCGATGATGGCGCAAATTGAAGAAGCACTAGAAAAACGAGAATTGATCAAAGTCTCATTACTCCAAAATACCGATGAGGTTGCTGACGAAGCAGCTGAAACGATCCGTGAGAAAGTTGGCTGTGAAGTGGTCCAGATCATCGGACGAGTGATCGTTTTATTCAAACCGTCTAGTAAAGAAAAATACCAAACGATTTCAAGCAAAGTTCGTTCAATTTAGGAGGGAGAAGGCATGCAAGGACAAACATTTGGAAAGGTACAAACGGTTTTAGAGACACAAACACAAGAACTTGTACCGAAAAAGCAAGTGGGCATTCTTGGTGGAAATTTTAATCCAGTACACTACGCACATCTGGTCATGGGTGAGCAAGTAGGGCAAGCATTAGGGCTGGATAAAGTTTATTTCATGCCTGAGTATTTACCGCCTCATGTTGATGAGAAAAAGACAATCCCCGCTGAGCATCGTTTAGCGATGTTGAAGTTGGCGATCGCCGATAATCCGCGATTTGCTGTAGAGACCATTGAGTTGGAACGAAAAGGTAAGAGTTATACGGTTGATACGATGCGGGAATTGACAGCTAAGAATCCAGATACTAATTATTATTTTATCATTGGCGGGGATATGGTGAACTATTTACCAAAATGGCATCAAATCGATGAGCTGATGGAATTGGTAACTTTTGTGGGGGTTCGCCGCCCGGAAGTGCCGATCGATAGCCCATACCCGATTATTTGGATCGATATTCCTCTAATGGATGTCAGCTCAACAACAATTCGTAAAAAAGTGCAACAAGGTTGTTCGGTTCGCTACTTATTGCCAGATAATGTGTTACACTATATTCAAGAAAAGGGGTTGTACTTGGATGAAGAGTGAACACTACACACAAGCAGAACGGGAACTTTTGATGCAAAAGGTCCAAATGCAGATGAGTCAAAAGCGCTTTGAGCATGTGTTGGGTGTCGAAAAAACGGCCGTTGCCCTTGCGGAAAAATATGGTGCTTCACCGGTCAAAGCCAGCATCGCTGCTTTGACGCATGATTATGCGAAGGAACGCAGCGATGAAGAATTTCAATTAGTCATTCGTAGAGACGGATTTGAATTGGATCTCTTGAACTGGAACAATGCTATCTGGCATGGACTCGTCGGTGCTGATTTCGTTCAACGAGAATTAGAAATCGATGACGAAGAAATCTTACAAGCGATCCGTTTGCACACAACCGGAGCTGCCAAGATGAGCCTACTAGATAAAATCATCTATGTAGCAGATTATATCGAACCCGGGCGTACGTTTCCTGGAGTCGTTGAGGCTAGGGAAATCGCAATGATCGACTTAGATGCCGCTGTTGCTTACGAAACGAAACATACCTTGCTTCATTTGATCGAAACAGAAGCAGTTATCTACCCAAAAACGATCGAAACCTACAATTTTTGGGTAGCCAAATATAGGAGGGAATTACCATAGATAGTCAGAAAATATTAGAAATTGCTGTAAAAGCCGCCGATTCAAAACATGCCGAAGATATTATGGCATTAGATGTGCGGGAAATCTCTTTGCTAGCAGATTACTTTGTGATCTGTTCAGGAAATAGTGAACGTCAAATCAATGCGATCATTGATGAAGTCATCGATAAAGAAGAAGAAAGTCAAGTATCTGTTCGCCGTGTCGAAGGAAAAGATGGTGGAAAATGGGTCTTGATCGACTTAGGTGACGTAATCGTTCACGTATTCAGTGCCTCAGAACGTGCTTTTTACAACCTAGAAAAATTATGGTCTGATGCGCCGCTTGTGGATCTTAATGAATGGGTCGTGGCGTAATGGCTTACGAAACCTTCGCATTTGTCTATGACGAAGTAATGGATTCCAGTCTCTATAAAAAGTGGCTGGATTTTTCTTGTCGTCATTTAGGAAAAAGAAAACAGCTGTTAGAATTGGCTTGTGGAACCGGTGCGTTAGCCGTTGAATTTGCCAAGGCTGGGTTTGATGTGACTGGGTTAGATCTTTCAGAAGAGATGCTGATGATCGCTAGTCAACGGGCTGAAAAAGAAGAGGCGGCTGTGCAATTTGTTGCGGGTGACATGCTGGATCTCGTAGATATTGGCACCTATCAAGCTATTACTTGCTATTCTGACTCCCTTTGCTACATGGAAGACGAGCAGAGTGTGCAGCAAGTTTTTGATGGTGTTTACAGTTGTTTAGAAGAAGATGGCGTCTTTTTATTTGATGTGCATTCCTTATATCAAATCAATGAAGTGTTTCCTGATTATAGCTACCATTACCAGACGGATGAATTTGCCTTTCTTTGGGAAAGCTATCAAGGAGAAAAAGACCATAGCATTGAACATTTCTTGACCTTTTTTGTTGCACAAGAGAATGGGTTGTTTGAACGCTTAGATGAGCTTCATCAAGAAAGAACCTATCCTCTCGAAAGCTATTTAAGAATGTTAGAAAATGCTGGTTTTGCTAATGTTGAATGCTACGCTGATTTTATCGATACAAAACCAAATGAAAAAAGCCGTCGCTGGTTTTTTGTCTGCCATAAGTAACCGTTATGTAAAACAGGAGGGATGTCGATGAAGGCTTGCGGACTAGTCGTAGAATATAATCCTTTTCACCATGGCCATCAATACCACGTGGACAAAGCCAGGCAAGAAACCAACGCCGATGTCATTGTAGCCGTGATGAGTGGAAATTTTTTACAGCGTGGTGAACCGGCGATCATCGATAAATGGCAACGAGCCCAAGCGGCATTGCAAAATGGCGTCGATTTGGTCGTTGAACTGCCATCCGCTTGGGCCGTCCAGTCTGCTGATTTTTTTGCAGCGGGAGCGATTAGGATCTTACAAAATCTGCAATGTGATTCTTTGTGTTTTGGTACAGATGCGAAACAACCCTTTGACTATGCAAAGTTCGCTCAGTTTGAAAAAGAAAATCAGCGGATGATCGATGACGCATTTCAACGCATAGCTAGGCAAAATGCTACCTATAGTCAAAAAATGAGTATGGTCCTCAGTGAGCTTTATCCTGAGTACCATGCAGAAAAAGACCAGCCGAATCATCTGTTGGGTATGGCGTATGCACGGGAAGTGTTGTGTTATGAAAAACCAATGAGGCTTGTTCCCATTCAACGAATTGCGGCCTCTTATCATTCAGAACAATTTAAGCATCCAACGATCGCTAGTGCCACAGCCATTCGTCAAGGACTCAAACAAGGTGAAGCTGTTGTGGATTTTGTTCCTGAAGCAACACAAAAATTTCTTTCGCAAACAACAGTCGACTGGGAAGCCTTTTGGCCGTATCTTCAATACCAGATCATTTCTGCCCCCCTCGAAAAATTAGCTGCTATTTACCAGATGGAAGAAGGACTAGAATATCGACTAAAACAATATGTGACTGCGGCGGATTCGTTTGCAGATTTTATCAAGTTGTTAAAGACAAAACGCTATACCCAAACGAGACTGCAGCGTCTTGCTTGTTATGTATTGTTCCAAGTGACAAAAGCTGAAATGAAGGAAGCCCAAGCACATCCCTTTATTCGAGTCTTAGGCTATACAAAGCAAGGGCAGCACTATTTAAAAGAAGTCAAAAAAGAGCTGACCCTGCCGCTGATCGCTAAATTCGGTAAGAAAGAAGCACAGCGCTACGGCTTGTCATTGCGGATCGACCAGATTTATCAGCAAGGGAATGCTCAAATCTCAGAACAAAATTTTCGAAGAATTCCGCTTTTTATTGATAAATAAGTGAAAATTGCTTCACAGAACGCCATTTGACAAGTATAATGAATAAGGATTTTTAAAAACAAGAAAGCGAAGTGAAATCATGGGTCGTAAATGGGCAAATATCGTAGCGAAAAAAACTGCTAAAGATGCAAACAATAGCCGAGTTTATGCAAAATTTGGAATCGAAATCTACGCAGCAGCAAAATCGGGTGATCCTGATCCTCACGCGAACCAAAAATTACGCTTTGTTATCGAACGTGCGAAAACCTACAATGTGCCAAAACACATTATTGACCGTGCGATTGAAAAAGCCAAAGGTTCTGGCGATGAACAATACTCAGAACTTCGATATGAAGGATTTGGACCAAATGGATCAATGGTGATCGTCGATACTTTGACAAACAACGTCAACCGTACCGCAGCCGATGTTCGGGCCGCTTTTGGTAAAAACGGCGGGAATATGGGTGTTTCTGGGGCAGTTGCTTATATGTTTGATAACACAGCATTATTTGGCTTTGCTGGTGACGATGCCGATGAAATCTTAGAATACTTGATGGACAAAGAGATCGATGTTCGTGATGTTGTTGAAGAAGATGGACAAATTATCGTTCACGGTGAACCAAGTGACTTCCATGCCATTCAGGAAGCCTTGAAAGAAAAAGGAATCACCGAATTTTCAATTGCTGAAATGCAAATGATTCCTCAAAATGAAGTAACCTTAACTGGCGATGATCTAGAAAAATTCGAAAAAATGATCGATGTATTAGAAGATCTTGAAGATGTTCAAAATGTCTATCACAATGTGGCAGACGCTGAAGAATAAGACATACTGGCAGCCTAGAGGTGATCTGGCTGCCAGTTTTTGGTGTTTTTTTCATCAACCTTCCGTTGTTTAGTCAAGTGAAAAAAACAAGAGAGCGAGAAGCACTTCTCTTGAAAATTCTTCAATATTCATCGTCTTTTCAGTTGGTTTCCAGACATTTTATATGTTATGATTTACTACATAAGCAAACAACTCGTTAGGGGGGCAGACATGGAAGAAAAAATCGTTTTAGAGCCATTTAATCGAATCTTAAGTGGTTTTGAAAAGCTAGCAGAAGTGTCTGTATCGATTTCTGACTGCTCGGCTCTTTGTCGGAAATATCAAAAGTATGGGGTGGAAGGGTATCGTCTAGGCGATTATCGTGGTTCTTCTTATTTGAATCGTTATTTAAATGTCGTCGTTGATCGCGCACCCTTGTTAATTTATAAAGAGCGATTCTTGATTCCTTTGGTCTTTCGCATGTCGGAATACTCTGAACGACTCTTTATCGATGATTATCGAATGGAAGGGTTCTTCATGCTGTTGGATTGGCTTTTGGAACACCGACCAGAAAAAGCAATTATTGATTATAAGCGAACGCGTGCTTTACCTCACAGAAAAGAATTGGTGATCGATAGTTCTTATGTGCTTTTTCGATTGACGGAAATTCTCGACGGTGCTGGTTTTCCTCTTAGTCGCTTTACAACGATCGAGGAATTTAGTCAATGGAATCGTACCCATCGTTTGATCGATAATGGCAGTATCGGACGTCATACAAAATTATTTGTTCCAGAAGATCCGGAACACGTTTCTGAGCTGCAGATGATTTTAACAATCGTTGGGATGCGTTATCCAGAAACCCGCTTATTTATTGGCGAATTAAAAGGCTAAAAAACATCACAATCGGCTGGTTTCATTTGAAAATCAGTCGATTGTGATGTTTTTTTGTTAGGTTATTCGTCAATCCGTGATGCTTCTTGAAACTGATAAGTGGCAGGATCAGCTTTCACTAGAAGCGGCAATTCTTCTTGGGTAAGGACGGTCAACTGATGCATCGCCCGTGTCGCCATTGTATAAAAAATCAATTGGTCTTGTTCAGTCGCGAAAGTGGCACCTGGTGTCCAGACAAATACTTGGTCAAACTCTAGCCCTTTTGCTAAAAAGGCCGGGAAGATCATGACATTGCGTTTCATGAAGTCTTCTTCAGAGGTGATCAGCTGCACTTGTTCCTGCATTGTTTCTGTCAGCTGGGCATATAACTGCTGGCAATCCTTTGCGGTTTTACAAATGATCGCGGTGCGCCAACGCTGATTCTCCGCTGCCTTTCGAATACTGGTTTCTAGGAAAGCCAGATTTTCAGATTCAGTTCCTTTAACAATTGTTGGTACCGCACCTTTACGAGCCGTCAATTCCACTTGATCACTGCCAACTAAAAATTGATTGGCGAAATCTGTGATTTCCTTAGTCGAACGATAGCTGGTTTTCAATTGATAACGTTTCACGCTTTCGTGGGGGAATAATTCTGCTAATGCTCCGACGATCGTTTCATTGCCATAAACTTTTTGGTTCAAATCGCCGCACAGGGTGATACCAGCCTTTGGATAAAGCTGACGCAGCAGAGCCACTTGTGCTGGTGGAAAATCCTGCATTTCATCGATAAAGATAAACCGAGCTTTTTCTTCGACGTGAACAGGATAAAGCTGTTTGATCAGTAAGAAAAACAAAACGGCGTCTTCTTGTTTGATTTGTCTTTGGCGCATTCCTTGGCGAATGTTGGCAATACTTTGCTGCCAAGCCGCAGCCTCGATGCCAGTTTCTTTGACTGCAGCAGACTCAACCGATTGTAAAAAGTGTAAGTATTGCTTGGCTTGGTTGATAAACTGAAAGTTTTTCACTCCCCGCGTCAAGGAACGGAACTTCTTACGGACGATCTGCTGTCTGAGTTTCTTCCGCAAACGGCGTTCGTTTTCTTCGCTGTATTCTTGATGAGGATCGTTGGTAAATACTTGTTGCAATTGCTCTTCGGTCGCTTCTTTGACCCAGTCTTTTTTGGCTTCATCTTTTTCCAAGCCGCCGATTTTTTTTAATAATTTTGTTTGAAGCAGTTGGGTTCTTTGGTAAATCGGCAATTCATGATTGGTTTCTTGGTACCAGCGGCGAATCTGTTCTTTTGTCAAATAGGTTTGCCCTTGGATTTTTAGATCACGGAACAAGGGGCCGATCGGTGCAATCGAACGGACATAACGGTTGATTTTTTCCACCAAGAAAAGACTACTTTTGATTTTTTCAATGGCATCATCGTCGCCGCTTAAAAAGTTCTCTTCTTGTTGGGTTTCTTTTGTTACTTCATAGCCAGTCAGAATCAATTGGATAAAGTGGTGGAAGGTTCTTGTGGGCACTTCACTTTCCCCTAATGAAGGCAGGACCATGGATATATAGTCAGAAAACAAATGATTGGGTGAAAACAGCAAGACTTGTTTTTCGTCCAGCCATTTGCGATTACGGTAAAGTAAAAAGGCGACCCGTTGCAATAAAGCAGAGGTTTTCCCACTTCCAGCAATCCCTTCGATCAGTAAAAATTTATTGGTGGTATCACGAATAATTTGGTTCTGTGCTTTTTGGATCGTTGAAACGATGTTACGCATTTGAGAAGAAGAGGCCTCATCCAAGATTTCCAATAAAAATTCGTCATTGATGATCTCCGAAGTATCGACCATCGATAAGATCTCACCATTTTGAATTTTAAACTGGCGTTTTAAGAGCAGCTCTACCGTAAAACGGTCGGTGTCTGTTTCGTAGAATGTTTCACCAAGTTCTCCTTCATAGTAAAGATTAGCGATCGGTGCGCGCCAGTCAATGACGATCGTTTCTTCCTCTTTGTCTCGTAAAGAAGCGATCCCTAAATAGAGGGTCTCGGTTTCTTGCTCTTCTTTGAAATCGATTCGAGCAAAGTAGGGATTGCCTGCCATCGTTGTTAGGGTTTTGACGCGTTTTTCTTGTGATTCTGCGGTTTGATACTTGATCAGCAGTTCTTGTTCATGCTGCTGGTACTCGATAACTGATTCATAAAAGGCTTCACTGTCGCCTCCGCGAATTTTCTTATCGGCGATTTCTTTTAATTGATCATCCATTTTAGCGGCTAATTCTTGTTTTTGCTGCGAAAGGATCGCTTGTTCTCTGTGGATCAGAGCAATGGTTTCATTGACATGTTGTTGTTCTTTTTGACGTTCGTTCACGAAGGATCCTCCTTAAAAAAATTGCGACATAAAATTATAGCATATTTTCCCTGTGAATGTCGTGGAAAAAAAGAAACTATGCTAATATTTATAAAAAGAGCTTAGGTGTTCAAAAACGAAACGAAATAGAGGTGGAAAAGGTGAGAGAAGAAGCAGAATTGCGCCAATTGATCCTGTCTGTTGGGAAACGTGTTGGGGCACGTGCCATCGGTTTATCTGGTTCACGGACCGATCCACAGGCGTCAAAAGATATTTTGCAGGATTTTGACGTGGTCTTCGTGATGGAGGATATTCAGCCTTTGGTCGATGATTCTTCATGGTTAGAAGCCTTTGGATCAATCATGATCAGGCAAACACCGGAAGCTAGCACGATTTATCCACCCAGCTTGGGTGGTTGTTTTACCTACTTAATGCATTTTCAAGACGGAGCACGAATCGATCTCATGCTTTGTCCTCTTGCACTGGTCGATCGTCTTGCTAAAGAACCAGGCTTGCAGCCGCTGCTTGATCCAGACCAATTACTAAGTTTTGCTAATCAAGCAAATCATTCGCATTACTGGATCAAGCGCCCGACCCAAGCCGCTTTTCAAGAACACTGCAATGAATTTTGGTGGGTAAGCACGTATGTTGTGAAAGGGCTGCTTCGAAAGCAGCTGATTTATGCTACGGATCATTTATATACCATTTGTTGGCAAGAGTTGTTATGGATTGAAGATTTGTTTGTTGCCCATGCTCAGCAATTTCAGGTGAGTACTGGGAAAAATCATAAATACCTGCAGTCGTTTCTAACGGAAAAGGAGTGGCGGGAATTGACCTCATTGCTTGATTTTTCCACGATCACTGCTTGCGGTCAGTCCCTTTTGAAGATGCAAAAACGATTTGATAAGCAAGCAAAGAAAATCAGCGAGAAATTAGGGTTGGCCTATGATTGGCAAGAAGCTGAGAATGTCCAAACATATACGAAGTATTGGAGTGAAAAAAATTGGCAGATGAGACCAGAGAACCAAAAATAAAAGACAGTCAGATTCAAGCGTTTTGGCAGCGGTTTTTAAAAGCAAATCCAAGAAATCAATCTTCTCTGACCTATGAAGATGCTTGGTCCTTTGGTGATACTTCAGAAATGGCGGATGAACTGGCAGCACTTGTTTTAGCTGGCAAAAAGACAGCGACGACCTCCGCCGCTGCGCTCTATGAAATCGAGCAAGAAGCATTGCCACAATCAGAAACGTATAGTGTCCTTTTAGATGGTTCGGATGTACCAAGAGCTGTTCTTTATTTAGAGTCAGTGTCGATCGTGCCATTTGATGAAGTGACAGCAGCGTTTGCCTTTTTAGAAGGGGAAGGAGATCGCACTTTGGCTTATTGGCGCCGTGTTCATGAAGCTTTTTTTCGACGAGCTTATGCCTCAGCGGGGTTGTCTTTTCACGATCAAATGCTATGCGTTTGTGAAAAGTTTTCTGTCGTGTATCAGGAGGAATAAAGACACGTTTTTCTTTGGAAATCATGGGAATAGCTTTTGTCTTTTTGAAAAAGGTGTATAATCAAAAGCAAACAAAGGAGGAAATCGTATGCCATTTATTCATGTCGAACTAGTTGAAGGGCGTTCGCAAGAACAACTGACGAATATGATGAAAGAAATCACTGAGGCGGTCCATAAAAATACGGGTGCCCCTAAGGAGCATATCCATGTCATCATCAATGAAATGAAGCAAGGAACTTATGCTGTGAATGGCGATTGGAAATAATTCTCTTGCTTTTTCTTGTAGGTAGTGGTTTAATTGAGCCATAATCGATCAATAAAAAAGACACCTGAGTTTGAGAGTCTTCGATAAGAGAGGGAAATCTTGGCTGAAAATTTCCTGGAAGAAAACCAAAGGATGACCACTTTTTTAGACCTCTGTCGAAACGGAGGCGGTTGAACCGTTATCTCATGAAGAGGAAAACAGACTTTTTCTGTTTTCGAACAATAGGTGGAACCACGAGTGATCGTCCTAGTATCGTAACCGATACTAGGACTTTTTTATTGATTGAAATCATTCAAAGGAGGACATTCATATGTCATTATTTATTACATTTCCTGATGGCGCAAAAAAAGAATTTGCTGTTGGGGTAACAACTAAAGAGATTGCTGAAAGTATCTCGAAAAGTCTTGCAAAAAAAGCCTTAGCTGGAAAAGTCAATGGACAACTGATCGATCTTTCACGTCCGATCGAAGAAGATGCAACGATTGAGATCGTGACACCCGATCATGAAGACGCCTTAGGTTTACTTCGTCATTCGACAGCTCATTTAATGGCTCAAGCCATGCGCAGACTCTATCCATCGATCCATTTTGGAGTAGGACCTGCAATTGATTCTGGTTTTTACTATGACACAGACAATGGGGAAAACCCAGTAACTGCGGAAGATCTACCAGCAATCGAAGCAGAAATGATGAAAATCATTAAAGAAAATCTGCCAATTGAACGACGTGTATTAACAAAAGAGGAAGCTTTGGCTCTTTTTGCTGAAGATCCATACAAAGTTGAGTTGATCACAGAATTACCAGATGACGAAACGATTACTGCCTATCAGCAAGGAGAATTTGTTGACTTATGCCGCGGCCCTCATGTCCCATCGACAGGTCGTATCCAAGTGTACAAATTGTTATCAGTAGCCGGAGCCTATTGGCGTGGAAGTTCTGATAATCAAATGATGCAAAGGGTATATGGAACAGCCTTTTTCGATAAGAAAGACTTGAAGGAATTTATTCGTTTACGAGAAGAAGCAAAAGAACGCGATCATCGTAAATTAGGGAAAGAATTAGAATTGTTTATGTTGTCCCCTGAAGTCGGCGCGGGTTTGCCTTTCTGGTTGCCAAAAGGAGCAACGATCCGTCGTACGATCGAGCGTTATATCGTGGATAAAGAAGTTAGCCTTGGGTACCAACACGTATACACACCAATCATGGCAAACGTGGATTTATACAAAACATCAGGGCACTGGGATCATTACCACGAGGACATGTTCCCACCAATGGATATGGGGGATGGCGAAATGCTGGTTCTACGACCAATGAATTGCCCGCATCACATGATGGTTTACAAAAATGACATCCATTCGTATCGTGAACTACCAATTCGGATCGCTGAATTAGGAATGATGCACCGCTATGAAAAATCAGGGGCACTATCAGGGTTGCAACGGGTTCGGGAAATGACCTTAAATGATGGTCATACATTTGTTCGTCCTGATCAAATCAAAGAAGAATTCAAACGGACACTGGATCTTATGGTGGGCGTTTACGAAGACTTTAATATTACTGACTATCGTTTCCGTTTAAGTTATCGCGATCCACAAAACAAAGACAAATATTTTGATGACGATGCGATGTGGGAAAATGCGCAAACAATGCTAAAAGCGGCCATGGATGAATTAGAATTGGATTATTTTGAAGCTGACGGTGAAGCAGCTTTCTACGGACCTAAACTAGATGTCCAAGTGAAAACAGCTTTAGGTATGGAAGAAACCTTGTCAACGATCCAATTGGATTTCTTATTGCCTGAACGATTTGATCTAACATATGTTGGTGAAGATGGCGAAAACAATCACCGTCCAGTGGTGATCCACCGCGGAATCGTTTCAACGATGGAACGTTTTGTGGCTTACCTGACAGAAGTCTATAAAGGGGCATTCCCGACTTGGTTGGCACCAATCCAAGCATCGATCATTCCGGTCTCAGTCGAAGCCCACAGCGACTATGCTTACGAAATCAAAGAACGCCTGCAAGCGCAAGGACTGCGAGTGGAAGTGGATGACCGCAACGAAAAAATGGGGTATAAGATCCGTGCATCACAAACCCAAAAAATTCCTTACCAAATTGTTGTTGGGGATCAAGAAGTCAATGATGCGACAGTCAATATCCGTCGCTACGGCAGCAAGGAGACCCAAGTCGAAGAATTGAATCTGTTTGTTGATGCAATGGCTGCTGAAGTGAAAAATTATAGTCGAGCATAGCTTTTGGTTCAAAGAAAACGAATGATTTTATAGTATAGGCACCTGCTTTCAGCAGGTGCTATTTACCTTTTTTAATCTATATAAAATAAAATAATTAGATTTTTTTTGTTTTTGTGAATAAAATCGTGTATAATTAGTAAGTGATAAAAAGGAATAAACTAGAAGGAGTTTGTGATGAATTATAATTACGGAGTTAGAAAGAAATCGGTTGTATCGGTCATTTTATTAACATTTATTACTTGTGGCATTTATACATTCTTTTGGATGTACCAAACAACCAAAGAGCTGGCAGAATACAGCGGGGATAATCGTCTTTCGCCAGAAACGTCGATTTTACTCACGATCCTTACTTGTGGATTGTATCAAATTTATTGGTGGTACCGAATTGCGGATATCTTTATGAGTGCACAACAACGAGCGAATATGCCTCGTCTGAGTGACAACAAAATTCTTTTTGTCGTCTTGAGCCTGTTTGCTTTTGATTTCATCAACATGGCGATTTTACAAGGTGATATGAACCAAATGTGGGAAGCGGCTGATCAAAATGCCATGACCTCATCTAACAATACAAACGATTCGTCTGATTCAGATGATTGGGTAGATTATTGATTTGTCCGTTTAAATGGTTAACGGGGTTTCCTTGTCCAGGTTGTGGCATGACGCGCGCCTATTTGCACTTATTTCAGGGTGATCTTGAAGGTGCGCTGCATTTTCATCCCTTGTTTTGGTTAGTGCCGATCGTATTCGGAATTGTTTTATTCAAAAAAAATCCGAAAATCAGCAAACTTTACTACAGTCACAACCTGTGGGTGACATTGACACTTTTGGTACTAGTGGTTTATGGTGGTCGGCTCTGGCTTCATTTCCCACATGACGCGCCAATGGACTTTGATCCAGAGAGCATTTTCCCACAACTACTACGTCGGATTGGTCAAGTGATTCACTAACAGCCATTCACCCAAGCATTAAAAATCTTTAAGAAAATACTTTGTTTTTTTCTGAAAGCGAAGGGAACATGCGACAGTAGTTGAATCTTTATGAAAATTGTGTTATATTTACAATGTAATGATACTTAGAGTGAGTGAGCGGTTTTTTCGCTCACTCTTTTTAATGGAATGAAGTTCGTTTCGTTGAGAAATAAAGGAGGCGATGTTGTGAGTACGGTAGTGGAAACTGTTACAGATATAGTGACCCCTATTCTGGATGCGCAAAAATTTGAATTAGTTGAAGTAGAATTCGTGAAGGAAGGGAAAAATTGGTTTCTTCGTGTGTTCATTGATAAAGAAGGCGGAATCGATATCGAGGAATGTGCCTTTGTCAGTGAACAACTTAGTGAACAATTAGACCAATGCGAACCTGATCCTATTCCACAGGCCTATTTCTTGGAAGTTTCTTCCCCTGGCGCCGAGCGTCCATTGAAGAAAGAAGCAGATTATCAACGGGCAGTCGGCGAGTACATTCATGTTTCTTTATATCAACCGATTGATGGAGAAAAACAGTTCGAAGGCTTTTTACAGTCATTCGACGAAAATCAGCTAGTTATGAAGACCCGAATCAAAACCAGAGAAAAAGAACGAACGATCGACCGGAAAAATATTGCCAAAGCTCGTTTAGCCATTCAATTTTAAACACGGAGGAATGAAAGAATCATGAGTAAAGAAATGTTGAATGCATTGGATGCATTAGAAGCAGAGAAAGGCATTTCAAAAGAGATTGTCATCGATGCATTGGAAGCGGCATTGGTTTCAGCGTACAAACGTCATTACGGGCAAGCACAAAATGTGGAAGTAGAATTTGATCAGAAAAAAGGCAATATCCACGTCTATGCAGTCAAAGAAGTGACAGAAGAAGTCATGGACTCGCAACTAGAGGTTTCATTAAAAGAAGCGATGACAATCAACCCCGCTTATGAAATCGGCGACAAAATCCGCTTTGAAGTAACGCCTAAAGACTTTGGTCGTATTGCGGCGCAAACGGCAAAACAAGTCATTTTGCAACGGGTCCGTGAAGCGGAAAGAAACATTATCTATAACGAATTTAGTGCGTACGAAAAAGACATTTTGCAAGGAATCGTTGAACGCCAAGACAATCGTTATATCTATGTAAACTTAGGCAAAATTGAAGCCGTGCTTTCAAAACAAGACCAAATGCCAAATGAGTTTTATCAACCCCATGATCGGATCAAAGTATTCGTTTCTCGTGTTGAAAATACTTCAAAAGGGCCTCAAGTATTCGTTAGCCGCAGCCATCCAGATTTGCTGCGCCGATTATTTGAACAAGAAGTGCCAGAAGTATATGATGGTACTGTAGAGATCGTAAGTATTGCTCGTGAAGCAGGGGATCGTGCCAAAGTTGCTGTTCGTTCCTTTGATGCCAACGTCGATCCAGTCGGCACTTGTGTTGGCCCTAAAGGTCAACGGGTTCAAGCGATCGTTAATGAACTAAAAGGCGAAAACATGGATATCGTGGAATGGAATGAAGATCCAGCGATCTTCATCGCCAATGCGTTGAATCCAGCAGAAGTCAGCGACGTTATTTTTGATGTTGATAATCCGAAGGCTTGTACTGTTGTCGTGCCTGATTACCAACTATCATTAGCGATCGGTAAACGCGGACAAAATGCTCGCCTAGCAGCCAAATTGACTGGCTTCAAAATCGATATCAAATCAGAAACAGACATGGAAGAATTTTATGCGAAGCTGGATGAAGGCGACTATATCGATGAGTATGATGCCAACGCTTCAGAAGCTGCTGAAGAAATCAGCACAGAAGCAACAGAATCTGCAGAAACAGTTGATGAAGCGATCCTTCCATCAGACATGACTGCGGATGATTATGAAAATGTTGAGTTTGACGAAAAATAGTTGAGGTGAGATCGTGATGAAAAAACGAAAAATTCCTTTACGAAAATCAGTGATTTCAGGCGAAATGCTACCTAAGAAAGAAATGCTTCGTATCACTCGTTCAAAAGAAGGCGTTGTTTCCATCGATCCGACAGGAAAAATGCCAGGTCGGGGAGCTTATATAGCGATCGAACCGGCTGAAGCCCAGAAAGCATGGGATAAGCGTATCTTGGATCGAGTGCTGGAAACGAAATTGACAGATGAATTTTACCAAGAACTATTGGACTATGTAACGCACCAAAAAGCGCGAAAAGAGTTATTTGCAAATGAATAAAACCAAAGCATTAAATATGTTAGGACTAGCCATGCGTGCTGGGAAATTAGTAACTGGTGAAGAAATGACTTTAAAAGAGATTCGCAATGAGAAAACTGCTTTAGTCATTATCGCCAGTGATGCTGGTAAAAATACACAAAAGAAAATTAAGGACAAAAGTTCTTATTACGAAATTCCGCTCCTAGATGCATTTTCTGCTGATGAAATCAGTGCGGCCATTGGGAAACCAAGAATGGTCATTGGCATCTTAGATCAAGGATTTGCAAGGAAGGTGCAGGAATTAATATTAGGTTAGGAAGGTGATTGCATGGGAAAAAAAAGAATTTATGAACTTGCAAAAGAATGGAATAAGTCGAGCAAAGAGGTTGTTGAAAAAGCACAATCTTTAGGCTTTGATGTCAAAAATCATATGGGCGCGATCTCAGATGGAGAGGCGCAAAAATTGCAGCAGTCATTAGGCGGCAATCCAAATGGTAAAACATCTGCAAACTCAAATCCCGCAAATCAGAAACCAGCCAACCAGCCGGAAAAACAAGAACAAAAGAAATTTAAAACGCAAAGAAATAATCCTAACTTCCAAAACCGTCATAACAATCAAAGTCAACAGCGAACTACGCAAAGCAATAACCGTCCTGCTGGTCAAGGACAAGTAGATCGCACGAACAGTCAAGGAAGTAACAGACCAAATAACCAAGGAAGTCATAATCGAGTGAATAACCAAGAGAATCGTAACAATCAAGGGCAACAAAACCGCCCAACAAACCAAGGACAACAAAACCGTCCGAATAATCAAGGGCAACAAAATCGCCCAACAAACCAAGGACAGCAAAACCGTCCGAATAATCAAGGGCAACAAAATCGTCCGAACAATCAAGGACAGCAAAACCGTCCAAACAACCAAGGACAACAAAATCGTCCGAACAATCAAGGACAGCAAAACCGTCCGAATAATCAAGGGCAACAGAATCGCCCAACAAACCAAGGACAACAAAACCGTCCGAATAATCAAGGGCAACAAAATCGCCCAACAAACCAAGGACAGCAAAACCGTCCAAATAACCAAGGGCAACAAAACCGTCCGGCCGCTCAATCTGCAGGAAATACGCAAGGGGCAGACCGTAACAATAACCGTCCGCAAGGATCGAATGATTCTCGTGGAGGAAATCAAAACCGCGGCAAGTCAAACTACGGTGGACGCAACAATAATTTCAACAATAACAATCGCAACAAATTCAATAAAAAAGGCAAAAAAGGCCGTCAGCAGACGGAAAAGAAACCGCCAGTTCCAGCACGTAAATTCCGTGAGCTACCAGAAGTATTGGAATATTCAGAAGGCATGAACGTAGCGGATATCGCGAAAAAAATCTACCGTGAACCAGCAGAGATCATCAAGAAACTCTTTATGATGGGGGTTATGGTCAATCAAAACCAACCTTTAGATAAAGATACGATTGAACTGCTTGCTACCGATTACGGAATCGAACCACAAGAAAAAGTTCAAGTGGATATCGCAGACATCGATAAATTCTTCGAAGCAGAAGAACAAATTGAAGATAATTTAGTATCACGACCACCTGTTGTGACGATCATGGGTCACGTTGACCACGGGAAAACAACATTGCTTGATACTTTACGTCATTCACGCGTAACAAGTGGTGAAGCTGGGGGAATTACGCAGCATATTGGCGCTTACCAAATCGACATCAATGGCAAACCAATTACTTTCTTAGATACTCCTGGACACGCGGCCTTCACTAGTATGCGTGCACGGGGAGCAAGTATCACCGATATCACGATTCTTGTTGTCGCAGCTGATGATGGAGTGATGCCACAAACAGTGGAAGCGATCAACCATGCGAAAGCAGCAAAAGTGCCGATCATCGTTGCAGTAAACAAAATCGATAAACCAGGTGCTAACCCACAACATGTGATGCAAGAATTAAGTGAACATGAGTTGATCCCAGAAGCTTGGGGTGGCGATACGATCTTCGTTGAAATCTCAGCGAAATTTGGGCAAAACATTGAAGAATTGCTTGAAATGATCCTCTTAGTAGCAGAAGTCGAAGATTTGAAAGCTGATCCTACCCAACGGGCGATCGGTACAGTCATTGAAGCGCGCCTTGATAAAGGAAAAGGTCCTGTAGCAACACTATTGGTTCAACAAGGGACTCTTCATGTAGGTGATCCAATTGTTGTAGGGAATACTTTCGGTCGTGTTCGCGTAATGACGAATGATTTAGGTCGTCGTGATAAAGCAGCTGGACCTGCTACACCAGTCGAAATCACAGGATTGAATGATGTGCCTCAAGCAGGTGATCGTTTCGTTACTTTTGAAGACGAGAAAACAGCTCGAGCAGCGGGTGAAGAACGTGCAAAACGTGCTTTGATGGAGCAACGCGCATCAAGCAGTCGTGTGACATTGGATAACTTGTTTGAAAGTCTAAAAGAAGGCGAACTGAAAGAAGTAAATGTCATCATCAAAGCAGACGTACAAGGTTCAGCTGAAGCATTAGCTGCTTCATTGAAGAAAATCGATGTTGAAGGTGTGCGAGTGAACATCGTCCATTCAGCTGTTGGTGCAATCAATGAAAGTGATGTAACGCTAGCAGCAGCAAGTAATGCCATCATCATCGGATTCAACGTCCGTCCAACACCGCAAGCCAAACAGCAAGCGGAAGCGGAAAAAGTCGATATTCGTTTGCATCGCATCATCTACAAAGCGATCGAAGAAATCGAAACTGCGATGAAAGGGATGCTTGATCCTGAATTCGAAGAAAAAATCACTGGTCAAATGATCGTTCGTGAAACCTACAAAGTATCTAAAGTGGGCACGATCGCAGGTTGCTACGTAACGGAAGGCAGTATTCGCCGTGACAGTGGCGTCCGCGTGATCCGTGACGGCATCGTTATCTATGAAGGCAAACTTGCCAGCTTGAAACGCTTCAAAGATGATGTCAAAGAAGTGAAGCTAGGGTTTGAATGTGGCGCGATGATCGAGAAATTCAACGATCTTAAAGTTGATGACGTGATCGAAGGCTATGTCATGGAAGAAGTACCGACAAAATAACGGAATGACAACTATACAAGGAGGCTTTTTGAATGGCTAACTATCGAGATCGCCGAGTGGCACAAGAAATCTTAAAAGAAGTCAATCAAATTCTTCGTAAAAAAGTTCGTGATCCTCGCGTGCAAGATGTGACGATCACAGATGTACGAGTAACTGGAGATTTACAGCAAGCAACGATCTTTTACAGCACCCTAACGGACTTAGCTTCAGATAAGCAAAAAGCCCAAGCAGGACTGGAAAAAGCAACTGGCTTGGTTCGTCGTGAATTAGGTCAAGCGTTAACGCTCTATAAAGTTCCAGAAATCCAATTCGAATTGGATGAATCAGTACAATACGGGAATAAAATTGATGAAATGATTCGCGCATTGCACTCAGAAGAATAAAAAAAAGAGCAGCTTCCAATCGAAGCTGTTCTTTTTTATTTGAAAAGAGCATCAGGTATTCATCAGTAAAGTTACCAGTCCAGCAACACCTGTCCCCAAGAGCCAGCCTCCGATCACATCTGTTAAAAAATGGATCCCTAAGTAGACTCTGCTAAAGCCGATCATAAAGCTTAACAAAACTGCCAGCAGAGTCATCGGAAGGACTGCTGAGGGAACCAATTGTCCAAGATTCAAGGCGATCGTTCCGTACATGGCAGCGGATGTGGCAGCATGGGCACTAGGAAAGCTGTGATCTTTTTCTTCAACTAAACGATGATCGATCGGACGATCTCGTCGGACGATCCGTTTGATCAGGTAAGCAGCTGCTGATACTATGAAGATACTGACTGCTGTTTTTGGTGCAAGATCCGCCCGCGATGATGGAAAGACAAACAATAGTAAAGCGATCGCAACTGTCGGAAAGGCTTTTCCTAAATTGGTAAAAAAGTGCATCATGCGCGTCAAAGAAGGCGTACGGCTTTGGATGATCTGCAAAGCAAACGCTTCTTCCCAACGCTGCATCGTGCCGAGCTGAATCATGATCAAAAAGATGGCAAATCCAATAAATGACCCTATCGTTAAAACAACCATTTTAGGACCTCCTTATATGCTTAGTTTATCATGTAATGAGAAGGAGCGAAAAGGATTTTGTCGTGCAATGAATTTTTTTTATATGTTATAATAAGCAAGTTGAAGTGAAATGGAGGAATACGATGGACGGGATTTTACCATTATGGAAAGAGCGTGGACAAACAAGTCACGACTGCGTGTTTAAATTACGAAAAATATTAAAGACAAAAAAAATCGGACACAGCGGCACACTAGATCCTGACGTGGATGGTGTCTTGCCCATTTGTATCGGAAAAGGAACGAAGATCGTCGAATACTTGGTTGATTCTGGAAAAGTCTACACCGGGGAAATCACCTTGGGCTTCAGTACCACTACAGAAGATCGGTCGGGGGATATCGTTGAACAACAAGCACTAACTCGTCCGTTAACGAAGACAGAAATCGATCAGGCAATGAAACAGTTGACGGGGACGATTACCCAGATCCCGCCGATGTATTCGGCGGTCAAAGTCAATGGCAAACGACTTTACGAATATGCTCGCAACAATGAAACTGTCGAGCGACCACAGCGCAAAGCAGAAATTTATTCCTTCAAACGAATTTCAGAGCCGGTTTTTCATGAGGACAATATGCAAAGCTGGCGTTTTGAAGTTTCTTGTGGAAAAGGGACTTATGTTCGCACGTTAGCGGTCGACACAGGAAAATTGCTGGGTGTACCCGCGCATATGTCTGATTTGACTCGCTTAAAAAGCGGTGGTTTTTCTAAAGAACAATCTTACACGATTGCAGAGGTGCAAAAGGCAGTCGATGAACAACGTGTTTCGGAACTACTGCTACCGGTGGAATATGGGGTATCGGAGTTTGTTCAAGTGACGATCGATGCGGACCTCTGGCAGAAAGTAAAAAATGGCATGCGCTTGCCTTTCAGCGTGTTTGGATTACAAGAGCGCCCAGAGGAATTAGTGGCGATTTTTTATCGAGAACAATTGATCAGTATCTATAAAGCTCATGACAAATACCAAGATATGATGAAACCGGTAAAAGTCATCCGTACAGAAATAGGAGAATGAACATGGAAATCATTGAAATGAGACACCCTTATGATCACGAAACGATTCCTGATGAGGAGATCGTCTTAGTGTTAGGCTTTTTCGATGGCGTACATCTAGGTCATCAGAAAGTCATTGAAACAGGACGAAAGATCGCAGAAGAAAAAGGGTTAAAATTGGCATTAATGACCTTTAATCAACATCCCTCGATCGTTTTTCAAAAAGTCGATCCTGAAAAAATGCAATACCTGACCAGCTTGGCTCAAAAGGAAGCGCATATGGAAAAGCTTGGAGTAGATATTCTTTATATCATTGAGTTTACTTCTGCTTTTGCAAATCTGGCACCACAGGTGTTTGTGGATGAATACATGATCGGTCTGCATGCAAAAGTTGTTGTTGCTGGATTCGACTATACCTACGGCAAGAAAGAGATAGCCAACATGGCGCTGTTACCAACATATGCAGAAAATCGTTTTGAAGTTGTGACTGTCGCGCAAGAATCGTTTGATGAAGAAAAGGTTAGCTCCACACGCATTCGCTCTGCCCTACAAAATGGCGATATGGCACAAGTCAATCGCTTGTTAGGGTATATTTATGAATTTGAAGGAACCGTCGTTCACGGTGATGCTAGAGGACGAGAACTTGGGTTTCCAACCGCGAATATCAAAGTAAAGAGCACCGTTCGGTTGCCAAAAGAAGGCGTCTATGTGACGGAAATCAAAGTCGGTGACAAGTGGTATCCATCGATGGGATCGATTGGTCACAATGATACGTTTGGTCAGGGGCGCCAGTTAACAGTTGAAATCTATATTCTCGATTTTCACCAAGATATCTATGGTGAAACCGTGGCGATCCGCTGGCATCATTTCTTACGTGATCAAGTCGCTTTCAATGGCGCACAAGCGTTGATCGAACAATTAAAGCAAGATGAACGAGACACTGAAACTTATTTTGATGGGCTTTCTGAAGAAAACTAAGCATTCGTAGTGAAAAGAAGCGTTTCTGGCTTCTTTTCATTTTTTCTTTTTCTTTCTTTTTATAACGTAGTTTATTTGAATTCTAATGCTTTCCCCATGAGGAAAAAACGTTTTTTCGATATACTAAAAAATAGGCAAAAATGATAATTTATGCAGAACGCTGCAAAGGGAAAGGGAGAGAAAAAGTGACAATTGGAAAAAAAGCGAAAAAGGGGAAAGAAAAGAAAGATTTAACTAAAATGAAAACGCCTCATACGTATGTCATCATCTTTGGGGTCGTATTGTTGGCGTGGTTGCTGACTTTCTTAGTTCCCGCTGGAAAATTCAGTACACAAGAAATCGAGTATACCGATGCAAATGGGGAAATAAGTACCAGAACGGTCTTGATGCAAGATTCGTTTCGTTATGCCTACCCGTTAGATAACGAATACGTCTATCAACAGTTGAATCAATTGGAAGACGATCCACAAGAGTTGGAAGAATTAGATGTCGATCCTGAGGCTTTAGCAGCTGTTCTAGCTGAAGGGCCTAAAGAGTTGTCCCAGAGTCAATTAGATGAGGTGGGACTGACCGATGACACGCTTTACAGTCTTTACGGCGAAAAAATTTATGATACTTCTGAAAAACTGCACAAAACAGCCAAGGTTTGGGGAACTGATGACTTTAACGGTTTCGGCTTCTTAAATTTTGTTTTTGAAGGATTGGTTTCTGGTGATAAATACGGCTCAGCAGTTGGGATCGCAGCACTGATCCTAGTGGTCGGTGGTGCGTTTGGTATTATCATGCAAACCGGAGCGATTGATGCGGGGATCTTTGCATTTATCAGCAAAACTCGTGGATTAGAACGCTTGGCATTGCCGCTGTTGTTCTTTGCTTTTTCATTTGGGGGCGCTACCTTTGGGATGGCAGAAGAAGTCATTCCGTTTTCGATGGTCATGGTGCCTTTCGTGATCGCATTGGGGTATGATTCGATCGTGGCGGTCACCGTCACCTATGTCGCCTCCCAGATTGGAAATGCCACCTCGTGGATGAGTCCGTTTAGTGTGGCAGTAGCTCAAGGGATCGCAGGTATTCCCGTTCTTTCAGGCGCAACGTTCCGAATCATCATGTGGGTCGTGGTTACCGCACTATCCGCAGGGTACCTCATGATCTATGCCGAAAGAATTCGCAAGAATCCTGAGAAATCGCTAACGTATCAATCGGATGCGTATTTTAGAAATCATCTTGAAAAAACCTCCAGTGAGCAAAAACCATTTTTATTAGGTCATAAATTGATCTTGGTTGAAATGCTGGCGGTTTTGATCTGGATCGTATGGGGTGTGACGCAGAAAGGCTACTATATTCCCGAGATTGCTTCTCAATTCTTTGTTATGGGCTTAGGGGCAGGAATCATAGCGGTTCTTTTCAAATTAGAAAATATGGGCTTGAATGATGTGGCGAGTGCCTTTCAATCTGGTGCCTCAGAATTGGCAGGAACTGCAATCGTTGTAGGGATGGCCAAAGGGATTCTTCTGGTTCTCGGCGGTTCTGATGCCAATGTGCCGTCAGCGTTGAATACGATTTTGCACAGCATCGGCGGATTGTTAAGCAATGTTCCAGCTTTTATTGGTGCCTGGTTCATGTACATTTTCCAAAGCTTCTTCAATTTGATCGTGACTTCAAATTCAGGTCAAGCTGCATTAACCATGCCGATCATGGCGCCATTAGCCGATCTTTTAGGTGTCTCTAGACAGATCGCTGTCTTGGCTTATCAATTAGGCTCGGGCTTTATGGATGCCTTCACTCCAGTATCGGCAAGTCTGATCGGTGTCTTAGGTGTCGCAAGAATCGAATGGGTGAAATGGGCGAAATTCCAGATCAAAATGCAAGGTTTCTTATTTGTATTAGGAACGATTTTTATCTTTATTGCGGTCGCAATCGGCTTGCAATAAGAAGTAATCAGCCACAAGGAGGAAGCACTTATGAAGGTGATACGACAAGCAGAGGTTTACGCTCCTGACTATTTAGGAAAAAAAGATATTTTATTAAATGAAGACAAGATCATTGCTATTCAAGATTCGATTGAAGGAGGATTCTCAGGTGTTCCTCTTGAAGAAATCGATGGCACAGGGTTACTCGCTGTGCCCGGCTTTATTGACTGCCACTTTCATATCTTAGGAGGTGGCGGGGAAGGCGGCTTTCAAAACCGGACACCAGAAGTGAAATTGAGTCAATTGACCTCTGCAGGAGTAACGACAGTGGTTGGCTGTTTAGGTACTGACGGAGTAGGCAGAGATATGACTGCCTTGATCAGTAAGGCGCGTGGACTAGAGGCGGAAGGCATCACGACTTATCTTTATGACGGTTCGTATCGATTGCCTTTGGCGCCCGTCACGGATTCCATCATCCAAGATTTTTTGACTATCGATAAAATTATTGGTATCGGTGAAATTGCCGTTTCTGACCATCGTTCTTCACAACCGAGTTTCGAAGAATTTACCCGTGCGGTGGCGGATGCCCGTGTTGGTGGGATGCTTTCTGGAAAAGCAGGTATCGTAAACATCCACTTAGGTGGAGGAAAGAAAAAATATGAGCTGCTTTTACGAACCATCGAAGAGACAGAGATTCCAATCAGCCAATTTTTACCGACACATGCCAATCGGACCAGCGAGCTTTTCGAAGCAAGTATTGCTTTTGCAAAAATGGGTGGAACGATTGATTTTACGGCGAGTGAAGATCCTGATTTCTGGGAAAAAGAAGACGATGAGGTTCGCTTCAGTAAAGGATTGAAACGTTTGTTAGCAGAAGGGATCGGCCTGGATCAATTTACCATGACCTCTGATGGGCAAGGCAGCCTCCCGTACTTTGATGAAAACAATCAATTCATAGGTCTGGGTGTCGGCAGTTCGCGAGCGCTGATGGTAGGCATTAAAGAAGCAGTCCAAAAAGAGCAGATTCCATTGGAGATCGCCATTCGAGCAATCACTTCCAATCCAGCGAAAGTATTGAAGCTTGATCAAAAGGGACGTCTTGCAGCAGGGATGGATGCTGATATTTGCTTGCTGAACAAAGACTCATTAGCAGTAGAAACGGTTCTAGCAAAAGGCAGAACAATGGTAGAAGAACAAGAAGTAAAAGTGTGGGGTACCTTTGAACAACTAACATAAGAAGAATTCAGTTTTAACAGACTAAGAAACGGTTGTTTTTCTAAACAGAGTTGTAGAAGAAAATAAGCAGCCCGATCCATGACCAGCATTTACTGGACTTGATCGGACTGCTTTTTTCAATTAAACGCAAGTATTCTTAAGCTTGCAACTCATCCAATTTCTTCATGTCTTCTTCAGAAATTTCAAAGTCAACTTTGGCATTGTCAGCAATGTATTCTTCATGAACGGATTTTGGCAATGGCAGAATGTCTTTTTGTAGCAAGTAACGAATTGAAAGTTGTGGAATAGATTTTCCATAGGCTTCAGCAATCGTCTTCACTGCATCGTTATCGAGTAAACGACCAGTAGCGATTGGTGAATAGCCTTCCACTAAAATTTCGTGCGCTTTGCAAAATGTCAATAGTTCTTCATTTGTGCGGCCAATATGGTAAATAAACTGGTTGACCATCGGTTTCACATCGCAATGATCAAAAATATTTTGCAAATCTTTTTGATCGAAGTTGGAAACACCAATCGATTTTACTTTTCCACTTAAGTAGGCTTCTTCTAATGCTTTCCAAACATCGATGTTTTCAAGATAAAAATCTTTGTTTTCTGGATTGTTTCCCATGATTTTCCAAGGACGAGGGGCATGGATCAAAATCAAATCGATATACCCTAAGTCAAGTTTTTTTAGAGAAGCATCAATGCTATCAACCGCTTCTTGGTAGGTCTTTAACTCAGCAGGTACTTTCGTGGTAACAAAAATTTCATCGCGGGCAACGCCTGAATCGCGCACAGCTTTCCCAACCGCTTCTTCGTTTTTGTAAGCTGCCGCTGTATCGACATGTCGATAACCATTTTGAATGGCAAATTTTGTTGCGTTGTAAGCATCTTCTGGAGAAGATTGCCAGGTTCCAAGGCCAATCTTAGGAATTGCCAGTTTGTTCTGCAAGGTAAATGTTTCTTGTAATATCACGTATCTCAACCTACTTTCATCGCTTTTTTTTGTTACATCTTCCATTATAAAACGTTTTCTTGTTTGAAACAAATCAGACGCTGAAACTTTTGAGGGAAATTGACTTTCAAAAGGATCTTTGATACATTATCAGCAACCTAAACACAGAAAGATGTGGAAAAAATGGATTTTGTTAAAGAAGATTTTGCCTATTATCGGCGCTCTTTTGAATTGATGTATCGCAGTTATTTCCGTAGAAGAATGATTGCCCTTGGTGTGGCGATTTTGATTATCTTAGGTTATTTACTTTTGTTACAAGAAAGTTTGCTTTTAAATATCATTTTGCTAGTTATATTGCTAGGCATAATGGCGTGGTTGGTTTCACTTTATCAGCGAGCGAGTGAGGTCGTACTTGCTTTCGAAGAAGAAAATCAGGTGCCGCAAATTCATCAACTGACAGAATTTGAGGATCATTATGCGTTCCAAATGAATGATGGAACAACGATGCGCGTGAAGAAAAACGGCAATCGCAACTTTCCTTCCAATAATAAGCAGTACACGTTGATGGCAGGCTATAAAAAAGTTTTCTTTGTGCAACAACCCTTGATGATTTTTTATTATGACCTCTTGGAGATGAAGTATGATGAAGCGTATCGTTTGAAACGAAACCGCCAAAACGGGTTCAATCGTTGGTCGCGTTATTTCAGTTTTCGCTCCTTTAAGGGATCGATTGGCAATGTCTTTCAATTCTTGCTGGGAAATATTTTCTTCTTATTTATTGCGTATCGGTTGATCCGCTATCTGATCGATATTTTGCTGCACATTTTATAACTGTTACCAAGGTGAAGATTCTCATCGTTTTCATAGACTGGTGAAAAAGATGATAGGACTTAATTTTTTTAAAAAGGTATACTTAAGTCAGATAAGACAAGCAATTGTCTTTCATGAATAAGAGTCCTGCTCTTGTTAAGTAAGCCGTCAACAACAGCTTATCTATTGTGGCGCTAACAGTTTGGGGGAAGTGTTAGTTCTTGTAACAAACAGATTTTTTTCTGGGCGGGATAAGAACAAAAGCGGTATTTTACCGTACTTAATAAGAGTAGTGCTCTTTATTTTTTCTATGAATATTTGAAGACATCACTTCTTGGAAGTGGTGTTTTTTCTTGCTTAAAAATAGTCCAAGTGATAGGAGAATTCTAAGAACTATGCTACAATGAGTGCCGGTGCTCTCAGCGGTGGGAGCAAAAAAGAAGGTAGAGGAGAATTACTTAGGAATGCCTGAAGGTCAAACAATAAACGATCCATCTACAAAAAGCGCGCAAAATATTTCTGCGTATATACATATACCTTTCTGTGAACATATATGCTACTACTGTGACTTCAACAAAGTGTTTTTAGAAGGGCAGCCAGTGGATGAGTACATCGAAGCGTTACTAAAAGAAATTGAGCTGACCCTCTTGCGTCAGCCTCTCAATGAGGCGAAAACGATTTATATCGGCGGCGGGACGCCAACGTCGCTTTCGGCGAACCAACTGGATCGATTGCTGTCAGGTGTGCATGAATTGCTGCCAACACACACAACCAAAGAGTTTACAGTGGAAGCAAATCCTGGTGATTTGAGTGAAGAAAAAATGCTGGTTTTGAAAAACCATCAAGTCAATCGCTTGTCGATGGGGGTCCAGACCTTTGATAATCGCTTGCTTAAAAAAATTGGCCGCAAGCATACCGCTGAAGATGTTTATTCAACTATTCAGCTGCTGGAAAAACATGATTTTCAGAATGTGACGATCGATTTGATTTATGCACTTCCGGGACAAAGCATAGAAAGCTTCGGTGATACACTGACGCGAGCGATTGATCTCGGGTTGCCTCACTATGCGATGTATTCTTTGATTTTAGAAAACAAAACCATGTTTATGAACTGGGTTCGCCAAGGGAGAATGGCACTGCCTTCTCAAGAAGCTGAAACGCAGATGTTTGATGAGGCGATCGCCGCGATGACAAAAGCTGGATTGAACCAATATGAAATCAGTAATTTTGCACGACCAGGGTATGAGTCCTTACATAATCTAGTGTATTGGAACAATGAACATTATTTTGGCTTTGGGGCAGGCGCCAGCGGGTATCTTGGACAGACTCGCTACAAGAACAAAGGTCCAATCCAGCATTATTTGAAACCATTACAGGAAAATCAGTTGCCAATCCACGAAATCGAAGAATTGACAACCAGCAATCAAATGGAAGAGGAACTGTTTTTAGGCCTTCGTAAAAAGGTCGGCATTTCAAAAATACAGTTTGCAGAAAAATTCGGGAAGTCTTTTCAGGAAATCTATGGTTCAACGAGCGAACAGTTGATTCAAAAAGGCTGGTTGGCTAGTCAAGGTGACCGTGTCTTTTTAACGAAAGCTGGGATGTTTATTGGCAACGAAGTGTTTGAAGCATTTCTCTTGGATGCAGAAAAATAAGAAAGAACGAGTAAGAGAAGTAGCCATTTCGTGCTGCTTCTTTTTTTGATTTCTTTTTTAGCACTCTCTTAGAAAGAGTGCTAAAAAAGTGATGCAAATACTTGACATTCCTAGCAAATATGGTATATTTATAATCGTGTTAGCACTTAATAGGAATGAGTGCTAACGGAGGAGTGGATAAAATGTTGACACCTAGACAACAAATGATTTTACACCTCATCATCCAAAATTATACGAATACTGGTCAGCCCACGGGCTCGAAGCGATTGATGGAAGATGGGGTTGAAGCTAGCTCTGCCACCATTCGTAATGAGATGAAGGCGCTGGAAGAAGCTGGACTTCTGTTAAAGACACATTCATCTTCAGGGCGTGTGCCGTCAATAAAAGGGTATCGCTATTACGTTGATCACTTATTGAAGCCATCGGAAGTTGACCAAAACGAAATTCAAACCATTCGTCATTCTTTTGGAAAAGATTTTCATGAAATCAATGAAATCATCCAGCAGTCTGCCACGATCTTGTCCAACTTGACTAGCTATACAGCGTTGTCTCTCGGGCCAGATATGAAGGAAAGGAAATTGACCGGTTTTCGAATCGTCCCATTGAATGCACGACAGATCATCGCGATCATCGTGACGGATAAAGGGAATGTCGAAAATCAAGTCTTTACTCTTCCTGAATCGATGAGCAGCGAAGATTTGGAAAAAATGGTAAGGATCATCAACGACAAATTGATCGGTGAGCCTCTAATGACGGTCTACCATCGTTTAAGAACAGAGATTCCTATGATTCTGCATAAGTATTTTCAAACGACTGACGGAATCGTTGATCTCTTTGATACGATGCTGAGCCACATTTTTGAAGAAAAAATCTTCGTCGGCGGGCGAATGAATCTTCTGGATTTTGAACCGACGCAAGATGTTAGTCAGTTCAAATCGATGTATTCATTTATGAAAAATGCAGATCAGCTGACACAGCTGCTGGCGCCAAGAGATTCTGCGATTCAAATCAGAATCGGCTCTGAGCTTGGCAATGACTTGTTACAAAATATGAGTCTGATCCAAGCTAGCTATGAAATCGAAGGTCATGGACAAGGAACGATCGCTTTATTAGGTCCATCAAGTATGCCGTATTCACGGATGTTTGGTTTGATGGAAGTTTTTCGAGGCGAGTTAGCAAAAAAATTGGCCGATTATTATCGCGCATTAGACGCTGCCAATGAATAAGCGGCAATGAAACAAATCGTAGAAGGGATGGTTGAAACGTGACGGAAAAAGAAGAGCGTTTAGATGAAGAATTAGATAAAACTGCTGAAGAAACCGCAGAAACAACTGAATCTTCAAATGAATCAACTGAAACTGAAGCACAGACTCCTCAACCAGAGGAAGAAACAGTGGAAAAAAGCGAATTGGAACTTTTGCAAGAAAAGAATAATGAATTGGAAGATCAATTCCTGCGTGCTCGTGCAGAGATCGCAAATATCACTTCACGTAACCGCAACGAGCGGGAACTTTTACAAAAATACCGCTCGCAAGATCTTGGCAAAAAACTGTTGCCAGCAATCGACAATTTGGAACGAGCGATGGCAGCAGATGTCGATCAAGACCAAGCGGCGAATTTGAAAAAAGGCGTTGAAATGGTTCTTGAAAGTCTGCGTCAAGCCTTAAAAGAAGAGGGAATCGAAGAGATTCCTGCTGAAGGTGCAATGTTCGATCCGAACTTGCATCAAGCGGTGCAGACTGTACCTGCCTCTGATGAAACACCGGCAGACACAATCGTTACTGTCTTGCAAAAAGGGTATAAATTGCATGATCGTGTCTTGCGTGCAAGCATGGTCATCGTTGCACAATAGTTCTTTCTATCTATAAGTAGATGTTTAAATTAAAAAAGGGAGTGTATTACTTATGAGTAAAATTATCGGTATCGACTTAGGAACAACAAACTCAGCTGTTGCTGTCCTTGAAGGCGGCGAAGCAAAAATCATTACGAATCCAGAAGGAAACCGTACCACACCTTCTGTTGTCTCATTCAAAAATGGTGAGATCCAAGTAGGGGAAGTTGCAAAACGCCAAGCAGTGACAAATCCTAATACGATTTCTTCTATTAAACGCCATATGGGTGAAGCTGGATACAAAGTAGAAGTTGAAGGCAAATCGTATACACCACAAGAAGTTTCCGCAATGGTTCTTCAATACATCAAAGGATTTGCTGAAGACTATTTAGGGGAAAAAGTTGAAAAAGCAGTCATCACTGTTCCTGCATACTTCAACGATGCACAACGTCAAGCAACCAAAGATGCTGGTAAAATTGCCGGTCTTGAAGTAGAACGGATCGTCAATGAACCAACTGCCGCAGCTTTAGCTTATGGGTTAGATAAAACAGATAAAGATGAAAAAATCTTGGTCTTTGACTTAGGTGGCGGTACTTTCGACGTATCGATCCTTGAATTAGGTGATGGCGTCTTTGACGTATTATCAACTGCTGGGGACAACAACCTAGGTGGGGATGACTTTGATAACAAAATCATCGATCACATGGTAGCAGAATTCAAAAAAGAAAACGGCATTGATCTTGGAAAAGACAAAATGGCTTTGCAACGTTTGAAAGATGCTGCTGAAAAAGCGAAAAAAGACTTGTCAGGTGTAACAAGTACACAAATCAGCTTACCGTTTATCACAGCTGGCGATGCTGGTCCATTGCACTTGGAAATGACCTTGACTCGTGCGAAATTTGATGAATTAACAGCAGACTTAGTAGAACGTACAAAAATTCCAGTACGTCAAGCTTTGAAAGATGCTGGTCTATCACAATCAGAAATCGACGAAGTGATCTTAGTTGGTGGTTCAACTCGTATTCCGGCAGTAGTTGATGCTGTACGTAAAGAAACCAATAAAGAACCAAACAAATCAGTAAACCCAGATGAAGTGGTAGCGATGGGGGCTGCGATCCAAGGTGGCGTGATCACTGGGGATGTGAAAGATGTTGTCTTACTAGACGTTACACCATTATCATTAGGTATCGAAACGATGGGTGCTGTCTTCACAAAACTGATCGATCGTAACACAACGATCCCTACAAGTAAATCACAAGTCTTCTCAACTGCAGCAGACAATCAACCAGCCGTTGATATCCATGTCTTGCAAGGGGAACGTCCAATGGCTGCTGATAACAAAACATTAGGAAGATTCCAATTGACGGATATTCCACCAGCACCTCGTGGCATCCCTCAAATCGAAGTAACATTTGATATCGATAAAAATGGGATCGTTAATGTTTCTGCAAAAGATTTAGGTACACAAAAAGAACAAAAAATCACGATCAAATCATCTTCAGGTTTATCAGATGAAGAAATCGAACGTATGGTAAAAGATGCTGAAGCAAATGCTGAAGCCGACAAACAGCGCAAAGAAGAAGTTGATCTACGCAATGACGTCGATGCATTGTTGTTCACTGTTGATAAAACATTGAAAGAGCTTGAAGGCAAAGTGGATGCAGACGAAGTCAAAAAAGCGGAAGAAGCTCGTGATGAGTTGAAAGCTGCGGTTGAAGCAAACAACTTAGAAGAAATGAAAACGAAACGTGATGCTTTGAATGAAATCGTACAAAACTTAACCGTTAAATTATACGAACAAGCAGCACAACAACAAGCACAAGAAAATCCAGAAGCTGCACAAGGCGGCGCAGACGATGTGGTTGACGCCGACTTTGAAGAAGTAGACGGTGACGATAAATAATCGCTGTTTGTGAAAAAGCCAAAGTCACCGCTTTGGCTTTTTCTTATGAATTTGCGAAACGTATTTTTCTAGAGCGAATTATATGCTAAAATACGAGAGACGCAAGAATAGAGTGGAGGGAAGCCAATGGCAGACAAAAGAGATTATTATGAGGTCTTAGGTCTACAAAAAGGGGCTTCGGATGACGAAATCAAAAAAGCTTATCGTAAGCTTTCAAAACAATATCATCCAGACATCAATAAAGAACCTGATGCAGAAGCAAAGTTTAAAGAGATTTCTGAGGCCTATGAAATATTAAGTGATTCCCAAAAAAGAGCTGCTTATGACCAGTATGGTCATGCTGGTACCGATCCGAACTACGGAGGCGGTTATGGCGGTGGATTCGGCGGCTTTAACAGTGGCGGATTCTCCGGTGGCGGTTTTGGTGGATTTGAAGACATTTTCGAATCGTTTTTTGGTGGTGGAGGCGGCAGAGCAGCCAATCCTAATGCACCTCGACAAGGAGCAGACTTGCAATATGCGGTTGATCTTTCCTTTGAAGAAGCGATTTTCGGAGTGGAAAAAACTGTTCAATACAATCGTGAAGAAACCTGTCATACCTGCGGCGGGAACGGGGCAAAACCAGGTACTTCACCAGAAACCTGTCATAAATGTCATGGTGCAGGTACTATCAATGTTGAACGTCAAACACCGCTTGGTCGTGTAATGAGCCGTCAAACCTGTGATGTTTGTCATGGAACTGGGAAAGAAATCAAAGAACCATGTACAACCTGTCATGGTACTGGCCATGAAAAGAAAAAACATAATGTAAAAGTCAACGTGCCTGCAGGTGTCGAAGATGGACAACAAATGCGTTTATCTGGCCAAGGGGAAGCTGGAACCAATGGTGGTCCTTATGGGGACCTATACGTTGTTTTCCGTGTGGAAGAAAGTGATATTTTTGATCGTGACGGTTCAGAGATTTATTACGAGTTGCCGTTGAACTTTGTCCAAGCAGCTTTAGGAGATGAGGTCAATGTGCCAACCGTTCACGGGAATGTGAAGTTAAAAATCCCAGCTGGGACCCAAACAGGTACGAACTTCCGCTTACGCGGTAAGGGAGCCCCTCGCTTACGGGGAGGCGGCAATGGCGATCAACAGGTCAAAGTGAAGCTGATCACACCTAAGAACTTAAATGAGGAACAAAAAGAGGCATTGCGGGCTTATGCAAAAGCCAGTGGCCATGAAACGAACGAACAACAACCAGAAGGATTTTTTGATAAAATGAAAGATGCTTTTGGTGGGAAAAAGAAATAACCATGAAAAAATCCAACTCATGCCCTTATAAAACCATCCGTTTTATAAGGGCATGAGTGTTTGTATGGCTATAAATGTGCAGTATGGGCAAGAATCGAATCTTCTTGGCCATCTTTTTTTCTTTTCCTTTGAAATCGCTTGCTTAGTGTGTCACAATAAAAGTAGACCAATTAAAGGAGGAGATACAATGGAAAGAATATTTGCGAGTCCGTCACGATACGTTCAAGGAAAAGGGGTCTTGAAGCATGGGTTATCCCATATCAAAGATTTAGGAAAGAAAGTGCTTCTTTTGACCGATGAAACTGTTTGGAAAATTGCCGGTGAAGAACTATTTGAGAACCTGAAAGCAGCCGAGTTAGAACCGGTAAAAGAAATTTTTGGTGGAGAAGCTTCTGCAAATGAAATCGATCGTATCGTCTCTAAAGCCAAAAGTGAATCAATCGAAGTGATTGCCGCATTAGGTGGTGGGAAAGCCATCGATACTGGGAAAGCTGTTGCGGATGAATTGAAAATACCGATTGCTGTTTTGCCAACGATTGCCTCCACTGATGCACCAACTTCGGCACTTTCTGTTATTTATACTGATGAAGGTCGTTTTGAAAAGTATCGTTTTTATAACAAAAATCCTGAACTTGTCTTAGTGGATACCGCTGTGATTGCCAAAGCGCCTGCCAAATTGCTAGCCGCTGGTATTGCGGATGCACTCGCAACCTATGTCGAGGCACGTGCTGTTGCTCGAAGCCATAGTAAAAATATGGTCGGCGGGGTGCAACCAATTGCCAGCATGGCGATCGCTGAAAAATGCGAAGAGATCCTTTTTGAGAATGCCTTAAAAGCCTATCAAGCGAATAAAAAACAAGTCGTTACCGAAGCTTTTGAACAAATCGTGGAAGCCAACACTTTGCTTAGTGGATTAGGCTTTGAAAGTGCAGGTCTGGCAGCAGCTCATGCGATTCATAATGGCTTGACAGCCCTTGAAGGAGACGTTCATGATCTGACCCATGGTGAGAAGGTTGCTTACGGAACACTCACTCAATTGATGATGGAAAATGCAGATCCTGAAGAGCTCGACCAATATATAGAATTGTATCAGGCATTAGAATTACCGACGACATTATCCGACATGCATCTTGCGGAAGCCAGCGATGCAGACCTATTAAAAATTGGCGAGCAAGCAACCATCGAAGGGGAAACGATCCACAATATGCCATTTCCGGTTTCTGCAGAAGATGTTGCAGCAGCGATCAAAGCCGTGGATGCCTATGTGAGTGCTTACTATCCTCTATGATGTTATTTTATTAAAGATCATCAATGTGTGCTCGGTGAGTTCAAAAAACGTTTGACAATAAAAAAGAGTCGTGCTATTTTGATAACAAGCAAATTAAAGGAGGGAACAAGACATGACAAACGTCAACACACAAACTACCTGTTGTTGTTGTATGGTGCAAAAAGCAGCATACCGATTTGTCATGCCTATTATTAGTTCCTTTGTCGCAGAAGATCGCTGAAGTTTCTTTAGTGATTCACTTCTATCCGGATAAGACGACATTTTTTTGGGGTACTGATGTAATAGTCAGTACCCCTTTTTGTTTGCTGTTTTTTACCGCTTTCATTGGCGACGGCTGATGATTGCAATTGAAAATGAGTACATGAAGCATACGAGTTGTGCCAAACAAAGTTGAGCGAGGAGTCGAGCGATGATCGTTAATAATATAAAAGCATTGATTGGGCACACCCCATTCTTTGAATTTGATGCCGCAGCATTTGGCGGCAAAAAGGGAAGTACCATCTATGCGAAACTTGAGTATTTAAATCCTGGTGGAAGTATCAAGGACCGCTTAGGAAAGTATTTGATCGATGAAGCGTTTCGCGAGCATGTGATCGATCATGAGACAACCGTTATCGAACCGACAGCCGGAAATACCGGGATTGGCTTAGCTATTGCCGGGATCGAGCATGGACTAAAAATGATTTTTGTTATTCCAGAGAAATTCAGCATTGAAAAGCAGCAATTGATTGAGGCATTAGGCGCAACTATCGTTCATACACCAACGGAAGCTGGCATTCAAGGGGCAATCGAAAAAGCAAAGGAATTAGCAAAAGGACAGCCGAATAGTTTTATGCCATTGCAGTTTCATAATCAGAACAATCCTGCAGCCTATCAAGCAACATTGGGGCCTGAGATCTATCAGGAATTACATGGGAAAATTGACAGCTTTGTTGCAGGCGCTGGCAGTGGTGGTACTTTTGCGGGTGTCGCGACGTACTTAAAGAAGCAAAAATCAAGCACTCGTCTTGCTGTTGTTGAACCGGAAGGATCAATCTTGAACGGCGGTCCTGCCCATGGCCACGAGATTGAAGGGATCGGTGTTGAGTTCATTCCACAATTTTTTGACGATTTGCTTATTGATAACATTTATACGATAAGTGATGCCGAAGGCTTTGCCTTTACTCGTTACTTGGCAAGAAACTATGGTCTGCTTGTTGGAAGTTCAAGTGGAGCCGTGATGGCAGCAGCAGTAAAAGAAAGCCTCGAATTACCAACCGGAAGCTCGATCGCCACAGTCTTTCCCGATGGTGGCGACCGCTATCTATCAAAAAAGATTTATGCTGGCCAATCAGCAATCACACCATTCATAGGAGGAACAAACAATGCATTTTAATACAAAAGTAATTCACGGCGGTATCAGCGAAGACGAACTCACCGGTGCAGTCAGTGTGCCAATCTACCAAACATCTACCTATCGGCAAAATGCTCTTGGTCAGCCAAAGCAATATGAATACAGTCGTTCAGGCAACCCAACTCGTTTTGCCTTAGAAGAATTGATTGCGGATCTTGAAGAAGGCGCTCAAGGGTTTGCTTTTGCCTCTGGATTAGCAGCCACCCATGCGATCTTCACGCTTTTTCAGACAGGAGATCATGTCATTTTAGGAGATGACGTTTATGGCGGGACATTTCGTTTGCTTCATCAAGTATTAGAAAAAAGCGGGTTGACTTATTCACTTGTCAAAACCGATGATTTAGTTGCTATTGAAACAGCAATTCTTCCGGAGACCAAAGCGATTTTTCTGGAAACACCGACGAACCCGCTGTTAAAAATCACGGATATCAAATCGGTTGCGAGACTAGCTGCCCAGCACGATCTCTTGACGATCGTGGATAATACCTTTGCGACGCCATATTTTCAAAAGCCGCTACAATTAGGCGCAGATATTGTGATTCACAGTGCTACCAAGTATCTCGGTGGACACAGTGATGTAGTAGCTGGATTAGCGGTTGCCAAAGAGCCGCTAATCGCCGAAAGAATTGCCTTTTTACAAAACGCTATTGGCGGTGTATTGGGGCCTCATGATAGCTGGTTGATCCAACGAAGCATCAAAACACTTGCTTTGCGGATGAAAGCACATCAAAACAATGCGATGAAAATTGCCCACTATTTACAAGCACATCAAGCTGTCGCAAAGGTCTATTATCCAGGATTGATTGACCATGAAGGTCATGAGATCGCCAAATCACAGATGTCTGGGTATAGCGGTATGATATCTTTTGAACTAAACGATGAAACGAAAACAGCCGGCTTTGTTGAATCATTAAAGATTTTTACTTTAGCAGAAAGTTTAGGTGGGGTGGAAAGTTTGGTTGAAGTGCCAGCCGTGATGACTCATGCCTCGATCCCTAAAGAAATCCGCCAGCAATCAGGGATCAAAGATGGCCTGATTCGGTTGTCGGTTGGCATCGAAGACAGTGAGGATCTTCTGGCGGATTTAGAACAAGCGTTTGAAAAGGCAGGTAGCTAGTGATGGGCAGAGAGTTTATTCCAATTTTTTCTGACTGGGCAGCTGAGTACGATGAAACAGTTGCAGGTAAGGATGAAGAATATCGAGCGGTTTTTTTCAAATATGAACAGTTACTAGCTGAAATTGCTGAAAAGGCAGGGCGGTCTGTGGTAGAATTTGGTAGTGGAACTGGAAATCTAACACAAGCTCTACTTGATCAAGGGAAAAACGTGCTGGCAATCGAGCCATCGCCAGAGATGCGGCGGATCGCCAAGTCAAAACCCAGTCTTTCTAAAGTGACTTTTGTAGATGGTGATATGGAGATTTTTCCTGAAATCACGGATGTAATCGATACGATCGTTTCTACCTATGTTTTTCATCATCTTACGGAGGACGAAAAACAACGGGCAATCGGCAAATATGCGGCGATGCTGCCAAAAGGCGGGAAAGTGCTTTTCGGGGATACGATGTTTCTTTCCCTAGCCCGAAAAATGGAGCTAATCGATGAAGCGCGGCAAGCTGGACACCAGCGACTAGCCGCTGATCTGCAACGGGAGTACTATCCAGTTACTGCGGATATCGAACGATATTTTCGCCAACATGGGTTTACCAGTCGTTTTAAGCAAATCAATGAGTATGTTTGGCTTGTGGAAGCACAAAAAGAGTAGGAGAGAAGTACAATGAAAATGAATGTTGAAAGCTTTAATTTGGATCATACGAAAGTCAAAGCACCTTATGTACGGGTTGCCGATAAAAAACAAGGAACAAATGATACCATCATCAAATATGATGTTCGTTTGAAGCAGCCGAACCAAGCACATATGGATATGGCAAGTCTGCATTCTTTAGAACATTTGACGGCAGAGTTGATTCGTAATCATGCAGATTATATCGTGGATTGGTCACCCATGGGATGCCAAACCGGCTTCTATCTGACTGTCTTGAATCATGACGATTATGAAGAGATTTTGACAGTCCTAGAAAAAACCATGAAGGATGTTTTGCAAGCAACTGAAGTACCTGCCAGCAATGAAGTGCAATGCGGTTGGGCGGCGAACCATACCTTAGAAGGTGCGCAAAAATTAGCGCAAGAATTTCTTGATGAACGTGACAATTGGTCGACCGTTTTTGCCTAAACAAAATAGAAGTAGAAAAAAGGTGCCTGCGTTTGTATTCGCGGACGCTTTTTTTGTTAATCCCGCAAAGAGAGGGGGATTCACTATTTTTCGTTTATGGTTCTACCGCTTGGACGGTGATGCCGACTCCATTCGGATTGTAGGTATGACTAATGTAAAACTCAAATCCTTCATGAACAAAGAAAAGTCTCCGAATGGCGCTAACGTCCCTGATGTGAGCATCTAAACCATACTGTACGATCAATGTCTCTTTGATCTCCTCAACATCAGCCTCTTTCTCGAATTGTGAGAAATCAATACCGAAAAATTCTGGGACATCAACCAATGTGATTTTCGCTAATCTTTCATTACCAGAATCATCAAAGTCAAAATCAAAGCTGATTTTGGACAGTTTGTCCCGTGAACCTAAAGGCACTCTTTTTGTCTCGAGAGCGCTGCTATCAACCATCATTGATAACAAATCAATGGCTGAATCAGGTAAGCGAGTGGTTACTTTTCTTACTTCATCAACCATTGCTCCTTGATCGGGAGAAAAAACTTTTCTAGTCTCTTCTGTGACGATCACATTTTCGCGGCGCCGCTTTCGGTTGATGGCACTGCGCTCTTGGTTTACCCGATCACTACGTTTGATGAGATCGAGGCCAAGATCGCTGATGGACTCAGGGGAAGGTCTTTCTTCCAGTAAAGCAGTTAAGTAATCGATCTCTAAAAACTGCTCGTAGGCAGCTGCCGGCTGGTTTTCGCTGTAGAAGAGGGCAGCGCCAAGCAAAAAACAACTGATACCCAAAGAAAGCAAAAGGCTTCTTCTGCTATGCTCCCGGATTTTTTTTCTAAGTCGACTCAGTTTCATTTGATCCTTCAACTCCCAAGTTTTTTAGATGACTTCTGATAAAAGTGGTGATTGAATTTCATCCTGCGTTTTACCAATATCAGTCACGTGAGATCGCTTAATGGATTACTCAATTTCTGATTCAGAAAACTGATCATGCCAGGCCACATCAGAAACGGTTCGGTTAATAAGAGTGACAATGATTGCTCCACCATCGGAATTGATCCAGGCATTGGATTCCACACCTACGACTGCTAGTCGCCAAGAAGGAAGGCCACCCATGGTTTCAAGAACTTGATCGCAAGACATTCCTATTTGCAGTTGATGGAGCAAGTCTTTGTTGACTGTTCGATTCCACCGTCGCGGCAGCCCGATCTGCAATTGTTCACAATACGAAAATTGAGGGGCAGCTGTTTCGGTACTGCTCTGAGCTTGTGCAACGTCATCAGGAGAATGAGTTGTTTCTGATGCGGGTTCTGATGCATGGTTCTCAGTTCTGGAAGAAGAAGCTCTGGTTTCTGAATCAGCTGACAAAGATTGAGAAGACGACGTTGCTTCTGGTGAAAAACTGCTTTTGGTGTTGTCATCCATGATTTCGTCAATCAAGGTACAGCCAGTGAGAAAGAGGGAGAGTATCATTAGTGGGAAAAATAAAATGATGGTTTTCATAAGATAGGTTCCTCCAAAATGATTTTATTGGCCTTACTTTGTTATTTTAATGTTGGTTTTTTATTAGGAAAACCCCGTCATTTGCTATAAAATAAAAAAGAAAAATGTTTGTATACCTATTTTGGTTTGGAGGGAGTGTTGTTTAATAAGTGTAACATGTTGCTTCTGATCTGGCTACTTGATTTCAAATGTCCTTTCATGGTTTTAGTAAAATTAGTATCTGCAGCTTACGATGGTGAAAAGGAAATGTTATAATAGATTTAACTACTCAATAAAAATTTGCTATTTTAAAGGTGAACCCTGTTTACTCTTACCAGGTCAACAGGAATCAGCATACCGTTTGCTAAGAATTTATGTAAGGATTCATAACAAGGAGAGGAGGGAATGAAGATGAGCATCTTAAAGCAGTGGCAAGCAAAACATCAAGCGAAAAAAGAAGCAAAAAAACAAGCGTTACGTTAAAAAAATGCGCAACTTCGTGCAGCAGGGAAAGAGCCATTGAAGGGTTGGGGAAAGATGGTTGATACTGGCGTCGGAGGGGCGAACAAAGCCAACCCTATCGATACAAAAGTATTTTTAGGTGAAAATCAAAAGCGGATTTCAGAAGAAACCAAACGAAAAAATCAATAAAAAAAAAGACCTCTGCAACAGTCCGAGAAAAGAGCTGTTGCAGAGGATTTTTTTAGATATTCAATACTTTGTCTAAGAAATCTTTCGTACGATCGTGCTTAGGGTTGGAAAAGATTTGCTCAGGTGTACCGTCTTCCAAGAAATTACCGCCATCAATAAACATCACACGGTTTGCTACTTCTTTGGCAAAGCCCATCTCATGAGTAACGATTACCATGGTCATTCCTTGTTTTGCCAAATCCTTCATAACATTGAGTACATCTCCAACCATTTCTGGATCGAGGGCGGAGGTTGGTTCATCGAACAACATCACATCGGGATTCATTGCTAAGGCTCTAGCGATTGCCACCCGTTGTTTTTGTCCTCCAGACAGATTGTCCGGGTACATGTCTTTTTTATCTGCCAAACCCACCGTCTCTAATAAACGAATCGCGTTTTGTTCCGCTTCTTGCCGAGAAGCATTTTTTAGATCCATTGGAGCTAAAATAATATTTTCTAAAACCGACAAGTGAGGGAAGAGATTGAAATGCTGAAACACCATGCCGATATGTTGACGAACAGCATTGATATTGGTGTTTTTATCCATCAGATGTGCGCCGTCAACGATAATATCGCCGCTGGTTGGTTCTTCTAAGCGGTTCAAACAGCGTAAGAACGTCGATTTCCCAGATCCTGAAGGGCCGATCACACAAACGACTTCTCCTTCAGCGATTGAAACATTGATATTGTTCAATACGGTATTGTCGCCGTATTTTTTTACAAGATTTTCAACTAAGATTTTTTCTTTCATGCTATTTCACCTTCTTTTCTAAAACTTTTGCAAGTTTCGTTAAAGCTGTGATCACGACTAAGTAAATAATTGCGATGATCAAGTAGACATAGGTACTTTGTGTGGTTCGTGCAACGATGATTTTCCCAGTTTGCAATAATTCTACGACTCCAATAACCGAGATGATCGTTGTATCTTTCAACGAGATAACGAATTGGTTAACGAAAGATGGAATCATGATTTTGATCGCTTGCGGTAAAATGATTTTCTGCATTGTCCGAGTGTAGGTCATCCCCAAACTACGAGAGGCTTCCATCTGACCTTTTGGCACCGCGTTGATCCCACCACGGACGATCTCAGCGATATAGGCACTGGCATTTAAGGTCAATGTAATGACCCCAGCAGCAAAGTCCGGAATCGTGATACCAATCGCATCGGAGAGGCCGAAGAAGATGAAGAAAGCCAATACCATCATAGGAATACCACGAATGATGTCAACATAGATTCCTGCAAAAACCCGCAATGCTTTGATTGGAGCAACACTAAATAGTCCAAAAATGATTCCGATCACTAATGCTAAGGCAAAAGAAATCAATGCTAGTAAAAGGGTATTCCATAATCCTTTTAACAAGACGTTATAGTTGTTGCTGATCAAACCAGTGATCGTTGATTCATCCACTCGTTTTTCTGTGGCAGATCCATCTTCAATGTATTTATTGATGATTTGATCGTACTCCCCAGTCCGTTTCATTTCTTTCAATGCTTCATTGAACATTTGGATCAGTTCAGGATTTTGGCCTTTTTTCACCGCAAAACCGTACTGACCACCAGATTCTTTTTCAATCGGTGTCACTAGTTTTTGTCCTTGGCTGATGGCATAACCAATCACTGGATAATCATCCATCATGGCATCAATTTGTCCGCCGTTAACAGCCGCATATAATTGATCGGCAGCATCATAATATTTGATCGAATAGCCATATTTCTCTTCGTTGGCGATCAAGAAGTCTGCACTTTCTGTCCCAACTTTTGCACCGACGGTTTTTCCATCTAAATCTTCATAGGATTTGATGGAATCATTGCCTTCTTTTACAGCAATCTGAATACCACTTTCAAAGTAAGAATCAGAAAAGTCATAGGATTGACGACGCTCATCAGTGATTGTCATCCCAGCGATCATCCCATCTGCTTGGTTACCATCCAACGCTTGCAAAGCTCCGGAAAAACCGATGAAATTGAATTCGATGTTGAACCCTTGCAATTCTGCCGCCCGGTTCATTAAATCAACATCGATCCCTACATACTCATTGTCTTCATTTTGGAATTCAAATGGAGCGAAGGCTGAGTCACTGGCAATTCGGTAAACATCTTTCTTTGGTTCGACTTTCACCATTTCACTAGTGCCTGCATCTGTATCAGACGTTGTGATGTAAGTATTGACGATTTCGTCGTATTTGCCGGAAGCTTTCATATTGGCTAAACCAGCGTTGAATTTTTCAAGGAGTTCTTGATTTTGGCCTTTTCTGACGGCAAATCCGTAAGAAGCGCCTTTTTCAGGTTCGCCGACAAGCTTCATTGGTTCGCCATTGTTGATAGCATAGCCAAGCACTGGATAATCATCAAAAGCGGCTGCCACAGTACCATTGCGTACAGCGCCATATAGTCCAGTAGCGTCATCATATAATTTGATGTCGTAGCCATATTGGTCTTTATTGCTTTCTAGAAAGCGGGCACTTTCGGTACCAACCTTTGCACCGACCGTTTCGCCTTCAAGATCCTCGTAGCTAGTAATACTGTCATTGTCAGCAGCTACTGCCATTTGAATCCCACTATCGAAATAAGGATCAGAGAAATCAAAGGTTTCTTTACGTTCATCTGTGATACTCATCCCAGCGATCATGCCATCTAACTGATTTGATTGCACGCCTTGAATGGAGGCGTCAAAACCTAAAGGACGTAAATCAACTGCAAAACCTTGATCTTCTGCGATCGCATTTAATAAATCTATATCGATCCCAACGTATTCATTATTTTCATTTTGGAATTCGAAAGGAGCAAATGTTAAATCTGTTCCTATCTTATACGTAGTTTCCTCCGCACTTGCTGACTTTACTGATAGCGTAAAAATGCTGATAATCAGCGCGATTAAAGCGAAGGACATGTGTTTTCTTTTCAAGAAAATTCCCCCTTTAGATATAACGTATTTATAGATTATATGGATTTTTTCTTCAACACACAAGTCTTTCTCTTTAAAAATATGACAAAATCGTTTAAACCTCACATCAGATGTTAGAAAATCAAACATGTTAAGTTATGCTTAATCGCATGAAACTTTCATAGCAAATGATGGCGAAAGTATGTTCGCTATGATATACTTATTTATGGAAAAGCGGCAGCGAGTTTTTCTTTTTTTGTTGTCGTTTAGAATAATCGAGGGGGAATGAAGATGATCGAAAGAACAACTTCCCATGAATTTGACTTAGTATCAAAATATCAACCAGCTGGGGATCAACCAGAAGCGATCCATCAATTGGTTGACGGGGTGGTCGGTGGAAAAAAAGCACAGATTTTGTTGGGAGCCACTGGGACCGGTAAGACTTATACGATTTCTAATCTAATCAAGGAAGTCAATAAACCGACATTGATCATTGCCCATAATAAAACACTGGCTGGACAATTATATGGCGAGTTCAAGGACTTCTTCCCAAATAATGCAGTCGAGTACTTTGTCAGTTACTATGATTACTATCAACCAGAAGCGTATGTTCCTTCCAGTGATACATACATCGAAAAAGACTCCAGTGTCAACGATGAAATCGATAAGCTCCGTCACTCGGCGACAAGTTCTTTATTAGAGAGAAACGATGTGATTGTTGTAGCTTCTGTCTCTTGTATTTTCGGTTTAGGTTCGCCGATCGAGTATGCAAGACAAGTTGTTTCTTTACGAGTAGGGATGGAAAAGTCTCGGGATCAACTATTAAAAGAATTGATCGAGATCCAATTTGAACGAAACGACATCGATTTTCAACGGGGGCGTTTTCGCGTGCGCGGCGATGTTGTGGAGATTTTCCCAGCTTCTCGTGATGAGCGAGCGTTACGCATTGAGTTTTTTGGCGATGAAATCGATCGGATTCGTGAAGTCGATGCCTTGACGGGCGAGATCATGAGTGACACCGAACATGTGTCGATCTTTCCGGCAACCCACTTTGTGACCAATGAAGACCATATGGAACATGCGATCGCTTCAATCCAAAGTGAACTCGATGAACGACTGAAAGTTTTGCGAGCAGAAAATAAGCTGCTGGAAGCACAGCGTTTAGAGCAGCGAACCAACTATGATATTGAGATGATGCGAGAAATGGGGTATACCTCAGGAATCGAAAACTACTCTCGCCACATGGATGGACGAAAAGAAGGCGAACCGCCTTATACGTTATTGGATTTCTTCCCAGATGATTTTCTATTAGTAATCGACGAATCACATGTAACGATGCCCCAAGTTCGTGGGATGTATAATGGTGACCGTGCTAGAAAACAAATGTTAGTGGATTATGGCTTCCGTTTGCCTTCTGCACTGGACAACCGTCCGTTACGCTTGGAAGAATTTGAGAAACATGTCAATCAAATCGTCTATGTGTCAGCGACACCTGGCCCCTATGAATACGATCAAACCGATACCGTCGTTCAACAAATCATTCGACCAACTGGTCTGTTAGATCCGGTGATCGAAGTACGACCGATCATGGGTCAAATTGACGACCTCGTGGGAGAAATCAATGAGCGCGTCGAGCGAAATGAACGGGTCTTTGTGACGACCTTGACGAAAAAAATGTCTGAAGATTTGACGGATTACTTCAAAGAATTAGGGATCAAAGTCAAATACTTGCACAGTGACATCAAAACATTGGAACGAACAGAGATCATTCGAGACCTGCGCCTCGGTGAATTTGATGTACTGGTCGGAATCAACTTACTGCGAGAAGGGTTAGACGTGCCGGAAGTTTCTCTGGTTGCGATTCTTGATGCCGATAAGGAAGGCTTCCTGCGCAGCGAACGCTCCTTAGTCCAAACCATTGGACGGGCAGCTCGAAACTCTGAAGGAAAAGTAATCATGTACGCTGATAAAATGACTGATTCGATGCAGCGAGCGATCGATGAAACGGCGCGACGCCGAAGTATCCAAGAAGCCTACAACGAAAAACATGGGATCGTACCGAAAACCATTATTAAAGAAATTCGCGATCTGATCGCGATCACAAAAGTGGCAGAAGAGACCGGTGAATACACCACGACTTCTTATGAAGAACTGAGTCGTGAGGAAAAAGCAACCTTGTTGCTGAAGCTAGAAAAAGAGATGAAAGATGCTGCGAAAGCATTGGATTTTGAAACGGCTGCTACCTTAAGAGATACTATTCTTGAGCTAAAAGCTGCTGATTAGAAGGAGAAACACTATGGCAAATGATAAAATCGTGATCCATGGGGCACGGGCCCATAATTTAAAAAATATCGATGTGACGATTCCCAGAGACCAACTCGTTGTTGTTACTGGTCTTTCGGGTTCAGGGAAAAGTTCCTTAGCTTTTGATACGTTGTATGCCGAAGGACAACGCCGATATGTAGAAAGTCTATCGGCGTATGCCCGTCAGTTTTTAGGTCAAATGGATAAACCAGACGTAGATAGCATTGATGGACTTAGTCCAGCGATTTCTATCGATCAAAAAACCACCAGCAAGAACCCGCGATCAACAGTAGGGACGGTTACTGAAATCAATGATTATCTGCGGCTTCTTTACGCTAGAATCGGTCACCCGATTTGTCCAAATGATCACATCGAGATCACTAGTCAGTCGGTTGAGCAAATGGTGGATGAAGTTTTGGTATTACCAGAACGTACCAAGATCCAATTGTTGGCACCGATCGTTTATCAAAAGAAAGGGCAGCACAAAAAAGTCTTCGAACGTATCCAAAGAGAAGGCTATGTAAGGATGCGCGTAGACGGTGAAGTCTATGATGTTTCTGAAGCGCCTGAATTAGAAAAAAATAAAAAGCACGATATTGCCATCATCATCGACCGGATTGTTGTGAAGGAAGGCATACGTTCACGCCTGTTTGATTCTTTTGAAGCGGCATTACGGTTAGCGGACGGCTATGCGGTAGTCGATGTGATCGGCCAAAAAGAAATGCTCTTCAGTGAACATTATTCTTGTCCTTATTGCGGTTTTACGGTTGGAGAATTAGAACCACGCCTCTTTTCATTCAACGCGCCTTTTGGTGCTTGTCCAGACTGTGATGGTCTTGGCGTGAAGCTAGAAGTCGATGTCGACTTAGTGATTCCCGATCAAAGCAAAACGTTGCGTGAAGGCGCACTATTGCCATGGAATCCAATCAGTTCACAATATTATCCGCAAATGCTGGAACAAGCCTGTCAAGAATTCAATATCGATATGGACACACCATTTGAAGAATTGCCAGAAGAACACAGAGATATTATCTTGAATGGTTCGAATGGGGAGATGTTCCATTTCCATTATGAGAATGATTTTGGTGGGGTGCGTGATGTTGAGGTCGCTTTTGAAGGGATCTTACCAAATATCAAACGCCGTTATCATGAAACCAACTCTGATTTTACCCGTGATCAAATGCGTTTGTATATGACAGAGTTGACTTGTAAAACCTGTCATGGCTATCGCTTGAACCCTCAAGCGCTGTGCGTGCAAGTCAATGGGAAGCATATTGGTGAAATGAGTGAGATGGCGATCAACAATGCCTTGAACTTTGTCGAAGAATTGAAACTAACGGAACAAGAGCAAATGATTGCACGTCCGATCGTGAAAGAAGTCGATGATCGTTTAAGCTTCTTAAAAAATGTCGGATTGGACTATTTGACCTTGAGTCGTGCGTCAGGCACACTCTCTGGTGGGGAAGCGCAACGAATTCGCTTGGCAACACAAATCGGCTCCAATTTGTCTGGGGTGCTTTACATTCTTGATGAGCCATCGATCGGTCTTCACCAACGAGACAATGATCGCTTGCTAGATTCATTGCGGAAAATGCGTGATCTCGGGAATACCCTGATTGTCGTTGAGCATGACGAAGACACGATGCGGGCAGCAGACTACTTGATCGATGTCGGTCCGGGTGCAGGACATGCAGGTGGCGAGATCGTCGCTGCAGGCACTCCCGATGAAGTCGCTGCCAATGAGTCTTCTTTAACAGGTCAATACTTATCTGGAAAACGAGAAATCCCAACACCGACGGAACGCCGCAAAGGCAATGGTGAAAAGATTCGTGTGACCGGTGCCTCTGAGAATAACTTGAAAAACATTTCGGTCGATTTTCCATTAGGAAAGTTCGTCGCAGTTACAGGGGTCTCTGGCTCTGGTAAATCAACATTAGTCAATGAAATTTTGAAAAAAGCCTTGGCGCAAAAAATCAATCGGAATTCGAACAAACCTGGCCGCTTTAAAACCATTACTGGTTATGAAGCTATTGAGAAATTGATCGATATCGATCAGAGCCCGATTGGTCGGACACCTCGAAGCAATCCGGCAACATATACCAGTGTCTTTGATGACATTCGTGATTTATTTGCTAAAACCAATGAGGCGAAAGTCCGTGGTTATAAAAAAGGACGCTTTAGTTTTAATGTAAAAGGTGGACGCTGTGAAGCATGTAAAGGGGACGGAATCATCAAGATCGAGATGCACTTCTTACCTGATGTCTACGTACCTTGTGAGGTTTGTCATGGCAAACGTTATAACTCAGAAACGTTAGAAGTTCATTACAAAGGAAAAAACATTTCGGAAATCTTAGATATGACCGTGGAAGATGCAGTGGAATTTTTCCAACATATTCCCAAAATCCATCGAAAATTGCAAACGATCGTCGATGTCGGTTTAGGTTATGTCACTATGGGACAACCAGCGACTACTTTGTCTGGTGGGGAAGCGCAACGGATGAAGCTTGCCAGTGAACTGCACAAAAATTCCAATGGCAAGAGTTTTTATATCTTAGATGAACCGACGACTGGTCTGCATACGGATGATATTGCCCGTTTGTTGAAAGTTTTGGAACGATTTGTCGACGCTGGCAACACCGTTTTAGTGATCGAACACAACTTAGATGTCATCAAATCAGCGGACCATGTGATTGACCTAGGTCCAGAAGGTGGCGAAGGCGGTGGCACGATCATTGCAACTGGTACACCAGAAGAAATTGCTGCGGTTTCAGACAGCTACACCGGTCATTATTTGAAAAAAGTCCTTTAAGCAGATGAAAAAGCACTCACTTTTTCACTTGTCTGTCAATAGGTTTCGCTAAAGTTTAAGGAAGCGTGAAATATCTGCAAATTTCATGATAAGGGCTTGAAATCAAAATTTTATTTGATAGAATAGCAATAGGTATACGTATATTCGCATTGAATAAACTGCCTATAAGTTCTATCCGTTCAAAGTGGGAGAAAGCAATCAAAGATAGATACTTTGATTGCTTTTTTCTTTGTGGTATTATAATTCTATTGTAATCAAACGAAACGAGAGAGGTCGTTTTTCGTATTCAAAAGAGAGAGTGATTTTTGATGAGTCAGGAAAATTTTCTTCCCATATTATTAGGAAGCGATATGAATGTTTATGGTATGGCCAGAGCGTTCCACGAAGCATATGGTATTCAATCAGTTGCCTATGCAGGCGCCGAACTTGCACCAACCCGCTTTAGTAAAATTGTAAAAATCAATCAAGTGGAAGGTTTTGACCATGATCCCGGATTCACTGAGACGTTGATCAAGTTAGGAAAAAATACTTACAATGATCCTGCAATGAAATATTTGTTGATTCCTTGCGGCGATGGTTATGCGGAACTGTTGGCGAAGCATAAAGAAGAATTGGCGCCCTATTATACCTTTATCGCTAACGATTATTCTTTACTAAAAAGGTTGATCAACAAAGTAAGCTTTTACGAAGTCTGCGAGGAATATGGCTTGCCTTATCCTAAGACCTTCATTTTAATGCCTGAACTGTTGACGGAAGGAACGTTCAAAGGAGAGCTGCCTTTTGATTTTCCTGTGGCATTGAAACCGGCAAATAGTGTAGCATGGCTGTCAGTTGATTTTGAAGGACGCAAAAAAGCCTTTATTATTGATAATCGAATAGAATTTGAAGAAATCGTTTCTCGCATTTATCAAGCGGGTTATCAATATGAAATGATCGTCCAAGATTTTATTCCCGGTGATGACAGCAACATGCGGGTTTTAAATGCCTATGTTGATGAGAATCACGAAGTTCGCGTGATGGGCTTAGGTCATCCTTTACTAGAAGACCCAACCCCTGGAGCTGTTGGGAATTACGTAGTGATCATTCCAGACGAAAATGATCAAATTTATCAAATGATCCGTAAGTTTTTAAAAGAGATCGAGTATGTTGGATTTGCCAATTTTGACTTGAAATATGATGCGCGAGACGGGCAATATAAACTATTTGAAATCAACTTGCGTCAAGGAAGAAGCAGTTTCTTTATTACCTTAAGCGGATTGAATTTGGCAAAGTTTATCACTGAAGATTTAGTCTTCGAAAAACCTTATACAGAAACGGTTTATGGCAAAGCTGACGCGCCAGAAGCGAAATTATGGCTAGGGGTACCAAAAAACATCTTCTTGACTTATGCAAAAGAAAATCCTGCGAAAGAACGAGCAAAAAAATTATTAGCAGAAAATCGCTGGGGAACGACCGTCTTTTATAAAGAAGACTTATCTCTGAAGCGTTGGATTCTGTTAAAGAGAATGTTCCATCTATACAACAAACGATTCAAAACGTATTTCCATACGAAAGAAGGCTAGAAGATGGAGAATTTTTTTAGTATTTTAGGCGGCATGGGAACGTTAGCGACGGAAAGTTTCGTCCGCATTTTAAACCGACGGACACAGACCCATAAAGACCAAGATTACTTGAACTATGTTTTATTCAATCATGCGACAGTCCCGGATCGGACGGCATATATTTTAGACAATACGTTAGAAAACCCTGTTCCTTATTTAATGGACGACATCGAAAAACAAAATTTATTAAAGCCAAATTTTATTGTGTTGACTTGTAACACAGCGCATTATTTTTTTGATGAGTTGCAAGCGGCTACTGAGATTGAGATTTTGCATATGCCTCGTGAGGCAGCGAAAGTCGTTTTTGAAAAAGGCGTCACTGGAAAAGTGGCCTTTCTTGGGACAGAAGGCAGTGTCAAAGCCGGCATCTATGAGAAAGAATTGCGCCAGTTGGGACTTGATGTCTATCTCCCAGAGCCAGCGATCCAAAAAAAGGTCAATACATTGATCTATGATCGAATCAAAGAAAATGATCATCTGGATCAAGAACTTTACTTTGAGATACTGGAAGAAGTCACCGAACGCATCGGCTGTGAAAGCGTAGTACTTGGATGTACCGAGTTATCCTTGATGGATGAATTTGTGACTGACAATCCTTATCCAGTCGTGGATGCCCAATCCATTTTAGTTGATCGGACGATTGAAAAAGCATTGGCAAATCGCCAAGCAATCTAAAGCTGATAGCGACGTTAGCGGCATTTTTTGAGCTAACGTCTTTTTTTATGCCGGTGTTCCAATGATACGCCCGGCATGATATAATAGAGTTGTTTCAGAAAGGAGTTTTACCTATGACTGAAGTGGATCATTTAGAATTGGTCATTATTACTGGGATGAGCGGAGCCGGCAAAACGGTCGCGATCCAGAGTTTTGAAGATATGGGGTACTTTTGTATCGACAATATGCCCCCAAGCTTGATCCCTAAATTTTGGGAACTGATCAAAGAATCAGGAAAAGTGACAAAAATTGCCTTAGTTGTCGATCTGCGTTCAAGATCGTTTTTTGAAGAAATCCAAAGTATGCTGATCGATATTGAAAACACGAATTTTATCGACACACGGATGCTCTTTTTAGATGCATCGGACAATGAATTGGTGTCAAGATATAAGGAAACGAGAAGAGCACATCCATTAGCGATGGATGGCTTAGTTACGGAAGGCATTCGCAAAGAGCGAGCGATCTTAAACGATTTGAAGACGCGTGCCAGTATTGTTATCGACACAACGACGTTGACCCCTCGGCAACTGAGAGAAAAAATCAATCAAGAATTTCGTGCTTCTCATGAGACAGGGTTTCGTATTGAAATACTTTCGTTTGGCTTCAAGTATGGCTTGCCGATCGATGCTGATATCGTGATGGATGTTCGTTTCTTACCGAATCCCCATTACATTCCAGAGTTGCGTCCTTTAACGGGTAAAGATGAACCCGTGTATGATTACGTCATGTCTTTTCCAGAAACGGAAGAATTCTATCAGCAATTTAGTACACTGTTGCAAACGATCATGCCAGGCTATGTCAAGGAAGGTAAAAGCAGCTTGACGGTGGCTATCGGCTGTACTGGGGGTCAACACCGTTCGGTTGCATTATCGGAGCGCATCGGGGCGGTTTTGGCAGAAGACTATCGCGTCAATATTACTCATCGCGACAAAGATAAGCGCAAAGAGACGGTGAATCGTTCATGAAAATGAAAACGTACCGGATCAGAAAGCCGAAGATCGTTGTGGTAGGTGGCGGAACTGGGTTACCAGTCATCCTGAAGAGCTTGCGGAATCAAGGTGTCGACATCACAGCGATCGTTACGGTCGCTGATGATGGCGGTAGCAGCGGCGAGATCCGCAATTTGGTTTCCTCTATTTCACCACCGGGGGATCTGCGCAATGTTCTGGCGGCTCTATCTGATATGCCGCAATTATATAATGATATTTTTCAATACCGTTTTAAAGCGGAAGACAAATTTTTAGCCAATCATGCCCTTGGGAACTTGATTATTGCGGCGATTGCTGAAATGCGTAGCAGTACCTATGAAGCCATTCAAATTTTGTCGAAAATCATGCATATCGATGGACGAGTATATCCTTCCTCAGATCTGCCATTGGTGTTGCACGCTGTTTTTAAAGACGGCACCGAAGCGGTAGGAGAGTCCAAAATCGCGGTTGATCGCAAAACGATCGAACGGGTCTTTGTTCGTAATCAAGAAAATAATGATGAGCCGAAAGCAGCTCGTAAAGTTGTTTCTTCAATTATGGAGGCAGATATGATCGTCTTGGGTCCTGGTAGTCTCTTTACTAGTATTTTGCCCAATCTCATGATCAGCGAGATCGGCCAAGCAATGTTGGAAACACAAGCTGAAACGGTTTATATTTGTAATATCATGACCCAAAAAGGTGAAACCGAACACTTTAGTGATGCCGACCATGTGCGAGTCTTGCATAAGCATTTAGGCAAACCCTTTATTGATACGGTGTTAGTCAACACCGAGAAAGTTCCAGAAGGATATATGGACCCAGAGATTTATGATGAATATCTTGTACAAGTGAAACACGATTTCCAAGGACTGCGAGAAGAAGCCAGCCGTGTCATTTCAGCTGACTTTCTGGAGCTTAGAGATGGCGGAGTTTTTCATGACGGAGATAAAGTGATTGAAGAACTTCTACGTATCGTTTACGGGGCCAAAATCTAAGAAAGGAGGGATTTTTTTATGTCCTTTGCAGCAGAAGTAAAAAAAGAATTGACTGCATTAGAAGTTCATCGCGAACATGCCAAGGCAGAACTGGCAGCTTTGATTCGGATGAATGGGTCATTAAGTATCAACAACCAGCAATTTGTTTTAAACGTTCAAACAGAAAACGCGGCGATTGCCAGACGTATTTACTCTTTACTAAAAGATCATTACGACGTGCGCAGCGAGTTGCTGGTCCGTCGCAAAATGAAATTAAAAAAGAACAACGTCTACATCGTTCGTTTGAAGCAAGAGACAAAGCGCGTGCTTTTGGACTTAGATATCATGGATGGGCTGATGTTTCAAAGCCATGTTTCTGATGAGATCATGGGCAATACTCAAAAAATGCGTTCCTATTTACGAGGGGCTTTCATGGCATCAGGATCGATCAACAATCCAGAAACCAGCCGCTATCACTTAGAGATTTATTCCATCTACGAGGAGCATAACCAAGATATTTGCGATATGCTAAACGCATATGGTTTGAATGCCCGTGCATTAGAACGTAGAAATGGGTATATTTCTTACTTGAAAGGCGCTGAGAAAATCGCTGATTTTTTGACACTGATCGGTGCCACCAATTCCATGTTGAAATTCGAGGACGTGCGGATCGTGCGAGACATGCGTAACTCAGTCAACCGTTTGGTGAATTGTGAAACCGCCAATATGAACAAAACGATCGACGCTGCTTCGAAGCAGATCGACAATATCGAGTTTATTCAAGATCGAGTTGGCTTGCAAGCTCTACCTGAAAAGCTGCAAGAAATCGCCGAATTACGTTTGGAACATCCCGAGGTCAGCTTGAAAGAGCTAGGAGAAATGATTCCATCAGGAGCGATCTCGAAATCAGGGATCAATCATCGCATTCGAAAAATCAACGAATTTGCCGATCATCTTCGTGAACAAGTCAGCTAGTCGAATGGAATAAAAATGAATCAAAAGAGCAGGAGCAGATTTGACGTGGATGTTCGCGTCAAATCTGCTCCTGCTCTTTTATTTGTGGTTACTCATTGATCAATGCAGTTAATTCCTCAGCAGTGATCGATTCATCAAAAATGTGCCCATCTAAGATAATCGTTGGCACAAATTGAATGTTGGCGTTTTTCGCTTCTTCCACAATTTCTCCGGCGATCGCAGGATGATTTTGTTCAGATAGCCCTAAGGTATTTTTCGCATATTCTGCCACTTCATTTAAAGATAAATGACCCCATTCGTCTTGTGTTTGATAAATTTTTGTAATCTCAGCGATCGTTGCCTGAGGATCTGTACTGGAAACAAACCGATGCATCACATTGCCTCGTTGCAATGATTCTTTTTCTTTGTCGAATAATTTGATGACACGGCGTAGTTTCCCAGCTGTGACAGCTTCACTTAAGGTCGGTAACGATTCCTCAAACCATTGCCGACAATAAGGACAACGCAAATTCATAAATTCGACGATCGGTTTAGCGGAAGGGTCTCCGATATGTATCCCTGTTACCGCATTTGTTTCTTGTGCTTTGATGATTGAAATATCCATTAAGATTCCTCCTTTTTCTTTTAGTTTACCGAAGTTTCTACTGAAAGAAAAGCCTCAGGTCTTTTGATCCGAGTCTGTGAAATGAGGAGGAAAATTAGCTAAATACTATGTATTTCGTTTCACGAAATAAAGAAAATTACCCAGCCGGTGCTTTTATATTCCTTGATTTTCAGCTATAATGAATTGTGTTTTATTGTGCAAAATGATGATTAAAGGAAGTTATATAGATGAGAAAAAGAAAAACAATGGATGGCAATACGGCAGCTGCCTATATTTCCTATGCCTTTACGGAACTTGCGGCGATCTATCCGATAACCCCTAGTTCAACCATGGCTGAATTAGTGGATCAGTGGTCTGCTCAGGGAAAGCATAATCTTTTTGGGCAGCCGGTGAAAGTGGTTGAAATGCAATCTGAAGCAGGGGCGGCGGGTGTGGTTCACGGCTCATTAAAAACCGGCGCCTTAACGACGACCTATACGGCATCTCAGGGACTTTTGTTAATGGTACCAAATATGTACAAGATTGCTGGGGAAATGCTGCCAGGCGTCTTTCATGTCGCCAGCCGAGCAGTAACAACCAATGCCTTGAATATTTTCGGAGATCATACCGACGTAATGGCCACTCGACAAACAGGCTTTGCTATGCTAGCGGAAAGCAGTGTTCAAGAAGTAATGGATTTAGCGCCAGTCGCTCATTTAGCAGCAATTGAAGCCAACATTCCATTTTTAAACTTTTTTGATGGTTTCCGAACCAGTCACGAGATTCAAAAAATCGAGGTGCTGGACTATGAAGAACTCGCACAACTGGTTAATCATGAAAAGTTGGCTGCTTTTCGTCAAAAAGCGATGAATCCGAATCACCCAACAACGAGTGGGACGAATCAAAATCCTGATATCCATTTTCAACAGCGGGAAACGATCAATCAGCACTATCAAACATTGCCTGAGATCGTTCGTTTTTACATGAAGAAAATCAATGCTTTAAGAGGAACCAACTATGATTTAGTGGATTATTATGGTGCTGCGGACGCCGAAGAAGTTATCGTTTCGATGGGGTCCTCGACGCAAACGATCCAGCAAACGGTGGATCATTTGTGCGCTTCTGGACGCAAGGTGGGAGTCTTGTCGATCCATCTGTATCGACCATTCCCATTAGAAGTCTTCTTAGAAAAAATGCCTGCTACCGTCAAAAGTATCGCTGTATTGGATCGCAGCAAAGAACCTGGTGCCAACGGAGAGTCTTTGCTTTTGGATGTGCAAAGTGCCATGTATGATGCAGCGATTCGGCCGACGATCATTGGTGGACGCTATGGTCTTGGGTCAAAAGATGTAACGCCTGATCAAATCGTTGCCGTTTATGACGAATTGATTAAGCCAAAAGCGAGCCAAAAGAAACGCTTCACCATTGGGATCACGGATGATGTGACGCAATTGTCGTTGCCCTCAAAAGGCACGCTAGATCTAACTGATCCATCCACCTTCCAAGCGAAATTCTGGGGATTCGGCTCTGATGGGACCGTTGGGGCGAATAAGTCAGCAATCAAAATCATCGGTGATCATACCGAAAAATATGTGCAAGGCTATTTCCACTATGATTCGAAAAAATCTGGTGGTCTAACGGTTTCCCATCTGCGATTTGGGGATACCCCCATTCGTTCTACCTATCTGATCGAACACGCGGATTTCGTTGCATGTCATACGCCTGCGTATTTGCATACGTATGATTTGCTGAAAGGACTCAAAAAAGGCGGAACCTTTTTATTAAATACGACCTGGTCACAAGAGCAAATTTTAAATAATCTACCGAAGAAGATGAAACGTTATCTTGCTGAAAACGAGATCCGTTTTTATACCATCAACGCCATGCAGTTGGCAATGGAAGTTGGCTTAGGTGGGCGGATCAATACCGCGATGGAAACAGCCTTCTTTTACTTGGCAAACATCATTCCGACCGAGGAAATCTTGCCGATTTTAAAAGAAGAGGCGCTGAAAAGTTATCGGCACAAATCGATGGCGATCGTTGAAAAGAACCAAGCAGCCATTGATCGCACCATCGAATTATTACAAGAAATCCCTGTTCCAAGCGAGTGGGCAACAATCGAAGTGCCGGAAAGGACATCCACTGCTATGACACAATTTGTGCGGGAAATTGTGGAACCCATCAACCGTCAAGAAGGCAATCAACTATCCGTCGGCACCCTCGTAAGGAACCAAATGACTGAAGGGGTGATCCCTGTCGGGACAACAGCGGTTGAGAAGCGGGGCATCGCTGTTGAAGTGCCCGAGTGGCTATCAGATCGCTGTACCATGTGCAATGAGTGTGCCTTCGTCTGTCCTCATGCGGCGATCCGCCCGTTTTTGGCAGATGAAGATGAATTAACCGAAGCACCGGAAGGCTTTATCGTTAGAGAGATGCGAGGAGCGAACGGCCAAAAATATCGAATTCAAGTTTCCGTTGAAGATTGTACAGGTTGCGGCCTTTGTGTGGAGGCATGTCCCGCCAAAGGGAAAGCCTTGACGATGCGTCCTTACGAAGAACAAAAAGAGCAAGCTGTAAATTGGGCTTTTGCGATGACTTTACGCCAAAAGGAAAATCCAGCAAAACCAGGAACTGTTTTGGGCTCCCAATTCAATAAGCCCTTATTGGAGTTCTCTGGTGCTTGTGCGGGCTGTGGGGAAACCCCTTATGTCAAACTTCTGACCCAAATGTTTGGTGATCGCATGATGATCGCCAATGCGACCGGTTGCTCTTCGATTTGGGGTGGAACCTCACCAGTATCCCCTTATACAACCAATCACTTAGGACAGGGTCCAGCTTGGTCAAACTCGCTGTTTGAAGACAATGCCGAATATGGCTACGGCATGTTCTTAGCCAACCAAACCCGACGGGAGAAATTAGCAGCCCAGTTGCAGTCATTGAAAGCCGCTGTATCAGAAGAATTGCAGGCTTTGATTGATGATTGGGACCTTCATCGAGAAGAAAGTGCTGGGACACAGCAGCGAGCAGCAAAATTGATCGCCGCCTTAGAAGCTGAGGCTTCCACGACACCTCAGCTGAACAAAATCCTGCAGGAAAAAGATTTGTTTGTTAAGCCAAGCCAATGGATGATAGGTGGCGATGGCTGGGCATATGATATTGGGTTTGGCGGTATCGATCATGTTCTCGCTTCTGGTGCAGATGTCAATATTCTTGTGTTAGATAATGAAGTTTATTCCAATACGGGGGGGCAAGTCTCCAAAGCGACACCAACTTCGGCTATTGCTAAATTCGCTGCTAGTGGCAAGTTTGTTTCCAAAAAAGATTTAGGAATGATGGCGATGACCTACGGACATGTCTACGTCGCACAAATCGCATCTGGTGCTAATCAAATGCAAACGATCAAAGCCTTTGAAGAAGCCGAGCGGTTCCCGGGACCGTCAATCATCATTGCCTATACGCCATGTATCACTCACGGTCTTGCTGGCGGAATGCGTCAATCCTTGAAAGAAGCGCAAGAAGCAGTTGCATCAGGGTATTGGAGTCTCTACCGCTATAACCCGCTGTTGGCAGAAAATGGGAAACAGCCAATGACGCTCGATTTCAAAAAGCCAGCATTTGATCAAATGCCTGCCTTTATGCAGACCCAAGTCCGATTTGCTTCCTTGCAGTCTGCCAATCCCAATGCGGCGGAAGCCTTGTTTGAAAAAACCGTTTCAGATGCGAAAACTCGTTTCTATAACTATGCCCGCTTAGCAGGTCAAGAAGAAAAAATTCGAGCAAAGCTTGAAAAAAATGTAAGTACTGATACAGAACAACCAATGGCAGTAAAAACGGAGCGTGTGCGAAGAGAAAAACAGCCGTTAAGCGAAGAACAGCTCGCTGAAAGAGCAGCACGGCGTGCAGCGCGCGCAAAACGTCGTCAGCAAGAATAATCGCTAGCTGAGGAACGACCCTGGAAAAACGCTTTATCACGTTTTTTCAGGGTCGTTTGTTGTTTTTCCTATGAAATGCGTGCAAGAAGCTCTTTTAGATGAAATCTTCTAAGACCTTTGACAAACAATGATTTCAGGATAATGGTAAACTAAATAAAAGAGCTGTTTATTTTTTCAAAACTTTTTCATAAATTTGTTTTTTTTCAAATCTTTGAAGAGGTCCTATGTTATACTATTATCTGAAGTCTTAAGAATAAAGGAAGGCTGTTTATGTTGATAAATTTCAGGGATTTTTTTAATTTAGATTATTGGAGAGAATTGCTCTCATTTGATATATTTTCTTGGTCTTTTTTAGTAAATGTTTTAGATGTGATCGTTGTTTGGTACTTGGTTTATAAGCTTATCCAGCTTGTGCGAGGGACAAAAGCGATCCAGTTGTTCAAAGGAGTCGGACTGTTCATTGTTCTAAGGTTTTTGGCTGGTATCGTAGGATTAAAGACGCTATCTTGGTTGATGGATCAAGTCATTACTTATGGGGTGATCGCCGCAATTGTTATTTTCCAACCAGAAATTCGACGGGGGCTAGAGCATCTTGGACGCAGCTCTTTCTTCAAGACTTCTAAAAACGAAAAACGGCGGGATGAAGTTTTGGTCCAAGCACTGGACAAAGCTGTTCAATATATGGCAAAACGAAAGATCGGTGCATTGATCACGATCGAGCGGACGACTGGTTTAGAAGAATACATCGAAACTGGGATTCCCTTAGATGCGGATGTGACGGGCGAACTACTGATCAATATTTTCATTCCTAATACACCGCTGCATGATGGTGCAGTCATTTTAAGAGATGATAAGATCGCTGTTGCTAGTGCCTACTTGCCATTGTCAGAAAGTCCACTGATTCCGAAAGAATTCGGGACACGTCATAGAGCAGCTGTTGGGATATCAGAAGTCAGTGACGCATTGACCATTATCGTCTCAGAAGAAACCGGCGACGTTAGTATTACGCTAAATAATCGCATGTTGACTGAACTTTCTCGCCAAGAGTATCTCGACGTGTTGAATCGCGAATTAGTTCCGGAAGAAAAACCTGGCAAACGCAACTTGCTGCAATCTTTCTTTGAAGGGGTCAACAAAGGAGGAAGAAAATGATCAAGAAAGAGCGTCGTCAAAACGTATTTTATGGTATACTAGCGCTGTTCTTTAGTCTGGTTTTGTTTTTCATCGCCAGCGGATCAAGCCTGCAAGTCAATCTTGCGGGAACATCAAATCCTTATGAGGAAGAGATCGAAAATGTACCGATTCAGACCACCTACGACACGGATGAATACTTCATCCAAGGATTTGAAACAACAGTGGATGTGACTTTATCTAGTCGAAATCGGGTACAATTGAATGCAGAACGTAGTGAGGAAACACGGAGCTTTCGAGTCGTAGCTGATTTGACTGGGCTCGATGAAGGAACCCATGAGGTCCCTTTAGAAGTAAAAAATCTTAGTTCAAGCGTCACAGCTGAAATCGAACCAAAAACAGTCACTGTGACGATCGAGAAAAAAGTGACCCAAACGTTTACCGTTGAACCCGTCATCTCCACTGACGGAGCAACGAGTGGTTACGGCGTCGATTCAATGAGTGTCGATCCGCAGAAAGTAGAAATCACAACTGGCGATCAAACATTAGCTGAAATCGACCGAGTGGTAGCGATCGTAAATCCAGATGATATCACTGGGGATTCGATCACTGTCAATGGAACCATCGAAGCCTGGGATAGCGACAACAATCCATTAGCGATCATCGCGGATCCTGATTCGGTAGATGTTGCATTGGTGATGGAGGCTCCAAGCAAAGAAATTGAATTGTTTGTTACACAACAAGGGACAACTCCAGACGGGATCTCCCATTACATTTATCGCATGAGCAGTATCAGTGCCGTTCTGACAGGACCACAAAGAATCTTGGATGAAACCCAACAGATCGGTGTGCCGGTGGACGTTAGTGAGATCACGACAACGACGGAACGGACAGTAACCATTCCAGTGCCTGAGGGGACAACAATCAATCCAACGGTCGTGACGATCCAAATCACACCGGTTGCAGAAGCTACTACGGAGAATCAATCAAACAATGATAGCAATGAAGCAGTGAATAGTGAGAATTCTCAAGACAACTCTTCAACAGACGACACGACGAACGAACAAACAGAGAATTCCGCAAGCAGCACGACGACAAGTAGTTCTTAGTCGTTTGACTGTAGAGAATGAATAAGAGAGGTTATTAAAATGGGAAAATATTTTGGTACTGATGGTGTTAGAGGAGAAGCTAACAAGGAATTGACACCTGAGTTAGCATTTAAATTGGGGCGTTACGGCGGCTATGTACTAAGTCAACATGAAACCGGGGACCGTCGTCCTCGCGTATTGGTTGGGCGAGACACACGAATTTCTGGACAAATGCTAGAAAGCGCATTGATTGCTGGTTTGTTATCCGTTGGGATCGAGGTATTTCAATTAGGCGTTATTTCCACACCAGGAGTGGCATACTTGACGAAAGTACAAAAAGCAAGCGCAGGTGTGATGATCTCTGCCTCTCACAATCCTGCACAAGACAATGGGATCAAGTTCTTCGGAAATGATGGCTTTAAATTAGTCGATGAACAAGAAGCTGAAATTGAAGCATTGCTTGATGCGCCGGAAGATACACTTCCTCGACCTTCTGCCGATGGCTTAGGAACGGTGGATGAGTTCCCAGAAGGGTTATTGAAATACTCTCAATTTCTACGTCAAACGATTCCTGACGATTTAGAAGGGATCACGGTTTGTGTCGATGCAGCAAATGGCGCAACAGCTACAAGCGTTAATCGTTTGTTTGCCGATCTAGAAACAGAATTCTTCACAATGGGAACTTCCCCAGATGGGTTGAACATCAATGATGGTGTTGGTTCGACTCACCCCGAAACATTAGCCGAATTCGTCGTTGAAAAAGGGGCCGATGCTGGTCTTGCATTTGATGGAGATGGCGATCGGGTCATCGCAGTTGATGAACTAGGAAATATCGTTGATGGCGATAAGATCATGTATATCTGTGCAAAATATTTAGCAGAACAAAAACGCTTGAACCAAGGAACGATCGTTACAACAGTCATGAGCAATTTAGGGTTCCACAAAGCAGTGGAAGCAATTGGTCTGAAAGATGTGATCACACAAGTCGGTGACCGTTATGTCGTAGAAGAAATGCGTAAAAACGATTATAATTTCGGTGGCGAGCAATCAGGGCATATGATTTTCTTGGATTTCAATACGACAGGTGACGGTTTACTATCAGGAATTCAACTATTGAATATCATGAAACAAACGGGCAAGAAACTGTCGGAATTAGCAGGAGAGGTAACGATCTATCCACAAAAACTTGTCAACATTCGAGTGACAGATAAAAATGGTGCGATGGATGTTCCAGCTATCCGTAAAATCGTGGAAGAGACAGAAGCAGAAATGAACGGCGAAGGCCGTATCTTGGTTCGTCCTTCAGGAACAGAACCATTGCTTCGGGTGATGGCAGAAGCACCAACCATTGAAAAAGTCGATTACTATGTTGAAAAAATCGCAGCGGTCGTTCGAGAAGAAATCGGTGCGGAATAAATGAAGAAGTAAGACGATCAAAGATATTCTTTGTTCGTCTTTTTTGTCTACTTACCAGCAAGAAGTCAACTTGCGAACTAGAGAAACTTGTCAACGAATTTGTCGACAACGCTTAAAAGGGAACACGCCGTGGGCAAGCCTTGCGAAGTATAGTTGCTTTTAAAAGTCTTTTCGGATTTGTTGTGCATAAAACAAGAAAAAAGAACCCCTATGAACGATCGAGTCATCGAACGAGGAGTTCTTTTTATTAAACAGAAGATAACCAATTCGGTTTCAGTTTTTTTAAAAACTATTCAACGGTAACGGATTTTGCTAAGTTTCTTGGTTTATCAACATCGAATCCGCGTTGTAAAGTGGCGAAGTAAGCCAGCAGCTGTGTTGGAACGACTGCCACTAAGCTGGTTACCAATGGATGAACATTTGGCAAAATGATTTGATCAGTCGCTTTTGCTAACTCTTGACTAACGATCACAAGGGTGTGAGCCCCACGAGATTCGACTTCTTTCAAATTGCCTCGCGTATGAGAGCCAGTCACTTCTTCCGTGATCACACCGATCACTGGTGTACCTTCTTCGATCAACGCGATGGTGCCGTGTTTTAATTCACCAGCCGCAAAGCCTTCCGCTTGGATATAAGAAATTTCTTTTAATTTCAATGCCGCTTCCATTGATACATAGTAATCATTCCCACGACCAATGTAAAATGCATTACGGGTTTCGGAAAGAAAATCTTCAGCAAATTGACTGATAACAGCTTTTTCATCCACTAAAGCCTCCATTGCAGAAGCAACGATGCTTAGTTCATGGAACACGTCAAAATCCAATGCTTCAGGGACAGCTTTTTCATCACCAATGGCTTTTGCTAATAAGGTCATGACAGCGATCTGTCCGGTATATGCTTTTGTAGAGGCAACGGCGATTTCTGGACCAGCATGAAGCAATAAGGTATGGTTCGCTTCTCGAGAAAGAGTAGAACCAGCAACATTGGTAATCGTCAGACTAGGAAGACCTAACTGGTTGATCGTCACTAATACTTGACGGCTATCTGCCGTTTCACCACTTTGTGATAAGAACAAGAAGAAGGGTTTTGCTGACAACAATGGCATGTTGTAGCCAAACTCACTAGATAAGTGAACCTCAACAGGGATCTGTGTTAGCTTTTCTAGAATGGATTTTGCTGCCCAACCAGCATGATTACTGGTACCACATGCGATGATGTAGATTCGATCGCTCGCTAAAAGTTCGTTTTTTAACGCTGGATCGATTACTACTTCACCGGATTCTCCTTGATATTCTTGGATCAAGCGGCGCATCACGGTTGGTTGATCATCGATTTCTTTTAACATGTAGTAAGGGTACGTTCCTTTTTCGATGTCAGTCAGATCTAGTTGTGCTTCATAAGATTCACGGTACACAAGGTTTCCTTTTGGATCTTCGATTTCGATCGCATCGGCTGTTACGGTCACCATTTCGCCATCTTCGATCTCAACAAAATGAGTCGTTTGATCGAGCATTGCTAAGGCATCGCTGCAAATGACATTAAATCCATCTCCCAAACCGATCAATAAGGGACTTTTATTTTTAGCAACATAAATGGTTTCTGGATCTTTTTTTTCTACTAAAGCAAAGGCATAAGAGCCGCGAATCAAGGACAAAGCTTTTTTAAAGGCCGCTTTGGTCGTGCTGTTGTCTTGCTCTTTCAACACTTCAATCAAATGAACAACGATTTCGGTATCTGTTTGACCTTCAAACTGGTGGTTGCTTAAATATTCTTGATGAAGCTCTTCAAAGTTTTCGATCACACCATTATGAACCAAAACGAGTGCTTGGTTTGCCGAAGTGTGAGGATGAGCATTCATTTCTGATGGCTTGCCATGGGTCGCCCAACGGGTATGTCCGATACCGATCGTTCCTGTTACTTCAGAAGTCACTTTTTCTTCCAAGTTTTTGATTCTTCCTTGGGCTTTCACTAAATGATCCGAAGTCCGATCAGCGACATAAAGGCCTGCTGAGTCATAGCCCCGATACTCTAAGCGTTCCAATCCGTTTAAAATAATTCGTTCTGCATTTGATTTTCCTACGATTCCTACAATTCCACACATAATGATAATCCTACTTTCAAAAAATTTAGTTTGGCATTATGTATTTCTATCTGCGCAGCAAGTCTTTGTCATCATCTTACGATGAGATTTGTTCTTGCCTGTAGAGTGCAGTCCCTAGAGTCATCCGCCGAATGTTTCGATAAACTCTTTCCTCGTCATCTGTTTCCAGATCAGGCGCTATCCATATTGGTCTATCTATCCTCCTTGTGAAATATTTTATAGAAATACAAGCAATATCATAATATTTATTCCTGTTTCTGTCAACTGTAAGTTATATGAAAATAATTGGTATAGTTATTGGTAAGGTTGATTTGAACCAGTCTATAGGGAATCAAAATAGCTGACATAGCTTTGTCGAATAAGATTCCCAAGAAATTTCCTCATAAAGCTATGCTTTTTTTTTTAAGTTCGCTACAATAAAAAAGTAAGAAAGTGAGGGAATGAAATGCCAGAATTTGTAAATTGTATGACTTTTTCAGAGCTAAAGAAAATAGTAGCTGCGATAGAAAAAGATCCTAATGTCACAGATGAAACAAAGGTCATGTTGGATACGGGCTGGGACAGCTTGCAAGAAATTTTACCCGGATCAGTCACCGTGGAAACCGCGCAAACATTCAAAGTCCAGGATGAACTAACAAAGGAATTTTTTGGCGGCTACGTTTTAGCTGAAAAAAGCGAGAAATTTGATGCGGTTGGAGACGAAGAAGCAGTGATCGTCATCAAAAATCTATACTAAATTATGGGAAAGGTGAAAAGTTAGGTGGGAAAATGAATAAAAGAAGATGGATCGCAGCGGCGATCGCAGCAGGGTTATTTATCTGCTCGGGGGTTTTTTCAGTAATCACAAATCGTCCAGAGCAAGAGGAAACTCAAACGCTGCAAGGTTTAAATGCTTTGTTCTACGGAAGTAATGCGATCGAAGAGACAACGTTAGTTGCCGGAGATCAAGACAATCGCATTGTTCGCTTATCTTTAGAAGGAACGATCGCCAGCAGCTCCAGTGGCGGCTTATTCACAACAGAATCTTATGATCATCAGCGATTTTTAGAAGAACTACGGATGATCCAAGAAGATCCAACTATTGGGGGCATCTTGATGGAAGTCAATACCCCAGGAGGCGGCGTCTATGAAAGTGCCGAGATTGCTCGTGAATTAGCAAAAATCAAAGAGTTAGGGATTCCGATGTATGTCAGTATGAAAAACATGGCAGCCAGTGGCGGTTATTATATTTCGGCAGGTGCTGATAAAATTTTCGCAACGGATGAAACGATTACCGGTTCGATCGGAGTGATCATGTCGGGGCTCAACTATGCCGGCTTATTCGAAAAGCTAGGGATCGAAGACAATACGTATAAAAGTGGTGCACTAAAAGATGTAGGTTCAGCAACGAGAGAGCCAACAGAAGCCGATAAAGAAGTCTTGCAGACCTATGTCGACAATGCTTATGGTCGGTTCGTTAAAATTGTGGCTGAAGGACGCGGCATGACAGAAGAAGCCGTTAGAAAGATCGCTGATGGCCGCATCTATGATGGTCAGCAAGCAGTGTCTGTTGGCTTAGTGGATGAAATCGGTTTTCCTGAAGATACATTAGCAGCAATGCAAGCAGATCTAGGCTTGGAAGATGCAGAGATTTTCAGCTATGACGTTTCATCTACTGGATTTGCTTCTACTTGGTTAGGTTCAAGTTTAGCCGAACTGCAAGGACTAAAAGAATCAAATACAGAACGAGTGATCCAATTGATGGAAAGCCTAGGAACAAGCGATGCCCCTAAACCTCTTTATTACTATGGAGGTGAATAACTATGACAGAGAAAAACAAGTATTCCGCTGCCGCATCGTCAACGGATGACAATCACACAAGTACATCAATCGATCAAAGGGAACAGCGCGAAACCTCCACACCGTCAACTGGTCATACGGATGTACGAACTGAAGCGCAGGTTTCAGAAACAGCCGAACCAGTAAACGCCAGCAAAGCGATGAAGAACGCACAAGTAAACCATCCCGATGATTTTTATCAACAAGTCTTGACGTCTTTTCAAGAAGAAGAGTATAACCAAAGTGAAATCGAAGAAAGACAAAAAGCGTGGCAGCATTTTGAAGAACCTGAAAAACAGACCGAAGACAAACGGTTCTTTAATGACTTTCCTAGCTACTTTTTTGCCGGTTTTTGGATACGTCTGTTTGCTTTTTTAGTGGATCTTCTAGTGATCCGGGCAATCACGCAAATAGCGATCGGCAGTATCTATAATCTAGCGAATCTAACGGCAACTAACCAGCGGTTTGGACTTTACAACGTCTGTGCCTTAGCGATCTATCTGGGCTATTTTGTTCTGATGACGAAGCTGAATCATGGCCAAACAATTGGGAAAATGCTCTTTGGCATCCGCGTTATTTCTTTTGTAGAAGAAGAACTCAGTTGGCAAACGGTCTTGATCCGCGAACTTTGCGGGCGCTATGTGCTGCAATTCAATGTTTTCTTTTATCTCGGTTATTTACCAATCGTCTTTAATAAAAATAAGCAGCAGGCTGCGGATTATTTTGCAGAAACAAGTGTGATAACCATCAATTTGATCAAGGCCTTTAATAAACAGGTGGATGCCAATCACGTAATGATTGGTGCACAAAACTAACTAGCAGATCAAGCAATTAGTAAAGGAGGGGTCGTGAATGGGTGAGACGATTGATTTCCCGGGACCAAATGAGCGGCTTCGTCTGGCGGCAGAAAAAGCCTACCAGTCAAAAGAGTTTTTGCAGGCTTTTCGTTTGTACAATGAACTTTATCAAAAAAACGCCAGTTTTGAGATCAATCAATGGCTCGTGGAATGCTTGCAACAGCTGAATGATTTTGCCAAAGCGTTAGATCTTGCGGAAGACTATCTAGATGATTATTTGAAACAAACTGATGGTTTTTTACAAATTGGTCATCTGCTGATCTTGGATGGTCAATACTTAAAAACTCGGCGCTGGCTTACATTAGGTCAGAAAACAAAAATTCCAAAACGCTATCAGGAACAGTTGGCTAGTGAACTAGCTAAAGTAGAAGAAGTACAACAAATTTTAGGATTGGAAGATTTTCATGGGAAACGCAAGCATTTACGCGCATTAGATGAAGCCAATCAACCGGTGAGTGCAACAGAGTGGCACGTTTTTACCCAAGCAATTACCAAATCACAATTTATCTCGCTGATGCATGACACGTTGGCTTCCATCAAAAATCCGTATTTGCTACCTAAATTAGTGGATGAGCTCGTGCGTCTTGAAGTGGACGAACCTTTTGACCTAATCGATTACCTTGGGAATATGCAGCAAATCGTTCCGAAAGAATTGAAACTTTTACAGGAGGATGACGCTGTTAAAGCGATCCATAAAGCGATCGAAGAAACGATCGCCCAAGAGGACCCGATTTTAGCGGAAAGTGTCTCAGCAGAAATCGATGATCATTTAGCGATAAGTTACCCGTTTTTACCGGCAAAAGAAGAGGCAAGCGCATGGGTGGCAAGCTACATTGAAGATTATCGCGGGTTATTTGAAGAAAAAGAACAGCCAAAAGCAGACAATGAAATAGAAGAACGCAAACGACACTTGCGTAATATCCTACGTTTGAGCATTCGCTGAAAGAAAAATTCGCAACTTTCATGGTAAAATGTTTACAATTAAACAACGTTAGTGTACTATTTAAAGGTATGCATGAAGCTATTTCATATGTAAATCAATTAATATTCGGAGGGAAATAAATGACTGCAAAATGGGAAAAAACAGGCACCAATGATGGTGTTTTGACATTTACGATCGCTCAAGCGGAAATCCAAAAAGGCTTGACGACTGCATTCAATAAAGTGAAAGGCAATCTTAACGTACCTGGCTTCCGTAAAGGGAAAGTTTCACGCCAAGTATTTAACCGTATGTACGGCGAAGAAGCGTTGTATGAAGATGCATTGAACGCTGTTCTTCCAGAAGCTTATGAAGCTGCTGTAAAAGAAGCAGGGATCGATCCTGTTTCGCAACCAAAAATCGACGTTGACAGCATGGAAAAAGGTCAAGACTGGGTAATCAAAGCAGAAGTTACTGTAAAACCTGAAGTAAAACTTGGTGATTACAAAGATTTAACTGTTGAAAAACAAGACCGTGAAGTAACAGAAGAAGACGTTGATGCACGCATCAAACGCGAACAAGAAGCACAAGCTGAATTAGTTATCAAAGAAGACGAAGCAGCTGAAAATGGCGACACAGTCGTTATCGACTTTGAAGGCTTCTTAGGAGAAGAAACATTTGAAGGCGGCAAAGGTGAAAACTACTCACTTGAACTTGGCTCAAACTCATTCATCCCTGGTTTTGAAGAACAATTAGTAGGAACAAAAGCTGGCGATAGCAAAGACGTTACCGTGACTTTCCCAGAAGATTATCAAGCAGAAGATTTAGCTGGTAAAGAAGCAGTCTTCAAAGTAACGGTTCACGAAGTAAAAGCAAAAGAACTTCCTGAATTAGATGATGAATTCGCAAAAGACGTTGATGACAGCGTTGAATCATTAGCGGAATTAAAAGAAAAATATCGTGCTGAATTGACTGAAACAAAAGAAAAAGCAGCAGAAGATGCAAAAGATGAAGCTGCGATCCGTCAAGCAGTTGAAAACGCAGAAATCGTTGAATTACCACATTCAATGGTACATGATGAAGTACACCGTTCAATGGATGAGTTCTTGAACAATATGCAACGTCAAGGAATCTCACCTGAAATGTATTATCAATTAACTGGTTCAACTGAAGCAGATCTTCACACACAATTTGAAGGCGAAGCAGAAACACGCGTGAAAACAAACCTTGTCATTGAAGCAATCGCTAAAGAAGAAGGTTTGGAAGCAACAGAAGAAGATATCGAAAAAGAAATCAAAGAACTTTCTGAAGCTTACAATATGCCAGTGGATCAAATCAAACGCGTCTTAACAGAAGACATGTTGAAACACGATATTACAATGAAAAAAGCAGTTGAACTTGTAACAGGCACTGCAAAAGAAGCGTAGTCAAAACTCTTAAAAACGGCGAACATCTAGTGGTGTTGGCCGTTTTTTCATGGGAGTAAATAGGGGATATTTCGGAATTACTAACAAATGATAAGAAAACGTTAGGCAAAGTAAAAATGACTTTTTCTTTCAAAAAAGTTATGATATGATTGTTTAAGACTGCAAAGTTAGTAAACCAAATTCCACTCCTTTAAATAGGTTGGAAAATTTTCAAGGGGTGAACAGTATGTACGATAATACAAACGGTAATGAAGCTGTTCGTTGTTCTTTTTGCGGAAAAACGCAAGAAGAGGTGAAAAAGATCGTTGCAGGGCCTGGGGTCTATATCTGTAATGAGTGCATTGATTTGTGCAAAGAAATCATTGATGAAGAGTTTTACGAAGAAGCAGTTCGGGAGTTTACCGAAGTGCCGAAACCGCAAGAACTATTGAATGTCCTCAATGAATATGTGATTGGACAAGATCGTGCCAAACGAACATTGGCTGTAGCGGTTTATAATCACTATAAACGGGTCAATGTAGAAACGACAGCTGAAGATGTGGAGTTACAGAAAAGCAATATTTGCTTGATCGGGCCAACAGGTTCAGGTAAAACATTTTTGGCACAAACGCTAGCACGTTCACTGAATGTGCCTTTTGCAATCGCTGATGCAACCAGTTTAACAGAAGCCGGCTATGTCGGTGAAGATGTGGAAAATATTCTTTTGAAGCTTTTACAAGCTGCTGATTATAATGTAGAAATGGCTGAAAAAGGGATTATCTATATTGATGAGATCGATAAAATCGCCCGTAAGAGTGAAAATGTATCGATTACTCGTGATGTCTCCGGTGAAGGTGTTCAGCAAGCTTTGCTGAAAATCCTAGAAGGAACCACTGCTAGTGTGCCGCCTCAAGGGGGACGGAAACATCCGCATCAAGAGATGATCCAAATCGATACGACCAATATTCTCTTTATCGTTGGTGGGGCGTTTGACGGGATCGAAACAATTGTTAAAAACCGCTTAGGTGAAAAAACCATTGGGTTTGGTACAAACAACAAACGTCTTGAAGAAGGCGAGAGCGTGATGCAACAGATCATTCCTGAAGACTTGCTTAAATTCGGTTTGATCCCTGAATTTATCGGCCGTTTGCCAGTGATGGCTGCTTTAGAGAAATTGACGGTAGATGATTTAGTGCATATTTTGACTGAACCAAAAAATGCCCTTGTCAAACAATATCAAAAATTGATGGCATTAGATGACACAGAACTCGAATTTGAGCCAGAGGCTTTACGTGCGATTGCTGCGCAAGCAATTGAGCGAAACACCGGTGCTCGTGGATTACGTTCGATCATCGAAAATATCATGATGGAAGTCATGTTCAATGTTCCTTCTGATGAGTCGATTCAAAAAGTCACTATTACGGAAGAAGCTGCGAAAGGACTTGGCGAACCAAAAATCATTTACAATGAAGAGACAAAAAAAGCAGTCTAATCGAGACCAAGTCGGATAGTTTCATTGCTATCCGGCTTTCTTTTTGAAAAAAATGAAAAGGAGCGATCCAATGAAAGTACATGAAGCTGAGATCGTCATTAGTGCTGTTTCACCAGCACAATACCCAGATACACCCTTACCGGAGATTGCCTTAGCAGGGCGCTCCAATGTCGGTAAATCTTCCTTTATCAATACATTGATTAACCGTAAAAACTTAGCCCGAACCTCGTCAAAACCGGGGAAAACCCAAACATTGAATTTTTATTTGATTGAAAATACGCTGCATTTTGTCGATGTCCCTGGCTATGGCTATGCAAAAGTATCAAAAACCGAGCGAGCAAAATGGGGAAAAATGATTGAAACGTACCTCGAACAAAGAGAGCAGCTGCGAGCAGTAGTATCTTTGGTAGATTTGCGCCATGCACCTTCCCAAGAAGATGTTCAAATGTATGAATTTTTAAAGTATTATGAGATCCCTGTGATCGTTGTTGCCACCAAAGCAGACAAAATCCCTCGTGGGAAATGGAATAAGCATGAAAGTATGATCAAAAAAGCGTTGTCCTTTGATCCAGCTGATACGTTCATTCTTTTTTCTTCCATTACCAAACAAGGAAAAGAAGAAGCATGGAAAGCCATCGAAGCAGCAATCAAATAATTTTGAATAAAGAAACGAAGCGAGCAAGTCGCTCCCTTCGTTTTTTTGCTTTTTAAAAGTAAAAATTGGGGATTTAGGCTATTCTACGGAGCGTAGAGTGCCAAATTTGCCCAATTTTAGCGAAAATCTCCTTAATATTTGTTAAACTTGTAACAAGGAGGTGTGGTCGAATGCATGAAACATTAAGTAAAAAATTAAAAGAGTATCGATCAAGACATAACTTAACCCAGAAGGAATTAGCTGCGAGGTTATTTGTTTCTGATAAGGCCATTTCAAAATGGGAACGAGGAAATGGGTTGCCAGACATCGAGACATTGGTTCGTCTCGCCGATATATTAGGCACTCCAGTGGAAGAGCTATTAAAAGAAAAGAAAGAAACCTACTATTATGAATACAAAAGTGAACGGAGGGTTCTACGGCTTCCGTTAATGCACATTTTGATTCCCAATTTATTCTTATTACTGAATCAAGTGACGAGCGTTCGAGAGTTTTTTGTTCTGATGAAAGAGGTACCCACTGCGTCTGGCTGGTTCTGTCTTGGCGTTAAAGCCAAAGGGGTCATTGCTATGGGGCTTATCAGTTTGGGACTGCTATCGATCGGTGTTATGTCCTTTGGCGCGTTGGCAATCGGGACCATCAGCATCGGCGCGTTCGCTTTTGGTCATTTCTGTTTTGCCTTGCTCGTTGGTATAGGAAATATCGCCGTTGGATCGGTTGTTGTTGGAAATGTTGGTATCGGATTACTTGCATTAGGAAATGTTGCTGTTGCATGGATTGGAGTTGCAAATTATGGTGTAGGGAGTTTTATGGCTGTTTTGCCATCGAGTGCAACGGCAAAGGATTTCAATCATGCGATTCAGCAACTGCTAGCGACAGACATCCCGGATTTGATCAAAACCACTTTTTTTGAACCAATGATTCGCTTTACTCAATCCCCAATCGTGGTAGCTGGCTTTGTGGTCACGATCCTAGCAGGCGTCGTTTTCATTCTTTGTCTGGTGATTATCGGCTTGATTCGCTTACGGCAAAGTGTTTTATATGAAGAGTTGTAATGTGAGAAGGAGGATCAGATTCTAATTCTCCCAGATAAGTTGATTTGGTCGCTCATTTCTTAGCTTAAAAGGTAAAAAAGGCAAGGACCTCACAGTCCTGTGCCTTTTTTGTTAGTCTGCTTTTTTTATATTATTTGCTTTTTTTTGCTCTTTTTCATCATCAGGTTCGTTTTTTAAGAAACGCTCAATGTCCTTTTCCTGCTTTTTATTGTCTTTGTCGTTATCGGGAAGAAAGGCAAAATCATCAAACATTTTATCTAGCGAGTCTTCTCGTTGGAATTTTAAGCCCATAAGGTTCACCTCCAAGCGCCTTTAGTTTACCACGAACGGTCGTAGATTTCACCAAAAAAAAGCGAAATAGTGTTCAATCGTTTCTCCCTTTACTATAATTAAAGAAAGGGGATAGAAAAGAGGGATAGCGATGATCAAAACTGAAAAAATTTACGGCTTTCTACAATCGACACAAATGGAAGCATCACAGTTACGTTTGTTGATTGAAAATTGGTTCGCTTTGGTTCGTCTTAGCTATCAGCCGACGGAATACTATTACAATCAGCAAGAAAAGAAATCTTATGATTTTGATGAGGTCAGTCAACTGCTGCATAGCGCCCCTGAAGAAATCAATACTGAATTGATTGTGACGGACGGCCAAAATGAGTCCAGTATCCATATCATTCAAGAGGCTGTTTTACAACGGCACCTGTTTACGAAAGACGTATTTTCCACACAGAAAACAGTGATTTTAAGTTACTTCGATGAAACGATGCAAAGAGATGGATTGTTTGGCTATTTGCGTTCATATGATGAGTACCTGATGCATAACGTCGAGCGAATCGAGAAAAGACAAAATTTTCAATCGATTGCTGAAATCAACGCGTTACCGAAGCGGAAAAATTTTGAACAAGAGATCGTTATTGATTGCAATCAATTTGCTGGGTACGATGTTTTTTACAATGGCTACACACTGACCTCTTGTTGGCGAATGTACTTTTCGGTATTCTATGCCCGTATTATTCCTCAGGTGATCATTACGGATGCGCAACAAGTCGAGCAGGTCCAAGTTAGAGATCAGGGAATCGTGATGGTGGAATTGTATCGCGATCCGTTTCAGTGGGATCACGAGTTGAATCTTTCATACCAGCGTTTGTTTCGCGATCAAACTGGGATCGATCAATTGACATGGGATAATGGCGTCGGTATTTTGAGGGAACCATATATTGAGTACGCCTTTGGCGACCAATTGATCCAAACCATCCAGTACCAAAATGATCGGCTGCAGCCGACGACTAAGCGTAACGCGACACATTTCGTCACTCGAAGCTTCGATTTGGTGAACGAAGAGTACCAGGAGCGACGGGTGAAAGGTTACTTGAATGCACAAGCGTATTTTCCTTGGATCGACCAAGACCGGTTGCGCATGATGGATTATATTGTATTAAAACCGGAATTGACTATAGATGATGGAATTGAGGCATATGCCTTTTATATTCGGAATCACCTCGAAATTGATTACTCAGAGGATCGCTTTAAAGACTATACAGCTTGCTTACAATTTTATTTACCAGAAACAGCCTTGAAGGAGCTGCCGATAGACGGATTGAAAGCAGCGATGCCGGATGTTCATTTTGGCTATTTGCACCGCACGCGCAAATATACGTGGGTTAACCTAAAGAAGGATGGGAAAAAACTACGAGTGTATTTTATGAATACCCAAAAGCTAGTCGAACAGCAGCTCTTTACCAATCAAGAATGAAAAAGACCCGCAAGATCACGAGGATCTTGCGGGTCTTTTCAATTAGGCAGCTTGTTCAGGCGCTTTTTTCAACAAACCGAATACAACGCCAGAAACGATCGCACCGATTAAGATGAATAGCAAGAACAAAATTGGTTTAGATAATAATAGAACAACGAAGATCCCACCATGTGGTGCCATTAATTGGATATCAAAGGCACCGACAAGCGCACCAGTCAGTGCAGAACCAACGATAAAGCTTGGGATCGCCCGCAATGGATCTGCTGCTGCAAATGGGATCGCACCTTCTGTGACGAAGGATAGCCCCATGACGATGTTTGTTAAACCAGCTTCTTTTTGGTCTTTGGTGAATTTATTTTTAAACAATAACGTTGCGACAAAGATTGCCAATGGAGGAACCATTCCGCCCGCCATTACAGATGCCATCACGACGCTACCACCTTCAGCAACGGTCGTTGCCAATGTTGCAGTACCGAAAACATAAGCGGCTTTGTTGATTGGGCCACCTAGATCGGCTGCCATCATTGCTGCTAACAAAGCACCAAGTAAAGCGGCGTTGGTACCACTTAAACCAGTCAAGAAGCTATTCAAACCGTCATTGATGGCTTTCATTGGCACGTTGATCAGTAACATCAAGAAGCCAGTGATCAATAGGCCGAAAACAGGGTAGAAAAGGATCGTTTTGATTCCTTCTAATGATTTTGGTAAACCTTTGAATAATGAACGCAAGAACTTGATGACATAACCAGCTAAGAAACCGCCAATCAATGCTCCTAAGAATCCAGCACCACCCGTATTTGCTAGGGCACCTGCTGCGAAACCGACGATCAATCCAGGTCGGTCACTGATACTTGAAGCGATGAAACCAGCTAAGACAGGTAACATAAAACCAAATGCCGCGCTACCGATTTGATTGAACCAAGAAGCGGCTTGGTTGTAGTTTCCTAATTGACTCAAGGCATCTTGAGGGACACCCATGAACTGGTCCACCATGAAGGAAATAGCGATCATGATTCCACCGGCAATAACAAATGGTAACATGTGAGAAACACCATTCATCAAATCTTTATAGATTCGTTGACCGACTGAACCATCAGCAGAAGCGTCCTCTTTATCAGAAGCTTGGCCACTACCGTGAAAAACAGGAGCAGTTCCGCTCAATGCTTCATTGATTAATTGCTCGGTTTTACGGATACCATCGCTCACAGGACGGTTTACTAAATGTTTGCCGTCAAAGCGATCCATTTCAACTTTTTTATCGGCAGCTACGATCACACCAGCAGCTCGGGCGATATCAGCTTCTGTTAAACGATTTTTGATTCCTTCTGAACCATTTGTTTCGACTTTGATGTCAACACCAAGTTCTTTGGCTTTCTTTTTCAAAGCATCTTCTGCCATGTAGGTGTGGGCGATCCCTGTCGGGCAAGCTGTAACTGCGACGATATAGGGACGTTCGCTAGCAGGTGCTGCTTCTTGGTTTGCCGCTTCTTCTGCTAAAGCATCGGCTTCTTGCTGTGCCTCAGCTTCTGAGAAAAGTTGTTGTACTTGATCAGCAGTTGTCGCTGTTTTTAGTTTAGCAACGAAATCTGGATCGATCAATAAGCGAGATAGAGCTGCTAACGCTTGTAAATGAGTATCATTTGCTCCTTCTGGTGCTGCGATCATAAAGAAGAGGTACGTTGGTTGTCCATCTAACGCCTCATAGTCGACACCCGCATTACTCTTTGCGAATAAAACCGTCGCTTCTTTGACTGCACTGTTTTTGGCATGGGGCATTGCGATGCCGTCACCTAACCCTGTTGAGGTTTGGGCTTCTCGGGCAAGAATTCCTTCTTTGTAGATTTCGACATCTGAAATCCGTCCGACAGCATATAATTTTGCTACCATTTCATCAATGGCACCTTTTTTGTCTGTTGCTTGCAAGTCCATGATCATGGCATCTTTCAGCATCAACTCATTGATTTTCATTTTTCCATCCTCCTATAGATTCACTTGTTTAATAATGACTTCCGGTAGTAATTCTTCGATAAATGACGCCTCAGCTAAATCATCTGAGAACGCAGTGGCACTGCCACAAGCGACCCCCCATTTGAATGCTTCAACCACATCTTTGGTCTTTGCGTAACGCCCAATGAATCCAGCAATCATGGAATCTCCAGCGCCAACTGAATTTTTCAAAGGTCGTTTCAACACATTGGAGCGATAGATCTCATTGCCAGTAAAGAGCAGGGCACCATCACCACCTAGAGAGACGATGACATTTTTAGCGCCATCCTTTAGCATTCTTTGGCCATAAGGCAAGATATCTTCGATCGTTGAAAAAGAAGTCTCATAAAGTTCCGCTAATTCATGATTATTTGGTTTGATCAGCAAAGGCTGATCGGATAAGGCATCAAATAGTTCCGCACCAGTCGTATCAATGACAAATTCTGCACCAGCTTCTTTAACGATTTTGATCAATTCTTTATAAAAGTCGGCTGGAAGACCAGCTGGTTTACTTCCTGATAGGATGACGATGTCTTCGGCAGAAAGAGCGGCTAATTGGTGTTTCAATTCAGCGATTTCTTGCTCTTGAATGACTGGACCAAGGCCGTTGATTTCTGTTTCTTCGCCGGATTTTAATTTGATATTGATCCGGGTATCGGCAGCGACTTGCGTAAAATTGCTGTTGATTTCCTCTTTGGTCAGCCACTCTTCAATAAAACGACCAGTAAATCCGCCAACAAAACCAAGGGTAGTCGAGGAGATGCCAATTCGCTTCAAAATCCGTGAGACATTGATTCCTTTGCCACCAGGTAGTTTAAAGTCTTGTTTCATTCGATTAAGGGTACCGATCTCCAAATGATCGACGTGGACGATAAAGTCGATCGATGGATTGAGTGTTACTGTGTAAATCATTGTATTACCTCCATAATGGTTGTTTTTGCTCTGAATTTCGCTAAATAGTTTTTTGGGCAATAATCGGTGATGATCGTTGCACCTTCAATAAAAGCAACTTGAGCAAAAGTTGTTTGCTGAAACTTGGAATGGTCTAGCAAGACATAGGCTTGTTGACTGTGCTCTAGTGCAATCTGCTTGATCAGGGCTTCTTCAGGATCGGGTGTGGTGAAACCAGCTTCCGAATGAGCACCGTTCATGCCCATAAAACAGCGGTTAAAGCGCAATTTACGCAACTGTTCACCGGCATTGATTCCTAAAACAGCGTTCGTAGCTATCTTAATGGTTCCCCCTAAAATCATGGTGTCGATCCCGTGATCAATCAGTAGGGAAGCGTGCTTGACGGAGTTCGTGACAACTTTCAGCGCTGTGATGGACGATAAGAAAGGAATCATTTCAAGGGTCGTTGTTCCTGCGTCTAGATAAATGACTTCACCATTTTTGATCGTTTGTGCGGCTGCGCGAGCAATTTTTTGTTTTTCTGTTTGAAATTTCGCTTTTTTTTCAGACATGTTGGGTTCAAAACCTAATTGCTGGCTTTTTTTGGCCCCGCCGTGAATTCTAACTAGAAACCCTTTATCTTCCAGTTCTTGGAGATCTCTGCGGATCGTTGATTCTGAAGCATCCAGCAGTTGGATCAGTTCACTGACTTTGACGATCTCCTCTTGCTCTAATCGTGCCAAAATCGCTTGATGCCGCTCCTCTGTAAGCATTTACATCACCTCTTCACCTGCCATAGTAACATATGATTCATTCAAAATCAATCATAAACAGTAAAAAACATTCAAAATGAAAGCGTGAATAATAGAAATCGGTCACAAACGGTCATGCTAACCTTCATTTTCCTGAGATTGCTGTCCTTATATTTGACAATTTTTACTATTATTTGGCTTAATTGAATTAAGGGGGGATAAATAAATGAATAACAAAGTCATTTTACAAGGGTTCGAATGGGACCTGCCGGCAGATAGCCAACACTGGAACAAATTGAAAGAAATGAGTAAAGAAATCAAAGAGTATGGATTTACCGCAATTTGGCTGCCGCCTGCCTATAAAGGGACAGCTGGGTCCGAAGACGTTGGATATGGTGTCTATGATTATTATGATCTAGGCGAATTCGATCAAAAGGGGTCGGTGCCAACAAAATATGGGACAAAGGATGAATACTTAGAAGCCATCAAAGCACTGCAAGAACAAGGAATAGAGGTTTATGCCGACATCGTTTTCAATCACTTGATTGGTGCCGATGAAAAAGAAGTCGTTCCAGCGGTTAAATACAATACCGAAAACCGTAATGAACCGATCAGTGATGAGGAAGAAATCGAAGCCTGGACCAAGTTCACATTCCCAGGACGTCAAGGGACGTACAATGATTACGTTTGGACGTGGCATAATTTTTCTGGTGTTGATTATGATGACCGTAACAAAGACCACGGGATTTTTAACTTCGCTGATAAGGGCTGGGAAAGCCAAGTGGATGATGAGATGGGCAATTATGACTACTTAATGGGTTGTGATCTGGACATGGAAAATCCTGAAACGGTGGAACAGCTCAATAAATGGGGGCAATGGTACCAAGAGCTGACTGGTGTTGATGGCTATCGCTTAGATGCGGTGAAACACATTGAGTTCAACTATTACGCAGATTGGATCTTGAATCGTCGGGAAGAAAAAGGCAAACCACTATTTGTTGTCGGAGAATATTGGTCAGGGGATCTGCCAAAATTAGAAGAGTATTTAGATTCTTCAGGAAATCTGATTTATTTATTCGATGTGCCTTTGCACTATAATTTATATGAAGCATCTCACTCAAATGGCGAATATGATATGAGTCAAATTTTTGCCGGTACACTGACTGCCGCGCGCGAAGATTATGCCGTGACTTTTGTGGACAATCATGATACACAGGTTGGTCAAAGTTTACAATCTTGGATAGACGGTTGGTTTAAAGTCCATGCTTATTCATTGATCCTTTTACGAAAAGCGGGTGTACCGGTTGTTTTCTGGGGTGACTTATTCGGAATCCCAGCGCAAGAAATCGCTCCTGTTGGTGATGCTTTGATCCATATGTTAAAACTTCGAGAGAAGCTTGCATTTGGGAATCAAGTGGACTATTTTGATGATTCTAATTGTATTGGTTGGGTATTAACGGGGGATTATGAACACGAACTTTCTGGATTGGCGGTCGTGATGACCAATGCTCAAGGTGCGGAAAAAGAAATGACCATCAGCGCGATCCATGGTGGAGAGACATTCGTAGATATATTGAGAAATAATGAAGCGAAAGTTGTCTTAGATGATACCGGAAAAGGACTTTTCCCGGTAAATGATGGCCAAGTGTCAATCTATGTGAATGAAAAGCTAGTAGAGAAATACTTTAGCTGATCTCTTGCAATAGACATAATAAAAAGGCTGTAAGTTTACAGCCTTTTTATTATGTAAACAAACAATAGACTGACTTTTTTCTTTCAAAACTGATGGCATCGTGAGTACTAAAATCAAAGCGCTTTTAATTAAAAGTTTTCAAAGCGTTCGGTTTTCCCCTTTCCCGGATAATGCTATAATTGAGAAGATTGAGAAAGAAAGGATGTTTAAAATCATGTCATCCAAAAGTGAATTACTTGAACGCATGAACCCACGGCAAAAAGAAGCCGTTATGCATACGGAAGGACCGTTGCTGCTGATGGCAGGTGCAGGAAGCGGGAAGACCCGTGTCCTAACCCACCGAATCGCCTATTTAATAGAAGAAAAAAATGTAAATCCATGGAATATTTTAGCCATCACATTTACGAATAAAGCGGCACGTGAAATGAAAGAACGGGTCAGTCAACTATTAGGATCGGGTGGTGAAGACGTTTGGGTTTCAACCTTCCACTCGATGTGTGTCAGAATTTTGCGCAGGGATGTTGATCGAATCGGGTATTCGAAGAATTTTACTATCATTGATTCTTCTGAGCAAAATACGCTGATGAAACGAGTATTAAAAGAATTGAATATCGATCCCAAAAAATATGATCCTCGTTCTATTTTGGGAACGATCTCTCATGCAAAGAATGAGCTGTTGACACCTGAAGCTTACCAAGCCATGGAAGGTAGTCTCTTTGAGCAAATCGTAGGTCGTTGTTATGAAAAATATCAAAAAGAGCTGCGTAATAATCAATGCATGGACTTCGATGATTTAATCATGAATACGATCCGCCTCTTCCAAGACAATGAAGATGCGCTGCAATTTTACCAACGGAAATTCCACTATATCCATGTCGATGAATACCAAGATACCAACCACGCCCAATACACGCTGGTCAATTTAATGGCCGCTCGTTTTCGAAATCTTTGTGTTGTTGGGGATGCGGACCAAAGTATTTACGGTTGGCGTGGTGCCAACATGCAAAATATTTTAGACTTTGAAAAAGACTATCCGGATGCCGCGACGATTTTGTTAGAGCAAAACTATCGTTCAACGCAAACGATTTTAAATGCGGCAAACCAAGTAATCAAAAATAACCGCAACCGCCCAGACAAAAATCTGTGGACAGAAAATCGTGATGGGGAAAAAATCACTTATTATCGCGGGGATAGTGAACGAGATGAGGCGCGATTTATCGTCAGTGAAATGCAGAAACAAATTGCAGAAAAGAACCGTAAATTCGGTGATTTTGCGATTTTGTATCGGACCAACGCCCAGTCACGGATCATTGAAGAAATGCTTTTAAAAGCCAACGTTCCTTATACGATGGTCGGCGGCAGAAAGTTCTATGACCGCAAAGAAATCCGTGATATTTTGGCTTATTTATCGGCGATCGCCAATCCTCGTGATTCCATCAGCTTGGAACGAATCATCAATGTACCAAAACGTGGGATCGGTGCGACATCCGTCGAAAAACTACGAGATTTTGCGAATCTTCATGAGTGGTCATTGCTAGAAGCAGCCATGAACGTCGAGTTGGCGAATATTTCTGGAAAGGCCGGCAAAGAATTAGGAAGCTTTGGGATGATGATGGATGGCTTCGCCCAAATGGTTCCTTACCTCTCAGTAACTGAACTGACGAAAGAAATATTAGAAAAGACGGGTTATCGTCAAGAGTTAGTCAACCAGAATAATTTAGAAGCACAAGCTAGACTTGAAAACCTGGAAGAATTTTTATCGGTTACCCAAGAATTCGATAAACGATTTGAGGCGCAAAACGAAGACGATGCAGATGCACCAGATGAGAAGTTGAGTGTTTTCTTAAATGACTTAGCTTTATTGTCAGACGTCGATAGTTATGAAGAAGAAAGTAGTCAAGTGACGTTGATGACCTTGCATGCTGCAAAAGGACTGGAGTTTCCAGTGGTATTCTTGATTGGTTTGGAAGAAAATATCTTCCCGCTTTCTCGGGCTTTAATGGAAGAAAGCGAACTCGAAGAAGAACGGCGCCTTGCTTATGTGGGAATCACTCGTGCTGAGGAAGAGCTCTTTATGACCAACGCTTTTTCCAGAACATTATACGGTCGTACCCAATACAATCGTCCGTCACGGTTTATCGAGGAGATTGAACAAGATCTGCTGCAATCATTAGGCGAGCGTTCACAACCGAAAGCTGCTGCACCGTTTCAACCAAAAGTCTTTAAACCGAGCTATACACAGCCGCGTCAAACGACCGTCGCTTCTAAGCAACAGACCTCTGCAGCTGGTAATACATGGCAAGTAGGCGAGAAAGTTCAACATAAAAAATGGGGAATCGGTACGGTCGTTCGGACGACTGGCAGCGCGCAAGACATCGAATTAGATGTGGCGTTCCCACAACAAGGCGTCAAACGATTGTTGGCGGCCTTTGCGCCGATTGAAAAAGTTGAAAAATAAGGAGGATATTAGGATGGATGTCCCTTCAAAAGAAATCCAATCACGAGCAGAAGAGCTGCGTACGCAATTAAATCAGTACGCGTACGAATACTATGTAAAAGATCAACCTTCTGTTGAAGATTATCTCTATGATCAGCTGTATGCAGAACTGGTTGAAATTGAAACCAATTATCCGCAGCTAATAACCGAAGACTCGCCCACCCAACGAGTAGGCGGCATCATTTTACCTGGCTTTGAAAAAGTCACCCATGATATCCCACTTTATAGCCTGAACGATGTCTTTGACAAAGAAGGAATCGTGGCTTTTGATGCTCGTGTTCAAAAAGCATTGGGGAAAGCGGTAGATTATGTCTGCGAGTTAAAGATCGATGGATTGTCAATTTCCTTGAAATATGAAGAAGGGCGCTTTGTTCGGGGAGCGACTCGAGGAGATGGTACGGTAGGTGAAAACATTACAGAAAACCTAAAGACTGTCAAATCGATCCCACTGAAATTAAAAGAACCGATCTCGTTGGAAGTTCGTGGCGAATGCTATATGCCAAAGGCTTCGTTTTTGAAATTGAATCAACAGCGAGAAGAAGAAGGGGTGGAGGTTTTTGCCAATCCGAGAAACGCAGCTGCTGGAAGCTTACGTCAATTAGACACTCGGATCGCAGCCCAAAGAAACTTGAGCACCTTTTTATACACACTAGCTGACTTTGGTCCAATTGAAGCTAATGATCAATTTTCAGCATTGAATGAACTGGATCAATTAGGCTTTCGTACAAATCACGAACGCAGAGTGTGTCACACCATCGATGAAGTGTGGGCATATATCGAAGAGTTTCATGACAAGCGCAGTGAGCTCCCGTATGAGATTGACGGCGTAGTCATCAAAGTCAATAATTTTAAAGATCAAGATGCGTTAGGCTTTACCGTAAAAGCACCCCGATGGGCGGCGGCATATAAGTTTCCACCGGAAGAAGCGGAAACAGTGATCGAAACGATCGAATGGACCGTGGGACGGACGGGTGTTGTGACACCGACCGCTGTTATGACTCCTGTTCGTGTTGCTGGAACGACGGTCAGCCGTGCTAGTCTCCATAATGTAGATTTCATTAAAATGAAAGACATTCGCATTGGCGATTCGGTCATCATCTATAAGGCGGGGGACATTATTCCAGAGGTTGCGAAAGTCTTGGAAGAAAAACGCACGGAAACAAGTGAACCCTTTGAAGCGCCTACACATTGTCCCGAATGTGGGAGTGAGCTGATCCATTTAGATGAAGAAGTTGCCTTGCGTTGTATCAATCCGAAGTGTCCAGCGCAGATTAAAGAGGGCTTAAGCCACTTTGTTTCCCGAAATGCTATGAATATTGATGGTTTAGGGCCACGTGTTTTAGAGCAAATGTTCGATAAATCCTTAGTCAAAGATGTGGCCGACTTGTACTTTTTAACAGAAGAACAATTGCTGACCCTCGATAAAATCAAAGAGAAATCAGCTAATAACCTTTTGTGTGCCATCCATCAAAGCAAAGAAAATTCAGTTGAGCGCTTGATTTTCGGGCTAGGCATCCGTCATGTTGGTGCCAAAGCGGCTCGGATTTTAGCGGAACATTTTGGTGACCTTCGGACCCTTAGCAAAGCCAAAGAAGAAGAGATCATTTCGTTGGAAACCATTGGTGCTACAATTGCAGAAAGTGTCGTTACGTATTTTGACAATCAAGAAGTTCACGACCTTTTAGATGAACTTGAAAAAGCGGGTGTTAACTTTGCTTATCTAGGGCTGAGAACGGATCAATTGGAAGAAGTGGAGTCGCCATTTAAAGAGAAAACAGTCGTTTTGACAGGGAAATTGAGTCATTTCACCCGCGAAGAAGCCAAAGAAAGAATCGAAAACCTTGGTGGAAAAGTCACCGGAAGTGTGTCGAAAAAGACTGATATCGTTGTTGCCGGGGAAGAGGCTGGCAGTAAACTGACCAAAGCCCAGTCCCTAGGCGTTACCGTTTGGGATGAAGCTCAAATGGTGGCTGCGATCGAAGGCAGTCATTCGGCAGAACAATAACTGTTAAGTATTGTCACAGACGAGAAGCAGTTGTTTCTTCTTGTCTAATTGAAATCATTTCTTCCCTGCAATACGAGGAAAGAAATGATTTCTGCTTTTATTTGCAATTATATTTGATTTATTTGCAATTATATTTGATAATTTTCAAATTCTATTTCATGATTTGTTAAAAAAATGATACAATACATTGGAAAAACGTAAACGTAGATTACGGATACGAGAAAGAGGAGGATTTTATGGCGATCAGCGAAGAACAAGTCAAACACGTTGCCAAACTAGCAAAACTTTCATTCTCAGACGATGAATTACATGAGTTTACCTCTCAGCTAGGAAAAATTATTGATATGGTTGAAACACTTGAAGAAGTGGACACCACAGGAGTACCATTCACATCGAATGTCGCAGAAACGATCAATGTGATGCGTGAAGATGTAACGACCGGTGGCTGGGACCGTGATGAATTAATGAAAAATGTTCCAGAATCTGAAGAAGGCTTTATTAAAGTGCCTGCAATCATTGACAATGGGGAGGCGGGTGCCTAATGACTGAACTATATAATAAAAGCTTAGAAGAATTGCATAGCTTATTAGTATCAAAAGAAATCACTGCGACAGATCTAACGAGCGAAACCTTTGCTCGCATTAAAGAAACAGAGCCAAAAGTTGATGCGTTTCTTGCATTGAACGAAGAAAAAGCCCATGCGTTAGCGCAAGCTATCGATCAAAAAGGTATCACTGAAAGCAATGTGTTGGCAGGGATTCCCATTGGGATCAAAGATAACATTGTTACCAAAGATCTACGCACAACAGCTGCTTCTAAAATTTTAGGCAACTTTGACCCAATCTACGATGCAACCGTCATGGACAAAGTTTACCAAGCAGACATGATTCCAGTAGGTAAGTTAAACATGGATGAATTTGCGATGGGGGCGAGTACGGAAACGTCGTTCTTTAAGAAAACAAAAAACGCTTGGGACGAGACAAAAGTACCTGGTGGTTCATCAGGTGGCTCGGCGGCTGCCGTTGCAGCGGGACAAATCCCCTTATCATTAGGTAGCGATACGGGTGGTTCGATTCGCCAACCAGCAGCTTTCAATGGAATCGTCGGGTTGAAGCCAACATACGGACGGGTTTCTCGTTTTGGTTTGATCGCGTTTGCATCTTCGTTAGATCAAATTGGTCCAATGACCCGTGGTGTGAAAGACAATGCCATCGCATTAAATGCCATCAGTGGGTTTGATGCAAAAGATAGTACGTCAGCCGGGGCAGCTGTTCCTGATTTTACAGCAGGTCTGACTGGTGATATCAAAGGCATGAAAGTTGCTTTGCCAAAAGAATACTTAGGCGAAGGAATTCAAGCGGGCGTCCGAGAAGCGATCTTAAAAGCTGCAGACACTTTCCGTGCGTTAGGAGCGACCGTGGAAGAAGTCAGCTTGCCACATTCAAAGTATGGGGTAGCTGTTTACTATATCATCGCTTCTTCAGAAGCAAGTTCTAATTTGCAACGTTTTGACGGCATCCGTTACGGTTTCCGTTCAGAAAATGTCAGCAATTTAGAAGATGTCTATGTTAATTCGCGCAGTGAAGGATTCGGGGAAGAAGTAAAACGTCGGATCATGTTAGGTACGTTTTCACTAAGTGCTGGCTACTACGATGCCTACTTCAAAAAAGCCGGTCAAGTACGAACGTTGATCAAACAAGATTTCGATAAGGTCTTCAGCCAATACGACTTGATCATTGGCCCAGCTTCCCCAACGGTAGCATTTGGTATTGGAGAAAATATCAATGATCCGATCACTATGTACTTGAATGATATTTTAACCATTCCTGTGAACTTAGCAGGACTGCCAGGGATGTCGATTCCAGCAGGTTTTTCTGAAGGACTGCCTGTCGGCTTGCAGATCATTGGGAAACATTTTGATGAAGCAACCATGTATAAAGCGGCTTATGCCTTTGAACAAGCAACTGATTTCCACACGAAAAAACCAGTGATTTTAGGAGGGGATAAGGCATGAACTTCGAAACAGTCATTGGGCTTGAAGTCCACGTAGAATTAAAAACAGAATCAAAGATTTTTTCTCCAGCACCTGCTCACTTTGGCGCTGAACCAAATAGCAACACGAATGTGATCGACTGGGGCTATCCAGGTGTTTTACCAGTAATGAACAAAGCGGCTATCGAATTTGGGATGAAAGCTGCGCTTGCGTTGAATTGTGAAATCTCAAAAGAAACACATTTCGACCGCAAAAACTATTTCTATCCTGATAATCCAAAAGCCTATCAAATTTCACAATTCGATCAACCGATAGGTCATGATGGGTGGATTGAAATCGAAGTGGAAGGTAAAAAGAAAAAAATCCGCATTGAGCGAGTTCATTTGGAAGAAGATGCCGGGAAAAACATGCACGGCAAAGGCGGTTATTCTTATGTTGATCTAAATCGTCAAGGAACCCCTTTGATCGAGATCGTTTCCGAAGCAGATATGCGTTCACCAGAAGAAGCATATGCGTATCTAGAAGCATTGCGCTCAATCATCTTGTTTACAGAAGTATCTGATGTGAAGATGGAAGAAGGTTCCATGCGTTGCGACGCCAATATTTCGTTGCGACCTTACGGCCAAGAACAATTCGGAACAAAAACAGAATTGAAAAACTTAAACTCTATGTCCTTCGTGAAAAAAGGTTTAGCATTTGAAGAAAAACGCCAAGCCAAAGTATTGCTTTCTGGAGGCGAGATCCAACAAGAAACTCGTCGTTTTGATGAAGCAACCAGCAAAACTTTATTGATGCGTGTCAAAGAAGGTTCTTCTGATTATCGTTACTTCCCAGAACCAGATATCCCACGATTTGTGATCGATGATGAATGGATCGAACGGGTACGTCAAAGCTTGCCAGAAATGCCGCAAAAACGTCGTGCCCGTTACATCTCTGAATTGGGCTTACCAGAATACGATGCAATGGTCTTGACTTTATCAAAAGAAATGTCCGATTTCTTTGAAAAAACCATTGATGCCGGTGCTGATCCCAAACAAGCTTCTAACTGGTTGATGGGGGAAGTTTCAGCGTATCTGAACAGTGAAAAATTGGAACTGCCAGAAACAAAATTAACCCCAGACAATTTAGCGGGAATGATTCGTTTGATCGCCGATGGCACCATCAGTTCGAAGATTGCGAAAAAAGTCTTCAAAGAATTGATCACAAACGGCGGCGACGCTGAAGAAGTCGTAAAAGCCAAAGGATTGATCCAATTATCAGATCCTGCGCAATTACTACCAATGATCAATGAAGTATTAGATAACAACCAACAATCCGTCGATGACTTCAAAAACGGAAAAGACCGCGCAGTTGGTTTCTTAGTTGGTCAAATCATGAAAGCAACCAAAGGACAAGCGAATCCAGGCGTTGTGAACAAGCTGTTGCAAGAAGAACTAGCAAAGCGATAAGAGGCAAGCGATGAAAAGAGCAAGAGTAATCTATAACCCGACATCTGGGAAAGAATTGATTCGAAAAAATTTAGCAGATATTTTAGATGTTTTGGAAAGAGGCGGTTATGAGGCGAGTGCGTTTGCCACGACCGCTGCACCATTTTCCGCCCGTGATGAAGCAAGAAGAGCTGGCGAAGCTGGTTTTGATTTGGTGGTAGCTGCCGGTGGTGATGGCACGATCAATGAAGTCGTCAATGGGATCGCTCCTTTAGAAAAGCGACCAAAAATGGCGATCATTCCTGGAGGAACCACCAATGACTACGCACGTGCACTAAAGATTCCTCGGACCGATATCAAAGCAGCTGCGGAAGTGATTTTGAAGCAGCAAACGGTGAAGATGGATGTTGGAAAAACACCTAACACGTATTTTATCAACATCGCTGCTGGCGGACACTTAACAGAACTGACCTATGATGTTCCTTCTGAGTTGAAAAGTGTTTTTGGCTACTTAGCTTATCTAGCAAAAGGAGCGGAATTACTCCCTCGTGTCAAACCGATCAAAATGCATCTAAAGTATGAAGACGGAGAATACATTGGCGGAGCGTCGATGTTCTTTTTAGGGCTGACGAATTCAGTGGGAGGCTTTGAACAGATTGCGCCTGATGCAAAGCTTGACGATGGGAAATTTTCGTTGATCATTGTCAAAACGGCCAATATTTTTGAGATTGTCCACTTAGTTGCTTTAATGATGAATGGTGGCAAGCACATCAACGATCGTCGTCTGATTTATACGAAAACATCTTTTCTTGAAGTAGACGCGCCAGAGCAGGTCAATCGATTAATGATCAACCTTGATGGTGAATACGGCGGAGATGCTCCTATGCGCTTTGAAAATCTACACAATCATATTGAGTTTTTTGCGAATGTCGATCAAATTCCTGATGATGCGGTCGTTGGTGAGCAGAACTATCAAGAGATGAGCGAAGGTTTTATTAAAGAAGTCGAACGTCTTTCCGATGAGGACATCAATGGAGATGGCAAGATCGGCGACGAAACAAGGTAAACGATTTTTCTTTTCATGCAAAGTGAAAGAACAGGGACTTTTGGACCTGTTCTTTTTTTAAAAAATAAATTGTGGAAAAAGTAACAGGAATATTTTTAAGAAAAGTTGATAGAACAGCTTTTCTTAAATTTTAGTAAAGGACGTTTTTTGCGTTATGTTCCACATCGGACGTTTGTTTCACGGATATTAGCGTGATTCATGAAGATAAAACGAATGAAAAATTGGAAAAACGAACGATCTTCGCTAAAAAACGAACTTTTTGAAAATATACTCGTTAAAGTTCGTTATTTACGTATTTCTATGCAATCTAATGATGCAAAAGCCAGAGAGAATATGCTATAATGGTGAAACGAAGAAATGGGGGGACCGGAATGGAGCACATCGATTCTACAAAAGCGCTAGATCTGCTTAGAGATGACGCAGAACGAATCAAAAAGCTGATCCGAAACCAAGAAAATAGTTTATGTATCGCACAATGCAAAGCATTTGAAGAAGTGGTTGATACCCAAATGTATGGTCTATCACGGCAAGTGGCATTTGCGATCCGCTTGGGGATCGTCGATAATCAAACAGGACAACAATTGATGGCGGATCTCGAAAAAGATCTGAACCAATTGTACAGCGAGGTCTATGAAGACCAGCGGACACCTGAAATCGGCAAGGAGGCATAAACTTGCCAGAAAAAGTAAAGAAAAGACATTTATTAGATTATAGTATTTTACTGCCTTATATAGTGATGTGTGTTACGGGTTTGATGATGGTCTACAGCTCCACATCCTATGTTGCGATGACCGCCACACAACCGACCACAGCTGCTTCTTACGTCATCAATCAAGCAATATTCTGGTTGTTGAGTCTAGTAGCAATCACTGTCATGTATAAAATGAAAACGGATGTTTTTCGGAACAAAAAATTTGTCCAGATCGCCATGATCGTCATTTTGTTTTTATTGATCGCTGCCTTCTTTTTCCCAAGAAGAAACGGGGCACATGGTTGGTTAACGATTGCGGGCTTTTCCATTCAACCAGCTGAGTACTTGAAATTTATTGTCATCTGGTTTTTATCTGTGACTCTTTCCTATCGTCAAAAAGGTATCCAACAAGAGTTTTGGAAAACGGTTTGGCGTCCAATCGGAATCGTCTTCGTCTACACCGGGATCATGGCCTTTTATCCCGACTTCGGGAATGCTGTGATCGTCATGCTACTGGCTTTTGTCGTTTTATTATCTAGTGGTCTGAATTACCTGTATACCCTGATATTAGGTGTGGCAGGAATCGTAGGCAGTACATTGATCGTCTTCTTGGTAAATTTAACTGGTGGAAAGCTTTTACCTGATTATGTCTATAGTCGCTTCTCATCATTTTTAAACCCATTTGCGGATGAATACAATACAGGTCATCAAATGGTTAATGGGTATTACGCAATGTTCAACGGTGGGCTTTTCGGACGCGGACTTGGAAATAGTATCCAAAAACGTGGCTTCTTAAACGAAGCGCACACCGATTATATATTTTCGATCGTTATGGAAGAATTAGGCTTGATCCCATCGATCATTATCTTAGGTGTTTTGTTCTATATGGTGGGACGGATCTTTCTTGTCGGTATCCGTTCAAGAGATCCCTTTAATTCCATGATGTGTATCGGCATAGGGACATTATTTATGTCTCAGATTTTCATCAACTTAGGGGGGATCACTGGTTTGATCCCATTGACGGGAATCACTTTTCCGTTTTTAAGTCAGGGTGGGTCAAGTTTGCTGATGCTGTCGATTTGTATTGGTTTTGTATTAAATATCAGTGCCGAAGAAAAGAGGAAACAATATTATTTGAATTATTGATCAATTGAATGGAGTGGATTAGATGAAGAAAATTCTTGTTGCCAATCGTGGAGAAATCGCGATCCGTGTCTTCCGCGCATGTGCGGAGTTAGGAATCAAAACAGTCGGTATTTATGCTGCAGAGGATGAATACTCTGTCCATCGCTTTAAAGCAGACGAAGCGTATTTAGTGGGGAAAGGCAAACGACCGATCGATGCGTATTTAGACATTGAAGATATTATTCGCACAGCGAAAAAAGCCGGGGCCGAAGGGATTCATCCAGGGTACGGCTTTTTATCAGAAAACCTGAGCTTTGCTCAGCGCTGTGAAGAAGAAGGTTTGATTTTCATCGGACCATCCACTCACCACTTAGATATTTTTGGCGACAAGATCAAAGCAAAAGCAGCAGCGATCGAGGCGGGGATTCAATCCATTCCCGGATCTGACGGTCCAGTGGCATCGATTGACGACGTTTTAGCATTCGCTGACGAACATGACTATCCAATCATGATCAAAGCAGCTCTTGGCGGCGGTGGTCGAGGCATGCGTGTCGCTCATGATGAAAAAGAAGCACGTGATGGCTACGAACGTGCCAAAAGTGAAGCGAAAGCGGCATTTGGTAGTGACGAAGTTTACGTTGAAAAATATATTAGTAATCCAAAACATATTGAAGTCCAAATTCTAGGGGATACGCACGGAAATGTCGTCCATCTATTTGAACGTGACTGCTCTGTTCAGCGCCGTCACCAAAAAGTAGTCGAAGTGGCACCTTGTGTGTCAATGACGACTGAACAACGGGAAAAAATTTGTCAAGCTGCCGTTCAATTGATGAAGCATGTTGGCTATATCAATGCCGGAACAGTGGAATTTTTAGTTGAAGGCGATAAATTTTACTTCATCGAAGTAAACCCTCGGGTCCAAGTGGAACATACAATCACTGAAATGATCACCAATTTAGATATCGTGACGACACAAATACTAATTGCACAAGGCAAGGATCTGCATAAAGAAATTGGGATTCCTGAACAAAAAGATATTCGCTTCGAAGGGGTTGCGATTCAATGTCGCGTGACAACGGAAGATCCAGCGAATAATTTTATGCCAGATACTGGTAAGATTGATACCTACCGTTCTCCAGGTGGATTTGGGGTTCGTTTGGATGTCGGAAATGCTTACGCAGGTGCGGTGGTAACCCCGTATTTTGACTCACTGCTTGTAAAAGTCTGTACACATGCGGCAACCTTTGATCAAGCGATTCAGAAAATGATGCGCTGTTTGAAAGAATTTCGTGTACGTGGGGTAAAAACAAACATTCTCTTCATGCGAAATGTCGTTTCTCATCCAGCCTTTCGTTCGGGTGAAGCCAAAACCACCTTTATCGACAATACGCCGGAACTATTCAATTTCCCTCGGATTCGTGATCGTGGAAACAAAACCATGAAGTATATCGGGGAAATTACCATCAATGGATTTCCGGGGATCGAAAAACAAAAGAAACCATTTTATAATGAGCCACGGATGCCACAACACATCCAAGCAACGCCTGATTTTGTCAGCGCCAAAAATATTTTAGATACGAAAGGTGCCGAGGGTGTCGTTGAATGGATCGGTCAACAAAACAATGTCTTACTGACGGATACAACCTTCCGAGATGCCCATCAAAGTTTGTTGGCAACTCGTGTAAGAACCCATGACTTTAAGAAAATTGCCGCGATGACGGAAGCTGGCCTGCCACAATTGTTCTCAAGTGAAATGTGGGGTGGAGCAACGTTCGACGTTGCCTACCGTTTCTTAACAGAAGATCCATGGGAAAGATTGCGGATGTTCCGGAAAAAAATGCCGAATACCTTGTTGCAAATGTTGTTTAGAGGCTCCAATGCTGTGGGATATTCCAATTATCCAGACAATGTATTGGAAGAATTCATCAAAGAATCTGCAGCGCAAGGAATTGATGTGTTCCGAATCTTTGATAGTTTAAACTGGGTTCCACAAATGGAGAAAAGTATTCAAGCCGTTCGCGATACAGGAAAAATTGCAGAAGCAACGATTTGTTATACCGGGGATATCAATGATCCGACCCGTCAAAAATATTCAGTACAATACTACAAAGATATGGCGAAAGAATTGCAAAACCTTGGTGCCCATATCATTGCTATCAAGGATATGGCTGGATTATTAAAACCGCAAGCGGCTTATCGTTTGATCAGTGAGCTAAAGGATACGATCGATGTGCCGATTCATCTGCATACCCATGATACGAGTGGAAATGGGATCATTACTTACTCAGCAGCTACTAAAGCCGGTGTTGACATCGTGGATGTCGCTATGTCAGCGGTCAGTGGCGCAACGAGTCAACCAAGTATGAGTAGTTTGTATTATGCACTATTGAACGGCGAACGCTGCCCAGAAATCAATGTAGACAATATCCAACAGTTGAACCACTACTGGGAAGATGTCCGCATGTACTACCATTCCTTTGAAAATGGCTTGAACGCACCTCAAACGGAAGTGTACAAGCATGAAATGCCGGGGGGACAATATACCAATCTCCAGCAGCAAGCCAAAGCCGTTGGTTTAGGCGAAAAATGGGATGAAATCAAAGAAATGTATCATGAAGTCAATATGATGTTTGGAGACATCGTGAAAGTGACGCCTTCTTCGAAAGTCGTTGGGGACATGGCACTCTTTATGGTTCAAAATGGCTTGTCTGAGAAAGATGTTTTTGAAAAAGGCGATACATTAAGCTTCCCTGAGTCAGTAATCACATTCTTCCAAGGTGAGTTAGGTCAGCCAGTTGGTGGCTTCCCGAAAGAATTACAGCGCATTATCTTGAAAGGACGCCCAGCCTTTACCGAACGTCCTGGAACATTCGCGAAGCCAGTTGATTTTGCTGATGTGAAGCAAGAACTAGCGGAGAAAATCGGCTATGAACCAAAACATGAAGAAGTCTTGAGCTACTTGATGTATCCGCAAGTCTTCCTTGATTATCGAAAAGCTTATGAACAGTTTGCAGATGTGAAAGTTCTTGATACTCCAACTTTCTTTAACGGCATGCGCTTAGGTGAAACGATCAATGTTGAATTAGAAAAAGGCAAAATCTTGATCATTCGTCTAGATGAGATCGGTGAGCCAGATATTGAAGGCAACCGAACACTCTTCTTTAACTTGAACGGACAACGCCGAGAAATCGTCGTTAAGGACAACTCAATCATCAGCTCTGTTCAAACGAAACGTAAAGCAGAGCCAACGAACAAAGAACAGATCGGTGCTTCGATGAGTGGCTCAGTTTTAGAAGTATTAGTCAAAAAAGGCGACCGGGTGGCACGTGGACAAACCTTGATGGTCACGGAAGCGATGAAAATGGAAACTTCGGTTGAAGCCCGCTTCTCAGGCGTAGTTGAACATGTGTATGTAACCGATGGGGAACCAATTCAGTCAGGAGATCTTTTGATTGAAGTCAAAGAGAAGTAAGGAGTCGATCCACAGATGAAGCGAAGAGGATTATTGTTTTGCGGCTTATTTGTCCTAGCCCTAATAATCGTGTATTTGCAGCCAGTTTTCATGCAAAACGCTTCAGATTCAAGAGTGACGATCGAAAACCCAATCAAAGCACCAACAAACATGAATTACGAACCAATCGCAGCTCAAGGATTAGCTGAATTGATCGGGGAACCTGTTTCGGATTTCGAAGAAGTCTATGGTCTTCCAGTTCAAACATATCGATCAGGTTACGAGTTTGAAATTCGGGTCTACAATCAATTAGACGACCAACAGTATGTTGAGATCAATACCGATGGTGAAAGTGTGCAAGCAATCAAAGTAATCGGCGCCGGGGGCTCTTCCCTGGCACCTTTTACGATGGGCATGACCTTGACTGACTTGACGGAGTTGACCATGATCTATCCTAACTTTACCTTGACACAAAATGATCGTGCGATCAGTTTCGAATTGATGGAAGAAGATATGAACTACCGTCCATTAGTGGCTTTTGACAACGGGACATTTGCTGTTTTGTTCTTTGATCAGGAGACTGCCCAACTGCAAGCCGTCACTTACTTGGATCAGACCACATTACTTAAACTGGCACCTTATCCCTTGACGGAAGGGCAGCGACCGCTGTTTCAAGTTTCGCAAACAATTGACCAAGCCCAAGCCAACCTTGAAAAAGAGACCCTGGCGTTTGTTATCATCGATAAAATTCGCCAGCAAATCGGCTTAGACAGCTTCTCACAGGATACTCAAACACATCAAGAGGCAGCTGGTCTTTTATCTGATTTGATCAATAATCTATCAGATCATTTGACTTCTCAACGAATCCATTCTTATCAGCGAGCACTTTCTTCGGAAAAGACAAGTAATTTTGTCTTATCGAATGACGAATGGCGAGAGTTGTTAGCGGAAAAGGAATTGGAAGCATCTGCTTCGATCTTTGAAGCGCCTGTTTATGATCCAACTTTTACGATTTTATCTTGGTTCAGTAATCCAAGATTTACTGAGCGCCTGACCCATGAACAATCAGAAAAGATAGGAATTGCTTTTTCTGAAGCAAATATGGTAGTCTTAGTGCAAGAAGATGTGGAAGGGACCGAGGATAGTACGTCAGATGATTTACGATGAAGCCTTTTTTGAGATTGAAGATCAAATCGAAGCACTTGTGAAGGCAATCAAAGCAAGTGAAACGTGTAAAACCTATCAAAAAGCGAAACAGGTCATGCATCAAGACCCTGATGTTCAGACATTGATGCAATCGTTTTTAGAAAAAAAACTAGATTTTGAAAGAATTGAAGCTTACGGTGAGTATGCGCCTGATTTCAAAGAAAAAAAACGGGCGTTGCGCACAGCCAAGCGGCAGTTGGATCTTAATGAACAAGTAAGTGAGTATCGCTGGAGTGAAACACAACTGCAGCGTTTGCTGGATGAACTGACTGTGGCGATCTCTACTTGTTTTTCTCCCTCTGTCAAAGTGGACGCTGGGAGTCCCTTTTTTCAATCAAAATCAAGTTGTGGAGGAAATTGTCATGCACGAGGATAAAGAGCCTTTTACGATGCAAAAGCGTCGAGGATTGATCGTATGGGTTTACAGCCTACGTCAACTAAAGAATTTGCGCCGTTTTGGTTTTGTTCATTATGTGTCACGCAAGATGAAATACGTGGTCATTTATTTGAACGAAGAAGAATACGAAAGCAAAAAAACAAAAATCGAGCAGTTTCACTTTGTTCGACAAGTTGAAGCTTCCTATCGACCAGATGTCGAAATGGATTTTGCTGAAAAAATTGGTACGTCAGCAGCCTATCCAGTGAAAGACGAAGGGTTTGATATCGAAGAAAAAAATACGATGATTCGATTGGCAGAAAACGTGTAATAAAAAAGTGGGGGTGCCTTGAGTCACCGCCATTTTTTTATTGCTATTTATAGAAACAGTGCTATATTTGTATTTACGAAGATCTTGGAGGGAAAAACGTATGCGTGTAGTAGCCGGAGAATATGGTGGCCGCAGATTAAAAAGTCTCGCTGGAGACAACACTCGCCCCACGACAGACAAAGTAAAAGGGGCGATTTTTAACATGTTAGGGCAATATTTAGATGGAGGAGTTGTACTGGATTTATTCAGCGGAAGCGGGGGCTTGGCTATCGAAGCGGTCTCTCGTGGTGCCAATCATGCGGTTTGTGTCGACCGTAGTTTTCCAGCAACCAAAGTGATCCGCGAAAATATTGCTATAACCAAAGAACCCGAAAAGTTCACGGTGTTAAAAATGGATGCGAATCAAGCTTTACGGCAGTTTGCAGCTGAGGGACAAAGTTTTGACTATTTGTTTTTAGACCCGCCATACGCAAAGCAAGAGATTCTGCATCAGTTAGAAGCTATGCTGAAGGATGAATTGATTCGCCCGTCTGCATACGTAGTTTGCGAAACAGACAAGTCCATCGACTTACCAGAACAAATCGGCTCGTTGCATTTGGTCCGTGCCCAAACCTATGGCATATCGGCAGTGACGATCTATAGAAATGAGGGATAACGTGAAAAAGATTGCTTTATTTCCAGGGAGTTTTGACCCATTGACATCCGGTCATGTTGATCTGATCGAGCGAGGAGCCACGCTTTTCGATGAATTGATCGTCGGCGTTTTTACAAACACCAATAAAAAAAGTTTTTTTACTAGTGAAGAAAAAGTTCATTTGATCGAAGAAGCCCTCGCCCATATTCCTAACGTCAAAATTCTGGCACAAGAAACAGAGCTAACAGTCACGATTGCGAAAAAATTAGGTGCCCAGTTTCTGCTTAGAGGCATTCGCAGTGTGAAAGACTATGAATATGAGCGGGACATTATGGAAATGAACCATCACCTAGAACCCTCATTAGAGACCGTTTTTCTTTTAGCAGACGCAAAGCACAGTTTCATCAGTTCCAGTTTGTTGAAAGAAATCTTGACCTTTGACGGCGATGTTGCCGAATATTTACCTCAAAATATCTACGATGCTATAGTAAAGAAGCGTGATACCAATGAATCTTAAATCAACGATCAAATATGTTCTCTTGTTTGTTTTAGCGCTGATCATCGCCGCTTGTGCCTTTTTGCCGATTCCCTATTATATCGAGCAACCAGGAGCAACGATCGATTTAAAAGAGCTGATTACCGTCAATCAAAAAGAAGACACATCAGCCGGATCCTTTTCTTTGACCAGTGTTGGGATTCGACAAGCTACCGTGTTCACAGCGATTGGAACGAAATTCAATGAATTCCAAGACTTGATCAGTGAGGAAGAACTTTTAGGCGGTGCGACAGATGAGGAGTACAACCGCATTCAACGCTACTATATGGAATCCTCGCAAAATAGTGCGATTGAGCAAGCATTAAAGCTGGCAGACTTACCTTATGAAATGACCTATAAAGGGGTCTATGTCATGGGGATCGATCCAAATTCCAGCTTTGCTGGGAAAATATCCGTTGGAGATACCGTCACCGCAGTCAATGGTAAAGAATTTAAAAGCAGTCAAGATTTTATCGACTACGTCCAAAGTCAAACCATTGGTGATGAAATCACCGTGACTTACTTGCAAGATGGCGAAGAAAAAGAAGCAACGGGCAAACTAATTGAACTGGAGAGCAATCAAAAAGCCGGTATCGGCATCTCCCTCGTCGATCATACAGAGATCACTTCTGATGAAGAGATCGTGATCGATTCTGGCAATATCGGAGGACCTTCCGCTGGTTTGATGTTCACCCTTGAAATCTATGAACAGTTGACCGGAGATAACCTACGTAAAGGTCACAACATAGCTGGGACAGGAACGATCTCAGCTGACGGAACCGTTGGTCGAATCGGTGGGATCGATAAAAAAGTAGCGAGTGCCAGTGAAAGTGGTGCAGAAATCTTCTTTGCCCCAGATGATGAAATCACTGACGAAGAGCGTGAAATAGATCCTTCCATCAAAACAAATTATGAAGAGGCAGTGGCAGCAGCGAAGAAGTTAGACACGGATATGAAAATCGTTCCGATCGCCAATGTCCAAGATGCCTTGGATTATCTAGCAACACTAAAAGAAGCAAATTAAAACGGCGCTCGCCGTTTTTTTTATTGTCTAAAGAATACAGTAGGCTCAAAGAAAAGGTTATGCTATACTTTTAGATAAGGAGTGTGAATCTAGTGGAATTAAAAAGACAACAACCGATCGTTGAAGCATATCATTTCGATATGAAACCGAAAGACAAAGAAATGGAAACTAAATTGAATGTAGGCTTTGCGCCGTTAAAAGTCAAAGATGAAGAATATATGGAAAAAAACAGTATTATTGGCGCCCGGCTAGAATTTCAATTAGTGTTCCCTGATTATGTTTTGTCAGGACGTGTCGGACAGGTCAATCATATTTTGAATCGTAAAGTCAATTCTGGAGAAGATCTAACAAAAGCTGAAACTGATCGTTTGGTTGAGCCATTATTTGATATCGTCAAACGCCTGACGTATGAGGTGACAGAAATCGTGACCGACAAACCAGGACTCCAACTGAACTTCAATACCAACTCGAACCCCACACAAGAATCGACCGAAGAAGAAAAATAAGTTGAAATAGGAGGGATTTCCATTGTTTTCCAACCAAATGCAAGTGATGCTCTACGTTGATGATGTGACGAAAGCTGTCGAATTTTGGCAAGAATTAGGCTTTGTGATCATTGAACAGCAAACGATCGATGGAACATCCGTCGTCGAAATCGCTCCTTCAAAAGAGGCAGAGGTTCATTTTGTCTTATATGACCGTGAGTTCATCGAAACGCACTCACCTGAAGTCGCATTGAATTCTCCATCGATCATGTTTTTTGCTGAGGATATTACAGCTCTCTATAAAAAACTTTTAGAGATGGAAGCAGAAGTGGGTGAATTGATTCAGATGGAAGAACAACTGGTTTTCAATTTTGCCGATCCAGATGGCAATTATTTTGCTGTATCAGGAAAATAGGTTTTGCCGATCGTAACCAATCATTCGTCTTTATGAACCCGACTCTATGCTGTCGAACCGTTCAAGGCGAATGATTGTTTTTTGTTTTAATGCAAGACATTTTGTAACTAAAGAACTAGAATTGATAATAAAAGAATCAATTGCCTTTAAGGAGGGAATGACAATGCAAAAATATCTTTATGCAATCAGTGACATTCATGGAATGGCCGATCTTTTTAAAAGTCTTCTTAAGGAATATGATCCGAAAATCCATCAGTTGCTTTTGATTGGTGATTTAAATGACCGAGGGCCAATGTCCAAAGAGTGTTTATTGCTTGGAAAGAAATTAGTCGAAGAACATCAAGCGATTTATTTACGTGGCAATCACGAAGAGTATTTTCTGCAATTTCTAAATGCCCCTGAGGATTGGTTCGCCGCCTACGTACGCAATGGTGGCAAAGAAACGATTGAAAGTCTTTTGCATACAGGCGCCACTGAGGAGTATTCGCCGACGGAAATCGCCTTAATGATCCGAAGTAGGTATGGAGACTTATTAGAGTTTTTAATGGAGCGACCACTTTATTACGAGTGGGGAAAGTACCTCTTTGTCCATGCGGGCGTGGATTTAAGTAAAAAAGATTGGCGGAAGACCACCGACCACGATTTTATCTGGATTCGCGAACCTTTTCATAAAGGGAAAAACCGTACAGGAAAAACGATCGTTTTTGGCCATACCATCACGCCCATGCTGCATGGAGATATGCAGACAACAGATCTTTGGCAACAAGACGACAAAATCGGCATCGATGGCGGGGCAGTATTTGGTGGATCGGTGCATGGCGTGATTTTTGATGACAAAGGGGTCCTTCAAGATATCGAATATCAAAATTTAGCAGGACCTTGGCAACCAGACTTTTAAAAGTCTTTTCTAAAAAGAGAAAAGCAGCCATTACAAGAGCCCCGAAGCAATGTTCCATTCGTGCCTTCTTGTTTCCTCAATGGCTGTCTTTTTTATGTTAAAATAGCAAAAGCAACAAAGGAAAGGTGAGAACGAATGGCAGAAATGAATCAAGAGGTACTTGATTTAGTGAAACAAGAACTAACCTCTTTTACCCAAAAACAAATCAGTACGGTGTTACAATTATTGCAAGAAGGAAATACCGTTCCGTTTATTGCCCGCTACCGTAAAGAAATGACGAATGGACTTGACGAAGTTCAGATTCGAGAAATCGAAGAGCGGTATCAGTACTTAGAAAACCTAGAGAAACGCAAGCAAGAAGTTTTACGCTTGATAGAAGAACAAGAAAAGCTAACGCCTGAACTATCACAGGCGATTTTAGCTGCGACAAAAATGCAGGCCGTCGAAGACCTGTATCGTCCTTATAAACAAAAACGACGCACCAAAGCAACGATAGCCAAAGAAAATGGCTTGGAACCATTTGCTCAGTGGCTGTTAAGCGTCTCAAAAATAGGTGACGTTCAAGAAAAAGCGACCGAATTTATGAGTGATGCTGTTCCTACTGTAGAAGATGTCTTGGCTGGCGCCCATGAGATCATTGCAGAAGTCGTTGGTGATACTGCAGAATTTCGAAGTTGGATTCGGAGCTATTATTCTAACAAAGGACTGTATAAGAGCACGGTCAAAAATGCTGAAAAAGATGAAAAAGGCGTTTATGAAATGTATTACGATTTCCAACATCCTATCAATAAGATGGTTTCCCACCGGGTTTTAGCCACCAATCGTGGAGAAAAAGAAGACATTTTGAAGGTAACGCTTGTGGCAGATGAAGAAAAAATCATGGAGTACCTACGTCGGAAATTGATCACAAATAGTGATTCACCCGCAGCCAGTTTTGTCCAAACTGCTGCTGCTGACGCCTTGAAACGTTTTATCTTACCAGCGATCGAACGAGAGATCCGCAATGAGTTGACAGAAAAAGCCGACGAACAAGCAATTGCGATTTTTGGAGAAAATCTTCGCAATCTGCTGCTGCAGCCTCCGTTGAAGGGGAAAGTCGTTTTAGGGTTTGATCCAGCGTATCGAACGGGCTGTAAATTGGCCGTCGTTGATGAGACAGGAAAAGTATTAGCAATCGAAGTGATCTATCCCCATAAACCGGCGCCGATGAATAAACGAGAAGCGGCTGGACCAGCGTTTCGTCGCTTATTGCAAACCTATAAAGTTGAAATGGTCGCAATCGGTAATGGGACGGCGAGTCGAGAGTCAGAGCAATTCGTCGCTGAACAATTAAAATTGATCGATCAAGAGGTATATTATGTGATCGTGAATGAGGCAGGCGCTTCTGTTTATTCGGCCAGTCCGATCGCCCGGCATGAATTCCCTGATCTGCAAGTGGAAGAACGAAGTGCCATCAGTATTGGTCGCCGTCTCCAAGATCCCTTGGCAGAATTAGTTAAAATCGATCCACAATCGGTGGGCGTCGGGCAATACCAACATGACGTTTCGCAAAAGCGCTTAGCCGAACAATTGGATTTTGTCGTGGAAACGGTCGTCAACCAAGTAGGCGTTGATGTCAATACCGCAAGTGCGGCACTTTTACAGCACGTGGCGGGCTTAAATAAAACGACTGCCCAAAATATCGTGACCTATCGAGAAGAAAACGGGGTATTTACGCAGCGCAATCAACTGAAAAAAGTCCCTCGCTTAGGGCCAAAGGCCTATGAACAGGCGATCGGTTTTATGCGGATTCCTGGCGGAAAAGTCATTTTGGACAATACCGGGATTCATCCAGAAAGTTATGACACTGCCAAAGAAATTTTGGCGCTCGCGGATATTTCTCTAGCGGAGCTTGGGAAAGAACAATCGGAAGAAAATAAAGTGAAGTTGGCGCAAATGCGTCCAGCAGAACTTTCTGCTAAATTGTCTGTCGGGAAAGAAACCATCACAGATATCTTAAAAGCGTTAATGCAGCCAGGACGTGATATGCGGGATGAAATGCCAGCCCCATTATTGCGCAAAGATGTGTTGAGTATGGAGGATCTAAAACCGGGAATGGAATTGAAAGGAACTGTTCGAAATGTGATCGACTTTGGTGCTTTCGTCGATATCGGTGTCAAACAAGATGGACTGGTTCATTTGTCGAAGCTGAGCCGTTCGTTTGTAAAACATCCGAAAGACGTTGTTTCCGTTGGTGACGTCGTAACCGTTTGGATCGAGCAAGTAGATGTCAAAAAAGGCCGTATCAGCTTAACAATGGTCGATCCAGGAAATGCTAAATGACCCAACAAGAATTGCAGCGTTTGGTGGAAGAGCTTTCGCTGTCTGTTTTCAATAAACCATTTACGCATCGAGCGGTATTTAATTCTCGCTTAAAAACAACCGGTGGCCGTTACCATCTAAGTGATCACCACTTGGATTTCAATCCAGTGATGCTTACTGAACACGGGATGGAGGTTTTTATCGGCATTATCAAGCATGAATTATGTCACTATCATTTGCATTTAGCAGGTCTTGGTCATCGTCACCAAGATCCTGCTTTTAAAGCATTGCTGGCAAAAACGGGAGGCCTGCGGTATGCACCTCCTGCCAAAAGGACAGCTAAACATCGCTATCGATGTCAAAATTGTGGCTGCGAGATTCGGCGGCAGCGGCGTGTGGATATCAAAAAATTTGTTTGTGGAAAATGTCGCGGACGTTTGCTAGAAATAGGAAATGATGAGAAAAGTCAAGTCGAAAAATAAAACTCGTTGCTATTTTTTTCATTTTGTATGATAATGTAGGTCGTGTGACAACCTGATATTTGTCAATACACGCGTTTTTTTACGACGCGGATTTGAGAAAAGAGGATTATAATAATGGAAAATCAAAACAAAATACATCATTTTGTTGGAATCAAAGGTTCCGGTATGAGTTCATTGGCTTTGATTCTGCACGAAAAAGGCTACCAAGTACAAGGCTCTGATGTGGAAGAATATTTCTTCACTCAACGTGATCTAGAAAAAGCAGCAATCAAATTGCTGCCTTTCGATAAAGCAAACATTCAACCAGAAATGGTCATTATCCAAGGGAATGCTTTCCCTGACACCCACGAAGAAATCATACGGGCCAAAGAACTTGGTTTAGAAGTCACTCGTTATCATGACTTTATTGGCCAATTCATTCAGCCCTATACGAGTATTGCTGTGACTGGTTCTCACGGAAAAACCAGTACGACAGGATTGCTTTCTCATGTTTTAAGCGGCATCCGGCCAACAAGTTTCTTGATTGGCGATGGTACCGGTCATGGAGAGCCCGATGCGGAATTCTTCTCGTTTGAAGCTTGTGAATACCGCCGTCATTTCTTAGCTTATTCACCGGACTATGCAATTATGACCAACATCGATTTTGATCATCCGGACTATTTCCACTCGATTGACGATGTCTTCTCAGCCTTTCAATCGATGGCAAGTCAAGTAAAAAAAGGCATTTTTGCTTTTGGTGATGACGAGTACCTGCGTAAACTTGAAGCAGATGTCCCGATCTACTATTACGGCGTCAACGATAACGACGATGTTCAAGCAAAAAACATTGAACGCACCACCCAAGGTTCAGAGTTCGACGTCTTTATCCATGGTGAAAACATTGGCCATTTTGTCTTGCCAGCGTTTGGTCAACACAACATCAACAACGCACTCAGTGTGATCGCTGTGGCTTACAAAGAAGGATTGGACATGAAAGAAGTTGCCGCTGAGATGCTCTCATTCCCTGGAGTGAAACGTCGCTTCAGCGAAAAAATCGTAGCGGATATGACGATCGTAGACGATTACGCCCATCATCCTGCAGAAATCAAAGCAACGATTGATGGCGCTCGTCAAAAATATCCGGATAAAGAGATTATTGCTGTCTTCCAACCTCATACCTTTACCCGTACGATCGCTTTAATGGATGAATTTGCGGAAGCGTTAGATCTTGCAGACCATGTGTATCTATGTGATATTTTTGGATCTGCTCGTGAATCCCGAGGGGATGTTAAAATTGAAGATCTGGGCAATAAAATTCAAAGAGGCGGAACTGTGATCAAAGAAGAGAACGTTTCTCCGCTACTAGATCATCAAAATGCTGTCGTGATTTTTATGGGAGCAGGCGATGTGCAAAAATTTGAAACAGCCTATGAAAAACTCCTAAGCAATACAACTCGTAACGTATTGTAATCAAAGACTCTTGTGGCGTGTTTGCTGCAAGAGTTTTTTACATCTGAAGTTTTTGCAAAAGCAGCACCGCGAACTTGCACTTTTGTCGGCATCTGATAGAATATACTCAGATGAAACTATTCTTTTTGGAGGAATTAAATTTTGAATATAGGAAAACCGCGAAAAATAGGGAAAAGTATTGAAGATATCGAGGAAGGCGATTCGTTATCCTTAACAGAATCGATCGAAGACAATCAACTGTTGTTATATTTAGGACTTACTAATGATGCAAACCCTTTGTATATTCAACATGACTACACGCAAAATACTGAGTATCAGCGTCCCATCGTACCATCCATCATGTTGATGGGGATCATCACCAGTGCCGTATCGAAACATTTGCCTGGTCCTGGCTCTCATGTAGTCAATTTTTCGGTGAACTTTATTGAACCTGTATATCATTATGAAACATTGACCTTTGAATTCGAAGTGATCAAAGTGGATAAAATGAAAGACGTGGTAACTATTTCGGTTGAAGCGATCAACACAGAAGATCATCGTATTTTAGATGCTGTGGTCATGGTCCAGCCGCCAAAAGCAGTAGCAGTAAATGAGGAGGAACAACAAGATGAATAATTTAAACAATGAAACCGTCCAAGCCCAAGGCTTAAATCGCTTTTATTCAAAAGTGTATTTATTCTTCGGGGTTGGGCTTGCGATCAGTGCGATTTCAGCCTATATTTTTGGGGAAGTCTTCAAAGCGCAAACCCTGCAATTTATCGACAATTTTCCGCTAGGATTTACCGGTCTTTGGATCTTACAGATCATTCTAGTTATTGTATTAGGGGTGAAGGCGCAGAAAAATCCGTCCTTGACCGTTGCTGGCTTTTTAGTCTATTCGCTCTTGAATGGATTGACCTTGTCTGTGACATTGATGATCTATGACTTTGGATCGATCGTGGGAGCATTTGTTTCAGCAGCCGTCACTTTTGGTGTCATGTCAGCATTTGGGATCATGACCAAACGTGATCTAAGTGTGGTTGGTCGTATCGGCTATGGTCTGTTGATCGGGATCATCATCTCAACGCTCTTGAATGTATTTATTTTACGCAGTCAACCGGTTGACTTTTTCTTATCGATCGTGACCGTCTTTGTCTTTATGGGAATCACCGCTTATGACAATCAGCAAATCCGCAATGTATACTTCGCAACGAATGGTGGCGCAAATACAGGAGTGGCCGTTTTCATGGCATTACAACTGTATTTAGACTTCATCAACTTATTCCTAGCGTTATTGCGAATCTTTGGCAAAAACAACTAAAAAAAGTGCGAGGAAACTCGCCTTTTTTTTTGTATAAAATGAGAGAGAAAACAAAGCAATTCATCGCTTTTGTGCCCGTTCTTTGATAGAATAAAGAGGAACTTTTTGAGAAAAGGAGTAATCAAATGCCAAAAAATAAATTACTACTCGTTGATGGGAATAGTGTGGCTTTTCGCGCGTTTTTTGCGTTGCATAATTCATTAGAACGGTTTAAAAATGCCAACGGGCTGCACACAAATGCCATCTATGCGTTTCATACTATGTTTGAAAATGTGATGGCAAAAGAACAGCCAACACATGTTTTAGTGGCTTTTGATGCTGGAAAAACCACCTTCAGGACAGCGATGTATGAAGATTATAAAGGTGGGCGTTCAAAAACCCCTGGGGAATTTAAAGAACAAATGCCTTACATTCGCGAATTGATCAACGCGTTAGGTGTTCAATACTACGAATTAGATAACTATGAAGCCGATGATATCATTGGCACATTGGCAAATAAAGTCGATAAAGAGCTATTTGATGTCGTCGTTTTATCTGGCGATCGCGATTTGACCCAGCTGGCAACGGAGCACGTGAAAGTTGACATTACGGTCAAAGGCGTTAGCGAAATTGAAAGTTATACGCCCGCTCATGTGGCTGAAAAATATGACGGCCTAACACCCTTACAAATCATCGACATGAAAGGACTAGCTGGCGATGCTTCCGATAATATTCCCGGCGTCACCAAAATTGGTGAGAAGACAGCCATTAAGCTTTTAAAGAAATATGGCTCCGTTGAGGGAATCTATGAACACATCGATGAAATGAAAAAAAGCAAGATGAAAGAAAACTTGATCAATGACCGTGAGATCGCCTTTCTTTCAAAACAATTAGCAACCATCGATGTGGATGCGCCCATTGAGGTCGATGTCGACAAACTGAAATATGAAGGCAAAGATTTAGAGAAATTGGTGCCATTCTACCAAGAAATGAACTTTAATAGCTTCTTAGATAAGCTGCAAATTACAGCTGAACCAGTTGAGATGGAAGACATTTTGTTTTCGGTCGTTGAAGAAGTAACGGAAGATATGTTCCAGGGAGACACAGCATTGTATGTCGAGATGATGGGGGATAACTATCATTTGGAAGACATTGTCGGTGTTGCTTGGGGCAATCAAGAAAAAATTTATGTCAGCAATCGTGAAGAATTGTTTGAAAGTCCAGCCTTTACCGATTGGTTAAAAGACGAGAAACGTAAAAAATTCGTCTATGATGCCAAACGCACGTACGTGGCGTTAAACCGGTACACGACAGCACCAAAAGGAATCGCTTTTGATGTTTTATTGGCAGCTTATCTTTTAGACACGAATGATACGAATAATGACATCGCAGGTGTTGCCGCTCACTATGGCTATGATGCGATCCAATCGGATGAAGCGATTTATGGAAAAGGAGCGAAAAAAGGGCTGCCGGCGGATGAGGAAGACTTCTTTGCTCATTTAGCCCGTAAAGTAGCGGCGATTACAAACCTAACCCCAAAACTTACGGAAGAATTGGCAGCGAAGAATCAAACAGCGCTCTTTGAAGAAATGGAATTGCCTTTATCAATGATTTTAGCTGAGATGGAGATTACCGGTATCAAAGTTGATGCGTCTCGCTTGCATCAGATGAAGGGCGAATTTGCACAACGGTTGCATGAAATTGAAGAAAAAATCTACGCCGAAGCTGGAGAAACCTTCAACTTAAACTCGCCGAAACAATTAGGTGTGATTTTATTTGAAAAAATGGGCTTACCAGTTATCAAAAAAACCAAAACTGGCTATTCGACCGCAGTCGATGTGTTAGAACAACTAAAAGAGCAAGCACCAATCGTTGAAGACATTTTGACTTATCGTCAAATCGCTAAGATCCAATCAACCTATGTAGAAGGCTTATTAAAAGTGATCCAAGGAGATGGCAAAGTCCATACGCGATATGTACAAACCTTGACCCAAACTGGTCGTTTAAGTTCTATCGATCCAAACTTACAAAACATTCCGATTCGTTTAGAAGAAGGTCGAAAGATCCGCGAAGCCTTTGTGCCACGAGAAACTGATTGGGTAATCTATTCCTCTGACTACTCTCAAATCGAACTACGGGTGTTGGCACATATTTCAGATGATACCCATTTGAAAGAAGCCTTTATCGAAGGTCAGGATATCCACTCAAGTACAGCGATGCGAGTCTTTGGTATCGAAAAAGCAGAAGATGTGACACCAAATATGCGTCGTCAAGCCAAAGCGGTCAACTTCGGTATCGTTTATGGGATTTCTGATTATGGATTATCACAGAATCTAGGAATCACCAGAAAAGCCGCCCAACAATACATCGATACGTATTTTGAAAAATATCCTGGTGTGAAAACGTATATGGAGGATGTGGTTCGTGAGGCGAAGGACAAAGGGTACGTTGAAACCTTGTATCATCGCCGTCGTTACCTACCTGATATCAATTCTCGCAATTTCAATATTCGAACTTTTGCCGAAAGAACCGCCATCAATACACCGATTCAAGGCAGTGCGGCGGATATCTTAAAAATTGCCATGATCGATTTGGCGAAACGTTTGAAAGAAGAAAAATTAGCAGCAACGATGCTGCTGCAAGTACACGATGAACTAGTCTTTGAAGTACCTGAATCTGAATTGCCTCGTCTTGACGCTTTAGTGAAAGAAGTGATGGAGCAAGCCGTTGCATTGCATGTCCCTTTACTGACAGACAGCAATTGGGGCAAAACATGGTACGATGCAAAATAAATGAGGTGAACAGAGGTGCCGGAATTACCAGAAGTTGAAACGGTCCGCAAAGGACTTGAAAAACTTGTTTTAAATAAAACGATCGAATCGGTCGAGATCCTTTGGCCGCGAATCATCGAAAGTCCTGAAGTGCCGATCTTTTCGGCACTGTTGAAAGGGCAACGTTTTGAAAAATTTGAACGACGTGGAAAATTTTTGATTTTTAAATTGACAGATTATGATCTGATCTCTCATCTACGAATGGAAGGCAAGTACGAGTATTTTGAGTCAGACCCGATTGTCGATAAACATACACATGTCATTTTCCATTTTACAGATGGCAGTCAGTTAAATTACCATGATGTAAGAAAATTTGGTCGTATGACCTTAGTGGATAAAGACCAAAGCGCAGCCTATAAAGGGATCATGCAATTAGGTCCTGAACCTAAGCCTGAATTGTTTTTATTAGAAGCATTTGAACAAGGATTGAAGCGTTCGAAAAAAGCCATCAAACCGTTATTGCTTGACCAAAAGCTCGTTACTGGTTTAGGCAATATTTATGTAGATGAGGCGCTGTGGCAAGCAAAAATCCATCCAGAGCAACCAGCGGATTCATTAATGCCAACTGAAGTAGATGTGCTGCATGAAGCAATCATCGATGTCTTAGAGCGAGCTGTTGAAGCAGGCGGAACTACCATTCGGACCTATCTCAATGCACTAGGAGAAGCCGGGAAATTCCAAATGTCATTAAATGTCTATGGCCAGACAGGCAATCCTTGTGGCCGATGTGGCACACCAATCGTCAAGATCAAAGTTGCCCAACGGGGGACGCATTTTTGTCCTCAGTGTCAAAAACTGCATGTGAGGTCCAACAAATGAGTTTTGTTTTAGGCGTCACTGGGGGAATCGCCACTGGAAAAAGTACTGCAGTCGCGCATTTTCGATCACTGGGTTTACCGATTATTGATGCCGATATCATCGCAAGAGAAGTCGTTGAACCGAATACGGAGGGCTTGCAGGCGGTGACGCAAGCCTTTGGTCCGCAGATTTTGACCGATGATGGGCACCTAGATCGACAAACCCTCGGTGCTTTGATTTTTAACGATCCAGAAAAACGCCGCATGCTGAATCAGACGTTATCTCCTTTTATTCGACAAGAGATTTTGTCTCAGATCGAAGAAAAAAAACAGGAAGTGCCCTTGTTGATCGTTGACATTCCTTTGCTTTATGAAGCCGACTACGACCAATACATGGATCAAACCGCAGTCGTTTATGTGCCAGAAGCGATTCAAAAAGAGCGGTTGATGGCACGTAATCAATTGAATGAGCAAGACGCGCAACAACGAATCGACAGTCAGCTTTCAATTGAGAAAAAGAAACAACGGGCCGATATTGTCTTTGATAATCAAGGAACGATCGCCCAACTCAATCAGCAGATCGATGATTGGCTCGCATCTATAAATAAATAGGTAAAGCAGCAGGTTCCCTTTCACTAAAGGGAACCTGCTATTTTATCTTTCAATAGCAAACCTAGCCCTATCATTTCCAAAAACAACTGGCGCTGAAACATGTCGGAAACTGTTTGGTTTGGAAAGTAAGACGATCGTTTATGAATGGTTAAATATCAAAGTACCAGCCCTGATTTATTTTGGGGTCACGATCACGCGATTGCTGGAAAAGGGGTGAAGAACGATCGGCTGATCATAAAAAGAGGTGAGAACCTCCTCAGTAAAAATCGTCTCTCGTTGACCAGCGGCGTGGACTTTGCCGTTTTTTAACATCAGCAAATGAGTGAAAATCGGTAGTAGCTCTTCTGTATGATGGGTAACGTAAAGAAGAGTCGGCGTATTCGGCAGTTGTGAAAAAGCCTCCAGACGGGTTAGCAGTTCTTCTCGCGCAAATAGATCAAGGCCCGTACAAGGTTCGTCCAAAATCAGGATCTCTGGTTGTGCCATCATGGCCCGTGCGATCATGACAAATTGTTTTTCTCCTTGAGAAAGGACGTGATAGGAACGATGGATCAGATGAGTCAGCCTCAAGTCAGCCAAAAGTGCTTTTGCTTGGTCCAGTTGGTTTTCATCATAAGATTCATAAAGACCAATACTGGAATAAAGCCCGGATAGAACGATCTCTTCAGCCTGGTCTCGTCCATAAAACTTATTTTGTAAAGCGGAACTAACCCAACCGATGCGCCGTTGAAGATCCGGGACAGACGTTTTGCCGTATCGTTCACCTAGGACTGTTCGGTGACCAGAAGAAGGCCATAAAGTTCCTGTAATCAGCTGCAAAAGTAAACTTTTCCCCGCGCCATTCAGGCCTAAAACCGCCCAATGCTCATTTTTTTCCACTTGCCAATTGATGGTTTCTAATAAAAATTTTTGGTTGCGAATGATTGAAACCTGTTGAAAATCAAGGACTGTCATCGATAATCGAACCTAATCAGGTTCTTCACCTCCATTTATAAGAATATTCAGAAAATAATACCTACTATTATAACACATCAGTCCAAATTTCGCTGGTTGGTTGGTATCGCATTCATATCTTTTGTCAGAATTCAGAATGCTTGTTATGATGAAACTATACAGGAGGGATGATAACTATGGGTACTTTTAAAGACGAAAAAGATGTGATCGTTGGCAAGGCTAAAGAAAAAATCGGTGAGTGGACCAATAATGAAGAACTTGCCCATTCTGGGAAAGAACAAGCACACGAAGGTCAGATCAAGAAAGAGCACGATCAAAAAAGAGTCAATGAATTAGAAGATCAAAATGACGAGCGCGATGCCCGCAATGATCGAAATACCCCAGAAAATGTCAGCAGTGAAGAATTGTTGCGAGCTGAAAATCCTGATGCCAATAAAATTTCTTCTGCCGATCGTCGAGATGCAGACCAGCTGAAGCATTATACTGGAATTGAAGATAAATTATAACTGAACACGGATGCCTTCGTCTTCTAGACGAGGCATTTTTTTGTTAACCAGAGTGGATGAAGAGTCAAGAGACTACTGCTCAGTTGACAATTGCTCAACATCTCATTATAATCCATTAAGATCGCATAGAGAGAAGCAAAGAAATTGGGAGGTGGTCATCAAATGCTTATTTATGCATTGTGTACGACTGTCAAGAAAGTAGAACAGCCGCAATAGGAAACGGAAAATTAGAAAGAAGGCTTTTTTATGATCGAACCTTACCAATTTCATTCAATTAAACATCAAGTATACCAATTAGTTCGAACCTATCAATCGGTAAATGATCCTCGAACGATCAAAACGGTTGAAACGATGACCAAAGACGCCATAGAACATTTTTTTCCTGAAGAAGAAACAGCACCACGTGAAATTTTAGCTGCTTTCTTTCAACAGGGGATGACGATCAGTCGCAGCAATGAGCTGTTAACAGAACTCAAAGAGTACGTCCGACCCTTTCAGGTGCCGACAACAAAACAAATTGAAAAAATGTTTCGGAAAGTAAAAAAACTGAAAATACCTGATTTTGCTTCCGTTGATTTAAAAGAGACCACTTATCTTGCTTGGGATGATATCGGTAGTCAAAGCAAGTTTATGATCATAGCCACTGAGCAGGGATTTACAGGACTTCACGGTCATGTGTCAACCGAGGTCAAAAAAGGGATCTGTCCCTTGTGCCAGCATGAAGGAAATGTGTCGATGTTTCTTTCTTTGACCAAGAGCAACGGCGATGGAACATATACGAAACGCGGGAATTATATTTGCCGTGATAGCCAAAGGTGCAATCAGCAGTTGGAACAGCCAGCAAATTTGCATGATTTTGTTTCTTTGCTGCAAATGAAAGATAAATAACGAAATGAAACGGCAGAAATCTTTCTGCCGTTTTTTCTCATTGAAAAAAACAACAGTTATAGCATTATTTAAATTTTGTATTAAATGAACAGAATAAACCACTTTGGCTATTGTACCAATGGATTTCATGTTATAATTAATCATAGAAACCGATGACTTTACGTGAAAACGTAAGCGCATAAGAGAGAAAATGAGGTGGAACTATGCAATGTCCAAAATGTCATCATAACAATTCGAGGGTAGTTGATAGTCGACAAGCCGATGATGGACGTGTGATTCGCCGTCGTCGTGAGTGCGAAAATTGCGGCTATCGCTTTACAACATTTGAACGTATTGAAGAGGCACCCTTGCTTGTGATCAAGAAAAATGGTGCCCGTGAAGAATTCAACCGAGAAAAAATTTTACGGGGCTTGATTCGTTCTGCTGAAAAACGACCAGTGACAATGGATCAGATGGAAACAATCGTCGATCATGTGGAAAGTCGTGTCCGTGCTCTTGGTGAAAATGAAATATCTACGACACAAATTGGTGAGTATGTGATGGAAGATCTAGTTGATTTAGACGAGATCGCTTATATCCGTTTTGCCAGTGTATACCGCCAGTTTAAAGACATGTCAGTTTTCTTAAAAGAACTACAAGACATCGTCGAAAAAGCGAAAGAACCACAAGAATAGAGGGGGACAACAAGTGGGCAATAGTTTACCGAATCAATCGTACAAAGTGTTCAAAAGCCGTCCACTTACAACGGAAGGGAAAGACGCCCTCATTTATTTGTATCAACCAATTATTGAAAGTGATGCTTTAGCGTTGTATTTGACACTAGCAAGCGATGTCCAAGCCCAAAGCATTTCTGGCGAGGAGTCGATGACGACCGTGCATCTAGATATCTTGAATGCCATGAATGTCGGAATGTCTCGCTTCATAAAAGCCAAGCAAAACCTAGAAGGTATCGGCTTGCTGAAATCATATGAAAAAGCAGATTTGCAAAACGGATCCTCCTATCTGTATTGGCTGCAAGAACCGGTTCATCCGGCAGCGTTTTTTCAAGATGAATTGTATACCTATCTTTTGTTGGAAAGAGTCGGGGAGCGTAAATTTAATCAGCTGGTCAAGCTGTATCAACCAAAGAAATGTTCTTTAACCGATTATCAGGAAGTGACCCAATCCTTCTCAGTTGCCTATGGGTTAAATACTGCTCGTTTCGCCTCTCATGAAGAAACGTTACAGGCAGTCAGTAATTCTTTTCAAGAATCCAATACAAACTTGGTGCTTGACGAAAAGCAATTGGATTGGGACTTTCTTTTATATGAAGCGCAACGTCGGTATATCCGTGCCGCTAATTTCACGCCGAGTTTTCGACAAAAGTTAGTTCTATATCATTCCTTATATGGCTATGATGTGTTGGAATTGTTGGATTTGATGGCGGACAATGTTTCTTTGACAACAGGAGAGGTCGATCAGAAGAAGCTGGAACAAGCGATCATGAAAAAATCGCGGCAGACCTTCACGAAAACATCGAAAAGAGAAGATCCTCAAGCAGAAAGCCAGTTGCGGCGCTTCAATACATTGAAGCAGAATGGTTTTTCAGAAAATGATGTATTATTGATTCAAGAAAGTGAAAATAATGCGCCGATCGCCTTTCTAAAAGCGATCAAAGCGGAGAAAAACAGTTTTATGACCGATTCAGAACAATGGTTGATCAAAAGCCTTGTCGAACGATCACCATTGCCGAATAGTGTGATCAATGTTCTGGTTCATTACGTTTTAGTAGTCCAAAACAATGCCGCTTTATCCGGAAATTATGTAAATAATATTGCCGCCCAGTGGTCAGAATTAAAAATCGGTACGGCAGAAGATGCGATCAAGCATGTTCGGAGCCTTGTTCGAAGTGCCAAGGAAAAACGCAGCCGACCACAAACAAGCGGCAAAAAAATCATTCGCGAAGAAAAGCTGCCTTCTTGGGCTGAAAAACCAGTGGAAGAGACAGCATTAACGCCAGAGCGACAAGCAGAATTAGATAAAAAACTGCAAAACTACTTGCATAAGAAAGCTGGTGACAAGTAATGGAAGATGTTGGAAAAAACTTAGGGAAATTATTGGATAAACGCAATTACCGTGATCAGTTTTCATCAATGATGGCAGAAGTTTTGCAAGATCCTGATGTCAAAGCGTTTATTGCCGAAAATGAAGAAGCATTGACCGAAGCGGATATTCAAAAAAGCTATGCGAAACTGTATGAGTTCGTTCAAGAAAAGCGGAAATTCCGCATCAATGATCCATCCATGATCGCACCGGGCTATGAACCACGCTTAGCGTTAAATTTTCATTTTATTGATGTCACCTATGTGCCAACCAAAGAGTTACTGGCTTACCAGAAACAAGAAGAGATCCGCAGTCGTATCAAAGCGATGGATATGCCTAAAGATATTCAAGAAGCGAGCTTTGCAGATTATCAGCAAACGCCTGGACGCATGGAGGCTATCGCAGCCGCCGTTGATTTTATTAGTGAGTTGACAGCGAATCCGCAAGAATTTCATAAAGGCCTTTACTTTGTAGGAAGTTTTGGGATTGGCAAGACTTACCTGCTTGGAGCAATCGCCAGAGATTTAGCAGAGGCGGGGTATACAACGACACTTGTCCACTTTCCAACATTTGCGGTAGAGATGAAACAAGCAATCGGCAAAGATCAAGTGGGGGACAAGCTGAATGCAGTGAAAAAAGCCCCAATTTTGATGATGGATGATATCGGTGCTGATGCGATGAGCAGCTGGATTCGCGACGAAGTCTTCGGTGTCATATTGCAATACCGCATGCAAGAACAACTGCCGACCTTCTTTACTTCGAATTTTACTATGCATGAGTTGGAACAGCATCTTTCGGTGACGCAACGAGGTGAATCCGAACCATTAAAAGCCAAGCGCATTATGGAACGTATCCGTTATTTGACACAAGAAATTCAAATGACTGGTAAAAACCGACGAAATGATGGCCAATAACTGACTATTACTGGAGGAAGAAGATGATGACAAAACAGGTAATAATAGGATTATCCTTTGCAGCAATGCTGCTTTTAACAGCTTGCGGCAATCAGGGAAACAGCGCTGCAAATGGGGAGACTGGAACTTCTGAAACCAGCGAGCAGACCAGTTCCGTATCAAATAGTGCATCAGAAACGGAAACAACCGCAATTTTTACTGGTGTTATCCAAGAAGATGCGATAGCAGGATCGGATGATACCTTTTCACTCTTTTTGAAAGAGGTGGCGGCAGTGGAAGATGACGATCAAGTCGTCCAAAGTTTTCAAAATGATGGGGTCATCCTACATGTCCCAGTCGAGGCTTATTCAGGAGATCTGGAGGAATTGACGGAAGGTGCTACCGTCCAGGTGACGTTGCAAGGCATACCGATCATGACGATGTCGATCCCGCCGCAAATTCCGGGCAACTCGATCCAAAAGGTTGAATTAGTAGAAGATTAATGCAATGTGCGCCTTGGCAATGGCACCACAGTCAAGACGCACATTTTTTTCTATTTTTGGAAAGCGTGATATACTACGAGAGAAGGAGTGACAATATGAACGAACATGCATTATCGAATCGTTTGGCTTGTGTGGGCGCACAAATTCCCGACCAAGCACGTTTCGCCGACATCGGTTCCGACCATGCTTACTTGCCTGTTGCATTGATGCTGCAGAACAAAATCTCTTATGCTGTAGCCGGAGAAGTTGTTCAAGGACCTTATGATTCTGCTAGCAAACAAGTGCGTAAGAACGGGTTAGCTGATAAAATCGTGGTTCGTTTGGCAGACGGACTGGACGCGATTCAACCTGAAGACAACATCGACACCGTTGTCATTGCTGGAATGGGTGGCACTCTGATACGTTCGATTTTAGAAGAAGGTAGCCGGAAAAATCGCTTAGCCGGAGTCAAACGCTTGGTTTTACAACCGAATGTTGGGGAACGGACTTTGCGAGAATGGCTCGTTAGCAACAACTTTATAATCATTCATGAAGTACTTTTAGAAGAAAACGACAAAAACTATGAAATTATCGTTGCCGAAACTGGAAAAACGACGTATACGTCCCAGCAATTATTTTTTGGTCCTTTTTTATTAAAAGAAAAAAATCCAGTTTTCCTTAAAAAATGGCAACATGAATTAAAGCAACGACAACGCGTCATCAAAGAGTTAGAGAAAGCCAAAGAACCACCTGCTGAAAAAATCAATGAATTAAAGGATCAGATCGAATGGATCAAGGAGGTGTTGGCATGATTTCTGGTCAAGAATTTATCAAACGCTTTGAAGCATACTGCCCTTTATGGTTGGCAGAAGAAGGCGATCCTGTTGGTCTACATGTTGGCACATTAAACAAACCGCTCGAGCGAGTCATGATGACTCTTGATGTACGTCCAGAAGTGGTTGCAGAAGCCATCGAGAAAAAGATCGACTTGATCATCGCCAAACACCCACCGATCTTTCGGCCTTTGAACCGCTTACTGACAGATGATCCACAACAAAAGATGCTAATGGATCTCGTCAAGCATGATATTGCCGTTTACGCCGCCCACACCAATATGGATATTATTGAAGATGGTTTGAACGATTGGTTTTGTGAACTATTAGAAGTTGAACCCGACACGTATTTGAAGCAAACCCATCAAGTAAAAATGAAGAAGCTAGCTGTTTTTACCCCTGTTGAATCGGCACCAGCGTTACGAAAGGCATTAGGTAAAGCAGGTGCTGGTCAGCAAGGTAATTACCAAAATACCAGCTATTCCTTGATTGGTACCGGTCGCTTTACGCCACAGCAAGCGGCACATCCTGCCATTGGTGAGATCGGAAAAGAAGAACAGGTGCAAGAAGCGAAGATCGAAGTCATTTTTCCAGAAACGATCGAGAATAAAGTGCTTTCGGCAATGATCGCTGCTCATCCTTACGAAGAGCCAGCTTATGATCTGTATGCCTTAGACAATTTGCCGAAAACCTATGGAATCGGACGGGTTGGCAACCTCGCTGAGCCTCTTTCCCTTGATCAGTTTGTCGAACGTGTCAAAGAGCGCTTTGGTTTGACTGCTTTACGCCTCGTCAGCTTTCCTGGTGCACCTGAAAAAATTCAGCGAATCGCCATTTGCGGCGGCAGTGGCCAATCGTTTTATTCGGATGCCTTACGCCATCAAGCGGATGTGTACATCACTGGCGATATCAGTTACCATTTCGCCCATGACATGCAAGCCAATGGGTTGATTGGGATCGATCCAGGGCACAACATCGAAAAGGAATGTATTCCTCGGTTTATTGAGAAATTCAACCAGTGGAAAGCAGAAGAGAACTGGGCTGTGACCTTTGTTCCTTCCACCACTTCAACAAATCCATTTGACTATAGATAGGAGAATCTTTTATGTACGAAAATTTATTGCCTCGCTTTTTGAATTATGTAAAAATAGAAACTCGCTCTGATGCGACAAGCACGACAACACCTTCTACCCAAACACAGGTCGCGTTTGCCAAAGAACTGCAAAAAGAACTTGAAGAATTAGGATTAAGCGATGTTCATTACAATGAATCAAATGGTTTTGTGATCGCAACATTACCAAGTAACGTGGATCATGACGTACGCTCCATCGGTTTTATCGCCCATATGGATACCGCCGATTTTAATGCAGAGAATGTTGATCCGCAGATCATCGAAAATTACGATGGCGAATCAACCATTAAATTAGATAAAGAAGGAAAATACACATTAAACACAAAAGATTTTCCGAATTTAAAAAATTATGCTGGGGAAACCTTGATCACTACTGATGGTACTACTTTATTAGGTTCTGATGATAAGTCAGGTATTGCAGAAATCATGACAGCCATGGAAATTTTACTTAAAAACCCAACGATCAAACATGGGGAAATCAAAGTCGCATTTGGCCCTGATGAAGAAATTGGGGTTGGTGCAGATAAATTCGATGTTGAAGATTTCAATGTTGATTTTGCGTATACAATGGATGGCGGTCCAGTAGGAGAATTGCAATACGAGACCTTTAATGCGGCGCAAGCTGAAATTACGATCCAAGGAAAAAATGTCCACCCAGGAACTGCTAAAGACACCATGATCAACGCTTTGCAACTAGCAGTCGATTTTCAAAATGCGCTACCGGCTGATGAAGTTCCTGAGAAAACCGAAGGGACAGAAGGATTCTTCCATTTGATGAGTCTCAGCGGCTCAGTAGAAGAAGCGAAAATGGCATACATTATTCGAGACCATGACCGGCCCCGTTTTGAAGAAAGAAAAGCACAATTACTAGCGGTTCAAGAAAGCTTGAATGCCCGCTTTGATGAACCGAGAGTACACGTTCATCTATATGATCAATACTACAACATGAAAGAAATCATCGAAAAAGATATGAGTATCATTGATCTAGCAAAAGATGCGATGGAAGCAGTGGGAATCACTCCGATCACAGAACCTGTTCGTGGTGGAACCGATGGCTCGAAAATCTCCTATTTAGGGATTCCAACACCGAATATCTTTGCTGGTGGAGAAAATATGCACGGACGTTATGAGTTCGTCTCACTACAATCAATGATGAAAGCGACCGATGTGATTGTGAAAATCGCCGAACTGAATGCTCAAGCATAAACGTTGATTTTTGATTTGTTGGAATAAATGAAAAACTCTTGGGCTGGGAACTCTTCACGCAGGTCTTGCGTAAGACCCGGCCTTTTTAGGATGTGAATAGGATGAAAATTCTCGTTTTATACAATGATACAGCGGGGAAAAGTGAAGCAAAAGAAACAGCAGAAAAATTCCAAGCCTATGTGAAAGAACAAGGCGAAGAGCATCAAGCGTTCTTGCAGGCCTCAAATCCAGACGTGGATCCCAAAGACGTTCGAGAGGCTGCCGAAAAACACGCAGTCGATACGATTGTGATCATTGGTGGAGATGGGACGATCCATCATGGATTGCAAACCTTTAAAGAAAAGTTAGATGAGTTGAAGGTCGGCATCATTCCTGGTGGAACCGTAAATAATTTTGCCAGAATGTTGGGGATACCGGTGAAGCCCGAAGAGGCCTTCGAGACGATCTTAACGGGGGTTGAGCGATCGATCGACTACGGGACGGTCAATGATCAAGTCATGATCTCGACCATGACCATTGGTCTTCTGGCAGATACCGCCGCAGCCACTTCCCAAGAAGAAAAACAGCAATATGGGCCGTTAGCGTTTATGAAACGGTTCATTCATCTGTTAATCAAAAAGAAACAATACAAATTAGAAGTCATTGCTGACGAACGGAAATGGCAGGGGAAAACTCAATTACTGACGATCGTCATGTCGAATTCAGCAGGTGGGTTTAAGAACTTCGATGAAGAAGCAAAGCCTGATGACGGATTGTTTCATATCATTCTTTTGCCAAAACTGAATATTTTACGATTTATTTTGTATTTACCAAGAATTATTCGTGGTAGAATTGCCAAAGTGCCAAGTGTTGAATATTTCACTGCCGCAAAGGTCTCAATAAAGGCCAAAGAAAAAACGGTTCATACTCGAACCGATGGCGACCCAACGGATGATCTACCGATTGAGATGAAAGTTATCAAACATGGTTTGACGATGCTGGTACCTGAAGAAGCACAAGAATCAAAATAATGATCCCTACGATCAATCATATGGAGGAAATGGATGAATGCACTGATTTACAATCCATTGTGGTTTTATTTAATTGCAGTCAATCTTTATCTTTTCTGTCTGATGGGGTATGATAAATATCAGGCAGTGAAACAAGGTTGGCGGGTTCCCGAAGCAAATCTCCTTTTTATGGGGGCGATTGGCGGAGGATTAGGCGGTTTAATTGCGCAACGCGTATTTCGCCACAAAACAAGAAAGAAGAAGTTTCACCTCTTTTTTGCTTTTGGCACCGTTTTTGCTATCCTGCTGATGGTCTTTTTTGCATAAATTCGGTATAACAAGCAAGGAGTTAATATGAAAATTAAAGTGAAGTTCGCCCTTAATTTACTTTTACTAGTAGGGATTCTGGGTGTGATGTATTTTTTTGTCCGTAACTCGATGATGGATATTTTGGCGGGGCTAAGAGAGACCAGCTTTCTCGTCGTCTTACTGGTTATGGGGCTTGGCACATTGTACCTAGTGATTGAAGGACGAACAGTCAAAGAGATTGCCGTGACTTTCCAACCGGAATTCACAACCAAGGCGGGGTTTCTGACCGTCTGTTACAGTGGTTTTTATCGGATTGTGACGTTTGGGGCAGGCACCTTAATCTCAGAGGTGAATTTTTACCGTAAAAATGGCTTGCAGTTGTCACAGGGCGTTGGGGTCACCACCTTACACATGGTGATGTATAAGTTCGCCATATTGACTTATGCAATCGCTGGGTTGATCATTCAATTTTCGCTATTCTATGACAATGCACCCAATATGATTTGGGTAATTTTAGCGGGGATCGTACTCGTTTTTTTGATCATTGCCGCTTTGTTAGCACTTTCGGTCAGCATCAACATCCAAGTCTTTTTCGTGATCGTCAGCAATAAGCTGTTCAAAAGTGCGACATTAAGAGGATTGGTTGACAAATGCAACACCCAAATTTATTCTTTACGAGAAACAGTCAATGCGATTATTACCGACCGCACCGCTTTCTTGCGCATCTATTTGTGGAATCTTTTGAAGATGCTGCCTTGGTATGTGATTCCTTATGTGATTCTTGTTGTGCAGCATCCAGAGATCGATTTCTTGTTGACGTTATCCTTCATCAGTTTTGCCGTCGTCTTGTCCGGGGTGATTCCAACACCGGCAGGGATCGGATCATTTGAATTTATTTATATGCTGCTTTTTGGTCCATTAGTTGGCACGGTCGATGCTGCGTCTTCCATGCTACTGTACCGTTTAGCAACATTCATTTGGCCCTTCATAATTGGTTTTGCTTATGTAATGAAAGAAAAACGCAAAGATATTAGCCAAGAGTTGACTGAATTAAGAAAAGAAAAAGTGGAAAGTTAAAAACACGCTTATCTTCGAATAGAGGATAAGCGTGTTTTTTTTAGTCTTTCAAATCAATGATTCGATCAACAAAGGATTCATAAAACTCGCCTTCATGGGAAACAATCAAAACTGTTCCAGGAAAGGCCGCCAGGGTTTCTTCCAAATTGTTTTTCGTATCTTGATCGATATGGTTGGTCGGTTCATCAAGAATCAAGAAGTTACTTTTGATCAACATCATTTCGGCTAGTTTGACTTTTGTCTGTTCACCACCACTTAATAGCTTCAATTCTTCCTGGGCTAATTGGCTAGGTAAACCTGCCCGAGAAAGTTGCCGTCGCAATTCTTTGTTGGTGGCCTTCGGAAAAAGATCCTCAAGGTATTGAAGAGGGGTCTGCAATGGATATTCCCAGTCAAGGTCTTGAGAAAAGTAATTGAATTTTGTATGCTGTGGGTAAGAAACGGCCCCTTCAATTGCTGGGATCACACCAAGAATCGTTTTGATCAATGTTGATTTACCGATCCCATTAAATCCCCGTATAGCAATTTTTTCGCCATAGCGGATCGTTAGGTTGATCGGGGAGAGTAAGGGCTTTTGGTCGTATCCAATGACTAGATTGGTGGTTTCCAAGGCCAAGGTGGTAACGATTGGTGCCAAATCAAATCCTAAATGGGGTTTAGGGACATCTTGCGGTGGGGTCAAACGATCAATTTTTGCCAACTGCTTTTCACGACTCTTTGCCATCGTTGAACGAGAACCAGCTTTGTATTTACGAATATAGCTTTCGGTTTTCTTGATATGCTCTTGTTGTGCTTCGTATTGCTTCATATAGCTTTCATTTTGCAGCGTTTTTAGTTTTAATGCTTTGTCTAAATTCCCCGTATACTTAGAAAGCTTGCCAAATTCGATATCAATGATATGGGTCGTGATTTCGTTAAGGAATTGACGATCATGAGAAACGACTAAATAGGTACCAGTAAAGTCCTGTAAAAACTCAACTAGCCATTTGATGTGCTCATCATCTAAGTGGTTGGTCGGTTCATCTAAAATCAGCATGTCGGGTTTTTCTAGCAGCATTTTTGCCAAGATCAGTTTTGAGCGTTGACCACCACTTAAAGAAGCGAGGGGGGTATCCATTCCGAGAACCGAAATACCTAACCCTTCTGCTAGATCATCGATCAATGTATCCATTTGGTAGAAATTTCCTTGATCCAATTGATTTTGCAATTCGCCCGCTTTTTCTAAAAGCTTATCGTCGAGGCTTTCGCCATAAGAAGTATAAAGATCGGCAATCTGTTGCTCTTTTTCGAAGTCTTCTGCAAAGGCAGAGCGCAAAAAATCACGGATCGATTGCGTTTCATCAACATTGACGTATTGATCCAAATAGCCCATTTTCAAATTTTTCGGAAATTGGACGAAGCCATCATCGGGGAGAATTTCTCCTGTAATGATTTTGATTAAAGTACTTTTGCCAGCGCCGTTCCGTCCAATCAAACCGACTTTTTCACCACGGTTGATTTGAACGGAAACGTCTTCGTAAAGCAATTTGTCGCCAAATTGTTGGCTAATATTCGTTAATGTTAACATCATTTCCTCCATATAAAAAAGCTGTAAACAGTAGACGTTACAGCTAAGTAGATAATCTTACTGAATAAAAATCGCCAAAAAGCGATCAAAACGATCAGGAAAATCGATTGTTCCTGACCAATCAGGACCTAGCATACCATTGCTGCTTCCCATCTGTCAATTTTCATGAAAGAATACTGAAAAAAATCTTGATGTTCGAGGGAAAACTTTTGACCATTACTGACCAACGTTGTATAATAGAAGAGTAGAAAAAAGGATACTGCTTGCAGCGTACTTTTTTCTGACTACCATTTTGGGAGGGAAAAGTATGAACCCAGAAAAAATGACGACTACATTACAAAGTGCTATCGCTGAAGCCCAGCAGATTGCCATGACCCGTCACCATCAAGAAATTGATATTCCGCATTTATGGAAGATTTTATTGCAAGCCAATCAATTCGGCCGCAATTTTTACACGGACACAGGTCTCGATGTCGATGCTTTTGAAAAGGAAGTCGACCGACTATTAGATGAACTGCCTTCGGTTGAAGGAGGAAATGTTCGTTATGGTCAATCCATGAGTCAAAATCTGTTTCATCTTTTGTCTGAGGCAGATCAATTAAAAAATGAATTTCAAGACGAGTATCTTTCCACAGAAATCGTCCTTTATGCGTTGATGAAATTGAAAAATCATCCATTGACGGTGTATTTAAAGAAACAAGGAATCAGCGCGAAAGAAATCAAGCAAACGATCGAAACATTAAGAGGAGGGGATCGTGTGACCTCACAAAATCAAGAAGAACAATACAAAGCTTTAGAAAAATACGGCGTTGACCTGGTGCAACAAGTCCGCAGCGGAAAAATGGACCCAATTATCGGACGAGACGAAGAAATTCGCGATGTGATTCGCATCCTTTCTCGGAAGACAAAAAACAATCCCGTTTTGATTGGTGAACCAGGAGTTGGTAAAACAGCCATCGTTGAAGGATTGGCACAAAGGATCGTGCGAAAAGACGTCCCAGAAAACCTAAAAGACAAAACGATCTTTTCTCTGGATATGGGTGCCTTGATCGCAGGTGCTAAATTCAGAGGTGAATTTGAAGAGCGTTTGAAAGCTGTCTTACAAGAAGTGAAAAAAGCCGATGGACGCATCATTCTCTTTATTGATGAGATCCACAATATTGTAGGTGCTGGTAAGACGGAAGGCAGCATGGATGCTGGAAACTTACTGAAACCAATGCTGGCACGGGGAGAATTGCATACGATTGGCGCAACCACCCTTGATGAATACCGTCAATACATGGAAAAGGATAAAGCTTTGGAACGTCGTTTCCAAAAAGTGCTGGTACAGGAACCAACCGTTCAAGATACGATCTCAATTTTACGTGGGCTGAAAGAACGGTTCGAGATCCATCATGGCGTCAACATCCATGACAACGCGCTTGTTGCAGCGGCTACCTTATCTGACCGTTATATCACGGACCGCTTTTTACCAGACAAAGCCATCGATTTGATCGATGAAGCAAGTGCCACGATTCGGGTGGAAATGAATTCGATGCCTACTGAGCTCGACCAAGTTACCCGTCGTTTGATGCAACTTGAGATCGAAGAAGCCGCATTGAAAAAGGAATCCGATGATGCATCGAAAAAACGCTTAGGCATTTTACAAGAAGAATTGGCGGAATTGCGTGAAGAAGTCAATACCATGAAAATGCAGTGGGAAACGGAAAAAGAAGAAGTCAATGCAGTTTCCAACAAACGGGCAGAGATCGATAAAGCCAAGCATGAGTTGGAAGATGCTGAAAATAACTATGATTTGGAACGGGCAGCTGTTCTTCGTCATGGGACGATTCCACAACTGGAAAAAGAACTAGCTGAACTGGAAGAAAAAAATCAAGATGAAGGCATTCGGATGGTCCAAGAATCAGTGACCGAAAATGAGATTGCCCTAGTCGTTGGACGTTTGACAGGGATTCCTGTTGCGAAATTAGTGGAAGGCGAACGGGAAAAACTGTTGAAATTAAATGAGACCTTGCATCAACGAGTGATCGGACAAGACGAAGCCGTCGATGCCGTCAGTGATGCCGTCATTCGTTCACGAGCTGGCCTGCAAGATCCAAATCGACCATTAGGTTCCTTCTTGTTCTTAGGTCCGACCGGCGTCGGTAAGACCGAATTAGCGAAAGCGTTGGCGGTCAATCTCTTTGATTCAGAAGAGCATATGGTTCGGATCGATATGAGCGAATACATGGAAAAACATTCGGTGTCTCGCTTAGTCGGTGCCCCTCCAGGCTATGTAGGGTTTGAAGAAGGTGGCCAATTGACTGAAGCTGTTCGACGCAATCCATACACGATCGTCTTATTGGATGAGATCGAAAAAGCCCATCCTGATGTTTTCAATATCTTATTACAAGTGCTTGATGATGGCCGTTTGACAGATTCAAAAGGGCGAGTCGTTGATTTCAAAAATACAGTCTTGATCATGACTAGCAATATCGGCTCTCAAGTCTTGCTAGATGGCGTGACCGCAGAAGGGACGATCCCAGAAAACGTTGCTGAAAATGTCCGTAATCTCTTGAGAGGGCATTTTAAACCAGAATTCTTAAATCGGATCGACGACACGATTTTGTTCACACCGCTTAGTCTAAACGATGTGACAGGCATCGTCGACAAGATCATCGCACAGCTGTCACAACGACTGGAAGTCCAAGATATACTGTTGACGATCACTGAAGAAGCCAAACGCTGGATCGCTGAAAATGCTTATGAGCCAGCATATGGTGCGCGACCTCTCCGTCGGTTTATCACGAGAGAAGTCGAAACCCCATTGGCAAAAGAAATCGTTGCTGGCAGAGTCTTACCAAAGACCCAAGTCACGATTGAATTATTGAACGAACAGCTGGTTTTTGAAAATACGCCAATTACCGAGTAATAAAAAGATAAAAAATGGATAAATGCAAAACGATGGTTGCCGTTTCATTGGCAGCCGTCGTTTTTTTGCCGCTCAACATAAGACAAAAAAGTTCCCCTTGCTTGTTGTTTGGAGGAAATTCGCACTTCGATTATACTGTTCTTATGGAGTAGGAGAGGAATGAAAAGATGAATACTTTTTTTGAAACGTTGAATGAGCGAAAAGGGGAATTGCTGACAGCTGTCTTTGAGCATTTGTCATTGTCGATCATTGCGCTGCTGGTGGCGATCGTTATTGCTGTCCCGTTAGCCATTTGGCTGGTTAATCATAAACGGGCAGCGGAAGTCGGCCTACAAATAACGAGTGTGCTACAAACGATTCCATCACTGGCACTGTTAGGTTTATTGATTCCATTTGTGGGGATCGGAACGCCGCCTGCGTTGATCGCACTAGTTATTTATGCGTTATTGCCGATCTTTCAAAATACCTATATTGGCCTTTCGGAGATCGATCCATCAATCGAAGAAGCTGCGGCGGCATTTGGTATGTCTCGGATGCGCCGATTGATCAAAGTCGAATTGCCGATTGCCTTGCCTGTCATTATTTCGGGGATTCGCACGGCGTTGGTCTTGATCATCGGAACAGCGACTTTAGCCGCTCTGATTGGCGCTGGTGGGCTAGGTTCCTTTATTTTGTTGGGGATCGATCGGAATGCCCCTGAATTAACGTTGATCGGCGCGATCGGGTCTGCTTTACTGGCTATTATTTTCAGTACGTTGATCCGTTATCTACAACACCTGAAACCGCGCTATACCTTGATTACGCTGGCAGCGATCATCTTGCTGATTGGCGGCGTTTCTTTTTCACAGAGCGGATTTTTCGCGCCGAAAACCATTACCATAGCTGGGAAGTTAGGGTCTGAACCTGATATCTTGATCAACATGTACAAAGAATTGATTGAGCAAGAAGATCCTGATGCACAGGTTGAATTGGAACCTAACTTTGGGAAAACTTCTTTCTTATTCAGTGCTTTAGACAATGACCAAGTCGACATTTATCCAGAATTTACTGGAACTGTGTTGGAGAGTTTAGTGGATGTACCGGAAAAAACCGCTAGTCAAAAACTTGACTCTGACGAAACCTATACCGAAGCAGTCAATCTGTTAAAGGATCAGTTTGAGATGACCTTGCTTCAGCCGATGGCGTATCAAAATACCTATGCGTTGGCTGTGAAAAAAGAATTTGCTGAGGAAAATGGACTAACCACGATCTCTGATTTGAAGAAAATCGAAAATCAAATCAAAGCCGGCTTTACCCTCGAATTCATTGATCGGACGGACGGTTATGCGGGCATCCAAGAACTCTATGGGCTAGATTTTCCAAGTGTCCAAAGTATGGAACCAGCATTGCGTTATCAAGCCATCAATAATGGCGACATCAATCTACTGGATGCCTATTCCACGGACAGTGAATTGCGTCAATATGGCTTAGTTATTCTAGAAGACGATCAAGAACTATTTCCACCTTATCAAGGAGCGCCTTTGATGAAAGAAGCCTTTGCCAAGGAACATCCAGAAGTCGTCCGTGCATTGGAAAAGCTGGCAGGTAAAATCACCGAAGAACAAATGAGTGAAATGAATTATCAGGTCAATGTCGAAGGAAAAAATCCAGCAGAAGTCGCGCGTACCTTCCTGATAGATGAAGGATTAATTAAGGAGGGACAAGAATGACACCAATTATTGAATTTAAAAACGTCAGTAAAAAGTTTGATCAAAAAATAGTGATCGATCAATTAGATCTGAGCATCAATAAAGGGGAAATCTTTGTTTTGGTCGGTCCTTCTGGGAGTGGGAAAACGACGACTTTGAAGATGATCAACGCGTTGTCAGAACCAACGGATGGCGATATTTACTTCAAAGAAAAACGAATCAAAGAATACAATATCCAAAAAATGCGTTGGCAAATGGGGTATGTTCTCCAACAAATCGCCCTGTTTCCGACAATGGATGTGAAGCAAAATATTGAAGTAATCCCAGAGATGTTAGGGTGGTCGAAAAAAGATCGCTCAGAAGCCGTGGATCGTTTGCTGACACAGGTCAAACTTGACCCAGAGCAATACCGCCATCGAATGCCTAAAGAGTTGTCAGGAGGAGAACAGCAGCGGATCGGGATTTTAAGAGCGTTAGCTGCTAACCCAGAAATTATTCTGATGGACGAGCCCTTTAGTGCTCTTGATCCAATTTCTCGAAATTCCTTACAGGAGTTAGTCCTCGATTTGCACCAAGAGCTTGGGACGACGATTATTTTTGTCACGCATAACATGAAAGAAGCGGTAAAACTAGGTACGCGCATTGCTGTCATGAATCAAGGGAAGATCGTCCAATGTGATACACCGGAAGTGATTGTCTCGCAACCAAAAACTGCTTTTGTGAAAAGTTTTTTTGAAGAGACCGGTGAAGACGAAGCAAAACTGGTCACTGCAGGGGATTTGATGCGGATGAACTTTTTCAGCGATGAAGTCAACCCAGTGGCTCCTCAAATCGCTGCATCTACTACTTTAAATGAGTTGTATACCTTATTTGCAACTCATGACACGGTAGTGATTGAAGAAGAGCAGAAACTCGTAGGGAGTCTAAGTCGAAAAGATGTGTTTGCTTTCTTGAGTCGTGATCGAACGTAAAAGGTTCTTTATGGCCACTAGAAATGTCATATTTTTTTAAAAATCGATGATTTCTCTTGCTCAATGTAAAAATTCCACGTAAGATTGAGGAAGATATCTTTTGTCAGAATGCCAGAAACGAGCTTTGATAATGACAAAAGATGCAGTAAAGGAGCGAAAGAGCAGCTATGGTAAAAATCCTAAAAGAGAATTGGTTACTGCTTTTCTTTATCGTCGCCGTGGTTCTCATCCGTTTGTTTGTCCTGACGCCAGTTCAAGTCAGTGGCCATTCTATGGATCCAACTTTGGCCGATAAGCAGCGTTTGATTGCATCAAAAATTTCTTCATATGACCGCCAAGACATCGTGATATGTGTTGAACCAGATGATTCAAGCAAAATTGCTGTCAAGCGGCTGATTGGTTTACCCGGTGATACGATTGAGATGAAAGATGATGTCCTAACAATCAATGGAGAAGTATACGAAGAACCCTATTTAGATGAGTTTAAAGAGAAATTTGCGGACGATCAATTACAAGACGAATATTCTTATCGCGAAATGTTTCAGCAGATCGCCGCTGGTGCAGAACACTTTACCGACGATTTTACGGTAACTGTTCCTGAAGGCAGCTATTTTGTGATGGGAGACAATCGTTTGATCTCTCGGGACAGTCGTAGTTTCGGGGTCGTAACAGAAGATCAAATGGAGGGGAAAGTGCTGCTGCGTTTTTGGCCTTTGAATCAAATCAAACTTTTCTAACCACAAAAAAACATTCTTGCCAATGCAGCGAAAACGCCGCAACTGGCAAGAATGTTTTTTTAGATGACCCAAGCGACAAATGCAACCATTGAAAAGAACATTGTCCAAACCGCAATAATAGCTGATGCGATAAAAATAATTTTGATTGATAAAGGTTGGACAAATTTTCGGGCATCTTTAGAGAACGCATAGGTGATCGATGAAAAAATCAAGCAGCATAAAATAAAAAACACTGTTAGAACCATAAGCCTCTCCTTTACTGACGCAATGTCAAATGAATAATGTAATTATAACAGACCATGGTTTTTTGGGGAAATAAAAATGATTAAACGAGGGAATTTTCTTGTAGTTGTAACCGTTTTACAGGGAAGTGTAAGGAAGGTCGAACCTTGTTAGACAGCGAATCCATAAAAATAAGATGTGTTATTTAAGTATTTTTATAAATTTTTCTTTATCAATAAAAGAACAAAAGAAAAAAGCTTGTTGAAAAACGATGGTTTCAACAAGCTTTTAAAGGTTGGTTATGATAATTTTTTAATCCGATAACTTTCAAAGTAATCAGGTTTGCCTCGTCCTTGAACATACGCGATCACGCCCATCAAAGCAGCGCCAATCGTGTTGGTTAGTAAATCGCCCATCGTATCCATCAATGCTTCACGACCAATAAACGGGGTGCCATCTAAGGTTGCATAACGTTGGAGATTCATTCCACCAACAGAGTCGCAGATGAATTCCCAAAACTCCCAGAAAACACCACACAAGCCAGCAAAAGCAAAGCCCATCAGTAAAAATAACCAAGGCGAAACTTTTGAAACGGGCACTTCTTTTAGTAAGAGACAGATCAATCCATAGCCTACAGCCGTCAAGACCATTGGGCTTACCGCATGCAGAATTTTATCCCAGAAAGCAATGGTTTCGATCAAATGTAAGATCGTCCCCATGAATACGGAGATCAGCAAGAAAAACCAATAAAAGTAGACGGTGGCATTTGGTAGCTGGATTTTTAAGAACTTTTTACTCATTTCTGGGACAAAGATCAATAAAATCCCAAGTAAGGCTTGACCCAAGAAAATCAGTCCTTGTGTTTGCGGATAGACGCCACGGAAAAATTCCCACAAAGAAAAACAAAACACGAGAATACCGAAAATAGTGAATACCTTTTGCAGTCGCTGATAATTTTGCCCCATTTAGTTGTCCTCCGAAAGATAGTCTGCTAAGCCAGCTACAAGTGCTGCTTCAGAGGAATAAATCTCACCGTTTAGCTTGATCAAACCCACCGTATAAAGATTGACATAGTGGAACTGATTTTCCGCAACGGTTTGTAATGCTGCCAGCTTTTGCTGATTATCGGCACCTTGTTGGCGACTATCCGTATAAAGCCCTAAAACAGGAATGCCTTTTGCATAGGCGACGCCAATCTCAGAGGCAACCCCAGCATCGATGGTCAAACCATCCAGCAAAGCGATCATCAAATCGCTTTCCAGTACTTTTTCGGTATCTGCCAACGCAATCATTTTGCTATCCGCGTAGGCGGACTTATCATTGATCGCGGCATTTTCTTGAGGTAAATAAATCTCCAGCTGCGGATACTGCTGACGAATCGACGCAACAAGTTCGGCGTTGTAGCGAAGGTCACTAGCAGCAAACAGGGGAGCAGCAAAATATAGTTTCATTCAAAAACACTCCTTAATCATTCATAGTTGTACGTTTTGTTGATTCGTTGTTTAGAAATAATCACTGAAATAGGCTTCCATATCAGGGATGATCGATTCTAGTAATGCCAGTGTTTCTGAATCGGTATTTAGCCGTTCCACACGCTCTAAGTAAGCTGGACGGCGGTAATTCATCAACAGACACGACAATGTCTGAATATCCAATTGGACAGCTTTTCCGATGGCTTCTCTTGAAACCACGATCTCCCCGTGATTGTATTGGACACCGAAGATTCCGTTGTTCCAATCGGCAACTGGGTCAGAAACAACAAAGTGAAAGGGTGTTTGAAAGGCTTCAAATGGGAAGTTTTTCAAAAACTGTTCAACATCGACGATCCGCGCCATGTAATAAGGCTCAATGGTTTCTTTGATTTGGCTATCATCCAGGTAGAAGGACAGGGGTTCATTTGAATAAATGTCTCCTTTGACCCAATAGACCATTGAGAAATGAGCAGAGATAAAATTCCAAAGACCATTGCGGGCTTCTTGATTTAAGTAGAACATTTCCTTTACATGGAAGACTTCTTCGGCTACCCAATAAAAAAGTACACCAGTCGGATGACCACTGGCATTGTAATAGACAGCCGCGGTGCGCTCTTCTTCATTTTCATAGCGCCAATACTCTTCCCAGTGAAAAGAGGTCCGCTGCAAGGCGCCATGGTTTTCCCGGGAGAATTGGTTATAGACAGTAAAGACATCAGGGTCATCCACTTCTTTGCGCTCTACGATCCCAGGGACTTCTTTGGTTTTCGGAAGCTGGGTATCACGAATTTTGAAGGTCAGCTTGTCGGACATAATCTCCCAGCCTTTGCGACGATAGTAGGGCACATTGTATGGATAAAGGTAGGAGATCCATTGCTGATCTTCCCGCATAGTTTCTAAGGCAAGCTTGATCAAGTCTTTCATCAGGCCATGTCCGGCATATTCAGGGTAGGTCCCAACACCGGTCACTCCGCCCATTTTGATCAATTTGCCGTGTATATTGACTTCACAAGGATAAACGGCGATTTGCGAGATCAACTTGTCTTCATTGAACCAGCCAAAGACCTTGGAAAGCTCTAAGATCGGGCGCTTAGATTTAATCATTTCCCGTTTGCTCTCATAGCCGCTTTCTTCAATATCCGATTCAGTGATCTGAAAAACGTAGCTTAACAGTTCATTGAACTGATCAACGTCTTTTTCATCCACCGCTCGAATATGTAGATTTTGATGAAAATTATTGTCCATTCTTTCAACTCCAATTTATTTGCTAGCTCTAGTATAGCAAAACCTGAATGAATATGTCTAAATAACGGTTAAGAAAAATACTTTAACTATTGGCGTTTCGTTGGTATAATAGAAAAGCTGACTAAAAGAAATGAGGAACGTATCCATGAACATAGAAGAAATGAAAAAACGACAGGAGAAGATTCGTAATTTCTCCATTATCGCCCATATCGACCATGGGAAATCAACACTGGCGGACCGTATTTTGGAACAAACCCATACGGTGACGTCTCGGGAAATGCAAAACCAATTATTGGACTCCATGGATCTTGAACGTGAACGAGGAATCACGATCAAATTAAATGCTGTGGAACTTAACTATACCGCCAAAGATGGAGAAACCTACATCTTCCATTTGATCGACACCCCAGGGCACGTCGATTTCACCTATGAAGTTTCCCGCAGTTTGGCCGCTTGTGAAGGCGCCGTACTCGTCGTTGATGCGGCTCAAGGGATCGAAGCACAGACATTGGCAAACGTCTACTTGGCGTTAGACAATGATTTAGAGATCCTACCAGTCATTAATAAAATAGACTTGCCAGCTGCCGATCCTGAGCGGGTACGAACAGAGATCGAAGATGTTATCGGAATCGATGCCAGTGAAGCTGTTTTAGCGAGTGCCAAAGCAGGTATTGGGATCGAAGACATTTTGGAACAAATCGTTGAGTATGTCCCAGCTCCAGCAGGTGATATTGAAGCACCGTTAAAAGCGTTGATCTTTGACTCCGTGTACGATTCCTATCGTGGGGTGGTCTTAAACGTCCGCATTATGGACGGGATGGTCAAACCTGGAGATAAAATCAAAATGATGAGCAATGGCAAGACCTTTGATGTCACGGAAGTCGGCGTCTTTTCACCCAAAGCCATTCAACGAGATGCGTTGATGGTGGGTGATGTTGGTTATATCACTGCTGCCATCAAGACTGTTAAAGATACGCAAGTCGGAGATACGGTGACTTTAGCCAACAATCCAGCAGCCGAAGCATTGGAAGGCTACCGCCAAATGAATCCAATGGTTTATTGCGGATTGTACCCAATCGATACCTCACGCTACAACGACCTTCGAGAAGCATTGGAAAAATTACAACTGAATGATGCAGCATTGCAATTTGAGCCAGAAACCTCTCAAGCGTTAGGATTTGGGTTCCGATGCGGCTTCTTAGGCCTATTACACATGGATGTCGTGCAAGAACGGCTAGAACGTGAATTTAACCTTGAGCTGATTACGACTGCACCATCCGTAATCTATCATGTCAACAAGACAGATGGCTCAATGGTCGTCGTTGATAACCCAGCAGAATTTCCTGAACCAGTCACGATCGACAACGTGCAAGAACCTTACGTCAAAGCACAAATCATGGTCCCTAATGATTACGTCGGTGCTGTAATGGAATTGTCCCAACGCAAACGGGGAGACTTTGTCACGATGGATTACTTGGATGATTATCGAGTAAACGTCGTTTATGAGATCCCATTATCGGAAATCGTCTTTGATTTCTTTGATAAATTGAAATCCAGCACGAAAGGGTATGCATCACTCGATTACGAAATGTCTGGTTACCGCACTAGCAAGCTAGTGAAGATGGACATCTTGCTGAATACTGAAAAAGTCGATGCGTTAAGCTTTATCGTTCACCGTGACTTTGCTTATGAACGCGGCAAAGCCATCGTTGAAAAACTGAAGAAACTGATCCCACGACAACAATTTGAAGTACCGATCCAAGCAGCCATCGGACAAAAAATCGTTGCCCGTTCAGACATTAAAGCCTTGCGTAAAAACGTATTGGCGAAATGTTATGGCGGTGACGTTTCTCGAAAACGCAAACTCCTAGAGAAACAAAAAGAAGGGAAGAAGCGGATGAAACAAATCGGCTCTGTCGAAGTACCGCAAGAAGCCTTCATGGCAGTTCTTAAGATGGATGAGGATGAACCGAAGAAGTAACTCGTTTCAATTTGAAAAGTCTAATAAAGCAATCTTTTCTTGTGTTAGAAAAAAGTGATTTAACCGTTTATAAAATTTAAACAGTTATACGGATTGTCACTGTTGAATAAAAGGACAAGAAAAAAATCTCTTGCTTGAGAATTTTTAGTTGTCAGCGTATGAAAGAGCATCTCATAAGGAGGTGCTTTTTTCATACCATTACATAAAAATGAATGAATCCATAGAGGAAAGCATTTAAAGAAAAGCAGATTATCCAATCGTTCAACTCTGGAATATTTAGCGATGAAGAAAATTCTTTTCAAGCTGCTATTGAAAAAAGAAAATGGGTTGAGTGACCTATCTTAGCAGTGTGATAAAGTTTTGAGTATGATACAAATGTATAAGAGAAGTAGCTCAAAAAAAAGTCTCGGCTATTAACAGAGATAAAGAAATAGCAGCGTATTAATTACTTCTCTCCTGAAACACTATCAAAAAACTAAATTGAGATGCCACTTTTAAATGATCATCAAGAAAGCACGCTAGAAAAAGAGAAGAAGCTTTATTTCTTGACGGCGATCACCAAACCGTTCTACTATCAAATTGATAGCCCTCCGTATGATTCGATAATTAAATGAAGGGTGAGCAATCGACGCCAGCTCACTCAAATATCGTCAATGGAAAATTCAGAGAGTAACTAAATTTTTGGATGCAAAATCCGTATTGAAATGACATCGATCATCAGAGGGAAACAAACATGTTTTACGCGTATTTGAACTTTAAGAATGAAATGTTTCTGTAGTTGATCTAAGTAGCAGGCCGATAGATCAAGCTGTTTTACATCCACGAGTAAAAGAAAAGAGGAACGGAAATGAAGTAGGCAGTTACTGGTGCCACAGTGAATTTAGGCAGTCGAGTAGTGAAAGAATTTAGTCGTTTGGTCGATAAGAAAGAAATATTTGCTCTTGTGCATACACTGTCTCTATGAGCAATAGTCAGAGCTGCAGAAAAAGCAAGTGAATGACAACGCTATTTCTTATGAGTGGTGTCGAAAGATGTGAAGACGTAAATCAATTTCATTTGTAACGAAAAAGCCCACTGAGATGTCAGTATCTCAATGGGTTTTTTGGTTTTATAAAAATGGCTCAAGAAAAGATTTGTTTTCAGGTCGTTTGCTTTCCTCTAAACTTGCAATACTTGTTAATAGAGAGAACAGATTGATTTTCGCCATTTTTTCTTCGACAGTTACTTGCAATTCATTATACGCACCATCCAGTACTTCTTGTATATTTGCACCAACAATGCAGTCTGGATTCGTTTTAGGATCGACTTGAATGAGATTTGTGTTTCCATGAATACTTTTATATATATCAAGTAGACTAATATCTTTGGGGTCCTTTGCTAAATAGGGCTTTGGTTTCCCAGTAGTTGTTCGAATCAGTCCAGATTTTTTTAAGTTTGCCATTATTTTTCTGACATTTGCAGCATTAGTTTCTACACTTTGAGCAATCATCTCACTTGAGAGCATATTAGTATCTTTATAGATGACGATATAACACATAATATGAATTGCATCACTGAGTTGAATAGAATATTTCAAGTGAATTCAGTCCTTTTTAGATTTTCTTCTTGACTTATCTTAACATACTATTTATTATATAGG
>NZ_NGLK01000001.1:0-132449 GCF_002141235.1 Enterococcus sp. 3C7_DIV0644 | reverse complement strand
ATATAGGTGTATCTTATAATTGTACAGCTGAATGTACGAACTAAAAAGGAGTGTTTTATATGACATATTTAGTAACAGGAGCTACTGGTGGTTTTGGAGGATATGCACTTGAATTCTTGAAAGATTTAGTTTCTAAAGATCAGATCTATGCTTTGGTACGATCTGAAGAAAAAGCAGCTACACTAAAAGAGAAAGGCTACAATGTAAGAGTAGGGGATTATTCTGACATCAATTCGTTGAGTAACGCTTTTGACGGCATTGACCGCTTGCTTTTTGTGTCTGGCGCACCAGGCAATCGTCAAGAAGAACATGCTAATGTGGTTAAGGCAGCCAAAGACGCTGGTGTTCAGTATATTGCTTATACAAGTTTTGCTGATGCAGATCACTCAACAAGTGCATTAGCTGCTGATCACATCTTTACTGAAAAACAAATCAAAGAAGCGGGAATTGCGCATACATTTTTACGTAATAACTGGTATTTAGAAAATGAAATGCCGATTATTGGCGGTGCTTTAGCTAGTGGGAAATTCGTTTACGCAGCTAAAGAAGGCAAAACCGGCTGGGCTTTGAAGCGCGAATATGCTGAGGTTGCTGCAAAAGCACTAGCAGGAACAGAATACCCTGAAATCCTTGAATTATCGGGCAGCCCTATTACTTATGCTGAATTAGCAGCAGCTTTAAAAGAAGCAACAGGGAAGGAAATCGAAGTAGTTTCATCTGATGATCAAACCTTTGTAGATAGTTTGACAGCAGGCGGTTTACCACAACCTGTTGCAGAAATGTTCTTGTCTTTCCAACATGATATTAAAAATAATCAATTAGATGTGACATCTAGTGACTTTGAACAAGCTTTGGGTAAACCTTTGACGAGTCGCGTAGAAGCAATCAAAGAGTTGTTAAATTAGTCTTGCTATTTCCCGATTATCGAAAATAATCGGGAAATTTTTATAAAGAAGGTGTTGACGATGAACCATAGCGAAAAGAGGAAATGGCTGATTAACTATTTATTAGAGGAAAACAGTCACTTAAGTAAAATAGTAGATGCTAGCTCGGATGATCCGAAAGAACAAAATGATTTATTGCGATGCTTATTAAATATAAGAGAAGCGCGACCTATTCATAAGGACTTTATTGACATTCAAAATCAATTTCTTTTAGAAGAAAGAGCTGAAAATCAGATTTTTTCACTAAACGATGCGCAACAGTATACAAAAAAACTTTATCTCTGGCAAGGAGATATCACGAGGTTGGAAGTGGACGCTATCGTAAACGCTGCAAACGCACAGCTACTAGGATGTTTTGTTCCATTACACAGGTGCATCGACAATGCGATCCACTCTGCAGCAGGTATTCAATTAAGACTAGCATGCAAAGAAATCATGGACGCACAAGGGCATTTGGAAGAAACCGGCTATGCAAAAATCACCGACGGCTATAACTTGCCTGCAAAAAAAGTGATACATACTGTTGGGCCAATCATAAAAGATACCGTAACTAAAGAACACGTATCCTTATTGGCTGACTGTTATCGTCGCGTCTTGTTGCTTTGCGAAGAGTATCAATTGAAGAGCGTCGCTTTTTGTTGTATCTCAACAGGAGAATTTCGTTTTCCCAATGAGTTAGCTGCAGAGATCGCTATCAAAACAACGCAAGAATATGTAACGCGTGTTCATTCACCTATAAAAATTATTTTCAATGTGTTTAAAGACATTGAAAAGGAGTTGTACCATGAAAAACTACAACAATTATCAGAAAGTTTATCAAAAGATAACTGAAGCAGAGGCAATCGTTATCGGTGCTGGATCAGGCCTTTCTGCTGCTGCCGGGTTAACCTATTCTGGTGAACGGTTCAAAAAATATTTCAGAGACTATATTGATCATTATTATTTAACCGATATGTATTCTGCCGGATTTTATCCCTTCGATTCATTAGAGACGTATTGGGGTTATTGGAGTAAACATGTTTTTCATAATCGATATCAGCCTGAGGCTTTGCCGCTATATAAAGAGCTTCTATCTTTGGTAGAAGAAAAAAATTACTTTGTCATTACTACTAATGTAGATCATCAGTTCCAAAAGACGGGCTTTGATAAGAGACGATTATTTTATACACAAGGTGATTATGGGTTATTTCAATGTTCACGTGCTTGCCATAACAAGACGTACGAGAATGAATCATTGATTATGCAAATGGTCCATCAGCAGAGTCAGTTCAAAATTCCCAAGCACCTCATACCATATTGCCCCAAATGTGGACAACCGATGCGGGTCAATTTACGGATAGATCAATTTTTTGTACAAGATGATGGTTGGGAAAGCGCAGCTAACCGATACAAAGAATTTCTAGAAAATTATTTAGGTACTAAAATCGTTTTTTGGGAGATCGGCATTGGTAACAACACGCCTTCCATTATAAAGTATCCATTCCAAGAAATGACGAGGGCAACGAATCAGTCGACCTATATCGTCTGTAACCAACAAGCACAACGCATACCAGATGAACTCATGGATAAAACGATTATTCTGCAAGGAAATATAGTTGAAACGATCAGAGAAATCGATCATTTTAGATAGGAGCGCATTCATGGACCATTCAAAAATGAAGACAGAAGATTATTTGAATTATTTAAAAAATGAGATTCATTCTACCGTGTTCGCCACAGTAGACGAAAACGGAAATCCGGTCACCAGAGTAATCGATATTATGTTGGTGAAAGAAACGAAGCTGTATTTTTTGACTGCAATATCCAAGCCGTTTTATAAACAGCTCAAAATGAACCCGGTCGTTTCCATCACAGGTATAGAAGGAGAAACATCAATGGAATCGTTTTCTATCACCTTACAAGGAAGAGTAAATGAAATAGGCTCTACCTATTTAGATGAAATTTTCGAGAAAAATCCTTACATGTCAAAAATATACCCCTCTGTAGAAGACCGAAATGTTTTACGAGTCTTTGAAATTTATAAAGGCATTATGTCAATCTTTGATTTAAGCAAAAAGCCTATCTATCAAAACGTTAAATCTTTCGGATAACTCAAAGCAAAAGGAGACAATCACATGGCAAATAAAGTATCAGAAGAGGAAATGAACGAAGAAGAGTGGTTAAACTGGTATAAGAAGCAGGAATTACCACAATATCCAAAGCCAGCATTTACTGTTGACAATTTGATATTCAATGTCACGTCGGACGCAGTATACATTTTACTTGTCAAAAGAAAAAATCATCCTTTCAAAGGAAGGTTCGCTTTGCCAGGTGGCTTCGTTAACGAAGGAGAAAATATCATTAAAGCCGCCATCAGAGAGTTAAAGGAAGAAACGGGCGTGGAAGTGCAGGAAGTTTCTTTATTAGGTGTATATGGAGATAAAAATCGGGATCCCCGTGGATGGACTATTTCTGCTGTCTATATAACTGTTCTACAGCAGATGAAGACTCTTTATGCAGGAGATGATGCTTCTGAGGCTTTTTGGTATAGGGTTGATAAGGATAAAGTACTCTATCAATATGTTACGTCAAAAGAACGATCCTCTACGGAGAACTGGGAATCTCTTTTTGCTTTTGATCATGCGCAAATCATCCATGAATGATTTAAGTGGTTGAACGACGAATTAAGGCAAAGAGGCCTTTAACAAGTAGAAGCGATGTGGCTTAATTTTTTCGAGTGGGGATAATTATTTATATGATACAATTGATTGATCGCCGGCGACTTTTGCCATCGCTTTCCTGATATCCTCTAAAAACCATGGATAGTCAGTTTGGTTCCGTTGTAATGAGCTACTTCTGAGGATTTGTCAGACTTAAAAGATGATGGCTTCAAATCCTCACTTCTTTCTCTTAGTAATAGTCAGCTTTGTTATAATCCTGTTTTACACAAAAGTAGTTGATTTATCTAGGAATAAGGTGGGTTAGACATAACTGGAATTGATAAGGAGGATCTGAACGAATAATCTACTTTGACGAATCTCATCTAGAAGAATAGAATGAAAGTACCTTCGTGAGAAGGTGTTTTTTTTATAGTAAAGAAATGACCAAAAGAACTTAATCTATTTTTTTATGATTTCAATCTAATGATAGTTGGCTAAGTGATAGAGCTTTGGTTTCATAAAGAAAATCACACGATTTTGATTGGCAAAAGATAGGAGATGTTTTGTGCATGAACGCATTGTACTTTAAAGAATTTGGCGATTCAGATGTGTTAACTTATGGTGAATTGCCTGATCCCGTCATTCAAGAAAATGAGCTAATGATAGAAATGATGTATATTGGGTTGAATTATGCAGATATTTATCGAAGAAAGGGCAGCTATCATATTGAATCCCGAGACCCTTTTATCAATGGCTATGAAGGAGTAGGGAAGATTGTTCAAAAAGGAAGATCAGTCTCTAAGTTTCAGCTAGGGGAAACGATTCTTTTTGTGGATGTTCCTTTTGCTAATGCAGAATTGGTGGCTGTTCCTGAGGAAAATGCCATCCATATTCCATCAGGTATACCATCTAAATTAGCAGCCAGTATTGGTCTGCAAGGGTTGACAGCTGATTTTTTAGCCCATGATCTTGGCAATAATGTGAATAATAGTAAGGTCTTCGTCCATGGGATAAGTGGTGGTGTTGGACAAAATTTATCGCAACTATTAACCGCAGATGGTCTAGAAGTTTATGGCGTCACTTCCACGGAAGAAAAGCGACAACTGGCTTTAGACCAAGGAGCAAAACAAGTCTTTTTAAGAAATACAGAATGGCAAGAAACCTATACTTCTTTCTTTGATACCGTTTATGATGGCATTGGGCATACATTAGCCGAAAGTGTCGACTTGCTCAAAAATAGAGGGAAGGTTATCTTTTTTGGCATGGCCGGCGGAAATCCGCCAGCGATCGACTTTATTCCCTTGTTATCAAAATCAAAAAGTATTTTAACAGGGGATCTGTGGGATTACTTGACAAGTTTTCAAGAGCGGGAGAGAAGAAGCACCCGACTGTTTACTTACTTTAGCAAGGATCAAATGAAAATCAGTCAACCAACCATTTTTTCCTTAGCTGACGGAAAAGCTGCCCATGATTATTTAGAATCTGGAAAAAGTGTCGGGAAAATTTTGCTGCAACCATAAGAAAGTAAAAAAGCTAAATGACTTTATCATAAAAGATACACCGAATGTTTGCTAATTCACTAAATTATCTTTTTATATAATCGATACTTTTCTTATGATAAATCATTAAGGATAAAAATAAGTATAAAATGAGTAGAATATTGCAAGAATCTAATGTTTTCTGTTTCTTCAGTGAGAATCAGATAAAACTTTGTGATAAACAGTACATTTAATTTGAAAATATTTAATTACAGCAGTAAGATAAATATATCAAATACTTAAGGAGTGATATCTATGACAAACTATGAAGAAAAGGAAGCAAAAGCATTGGTAAAGATTGCCGAGGTTCTTGATAAGTTAGATGAGAATTTAGCTGAATTAGACACACTAGATGCTGACGCAAAAAAACATAGTATGAAGAAATGGATCGTTGAGAAAAAAGCGATTCACGAAATCAAAAAGATCGCACACGAAGCCGGTAAGTATGAAAAGTACGATGAAAAAGCACTACAAAAAGAAATTGATGAAGTTGAGAAGTATATGTAATTGAAGAAAAATAAGAAATTGTCTTCATTATTCAGCAATTGAAATCTGAATTGATAAAAGCCAGATTCTAATTGAAGATTTAGAATGGACGATGATCTCACTAAGCCCATGCTCTTATGAGTGTGGGCTTGTTTGCTGTACATATGATTAAACACGACAAGCTGAATAGGCATAAAAGATCATGTTCTACAACGACAAGATAAAACCTTAGTTAAAGGGAGACGGGGAAAAATCAAAAAAAACAAAGAAAGTCTGTTTTTTCGTTTTTTTCATCGACTTTCTCCATTTTTTTAGACAAGCTTTTCGCTTATTCTAAATTTATGAGCGGTATCAAAGTAAAAAGTTAACAAAACGTTTAGACCATTTGAAAATACCTTTGCAGAAAATAGTGACGAGAGATTTATGGCTGATATGCAATTCGATTGCCTTTTACAACATAGTAGAAAGTTCTTTATTGAAGATAAAATAATAAACTATATGGATGAAACGGGTGATTACATGGAAACAACATTTTTCATTTCTAAAAATACTTCTGTTACGTCAAAACAGTTGGAAAATGAAGTGATTGGACATGCTTGCGAGATCTTGCAACGTGACATTTTAACCGTTGTGACAGACACGAGGAAGGCAAATAAAATTGAATTGGTTTTACTTGATGAAAAAAATGAAACGGATGCTTTTCATATACTTTTCGTATCGCCAGATAAAGTAAAAGTGTGTGCTGAAACACCGTTAGGATTAATGTATGGGGTTCTTGAAATCTCTCATAAAATTTTAGGTGTTCAACCCTTTTGGTATTTCATGGAGATTCCCCCAATAAAAAAGCCATTTATTGAATGGACAGGTTTTGACTTAACATTGCCTGATTTTGCAACGGACTATCGGGGCTGGTTCGTTAATGATGAGTTGCTGCTGGATCAATGGGAAGATAATGGTTCAAATGAATATGTATGGGAACGTATTTATGAAACATTGTTACGTTTAGGCGGAAATGTCATCATCCCTGGAACAGATAAGAACAGTCATAGACATCGAGAAAGTGCGCAAGCGATGGGGTTGATCTATACACATCATCATGCCGAGCCACTAGGCGCTGAGATGTTTGCTAGAAGGTATCCCAGTTTGAAGGCTTCATACGAGGAACATTTTGTGTTGTTTCAGGAATTATGGAAAAAAGCCTTACACGAGCAAAAAGGTACCAAGGTTATTTACACACTCGGTTTTCGTGGACAAGGGGATTGTCCTTTTTGGTCAGAAGATCTTGATCGACAGTGGTCTGCAGCGGAAAAAGCAGCAGTGATCAATGAAATCGTCCATCTACAATATCATATGGTTAAAGAAGTCGATCCTCATGCAGTATGCTCGATGAACATTTATGGGGAGATGACGGAATTATTTAATCTTGGCTTACTTGAGCTTCCAGATGATGTGATTGAGATTTGGGCGGATAATGGTTATGGCAAAATGGTTTCTCGTAGACAAGGGAATCACGATCCACGAGATGAGGTGTTAACAAACACACCAAAACCAAATCAATCAAGAGGAATCTATTATCACGTTGCCTTTCATGATTTACAAGCATCTAATTTCTTGACGATCTTGCCTAATAGCCCAGAATTTGTTTCTAGAGAGTTAATGGCGGTTAGAGAAGTCAAGATGGATAAGTTTGTCTTAGTTAATACAGGTAACATAAAACCGCATATTTTGTTCTTACAAGAAATAGCGAATTTCTGGCGAGCAGATTATCAGTTACGAACCAATCAAGAGATAATTTTAGAGCATGTAACACAATACTATCAAAATCAGCAAGAAGAGATCCAAGCTGTCTATGAAGCTTGCTTTGAAGCGGTTATCCGCTATGGAACATATGAGGATCAAACCGCTGGGGATGAGTTTGCCTGTTATTTGATTCGAAAAATTATTCAATCCTGGCTCAAGCAAGAAACAAAAATTCCGAGGTTAGAATGGTTGACGGGTGATCGGAAAATCAAGGAGCAAGTCACAGAAATTTTCTCTATGGTAGGAGAAAAGATAGTAGCCTGGGAGAATCTATTGCTGAGATGCCAGCAGATTACATTATCCCTTCAGGATAAAAATCCGGAAAATGCTCGCTTTTTTAATGATATTTACCTCTCAGTAGCCGTTCAATGCAAAACATTAAAAGCACTGCTCCGTTTGTTAGACGCTTATCAGATGATTGATCGGGAAGAAATGGTTTTTGTATTTGTAAAAGTTTTCGATGCGTTAGAAGAAATCCATCAACTAATTCAAATACTGAAAGAAAATCCAAGTGATACATGGTATGATTTTTATGAAAACGATGGCTATACCAACCTAACATTGACAAAAGAGATGATTAAAAGTCTGTTGTCTTACATTCGCATCATTGGCGATGGTCCAGATCAAGACCAGTGGGAGAGAAAATATATTATGGACTCCATTGAATCAAGAGTTATGTTGCTTTCAAATACTAAAAAAGCGTTGACGGATGAAAAGTTAGCAAGAAAAATCAGAGTAAGTTTTAGAAAAGTTCGTAAATAATATTAATTTGAGATGAAACGCCATTCAAAAGTTAGACTTAATATCTTACTTTTGAATGGCGTTTCATCTAGTATGCAGTTTTTTATTAGAATTCATTAGGCGTGTTGGCCAATTCTAGCACCATATTATACCAAGCAACACCTGCATGTTGTGATTCTGACAGTCCTTCTAGTTGATAGCCATGCTTTTTGTAATATGGAACCAATGATTCTAAACAAGTTAAGGTGATTCCTTTTCTGTTTTGAAGACGACATTTTTCTTCAAGGGCTGACAGTAGTTTGTTACCAATTTGGCAGTTTCTATAATCAGGAGCGACAGCTAAGCTAAGAATACTTTGGTAGCCACCAAAAGGCTGATTAGGACGAGTACTTTCAAAAAGATCGTCAGAGAGATAACGTTTAGAAATAATGGGTCCTACAACGTAGCCGATCGGATAATCCTTTCCATTTACTGCAACAATAAAACTGTCACTTATTGTAAGTATACGATCCATCATCGCAGATTTGGATGCTGCTTCATCCGCTGTAAATCCTGCATTTTCAATCTGCATGATTTGATCGATATCATCTTCTTTTGGTGGTCTGAAGAAAATGTTCATTCAATCACTCCCATCTTTATTCAAAAATAGTTTATCACATAATGATATATAACGTTTATATTTGATAACGATAAAAATTTAGAGACTTAAAATTCCTAATACAGAATCGTTGTCACACTTTCAATCAAATGAAACAAAAATAAGAATTAGTAATTGTTAACTGAATGGGTTCTTATAAGAAAAAGTCAAATTAATGATAATAATCCGCAATTCTTCATTTTATTCTAACAAAATGACAATTTTCTTAGGTATTCATCACAAATCTATCACATTTCCAAGCTAAAGTTTGTTATTATCTGAAAATTTTCATCATTCAGATAAAAGCTTCTTCATTATGAGCAAATTTTTATAGTTAGTTGATAGAAAACAGGACGAGCGTATGTGTTTTCGATCCAAGTTACACGCCAATGAGTCTAATTTCTATATTTGCTGGTATTAAGAAGGGCGCAAAAAAAATCCTTAAGTTACAGGGGACGAAATGGAGGATAACATGAAAATAAGGAAAACAAGCTGGGCTCTCGTATTGTTAACAAGTCTGATGGTATTAGGTGCTTGTGGTAGTGGAGGCCAAGACCCAACAGATAGTTCGGGAGGAAATGTGTCAGGGGGAGCTAGTTCTGATCCTAATGTATTAGTGGTCGCATCAGGTGCGGATCCAGTGACATTAGATATCCATCAAACGAACGACCAAGCAACTACCAGGGTAGCAAGACAGATTTACGAAACACTGATCAAACAGACCAACGATCTTGAGTTAGTGCCAGGGTTAGCAACAGAGTGGGAAGAAATTGAAGAGAACCTTTATGAGTTCAAGTTGCGAGAAGATGTTGTCTTTCATAATGGGGAAGCGATGACAGCTTCTGATGTTGCCTACACCCTTCGACGGGCGGTTGACTCACCTTCGATCAGTCATATCATTGGTTCGATCGATCCTGATACGATCGAAGTGATCGATGATCATACGATCCTTATCGGGACAAATGGTGCCTTCGGGCCTTTCTTGACTCATTTAGCACATCCTGCGGTTGGAATTTTGAGTGAGAAAGCTGTGGAAGAAGCTGGTGAAGATTATGGTATCAGCAGCGTTGTAGGAACGGGTCCCTTTGAATTTGTTGAATGGGCAACCGGTAGTCACGTGACATTGGATCGATTTGACGATCACTGGGATGAGCCAGCGGGAATGGAAAGAATCGAGTTCCGGACAATTACAGATTCAAGTGTTCGTTTGATTGAACTAGAGTCAGGAACCGTCGATATTGTTTATGATATCGCTCCTTCTGATAATGAAAAGGTTGAAGAAAACGATGAGTTGACCTTATTAGCGACAGAAAATTTAGGAACGGAATACTTAGGTTTCAACGTTCGAAATGATACACCATTGCAAGAAGTAGGGGTACGTCGCGCGATTGCCCATGCTATCGATGTCGAATCGATTATCCGAACGGTTCATATGGGGATCGGGACTCAAATGAGTGGACCGATCAACGAATTGGTTTTTGGATTTAATGAAAACTTGGAAGCTACTCCTTATGACGTTGAATTAGCAAAAGAACTATTAGCAGAAGCTGGTTATCCAGATGGCGGGTTTTCCCTTTCGTTGTACGTCGGTGATAACAATCAAGAACGAATCCGTGTCTCGCAGGTTGTTTCCGCTGCTTTAGAAGAATTAGGTATCACTGTTGAGGTCAACCAAATGGAGTGGGGAGCATTTTTAGATGCTGCAGCAGCTGGTGAACCAGATATGTTCTTACTAGGTTGGACAACGATCACAACAGATGCTGACTATGGATTGTATCCACTGTTCCATTCAAGTAGCTTTGGCGAAGCTGGAAATCGTACGTTCTATCATAATCAACGGGTAGATGAATTACTTGATGCAGCTCGTAGCACTTCTGACCAAGAGGAACGCTTGGCCTATTATCATGAGGCGCAAGAGATTATCAATGATGAGATGCCATGGGTTTACTTACAAACCAGAGAAAATGTTTCAGGTATCCGCAACTGGGTGCAAGGGTTCGAACATCATCCAACTGGAAGTTACTTCTTAGATACGGTGTCAAAAAACTAAATTGGATTGAGAGTATAAAATAAAGAGCCGCAATGGCTCTTTATTTTGAGGAGATGAATAGATGTTCCAATATATTGTAAAACGAATTCTGTGGTTGTTTCCTATCCTGCTAGGCGTCTCTTTTATTGTATTTACGATTATGTATCTATCACCTGGAGACCCTGTAACGATGGTGTTGGGGGAAGGAGCGACTCCTGAACAACATGATGCCATGCGTGTGCAAATGGGGCTTGACCGTAGTTTTATCGAACAATTTTTTCATTATATAAAAAATGTTGTTGTCGAATTTGATCTTGGGAGATCGTATGTTTCTGGCCGGGTGGTCATGGATGAAATCCTAGTCCGTTTGCCCAACACAATCAAATTATCAGTATGGAGTGTGTTATTTGCCTCGCTGATTGGGATTCCACTGGGAGTGATTTCTGCTTCGAGACCTTATTCCAAGGTTGATAATTTCGTGATGTTTCTTTCACTAGTTGGGGTTTCTATGCCAACCTTTTGGCAGGCTCTCCTTTTAATTATTCTTTTTACTTCTACCCTGGGCTGGTTGCCAGCATCTGGTTTTGATACTTGGCAGCAAATGATCATGCCAGTATTTGCATTGGCTTCCTCATCAATTGGCACGATCGCCCGGATCACAAGGTCGAGTATGATGGACGTTTTAGACCAAGATTATATTCGTACGGCAAAAGCCAAAGGAGTAAATGGTTCAAAGGTGACGTTCCATCATGCTTTAAGAAATGCCTTGATTCCCGTAGTGACAGTCATTGGTTTGCAGTTTGGGGCTTTATTAGGTGGGGCTGTATTGACCGAGAATGTTTTTAGTATCAATGGGATCGGGACATTGATGGTGAATGCGATCCGTACAAGAGACACAATGATCGTCCAAGGCGGCGTTTTATTTATTGCATTTATTTTTACGATGGTTAATCTATGTGTCGATATTCTCTATGCATATATCGATCCGCGAATTAAAACCTCATATGATTAAGGGAGGAACTCATGTTTTCTAGAAAAAAGGCCATAGAGAAAACGCAAGCACTTGCAGGCGTACCAGAAGGATCGAAACAAGAGATTTGGCTTTCCTTAAAAGCAAATCGCCGAGCAATGTTTGGGTTACTATTTATCACGTTACTGACGATTACTGCGATTTTTGCAGACTTTATAGCTCCCTATGGCATGAGGGAGCAAAATCTAGCCAATGCATTGCAATTTCCAAGTCGTTCTCATTGGTTTGGGACAGATGACTTGGGACGTGACGTATTGTCTCGTTTGATTTACGGCACGAGAATATCGCTGACTGTAGGCGTTTGTGCGGTGTTACTGGCACTCTTTTTTGGTGGCATCTTAGGTGTCTTATCCGGTTATTTCAGAGGGTGGATCGATACGCTGATTATGCGTTTTTGTGACATCTTACTATCCATCCCTTCTATTTTGTTGGCAATCGCCATCGTGGCTTCTTTGGGATCCAGCCTGTCGAACATGATCTTGGCGATCGGGTTGGCGAATATCCCCATTTTTGCTCGTATTATTCGGGCAAGTGTGATGGCGGTCAAAGAGAAGCAATTTATTGAAGCTGGAAAAGCGCTGGGCGCAAATAATGGATTGCTGATTTTCAAACACATCTTGCCAAATATCCTTTCACCAGTCATCGTGCATTCATCAATGGGCGTTGCCACAGCAATTTTATCTGCTGTTGGCTTAGGATTTATTGGCTTAGGTATGGAGGCTTCCGTTGCGGAATGGGGAACGATGTTAAATTTTGGACGAGGCTATATCCGAACACATCCCTACCTGACGATTTATCCAGGGATCGCGATCATGTTGACCATTTTATCCTTCAATTTGATCGGTGACGGAATCCGAGATGCCATCGATCCGAAGATGAGAGAGAGGTAAGCAGTTATGGACACGATCATGCGCGTCAAGAATCTACAAAAGTATTTTCCTGTGAAGAAGAAAAACTTTTTCGGTGTGGGAAAAGACTATGTGAAAGCAAATAAAGATCTTACGATCGATATATATGAAGGAGAAACATTAGGCATCGTCGGTGAAAGTGGCTGTGGAAAATCGACCTTTGGACGCACGATTATTCAGCTCCAACGACAAACCGGAGGCTCGACCCTTTACTATGGAGAGACGATCGAAGATTTCATGCCTCGTTACGTAAAAAAAGTCTATCAAGAACTGCCACAAAAGATGAAACAGTTTACTGATTCAGTCAATGAGCTTCAGTCGATCGAATCAAAACTTGCGGACGATTCAACTGCTGATATAGAAGCAACAACGGAACGGTTACGTCTAAAGAAAATCGCTTTTGAGAATGAATATGGCAATACCCTACGATTAGTCGGAGGCTTGATTTTGCATGATGATCTACAAAAGGTTAGTAAGCTTCTTTCGTCTCGTTACGAAGCTGCAGCAAAACTTGCCGCTAGCAAGCGAGCATTAACGTTTAATCAGCAAAAACAAGCGATGAATGGGGCAGTAGATCAAACAGGGCTCATGAACTTGGAAAAAACGATCGCTGAACAACAAAATGACTTAGCAGCTATTGATAAGCAAGTCGCACAACTAAAAAAAGATGTCATGAACAAAAAAGATTTTTCATACTATGAAGAGCAGCTTGATTCTGGCATCGATCTAGCTGCTTTGACTCAAATGGAATCAAGAGTTTTACGAAAAGACCTGCAAATTATCTTTCAGGACCCTTACTCCTCACTAGATCCACGATTAACAGTGGGTGATATTATTGGAGAAGGTTTGTTGATACACAAATTTTTTGCTAGTAAAAAGGACCCAAACTATGAAACCTATATTCTTGATATCATGGAAAAATGTGGGTTAAAGAAAGAATTTATTCATCGCTATCCGCATCAATTTTCTGGTGGACAACGACAACGAATCGGGATTGCTCGTGCCTTAGCTTTAAAGCCCAAATTCATTGTTTGCGATGAAGCTGTTTCAGCGTTAGATGTTTCAATTCAGTCACAGATCATCAATTTGCTTCATGATTTGCGGGAAGAACTCAATTTGACATACTTGTTTATCACCCATGATCTTGGAGTTGTAAAATTTATTTCTGATCGAATCGGTGTGATGTATTTTGGGCATCTTGTAGAATTAGCTTCAGCTGAGACGATTTTTTCTAACCCGATCCATCCGTACACACGGCAATTATTAAATGCTATTCCAACGCTAGACGAAGAGTATCGACCATGGCCTCTTGATGAAACCCATCCTGATTTGGCATTCAACTATTCAAAAGAAACCGATGCTGATCCAGATTGGGTAGAAGTCGAGCCGAATCATTTTGTGAAGTGTACGCGAAAATAGTTTTTTTAGAACATAGGAATTGAAACATGGTTGATGAGTCAATCACTCGAACCATAAGCATGATACGATTGGTTTAATGGGAAAAAATCAAAAGGAGGTCCAGATGGATTTACTAGAAGTTGATAATCTGCATACGTATTTTGATACGAAACGGGGCACTGTCAAAGCTGTCAAAGGCGTTACTTTTTCATTAAAAAGAGGGAAGACATTAGGAATCGTTGGAGAAAGTGGGAGTGGCAAAAGTCAAACAGCCATGTCGATCCTTCAACTTTTTCAGCGAAATCAGTATATAGCGGAAGGGCAGATCCGTTTTGATGGAAAAAATATCCTCGAATTAAGCAAAAAAGAGCTTTTAAAAATTCGTGGAAATGATATTTCAATGATCTTTCAAGAGCCTATGACAAGTTTGAATCCGGTATTTACAATCAAAGCACAACTGACAGAAGCCTTGAAACTTCATCAGCACGTCGACAATAAGACGGCGACTTTACGGGCATATGAGCTGTTAGAAGCTGTCAAGATCACAGATCCTAAACGAGTAGCCAAGCAATATCCTCATCAGTTATCTGGAGGAATGAGTCAGCGGGTAATGATCGCAATGGCATTAGCCTGCAATCCGAAGCTATTGATTGCCGATGAACCGACTACCGCACTCGATGTGATCATCCAAGCAGAAATCCTTAAGTTAATGAATGAGTTAAAAGACAAGCTGGATACAAGTATTTTATTTATTACCCATGATTTGGGTGTCATTAGTAAAATGGCCGATGATGTGATCGTGATGCATGGGGGGAAAATCGTCGAGAGTGCCCCAATCAATGAGATATTCAAAAATGCTTACCATCCGTACACAAGGCGCTTACTTGCTGCGTTTTTAAGAACCGACATTCGAAACAAGAAAACAGCGCCTGATGATTTTTTCAGTAAGGAAAACAATGTCTTTGATTTCACCACATTTAAAACAGAAGAAACAGCGGACCCGGATTGGGTTCAGGTAGGAACAAATCATTTTGTCGCTGCTAATTTGAGAAAAATCGATAACTAAATGAAAAAGTCGTAAAACAAAGCTTTGTTTACGACTTTTTTCAGTATGCTGGGAAGGAAGACTTTTTGTGAGGAAGTTGTGAGAAAGATGTAAAAAATAGGGGAAGGTTTGCTCAAGAGCCTTGCCTTAAAGTCCACTTCAAGAATTATACTGGAACTACCAATTTTGGTGGAAAAAGAAAGGAGCAATTCAATGAACAAATGGACAAAAGGACTTTTTCTGACAATGCTTTTTCTAACAGGATGTAGCAGTGATTCAATGAATGACGAGCCAGACATTGGTACAACAGAAACAAGTACTAGTGACACCGTTACGCAACAAATTAGAGAAACAGGGATTGATGGGGATGCCAATATTTTGATCGCCTACTTCACAAGAGCAGAAAATTTAGAGCATGAACCAGCGATCGAAGCAGTTTCTGGAAGTAGTTTTAATGTAATCGATGACACCTTAGTAGGAGATGTCCAGGTGATAGCAGAAATGATTGCTGAACAGACCGGCGGTGCGTTGTTCTCGATTCAAACAGAAGTAGGTTACCCTAACGTTTACGATGAACATACAGCTTTTGCGACTAGAGAGGTGGAAGAAGATGCCCGACCAACGTTGATGACTGACGTTGCCGAAATGACTGAAGTGGATGTTCTCTTTATCGGCTTTCCCGTTTGGTGGAACCGTGCCCCAAGAGCCGTTTTAACATTTCTTGAAACCTATGATCTTACGGATAAACAAATCATTCCTTTTGCAACCCATGGGGGAAGTGGACTGACCAATAGTCAAAACGAACTTCAAACGTTGTATCCAGCGTATGACTTTCTGGAAGGCTTTGCAGCAAGAGCGGGAAGTGTTGAAGAGGCTGAACCGAATCTGTTGAATTGGCTCGATGAACTAGGATATTAGCAAAATTCAAGTTTAGTAGCCGTTTCTCAATTGGCTACAGTTAATGATGTACCACAAACCGAAATAATCATAATATAATTATGGTAAACTAATGCAGTTGATTTATGAATCATTTGGGATGAGCTGATGGATTAAAAGCAAGAGCTTATACTTATTCCTGAGAATAGTCAATTTTTCCAATTTATTCGTTCTAGGTTGACTACGATCTAATTATTTCGGATAAGAAAGGTAGATCATGACCAAAGAGACGATGGAAAGAATCACACCAATGACCGACAATGGCAATACAGGACCATTCGACGGACAGTTGTTCAGCAACGCGCGCACTCTAAAGATGAATCCTGCAAGTCCGAGCAAAGCGATCGCTACACAAAATAAAATAATTGATAAACTTAACATCATATTCCTCCAAATCATTGTATGAGGACTCATACCAAGATACTCATATATCCTACGCTTTTTTAGCTAGATTCGCTGGAACAGTGATTCTTTGTTATCATAAGAATTGAAAAGGAGACTGGATAGGGAGGTTCCCTTTTGTTTCGAAGACCTTGAATGCAAAAGAAAAAAAGAGGAGGCGATTTAGTGGAATTTCGTTTATTAAAATATTTCTTCACGATTGCAGAGGAAGGGACAATTTCTCAAGCTGCAGAAGTGCTCCACATCACCCAACCGACATTGAGCCGTCAATTAAAAGAATTAGAAGATGAATTAGGAACGGCTCTTTTCATTCGTGATAATCGTACAATGCTCTTAACGGAAGCAGGTCGTTTTTTAAAAAGCCGTGCCGAGGAGATATTGAGTCTAACGGATCAAACCATGCAAGAGTTTGAAGATCGTAAGAAACAGTTGTTTAGTGGTCATTTCACAATTGGCTGTGTGGAAGCAGATAATTCCGACACGCTTTCCTTGATGTTGGAAGAATTTATCAGTGACTATCCAGATGTCCGCTTTCATATTCACAGTGGCACAGGAGATGATATCAACGAGCGTTTAGAGAAAGGCTTATTGGATTTGGCGATTTTGATCGAACCCATCGAAATCGAGAAATACGAAAAAGTCGTTCTACCAAGAAAAGAAACTTGGGGCATGTTGACATCGGCTGATTCTTTTCTCGCCCATAAAGAAGAGATTACACCAGAGGATATCAAAGGGGTGCCATTGCTAGTGTCAAGGCGTCCGGAAGTGCAGCAAATGTTCAGTCAATGGTCAAAAATACCAATAGAAGAATTACCGATCGTTGGAACATATAACTTGATTTTCAATGTCTTTTCCTTAGTAGAAAACCATGTTGGTTCGGCGTTGACCATCAGCGGAGCTGTCGGAGAACGGAGGGATGAAACGATCAAATTTTTGCCTTTAGTCCCTCAAATCGAAACCAGCTGTGTCTTGGTGTGGAAAAGAAATCGTGTGATGTCGCCGGTTGTGACGGCGTTCATTGCCCGCTTTCGTGACGCTTTTGAATAATTGCATCCTAAAAGCCAAAAGAAGTGGAGTGATCCGCTTCTTTTGGCTTCCACCTCTTCCTATGCTTCGTAAGCATAGGGGCTTTTTATAAAAAGCATTATTCAACGGCTCCGCTTTGCCTTACTATTAAATTTACCTAGAAGAGAAACCAAGGAGGTGACAAAATGGCGGCAATACTTGTGTATTCACGAGCAGGGGAGAATCTTATTGAAGGGCAGCGAAAAAAGCTGGTAGTGGGAAATACGCGGGTTCTAGCAGAGAAAATAGCAGAGAAATTACAATGCCCGCTTTATTCTCTTGAACCGGCTTATCCTTACCCTGAAAGCTATCAAGCAATGGTCGAGCTAGCAAAAAAAGAAAAAGCGGCTAATGATTTTCCCCTCTATCAAGAGGTATCGGCAGCGTTTTTTAAAGAACGGGTCTTGTTTATCGGTTTTCCCAATTGGTGGGGCACATACCCGATGATCCTAGCGAGTTTTTTAAAAGATCACCGATTGGTAGGGAAGAGTATATTTCCGTTTTGTACTCATGAAGGCTCAGGATTTGGCAACAGTCTAGAAGACTTTAAAAAGATTTGTCCTGAAGCAACTGTTTATCCTGGATTAGCTGTTCGTGGTTCAAGAGTAGCTAAAGCGGATATAGCTATTCAAAATTGGTTAAATCAGTATTTCATTAAAATAGATGAAGGAGTCGATCGATATGGTCAAGAAGCAAACAGCAGGAAGAGATAACTTAGGCAACTTTGCGCCGAAATTCGCGCAACTGAATGATGATGTGTTATTTGGTGAAGTTTGGTCACGTGAGGCAGAGTTGGCTCCTCATACGAGAAGTTTATTAACGATATCGGCCTTGATTTCCGGTGGCAATTTCGAACAATTGACTGCCCATCTGACGATTGGCAAGGAAAACGGGATCACTGCAGAAGAAATTGCAGAAGTAATCACTCATCTGGCTTTCTATGTTGGCTGGCCCAAAGCTTGGTCTGCTTTTAACATCGCCAAAACGGTTTATCAAGAAGAGTTAGCAGAATTGGAGGAAAAATAAATGTCAAAAGCTGATGCAGCAAAAGAAGCAGGAATCTTTTTATTGGGCAACACAAATGATGCCTATGCGCAATATTTTAGCGGTCAAAGTTACTTGAATCCTTTAGTAGCTGATCCAGCGATTCCAGTCAACGTTGTCAATGTGACCTTTGAACCAGGTTGCCGCAACAACTGGCATCGGCATATCGATGGTGGGTATCAATTGTTGTTGGTGACCGCAGGAAAAGGCTGGTACCAAGAAGCAGGTAAGAAACCGCAAAAACTTACTGTTGGGGATGTCGTAGTCATCAAGGAAGGGGTCAAACATTGGCATGGTGCAGCAAAAAATAGTTGGTTTGCCCATGTAGCGATTACTGCTGGTGCTTCAGAATGGTTAGAAGCAGTCAGTGATGAAGAATACGATCAATTGCCTGACGCATAAGTGATGGTAAGGCAGCCGTACTTGAAGGCGTGTAACAAATCTTATGAGGTCTCACCTGACTGGCAGCCAATACTGTGGCTAGTCAAAAGAGATCGAAGAGATCAATGTGAATGAATGTACGGTCGATTCGATGATTCAACCGGGGTAAATAGGAAAGAAAAAAGAAGCGTCCACTTGCACAACTAACGTGCGAGTGGACGCTTCTTTTTGTTTAGCCAAGATAAAATTCAATCAAGGTTTTTGCAATCAATTTTGTCATAGGATGACCTTTCGTAAAGCTTGATGCCAAATAGATCGTCCTTGATAAGGGAAAATCTGCTAGTTCACGTAAAACGAAAGGTGCCTCATCTTCATAACCCCAAGTTATTTTAGGAAAGAAGGTGATTCCTAGTCCTTGATTGATAAGGGAGCGCAGCGTCGCTGGATCGTCCGTCGTTGAGCCGATAGTCAAACTGATTTTTTTTGCTTCAAAAGCTTCGTCGATGGTTCTACGCAGCGGGCTGTTTTCAACCAGCATCAGCAGAGGCACGTGTTGGATATCGGCAACTTGCAAGTCTTTTTTTTCTGCCATGGGGTGCTTTTTGGGGATCGCCAATAAGATGGGTTCCGTGAATATCGGCAGATTAGTCAAGCCGTTCTTTGGCTCAGAGGTAATGTAGAAGGCTTGTTCTTTGTTGGTCTCCTTACTGCCGTGCTGCTTGATCGAAAGTTGGATCTCAGGGTGCTTTTCAACGAATGTCGCCACCAAGTTGGGCAAGGAAACAGAAGCGACTTCAGAGTAGATCGTCACTGCCGGGACCATTTCTCCATTTAAGGCTTGGATCGCACTCATTCCTTCGTCGAAACGTGCTAACGTCTCAACGACATAGGGATAAAATTCTTCAGCATACATCGTCAACTCGATATGCCGACCGGCATGATAGAACAAAGGAACGCCTAGTTCACTTTCTAAGTGTTTCATGGCACGGCTCAAGGCAGGTTGCGAGATGTATAATTCTTGTGCAGATTGGGTAATATTTTTCGATTCGGCTACTTTTTTAAAGTAGCGTAAATGATCAAGGTTCATCAGATACTCCTCTTTCCATACCTTTTGGTTATGGATAATCACGAAACTGGTATTTTTTATTATAACAAACTTCCGATATTATGACACAGGAAAGAGAAATTGCTTAGGAGGTGTTTCATGAGTACAGGTTTCGTATACCCAGGACAAGGCAGTCAGACCAGCAAGATGCTTGAAGACGTACCTGCCAGTTATTTCCATCGGCTAGAACAGGCGACAGGCTTTGATTTACACCGTGTATCGGAGAATCTAGAACAAGATACCGTCTATATTCAGTTGGCGCTTTTAGTAAAAGCGGCTTTTTACACGGACCAGATGAAAGCCTCTGGTGTGCAACCTCAGCTTGTGGCGGGGCATTCGATTGGCGCTTTTTCCGCTGCGTTAGCTTGTGAAAGCTTAAGTTTCGAAAATGCCGCTAGCTTGGTCTATCATCGGGCGACATTGATGAAAGAAGCCTATCCGACTGATTATGCCATGGGGGTACTTGTTGGTGTAACGAGAAGTGAAGCAGAAGCGCTCGTGGCAAAAACATTTGATCCTGCTGCTCCCGTCTATTTGTCAAATGAAAATTGCCCCATGCAGCATACGATCTCTGGTCATCTCAAAGGCTTGCGCAAGACGCTGGCTCAAGCGAAAGACTATCATGCGCAAACCGCCAAACTTTTAGCAGTGCCTGTGCCGTCCCATTGTGTGTTGATGACAGAACCCGTGAAACGGTTTGCGCCATTTATGAACACGTTATCCCTTGATGTGCCTATCTGTCCGTACCTCAAAAATACAGATGGGCGGATGACCATGAATCCTGAAGAGATCCGCCGTGATTTGCTGCAAAATATTGCTTTTCCGGTGCAGTGGAACAAGATCATGGATGTTGCCTACGAAGCAGGACTTGATTTGGCTCTTGAATTTCCTCCGGGCAATACCTTAACAAAACTGATCCAAGCAAAATTTGGTGAAAACAAAGCGATCCGTGTGATCAATTTGGATCAACATGGCATGGATGATGCTTTATTCCTATATCAAAAATGGAGATGAATACAATGGAAAAACCTGCAAGAAACTGGGCAAGTAAACGTGAAAAGAAAGCCCAAACCATGAAAAAAATCGAGCATCTTCTCGATGGAAAATATGTCCCAACGGAAGCAATCATTGAAGTCTTAGAACAGTTGATCCGTCCGGGAGACAAATTGGTCCTTGAAGGCGACAATCAAAAACAAGCAAGCTTTCTATCAAAAAGCTTAGAACAAGTCGATGCTCAAAAAGTCAACAATTTGCATATGATCATGTCGAGTATCTCCCGTCCAGAACATTTGACGATATTTGAAAAAGGCATTGCAACGAAAATCGATTTTTCTTATGCAGGCGCACAAAGTACGCGCGTTGCCCAAATGATTGAAGACAAAACCATGAAATTAGGGGACATTCATACGTATTTGGAATTATATGGTCGCTTATTTATCGACTTGATTCCGAATGTGGTCCTTGTGGCGGCGGACAAAGCCGATCGCCAAGGAAATCTTTATACAGGTTACAATACGGAAGAAACGCCAACGATCGTCGAAGCAGCAGCCTTTAAAGATGGGATTGTGATCGTCCAAGTTAATGAAGTGGTCGATCGTTTGCCGCGGGTCGACATTCCCAGCGATTGGATCGATGTCGTCGTGGTAGCAGACCAACCGTATCAATTAGAAGCCCTCTTTACGAGAGATCCGCAAAACATTACGGAATTACAAATTTTGATGGCGATGATGGCATTAAAAGGAATCTATGCAGAACATGAAGTACAATCGTTGAATCATGGGATCGGTTTTAATACCGCTGCGATCGAGTTACTTTTACCAACCTATGGAGAAACGCTTGGAATCAAAGGAAAAGTAGCGAAAAACTGGGTCTTGAATCCTCATCCAACGATGATTCCAGCTATCGAATCTGGTTGGGTCGAAAGCATCCACAGTTTTGGTGGGGAAGTTGGTATGGAAAAATACATTGCCGCTCGTCCAGATGTATTCTTTGTCGGAAAAGACGGCTCGATGCGCAGCAATCGAGCATTATCCCAAACTGCAGGTCAATATGCCATCGATATGTTTATCGGTTCGACCTTACAACTGGATTATCAAGGAAATTCTTCTACAGTGACGAAAGGCCGCTTATCTGGATTTGGTGGTGCACCAAATATGGGGCATAATCCGGGGGGCCGTCGGCATTCGACTCCAGCTTGGCAATCCTTACGGGATGAAACAGATCCTTTAGCAAAAGGACAAAAATTAGTCGTTCAAATGGTTGAAACGTATGGTTCCAATAAAAAACCTGTTTTTGTAGAAACGTTAGATGCGTTGGCTGTCCAAAAGCAAGCTGGTTTAGCCAATGCCCCAATTATGATCTATAGCGAAGATACGACGCATATCGTGACAGAAGAAGGCATCGCTTATCTTTATAAAGCAAACTCAAAAGAGGAAAAACAAGCAGCAATCGCAGCCATCGGTGGTGTAACCCCACTAGGAATGACCAGCACAAAAGCTTCTCTGGATGCCTTGCGCAAAGCGGGAATCGTGAAATTACCAGAAGACTTAGGGATCAAACGCAGTGATGCCAAACGATCATTGCTAGCAGCTCAAACCGTTGATGATTTGATCGAATGGTCCGATGGGTTGTATGAACCGCCAATGAAATTCAGAACGTGGTCTTAATAAGAGCAAGAGGAGAGAAGAAGAGATGGAAAAATTAGCTTATACGTATCAAACAACGAAACCAGTCACCAAAAAAGTCCATGTTGGCGTGGTTGGTTCTGGTGACTTGGAAATTCTGCTTTTTCCAACGGACAAACAAGAAACCACCGTTTCAGTTTGTACAGGAAGTGATGGCTTTGGCGATGTGTGGCAAAATGTCTTGACACGTTTTTTTGAGCGCTATCCAATCAGTGCGCAAATAGTGATCAACGACTTTGGCGCCACTCCCGGTGTGGTTTACCTACGATTAACCCAAGCAATGGAGGAACTAGCAGATGAAGAATAGTTTTGTAGAATTAAATGCCCGAGAACGGGTGCACGCATTATTGGATGCCAAGAGCGGTCGTGAATTGATCGATCCATTCGACCAAATGATCGCACCCAATCTGGTGGCTCAAGACATCGTGCCACAAAGCGATGATGGGATCGTTGTTTGCCGTGGAACGATTTCTGGAGAAAACGTGGTCGTGATCGCTATGGAAGGAAAATTCCAAGGTGGCGGGATCGGTGAAGTTTCTGGTGCTAAAATCATCGCGGCATTGACTCATGTGTTGGAAGAAAACCAAAAGGGCAATCCGATCACACCGATCATCATCCTCGATACTGGTGGCGTACGCCTCCAAGAAGCGAATTACGGCTTATTGTCGATTGCAGAAATCGGCAATTTGATCGTTGCAATAAAATCGTATGTGCCAGTGATTGGCTTAGTGCCAGGTCGGGTGGGTTCTTTTGGCGGTATGTCGATTACCTCAGCACTTATGAGCTACTTGATAGCGACGAAGAAAGCCCGTATCGGTTTGAACGGTCCTGAAGTCATCGAACAAGAAGCTGGCGTGAGAGAATTTGATTCCAGTGATAAAGATTTGATTTGGAACACCATTGGCGCCAAACAACGTTTGGCAGCACAAATGATCGATGAACTAGTGACTGACAGTGTCGAATCGATCCAAGAAGCTGTGATTGCGGCGATGGTTAAAAAGAAAGACAGTCATCGCAGCGAAAAAAGTGGTTTTTATCTTTCTCTTTTAAACGAACTTGATCTATCAAAGCCGCTGACTATCGAGGCATACAATAAGGCTCTTGCAGCGCATAAAGCAACTGGAGTGGCACCTATTACTGTAACAGAAGGCAAAGAAGCTGCTGCTGACAGTATCGGTTATCACTGGTTTTCAGCATTGACGAATCTGCAATTCCCAACCTCAACTAGTGCAACTGTCTATGCAGCTGCATCTGACCTTTTTACTGAAGAAGTCGTTGTTACAGCGATCGTGCCAAACCCAACTAATCCGATGTATCGGGTACGCAAGGGAGAAGTTGGTTTAGTCGAAGGGTATGAGATGGGCCACCTGTTAGAAACTGTTTATCAAGAAGACAAAGAGAAAGCAGTCAAACGACCAATCATTGCGGTCATCGATGTCCCTAGCCAAGCGTATGGCTACAATGAAGAATTGATTGGTATTCATGCAGCTTTAGCAAACAGTGCGGCAGCTTATGCCAAACTACGCCAAGCGGGTCATCCAGTGATCGGTTTTATCGCTGGTAATGCGATCTCTGGGGCTTTCTTAGCGCATGGCTTGCAATCAAGTCGTCTGATCGCACTAAATAGTGAAAAAATCACTGTTCAGGCAATGTCAAAAGAAAGTGCAAGTCGGGTCACCAAACGGTCGATTGCCGCGATTGAAGCCGCTGCGGAAAAAGTACCAAGTATTGCTTATGATATCAAAAATTATACGAAACTTGGGGCAATCTTCACTTTCTTATCCTCCATTACGGATCAGTCTGTCACCTCTGAAAGCAAAGCGACTGTAATTGAAGCGATCAATGAGGCGATTGATGATGTGCGTAAAACGAATGACACGATGTTGACCAGTCGCTACACCAATCCGATCGCTAAAAAGAGCGGCCGGCTGGAAACGAATAACGTATTTGAAAAAATGAATGCAGAATGGAATGAGTAACGAATGAACCGTGCCCACGATATCATTCAATTAGATAAAGAAGTTCTTGATATGATTGATATTCCGAAATGGTTTTCTGAAAAAGAACAGCTTTTTGCGACCGTCCGTCGTGGGAAACCCAGCAACCCTAGCTATTTACCCGTGGGGTTGCGCGGGGAAAAGCGGCAAGAACGGTTTGCCTTTGAGGCACCCTGTAACATGATCAAACGAACGATCCATCCTTGGGAATTGACCAGTCGTGAGAGCTTCCGATTCAATGAAGTAGCCAATTATCCAGTTTACCGCAGCTATCAAAAAGCACGGCTTTTATTGAAGTACTATTCTTGGGGAATTGGTGGCAGTTTGGGTTTTGAATTAGCTGCAAAACAGGCAGCAATCAAGCCGACAAGTGATTTAGATCTGTTGCTTTATGCCGACACGAAAGAAAAGCTGCCATTGGAACTATTGGAAAAGCAGGCAGCCTTTTTTCAACAGATCGATGTTCAAGTTATCACAAAACAAGGCGGGTTTGCCTTAAAGGAGTATTTGGAACATCCATCAAAAAAAATCTTAGTAAAAACAGACGAAGGGCCAAAACTCACCACTGAGATTTGGTAATTATTAGAAAAGTGAGCGAAAAACATGTTTGAGAACAACGATTTAAAAATCAACATCAGTGATTTCCAAAAAGTATTTGCCGTGACAGCAGTAATGATGCAAACGATTTTGACTTTTGCCTTATCCAATACCCAAGATGAAAAGACTGCAGCATTCATCGGTACCTTTTATGTCTTGGTGAAATTTACCGCACCCCTGTTTATTTTTGCTATTGTTTATAACATGGTTAAGACAAGTCAACATCTGTCTTATCTAGAATTTTTGAAAGAAAAGTTTTTTGAACTTGTCGTGCCATATGTGCTTTGGACGACGGCTTATTTATGGCTCTTTCCCGCTGTCCAACAAGGAAAACCTTATGCTGATACAGCAACGTTTTTACTGAAATATGTGACGGGGGATGCGGCGCCACACTTGTGGTATACGATCATGATGCTGCAGATCCAATTGTTGATGCCGTTTTTTGTCTGGTTAGGTTACAAAGTGTTGACGAAGAAAAAAGCTGTTTGGCCAGTATTGATCGTCGCAACTGCTTTGTATGCCGCTTGGTATGTGTTTTATGATCGCCAAGTTTTTGAAGGACCGCATCATGAAAACTGGTATTTATTGGATCGGTTTGTCTTTAGCTTTGCGATCTATGGGATCTATGGCGAAGCCGCTTTGATTTATCACGAAACTGTCTATCGCTTCCTATACAAGATTCGCTATGCTTTCTTGCCAGTGGGTTTAGCATTGGGGCTATTATCTGCCAATCATCTGCTACATTATGCAGGTGATCTAAGTTTCGCTCATGCACCGTATTTAAATACATTGCAAAGCTTATATAGCTTAGTATTGATTTTTGCAGTCTTTATGTTTGGGTCAACTATGATCAAGAACAATGCCCCTCAGTTAGGGACATTTAAGTGGCTATCTACTTATGCGTATCGAACCTATCTTGCCAATGTTTTTGTCTTTCAAGTTTTGTTGCTATGCTTCAAAGATTTGTTGCTGCAACTGCCAATGGGCATCATGATCATCGTCGCTTATTTGGCAACTGCCAGCTGTGGTTTTTTAACAAGCTATGTTTTGCATGTTTTATGGGTAACGATCAAAGGTCAAATCAAAAAATAGAGGAGGAGTTGGATGTTTGCATTTGCTGTAGAAGAAAATTGTCGACGACTCGCCCAATTGGTAGAAGAAGCCTTGATTGCAGAAGTGACATTGTCCCCAAAACCTGGGTTAGTGGATGCCATTGATTCAGGTGCCCATCACGATATGGATCAAGCACTCTTTCTGCGATCAGCTCGAGCATTGACGCCATACTTTGAAGAAATGGCCTTGGTGTCTTGGGGAAGCAGCATGTCTCAAGAGTTGCGGGAAGCAATCGCTGCAATCGGTCGGAAGGCAGAACAGGCGATGTTGGCAGCCACTGGTGGCATCAACACTCATAAAGGAGCCATTTGGGCATTAGGCTTGCTCATCAGCGCCGTCAGTAGCCAACTTAGTCGCAAACAGCGGATTTTTTTGCCAGAAGTCTTTTCTGACATCCAGCTTCTCACTGCATTTCCTGATCATGCGCTGACTCAACAAACGGAAAGTCATGGCAAAACTGTTCAAGCCAAATATGGACATCTCGGTGCGTATGGGGAAGCTGCTGCTGGGTTCCCCCATGTTCAAATCGCTCTAGCGGATTATTTTTCTCGGGATTGTTCCAATGAGACTGAAAAAAGGCTCCACATGCTGTTGGCGATCATCGCTACACTGGACGATACGTGTATTTTATACCGCAGCAATCAAGAGGTACTGGCACTGGTTCAGCAACTCGCACAAAAAGCCAATCAGCAAGCGTTGCCGAACCCAGCATTTCATGCACTAGCAGCCTTCTGCCAGTCAGAAAATGTGTCTCCAGGCGGCAGTGCTGATCTGTTGGCTGCCAGCTTCTTTTTATTGTCCATCAACTCGGTTTTACCCGTAAACGAAGGAAAGACCGTTTACCAATAACTCTTTTCCTTAGAAGAAAGCCAACGATTCTTCTAAGGATTTTTTGTTTCATTTTTTCGCTCGATTAAGAAAAATAAAATCTCTTGCTATTTGCATAGTTTAATGATTAGATAATTCTTAGGCACTACTGAAATGCTTCGTTGCTCCATTGCAACGAATAAAGGAGTTACAGATGAAATACTATAATGCTTTTCTTCAAAATCTTGTGTTGCGGCGCTGGACGGTCCTGTTTATGCTTGCGGGCATTCTTTTTTTGTTTCGCAGTATGATGACCATTCTTTTGCTGACCTTTATCTTTACGTATCTGATTTATCGGCTGGTTCTTTTGCTCCATCGAAAAAGTCATCTGCCCATTAAGCTTACGAGCATCCTGACTTACAGCTTGATTGTTTTTATTCTTTATTTAGTAGCAACAAATTATGTACCAATCATCATCAAACAATCCGTCCAATTAGTCAATTCCGTTGCTGATTTCTACCAACGGACAGACTCCAACAATGAATTGATCGAATATGTCTTGAATTTATTGCAAACCAGTGAATATATTCAGAAATTACAAAGCGGCGTTCTAGTCGTGATCAATTATCTGTATAATTTCGGTGAGTTGGCATTGACGGTGCTGATCTCATTTCTGCTTAGTTTCTTCTTTATGATCGATAACAAAAAGACCGTTGCGTTTTCTCGGCTATTTTTGCAAGGGCGAGGGGCGTGGTTCTTTGAAGATGTTTACTATTTAGGAGCTAAGTTTACGCGTGCTTTCGGAAATGTGATTGAGACGCAGTTGGTGATCGCCTTAGTTAATACAGCAATCACTGTCTTCGCCTTAGCGGTGATGGGCTTTCCGCAGCTGTTGAGTTTGGCGTTGATGATTTTCTTTCTCAGCTTGATTCCTGTTGCTGGTGTGATCATCTCGTGTATTCCATTGACGTTTATTGCCTATTCTATCGGCGGATTTAATGACGTGATCTATATTCTTTTGATCATAGTATTTGTTCATGCGTTGGAATCCTATATCTTAAATCCCCGCTTGATGGCCAATAAAACAGAGATTCCGATGTTTTACACGTTTATTCTCCTGTATCTTAGCGAACATCTCTTTGGTTTGTGGGGCTTGATCATTGGGATCCCATTGTTTACTTTCTTTTTAGATTTAATGAATGTGAAAGAGATTCCGCGATTGCGTAAAAAAACCGATGACACCTTGCAGGACCAATAAAATGATTGCTGTAAAGGATGGCAATTGATAGAAAAACCATCTCTGCCGATGAAAGGCGAGATGGCTTTTTTATTTCGCAGCAATTTTTTTCGTAAAGGAGACAAAGCAGATTGCTGAAGAGGTGCTTTGAAACCTGCCTGTTGGGGAATACCCCAAAGAATGATAAAAGTGAACCAGCTTGGGTTCTTGCAGGATCGTATTCAAATGTATCGTATCTGTTTGTACGTTCCTTTCAATCAAGGTCATTGCTTGTCTACCGATCCCGCGGTTCTCGTAGGAGGGAAGAAGGGCGATGGAAGATAGCTTCGTCGTATGCTCCTGCTCAACCGTCAGTTTTAGGAAGCCCACGGTTTTCTGAGCGGTCATGATTAAATAATAAGTGGTATTCGACGCAGAAAACTTTGCGTTTAGCTTCTCAAAACTTTGTAAATAGGGAGAAGTTTCTCCATCTTGATAACGGAGAAAGAGAGATTTGAAGGCAGCTTTTTGTATCAAGTAGATAGAAAGTAAATCGGAAAGCTTCGCTTCTTTAAGCTGAATGAGCATGCACACTCCATAAAAAGTCAGACATCATTTGTTGAAAGACATTGATTCGGTATAGAAGGTCCTGATGAAAAAGCCATCGAAGAGCAGTCTTTCATTGGCTCGTTTCCGTTTTGATCCTTCCCTCAACCAGAGGTTCAAAAACGAAGAGATCCGCAGGGCTTCGTGCCAACGGTGTTTTATTGAAAAAGATCATTTATCGATGTAACCAAGTCGTCATAGGTTTGACCGGTAGCGATTGCATAAACGGAAAGCAAAAAGACGAGGGCTGCTGCCAGCACGTAAAAAATTCGGAGGCGATAACCGTCACCTGTCCGGCGATTTTTTACAAAAGTAAAAATCGTCACAGCTAGATAAGCGAAGGTCAATAAACAAATAAGATACGTAATAATTTCTGGTGTCATGGGCGTTTTCCTTTCTTTTTCTATTTGTATAAAAATATACTCAATAAATATAATATAACCATTTCGATACCGTCAAAGAAAGCGCTCAATTTTTGATACAAAAAACTGACCGAGTGGTAGCCACTGGTCAGTTCTATTCAAAAACGATGGGGCATGATCTTAATTGTCTTTTTTTTCCGCATCTAGCAAGCTTCTTAGTTCATCTGCTAAAGCGATACAGGCAATACTATCCGTTAAGGACATCAGGGAATTTTCGAGTTGTCCTTGTGCAAGAGCGGTGTGAACTGCTTGAATCTCTGAATGGAAATCATCGATCTCGTACCCAATATCATAGACCGTGTCTTCTTGGTCAATCGTCACGGTAAAAGAAGCGGGGCGATGGAAGTTGGGGATCGTGATTTTCCCTTTTGTTCCTTGTAATTCCGCCACCGTCTCTTTTGTTTGGTCAAATCCAGTCTCAATCACTGCAACAAAGTCTTCACTGACAAAGCGTGCTTCAACATAGGTATCAACCCCAGTTTCATAAAGGCTGTAATCGATCATTTCGGCAGTTAAATTTTCTGGTGAAAAATCTTGGATAAAGGCTAAGTTATAGATCCCCATATCCAGTAAAGCACCCCCTTGTTTTGGCAGATAATGGTAAGAACTGCCTTCGACTGGTAAATGGCGGCGAAAAGTAGTCGTGACACTTGTTAGCTCACCGATATGACCACCATCCACAAGTTCTTTTAGTTTGCGATACGCTGGGGTGAAGCGTGGCTTCATGGCTTCCATAAAGAAGACTTCGTGTGCTTGGGCTTGTTTTTGTACATCGCGCATTTCTTGTGCAGTCAAGGTTGCTGGTTTTTCACATAAAACAGCTTTTTTTGCTTGAAAGGCTTTGATGATCCATTCATAGTGATACAAATGCGGCAAAGCAATATAAACGATATCGATAGCTGGATCATCTAATAGGTTTTGGTAGTTATCAAAGACGGCATCACACGGAAATTTTGCTTGAAACGCTTGCGCTTTTTCCATCGTACGACAAGCAACCCCATAAAGCTGGGCATCTTGAAAATTTTCTAAACTTGCAGCAAAGCGATTGGCGATATTTCCGGCACCAATAATTCCCCAATTGATCATTTCATTTCCCTCTTTTCTTCAGTTGACGGGTATTCTGAGAGAATCCCTGATTCCAAAACAGATTGTTTTTTTCTTAACTCGACAATATTTTTTTGATATTCTTTGGCATACAGCAAGGCAAACAGTGAATCTAAAATATACTCAAAGGCGACCTGTGAAGAAAAGGTACCGACTTTGAGAAAATCACGTTCATCATGAGAAGCGATGATCGCATGGGTCGCTAATGGGATGATTTTCGCATGGGCGTTGCCAGAGATTACGATCACTGGTACCCCAACATCACGAAAGTGTTGCATGATTTTTTCGTATTGTGTATTTTTCCCACGATAGGTAATAAACACGGCACAATCATTTTGCGTGACGTTCGATGCATTCCACGCATCATCCCCATATTCATCCGCAATGATCAGATACTTATTGATTTTGACCAACTTATTTTGAAAACTTCTTGCCCGGATCTGAGAATCACCGCGAGCAAATAAGAAAATCCGCTGCGCAGCTTCCAACGATTGCACCACTGCTTCCATCGTTTCTGGAGCGACCTGAGCGTGGGTTTTGTGGATCGAGTTGATCGTTAGATCGGCCATTTTTTTCATAATATCAGGTGTTTGATCCTTGGGCGAAAAGGGAAAATTCGCGTCAACAAAGGTTGGGTTGAACATCTGATTATGGGCAATTTCAGCCAGACCTAAGCGAAAACTTTTAAATCCTTCATACCCCATCTTTTTGGCTAGACGAATGACGGAAGAGTGGGATGTGTATGTATGCTTAGCGATGACTTCAATCGTCAACGAAGGCACATCATTGATATTTTGCAAAATATAATCGGCAAGCCGCTTCTCCGTATTGGTCAATCCTTCTTGAAGCCGTAATTTATCTCCTAATAACATCAAACCACCTCTTTCTAATCATAGCCTAGGACAAAGAAAACCAAAAGCAAAAACTGTACCTTTTTGGCAATTTGGTAAAAATGTTCAGAACCACTCAGCAGTTTGCGAAAAAGTCTGGTCAAAAGAACCTGTTTTTGGCAAAAGACTTCTCATTTCGAAGGATATCAGCAATAATCAAGCTATCAATTCATAGGAGGCGTCACAATGTTAACTATCGCATATCTCGGAAACGGAAAAAGCACCAATCGCTACCATCTGCCTTTTTCAACCAAGCTGCAGGATAAGATCAAAGTAAAGACGATCTATTCACCAAGCGGCAAGCTGACCTGGCCAACACTAGAAGGCGTTCATTACACCTCTGACTTAGAGGATATCTACCGTGATCCTGAAATTCAATTAGTTGTGGTCACGACCCCCAGTCATTTGCATTATGAATTAGGCAAGGATGTCTTGCTCCATGGGAAAAATGTCTTGATCGAAAAACCTTTTACGGAAACTTCGGCACAAGCAAAGGAATTGTTCGCACTGGCGCAAGAGAAAGGCTTATTTGTGCAATGTTATCAAAATCGCCGCTTTGATTCCGATTTTTTGACTACGCAAAAAGTGATCGAAAGCGGCGTGCTCGGAGATCTCTTAGAAGTAGAGATGCATTATGATTATTTTCGTCCAGAGATTCCACGGTCAGTGACCGAATTTTCATTGAATACTAGCTACTTGTACGGACACGCTTGTCATACACTGGACCAAGTGATCTCCTATTTTGGGCAACCAGACGATGTCCATTATGAGGTTCGGCAATTGCTTGGAAAAAATCGCATGAATGATTACTTCGATTTGGATCTGTTTTATGGTCGAATGAAAGTCTCTGTCAAATCTAGTTACTTCCGATTAAAAGAGCGGCCTAGTTTTGTCGTTTATGGCGAAAACGGCGTTTTTGTAAAACAAACGAAGGATCGACAAGAAGAGCATCTAAAACAGTTTTATCTCCCAGATCATGCCGATTTTGGGATTGATTTGCCAGAGCACTATGGCACACTAACTTATATGGATGCTAACGGTGACTACCATGAAGAAAAAGTCATCTCTGAAATTGGTGATTATAGCCGTGTGTACGAGGGCGTCTATGAAACGATCATCCATGGCAAAGAGAAAATCGTGAAAGACGAAGAAACGATTTTACAAATCGAAATGCTAGAAACAGGCATCAATCAAATGATCACTGAGTCATAAGGCAGAGTGATTACGAGGCTTTTGACAAACAAAGCGCCTGAAGGCATCAACTGACTCAACGTAAAGGAGTAGATACGAATCGAATCTTCAGAAATCCTGCAAGAAGAACAGCAGCTGCAGTTTGCTCATTTTGACAATGACCTCGCATTGCGATTGGTAATTGCCATTGATCAGTACGTTAAAAGGAACTACCCGAAGCCTGTAGGGATCAAAGTTGTTCATCATGGCTTGCCGATCATTCGATTTTTAATGGCAGGGCGAAAAGAAAGCCCTTGGCTTGAAAGAAAAGAACGAACGGTACTAGAAAGCGGGCATAGTTCACTATACGTCTATGCGCAAAAAGATAGAGATATACAATTTGCTAAATGGGCACAAGACGAACATTATGCAGTTTGTGGTGGTGGTTTTCCAATTATCGAAGATAGAGAAGTCACTGGTGCTATCTGTGTGTCAGGTTTGGCCCATTTAGAGGATCATAAAGTGATCACCGAGGTATTGAAACAAATGATCTAAGAAGATAGAAAAGGGGAAGCAAGATGAACTTAGCGATTTTAGGGGCAGGCATGATCGTCCATGATTTTTTGACGGTGGCAGGGGATGTCCCGCAGCTTGAACTGTCCGCTATTTTTGGGACAGAAAATGATTTAGAGAAAATGAATCACTTAAAACAGCAATACGGGATTCAAACCGTCTATACAGAGTTAGGGGCATGTTTGGCGGATCCCTCCGTTGACACCGTGTATGTCGCATTGCCCAATCATTTGCATTATTCCTTTGCCAAAGAAGCGATCCTCGCTGGCAAACACGTCATTTGTGAAAAGCCATTTACGTTGCAGGCACGAGAATTAGTAGAATTAACAGAATTGGCTGCTGCCCATGGGGTGCTTTTGATGGAAGCCATCACGAATCAGTACTTAGCCAACTACCAAGGAATAAAAGCGCAGCTTGAAACATTGGGAGAGCTGAAAGTGATTGAATGCAACTATTCGCAATATTCTTCTCGTTATGATTCATTCAAAGAGGGAACCGTTTTACCTGCATTTAACCCAAAAATGGGTGGTGGGGCATTGATGGATATCAATATCTATAATATTCATTTTGTGGTCGGGCTTTTAGGAAAACCTAAAAGTGTCCGCTATTTTGCTAATGTCGAAGAGGGGATCGATACTTCTGGCATGCTGTTTTTAGACTATGAACAAACAAAAGTCGTTTGTATTGGCGCCAAAGATTCGACAGCGACGATTCGCTCAACGATCCAAGGGACGAAAGGATCGATCATCGTCAATGGGCCGACGAATATGCTTGCCAGCTATGACGTTGAACCGGTCAATGGGGAAAAAATCCATCAGGATCAAAGCGTTCACGGACATCGTATGTTTGAAGAATTTGCCCGTTTTGCACAAGCCATTCACGAAAATGATCATGCCTTTGTCAAGGAACGCCTTGCACATAGCAAGCTGGTGATGGAAGTAGTGGAAAAAGCATTGGCAGATGCCCAGATCGTATTAGGATAATCGCATCAATGTGGAAAGACACCAGCTTCTTAGAGAAGTTGCTGGTGTCTTTGTGTGTTGTCTTATTTTTTCTTCTTTAAACTCAATAAGGTTAGTGGGATACCCAAGGTGAGATAGCCGACAATTGTCATCAAACAGACGACCAGCCAAAAATTATCTACTGCTAGAAACGCAATCAGGCCATAGGCCACCAGAATCGAGAGAAAATAAAAAAGAAAGAGCTGAAAAAAACGTTTAAAACTCACAGTCATTCATTCTCCTTTGTCGTTAAACTGACAAGAAAAGTATACCATATCAAACGCAATTTTAAGGGATGATTGTGATCATTCGCAGGAGCCGTTAAAGGCGAATTGTTTTGTGGGCTGACCGTGATTCGCTATACTTGAAGGGAAGAGAAAGAGCAGGATTTTTTTAAGAGAAGGAGGAGACAGATGAAAAAGGTGGATGTACTGATTATCGGAGCGGGTCCAGCTGGTACGGCTGCTGCCTACGGGTTAAAAGCCAAAGGAAAGACAGTGGCGATCGTCGAAGCTGATTTATGGGGTGGCACGTGCCCCAATCGCGGGTGCGATCCGAAAAAACTACTGATGCGAGGCGTAGAAGTCAAAACAGAGGCGAAACGTATGCAAGGCAATGGCGTTCAAGGGCAGGTAGCCATTGATTGGCCGGCACTGATGGCGTTTAAACGCTCGTATACTGATCGTGTGCCGGAGTCAACCAAACAAGGGCTACTGGCAGAAGGGATCACTACTTACTACGGACAAGCCGCTTTTCGTGATGTCCATACGGTCATCGTGGGCGCAGAAGAGATTCAAGCAGAAAAAATAATCATTGCGACAGGACAGCGTCCAGCCGTACTGCCAATCGTCGGCAAGGAGCATTTACAAAACAGTACTGATTTTCTTTCCTTTGAAAAGATGCCAGCAACGATTGCTTTCATAGGTGCTGGATATATTACCTTCGAATTGGCGATGATTGCTCAAGCAGCAGGTGCTGAAGTTCATGTGATTCATCATAATGACCAGCCATTAAAAGGATTTGATGCTGAATTGACCGCAGAAATGGTTCGTTCAATGCAGGACCAAGGTGTTTCGTTTCACTTTAACCAGAACACACAGCGAATCATGAAAGAACAAAACCACTATACAATTCAGACACAAGCATTGTCTCTCACCGTAGAAGCAGTGATTGGTGCCACGGGACGCAGACCCAATAGCGATCAGCTGCAACTGGAAAAGGCAGGGGTAGAAACGTCAAAACAAGGGATCGTTGTAAATGAGTTTTTGCAGACTAGTCAACCACACATCTACGCAATCGGAGATGTGCTAGCGAAAAAGCAGCCAAAACTGACGCCTGTTGCTAGCTTTGAAGCCGCCTATCTTGTCGAGCATATAGATGACCAGAAAACGCCCATCCGCTATCCACTGATCCCTACACTAGTTTTTGGTGCGGAAAAACTGGCAAGAGTCGGGATCAGTGAGCAAGAGATTGCCGATAATGCCTCAGAATATCATAGTGAGGTGATAGATCTTTCTTCTTGGTATACCTATCGACGAATCAATGATCAAGAGGCAAAAATCAAATTGGTTTATGACACATTTGATACAATCGTTGCTGTCACGATTTTTTCTGCACTGGCGGATGAGTTGATCAACCACTTCGTTTTTGTGTTGGAAAATCAGCTATCGAAAGAAGCACTGGCACAAATGATTTTTGCCTACCCCACACCTGCTAGCGATTTGTCCTATTTTCTATAAATAAACAAACAAGCCTGCGCTAGTTTCCGCTAGCACAGGCTCTAAATTATTATGTCCGTATTGACTATAGTCCGTGAACCTTAAATGAACCTTAAAGTTAGGCTGGGTTTCATTTAAGCAATGCCTTTGTTTTCTAGTAACCCTAGGTTTAGGCTTTTTTTGAAAGCCGACGGACAGCAACAATCAGTAAGATCGATGACAAGAAGAGTCCGACCAAATAGATGATGAAAATAGAATCTGGCTCATAGTGCCGATAATTGAATATTTTTACCATAAAAAAGAGAAACGGGATCGCTGCAATAAGGGTTGAAACGAAACGTTTCCGCCATTGTATGAAAAACGATCCAATCACTAGAAAAAGACAAAACGGGATCCAAAAGACCAAATGTCCGATAAGTTCGATTTTTCACACCTCCTAGCAAGTAAAATCATCATAACGTTTCTTCCTAAAAAGCAAGCGTGAATGAAAAAATAATCTCATTAGGCATGTATGAAATTATGAGTGGAGTCTTCTGAAAAGTTCACAAGAAATCTGAGAATTTCAAAAGGAAATGAAAAAACGGGCGGTTAGGAATGTCCCAATAGTCCGAGACAAGAAAGCACCTCTTGCAGCATTCGTTTTCACTTGAATCCTACAAGAGGTGCTCTTCCGTAGAAAATCTGGTGCTTTATTCAATTCAGTGGACCAAAGTGTAAGAAAAATCCGAGAATCAGTAATACAAACAGCAGCAGGAAGAGCAGGTTGAAAATGGTCATCAAGCGAAAACTGAAATGCCAATTACTCAGGAAATACTGATATTTCGCTGCTCGGTAAACTTTGTTTTGAATCGGAATTTTCTTGAGTGCAGGGATCGATTCATGATAGGACGTAAATAATTCGTAGTCTTTTTTCGTCAGTACTTCTGAGAAAATGTGCGTCCCTGCCTGAAAGTCGAAATAGCCCCAATGGAATTGTTCTTTATCCTCTGGTGATTCGTGCTTCATCAGCTTTCTTGGCTTGATGGTGAAGGCTTTGATGGTCTCATAGGGGTAACTGAAATAGGTGTTGCTTTCTAGATAGTCGATGATGACCAAAAAAAGCATTCGGGTCTCTGTGAAAACCAACAAACGATTGCCGCGGGTATCATGAAAGATGTCACGGTATGCTTTTGCTTTCTCGGTTGTTGCATAGGCATAGGCGCCAAGCCCTTGATTGGCGAAGGCGAGGTTTCCATCTGGCGTCAAGGGCAGATAGCCAAGAATCGTTTCGTCTTTTGCTAAAAGCGTCTGAAGCTCCTCTAATAGATCTTGCAAGAAAACATATTGTTTGGACAACTCGAAAGTTGTTGCTTTTTCTTGTTCAGATATTTTTGTCAGTGAATTGTTTTCATTTAAGACTAACTGTTTAAAATCCATCGATAGTCATCCTTTCTTTTAAGCGTTTGCGGCCACGGGAAAGACGATTGTAGATTGCTGAGACATTTAAGTCCGTCTGCTCTGCAATGGTTTCGGGTGATTCCTGATAAAAATAGTAGAGCAGAAAGATCCTTTGATCAAGGGCTTCAAGGTCTTCAATAAAGCCCAAAAAGTTTTCCTTTGTTAAAGGTGATTCTTCAATAGCTAGTTCCTGCTCATCAACAGGTTTTTCTTCCAATGAGCGCTTGTTCAACTTTCGCTTGTGGTCAATCGCACGACTACGACTGATCAAAAGCAGCCAAGTAATCAAGCGGCTTCTGTCAGGTTGATACGCAGCAATCTTTTGCCAAACCTCGTAAAAAACTTCGTTCGCTACATCTTGGCGCTCGCTCACTTCATGCGGTTGGGAGAGGACACTATGAATCGTCCTCAGCATGCTATCACCATAAACAGCTAACAGTTCTTCTAAGCCGGCATAGTCTTTCTTTTTGATTCGTTCAATGATTTCTTCATCCTGCACCTTTTTCACCCCTTCACACTATATACGAAGAATTTTTGTCTTTTCTATCAGAAAAAGAAAAAAACCTCTGTTAACGAGGTTCATGTTCTTTGGCCAGAAGATCTGTTGCCAAGCGCTGGGCCAAATATTCCCAAAGAATGCCGCCAAAAAAAGCGCCTATCATATAAAGAATGACTGCTTGCAGCTCCAATGGATTATTTGCTAGCCAGAAAGAAAATAGCGAGCCGATGATGAATAGGTAGCTGCCAAAAAGCACTTGCCGCCACGAGCGTTTTTTAACAAACTTGCTAATGAGAAAGGTTGAAAGGATCATCAAGAGAATTTGGATGAATGCCAGCGAAGGCAAAAGTGCAAAGTCAGAAACAACCATTTCCCAAAATTGTTGAATCAAGAAAAAGAAAGCAAAGAGAATGAGCCCGCGTGAGAATATACTAAGCCGCAAGGAAGATATTTTTTTTCGCATTGGTTTACTCCTTGAAAGGTTTTCTTTATTATAGCAAATTTTTAGTTAAACAATGTAAAAAGATGAACGAGAAGGTCTGCAAAAAACTTCTCCTAAGTATGCGCTCTTTTAGTATACTTGAAAGAAACGAGTGGATGGACTCGATACATGAGGAGGATTGCATGCCAATGATTCTTTTTGCACCTGCGGTATTCAACTTGGCTGAAACGACACGGATGATCGAAGTCGCTAAACAAATGCAAGGAAATCACCACTGTGAGTTCTTTGGTTTTTCAAAGACCTTTGCTTCACTTATCATTGAAAGTGGTTTTACGTACCATTTATTGACGCCGACTCTTACAGAAAAACAAGAGGAACAGATCATAAAATTAGATCAACTGCGCTCATTCAAAAATCCCTTCACCAAAGAGATGGTTGCTGCGCGTATTCTGAGCGAAAAAAAACTGGTCGACAAGCTTGCTCCTCAGGTGATTGTAACTGGATCGAATGTCACGATCTTTCTATCTGCTCGCAGCAAACAGATTCCCTTAGTCTACGTAAAACCCTATGCGATGAGTGATCCCTTTTTTCGATCAGATAGCGCGTTTATCCCTTCTAGTTTGCGTTTCTTCGGACCGTTAAGGAAACCACTTTGGTATTGGACAAGAAAACAATTAGTAAAATCCCGCTGGATGCCCTGAGCATTCAAACACGCTGCCCAAACAGAAAAACTTTCTATGCCTGAAACGAGCTTACGAATGATGGACGCTGATTTAAATCTCATCACCACTCCTGAACGCTTTATAACAAAAGAGCTGCTGCCAGATAATTATCGAATCGTGGGGCCGATTTTTGCCAAGATGGGGGCGTCCTTGCCAGAAGAAGTGTTGACTTTTATTGAACAAAAGCGGCGGGAAAGAAAACGAATCGTTTATTTTGCAATGGGCAGTTCGGGGAATCCGCGCATGGTGCGAAAAATCTTAGCTTTCTTACAAAACCGTCCGGAACTAGCGATCATTGCTCCGGTTACGCATCTACTCAAGGGGAAACACAACGTCTCAGAGAATTTGTTCCTGACCGAATATCTGCCAAGTCATCTATTGCATGAGCATATCGATTTTTCTTTTATCCATGGTGGGGAAGGGACTGTTCAAACAGCTTGTGCCTCTGGGAAGCCGTTTATCGGAATCGGGATGCACTATGAGCAAAGCTGCAATATTCAGTACTGCGTGGCGTATGGCAATGCAATTGCACTGACAAAACCAGTAACTGAGAAAAAGCTGGAAACTGCTCTGACAGAGGTTGGAGATCTGAAGATTTGCCAACAAGCCTGCCAGCTAAAGAATCATTTCCCGACAAATGGTCCTCAGAAGGCGATGCAGGAGATTGAGCACTTTTTAGAAATAAACAATAGTGATTATCATTGAGATAATCACTATTGTTTAATAGAGATCTAATAGCATCAGCAAACCTGGGACCCACGTAGTGAAGATACCGCAAGCGATCGCAAAATAATGAATCTTACGACCAAAGTTTACCTTCACGATCGTATCCAAAAAGCCGCAAAACCATAATGCTCCCCATGTTAACCAAATCAGTGCAAAAAGGGGATCTTGCTCCCATTGCCAAGAGACCCAGGCAAAAGGCAAGGTAATGATGGCTACGAATAGCGCAAAAATTCCATAAATCCGTAGATCCAAACCAAAGAGATAAATAATTCCTACTAGTAAATACGTGAAGGCAAAGAGAAAGCCTGTGCCTGCTTCATAATAAGCACCTTGGAGCATATAGATTAGATTGATAATGAAAGATAACGAACCTGTAAAAAGATTAATTAAAGCAAGTGAACGATAGTCAATGTGAAGTAAACTTCCCCAGCCGTTGATTATCAAAGTAATTCCTACAAAAAATAAGCCGATCCCTAACATAAAATCCTCCTTTACTTAAATTTAGAATAACAAATTCCAAGAAAAAATAATACCTTTATTTATTTTTATGTCAATAAAAAGGAAAATAATTTTCAAATTTACTATTTTTTGCTGTTAAATTTGATAAAATCAATAACAAAGAGCGCTGCTTGCCGATGTTTTTCTCGTTAAGGGGAAAATTCCAGCGTTTAAAAGGAACTTTAACTCGTTGGAAGAATGGGAAAAGAGAGAGGAACAATAGATTTTCAGTGTATTAATTGGACAAAAAGCTGACGAGGCAGTAGCTTATCGGTTTTTACGAATTTGCAGCAGTGAAGACTGTTTTGCGGAAAGGAGGAATTATGCCGAGAAAAGATCGAATCTTACTTTTTATTGACGAATATATGCAAGCTCAAGGTTGCGCACCTACCATACGAGAAATCTGTGCCAATGAAGAGATAAAAACAACTTCTTTGGTTTATCGTCATTTATTGCGTCTTGAAAAAAGAGGCCTGATTTACCGAGCTTATCGCTTTAAGTCACGTTCGGTTCGTTTTACAGACGAAGGGAAGGCCTATGTCAAAGTGTTGCGACAAGCACAAGCCAACGAAGAATAAATAAAACCAAAATAAAAAAGCCTTAGGCTTTTTTATTTTGGTGCACGGTAGCCGGCAGCTTCCGCTTCAGCGATGGTTTTGAACCATTCTTTCGGGTTGGTAGTATCCTCGTAGTATTTAGATCCGGGCAAATGATAGATGCCGCTTCTTGATCCTTTGATCAAACCGTTTCCTTGTTGATCGACATATTCTTTCTGTTTTTCCTCTGTTTCACTGCTTTGAGAAGTGGCTGTTGTCGTGTTGTTTTCACTACTTGTAGCATTCTCCGGCTGCGTCATATCTTCGTTGGAAATCTCGCTGCTACCATCCGCATAGTTGATTGTGACACCATCTTGGATGTTGAAGATATAATAGTTGAATTGGATCGTATCCTCGCCAATAGATTGGGCTTGCATCTGTACCCCACGGGCAACCAGCTCGTCATCGCGATAGATCGGGGTGACGGAATATCGGACATAATGATTTTTATCTTGCTTGAGATAATAGTTGATATCCATTTCTAAGCGCAACATCTCGGGATTGTTCAACTGACTTGTCCCTGTGATCAGATTCTTCCAGTTTGCATTTTCGCCAGCTAAAGCAAAGCCAATCAAGTGGGTTCGATTATATAAATATTTCCCATTGGGGAGCTGTTTATTACGCCAACCTGTCGGTTTCACACTGGAAATATCGCCACGCTTTTCCGTGGGCATCAAGGATTGATTCAACATTGCTTCAGCAGAGGTCGCACGATTGAGGTGATCGAGGTCGCCGTATGCTTCCCAGGCGCCATTTTCAAGGGAAAGATCATCTTCTGAAAACTCAGGAATGTTCTGATTGACTTCAATCGTTTGGGTGCCTTGGTAAGTTAACTGTGCCAGCTCATCTGCACGAATATCCTTAGCAGAAGTGACTGCCACTTCTGATGATGGTGTTTTGTGATTTGGGAATAGATCATTACTGTGTAGGAAACTAAATCCGACTGCTGCGAGTGCGAGAAGCGCAGTGACCGATCCGATAAATGTTTTTTTCTTTGCCATCTTTTTTGCCTCTCTTTTCATTGATGTATAGTTAGCATAAACGGGGAGTAAAAAAACTGCAACCCATTCATCATACCATTTGCATGGAGCGTTTTACAGAACTTTCAGGTTTCTTTTGCTTTTTGATCTCAAATGTTCTTAACCCACTTTCTTTACCAAGGGAACATGCCTGAATGGTTTTTTTTATTTGCAAGTCAAATTTTTCATGTTTTAAAAAAACTATGTGATATAATGAATAAAGTTGTTGCTATTTCCCTTTGATGCTTGTTTTAATAACAGGCATCTCCAGCTGCGGAACGAAATTTCAGCTGTATAGCACGCAACCTTCAAACGAAAGAAATCTGGACAATTTTCTGAACGATTTCCTTTCTTTCTTTGAGCAAAATTACAGGAGAAGGAGTGTATCCCATGAACCAGCAAGAAACCATCTTACATTATTTAAATCAGAAAGACTCTGAAAAATTAAAAGAACTCGTATCAGGAATGGAAGAGCTGCCGCTGTTACAATTGTTCAGCAATTTATCCGCGGATGAAAAAGTGATCGTTTTCCGACTATTACCGAAAGATAAAGCACTTATCCTGTTTGAAGATTTGACACCAGCTACACAACAACACTTATTACGCTCTTTCACCGATGAACGGGCAACCGAGTTTGTGAACGAAATGGCACCAGATGTCCGGGTAAGACTCTTGGATGAGTTGCCAGCGACCGTAACACAAAAACTTTTACAATCAATGGCACCGGATGAACGTGCTGCAACAAACCTCTTATTAGGGTATGAGGCTGAGACTGCTGGACGTTTGATGACACCGGAATTCATCACATTGAAAAAAGATATGACGGTCAATCAAGCGTTAGAAAAAGTGCGAATGCAAGCCAAAGAAAAAGAAACGATTTATACGCTTTATGTTACTGATCAAACGAAAACATTAGAAGGTGTTTTGTCACTGAAAGATCTCTTAATGGCGCAAGGGGATCAACTCATCAGTGAAATCATGTCCCAAAAAGTTATTTATGTTACCACGGACACGGACCAGGAAGAAGCGGCACGTTTGCTAAATGAACTAGATATCATTGCGCTACCAGTCGTAGACAAGGAATCGCGAATCGTTGGGATCATCACTGTCGATGACGCCATCGATGTCATCGAGCAAGAAACGACAGAAGACATGTTTAATGCTGCTGGTTTAGTCGATGTTGCTTCTAATGAAGCAGACCGTAGTAACGTTCTGATCAACGGCAGCCTTTGGCAAATTTGGAAAGTCCGATTGCCGTTCCTAGTGATCACTTTGGTTGCCGGTCTTTTAGCTGGGGTAGTCATTGATGAATTTGAACAAACATTGGAATCGGTGGCAGCCGTTGCGATTTTTATCCCTTTGATCATGGATATGGGTGGAAACGTTGGTACACAGTCCTCAACTGTTTTTGTTCGCGGGATGTCATTAGGGCATATTGATCTTTCGACCTTCACTCGCCATTTCTTTAAAGAAGTTTGGATCGGCTTAAGTCTAGGTTTGATCGTAGGGGTCATCTCTGGGGTTGCTGCATCACTTTGGCAAGGAATCCCGATGTTAGGTGTGGCTGTTGGTATTTCGTTAGTTTTTGCCATGACCTTAGCCGCAGCACTTGGTTTCTTAGTCCCGTTTGTACTGATTAAACTAAACATCGACCAAGCAGCCGGTTCGGCACCGATCATCACATCGATCAAAGATATCGCCGGCTTGTTTATCTACTTCGTTTCAGTAAATGTTCTTTTGGGTCATTTGCTTTAGCATACTGTCCGTTCCGGTGGTATAATAAAGCGACATCACATGATGAGCACAACATAGAAAGGGGAAATGTCCTATGACAAATCAAATGAAGCAACATCAACTCGGAGGTTTCTCTTTTTAAGTGCGGCCTCCTAACTAACTGGAGGGAAATCATGGAAAAACAAGGAATTGTGGTCTTTCAGGCCAAAGATATCGCAAAAGTCCGCTTGACCACAGGAGAAGAATGTTTAGCAACGGTTTCAGGAAAATTTCGCCAACAGGCACTAGCGCCAAAGGATTATCCGATCGTTGGTGATTCTGTACAAGGACAGGTGTATGATCAAGATCATTTCTTGATTGATGCTTTGCTGCCACGAAAAAGTTTTTTACAACGAAAAGTAGCTGGAAATCGCACGGACGAGCAAGGCATTGCGGCGAACATCGACACAGTTTTTATTGCAACTAGTGCCAATGAAGAATTCAATTTGGCTCGGTTAGAGCGCTTTGTAACGATCGCTTGGGACAGTGGGGCTAATCCGGTGATTCTCTTGACCAAAGCCGATCAAGTTACTGCTGATAAAAAACCAGAGCTGCTGCAAGCATTAAACGATGCATTTGGTGTGAAAACATTTGCTACGTCCATTTTTGAACCAAACGAATTGCTGATGGAAACGTATTTTTCTGACAGACAGATCAGCGCATTTATCGGTTCATCTGGGGTCGGAAAGTCCAGCTTATTAAATCAGCTTATGGCGCAAGACGTTCAAAAAACCAATGACATACGAGAGGATAGTCGAGGACGACACACGACGACGAGTCGCCAGTTGTTCACTCTGTCTTCTGGCGCAATGATCATTGATACTCCTGGCATGCGGGAAGTTGGCATCAGTACCGTCCGGTCAGCTTCGATCGACCAATCCTTTGAAGCGATCAGCCAGTATGCTGAAGGTTGTTTTTTCAGAGACTGTCGTCATGAAACAGAACCGAAATGCGCGGTCAAAGCAGCCATTGCTGCCGGTGAACTTTCAGAAGAAGCTTTCGCCCGCTATCGTAAAATGGAAAAAGAACTGGCGTATTTGAAGCGAAAAGAACAGATCAAAGAATTGAAAAAGTAATAGTAAGCACTCCTTTCTTTAAGAGGAGTGCTTTTTTGTACGTGTTAAGAGAGTCTTGTTGAGTAAAGAAGAGGGACGTAGACAATGTCCTTGTGTTTTCACGAAAAGGCGGCCAATTCCACAGGGCACTACATGCTAAGTGGTTGAACTAAGCTAAGAACGCCTGTCTGGTTGCAAGCTACCGTCAAGAAAAGCAGTATAAAAAAACACAGTGGGGTGTTTTCCCACTGTGTTTTGAGCAATGATTTGCCCCTGCCAAGGTATTTCAAGTATAAAGCGTTGATTCTTAAATAGCAACTCGAAAAAAACCGCCTCATTCAGCAGAGCGCAGAATTTTCGTCATGGCTTTTCCTTTCGCCAGTTCATCGATCAGTTTATCTAGATAACGAATTTCTTGAACCATTGGCTCTTCGATCTCTTCTACCCGAATGCCGCAAATGACACCAGTGATCTGCTTTCGTGCGGGATTGAGCTGAGGGGCTTGACTAAAAAAACGTTCAAAAGAAAGCTCTTCATTCATCTGTTGCAGCGTTTCTTGGTCATAACCGGTCAGCCAGATAATAATCTGATCTACTTCTTCTTTTGTTCGATTTTTCCGCTCTGCTTTGGCAATATATAGGGGATAGACTTTCGCGAAACTCATTTGGGTGATCTTTTGATTTTTCATGATATACTCCTTTAGTCTTTACACAAAGTATACTTTATTTTCTTCGTTTTGCCGAGATTTTCGACACTTGTTGTGTGCCAAAAATAGGCGAGGGGACTAAAGAATGATCTTTTCTTCTTGTTCACGAAACCCTAGAACTTTTTGACGTGACTCGCCATCCCAATAGAGTAAGTCCAAATTCTTATGCAGCATTAGCTGTGTATATAATTCTTTCAGCGTCAGAGCGGGTTTTTTTGGTTCAAAAAATAAAATCAATTGGTTATGGCTATCTTGGGCGATCGTCGTAAAAGGAATCAAGTTTTCTTTGTACATTAAATAAATTCCTTGGTAATCTGCTGCACTCGACGACGTTGTCAGTGCTGTCAAGAGGTCTCTTGCTCTCATAATGAACCCGCCTTTACTGTTTTTTGTCGATAGGCATCGATATCCAACATGATTTTTGTTTTGCCGTACACCGTATACTTTTGCACCACGAATTGACGGCGCTTATTCCAATAGCCGCCCACGGTTAGAAACATGCCGTCATCAACATCCCCTAAAAAATTCAAACTGTGTTTCGCAATCAAACAGTTGGTGGTACCTAATGTAAAGCGGACCAAAGGGGAGGGGGCAAAGGAGACGATTCTTATTTTTGAGACAGATCCTTTTTGTGTTTCCATCATTTCTTCCTCCTTTAGTTTAAGTAGTGTAAACAGTTGTATTATTCGCTGAGATCAAACCATTTTCTTTCTTCGTAGAAAGCAACGTGACGAATCTCATCATAATGGATTTTTTCCGTTGTTTCTCCCGTCAAATAAATACCTAATGGGTCATAACCGCTGATTTTCCCGATAATATCTGGAGGATAGCCGCCTTCTTCATTAACTTCTTCTCGTTGGATCGCCACAGTTAGGTTCTTTTTCATGGCTTCAAATAAACACTGATTGATTTCTTCCGTTGTGAGTGACGGCTTAGGTGGACAATCAAACTTACGTGTCGGTTCCTCTTCAATTTCAGTTGTATGCTCAGATAAAAAGAATCCTTGCCACTTTAGCTTTTTTCGATCTTCATATGGTTGTAGCATACCCATAGCAATCACCTCTTATCTATATAATACAAACATACGTTCTCTTTTGTAAAGCGAACAGATTTTTAAATTTCTGATTCTTCTATGAAACATCTAAAAAGGGCATCAAACAAGGGGCTAGTGGTGGGTATCGTTTTTTTGCACTATATCTGTTATAATTTATCCTGAAGCGACGATGAACGTTTTGGAAAATAGCTGGCGAAAAAGGAGAATAGTATGTCTGGATTAATCGTGGTCCTGCTTACGATCTACTTTGCAAGTAGGAAAGATAAAGAACAGTGGCTTTTTGATCGCAAACGATTGACTATTCTGGCGCTTATGTTTGTGATCGTCGGCATAAGTTGGGGCTTAAATGACAAAATAATGAAGGATCCTCTGAACCAAAATATTAGAAGTGATTTACTGTTTAATTATTCGTTCCCCTTATTGATATGTATGCTAGGTTTATTTATCAAAGAAATACCACGTTGGGGACGGATCGTGACTTTGTCATTTGGCTTTATGATTTTCGGGTATTTAGCTTTGCACTATTTGATAGGGTTTCACAACCCGTATTGGGAAAATCTACAGCTAAGTCCATTGTATTGGCTGCCAAGTGACTAGCCATACGAAAGTATCGCCAATGGAAACGCAAAAAAGCACTCCCTTTATTGAGTGCTTTTTTGCGGCTAAATAACTGCAGCAAGGTGTTTCTTTTCCCAAAAAAATAGGTTAGACCTAAGTAACGAGGGGATCATATAAGGAGAAGTCATGACTGTTTAAATTAAAACGATTGATTCTTGACTAAACCGTGTCTTTTGATCATTGCCAAAGTAAAATATGCGATGAGCGTTCCTGCAATACCAAAAAGTAAATCGATTCGATCAGGGGTGTTCATAAAGCCAAAGACAGTCTCACTCAATAGATTGGCAATGAGCAAAAGCAGGGTCAATAGCGTGACGGCTTTAAATGGCGCACCTACAAGAAGCCAAAAATACCCCAGTAAGCCAATAATCAAACTAATCAAAAAATTGGAGATATGAAGATAAAAGTCAGCATACCTCGAAGTAAAGAAAGAAATGTCCAAGTACTTTGATAAATAGAGGAAAAGGGCTGTGAACACAAAAAGCAAGTAGAGGAGTGACGCCCATAGTTTTGGTAAAAAGGCTAGCTTTAATTGCTTCTTCTTTTTCATTTTTATTCTCCTTTTTAGGAATTGTCAGCCATACTTATGAAATTGCTTTTATCGGGTATTAATTCTACAAATGGAAAAAAGTTGCAAACCAGGCAAATCAGTGGTCTGCGCCTCATTAATAGTAAAATGAGGTGAGGTGATAAAATGACAATAATAAACAATGAGCGATTATGGTTAGGCTTAAACGAAATATCCTAAGTTATCTACCTGATTTTAGGGTTCTTTTTTATAGAATCATGTAACGGGTATTTGTTAGCATTTGCAACATCTAAGCACTAGTGTTAGAACTTTGAAACGGATTGGCTATATATGAATAAAGTTCGAGAAAAAAGCTCAAAGATTTTCAAAATGATTATAGCATACAATCAAACCGATTGGTTCGTAAATCAAGGCTAAGGCTGATAATTTGCTGAGATAAAGAAAGTAGGACGACGAATCCGCAAGTACTTGCTACCAGACAGTTATCAATCTGTTAATCAGCAAATCAAAAAAAGAATCTGAAGAACATGTAAAACAAGAAATTCTTAGTTTTAATTGAATTTTAGGTGCATTAGCGACAATCTACTGATAAAAGTCATTCGGAGGGAGGTAAAATGATACAAAATTGTCTTGAACTATTTAGAATGGCACGAACCCTTTTTTGAATGTAACTTTGTATAATATATATTATGTAAACTAAAATAAAAAATTTTTTGAACACCGTATCTAGCTAGTAATTGTGCGACTCTCCTCTCTCTTATTCATGATTATTTCCTTCAAATTAACCTAATTAGCAGTATAATCCAAAAAAACGGTTATTTAAGCGATAGTTTAGGATTTTTGTTTATTTTACGACTGACAAGAAAATCAATTGACAAATTATATCTGTACCTTTGTCTGTATTTGATCTTGTTGATCCTTGAATCTTTGAATTCAAAGATAGTTTGCAGCTGATGGCCAATCTCAATGAATCACTCAATGCTTAATGAATCACTGTTCACGATTTTATCAGTAATGATTCGTACATAACCCAGCCAAATTTGTTCTAACTAAATAGCCTAATGGGAATCTTGATCACAGGCAAACCAGCAACGATAAACAACAAAAGTTGAGTTGCGTTCAGTTTTTACCTAAACGGATCCGATTCCCATAGCGAGTCCTAATCAAGGGATCACAGTCATCTAAGTACAATTTTCTTTTTGTTGCTGCTAATAAAGCAATGACAGCTACGGAAAGTTTCAAACTATGTAATACAGGATCGCCGAAAAGACAATGATCAAAACGACCAAAACAATGATTAGTTGATTTAAACGTCGAATAAGCAGGTTTTTCTTATTTTTTTCAAATTCTTTTCCTTCATTTCGATAATATTCTCTATCTTTTGTTCCCACGAGCGCCAACTCCTTTTCCCTGATTTTATCACTATCCTGAAAACAATGGGTGCAATCAAGGTGTTTTGTACAATAAATGGCAGTATTTTGTTAGAGCTTACCATCGTATACGTATAGAGACTAAATAAGACGACTGACGAGTTCCAAGTGATTCATAACCGCAGCTTTCCGAATAACGCCCATACCTGGAAACGACCTTTGCTGATAGGCAGCAATTAATAGCTGCAGCCCAGCTGTTTGTGTAGAATACTCTTCTTCATGCTGTAACAAAGCTTCCATGACTTCGAAAAATTTTTCTTTCTGATTTGGTAATTCTTCCTCAGAAAATAAGTGAACGATTCGCAAATCTTGCTCAGTTGTCGGATAGATCCAATGCAAAACCAACCGCTTTGAGGGATAACTGTGCTCATAATAAATTTTGCTATCGACAGAAAAATCACTAAACCCAGCATAACCCAATTTTTGATAAAGATGATGGGTTTTTGAAAACCCTTCGTCCGGACATTCTGTATAAAAACTATTTTTAGGTAAACGTGTAAACGGATCTTCCATCAGTAGTTTCGGGCCGTTGATTTTATTTAACAAACGAAACTCTTTGCCTACCAGCACCGGCAGTGTATTTTCCCGCCAATCACTAGCGAGTGCTGGGTCCGCTTGATGAACGATCCAAAGATCAGGCGTTTCTTCCACTGTTTCAATGGGTCGATCTACGATCATTGCTTTAGGGGCAGCAACATTTTGCAACTCTGCTAACCCCTCTGCAGTCAGAAAAGCCCCAGCCTGTGGATTGCGAACAAGATAAAAAGGATGCTGCTTCCTTTGAAACAGGTCAATGGTCGTCCAAAACGTTTTTGATTGCTTGACCGGTTCAATGATCGGCTGGATCGCTTCTGACAAGCGATCTTGTTCCAACAGTGCTTTCAATGCCAATAAATCAAATTGTTTTCCACGAATATACGGGAAGTACATCTTCTTCTCTCCTTCTTACTCGCCTGATAAAAAACGTTTTTCCAGCGCTTCATAGGCTGCTCTCGTAGCGGCCAATTCTTCTTTCAAGGCTTCGATCGCTTGCAGCTGAGTATCTTCAATAAATCGATCATAGTAATTGACTCCACCACCGAACAAGTCATACTCAGGCTGGCGTTTCTTCAGTTCTTGGTACAAACGTTCTGTTGAAAATACCCGCAATCCTCGAGCAGTCTGTTTTGCTTTGCCGACTTCTCTCGCTTGTGCCGAAATCAACCGAAACAATAAGCCATTTTCTGGAACCTGCAGCTCTTGCCGTTGGGGTTTCTTTTCGACACTGAAATACCCTTTGCTGCCCGTTTCTTTTTCAAGAAATGCATGATAGACCAAAACACCAATTGTAGGTGCAATCTGATCTTTGACTTTTTCATACAATGACTTGGGTAAGACAAAATAATTATAATTCCCAATAAAGGATAGTTTTGCTTTTGAGCGAAAATCTGCCAAACTAACTTTGAGTTCGTAGCAACGCCATTCAAATGTATTTTCAGTCGTCAAGCGACAACTCAAAGTATCCACGATGCCGTGATCATCTGGCATGACTACCTCTTCTACCACAATATCACTGTTTTCACGACAATAATAATAAAGTGCCTCTTCCATTTCTAAAGTTAAGGATGTCTTCACAAATTCACGACCTTTATCTTGTTTCACCTATTATAAAACATATGTTCGCATTTTAAAAGAGGGAAATAAAAGCAACCTATCATCCCCTCACTCATTCGGGCATCCGTTACCGAGAATCTCTTCAACCGTCCTCTTTGTACCGCGGAATCGTAACAAAAAAAGCAGCAAGAGCACACCAAGTTGCGTGATTAATAGACCTTTAAAGGGAAATTCAAAAGTAAAGCCTGCGGGAAGATGAAAGAAATGAAAAAAATCCTGCAGTGCTTTTTGACTAAGCCACAAACCGCTGACAAGCCCTATCAAACCAATAACAATGCTTTGAATGCCTACAAAGAAAAGCTCTTCTAAGGTGACCACCAACGGAGACTGTCCTAACAACAACCGAATACTCAGAGATTGCTGCTCCTCCCCCATCAAATGAAAACGATACATGTGATTGCAGTGCCATAAAAAGGCGGCGATCAATCCTATAGCTAGAATGCTAAGTACGAAGCGCAGCAATTGCAAAAAGAAAAGCCAACTGGCATATGTGAGATCCATCTGATTCTCACCACTATTTGTTTCGTAGTGCAGCCATTGACGAAAAAAAAACTAGCCAATTCTTTGCAAAGATGGCAATGATCAGTAGAAGAATCGCCAATACCCCACTCATCAGCAAACTGCGCCTACGAAGTGCTGCGTGCCAGCCGAATTGGCAAGGATAGTAGAAGTACCGCCATTTGTTCATGATATCCCTCCTTTTGGCGCCTATTTTACAGAACTTTTCAAATTTAGACAAACATCTTCTTGTTTACATAATATAATTATGATCAAAAAAGAGTGCGGCACGTAGCCCACACTCTTTTCCCTTTAGCTATCGACGTCTACAAATACCTTGTCAGCAGCTGCAACAAGCGCTGCGGAAATTCTGTTAGATTGGAAAGATCAATAAAGCGTTCTTCCCCATAAATCGCTTTGATCACCTCTTTGTCTTGGCCAATGGCAGCTGCCAGAAACAGCACCCCTTGTCGTTCATAGTCAGCGATCACCTGCTGAATATCTTCTTTGGCTTTTACCCCTGTATAATCAGGAAGAGCTTTTGGCTGGCCATCACTGATATTCAAGAGTAATTTAGTGGTTGCCGGCTGATGAGCGAGCTTTTCAGCTAGCACGCGCAAGACAGCCCCATCACGGTTATTTTGCCGAGGCTTCATTGTCATGAGTTTCTCTGGCACAAATTCAAAGCCTTCATTAAATTCTTTGTATGCAAAAAGCGAGGTTTTTTCACGAGCGGTCACGTCTGCTGTATCGCCATAGATCATCAATGGCAAAGATAAACGTTCGGCAAAAGCATTCACCGCTAAGACCGCCTGTTGCGCATACAATATCCGATCTTCTCGAATCATCGAACCCGATTCATCGATGCGCAAAGCAAGAGCTAAGGAAGGCTGTTCATGAGGTGGATTCTTCTTGTCAAAGGTCCGGAAATCTTGATACGCAACCTTGCTGGCATCAAAGCGTGTGCCGCTGTACTTACCTTTACTGTATGCCGAAGCTTGTTCATTTTCCAATACTTCTTGGGTTTGCTTGATCAATGACTCTACGATCGGCAGCAACGGCTGCAAACGCTGTTGGGCTTCAGTCGCTTTTTCTAAATCGACGGGTGGTCGATGAACGATCAGCCCTTCTTTGGCATGGATTGATTCTTTCAATGCTTGTCGTGCTGTCTTTGATGCCGTGGTTTTCTTTTCTTTCTCCTGGGTTTCATACGCTTCGATCGACAAAGAATGAGCAGCAGGAGCTGCCTCTTGTGCCTCACTCCCAGCTTTTGCTTGGCCATCATGACTATTGCGTTCCAGTTCTTCTGAAAACGTCGCCTCAGTTGCTGCGCTTTTCGCTTCTTGTTTGTCAGAATCACTGGTTTCCATCGTTTCCGCCTCAGTTTCTTGATTGGGCGTCTCAAGGACTTGTTCATTTTTTAGGACGGGCGTACCTTCTTCCACTACATTGCGCTGGTCCGCCTCTTCGCTGCTGATTCGACGCCCTTTGATTTGTTGTTTAAAAGCATTTAGTGGTTGTCCAGAAAACAAAAGTCGCAGTTGCGCCAATAACCCTGAAGCTTCTAGTGCTTGTTGTAACAGAGAAAGCTCATTTGGATCGGTGGTGATTTTGTATAGCACTTTGCTATCAATTGCAGTAAAAGGATCTTGTCCTTGTTTGACTGCATTTAGCCAATAAAAATAGGAACGCATGCCCGCCACCCCTTTGATGGCATTGGCTTTGGCGGTCACGTCTAGCAAGCGTATGATCTCAGCCATTTTCTCCGCAGTCGTTTTGTCTGGATAATTGGTTTTGGCAATGCCTCGCTGCACCATGACTGCCAGCTCAGGTAAATCCATTTTTTCAGCATGCTGCATCCGGTCTCGCAAGGATTCGTTCAAGGGGCGGTTGCCTTGGTAATTCCGATTCGTTGTGATGATCACCACACAGTCAGGGTGTCGTCGGACGAAGCCAGTCGGGATATTCAGCATTCCATTTTGTTCAAGGGCCGAGTTTAGTGCCACTAGTACCGAAGCATCACGAATGACCGTTGGCTCTTGAATCTCAAGCAAGTAGCCTTTTTCCAGCGCCCGTACGATTTCGGAGGGATAAAATTTGTATTGAATCGTAGGTTGTTGATCACTGGTTTCGATTCGTTCGATCAGTTCTGCAAATTTCGCCCGTGCCCGCTCACGAGTCAGGGAAAAATGCCGCTGGATCAACCCCAAAACATCTTCAAAACAATCACTTTGATAAATCGCATCCAGCAAGTCCTTGTCCTCTTCTTGGTCGGTGTTGATCACTGGTAATAAAGCACCAAATACATCTGACTTATCCATATCCGCAAAGCAGGTGATTTTGGTGTAGGGCAGTTGCAGGTCGGCAGAAAGTGCCTTTGCCAACTGGGTCTTGCCGGAACCAGCATCGCCTTCCAACAACACATTGAAGATCTTCATTTCTGGATCCGTCCAGTTCAACGCGATCTCTGAAGCGATTCGCAGTTCTTCGGCACTGGTCTGATGACTTTGTGGTTTCTTCCAAATCATTGTTTGTTCTAATTTGCTAAAAGCGCGTCCTTTCGTTACGACAAAAGACGGTTGAATTTGTGTCATGGTAATCTGCTCCTTTTCTTAATAACCTAGCTCATCCAAAAGCCGTTTTAGGATTTTGAAGCGTTCACCATAAAGTTCGCCATCTTTTTGCAAGGAATCATAAAAAAGTAGAATGTCTTCATCGATCTTAGGATTTTCGGTGTCTACTTCAACGGTCATACGATTTCCTTGTAAGCCAATGATCTCGATCAACGGATTTTCAGGATCGTAAAACTTTTCATGGCGATAAGCCTCTTGAAAATACAAACTGGATTGCGCCACTAAGATTGCTAGATCTAAGATTCTAGTGAGCGGTAGTTCTTCTGACTGACGAGACCATTTTTCACCTGTGTGGCGCCAAACCTTGCCTGAGATATCGACTTTTCCCCGGTCGTTCCATTGTGCCAATCCGAGGGAAAGGCCTTTTGCATCCGTATGTAACGCATTTTTTCCGTCAACAGTATCATAGTCTTCCACTTTAATGACGGGCTTATGTTTCAAGTTTTCTGGTATTTTCATTGTTCTCACTCCTTGTTTAGTAAATTACTAATTTACTAGATAGAGTAAGTATAATGAGGAAGCTAGTTTGGGACAAGCAAAAGGTCTTTTCTAGTAGCTAGGGACAGATGTCTATAGAAAAAGCACTTGATAAGAAGTATCTAAAAACAAACGCTCTTAAAAAGTGCTTTTTTAAGACGCATTACTTCACTAGCTCAATTGATTGAAAAAAAGGCGCAATTCTTGCTTTCTCTGACTTGCAAGTTGGGCTTTGGGAATGCCTTGGATCGCCCCTTCAATACCATAGAGCATATGGAGGCAAGCGCCCGCATCACATTGTTGGCGGATCGTCACAAAAATGGCTTCGGCCGTTTTTGTGCGCAATTGTTCAGGGGTACTGATGCCGATACGAACCAGGTGATCCGCTAAAACTTGGCCTACATTTGGTAACTTTTGCAGTTCATTCATAGGTTTCTCCTTTTTGATTGTTGTCATCCTGCCCGTCTTCCTCTTGACGAATCAACGCATAGAGTTTCATATCTAACAGCTGATGGTTTTTCTCCGCATGCTTTCGCAAAACGCCTTCTAATGTAAAACCTGCCTTTTCCAACACACGACAAGAGGAATGATTCTTCGCAAAAGATTCAGCAGAAATACGAACGATAGTTGAAGTAGTAAATATATAGTCACATAGTTGTTGAACGGCTTGTGTCATCAAACCTTTTCCCCAGTACTCTTGTGCAATAGAGTAGCCAATCTCAGCCGTTCTATAATGGATATTTTCTTTGCGAACAGCACGGATACTGCCGACTGCTCGGTCATCCACAGTGATTGCAAAGGCAAATTCTGCTTCTTCCACAGATCGAATATAGGCTTGTGCATCTGCGACCGTATACGGGAATGGCAACCCCTCCCGTAAATAATCGTGGATGGATTGATTATTTAACGCATGGGCTAAATCTTGCGCATCGCTCATTTGCCACCTTCTTAAGGAACACTTCATAGCAATTCCTCCTTTGCAAGTCCTTCATTTTGATCCTATTGTACGAGTTTGTGTGATTTTTTACAAGCGAATCTCAAAAAAGCAGAAAAAAGAACCAGCTAGACGAACGTCTAACTGATTCTTACATACATTGTCTTGAGGAGATAATGGCGTGAATAAACATAGAAAAAATAAAAATTATTGCGCTGAAATAGCGATGCCAATGGCTTTTTCCCCTAAATGCGTGCCGATAACTGGTCCGAAGTGACCAATCTCAATTTCTGCATTTGGGTATTTCGCTTGTAGCTTCGCTTTTTCTTCTTTCGCTACTTCTAAATTATTGGCGTGGATTACATAAAATTTAACAGGCAATGCGATTTCTTGCTCCCGTTGACCAATGATATCTTCCGCGCGATTGAATGCTTTTTTGCTGGAACGAATGCGCTCGTAAAGCACAATTTTTCCTTGATCAAAGGTCAAAATCGGTTTGATTTTTAATAATCCGCCAATCAAGGCTGCTCCATTGGTTAAGCGACCGCCACGAACCAAGTTATTCAAGTCGTCAACGATCAAATAGGCATAGGTATTGTCTCTGATAGTGTCCAGATGGGAAATGATCTCTTCTACGGTTTTGCCTTGACTTGACAGATCAAGAGCGGTTTCTACCATGTGCCCCATCGGCATACTTGTGATTTTCGAATCGTAAGGAATGATTTGAACGCCTTCGATTTCATCGGTAATTCCATAAAGCGTTCCGATAAATCCAGAGATACCGCTTGATAAGTGGATACTAATGATCGTGTCGTAACCGCGATCTTTCAATGACTCATATAAGGCTAACACTTCTCCTAATACCGGTTGAGAAGTGGTTGGGAATTCTTTGCTGTTTTTCAACAAAGCGTAATACTCATCAGCTTCAATGTCGATGCCCTCATTGTAGACTTTTCCATCTAAAATAACAGGGATCGGTATGATAAACAAATCTTCATGGTTTTTGATCCGTTCCGGCAGATAAGCTGTACTGTCAGTAACAACGGCTAATTTCATTCTTTTTCCTCGTTTCAACAAATTTCAAACGTCATTAATAATATAGCATAAATTTACTTACTTTCAAATGGTTTTCAGAACTTTTCATTCTGCTTACTCATTAAGAAAATTCCTGATCGCTTGTTGATTGGTTTCAAGATTGACGACTAACACACTTCCGGCACTCGCACTTGAACCGTATTGCCAAGAGTCAGCGACTGGGACAGTCAAGCTGTCGACTCCTCCCGCCCCTCGAGCAATCGAGAAGGTATTTTTTAATAGGAAAGACATTGGCAGGTTGGTGGAAGCATAGCCTAAGACTTTTCCAGCTGCATAAGGCAATTTTAAAATAGCTAAAGGATTTTTCATTTCGCTAAAGATCGCATCCATTACTTGCTGCTGTCGTCTTACACGACCGAAGTCACCTTCTTCGTCCATCCGAAAGCGTGCGTATTGCAACAGCTCAAGCCCATTCATTTGTTGTTGCCCTTGCTTGATGGCAACTTCAAGATTTTTACTCATATCTTTTTCCGCGTTGATAGCAACGCCTGAGGGAAACAATGTGTCGATCACTTTTTCAAAGGAACGAAAGTCAACTTTTGCATAATAGTTGGTTTCTAGCCCGAAGTTCTCCGCTAACGTTTGTCTAACCAAATCAGCACCACCAAAGGCATAAGCCGCATTGATCTTGTTTTCGCCATAACCGGGAATCGTAACTAAAGTATCCCGCATAAAGGAAAGTAGCTTCGGTTGCTTACTGGGACCATCTAATTGCAAAACCATAATAGTGTCTGCTCGTCCAGCTTCTCCTTCACGACTATCACTACCAATGAGCAATATATTCCGAGCACCATTTGCAGCGGCCGTACCATTAAAGGTCTCTTCATCAGTCGTAGAAAAAGCAGCGTCACTTCTTGCGACTTGCTGACCGACAAGAAACGCAATCAATGAATAGGCAAAAAGCACCAATAGTACCCGAACCACAATACGCAGAACTGGGTGCTTCCGCTTTTTCTTTTGTTTGGGTTGCTTGGTCTTCTTAAGCTTTGGCGGTTTTTGTTTGCATTGTTCCTGGCTTTGATGCATCGCAGGCCTCTGAGCAGATAGCGGAGGGATCGCGCTTTTTCGTCCCTCAGATTTTATTGCTCCTACTTGTGACTGTTCTCGAGAACTTTGAGCCGCACGAGAGTCGCTTGCCCTAGGATGCTCGTTGTTTTGATAAGGAATGTCTCCTACTCGCTCATCAGCAGAAGAAGTAGAATCACTCGGTCTGACGCGCTGGTTTCTTCTTTTGGCTTCTCGGCGGGCAAAGATACTTTCTTTGGCTGCCTGACTGGATTCCTTTTCTAGCCGTTCATGCAGTTTTTTATTTTTTTCCATCCTGCTCATTGCTTCTGATCCTCCAACTAAAAAATAGCTCTCTGTCTATAAGGATACCCTAGACCTTATAGAAAGAAAGCTATTTTCTGAAATTTTAACCTTTTTCTAGGAAATTTCTTCATATTTTACCTTAGATGCTTTGATGCACCTTGTCGTTTGCTCACAAATCCTGCTTGCTCATAAAATGATTTCACTTGGTTTGCCGACCAAAAGTTTAGTGAGAGATCATCGAAGCCTTTTTCCAGCGCAACGTTTTCAGCAAATGCCAACAATTGTTTTCCAATATGCATCCCTTGGTACCGAGGGTCAACAGCGATCGCTGCAATTTCCAGCCACTTTCGTTCATGCATCATCGCATTTTGTGGCAAACAGACCTCTTGAAGATGCACAAAGCCACAAGGCTGGTCCGCCAACCAAGCGATAAAAAAGTGGTGGCTTGGCTCTTGCAGCTGCTGTGTGATTGCTTGTTCAAATCTTGACTGATCAAAGGGCTTAAAAATCGTTGGGTACCATTGATGGTGCTGTGTTTGGATCTCTTTATGAAACGTTGCTAAAAGGGTTTCATCTTGGCTAAATTTTATTTTGACTTGAGTCATTTTTTGTCACTTCCTCAACAACATTTACGGAATACACGCCGAGAAGATGGACTTGACCACCCAACAACTGAATCTCTTCAAAAGCATTTACAATCAGTTGCCACGGCTTGTCCATCACCAGATCGATCACGAAAAAGTATTCCCCTAAGGTGGTTTTTGAAGGCCGCGATTCAATTTTGCTTAAATCAATTTCTCGCCAGCCAAAGGTTGCTAAGATTTTGTGCAAGATCCCCGGTCGGTTTGCTGGGAGCGTCACAAAAATCGTTGCTTTCTCAGCAGTCTGCTCTGGTAACTGGGTGTTTGCTGCTTTCTTCGTCAAAACCCAAAAACGGGTTTGATTAAAGGCAACATCTTGAATATTGGTTTCTTTGATCGTTAATTGATAGGCCAATGCCGCTTCTTTGGAAGCAATCGCCGCAACTGCTTCTTCTGGATGTTTTGCTACGTAGGCTGCTGCAGTCGTTGTGGAAGCAACCGCCTCAACAGTAGCTCCAGCAAATCGGGCTTCGATGAAGTCGGCACATTGCGCTAAGGCTTGCGGATGAGAAATAATCTTAGTGATGGGACGGTTGTCTTTTGATGTTTGCTGAGAAACTAACAATTGATGATTGATCGGTAAAATAACTTCCTGTTCGATGCTCAACTGATTTTGACGAAAGAGCGTATCAATCGTGGCATGAACAGACCCTTCTAATGAGTTCTCGTTCGGAACGACCGCGCGATCGATCACGCCGTTAGCTAGCGCTTGAATACAAAGCGGAATCGATCCATAGGGGATACAGGTATTTTCCGGATAAGCTTCTTGCGCAGCTATATGCGTAAAGGAACTTTTCGGTCCTAAATAACCAATCTTCATTTTATGCACCCGCTTTGATCAAAATTTCCTGTACGATTTCTTCTGGTGCTTTGTTCGTCGTTTCAACGATCAATGAAGCAGTTTCTTCATAAAGAGGGATCCGAGGACGGTAAACAGCCAATATTTCTTCTGGTGATTTTGAGACGACTAAGGGACGAATGCTGCCATTATCCGCCTTTAAGCGATGAATCAGCTCCTCGGGATCTGTTTTTAAATACACGACGAGCGGCATCTCTTTTAAAAGTTGACGATTTTCTTCTTTTAATACGATGCCCCCACCAGTGGAAATAATTTGTTCCTTTGCCAAAGTTTTAGCTAAAATATCCGTTTCGATTTTGCGAAAGGCTTCCTCACCGTGTTGGTCGAAAAATTCTTGAATGGTCATGCCGATCTCAGCAACGATCAAGTCATCAAAATCCACATGAGACTGTTTCGTTTCTTCAGCCAAAAGACGACCAATCGTGGTTTTTCCAGCACCCATAAATCCAATTAATATCACTTTTTTCACTCGCTGTTTCCTCCTTTAGCCAAACGTGCGACATCCTCAAAAAAATCAGGATAAGAAACTGCTACGGCTTCGGCTTTTTCTAATTCTACCTCTTCACCTGTCAATAAGGCGGCAATTTGCAGCATCATGCCGATGCGATGGTCCCCCCGACTTGACACACGTCCGCCATGCAAAGGGGTTGGACCGTTGATGATCAACCCGTCCTCGGTGGGAGTGATGTCCGCTCCAAGTTTTGTCAACTCTTCGGCAGTTGCATCAATTCGGTTGGTTTCTTTTACTTTTAGTTCTTCCGCATCTTTGATCACCGTTTTGCCATGAGCCTGCGTGGCTAACAACGCAATGATCGGCAATTCATCGATCAAACGTGGGATAATATCGCCAGCGATGGTCACTGCCTGCAAGGTAGAACTTCGAACGGTAAGGTCAGCTGATTGATTCTGATCGTCTTGATTAGAACAAGCAATTGAAGCACCCATCTCCTCTAGTACGTCAAGAATTCCTGTACGAGTGGGGTTGATCCCGACATTTTTTAAAACGATCTCACTTTCTGGCATAATCGCGCCGGCTGTTAGGAAAAAAGCAGCGGAGGAAATATCACCAGGAACAATTACTTCTTGTCCTTGGAGTGTTTGAGGTCCCGTCACAGTGATCGTTTTGCCTTGTGTTGTAATGACACCACCGAATTGACGAATCATTTCTTCGGTATGGTTGCGACTTGTCTCTTTTTCAATAATCGTCGAGGTACCTTGTGCTTGCAATGCCGCAAAAATCAGCGCCGATTTTACTTGGGCACTTGCTACGGGCATCTGATAATTGATGGGCTGTAAAGAAGCAGTACCATTAACGGTGATCGGTGGGAACTCCGTCTGCTCATGCCCTCTCACATTGGCACCCATTTCTCTTAATGGCAGCATCACTCGGTTCATCGGACGTTTATTCAAAGAGTTATCGCCGAATAAGGTGGTTGTAAATGGCTGTCCAGCCAAAATCCCCATCATTAAGCGAATCGTTGTACCAGAATTGCCGATATCAATTGGGTCTTGGGCAGGCTTAAGGCCATTAAAGCCCTGTCCTTCAATCGTGATCGTCTGACCGTCATCATGGATTGGAACGCCTAATGATTGAAATGCATGAAGGGTGCTATAGCAGTCTTCTCCACGCAAGAAATTACGGACAATCGTTGTCCCTTCGGCTAACGCCCCGAACATGATACTACGATGCGAGATTGATTTGTCAGCAGGGACTGCTATCGTCCCTTTTAGATGTGTTGCTTTTTTTAGTTTCATAACGGCCTCCTATTTTTTTCGACATGAATAGGTCGTCTTTTTTTGAATCAGCTGCTCTGCTTGCAGCAAATCATTTTGCGTTTTGAATGAAATCTGTAAAACACCAATAATATCTTCTCGAGTTTCAAGAATTTTCAAGTTGATCAAAGAGAGCTGATGTTCGCTCAATAGCCCCGTCACTTCAGCGACAACGCCGGGATGATCCGGTACATCGATGAATAGATCATAGAATGCTGGGATCGCCCCATTTTGATGAACCGGCAATTGATCCCGTGTTTCCTTCGCGGATTCAAAAAACCGAAAGATCGCCCGTTCGTCTTTTTTCTGCAACCAGTGAGCCATGGTCGTCATTTGTTTTTGCCACTCATCGATCAGCTGCAGCAGCTCCTGTCGATTACTCAATAAGATATCGGTCCACATACGAGGATCTGAAGAAGCAATGCGAGTGATATCGCGAAAACCGCCTGCTGCAAGTTGCTGTGCTCTAGGGTGTTCGTGGTTGAAGGCATCTGCCTGATTGACTAATCCCGAAGCAATAATATGAGGCAGATGGCTCAACATCCCTGTGATTTGATCATGCTCTTGGGGAGCAAGTGCCACATATTTGGCTCTAGTGCCGCGAAAAAGCTCTTGTAGTTCTTCCACCCGCTGACTTTTCGTCGGTGTGAAGATATAGTAAGCATTCTCGAAAAGGTTCTCATCGGCTGCTGTGATCCCTGATTTATGAGAGCCAGCCATCGGATGGCCCCCAATAAAATCAAAGGAAAAGGACTCGGCAAATTGCGTGATTTCCGCTTTGGTACTGCCGGTGTCTGTTACCAGGACCGAAGGCTTTAATGAAAGTGCCCCCAGTTCGGCAAGATAGTTTTTGGTGATCTCTACCGGCAATGCCAACAAAATCACGTCGGCACGAACAGCACCTTCAGAAAATGAAGGGGGCACTTCGTCTACTAAACTTGTTGCCAATGCGATCTCATTGGTTTCCTGACAATCCCACCCCATCAAATGCGCTTGCGGATGTGCCTTTTTGATACATGTTGCTAAGGAAGCGCCGATCAATCCTAGACCGGCGACGAAGATATTTTGGCTCATGAAAAGAATCCTCATTTCTACTGGAATTTTTTGCTGCTTCTTTAATCAGTAGGTTAACAAGTATTCTCGATACGCCTGAACAGATGCGGTCAATTCTTCGAAAGAATCACTTGGAAACTTTTCTAATAGTTCATTGGCCACCACTGTTGCCACCACACTCTCACAAACAACACTAGCTGCTGGTACAGCGGTGCTATCTGAGCGTTCGACGCTTGCTTTATACGGTTCTTTGCTGTCGATATCAACACTTTGCAACGGCTTGTACAAGGTCGGGATCGGCTTCATAACCCCGCGAACCACAATTGGTTCCCCGTTCGTCATGCCGCCTTCAAAACCACCTAGGTTGTTGCTGCGACGGGTGTAGCCCCGTTGTTCGTCCCATAAAATCTCATCCATGACTTTTGAACCCGGTAAAACACCTGCCTCAAAGCCAACACCGAACTCAGCACCTTTAAAGGCGTTGATACTGACCACGGCTTGGGCAATCTTCGCATCAAGTTTTTTGTCCCATTGCACGTAACTGCCAAGACCAGCAGGAACGCCGCCAACAAGCACTTCCACTACGCCGCCGATCGTATCACCATTTTTCTTCGTTTGATCGATCAACTGCTTGATTTCTTCTTCGACAGATGGATCTAAGACTCTTACTTCCGAGGCTTCAGAGCGTTGTGCGATTTCTTTGACAGTCAACCCTTCTGGAATTTCTGCTTTGATGCCGCCTAACATCGTTACATGACCTGCCACATCGATGCCAAGCTCCTTCAAAATTTTCTTCGCGATTGCGCCGATGGCTACCCGCATAGTCGTTTCCCGGGCAGATGAACGTTCCAGGACGTTTCGTAGATCTTGATGGTGGTATTTCATACCGCCGACCAAGTCAGCATGACCAGGTCTTGGTCGTGCCACTCGTCGTAGTTTGCGGTCTTTTTCTGGTACCTCTTCGATTGCCATGACCTTGGTCCAATTTTTCCAATCTTTGTTCTCGACCACTAAAGTCACAGGAGAGCCTAATGTTTTTCCATGACGGATACCGGAAGTGATACGGACTTGGTCTTTTTCAATCAACATCCGTCCCCCACGACCATAGCCGGTTTGTCGTCTCGCTAATTCAAAATTGATGTCTTCTGCTGTTAATGGCAATCCTGCCGGTAACCCTTCGATAATGGCGGTCAACTCTGGTCCATGTGATTCGCCTGCTGTAATATAACGCATGATCCGTTACCTTCCTTTCTTATACTAGGTAGTCTTTGATTTTTTCAGTCGGGATCGTCACGATTTTCGCCTGTCCGATCGCTTCTAATAGAATAATCTTCAATTGTTGCCCGCGGGCTTTTTTATCATGAGTGATTGCTTGGTATAATTGCTCTTTATCTATTTCCCTTGGTGTAATCGGCAAGTGAAACTTCTCAACCATTTCTGTAAGCTGCTGGGTCGTACCTTTTGGTGTTAATCCGGTGACTTCTGCATGTCGGGTGATCATAATCATCCCCATCGCAACGCCTTCTCCGTGACTAGTCTCAAAAGCAGCCGTTCTTTCTAAGCCATGACCGATCGTATGACCGAAGTTCAGTGTCAGACGACTACCATGATCAAAGGGGTCTTCTTCCACTACTTTTTGTTTAACCTTTAAAGAAGCTGTGATCACATTTTCAGCGTGGGCCAACAAATCGGCTTCATCTTTCAAACCTGCTAACGTTTGCCAAAGTTCAGGATCTGCAATAGCGGCTGACTTGATGATTTCAGCAATGCCTTCTTGGACGCGTTTAAGCGGCAAACTTTCAAGTAAATCTGGATCGATCATCACACCGGCTGGTTGGGCAAACGTGCCAACGAGATTCTTGGCACTGCCAGTATTTACAGCTGTTTTTCCGCCGATACTTGAATCGACCTGTGCCAATAACGTCGTCGGAATCTGCAAGAAATCAATGCCGCGCATATAAGTAGAAGCAACAAATCCTCCGAGATCACCGATCACACCGCCACCAAGGGCAATGATCCCATCGCTTCTGGTCATTCCGAATTGGGCAAGACCATCATATAAACTAGCTGCTTGCTCTAGTGATTTGCTTTTTTCGCCGGCTGGTACGATTAACAGTGTCGCTTCAAACCCGGCAGCGGTTATGGAATCAACGATTTGTCCGCCATACAGGGGTGCGACATTGCTGTCTGTAATGACGGCAATGCGCTGTTTGTCCCACAACTGTTGTACCCAGGTTCCGACTTTTCGAAACGCCCCTCGTTTAATGAGGATATCATAGGAATGGTCTTCTAAGTGAATGTGTAACATTGATTTTTGCACCTCTTTTATTGGTTGTCTTCACGCTTAGTCTTGCAACGCTTTGATTTCTTTCATCGCTTTTTCCATGATATGGACTTCTTTCATCATGTTCATGTACGTTTTTTCGTTAAGTGATTGAGGACCATCAGACCAAGCATTGGCTGGATCTGGATGGATCTCTACGATCATCCCATCGGCGCCGGCAGCAACACCCGCTCTTGCCATTGGTGGTACGAGATCCCAGATACCTGTTCCATGACTAGGATCGACGATGATTGGGAAGTGGCTCAGTTTTTTGATGATTGGTACTGCACTTAGATCAAAGGTATTACGGGTTGCTGTTTCGTAAGTTCGGATCCCACGTTCAATGAAAATCACTTCACTTTTATCTTGAACAGCGATGTATTCCGCTGCATTCAACCATTCGTCGATCGTGCCTGAGATGCCTCGTTTAAGGCCAATTGGTTTCCCAGTTTTTCCAACGGCAGCTAGCAATTTGAAGTTTTGCATGTTCCGAGCACCAATCTGCAAAATATCACTGTATTCCGCCACCATATCGATATGTCCTTCGTCCATGACTTCTGTGATGACTTTCATGCCAGTTTCATCAGCAGCTTGGCGAATGTATTTTAGCCCTTCTTCTTCAAGCCCTTGGAATGCGTAAGGCGACGTGCGGGGTTTGAAGGCACCACCACGTAAGATTTGTGCACCACCAGCTTTGGCGATTCGGGCACATTCACGAATTTGGTCTAAGCCTTCAATCGAACATGGACCAGCCATCGTAACAAAGTTGCCGTCACCGATTTTCACACCATCTACATCCACAACCGTATCTTGCGGATGGAACTCACGAGAGGTCAATTTGTAAGTATTTGAGATCCGAATGGCATCTTCGACACCTTCGTAGCTGCGAAAAGCAACATCTTGGATGCGGCGTGTATCCCCTTTTAACCCGATAACGACCTGTTCTTTTCCTTGGTTGACTTGAACATCTAAGCCTTCTTTTTTGATTCTAGTTACAACAACTTCAACTTGTTCTGGCGTAGCGCCTGGTTTCATAATTACGATCATTTTTTCTTCCTACTTTCGTTTTTTCTAATTTTTTTATTTTTTACATGGATTCAATAAGTGCTTTTACTTTTTCAACAGGCATTTCTTGGCCTGTCCAAAGTTTAAATGCAGCTGCACCTTGATACAGCAACATGCTTAAGCCGTTTGCAGTTTTGGCACCAACTGCTTTCGCATCTTTCAAAAGCTGCGTTTCTCTTGGATTATAGATGACATCATAGACAGCTAATGATTCCCGCAAGAGTGTTTTGTCTTTTAGAGGACTTACCGTATCATTCGGCTTCATCCCCACGCCAGTAGCATTAACTAAAAGACTGCTTTGATCGATGGCTGTTTTTAGAGCCGTCTGATCTTCTAAATCCGTTAATGTGATCTCAGAGGCGGTCTTTTCTGCGATCTGTGTCAATTTTTCCTGGATGATTGGATAAAACTCATCCTTGCGGTTAAAGACACGGATTGTTTTGACACCATCTAGTGCAGCTTGACTAATGATTGCTGTCGCTGCTCCACCTGCACCGATCACAGTCATCGTTTTTCCAATGATCGACACTTGAATGTCTTCAAGTGCGCGCATAAAGCCGATACCATCTGTATTGTGCCCAATCAATCGCCCCTCTTGATTGACGATTGTATTGATTGCGCCGATCAGCTCGGCTGCTGGTGAGCATTCATCCATCAACGGTACTGCTGCCATTTTATGGGGCATTGATAGATTGACACCTAAGAGATCCAACTGACGGATGCTTTGGATACTAGCGGCTAAATCATCCGGCTCAACATCAAAGGCCAGATACACGGCGTCGATCCCTTGTTCTTCAAAAGAAAGATTGTGCATCGCTGGAGAGATGCTGTGTTTGGCTGGTTTGGCAAATAGTGCCGCCAACCGTGTGTGACCGGTTATCATTTGTTTCATCTGGTTCATTCCTTTCAACAAAAAAAGATGTCCACCGTAAATTTAAGAATCTACAGTGAACACCTTCAAACATTACATAGCGACAGCGCCGATATGTGAATATAAAAAATAGCCACTATAGATTTTACGATCTACGTGGCTGCGAATTCATTACGAAATGCTCTAGCCATCATAGATACAAACTTAGCGTTTGTACCCATGCCTTCATGAATACAAACCTATCTAAAATAGCTAAAGTAATATTTATTCAGTTGTGTGGGGTTCGTTAGCAATAATTTTTGCATAGTCCTTCGCTCCAAACTGATGTAAGATTGACCTAAGTATAGGTTTAACTTTGAAAGATGTCAATGATTTTTTCTTATTTTTTTCATTTATTTGATTATTTTTTTTGAAAACACTGTTCTATCAAGGGTTTATAAGTCGTCTTCAAAGAACAGTAACAGTTCTGGTAAACTTAAGCGAGCTTTTTCATCTGCTGAAAGATCCTTGACGATTTCCCCTTTTCTGAGCAGGATCAAGCGGTCTCCGTATTTTAATGCATCTTCCATCCGATGGGTGATCATGAGACAAGTTAGATTTTGTTCTTCCACGCGTTTTGCTGTGATTTGCATCAGTTGTTTGGAGGTCTTTGGGTCTAACGCAGCCGTATGTTCATCTAGCAACAACAGTTTTGGTGTTTGAATCGTTGCCATCAATAAACTTAGTGCCTGTCGTTGACCACCAGATAAACTGCCCGTTGGCGTATCCAAATGATTTTCCAACCCATTGCCGATTTCTTTACAAAGGGCATAGAACGTTTCTCTTTGCCCTTGGAGTTGTCGAAGACCTAGTGACCGTTTTTCCCCTCTTTTTTGTGCTAATAGAAGATTTTCTGCCACTGTCATACGGGGAGCCGTCCCCATTTTCGGGTCTTGGAAGACACGTGCCAAAAAGCGGGCGCGTTTTTCTTCCGAAAGTGCGGTCACGTTTTGATCATCGATCATCACTTGCCCACTCGTCAAGGGCATGGTGCCTGAGATGCAGTTGAATAACGTACTTTTGCCGGCGCCATTTCCTCCGACGACCGTGACAAATTCTCCTGGTTTTAAAGAAAGATCGATTTTATTCAAGAGCACTTTTTTCTCATTCGGTCCGTTGCCGACAACTTTAAAGGCTTTTTTTAAGGCTAACATTATTCATCCTCCGTTTCAAAACCAGTGCGTAGATGCAAGGCTTGTTTAAATTGAGGGATCAACAGGCAGATCGTCAAGACGATTGCAGAGAAGATCTTCAAGTAAGTCGTATCAAATCCAGCTTTGATCACAAATAGGATCAATAATTGGTAGATAATGCTGCCGATCACGATAGCGATCAGACGTTCCAGCAAGGTCAATTCACCATATAATACCTCACCAATGATGATTGACGCCAGTCCGATAACGATCACACCGATTCCCTTGCTTATGTCGGCGTAGCCGTCGTTTTGAGCGATCAATGCGCCTGAGAGTGCGATCACGCCATTGGAGACGATCAGTCCAATGATTTTCATTCGATCCGTATTGATCCCCATTGACTTGGCCATGTGTTCATTATCCCCGGTAGCAATATAAGCTTGACCCAAGTTGGTATGGAAAAAGTAAACCAAGACGCCCCCAATCAACAAGACCATGATCAATCCGATAATCACCGTATCATAATAATTCGGTAAATTCATTCTAGTAAAAAAATCTTGAATTTTCGGTTGGTTTAATAAAGAGAGGTTTGGTGAGCGCATCACAAACAGCATGACCGAGTTCAATGAAGACATCACCAAAATACCTGCTAAAATCACGGGAATTTTGCCTTTTGTATAAAGAAGTCCTGTCACACAGCCCGCACACATCCCAGCCAATACTCCTAACAAAGTCGCTAAGACGGGCGACACCCCATGGGTGATCGCTGTCACACAGACAGCACCGCCTAACGGAAAGGACCCTTCCGTCGTCATATCCGGGAAATTCAAAATACGATAGGTCATAAAAATCCCTAATCCCAGGATTCCCCAAAGTAGCCCTTGCCCTATTGCTGAAACAATCATCATTCTTCCTCCATATTCTTACAAGTTTTCTCTTTCAAGACTCTCTCGGTGATCGCAGGTGATTGCTGTTCCTAATTGTTACTCATCACTTGCTTCACTTTCCGGTGTCGTTGTAATCAATTTTGCCTCGTCTTTGAGGTTTTCTGGGATAGTGATTCCCAATAACTGCGCTTGTGTTTCATTAATGATCGTTTCGCCATCGCTGAATGTATAGATCGGCGTTGTCGCAGGTTCGGCCGTCCCGTCAAGAATTGCTGCCACCATCTTCCCAGTTTCGACCCCAATCGTAAATTGATCTTGCCCAACCGTTGCTAAGCCGCCTTGTTCCACCATCGTATCAACAGACGTGATGATGGGCGTTTTTGATTTATTGGCTTCTTGTACTACCGTCTGCATAGCATTTGCGATCGTATTGTCTAACGGAATATAGATAAAATCGAATTCCCGTGCCATCACTTGCACCATTTGCGCAATTTCATTACTTGAAGGAACGGCATACGATTTGCTGGTCAAGCCATTTTCTTCGGCAGCAGCTTCTGCTTCTGCCACTTGGTATTTCGAATTGTCTTCGGTCGAAGAATACAAAATACCGACTGTTTTTGCCTCTGGCAGCAAATCTTTTGCTAGTTTGATTTGTGCAGCAACTGGTGCTTTATCGGAAACACCAGTGATATTGCCGCCGGGTTGATCCATATCTGCCACGAGATTTGCCCCAACTGGATCAGTGACCGCTCCTAAAACGATCGGTACATCCTGAGTGACATTCGCCAACGCTTGTGCCGCGGGTGTTGCTACCCCAACCAAAACGTCGGCATCTTTATTTAGCAGCTGCTGGCTCATCGTTGCCAATTTGCTTTGATCCGCTTGACCGTTCTGGAATTCGATCGTCAAGTTGTCCCCTTCGGTATAGCCTGATTCTTTAAGGCCTTCTTTGATCCCCTCGGTGATCGCATCTAACGCTTCATGACTGACAAACTGCAGGATCCCAACTGTTTTTTCAGCTTTTTCTACTGGTTCCGAAGTCTCACTGGCTTGATTGGTCCCACTTCTCATTCCTAACTGATAGACAAAGGTCGCTCCTAAAAATAATAAAATAACGGCAACCGATGCAATTAATCCCTTGTTTTTCATTTTTCATTCTCCTTTTTCTGCTTACGTTTTTCGTGTTTTCGTTTTTACGGTTTTTGAGAACAAAAAAAGCAACTGCCTATGTGACGGCAATTGCAAGTAAGCAAAAGCCGCATAGAAGGTTGTCCTATGCGGCGATAAATTCAACTACCAGCATAGATACAGCACTTTAGAAGGTTCTCTAAAAAGTTGTATCTATGGAATGAGGTCCCATCAATACAACTATCTACGCCAGTTTTGCCATGATTTCACTTGCAATGGAATAAATAGTTTCATGATTGTTCCTCCTTCTCAACTTGTTTTCTTTCTTGATTGAATTCAGTTTAGCCTATTGATAAAAAAACGTCAACAATTTTCTGTCAAATTGTCAGATTTTTTTATCAATCATTGGTAGAAGAACGAATCGTCCACATGGGTAAACGATTCAATTCTGGGATGAATTCCGTCGTTGGCTGCTCAAATGAATCAAAAGTAAAGCGATTTTTCTCGACTCCTTCTTCATAGAAGACAAAGGTCACTTTATCAGGATCAATGTCATATTCATTGGAGAAAAATGCCACGTCATAGACGATCGGATAATAAAAAAATGTTCGATTCATTTCGTCTTCCTGTGCTTGGATCAGATCAAACACTTGATCCAGCTGTGGGCCATTTGGTTTACTGTACATCACAGAAATCGCTCTTGTTTCGCGAATCGTCTTATCAGCTGTCAAATATGGTAATGGCTGTACTTTTTCCGAAGGTAACTTGTCGAAAGCGATTCGATCCACTAAAGAGGCGTTGATGCGATTTTGAGAAAAAACGATCAAGCCTGCAAAAAACAGCGCGAAAAGAATGCCTCCGATCAGCGTGAAAATCGTTTTTTTCTGATCTCGGTATAGATCATCTAACAAAGCTTGCCAGCTTTCCACTATTTTTTCTTTCGTGTAATGAACAAAGTTCCTAACTTGTTCCATAATTTGCCCACCTTTTTTAAAAATCCTACTATTAATTCATACTATCAATTCCCTTCTAGAACGTCAAGAAACTTCACATTTCTTCGATAATTCGGTAAGATAAAAGAAAACGGTAAAGGAGTCATTATGCATAATCTAGCTAGTTCTTTGATGACTGGAGCCAACCCAATCTTCGATTTCATTGTTGTCTGTTTAAACTTTCTCTCCATTTTCGTCATCGTTTGGGGTGTATTGATCGCAGGCATTGATTTCGTGCGCTACGAATTAACAGAAAAGGACCGTTTGGTGGCAGCCAGAGAGAATAATTTTATCCGCAATTATTTAGGGAGTTATGTCTTATTAGGTCTTGAGATCTTGATTGCAGCAGATATTATTGAGACGATCATCCACCCTACTTTCGAAGACATCGTACGTCTAGCTGCAGTCGTTATTATTCGAACAGTCATCTCTTATTTCTTGAACAAAGAAATTGAGCGTGCACTGCAAACCACCGATCACCAACCTAACAAGAAAAAGGAAAGCTAGCTGCCATGGCTTTTCTTTGGATTCTTCGGTATAATAGATAGGAATATTTGACATTGGAAGGATCAATCCCTCAGTCAAACTATCCTTATAAGAAAAGAGGGAAACAATATGTCTTTTGATGGTGTTTTTACCCATTTAATGGTCAAAGAATTACAAAATCAATTAACCAGTGGACGTGTGAACAAAATTCATCAACCTTATGAAAATGAGGTCGTATTTGTGATCCGTGCCCAAGGGAAAAATCATAAACTTTTGCTATCCGCACATCCCACCTATGCTCGTGTGCAATGCACAACGATCGCCTATAGCAATCCAGAAACCCCACCGAATTTCTTGATGATGCTGCGGAAATATTTAGAAGGGGCGATCTTAGAATCAATCGAACAAATCGACAATGACCGTGTGATCCATTTTCATTTTACTCGACGAGATGAATTAGGTGATTTACAATCCCTCGTCTTGATTGTCGAATTGATGGGCCGTCACAGCACGATTTTATTAATGAATAAGACGAGCGGAAAAATTGTCGATACAATCAAACACATTGGTCATTCACAAAATACGTATCGTACTTTATTACCGGGTGCTACTTATATTGCACCACCAAAGCAAACAACACTTAATCCTTTTACAGCCTCTCGCACCAAAATTTTTGAAGAATTATCGACCATCGATCCCTTGACGGCAAAAGAACTTCAACAACGATTCCAAGGCTTAGGCCGCGATACAGCAGAAGAATTAATCGCTCGAATCAATGCCAATCCCAATGAAAAACTGCGTCAGTGGGATGCTTTCTTTACAGAGCTTACCCAGGAGCTAGCACCAAGTTATCTCCAGTCAGAGAAAAAGGAATATTTTACACCAATTCCTTATCCATCATTGATCGATGCGACCACCACTGTCACCTCTTATCAGAGTCTGAGCGAGCTTTTAGATGCGTTTTATCACGACAAGGCGGAAAGAGATCGGGTCAAACAACAAGGTGGCGAATTACTAAAGAAGATTGAGAATGAACTGAAACGCAACCAATTGAAGTTAAAGAAACGCCAACAAACGTTAATCGATTCAGAAAACGCAGAAGAATTCCGTCAAAAAGGTGAGCTTTTGACGACCTTTATGAATCAAGTCCCCCGAGGTGCTGCTTCAGTTGATTTGGAAAATTACTATGATGAGAATCGGCTTTTGACGATCAAATTAGATCCCGCTCTTTCTCCCAATCAAAATGCTCAGAAATATTTTCAACGTTATCAGAAATTAAAAAATGCAGTCAAACTGGTCCATCAGCAGATTGCCGAAACGAAAGAAGAAATCGCGTATCTCGAATCCGTGTTAGCTCAATTAGAAATCGCCTCTCCAATGGATCTGGCGGTTATTCGGGAAGAACTGATTGCACAAGGCTATGTCAAAAATCGGACGAAACAGCGCAAAAAAGCCGCTCCTTCGCAACCAGAACGATTTCTTTCTTCAGACGGAACAGAAATTTTCGTTGGAAAAAACAATTTACAAAATGACCAACTGACTTTAAAAACAGCTCGTAAGAGTGATATCTGGCTGCATACCAAAAATATTCCTGGCTCTCATGTCATCATTCGTTCGGATGATCCTAGTGAGACAACCTTAATGGAAGCTGCAGAGCTTGCCGCATATTTCTCAAAATATCGTCAATCTGCCCAAGTACCGGTGGACTACGTGCAAGTCAAACATATTCGGAAACCGAATGGTGCCAAACCTGGATTCGTCATTTATGAGAATCAAAAAACGCTTTTTGTGACACCTGATGAGGGAATTTTGAGATTAAAACAGTCCTAGCTGCTCTCAGTCTATTCGGATCAAAAAATCATAGTGTAATCAATAAAAGAACCGACCACAAAAGCGCTGCGAAGAGGCACGCGCTTGTGATCGGTTTTTATGCTTTTTCCTTCTATCTACTGCTCTTTCAGCGACAATTTTCCTTAGCTTAAACCACAAAAGGCAAACCTTCTCAGAATTTAGCCATCGAAGTATCTGCTAGATCCGATAGAATGGCAATTGAAACTCACCTGCAGCCAGTAGGTTCTGTTGGCTAATAAATTCCACCATCCTCCATAGTGACTTTCTTCTCGAAATCAAAATGATACAGCTTTTCCCAGTGATTGATATTCAACGTTCCTTTGGTCAAATGGATTGCTAGAAAGCAACAGCCTTTATCATTCTCATTGTTGACTTCGTCGTACCAGACAAAGGCTTTGCGAATTTTGCTTCTTAATTCTGCATTTTTAGGGTCTAGCACCCAACCTAAATTCTCCCCTTGACCGACCGCAGTAAACCATTCACCGCTAACGGCAATGGAAACTGCTGGGTTCTTTTTGATTTGCTTGATTTTATTGGATTGCTCGTGTGTCGACACGTAAAAAACGCCCTCTTCATAAAAAGCATCAACTTCTCGAACGACTGGTTGTATGTGTCCCTCTACAGTTTTGTCACAAGCTGTCGTCGCAAGGGCAATCACATTGTCTTTAAAATGTCCGAATTTTTCTTCAAGCAGCTTTATTCCTTCTTCATACTGGTGGGTCATTATTCTGTTCCTCCTTGCATCTTAATTCTTTTTTTAAAAGGAATCCATAATTCGACATGAACCACATGATTTTCCCCTTTTTGATAAAGCTCAGGAAAAAAATTCTCAGCAATCCAGCCATTTTTCTTGAGCCAAAAACGGGTATAACGCATCGCCTTTCCCATATTGATGATCAGTTGCTCTGAGACCGTATCAAAACTGCAAACAATATACTCACGTTCTGGTAAAGTCCATTCAGTGCAGTTGAGAAATTGCGAACCATCAGATATTTGACCAACAAAATAACTTGAATAGCCTTCAGGCGCATCTCCCGGAAATGAAACACCGATCAGGCAATGATCGGTGCGAGGCTGATTGGCAGTCTTTTGATAAAAATCATGCCAAATATCATCAATCGGATCAATCCCTGTTCGTTGGCCCAGCATTTTTCCATACTTAAATGGATAGTAACCAACAACGCCACAAAAAACCAGCGGTTGCTGATTTCGCTTCTTCTGAATCTCCAAAACGACTCCTTCGCTGATCAATGGATTGCCTTCTTCTGTGACAATATACCCTAAAGATAGATCCGGCTTATCAAAATTTTGCAAACCGATCGGCGCTTTTTGGTAAAGAGAAGGTGAAAGTCCATAAACGGTCTTAAAGGTTCTTGAAAATACTGCATGGCTATTAAAACCAACCTCAAAAGCGACCTCAATGACTCGACTTTTTCTGTCTTTTAATAAAACAGCGGCTCTGGCCAGACGACGCAGTTTTATATATTCCCTAACAGAAATTTTAACTAAGCGAGTAAATAAGCGTTGATAATAAAATACAGAAAGTGATGCGACTTGTGCTAACGTTTCGATCTCTAGCGACTCAGCAAGATTGTCTTCGATAAAATCGATGGATTTTTGGATTGCTTCCCATGCATGCATATGGATTTCCTTTCTTTCACTATAAAATACTCAGCCAAAAAAGCTTTACCGTGTCTGCTCTTTTTCTAAAAAAACTATATTTGTATTTATTTTCACAATGCATTAACTGCCGAGAATCAGCTTATTTAATATTTTAGCATAGCCTTCATGGTCCTAGAATATAAAAATAAAAAAAGACGAAGAGTTTTCGTCTTTTTCTAGTCAATGACATTCTAAAAATTCTAACATCATTTTTATTGATTACCCTTACGAAGTGGTTTCTATACCTGTCTCTTATACACATCTAGATGTGTATAAGAGACAGACGTAAAAGGATCTATTTTTATAAATTAATAGAAATAAATAGGTCGATCTTTGCGGTCTTGTAATGGGCGATTATTGTTTTCTAACACTTCTTCCCGGAATTCCAAAATGAAGCGGCGGCTCATCTCCCCGATCCAGTCAAAGACGAACCAATTGATTGGCCCTTTGGTTGGCGGTGTCGTCAACGAACCCACATAATGGAAATGGTGGGTGCGTTCTGGTAAGAACATAGTCGGATCAAACCATTGCGTATGGTTTTCAAAGTCCCAGATGCTGTCGTCTTGCTGATTGCAGATCCAGTTGAGCTTATCCGTCAATTTGAATAAGATGCCCACAACCAAGTTTTCTCCGTCCTCATTCATATGGACGAGATGAAACTCTAATTCTTGCTGTTCATCATCGATAATATGTTCAGACGGCATGTGGAAATGAATATCCGTCAAATAGTAGTTGATCCCTTTAAATGTGACATAACTTTCTTTGTTATATGGAACGAAGTGAATCGTATTTTTGAATTCTTTTTCCGTGAACCGCTCTCGTTTATAGTGAAAAGCCAAGTCCTGATCGATAGGTTCTTCGGTTTCATCGTGAACTAAAGCAATTGGGGATTGGTAAGGAAATTCGGCGCCTTGTGCATACCAATCGCACAAAGTGTGCCAATGTTCAGGTCCATTGTCTCCGGAATAACTCCAGGGAACATCCATATTTCTTTTCAAAAAAACAGCCTCCTAATTCAAGTTGACAGCAAGGAATAGCCCTTCCTATCAAAAAAACTTTCTCCCAATGCTATCAGAAAATAGGTAAAAATAAAACGAATATGCTTGGTCATTCCCTCACATATCCGTTTCTTATTTCAATTCCTTATTCACTCAACCAAGCAGCAGGATCTTTTCGCCACTCTTGTAACAGGGCAACATCAGACTCTTGAATAGCACCCGTTTCTAAAGCCGACTCGATCAACGCTGTATAGTTTGTCAAAGTCACATAGGATAGACCTGCTTGGTCAAAATTCTCTTGGACTTGAGGCAGCTCGTAAGTAAAGATCGCAGCGACGCCTAATACGTCGGCTCCTTCTCTTTTGGCTGCTTCACAAGCTTCTAAGACACTGCCACCTGTTGACAATAAATCTTCAATGACGACCATTTTTTGATTTGGCTGAATACGACCTTCAATTTGATTGCCTTTGCCATGTTCTTTTGCTTTGCTGCGAATATAAACCATTGGCAAATCTAACAATTCAGCGACCCAAGCAGCATGGGGAATCCCGGCTGTTGCGGTCCCTGCAATCACTTCTGCTTCGGGATAAGTCGTTTTGATGACTGCAGCTAAGCCTTTCGCAATGGCGCGACGTACATGAGGATAACTCATAGTGATTCGATTGTCGCAGTAAATAGGGCTTTTGATGCCGCTTGCCCAAGTAAATGGTTCATTCGGTCGTAAAAAAATCGCCTCGATGTCTAAAAGATCTTTGGCAATTTGATTGGATTGTTCTTTCATTGGCTAGCTTCCTTCCATTCTTGTTTTATTTGCAGATAACTTTCATACGGTGTCTTAGACTGGGTGATTGGACGTCCCACAACGATCATGGTAGCCCCCGCATTGCGAGCTTGTGCAGGTGTCATGATCCGTTTTTGATCGCCAACTTCACTGCCAGCTGGTCGGATACCAGGCGTCAAGCGTATGAAGGCATCGGTTGTTCTTTGCTTGATCTGTTTTGCTTCGTGTGCGGAGCAAACAACACCGTCTAATCCAGCTTTTTGGGCACAAGTGGCGTAATGGATAACACTTTCTTGCAGTGACGTCATGATCTGCTGATCATGATGCATTTGTGCCTCACTAGTGGAGGTCAATTGGGTAACTGCAATCAAATCAGGGACTTTGTGTCCTGCGGGGGTTCCTTGTTGCAGACCTTTTTTAGCAGCAGTCATCATTTCAATCCCGCCGGCTGCATGAACATTCGTCAAAGCAACACCTAAAGAAGCTAAGCGCTCCATTGCTCGTCCAACAGTATTAGGGATATCATGTAATTTTAAATCTAAAAAAATATCATGGCCAAAGGATTTCAACCAAGTGACGATCGCTGGTCCTTCTTGGTAGAAAATCTCCATTCCAACTTTTACAAATAATTTTTCTTCCACAGGAAATTGCGCTAAAAATGTTTCAATAGCCTGTTTGTTGGGGAAATCTAAGGCAATAATTGGTCGTTCACTCATCACACGTGCTCCTCTCTCACTTCTTTTATCAACTGTTCCAAAGAAGTGATCCCTAATTCTGCCATTCGGATAGGCAATTCTTCAATCAATTTTGGGCAAATGTAAGGATCGGTAAAGTTTGCGGTTCCTACTGCAACTGCACTTACACCTGCCAGATACATTTCAAGTACATCATCCACCGACATCACGCCCCCCATGCCAATAATTGGTAATTGAGAAACTTGCGCCACTTGTTTGATCAGGCGGATCGCCACTGGTTTGATTGATGGACCAGACAAGCCCCCGGTTTGGTTGGCTAAAATCGGTTTTCGTGTTTTTAAATCGATCCGCATGCCCAAAAGCGTATTGATCATCGTAAACCCGTCGGCGCCGCCTACTTCGATCGCTTTCGCAATTGGGACAATATCCGTCACATTCGGCGAAAGTTTGACATAGATCGGCACTTGCGAGACTTTTTTGACCGCTTCAGTCAATGCACCAGCAACCGCAGGATCGGTTCCGAAAGTGATACCGCCATGTTTGACGTTAGGGCAAGAGATATTCAATTCGATCGCTTTGACATTTTCTGCCTGACTGATTTCCTGACACACAAGAACGTAATCTTCGACGGTCGAACCAGCAACGTTTGCAATGATCGGTAACTCTGGATGTTTTTGAGCTAAGTCCGGCAATATTTGATTCATGACCGTTTCTAACCCAGGATTTTGCAACCCGATGGCATTTAACATACCACTAGGCGTTTCCGCTACCCTTGGGGTTGGATTGCCGAAACGTGGTTCAGGTGTGGTCGCTTTGATCATCACCGCACCTAATTGACTGATGTCATAATATTTATCATATTCTGCACCAAACCCAAAACAGCCGCTGGCTGGCATGATCGGATTTTTTAGACTCAATCCGGGTAGCTCGACGTTGATCGACATTAAATGACCACCTTTCTCGCCTGAAATACAGGCCCTTCGTCACAAACTTTGACACTTTTGGTACCTTGTTCGTCATCTTTCGTATGGCAAACACAGGCATAACAGGCACCCATCCCGCAAGCCATTCGCGCTTCCATGGATAATTGAACATCTGAAAGGTCTTCGAAAAGCTGGGCGGTGGTTTTTAAAAGACCGTTATTTCCGCAGGCAAAGACTGCCGCAGGTGTTTGCTCTGCAGCTAATAACAGGTTGCCAACATTTCCTTGTAAACCAGCGCTGCCATCATCGGTAGCGATCCTCGTATCTCCCAGTGCGCGAAATTCCTCTTCATAATACATGACGTCTTTGCTGGCAAAGCCCAAAAAGTGAATGACGTGGATCCCTTGTTGCGTCAGACGTTTCGATAGTTCGTAGAGCGGCGGTACACCGATACCGCCACCTACGATAAATGCAGTGTCCCCTTGGTTTAAATGATGATAGCGAAACCCATTTCCTAAAGGCCCCATCACATCGATTGGATCCCCAACGGTCATTTCTGAAAAAATTCGTGTGCCATCTCCTTCGACCCGGTAAATGATTCGGCATTCTTTTTTCTCAGCATCGATATGATTGATACTGATCGGTCGGCGAAGAAGAAAGGCATTTTGAGGAACCCGCAGGTGCAGAAACTGCCCTGGGGTCCTCATCTCATTGACTAATTCACCAGTCAATGTCATTTCAAAAATCCGTGGTGCCAGTTGACGCTGTTTGCTGATGGTCATGATTTCTTGCTTCATCAAAAAACTCCTTTATCTGCGTTAAATTGCTTTTGTTGAAAAACTGCGGGATTCCATCACTTTTAGAATTGCATCCGCTGTATCAAGAGAAGTAAAGGTCGGTACACCATGCTCCACTGCTTCTCGGCGAATGATAAATCCGTCTTCCGTTGCATTTTGGCGATCTTTGTCCATGGTATTGACTACTACTTGGGTCGTTCCTTTACGGATCAAATCAACAACCGTTTCTTCTGCTTGTTGATCAGAGATTTTAGCAACTCGTGTCACTTGCAGGCCTTTTTCTTCAAAGTAATCAGCGGTTCCATTGGTAGCCATTAAGGTGAAGCCGACCTCTACGAAACGCGCCGCCAGTGCTGCTGCCTCTTCTTTGCTTTCGTCTGCAACGGTGAAAAGTGCTTTTCCAAATTCAGGAATATGCAGGCCTGATGCCTCAAAAGCTTTATAAAGTGCTTTTGCCAAATCTTTATCTGATCCCATTACTTCACCCGTTGATTTCATTTCAGGGCCTAAGTAAGTATCGACTTTTAAAAGTTTTGTAAAGGAGAAGACAGGTGCTTTGATGTGTACTTCATTTGGTGTTGGAGCAAGTCCGTCTTGATAACCTAACGCTGTGATCTCTTCCCCGAGAATCGCCTTCGTGGCAATTTGTGCCATTGGGATCTCTGTTACCTTGCTTAAAAATGGCACGGTTCGGCTAGCACGAGGATTTACTTCAATGACATACACTTTGTTCTCATGGATGACAAATTGGATATTCATCATACCGATACAATTTAAACCTAATGCCAAGCGTTTGGTATATTCTTCGATCGTAGCAATTAGTTCATCCGAAAGATTTTGCGGTGGATAGACCGCCATTGAATCTCCTGAATGGACCCCTGCACGCTCGATATGTTCCATGATTCCAGGAATCAAAACAGTTTTGCCGTCACAGATAGCATCGACTTCACATTCTTTACCAACCAAGTAACGATCGACCAAGACAGGATGTTCTGGTGATGCTTTCACTGCATGACGCATATAATCTTCTAAATCGGCTTGGTTTTCCACGATTTCCATCGCACGTCCCCCTAAGACATAACTTGGGCGGACTAAAACAGGATAGCCGATTTTTTGTGCGATGGCGATCGCTTCTTGTTCGTTCGTCGCCGTGTCGCCTGGTGGTTGCGGAATATCTAATGCTTGTAATGCTTGCTCAAAGAGATCGCGGTTTTCGGCACGATCAAGATCTTCAATGCTGGTGCCTAGGATTTTGACTCCGGCTTTCACCAAAGGTTCGGCTAAATTGATCGCCGTTTGCCCGCCAAATTGGACGATGACCCCAATTGGCTGTTCCAAATCGATCACATGCAAGACATCTTCTAAGGTCAACGGTTCAAAATACAGCTTGTCGGAGATAGAAAAATCAGTCGAAACCGTTTCAGGATTACTGTTCATGATGATCGCTTCATAGCCAGCAGCTTGGATCGCTTTCACCGAGTGCACTGTTGCATAGTCGAACTCCACCCCTTGTCCGATTCGGATCGGTCCAGAACCTAGGACAAGAACAGATTCTTTTTCACTGCGCTTGCTTTCATTCTCAAACTCATAGGTGCTGTAGAAATAAGGTGTTGCTGATTCAAATTCTGCGGCACATGTATCCACCATTTTGTAGACTGGCAAAATCTTTTGCTCATGGCGCAGCGTGCGGATCTCAGCTTCCGTGGTTTCCCACAGCTCAGCGATCTTTTTATCCGTAAAGCCGTTTTGCTTGGCTTTTTTCAAAACATCAAGGGATTGTGGATCGTTTGCTAATGCTTGTTCGATCTCAAAGATGTGAAGCATTTTATCTAAGAAGAATAAATCGATTTTCGTCATTTCATTCAAATCTTCGATAGTATACCCTCTTCGGATGGCTTCCATGACGTAGAACAGGCGATCATCTTGCGCCTTGATGACCTTCTCCATCAGATCATTGTCAGAAAGAGCTTCTAGTTCTTTCATTTCGATATGATGTGTGCCGATTTCCAATGAACGAACAGCTTTCAGTAATGACTCTTCAATATTACGACCAATGGCCATCACTTCTCCAGTTGCTTTCATTTGTGTTCCTAATCGACGTTCCCCCGTTTCAAACTTGTCAAACGGCCAGCGAGGAATTTTTGCCACAACATAGTCAAGGGCGGGTTCAAATTCTGCATAGGTGGTTTCTGTGACTGGATTTTTCATTTCATCCAATGTTAAACCGACGGCAATTTTCGCTGCCAGTTTGGCAATTGGATAACCTGTTGCTTTACTTGCTAGTGCAGAGGAACGAGAAACCCTCGGATTTACTTCAATCACATAGTAATTAAAGCTATGTGGATCAAGTGCCAACTGAACATTACAACCACCTTCTATTTTTAATGCGCGAATAATTTTTAATGACGCATCTCGCAACATTTGGTATTCATGGTCTGACAGTGTTTGACTAGGGGCAAAGACGATGGAATCGCCGGTGTGGATGCCGACTGGATCGAAGTTTTCCATATTACAAACAACGATCGCGTTGTCTGCAGAATCCCGCATCACTTCATATTCGATCTCTTTAAACCCTGCAATACTACGTTCAATCAAGCATTGGGTCACGGGCGAGAGCTTCAAGCCGTTTTCAGCGATTTGGCGCAGCTCTTCTTCATTGTTACACATGCCACCGCCCGTTCCTCCTAGCGTAAATGCTGGACGAACAATGATTGGAAAGCCGATTTTTTTCGCAAATTCAACTGCTGCTTCCACCGTTGATACGATTTCGGATTCTGGGATCGGTTGATCCAATTCTTCCATTAATTGTTTGAATAAATCTCGATCTTCTGCCTGATCGATTGCCGCTAATTTGGTTCCTAGCAACTCAATTCCTAATTCATCCAAAATACCTGAGTTGGCTAATTCCATCGCCATATTCAAGCCCGTTTGTCCGCCTAATGTCGGTAAAATTGCATCAGGCTGTTCTTTACGTAAAATCCGTGAGACAAACTCAAATGTGATTGGTTCAATGTAGACTTTGTCAGCAATTTCTTTGTCCGTCATGATCGTTGCGGGATTCGAATTGACTAACACCACTTCGTAGCCTTCTTCTCGTAAAGCTAAACAAGCTTGTGTACCGGCATAATCAAATTCTGCCGCTTGTCCTATAATAATCGGTCCAGAACCGATTACCATGATTTTCTTGATATCTGTACGTTTTGGCATATTAGTTCTGCTCCTTCCATGCATCGATCATCTCTAAAAATTCGTCAAATAAGTGGACCGCATCATGCGGGCCCGGTGCCGCATCTGGGTGGTATTGGACACTGAATGCTGGGTAGCGGCGATGACGAACCCCTTCGATCGTGCCATCGTTCACTTCGACGTGTGTCACCATTAGTTTTTCAGGATCGATGGATGCTTCATCCACAGCAAAGCCATGGTTTTGTGAGGTAAAATCGATCCGACCAGTGGCGATCTCTCTTACCGGATGGTTCAATCCGCGGTGACCGAACTTCATTTTATAGGTATCTGCCCCATTCGCTAATGAGAAGAGCTGATGGCCTAAACAAATCCCGAAGATCGGTACCTTTCCTTGAATCCCTTGTATCATTTTAATTGCTTCTGGCAAGCTTTTAGGATCACCCGGTCCATTTGTCAGCATTACACCATCTGGTGCGAGGTCTAAAATTTCTTGCGCTGTCGTATTGTATGGCAAAATCGTTAAATTGCAGTTGCGGCGTGACAACTCCCGTAAAATACTGTGCTTCAAGCCGAAGTCGATGACCACGATATTGCGACCCGTTCCAGGACTTGGATAAGGTTTTGAGGTAGAAACTTGTGCCACTTGATTGGTTGGTAAAACCGCCGCTTTTAATTGATCAAAGGCATGGTCAAAGACATCTCCTGCATCAACGATACTCGCTTTCATGGTCCCATGTTGACGGATCTTTCTTGTCAGCGCGCGTGTATCGATTCCTGCGATCCCTGGAATATTTTTGCGTTTTAAAAATTCATCTAACGTCAGCTGTTTCCGCCAATTGCTCGCTAGACGCGCGTGTTCTTTCACAACGACCCCTTTACAAGTCGGTGAAATTGATTCGTAGTCGTCTCGGTTGACGCCGTAATTTCCAACCATCGGATACGTAAACGTAATGATTTGTCCGTTAAAGCTTTGATCCGTAATGGCTTCTTGATAGCCCGTCATGCTGGTGGTAAAAACAATCTCACCAAAAACATTGATACTGGCACCAAAGCCTTCGCCTTCAAAGTATGTTCCATCTTCTAAAATAAGCCAACGTTTCATATTATTGCCCACCTTTTTGCCATACTAATTTTCCATTTACAAATGTATAACTTGTATCCCCATATAACGTCCATCCACCGAAAGGCGTATTGACTCCTTTTGATAGAAATTGCTTAGGATCCACGTTATAAGCTGATTCTAAGTCAAAAATCGCGAGATCGGCTTTGTCTCCGACCATCATCGTTCCGGCGCTTAGACCAAAGATTGATGCTGGTTTCACGGTCATCCAATCCACTAGTTGCTGCAAGGTAAAGCGTCCTATTTTGACAAAATGAGTGTACAACAATTGGAAGGCATATTCTGATCCGACGATGCCAAATGGTGCTTTTAAAAAGCTTTTCATTTTTTCTTCATAGCCATGTGGGGCATGATCCGTCGCGATACAATCGATCGTGCCATCCAGCAGACCTTCGATCAACGCTTCACGGTCTTCTTGCCCACGTAACGGTGGGTTCATTTTCCAAAAGCCTTCATCGGCAGGAATATCTTCATCGATTAGAAGCAAATGATGAGGAGAAACTTCAGCTGTCACATGGATACCAGCTTTTTTGGCATCTCGGATCACTCGAACACTTTCTTTGGTCGAGACATGGCAGACATGGTAATGAGCACCTGTTGCTTCCGCCAAAAGTACATCACGAGCGATTTGAGAAGCTTCCGTTACACTCAAGATCCCCGGTAGTCCAAGTTCTTCTGCTTTTTTACCAGCATGCATCACGCCGCCAAAGAGTAAGGAGTCATCTTCTGTATGGGCAACCAAGGCCAAGTCATTTTCGGCTGCTTGCTTCATGGCCAGATACATTGTGCCAGCAGTCTGAACACCCACGCCATCGTTCGTCAAGGCGAAAGCGCCAGCAGCTTTCATTCCAGCTGCATCCGTCAACGTTTCACTGCGTAAGTTTTCTGTGATCGGGGCGTATTGTAAGACATTGATTGACGCATCTGCGTTGATTTTTTCGTAAACAGCTGTTAATTTTTCCGGTGTATCGGGAACTGGGTCAAGGTTTGGCATTGCGCAAACTGTCGTGAACCCACCGCGAGCTGCTGCGATGCTGCCCGTTTCAATTGTTTCTTTGTACTCAAAGCCTGGTTCTCTGAAGTGTACATGAACATCCACTAAACCTGGCGTGATCAATTGCTCTTTGGCATCGATGACTTCGTCAAAATCTGTTTCGGGAAATGCTGTACCGATCCCGCGAATGATTCCTTCTTCGATCCAAATTGCTGCAGGAACACAGTGATTGTCTTTTTTGATGATTTTACCGTTTTTAATGAGTGTTTTCATGTAAACTTCCTCCTCTAATTCTTTCCTTTTTGCCTGTTAGGCCTTACCGTTCAACACCGCTTCAAGAATCGCCATTCGAACAAAGACGCCATTGGACATCTGTGTGATGATTCGTGAGCGTAAGCTTTCAACTAAGGCATCAGCCAATTCCACATCGCGATTGACCGGCGCTGGGTGCATTATGATCGCATGCTCTTTCATTCTTGCGGCCCGTTCGACGGTCAACCCGTGATTTTTTAAGTATTCTTCTTTGGAAAAGCTTTCCGTTCCATCATGGCGCTCGTGCTGGACACGAAGCATCATCATAACATCGACTTCTGCAACCAATTCGTCTAATGGTAGCCAATGACCGTATACTTCAAATTCTTCGTCATACCATTCCTTTGGACCTGAGAAGAAGACTTTCGCTCCGAGACGCTTCAACATTTGCATGTTTGATTTTGCGACCCGTGAGTGGGTGATATCACCTACGATTGCGACTTTCAAGTCGTCAAAATGCCCAAACTCTTCATAGATCGTCATCAAATCTAGCAAGCATTGCGTTGGGTGTTGGCCGCTGCCGTCCCCGCCATTGATGATACTGCACTGGATCGTTTTGCTTTGGATCAAAGCGTCGTAGTAATTTTCATCGCCGTGGCGAATGACCGCAACGTCTACACCTAAAGCTGACATCGTCAAGACCGTGTCATACAAGGTCTCGCCTTTTTGAACAGAGCTGGTGGAGGCTTCAAATTCGATGACTTCGATCCCTAGTTTTTTCTCAGCAACATCGAAGCTTTTGTGGGTTCTGGTACTGTTCTCAAAAAAGAGATTTGTTGCGAAATATTGTTCTTTTTGGGGCATCCATTTCGCCCCTCTTTTGAATTCTTGTCCTCTGCGGATGAGTCCCATCACTTCACGGTCCGTCAATGCTTCTACCGTCAAAAGATGCTTTAAGCTGATTCTTTCGGATTGAATAATCATGAATGAATTCCTCCTTTGATTCTGTTTAAACGATGAGTTGGCACAAGTTATTTTTCTTCGCTGCGAGAGCTGTCAGGTAAAATAAGATTCAAGAAGATTCCTAGGACAGTTGCTAACGCCATTGCGGATAATGTGAAGGTACCGACCGTGAATACAAGACCGCCGATTCCTACCACAAGGATCACTGACGCAATGATCAAATTCTTCTTACGATCAAAATCGATTTTGTTGTCGATCAAAATTTTCAACCCGCTGGCAGCGATGACACCAAAGAGCAGGAAGCTGATCCCTGAGATGACTGGACCAGGAATACTTAAGATCAATGCGCTTAGTTTTCCAACGAAGCCTAGTACGATGGCTAGAACTGCTGCACCACCGATGACGAACACACTGTGGACCCGTGTAATTGCTAAAACCCCAATGTTTTCTCCGTAACTTGTCACTGGGGGGCCCCCAACGAGACCGGCTGCAATTTGAGCAAACCCATCGCCCAATAGTGTTCGGTTCAAGCCTGGCTCTTCAAAAAAGTTCCGCTTCGTTAATTTGTTCAAGACCATCAGATGACCGATGTGTTCGGTCATGGTAACAAAAGCGATCGGCGCCATCGTAGTGATTGCATTCAGATACAGTTTTGGTTCATAGTTAATGAAGGGAATCTCGAAGCTTGGCATGCCAAACCAGTTGGCGTCAATGATGGGCTGCACATCGACGATCCCCGCTGCTAAGGCGATCAAGTATCCGCCCACGATCCCCAGAAGGATCGGGATCAATCCTAAAAACCCTCGCAGAAACATATTGAAGAAAATCGTTAATCCTAAGGTAGCCAAAGCTACCAGAATGTACTTGAAATCGTAGACTGAGTCATTGTACATTGCATTCTGGGCGGCGTTAGCGGCTAACCCTAATCCAATCACCATAATCACAGGACCGACAATGATCGGTGGTAAAATTTTATCCAACCAAGCTGCACCGGCACGTTTAATGATCATCGAAACGATCACGTAAACCAACCCAGTCGTGATGGCGCCTTGTGCGATAGCTGGGTAGCCATCAGATTTCATCAGCATCTGCATCGCTGCGATAAACGCAAAGCTGCTGCCTAGATACGCAGGAATCTTCCCTTTCGTTGTGACCAAGTAAACCAATGTTCCAATACCTGAACTAACTAAAGCGATGCTGGGGTTGATCCCAACGAGGATCGGAACCAATACTGTTGCCCCAAACATCGTGAAAAGATGTTGTAAGCTTAGACCTAACCAAGGCAGTGCTTTGGGCCGATCTTTGATGTCTAAAACTGCGTCTGGATTACGAAATTCTTGCTTCTGCATGTTGCTGTCACTCTTCTTCCTAGTCGTTTTCTTTATTGATCATGATCCGGTCAGAACCATCTGATTCTTCCATCTCCACGATAATTTCTTCACTTAAAGCAGTTGGAATATTTTTCCCAACGAAATCTGCCCGAATCGGCAGTTCACGATGACCGCGGTCAACTAGAACGGCGAGTGAGATTCGCTTTGGTCGACCAATATCCATGATGGCATCCAAAGCTGCCCGAATCGTCCGTCCTGTAAACAAGACATCATCGATCAAGATGACTTCTTTGCCATCAATGGCAGTCGGGATGTCTGATGAATGGATCTCTGGATCATCTTCTGCCTTTTTGTCATCTCGGTACAAGGTGATGTCCAATTCACCGACAGGTACTTCTACGCCTTCTAGTTGTTTTAAACGTTCTGCTATTCGTTGAGCGATATAGATGCCTCTTGTCTTGATTCCTACCAGCACCAAGTTATCAATGCCGCGATTTCTTTCAATAATTTCATAGGTGATCCGCGTTAACGCTCGTTTCATTGTTACTGCATCTACTACTTCTTTCGCTGCCATATGTTATTCCCTCCTAATTTTGAACATAAAAAAACTCCTACCTGCTTGAGGTAGGAGTCATGTTTTCCGATCGTTGCCTAAAATCCCATTCTGTGGATTTTGGGTACACGTTATCATCTAGTAAGGGTTCGAATCTCCAACGCGGGAGTCGTCTGCTTACTCATTCCTTCTTAGCCTCACGGGACTACATTTAAAGGAGCTATTTAGTTGTTACAATTACTATACAGTTCTCACACAAAAAAATCAATCATTTTTTCGCAATTTTTTTAACGTGTCCGCGAACAGCTCTGGTAATGGGGCTTCAAAGACCATTGACTCACCCGTAGCGGGATGTGCGAAACCTAAAAGCTTGGCGTGTAAAAACTGGCCGTTGCCTTTTAAGGTACGCTTTGGTCCGTAGATTGGGTCACCGGCTAACGGGAACCCGATATATTGCATATGCACTCTAATTTGGTGGGTTCTTCCAGTTTCCAATTGCAATTCCACCAAGGTAAATTGATCAAAGCGTTCCAACACGGTGAAATGAGTCACTGCGGGTTTGCCATTCTCGATCACGGCTTGCATTTTCCGATTGACTTTCGAGCGGCCGATCGGTGCATTGATCGTGCCTTTTTCGTGGCTGATATTGCCATGGACCAATGCCACATACTTGCGTAACGAGGTTTTGTCTTTCAATTGTTTCGCTAACGACTCATGCGCCTGATCATTTTTGGCAATCATTAACAGACCCGACGTATCTTTGTCGATTCGATGAACGATTCCTGGCCGAACAACATCATTGATCGTGGATAAATCATCCATATGGTACAATAACGCATTGACCAAGGTGCCATTTGGATGCCCAGCGGATGGATGAACCACCATCCCTTGCGGCTTGTTGATGACTGCCACATCAGCATCTTGATAGACGATCGTCAAAGGAATATTTTCTGGCTCTAAATCTACTACTTCCGGCTCTGGCACTTGGATGACCAAGTGATCGCCTGCTTTTACTTTATAATTAGCCCGAACCGTTTCACCTTCTAAAGTAACGGCATCTTCTTTCAGCCATTGTTGAACTTGTGAACGGCTATGGTCAGGCAAGCGTTCAGCCAACACTTTGTCGACCCGCCCTTTTTCTTCTTTAATGATTACTTCAATTTGCTTTTCCATTTGATTCTCCTTGTTTCCCTTTTGCTTCGTCATCTACCAGTGCATAAATAAAAATCAAGATTACCCCAAACACTAATGACATATCAGCGATATTGAAAATTGGGAAATTGATAAAATCAAGCTGGAACATGTCCACCACAAAGCCATGCTGCAAGCGATCGATGAAGTTTCCGATAGCGCCACCTAGCACAAATGCCAGTCCGAAGCGAAACCACAAACTGCTTTTTTGGTAACGAAACAATAGGTAAACAACGACGGCAACCGCGATAACGGTGATGATCGCAAAAAAAGTGATTTTTCCTTCTAGAATACTCCAAGCTGCACCGGTATTCTGAAGATAGGTCAGGGACAACACATTGTCGATCAGAGAATGTGTTTCACCTAGTTGATAATTGGCAACGATCCAAATTTTCAGCCATTGATCCAAGCCAATGACAACAGCACTTAACAAAAAAAACAACGCGATCATAAATTTTCCACTCTTTCTTCTTTAAAAATATCTCGTGGACGGATGATGCCCAAGAGATTTCCATTCGGATTTTTATCCTTGGTGATCAAAACCGCCTCAAGCAGGGCATTTTTTTGAAACAATTCTTCCACTTCTACGATGGTCGTTTCAGCCGACACGAAACAATAATTTGATCGTTTCCCATCTCCTGCTAATAATTCATCTGCCGTTCTGCCTGTCAACTTGATTTCACCATGGAGGCTTTCTTTCGCTAACCAGTATCCCAGCATCCGCAAAGTGATCAAGCCCAAAAATCGACCATTATCATAGATCGGAAATTGTGAATAGCGCTTTTGGGCAACGATTTTCAATAACTCTGGTAATGGCAGGTGCTTTTCAAAACCAGTCACTCGTTTCGCAAAACGCGGCATGACTTTTTCAGGTGCCAGTAAAGAGCGTTCAATTTCTTGAATGCGATTGACGACCCATTCATTCGGTTCAGCAATGACAAAGTTTTCTCCGATTTTTTCATGTACGATGGCATTGCGCAGCTGAGCCATTTGTAATAGATCATCTTCTGCTCTTCTGACATTGATATTTTTGCTTTTTGACAAGCGACGAACCATTTCAGAAAAACCCATATTCCGTGGATTATCCAATTCGTCACGAAGCCGCTTTTCGATTCGATTAAAACTACTCAAAAATTGATCTGCACCACTAGCCATGAGGAACCTCCTTGATAAGATACGCTTTTTTCAAATAAATCAAAACAAAGACAAAATATGCCACCAAATACACCCCGACAAAAAGCAACGAGTAAAGGGAGATAGAGAATAAGCCCAATACCCCCATCATGAGAAAAAGGCTTAAATAAAAGCCGATATATAATCTTTTAAGCGTAGGATTCATCACGATCTCCAGCTTGAGCGCTGATTGGCCTTGTGGTAGCTGAAAAGGCTGACTTTCTAAAAAAAACATGCGCACACGAATCGGTGTCTGCTCAGCTAACTCTAAAAAAATCGTTTGCTGATGATTGATGGCAGCGATTCTTTTTTTTCCTTGCATGACCTCTAAGGGACTGCCCATTCCATAAAAACCAGTCCTCCTAGTTAGTTGTAGCTCCATTGACAAAGATCACCTCAATTGGTTAAGTATACTTGATTATCAAAAGAAAGAAAATAGACTTTTGCTTGCTTCCTTGATTATTATAACAAGAATCCCTACTTTTATCTTCCATCACGTCTAATGAACGAGAAAAAGACGAATGCCGCTTGCATCCGTCCTTTCAAATCATCTCTTTCCGTTTTTTCGTTTCAAATGCAGCGAATGTCTTCTTTGCTTGTGATCACTCTTTTAGAAAAGACCGATCGCTTGGCCATCAGAAGTCACGTCCATATTGATAGCCGCAGGTTTCTTCGGTAATCCAGGCATTGTCATCACGGCACCAGTCAAGGCAACGATAAAGCCAGCACCTAATTTTGGCACGAATTCGCGAATCGTTACTGTAAAGTCATCTGGTGCGCCCAATCGCTTTGGATCATCACTGAAGGAATACTGGGTTTTTGCCATACAAATCGGCAGCTGATCCCAGCCTTGCTCTTTGAAGCTTTGTAACTGCGCTTTGGCTTTTGGTGCAAACTCAACCTCAGCTCCTCCATAGATTTCCCGCACGATCAAAGAAGCTTTATCCGCTAAAGGCAAATCGTCGGTATACAAGCGATGATAGTTGGCGGGTTTTTCCTCGATTAGTTGAACCACTGCTTTTGCTAGATCCGTTCCACCGGCGCCACCTTCTGCCCAAACGGCTGTCCGTGCGATGGTGACGTCGATTTGCTGGCACAAGGTTTCGACTAATGTTCGCTCCGCTTCTGTGTCTTGTGAGAACTCATTAAGCGCAACGACAACTGGAATACCATATTTACGCATGTTTTCAACATGACGCTTTAAATTACTGAAGCCTCGCTCTAATGCTTTTAAGTTTTCTGTCCCTAAATCAGCGACAGCGACCCCACCATGCATCTTCAGTGCTCTGATCGTTGCTACCACTACGATCGCATCTGGTGCCTTTGATAAATTCGGTGTTTTGATATCAAGAAATTTCTCTGCGCCTAAGTCAGCACCAAACCCAGCTTCGGTCACCGTGTATTTGCCTAAGTGCAAAGCAGTCTCGGTTGCGATGACACTGTTACACCCATGGGCGATATTCGCAAAAGGTCCGCCATGGATCAGCGCAGGGGTTCCTTCAATCGTTTGAACGAGATTCGGTTTGAGGGCATCTTTTAAAAGTAAGGTTAAAGCACCTTGGACCGCCAAATCTTTTACGTAAATTGGTTGTTTCTCAAAAGAATAACCAATTAAAATCTTTCCTAATCGCTCTTTTAAATTATCAATGCTTGTTGCCAAGCACAAAATCGCCATGATTTCACTAGCAACGGTGATGTCAAAACCGTCTTCTCGGGGAACGCCTTGTAACGGTCCCCCTAGACCGACAATCACTTGTCGTAACGCTCGATCATTCAAATCGACAACGCGTTTCCATGTGACCCGACGTCCGTCGATCCCTAATTCGTTGCCTTGTTGGATATGATTGTCGATCAACGCAGACAAGGCGTTATTGGCAGCCGTGATCGCATGCATATCACCTGTGAAATGTAAGTTGATGTCTTCCATCGGTAGAACTTGTGCTTTGCCGCCGCCGGTGGCGCCGCCTTTGATGCCCATTACTGGGCCCAATGATGGCTCCCGCAAAGCAATGACGGTTTGTTTCCCGATTTGATTCAGGGCATCCGCAAGTCCGATGGTCACCGTTGATTTACCTTCCCCTGCTGGTGTCGGGCTGATGGCTGTGACTAAAATAAGCTTACCTAACGGCTTGTTTGCTTTTTCTTTGATTGCCGACCATTCGATTTTTGCTTTATATTTGCCATAAAGTTCCAGGTCATCCCCTGTTAAACCAAGTGGTTCAGCAATTTCAATAATCGGTTTAGGCGTTGATTCTTGTGCAATTTCGATATCTGATTTCATTTTTACCCTCAATTCACGAACTATTTAGCACTTTAAAATGTATTTCGTTTGCTATGCTCTTATTATACTTGATTTTATTCAGAAAGAAAGAGAGATTTTCCACACTTTTACAAGAAGTTTGCCGAATCCTCTATGTAAACAAAAAACAACGTCCTTCCTAAGGCTGTACCGCCAAAAGGAGTGATCGCTGTTTTCTAGATTTCTATGAATTACTCGTTGGTTTCGACCTGCACCCTTTTTTCAGGGATTTTTTCTTGAAAAAAAGTTTCTAACCATACCACATCTTTTTTACGCAACGTGAAGGTATACGTTTTTTGATAATCGGTAATGCTTATTAAACGGTTTTTAATTTGCCATTTTTCTATCTCAGGTAAAGAAACAAGACTTTTCTTCCATAAGCGGGCATAGCGAATAAGGAGCAAATCATTCCTGATGAGTATGCTTCGATGAATACCTAACCATACAAAAAAGAAAAAGACGGCTAAAACGAGGTTGCTTTTCCAATAAGGTCTGGTATTTTCTAACGAAAGAATCAAACTGATAAATAATATCATCATAGTAAACGACCAATAAATGATCGCTGTAGCAGCTTCCGGTTGCCAATACAATTTACGCTTCATAAAAGTTCCTCACAACATAAAATTTCTAGTATACTATCTTTATCATATCAAAAAAGGGTGAGACAATGTTAAAAGTTTATCTTGATGCTTCCACGAAAGGCAACCCCGGCCCTAGTGGCGGTGGAATCGTCATTGTCGGTACTGATCTGCATGAGCAAATTGCGTTTCCGCTACCTGATTCAACCAACCACCAAGCAGAGTTCGCTGTGATGGTAAACGCGTTGCAGCTGCTGATTGACAAAGGGTTACAGGAACAGACGATTATGCTCTATACCGACAGCAAAGTCGTTGCGCAGACTATCGACAAGAATTATACCAAAAACCCTGCTTTTTCTGATTATTTAACGGAAATTCAATGCTTGTTGAAACAGTTCCCTTTAGCGATCATCCAATGGATCCCTGAGAGCCAAAACAAAGGTGCCGACCATTTGGCACGCCAAGGATTAGCAAAGGCGTTGAAATTAAAGGATCGGAGACAATAACCGAGAGAAGTTTTGTTTGAAGCGCAACCAGTAAGACTGCTTAGCTAAAATTTCATCCGTCAGTAATGTTGATTGCGCCATATCCTCTTCAAAGAAGCCTTTCAACGTTTGCGTGACATCGTGATCGTAGGCAAAAGCATTGACTTCAAAATTCAAGGCATAACTCCGAATGTCTTGATTTGTCGTCCCAAAGGAACTAATGGTATCATCCATCATGACCGTCTTCGCATGGAGGAAACCATTGTTATAGATGTAGATTTTTGCACCACGACGATGCAAATAATTGGCATAATGCTGTGTTGCCCGGTAAATGAATGGGTGGTCAGGCATACATGGGATCATGATTCGGACGTCTACACCTGAGTGGATGGCAATTTCCAATGCGTTCATCATACTGTCATCAGGAATCAAATAAGGCGTTTGGATCCAAATCGATTCTTTGGCAGCTAAGATCATTTTTACAAAACCGCCTTTGAGAATTTGGGTCTCACTTTCAGGACCATCAGCGACAATCTGCAAATCAACATTTCCAGAGAGCTCTTTCGGCGGTAGAATAAAGTAGCGATCCTCGTATTCCAGTTGATCCTCTTCTTTTTTTACAGATGCGTTCCAGTCACGAATAAAAATCTCTTGTAGTGTAAAACTGGCAGTACCTACGATTCTCGCATGGGTGTCTCGCCAATAGCCAAATTTGGCCTTTTTCCCTAAATATTGATCGCCGACATTAAAGCCGCCAGTCCACCCAATTTGACCGTCGATCACAACGATTTTTCGATGTAGATGGTAGTTCAATCGTGTGTTGCGGATCAGGTTCTTCGAAGTGATGAAAGGCACGACTTTTCCACCGGCATCAATCAACGGTTGAAAGAATTTCCGATTGGCCTTCGGTGACCCCCATGGATCATAGACCAAACGCACTTCAACACCTTCACGGGCTTTATCGATCAAGATTGACAAGAATTGGCCACCGATCTCATCATTAAAAAACGAATAATACTCCACATGCAGATTATCTTCTGCTTGCTTCATGTCCTCAAACAATGCTGCAAATTTTTCTTTTCCATCAGTATAAAATTCTACTTTGTTTCCTTTCGTCAAGGGCGATTCATCAAGGTTCTTAAAATAGCGCTCTAATAGATGATTGTCATCTGAGTAAGGATGTTCAGGAAAAGAATAATTGTGCACTTTGATGATTTGATTCAACTCATTGATCCTACTTTGGTGGTGCTCACTAAATTTATAAATAATTTCTCCGTCGATCCCCCGACCACAAAACAAGTACAACAAAAACCCGATGCCGGGGATGAATACCAACGTCATCATCCAAGCAAAGACACTTGCAATCGAGCGTGGTTTCCGAAAAACAGTAATAAAGGCAGCAATCGTATTAATAAACAAAAGTGCCAATAATACCGTGGAAATCATGCTCATATCCATTTTTATCATAGTTTCCTCCTATATCCTGTAACCCTATAATAGGTAACTATGATCGAAAGCAAGCTTCAATTCATAGTCCCCTAGTGTTTCTTTGATTTTTTGTTTCAGCATTTCTTCGATTTCTTGATCACTATACGCCGATTTTGCGGGAATCACTAAATCAAAAGCCAACAGATCTCCTTTGACCTGAAAATCATGCATCCGTAACTGCGGATCAACGAAGCGAATGATCTTTGACACTTCTTTTTTTAAATACCGATACTGCTGATCTTGAATTGGTACTGGATCAAGGTGACAGACAAGGTCGACCTTTAAAGATTGGCGAAAATCTTGTTCAATCGCATCAATCACCTCATGCGCTTCTCGTAAAGACCACGTTTCATCCACTTCGATATGCACACTGGCAAAGCGATTTTTCGGTCCATAATTATGAACCAGTAAATCATGGTAACCGAGAATCGTCGGATAGTGATCCAAGCGCTGCTCCATGGCAGCTACTTCTTCTTGCGTTGGGCGTGCCCCTAATAATTCGTTGATAAAGGAACGAATCATTTTGATTCCGCTAATCAAAATATACAAGGCAATCAGACAGCCGACAAAGCCATCGATACGTAGGCCAGTCAACCACTCGATCGTCGCTGAAAACAAAACCGCACCCGTTGTATACACATCGTTGAGACTGTCTTGCCCACTGGCTTTAAGTGTTTGAGAGCCAATCAGGTTCGCCAGTTTGCGGTACATCGCTCCCTGCCAGATTTTGATCAAAATCGATAAAACCAAAACGATAAACAATAGTGGGGAAAGACGGATACTCGTCGGTTCCATGATGCGTTGCACAGAGCTGATGAGAAATTGGCCGCCAACAAACGTGATGATCAAAGATACTACAAACCCACTGATGGCTTCAAATCGCTCATGACCATATGGATGTTCACTGTCGGCTGGTTTCGCAGAGATCCGAAAACCGATCAATGTTAAAATAGACGAAGCGGTATCTGAAAGACTGTTGATGGCATCTGCCATAATCGAAACAGACTGGGCAGATAAGCCAATGATAAATTTCCCAGCAAATAATAGTAAGTTGGAAAGCAACCCGAGGCTTCCTGCTAACTTCCCGATGGCTGTACGTTCGTAGACACCATTTTTTTTGCTGCGATTTAAAAAAAAGTTTAGCAAATCATCACCCTCTCAAAAAACCATCTTTCTTATTTTACCCCGAAGGAATTCAATTAAACAACTATTCGTATCGTTTTTTCGAAAAAAAAGCGAATTCCCTTCAATTATCAAACGCATTTTCAGATAACACGTAGGAAAAAAGGAAAAAGATAACGGAAGGGTCTCCCCCTCCGTCATCTTCGTTCAAAAAAGGAATGTGTTAAAGACCTACGCTCCTCTTTCACCTATCTTCTTAGAAGGAAAGGAACTCGCGGGTACAGATTCAACCATAGTGTGCTTACTTGGCAGCTAACCACGCTGCTGCTGTCTCAAGTGCTGCTGCGATTCCTTCTGGATTCTTCCCGCCGGCTTGTGCCATATCAGGACGACCGCCACCGCCGCCGCCAACTTTAGGTGCGATCTCTTTGATCAAATCGCCTGCTTTCAATCCTTTTTCGTTGGCTGCTTTGTTCATGGCAGCTAAAAGATTCACTTTGCCATCATTCGCGGTAGCTAACACTAAAATATCAGAATGGTCTTTTTGTTTCCATTGGTCAGCTAGTTGACGTAATTGGTTCATGTCCTTTACAGTCACTTTTGCTGTGATCAGACGCAGACCATTTACTTCTTTGACATCCTTGAAAACATCCCCTGCTTGCTGGTTTGCTAACTTGCTGGCAAGAGCTTCGTTTTCTTTTTGCAATTCACGCAGCTGCGCTTGCAGTTGTTCTGTTTTGGCAACGACTTCTTTTAATTGGGCGGATTTAACGATCCCTGCAATTGCTTTTAATTGCGCTTCTTCTTCATGCAATAACGTATAAGCTTCTTGACTAGTCACTGCTTCGATCCGACGAACACCAGCACCGATCCCTGATTCAGAAACGATTTTGAAAATACCGATATCCTCCGTATTTGCTACATGGGTTCCCCCACATAATTCGATCGACCAATCGGCAACATTGACGACGCGAACGTCATGCCCATATTTTTCACCAAAGAGTGCCATCGCTCCCATGCCTTTTGCGGTATCGATATCCGTTTCGATCGTCACAACAGGAAGAGCTTCCCAAATTTTCTGGTTGACGATTTGTTCCATTTGGCTCAGCTCTTCGCTGGTCACTTGCCCAAAATGACTAAAGTCAAAGCGCAAATGTCCTGGAGCAACTAATGAACCTGCTTGGTTCGCATGGCTGCCTAATACTTCTTTTAAGGCTTTATGCAATAAGTGAGTCGCCGTATGATTTTTAATGATCTTATTGCGACGATGCTGATCCACTTGTAAGAAATAGTTCACGCCTTCTTTTAGTGGCGCTTTGATTGTAGCAGTATGCAAGAACTGACCGTTCGGTGCTTTTTTGACATCCGTCACTTCCGCTACAATCGTACCATCTTCCGCTACGATCGTGCCTGTATCCGCAACTTGTCCACCCATTTCTGCGTAAAATGGTGTTTCGGCAAAAATCAGTTTTGCTTCACCTGTCGAAACAGAATCATGTAACGCTTCGTCTTGGATGATCACTAATAATTCGCTGTTTGCTTCAAGTGAATCATAGCCAACGAAACGGCTGTCTACTTTGATATCTGTCAATAAAGCGGATTGTACGCCCATTGAAAGCTCCGTTTGTCGAGCCGCACGAGCGCGGGTACGTTGTGCATCCATTTCTTGTTCAAACCCTTGGTGGTCCACTTTCAACCCTTCGTCTTCCGCCACTTCTTCTGTCAATTCAACTGGGAAGCCGTAAGTGTCATACAATTTGAAAATATCTTGACCAGCTAACGTATCTTGACCGTCTGCTTTTACTTGGGCGATCACTTGATTTAAAATATCTAACCCTTCATTGATCGTTTCATGGAAACGTTCTTCCTCGTTGCGGATCACTTTCTCAATAAATTCTTGCTGCTCTAGTACTTCAGGATAGTAGCTTTCCATGATCTCGCCAACGATCGGTACTAATTTGTATAAGAAGGCAGTATCGATCCCTAATTTTTTCCCATGCATGACTGCACGACGTAATAAACGACGTAAAACATAGCCACGACCTTCATTTGAAGGAAGTGCCCCATCGCCGATCGCAAAAGAAAGTGCGCGGATATGGTCTGCAATCACTTTAAAGGAGATATCTGTCGTTTTGCTGTCGCCGTAGTTCACACGACCGCTTAAATCTGCCACTGCATTAATGATCGGCAGAAACAAGTCTGTTTCAAAATTGGTTGGTGCATTTTGAACGATGGAAACCATTCGTTCCAGCCCCATCCCCGTATCAATGTTTTTATGTGGTAGTGGTTCATAGGAGCCATCTGGTTGATGATTGAATTCTGAAAAGACCAGATTCCAGATTTCCAAATAGCGTTCATTTTCGCCACCAGGGTAGTTTTCGGGATCATCTTCCGCTACGTCATTAAACTCAGGACCACGGTCATAGAAAATCTCTGAATCCGGTCCACAAGGTCCTGCACCGATGTCCCAAAAGTTGTCTTCAATCTCAACGATATGCTCTGTTGGTAAGCCGACTTCCTCTTCCCAAATCCGTTTTGCTTCTGTGTCTTTTGGATAAACCGTGACATATAATTTGTCTGGATCAAAAGCCATCCATTCTGGTGAGGTCAAAAACTCCCATGCCCAATGGATCGCCTCATTTTTGAAGTAATCGCCGATTGAAAAGTTGCCTAGCATTTCAAACATCGTATGATGTCTTGCTGTTTTCCCAACGTTTTCAATGTCGTTAGTCCGAATCGATTTTTGCGCATTGGTCATTCTTGGGTTTTCAGGAACAACACTGCCATCAAAATATTTTTTTAGCGTTGCCACCCCTGAATTGATCCATAACAGGGTTGGATCGTTGACTGGAACAAGGGACGCACTCGGCTCGATGGAATGTCCTTTTGATTGAAAGAAGTCCAAAAACATTTGGCGTACTTCTGCACTGGATAATTGTTTCACGTTATTCTCCTACTTTCTTCTGTGTTCGCTTAAGATACAGGGGCTGACAAAATTGCTGGTAAGGCGCTCTTATGCCTGTAGAGTCATTTTGACGATAAAAAAACACCATTGCAGAGCAAGGACGTCGATACGCGGTACCACCTTGCTTGCAATGATGTGACTCATTACCTCTTAGACTCGTTAACGCGGAGTGGACGGCAACATTTCTGCTGCAGTTGAGCACCAAAGGGAGCAATCCGTCCGAATTCATGTTTTTCTCTCAGCAATGAAAAACTTTCTGTAATGAATCATCAAACCGACCATATCCTTCGTCATTCAAAGTATAAGGAAATGTTTCGAAAAAGTCAATCCTCAAATCCGTTCTTTGTTGATCAGAATCGCTTTGCGGTAACGATAGCTCTGGGGAGAAAGCTTTTGATCTGGCTGCAGCATTTTCCGTGAACGGTAATAACTGGCATATGGCAAGGCATCGAATAAAGGATGCCCACAAATCTGCCAGTTCTCCATTTTTAAAGACAAGCCATCTGTCAGCTCCCAAGCATCCGCAAGCCCATAGGTGCAGCCAAATAAATTCGGTTCAAGCAATTCAGCGGTTGACAAAGAGACACCATCGTCGCAGGACTTTTCATTGCCCCAGCGAAAAAGTCGCCGAGTCGCAGCACCGCAAACGTATTCCCATTGATCCTCTGATAGCAGCTGAAAGCCTTGTTTGTCTAACTGCTGTTTCAATTCTGTTTGACTGACGGATTCGTGGGTAAATAACTGATAGGTTTCCGATAACGGCTCGAGTGCAGCAAAATAGCGATTCTCTTCGTGATAAAAAGCGGGTAATTCCCAACGCAAGCTTTCCTCAAAGGACGCTGGTGCTGTGAATTGTGCCTTTAGCTCTTTTTCGAAAGCACTGAATTGATCGACTAACCCGTGAAACTCCCCAGTGATTGTATTTAACTGCCCGATATACCTTGCGCCAGCAGGCAGAGAACTTTTTTGGACTAGCATAGGATCAATCACAGCTTTGCGCAAAGGGCTCGTAGACTCATTGACAAAAATCCCCCAATCCTGGCTGGTTTCTAACTCATAGATTGTTTCCAGCTGGCGAATGATCTCGTTGGGTGGTGACTGCCAATTTTTACTCCAGCAAGTAGCTGGTAATCCTTGCACACCGAGATCCCAACCTAAGATCGCCTCAGAGTTCCCTGGTATAAAGACAAAGTCTTCGCCATCGATCGTTAATTCAAAGGTAGCACATTTCAATCCTGCATACGTCAACTGACTAAAATGGACATCGGTGATCTCCTTTAAAGGACTGACAAAATACATTAAAATTTGCTGGATCAGCTGTTCTTTGATTTCAAAGGACAGTGTCTTCCAATTTGACCATTGTAACGCCTCAAAAAAATCCACGTCATTTCTCCTCTCATCTGCTACAATTACTATATAACGAGTATACCACGAAAAAGGAGGAAAACGACTGATGCTTTATTTTGGACGCAGTCCGTGGATGCTACAAGCGGTTTTCGCCCTGCGGCAAGCCGTTTTTGTGGAAGAACAGCACATTCCTATAGATTGGGAATTTGATGAAAAAGACCAAACTTGCCCATACTATCTTTGGTTAGATGGACGCATCCCGATCGCGACCATTCGCTATCAATTCTCTTCACCGAACACTCTGCAACCTGATCGCTTTTGCGTAGCTAAGGCCTATCGGCACCAAGGATACGGCACCAAATTATTGCATTATCTCGAAATGCGTGGTGCCCAAGAGGGTGCCCTCCAATCAGTGTTATCCGCAGAGATCGACGCTTGTGCGTTTTATGAATCCTGTGGGTATCAAAAAACATCTGAACCCTATGCTGAAGATGGCGTATTGTGTGTAGAAATGACCAAACAATTAAAAACAGCAGCCAAGGAAGAGTAGTTCTCTTCCTTGACTGCTGTTTTGGTATGCATTAGCTATTCGAATTTTTCTTGTTTTTGCGGGCGGTTCGAGTCGTTTGACGACGTTCGATCTTCCGTTTTTCTTTGTTCTTCTTATCAACAGCCCATTGAATTTTTTTCTTGTAGCCAGGCTTGATTTTTTTCTTCTTTTTCTTGACTAAGCCAATCAAGGTTGGGTCTAATTCGTCACGAGATTTTTCCCGCTTTTGCCGACGATTCCGATCGTAAGTCGCAACGATCTCGCCATTTTTGATTTCCTTCGGTTGGAAAACAACCCCTAGATCTTCGATGGCTTGGATTGCCCCTTCATCGCTTGGATCATATAAAGTGATCGCGGTCCCATCCATTTGGTTTCGACCGGTCCGACCAACACGGTGGATAAAGAAATCCAAATCAGCTGGAATCTCAGCATTGATGACATGAGAAACCCCTTCAATATCAATTCCTCGCGCAGCTAAATCTGTTGCGACAACATATTGGTAGTCCAAATTTTGCACTTGGCGCATGATCCGTTTTCTTTCACGAGGACTGATGTCGCCGTGGATCTTCGCTACTTTTAAGCCTTGTTCCTTTAAGTAATCCGTAATTTCATCCACACGGCTCTTCGTGTTGGCAAAAACGATGGCAAGATAGGGATGGCCTGTAGTCAATAATTGATAGATCAATTTATTGGTATTTTTCCCTTTGGTAGAAATCAACCAATTCTCGATCGTATCAGAGATGACTGCTTTCGATTTGATTTCTTCGATCAATGGATTGGCCATGTATTTTTTCAAGAATGGGCGCAATTTCTCTGGAATCGTTGCGGAGAAAACCAGCATTTGTAGTTTCTCAGGCAAACGCCCCGCAATTTGATCGACTTCTTCCAAAAAGCCCATATCCAAGGTCATGTCTGCTTCATCCACGACAAATACATTGGCAGTGTGAACCCCTAACGCTTGTTCGTTGATCATATCCAAGATACGACCAGGTGTCCCAATCACGACATGGGGCTGTTGATTTTGCAGACGGCTTAATTGACGTTGCTTATCCGTTCCTCCGACGAAATTTGACACTCGAATTTCAGGATCATGAAATCCGCCGATTTGTTTTGCGGCGTGATAGATTTGCGTGGCTAATTCACGACTCGGTGCAGTGATCACTACTTGCACTTCATCTTTTTCGGCATCGATTTTATCCATCAACGGCAGTAAAAATGTGTGGGTCTTACCACTTCCGGTCTGTGATTGCCCTACAACACTGCGTCCTTTTTGGATAACAGGTATCAGTTTTTCTTGCACTTCTGTTGGTTTAGAGAACTTTTTATCAGCAAGTGCTTCATAAATAAATGGTTGAAATTTAAATGACTCAAAAGACATTCAAACACCTTCTTTCTTTTAGCATCCTTTGGATTATAGCATATGTTGCCTTGTTTTCCTAACTTTCTTTTGTAATCGATTGAGGATCGATCGTACTGATAGTATACGTTGCACTGCGGCGTTCATAGAAAAAGCGGCTTTCTTTTTTTATTGCTGCCCACAAGAGATTCAAGTAAAAACCAAACTGGATCAACCCAAAAATAACTACCATCAACAAACTAACGACTAAAAGCAGCAGATTGTTGGACTCAAGAAACGGTGCGAAAAAGATATTGACCCGACTGATGCTGGCATAAATCAGATAAAACAAACCATAGCGTTTCAATAAAGCCCCCAAGCTGACACGCTCACGGCCTTCTTGCATGATTTTGATTCGTACGAGTTTTTTTCCAATCGTTTGTCCTTTGGCAAGGTAAGCCAACAACACAAAGTACAGCAACACTTCAAGAGCAAAGTACCAATAGTCCCCACTAAAGTCCCGTACCGTCTGTTGAGTGAGCAAACGAACAGCGATCACCACAATAAAACTGACCACATTCAGTATTCCCCAGTCGATCAACCAAGCAAACACCCTTCGTGTCACAGTCACCCGAGTGCCTTTGGCGTAAGAATCGGCATCCATCTCTTCCCTTGATGGCAATAAGAACGTAAAAAGTGGGGCGATCGTCCAGCCCACAAGCCCTCCAACTGTATTGACAAAGAGATCATTGACATCGAATAAGCGATACGGACGAGGATAAATAAAATACAGTCCCGTCAACTGCGTTAATTCAAAAAACAACGTCAGGCAAAACGTAATAACGAGTGTTTTTAAAAAGGAACATTTGAAGTAATAACGCAAATAGACCCCAAATGGTAAGGTCAACAATAAATTAAAGAGTGGCTCAAGGAAGACCCCCTGCTTCATAGCGGGAAGATAGGTTTGCGGATCGTGAATGTTTAAGACGGTCTGTTGGACAAAATGTTGCCACGATGCCCCTAACTGCAATTCCATCTTAGGACCAGTCATCTGCGCTACCTCTTCGATCGAGGGCAATGGTAGGATAACTAAGAAATAGGCGCACAATAAATAGAAGACAAATGAATACAGAACCAGTGCGCGTGACAAGATAAAACGACCGTATTTTCGATATTGGATAACAAAAAAAATCATTGATATCGCCAATGCTAGGAAAGGAAAAACCAGCAAGGCAACCTTTATTGGGGTAATATAAGCGGACATAAAGAACTCCTTCACGTTTTCTTTTTATCTTACACGCTATTTCCCAAAACGTAAATTTTGGAGTATCATAAAAGAAAAGGAGGTTAAAAAACCATGTTAAATCCCTATTTTGCCTTTGGCGTACCGGCATTCCTTTTGGTTTTATATGCAGCTTTTGCTCTTTTTCGCCGGTCTTCCGATATTCCCTATTTAGGCTTCGTCCTTTTCATCATTGCTGGTTTTCTGACAGGATTTAGTTTACAAGTCATTCAACAAGCCATCAATGAAGTGGAAAAAACATCTCTTGAACACGTGCAAGCAACCCACCTTTACTCGCCTTACTTATTAGCGATTCCATTGATTGTGGGCATTCTTTTACTGATTGTCAACTTGATTCGCGGCTATTTAAAAGTCAAAAACGTTCGTCTGCGGACAAAATAAAAGCAACCTACCTAGAAATACGAATTGATCCTGCTCCTCTTGACGGGAAATGAGATCGCTTCGTATTTTTTTGGTAAGCTGCCTTGATTGCTAGACCCCTTCTAAAGATCCATCCGCCACTTTCGTAGTAAAACAGTTTATCAACTAAAAAAAGGTTTATTCGTCGGCTAGTTCTTCATCCAGGTCTGTCTCTGAGGTATCAGCAAAAGACTCTTTCACATCATCATTGACTTGCTCCAATAAATATTGCCAATCACTATTCGACACAACCACCACATCGATATTCTTTTCTTCATCGATCAGCTCGAGATTCGAAACATCCTCTCCTAACTGCTGGAATAGGTCGATCAATGTTTGGTCTTGTAGCGTTACGTATTCAGTCCGTTTCATCCTTCTTCCCCCCATGAGTCAAAAAATTCATAAAACAAGATATCGAAACTAGTAAGATCGGTCATCTTTTGTAAAGTAGATAGATCTAAACGAATAAACGCTTTTTCCACTAATAAATAATGGTTTTCTTCCAGCGCTTCTTCGATAAATGGTAAAATCTCTTCTTCATCCCCTAATGTTTCACTAGAGATTTGGTCGATTTGATCAAACAAGCGATCATCTTGCAACAAAAAGAATTGATCGTCGTAAAGATAGACTGCGATTTGATATTGCCGGATGGGTAGCTCAGCCCGAATGACAAAAAAGCACTCTCCTGAATTGGAAATCGCTGGCAATAATTCATTCGGTTGTAATGCCTGTTGGTAGTACATTTCCATCCCTCCTTTGTACTTACTATTATAAAGAACAAAGGAGGAAAAAGGAAATAATCGAATTTTAGTTTAAAAAACTCTAAACAAAGTTAGACATCCCATTCTGCATAGAATTCTTCTAAAAAATCCTTCATGAAAGCCACACGTCGTTGGGCTTCTTTTTTGCCATACGCCGTGGTCATCTTTTCAGGAAGCAAAAATAGTTTCTCATAAAAATGATTGATCACCGTCGTCCCTTTTCGGTAATCTTCATGATTTTGAAACGTCTTTGGGGCTAAGTCACTGACATGGATCGGGTGTTGATGACTGCCACCAAAATAACTCGTCCGTAAAATACCGATCGCACCTAAAGCATCGAGACGATCTGCATCACGAACGACGCGGCCTTCTACTGAGACAACTTGCGCGCCTTGCAAAAGTTCTTTTGAAAAAGACAGATTCTCGATAATAGAAAAAATTTCTTTCGTTTGTGCTTCACTGGCTCCCGCCGTGGTCAAACAAGCTCGCACTTCGTTAGACGCCGCTGTGACATCCGCCACAACTTTGTCATCCACCGTATCATGGAGATAGGCTGCCGCCTGTACGACAAAGCAATCAACTGCCAATTCGTCGGCATCAATGATGGCTTGACTTAACCCAGCCACTCGTTTGACATGATCAAACCCATGTCCTGTGTAATCATTCCCCAGAATACTTTCGGCATAAGCAATTACTTTGCTAAGATCGGCAACATTGTATTCTTCCTTCATTTTTTTCCTTCTTTCGATATGAAAGCAGCTAGCCTTCTTTTTTCGATGGTGATTGATACAAAAGGAAAAGAAGTTCAACAAGACGAGCACCCCATGAAATAATTGGGGCGGCAACGTCTTGCGAAGCTTCTTTCCACTCGTTACTTTTAAGCGAAATCTTGCGTCTCGCTGATTTTATAGACACTAAAATAGATCTTGCGTAAATAGTCTAATAGATATTGAGGATTCAATAATTCATCCGTTGCATCTAAAATCAATTCATTTGGTTTCTTGGATGCGCCATATTGATGAATATTTTCAGTCAGCCATTTACGAATCGGTGAATAATCATCCGAAGCCAACACTTCATCGACATTAATTTCTTTTTCCATGGCGTGGAGTAATTGCGCTGCATACATATATCCTAGAGCATAGGATGGGAAATACCCGAAGCTTGAACCTGACCAATGAACGTCTTGTAAGATCCCTTCCAAGTCATTTTCTGGACGAATCCCTAAATATTCCTCGTATTTGTCATTCCAGATTTTTGGCAGTTCATCGATCGATACGGTTTCGTTAAAGATCATTTTTTCGATCTCGTAACGAATAATAATATGAATGACATATGTCAGACTATCAGCTTCAATACGGATCAAGCTAGCTTTTGAGTGCTTTAAGGAGTCATAGAAAGTGTCAAAAGACACATCATCAAACGTGCCTTCCGCACATTCTTGGAAAAATGGGTATTGCTTTGCCCAGAAATTGCGGTTGCTGCCGATAATGATTTCATTAAACAGCGATTGGGATTCGTGGATTCCCATGGACGCCCCTTCATGAACAGGCGTGCCTTCGTATTTCTCATCGATGTTTTGCTCGTACATCCCGTGACCAGCTTCATGAATCACACCGAACAGTCCCATCGAAAAGTCAGTTTCGCTCCAGCGTGTGGTCAACCGTACATCATTGTGGTTGATCCCCGTAGCGAATGGGTGGACCGTATTATCCAAACGGCCGCGAGAAAAGTCATAGCCTAAGTCGGCGATCACTTTTGAGATAAATTTACGTTGTTGCGCTTCGGTCATCTCACGTGAAAGGATCGAAGTGTCTGGCGCTGTTCCTTTTTCAGCCAATTGACGACGAATATCCATGATACCGTCTCTCACTTGTGAGAATACGTTATCCAAGATCTCAACCGTCATATTCGGCTCGTATTGGTTTAACAAGACGTCATAGTTCGTCAGCTCATTTTTCTTCCAATAAGGAATCAATTCTTTCGTCAAGCGAATGTTTTCAGAAAGAGCGTCTTTAAATAAAGAAAAATCTTTTTCTTTACGGGCTTTGAGCCAAGCAGTATGTGCTTTTGACGTAGCTGCGGAAGCCGCCATCGCCAACTCATTGGGTACATTTTTTTGCAATTCATATTCTTCTTTGACTAATTGATACGCAGCTTTCCCTACTTCTGATAATTCATCTGGGTGTTTCCCGAAATAGCTGATCGCTTCTTGGATTGGTTCCCCCACTTTTTTGTCAAAGTATAGACCATATAAATAGCTGTCAACTTCCGCACGGTAATCACTGGCTTTTTCTGGCATCCCTGTTTGATTATCCCAGCCTAAGATCCCCATTGCTTGTTGTAATAGATCGATTTCTTTTAATTCTTTCAGAAATTCTTGTTCTTTCATTCAGCAGACTCCTTTTTGCGTGGCGGACGTTGTCCCCAGTATTGGAAGAGATCGGTACGAATCGCACCGTTGTATAATTTGCGTTTTTTTGTCGCTTTTTCGCCGTAATGGGTCTCAAAAGTCAAGTCACTGGTCAAAAAGTACTTGCTCCAGGTTTTTAGCGGCCGAAACACTTGGCCCATTTCCTGATACAGTCGCTGAACGGACGCTTCTTCTCCTAAGCGTTCACCATAAGGAGGGTTAGCCACAACGACACCATACTCTTTTTCTGTTTTAAAGTCTTTAACGGCTTGTTGTTTGAAGGTGATCGAATCTCCTAGACCGATTTCTTCCGCATTTCTGCGGGCGATCTCAATCATTCGACCATTGATATCCGAACCGGTAATATCTAATTCGACATCATAATCTGCTGCTTCATCTGCTTCTTTCCGTACTTTTTCAAATACTTCTGCTGGGAACCAATCCCACGTTTCGCAAACAAATTCCCGATTAAAGCCAGGGGCGATATTGTGACCGATCAACGCTGCTTCAATGCACAACGTGCCTGATCCACAAACGGGATCGACAAACGGCTTGTCTTTGTACCAATTTGTCAGCATCACTAAAGCCGCAGCCATGTTTTCTTTCAGCGGCGCGCCTCCTTTTTCTAAACGATAGCCACGTTTAAACAAACTAGGGCCAGTCGTATCCAAGGTGATCATCGCATGGTCTTTCAATAAAGCGACTTCTAATTGGAAAAAAGCGCCCGTTTCAGTCAGCGGCACACTTGCTGGACGATGGTATACTTCTCTTAAGCGATTGACGATTGCTTTTTTGGTAATCGCTTGACAATCAGGTACACTATACAATTTTGATTTGATTGATTTTCCAGCTACCGGAAATTCAGCATCTAAAGGTAAAAAGTCTTCCCACGGTAACGCTTTAACTTCTTCAAACAGCTGATCGAAAGTCAATACGTCAAATTCCCCGACGACAATTTTGATACGGTCCGCTGTACGGAGCCACAAGTTCGCGGTAGCAATGGTCTCCATCGTCCCTTTAAAACGCGCTCGGCCGTTTTCAACCTCACACTCGATCCCTAAATCCCGTAATTCTTTGCCCACTAGTGCTTCTAAACCGCTCGCAGCGGTGGCAATACAATTAAATGTTTTTTCAGTCATAACGCTCTCCTTCTTGGTATAAAAAAACCTTCCGTTGCTGGAAGGATTCCCTGATAGGTTGTGATTTTCTATAAGCCATGTTTTGTCCGTATTTTCCTCAGGGAGAAGAAAACACTGGGTAATTATCTATCTGCAATTACTTGCCTTCTTGCTCCGTTCATTTCCGTGCAAAAAGTGCCCCTACCATTGTTTGGGTTGCTCGCTCGAGGGGTTTACCGCGTTCCACCAAGACGGTTTCCCGCCTTGCTTCGTCACTGTGGCACTTTCAAGGATACTTTGGCATAGCTTACACCTTAGCCATTTTTCCTGCCGTTACTTTCTCAAGTACCCTAGCTTATGGTTTCGCTAGGCACGAACACTACAAGCATCTCAGCTTGTGCGAGCATGGACTTTCCTCAGCATAATCGAGTTATGCCGCAATTACCCGAAAACCACAACTATCTTTTCTAAAATAGATTAGAATTGACGGGTTTTTTCGTTGTCATCTTCAAAATCAGCATTTGTATAGTTGCTGTTGTAGGAAGAAGAACGAGTGACAGGTTCTGATTCACGATCAAGCTTTTTGCCAAACACTTCTTTTTCAAGATTAGACAAACGTTTCAAAATATCAAAGTTTGTAACGGTTTGGCTTTTCGGCGCTTCTTGTTGAACACGAGATGCGATCGCTTGGTTTTTCGACAATTGATCGATTTTCGCTGTCAGACGGTCATTTTCTTCTTGCAGGGCTAAGATCTCTTTATTGTAGCTTTCGTAGTCTTTAATGATATTATCTAAAAACTCGTCCACTTCAACTGGATCATACCCGCGCATTTTTGTTTTGAATTCTTGTTGCAGAATATCTTTTGGACTATAAATTAAATTTGCCATTATTTACACCTCATTGTTTATTCCAAATGGTTTTCACTTTCTAGACCATTCTATCAAAAAATATACGAAAATCAAAGTAAATTACTATCAAATGTTGCGTTTTGTAGGTCATCCATTGTTATTTGATGAATAAAGTAGGGATTTTGCTCACTATAAGCTTTGGCATCTCTTAAGAAATAATTAGGTTTTCCTGGAAATTCGTCATCATATAACACAAGTGCGCCTTCGGTATGCTCCAGTAAAAATGCCGTGTGATTTCTTAATTGACTGGGGTCTTGGTAAGGCTTATGGCTGGTGGCATTGACATAATCGGCAAATGACTTCGCTGTTTGCAGTGCCTGCTGATTTGTTTCGTTCCAATTTTCACCAAACCCTTCAAATGGAAAAATAATTCCTAGTTTCAGTTCTGGGTATGTCTGTTTTAATTGTTCAACGGCTTCGGCACACCACAGCTCCGCTCCAAGATTCCCGCTGATCAAGAGCCATTCTAATCCTTCTTCGACATAATTGGTCAAAGTCGACATTATTACTTTCTTAATAACTGCAATCTTGGGATCTTTTGCTTGAAAGACACCTAATTCATAATTACGATAGCCAGTAAAGTATAAGGTTTTCATTGTTTCTCTGGTCATCTCTTTTCTTTCCAAACGACTTTTTGGTATAATGTTGCCTAGGAGTGTGAACAACATGGTTATTCGTTACCCGAATGGACAATCTACTACCTATGATGACGGCAAAAAACAAAAAATGCAAGAGAAACTAATAAAGCCAAAAACGTATGCCAATCGTGGGATGCGTTTTGAAGAAGCGATCAATGAAAGCAACCTTTATTATTTGAATCGGAAACTTGCTGTCATTCATAAGAAACCGACACCAATTCAAATCGTGAAAGTAGATTATCCAAGAAGAAGCGCCGCCGTAATCAAAGAAGCCTATTTCCGTGAGGCATCCACCACTGATTACAATGGGGTTTATCAAGGGCAATATATCGACTTTGAAGCGAAAGAGACTCAAAACAAAACGTCATTTCCCTTTAAAAATTTTCATCCACACCAAATCAAGCATATGGAAGACTGTTTGGAACAAGCGGGTTTATGTTTTGTTCTTTTATGGTTTTCTAGTCTACAACGCTGCTTTTTTCTCGATAGCAAGTGCTTAGTTTCTCAATGGCACCTGCAAAAAGAAACGGGAAAAAAATCAATGACACTGGCCTATATTGAAACGAATGGGATTGAAATCATCCCTTCAATTGCGCCGCGTATTCCCTATTTAAAAGCAGTTGATCAATTTTTAACGATGAAGGAGAATGATTAGTATGGCAAATGGATCACAATCGAGGACCTCTCGGCATGATTCTAAAAAAGGTACAGCTAAAAAAGCACCAAAGTCTCCTAAGGCAAAAGGCAAACGAAGCATTGGGAGTATTCTTTTAAAAGTATTTATGGGGCTGTTTTTCTTAGGCTGTATCGGGATTCTATCCGGGATGGGGCTATTCTGGTGGTATGCCAAAGATGCGCCTGCACTTGATGAAACACGTTTGGATTCAACGGTTTCTTCTCGTTTCTATGCGTCAAATGGCGAATTGATCACTGAATTCGGAAGTGAAACGAGAGAAAAAATCACCGCAAGTGAGATTCCCCAACTGCTGGAAGATGCGATCGTCTCTGTCGAAGATCGTCGGTTCTATCAGCATATCGGGGTCGACCCGATCCGAATCGTTGGTTCTGCATTATCCAATGCCACAACCGGCGGTATGCAAGGCGGAAGTACGTTGACTCAGCAATTGATCAAGCTGTCCTTCTTTTCTACCAGCGCCGAAGATCAAACGTTACGAAGAAAAGCACAAGAAGCTTGGATGGCGGTTCGGCTTGAACAAACCAAATCAAAGCAGGAAATTTTGACTTACTATATTAATAAGGTATATATGTCCAACGGGGTTTATGGAATGCAAACAGCTGCTATGAAGTTTTACGGCAAACCTTTGGCTGAACTAGACCTAGCGCAAACCGCTTTGATTGCGGGTTTACCAAATGCCCCTTCTGCGTTTGATCCTTTCGCTCATCCGGATAATGCGAAAAGTCGTCGAGATGTGGTTTTAGGCGCAATGCTTGAAAACGAGAAAATCACGCAAGCGGAATATGATGCGGCCGTTGCCGAAGATATTCAAGAAGGATTGCAAGAAAACCCGCGAGAAAACCAAGAGTGGAAGTACTTTGATAATTACTTCAACGAAGTGATCGCAGAAGTCAAAGAAAAAACCGGCAAAGATGTTTATACCGATGGCTTAGATATTTACACCAATGTCGATATCGATGCGCAAAAACGGTTATATGACATCGTCAACAGCGATGATTATGTTAATTATCCAGACGATAAGATGCAGGTTGCCGCTACTTTAGTTGATGTCAATACGGGCAAAGTCACGGCTCAAATTGGTGCCCGCAACGTTGATGACGTTCTAGCAAACAACCTGGCTGTCAACGTCGCTCGGGACTTTGGATCGACCGTTAAACCGATCACAGACTACGGCCCTGCCTTCCAATTTCTACAAGACTCTACCGGTAGAATGATTTTAGATGAACCTTATACTTATAAAGGAACCGATATTCCTGTGTACAACTGGGATCGCCAATATATGGGCAATATCACGCTTCGAACTGCTTTAGCAGAATCCAGAAATGTACCAGCAGTGAAATTGTTTGATGAAGTTGGCGCGGATAATATCGCCGACTTTCTTAGCGGGTTGGGTATCGAATACCACACGATTACTCAATCTAATGCGATTTCTAGCAATACGGATAAATTAGATGGCACAAAATATGGGATCTCCAGCCTGAAAATGGCCGCTGCTTATGCTGCTTTTTCAAACGGTGGAACCTATTATGAACCTCAGTACGTCAACAAAATCGTCATGCAAGATGGGACCGAAGATGAAGAATCCTTTAAAGTTGATGGTCAAGAAGCAATGGATGATACGACGGCTTATATGGTGACCGATATTTTGAAAGATGTTATTTCTGTCGGTACTGGGACCAATGCGCAAATCGATGGGTTATACCAAGCAGGGAAAACGGGAACTTCCAATTACACCGATGACCAGCTAGCACAACTGGATACATCAAACGGTGCTTATCCGGATATTACTTTTGCCGGCTATACTCCCTCCTATTCATTGGCGGTATGGACCGGATACAACGACAAAATGACACCGATCACTGATAGCAGTACCCATGTGGCTTCAGATGTCTATCGTGAATTGATGCGCTATGTTTCTGCTTCTGTAGAAAACACGGACTGGACAATGCCAGATGGACTGACACGGATCGGAAGAGAGCTTTATCTTGAAGGGACATACACGCAGCCAAGCTATTCAGCACCAAGTTCGTCCAGCAGTAGTTCGTACGTTGAACCGACGACACCTTCTACAGAAAGTAGTGAAGCAACACCATCAAGTACAACAGAATCATCAAGCGAAGTGACACCCCCAGTGACAACACCTGATGAGGATGATTCATCTTCGGTCGTTACACCTCCTGCTTCTAGTCAGGATCCTGGCTCAACAACGCCTTCCAGCAGTGAAGAAAATCCTTCCTCACCGCCGGATCCACCAGAACCAAATGATGGTAACTCCGAATAACTGAGAATAGTGAAAAACAGTAGATCAGATTTTGATCTACTGTTTTTTTACTAACGACCATATAAATGTAGAAGCTTACTTTTCAAGCTCTTCAAAAAGCAATTTTTTATCTGAAAGCTGATAAACTTGATTATGCAGATCGTCAAACAAATGAATCACATTTTCTTTTGTCTCGTTCACTTCAAAAAGAATCTCCTTGGCACGATCATGAATGCCATCGATTCGCATTTCTGTCGTACGGATCATTCGTTCAGATTCGATCTTCGCTTCTTGAATCGTGCGATTTGCTTTTCTTCTAGCAAAGACTAAAACCTCACTGATTTCTGTTTGGAACTGCTCGTTTTCGATTTGTAGGGTTGCATTTTCTTCCCTTAGTGCTTCGATCTTCGCCTGAAGCTCTGCGACTTCTTCATTTGATTCGCTAGCTGAAACTTTTGCTGCAAGCTCTTCTTTTTCTGCCAATTGCTGTTTCAAATCAGCAATTACTTCTTGCAACTGCTGGATTTCTTGCCGCTTCAACGTCCATTCAGCGCGTTCCTTTTCGTAATTTTGTTTCTCTTTTTGCTCTTTTTCTTGCTGAACAGCTAACTTAGCTTCTAATTGCTGGATCTTTGCTTCAAGTTTTTCTGTATCTACTTTTGTAAGCTGTTCTTCTAGGTCTTTGACTTTCTTATTCGCTTCTACTAGCGAAGCTTTTAATTCTTTTGCCTCTGCTTCTTGTTGAGCCACTACCTTCTGCTGTTTTTTTAACTGTTTTTTTTCTTCCTGTAGTTGCTCATTTTCTAAAATCAATTCTTTAATTTCAAAAGATAAATTTTCAATCATATGATCCTTTTCTTGTTCTTCTGACTCTTGCTTATGTGTCTGGTTTATACTCAATTCTTTCTCCATACGTTCTCCTTTGTCTTCAACGAGTTGACTATCCTTGGCGTGGTTATCACGGTTCCCAGAGGATTTTTGCTGCACTGCTATCTTTTTGACACTTTGATCTGTCTGTTGATCAACAGACACTCTTTGCTGAGAAATCGGTTTTGCTAAAGTCTGTGCGACAGGTTTCGCTGTTTCTTTCTGGGTTTTAGCGGGTTCATTGTCCGCTTGTCGATTGGTTCCTTTCTCTTTTTTTTCAGGCGTAGCCTTTGCGGAACCTTGATCCTCAATGATTCCCTCTTCTTGATTTGTCTCCTCAAATTCATTCAGCTCTTCTATGGATAATTGATTTACTTCATCCATTAGCTTTTGGACAGAAAACAAACCTTTGTTTTTCTTTTTCATCATTAATTTTTCACACTGCCTTTTTGTTCATTTGTATTGATCGTTTCACTTTGATCCGTTCGAGGAGTAGAGGATATGCTTTCGCTCCCCTCGTTATTAGCTACTTCTTGAGCGTCAGTGTTTGGAAAGCTGCGTTCTAAAAGGGTCCAGACCCCATTCTCGTCACGAATGATCGTCTGCTCAAAGGACTGATCAGAATCCTTGGAAAATTGGACAGAGAAGGTTCCTTGGGTGATCAGGAGAACGTTCTGCATATCATGGAGTAGACGAGAAAAATTCTCTTCCCATCCGTTTAAGTCATCAATTGATGGTAATTTGCTAGATAGAACAATTGAGATTTCTTGCAAAGGCTGATCAACAAGAATCATTGCTACGGTGCGACCTAGATATGGTGATAACTGATAGGCCAACTCATATTCAGCTGCAAATTGTGCTTCACGATCATTGGATACGAGTAAATGCTCCCAATCAATCGCTTCAAAAGAAAAGCCGTTCTCAGGATATGCAAAAATCGGCATAAGCATCCATTCCGTTTGCTCAGTTCTAAGCGCGAAGACTTCCTCTTTTAATTGACTGGTTTCTTCTTGCAGCTTTTGCACATGAATGCCGCCTGTCAGCTGAAAAACTGTTAGTAGCAAGACACTTACGATTATGGCACTACTGCAGCCCAATACAATTAGCAGGTGCCCACTGCGCAGGTTGTGCTTAAATAAACGCAGTTTCCTTTTGGCTAAAGCATCTGACGACAGCTGCTTTTCAACTTTTCTTAATAAATATTCTCGATACAATCGCCAACCGATGATACTACCTGCTCCAATGGCAAGCAGTATCATCCCAATATAGATAAAAATCACAGTCTCTTCCTTCCATCAAAACTAAAATTCGTTTTATTCATCTATTTTGATACAAACTTAGTCTTGTTGATATGTTGCAAGAAATGAATCATCGCAAACTTCCTTTCAAAAAGCTGATGTGTCAGAAGAACGTGGTCACCACACCATAAAAGGTTTTACTTGAAATGATTCCAAATTCTCTACTATCACTTGAAGTGAGCAGTGCATCGCCAATGACAAAGTACTCATCTTCTTTGAGGTACCCCCGAATCGGCAACGCCTCAACGGCTTCATCCTTCACAGTGATCATAAATGAAAAATCAAAACCATTATCCTCCGCCCCAATCAACAAACGCTCCTGTGTACGAACGAATGAATCCCCCGGCACACCAATCACTCTCTTGATCAAAAATTTTCCTTCCTGTTCGAAAGCGATCAGCTGATAGCGATTTGGCTGGCGCTTTTTATGAATCAGCACAACTTGTCGATCCTCGATCGTCGGCAGCATGGACGTTCCTCTGACTAACGCCAGTCGATACGGCTGAAGAAACACAATAAGCAAAAGGACCACCAAAAAGATACCGCTGATAGGAAGACCTATTTGTCTATGCCTTTTACTCATATTGCCAGCCCTCCATCCTTATTTTGGCATAATATATGAAACACTTGATGAGTGCGCCAATTCATTGCTGATCACGCGATAAGAGATTGTGGTTCCACCATAGACATTTCCTTCTGAAACCAAAATACCATTTGGACCAACGGCTTCAACAAAAGCGACATGACCATAACGAGGATCAGATCCAGCTGTTCCAGGTGCAAAAGAGATCATACTACCTGCTTTAGGCGTTTGACTGACGTTGTAACCTAAACGTCGTCCGGTATTGCCCCATTGACCACCATTTCCCATGTAGTCATCTACTTGACCGCCTAATTGACTCACCCGATTGAACACATACCAAGTACATTGTCCAACAGGATACGAACCAGAAAGATTGTAGTCACGACCGTTGTATTCTGGAAATGTCATGAGGGAGCGATACTCTTCTGGAATTTGTTCTTTTCCTTGGATAAACAAGCCTGTTTCTGTTGCGATCACTTGGTCATATTGCGTCAATCCATAGACCGCAATCAGTGAATTGATTTTTTTACTATAATTAACATCGGTCGCATAAGTGCCCGTCAAAGCATCTGCTGCCCGAAGATAGTTTTTTGATTCAGAGCGCCACACGTCTTGATAAAAAGTTGGATTTCCAGTGATTCCTCCGCGAATCAATTTGACATAATCTGCCATCGAATCTCGATAACTTGAATAGGAACGAAAGGCTGCTTGAATTTGGAATAGTTCTCCGTTGCCTTTATCTTCCATTGTTGGTAAAGTCACGCTGCTTCCTTGATAACTGCCTTTGATCCCAAAAAGGTTATAATGGGGACTGCTGGAAAGCCCGCTGTCGCCACTGCCGCTTTCAAGGATCGCTTGCGCGATTAATACAGAAGCAAAGACATCGTATTCTTGCCCTAAGCTTTGGGCTTCTTGTGCCAATGTTTCAATAAACGTCTGGGTCTTTTGATTCACTGTAAATTCGTAAGGGGCTGGATATTCAGTAACTAGCTTTTCGCCATATGTAGCCAATTCAGGATTTGATAGCCGTCTGATCGATAGCGGCTCTTCGATTGAAACCCGCTGAACTTCGATGGCAGTTTTCGTTGGCTCTTCTTGATTTGTCACTAAACTTGCTTGGTAACCATCTGCGAGGTAGATACCGATTAACTTATTTGCGTCATATAAAAGATCCCCCGGTTGTAATTGTTCAACCTGCTGTTCTTTTTCTATCCAGCTAGCTTTTCCTTCTATAACAGCTTTGATCCGTTCATTGATCCATTCGTCCATTGTCGATGGTTCTTCTAGTTCACCAATTTGCCCGATGATCTCGTAGACCAATGCCGCTTGCCATTGGGCATCATAATCAGCTAATATCGGCAAGGTGAAATCTAACAGATTCGAATCTGCAATCTTTGCTGCCCGAAAACTCTCTGGTAAATCAATGGTACGTCCATCATAAAAAGATTTTTTCAAGTGAGAAGTAGCATCTGGTGATTGAACGACAGGGTTTATTACTTGCTCAGGTGCAATAATCGGAGGTATTTTCGGCTCCTCTTTTTTTGCATTTTCAGTATTTTCGTTGCTCTCAGTTGAACTTTCATTTTCTTTTGGTGCCAATGACTCATCAATCAAGTCGGTCTCCTTTGGGTTGTTCTCTGTTTCTACTTCTAGATCGTCCGTTTCAGCATCTATTTTTTCCTCTTCCTCGGAAGGTTCCGCGGACTCTGATTCCTCTAGTTCGGTCGTTTCCGCTGACTCGGTCGTTTGTGTTGAGTCTGATTCTTCAGACGAATCAAGAGATTCTACAACGGTATCTGCTGTTTCTGAATCCATAAGCGGTTCATTTGATTCGGAGGATAACTCGGTCGAGTCCTCCGTTTGCTCTTTGCTGACGTCTTCTTGACTTTCTTGGTCTTCTGCTGCCGATGAATCTTGGTCATCAAGTTGCTGTTCGACATTTGTATTTTCTGAATAGTTATCAGGCTGAGGGCTTTCGTTCGCCAGTAATACGGGAGAAACAAAAAGTTGGCTTGCTAAAATCCCAGCACTGAATAATGTTAAATATGACTTCTTTTTTCTACTCTTCATACAGTTTCCTTTCTCTTGTTTCAGCCGGCATCCTTGGTTTTGATCAAAACCTGACGAACTGATTCAAAGTTGCTTGAATAGTTTTTGCACGAGTTTAGGTGAACTCTGTATCTTCGCGATTATTTTTGAAGCAAACGATGGATTTAGCCAGCTTAAGCAGATTTTGCTCAGCAGCGTGATCTACCATAAAAAAGCGTTAAAATCCACTGCTTTTCAACCGATTTATTCACTGTCTTCCTATCAAGAATGGAAGCTGTCATAGGCGTCAACAGCTTCCATTTGATAAGATTGAGCATCGATCATTCGGTAGATGGGACAAAACTTAACTCCCATTCAATCGTTGCTTGATAGGTCATGTTACGCGGATTTGATCCAATGGGTACTTCAAGTTTGACACTATCCCCCATCGTCCCCATATCCCCGTAGCGCTGAATCCAGGTACCGCTTCCTTCATTTGCATCCGCTTCAGCGATCAAAGCGGGTACCCCAGGATCAAGGATCATTGATTCACTATAAGTGGGAGGAATTGCTGAATTGGCGGCATTCGTCAGCATAACTGCATTTTCTAAAATAATTCGTGCACCCCGAAGTTCTTCTCCTCGATCATTACGAAATCCTGCAGCAGATAATGTCGCGTTTAGTTCCCAGCCGGTAAATTGAGCGCGACGGTCAGAAATCTGCACGTAATTTGGCCGTTCCTCAGTTACTGAGCCATCTGCACTGCTAAGACGTTGCGGCAATGCCTTGTACTGTTTGGTATCTGCACTTATTGATACATCTCCAAAGCTATACTGGGAGATGAAATCGATACTGATAAACCCTAAATGTTCTGGTATATCCGGTTTATTTTCTGGGTTCACTTCAATATCTGGCGCGATCGGATCTCGTGGATTCATTGTGGCAATCTCTTGAACAACTGTTTCAGCTGTATCGAATTTTCCATTTAAGAAAGCGTAAGCCGTCACCGTATTATGTTTTGTAAACCGATCCCCCTCGGCTAAGGTCAAGCTGAAATCACCATTTGCATCTGCTTGAAGATGAAACAAGCTGTTATCATCAAAAGAGGGTGATTGCAGTTGCGGTGCGGGAATCGCTGGATCTCCGTCAAAACGAATCACACTATAAGGTGTGGCTTTTCCCTTAATGATTCTTGAGCCTTCCAGTGCCGGGTCTTCCGTTAATGGTTCTAAATGAACCTCGACATCTGGAATATATTCAAATAGGATACGTTGTGCTCTTGTGGTAAAATTCGCGCGAAAATGATCAACGATCTCTTGTGAGATGGAAGAAACATTCGAAATCGATGACAAGGTAGAGGCAAAATTCACTTTTAAATTGAAGATTGGACTCCAACTGAAGTCTGGTTCCTCCGTCAAGTTTCCATGCCGCCATTGCTTCGCAGCTTGAATATCCACATCTAATAGCCCGCCGCTGCCGGAAATCGAAATAAGGCTACTATTTGCTGCATTTCCGGTAACCGCCCTTGTTTTCTCTAAATTGATGCGTTGTGCATCCGCAAAAGTGAAGGTTGAGGCCGAGCTCAAAAATGTCATCAAGGAATGAGAGGGATTGGTTCCGTCCGACTTAATATCCAAGACTCCTTCTTTAGCAACAATAAATGTGGCGGCACCGGCTACATGGATCACTCCGGAGGTGGTGGTCCCTTGATTCACTGCATCAATTTCGACACTGCTTTTATTTCCAATAAGCATCGTGCTTCCAGCACCCATGTAGATAATGTTATAGCCCCATCCATTGAGGCTTGTGGTACGTCCATCAGCTTTGATTACCACTTTGCTATCCTCAGACATTTCAAAGTGGGCGCCGCTAGCATACATACTGATTGCGGGGGAGTTGGCTCGGGCAGTCAAATGAAGCTCTGATCGATTACCGATATTGATCCGTCCATTCGCTATATAAATATTTGCTCCAAAAGCCTCACCGGCTGTTCCAGCTGCACGCAGAGACATCTTTGCATCATTGCCAATAGTCATACGCCCCGTTGCATAATATAAATAGATATTGCCGGAATTTATTGTCGACATGTCAACTGTTGCGTTATCAAGAATTTCCAATTGTGTTACTTCCATATTTGCTTGGTTGGTTGCATTGATCGTTTGCACACGTCCAGATCTGGAAGTATATGTCGGAGTTTGATGCGATATTACTTCGCCAGACATAATAACAGGTGTCGCTAACGAGTGGATCAACTGATTGCCCGCGTTGGTTAAATTGTGGTAACGCATTCTGGATAGATTTTGTTGCGGAATACTCATATTCGTAAAATTCATGAAGCCATAATAGTTGCCATGAACGATATCGATATTTTGGTACGTGATATCCCACGGCGTTGCACTATTGACGGTACTATCATAAAATCCGACAGCAACAGCTCTAAAGTCGATTTGATACCCATTGCCTTCGATCACAAGCGTTCGCGAAATTCCAGAAGCATTGGTCCAAATATAGGCTACCCCATTCGACGGGTTGGAAGTTGCACTTCCCGCAGCCACTCCGGAAACTCCTTGAGTAGGATTGTTTGATGATTCAAAGTCATTTACGATATTGATATAATTTACTTCTCTATTCACGATTGCCGCCATAAACTCTTGCCAGTTGGAAACATCCCGGTGACTGATTTCGTCTAACGGTGTGACAGGTTCTGTCAATTGGGCAATTGCTTCTGCTTGGTCAGCTTCTGTGTCTTGCTGATTCTCATTTAGGTTCGCGTCATTAGAAGGTTGCGTGGTTCGTTTCCCTTCCTGAGGCGTATCTGATGGTGAGACCTCTGTCTCGATCGTTTCATTATCTGCATCATCATCCGAGTCCTCTTCCCCGTCATCTTCTGCCTGTACTTCGATCGTTAGTTCCGCTTCACCTATAAAAAGTCGATAATCGCCTATTTTATTAAAGACGATAGGAATCTCGAACTCCATTAGCTCTTCATCAAAGGTAAGCGTCCATTCCTGTTCTTCTTCAGACAGCTTCTTATTCTTCACTTCTGCAGCAAATTCTTCTTCCACGATCGCTGCTTCTTTCGCTACAACTAGCGTAATCTCATTTAAAGGTTGGCTTGATACGACGAAAACGTCGATCGGTTGATCCACGACACCTTCAATCACACTAACTGGAAACTGAAAAAAAGGTTGATGGATGTCAAATTCTTTTGTTTGGATCGGTTGTGTTGCTTTATCAAGCAAGGACATATTCTGCGTTTCGTCCAACGGTTCAATCGTGTGATCGATGGCGCGGATTTCCGGCAATAGGATACTGCTCAGACTTGGAAAAAAAGTTTGCACACTTAGTAATCCAATAATGATTGCAATTATTACCTTGTGCGGGGTATTCTTCATTTCAACTTTTCCCACCTTCCTTTGCATTTTTTTTCTTATGAACAATTAGGATGATCGCAATAATTAGAAGCAAGCTGATTAGACCAGCCGTGGCGATCATCCACCAATTGAGTGACGTATCTACAGTGACATCGAGTTCATTTAAGCGGCGAGCATCTTCTGCCTCTACGCTAAATATCTGTTCCCAAGACCACTCTTCCTCTCCTGACCGCGCAGTAAGATTCAATACATACTCCCCATTACGAAAACGATCGCCATCCAAGGGAATTGGGAAATGCATATGTGAATTAGGAGCCATTTGCATAGATGATTGACTTGTTTCATATAAGATCGTCTCACCATCAACAGAACGAATTTCAGCTGTTACTTCCAATTGATTGACAAATGTTGCTGTATAATTTTGGATAACAGCACTAAATACGTTTCGGTAGTTTACTTGATCGGCAAAAACATCAAGCAGTTCCAATCCCGGATCCGTTGCGGACCGATTGTTGCTTACTACCACACCAATGACATAGGAAAATGCGTTCCGAATGCCTAATCCTTCTTCAGCAGATTGTGTTTGCTCCTCTTCCGAAATAACCTCTTTGATTCGAATGCCACCTGCCAAAACCCCTTTGAATTCCTCTTCTGGCATCGTAATCGGTAAAGAAATGATTCGTTTTTCTAATGGATCTAACAATACGGTTTCAGGCACCTCTACCAGTTCATCAATTGATGCAGGTAAAGTCGGATCAGGGGATTCTGCATCCCTGCCATATTCCACAACACCATTCACATTCGTAAATGCCGTATGGGCAGAAATTTCTATTTCGATCGCTTGATCAGAACCATTTTCGATCTCTAAAGCCAATTCATCACGTTCTCCTGCCCCAAGATTTAAATCGAAATACCCCAACGCCCCTCCTTCCAGCTGACTTTCCGGTAAGATAGGCGTCACATAAAAGTTTAATTCTGATTCTGTCTGAGCATAGCTCATTCTTGGTGAAAAAAAGAATGATAGTAGGATGACCGCACAGGTAACCGTTTTTATCCATTTCATTCTCATACGTTGTTCAGTCAAAAGTGGTTCTCCTTCCAAAAAAGGCAGGAATAATTTACTATTCCTGCCAGTTGTTTCTTGTTGCAAGCTATGATCCTTCTTACGGATTTACTGTTTCGCCGCCACTATCAACAGAAGCAGTTAGCGTCCATGTCATTTCAGCAGTATAGTTAGTTGCTAGCTGCGTGGTAGAGCCTGGTACAAATAGTTGAATATCATCATTTCTGATCATTTCGCCTTCTTGTTTATTAAGATTTTGTTCCGTCAATTTTTCCTGATCTCCCCAGTAAATCGATGAAGCGCCCGCGCCTTGACCGACCGAAGCACGCATGACAGGAATGTCTTGATCGTTGACATCTAGGATCAACGCATTTTGTTCTTCATTATTGATAACGGCACTTGGCTGTAAGTCTCGATCACCCTCGCCTTTGTTGAACACGATTTCAGGGTTTGCCAACTTGATTTTTGCCCCAGTCAAGACATCTCCTGATTCAGAAGTAAAATCAGTTAGACTAACATTTAATGTCCAACCAGCATGCGTTCCTCGGGTATCTTGCACTTGGGCAAACGATACGTACGGTGTCGTCCCTGATTGATCAGCCAAATTACGCTCATCAGCAACGATTGAATACCAACGATCACTGGTAGAAATAGCATTCTGACCAAAATCGAATGTTTGTGGTGCATAAGCAATGGTAAATGGGCCCGTTTGTCCTGGCGGTGTTGGTTCGATTGTTTCTACTTCTGGGTGCACGACTGGCGGTTGTACCACTGTTAGATCGCTTCCGTCTGAGGTAAACCCTACAACGTTATCGGTAGTCGTTTCTAATGAAGATTGGGCAAAGGCTTGAACGCCTCCTGCTAGTAAAGTGGTGGATAATACAGCGACCGTAGCTAAACGAATCATTTTCATTTCTAGTTCCTTCTTTCTTTTTTTATTCAGTACAAAACCAAGTTACTCAACCGTTTCTCCGTCCGGTCCAGCTGTTGCAGCCAAAGTCCAAGTAAGAGTTGCTTCATAAAGAGCAGCGTCTTTTGCTGTTGATCCAGGAACAAGTAACTCGATTCCAGCATTTTCAACAACCTCTGCACCTGCTTCTACTTGTCGATTGATTTCTTCCTGATCGCCCCAAACGACTGACGATACGCCAGCACCTTTTGTTTGAGCAGCAGTCAGAACCGAACGTTCACTATTTGTAGCATCTAAAATCAATCCATCCGCATGAATTTGTGGCTCATTTTCTTGGTTGCTTCCGTTATATTCCAATTTTGGCGAATTAAAACGAATTCTTGCTCCAGTCAGTTCATTATTCTGTGTTCCTGATTCAAAAGCACTTAAGGAAACTTTTAAGTCCCAACCAGCATTTGTCCCACGCGTATCTTGGACTTGAGCAAATGAAACATATGGAACTCTTTCTTCACTATCTTCCGCGTCTTTTAGCTTGTGTAATTCAGCCACTAGCTTATATTCTTGATCGGTATTAGAAATCACTTGCTCACCGAAATTAAGCGTAGGTGCGTAAGCAATCGTCAATGGTCCCGTTTGTCCTTCCGGGCCGACTGGATTGATCTCTACATCTGGACCATTAGGACCAGGATTTGGTGGTTGAACCACTGTCGCTTCGCTATCGTTTGGTACAAAGAGAACTTTCCCTTCTGTATCATGGTTTGTTACACTCTCAGTAGCGAAGGCTTCCGCGCTAATAGTAAATAAAGTTGCAGCTAAAACAGCTGCCGATGCAAATCGTACGAATTTCAAATTAATCCCTGCTTTCAAATTATTTGTCTTTTCTTTTTAACCATCACAAATTTTGATCGATGTTTGGTATATTGCACATACAATACAACCAGTACAAGCAGTAATCCAAGAAAGATTACGCCGTAAGTTCTTGTCTCGTTGGTCTTTGGTAAAATACCACCTGGTTTTGCTACCTTGTTTGGTGGCGATATATTCTCTGTAGGGCCTGCTGGCGGTGCTGGTTCGGGTTGCCCAATAGGCTCATAAACACCGGTAAAGAGCACAGAGCTTTCTGTTTCAACCGACTGCACTTCCTGAGCATTCACCGCTGCCGTAGAAATAGTTATCCCATAAAAAAGAGTGCAAAACAGAACCATACGAACTAATTTCCATACCTTTTCTCCTTTCATTCTCCCTCCTCCTCTATACTTGCCACGTCTTATAAGTGATCTTTTCAAAACAGCGTTTGCCTAAGACCCGTTAACAAAAATGATTTTGAGATCGTTTCAGAATCATTTGAGTTGTGCAACGCTTTTTCTGTCATTCGTAAAATAGCAGAGAAAGACTTATAACTTTTGACAAAGTTCACTATACTGATGATTTTCACAGATTTGAAATATTATTTTTCACCAATAGGTGAATTTTCTTATTAATTTTACGTTTTATTGACTAAAAATAAGCATTTTTATAAAAAGAAAGGGTAAAAATTTTGCGAAAGAAGCCCATCATACTAAGCTTACAAATAGCTGTCTCTTATACACATCTAGATGTGTATAAGAGACAGGTATTGGCCAGGTTCAAAGTCTTTTTCTGCTGCCACCATCGTGTTGTTGGAGCCAGAAAGGTCAGCCGATCCACCCCAGAGACTAGGGACGGCTTTGGATAAGGCTTGGATCATCTCTTTGCTAGAAACCCGACTAGCTTGTGAGCTGCCAACTTCGTAGCTTGGTAATGTTGCATCCCAATCTGCTGGCAATTCACCCGCAAAGGCTTGTTTGAATTGCGCAGCAAGTTCTGGGTAGGCTGCTTCATAGGCACGGAAGGTTTCGTTCCAAGCGGCTTCAGCTTTTTGCCCTTCATCGATCATGGTTTCTTTGAAGCGCGCGGCAACTTCTTCAGGTACGGTAAATTCTGGGTATTCCCAACCATAAATCGCTTTAGCTGCAGAAATGCCTTCGGCACCGATCGGCGCACCATGAACGGCAGAGGTGCCTTGATTTGGCGCACCGTATCCGATCACAGTCTTGATTTCGATCAAGGTTGGTTTGTCGCTTTCAGCTTTTGCTTCGTCGATCGCTTTTGAGATTGCTTCTAAATCATTGCCGTCTTCAACGAGAATGTGTTGCCAGCCATACGCTTCAAAACGCGCACCGACATTTTCTGTAAAGGCTTTTGAAGTCGGACCATCTAGGGAAATGTCATTTGAATCGTACAAGACGATCAGTTTATCTAATTTCATGTGACCCGCCATGGATGCAGCTTCTTGCGAAACACCTTCCATCAAATCCCCATCGCCACATAAGGCATAGGTATAGTGATCGATGACTTGATACTTGTCGCGATTGTAGGTTGCAGCCAAGTGGGCTTCGGCCATTGCCATACCGACTGCCATGGCGATCCCTTGTCCTAAAGGTCCAGTGGTTGCTTCCACGCCGTCTGTGTGATCGACTTCTGGATGTCCTGGCGTGCGGCTATCCCATTGACGGAAGTTTTTTAGATCCTCAATGGTCACATCGTAACCAGACACATGCAACAAGCTGTACAATAACGCCGAACCGTGTCCAGCAGACAAAACAAAACGGTCACGATCCACCCACTTGCGAGAAGTCGTTGGATTGACTTTCAAGTGTTTGGTCCACAAGGCATAGGCCATGGGTGCTGCCCCCATCGGTAATCCTGGATGTCCTGAATTGGCTTTTTGTACGGCTTCGATACTTAATGTACGAAGGGTGTTCACTCCTAATTGATCGATTTTATCAAACAATGGTAGTTCCTCCTAATTTAGGTTTTTTTTACCTTTATTACATCTTTTATTATACGTGATTCAGATGCTTATTTCAATAGCAATGAAAAGGAATTCACAATTATCTGCCGTGGAGACCTTTTTTCTTTTGAATATCTTTTAATTTCTCTGGTGTCACATCAGCACCTTCAGGATCAACGATCTTCATTCCTTCGATATGGTGACGCATTCCTCCACGAAAGGCGGTTAAATACTCGTCACGTAGAACTTTTTGTTCGTTCGTTTCTGCCTCAGTCAAACCCTCTGTTTTTTTCTTGTTGGCAAGTTCATTGATTCGAGCTAATTTTTCTTGAGATAGCATATTCGTTCCTCCTTTTCCCTCTTGATTTTACTACAAACTAGCGAATAAAAACAATAGTGTAAAAAGCGAACATTTGTTTGAATATTCGATATACCTATGGTACACTAATGTTATCAAATGAAAGAAGGTGTCAGTTTTGGCAAAACGAACAGAAAATCGACAAATCGAAATTCTTAAGTTCATTCATACCCGTGTCACTGAAAAAGGCTATCCGCCGACTGTTCGCGAAATTGGCGAAGCCGTTCAGTTATCTTCTACCTCAACTGTTCATGGCCATTTGTCCCGACTTGAAAAAAAGGGGTTGATCTTGCGAGATCCTACAAAACCCAGAGCCATTGAATTAACTTCTTCCGGTCTTGAAAAAATCGATGTTCAGCCAGCATCCATTCCGATGCTTGGTGTCGTAACTGCGGGAGAACCGATTTTAGCAGTGGAAGATGCATCCGATTTCTTTCCGATTCCGCCAGATTTAGCAAATAGTACCGGTAGTTTGTTTATGTTGACGATCCGAGGAGAAAGTATGATCAATGCTGGCATCCTTGACGGCGATCAAGTGATCGTTCGCAAACAACAAAGTGCGCAAAATGGTGATATTGTGATCGCTATGACAGATGAAGATGAAGCTACTTGCAAACGATTCTATAAAGAAAAGAATTACATTCGTTTACAACCGGAAAATGATTACTTAGAACCAATCATTTTGCCTGACGTAACGATTTTAGGATTGGTTGTTGGGTTGTATCGACATCTGCTTTGATGCTCAACGAGCTGACTAGGAAATCTTCGTTTTTACGAAGATTTTTTTTCTTTCCTCTTTACAAACCGAACAAACATTCGTATAATAAGTATACAAACATAAGTTCGTATTATTTAAGGAGTGAATGAGATGAAAGCAGTTCGTCGATTTGGTTTTATGTTATGGGTTTTATTGATGGGTATTGTTATTGGCTATTTTGGCGTTCTAAGTGCTGTTCTGATTTTTTGTCCTCTAATGATGCTTTGGTTCATGCTATGGGATGAAAAGAAATTCCGCCAAGCAGAGCGCAAACGTAACCGCCATTATTATCACGATCATGATTTTTATCGTTACGAACCATGATCCTTCCCCTACATACGCCATAAGGCAGAAGAAACAAAAAAGGACTCCTGCGAGTCCTTTTTTGTTTCTTCTTTTTTAGTATTCCATTAACGTCTTGATTTCAACACCTTGGATTTTATCTCTTCCATGTAAATCCATTAGTTCGATCAAAAAGGCACAGCCCACAACGATACCGCCTAGTTTTTCTACGAGTTCAATCGTTGCTTTGATCGTTCCGCCAGTTGCTAGTAGATCGTCACAAATCAGGACACGTTGTCCTGGTTTGATAGCATCGGCATGCAACGTCAAAACATCCACGCCATACTCTTTTTCATACTCTGCTTCAATGGTTTCCCGTGGCAATTTGCCTTTTTTACGTACTGGGGCAAAGCCGACACCTAACTGGTACGCAACTGGGCAACCAACGATAAATCCGCGGGCTTCTGGTCCTACCACCATATCGATGCCTTTTTCTTGTGCATACTCAACGATCTGCTGTGTCGCATAACGATACGCTTCTCCATCAGCCATTAGCGGCGAGATGTCCCGAAAAATAATTCCCTCTTGGGGATAATCCGGAATACTAGCAATATACTCTTTTAAATCCATTTTTTTTCCTCCTAGACTGTCAACCACTGACGTAGGGTTGATAAATCACTCATTAATAAAAATTCTTCTGTTTTGATCATTTTTTGTCGTTGCTGATACAAATGACTCTCTGTCAGCGGACGAGAAACAGGATCAGCCGTTTTATTCAAAACACCATCTTGTATTGTAACAAATTCCAGCTCAGAAAACACCTGAATCATAAAAATAAGTAATTTTTCTGGAATTTTTAGATAGTTAGCGACCATCTTTAATTTGTAGCGAATATCCAAACGAGGCTGCTGCTTGATCAATTGAAAAAGCCGACCATATTGCTCTCTGGTGCCTACCCCGTCTAAATAGGCATCTTCCGTCGAGTAAAACACAAACGCAATTCTTGAAGCATGAAGCGCTTGAACGACCTCTTTGATCACAGCAATATCAGCAGGACAATCTAAAAACGCGATCTCTTGGAACGGACCAGCACAAAATGTATCTTTCACAGCAGCCACCGAGTCGAATAAGATCGTTTGTCCACAAAATCCTTGCAGCTCTCGAGGCAGTTTCTTATTGAAAACGACCCCTAATGTTTCATTTCCCAGAGAGACACCTTGCCGACTCCTTTTCGAACGATAATCAAACAACTGCAGCCCTTCCACTGCAAAGTCATCCAACATCAGCTGCGGTTTTTTGTTGCCATTCCATTCATTGATTGAAAGCTGACCAACGATCGATAGTCGATCATTTTCAAACTCTACTGAGTCTTTTCCAAAACCAAAGCCAATCACATCTAGCTGTAGATTGGACTCATCTGTCATCACTAACTTCAAGTGCTGGTTTTCGGTACCAATCTGGCGGGCATTTTGAGTCGATAAATTGGAAAACAGAAATTTCGGTAACGGATTGTCCGTTCCGAAAGGCGCTAAAACGTTTAAAGACTCAATAAAGTTGATCGATACTTCCGCCAATGGCAGTTCCTCATCGATCGCTAAGGGGATTCCCTGACTAAGATCAATTCCATTTTCTTCCACATAGCGATTCATCTGAGCTTGTAACATGTCCAAATGATCAATCGGGATACTTAAGCCGACCGCCGCATGATGACCACCAAAACTGGTAAACATGTCTTTCATCGTAGCCAACATTTCAAATAGATTCAACGCAGCGACACTTCTACCTGACCCTTTTGCTAACCCATTTTCTTTTTTGGTCAAAACGATCACGGGCTGTCCGGTACTTTGCATGATACGTCCAGCTACGATTCCTAAAACCCCTTCGTGCCAGTTATCACCTACGACCAGATGAACATGATTGGCAGGGTCGATTTTTTCTTGCGCTTCTTTCATGATTTCTTCAACGAAAGTTTTTCGCTGCTGATTGATCGTATCTAATGTCTTGGCTAAGGTTACTGCTTCTTCTTCATCAAATGTGGTTAACAAACGAACAGCAGGATTAGGATCTTCCAACCGACCAATTGCATTGAGGCGGGGGCCAACAGCAAAACCAATATCGGTTTCGTTGACTGTTCGTTTTTTCAACCCACTGACCGTCAACAACTCATTCAAACCAAGCCGATCAGTTTGTTGGATCATTTTCAGGCCATTGCTGACTAGTAGTCGATTCTCATCTGTCAAAGAAACCATATCAGCAATCGTCCCAATTGCAACAAGGTCCAGCAGTTCGACGGGCACTTCTTCTAATAGGGCACAAGCCACTTTAAATGCGACACCGACTCCCGCTAAATCACCAAACGGATAGTTTCCTTCAGGGTGACGGGGATGAACGATGGCAAAGGCTTCTGGGAGTTCTGCAGGAAGTTCATGGTGATCCGTCACGATCACATCGACCCCTTGCCCTTGAGCATAAGCAATTGCCTCATGTCCAGATACCCCATTATCAACGGTGATGATCAATTGAGTCCCTGCCGCAATTTTATCTTGATAGACAGTTATGTTGGGACCATACCCATCTGAAAAGCGATTGGGCAGATAATATTCAGCTTCAGCCCCTAGCAACTCCAGTGTTTCTTTTAATACGGTGGTGCTCGTAATCCCATCTGCGTCATAGTCGCCATAAATCAAGATCCGCTCACCATTTAAAATGGCTTCATGGATCCGTTCCACGGCCTTATCCATATCATGAAAGAGAAACGGATCATGAAGGTATTGCAGATCCGTTGATAAAAAAGCGTCTAGCGCTTCTGCTGTTCGAATATTTCTTTGCCATAGCAACGCGCCGATGCGCTCAGGAATCTTTCTTGCTTGGATCAATTCTTTAAATACAGGGGTAGCTTCGCTATCTTGCGGTCGCACCCAATGAAAATTTGCACGTTTCACCAAATCACTCCTAACTAGGTTATTATAGCAAAGTTTATGTAAAAAGGAAAAACAACGAAAGAAACAATTTATTTTTTCATGTCACAAAAAAGAGCTTGCAGCGAACGATGCGCCGGCAAACTCTTTTCTTAATTGCTCTCATGTATTCTAGGCTTGCGATTCAAAAGACTTCATTTCTTCATCAATCGTTGGCGGCGTTGAGGCGCCTGCAGCACGTGACGAAAGTTGCGCTTCTTGATCGTCGAGTTGTTGCTGCCTAGCTGCTAACTCCGCCTGCTTGTTGGTATATTCTCGTTCCAAGGCTTCTCGTTCATCTTGCAGAACTTTCTCGTTATTCGTGCGATAATCCGAGAGCTCTTTTCTCAATTGTTTTAGTTCTTTTTTTTGACGGAACATTGCACTTGTGGAAACCAGCAACAAAATCAATGCGCCTAACAAAGCAGAACCAATAATGACTAAGATCAGTGGCGATTGAATCGTTGTGAAGCCAAAATTGATCGGAACAGTCATATTGTTTGCAACCGCAAATAAAACGATCACTAAAATCAGTAAAATACCAACGATAACACGCCATTGATTTTTCATGGGTTTCAACTCCTATTTTTTGTTGAACATCGTTCCTGCCATATAATCCCCGATTGCAGGAAACAGTGTATACAGTTTTGCTGCCGCCCCTAAAATATGTGGGCGATTGATTTCTCGTTTTGGATGAATCATGGCTTTGACGATCGTTTGTGCCAATTTGTTTGGTTCAAGGACAAGGCTGCCCACCGATGATAAGTAACTACCGCTAGGATCTGCTTGGTCAAAGAATGCCGTTTCGATCGGCCCTGGGTTGACCGTTGTTACGTTAATCCCCAGTGGTTTTAGTTCTAAACGTAAGGCGTTAGAAAAACCAAGTACAGCAAATTTCGTTGCAGAGTAAACTGCGGTCTTCGGCGTAGCTATCTTACCCGCAATTGAAGCAACGTTTATGATATGACCATGCTTTTGTTCAGCCATTTGAATCGCAACTTGCTGAGTCAAAACCATCATCCCAAGTACATTGACTTCAAACATATTACGGATGACCGCAGGATCCATCTCTGTAAACTCTTGAAAGATCCCGTAGCCAGCATTATTGACAAAGACATCGATCTTTCCGACTTTCTCACTGATTTTTTCTAATAAGCGCTCCACGCTTTCAGGATTTGCTACGTCCAATTGAAACGCATACGCTTCTTTGCCGCTTAATTCCATACATTGTTCTTTGACTTTTCCGATCAAATTCGTTCTCCGGGCACAAGTCACGACGATCGCACCACGTTTTGCGGCTTCATAACAGATTTGTTCTCCAAGTCCGGCAGAACCACCTGTTACAACGACAACTTTATTCTCCAAGTTCATCTGATTCTTCCTCTCCGGCAAAAGGGATCTCGACAATATCAAAATCTTTGACGATCAACGTATTCGGAAATACTTCTTTTGCTTCATTTACTAAATTTGTAATATCTTTGCCAACATAGCGCGCGCTGATATGGGTCAATAGCAAACGCTTGGCGTGAGCTTCTTGGGCAACTTCAGCAGCTTGTCGCGTCGTCGAATGAAAATAAGCGCGAGCCAACTTGGCTTCTTCTTTGTTGAAGGTACTTTCATGTACCAAAACATCCGCATCTTTCGCTAAAAGCACGGCGTTTTGACATTTACGGGTGTCACCTAATATTGTCACGATCCGTCCTTTTTTGGCTTGACCTAAAAAATCTGCCCCATTGATTTGACGACCATCATCGAGGGTAACTACTTCACCTTTTTTCAAACGTCCGAAGACAGGACCAGGTTTCAGCCCAAGTTCAAGCAATGCTTGCACTTGCAACTCCCCTTGATGGCTTGCTTCGACAATACGATAGCCAAAACTATCAATCCCGTGATCAAGGCGCAGACAAGATACTTCAAATTGCTGATCTTTAAAAAGAATCCCTTCTTCTTCAATCTCAAAAAAATGCAATGGATAGCTGACTTTCGTCTGAGAAATCCGCAAAACGGTTTGAATGTATGCTTTGATCCCCTTGGGTCCATAAATCTCTAGAGGTGTGTCTCCGCCTTGAAAGGAGCGGCTGCTGATCAATCCTGGCAATCCATAAATATGATCACCATGAAGATGGGTAATAAAGATTTTTTCAATCTTTCTCGGTCTAATCGTAGAATGCAAGATCTGCATTTGTGTCCCTTCGCCACAATCAAAAAGCCAAACGGCATTGCGTTCATCTAATAATCGTAACGCAGTGCTGGTCACGTTTCGATGTTTCGCAGGCACTCCAGCACCTGTTCCTAAAAATTCTAATTCCATAAGCTTCTTTCCTTTCATCTCTTTCCAATTTTAGCGGAAAAGAAATCAAGTTGCAATTGAAGCTTGCGGTTTTTATTTCTCGGATTGGCTATCGGATTCATCGTTATGGGAATTTTTCCAATCCTCTTGAACACGTGCCTTGGTGGATTCTTCGACTTTTTTGGCCGTCTCGATCTCTGCCTCGACATCATCGTAGTCAAAACGAGTGATGTCACCGCCTAATTCATTCATGATCAGTTGGTTCAAAGGACGATTGTCCTCTTCATCGGCAATCAATAATAACCCCGTATCGCCTACACCAATTTGGTTTCCGACGTGTTCGAAGAGCATTTGCGCATTTTGGATCTCTTTTGCGTCACGAGTAGCACCGATCATACTACCGCCAAACCAGCCCAACATGATTCCCAAAGGCCCACCTAACACACCAACGAGCATCCCGATCAAACCACCAGTTGATGTCTTATTGTTTCCAGTAAAATCAAGAAAATCCTCGACTTTAAATTGATGCACGCCTTCATTGGTGTGGGTAAGAACCGCCATTTGCTCTCCTTTGATCTTTCGTTCCATATGCATCCGTTTCACTTCAGAAAAGGCTTGATACGCTTTGGCACTAGCATCAAAGTTCATTACAATGACTCGTTTTGACATAAAAATCGCTCCCTTTGGTTTATTTGTTCTTTTCTTTATTTTAACAGTAAATCATTTAAATGAAAAAAGAAACCAAAAAGAC